>NZ_JADHDA010000009.1 GCF_015277735.1 Psychrobacter sp. NG254 | reverse complement strand
GCGCCAGTGGCCGTGAATGATGCAAAATCAGGTGCTTCCGGCGCCACGGTTGACGTTGCCGTAGTGGGTAACGACACCGACCCTGAAAATGACATCGACCCAACCAGCGTCCTCATCACCCAAGCGCCAGTCGGCAGCACCATTGCCGCTGACGGCAAATCGGTCGTGGTCGATGGCGAAGGCACGTGGACGGTCAATCCAGCGACTGGCAACATCAGCTTTGCCCCAGAAGCCGGTTTTACCGCAGACCCAACCCCGATCAGCTACACCGTAAAAGACATCAATGGTTTGGTATCAAATGCCGCCACCGTCACCATCGATTATCCACAAACCGCGCCAGTGGCCGTGAATGACGAAAAGTTAGACCAAGTGTTTGGTTCTAATGTGACTCTTGAGGTATTAAGTAACGACACCGACCCTGAAAATGACATCGACCCAACCAGCGTCCTCATCACCGTGTCACCAGCAGGCGGCACCATTGCCGCTGACGGCAAATCGGTTGTGGTATCAGGCGAAGGCACATGGAGCATCAATGAGAACACAGGTGCCATTACGTTTGATCCAGAAAACGGATTTGTAGGTAACCCAACACCAATCAGCTACACCGTAAAAGACATCAATGGTTTGGTATCAAATGCCGCCACCGTCACCATTGACTACGAACAGCCGACTAGAATTGAAGTGACGCCACCAGGCCGAGTTTCTGAAGAAGGGTTGGTTGGAGGAAACCTAGACGATAATCCAGATTCATTTGATACTACTGATTCAGCAACGGATACAGAAGGTAACTGGGTTCGAGTAACTGATACGGATACGAATCTTGACAATGCAATAGTGAAGTTTGTATTGCCAGCTACTGATAACGGTATTACCAGTCAGGGTAATGATGTTGTTTTCCGGATTGATTCGGCTACAGGTAATATCGTTGGTGAGTATGAATATACAGACAGCAATAACATTACCCAAACTCAAACCGTACTGACTATAGGTTTTAATGGCAGTAAAGAAACAATCACTGATGGTTATCAGTTTGGCTACGATGTCACATTGAGTGCGCCAGTGGATCATACGGCAGGTGATAATGTTGAGGGTATACTGTCGGTCGACTTTGGTATTGAGGTGTTTGAAAATGCCACTGCTACTGAGTCATTAGTTAAGTCTGATGAGTTGCTGGCCATTATCGAAGATGACTCTCCTGTACCTCAGGCGTTGGTTTGGAACATCGATGTTCAACAAGAAACCATTACCGTTACTAACTTACAAACAGGCTTTACTAATTCATTGTTTACCGATCCGTCACGTGCTGTCACAGTTGCAGATCCTTCGTATTTAATTGCTGGCAGTCTTAATACCGCAGCTGGAAGTAGTGGCGATACCATTCCATTGCGTAACTATGGTGGTACGGTTGGTATATTATCCGCTGAATTAGATGCCACCTATACAGCAGCAGATGGCCTCCCTTACGTAGATACGCTAGACGAAGCCATTTATTGGGGTAGACCGGCTGATGCAACGACATCTCCTGCAGGATATACCACTTACGAAAATACTATCTACCAAGGTACGACGGGTCAACAGATTAAGTTTGGGAACGATATTGACTTAGGTGATTTCTCTCATATTAACTTTGGTGTGTTTGGAGATGGTGGTACGTTACTGGAGACCGAGCTAGATATTAATTTCAACGTTACTGTCAATGGTAACCCTCAGACAGTCGCTGTTGAGTACGAGATGCAGCATAATGAAACACCTAACAACTTAACGGCTGCTTCTTATGGACTAGACTCTGCAACTTATAGTGATGAATTTGTCCAAAGTGACTTTATTGTTATACCTAATGCATCTCGAATCATAGACATTGCAGGTCAGCAGTATCGCCTTGACATAACATTAGTCAATAAAGATCCTGACTTTACTATTGATTCTGATAAAAACAAAGCGTTTTTGAAAGTGTATCAGGATAATGATGGCTTCGATAATAATGGTGACGGGCTAGTTGATCAGTCAATGTATTCGGTTGTTGGTAAAGCAATTAATGGGTTCGCCAATCGAAACTCAAATAGTATAAATTATTATGATTTAAATAATAATAATATTTTAGGTGATGAAGGAGATGCACAACTCGTACTAAATTTAGATTCAGGCTATAGATATACCGTTATTGGTAACACTGGTGTTGCTTACATTGATGCTGATAAAAATGGTAGATCAGATGGTATTGACTTTGACGGCGATAACATCAATGACGCTGTTCTAGATGCTGCTGGTAATCTCGACTATGTTGTCTTTAGTACAAATGGTAGACGCGCTGAAGATACCGATAGTGACGGTATTATTGATAAATATGACAGCAATGGTGATAACATCGTTGATACTGGCTTTTCTTTAACTGAGTACGATTCAACTTTGGATGAAGACACTACCTTTGTGGTCAACAGTGTAGAAGGTGGAGAGAATACCTATGATGTGATAGGTAAGCTGACTCCTTTAAACGCAGTGCCTGTACTAGATAACAACGTCGTTATCGAAGGAAAGGTATCCGTTGGTGGGGATGCTATTGATTATCTCACCTCAACCAGCGCAGGTATTGTTTGGTCGGGTGTTTCCACGACAGACAGTGATGCAACCATAACGATAGTTGATACAGATGGCGATTCCACGAATTATGAGTTCCAGACCGATTATGGGTCGTTTATTGGCTATGCTGATGGCAGTTATAAGTTCAAGACAGTAGACAACATTGCTGATATCGTAAGAGCTGGTGTAGATGATGTTGATGTATTTAAATTTGAATTTACAGATTCTGACGGTGATACAGCAAACTCAACTGTTACTCTCAATTACAATGAATACGCAACACCGCAAAGCCCAGACTCAATAAATGATATTCCATCACGCACTACTGATGATAATGATTACTTAGTAGGTACGAACCAAGTTGAGACATTGAGTGGCGGCAAAGGCGATGATACGTTAATCGGCTTGAGCGGCGCAGATACTTTGTTAGGCGGCGATGGTAGTGACATTATCATATTTGATAGAAATGATGCTCGAATCGATGGTGGCGAAAACTCAGATGGTAGTCGAGATAATGATACCCTAGCGATTACTGATACGACTGCCGTGTCTAGTATCGATTTGAGTAACGTTACTAATTTTGAAACGATCAATATGGTTAATGACACTGCGCAAACGCTTAACTTAGGGCTGAGTGATGTTATTAGTATGACGGATAGTAGTAATCAGCTGTTCATTAAAGGTGATAGCCTCGATACCGTCAACATATCTGGTATGACCAAGTCAGCTACTTCTGATCAGGCCGGTTATGATCTGTATCAAGACAGCGGTAATACGGCGAGTCTATACATTCAAACTGTTATAGATGACAATATTATCTAATATTATGGAATAGACAGTAAAAAAGCGCTCCCAAAAGGGGGCGCTTTTTGATATAGGTAGGAAGGGGTATGGCAGTTACACAGAATCTGGGATGGTCTCGGTCATACTGACGCAGCTGAAAGTCCCAAGGGCTCAGAATGAAGGAGCGTAATCATGCGTATTCACAAATCGTTCTACCTTTACTATAAAATAAACCAACATATATAAACCCATCAAATATGAAATTAGCAAAACGAACGTTGTTGATTCCAACCAACTATGGAGCATGATGATGTCCTCTGTACCTCATTGCTTATATTCTTTTCGCCGCTGTCCCTATGCCATGCGCGCTCGTCTGGGACTCGTGTTTGCCAAGATGCCAGTGGCGCTGAGAGAGATTACATTAAAGAACAAACCAGAGCAGATGCTAGTGATTAGCCCGAAAGGGACAGTGCCGGTCCTACAAACCTCAGATGGCACAGTGATTGAAGAGAGTTTCGATATTATGATGTGGGCACTTGAGCACAACGATCCGCACACACTACTTGATGCCGATGTTTTGCATCAGGCCAACGCTTTGATAAAAAAGAATGACAATGAGTTTAAACAGTGGCTCGATCGCTATAAGTACGCTGATCGTCATTTAGACATGACTCAGACAGAGTATCGACAGCGAGGCGAAGTGTTTTTGCAGGAGTTAGAAACGTTATTGACGCAGAATACATATCTATTAGGGAATAGTATCACCATTGCTGATATTGGTATCATGCCATTTGTTCGCCAATTTGCACACGTGGATCGTGATGTTTTTTATGATTTGCCTTATCCAAAGCTGCAGCTATGGCTACAAAACTGGCTAGAGCATCCCTCGTTTGTGCAAGTGATGACTAAGTTCCAACCATGGCAGGAAGGCAATGAGGTGGTGATTTTTCCTTCTTAATATGCTGGTTACTCTATCAGCATTTGAGAGCAGAGATGCCTCTATGCTGATAAGCTTCTATAGTCGGTTTAATACAATGTAGAGACAAGCAAGGCAAGTGAAAATACTATAAATAGCAGGCTGAGCGAATCTGACGATGTATCTGATTTATGTGGAATTGACCATAAACAATAGGCGACCGCTATAATTGATATTACCTGCTAGCTGATATACAGCTTGCTCTCTAGCATATTTTTCATATGCAATAGGCGCGGGGCAATGTCTTCTTCAAGTTTGGTACGGCTAAGCACAAAGCTGGGCGCACCGCAGTTAAAGGTGAGCAAGCCTTCGGTAGGGTGCATCAGAGCAATGGCAACCGCATTGACGTCCTTTTGCCACTCACTTATCGAAAAACAGTAGCCATAATCCTCATAGTCTTGGAACGCTTTATCCAATCCCCGTCTAATCTTTATCCAGTCATCTTTGTATTTGGTACGAATGGCATTGAGGATAAATTCTTGCTCAGCAGGGGGCATGCTTGCCAAACAGGCTCTGCCCATCGAGCTTAGATGAATTGGTAAATAGGAGCCGATATTGCGCTGCATGGTGGTGGTGCCAGCGCCCTGTACGACATTCAGATAGACCATCATCAGCCGATCACGAGTCGCCATTGCAACCGCACTATTGGCATAATCTGCCAATTCTTCCATATAGGGCGTTGCGAGATTGTTTATCGAGATATTGGTCATCATGGTATAGCCAAAACCCAGCACACCAGTAGACAACTGATACTTACTGCTATTGGTTGATTGTTTTAGATAGCCCAACTTCACCAACGTATAGGTCAGACGCGTAATCGTGCCTTTAGGCAGACCTGTCAGCTGACTCAAGTCTTGGTTGCCCAAATAGGGCCGCTGCGGTGTAAAACAACGAAGCAGCTCAAGCCCGCGAGCCAATGCAGTGACAAATTGTCTGTCGTTTTTGTCTTTCATCTCTGCAATTGGCTCTAACAGTTCGATATGCATCTCACTGCTAGCGTCTTCGTCAGTCAGGGTATCATTAGTCATAGGTCGTCTATTATCCCCAATTAAGTTGGTACGAGTATCATAAAGTGTCGTTGCTGAGTTTTTCTACTCAGTATGGTTGCTAATTATCGCGACTCAATGCTGCCATCAAGAATGCTCTATAAGACGGTAGCAGTGTGCCATCACGCACTGTTAGGCGCTTATTACTTTTGCCTTATTATATCAATTTACCTCTAAACTTTCAGTATTGCCATGATGTGTTCAGCATTGAATATAACTCGATATCTCTTATATGATGAATATCAAGCAGGACAAGGCTAAGCCTCTTGCGGATCATACTGTTTTTCTTTGATAAACAGCGTTGGAATCAGACCGCATAAGAAATAAGCACCTGCCATAAGTAGCAAGCCTGCACCGATAGAATTGTGCATGGCCATGTAGCCAATGGCGACAGGCGCAATCACAGAGCCCAGTCGTCCAATATTGAAGGCACCGCCAATCGCAGTGCCTCTAATGGCAGTCGGGAAGCTTTCGGTTAAGTAGGTGGCGTTGATGGCATAAGGGATGCCATATAAGAAACCGAAGGTAATCATCAACCAACCGATGTTTTCTGGCGTGTGCATATATACCAAGATGGGAATGAATAGTGCTGTACCCATCGTACCAAAGGCAAATACTATTTTGCGTCCAATTCTATCAGCGACAAGCCCCGCCACGACCTTAGCGAACATCATGGTCAGGTAAGTACCCGCCATATATAGCGCCATCTCTTTAAACTTAATACCCAGTTCAGTCTCTAAATAAGACGGCAGCCAGTTACTCACACCAAAATACCCAAACAATAAAAGCCCTGAGCTCATCGACCATAAGATAAACATGATGCGATGCTTTGGGTTTTCAAAGATGGCTTTATAAGCATTTTCTGCTTTTTGATTCGGATCTTTTGCGCCGCTGAGTTTAAGCGCACGTGATTCTTTCCAAGACTGGGGTTCGGGCACCAAAAAATACATTGAGGCGGCTAGAATGAGGGGTAAAAATGTCAACAGATAAAGAGTGCGCCAGCCATAACTGGGAATAATCCAAGCCGAAATGCTGGTGATAACTAAAGACCCTAGCGTAAACCCAGTCATCAGTGCAGCCAGTACGGTGGTTCGGTGCTGGGTCGGCACCATCTCAGACATCAGCGTGTTGGTGGCAATGTACAAACTGCCAAGACCCAAACAAGCGACCACTCGAAGGGCTATAAACTGCTCATAACTCTGTACAAACCCACTAAATCCAGACAACACCGAAAACATAGCCGTCGCAATCACAATCACCCGTACGCGACCAAATCGATCACAGGCCCAGCCACCAAAAAATCCACCAATGGCCATACCAAATAATGACCAGCTACCCAAGGCACCCGCTTGTACGTTGGTCAAACCAAACTCTAACTTGAGACTTGACAGCGTAAAGGCAAGAATACCGATGTCAGCCCCATCACACAATAGAACCAGAAAACAGCACACGAAGGCCAATTTCCAAGGTTGATTGCGTACCAAGATGGCCTCTGGGTTTGACGTTATAGTGACACTTTTCACAATGTATATCCTTATCGTTGTGAATATGAGAAATTAATCTAATAAGAGGGGAGAGACGGCATCTGCATCCTAGCAAATACCGTGATACACGTTGACGGTTAAGAGATGTTTACTCGCTGACTTCTTTAATCATATTGCGGGCGATAATGACTTGCTGGATTTGGGTCGTGCCTTCATACAAACGATATAAGCGGACATCACGGTAGAAACGCTCAATACCGTAGTCTGCGATATAACCGGCACCGCCATGAATTTGCACGGCTCTGTCAGCCACACGGCCACACATCTCAGTGGCAAACATTTTGGCGCATGAGGATTCTGTGACCACATCTTTGCCTTCATCACGCAGACGTGAGGCATCGAGTACCATCGATTTGGCGGCATAGATTTCCGCTTTTGAGTCTGCAAGCATGCCTTGAATGAGCTGAAAACTGGCAATCGGTTGACCGAACTGCTTACGCTCGACGGCATACTTTAGAGCATCATCCAGCATGCGAGTGGCAGCCCCTGTACTTGCTGCCGCAATATGTAATCGACCTTTATCAAGGACTTTCATCGCGGTTTTAAAGCCCACCCCTTCGACGCCGCCAATCAATGCATCTGCAGGTACGACACAATTATCAAAGATGACATCACAGGTATGCGCGCCTTTTTGCCCCATTTTTTTATCGATTTTACCCAAGGTGATACCTGGGGTGTCGCTCTCCACGATAAACGCTGAAATACCACCAGAACGTTTGTTTTGTGGGTCGGTGCGCGCCATGACAGTAAAAATTCCTGCTTGCGGTGCATTGGTAATATAGCGTTTGGTGCCATTGATAATATAAGTGTCACCGTCTTTGATCGCTGTGGTTCTTAGAGAGGCCGCATCTGAGCCAGATTCAGGTTCTGTCAAACAAAACGAGCCAATAATTTCACCACTGGCAAGCCTTGGGAGGTATTTTTGTTTTTGTGCCTCGGTGCCATCAATGACCAGACCTGATGAGCCAATACCGTTATTGGTACCGATTAAGGAACGAAAAGCGGGAGAGGTACGCCCCAACTCAAATGCCAATGTGACTTCTTCTTCCATGGTCACACCAAGCCCACCATAGGCTTCAGGAATGGTTAATCCAAATAGCCCCAAGTCACGCATCTGCTGAATGATATCTTCTGGTAGGCGATCGTTCTCTGCTACCCAGTGCTCCATAGGCACTAGCTGATCGTTTACAAACTGACGGATGGTCTGAGTGATGTGGTCGAGGGTCTCTTTATCTCTAATCATGTGAATCTTCCTTGTTTGATGAATATCCAATATGGATCGTAGCGTTATGACGCTTATAACTTGCAAATAGGACTGTTTTATATTTGGCTGTTCCAAATTCGACTGTTTGAAGTAGTCGTTCAAAGCAACTGTCTAAAGGAGCCGTTTAAAATAACTTTTTAAAGAAAGCAAATGCCCTTGGAGAAACAGCATAATCGATGAATTGTAAAATTACAATACTTTTGGTTTAAAAAACCGCATTGCGGTATTTTTATAAGTTAATAGGCTTTTATTATCGATAATAATTTTAATTTAAGGGTTTTTTATACTTCACAAATGAAAATAAACAGTATATATTGGTTTTTGATATCGCTATGCGGTATTTAATTCATAAATTCACATACATAAAATGTTTTCAAAAGATTTCCATACTTATCGAAAAGAGATGTCTAAGGGAGTGATCATGGAAGAGCAACTCGTTATTTGTGAGCAACAAGGAGCTGGCGTCAGTGTTATCACACTCAATCGGCCTAACGTTCGTAACGCTTTGAATGCTGAGCTACGCCAGCAGCTGGCAGACCTATTCATTCAACTTAATGATGACCCAGACACTAGAGCCATTGTGCTGACAGGCGGTGATAAGGTATTTGCTGCTGGTGCCGATATCAATGCGTTCTTGACTGCCAAAACAGCCGATATGTATCTGCGCCATAGTGAGCGTTATTGGGACGCTATCAGCAACTGCCAAAAACCTATTATCGCCGCAGTCAATGGTTATGCGCTGGGCGGTGGCTGTGAGCTGGCTATGCATGCAGACATCATTATCGCGGGTAAATCAGCCAAGTTTGGACAACCAGAGATCAAAATAGGATTGATGCCAGGAGCCGGGGGCACACAGCGACTGTTTCGCGCGATTGGTAAGCACAAGGCCATGAAGATGGTGCTGACTGGCGACATGATCAGTGCTGATGAGGCCGATCAAATGGGCCTAGTGTCTGAAGTGGTTGAGGACACGGTGACTATCACGCGCGCTATCGAGATTGCCGCGCAATTGGCAGCTTACTCTCCCATTGCATTGGCACAAATCAAAGAGGTATCAATGCTGGGTGCGGATATGCCTTTGCAGGGTGCATTGGCGTTGGAGCGTAAGGCATTTCAGATGTTGTTTGATACCGATGACCAAAAAGAGGGTGCTCGCGCCTTTTTGGAAAAACGTAGCCCTGTCTATAAAGGCTGCTAAATGATTGGCATGTGTTTGATCATGCTCTATCTAATCAATCACTATCTAACCAATCAATACTTCCTTAATACAGAATAGAGAATCATTATGACCGTGAACACAATCGCCATTATTGGCACCGGGATTATGGGTATGGGTATTGCCCAAATCGCCGCGCAAGCAGGTATTACCGTGCTTTTATTTGATGCAAAAGCAGGCGCTGCTGAGCAAGGCCGTCAATCTTTACAAGTCATGCTTGAAAAGCTAACCGCCAAAGGCAAGTTTACCGATACGCAGCTTGCTAGTACGCTACAAAATCTGGTCGTCGTCTCTGAACTGTCCGAAATTAAACAAGCAGATGTGGTCATCGAAGCCATCATTGAAGATTTGGCCATTAAAAAGCAGCTGTTTAAACAGTTAGAGAAGATCGTCACTACCGAGACAATTTTGGCAACGAATACTTCTTCTTTATCAGTGACGGCAATCGCTGCTGACTGTAATTACCCAGAGCGAATCGCAGGGTTTCACTTTTTTAACCCAGTGCCGTTGATGAAAATTGTAGAGGTGATCCCTGGTATCTCAACTCACTCTGCAACCACACAAGTACTTAACGATTTGGCTATACGCATGGGGCACTTGGGTGTGGTGGCAAAAGACACACCGGGCTTTATCGTCAATCATGCAGGACGCGCGTATGGGACAGAGTCATTAAAAATAGTGGGTGAAGGGGTTGCCAATTTTGAGGAGATTGACCGTATCTTGCGTGACGGGGCAGGTTTTCGTATGGGGCCATTTGAGCTAATGGATCTCACAGGAATTGATGTGTCACATCCAGTCATGGAGTCTATTTATCACCAGTACTATCAAGAACCGCGCTATCGTCCGCATCCATTGACCCATCAAATGCTTACTGGCAAAAAACTGGGTCGTAAAGTTGGTGAAGGCTTTTATCACTATACAGAAAATAAAAAACAAGACGGCCAAAAATCTATCACCAATACCGTGCCACCACATGTCAAATCAGTATCTGAAACTGCCATCACCTCAGTGTGGGTAGGTGCAGATATGGCGGATGACAAAACCCAGCTGGTCGATTATCTAAATGCACATGGCGTCACTATCGATAACAATGAGCAGCCCGCAGCGGACAGTTTAGTATTGTTAGCGACTTATGGCGAGGACACGACGAATGCGGCTATCCGGTATCAGGTTGACCCCGCTCAAACCGTAGCCATCGATATGTTAACTGATTTATCAAAACACCGTACCTTAATGCCAAGCATGGTGACGCAGGCTAAATTTGTGGCGCAGGCTTATGCGTTGTTTGCTAAAGCTTCAGAGCATCAGGCGACTGAAAATCACGCTACTAAAAACGAAGTAGAAAAGCAGACAGGCACGATGGCCACATTGATTGGTGAAAGCACAGGGTTTGTGGCGCAGCGTGTGGTTGCTATGGTGATCAATTTGGGCTGTGATATTGCCATGCAAGGCATTGCGACGCCTGAAGATATTGATAATGCTGTCAAGCTTGGGTTAGGTTACCCATCTGGCCCCATCTCTTGGGGCGATAAGTTAAGCGCTAAGCGTATTCTGCTTATTCTGACACGCATTTATAAGTTGACAGGTGACCCGCGTTATCGCCCAAGCCCATGGCTACAGCGCCGTGCGACACTTGATATCTCACTTCTTACGCAGCAAACCAATTGCTCGCTTTAATACTTGAGTCATTTGAGCAGACTGTCATACAGACTTCAAAAACAATTTAAAAAGTAATAAATTTAAATACAAGGAATCGTTATGTTAAACGCCTATATTTATGATGGATTAAGAAGCCCATTCGGTCGATACGTTGGGGCACTTGCCACCGTACGTCCTGATGATTTAATCGCCACGGTGATCAAGGCATTAGTCGACAAACACCAGTTGCCAATCGATATTTTTGATGAAGTACTGCTAGGCAGCGCAAACCAAGCAGGCGAAGATTCTCGCAACATCGCCCGTAATGCGGCGTTGCTGGCAGGGTTAGACGTTACAACGCCTGGTCAAACTATCAACCGTCTATGTGCATCAGGGCTATCGACTGTGGTCGATGCTGCTCGCAGTATTACCTGTAACGAAGGAGACATCATACTAGCAGGCGGTGTCGAATCAATGACGCGCGCACCATTTGTCTTTGCCAAGACTGCACAGCCTTTTAGCCGTGATTTCAAAGTGTTTGATACGACCATCGGTAGTCGATTCCCCAATCCGCTCATTGCAGAGCAGTTTGGTAGTGATAGCATGCCGCAAACTGGTGATAATGTCGCGCACAAATACGGTATCACTCGTGAAGAGGCGGATCAGTTTGCCGCAGCATCGCAAGCGAAGTACCAAGCAGCCAAACAAGCAGGGTTTTTTGACGATGAAATAACACCTATCATTGTCCCACAAGGTAAAAAACAACCAGATAAAACCGTCACAGAGGACGAGCATCCTCGTGCCAGCTCAACGGTTGACGCATTGAAAAACCTCAAGCCCTTAAATAAAGACGGTGTGGTCACGGCAGGCAATGCATCTGGCATTAACGATGGTGCAGCAGCGTTAATCATCGGCTCAAAACAAGCAGAAGAAAAGCTAGGGTTTAAGCCAATTGCCAAGATCTTATCATCGGGTGCGATGGGTGTTGAGCCAAATATCATGGGTATGGGACCTGTCGAAGCCATTAAACTGGCGCTAAAAAGGGCTGATTTAACCCTAGATGATATGTCCGTCATTGAGATTAATGAAGCGTTTGCCTCACAAGTGCTCGGCTGTTTAAAAGGACTGAATATCGAGTTTGATGATAAGCGTGTCAATCCCAATGGTGGTGCCATCGCTGTCGGGCATCCGCTTGGCGCATCAGGTGCCAGAATTGCCTTGAGCACGGCGCGCGAACTACAACGTACCGGCGGTAAATATGCTGTGGTCAGTCTATGTATTGGCATTGGGCAAGGGCTTGCCATGGTGATAGAGCGAGTCTGATTCTTATTAGTATTCCTCGCCACATCACTGACTACCAAGGACGATTTATTATCAAGGACGACAACATGACGACCATACTCAACCAACACGAAAACTATCAACAGGCAGAAGGCGCTTATGACTTTCCTTTGATCATCAAGCAGCTACTCAACCGTGCCAAGATTGCCTCTACCAACCAAACCATCAGTTATGCCGATAAAGTCACTTATACCTACGCTGAGTTTTTTAAGCGCATCAATCGCCTAGCCAATGTGCTAAAAAACATGGGTCTACAAGCAGGTGATGTAGTGGCTGTGATGGATTGGGACAGTCATCGTTACCTTGAGGCGTACTTTGCAGTGCCGATGTCTGGCATGATTTTGCAAACGGTCAATGTGCGCCTATCTGAAGATAAAGTGCTTTATACCGTCAACCATGCTGCGCCAAAAGCACTGATATTAAATGCCGAATTTGCGCCAATGGTCAAAGACTACCGTGATGATGCGCCTTCTATTGAGCATGTGATGTGGGCTGATGATGCAGAAGGTGATAAAGCCGAGCTGCCAGACTATGTCGATGGCGAATATGAGTCACTGTTGGCAGCCGCTAGTGACGAGTTTGACTTTCCAGATTTTGATGAAAACACTATTGCTACGACATTCTATACCAGTGGTACGACAGGCGACCCGAAAGGGGTTTTCTTTACCCATCGACAGATCGTACTACAGACGATGGCAAGCACTTTGGCATCTGCACTCAACGCAGAAGGTCAAGGCGCGCGCTATAACGATGTCTATATGCCAATGACGCCACTATTTCATGTTCATGCATGGTGCTGGCCATATGGTGCAACCATGATAGGTCTCAAGCAGGTCTATCCGGGACGATATCTCGCGCCAAAATTGGTTGATTTGATTGAGGAGCACAAGGTCACACTGTCGCATGGTGTCCCTGCAATATTACAAATGCTACTCAAAGAAATGGACGAACGCGGACGCAAATTTGATGGTCTTAAACTTCTTCTAGGTGGCTCAAAGCTAAACGAAGGCTTGGCCAAAGCAGCTATAGAATGTGGCATAGAGTTTATGTCAGGGTTTGGAATGTCAGAGTCCTGCCCTGTGCTGTCCCGCGCGGTATTCGATGACAAAACAGCATCTATGGCGCTGGAGGATAATCTCAATTATCGTTGTCTGTCAGGTTCGCCCATTATGTTGGTGTCGATGGAAATCTGGGATGAAAACGGCAAGCCACAACCAATGGATGGCAAATCAACGGGTGAGCTTGTGATACGAGCGCCGTGGCTAACACAGAGCTATTTTAAAAACCCAGAGGCAGGTAATACGCTGTGGAAAGGTGGCTGGATGCACACCCAAGACATCGCTTGCATGACTGCTGATGGTACGCTAAGCATCACAGACAGGCTCAAAGATGTTATCAAGTCTGGCGGCGAATGGGTCTCGTCGCTCGAAGTAGAAACGATTTTGTCCTTTCACCCGAGTGTCGCTGATATTGCCGTGATTGGTGTGCCAGATGAGCAATGGGGCGAGCGTCCTTTGGCATTGATTGTGCTAAAACCAGACTATATCGACACAAAAATGGAAGATATCTTGGCGTTGGGTCATCAAGCAGTAGAGAGAGGCCATCTGCCAAAGTATGGCGTACCAAGTGAGATTAGGTTTTTGTCAGATATGCCAAAGACCAGCGTTGGCAAACTCGACAAAAAAAGAATGCGTTTGATGTATGCAGAGCAATCACTTTAATCAGGACATAGTGATTTGAGTCAGTGTAACAATTACTATTGCCGCTGATTGCTGTCGAAGCTAGTTGCTTTTGCTATAACCAATGGATTATCAATAAAAGAGAACACTATGGAAGCGGTCGCTATATTCCCAGAAATAAAAGAAGCGCTCAGCACAGATGAGAGCCATCCATTACATGACTTTGCAGTGGTTTACTCTCAGCAAGTTGAGTGGGGTGACATGGATACCTTTGGTCATGTCAATAACGTTGTCTATTATGAGTATGCCCAAAATGCTCGTATCTATTACAACCGAAAATTGAACTTATTCAATGAACAGACTTCTTCGGTGATGGCAGCCTCATCATGCCAATATCTCAAGTCAGTAACGTATCCTGACCAGCTGTGGATTGGGGTGAAAGTCAAAAAGATCGGTAACTCAAGCTTAGTTCATGAGTATACCTACTATAGCACTGTACAAAAGCAAATCGTTGCCATCGGTGAGTCAGTTTTGGTCTATCTGGATAAACTGAGTGGACAGAAAAAGCCTATCGGTGAGTTGCAAAAATCGGCCATTGCCGCGCTAGAGAATATTAGCCAAGACTGATAACACTCAAGCATTCAGTTAATCAATTTTAGAGTATCAAAGAGGTGGCCTTTATAGGACAAAGACCACGGAGTAAGTACGAGCAAAAAACAGAGGGTCGAATGCTTAAAGGACCGTTTGTTTAAAAGACAATTTTTTAAAGTAATTATTAGGGCGTGTCCTCAATTCAATCGATAGTTACCTAAATGGGTTAAAAATGGCTAAATCTTGCCAAATGGCGTCAAATAGCTGACTAATATCTCGATATTATCTGCGCTATTTTCCTTATTTGACTGCGATTTATCTCATTTTTATCACCATTTTTAAAATGAGGACACGCCCTAGGAGAGAAGCTTACTAATAGGGAGCAAAAAGGTACTGAGATTTATAAAAATATAGCCATTGTGATTGATACGGATATCAAAACAAAACACGGAGTGTATGGATAATGCTTTATATAAAAAGACTGTCGTTAGGTGTGGCGATTTTGGCAAGTGCTGCCTCCGCGCAAGCGATAGAGATTGTGACCAAGGGCGATACTAAGTTGAGTATAGGTGGTTATATCAAGGCAGAAGGGCTGTTTAACAGTCCAGACGATGGTGAGTCGGAGTTCAAAGGCAATCTGCTTCAGTCTCGTATCAATGTTAAAACTACCAAAACTGTTGAAGATAAAAAGCTGACTGGGTTTATTGAAGGCGATTTTTATGGTGACTATGCCACAGGCGGCTCAAACCTGCGCTTACGTCATGCTTATATTCAGCTGGATGATTTGACGGTCGGTAAGACTTGGAATGGGCAGTTCTTAGCAGTCGCGCCGCTATTAACGGAGCAAATAGATTTTTGGGGTACGGGTGTGGGGACGATATCCGGCGGCGGCTCTTATATTCGGCCAGATTTGACCTTGCATTATACTCATAAAGGATTTCGATTCAGCGCCCAGGAGCCTGCCTATGATAACGCTAACCTGCCTGATCTGGTCGTGAGTTATAAAGACAGTCTGTCTAACTTTGACTACAATGTAGCGATCACTGCTCGTGACGTCAAAAACGGAGAGGACTCAGATATGGGTGTGGGTGTCTCGTTGGCGGGCAAGCTCAAGGTAGGCGATGATTCCTTACATGCAAACGTATACAGCGGTGAAGGGATGGGTGCTTATTCAGCGATATGTGTGGGTGGGCCTTTGGGCAGGACGGGCGGGGTAGATTGCGATGCGGAAGATGGAAAGCTGATATCGCAAACTGGTTATAGCGTAGGATATAAGCATCAATTTACCCAGAAGCTGCGAGGTAACTTGCGTTATGGTGAGGTAAATGTAGACGATGCGGCAGACACTTCTGCCACTGTAAAAAGCGCGAACCTTATCTATGAGTATCTACCAGATCTAGATGTTGGTATTGAATGGCGAGAACAAAATAAAACCACACTCCCATGGATGCCAGCAGGTCAACAAATCGAAGTCATGGCCAAATATACTTTTTAGAGCATATTGAATTTCTGCCATAAAATAAGAAAACGGCTGGTGAATATCAAAATATTCACCAGCCGTTTTCTTATTTGGAAGTCCTCTTATTTTGATCACTTATAGCCAGTAATGCTCTTGCACATACGTCACACACAGATCATAAAACGCTTGAGCGGGCGGGGAGATCGACTTGTCAGCGAGTTTAAAGATACCGATCTGTCGGTTCAAAGACGGGTCAACTAAATTTATCCAAACTAGTTCCGGCTCATTCGCAGGGAAGGCAAGCTTGGGTAAAGTAGTGATACCTAGATCATTACGCAATAAAGAAAACAGCGATGTAATGTTTTCTACCGTGTACCTTGCCCTACGATTGAGCGCCTCAGCTGGCGTGTTTTCGAGCAATCTGCAAGTGCCATTATAGATAAAAGGCTGGGTCATGAGTTGTTGCCAGCTTAGCCCTTGCGACTGATTTAACTCGTTGTTCAGCGCATTGGCTTTAAGACAAACCACGCCAATGGGATCTGATATGAGTAGCGTAAAATCTATATTCGTTTGATCAATACTGGTGCAATTGCCCAATGCTAAATCAATTTCTCCGGCTAACAATCGATTGGCCACACCGACAGAGTTATCATCTATCAGTACAATCTCAATATCAGGATATTTTTTTGAGTATTCGACCAATACACTGGGCAGTAACTTGGTCACTAATGATGGCACGCTTGCAATTCTTATTTTACCTTTGTCGCCAGCTGCGGATGCTTTTAAATCGTCTTCAAATGCTTGATATATATTTATAAATTGCTTGATTTTTGGTAAACAGGTTTCACCAAATGGCGTCAATATGGCCTTATTTCCTGCTTCAAACAAACGTTGACCGAGTATTTTTTCCAACTCCTTTATCGAGGCAGACAATGCCGCTTGCGAGCGATTGGCGCGATCCGCCGCCGCCCGAAATCCGCCTTCCTCTACCACAAATAAAAAATGACGCAGTTGCTGTAGCTTCATATCCATACCATCCAAGGCTATTTTTCAATGATTTATCTAAACGATAGATTAAATCTATCATATTTCAAATTTAATTAGTTAGATTTATCGTCTCTATGTGGGTAGGATACGTCTATAGCAATTGCTGCCCAATCATTGATCAAAGGATATGACGACATGACGACTCATTCAACCAAACAAGCCATCAAAACCTCACTTTATGCGTCTAAAGCCCCTTTAGAGTGGGCAATCACCAGCAATGGTACGTTGTACACTGCGCAGATTCCTATCGATGAAAATGGCGATGTGGTTGCAGGTGGTATCGAAGCGCAAACTCGCCAAACGTTAGACAATCTCAAGCACACACTAGAATGTGCCAATGTTGGCATGGATTCGGTATTACAGGTCATGATTTATGTGACCGATCGCGACTATTTAAAAACGGTCAACCAAGTCTATGCTGAATACTTTGAAGCACCCTACCCAAATCGGGCAGCGCTCGTGATAGCCGGATTGGCTCGTGAAGAGATGCTAGTTGAGTTGGTCGTATATGCCGCTGTGCCCTAAATTTTGAATGTACTCTAGTCAATAAATCAAATAGTTAATACTTTATCAAGGAAGCTCTTATGTCAGCTCACACCGCCCAACAGATATTACAGCAAGACCCAACCAAATCACTTTATATCAATGGTGAATGGCAGGCAGGCGTAAATACCGTTGCCAATATTAACCCATCTGATATCACTGACACTATCGGTGAGTTCGCCCAAGCCAGTAGCGATCAAGTCAAAGATGCCATCGCGGCGGCGCGTCAAGCCCAGCCAAAGTGGGAAGCGACTCCTTTAGAAAAAAAGCAGTCTATCCTACAAGCGATTGGCGATGAAATGATTGCTCGCTGTGATGAGCTAGGTACGCTGTTGTCTCTTGAAGAAGGTAAGCCGTTTGCGGAAGGTCGCGGTGAGATTTATCGTGCAGGCCAGTTCTTCCATTACTATGCCGCTGAAGTGCTGCGTCAAATGGGTGATAGCGCTGATTCAGTGCGTCCTGGTGTTAAGGTCGAAGTTACCCGCGAAGCAGTCGGTGTGGTTGCCATTATCTCACCTTGGAATTTTCCAACTGCCACTGCTGTATGGAAAATCGCGCCAGCATTAGCATTTGGTAACACTGTCATTTGGAAGCCTGCAAATTTAACGCCAGCCAGCGCAGTGGCATTGGCTGAAATTATTCACCGTCAAGGCATGCCAGAAGGTACATTTAACTTATTGTTGGGTGGCGGCTCGTCAGTCGGTGATACGCTCATCAATTCTACAGACATCGACGCCGTTAGCTTTACAGGTTCTGTACCAACAGGTCGAAAAGTTGCGGCTGCTACTGCACCAAACTTTATCCGTTGTCAGCTTGAGATGGGCAGCAAAAACGCCTTGGTTATCGCTGACGATGCCGATTTGCAAGTCGCTATCGATGCGGCAGTGGCTGGTGCGTTTGGCGGTTCGGGTCAGAAATGTACGGCTTCTTCACGTCTTATTGTGATGGACGGTATTCATGATGCGTTTGTAGACGGTGTGATTGCCAAAATGAAAACCCTAAAAGTTGGCCATGCGCTTGAAAACGGCATATTTATGGGGCCTGTCGTCGATGATAAGCAACTGGCATCAAATATGGACTGGATCGAAAAAGCCAAGCAATCTGGTGCCAATTTAGCGTTTGGCGGTGAGCGTTTAGAGATGCCGCATGACGGCTACTATATGTCGCCCACGTTGTTTACGGAGACGGATAACAGCTGGGATATCAACCAAGAGGAAGTGTTTGCCCCGCTGGCGTGTGTCTTGCGTGTCAAAAACCTAGAAGAAGCGATTGCCATGACCAATGATACGCGCTTTGGTCTGACGGGCGGCATCATCACCCAAAGCTTGCGCAGCAGTGCGATGTTCAAAGAGCAAGTACAAGCAGGCTGTGTCATGGTCAATCTAGCGACTGCAGGTACGGATTATCACGTGCCATTTGGTGGCCGTAAACAGTCAAGCTTTGGTCCGCGTGAGCAAGGTCAATATGCTAAAGAGTTCTATACCATCGTCAAGACCGCTTATCAAAAAGCGTACTAGAACTATCTTAACAAGAATGCTCGCCGCTATCGAAGCGACACGGTGTGAAAAAGCACTTAATAGCCAATGATAGCGGCTACTGATAAAAGTATTAAAAGGAATTGATATGTACCAAGACCATATCGTCATTGACGGATTACAGTATAGCCATTGGGATCGTGACTACTTTAAGATGCTGCAAGCCAGTGGTATCAATGCGGTACATGCCACCTTGGTCTATCACGAAGACGCTCGCCAGACCATGACCCGTTTTAGCGAGTGGCACACACGCTTTGAGCAAAACTCAGATCTTATCTTGCCCGTGTACTCAGTGGCTGATATTAAAACGGCAAAAGAGCAGGGCAAAGTGGGCATCTTCTTTGGCGCACAAAACTGCTCACCAATCGATGACGAAATTGGTCTGATTAGCGTGATGCGGCGTTTAGGTCTATTGATTATGCAGCTGACTTACAACAACCAGAGCTTACTAGCGACAGGTTGTTATGAGCAGAATGACAGTGGCATCACCCGTTTTGGCCAGCAAGTCATCGCTGAAATGAACCGTGTCGGTATGATTATTGACATGTCACACAGTGCTGAGCGCTCAACGCTTGAGGCGATAGAAGTGTCATCGCGTCCGATATGTATCAGCCATGCCAATCCGACCACGGCTCATGAGGCCTTGCGTAATAAATCGGATACGGTCATCAGTGCCTTGACTCAAGCAGGCGGGTTGTTAGGGTTTAGTTTATATCCGTTCCATTTGCCAAATGGCAGCGCATGTACGCTTGATGACTTTTGCACCATGATTGCCAATTGCGCTGATAAATATGGCGTCGAGCATTTAGCGATTGGTAGTGATCTATGTCTCAATCAACCGCAAGCAGTGCTTGAATGGATGCGTAATGGACGTTGGTCAAAAGCCATGGACTATGGTGAAGGCAATGCCAATAATTCAGGCTGGCCAGACACCTTGCCATGGTTCGCTGGCAAGGACGGTATGGAAAACATCTATAACGGTTTGCTCAAGCATGGTTTTAATGAGATTGACGCTGGAAAAGTCATCGGTCAAAACTGGTTTGATTTTTTAGAGCAAGGCTTAGAGCCTTTGGCTTAACCAGCTATTTAAAAAAGTCATTTCATTTCATTCAACGGTTGCTCGAAATCGCTATAAAGCGACAGACATTTTATAGCGCATATCCATTTGAAGTAGGTAATTTTAAATTAGATCGTATGTATATTGAGGTCGTTTGATCACACCCTTATTACTACCACTCTGATCTAAAATGCAACGTTAGCATAGTATATGGAGCCACATTATGGCCGATTTAAAGGGATTTAATCAAGATGAGCAAGGACGCTCGGCTCCTGTTAATCAAGGAGCAAATGACACCAAGGCCGTCGCTATTTCTACCGACACATTAGGCCTTAAAAATCCTGCGTTTTGGTACAGTGGCGGATTCATTGTAGCCTTTGTTTTGATGGCTATTTTTGCAGAAGCACGCTTAGCAAAGATAGTCGAAGTGGGCTTTTCGTGGTCCGTCAAAATATTTGGGCCTTTTTGGCAAATATTGCTACTAGCGACCTTTGTCATTGCTTTGGCTGTCGGTGCTGGTCGTACGGGGCGTGTGATACTGGGCAATTTACCTGTTCCTGAGATAGACAGTTTCAAATGGATGGCTATTCTTTTCTGCACACTACTGGCCGGTGGCGGGGTTTTTTGGGCTGCCGCCGAGCCAATCGCGCATTTCGCTTCAGCACCTCCTTTATACGGTGAGTCAGCCGATCTACAGCAACGCGCTTTTAATGCTTTGTCTCAATCATTTATGCATTGGGGGTTTTTGGCGTGGGCGATTGTAGGTAGTTTGACCGCAATTGTGATTATGCATTTGCATTATGACAAAGGCTTACCGTTGAAGCCTCGTACGCTTCTTTATCCTATGTTTGGTGAGCGTGTACTCACCGGCCAAACGGGTGCAATCATCGATGCTTGCTGTATCGTGGCAGTGGCTGCCGGTACTATCGGTCCTATTGGTTTCTTGGGCTTGCAGACCAGCTATGCGCTGAATGAATTGTTCGGTATTCCCGATACGTTCACGACTCAGCTAATCATCATTGTCTTTGCCATCGTACTCTATACGTTGTCTGCGATCAGTGGTCTGACTCGTGGTATGCAGCTACTCAGCCGCTTTAACGTCATTTTGGCTTTTGCGCTGATGGTCTTTATTTTGATATTTGGACCGACCAATTTTATTGTCAACGGCTACATTCAGGGTGTGGGTACGATGATTGACAACTTCGTTCCAATGGCGACCTTTCGCGGTGATGAAGGTTGGCTGAGCTGGTGGACGGTATTCTTTTGGGGTTGGTTCTTGGGCTATGGTCCGATGATGGCGATATTTATCGCTCGCATCTCACGTGGTCGCACTATTCGTCAGCTGATTACGACAGTCTGTATTATTGCACCGCTTGTCACCTGCTTTTGGTTCACCGTCGTCGGGGGCTCTGGCTTAGCGTTTGAGATTGCCAATCCAGGAAGTGTCAGTAGCGCCTTTGAAGGCTTTAACTTACCCGGTGCATTATTAGCTGTTACGCAGCAATTACCCTTTCCTTTAATTACCTCGATATTGTTTCTGATTCTGACCACCGTCTTCATCGTTACGACGGGCGATTCGATGACCTATACCATCAGTGTCGTCATCAGTGGCGAACGCGAGCCAAACGCCATGATTCGTACCTTTTGGGGCATCATGATGGGGGTGACAGCGATTGTTTTAATATCTCTTGGTTCTGGCGGCGTGACAGCATTGCAGTCCTTTATCGTCATTACGGCAGTGCCAGTCTCTTTTGTATTATTGCCTTCATTATGGAATGGACCACAGATTGCTCAGAAAATGGCACGAGAGCAAGATTTGTATCGCCCTAATCAGGTAGAGGTGAGACATAAAATCAGTGAAGCCGAAAACGCTCAAACGTCTAAAGAAAGCATGACGCAAAAAACTGATTAAGGTTCTAGATCACTAAACGGTAAATATGAGACAGCCATTACATGCGCCGCTAATTTCATATTTACCAATAGACACCCTCATTGAGATTATTAACGAAGCTGCTGGCTCAGTATATTAGGTAAGGTAGTGACATTATGAATATGGTTTATGCAAATGATAAAAGTATCGACGTCAAATCGCCTTTACTTAGTACAGGTTTCCGTACTCGTGATGTGATTATGGATGCCCAAAGACTGGGCGCCATGCATCAAACCCGCGTTAGCTTTGTGCGTACGTTATTGCGTAAGATTGATAGAGAAAAATGGACGCTCAGCACTCATTTGTGGGATTTGGATGAGCAAGGCTATGGCAAGGTTATCTATCGTCTACATACCCCAGAGCATCTGTATCATTTGGTGGTGTTCTGCAACGAGCTGGCTGATGACGAGCGTAATGATAGAGTGATTGCCCAAAAATGGGATGTGACCTTTGGGCTGGTATTTGGTGAGATAAGCGAAGAGTTACTGAGTAATCTACAAGCCAACGTACCGCTACAAGAAGCTGGTCGCAACTCCAACATGATGATGGTGCTGGCACGAGCAAACAAGAGCGTCCGAGTCTTTGATCATATCGTCAGCTCCCTTGCGGCTGGCAAGCAGCCTGAGATTGATGTACTCGCACAAGTGGGCTACATCCTGCGTACCACGGCGGTCTATGGCAATGGTAAGTTCGGTATTTATGATTTTAAACCGTTAGATCATAGCGAGGACTTTAATCAGTCGTTCCGAGCGCAGATGTGTGCTGTCTATCTGCTGCGCGAGTTTAGCTTAGATTGGGTCGATTATTTGGCAAAGCAAAAAGGTGGCAGCAACGCAGTCAAACTGCATCCAGAGATTAAGCGTTATTTGGGTATTGGTAATGCTACCGGTCTGGGTATGGCGCCGTATTTAATCAATCATCCATGCGTCGTTGACCAATGGCTGACCACCCGTGAGGAAGCGTTGCAAGCAACATCGGTTTGCCAGATTGAGCCCAAAGAAACCGCATATTTTGCCAGTCTAATCAAGCGTGCTATCCAACATTTTAACGAGATTGTCACCATCAATGAGCAGCAAATCAAACGTAATGAAACGGTTGTTAGGGAGTTAATTGTTTTACAAAACAACTTGATGACAACCATTAATAATCATGCGACATGGGCGGATTTTTTACAGGCACATGACCATTTGAGCTTTGAGAGCCAAGAAGTCATCATTTCTTGCTTAATAGAGCTGTATCCTGAACGTGTCGATGCACTGCTCGACAGCGTCAATGCTGATGAAGCCTTATCGTTACCAAAAGGCAAAGTCATTCAGGATATAATTGACGTCTTAGAGCAGCATTATCGCTGGGCCATTGATATTGATTTTACTCAGCCTGAGAATAGCCATTGGTTTTGGTATCGTTCTATCGATAAGGAAGAGCCACGTATGGGTATACGTGGTCAGGAGCTGGGTGCTGATCGTGAGCTGTCCTTGGATATCGCTCGCCAAACCAATCATTTATATTTGGCTTTAAAACAAGCCAATTCGCAGCAGCTAATATCCGAGTTTATCTTGAATAAGCCCAAATATCGCTCAATTGCGCGCCGCGTCTGGACAATGGGCCATAAGCAGCTAGGTGATATTCAGATGAATGTCTTACACAAAGACGCATTACCCATGCATCTATTACGGTGTAAATTATCGATGTTTGGGGCAACCAAGTTTGATCCCAGATCCGATCGCTGGGTCAGGATTACCTTGTTTCAAGGCGCGCCATTATTTGCAGAAGTAGGTAGTGATGAATGGTTGTTTCCTTTATTGCCTGATGTATCAATAGAGCAAGGAGGCTCTGACTTATGATGGTATCGCACAATGAAATCGTCACGATGGTATACAAAGCTTTTACTGGGCTGCACCGAGAGGTGGGGGAAGCTGATGTGATAGCCACTATGGTCGCGGAGTTACAGATGGCAGGATTGGATGGTATCAAACATTTTAATAATGCCACTCCATATATCTTGAACGAGATTGATACGCCAATCGATATCGTTCATCAAGAAGAAGGCGCTATCCGTTTAGATCTGCATGGTAGTAGCTTAGCCTGTCATTTGCCGACTATCATTGACTATGCGCTTGAAAAAATGGGCGACTCAGCGCATTTTTATATTTATTTGCAGAACTGTCATAATCGCTGGTTGGCCTATAGCGAGCTGGTAGGGCTGGCAAGTAAAGGTTTTGCTTGTTTGGCTAAATGGGACAATGGCTCTGTGCCCAAACATACATTATTTACGTTAAATAAAGACTTTGTCTATCCTGACCTTTACTTTTTTGACAAGCCGCAAGCCAACTATAATACCAATGATATGGTCATTGAAATTGCCACGCAAAACTTTGATATCGAATCAGACATCCAGCATTTCGATCGTAAAATATCGACAGATGCATTGTTTGAAACGCATCAGCGCGCATGGAAAGAAGGCATCTATGTCGATGATACGCAGTGGAACACACTCAAAAAAACAGCCGCTGCTATATTGGTAGAAAACAGCGAAGAATCGAGTCGCGGTGCGGGCGGGGTATAGAGTATAAAGCCCAACCATCTTGAAAGGTTTAAAAATTTTATTCATACTTTCAATTAAACAAAGCGGCTAGCTCATTAGCTGCTTTTCGCATTACAGGTATACAACTCAACAGCTGCTCTAAAAATTTTCTTGCTATGGGGAAATAATTTAACAGTAATCTCTTATTGTTACTTGCCCAAATAAGTAGCGTCAATAAATGCCAATAAAAGACACTTGTTGGTCAATACTTATAAAAATAAATGAACATATGCCTACATTTTCAACCAACCCTTCCTTGTCTATTCTCACTTATGTATCGCATGCGTTTATTTACAACACTTATGTCTTGTCATTTTAAAAATGTTCTGCTAGGTTACATAACGATAATATAGTTATCTATATATAAAATACTGTTACAAAGCGCCAACTTCATACAGGTTTTATTAGATGATTTTTTATCTGCCAGAAATGTCAAAACGTAAGAGGTTGTAATCATGTTAGATTTAGCAAATATGACGCCACAAGAGGTTAGAGCACTAATTGGTAAGAACGAAATCAACAAGCCGACTTCTGGCATGTGCAAAGGTCACATACAAGCAAACCTAGTCATAGTACCCAAGAAATTGGCCTATGATTTTTTATTGTTTGCACAAAGAAACCCAAAATCCTGCCCTATTTTAGACGTAACAGATGTTGGTAGTTCGGAACCACGGCTGATGGCGAAGGGCGCAGACTTAAAGTCTGATGTGCCAAAGTATCGAATATACGAGTTCGGCGAGCTAGTAGCTGAGGTGTCAGACCTAACAGACTATTGGAGAGAGGACTTGGTCTGCTTTCTTTTAGGATGTAGCTTTTCCTTTGAGTCTGCCATGCTCAATGCGTCTATTCCTGTCAGACACATCGAAGACAATCACAATGTGCCGATGTATATCACGAATATAGAAACTGAGCCTGCAGGACAGTTTTATGGAAAAATGGTGGTCAGCATGCGACCAATACCTTATCCATTAATCACCAGAGCCGTACAAGCCACCTCTCGGTTTCCGCAAGTACATGGCGCGCCTATCCATATTGGAGACCCTAGTGTCATCGGTATCACAGACATCCATTCTCCCGATTTTGGTGATGCATCACTCATAAAGGAAGGTGAAGTGCCTGTGTTTTGGGCTTGTGGCGTGACGCCTCAAAGCATCGCAATGACCAGCAAACCTGAACTGATGATAACGCACGCGCCGGGGCATATGTTTATCTGCGACCCAAAAGATGAAGACTTGGCAGTTCTATAATGTTGGATGACAACGCTATTTTGAAACGCCATTTTAAAATGTAATGGCATCCAATCTTGTTTGTCCACAAAGCTCTCGGTAAATAAAAACGTATCGCATCGCACAGATTTTTATAAAAAATAATTATTCACTTTTACTCTAATGGAATAGCTAATAATATGAATATTAACTTTACAGATCTAGAAAAGCTGATCAAAATCGCAGAAAGCGCTGACATACAATCATTAGAAGTAACCGATGGTGATGCACGTATCTCTATCATTTGTCAGGCTAATGGCAATGAAAGCAGCAATCATATTGGTAATACTCGTCACTCAAAAACTGCTCATTCAGAATCACGTACAGTAACCTCCCACAATAACATTCCTAATAATACCAGTGCAGACAACAGCTCTATGGATGAAACGGTGACTACTGAGGTCGCCAATTCATCTGTTTCTTCATCTTCATCCCAAGTATTGGCGCCTATGCTCGGCACTTTCTATCTTCGCTCTGAGCCGACAGCTGAGGCGTTCTTTAAGGTGGGTGATCAGGTAGTAGCAGGGCAGACCCTATGTATCATTGAAGCCATGAAAATGATGCATGAAGTAAAAGCAGAAGCTGACGGTACGATTCAAGAGATTCTGATCGAGGAAGGTGATGTCGTAGAATATGCACAGCCTTTATTTATTATAGCGCCAGACAGTTAAAGTCACTCAATAGCCACTCAATATTGTATAGACGCTGCACAAACACTGTATTTGACACTATATTTTTAAGGGAATAAACATGTTCACAAAAATCTTAATTGCCAATCGTGGCGAGATTGCGCTACGTATTATTCGAGCTTGTAAGCAGCTGGGTATTAAATCCGTCATTGCCCATTCTGAATCAGACAAAGACTCGTTACCCGTACGCCTAGCCGATGAAAAAATCTGTATCGGGCCTGCCAATGCCACACACAGCTACCTCAATCAAAGAGCGCTGGTTTCTGCTGCAAAAATCACCAACGCGCAAGCCATCCATCCAGGCTATGGCTTTTTGTCTGAAAACGCAGACTTTGCGGCCTTGATTGAAGACTCAGGTCTCACGTTTATTGGCCCAACGGCTGACAATATCAGAAACATGGGCGACAAGGTTGAAGCCAAAAAACAAATGACAATGGCTGGCGTGCCCTGTGTACCTGGATCGAATGGCGCATTGCCTGCTGATTCAGAGCAAGTTATCAAGATTGCCAGTGAGGTCGGTTATCCAGTCATTATCAAAGCAGCAAGCGGCGGCGGCGGGCGTGGGATGCGTGTGGTCGAAAAAGAAGCTGATTTACTCTCTGCTATCTCTATGACGCAAACAGAAGCCAAAGCCAACTTTGGTAGCGCCATTGTTTATCTTGAAAAATACCTACAAGCACCTCGTCATATCGAAGTGCAAGTCATGTCTGACACTCACGGCAATGCTATTTATTTAGGTGAGCGTGATTGCTCTATGCAGCGTCGTCATCAAAAAGTCATTGAAGAAGCGCCAGCACCCGGTATCACCGAAGAGCAGCGTCAGAAAATAGGCCAAGCCTGTGTCACAGCTTGTGAGCAAATGCAGTATAGAGGCGCAGGCACGTTTGAGTTTTTATATGAAAACGGCGAGTTCTTCTTTATCGAGATGAACACCCGTGTGCAAGTCGAGCACACCATCACTGAGATGGTGACGGGCGTGGATATTGTACAGGAGCAAATAAGAGTGGCTGCAGGGCTTCCATTGGCATACAAACAAAGTGATATCGCCATTACCGGACACGCTTTTGAGTGCCGTATCAATGCTGAAAACGCGCGGACATTTTTGCCAAATGCTGGGCGCATAGACTACTGCCACATGCCAGCAGGGTTTGGTATCAGAGTGGATAGCCATGCTGAGTCGAACTACACTGTGCCGCCATCTTATGACAGCTTAATTGCCAAGATATGTGTACAAGATCGTTCAAGAGAAAAAGCGATAGAAAAAATGCGTGCGGCCTTATCGGAGGCGCAAATTACGGGCATTGATACCAATATTGGTCTGCATCAGCGACTTTTTGAAGATGAGGTGTTTTGTGACGGTCAAATGAGCATTCATTATCTGGAACAGTGGATACAAGACAATATATAAATCAGTTCTTGCCCGCAAAAGCGAAAAACAAATCTGACATTAGCGTCAGAAGCGTCAGAATCAAGATGTAGTCGGTTCACTATAATTTGGATACCAGGAAGGCGAGTGAAAGTACTACAAGTCGTAGACTAAGCAAGCCTGACACCGTATCCAATTTATAGAAGATTTGACTATAGTAGATAAAAAATAATGGAGTACGTGCTAATGGAACTACAATGGCAACTATGCAGTGAAACCAATCTCGCGTTGTTTTTCCCTAAACCAACCACCTTAGAAAAACAACAAAAATGCTGGGCTTTATCAGACAGTATCCAGAAAATGCCAGAAGTCATCGAAGTGGTAATTGGCATGAATACGCTCAGTGTGTTCATCGTGCCATTAACGTGGGCTGAGCTGAATACTGTTAAAGATAAGCTATCAGACCTGCTCAATGATATCCCTTCAAAAACCATCCATGGCAAGCACGTCGAGATACCAGTGCATTACGGCGGTAAGTATGGCCCCGATCTAGCGGCCATGGCGAATGACCTAAACCTCTCAGTTGAAGCCGTTGTTGAGCTACATACCAAAGCCACTTATACCGTTTACTTTATCGGTTTTCAACCGGGATTTCCTTATCTTGGCGGCTTGTCTGAGTCGCTGTATTTCCCAAGGCATGCCATCCCTAGAACTCAAGTGCCGGCAGGCTCAGTGGGTATCGGCGGCGAGCAGACAGGGGTGTACCCTTTTGAGTCTCCAGGCGGTTGGCAGTTACTCGGCCAGACGGATACTGCTTTATTTGATTTAACCAAGACCTCTCCGACGTTGCTTAACGCAGGTGATACTTTGACATTTAAAGCGATTGATATTCATCAATAAGCGATAAATAAAAGATGCATGAATCAAAAAGACAAATAAACAGGTGGTATCAATGAAAGTTTTAACCGCAAGTGCCCTTGCCAGTATTCAAGATTCGGGACGACTGGGTTACCGCAGTATGGGCGTGGGTAGAAATGGTGTAATGGACAGCTGGGCGCTACAAGCTGGCAATGCTTTGATGAAAAACGAAGACAACGAACCCGCTATTGAAATAGCGCTCGGTGAGCTAACTATACAGTTTGAAGAAAGCGTCAGCTTTTGCTTAACAGGCGCTTTATACGAGGCTTATCTAGACGACAAGCGTGTTCCTTGCTATTGGCGTATCAATGCAACAGCTGGGCAGACGCTCAAACTTTTGCGCCCGCTACAAGGTATGTATACCTATCTATGTGTGCATGGCGGCTTTGATATCGAGCCAGTATTACAGTCGGTCAGCACCAATCTCAAAGCAGGATTTGGCGGCTTTGAAGGCAGATACTTAAAAGCCGATGACAGCTTAACGGTAAAAACCGAATCAAGTCTGCCTGTCATTGGGGTGGCTCGACTTGCCCCAACCGAGGTTATTCGAGTGATAAAAAGCAGTGAGTATGATTGCTTCACTGAGTCGTCTAAACAGGCGTTTGAAAATCAGCCTTGGAAACTACAAAGCAGTAGCAACCGTATGGGTTACCGCTTAGAAGGATCTACAGCGCTTGAATTTAGCAAGCCAGTAGAAATGAGCTCACATGGCGTTGATATTGGTATGATTCAGGTGCCACCACAAGGGCAACCGATTATTTTGATGGCGGATGGGCAAACAACGGGTGGCTACCCTAAAATTGCAACTGTGATTCAAGCAGACATAGGTCTGATGGCACAGATTAGATTTGGCAAAACCTGTCAGTTCGTCGTTGTGTCGTTAGAGCAGGCGCTGCATGAACAACAGAAAAGACAACATTACATCGATCAAATAAAGGAGTATGCCAATGAAAATTGATTTAAATGCTGATGTGGCTGAAGGCTGCGGGCAAGACGATAAGTTATTGACGATAGTCAGCTCAGCCAATGTCTGCTGCGGCTTGCACGCTGGTTCTTACAGCGAGATGCTAGCCACGTTGCAATTGGCAAAAGCAAACAACGTGAGCGTAGGCGCACATCCTGGTCTAAACGATAGAGAAAACTTTGGCCGTATTCATCAGCCATTAAGTGAAGCCGATTATCGTGCTTTATTGGTGTATCAGCTGGGCGCAACCAAAGCACTTTGTGACTTAGTCGGTGTGACTTTGGACTATGTCAAACCGCATGGTGCGTTGTACAACCAAGCCGCCATTGATGAAGATTTATCAGATATTTTGGTGAGCGAAATCAAACGCTTTGATCCAAGTCTAAAGGTCATGGGTTTGTCCGGCGGCTATTTGGTCAAGTCAGCTAAGAAACAGGGTCTAGAGGCGATATCAGAAGTGTTCGCCGATAGAAACTATGAAAAAGACGGCTCATTGGTCTCTCGTAGCAAAGACAACGCCCTGATAACCGACACAGACGATGCGGTTAAGCATGTGTTGCAGATGATTACTGAAGGGACAGTCACCAGTGTTTGTGGTCAGACCGTACCAGTAGAAGCGCAAAGCATCTGCCTACATGGGGATGGTGAGCACGCTATTTTGTTTGCGCAAGAGATAAAGAAACAACTAGAGCTCAAAGGTATCACTATATCTGCCCACTAATCATTTGATTAAATAATCCCATATAGCACAAGGATGTTTATGAGCACTATAAAAAAACACAATACCGCCATTTTAGGCGCGGCCTTCCTGATGGCTACATCAGCAGTAGGGCCAGGGTTTTTGACCCAAACGGCCACATTCACCGAAAGCCTAATGGCAAGTTTCGGCTTTGTTATCTTAATATCTATTGTTATGGACATCGGCGTCCAGCTTAACGTTTGGCGAGTAGTCGCAGTCTCCAAAAAACGTGCACAGGAAATCGCCAACTTGGTGTTTCCTGGTGTCGGTTACTTGCTCGCGTTCTTAATCATTGCGGGTGGTCTGGCTTTTAATATTGGTAATATTGGCGGTGCCGGACTTGGCATGCAGTCCATGTTTAATATGTCGCCCATCACAGGCGCCCTGATCAGTGGTGTAATTGCCGTAGCGATATTTTTAGGCCGAGAAACGGGGCCTATGATGGATAAGTTCGCTCAGTTAATGGGCTTCATCCTGATTGTATTGGTCATTTATGTGGTCTTTAAATCTGATCCGCCATTAGCAGAAGCCGTCAGCAAAACCATCATGCCTGACAAAATTGATGCAGTCGCTATCGTGACGCTAGTCGGCGGTACGGTTGGCGGTTATATTACTTTCTCAGGTGCGCATCGCTTATTAGAAGCAGGCGTCAGCGGAGAAGAGAATTTAAAATCAGTGACCAGAAGCTCGGTCTCTGGTATTTTGATTGCCTCTGTTATTCGCGTATTTTTATTCCTTGCAGTATTAGGTGTGGTGTCTCAAGGCTTTGCTTTAGACCCTGCCAACCCAGCCATGTCGCCGTTTCAGTACATTTTAGGAAATGCGGGTAAAGTTATTTTTGGTATGGTGATTTGGGCGGCTTCTGTGACCTCGGTGATTGGTGCTGCTTATACCTCTGTGTCTTTTATGACCAACTTCCATCCATTCATTGAAAAGCACAAACGCTACTTCATTATTGGTTTCATCGTGATCTCGACAATGGTGTTTGCCACTATCGGTAAACCGGCCCAAGTACTGGTATTGGTCGGTACGTTAAATGGTTTGGTATTGCCTATTGCTATGGTCATTATCCTGATTGCCGCCTACAGAAAAAATATCGTTGGCAATTATAAGCATCCAATTTGGATTGCGGTATTTGGTTGGTTAATCGCCATCGTGATGAGCATCCTAAGTGTCATGACCATTGCTAAATATCTGGGCATGAGTTAAAAAATTAAGATAAGGAATATATTATGGATATAGAGCAAATAGAACGTGTGGTCAAACTGGTTGAAAGCAGTCAGCTGCACGAAGTCACGATTGCAGACAATGGGCAGTCTATTACGGTGGTTAATAATCTAGGTGCGCAGAATAATGTGAGCGCTAATCCTATAGAGGCCACGCCTACTAATGAGACCGAGCAGACTGGTAGTGATGTCTTGCAAGTAGGTGCCACTTACGTAGGGCAGGTCTACTTAAGTGAAGACGATGCAACAGACAATTTGGTCAAAGAAGGCGACCACATTCAAAAAGGTCAAACCATTTGCTTCATTGATGAATTGACCCGTTTGCAGCCAGTAATTAGTAATAAAGAAGGTGTTGTCACGGCTGTCTTGGTTGAAAGTGGCCAAAACATTGAGTACGGACAGCCGATTTTCGAGATAAGAGCCACGTCTTAGTATTGGATAAACAACCCGTTTTTATAACATTATCCAAAATCAATATTGAATACAGCAAGAGGGCTAGCGTTATATGACGCCAGCCCTCTTTTTTACTGCTGTTATTATTAAGCTGTTTCTAATAATATCATCGCAAATAACACATATAGTGCAATGGTCGAATACCAAATACAGCTTAATTATTTTTGATTGGTTTACCAAGGTCTAGGATTTCTTCCGCATCGATAGTAGTGGGAGATTCTGCTTGTTTGCGCTTATCCCACCAAGCAAAGAGGTTTGCCAATACAGAGCCAGATACAGAATGCCAGATACAAGCCACGGCTGCCGCAATGGCAGACTCTGCATTACCAGGGAAAAACTTGGTACTTAAACCTGTTGCCAAGCCTGCATTTTGCACACCAACCTCAATAGATATGGTACGTTTTTTGGCTTTATTCATACCAAATAATGCACCTGAGTAGTAGCCCAATACGTAACCGACGATATTGTGTACCGCAATAGCTAACACGACGACCAATCCTGATTGTAAAAACTGACTGCCAAATACGGCTGCAACGCCGCCTACAATCGCGGCAAAAGCCAATACAGCAACGCCTGGCATAATGGCACGCACATCATTAAACCAATGCTTATTTTGAAATAGGATGTTTAACATAGAACCGATAGCGACTGGTAACAACGTCACTAGAAGCATAAAGCGAAACATGCCCCAACCATCCATTTCGACTGATTGACCCACCAAATAATTCAACCACAGCGGCGTCATCAAAGGTGCAATGACGGTTGAGACAGTGGTCATACCTACTGAAAATGCCACATCACCTTTAGCCAGATAGCTCATGATATTAGAAGACACGCCGCCCGGACAAGTGCCGACTAAAACCAAACCTAGTGTTAAGCCAGGTGAGAGATCAAAAAGACGGGCCACGCCAATTGCCAATAGCGGCATGACGGTATATTGAATGATAGAACCAATAAAAATATCTAGTGGGCGCTTGGCCAATACTTTGTAATCTTCTTTACCTAATGTCATGCCCATAGCAAGCATGATAATCCCTAATACAATGACCTGAGTGTCACCTGTCACCCAAGAAAAAGTTGCGGGTTCTATAAAAGTTACCGCCGCCGCCAAAACAATAACCAATGCAGTAAACCGACTTAACTGCTGACTTATCATCCCTAAAAACTGCATTTCTCAAATCCTTCTAAGGCTAAAAATAGTCAAGTATAAGTTCAAAATCATTATATTTCCAACAGGTTCGGGGTATTTTTAGCCAACAATAAGTTGCTATTATGACAACTTTAGATGTTTTTCCCTTTTTGATACAGAGGGGGTTATTTGGTAAAAATTACGGATAGCTGACCATATCGTTACCTTTCTTTAAATTCCACAATTTTAGATACCGTTATAATTCCTTATGATTTAGTTTATGTAATCTACATAACACTTTATTTATGAAGCATATGTATAAAGTGCTATGCAGATTAACGTCATTCTTTGCAATAGTGTTATTTAGTTAGTATACTAACAATTAATATACTAACTAAATACTATCTAATATGCCTAATCAACCTTATCAGTTTCACTTTTTTTTGCATTGTGGTCATCTCATCGAAGAGCGTCTGCGTACCAAACTGACCCCTTTGGAGGTCATGCCGCGTCAAGCACGCGTGTTAGATGCGCTCGGAAGAATGGGGCAAGCATCACAAGTGCAGTTGGCTGACGAGTTTGGATTGTCTGCCGCAAGCATGAGTACGATGACCGCACGCTTATTGACAGCGGGTTTAATCGAAAGACGCGTCGATGAGCATGAGCTGCGCAGTAACGTCCTCAAGCTCTCCAAGCACGGGAAAGGTTTATTAACGCAGATTTATGAGGTTTGGCGCGAAGTAGATCAAGAAATATATGAGGCGATAGGGTCTGAAAATGCGACGCAACTTGCAAGGATTACTCATGAGCTACGCAATGCGTTTGGTGGTTTTACACCAGGTGAGAATAGCTCGAATTCAGAAGAACAAACGCATAGTTAGTTAAGTTCAACACGCCCTAGTATTTTTATAAGAGATTTTTCACCCATTCAGTCTAACCAGCTATCAGGAACTTTACGATGTCGACTTCTATTCAATCACTTGTTTGGTCAAAAAGTATTATCAAACACCTATCTTTACTGACGTTATTAACCACGTCTTCTTACGCCTTTGCGCTCGATGTAAATTTTGTGGACAGTAAATGGGATGGTAAGACCATTCCTGAAGGACAACAGTGCCAAAAATTTGATGGGGTCAATCCAGGTACGCCCAAGCTGAGCGTATCTGATATTCCAGCAGGGTCAGACAGTGTAGTGTTGGTATACAGTGACCGCGATTCAAAAAAGATGAACAATGGCGGGCATGGCATTATGAATTACACTCTACCAAAAGGCGCAACTGCGGTTAAGTTACCGATTGTGGCTGGACACAGTTATGAGATGCCAAAAGGGTTTGAAATAATTGCAGAACATCGCGGTGCTGGCTGGGACAAAGAGGGAGCCTATATGCCACCTTGTTCTGGTGGTAGTGGCCATGAATATTACGTCACGGTTCAAACCTATAAAGGCAATACGGTCACTGCTGAAACCGTGTTAGAGCTTGGCAAGTTTTAATCGGTAGCGTGGTATTCGTTATCAAAAACATGACTATTTTCACCTGCGAATCGACTAAAAAATAGTCAATGTTAGGGTTGTAAGTGTCAATGTCATTAGAGCCAGTGTCGTTAGCAACAATGTCATCAGTGCCACGGTCGAATACCAATGACAAGATTAAATTTTTCTTAATAATTTATGATAATTACTACTCGCAATAGAGGGTTTATGAAAACAAAGATACTTTACAATAGCATACTGATCAGTATGGCAGTAACGCTAACCGCTTGTAGTCAACTTGCTGAGCAGTATTCGACAGAAGCTGCTAACGAGACTAGTCAAACGCTATCAGTTTCAGAAGCTGATCGTATTGCTAATGGTGGTGTTGATATGTCACGCATCAGCCAAGATGCCCTTGTAAAGGCCCCTGAAACTGTAGACTGTACATTAGAAAACGGCGACGCTGCCAAGTGTGCAAAGATAGTGGTCAAGCATCAACCCGATAACTTAAAAATTGGGCCATTTTGCCCAGAGACGCTAGATGACAAAGGTGGTGTTTGGAACTGGGATGGCGAAAAATCAGAGCTCTATCGTATCGATGAAAAGTTTTTGACGATGTTGGAGACGCAGGGTTATCAATTCTATGACGCTGACGGCAAGGTGAATATCGTCGACGTGCGTACGACCCAGCCAACGGTCAGTAATGCCTGCTTGTCTGCCTCAGCTGACGAATCGGTCGAGATGACCATTTTATTGCCATTATCACCAGTCAAGTCTGACCAAGAAACCAGTCTAGGCACTGTGGCCAAAGTTGGATTGGCCCTTGATGGCGTGCCTATTTTTGCGGATGCGCCTTCAGTGCTACAAACAGGACACATGCCTGCGCTCGACACGTGCGGCGGCCATATTGATCCGGGTGGCTGGTACCACTGGCATGCCACCTCAACAGACATCAACTCAGTGTTCGAGCATGACCATGTCGATGCTAGTTGTGCCTTAGAGCAAAAGGCTGATGCCCTGTTCGCCTATGCTTTTGACGGTTATGCTATCTACGGTAGCGTGGACAGTAATGGCAAGATACCGACCGATCTGGATGCCTGCAACGGACACACCAGCGCCACACTTGAAAACCCTAAAGGTGGTTACCACTACCACGCATCGACGACGTTTCCGAATTTGCCAAGTTGCTTGAGCGGTGTAGTCGCTCAGGATAACTTTACGACCACTGCCAAACAAGGCATCGGTGCTGAAAATGGCACAGGAGCAGGAGGTCCAGGTCAGGCTGCGCCCCCAGGTTTTGATACGGCAGCGACAACACTTGGTGTTTCAGAAGCTGACTTGTTAAGCGCGATTATGAAAAATGGCGGCAGACAGCTCGACACTGCCGCTGCTGCCAAAGACCTCGGTGTGACCGAAGCGGCGTTGAAAGCTGCCTTACCCAACCAAGATTGATATCGACAATTTTTTCAGACTTGCTAAGCTTTTGCATGCGGGTCTCGTCTTATAAAACCTACAAGCTATACCAATAATTTGTGTGGCTTGTAAGTTGGGTGGAATTATAGTCATCTCCATTCTTTATCAGACTCATTAAAAATTCCTAATTGTTAACAATCAATTTATATATGGAATTAATCAATTATTCATATAAAGAGGACACTATTCATGCAACTTTCTACTGCCAAGTTTGGCTTAAGCTGCTTAGCATTGACACTAGCATCGGGCGCACTGTTCGCTTGTAGTAGCGAGGTGTCGAATACAAATGCAAGCGCCACGACCAGTGTGTCTAGCAAAAATGCAGATACCGTCATGCCTTCGGTACAACCGTCTTATTTTTTGAGTGATGGCTTGGTTGAGCCTATTAGTAAGGTGTCATGCTCATTGTCAGATGGCAGCACTAGTGAATGCTATAAAATCGTTACCGAAAATAAGCCAAGTGACGTTGGTATGGGGCCGTGGTGTCCGAGCAATATTTCAGACGATGCCTCAAAAGGTGGGATTTGGCTAGAAGGCGGCGAAGTCCATGATGTTGATGGCGAATTCGTTAAAAACTTAGCAGAGTTCTATGGCGACAGTAATTGGAATATGTATAACAAAACTACTGGAAAAATCATGAAAACCTCAACGCTTGAGGAGTGTGTGGCCGCAGCAGATCCTAGAGTTGGCCCAGAATTCCGTAATTATTGCGTTGAGTGCTTGCCAGAGTACGTAGAAGACTTGACCGATACTTTCTTTATTCCGGTCACACCAAAAGCCGCAGCCAGTATTACTGAGTTCGGTGGTCCAGGCCCTCAGGCTAGAGGCCCATCGGTGCGCGGTATTGCTTTTAATGGCGTACGTTTTGATGCGCCAGCACCTGTCAGTAATATCTTAGGCGCTTATACGCTTGCGCCATTTGACGACGCTGGTGGGCATATCAACTCTCATGAAGGTTACCACTATCATGCTGCTACTGGTCTAACGACTAAGATTGAACAAGACGACGGTCATGCACCAATGATTGGCTATGCACTTGATGGTTATGGTATATACGCCAATACCGATGCAGAGGGTAATGAATATACCGATCTGGATGAAGCTCGCGGGCATTATGATGACGTGAGAGGGTATCATTACCATGTGGACAAAGCAGGCAATAATAACTTCATCGACGGACTGCGTGGTGTGTATGCGGAAGACTAGTTTGTCATCAACGACGTTTGCGTGCTTGGCTGCATTTGGACTGAGTATCGCGAGCGTCAATGCGACTGCCCACAATCCCAATACCTCGACTTTTATACTGTCGAAAGCGGCTGATGGTAACTACTCTGTGCGCCTAGATGGTGCTTTAACTGGAGTAGAGGCGCAAATTAACGAAACGTACTCGCCGGATGCGTACAAAACGGCGGAGGAGTTTCAGCAGTTAGCCAATGAGCACTTTATTAAATCATTGACCTTATCTATCAATGACCAGCCCATTAAGGTAGTAAACCCTAATGTACAGCTGGGTCACGGCACGCAGTTCTCTGCCGAGGCGCAAGGTATTGGCGATACGGTTGAATCTATTGATTTGACCAATACGTTCTTTAAAGACTTGCATGGCAACCGAATGACGGTCGTATTGCTGTCTGACCAATTTCCAAAGACGCAATATACGCTTAGTGATAGCAATCAGCATCAGCTAAGTCTAAAGTTGGTTGATGGTAAATGGCAACAAAATAACAGCGATGCACTGCCGATGACAAATGATGCTCAGCCGCACACTCATCATGAAAGTGGTCAAGAGGGACACTCTCATGATGAAGGCAGCCATGACGAAGATGGCCATGATGCAGATTCCCATGACGTAGATAATCATTCGCATGAATCTGCTGATGATCTAGCACTAGATAGTGTTTTAGATGATGATAAAATAAAATTAGCAAGCACGCCGACATTGGCTGCAGCAGACAAGAGCTTGTTTGGTTCTGTTTATGTGTTAGGCATTGGTGCTGTGATAGCATTGCTAATAGGTGCAAGGTGGTTTTTTAAGAAAAAACAGTAAGAGCATGAATCGTTATATAGTCAGCGAACTACTAAACCGCTACGGTGTTACCCTCCCTAGAGGTACGATATGTACAATCTGCGGTCGGCTGCCTTGTAGCTGTTTTAAACTTCTTTGACTATAGCTGATAAGCTCTGTTGACTGATTACAGGTCTATCATTTGTCTTTGAGTAATGATATCACCCAGCGCTGCAACGCATCTTCATGATAACGTGGGTATGATGCCAGGTTTTGAGCCAGTACCAAGGGCGCTAGTGGGCAAAGCGTTCGAGCGTTCAGTAGATGGTTTTATTACTGGTGAAGTGATTGTTGTTGACGCTTAATTGCCGTTGATCAAACAGGCTTTAAATAAGATCTCATGTTGAGGGCTTATCAGATAATTACTTTACCCAAAAGTCAGCTTACTAATAAGCTGACTTTTTTGTTTTCTGCTACCGCCTTTGTTCAGATCGAGGATGCGCCCTAGCCATGTTAAACAAACCCACTGTATGTATAGATATTTAAAATATTTCGCTTAAGTTCATACTTATTAGCTTTTATATAATATAATATTAGAAAATATTTAAACTTAATAGTGTTTATCACATTCAATGCAGGCATCATATGAATAGGATGGAAAAATGAAACTTACTTCGTTAAAAATAGGCCTGACTATCGCTACGATGGCAGCGATGGCTTATACGCTGAGCGCTTGTAGTAATGACAAAACGGCTACCGTAAGCAATAACTCTGAACTGCCATCAACGAGTACCTACAAGGGAACGGCTTCTGTCTCACAGGGCAAGGCGAGTATCGATGTACCCTCACTGTACGACTGTAAAAAGGGTAGAAACGCACCCGTTGGTCATATCGAGAGTGCCGATGGTAAGACTTGGACCGTGCCAGCAGAGGTTAGTTTTACGGATAGCAAATTTCCATTTGCTGGTGACCTAAACAATCCTTGCACTGGCGTGAGTTATTCGTCAGCCCAAGAAGCACGTGAGGCCTTGGATACTTCTGACATTATCGAGATTGACGCGGATGGTGAAGTAGTGACTGCATATGTTTTTGCAGATAACTATTTTGAGATGTATATTAATGGCGTTCCAGTAGGCAAAGACACTGTTCCTTTCACTCAGTTCAACTCAAACATTCTGCAATTTAAGGTGAAGCAGCCCTTTACCGTGGCGATGAAACTGGTCGATTGGGAAGAAAATAGCGGCATCGGCTCAGAAGACAATCAAGGTCATGCCTATCATCCGGGTGATGGCGGCATGGTTGCAGTATTTAAAGATGCTAATGATAAAATCATCGCCAAAACGGATGACAGCTGGAAAGCACAAACTTTCTATAGTGCACCAATTCGTGACCTTAGCTGTGCGACAGAGCAGGGCGCATTACGTCTAACCTCAGAATGCTCAACTGAGGGACTTGAGGAAGGCTCGCTGGACTACGCCCTACATTGGGAGCTGCCTAAAAATTGGTACGCTCAAGATTTTGACGATAGTGCTTGGCCGAAGGCAACACTATTTACCAATGATGAAATTGGAGTAAATAATAAGTCGGCCTATACTGACTTTTCAGATATATTCGATGACGTAGATGATGATGCACGTTTTATCTGGTCAACCAATGTTATTTTGGATAATGAAGTGCTTGTGCGCCATACTGTCAATTAATCTTAACCGATCTGTATAGCCGTTCCACTATAAAAGTATGACAGCGTTAACCTTGCTTGAAGCATCACATATACATCTATAATCGGTTGCCTTGTACTACTTTTAAATTGAATCGACTATATGTAGCAGTAGTAGCAATAAAAAACCAGCCTATAGAGGTTGGTTTTTTTGTCTTCGTTATATCTTATAAAAAGTGATTTGTTATACTTTATATAATTTAATCCATCAATTACGCCTCAGCGACTATTAACCTTTTAGCATATTTCAAGGCTATTTAATTGAACACTGTGTCTACACATCTTTTGTCTACGACTCGTGTGCCATCGAAATCAACACGTTTTAGACATCTATGTCTTGCGTTATCCATATTTTATCTGCTTTATAATGTGACGACTTTGTACAGTGTTTCATTATATGAGGTAGCGCCTTCGAGCATTCATAATTTGGCCACGCCGTTCGATAGCGCAATACCTTTCATTCCAGCTATGATTGTTCCTTATAGCTGGTCGTTGATTTTATTTGTTGTCAGCTTTTTTTTAGTACGGACATCCACGCAATTATCCTTATTGAGCTATCGCCTAATCTTAGCGACCATCTTTGCCTGTTTGATCTTCTATTTTTATCCTGCTCGTTTCTCATTCAATCGGCTGCCACCTAATGATTGGACGCAGTTCGGCTATCAGTTTTTACAGTTGGTGGACAAGCCATTTAATCAATTGCCATCTTTGCATGTCAGTTATGCCATTTTGCTTGGGGTGTCGTTGTGGGATGTAGTAGCGTCTAAAAAACAGTGGATTTCAGTCACTTATCGACTGTTGCTTACTGGTATATGTACATTGATAGCACTTTCAACGGTGTTGACGTATCAACATCATTTGCTAGACATGCTAGGCGGGGCAGTATTGGCCGTTTTGGTGCTTATGCTCTCGAACAGAATCCGTAACGCACTGGTCATCAAGTATCTGGCAGTGGGTAGTATCGGGTTTTTGTTGATAGCGATAGGAGGGTTTTACTTTGCCAATATGAGTATGAGAGTGTCTGAAGTTGTAGAAAACTTAGCCATTATTATTGCTGCATACTGGCTGATCAGTTTTACAATGTTGGCCTGTGCTTATCAACAGGCCAAACCATTACGGGATATGCATTGGTTTCAAAAGTCCAATAGTGGACGACTCACCTTATATACTTGGATGAGGTTTGCGCCCATCATTATTATTTATAATGGTATGTCACTTTTTGGCCAGTGGTATTTTAAAGTTACCTCGCGAGGACAAATACATCTGCTCATACCATATGCGATTAATAACAGGGTCAAAGTTGTGGCTTCCCCTCGATTGAGGCAGGCTGATTTGCATAGCCACTTAGCATATTGGCTGTTTGGCTGCACTTCATTAGAGCGGTCAAGTTTGGCAGAAAAGTTGCCGCCCTCAGTTCATTATCAGATTATCGTCATTGATTTAGCCGCTGAGATATCTAGCCACGTTGATCATCTCGAAGTAGCTGCTAAAAATATGACGAGTACGCCTGTCCATTATTTGTATCTACCTTTATTAGACTTACAGCCATTAAGTGATGTATTGCTCAAAGATTATATTGACCTATTTAAGCGAATTGATGCTTTGACACAATCAGCTGAAACGCGAGCGATAACCGCTAATAATGAGAGTCGGGTAAAGGGTAGGCAGTTAAAAGATGGTCAGGCAAAGGATAGCCTCACCACGCTTATCAATTTCCATTGCGTGATGGGACTATCGCGTAGCATCGGTGTGCAGGTTTTATATTTATTATATTGTGGTACGCTAACCATTCATAGCTATCAATCGTGGATCGAGCAGCACTATCCACATGCGCACCTGACAGATACTTATCTGCCACAGTCATTGGTAGAAGCGGTGGCCAATTATAAATCTATCGAATATCTAACAACTCTTTAATGCATGTTGATATCAGTAGGTCTGCGCCTGCTAGCCTTAGTTTATCTACTATAGTGAAATCCATATAAACTATTTGCGAGTATCAGGCTCGCTTAGCCTACTTTGCTTTAACTAGGACCACTTTTTGTGCTGGATGTTTGTCTTTTGCGATTACCACTTGCTTGGCCTTAGGTTTCGCTTTAGCAACGACGACTTGCTTGGCTTTGGGTTTCGCTTTAACGACCACAACTTGCTTAGTTTGCTGTTTTGCTTTTTGCTTAGCCTCTATAGCATTTTTTTGTTTTTGCGTTAAATGATGCGTGTCTGGTTGAGGAGCCGCATTTGCTGTACCAATCGCGGCAAAACAAGTAGATACAGCAATTAGTGAGCTGATGGCGATATTTTTCAAGTTAAAGTTTTTCATAGTAAAGTCCTTTAGTGTCATTATAAGTAAGAGTATTTGGTGATTGAAGATAGATTAATAGAACGTCGCTCTATTGAATAAGTAAATAATAATAGATTGCGGTGTTACGTACTTTTATGAAAGTTAAAGAAAGGTGACTTTTTCTAGCAGATACTTAACCATCACCGCCATCGTGAGGGTTTTGTGCTAACGGCTGGCAAGCTAGCAATACTCTAGAGAAGATACTTACTCAAAATCATCAATTCATCTATCCGATAGAGGCTTAATACATTCTGGGAAGCTTATTAGTTGCGATATTAATCGACTGTATTATCCATGGATTGTGATACGAATAACGTATGCTGTGATGGTAATAGGCAATAAGGTAACTGACTGACCGTACGCTATCTAATACGTATTCGGATTATCATCTAGAGGTGACTCAGACAGAGTCCCGATAACGAGGCAAGTTTTAGAAGAGTACTAACTGATGGTACTTAATATACAGCTTTCATTATCCCAGCCTACATTGCTACCCAAGCAGCGGAAACTGATAAATAGTGGCGTATACAAAGGTCGTGATCAGTACCGCAACGATGCTGCACCACACCATATACCGCTGAGGCGCTGACCATGCGATGCGCCAATTTATTTTGCCCTGTGCAGTCAGCCATTCCATCATACTAATGGCAATCGTCAGCCATAATGTCCCCACCAAAAACCCACCCATCACATCGCTCAGATAATGCTCATTTAGCACAATTCTGCTCAGGCCAATCAGTAGGCACAATAAAATAGTGAGCGATAATATCCGCACTTGGCGGACAAAGTGCGTGCTAAAACGAATCGCTATATAAGCGAAGAACCCATACAGCGCAATGCTGACGGTGGCATGACCGCTGGGAAAAGAGTAAGTGTGCTCCATCAGCAAAATGTCTATCGGTCGTGCCCGATGAAAGGCCATTTTGCTCAAAAACGTAAAGGCGGTACTGCCGATGGTTGAGATCAGCAGACCGACCAAAACATATGGCTGACGCACGACCGCGCAGAGGATAGCCGTCAGTAGAATGATTAAGCAGGTAATCGGCGTAGAGCCTAAGCTGGTGATAAAAATAAATGCAGGTACGATGCTTGAGTCTTGTAGCACGCTCATATGCTGCGACACAAATAGATCGGTGGTGACGATAGAATCAGCGTTCACCACATCCTCGACCAAGCCTGCAAACAACGCCAAAATATATATATTCAAGAGTGTCAAAACGCTGAGTATCAAGCCAGAAAAGTGACCACGGGAAAAGCGCTGTGCTATAAAGCCAAATAGCGCTGGGTATTTATGCTGTAGGCGTACCATCAGTGGCAGGCGTGCAATATGTCCGCGCAGCCAAAGCTCACCACGAGAAATCAAACCCAATAGGCGCTTGCCATAGCGAATCAGCAAATGCTGTATCAGCCATAATAACGACATCATTAAAATAAGCACCATGCCCAAACTGATTAGCTGAGGGTATTGTTCAATGAGAGCAATCATGGATAGCTTATTCCTTTTATCGTGTCTAATACTGCACTGAATAGTATGCTTATCACCGCGCTTAGTACAGTGATTGAAGAGATACAGCGATCGAAGATATAGGTGATTTATTCGACAGCGCCTAGTACAGCCAATTGGCTGATACTGTTAGTCAAGTCTATATAAATCCGCTACATCGTCATCCTCGCTAAGCATAATAATGTATAACTTGCACTCGGTTTTCTTGTATCGAAATTATATTGAACTGACTATATCAAACCTTGCTGTGACTACTGTCTTAATTTTTACAGTATGTCGTTATTTGAGAGTTTTGCGCCATTTATTACTGTTTTTGCGGAAGCTTTTATAAGACATTAGGTCTAAAAACATAAAGTATAAAAAACAGCATGATAAATGACTATCAAAGCTGTTACCTTTAGCAATCATCTCTTCTGTAATCAAATAGACGGCATCAATAAATAACTCATGAACCTATTTACATTAAAACTGACGGCTCAAAAACCCTCTACTCAAAAATCCCTCATTAGCCTAGCGTTTAGCGTACTGATGACGACATTACTGATATCTGAAACTGCACAAGCGGCAAGCGCTAATGATCGCTTAGAACAGGAAGTTGATAAACAAGCCAAGCAGTTAATGGCGCAATATCAGATCCCCGGTATGGCCTTTGGGATTATCGTAGATGGCCAGTCACACTTTTATAATTATGGCTTATCTAACAAGCAGCGCAACCAGCCTGTGTCAGAGAACACAATCTTTGAGCTGGGTTCTGTGAGTAAGACCTTTGCTGCCACGTTGGCCAGTTATTCGGAATTAAATGGCACCTTATCACTCGATGATACGGCGGACAAATACATTCCCTATCTAAAAAATAGTACCATCGGCAGTACAAAACTCATCAGCTTGGGTACTTATAGCGCAGGTGGGTTACCGTTACAGGTGCCTGAAGAAATTGAAAATAATAAAGAGCTGTTGCGATATTATAAATCTTGGCAACCCAAATTTTCTGTCGACTCAACCCGCTTATATTCCAATACCAGTATCGGACTGTTTGGTTATATCTCTGCCTTAAGTATGCACGGTGACTATACCAAGCTCATAGAAAACACAGTGCTGCCATCACTCAAGATGACAAATACCTTTGTCGATGTCCCTGCGGACAAAATGGAGAATTATGCTTTTGGTTATAACTCGGCAGGCGAGCCAATCAGGGTCAATCCTGGAATACTTGATGCAGAAGCTTACGGCATCAAATCAACCAGTGCCGATATGACACGCTTCATGGCGGCGAATATGGGGCTGGTAACGGTAGACAGTCAGATGCAGCAAGCACTTGAGAACAATAGAAAGGGCTACTATCGAACCAAGCATTTTACGCAAGGGCTGGCTTGGGAGATGTATCCATTACCGACGACATTAGAACGGCTTGTTGAGGGTAATTCCACAGAAACTATCTTACAACCTCAGCAGATACAAGTGAATGAACCGCCCACCCCTGTGTTAGATGATGTGTGGGTCAACAAAACAGGGGCAACCAATGGCTTTGGCGCTTACATCGCTTATATCCCTACTAAAAGAACAGGCATTGTTATTTTGGCAAATAAAAACTATCCCAATACAGAACGGGTTAAGGTTGCATATACGATTTTAGACCGTGCGCTAAATGGTAGGGCGTTAAGCAAGTGATGTATAGCTATTAAGCCATTGCTCATGTGTCCTAAAGCAATGCTAATAGGCGGTTAAGTATCGTTATAGCAGACAAAGAATCAGATAGGTATGAATGCTTGGACGGTTTTTAAGGTTATTTGTTACCGTCTCTATCCTGTGTATTGGGAATCATTTATGCTCAGCATGGCTTATCAACAATAATAAGGAACAACAATGCGTATCACTGCCAACTTCGACGCAGGCAATATTGACGTCATTAATGTAGAAGATAAAAATAATATCCAATTGGCCATTCGTCCAGACGTCGGCGGCGAGTTTTTTCAATGGTTTAACTTTCGCCTATCAGGTCAGATTGGAGAGCAGTATATTCTCAATATCATGAATGCAGGGGAGGCATCCTACCTTGAAGGGTGGGAGAATTACCAAGCAGTTGCGTCTTATGACCGTCAGGAATGGTTCCGTGTGCCAACCTCTTATACAGATGGAACGTTAACCATAGCGGTTGAATTAGAATGTGACACCATCCAAATTGCGTATTTTGCTCCGTACAGTTATGAGCGTCACCAAGATCTGCTTGCGGCTGTACAGACCCATCCGCTCGTTACTTTAGAGCATTTAGGCGAAACGCTTGATAAGCGTGATTTAACCTTGGTTAAAATCGGTGATGATAGCAATAGTGATGTGAGTAAACGCAATATTTGGATCACGGCGCGTCAGCACCCAGGTGAGACGATGGCTGAATGGTTGGTCGAGGGTTTGTTATATGCCTTATTGGACAGCGATAATGCCACGGCTAAATCTTTACTGGACAAAGCGAATATTTATATCGTGCCCAATATGAATCCTGACGGTAGCGTGCGCGGGCATTTGCGTACTAATGCAGTAGGGACTAATCTAAACCGTGAATGGGAAAGCCCAAGCTTAGAGAAAAGCCCTGAAGTATTTCATGTGATTCGTAAAATGAAAGAAACCGGCGTTGATCTCTTTTATGATGTGCATGGTGACGAGGCATTGCCGTATGTGTTTTTGGCGGGATCACAAGGCACCCCAAGCTATAACGACAAATTGGCCACACTGCGAGATAGGTTTTCCGAGGTGTTAAAGCTGGCCAGTGCCGACTTTCAGTCTGAGGTAGGTTATGAGATAGATGCACCAAACACGGCCAATATGACAGTCGCAACGAACTGGGTGGCGGAGTATTTTGACTGCCTTGCCAATACCTTGGAGATGCCGTTCAAAGACAATGACAATCTGCCCGATGACGAGATGGGTTGGTCGCCAGAGCGTTCTATTAAATTAGGTGAGGCATCATTAGTGGCAATGCTTGCCGTTGTAGATGATTTGCGTTAATAAAAGCGTTAGCGGAAAGTCAGCTTATTTTAAGTCTTAAAAACCAAATGATGATGCAGCTATGATGTTTTAGCTAAAGCCACTAAAAAAGGGTTGTTCTGTCAAAATGTTGGCAGAACAACCCTTTAATCATTATGCATAAGCGGCAGTAATGATTTGCATGAGCAACAGCTCCTAAGCTTTAGCAAAAATAACCTCTTCGCTCAAGCGTGACTTGGATATTTTTGAATTAAAGTCATCCTCATGACGGTAGTCAAATGAGATGACGGCCATCGTAGAATAGCCTTTGCTACGCAGGTCAAACTCGTCATCAATTGCTTTTAAAACTATAGTCAAAGAAGTCTAAAACAGCTACAAGGCAGCCGACCGCAGATTGTACATATAGTACCTCTAGGGAGGGTAACACCGTAGCGGTTTAGTAGTTCGCTATGGTATCAATATTTAACAGACCAGCCTTCGAGTACGATTTTACCGTGAGCTTCTCTGTTCTCTAGCATTTGATGAGCGCGGCGTAAGTTACTAGCAGTAATAGCACCCAGCTCATGAGCCACCGTGGTTTTTAGCTTGCCGGCATCAATCATGGTGGCCACTTGATTTAACAAGCGATGCTGCTCAATCATATCAGGTGTAGTAAACATCGAGCGGGCAAACATAAATTCCCAATGTAGGCTCAAGCTTTTTAGTTTCAATGCGTTGGCATCTAGGGTTTTAGGGTCATCAATGAGCCCCAATTTGCCTTGAGGCTTTAGGCATTTGATGATTTCAGCGTAATGCTCTTCGGTGTTGTTAAGGCTCACCACGTAATCCACTTCAGTAATGCCTGTATTTTTTAGCTCGTCTGACAATGGATTGTGATGATTAATCACGTAATCTGCGCCTAGCGTTTTTAACCACTTGACGCTCTCATCTCGTGAGGCAGTACCAATAATGACGGCCTGCGTTCTGGTTTTTAGCAACTGAGTCATGATTGAACCTACGCCACCTGCTGCACCAACCACTAAAATAGTCGGACGGCTTTCAGTCGTTTTTGTATCATCAGAATTTTCGCTAGAGGCAACAGGCACTTGCAAACGATCAAACAACATCTCCCATGCTGTTATCGTCGTCAAGGGTAGGGCAGCAGCTTCAGAGAATGACAGTGATTCTGGCATACGTCCTACAATACGCTCATCAACCAATTGGTACTCGGCATTGCTGCCTGAGCGGGTCAAATCACCAGCGTAATAGACGCGGTCGCCTATTGAAAACAAGCTAACATCCTCGCCAACGGCAGTGACCACACCCGCAGCAGTGACCACACCCGCAGCATCCCAACCAATAACGGCAAACTCACCCTCTGCTGCAGGTCTTGCTTCACGGATTTTGTAATCGACAGGGTTGACCGAAATGGCTTTTACTTCGACCAAGACGTCACGGCCTGATGCCACTGGTGTGTCTATCGTGATGTCTTGTAGCGCCATCTCATTATCGATGGATAAGTTGTCTTGATAGCCGATTGCTTTCATAGTCGTAGTCCTAAATGTTTGTTTGTGGGTATGGAATAAAAATTATAGTGTGGGCGTCAATATCTGTTGGGTGTGTTGCATGAGCTTGGCAATGGCTGTTTTATTCAGGGCATCGCTATGAGGTGTGCCAAACTCGCCTCTCTCATCACCATGCTCACCGTCTTTAATATCATTATCGAAATACTGGCCAGTTTGATGGGCAAACTTATCGTCCACTGCCAAGGCGACCAAAATATTGGCCCCTTTATCTGCTGGAGACCAGTGCTGTCCGTAAGCATCATTTGCCATGCGGGTGTTGAGTAATGAGCCGGGGTTGACGGCGATCACGTTGATGTTATCGCTTGCTACCTGATCAGCCAGTGCCATACTCCACATGGTCAATGCCAGTTTACTTTGCGCATAGGCATCTTGATCAGGCAGTTTTTTGTGCCCAGTCATGGCTTGTGGTGATACGACTTGCTGCGCTGCCGAGCTTAAATTGATAATACGGGCAGGCATGCCATCGCTAAGTGTGTCGTTAGATTCTTTGACCGCTGATGCACTCATTAACGGTAGTAACGCTTGGGTTAATAGGTAAGGGGCAAAGTAATTCACCACAAAGCGCACGTCGAACCCTGTCTCGGTTTGGGTGTTTGCTACTTTGAACACGCCCGCATTATTAATTAGTACATCTAAATGTATTCCTGCAGCTGTAAACTTACTTATCACCGCGTTGGCCATCTCTTTAACATCAGCCAATAGAGCAAAGTCAGCCACAAAACCTTCAATAGTTACTTGCTGATTGGCTTGGGTTGCAGCGATTTTGACTTCTGCAATCACATCGGCAAGCTTATTGGTATCTCTACCATGCAGATAGATATTGTGACCCAGTTGTGCGAGTTTTATAGCGGCTAATTTACCAATACCATCGGTACTGCCTGTGATTAAAATAGTCTTTTGCATTTGTTGTCCTTATATATTTTAAGAATTCTTATTCATCTGCTGTTCTTAATGATGATTCATAGTAATGCGTTTGATTAACATTAAACAGTAGCCATCAGCGAAAACACTTTCAATATATTTTTGAAAGTCTGTATATAGTATGCTTAGCTGCTTGTTTTGTTGGGCAATCACAAATAGTCTTTGTTAGGGCTATGATCGAATACCAAACACGGACTAATATAAAAAAACAGTTTCAATAATTTTTATATAATGATAAATGCATTAGTGTCAGCAACTCGTTGTTATCGCTAATTCAATTACAGCTAAGCTAACTAAGGCGACACGATGAAAAATTTGCAGGATTTACGTATTTTTATTGAAACTGCTCGTTTAGGTAGCTTGTCTGCCTGTGCGCGCCACTTAGATCTATCGCCAGCGGTGGTGAGTGCAGCCGTAAAAAGATTGGAAGCTGAAATCGAAACGGTATTGTTTGTTCGTTCAACTCGCCGGCTACGTTTGACCACTAAAGGTGAGCAATATTTAAAGCATTGCCGAGATGCCGTGGCTATTTTAGACAACGCTTATGCAGGATTGCATGACAATGATGCTGAGTTGACCGGTACGATTCGGTTATCTGCATCGTCAGATTTGGGGCGAAATTTGGTGTTGCCATGGTTGGATGATTTTATGCAGATTCACCCCAAAGTGACGGTACAGCTGCATATGTCAGACAGCTATGTGGATTTATACGGTCAGCAGATTGATTTGGCGTTACGCTATGGCGCGCCCAAAGATTCATCGCTCGTGGCACTGCCCATTGTGTTGAATAATCGTCCGATACTATGTGCTTCAAAGGCGTATTTGGACAAAGTTGATAATGATATTGGCTTGCCAAAAATCCCTGAAGACTTAACTCAGCATAATTGCCTGTGTTTGGGACATGATGAAAAATATTTAAGTGAGTGGACTTTTGAAAAAGAGGGCAAGACCAAACGTGTGGCAGTGGCTGGCAACCGGCGAAGTAAAGATGGCGATGTGGTACGGCGCTGGGCCGTGGCAGGTCAGGGTATTGCCCTGAAGTCACAGTTAGATATAGCTGCAGATTTAAAAGCAGGGCGATTGGTTGAAGTAGCGTTGGACGGCTGGCAAGTGGCCAACTATCCGCTATATTTGATTTGCCCAGAACGGCGCTTGATAGATCCGCTGTTTAATGCGGTTAAAGAATATTTGATTGAGCGGGTAGAGGGAGTGTTGGCGTAGGTTTTAGTCAACGCAACCAATGACCAAAGACCAAAGACCAATGGAGATTAATTGCTTTCTTCGAAAACAATCAATTGTATTCCCAAATATTAACATTCAATATGAATACTCTTTAGTTTAGAGCTTAATAGAATTAGGCAGTTCATAAAGGCATACTCTATTAGATCGCTTTAGTCATCTAAAGATCGACATTATAAGCTGTACTGCAATGTTGGCAGAGTTAAATCATTTGGGTAAAATTGATGAAGTATACATAGTCAAGATAAGTGGCATTTACCCTGAAGGTGCTTTATTTTGAACTGATGAACCACTTGTACTTATTGCAAGTGTAGAGCCACAGTATTTGGCGGAAGAATACATTTCCAAGGTATATCGGATATAGCCAAGCTCGACCATACCCGATATATTCTTAGGACTATTTAGGGCGTGTCCTCATTTTAAAAATGGTAATAAAAATGAGATAAATTACAGTCAAACAAGGAAAATAGCGCAGATAATATCGAGATATTAGTCAGCTATTTGACACCGTTTGGCAAGATTTAGCCATTTTTAACCCATTTAGATAACTATCGATTGAATTGAGGACACGCCCTAGTTATTTTTAGAGCAAGTTACCAATTAACTAGCTCCTTTAAAGCGCAGTAAGCGTAATGCATTCAACGTGACCAATACGGTCGCACCAGTATCAGCCAATACAGCGATCCATAGCCCAGTGATACCCAGTACAGTAGTGATCAAAAATACGGACTTTAGACCAAGCGCAAACATCACATTTTGATGAATGTTGGACATGGTGGCACGTGATAGGGCAATGAGATGAGCAACGTCCGTGACGCGACTTTTTAATAGGGCGATATCGGCTGTCTCGATGGCGACATCCGTACCGCCGCCCATGGCGATGCCCACATCTGCGGTTGCTAGTGCTGGCGCATCGTTGATACCATCACCAATCATCGCTACTTTGCTATTACCTTTCATCTCATTCAACAAGCGTAGCTTATCTTCGGGCAACAGCTCAGCTTCCCATTCTATCTCTAAATGACTAGCAAGTGCCTGAGCGGTCAGACGGTTGTCACCTGTAAGCATCACAGAGCGCACACCCATCGCTTTGAGCTGTGCCACTCCTGCCTGAGCATCATCTCGTAACTCGTCTCGTAGCGCTACCAACCCAAGCACTTCACGGCTCTGCTCATCGAACAGAACGGAGACCGTCTTACCCTCGTTTTGTAGTGCTTCAATTTGTGCATTTTGTTCTAGTGATATCGATGTTTCAGTGGCAGCATAAACCGGTGATCCGATGGCTAGAGGACGATCAGCTACCGTCGCATGTACTGCTTTTCCAGCAGTGGTATAAGCCTTGGAAGCTACTGGTATAGAAATATTAGTAGCTTTGGCATGATCAATGATCGCTTTTGCCAGTGGATGACTAGAGGCAGACTCGACACTGGCAAACAGCGCCAACACCTCACTTTGACTTTCAGATTCTATATGCTCTTGTACTATGTGCCCCTGTGCAAAGGCAATAACGTCGGTGACGCGAGGCTTGCCTTCAGTTAACGTACCCGTCTTGTCAAAAGCCACGACATTCACGCGACCAATAGTTTCTAAAGCACTACCGCCTTTGATGAGTAAACCGCGACGGGTACCGACAGCCAACCCTGACGCGATGGCGGCCGGAGTAGATAGGACAAGTGCACAAGGACAGGCAATTAACAATAGTGCAAAACCTCGATATAACCAAGTTGCCCATTCCCCTCCCATTACTAGCGGCGGTATGATAATAACCAGAGTGGCTATCGCCATCACTGCTGGGGTGTAGTAGCGACTAAATTTTTCAATAAAGCGGGCAGTAGGGGCTTTAGAGGCTTGCGCTTGCTCTACCAGAGTAATAATGCGCGCAATGGTGTTGTCGGCCGCGGTCTTTTCTACGCGGACTTGCAGCGCTCCTTCCATATTGATGGATCCTGCGAATACTGCATCGCCTATCGCTTTGGCAACGGGTATGGATTCGCCAGTGATGGGTGAATCATCAAGACTAGAGCTACCTTGAACAATGACACCATCAGCAGACACCTTATCACCAGGTCGTACCAAGACCAAATCATTGACCTGCAATGAGACTGCAAGAACGTCACGCTGTCCACCTTGTGCATCAAGTAAAATCGCAGTCTTTGGAACCAATGACGCCAATGCTCTGATACCAGCACGGGCACGATCAGCCGCCACGCTCTCTAGTAACTCGCCAACTGAAAACAAGAAGACAACTGCCGCAGCTTCTTCAGCTTCACCAATGATAAGCGCACCAATTGCCGCGATAGACATCAGCATTTCAATTGAAAACGGGGTGCCTGTCATTGCCAAGGTCATAGATTTTCGGGCAAAGGGAAAAACGCCCACAATAACGGCAATAGCGAATGCCCACATTCCATAATCAGGAAAAATTAGTGCTAACGCGTAGGCGACGCTCATCAGGATACCGAGACCAACCACTTGCTTGCCTTTTCGGGTTTGCCACCAACGCTGTTGCTGCGTATCTAATGGATTGTCACCAATGCCGTCTGCTGCGATTGCTTGATCAGTAGTGGCAGATATACCAAAACCAAGGCGCTTGATGGTCTTTTCGACATCACTGAACTGAGTCTCTGAATCAGAGGCCAATGTTAGCTCTAACTTTTCAGTCGCAAAATTAAGCTGTATGTCAGAGACACCGGGCATACGTGCTAATGCAGTTTCAATCTTTCTGACGCAACTGGCACAGTCCATACCTTCAATACGATATTGCATAATAATTCGTCCTACTATAAGCGTTCTTTTGATAACGCTATTGTGAACCCTCTAGTGGCTTCAGAGTCAAGGCCGTTTTTAGGTAACTGTACAAACTTGATTTTCTCAGTGCTAAACCTTATAGTTACTTTAATGTTTCGGGTTTTGAAATGACTTTGAGATAACTTCAAGAAAACTGTGAGATAACTTTGGAATAACGATGCTAATAAAAATTGGAGAGCTCGCTAAGTGCACTGGTGCCACCGTGGAGACCATTCGCTATTACGAAAAAGAAAAACTATTACCAGAGCCTTCTCGTAGTGAGGGGAATTATCGCTTATATCGTGAAAGCCATATTGAACGTCTACAGTTTATCCTGCACTGTCGCACACTCGATATGACGTTGGATGAAGTACGAACCTTACTGCAGTATTGGGAGGAACCTAACAGAGACTGCGGCGATGTCGATACCTTATTAGATGAACATATTCGCGCGGTGGAAGTGCGTATAGAGGAATTAAAGCAGTTAAAGCAGCATCTAAATGTTTTGCGGCAGAAATGCGTCAGTAGGGCGCCCGCGAAGTCATGCGGCATATTAAATGCGCTTGCCGACAACTCCTGCCATAGTCAGTAGTACGGATAACAGTTGTTAATGCTACAGCCATTCCACTATAAAAGTATTACAGCGTTAACCTCGCTTGAAGTATTACATATACATCTACACTCGGTTGCCTTGTACTACTTTTAAATTGAATCGACTATAGTGATATCGCCAAATAGCTATGTGGATTTATATAGGAAATATATTGATTGATCCGCTGTTTAATGCTGTTAGAGAATACTTGATTGAACGGGCAGAGGCAGTATTGACGTACAGCGTTTGTTGCTACGACTTATCAAAACTGAGTTATCAATACTTAGTCATGAATACTTAGATATTTTCAAAAAAATGTTTAAGGTGTTTCGGGCTTTAACCACTGTTTGAATCACAACATTTTTATTACAATGGATTGAATGACGAGGTATATAGTCAACCATACGTAGCGTGATGACAGACAATCAATACGCTATGAAAGGGCTAAATGAGTGTATTTTAAATAAGTATAATATTCAAACATAGGATGCAATTATGAACACGCAAGCAAACAAACCATTGACCGTTGTTGCCACTATTAAAGCCAAACCTGAGCATGCCGAGCAGATAAAATCTGAGCTGCTTAAGCTCACAGCCGCATCGCAAACTGATCAAGGCTGTATTCAGTATACCTTGCATCAAGACAATGCCAACCCTAATGGCTTTATATTTTATGAGATTTGGGAAAATAACGAAGCTTTGCAGCAGCATGTACAAAGCTCGCATTTTCAACACTATGCCAAAGTGTCAGAAGGCATGGTTGATGAGTTTGTCATCACTGAGATGACTTCGCTCTAGACAGCATTAGATCGAAGTTTGTAGAGACTCACGGAGATAAAGGTAGATAATTGAAAAAACCTCTCAAGCGAAATATATCATCGTTTGAGAGGTTTTTTTGTATTTAAGCGCTATTGATGCGCCATTAAGCATCTGGTTAAGTACTGAGCTAAAGATGCCTATCACTGACCCATGCACTCTAGTTGGCCTTCTCTAACAATCACTGTCTAAAAGCATTGGTGCAAGCCATCACTTGCTCTCTGAACCATTTGTGCTTTGGATCATTTTGATATTTTTTATGCCATAGCATACGCATGGTCATAGGCGTAGGTTGATGCGGCAAAGCCACACTGTCTAAGTGCGCAAACCATAGCGCATTCAATTTGCTTGGCGCAATCGCCATCAATTTCGATCCTTCAACGAACATGGCAACAGTCGCAAAGCTATGGGTGCGTATGACTGTTTTATCATCTATCGCATGAATAATACTTTTGTGTGTTTGGCTAGCGGATTCACCTTTGGTAAAACTCAGCCCTACATAGCGGGCATCATCAAAATCTTGCTGGGTCAATGGAGGTGAGCGATATGCAGGGTCGTAATAGCACCTTGCCACATCATCAAACAAACGCACGCTCATGATGTCATTGTGGTCGGGTGCAAATGGTGAAAACACCACATCGATATCGTTTTGACGAAGTTGCTGAATCTCAGGCTTGCTAGAGGGTAATATGTTTAAGCGAAACGACGCCACTTGCGCTGCAATCAGTTGCGACAACTGCGGCAAAAACACGCCGACTTGGTAGTCATTTGCCAATACCGTGTAATCAAAATGCGCCAGTGCTGGTTCAAACGCTTGCTGTTCAGTCAATTCATTAAGCCGTAATAGTAGCGGTTTAATTTCTTTGTACAGATACTCACTACGCTGGGTCGGCTTAACGCTTCTACCGGAGCGCACAAACAGTTCATCATCAAATATTTGCCTCAGCTTTTGTAAGCTATGACTGATGGTGGATTGTGTCAGCTCAAGCTGCTCGGCCGTTTTTGTCACTGTGCCGACCTCATGTAAAGTAGTAAATATTAGCAAATGCTGACCACTTAGTGACAAATAATCGAAATCTTTCATAATTAGTATGGGTAATACCCTGTTTTTATGCATGAGTTTTTAGCATAAAGTAGTCGTCATGCTATGGCAATGGTTAATTTTTGAATATGTACTCAGTCTTATAGATTCATTCTGTTACTTATATTTAAAAGTTTTAACATCGTTAGCTCACGCTACTTAGCACCTACTACTCATCGTATAAAGGAACTCTGATGACAACGCTAGTCAATCTAAACCGAGTAAAAACACGCTCTATCTTTACCCTGTTATGTGCATTTGCAGTGCCTTCTATTGCAATGGCAAATGTATCAGATCATCTCTATGGCACTGCCCAACTGGGCTATAGCGTGGCTGATAGCGACTCACAAGCATACGGCAATAATATCGCCAATGATAAAGACTTTCCAAGCTCGTTTGACGCAGACGATAGCATGGTTGGCGGTATTGGCCTTGGGTATGCTTTTAATCAAAACCTACGTATAGAGGGTCGCTTAGCAAAACGAGAATTTGATATTAATGACACTAGATATGGGACGGGTGCCCGTGAAGGAGAGCAATACCTGCTAGATGGTGAGATGCAAAGCGTGACCATGACTGTTGAAGGATTCTATGATTTTCCAATGAACGCATCACTGACGCCCTATGTAAAAGCAGGTATTGGACTCTCAAGTAATGAGTATGATGCTCGGTTAGGTGGTACGGGTGTCGCAGGTTTTGATGTGTATGATGGAAAAGCTGATGGCTATTATGACAATTATACTGATGGCGATTCAAACGAGTTTTCGTGGAATGTTGGGGCAGGTGCCAGTTATGCCTTAACACCAAGTACTCGTCTATATGGTGAGTATCAATACATCAACTTTGGTGACGTGCAAACAGGACAAGACAGTTTCAGCGATGGGTTTAAGGTTGATAATGCATCAGCTCACGAAATCAACTTAGGCTTACGCTATCAGTTTTAATATTTTTGTAGTGTGCAACATCCACCGTATGCAGCGTTGATAGCATACCTCACTTGCTACCCAATCATACTTTACAGTATCGCTTTATCACTCAATTAAAGGACAATCTCATGACATTTATTCATCAAACCAAGTTACTGACGATCGCTGTTATTGGCGCTCTGGCGCTCACTGCGTGTAATAACATAAAACCTGCTCATCAAGCTCAGCACCATGACATTCATCATAGCGGGGCTGCCACTGAGTCAACTGCCAAAGTGATTGAGATTGCATCGTTCACGCTGAAACCAAACGTATCATATACTGACTTCGCCAAGTTAGACCACACTGTCGAAGTCGACCATGTGGCAAAGCAAAAGGGCTTTGTCTCTCGTGAGTCAGCAATGGGCAAAAACGGCGAATGGATGGTGGTGGTGCATTGGGCGAGTTTGGCAGATGCGGATGCATCAATGGAAAGCTTTACTAAAACCCCTATTGCTGCCGAGTTTATGGGCAGTTTGGATCTAGACACGATGAAAATGAACCGTTATACAATAGTGGGTAAATAGATTTTCATTGCTTCGTATGGCCAGTAAACACTCAGTACATTGGGTTGCTTTACTTCAAGGCTAGCAACGGGCCACTTCATCACTATCATTATTATTGCTGAATTTAGGAGGGGTCTATTCAACAGACCCCAATCACTCGTATTAAGGAATCATGATGGAAATAGCAGTTACAGCAGCGAACGGAAAGTTGGGGTCCGCCATTATTGAGTCTTTGATAAAGACGCATCCAGCAAACAATATCATTGCGCTGGCACGTAGCCCTATCAAAGCCCAGTTTCTGACCGAGCAATATGGTGTGGAGGTCAGAGCAGGCGATTATGATGACGCCCGACAGCTTGAGGCATCATTACAGGGTGTGGATGCGGTTTTATTGGTGTCTAGTATGGATGAGCCTGACAAGCGTATCGGGCAACACCGTAATGTGATTGCGTCTGCAAAGAAAAGCGGCGTGACAAAAATAGTGTATACCAGTATCCAAGGGTCTAGTACCCAAGCAGCATTTGCCCCCATTGTACAAAGCAATTGGCAGACTGAGCAGGATATAAAAGACAGCGGGCTTAACTGGGTTATAGGGCGTAATGGCATCTATATCGAGCCTGATGTGGACTATATTGACAGCTATAAAGCGCAGGGAGCCATTGTCAATTGTGCAGGCGAGGGCAGATGTGGTTATACCACTCACAAAGAATTGGCCGTTGCATATGGTCAAATGCTTACCGAAGCCAAGCATCATGCCAGCATTTACAACCTAAATGGCAACCCTATTACCCAGCAACAGCTCACGCAGTATTTAAACCAAGCCTTTGATACGGCGCTGACCTATCGCAGTATGACTGTAGACGCGTATAGGCAAGACCGGATCAACGAGTTAGGCCGGTTTATGGGTACAGTTGTTGCGGGCATTTATGAGCAGATATCGATAGGGGCGATGGATAACAACAGTGATTTTGCCAAAGCAGCGGGTCGTGAACATATTGGCTGGGCTGATTACTTTGACCAGCTTAAAAACGCAAAACTAACAGACCAGTAAATGACTGTGTGCAAACGATATTAACCATGTGTGTGTTTTGGCAACGTCCTGCATACTGTAAAGCCATTGTTATGTATCGTATAAAACACATCAGTGGGTTGTGGTTATATATTTATCCCAATAGGGCGGCGTGCCATAGTAGCCTTCCATAAAATCAATAAAACACCTCACCTTATGAGTCAGCAGCTTTCTATGGGCATAAACAGCATATAAGCCAATAGAGTTGGGTTCATGTTCAGGGAGAACGATGACCAACTTGCCAGCATTTAGGGCATGGCTGGCAATAAAAGTCGGTTGCAACACCAAGCCTGCCCCTTCAATGGCGGCCTCTACCAGTACGTCGCCGTTGTTACTACGAAAAACACTGCTCTCCTTGAGCTGTTTTGCCTTTAGATATTTAAAGATTTGTCCTTTGGTGTCTACATTCATATAACTGTAATGCAGATAGCGATGCATCTCTAAATCCTCCAGTCGCTCGGGTGTCCCGTGAATTTTTAGATAGTCAGGCGATGCGCATAACACCACTCGAATGGGTGCAATTTTTTTAGCAATCAGCGATGAGCTTTTAAGCTGTCCAATACGCAGTGCAATGTCAAACCCCTCTTCAACAATATCTACTTTTCGGTCGCTCAGCTGTAGATCAACAGTGACGGAAGGGTAGCGTGCCTGAAAGTCAGTGATTAACTTGGCCATGTGCTTTAAAGCAAAAGAGACGGGTGCGCTGATACGCAAGACACCCTTAGGAAGCTGTTGTAAGCCGCCCAGTTGTGACTCCATATCATCAATACTTAATAAAACCTGCTGGGCATGACCAAAGTAATGGCTACCCGCTTCTGTCAGACTTACTTTACGAGTGGTACGGTTTAACAGACGTATATTAAGCTGCTCTTCCAATTTAGAGACATACTTACTGACCAATTGTGGTGACAGGTTTAAGGTGTTTGCCGCATTACTAAAGCTGCCGTCGATCACCACCGCCACAAAGGCACGCATTGCATCGATTCTGTCCATTTTATTGACCCGTTTTTATTGATTCGTTGTTTTATTGATTATGCATCAGTATTTTACTATTAACATGATTATAAACGCTGTGTTGTTAATCATTCAATATTAGCTATCTTACTCTTTCGTTATGTTGATAGTAAAGTATGGTTATTCCAACAGATTAAATATCCCTTTTAAAATAAACATTATGGAGTCATTAAACATGAAAACCTCAATCGTTAATAAAGTTCTAACATCTAAAGCAGGAACGGCCGCATTAATACTTCGTGTGCCAGTAGGTTTGATTTTGGCCGCACATGGCGCGCAAAAGTTGTTTGGTTGGTTTGGTGGTAATGGCTTGGCAGGAACGGCGCAATGGCTAAGCAGCATCGGCATGGAACCCGGTTTGCTCATGGCCATATTGGCAGGCGGCGCTGAGTTCTTTGGTGGTCTTGCTTTGGTACTAGGGCTACTCACACGACCTGCTGCGCTCGTCGCTGCATTCACCATGCTCGTCGCTATTTTCTCGGTTCATATCGGTAATGGACTGTTTGCTGATAACGGCGGTTATGAGTATGCGTTGGTGTTGATGGTGGCTTTGATTGCTTTGGCGATACAAGGCGGTGGCTCTTTTAGTATGGATAAAGCATTGTCAGAAAGGTTCGATCGCGTTTAACAGTTATACATAAAGGAGTGACGCTCATGAACACTAAGTCAGAAACAGGCAAGCAGCCGGTATTTTTTATACCTCATGGTGCAGGGCCTTGCTTTTTTATGGACTGGAAACCCACTGATACTTGGGATTTAATGGCTGATTTTTTAACCGGACTCCCAAGTCGATTGCCGCAGCGGCCCAAAGCTATTTTGGTGGTCAGCGCCCATTGGCAAACATCAGATTTTGGTATTACCGCTGGCACGCACCCTGAATTGATTTATGATTATTATGGGTTCCCTGAGCATACTTATCAGCTTACGTACCCCGCCGTTGGTGCGCCGATATTGGCTAGACAAATTGGTCAGTTACTCACTGATGCAGGATTAAACAATCATCAGGATGCGTCAAGAGGCTTTGATCATGGCATGTTTATCCCGCTAAAGCTGATGTTTCCTGACGCAGATATTCCGGTGGTGCAACTGTCGCTACGCAGTGATTTGGACCCTAAAGCACATTTAGCAGTAGGCGCCGCAATTGCTTCATTACGTGATGAAGGCGTATTGATTGTATGCAGCGGCATGAGCTTTCATAATATGCGCGGCTATGGCGATTCAAACTTTACGGGCCCGTCAGAAGTGTTTGATGAATGGCTGACTGAAGCGGTTGCAGATAATACTGATAATCGATGGACGGCGCTTAGTGACTGATCGCAAGCGCCTCATGCTCTTGATTCTCATATGTTAGGGGCAGAGGAGCATCTACTACCTCTTATGGTTGCCGTTGGCGCGGCAGAAACAGATCGAGGAAAAAAAATATATTCTCAGCAAGTTATGAACACTCAAATTTCAGCGTTTCAGTTTGGCTGATAAACAGAAGTTACTTGAGTCCTTCAGACATAATATAGTCGAACCACTCTTAAAGTGTTACGGCGTTAGACTCTCTTAGCCTACTACTGTAGTACTTGCGTTCGTCTGCCTTGTATCATTTTTAACATTGATTGACTATAGCACGCATGAAAAACAGGCTTATTACTTAGCAGTAATAAGCCTGTTTTTCATGTAATGACTCTTGTAAATGGGCAATCAGCAGTTTCAGTTTTTGATCAGGCTGCCTCGCTTTAGGGTACACCGCATACATGCCTAGTTTTTTTCGGGTAAAACGTTGCAAAATCTGCGTGAGCGTATTGTGCTGCATTTCTTCGTACACTAGTGCTTGTGGCAAAAAAGCAATCCCTAAACCGTTCAGCGTGGCGCGTTTAATCGCATCAAGGTGGTTGCTATGAAACTGCCCATGCACCGTGAGCAGTTGCTCTGTGCCGTCTATATATAGTGGCCATACGTCGTTAGTCGCATTATCAAACTTATAGACCAAACACTCATGATTCTGTAATTGTTCAGGGGTTTGAGGCGTACCATGTTGCTTTAAGTAGTCCGGTGTCGCACATATCACCCACTGGCTATCTATTAAACGCTTTGCTATGAGTGATGAGTCTTCAAGCTCTGCGGTTCTTATGGCGAGATCAAAGCCTTCTTCTATTAAATCAACCAACCGATTGGTGATTTGCAAATCCACCGATATTTGAGAGTATTTTTTACAAAATTTGGCAATCGAGTCACTCAATATCAAATTAGCAGATACCACTGGTAGAGTGATACGTATGTTGCCTTTCATGTCCTCACCGTAACCGGTTATGGCATTTTCGGCTTCTTGAAAAGCGATTTTGGCAATTTTAGCTTTGTTATACAGCGTTCTACCCGCGTCGGTTAAGCTTAGTTTTCTGGTAGTTCTATAAAGCAGCTGAGCATTGACATTCTCTTCTAGCCTTGCAATACGTTTGCTGACGACTGAATTTGTTAAAGACAGCTTTTCAGCGACCCTAGAAAATGAACCTTCATCAACCACTTGAACGAATAAAACCATATCATCAGCTTTGACCATACTTGTGCTCCAACTGGGGTAATGTGTTTTCTATTATACCAAAAAAGGAAAATAACATTGTCTTTTGAGACAATATATCAATGGATTGACAAGGCGTAGAATACTTTAGGGAATTTTGAATATTTAGTCGATACACTAATGACCAATCACTGTGTATGACGGTTTAAAAGGTTCTAATCACCATTAAGTCATAAGCAGGAAGATTTAACTGGTGGTATTCAAGGAAGATTACGCAATCAAAAGGACATGATTTTGAATCAAACAATATATGGACTCTTGGCACTATTGCCAATCGTTCTCTGTGGTATTTTGCTTATTGGCTTACAGTGGTCAGCCAAAAAAACCATGCCAATTATTTTAGCCGTTACTGCTGGTCTAGCGCTTTTTATCTGGGATATGACGCTTAATCGCGTGTCCTCATCGATCATTCAAGGAATAGTCATTACCGTCTCAGTATTGTGGATCGTCTTTGGTGCCATTTTCTTACTGAATACGTTAAAACACACTGGTGCCATCGCCGTTATCCGTGCTGGGTTTACCAATGTATCACCAGATAGACGTGTTCAAGCCATTATTATTGCATGGTGCTTTGGGACATTCCTTGAGGGTGCCGCTGGTTTCGGTACTCCTGCCGCTATTGCCGCACCTTTACTGGTAGCGATAGGATTTCCAGCACTGGGTGCCGTGCTAATGGGAATGATGATACAAAGTACGCCTGTATCATTTGGTGCGGTCGGTACGCCTATCGTTATTGGGGTAAATAAAGGATTGGATACAGCGGCCATTAGCGCTCAACTGGCACAAGAAGGACTAGAGTGGGCTGACTTTTTACAACTGATTACCAGTCAGGTTGCCATGATTCATGGTGTCATTGGTACGTTCATGCCACTTTTTATGGTGATGATGCTTACTCGTTTCTTTGGGAAAAACAAAAGCTGGAAAGAAGGTTTCGCGATTTGGCCATTTGCTATATTCGCAGGCTTGGCATTTACGATTCCTTATACCCTAACAGGTGTCTTTTTAGGGCCAGAGTTTCCGTCATTGGTCGGTGGTTTGGTCAGTGTCGCCATTGTGATTAACGCGGCAAAACGTGGTTTTTTAGTGCCAAAAACCACATGGGATTTTGAGCCGCAAAGGAACTGGCCAAGCGAATGGATGGGTAAGTTAATAGTCAGTAAAGATGATTTGACGCCGAGTTTAGATGGCAAGAAAATGTCTACTGTCATGGCCTGGTTCCCTTATTTGCTGGTTGCCCTTTTACTGGTTTGTTCAAGAGTGTTTGAGGGATTTAAATCTTTTCTCAATAGTGCGACGCTAGACTTTACCTCATTATTAGGCGAGGCAGATATCAGTGCCAGCTTTAGTCCTTTATACTTACCAGGTGGCTTGTTATTAATCAGCGCCTTGGTTGCTGCAGCTTTTCAAACTAAAAAATCAAGCAGTGCACTAAACAGTGCATTCAAAGAGTCGGGAAAGACTGTATTAGGGGCTGGATTCGTCCTTATTTTCACGATTCCAATGGTTAGGATTTTCATCAATTCAGGCATAAACTTATCAGATGTGGCAAGTATGCCAGTCGCCAGTGCAGAGTTGTTTGCGGGTACTTTTGGCAGTGCTTTTCCATTGATTAGTGCAACCATTGGGGCATTAGGTGCCTTTATCGCCGGCTCTAATACCGTATCTAACATGATGTTCAGTCAGTTTCAATTTGAAGCCGCCATGAGTTTACATATTTCACCTTCTTTAGTCATCGCAGCTCAAGCAGTTGGTGCTGCAGCCGGTAATATGATTGCGATACATAACGTGGTGGCTGCATCAGCAACGGTGGGTCTACTCGGTATGGAGGGCGCCACACTTAGGCGTACTATTTTACCTACCCTCTATTATGTGCTGTTCTGTGGCATCATCGTCATGGCTGCCATTTACCTCTTTGGTTTTCAAGGGCCTTTAGCATAATGAGTGACACACAATCACAAGTTAAGGAGCGTCATATGGCTTCATCAAACCTTTTCTCATCAAATATAACGTATTCGGACACACTCCCTCCTGATCTAGTGTTAGACAAGCTAACGCATTTACTGGGAGCTAGTAATGTACAGGCTGATCCAGAGAAAAACGAACACTATAGAATGGGGTGGCGCTCTGGTGGCGGCAATGCTTTGGCTGTTTTGTTTCCGCAAACTCTGCTGGAGATTTGGCGCAGCTTAGAAGTGTGTGTGGAAGGCGACTGCATTATCATCATGCAAGCAGCAAAAACAGGACTGACTGAAGGCTCAACCCCGAGCGGTAATGACTACGATAGACCAGTTGTTGTGATTAACACGCTTGCCATGAACCAGTTGTATTTGGTGAATGACAACGAGCAAGTGATTAGCTTGCCTGGGGCAACATTACACCAGTTGCAAAGTCAGCTTAATACCGTAAATAGGGCGCCTCACTCCGTCATCGGGTCCTCGACATTGGGTGCATCTATTATTGGTGGTATTTCTAACAACTCCGGCGGTGCGCTGGTTAAAAGAGGCCCTGCCTATACCGAGCTTGCACTGTTTGCCCAAATAAACCAACACGGTCAGCTAGTATTGGTTAATCATCTAGACGTAGAATTGGGCGACACTCCAGAAGAAATACTCACTAACTTACAAACAGGTAATTTTGCTAAAAGAGAATTACCTAACACTGGCAAGCTCGCATCTGACAAAGAGTACATCGCTAGAGTAAAAGATGTTGATGCAAGCACGCCAAGCCGCTTTAATGCGGATAAGCGAAGACTGTATGAAGCCAGTGGCTGCGCTGGCAAGCTTGCTGTGTTTGCAGTACGTCTTGACACTTATCCAATAGCGGCAAAAGAGAAAACTTTTTATATAGGCACCAACAGTGTGAGTGAGCTTGCACAGCTCAGAAGGCAGATACTATCAAACTTCGAAAATATTCCTGAAGTTGGTGAATATATGCATCGTGATATATTTGATGTATCTGCTAAGTATGGCAAGGACACGTTCCTGAGTATTAAGCATCTTGGGACAAATGCCTTACCTAGATTGTTTTCTATCAAGGGTGCTATGGACGCAAAGTTCCATAAATGGTCATGGATACCAAAATATTTCACTGACAAGGTTATGCAGTTCATCGCCAATATATTTCCACAGCATTTACCCAAGCGCATGATGGAGTACCGTAATCAGTACGAGCATCACCTCATCATAAAAATGAGTGATGAAGGTATAGCCGAGGCTCAGGATTTTTTGAAGACGTTTTTTGATGCTTCAGACACAGGTAACTATTTTGAATGTAGCCAGGAAGAGTCAGAAAGCGCGCTTTTAAATCGTTTCGCCGCAGCTGGTGCCGCATTACGCTATGAAGTCATGCATGAAAAAGAAGTCGGAGATATATTGGCATTAGATATTGCCATACCACGTAATGAATTAGAATGGCTTGAAACCCTACCTGAAGAAATTGAACAACATTTGGAAAAGAAACTCTATTACGGACACTTCTTTTGTTATGTGTTTCATCAAGATTATATTTTGAAGAAGGGCAGTGATGCACACCTTGTCAAAAAGATGATGTTAGAGTTGCTGAGCGCCCGTGGGGCCAAATATCCTGCTGAGCATAATGTCGGGCATCTATACGAAGCAGAACCTGATCTGCAAAACTTCTATAAAAGTCTAGACCCAACCAACACCTTTAATCCAGGTATTGGAAAGATGTCGAAAACCAAACGTAATTGCTCGTGTTGTTTATAGGCCACTAAATGTATTCATGTGCTAATTGATGACATGCCCTAAGGGCTTGATCGGAGAATACCTGCCTAAAGGCTGTAGCTTTAGACAGGTATTTGATATTGGAATACAAACGATTGAATATAAATCTTACAACACACCAAGCGTGCTCAATTGGCTTTTAGCGGACGCTAATCGAGCACTCTGTCATTTAGCGTTGCGCTTGCTGTATCTTCTTGGTGCGTGTAATTAGCATGTTCCTAAGTATGTATATCTATGTTAGGGTTCGTCGACCGGTTTTACCGTCTCTAGCCTAGCCGGACTGGTATCATAAAGAATGGCTTTGACCAGCGATATTCCCATGAGTACCATCACAAAACTAAAGGGCAGGGCACCAATAACCATCGCCGTTTTAATCGCCCCCAGTCCTCCGCTTATCAGCAGTACGCCAACAACCAATGCTAGTATTACGCCCCAAAAGATAATATGTGGGCGGCCTTTTGGACCCTCGTTACCACCTGAATTGATGGTATTGATAACTAAAATTGCCGAATCTAACGTCGTGACTAAGTAGGTCAATAGTAAGACTAGAACTAAAATTGCCATTACCCAAGCAAAACTTGGGGACAACATCACATCAAGCATGGCAAGCAGTTGAGATTCTTGGCCAACGCTTGAGATGGCATCAGTGCCACCTAGTGTTAAGTCAATCGCGGTTCCGCCCACCATTGAAAACCAAATAAAACACATCAGAGCAGGTAGGATGACGGTGCCGAATAGATAAGCACGGATACTACGGCCACGTGAAATGCGAGCAAAGAAAACACCAACAAAAGGACCAAAAGCAATCCACCATGCCCAATAAAACACAGACCAGTCTTTTTGCCATGTGGCAAGAGTGTCACCGACTACCGTACCATCTGGTTGCCAAACCGTAAATAGCAGCTCAGGAAGTGCGACGACATAGTCAAACACACCTAAGAAGAAAGATTGTAAACCAAAGAAGGTCGAACCGAATATTAAGAAAAAGGCAAACAGAACAAGACTCAATCCCATGTTGATGTTAGAGAGCCATTTCACCCCTTTACCTAGCCCAGAAAGCGCAGATAGGGTTGCTATACCAACGATAACGACCAGTGCAACGATAATGGCTGCCGTTGACGATGTGCCATCGGCATTCATCAACCATTCGCCCAAACCAACGCGGTACATACTAGAAACGAATTGCTCAACCCCAAACCCTAATGTTTGGGCCACGCCCAAGATAGTTGCAATAACGGCAACGATGTCAATGGTATTACCGAGCTTACCTGATAGTTTTTGGCCGAATAATGGCGCAAGACCCGAGCGAATAGTTAGCGGTAGTTTACGTCGAAACGAAAAATAGGCCATCGATAATCCGACTAAGGAATAACAAATCCATGCGCTGAATCCCCAATGTAGAAAGGCCCATTTATAGGCATAGCGTACATTGTCGGCACCAGAGGCTGTTGCCAAACCTTGGATGACTTCAGGGTTATTGGCAAAGTGATACATCGGCTCTGCGGTCGCAAAAGTCAACATACCAACACCGATACCTGCGCCGAAAATCATCGAAAACCATGAAAAGTTGGAGAACTCAGGTTTATCCCCTGTGTCCCCTAAAATCAATCTCCCATAGCGCGGCACAACGGCCAGAATCAACGCTAAAATTAAGAAAAAGGCGACACATAAGATATACCATGTCGAAAAGTGATTGAGTAAGAAGGTATTGAGCGACCCTAAGATAGTCGTTGAATTATCAGGAAAGATGACAGCCCAAACAATGAGCAGACCCAGTAAGATTTTAGCGGTAATCGTAACGTCTTTATTAAACCCTTCATAAAAGCCTTTTGTGGCTACTTTAATCGGCAATTTGGTTAAAGGTTTTCTGCTGCTGTTTTTCATATCTAATCCTTTAGATGGTTTTTTTCTTGTTTAAATGAGCATCAAGCTGCACTGTCCTTTGAGCAGCTTAATTCCTATCATTTAGGGTGTGTCATCAGCCAGATACCAACCAACTTGCATCATGGTTAGCAGGGTACTCCAACTGATGACACTGCCTCATTTAACTTGGTAAAAACTCTTGACTCCAACTATCACTCAAATCACCACTGGCAATACTGGCATCAATGTCTGTCTCGCTATAGCCAAGTTCTAGCATGATCTGACGGGTGGATTGTCCAAATTTTTCAGGTCGAGGCAGTGCGTACACGATGCTGTTCGATGGACGAATAGCATAGGGATCTAGCTGCGTCACTATATGGCCACTTGGATGATCTTCATAAATTGAAAACGAATAACTACCATTGTCAGTACCTGGTGTGCCATCTGCTGTGCGGCTGTATTCAGCACGTAATGCATTGATATCGGCACAGACGACAGCCGCAATATCGGCAGCTTGCAGACGTTCAACCCAGTCATGAGCAGGCGCTTTTTGAAAGGTATTAGATAAGAATGCTGCACGTTCACTTTTGTTTAGCTCACTGAAACCTTCTAAGCCCTCGACGTTTTCGAAGTTTTTTACATCGACTTCATATGCGTTTAATAACAAGTAGTTCCCTGAAGAGGTATAGTAAAAGCGCGTCAACTCATCATGGCCATTGGTCTCACGACCTGAGGGCTCATTGAATAACCCACGTTTTTCAAAGTCATAACAGTAAGGGATCTGTAGCAAGGCACTATTGGCAACCAATGAGGTACGGCCACGTCCAATACGGCCTGTACGATATTTTTGATAGAGCGCCACACCAATACTCATGGCACCGCCAAAGCCGCACATGACATCAATAGTACCAACGTGTGCATGTTCTTCAGGGGTGTCCATCGCACCGCCGCAACGCAACATGATGCCGGTAGATGCTTGTACCACATCGTCATAGCCTATGAAGTCACTACTCGGACCCTTACGGACACCACTAAAACAATCAAGCTTACAGAATATAGCGTCAGGATTTAAGGCTTTTAAGCCTTCAGTATCCAAGCCCATTTTTTTGATTTGTGTGTCTGTTGCATTCCAAACAATAACGTCAACGGAACGAACCAACTTCTCGAACACTTCTCGTCCTGTGCCTTTGCTAATATCAGCAAGTATGGAGCGTTTGCCGACCATTTGAGACATACCATAAATGACAGTATTCCAGCTGTCGTATAATGGAGAAGCAGAATCAAGCTTAATAACTTCTGCACCAAAACGCGCCAAATAACAGGCCGAATGCGGGCCTGCAATGACGTTGCAAAGATCAAGTACTTTAATACCGTCTAACCAACCGCTTTTTTCATCGACATTATTGATTGAAGGCAACTTGGTTTTGATTGCCTTTAATTTTTTCAATGCACCCTCAAAGTCGATAGGCTGCGGTGCTTTCGGTTGTAACATCAACTCGCCACATTCTTCTAACCACACAATTGGTCCTGGCTGAATCATCTTGCCATAAGTGGGGTCATCAACTTCAATCATGAGTCCTGTTGTTTCTGCATGATCATCATGGATCCACTCTTGTAGCCAACGCTGCGGTGCACCAGGTATGCCGCGTTTCCCAAAAATCTTCTGCCACTCTTTTGACGTACGTAATAAAAACGCCACTTTCATTTTTTCGGCAATACGATCTGCCCAATGTTTTGGCATGGGATAAACCCCAAGCGATGTATCAGATGTCCACTGACTAGAAGGCAAATAAGTGTCTTCCTCCTCAGTCAATCCTTCCTCAAGTAATTCGTCGTATAACCCGAGTACTTGCAAACAACGCTTGGCGTGATGTTTATGGCTAGGGCATACCACGTAAAACATACGGCCATCTTTACACATGTAACTGCGGTAAAAAGGATCTAGCAGTTCTTGCAACGCTTCGTAGTCCATATTCATGGGAATACCTTCAACGCGGCGACGTTGAATCTCAACTTCGCGTTGGGTCAAATAGCGTTCAGGTAGGTTTTCGATATCTATTGAGTTGTAACAAAGGCCTTCCATCACAGCCGCAGCAAGTGGAACTTCGATAGCATCGCCAAGTCCTGTGTTTTCACGTGCTTGTAGTGCAAAAACAACGGAAGAACCTGCCAGCATGGCGCCATAAGCAGAGGGTAGTGGTAGGGGTGAGAACGATGGGTTAATGCCCATGAGCACACGGTTTAAACCCATGTCAGTAAACACGCCCGAGCTCGCTGCTACAATGCTTTCATAGGCACGTAACTCACGGCGATTTTCGTCATTCGATGCAAATCCAGGGATTGACAGCGTGATCAGCTGTGGCCGCTCTTTTCGTAGCGCGACCAGATCTAATCCCATTTCTGCCATTTTTCCAGGGCGAAAGCCTTCGATAACGATGTCACTTTCTAAAATTAATTGCCTAGCTTGCGCCAAGCCTTCATCCGTCTTAAGATCGAGTGTTAACATCAATTTATTGCGATTCAATACCGCATTGGCTGGACTGTGCCACCTTGGGCCTGATGGTGGGTCTATATGAACCACGGTTGCGCCTAAGTCGCCAAGCATCATACCGACAGCGGGACCGGCAATATATTGACCAAAATCGATGACTTTGACACCCAGTAATGGCAATTCAAAAGCTTCTCGCATAGTTATCTATCCTTAGAATTTTATGGTACGACTATGAAAAATTAGAATTCAGTCAGAGCACTTGCCGGTCGTCCACTAATGGAGAGAGTCAGAAGCAAGCAGCATTTTTTGAATACAAATGACTGCTTTTAAGCGCACTGATTATGCAGTGCGCTTAAAAGGTAAGGGCTTTATAATGTAGCGCCTTTATACTGTAGTGTTCTTAAAGGCTAGCGCCTTGACAAGGCGGTGCTATTAAGTTGGCATAGAGAACTGTTTTTCTTCTCTCAATGCCGCACTAGGCCAGCGCTGCGTAATGGTCTTACGACGAGTGAAGAATCTTACGCCGTCTGGTCCGTACATGGCCAAGTCACCAAATAATGAACGCTTCCAGCCACCAAAGCTTTGAGACGCGACAGGTACGGGTAGTGGAATATTGACACCAACCATACCGACTTGAATGTTGTCAATAAAGTAACGCGCCGCTTCTCCATCTCTCGTATAAATACAGGTGCCGTTACCATATTCGTGATCGTTTATGAGTTGCACTGCCTCGGCCATGGTCTGTACACGCATCACCTGTAACACGGGACCGAAAATTTCTGCCTCGTAGCTGTGCATCTCTTTTGTGACATGATCAATCAGAGTAGGACCTACGAAAAATCCATTTTCATTGCCTTCTGGTGCAGCATCAGAGCCATCGATGATGAGCTCTGCACCTTGCTCGGCAGCACTTTTGATGTAATCTAAAATCTTAGATTTGTGTGCCGCTGTAATGACAGGGCCAAAGTCGTTGCTTTTATCTGAATGAAGCCCCAGTTTTAGCTCTTTAATAGCAGGCTGTAGAGCCGCAATCATCTTGTCAGCCGTTTCATCACCGACGGCAACAGCAACAGATAGCGCCATACAACGCTCGCCTGATGAACCAAAAGCAGCACCCAATAGTGAGGTTACGACGTTGTCTAGGTCCGCATCTGGCATGACAATCGCGTGGTTTTTTGCACCGCCTAATGCTTGGCAACGTTTACCTTGTGCAGCGGCTGTGGTATAGATGTATTCAGCGATAGGGGTCGAGCCGACAAAGCTAACGGCTTTAACATCTGGGTGATGCAAAATAGCATCAACGGCTTCTTTGCCACCATTTACGACGTTGATGACACCATCTGGTAGGCCCGCTTGCTGTAAAAGCTGTGCGATGAAAAGTGTGGAACTTGGGTCACGCTCAGACGGTTTTAGTACAAAGGTATTACCGCACACGATGGCCATCGGGAACATCCACAGTGGCACCATCACAGGGAAGTTAAACGGTGTGATACCTGCAACCACGCCTAGTGGATGAAACTCACTCCAAGAGTCTATATCAGTACTCACATTGCGGCTGTGCTCGCCTTTGAGCAGCTCAGGTGCGCCGCATGCATATTCGACGTTTTCAATACCGCGCTGTAGCTCGCCTGCCGCATCATGTACGATTTTTCCGTGCTCTTCGCCAACCAGTCTGCAAATTTCATCTGCATTTTGCTCTAACAATTCTTTGAATTTGAACATGACGCGCGCGCGTTTTAGTGGCGAGGTTTTGCTCCATGCTGGAAAAGCCGCTTTAGCCGCAGCGACTGCTTCGCCGATTGTTTTTTCACCACCCAAAGCGACTTGCTTGCTGACTTCACCGGTTGATGGGTTGTAAACATCTTGAGTTTGGCTGTCATTATTTGACAGGCTGCCATTAATAAAATGTCCGATTGTTTGCATAGGTTTAATTCCTTTAAACATGTGAATAATTAATAGGTTAATAGTAAATGAGGGATTTTTTAACTGACTTAACTCTCAGCAACAGTGTTGTCAGCCCATAGCAAGGTATAGAGTTGAACCATCTCTTCTAGCGTAGGTATTCGAGGGTTGTTATTGGGTGAACCTGATGCAAATGCTTGTTCGCACATTGTGTTTATTAGTGCATCAAAATCTGCTTTTTGCACACCGAACTGTGCCAATGTGGGCACGTGAAGCTCATCATTTAAGCTTTTTAGATACTTGACCAAACTGACGTTGGCCTGATCATCTGTCTCGCTGTGGTCCGCTATTCCTAAGGCACGCGCGCAGTCTGCATAACGGTCAGGCGCACTAGAGATGCCGAACTCTGTAATAGTTGGCAATAGCATCGCGTTTGATAGGCCATGCGGCACATGAAAAAAGGCACCGATTGGACGACTCATGCCATGTACCAGCGCAACCGAAGAATTACAGAACGCAATACCTGCTAAGGTAGAGCCCAGCATCATTGCTTCACGGGCGGTTTCATCTTTGCCGTCGTGATAAGCGGTTTGGATATTGGGTCCAATTAAGCGTAAGGCGGCGAGCGCCTGTTGGTCGCTATAGGCATTACGTTTAGGGCTGATATACGCTTCGATAGCATGGGTCATCGCATCGATACCCGTATCTGCGGTAGTACGAGGCGGTACGCTGAGCGTGAGGCTATAGTCGATAATGGCTGCGACGGGCATAAATCCCATACCCACGCACAACAGCTTTTCGTTATTAGCCTCATCGGTAATGATGGTAAAGCGTGTCACTTCTGATCCTGTGCCTGCCGTCGTCGGTATGGCAATAATAGGCAAACCGGCTTCATCAACTTGACGAGGAAACTTATAATCACGAATCACGCCGCCAAATTTTCCTAGAATAGCAATGGCCTTTGCACTATCGATAGGGCTTCCGCCACCTAAGGCAATCAGACCATCGTAATCTTGCGCTTTTACTTGAAACACGCCAGCCTCAATAGAGCTTTCAGTAGGCTCTGGCACCGTCTCTGAAAACACATCGGCATTGATTTGTGCTGCTTTCAAAATGGCTTGTATGTTATCGACATAGCCGAGTTTAACCATCATCTCGTCAGTGATAATAAGGGGTTTTTTCACCCCTAAGCTGGCCAATATTACTGGCAGCTTTTGGCAGGCATCGCGTCCGATTTCCATCGTTCTTGGGAGCAGGATACTGTGTGACATAGTGACTCATCCTTGAATTAATGACTTCAGATATGAGCGTAGTAGGCAGCTCAATCGTCGCACGAACTATTCACAGAAGTGGATAGCGCTTAGATATAAAATTCACATAACGATAAATATATTATCGATATGTGAAAGGTAACAGAATGTTTTTGTAATAGCAAGACGCAAAAGCGTAAATTTTATCGTTATAATAAATAAATTTATTTGCTGCGAGTCAGCCAGAGGTTTAAACCAAACAATGAGTAATACTAAAAAGAAGGGCTCAAGCGTTGAGCGTGTCTTACAGATAGTAGAGGTGCTGGCCAGCTCGCAAAGACCAATGAGTGTCAGCGATTTAGCAGAAACATTAGATGTGCCAGTGCCGAGTATGTATCGGCTACTGGATCAATTGCAGGGTCTGGGGTTTGTGCAGTTAGATTTGCCAGGGAAGGTAACCTGTGGAAAACGCACCTATAAGCTTGCCATGAACTTATTGCAAAACAGTGACTTTAAAAATGAAAGGCTAGCGATACTGAACGAGCTGTCAACGCAAATAGGGGAGACGGTGGGTATTTCGATTTTACAAGACTTAGATGTGGTTTATATCGATCGCGTTATGTCGGATTGGCCATTACAAATATTTCTGCCTTCGGGCACGCATGTGCCTGTTTGGGCCAGTGCCAGTGGTAAATTATTGTTATCGCAGCTATCGGATGAGAAACGTACACGCATCGTTGAGAAAATGTCGTTACACGCATTAACGACCAAAACTCAGACCGATAAAAAGCAACTGATGCAAACGATTACTGCAACACGTGAGACGGGAGTAGGCGTGGATAATGAGGAGTTTATTCCAGGCATGGTCGCGTGTGCGGTCATGATTCCTAATGGGGATCAACAGGCATTTGCGACGGTGTTTACCCATGGGCCGACCGTGAGAAAAAGTCTAGAGGAGCTGCTCAGCTATGTGCCTCTTATGCAAGAGGCGGCAAATGAGCTGTCTGTTATTTTCAATCAAAACCATGAATAGATGAGTGTGAGCAAAATAGAGTAATGAGCTATCGGTAGCGGTCTACTATAAGTACCAGTTAGCACTAAATTGGCGCTAGAACTGATAACATTAGCTAATAAAAGTATAGAATTAAAAAAGGTTGCTAGGACTATATAATATAATGCTAACAACTTTTTTGCCGCTACTATAGTCAATCCTCTATAAATTGGGTACGGTGTCAGTCTCGTTCAGTCTACTACTTGTAGTACTTTCACTCGGCTTCCTTGTATCCAAATTATATTGAACCGACTATATCAATTCATTCTAAAATTATACTTATTAGCCGTTTGATAGTACTTGGTTTATAGGTAGTCAATGCGATGAAAAACGTATTGGCTTATAAAGTTTACGCTTACTTTTGCCAATGACTAAGCCTTAATAAAAATAGTCTCTTCACTCAAGCGTGATTTAGGTATTTTGGCATTAAAGTCTTCATCGCTGCGGTAGCCAAACGATACCACTGCCACAGCAGAATATCCTTTGCTACGTAAGTCGAACTCCGTATCAAGCGCCTGTAAATCAACCCCTTCCATAGGGACGGTGTCAATACCCAAAAGCGCACTGCCCAATAGTACCCCGCCCATGTTGAGATATACCTGTTTGGCAAGCCAATGTGGCTCATCTTTGGTATCGAAGCGATGCATATCTAAGAACAATTGGCGACCTTGATGCATCTGTGCTTTGAATTCTGGCTGAGCATATCGACCATCTTGATCTTCTTTTTCTAACACCGCCTGCATGTATTCATCGTCGGCATGGATGCGAGTACAGAAAACCACCACGTGTGAGGCATCTAGGACTTTAGGTGTATTAAAATGAAAGGCACCTTGCGTGCTTTTGGCAATGCGCGCTTTGCCTGCGTCATCATCTGCAATGACAAAGCTCCATGGTTGAATATTGGTGCTTGATGGACTCATTTGTAGCATGTCTTTGATCTGCTCAAAATCTTCAGCAGATATCTTTTTATTGGCATCAAATACTTTGGTGCTGTAACGCCAGTTTAGTGCTTCATTAATGGTTTTCATGATTGTCCTTAAGTAAAGTAAGTTTCAGTTTTTTAGTCAGCTGGTAATACAAACGGATTTAACAAACGTTGCTACTCAACCCTTATCGTTCATCGTTAAGTTAACTGATTAGCCCGTCCTAGCGATGGCTCATAATAGTAAAGTTCATACATTAGAACCACTAGCTACAAGAGAAAACACTTTCAATATTATTTTGAGAATATGGCGTTTTTGATCTATCTAAAGGTTATTTATCAATTGATAAATCCATTAAACGCATAAACTGATCTTAAAAGGGGGCGAAATTATCAGGCTGACTGTGCGTAGCAGTCCAACGTTGATTGGCATCAATATGACTATTAAGCCCAACTCCTCGTGGTACTTGCATATTATCGCCATACAGCCAAAGCACCATATTGGTACGTTTGCCACTGGTGATTGGATGTGCGGCGTGAGGCACTGAGCCTCTATGAATAATCGCCATGCCAGGTTTAAAGATGGCACGTTTGGTTTGCCCTAAATGGCGATCGACAAAATCAACTTCTGATCCAGTAAAGTCTTCGCCTGGCAAATTTAGGTTAATATTCATAGTCACCGCTGAAGCATCAGTATGAAGTTGTAGCGATGTGTCGCCTGTCGGCTGGTATTGAATCGAGAACCCAAAGGTCTGAGTGTCATAGCCATAAACATTGGCAAATAACAACCGAGCGATAGGCCGCATATATTGATTCATGACTTTATGATAAAACGCCTGAAAATTAGGGGTGGCCAGATAGCCTAGCGAGCGCGCATCTAGCATGGCCCCATTACTGTTCAATGCGATACCATAAGGAGGACGTATTGGAATATTAGCGTCTGCGATTGCTTGCAAATAACGGCGCAACGTTGATAGTTGTGCTGGGTCAAAGAGTTGCCCCTGATATACGTCAGGTAGTATCTCTTGCCATAAATTTTTAACAGCCATCTCTGTAGAAGGAGCGTGCCATGCTTGCGTCACTGCCTCACGTAGAGTTGGATCAAATAATGAATCATCAAGTACAGGCAAGTCATGCTCAGTGGTTTCCCATTCTGCCCATGCATGCTCTAGTAGCTGGCTGTTTTGATGCCAAAAATGCTCTACCGATGGTGCACGTCTAAGCATGTCTGATTTTGAAGGTAGTGGTAAGTTGCGTGCTTGTTGTAGTGCACTCTGTTGATTATCTCCATCATGGTGGCTATGGTGTTGAGTATCCTGTGTGCTCGTAGGCCGTATTATAGTATCCATCATGTATCTCCAAATGTGTGAGTAAACCTTATAGGCGCATGCTACTATGATTAATTATTTTGATAATCAGCAAGTTTGGAGAAACAGTTTCAAAAAAATTTATATAATGATGAGGCTAGCAGTAACAACAACAACAACAACAACAACAACAACAACAACAACAGCAAGCGATGGCGATTGATAAGTTAAACGTTAATTGAACGAAGGCAGGACGATGAAAAATTTGCAGGATTTACGTATTTTTATTGAGACCGCTCGCTTAGGTAGCCTATCTGCCTGTGCTCGGCACTTAGATCTGTCGCCTGCAGTTGTGAGTGCAGCGGTCAAGCGATTAGAAGCCGAAATTGAGACGGTATTGTTTGTTCGCTCTACTCGTAGGCTGCGTCTAACTAGCAAGGGTGAACAATATTTAAAGCATTGCCGAGATGCGGTGGCTATTTTGGACAATGCTTATGCAGGACTGCATGACAATGATGCTGAGCTGACGGGTACAATTCGGCTGTCGGCATCATCAGATTTGGGTCGAAACTTAATTTTGCCTTGGTTAGACGATTTTATAGACATTCACCCAAAAGTGACGGTGCAGCTACATATGTCAGACAGCTATGTGGACTTGTACGGTCAGCAGATTGATTTGGCACTACGTTACGGCGCACCCAAAGATTCATCACTGGTCGCATTACCCATAGTGTTGAATAATCGCCCTATACTGTGTGCGTCAAAGGAGTATTTGAGCAAAATTGATAAGGATATCGGTATCCCAAAAATGCCGGAAGATTTATCGCAGCATAATTGCTTACGTTTGGGGCATGATGAAAAATATTTGAGCGAGTGGACTTTTGAGAAAGCGGGAAAGACTAAACGTGTGGCAGTGGATGGCAATCGCAGAAGTAAAGACGGTGACGTTGTACGCCGCTGGGCAGTGACGGGTAAAGGCATCGCATTAAAGTCTCAGTTAGATATCGCCGGCGATTTAAAGGTAGGGAGACTGGTTGAGGTAGAGTTGGACGGCTGGCAAGTGGCCAACTATCCACTATATTTGATTTGCCCAGAACGGCGCTTAATCGATCCATTGTTTAATGCGGTCAAAGAATACTTGATTGAACGGGTAGAGCAGGTATTAAGGTAAAACGAAAACTGATGGTTACCCTGTTTAATCATATGAGCAAAACAGCAGTCCCTATACGGTGATTGCTTGATGGATATTGTAATTATTGCCATACCTTATCAAGTACCGTAAACCAGTTTTTTGACGTTAGCTTTCCAATAAGTTGATTTGAGAAGTTACGTTGTTGCATCCGCTCAATCAGCATAGAGATTTGACTGATATCAGATAACTCATCAGGTAGTAGGCAACCATCGAAATCAGAGCCAAACCCAACGTGATCTTCGCCTAGATGGTCGATCAGATAATCAAGATGGTCGACAATCACATCAATTGATGTTTGCGTATTACGTTGCCCATCTGCACGAAGAAACGCCACATCGAAATTCACCCCAACCAAACCATCACTTTGTTTAATAGCAGCCAGCTGCTGATCAGTTAAGTTCCGTGCTTGCTGACAGAGAGTATGTGCGTTTGAATGTGTCGCAACAATAGGCTGGCAGGCAATTTCTAACGTATCCCAAAAAGCGCGTTCATTCATATGCGACACATCTATCAGCATATGCTTTTCACTGCACTTAAGAATGAGGTCTTTGCCTTGAGTCGTGAGCCCAGCTCCCGTATCTGGAGAATGCGGAAAAGACGCATTTAAGCCATCACCGAAGAGGCTCTTTCTATTCCATAGTGGGCCAATGCTTCTGAGTCCTGCCTCATAAAACACATCCAGCAGTTCAGGCTCAATAGCCAAAAACTCAGCACCTTCTAAATGTAATACAATGCCCAGTTGCTTATTCTGCTGACAGGCTTGAATTTGTTCTAACGAGGTGCAAATCTGAATCTGACCGTCAGATCTTGCCTCTAGTTGCTGGGCTAGTTTCAATTGCGCACAGCAGATATCGACGATTTCTTGCGGAGTAAAATCTGAATGTGATGGGTCGGCTAGTTTGTCAGGATGGTTGTTTTTCACATAAGCGTAGGGCGGCAGGAAAATAGAAAACAAGCCTCCCATCCAGTTCGCTTGTCGACAGCGTTGTAAATCCAAATGTCCCGGTAACGTGCCATAACTAAAGTCATGTACCGGATCGGCAGCTGAACTTAGCCAAAGGCGAGTCAACAGATCATTATGTCCATCAAATATCACAGGCTGGGTATTCATATTTCACCTGTTACCATACGAGTAGGAATCAATTTGTCTTTATTCAGCTGTTTGTTACTCAGTGATTTAGAATTCTTTGGATTGCGAAAGCGTAGTTCTTCAAAAGGTACAGGCGTCTCGCTGTTGATACGTGCCTCCTCAATCAGGTAGTGATAAGGCGATTTGCCACACACAGGATCAGCATTTTTGGCATCCCCAGTTAGCATAAATGCTTGGCAACGACAGCCGCCATAATCGCGCTCTTTATCTGGGCAGCTTTGACAGATGTCGGGCATCCAGTCATCACCGCGAAACTGATTGAAACTGGCAGATTCATACCAAATATCTGACAGTGGTATATGTCGTACATTAGGAAACTGTATTGGCATTTGTCTGGCAGCATGGCAAGGTAGGGCTGTACCGTCTGGTGCCACTGTTAAGAAAATCTTGCCCCAGCCATCCATACAGGGCTTTGGACGTTCTTCATAATAATCAGGCACCACAAAAATAAGTTTGCATTTGATACCACGTTCTTCAATCTGCTTACGGTATTCATTGGTAATGCGTTCAGCTCGGACCACTTGCGCTTTGGTTGGTAGTAAACCCTCTATGTTTTCAAATGCCCAACCATAAAACTGACAAATAGCCAGCTCGACCGTATCGGCTTCCAGCTCTAAGCAGAGATCAATAATCTGGTCAATCTGATCGATGTTTTGCCGATGAATCACAAAGTTAAGTACCATCGGGTAATCGTACTGTTTGACCAGACGTGACATCTCATACTTTTGTTCAAAGGCATGCTTTGAACCTGCCAAGGCATTGTTGACCGTTGGATCACTGGCTTGAAAGCTAATTTGAATATGCTGAAGGCCAGCTTCTTTTAAACGTGCAATCCTAGCCTCAGTAAGCCCCATACCTGACGTGATCAAGTTGGTATAAAAGCCTTGATTGTGCGCATAAGCGACCAGTTCTTCTAGGTCTTGACGAACCAGGGGTTCACCGCCAGAAAAGCCAAGCTGCACCGCACCCATTTGCCGCGCCTGATCAAAGACATCAAACCATTCTTGCGTCGTTAGCTCTTCTTTATACTGAGCATAGTCAATAGGGTTTGAGCAATAAGGGCATTGTAAGGGGCAGCGATAGGTCAGCTCAGCAAGCAGCCATAGCGGTAGCCCGACTGATGCAGTCATACTAAATCAATCCAATGTTCACGCTGGGCGACCAGCATATATTCAATGATGTCTTGCTCGATTTCGGGAATATCGCCAAACATAGCTTGCACCTTTTGAATAATATCAGCAATGGACGCTTGACCATCAATATGTTGCCCAATGATGCTGGCACTGTCATTGAGCTTAATCATACCTTCAGGGTAGAGTAAGACATAGGCGTTTTGCGCTGGTTCAAACTGAAAGCGATAGCCATGACGCCATACCGGTACGATGGATTGATCCAACTCAGGTAAACTAGCAGGTATACTCATTTGAACAATCCTTTATGCCAGACATTGTCAGTGGTAACGCTTTGATAAGGGGCTTGATTATGCACATAAGCCAAGCTCAATGCATCCAGAATCGTCCATAAGATATCGAGCTTAAACTGTAGGATCTCAAGCATACGCTCTTGTTGCTCGGCTGTTTTGAACGAGTCAAGTGTGATGGTCAGACCATGTTCAACATCGCGGCGAGCTTGACTCAAGCGTGAGCGGAAATAGGTATAGCCTTGTTCTTTTATCCAAGGATAATGCTTGGGCCAAGACTCTAAACGCGACTGGTGAATCTGCGGAGCAAATAGCTCAGTCAGTGAGCTACTAGCGGCTTCTCGCCATGAGGTACGCCGCGCAAAATTCACATAAGCATCGACGGCAAAACGCACACCCGGTAGCACTAGCTCTTCAGAAATCACTTGCTCACGAGTCAAACCAACTGCCTCTGCCAGACCCAACCATGCTTCACGACCGCCGCCGTCAGGATACACACCATCTTGATCAATCATGCGTTGAATCCATTCTTGACGCACGCGTTGATCAGGACAGTTTGCCATAATGGCTGCGTCTTTCAATGGAATGTTGATCTGATAATAAAAACGGTTGGCAACCCACGCTTGGATCTGCTGCTGGGTCGCTTTGCCTTCATGCATCATGATATGAAAGGGATGGTAAATATGATAATACTGACCCTTAGCCATAATCGCTTGTTCAAATGCTTCTGGGCTTAGCGCTGTGTTTTCTTCTTGCATTGTTCTCACCTTACGATTGCTATCTTTGCCTTACCATTTGTATTAAAGCTCAATCTGCATCCCATCAAATGCTACTTCAACATCATGTTGTTTTAATGTCGCAGCCTGTTCAGATTGTTCATTCAATATCGGATTGGTGTTATTGATATGGATCAGCACCTTACGAGCGTTATCGAGCTGATCTAGATAATGCAACGAGCCATCTTCACCACTAATATGTAAATGCCCCATGTCTTGGCCGGTTTTTGTACCGACACCGCACTCTTGCATCTCATTGTCAGTCCATAGCGTACCGTCAATCATTACGCAATCAGAGCTTTTCATGATCTGCATAACGTCATCATCAATTTTGCCCAAACCTGGCGCATAAAAGAGTTGTTTTTGTGTTTTTAAATCTTTCACGATTAGGGCAATATTATCGCCATCATGCGGATCATTACGGTGCGGGGAGTAGGGCGGTGCTGAGCTTCTAATCACCAGAGGCGTCAGCTCTAAATTGCTGTAGCCGTCAATTTGAAAGCTCTGTTTTGGATTGATTTGATTATATTGTAGACCCCCATTCCAGTGCTTTAACATATTAAACAGTGGAAAACCTGTACTGAGGTCTTGATGCACCATGTCCGTACACCAAACAGGCATTGGACAGCCTTCACGTAGGGTCAACAGGCCGGTCGTATGGTCAAGTTGACTGTCCATCAACACCACATCTGTGATACCTGTGTCTCTTAAGTTACGTGCTGGTTGAGCTGCCTTAAATTCAAATAACTGTTGGCGAATATCAGGGGACGCATTGAATAAGATCCAATCTATACCATTTTCTGATATGGCGATTGAGGATTGGGTACGGGTTTTTGCCTGAATCGTGCCTTGACGCACACCGTGGCAGTTATCGCAATTGCAATTCCACTGCGGAAAACCACCACCAGCAGCTGAGCCTAAAACGTGAATATACATAAATCAATATTTCCAAAAAAATAAAAGCCCTAGTCATCTAGGGCTTTTAATGGGTTTAGTGCTCGTAAATTTTAACGAGCTTCGAAATACATCGTGATTTCGAAACCAATACGGATGTCTTGAAAAGCTGGTTTAGTCCACTGCATGGGATTGCTCCTGAATGAATATTATTGGTACATCAGTAAGATGAATGAAAGTAATTATCAATGGTAGTATAAGCTGACCCCTGCTGTCAATTTCTTAGATGTTAACAAGGTACTAACGTATGAGGTGCTAGCAAATCATTGATTCATACCTGTGTTCACTACCGTATTGATGAACTTCAGCAATGCCCATTTGTGAATGTTCAACACGCCACTACAATAAATTCTCTCATCTTGCCACTCAATTTAATCATTAAACTCTATGGTTGAATCAAGCTAAGTCTACATAGTGATAGTTTTTCTGAGAGTGTTTTATGTCTGTTAAATCGATGTCCACTACTGCTATTTCTTGTGTCGAACCAAGTTTTTTTATAATGCTTCCTGTAGGAGAGACGACCAGACTCTCTCCTACAAACTCACCGCCATGACCGACGCCCACACCGTTGCAGGTAATCACAAAACATTGGTTTTCAATGGCACGCGCTTGAGTCAATACATAATGGACATTCGCATAGGGAGACATGTTACCGTTTGGCATAAAAATAATTTTTGCGCCTTTTTTTGCCAGTGCTCTAGAACCTTCTGGAAACTCTAGCTCAAAACAAATCTGAGCACCGCAAATTACATTATCAATTTCAACGACGGAAAACTCATCTCCGCTGGTAAACACGCCAACATCATCAAGCCAAAGTTTTGACTTTCGGTGCTTATGAATTATTTCGCCGTTTTTTATCAAATAGCGCCGTAAAACCACGTCACTTCTAGGGCGTGGATATCAGGCGTCAGCAGTTGTCGCATAGCGGTTAATGTCTATTGATTTTGATATAACACACAACCATACTTAACTCATGAAAACACTCAAACTACGCATCAAAGACAAACACGCCAATCAGCTAAATATATTGGCTGGTGC
>NZ_JADHDA010000008.1 GCF_015277735.1 Psychrobacter sp. NG254 | reverse complement strand
CCGATGGTACCAACGTTGACATGTGGTTTTAGACGTTCAAACTTGGCCTTTGCCATGAGTATTTCCTCTTTTTTTGGGGTCCAATGCTTAACTCATATAAATATGACTATTAAGACTGTCTTGGCCGCATTAAGATAATTGTTAAAAGGTTGCACAAACTGATGTGCAGATATTATAAGAAAATCGCAACCAATAACAAGTCTTTTAACAAGTTATTGGCGTATTCTTTGATGACAACACACAGATATAAGCTGTATTGTCACCTTCAGTAAGTTTTATTTACTCGTCATCATCTTTATTGTTGAACTTAGAGATGATTTCAGCAGCAACTGATTTTGGAATTTCAGCGTACTTTTGGAATTCCATTGAATAAGTTGCTCGGCCTTGTGACATTGAGCGCATTTGAGTGGCATAACCAAACATTTCCGCTAATGGTACTTCGGCACGGATTTGCTTAGTACCACCAGGCAAGTCTTCCATGCCCTGTACTAAACCGCGACGACGGCTAAGATCGCCCATGATGTCGCCCATGTAATCTTCAGGCGTTTCAACTTCTACTTTCATTACTGGCTCAAGTAGTGCTGGGTCAGCTGCCATGAAACCTTTTCTAAAGGCCATAGAACCAGCCATCTTAAATGACAATTCATCAGAATCGACATCATGATAAGAACCATCATACAAAGTCGCTTTTACGCCAACTACTGGGTAACCAGCAAGTACGCCGTTTTTCATGCGTTCTTGGATACCTTTGTCTACAGCGCCATGGAATTCTTTTGGTACCGTACCACCAACAACTTCTTCAGCGAATTCGTATTCTTTGTCGCCAGCTGGATCAAGTGGCTCAAGACGTAGCCAAACGTGACCAAATTTACCACGACCACCTGTTTGACGTACAAATTTGCCTTCTTGCTCGACAGTGTTACGAATCGTTTCACGATAAGCAACCTGTGGTGCACCGATATTAGCTTCAACGTTGAATTCACGCTTCATACGGTCAACAAGAATTTCTAGGTGAAGCTCACCCATACCACTGATGATTGTCTGACCAGATTCTTCGTCAGTGTGTACACGGAACGATGGATCTTCTTTAGCCAAACGACCTAAAGCGATTGACATTCTTTCTTGGTCAGCTTTGGTCTTAGGTTCAACCGCTAGGCTGATAACTGGATCTGGGAATTCCATGCGCTCAAGCGTGATAACATTTTGCTCATCACATAGCGTATCACCAGTTGTTACGTCTTTCATACCAACCAATGCAGCGATATCACCAGTACGGATTTCTTGCAACTCTTCTTGAGAGTTAGCCATCATCTGTACGATACGACCAACGCGCTCACGCTTCATTTTAACTGGGTTATAAACGCTGCTACCTTGAGTCAAAACACCTGAGTAAACACGAACGAAGGTTAAGTTACCAACGAATTTGTCATTCATGATTTTGAATGCTAGTGCTGAGAACGGTACATCATCAGATGCTTCACGGAAGCCTTCTGACTCATCTTTGTCATCAAGGATACCGCGGATAGCCGGTACATCCATTGGTGCTGGAAGATACTGAATAACCGCATCTAACATCTTCTGTACACCTTTGTTTTTAAAGGCAGTACCACAAAGCAATGGAATGATTTGGTTATCAATAGTCAACTCACGGATAGCGCTGTTAATTTGATCTACAGTCAATTCGCCGTTTTCTAGATACTCATTCATGAGTTCTTCGTTTGCTTCAGCAGCACTTTCTACTAGATACTCGCGATATTCTGCGGCTTTGTCTTGTAGTTCAGTTGGAATATCGCGCTCGTCGTATTCCATGCCTTGAGACGCTTCGTCCCAATAGATAGCTTTCATGGTTACTAGATCAACAACACCTTCAAAATCTTCTTCTTTACCAATTGGGATAACCAATGGTACTGGCTTGCCGCCAAGACGAGTTTTGATTTGCTCGATAACACGATAGAAATCAGCACCAACGCGATCCATTTTGTTTACAAATGCAAGACGTGGAACTTTATATTTGTTCGCCTGACGCCATACGGTCTCAGACTGTGGCTGTACGCCGCCTACTGCACAGTAAACCATGCAAGCGCCATCAAGTACACGCATAGAACGTTCAACTTCGATCGTGAAGTCAACGTGGCCTGGGGTATCGATGATGTTAATACGGTGTTCGTCGAACTGTTTTGCCATACCTGACCAAAAACAAGTCGTAGCCGCTGAGGTAATAGTAATACCGCGCTCTTGTTCTTGCTCCATCCAGTCCATAGTGGCTGCGCCATCATGTACTTCGCCAATTTTGTGGCTAACACCGGTATAGAATAAAACACGTTCGGTAGTGGTTGTCTTACCAGCATCGATGTGCGCTGAGATACCAATATTGCGATAGCGTTTTAGGGGAGTTTTACGAGCCATAGTGTTTTCCTAGGAAAAGTCGTGTATATAATAATGTATTGTGTCTCTACCTCATACTCTATGACAAAGCGGTCAGCTTCGTAATATTACTTACTGATTATTAAGCCTAATACGGACAAAAAAAGAGCAAATACTAAGAATAGTGCGGCATCAAATTTGGGATGCTCTCCCATTTAGATTACGCGGTTAGGAGAGACATCTTGATAGATGTCCGCCATCTTAGTTGTAAATAGCTCTTGGCTATTGGCAACTAAATGAATGATGGCGGCAATCAATAGAATAAAAAACAATGTAAGACTAACTGGCGTGAGCCATCAATCTCAAGCTACTGTTAAAAAGTAGCTTAGAAACGGTAATGAGAGAATGCTTTGTTAGCATCTGCCATGCGGTGAACTTCGTCACGCTTTTTCATAGCAGCGCCTTTGCCATCAGCAGCATCATTCAATTCGCCAGCCAAACGCAAAGCCATTGATTTTTCAGAACGCTTTGCAGCAGCTTCAGCTATCCAACGCATAGCCAAGGCAGTACGACGGGAGGGGCGTACTTCCATTGGTACTTGGTAGGTTGCACCACCAACGCGGCGAGCTTTCACTTCTACCATAGGGCGTACATTTTCTAAAACGTCTTCGAAGAAAGATACTGGATCTTCGATTTTACGTTTTTCGCTTACTGTTTCAAGTGCACCGTAAACGATACGCTCAGCAGTAGATTTTTTGCCATGACTCATTACATGGTTGATGAATTTTGCAACAGTTTGGCTACCAAACTTAGGATCCGGTAGGATCTCACGGGCAGCTACGACGCGACGTCTTGGCATAATAATTTTCCTTATCTTCAGGAGTGTCTAACATTCACAACATCGACTACTTATCAACGATGACATGTCATCAAAAATATAATAGTGAGTTATCAGTTAGCCTTACTGCATGGTGGTATGTTTTAAAAGTAATCACTGATGCATCATTATGCAAAAGTAGCATTACTGCTGACACCTAACCCATGCACAGTTATTGGGTAGTGCAAAAAAGCTTGGTTAATAACGTTTGGTTATTAAACTTTAGGCTTCTTAGCACCGTATTTAGAGCGACCTTGCTTACGGTCTTTAACGCCTGCGCAATCCAATGCACCGCGAACAGTGTGATAACGTACACCTGGTAGATCTTTTACACGACCACCACGGATAAGAACAACACTGTGCTCTTGTAGGTTATGACCTTCGCCGCCGATGTAGCTTGATACTTCATAGCCTGAAGTCAAACGTACACGACATACTTTACGCATGGCAGAGTTAGGTTTTTTTGGCGTGGTAGTATATACACGAGTACATACACCGCGACGCTGTGGGCACGCTTCCAACGCAGGAACTTTTGACTTTTCCTTGATGGTTTTGCGACCTTTACGAATCAATTGGTTAGTTGTTGCCATAAGGCATCCTTCTCCCGTTTGGTATAAAACAAAAAAATGGGGCAATGCACCAGCCATCTGACAATAATTGCAGATTTTCGGAGCACCCATTTTTAGGACAGTGTATTATAAAGAGTTGTTGCTGCTATTTCAACCACTTATGAGTGGTTTTACTTTACAACATTCAATAGATATGCATTGAGCCTATCACTGTAACACTTTAATCGTTTTTCGCTAAAAAATAGCGCAATAAATAAAGCATCTAAGACAGACTAACGCATTGTTTGGACAAGAAAGTTAGAAAGTAGCACTCGATAATAAATTAGATGGTGCCACGCATTGTCGTTTTCAAGTCACATATCTTGGATAGACAAAATAAGCACTGCTATTTATATAAATGTAATAGTACTAACGTAATGTGTCATTACGACGACTTTGCTTGATGAACACTTTGATCAATATCAATAAACCGCAAACTAGATTATTCATAATACTGACAGAAAGTGATGCCGATAGAAACCTAAACCTTTATAAGTAGTCTCTATCAGCATCCCCTTATCCGCACTGTTTCTTCACTATTATTTGGTTTTCTTATCTGACACTTCTACATCACTGCTCTGTTCGTCATCTTTCGTGTTTTGGTTTTCAGTGCTTTTATCTTCAGTATTTTTTTCTGCGTCATCATTGCTCGCTTTTTTTACTTCAGCTTCGCTACTGCTATCATCAGTAATAGAGCGATTGGCAAGTTTGGTCTCTGGGGCAAAAGTGGCTTGAGCAACGCCGATGACTTCATCGATAAGCTGACTGTTGTAGCGTATACCGATGGCCACTGCTGTAACTGGGATAAAGCGACGAATCCATGACAAATTGATTTGGTCTAAGTCGATGCCTACTTGGCTGGCGATACTGTCTACTTGCTCGGCATAGTAATTTACGTTTTTATTCTTTAACCCAAGGTTTTTGAGCTCGCTGTGCAATCCGCTGCTTTGGGCATTATCAAGTAAGCCTTTTCCTACGCCTAATCCTGCAAGCAATGCTTGTTTTTCTTGCATCTTACTCAGATCAGCATTTGATAATAGCTCATAGGCCATTTTAACGCCCTGCTTACCTGTCAGTGGCTTATTGTAGACAGCGGCAAGTTGGTAAACCGTACGTAAGGACACCAATAGTAACCATAGAGTATCTGCAAGCAGACCTGGCAGGCCTGCTAGACCCGTTAACCCACCAATCGCGGCAAGTGCACGGTTTTGGTTGGCGATGTCAGTCGCTAGCGCGTAGCGTTGTTGATCGTCCAAGGTGGCGATATTGGCAAAACGGTGTTCGTTGGGCAAGTCTAGCTGACTCCAACTTGAGGCAAGATTGGCCACTTGTGCAAACGCGCTATCTACTGTCGATTGAAAAAAGCTGTTTGGCACGACTTTCTTGGCATACTTACCATAAGTAGCAAAACGTGTGCCTAGTAATTGCTGTGTGGCCTTTAGGGTTTGCTCACGAAACAAATCTTGCTGATAGTCTTTATCACCTAAGTTGACGGCTTTATATTGACGCGGTTTGCCTGTTTTAGCATTCATGCTATCAATTGCAGCACCCATGCGTTCTAGGTTACTTCGAGTAAAAGAGCCAATAGTCGTGATGCTTTTAGAAAGAGTACTACGCTTTGCCATCGTGATGTCCTTAATGTAGAGATGATAATTGATTTTATTTTAATATTAATAATAGTCGTTAAACTATCATTTTAGCGAGTGATGATCGGCTATGTCAGTGCGAACAATGTTATCGCAGTCACAAACTTTGTATTTAAAAGTAGCATCAGGCAAGTAACTATAACAGTATAGTCAGTCCTCTATAAACTCAATGTTTGCCCTACTCTTGCTCATGATTGCTATTTTGTCATTATTTTACATTTGCTCAAAGATTTTAAGTGCTTGATACGTTATCATGTGCCGTAAGTGAGAGCATAATTGTACACCGAATTAATATAGCATTTATTTGATACTATTAATCTGGTACAACGGCGTGACTTTGATTGAACCAATCGCTGTCTACATGGACTATCTTACCGCCCATGATGCTCAAACCAACCTAAATATCATACATAGATTTACAACGATTACTGCCTGTTATTATCAGCAAATCGTTACTCATAAGGAATAGAATATGCGCCGCGTCGTTATCACTGGAGCAGGGATCGTCTCTTGTATCGGACATGATTTAGCCACTGTCACAAATGCCCTAAAAACAGGACAGTCTGGCATTACATATAATGAATCTTATGCCGAACACGAGTTTAAATCACATGTGAGCGGTAGTATCAACCAAGCAGAGCTGGATACCAGTGGTATCGACCGTAAGCTCAAACGCTTCTTTAGTGATGCCAGCCTCTATGCCTATGTCAGTGCGTTAAATGCCATTGAGCACTCAGGATTATCGCTTGAAACCATCAACCATAACCCGCGAGTGGGTGTGGTCGCGAGCTCAGGCGGTGCATCAACGGAAAACATCATTAATGCTGTAGATGCCATGCGTGCAAAAGGTCTGCGCGGTGTCGGTGCTATGGCAGTGCCAAAGACCATGGGCAGTTCAGTATCAGCGGCGCTAGCAACGGGTCTAAAAATCCAAGGGGTCTCTTACTCACTTGCCTCTGCTTGCGCGACGTCAACGCATTGTATCGGTCATGCCGCGGAACTTATCCAATTGGGCAAAGCTGATGTGATACTAGCGGGTGGTAGTGAAGCTGAGCATTGGACGCAGTCTTGTATGTTTGATGCGATGGGCGCGGTCAGCACTCAGTACAATGACACGCCAACACTGGCCTCAAGAGCTTATGACAAAGATCGTGATGGTTTTGTGATTGCGGCAGGCGGCGCGATGGTTGTGGTCGAAAGTCTAGAACATGCTCAAGCACGCGGTGCCAATATTTTGGCCGAAATCGTGGGCTACGGTGCCAGCTCTGATGGTGCAGAGATGGTTGCACCAAGTGGTGAAGGTGCGGTGCGTTGTATGCAACAAGCGCTAGCAGAAGCTGGCCTAGAAAGCGTCGATTACATCAACAGTCATGGTACCAGTACGCCCCTAGGTGATATTACTGAGCTTAAAGCCATTGCCAAAGTGTTCGGCGATGACCCAAGCAAAGTACCGGCGATTAGCTCAACCAAATCGATGACAGGCCACAGTCTGGGTGCCGTTGGTGCTCAAGAGCTGATTTATTGCTTGCTGATGCTACAGGACAGCTTTATTGCCCCTAGTATCAATGTCGATAACTTGGACCCTGCGGCTGAAGGCTTCGATATCGTCACTGAGATGCGCGAGACCAACCTGGAGACGCTAATGAGCAATAGCTTTGGCTTTGGCGGTACGAATGCCACACTCATCATCAAAAAGTTTGACGCTTAAATCATGCTCGTACCCAATCAACCTATGACTGAGCAGACAGATTCTGCGCCATCGCCAGCTATTCATCGTAGCTGGCGTTTTGGTGACTTGACGGCAGCCGAGCTGATGCCGCACCTGCAGCAGCATTTATCTAAGCAAGATAACCAAGCAAACTGGCAATTGGTTTGGCTAAACAATGACAACCAACCAGTGATTGGCCTGCTCCCTAAAGTCAGTTGGTCGGTGTATCCTGCTGACAACCAACCTTCTGAATCGCCATCAAATACCTACAAAGTCATCAAAACCTGCCGTGAGACTTGCTCTCATAATGGCAATGCTATTACGACAACAGTGATGAGCTATCTGGCATGGCAAGATGCGCTTATTACTTACAGCAATACCTGTGAAGCTGACAGCATTTCATCAAATACAATTAATAAATCAAGTAGCGGGGCAAACTCTCAATATATCTACTCTCATGGCTTGATAGGCTATATCGGTTACGATATGGCCGCTTATGAATTGAGTCCAGCAGATAATATTGAGTTAGCAACGCAGCCTTGTGCCTCATTAGGGCATTATGATATTTATCTGACACCTTCAGTAGACCATGCTCTCGGTTGGGAATTAATAGTCATTAGAACCCATGACGATAATAATGGCGTCACTAATGAGAGCCTTCTTGTATCGGCGCTTATCTCTTATCTAGATGAGCTAGATAAAAATCTGTCTGATAGTTCTCTTAGTCACAGACACTCTGACACTATATCCAATACAAGCCCTGTGGTTCTAGACGCACGATGGCACAAACGTGACTACCAACAAGCCTTTGAACAAACTCAGAACTACCTACAACAAGGCGACTGTTATCAGATCAATCTGACACAAGAATGGTCTGGCTGGCTGCCTTCTAACAATGACTCTCGCCAATCCAACTCAGCGCTTATCGATTATTTGCCTGCACTACATCGCAATACACAAGCACCTTTCGCCGGTTACTTAAGCATCGATGGCCTTGATATTGGGGATTTAAATCATAAGTATGCTAATGGAAACCCTAACCATTTTGAACTATTGAGCTGTTCGCCTGAGTTGTTTTTTACTTTCACTAAAGACAATGGCACTGGCACACATCATATTCTGACCAAGCCTATCAAAGGCACTATGCCTCGTGGTAGTAATAACGACCAAGATGAATCGTATAAAAACAAGCTCATGGATAGCGAAAAAGACCGTGCTGAAAACGTGATGATTGTGGATTTGTTACGTAATGATTTGGGCAAGTATGCCAAGATAGGTAGCGTAAAAGTGCCACAGCTGTTTGCGATTGAGAGCTTTAGCAACGTGCATCATATGGTCAGCACCATCACCGCTGAACTAAAAGCCGAGACACATCCGCTGACCGTGTTATTTGGCAGTTTGCCAGCGGGCTCTATCACTGGTACACCCAAAAAGCGTGCTGTTGAGATTATTTCTGAATTAGAGTCTGTGCCGCGCGGGGCCTATTGCGGTACCCTGGGCTATATGAATTTTGATGGCAGTGGTCAATGGAACGTCCTCATTCGTACCCTGCAAGCTAACAGCAGCTCCACTGATGGCAAAAAAGCGGTCAGTTTATGGGCAGGAGGTGGTATTACGGTCGCGTCTAGCTGCGATGCAGAATATCAAGAATGCTTAGATAAGGTGGGTAACCTACTAGCAGTATTGGCCCAAGATAATCTAAGCAATCAACATTAAGCATTTTTTAAAAAAATAACTAAAAATAAAGCCTGCCAAACATAACGTTGGCAGGCTTTTTATTGATGCTTATTTATATTCTTGATGATTATTCCGCCGTCTCAGCACTTGCTTGCAGCTCTTTTAATGCATCGATCAAACGCTGATTTTGCTCAGCAGTACCAATGGTGATACGCAGGTACTCCGCAATACGTGGCTTATCAAAATGACGGACGATGATGCCTTGCTCACGTAACGTACTGGCCACTTCACGCGCCTCACCATCTCTAGGTCGCGCAAAAACAAAGTTGGCATGTGATGGCAACACTTTATAGCCTAATTCGGTCAAATCTGCTGTTAGTGCTGTGCGCAAATCGATAACTTGCCGGCGAGTCTGCTCAAAATACTCATGATCTAAGACACTGGCAGTCGCACCAGCTTGCGCCAACTTATCTAGTGGATAGCTATTAAAGCTGTTTTTCATACGTGTCAGTGCTTCAATCAATGACGCATTACCAAACGCCATACCGACACGTAAACCTGCAAGCGACCGTGATTTTGAAAATGTCTGTGTCACGATGACATTGTCACACTCATTTATTAGGCTCACTGCTGAGACTTGAGCGCCTATATCACCCTCTTCTATTTGAGCAAAGTCGATGTAAGCCTCATCAATCACGATCACAGCATTCGAGTGCTCACTTGCCAGTTTACGAATATCGGCAAGTGATAATAGCAGCCCAGTTGGGGCATTGGGATTGGCAATGATGATACCGCTACAAGGCTGGCGATACGTATCAGGATCAATACTGAAGTCTTCTTCTAATGGAATTTTGATAAGCTCTATGCCAAAGGTCTGGGCATAGACAGGATAAAAACTATAACCAATATCAGGTGACAGTAGTGGGCGCTCTTTTAGAAAGAAGCTGGCAAATATCAGTGCCAAGACTTCATCCGAACCATTACCCACAAATACTTGATTGACATCAAGGTCGTATGAATGCGCCAGTGCAGCACGTAATTCATTAGACTCAGGCGCTGGGTATAGACGCAGCTCTTCAGCTTGCTGCACGAGTACTTTGGCGATGGCTTCCGCGACTTTTGGCGACGGTGGAAACGGATTTTCATTGGTGTTCAGTTTGCACAAATTATCATGCTCCGGCTGCTCGCCTGGCACATACGGTGATAAGTTGCGTGCTTTAGAGGACCACAGTCTGGTATCCATCTTTGCCTCACTCATAAATTATCCTACTAATTAGCCAAATAGACTATTAAAAATACCGATCAAAAGTAAACGTTAAAACCTTCAAAACACCTTACTGATAGCGATAACGAGCAGAACGTGCATGGGCTTCTAAGTCCTCATGCTGCGCTAAAATATCTGCCGTCTCAGCCAGTGGCTTGCTACCAGATTCACTACAATAAATGATTGATGATTTCTTTTGGAAATCATAAACGCCAAGCGGCGAAGAGAACCGTGCCGTGCCTGATGTTGGCAGCACATGGTTTGGCCCTGCACAATAATCACCAATGGCCTCAGGGGTGTGGCGGCCCATAAAGATAGCACCCGCATGACGAATATCGTCTAATAACGCATCAGGATTATCGACAGATAACTCTAAATGTTCAGGGGCAATACGATTGATAAGCGCCATACCCTCGCTACGGTCTTTTACCAAAATAAGTGCGCCGCGGTTTTGTAATGAATCGCGAGCGATATCTGCCTTTGGCAGTTCGGCCAGTGCCTTTTCTATTTCAATGGCGACCTCAGCTAGCTGCGCTTCACTGGTCGTCACAAAGATAGCTTGTGCGATGCGGTCGTGCTCTGCTTGCGATAACAAATCCATGGCTAGCCAATCAGCGCGATCTTGCGCCTCGCCTTCTGCGTAGACCAACACCTCTGAAGGGCCTGCAATCATATCAATGCCGACCTGCCCAAATACCGCACGCTTGGCAGCTGCGACATACTTATTACCAGGTCCTGTGATTTTGTCCACGGCTGGAATCGTTTCAGTACCGTAAGCCAATGCAGCAACCGCTTGGGCGCCGCCAATAGTAAAAACGCGATCAACTTTGGCTAAATGCGCGGCCGCTAACACCAATGGATTCAATACACCTTTGGGCGCTGGTACAACCATAATCACTTCGGTAACGCCAGCCACTTTGGCCGGGATAGCATTCATGAGCACGGATGAAGGATACGAGGCCAATCCACCCGGTACATAGATACCAACGCGATCAAGCGGTGTGACCTTTTGACCCAAGCGATTGCCCAACTCATCCTCATATTGCCATGTCTCTTGCACTTGGCGCTCATGGAATGTCTGTACCCGAGTCGCGGCCGTGGTCAATGCGGTCTTGACGGTTTCATCAAGATTGGCAAATGCCTCAGCAAGCGACTCTTTAGATAGCTCTAATGCTTGCATCATCGTCGCTGGATGCTGATCAAACTGCTGCGTTAATGCGAGCACAGTACTATCACCATTAGCACGGACTTGGGCGATGATATCATCGACGGTATGTAATAATTCAGCATCGTTGACTGTTTCAAAGGCCAGCAACTGGGTTAGTTGACTGTCAAAATCGGCATCTTGGGTACTTAACTGGCGCATGACCTAATCCTATATCTGAGCATGGAGTACTAACAAAGTTAAATGATTTCAAAGCAATAAAAACGGGCTTAAGACTCGCAAATATTACAATTTATTCGATGTCTTGTTATATAGATTTTACTGAGATTTTATTTTTTCGCAAGCAAAGACAATAAAACCAGTTTAGCATGCTATATCTATCATAGCGCGCTAAACTGGTTTAAAAATTCGTATCATCATGCTTGATATTACCAATGATAAACATTGGTATATTAGCCATTGGCAATACTGTTTTTAAAGCTATCTAAGATGGGCTCGAGCAAAGCAAATTTGCGCTTGTAGCTGACTTGATTGACAATCAAACGTGACGACACATCACAGATATGATCGCGTGCTTCAAGCCCATTAGCACGCAGCGTATTACCAGTATCAACCACGTCGACGATCAAATCACCCAATCCGACCAATGGCGCAAGCTCCATCGAGCCATATAGCTTAATCACATCGACTTGCTGACCTTGGCTGGCAAAATAAGCACGGGCGACATTGACATATTTGGTCGCGATACGCAGACGACGATTGGGCAATGGTGCGTCTTTAACACCAGCCGTCATGAGCTTACACTGAGCAATTTTCAGATCAAGCAACTCATAAACATGATTGGCACCATGCTCTAGTAGCACATCTTTACCCGCTACCCCAAAGTCCGCTGCACCATGCTCTACATAAGTCGGTACGTCGCTGGCACGCAAAATAAGCACACGCACATTGGGGTTTGACGTTGGAAAAATAAGTTTACGAGAGGCCTCAGGATCTTCCAAAAGCTCAACACCAGCTGCACGTAGCAGTGGCATGGTCTCTTCTAAAATACGGCCTTTGGATAAGGCCAGTGTTAGACCTGAAAACTCATCGTTTACTTCGTTTAGTAAACCATCGGTTGGTAAAGGTTTGCTTGTCTCAGTCATAATGACATCGTGTCCATGTGCAGTTAATACCCCTCATAAAAGGGGCTTTGATTGATAACGCAATATTAATAAACGCCTAATTGGCTAGAAGCTTCAGTAGCCTATTTAAACTAATTATTGGTATTGATACGTTCGATATTCACACCCAAAGCTCGTAGCTTCTCTTCGACATGCTCATAACCACGATCGATATGATAAATGCGGTCGATGAGACTCTCGCCTTCAGCGGTCGCGGCTGCCATCACTAATGACATAGACGCGCGTAAATCTGTTGCCATCACAGGTGCTGCTGTGAAGTTCTCAACCCCTCTGACGACGGCAGTGTGACCATCTACTTGAATAGAAGCCCCTAAGCGATTGAGCTCTGGAACATGCATATAGCGATTTTCGAAGATGTTTTCGATAAAGGTACTGGTGCCATCAGCAAGACAAGCTATCGCCATAAGCTGTGCTTGCATATCAGTTGGAAAGCCAGGATGTGGCTGCGTACGAATATCCACCGCTTTTGGACGGCCTTTCATCTGTGCACGAATCCAATCATCACCGCTCGTGATAGTCGCACCCATATCTTCAAATTTCTCTAACACTGGCGTCAATAATAGTGCAGAAGTGTTTTTGGTCAATACGTCGCCGCGTGTCATCAAGGCACCAGCAAGGTATGAGCCTGTTTCGATACGATCAGGGACAACTGAGTACTCACAGCCGTGTAGACGCTCTACCCCTTCGATGGTCATCGTTGACGTACCAATACCGCTTATTTTGGCACCCATCGCAACCAACATATTGGCCAAATCAACCACTTCAGGCTCTAACGCACAGTTACCTAGCACAGTCGTACCTTTAGCAAGTGCAGCTGCCATGATGACGTTTTCAGTACCGCCCACGGTGATCATGTCGAACGAGAAATTACAGCCTAATAGCTTGCCGCCTTTAGGGGCTTGCGCTTTTACATAGCCATTCTCGACGCTAATCTCAGCACCCATCGCCTCAAAGGCTTTTAGATGTTGATCAACAGGACGTGACCCAATAGCACAGCCGCCTGGCAATGAGACTTCTGCCTCGCCAAAACGTGCCAGCAACGGACCTAATACCAGAATCGATGCACGCATGGTTTTGACCAAGTCATACGGTGCATAGAAATTATCGATATTTTTGGTGTCGCAAGTGACGGTATCGCCCTGTTTTTGAATATCGATACCCATGCCACCGATCAATTCAATCAATGTTCGCACGTCTTGCAGTGACGGCACATTATGCAATGTGGTTGGGGTCTCGGCCAGTATCATAGCTGCAAGTAATGGCAAAGCGGCATTTTTGGCGCCTGAGATAGTAACTTCCCCTGCGATACGACTACTACCAGTGATTAAAAATTGATCCATAGAGGTGACAACCTAGCAATGAGTATAAGAAATGGTAAAAACTGACATTATGAGACCGACTATTTAATCAGTCAGCCTAGTAGAGTCAGTTGTATAGAAAGCCGTTTAGCCTTTTGATTGAACATCCCACTCAGCAGGCGTTAGCGCTTGAATATTTAGTGCGTGAATATCGCCACTGGCAATTTTATCGTTGACGAGTGCGTATATTGCTTGCTGACGTTGAACCGCGCGTTTGCCTTCAAAGCTGGCATCGACCACGCGCACGTCAAACTTATTGCCTTGATTGGCAGCTTGAATAAAAGCGTCTGGGAAGTGAGTTTGTAAAAATGCGATCAAATCGTCAGCGTTCATGCTCATAAAATATCCTGTCTTATATAGAGATTTTTTGTTTGAATGGCGACATTATAACAAGAGTTTGCGCATCTTACAGTACTGTCTTACTGAACTGGTATGAACGCACGCCAGAGCTTATCACTCCGCACATCAGTTTTGATATATTGGGCGCTCAAATTTACTTAAGCGCTTTATCCAAATACGTGAGCACTTGCGCGCGCACATCGTTGACCCAGCGTAGTGGTGGTGCCATCGCGCCAATACTGGTCGCATGACTAGCACCATCGATTACGCCAGTTTCAACCGTCACACCTGCTTTTTTCAGTGCCGCTGTCATTTTAGTGGTATTGCTGTCATAGACTATTTTGTCTTTTTCGGCCGTCAGTAGTAGATAGGGTGGCTGCTTACCCTTAATCTGACGATCTGGCATCACCTGCTCAGGAGTGGCATCTGGAGCAAAGGCTGTCGCACTATCGAACTTACGGAAATCATAGCTGTATGGCCCTGCAATACCCACCACCGTGGCGATGTCTGTTGGCTTGATACCATAAGGGGCCAAAAAGTCTTCGTTGGATACAGCAGCAACGGCATTGAACGCGCCAGCCGAGTGTCCCATTACCGCGAGACGCGATGGGTCAGCGTGTAGACTTGCCGCGTTATTGATGCTCCAAGCAATCGCTTGTGCAGCATCTTTGACATAATCAGGATAGACATGTTCAGGCGCTTTACGATAATTGATCACTGCAGTGACATACCCTGCTTGCGCCAAACTTTGACCAACAAAGGCATATTGTTCTTTATTGCCACTCTCCCATGAGCCGCCATGTACAAACACAACCATCGGGTAGCTAGTATTAATAGCGCTTTGATCTTTCATGGCCTTTGCGAGCGGCTTAGGATAATAAATATCTAAGTCTTGTGACGGCTCATCACCATACAAGATGTCTTTGCTGATGCCAACGCCACCACTAGAGGTGATACCATTAACGATCGCGAGCGGTGATAAGGCTTGGGCACTTTGGCTGGCTAGCGCTATGCTGCCAAATACTAATATTGCCGCACCGCCAACTTTTAGCGTGCGTGCTTTTTTATAAGGAGATTTTTTATGTGTTTCTACGCTACTAAAAGTACTTCCACTAATGTCTTCACGCTGTTGAATATGATTTTTTGAATCCTTCATTGCCAGTATCCTATTATATTTATGTATGTAGCAATAATGCATAGCATTGGGGCTAGCATGCTGCGACGATTTACTATGAATATAGTACTTACTGGCTAAGAATTTCTCGTGCTTTTACTGTTGTTACTGTTAAGGCTTATTGTGATTAACCTTGAAAACAGTTTGTGCTGGATAACAAAACCATACTCTTTTCAGCCATTCGTTACTGATTTCGATATAACTCAATATAAGGACTTGATGAAGGCTGGCTTTGTGCAGCGTCCTCTTCTGTTATCACGATTGGCGTGGCACTACTGGCACTACTGATAGCCGTCTCTTGGGCAACCGGCGTCAGAGCAGGATCAGATAGGTTACTCTCGTACATGATATCGTCATCATTAATCTTGACACCTCTGTCATCGACGACCGTGGTCAGTAGTACCAGCTCGGTCACACCAACGGTGGTATTGGCAATGTCAATCAAATAACTCTGCTGAGTCGGTGTCATACGGCCCAGAATATAGACCACACCATTATCGGTGACCGCTTTAATCTGTGAGGCTTTGACGCCATCACTGGCAGCAACCTTAGCCAGTAGCTTTGAGGTAATATAACCATCGTGGACTGTCGAGCTATAGCCTTTTGACGCACTCACTTCCATCTCATTGTAGACACGGCGCACATCTGGCATAGAGCTGACCACTTTTTCCACTTCTACTTTGAGCGCCTCAGTTGGTACTTCACCTGTGAGCAGCACCTCACTATTAAAGCTATCAACACCCATGCGACTGGTTTGTTGCAAGTCTTCTTTTAGACCATATACATTAATTTTAGCAGTATGTTCGATGCTACGATCGAGCAAACGCTGCGGAATCGTGCGCTCGGTCATCGGCACACCATACGTCCCTTCGGTACTGTTGGTCAGGTAGTTGGTTGTACAGCCAGTACTGACAACGCAGGCTGCAAGCATGACGCTTACCGCAGTGCGACGTGATGAACCAAAAATAGCAGTACGCATATGCATCCGTGTCATTATTTACCTCTTAAAGCATGATGGTGACGATGGTATAAGTTCAATGAATTCAGAGCTCTTGACTGAATATCAGATACCTAAATTAGATATTTTTATTGAATAACTTTGTGCTAAATCTCGTTAACAACTACTTTACTTAATTTTAATGAATAGCGGTTAGGTTTTTGGTAACGAGTAGGCTGTTTCAGGCACTCTATCTATTCCAGTCTCATGTTATATCAATGACTACCATGCACGGGCTACAAAAGCCCCTTTTATCCACTCAGGCTGAGTATCTAACGCGCTATCTTTTAGCAGTATACTGCCCAACGTATTATAGGCAATGACATCAAATCGGCAGTCATAATCAGCATACTCAGGATGCTGCTGCAAAAAGCACTGCGCGGTCTTAATCACTTTACGCTGCTTACTTGCTGTAATGCTAATGGCAGCATCGCCATAGGCAGAGCGCTTACGCTGACGAACTTCGATAAATACTAGCGTCGACCATGCAGATCCTGTCTCAATCATCACTAGATCCAGCTCACCCATTTTTGGCTGTTGCCAGTTTTGTGCAATTAACCTTAACCCTTTAGCTTGCAAAAACTCACAGGCCTGCTGTTCAAACAGACTGCCTTGGCGCTGTTTAGGTGAAGTAAGCGTTAATGGTTTATGGTTCGCCATAAAGGTCGTGGGTCTGATTAACATTTGATAATTATCATAGCACAACATGCTAAACTAGCCACTTCTGTGCTGCCTACTTTTGAAATCTACAGGCCTACGCAAATACCTTTTAGGTGAAAAAATCGTAGATGATGTTTGAGTGGCGATGGTGCACTACTATTTTTTAATGATTTTTTAACGACCCGAGGTTTTCATGTCTACCCCTACTGCGATGCCAGCTTGTCTCTATATCGTTGCCACGCCGATTGGTAACTTAACCGACATGACACCGCATGCGATTGATGTCTTAAAGCAAGTCGCTATCATCGCCTGCGAAGACACCCGCACCTCAGGTAAGCTGTTGTCACATTTTGGTATCGATACCAAAGGCAGTAAAGCTGATGAGACAAAAGACTCAGCGTCTCCTAACACTAAAAGCCATGCTTCAGATAATGCAGATGATGATACAACGACAAAGCAAAAAGGTCACAACAAACTGTGGGCGTATCACGAACATAATAGCGCGATTCAGACACCTAAGATTATCGAGATGATCCAGCAAGGTTACTCGGTCGCTTTGATTAGTGATGCTGGGACGCCGCTCGTTAGTGATCCAGGGTATCAATTGGTACAAGCAGCACATGATGCTGGCGTGATGGTATCGCCTATCGTTGGCGCGTCCGCAGCGATTGGTGCGTTGTCAGTGGCAGGACTACCCTCAGATCGTTTTAGCTTTATTGGGTTTTTGCCAGCCAAAACTCACGGTCGTCAAAAACAGCTCGCAGCATTAATCGAACGTACTGAAACCCTGATATTTTATGAAGCACCGCATCGCATCATATCTAGCCTAGAAGACATGGCTGAGATATTTGGTGCAGATCGCGAAGTCGCTTTTTGTCGTGAATTGACCAAAACATTTGAGACGATACGTAAGAGCACACTTGGCGATTTAGTCGAGTTTGTCAAAGCCGATGACAATCAGCAACGCGGCGAAATCGTCGTGGTCGTCGCGGGTGTCAGTGTGGCAAAAGACTCTGATGACATCAGTATTCATGACAAATTATTGCACAGATTGTTAGAAGACTTATCCGTTAAAAAAGCCGCTGCATTGGCCGCTGATATCACTGGCGTCAAAAAGAATGCGCTCTATCAGCGCCTATTAGAATTACAAGCTGACTAATTTCTAATAAAAAATCATGTCTATAAATCAATTTAGGAGAAATAAGCAATGTACGATGTAATGGCAATAGGTAATGCGCTGGTTGATCACGAATATGTACTGTCGGACGCAGCCCTAGAAGAAACTGAGCTGACCAAAGGTAATATGACACTGGTAGGTATCGAGGAGCAACAGCAGCTACTGGCCTACTTTAAGCTGGCTAACATTGCGCCGTCAAAACAAGCGGGCGGCGGATCAGCAGCCAATGCTATGTATGCCTTTGCGAGTCTAGGCGGTAAGCCTTTTTATGCCTGCCGCGTCGGTGATGACGATCAGGGCGCCTTTTACCTCAGAGACTTGCACGAAGCAGGCGTGGCTACCTCAGATGAATCTATCCATGAGGGTGGCGTAACCGGCTCATGTGTGGTCGCAGTCACAAAAGATGGCGAACGTACCATGCAGACCTATCTGGGTACTTCAAGCGATATCGCCGCGGACAACGTTGATTTTGATGCATTGACGCAAGCAGACTGGCTATACCTAGAAGGCTATCTGGCGATGTCTGAAAGCATCCAACCCGCGATGACGCAGTTACGTCAACAAGCCGGCATTCATAATGCAAAAATCGCGGTGAGCTTCGCTGATCCTGCCGTTGTCAAATTTGCGAAAGACGGCCTGCTCAACATGCTAGGCAATAAAGTCGCAGTGATATTTTGCAACAGCGAAGAAGCCAAGCTATTCACGGATAAGAAGCAAGTTAACGCTGCTGCACGTACCCTGCTTGAGCATTGTCAAACGGCTGTCGTGACAGATGGCGCAAATGGAGCCGTTATCGCCCACCAGTCAAATGATGAGGCCGAGATTGAGATTTATGAGATTGCGACGCCAGTAGTGGCCAATGTCATCGATACCAATGGCGCAGGTGACAACTATGCTGGTGCCTTCCTCTATGGGTTGTCGCAGCAGTATAGCTTGCCAGAATGTGGTCGTCTTGCCAGCGAGATATCAGCGCAAGTCATCCAACAGTTTGGGCCACGACTTGCCTCGCAGGATTATCGAGATATCGCGCAGCGTGTACTGTCTGCTTAATCGTTAAACACATCTGTTGGACACAAAACAAAAAGCCCATATCAAATCGATATGGGCTTTTTTATATCATTCAGACTTACTCAAACAGTTTGCTTGATCTAATAAGCGCTTGTTGTTAAGCAGAAGCTAATGCTTGGGCGAGATCGGCTTTGATATCTTCGATATGTTCAATACCAATCGACAGTCGTACCATATCCGTACTAACGCCTGCATTTTCTAGCTCTTGCTCATTTAACTGACGATGGGTGGTCGTCGCTGGATGACAGGCCAATGACTTCGCATCACCGATGTTTACCAGACGAGTAATCAGTTGCAGCGCATCGATAAAGCGCGCTCCTGCTTCTAGTCCACCTTTAACACCAAAGGTTAAAATACCAGATGGCGTGCCTTTCATGTACTTCTTAGCAAGCTCATGCTCAGGATGGTCAGACAGACCCGCATATTTCACCCAAGCAACTTTATCATGGTCACGTAGATATTCAGCAACGGCTTGCGCGTTCTGTACATGGCGCTCCATACGTAGGCTCAATGTCTCCATGCCTTGCAAAATACCAAAAGCATTTAGCGGGCTAAGCGCCGCACCTGTATTGCGTAGTGGTGCCACACGAGCACGAGCGATAAACGCTGGCGCACCCACGTCTTTGACAAAGTTCACGCCATGATAACTGTGGTCAGGCGTGTTTAAGAGTGGGAAACGCTCAGGATAATCACCCCAAGCAAACTTACCGCTATCGACAATCGCACCACCAATCGAGGTACCTGTACCACTCATGTATTTGGTCAATGAATGAATGACTACATCCGCACCAAACTCAAATGGACGGCATATCGCAGGCGACGCTACCGTATTATCAATCACGACAGGCACACCGTACTCGTGAGCCACATCACTAAGCGCTTGAATGTCAACGATATTACCGAGTGGGTTGCCGATACTTTCTGCAAAGACCATCTTAGTTTTGTCATCGATTAAATCACGAATCGCTTCAGGATTTTTGTGGTCAAAGAAGCGTACTTCGATACCTTGACGCGGCAATGCATGGGCAAATAAATTATACGTACCACCATACAAGGTCGATACCGCAACGATATTGTCACCCGCTTCACAGATGGTCTGAATTGCATAAGTGATAGCAGCCATACCAGAGGCCACGGCAAGCGCACCGATACCACCTTCAAGCGCTGCGACGCGCTCTTCTAGAACGGCATTGGTCGGGTTCATGATACGAGTATAAATATTACCTGCGACCTTTAAATCAAATAAGTCTGCACCATGCTGAGTATTATCAAAGGCATACGAGCTGGTATGATAAATCGGCACGGCGACGGCTTTGGTGGTGGGCTCAACGCTATAACCGGCATGAATTGCTAAAGTTTCAAGACGTTGAGGGGTCTCTGATTTTTGGGCTGCTTGCTGGTCTGCTTGTCCGTCACTCATTATATATTCCTTTATTTCGATAAAAGTTATTAATCAATAAATGACTAATCAACAAATTATTAATCAATAATCTACCACTGAAAATTCAGCTAAAAAACAATCTACCAAATCATAGCAATAAAAAAAGCCAAGTTCATCAAAACTTGGCTTTTTAATTAAAATAACTCTTCGCTAGTACTTAAGTCTGCAACTTCCAACTAGACTTTTATTTGTAATAAGCGTTTTCAGTACGGGTATGATCGGTCTCATCAATGACTTGCGTCAACTCTGGGATTTGCTGTTTAAGCTGCACTTCAACGCCTTGACGCAAAGTCATATCAACAGCTGAGCACCCTTGGCAACCACCACCAAATTTCAATACGGCTGTAAGACCAACGCCTTCTTCGTCAATCAGCTCAAGCAACTGTACGTCACCGCCATGCGCTGCTAGTCCTGGATTAATCTCTGATTGCAATACGTAGTTGATGCGCTCTTCCACACTGGCATCCGCACCCACTTTCGGTACTTTAGAGTTTGGCGCGCGGAAAGTCAGCTGACCACCGAAACGGTCTTTATTATAGTCGATGACCGCGTCTTCTAGATAAGGTACTGACGACGCCTCGATAAAGGCCGAGAAATTCTCATAAGTAAAGCGCAAGTCAGCGCTGTCTTCTTCGCCCGGCTGGTTATAAGCCATGCAGCACTCTGCACGCGGGGTACCCGGATGCTCAACGAAAATACGGACGCCAATGCCATCGGTGTCTTGCTTAGACAACAAATCTGCCAAATATCCTTGAGCAGACTCAGTGATGGTGATGTTGCTTTTTGCTTCAACTTGCTCAGTATCTAGTGCTGATTCATAACCTGTAGACTGCTCTAGTTGGCTATCAGCTTGGTTTTGCTCACTCATAATCTTTCCTATGCGTTATGACACAAATGCTATATCTATTATGGCTACTGTGTCGTGAATTTGGATTTTTTAAATTTCTACGAATGATATAAGTTATATGAGCCATCAATGGTTGGTATTTATTATTGTATGACACTGACCTCAATGCTCACAAAAATTTATCCGTCTATAACGGTCATTATACCTGAATCGCACCATAATTCCGACCGCGCTACTGTGAATTGAATCGCCACCGCTGCAAATGGTTGTCATTGATTTTTTTAATGGCGCTATCGAGTTATGGACAAATAAAACGCTCAAACCGTATAAAAACAGACATATCTGCTTGGTGTAATAAGCGACAAGTTAATCTCTATATAAAGACAGCAGTATCGCTTATCAAGCACCCAAAAAATCTTTCACGCATCTAGCAATTAGATAAATGAACCAAGACAGTCATGAGACCCAGCACGCTTCGAGAGAATAGTTGTGTATTAAACGTGCGATACCGTTCACATCTCGTCCGAGCAAGTCATTTAGTTTTGACGTAGTATTGATAGTTTGAATAATTTTGTGCACTGGCTTTATGAGCATGGTAGCTTTTGATGCCCTTGTATAAATATGACGTATTTTCGAATAGGATGATTTTTATGACGACACGGACGTTGCACCTAATAACTACCAAGGATGATGAGAAAATTGCCGTTTGGAAAGTAGTTGAGACTTTAGAAGATGGTACTGTAGCCCACACGTTAGAAAACAGCTTGCCTAGTATAAAATCTCAAAACATATTTCTGACGCATGGGACGTTTTCTGACAAGCAAACCTGCCTAAAAATTGCTGAGTATTTAGCGAGTCTGGGGCATCACTGCTACATTATGGAATGGCGTGGTCATGGTGACAGCTCAAAACCTACCAAAAAATTTAACTTTGAGACGGTTGCTACTTATGATTATGAAGCGACTTTTCGCTATTTTTTTGAGGAATTAAAACTCGATAATCTGCACTGCGTCACCCATAGCGGTGGCGGTGTCGGTTTAACCATGTTTTTGATCCAAAATCCGCAGTATGTCACTAAGGTCAATAGTATCAGTATGTTTGCTTGCCAAGCTTATGGCGCGGTCACAAACCCACTCAGCTACACAAAAATCCTTGCAGCCAAACTGGTCACAAAAGTGGTTGGTTTTATCCCCGCCAAACAGTTCAAAGTCGGCCCATTTAACGAAAGCTACTACACAATGACTCAGTGGTATGACTGGAATCTGCAAAAAAACTTCAATAGCAGCTTCTTGAACAAGGCTGATTTTGATAAACGCGATACGAATACAGATGAAGCGAGCAGAAGTAGTCATCAGCAAAAAAATACTGGAAATGACTTTATTGATTATCGACAGCATATGCCAAAAATTACCACGCCTATTTACGCTATCAGTGCTAAAGGAGATAATTTCATCTCTCCTACTCGTGGATGCCGTTTGTTTTTTGAAGGCTTCGACCGTTCAACCAATGTTTTTAGAGAATACGCGCTCAGTAATGGAGACTTAGATGACTATACCCACAGCCGTATCATGATCAGCCGCAATGCCGCCACAGAGATTTGGCCAACGGTGACCGCATGGATAGAGAGACATGCAAGCTAGCGATGCTCATATTGCCATATGAATTGACCGTATTGGCTTGTCGATAGGTATTATCGCGTTTCAATAGAGATGAGGATACACCCTTAAACATCTTTGCACTTGTCAGCCAGTCATAGGCTGTGTCAGTATTAGCGTCATCAATTTTTAACCAATAAAAATAAGTCGTAGGAAAATGGCGTCTATGAGTGAATTATCAGAGCAAAATCCAGATAAACAAAGCGCAGACAATCAGGACAAACAACACTATCGTTATTTGGTATTTATTGGACGCTTTCAGCCATTTCATGCTGGCCACAAGGCCGTTATTGATGAGGCGCTCAAACGCTCGGATGAGGTCATCATGCTCATTGGCTCGGCCAATCTGCCACGCAGCTTACGCAATCCATTTAGCGTCGCTGAGCGTGCAGCGATGATTAAGGGTGCTTACTCAGCAGCAGACGCTGCACGTATTCACTGCGTTGGGCTAGATGATGCCCTGTACAATGACACGCGTTGGCTACAGTATGTCCAAGCGGGTGTAAAATCTGTCACGGGTGACTTGCAGACAGATATCGGCCTGATTGGGCATTCGAAAGACAGCTCCTCCTACTATTTGTCACTATTCCCCAACTGGGCCTCGGTATCAGTGCCCAACTACCATAACTTATCGGCTACCCCTATCCGCGACAGCTATCTGATGGGTGCCACGCCGACTCCTGAGCGCACGCCTGAGTCAACACGTAAGGTACTCAACGATTTCAAAAAAACTGACGACTATCATCAGCTGCACGAAGAAGCCGACTTTATCGATAAATATAAAAGACAATGGGAATCAGCACCTTATCCACCCACCTTTATGACAGCAGATGCGTTGATTGTACAGTCTGGGCATATCCTCTTAGTTGAGCGGCGCAGTATGCCAGGTCGCGGATTGTGGGCGCTACCGGGTGGGTTTTTGAACCCAAAAGAAACCTTATTTGACGCCTGTATCCGTGAGCTACGTGAAGAGACACGCCTCAAAGTGCCTGAGGCCGTATTGCGCGGCTCTTGTCACAGTCAGCATACTTTTGATGACCCGTATCGCTCGGCACGTGGTCGTACGATTACTCAAGCCTTTTATTTTCAACTGAAAAATGATCCAAAAGGCTTACCAAAAGTAAAAGGCGGTGATGACGCTGCCAAGGCATTTTGGTTACCTTTGGCAGAGCTTGACGCGACCATGATGTTCGAAGATCACTATGCAATCATTACCAAAATGGTTGGGTTATAGCGTCATTTCCTATCATGATTTATCACTCTTATATGCAACTTATTAGCACCTGAGTCGATAGACGACGAAGGTTTATCGCCGCCACTGTTCTTTTATCAAAGCAGGGGCGGCATCTCAAAGCAGAGGAGTTCTGTGATGTACACTAGCAACCTAAACAACCTAATCTTAAACAGCGACAGCTATAAAACCTCACATTGGGTGCAATACCCAAGCGGTAGTGAATATCTGTCAAGCTACATCGAAGCGCGTAAAGGCGACTATGATGTGGTGTTTTTTGGCCTTCAAGCCTTTATCAAAGAGTACTTGAGCACGCCTATCACCCATCAAGATATCGATGAGGCCGAGCTGGTCATTCAAGCACACGGCTTGACGTTCAACCGAGCAGGCTGGGAGCATCTGGTCGATAAACATGACGGCTACTTGCCACTACGCATCGAGGCCGTCGCTGAAGGCAGCATCGTACCCGTATCTAATGTGGTCTGTCAGATTACCAATACTGATCCGGAGTTTTATTGGCTGCCAAGCTATATCGAAACGGCGCTACTCCGTGCGATTTGGTATCCATCGACGGTCGCTAGCGTCTCTCGCTACTGCAAAGACATCATCCGTCAGGCGTTAGAAAAATCAGCAGACAACACAGAATCGCTACCTTTTCGCTTGCATGATTTTGGCGCGCGCGGTGCCTCAAGCCAAGAGAGTGTGGCACTCGGTAGTTTGGCACATTTGGTCAACTTTGCTGGTACGGATTCGATGACCGCGCTGGTTGCTGCCAGTCGTTGGTATCAGATGGGTAAAGACATGCCAGCGTTCTCGATTCCAGCAGCTGAGCACAGCACCATGACAGCATGGGGACGTGATGGGGAGACCGCTGCATTTGCCAATATGATTGAACAGTTTGGCGGTAAAGACAAAGCGTTTTCGGTCGTCTCTGACAGCTATGACTTATGGAACGCGATTGATAATATTTGGGGCGATACTCTAAAAGAAGACGTCAAAAATATGGGTGGTACGCTGGTCATTAGGCCAGACAGTGGTGAGCCTACCAAAGTGGTCCGTGAAGCATTAGAGCGTCTAGCGGTGAAATTTGGCACGACTATAAACAGTAAGGGCTATAAAGTACTGCCCGATTACGTGCGTATTATCCAAGGGGATGGTATCAGCGCACAAAGCTTGAGCAATATCATTGATGTGGTCATGAAAGCAGGCTTTAGCGCAGAAAACGTGACATTTGGCATGGGCGGCGGACTGCTACAGCAAGTCAACCGCGACACCATGAGTTGGGCGATGAAGTCGAGCGCTATCTGTATCGATGGTGTATGGAAAGATATCTACAAAGACCCTATCACCAGTCGCTCAAAGCGTTCGAAAAAAGGACGATTGGCACTAGTAAAAGACGATAGCGGCCAACTCAAAACCATCAAGCAGCAAGAGATGAGCGATGTGGCGGACAACCTATTGCGTGATGTCTATATCGATGGCCAACTGTTGATTGACGACAGCCTCACGACTATCAGGGAACGTGCAGGATGGTAGATACCAGCAAACTAACTTCTGTTGCAAGAGATGTCTTACTTGCCCCTGTGTATTTTTATCAGGGCCGTAAGATTAAACGTGATACGGTTCGCCTGCCTGAGCCAAACGGTGAGCGGCACGGAATAGTTGAGTTGCGTTGCTCAAGCAATAGCGTATCGGCTGATCGCAAGCAAACGCTTAACCTAATGGTCGTGGGCGACTCAGCAGCAGCCGGTGTTGGCAGTCAAACGCAGCAAGAAGCGCTGGTCGGCAAGCTCATTCCTATATTGGCAGATAACGAGCATATTCAATCTAACTTTGCTCAGCTGAACTGGTCGCTGCAAGCGACGACTGGCCATACCAGCTTTGATATTTTGCGTCGGCTTTATATTTTACCTGCCCCCGCATATCCTATCGATGTGATGTTACTGAGTGTGGGCGTCAATGACACCACCGCTAATGTCTCTATTTACAAATGGCAACAGCGCATTGAAGACATTATTGCTATTACTCAACGTAAATTTGGCGTACGTGAGCTGATTTTTTTGAGCTTACCGCCGATGGCACAAATGCCTGCCATACCTGCACCACTGAATAGTTTTGTGGGTGCAAAAGCGTCAATACTGGACGGTATATTGCAGCGAGTCTGCTTAGCTCATGACGGGGTGACTTATATGGCAACTGACTTTAGCCGTATGATGGAAGAGCACGCCAATGGATCACCGATTGATATCACGGTCATGTTTGCCAGCGATGGCTTTCATCCTAGCAGTCTGATGTATGGCTACTGGGCGCAGCAGGTAGCAGAGACCACTGTTCAGTTATTGGCACCATAGACTACCTAAATTTTGATGCCACTCATCTCCAAACCGTCATTTTAAAAACAAAAAAACCGCTGAATAATCAGCGGTTTTTTATTGCTTAGCAAAATACATTTACACCATGAGTGTAAATTATTCAGCAGCGTCTGCAGCTTTCTTGCTACGGCCACCAAAAGCGCCAAAGCGTTTGTTGAAGCTTGCAACACGGCCTTCAGTAGAGCTCTTACGTTGCTCGCCTGTGTAGAACGGATGCGACGCACTTGAGATATCAAGTGGGTAGTACGGATATTCTGTACCTTCGTATTCACGAGTCGTTTTGGTTTTAACAGTTGAACGAGTCAAAAAGAACACGTCAGCGTTAGTGTCATGGAACAAAACTTCTTGGTAATTAGGATGGATATCTTTACGCATAATATACTCTCTAGGTCCGATGTATGTACAACGTCTGAATACAGCACCATTGATGATGTATCAAACAAATAACGACATACGTAACTGAGGCACTAAGGACATTACAAGTATGGCAACTGCATCACTGGCTTATTCCAGCACCCAATACCACGCTTCTGCTCGCTTAGCCTTTCCCCAGCGGGAAAATTAAACCGCGATTTTAACGGTTTTTAGCGCTCAACGCAAGCCGTAGTTGTCATACACATGGGTGATAAGTGATCACTAATCAGATGAGTCCATCGAGATAAAACCTAGATGTTAGTACAACTGTTTTTTTATTTATATTGAATAATAAGCAACTTAATTTTAAATAAATTACATGGCTACCAGTTTACTCCTAGCGCTTATCTATCATCTGTTACTCATATATTTGGTCAATGGTCAGGCAGTTATGTTAACTCTACTTACCAATGCTCTAATCGTTGTATTGAATATTTACTGAAATCCATTGAACCTTATAAGAATATATTCATAGTAAAAACGATCATAAAGGCGTTATTAGTCAGCATAAACGGTGAATGAGTACAAAAGAGAACAAAGTGAGTCCAACCGTCCTCTAACGCTAGTATCTTTCAATCAAAGCAAAAAGGCAGCCCTACTATATAGGCTGATTTTTATGTTCTACAAATACTCCTACACTCTAATCTTTATATTCATTATTTAACATAAAAGGTTTTTATATACTTGAAGGCTTCATAATTTGTTGTTATATTCATATATACGGATTTACGAATATATAACGCAAGACTGGGGGAGCAGCAACGTGGATACAGTTCAAGTAGATTTTATAGCGATAGATACCGACTGGGACAAAAAAGTCTCAAACCACCATTTTGATATATATCATTTATCTGGTTGGATTCATGCCTCAGCGACTGTTGATAAAGGCAAACCCCAAGGAGTCATTGCCCATTATAAAAACAAAGAAGTACTGTTACCTATCATCATAAGAGACATCGACTCGGCATGTTGGGACGCTACTTCTACTTATGGTTATGGTGGCCCCTTAATGGATAAAACATTCACGGATGCCGAAATAGATACCGTCCTCGATGAGATTAAAGCCTTTCTTTTTGAAAAAGGCTGCGTGTCTCTGTTTATGAGGCTGCATCCTATCATTAATAAGGAATGGATTCCTACGGTAGGCAAAGCACTGACCCATGGTCTAACCTTGATGTCTGATCTGAGTAAGTCTGAAGAAGAACACTGGAGTGAGACTCAAAATCGACATCGCAGAGGCATCAAAAAAGCGTTAAAGATGGATGTCGTGACAAAAACAGAGTATCTGACCAAACAAAATGCAATGATGTTTTCGAGCATTTATAAAGAGACGATGTTACACGTCAAGGCGAGCGACTATTACTTTTTTGATGATGATTATTTTTTCAACTTGCTTGAGCATCTTCAAGATAAAATACTCCTGATAACGGCTTATCAAGACAATAAAGCAATTGGCTCCTCTATCTATACGATTTGTGAAGAATCCGGCATTATGCAGTTTCACCTTGGCGGTACACTCAACGCCTACACTCACCTGCAACCGTCCAAACTCATCACTCATGTAGCACGAGACTGGGGTCGAGAGAGCGGCTATAAGGTATTACATCTTGGTGGTGGGGTCGGCTCTAATCTAGATTCTTTGTATGAATACAAGAAAGGATTCAGCTCACAAGAATTAATCTTCAAGACTTACAGACTCGTCGTCAATGCAGAAAAATATGCAGAGTTGGTAGCAGATATCTGGTTCACTGACAGTGATTTATGCTCTGATTTTTTTCCTTTGTATAGAAAAGAACCTACGAAAGAAGAAGTACTTGAAGTCGATCAAGCAGAATCCTTGGCAACCATATCGTAGTAGAGATAATGCTTGTACTGTCATGAGTACTCAATAAGACAGCGATCACATTTTAAATCTAAATAAAAAAGCAGCCCCATGATAGGGGCTGCTTTTTTTGTCTCAATATAATGCTATTAGATATTACTTGCTTGGAACAATATGCCAAACACCAAACTTGTCATCGCCGTTTTTGTCACCGACTTTTGTGTCATTGGCATAGAAATATAACGGTTTACCATTCATTGCCCACTGATACTTACCGTCTTCACGCTTGACTGCCGCAAACTGGCCAGATGCTTTTGCATTACTTGGTGCCATAAAGATAGGCCAAGCAACTTGGCAAGCCGCCCCGCAATCTGACTTGTTCATTGAATCTTTATCAAACGTATAAAGCGTCATATGATTGGTCGCATCAACCAACATACCGTTTTTACTAGTGACTGGCGCAGTATTATTGCTGGTCGCTTGGACTTCATGCGTACCGGACATGTCACTACCAACCACATTTTTTAAGGTTGTACAGCCTGTCAGTGTCAATACGCCTGTTAGTGCTGATAACATGATGATATTTTTCATAGTAACTTCCTTGTTATTTTGATGATGACAATAGTAAATTTTATAAGTCGTTTTTGTTCTTTGATTTGGACGCTTTCGCCCGAACTATTTGATCGAACTAATAGCATAAACCAGCTTTGAACCTCACTCGATTGATACAAATATAACATATGCTTTTAAGCTATTTTAATCATCAATATGCAAACTTACAAAAGCGACCAGATTTTACAAAACGATTAAACAACCGGCTTTTTGGCTACAGAAAACCGACCTTATCATGCTTTTCATATTGCTCATTCCTATGCCCTCGCTGATGCTCATCTAGCTATACAACATCTGGAACTTAATACTTCGTTGACAAAACTCATGCATCCCCTTACGTATTTGCCATCATATTATCTGTAGTTATTCGTAAAATAGTCCTATAGAAATGAAGCACGACTACACAATAGATAGATTCATCAAAGATAGCGTGCATATTTGAGCTCATACATGAATGTTGAACTTAGCGACCTTCGCACGCATATCAATAGCTATAAGACATTTAACGACTACACCGAGCATAGCCTGATGCAAATGCTACTAAGGATATAATGACGACAATGACTCAGTCTTCTAATAAAAATCGCGCTCACTTTGACAAACAAGACGCCGCTTTTGATGTTCTGTCTTACGGCGCCAAAAATAGCACCCCTACCAAACGTGTTGGTATTTTGGGTGGCGGTACTGCGGGGGCAACGATTGCTATTCGCCTTGCAGCACTAGGACTTGAAACCCATTTGTTTGAGAAGAAAAAATCCCTTATCGATGGCCCACCCATGTGTCATTTGCATGCTGGTGGTAATTTGTATCGCGAGATACCCGATGAAGATTGCGTGGCCCTGCTCAAACAGTGTATCGATATACTACGCCTCTATCCTTATACCATCGATGTTCGTCCAACCGTATTTGCGGTGCCGACACGCGACGAAGGGTTGCCTGAGGACTTGTTACCGCGTTTGGATATTTTGACAGAGGCTTACCGCGAGCTGATTGAGCAAGATAGTAACAATAAGGTATTGGGCGACCCTGAAGATTACTATCAGCTCTATAGTCATGAGCAATTGATCGAGCTGTCTGAGCGTGAACAAGTTGCCGTGCCAAGTACGGTTGATGAATGGATGATACCAGTTGCTAGATATTTGGACTTAAATAAGGTTAAGTTTCCACTGATTGTCGTACAAGAATATGGCTGGAACATTTTCCGCTTGGCAGCCTCTGCGCAATTGGCGCTAAAAGAGTACGACCATGCACATGTCTTTACCGATACGACTGTACAAAAAGTAGTGCCGGTAGATTGCGAGAACTGTACCAACGCTGACCACCATGTCACCAAATGGCGTATCGACTATCAGCAAGCAAATGCTTCTCAAACTGAGTCTGTCGAAGTAGATTATTTGGTCAATGCTTGTGGTTTTCGTACAGGTGTCATTGATGATATGGTCGGGGTTGAAGTCACGCGTATGGTTGAGTTTAAATCCTCTTATGTTACCCACTGGGGTGATGCGGGTGGACAGATACCAGAGATTATCGTCTATGGTCAACGAGGTACGCCAGAAGGCATGGCACAGCTCACTCCTTATCCTGGCGGCTACTTTCAGATTCATGGCATGAGTAAGGCCATTACCCTCTTTAATGATGGTTTGGTGGCATCTAACACTGATAGCGCACAGCCCAAGCTACCGCAGCAATACGTGCATTATATCGAAGATGGCTGGGACAAAGCACCTCTACAGGCACGTAGCCAGCAAGCGATTGAGTATATTGCTGAGTTCGTACCGACATTTAATAGTGCCCGTACGGTCGGTAATGCGCTATACGGTGGGCAGCAGATTCCTGGACAGGATGATACGTTGCGAGTCGCTGATGTGAGTTTGTATTCAAATATACGCTACGCTCGTGCAGAGAACGTCAAAGCATCCTCAACCTTAATCGCGGCGGATCAAATCGTCAACGAGCTAACGGAGCTGGGCTTAATAAGCAACGACACACCGATGAATCATAGTCGTTATGCACATGAGTGGTCATATCTCGCACACAATGATAGCTTAGCGGTTGATAAAGTTGCACGTATACTCGCTGAACAGCGTGGATTTCCCATAGCGATGGCGGATGTCAATCACAGCATTTGTGGAGCGGTGTTGGACGATTTATCACCTGCTGATGTATAGCCGTTATTATGTATTGCTAAGGTTTTTTGAGATTGTGATAGCGACAGAAAAATAGCCGTAAAAAAGGAGCAGACGACCATGATTTGGTTATCTGCTCCTTTTCTTTTAATAGCGCTCGATAGTATCGTACTCACTATCACCGCTGTAGATGAACCGTTTTGATATGGCCTAGCTATTACTACCAGCCATTTTTTTTGTATCTATAGCATCATCGATGGTCACTACTGTTTGTAGGATATCGATCGCCGCGCCAATCGTGTTACAAACCACCAAGCGATCAAGGTCTTGCTGCTTCATAAAACCTTGCTCGGTGGTATATTTTAGATGCTCGATCAGTTTGTCATAAAACCCATTAATATTGAGAATAATCATGGGTTTTTCGTGCTGATACAGCTGACGCCACGTGGCGATTTCCATGATTTCTTCTAACGTACCTAAGCCACCCGGCAAGGTAATAAACGCATCGGCATATTCTGCCATGACTGTTTTACGCGTGTGCATGGTGTCTGTTAGGTGTAAACGTGTCAAATCTTTATGTGCGATTTCGTGTTTTAGCATAAAGGTCGGAATCACCCCAACCGCTTGTGCGCCGCCATCAATCACCCCATCTGCCACTGCGCCCATCAGGCCAATACTAGCGCCGCCATAAACCAAACCCATGCCACTGTTAGCCAATGCTTGACCCAAGTCACGCGCGGCTTTTTCGTAAACATCACTATTGCCCAAACGCGAGCCACAATATACCGCAACCAAAGGCATGGTCAGCATTGACTTGTCTACCGCTTTTTCAATATTGCTAATATCTTGGCTAGTAATGACTTCATAAGTGTCGTTATCGATTTTCATTTGCATATAGTTTCCTTAATTTTTATATCAGGTGATATTGAGTGCTTGTTATTAGTGAGGGTCATATACCGACCCCTTAATTGATATTGTCATGCACATGATTTAAGAGAGGGCACTCAGTCAAGTGTTACAAAACTTGGAAGTCATATTTGAGCGCCTGTCTCGCCAGCATTTATCTTAACATAAGCAATGCTACCACATAGTCACAACGATTTATCACTATGCAAAGACTACATCTCCAAGATAGTTATTTATGGCTCATCGCAGTTCGATAATCCTTATCTACTCATAAAAAATCTAAGGTATCACAATGGATAATAACAGCGCCTCTTTGACTACAGAGCATTTAGATACTATGACTGACAGCCATCTGACTGATCAAAATAATACTGATGCTGCTACCAGCGTCGACACTTACTCACTAACCATCATGACCGACCGCAATCAAACGTTGGCAGCCACTGTATATCGTCCAAGCGATGCGGTAAAGACAGCGATTATGATAGCTCCAGCCACAGGCATTAAACGCCAGTTTTATCATAATTTTGCGACTTACTTGGCAGAGCACGGCTTTGGCGTGCTGACCTTTGATAACGAAGGTATCGGTGAATCGCTAACCACTGACTTGGCCAAATGTGATGCATCGCTGATTAGCTGGGGACGTCATGACATGCCAGCCGTATTAGACGCTTTGCAAGATGAGTTTGCAGATGCCGCTTATCATCTTATCGGTCATAGTGCGGGTGGTCAATTGATTGGTCTCATGCCCAATTATAATATGCTTGCCTCAGTATTTAACGTGGCCTGCTCATCAGGGCGCATCAAAAACATGGCCATGCCGTATCGAGCCAAAGCCATGTTTTTTATGGATGCGCTGATTCCTATTGCCAATTTAGCGCTGGGCTACACGCCTTCGGACAAAATGGGGATGGGTGAGCCATTGCCACGCGGTGTGGCTCGTCAGTGGCGTGAATGGTGCAATGGCGCAGGCTATATCAAAACCGCCTTTGGCAAAAGCATACACACGCACTTCTATGATGAAATCAGCATGCCATCATTATGGCTGGGCTTTAGTGATGACGACATTGCCAACAGTGAAAACATGGACGATATGATACGGGTATTTACGAGAATGCCCATAGAAAAACGCTTTTTAGATCCCAAAGATTTTGGGGTTAGTAGCATTGGTCATATGCGTTATTTTAGTAGTAAGACCAATGCACAAGCGCCTGCACTGTGGCAGATGGCAGTTGATTGGTTGCTCAAAGGTGAATAGGATAGTAAAAGCTTAGAAATTGTGAATGAGTTTTTATTACTCAGCATTTTTGATTTTTTCTGCCTTAATACGCTTGGTCAAAGCAGAATGTAGTGACGGCTGCATATTATGAATATTGCCTATCATCCATTTCACATAGCTAATGGGCACATCTTTGATCGGCTTGCCTTTATGTTTGCCAAAGGGCATTTTACTGACCGGAGTCGCTTTATTGGAGATGGCATGTGCTGCCGCAAAGTCCGTCGGCGCAATCTCTAGACGCGTACAACATGCCTGATAGAGCAGATAGCACATCCGTGCATCCCCTAGTGCGTCATGAGCAGCCATCGTCATTATACTCGCCTCGCCCTTACCCAGTAACTGCTCGATACACTTAGACTGACCATAAGCGCTCCATTCTGGAAAGGCGGCGCGCGCGAGTCTCACGGTACAAATCAGACTGGCTGACGGCCTACCAATCACGCGCCAGTCAAAGCGTACATTATGTCCAATCAAGTACGCTGGCAGCTCAAACTTATCTAAATCAAAACGCTCAAGACCAGCCACATCTGCATCAGTAATGCCATGCACTTTTATAACAATGGGCGATATCGAGCGACCGCTGTTAAAGTATTTCATCCACTCAAATCCAGTTGCCACATTGATAGTAGCAACTTGGATAGGTCTGGGATCACGGCCATGATCTGTTTCAGTATCGATAATAAGTGCCGTTTCAGCCGTAGTAGTAACGTCAGTATTGTTCAGAGTATCATTCATAAAGTATTAGCCATCAATAGCAGCTCTTGTTGCTCAACAGAAGCGTTAAGTAAGTAAGATTATATTGTCGCACCCCTATCTAACCGCAACTGTATTTATGGGGATAAAAACCATAGATAACAATGCGATACATACCTTTGCATATAGGGCTTTTATAATAGGGGCTCAGACAATGTCAAACAGATAAGAGACATCAATGCTAGCAGATGGCAAAAACCAACAACCCACGCCTTCTTTGTTCAGTCGTATATTAAGCGTACTGATTAAGGCCGTTATATTGCTGGGAATATTATTTGTGTTTGATAAGCTGCTACCCAGTATCAGCCAACAAACCCAATCGTTTGTGGTTGCCAAGTGGCAGCAGCTAAGTCTATTGCAGCAAGAACTACCGACAGAAAACAGCCTACCCAGTCCGCTACCAGAGCAAAATCTGACCGATACGTGGGGCGTGGCACGCAGCCAAGGGCGCTCGCATGAGGGCATTGATATTTTTGCAGCCCGGGGCACACCGATACAGTCGACGACACAAGGAATCGTGAGAAAAGTCGGTGAGAATACATTAGGCGGACGTGTGGTAGTGGTGGTTGGACCTGGCGGCGCAGGACACTACTATGCACATCTAGAGGATTATGCGGATATCGCGCCCAATGACTGGGTTAATGCTGGCGATGTGATCGGTTATGTGGGTGATAGCGGTAACGCGAAAGGCACACCGCCACATGTCCATTACGGCATTTATATTAATGGCAGCGCGGTCAATCCTTACCCGCTTTTGCAAAAAGACTAGAGTATGCTACAGAGGCAGGTAGTGACTCTACACTTACCTAGGACGAGAAAAATACTAATTTGCTACGGCTGATCGTACATAAGCGTCTGGAAATACCACGCTAAACGTCGACCCTGTTCCTTCTATTGAGTCAATCTGCAAGTGCGCCTCATGTTGATGCAGGACGTGCTTCACGATAGCCAGCCCCAGCCCTGTACCACCTGTGGCACGGCTGCGGCCTTTATCGATACGGTAGAAGCGCTCTGTCAAACGGGCAATATGCTCTGGTGCAATACCCAGTCCATCATCTTCGACTGCGAATCGGCACCCATCCGATGTCCGCGTCCAACTGATGGTGATATTGCCACCTTTTGGCGTATATTTAATCGCATTAATGACCAGATTAGACAAGGCACTGTTCAAGTACATCTCTGATCCATATAGGCCGTCATAGGTATCTATTTGCAAATGAATAGTGTGCTTGTATGCTTGGTTATAAGCCTGCGCATCATCATAGATATTGGTCAGCAGCTTGGTCATATCTATATGGTTAAATTCATGCGTCTCTTCGATCTCGATTTTAGACAAGAGTAGCAAGTCATTGACGATTCGGTTCATGCGAGCAGTTTGCTGAGTCATTAGCTCAAAACCGCGACGCCAATGGGGCGGCATATCCGGCTGATCAGTGAAGTTTTCTAAATAGCCCGTCATCACTGTCAATGGCGTACGTAGTTCATGCGAGACATTCGCCACAAAATCTTGGCGCATTTGCTCTAAATGCTGCAAGCGAGTCACGTCATAAATAAACAATAGCTTCTCGTCACCGAAAGGTGTGAGCTCACACTTTAGATAGCGACTGGGATCACGCCATGACTCTATATGGATGCCATCGTTAGGTAGGGTTGTATCCTCATAATACTGACGAAACGCAGGCACCGTAATAAAATTAAAAATACTCTGGCCTTTGTCCTCTGGCTGTAACGACAGCAAACTCTGCGCCGCTTGATTCCACCACTCTAGACCATCATCCTCATTGAGCAAAATCACCGCATCTCGTAGTGCTAACAGTGCGCTTCTGATTTTTTGTAATTGCGCTGCTGCATCTTGGTTAGCGATTGGTACTACGCTCTCTTGCTTGTTTTTTGCTGGCGCACTCTTTTCCATGTCTCATCCTTACCACTATCCGCTATCTAGTATGACGGCGGCATGTTTTATCCAAGAGTCACTATAGTCATTCCACTATAAAATTATTACTGCGTTAACCTCGCTTGAAGTATTTAGGGTCTGTTTGATATTCAAATGTGGTGCTGGCAGTCACTATTTTTAAATTGAATCGACTATATACGGGATTAACTTGGCTCAATAATACTAGAGAATCGATAGCCTGTACCGCGTACCGTTTGTATCAATGTATCGCAGTCATAAGGGCGCAGTAATTTACGTAGACGTTTGATATGCACATCTATGGTTCGATCTTCGATATAGACGTTGCCGCCCCACACCTGATCAAGGAGCTGTGTTCGTGTATAGGCGCGCTCTGGATGACTCATAAAAAATGCCAACAAACGATATTCTGTTGGACCCACATCCACGATTTGACCAGCAGCTGTGACGCGCTGACTTTTGGTATCGAGACTCAGCTTTCCGATTTCTATTGGTTTATCACTACTGAGCGCACTACTGCGACGCAGCACTGCCTTTATTCTTGAAATCAACTCACGTGTCGAGAATGGCTTGGTCATATAGTCATCTGCACCCGCATCAAGGCCATGCACTTTGCTGTCTTCTTCGCTTTTTGCCGTCAACATAATGACCGGAATCTCAGAGAGCAATTCATCGTTTTTGAGCATACGACAAAAATCAACGCCGCTCTTATCTCCAGGTAACATCCAATCAAGCAAAATCAGTGATGGTCTGTGATCGACCACTTGCTGATGTGCCTCTGACACGTCAGCGGCTTGCAAGCTCTCAAACCCCGCCATTTCTAGCGTCATTACGACCATTTCCCGAATCGCTGGCTCATCTTCAACAATCAAAATTTGCTCATTATACATACGATATTCTCAGTGTTAGAGGGCACAATCTATTATGTAAAAGGTGATAGTCACTCACCAGTCTCTATCTATTAAACGGATTAATTATGACAGCTTCATGACACTTAACACTTAGACATCGAGTAAAAAGTTTAGTGGTCCATCATTAACGCTCGACACTTGCATATCAGCACCAAACTGACCTGTCGCCACATTTGGATGCTGAGTCTTGGCGTAAGCGACTAATTGTGCAAATAGCGCTTGAGCCGTATCAGGTGCCATTGCCGCGCCAAAGTCAGGACGACGGCCTTTGTCCGTCCTTGCCATCAACGTAAATTGCGAGACCAAAAGAAGGCCACCGCCGACCTGCTGGACGTTTTTGTCCAGTTTACCAAATTTAGCAGGATCCTCTTCATTTTCAAAGATACGATAGGTCAAAATCTTATCAATCATACGCTGAGCAGTGGCAAAATCATCTTCATGACCCAAGCCAATATACGCCAATATGCCATGCTCAATCTCACCAATACACTGTTCATCGACAGTGACACTAGCACGGCTCACTCTTTGTATAAGTGCTTTCATTTACTCATTCCTTAACAGATTATGGTCAGACAATAATATGCTGTCCATGATAAAATACTGACATTCACTTGCCTGTTTATTATTACACCACATCCTATTTTGGTAGCTCTATTATGAATGTATTTACCACCTTACAACAGCTGGTGCCGCAGCAAAAGCTGAGTAAAGTCGCTGGACGTCTAGCTGCTAGCCGCCACCCTTATGTCAAGCGTACCTTTATCCGTGGCTTTGCCAAAGCCTATAATATCAGCTTGGACGAGTACGAGCGCCAAAGTCTAAATGCCTATGAGAGCTTCAATGACTTTTTTACCCGTGAATTAAGAGACGATGCGCGCACCATCGATGCCACTGCAAATGGCATTGTCAGTCCTGCTGACGGTATCATCTCTCAGCTTGGACAGATCGAAGATCACAAACTGCTACAGGCCAAAGGTCGTCATTATGATGTCGGCCAACTGCTTGCTGATAGCGAAGATGGCCATTATTTTGCTGATGGTAGCTTTGCGACTATCTACTTAGCACCTAGCAATTACCACCGTGTTCATATGCCGTTTTCTGGTACGTTGACCAAGACCCGCTACGTACCTGGCACGCTATTTTCGGTCAATAATACTACTGCGGCTAACGTGCCGGATTTGTTTGCGCGTAATGAGCGTCTGGTCTGTATGTTTGATACCAAATATGGCAGAGCTGCTGTGGTGATGGTTGGTGCGATGATCGTCGCTGGTATCGAAACGGTCGCAACTGGCAAAATTACTCGTACTGACGATATTCAGGAAGCCGATCATGACATGCAGTTTGCCGCAGGTGATGAGCTTGGACGCTTCTATCTAGGCTCAACTGCTATCGTGGTTTTGCCAAAAGCAGCAAAATCAGACTGGCTAGACAGCATGCAAGCCGATAGCATCGTACAAATGGGACAGTTACTCGGCACAGCCAACGCGTAATGCGCTGACAGTACTGATACCTATAAAAATAGAGCCCAGCCATGCATAACCTATTATGTATGGTTGGGCTTTTTGATATCAGTCAATCATATCCGTACTAGGCATCAATCAACCACCCTTGCTGCGTCGCGTAGTCAATATTTTTTGACAGCCATTCATGGATGGGAGGAAAGCTGTCTTTGATAAAAGCAAGTGCTCCAGTCACTTGCGAACGCGTAACCTTAGCGTCCACCCACGTTTTTCCCTCAGTATTGAGATTGAGTAAAAATGGCAATAATCGATCGACGACTCTGAGCAGCTGGCTCTCTTTACTATCGCCTGTTTCTTGTGCTTCCCAAATCTCGCCTAACTTAGCAATACCGTTACCCCTTTCCGCTTGCAATCGAGCAATGCCTTCGCGTTCTTCGATGTGTGCCTCACTACGACTGTTTGCGAATAAGAACGTATCACCAGCATCAATCTCACCCAAGTCATGTACCAGTGCCATTTTAAGTAGTTTTTCATGACTGACATCTAGCTCAAACTGTTCAGCAATCGACCAGCATGCCATGGCTAAATGCCAAGAATGTTCAGCAGAGTTCTCATAGCGTGTGGTATGCGTCACATAGCTGCGGCGATTAACGCGTTTAAGCGCATCAAGTTCTAATAAGAAATGGGTGACATCATCTATGTCGATATTTGCAGCAGATTTTGGGTTGGTTAAGGATATAGAGCTGGCTTGTAACATTGGTTTTCTCTGGTTATGTGTTTTTAACGTTGATAAATTTCGATGATAATTTTTTGCGGTGATGATTTGCTTCGATAATTATTTTTTTCAATGATTGGTAAGCTATAACTACTAGCAAAAAAATAGCGCTTATTGTATCAAGCGCTATCGATTATGAGTTGGTAAATAAATGATTGTCTTATTATTTACTTAATCAGGTTGCTAATGGTTTTGAACGCAGGGTCTTCACTGCTACGGCACAGCTCAAACAAAATGGTTTCGACCGTCGTAATCACCCCGCCAGCACGGCGAATACGGCGGATGGCTTGCTTTTTGTCATACGGAAAACGTGACCCAACCGCATCTCCAATGATAACTGGCTGCATACCATTATCCAGCAAATCAAGCGCGGTCTGTAATACACAAACATGGGCTTCTACCCCAAATAACAAAACCACGCTACGGTTCTGCTGTGCTAAATGGTTCCATGAGTCCTTGTTATCACAAGCGCTAAACGTGACTTTCTCAAAGCCCTTGGCGTTATTACCTACTAATACTTCACGTACCTCTGGCAAGGTATCGCCCAGTCCTTTTTTATATTGCTCATTGAGCATAATGGGAATATTAAGTGCTTGCAGCCCTTTGATTAGAGTGACTGTTTTTTTGACGATATTTTCGTGATCATAGATATGCGGTGTTAGGCGTTCTTGTACATCGACGATCATCGCTTGGGTATCTTCGCGAGCGATTCGATAAGTACGATCGGTAATCATAGTAGACATAGCACACTCCTTGTACTGACATTTATCATTAAAATCTGTGTTAGCTCTATTGTTTATATTATCCCTATTAAGCCAACTCTTATTTAGTCACAGTTTCATGAATGCGTCAATGGAGATAATTTTTAATCATAATACCTGTGCTATTTTTGACCTCGCAAATCATTCATTGGCTGAGTATTAGGGCATGTTGAACATTCAAATGTGGTGCTGGCAGAGACTATTTTTTAGACAATATGCAGTGAAATTTTTGATGCCTAGTCATTCTAGGTTAAACAATTTCGCCATATATTGGCAGAAAATAGTAATGCCCTGAAAGGCTGATGCTAAAATCACCCCAAACGTTGTTACAAACCTAGCTAAGGTCTCGACATTATCGTCAGCTTGCGCCTAGTTTGGTGCAATTTTAGCGATCAGCAGCCCTAATATTTGAATGTTCAACACGCCCTAAGTTGCCCATAAAAAAACCTCCAGCCATGATGACTAGAGGTTTTATTTATTAGCAAATAGCTGCTTATTGCGTATTTAAATTATTGAGCATGCAAATAATCTTGTTCACATCAGTGAGACAATATTAAACACGCTCAATAATAGTAGCGATACCTTGGCCAAGACCGATACACATCGTTGCTAGACCGATTTCAGTATCCGACTGCTCCATTGCGTTTAGCAATGTAACCGTGATACGAGCGCCTGAACACCCTAGTGGATGACCTAATGCAATCGCGCCACCGTTGATGTTGACGATGTCTTGCTTGTCGGTCAAGTTCAACGCTTTCAGTACTGACAAGCCTTGAGCTGCAAATGCTTCGTTTAGCTCGATGGTTTGCATATCACTGATGCTCATGCCAGCACGCTTAAGTGCTTTTTGGGTCGCAGGTACAGGACCATAACCCATGATAGCAGCATCACAACCAGCAACAGCCATGCTACGAATACGAGCACGTGGCTTTAGACCTAGGTCTTTGGCTTTTTGTGCGCTCATGACTAGCATCGCAGATGCACCGTCAGACAATGCAGATGAGGTAGCAGCAGTAACCGTGCCGCCTTTTGGATCAAACGCTGGACGTAGCTTTTGCATTTGCTCCATCGTTGCGTCTGGACGAATCACTTCATCAACCGTGCACAGTTGCAAACGACCCGCAGCATCATGACCTTCGATACCGATGATTTCATTGTCAAAACGACCTTCAGTAGTCGCAGCCCATGCACGGCGATGTGACTCAAGACCGAAAGCATCTTGCTCTTCGCGAGTGATACCATTCATACGGCCCAGCATCTCAGCAGTCAAGCCCATCATGTTTGACGCTTTTGCGTAGTGCTTAGAAGCAGCAGGGTTTAAATCAACACCATGCATCATGCCGACATGACCCATATGCTCAACACCACCGATGATGAAGATATCACCTTGGTTGGTCATGATTTGCGCCGCAGCGGTATGAAGTGCCTGCATAGAAGAACCACACAGACGGTTGACCGTTTGGCCACCAGCCGTTTTTGGAATACCAGCTAGCAGGCCAATGTTGCGACCGATGTTCAGACCTTGCTCTAGCGTCTGGTTCACACAGCCCCAGATAATGTCTTCGATGTCATTGGCATCAAAGTCATTACGTTCTACTAAGGCACGTACCAATTCAGCAGACATGCTATCAGCGCGAACGTGGCGGAACATACCGTTTTTCGTTTTACCCATCGCTGAGCGTACGCCATCTACGATGACCACGTCTTTTGGACTTAAAATTGTCATACTATCTTCCTTTTCAATTTTTATTGTCAGTGTAGTCAGGCCAATTTACTACTATAAACTCGTCAATCTCGCTTAAAGTACAATAGATACATTTGCGCTCGATTTCATTGTACTAGTATTAAATTGCACCAACTATAATCGTACGTTCACGAGACGATTCATGTCTCAATTGCTTTCATGCAAAAATAGCAAACGTACGGCACTTCATCCTAGTAGTGACTGCCTATTATGCTGTCGCGTAAAAGGTCTCGCCTGCTGCTGCCATATCGCGAATCTTTTGCGGGGCTTCATAAGCTTTGCCTAGATATGCGTATTTTTCACACAGTGCCAAGTAGTTCTCTAGACCCATTTGGTCGACATAACGGCAAGGGCCACCGCGGAATGGCGGGAAACCTACGCCCATGATCATGGCCATGTCAGCTTCAGCAGGCGTGCTCACGATGTTGTCTTCTAAGCAACGTACTGTTTCATTACAGAACGCAATCATGGTGCGATCAATGATGGCTTGATCGTCAAATTCTTGCTTTTCGCTATCTGTCGTGGTTTTTAGCAGCTCATAAGTGGCTTCGTCAGCGACTTTCTTTGGCTTGCCGCGTTTGTCCATTTCATACTTATAGAAACCAACACCGTTTTTCTGACCTAGGCGTTTGTTTTCATATAAAAGCTCAATAGCCCCTTTATAATCAGGCTTCATGCGATCAGGGAAACCTTCTGCCATGACTTCTGCGCCATGAACACCCGTGTCTAGACCGACGACATCGATTAGATACGCAGGACCCATTGGCCAGCCAAATTTTTCCATGACTTTATCAACATGAGCAAAGTCAGCACCTTGCTTAAGTAGCAAGTCAAACGCGCCAAAGTATGGGAACAGAACACGGTTAACTAAGAAACCTGGGCAGTCGTTTACTACAACTGGCACTTTACCCATTTTAGACGCTAGTGCAACAGTGGTCGCAACGGCTTCTTCAGATGATTTCTCACCGCGGATAACTTCAACCAATGGCATACGATGTACTGGGTTAAAGAAATGCATACCGACGAAGTTTTCTGGACGCTCAAGGGCTTCAGCCAAGAAAGTAATAGAAATGGTTGAGGTGTTTGACGCTAGGATACAATCGTCTTTAACCAAGCCTTCTACTTCTTTTAATACTGCACGCTTTACGTTTGGATTTTCTACGACCGCTTCGATAACGATGTCAGTCTCAGCAAAGTCGCCATAGTTAAGTGTTGGACGGATACGGCTTAAGGTTTCGCCCATTTTTGCTGGGGTCATTTTGCCGCGATCGACCATTTTGCCTAGTAACTTGCTGGCTTCGCCCATACCAAGGTCTAATTGCTCAGACTTGATGTCTTTCATAATGATTGGCAAGCCTTTGCTGGCTGCTTGATAGGCAATACCGCCACCCATGATGCCAGCACCTAGTACGGCGGCTTCATTGATTTCATGTGCTATTTTGCCGTGCTGCTTCGCTAACTTCTTAACCAATTGATCGCTCAAGAACAAACCAACCAAGCTTTCTGCTTGTGGCGTTTTAGCCGCTTTTGCAAAACCAGCCGCTTCTACTTCGATCGCTTTATCACGTGGCAAATTAACGTGCTTTTCGATGGCTTCGATGGCTATCGCTGGTGCTGGGTACTGCTTAGGATTTGCTTTAGCAAAGATCATACCTTTGGCACTGTTGAATGCCATGGCTTGCTCAAGCTGATTTAGCTTAACTGGGTTTAATTTTTCTTCACGTTTTGCTTGCCAATCAAGCTCGCCTGAGATACATTTTTTGACCAAGTCAATCGCGGCATCTTGTAAGTCATCAGCAGGGACGGTTGCATCAACCAAGCCTAGCTTTAGTGCTGCTAGTGCTTTTTTAGGAGCGCCAGTCGCGATAAGCTCAAGTGCGTTATCGATACCAATGATACGTGTACTACGAACCGTACCACCGAAACCTGGGAGAATACCCAGTTGGGTTTCTGGTAGGCCGATAATCGCCTTGTCACTCATGACACGGTATTCACAAACCAAAGTCATCTCACAACCGCCGCCCATTGCCGCGCCATTGATGGCAGCAACTTTCGGGAATGGCAAATCTTCAAAACGATTGAAAGTATCATTGACTTTGATACCCCACTCTCTGATCTCGCTTTCTGATTTCTTAAAAGAAGCCACAAATTCTGTGATGTCAGCACCAGCGATGAACACGCCTTTGCCTGAAGTAACGATAAGACCTTTTACGTCGTCCGCTTTTTCTAAAGCGGTGACCACTTCACCAAACTGCTTGGTAGTCTCAGCATCAAACTTGTTCACGCTCTCATTTTCGGCGTTGTAATGCATATTGGCGATGCCATCCTCTAGCATTGTCACCGTGATGCGATTTCCTTGGTATACCATGTGGAACTCCTTTCTATTATAACGAAAGCTACGTTTTGAATTAAAATAAATAGCCAGTTACTGTTAGTAAAATGGGTAATAGCACTGTGCGCTTGTCATGTTATAAAGACAAACATATAACGAGCTCATCAGTGAAGATGTCTTTATTATCCAGCGCTCATAATGATGCACCTATTTTGCGTCTCTTGCATGACATCATATGGCGCTTTGTTTATATACTATTGGTGCAGGTACTGATAAAAAATACTGGCTGAGAGATGGCCTAACACCAAACGCTAGTCACTACCATTATCAGACCATTGCCACGTCAATTAGTGTAGGGGATTATGCCCCTTACTGTCACAAGCTAATGCCATACTCACAAGTCACTCTTAAATCACCTGTAAGCATTTACCTTATGCGCAAAGTGTTTTAGTGAATGTTTGTATACTCAAATCAAGCTTGGCACTGTCAGGCTTTGGGTAAATATTGTCTTGCAACGCATAAATAATAGCAGCAACCATCAAACATACGCCTTTATCAGAACACATTCAATCCATCAGTGAAATCAGTGATAAGTAACGAGAGATTGTTGGAATATTACGGTCGCAAAAACAGTCACGAAAAACAGTCGATTGATACTTTGTCACACACAAGCCATACGCTCTATCATGCTACACTAATGTGCTTTTACCTTATCCCTGATAATTTTTACTGCACTCCTATAAACTGCATCCCTATAAATGGTTGGATTATGACTGTTCCTTCTACGCTACACCCTACTCCTTTTGGCTTTATCTCGTTTGATAATAATGAACAATTTCATAGCACAGTGCGCGAGCAATTGGCGCAAGACATCGATGTGCTGTTTGCTTATGCCGATCTACCAAGCCCACTGTTGGATGCTTGCCGTTATGTGATGACTGGCCAAGGTAAATTGGTACGTCCACTGCTGGTCGCCAGCGCTTTCGCTAACGTGAATGATCATAGTGATAAGAATGTTGACAATAAGTTTGATACAGACAATTCTGCCAGCGATGACTTAGCATCACTATTAGAAAGTGACTCAGATTATGATATGGCGCGCCGTGCCGCATTGGCAGTAGAACTACTGCATACCTATTCGTTGGTGCATGATGACTTGCCCTGCATGGACGATGATGAGCTGCGCCGTGGTCAGCCGACGGCTCATATTGTCTTTGATGAAGCGACGGCACTGCTAGCAGGGGATGTGTTACAGACGCTCGCCTTTGAAGTGTTGACTGCAGAGCTGCCTACCTTTGCGCCTTATGATTCAGATATCGCTAGCCAACTGCTCGCTATATTTGCGCCACGTGCCAGACGTATGGTCTCAGGTCAAATGCTGGATCTCAATGCAGAAGCCAGTGACAGCATCACACAAAGCGATTTGGAAGCTATTCACCGTGATAAAACGGGCGCATTGATTGAAGCGGCCATGCTCATGGGCGGCATCTGTGCTGGCGCGACGGCTCCGCAGCGCATGGCACTGCAAGAGTGTGCTCAACATATTGGTCTGGCCTTCCAAGTTCAAGACGATATTTTAGATGTGACGACTAGCACAGATACGCTGGGCAAACCTGCCGGCAGTGATGAAAAACTAGACAAATCTACCTATGTAAAATTCATGGGTGTGGATCAGGCGACCGACTATGCACAATCGCTGTTTAATGATGGGCGCGCAGCGATTATGCGTGAGCTAAGTAGTGATGATTTGAGCAGTTATGAGCAAACGAATAGCACAGACAATAATCCTAATACAGACAACGATGCCCTATTGGCATTGATTGAATGGCTATGGTCGCGTAAGAAATAGTCTAGCGAATAACCACTGAGTAAAAACAGCTCAGCAAGTTTTATTACCCAAAACGGCAGTGAGTGGTCAACATGGACAGTAACCCTACCCCGCGTATTTATCTTGGCACTGGTGGCTATAGCGATACCGATTTGCTCGGTACGCTGTATCCTACTGGCACAAAAAAAACCGACTTTTTACGTGAATATGCCAAGCAATACGGCGCAGTCGAAATCAATAGCAGCTTTTACGCACCTATCGGGCAAAAAGCGTTCGCAGGTATGGTTGATAAAGCCTACGGGCAAGCAGACAGTCAGTTAAAATTTGCTGTAAAACTGCATCAAGACTTTACTCATGCACGCAAAGGCACTGCCGAGCATGCACAAGCATTTCTAAACGCATTATCCCCGCTTATCGAAGCAAATGCTTTAGCACCGTTATTGCTCCAGTTCCCACACGGCTTTGATCGTACTCGTGATCATCGTCTCTATCTGGCCAATCTTGTCAGTTGGTTTCAGGGCTACCCACTCACCATTGAGTTCCGTCATAACGCTTGGCACACGCCGCAAGTGGTCGATAGCTTTCGGCAGCAAGGTCTCATTTGGTGCAGCGTTGATTACCCAAAGGTGAATGGCCTACCGCCGTCACGATTGATATTTACTGAACGCACTGGCTATCTGCGTATGCATGGCAATAATCTAAACTGGTGGGATGCGATGAGCGCGGCTGACCGCCATGACTATCGTTATAGCGAAGCTGAGATGCAGGACTGGGCGCAAGCAATCGCCAATCAGCGTCAGCACTTTGATACGTTCTATATCTTCTTTCAAAACACCGTCAATGCGCATGCTTATTATAATATCGCGATGCTGCGTGAGGCATTATCCGCTCACCACTTTGAGGTTATTTAAACCAGAAGATACCTTGTATGACAGTCAGTCATTGCTCATACCTAAATTAGAAAGCAAATAAGCAATCAAATAAAAAAAAACACAAGTAGATAACCATGGATTCACTCAGTCAGATTGTTTTAGGCGCTAGTGTACAAGGTGCGGTACTGGGTAAATACCAAGGACGCAAAGCCTATCTATACGGGGCCATGTTGGGCACTTTGCCTGATTTGGATGTATTAATACATTATCCTGATCCCATCAGCAATATGACCTACCATCGTGGCTTTAGTCATTCACTAATTGTCCTGACGGCAGTGGGTATAGTGGGCGCTTGGTTAATCAGTCGCTATCATGCATGGCGCAACATGCCACTGCCTTACTCTACTGTGCGCTTGGCAACAGCCATGACGCTGGCGCTGACGACCCATCCAATTTTAGACAGCTTCACGGTCTATGGCACGCAATTACTGTGGCCGCTACAAGAGTCTTTATCGCTGACACCTTTTAGTATTGCCTCAATGTTCATCATCGATCCGCTATATACGTTGCCATTGCTCATCGCCATGATTATAGGTCTGACAAAAGGCAGCAAACTTAGTACTTTTAAAACTGGCGTATTAGCCCGCTGCCAACGGCTTGCCATTTGGATGCTGATTATCAGTAGTGGGTATTTGATGCTTTCGTTAGGGCTAAAATATTACGCGCAAGACAAAGCTGAGCAAACATTGACCTCTGCCAAAATAAACAATATAACCCGTATCAAAACCATGCCTGTGCTGCCTACTATCCTAATGTGGCGTACGGTCGCTGAAGACGATCAAAATAGATTGATTGAAATACGCGGTAGCGTTTTAGACAGTCGCTTGCCTGAGTATCGCTATCTGACGCAGTATGACAATTCGCAGACGCTACGCGCAAATTTACCAGCAGCGAGCCAGCTCTATGCACAAAGGCTGGATTGGTTCTCTGGTGATTGGACAGGCTACCGAACTCAAACGATGCTTGATGACGCTGTTGAACCGAACAAACAAGATATCCAGTTAGTCGTTGATGACCTGCGCATGATGGCAGGCGACACGGCATTCTTTAGTTTTGTATTGGCTAATAAAACAGGACAAGCGTCGCCATGGCAATCTATTACGCCTATAGACGCACCCATTATCAAAGTTGATGGTGAACCTGAAGTATCGCGTATTGAATTGGTGAAGCAAGGGTTTGTGAGAGTATTTGACGAGTCATTTGTAGACAGAGATGGTGATTGGATTTTGGTTGGTGAGGAATAGTGCTTAATAAGGCTAAAAAGTGTCTATATGGTCTAAGGTACAAATAATTGCCGGTCAAGGTTAGTACTTTGATACGCTTTATATCTTCTTTCAAAATACCACTAAGGCGTATGCTTATTATAATATTGCGGTAAGCTTTGGGCAAATTAGGGTTTGGGGTTTTATAGAACTGTTTATCTATATTATGATAATAAAAACATGTTTTCAAAGACGCGATAAAAGAAAGCACTTCAGGATGATGAGCACATATGGTGGCAATATCTGATATCTAGATACTCTAATATGCATATTAATAAAGGATTTTTAAATTGAGTTATACTTTTACTAAAGATTTAATCGATTATACAGAAAGTAGCGACGACCCAATGATTAGATCTGTGAATCTAATTCTTTCACAGTTTTCAGATATTGATAAGCAAGTACCTAGCGAATATCGTTGGATTTATTCTTCTGTTGCGTCTATAACTGAACAGCTAAAGTCTTTGAATAAAAATAATCATAAGAAAATGAACTTCATATATTGGAATGACCAGACTTCGAATATAGAAGCGTATTGCTATATGACCTTATGGCGCGCCGCTGAGCTTATCAAATCATGTATAAATGGATTAAATACTAAAGAGACCATAGTTCCGGCTATAGCGACTAGATCTCTACTTGAAATTTCTGCAGTATTTTTGATAAATGCCAATGTATTAAGCAAAACGTTTTCTCAGATGACCTTTCCTAGTAAAAAAGTCGTTACTTCCACAGAAGTAGAGGATTTAGTTATAAAAATGATTTGGGGGACACGCTATGAAAAACCTGAAAAACACCTTTTACAAACCAATATTATGACTTCTTTACAGAAAGTAGCTAAGCATCCAGATGCCAAAACATTGATGCCAACGTATGAGTTTCTTTGCGATATAGCTCACCCTAGCTTTATAGGTAATACAAGCTACTGGTCACATATAGAAGAAATCACTTGCGACAATCAAGAAACAAGAGTCATGTCTCGCCTAACGAATAGAAGCTTTAATGATGACATTTTAGATAAAACAATTTGGAGTTTAGCATGGTCATCTGGGTGCATAAAAAACTCCTTCGAGATGTTAATGCATGCTAATAGAGAATTACGAAGAAAACTTGACGCCAGTCAATAATGAACGTGTTCAAACAATCAAACCATAATAGGACACCTAACCGTGTCCTTTTCTCATCCAAACCCTCAGCAACTCAAAATCTTTATCTTTCAAACCTACAGAAACCCAGCTCATACATTTATCTAAAAATAAGCCTACAGAACCTCTCTACTCATTGTCTTTGCACACTGCTAATGTTTATATCGTCAATTAAAAACTATCAGTCTTTAAAAGCGCCATATAGGCGTACTGATATTTATCTACAATAATAGAGAGAATAATAATGACAACACTAAAAAATAAAGTCGCGATTGTAACCGGCTCATCAAAAGGTATCGGCGCACAGATAGCTATATTACTTGCGGCAGCAGGTGCCAAAACAATTATTAACTATGCAAACGATGACGCAGCAGCCAATGATATCGTCAGCCAAATTAAATCGGCAGGCGGTGAAGCTATCGCTGTGCAAGCAGATGTTAGTGATACTGAGCAAGTCGCCACGCTGTTCGACACCACTATCAGTGAATTTGGCAAACCAGACATTTTGGTCAATAGCGCAGGTATGATGATTAATAAACCTATCGCAGAAACTACCGATGAGGACTTTGATCGTACCTTTGCCGTGAATGTAAAAGGCACGTTTAATACTCTGCGTGAGGCGGCGACTAAACTCAATGATGGCGGCCGTATTGTTAACCTCTCAAGCACCACCACTCGTATGATGCTACCCACTTATGGCACTTATTGCGCGACCAAAGGCGCAGTAGAGCAGCTGACCAGAGTTTTTTCTAAAGAAGTTGGCGCACGCAATATCACCGTCAATGCCGTATCGCCTGGACCAACAGATACCGAATTATTCAATCAAGGTAAAACAGACGAAGCCGTTGAAAAACTTGCCAGCATGTCAGCCTTTAACCGTATTGGTGAACCAATTGACATCGCCCGTGTCGTATCATTTTTGGTAAGCGAAGAAGCAGCGTGGGTCACAGGACAAAATATCGGTGCAAACGGCGGTGTGGCTTAATCGCGTTATTGTATTGACGGTATGTATGTTAATACCTAAAACAGAACGACCAAACAAAAAAAGGACACCTCGCGGTGTCCTTTTTTCAATCAAATACTTAGCTATTGAATATTATTCTTCAACGCCAGCGTCTTGACCTTTATATTTTGCATTTGCGTAGTCCCAGTTCACTAGCTTGTCTAGGAACGTATCTACGTAGTCAGGACGACGGTTACGATAGTCGATATAGTACGCATGTTCCCACACATCACAAGTCAATACAGCGATTTGGTCATGTGCAAGTGGGGTATCAGCGTTAGCAGTTTTAGCGATAGACAGTTTGCCACCGACTTTATCAGCGACTAACCATGCCCAACCTGAACCGAACTGAGTCAATGCTGCATTTTTGAACTCTTCACGGAACTTGTCATAGCTACCGAAGTCTTCTTCGATTTTAGCTTTTAGATCGCCAGTAGGTTCGCCGCCGCCGTTCGTTGGCGTCATGCAGTTCCAGTAGAACGTGTGGTTCCATACTTGGGCTGCTTGATTGAACATACCTTGTTTGCTGTCATCTTTAGCAGTCGCTAGGATAATTTCTGGCAACGTTTTGTCTTCTAGACCAGAACCTGGTAGCAAATCGTTAAGCTTGTTTACATAAGCGGCATGATGCTTGTCGTGATGATACTCTAGCGTCTCGGCACTGATATGTGGCTCTAGTGCGTCTTTTGCATATGGTAGTTCTGGCAATGTAATGTTTGACATAGTTATTTTATCCTTGCTGTTTAGCCGTTAGTTTATAAAACTGATTATAGAAACTGAATTTTACGCTATTTTTACACCGCAAAAAACACTATAAAATAGCGGACTAAATTGGCTGAGTTTATTGTTTGAAACGAATATTATTGCTTGATACAGGGTACTGCTCAATACAATATCACGTATTATTATGAATCCAAAATGAACCTAGCGGTTACTGCTTGCTATTATTCTTTGCTTAAAAGCCAAGTGTTTGACTTCATAAGCATTTATTAATTAAATATTCAAAAGTTACAGGATATAACTCGCTGTAGCTTGGCGAGTATTATAGCAACAATGACCAAAAGTATCAGTTACCAAATGTTATAGACCGTACAATCAGCATAGCCATTGGCTATGTATTAGCGGATAGCGCAGCCGATAGCCCAAGCTACCTCACAGACATCAATGACTACTGCAAATATGACGGTTAGCTAAATTTATAGCCATAGTAAAAGACACTAAAAATAAAAGCTAGATTAAACAGACTACACATAACCACTTAACGGAAAGACACTATGACCAACACAAGCACCATCGACACTCCCCTACATGCGACACAACCAACCCCGAATAGTGAATGGGTACTCGCCAGTAATAATAAAGGCAAGCTGGCTGAGTTCAAACGGTTATTTGCTGAGGCAAATCTAGAGGTGACCATCATCCCGCAAGGTCAGCTCGATATCGAAGACGCCATCGAAGACGGGCTAAGCTTTGTAGAAAATGCCATTATAAAAGCCCGTCATGCCAGTCGTATCAGCGGACTACCTGCTATCGCTGACGACTCAGGACTGTGTGTACCAGCTCTCGGTAATGCACCAGGTATCTACTCCGCTCGCTATGCTGGTGAACATGGTAACGATAGTAAAAATAATGACAAGCTCATCGCTGACTTGCAACCTATTCGTACTGAGCACGCGAGCGAGCCTATCAAAGGGTTATTTGTTTGCGTACTGGCAATGGTGCGTCATGCCGATGACCCGTTACCCATTATCGCTCAAGGACTATGGCATGGCGAGATTTCAGAGACAGCGTATGGTGATGGTGGCTTCGGCTATGATCCATTGTTTTGGTTACCTGACTTACAAGCCAGTGCAGCCAGCTTGAGCGCTGCTGATAAAAACAGCATCAGTCATCGCGGTCAGGCCATTCAACAACTATTGGCGCAGCTGCCTTTATAATTGCTCCTATAAAGGTAAGCAACATAAGGAAACATGACACCAAACAGATAATTTTTACTTTAATAATCAGATAGATTATACTGTTCTACTTTTAAAAATTTTGTCGAAAACCGTTATATGTCTGTATAATTCACCAAAAAGCGTTATTATGCGGTGCATTAACGGTTTATTATTGATATTTGATAGCATTTACAACCTCAGCAGTTTTATATTTTGTGCTGGCAGCGATTGCTACTGACACTGATATGGACGTTGCGGGCTATCATTATCCCCTATTTATTCCAACGGCAATCCGTTGTACACGCCCGTATTTTGAGGCTCGGTTTGTCTATTACCATTTAATCCTAAGTACTGCTTAATTTTAAGTACTATCTAATCCTAAAGGTGTAATTAACATGGCTACAGATTTACAAGTCACAACCAACAAGCTATCTAACAAAGAAACCCAATTGACAGTTAAAGTACCTGTCGAAAAAATTCAAAATAAAGTTGAAGGCCGTATTCGCCAAGTTGCGAAAACTGCCAAGATTGACGGTTTCCGTAAAGGTAACGTCCCTATGTCACACATCCGCTCTCAGTACGGTGCTGGCATTCAACAAGAAGTTATCAACGATGTGATCCGTGATACTGTGTTTGAAGCAATCAAATCTGAAGACATCCGCGCTGTTGGCATGCCTAACATCGACGACGTAAAACTTGAAGATGATTTCTTGGTATATCAAGCGACTGTCGAAATCTTCCCAGAAGTAGACGTACAAGGTATCGATGAGATCGAAGTTGAGCGTCATACTGCCAAGGTTGATGAAGCTGACGTTGACACCATGATCGAAAACCTACAAAAGCAACGTGAAGAATTCGTTGAGAAAAAAGGCATGGCTGCGAAAGACAACCAAGTGACTTTTGACTTTGAAGGTTCTATCGACGGCGAAAAATTCGAAGGCGGCTCTGCTGAAGACTTCAAATTGGTTATCGGTAGCAACCAAATGATTCCTGGCTTTGAAGCGGGTATCAAAGGCATGAAAGCTGGCGACGAAAAAGTTATCGAAGTAACTTTCCCAGAAGATTACCAAGCTGAAAACTTAGCGGGTAAAGAAGCTCAGTTCAAAATCAACGTAAAACTGGTTGAAAAATCTAAGCTACCTGAAATCGACGATGCGTTCCTTGAGCTATTCGGCGTAAAAGAAGGCGGCGTTGAAAAACTAAAAGACGACGTACGCAAAAACATGGAACGCGAAATCAAAAACGCTGCGCGTAGCCAAGTTAAGCAAGCGACTTTTGACGCATTGCTAGAAAAGAATGAGTTTGACGTACCAAACGCTATGCTAGAGCAAGAAATCGAGCGTCAACGCAACATGATGATGCAACGTTTTTCTCAGCAGTTCGGTGCGAATGCTGATAGCTTCGATAAAGACATGCTGCCAAATGAGCTATTTGAAGAGCAAGCGCTACGTGCTGCCCGTCTTGGCATCATCGTTGCTCGTGTTATCGATACCAAAGGCTTAGAAGTAGATCAAGCACGCGTTGAGACGTTCATCAAAGAAGCGGCTGAAAACTACGAAGATCCAGCAGAAGTGATCGAGTACTACACTACTGATAAGCAACAGCGCGCTAACATTGAGTCTGTTGTACTAGAAGACCAAGTGGTTGATTATCTAATCGAGCAAGGTAAAGTAACTGACAAAGAAGTTAGCTACCAAGACTTGCTAGCTGCTCAGCAACAACAGCAGCAAGGCATGTAGTCTAGACTGAGCGCTATCTGTTTTTAGGATACCTACTTTCAGATAGTACTCATGTTCTTAGCTCATAAAAATACGGCCCCGATCATCGATTGGGGCCGTATTTTTATGGGTAAATATAACGAACTCAATGAATAACTAAATCATGTAATAGAAACTGATACTCTATAGTTGATTCAATTTAAAAGAGAGTCAAGGCAACCGAGTGCAGATGTATATGTGATACTTCAAGCGAGGTTAACGCTGTAGCTCTTTTATAGAGGATTGACTATATTTAGGTTAAAACAGGAATGAACACTACCCCTAAACCTAGCATAACCAACCCACGTTGGAACCAAAAATGACCACCCAAACGCTGTTGCAACTGCTGATTGATCACCATACCAACCGCGTATAGCCCCAACATAGAAACCATCATACCAGCATAAAAACCTAACTGACCTGATACGCCGATCTGTGCTGGCAATTCCATCGCATGTGCCATACCGTGAAATACTGCCAAACCGCCAAAAGTCATACTCAGTAATGGGACGTCACTTGTAGTTGCCGTGCTCGATGCAGACGTATTCAATGATGCGGCTTTTCCGCGCCATTGTCCCATTAACACAAATGCCAATACCGCAACTGATAATAGTATCGCCATCTCAACCATGCCAGTAGCCGAACCAAACGCGGCACCACCTACCAAAGCACCGACAGTCGCTAATACCACACCCAACGATAAACCTCCTGCCAATGACATCATGCCCAAGCGCTGCTTTTGTAGTCCGTAAAACAACATACCCATACCGACTGCTAAAAACAAATGATCAAAGCCAGTCAGCGGATGCATCAGCCCTGCTTGCAACGTGCCTAACAGCGATGATGTGTGCGCAGTCGTTGAATGGATATGGCCTGAGTGTGCTTGTGCCAGTGACGGTAACATTAATGAGGTCATCATCACAGCTGAGCCAGCTACTATAGTACGAGCGGATAGTACCTGTGAAAAATGCGTCTTTGTTATAGTTTTTGTATTGGTAGAGGCTGTCATGGGAGTGCTCCTTAATATTAATAATTTGGTTGTTCGTAGCTTGTAGTTCATAGTTCGTGAGATTCTATTAACTAAGCAAGCATGCCCTGCTCTTTGATGAATGCGATAATCTCATTTAGCCCGTCACCCGTTTTCATGTTGCTAAAGATAAAAGGTTTGTCACCGCGCATTTTTTTGGCATCTCTTGCCATGACTTCTAACGAAGCCCCTACCATAGGCGCAAGATCAGTCTTATTAATAATCAATAAATCAGACTTGGTAATTCCCGGCCCACCTTTACGAGGTATCTTATCGCCTGCTGAAACATCAATAACGTATAGGGTCAAATCAGACAGCTCTGGACTAAACGTCGCTGCCAAATTATCACCACCTGATTCAATGATAATCATCTCTAAATCTTCAAAAGTCGCTTGCAGTTCGGCAATAGCAGTCAGATTAATAGAGGCATCTTCGCGGATAGCGGTATGCGGACAGCCACCTGTTTCTACACCGCGAATACGCTCAGCAGGCATGGCATCATTACGGGTCAAAAACTCTGAATCTTCTTTGGTATAGATATCATTGGTCACGACTGCCATATTGACCGTGTCGCGCATGTTTTGGCACAAACGCAACGTCAACGCGGTCTTACCACTACCAACAGGCCCACCAATGCCAAGGCGTAGGCATGACAATCCAGATGGCTGATTTTGGCGGTCGTTATCAGTCTGTAAGTCTGATATAGATTGAGAGTTTTTTGGTTTGAGCGGAGTTAGAGACATATTGAATTCCTAAAACAGTTTGTATATTAATAAGTATAAATAGAAATAAAGGTATAGTTATGAGCGAAACAATCGACTGTACTGTTCCTCATGCATACTTGAGAGGATAGCCAAATTGGGCAAGTTATTCGATATATTGAGCGTCTCATAGAGGTCTTGGCACAGCTGCTGAACGTCTTGGTCTTCAAGCGAATCTGGCGATGTCATCAATGTATCAAAAGTATGCTGTATGTTAGTGCTAACGGCATCAATCTGAGCACCCAGATCGCTCTGCAATTGCCATAGGATACGCTGTCCTGCCATTTGCCCTAACGGTACAGTCTTGACCGCAGCCAACACCATATTCTCTAGTTGGGCAAAGCCATACGTAGTCATTGATTGTGCCAGTGGTAGCTGCCAGTGCTGTGCAATATGAGCAAAAAGTGGCAAGTATCCGTCTTCAGGTATCTCAGCAGGTATACCGAGGCTCAGCACTTCATTGAGCCAAGATACCATTGCTTGAGCCAGTTGCTGAGACTCAAGTACAAACTCTTTACTCTCTAGGCTAGCATGATAATCGTGTGCTAGATTTGCGGCTAGTGCATCATTACCTTGACCAAGCGCTAGCATTATTAGCCCTAATACTGGCAACTCATAGCCGATAACAGCAAGCACTAAATAATCCTGCATGAATACCAGCGTGTTGGCTTCATCAGAGACCACTCCTGACTCAATCGCTGACTCAACACCTTGCGAATAGGTATAGCTACCGATGGGTAAGTTGCTTGATGCCAGCATCAGCAGCTGTCCAAGTTGGTCTGGCTGAGTAGACTGAGCACTGGTATCAATCATCACTTTGGCTGCCCTACAGTCTCATCATGATGGTTATGGTTATGGCTGTGAGCGTGACCATGCTTATGACTGTGTGAATGGCTATGTGAGTCACTATTTGAGTCACTACTTGAATGCGCATGTGAGTGAGAGTGGCCATGTGAATGCCCTTGCCCCGACTGATATGCGCCTGTTTCAGGTTCAAACGGTACTGAAGCATCTTCAACACGCAATCCAAGACGCTCCAACATTTGCGCAAGTACATGATCGTTTTCAAAATATAACGCATAGCCTGCATCACCGTGGTCAAAACTTTGGTCAAACATCAGTGGCACGTGTCGATTGCCTAAATGATAAGCCCCTTTCATTAGTGTAAAGACATCATCAGCGGTAACTTTGGTGACGACCTGAGGTTTAGCGATAACCTGAATCAACTCGCCTGCCTCATTGATTAACACATCATTACCTTTGAGAGTACCTGTCCGAGGTAAGTCAATACCGACACTCTCACCTGAAACTGTAGTGGCCTTAAAGCGAGAGTGCTGGCGAGTATCAAAATCTAAAAGTAGATAGTCATCGGTCTGATGCTGTTTGGCTAATTGTATTTTTTGAGCGTCATTTGGGGCATTTAAACGGGTATTAAATATCTTCATCATTATTATACTCTGGCTGTTGTTGCTCAAACGGTTAAGGCGTAAAACTCACAATACTTAGAATAAAACACTTAGAATAAAACACTTAGAATAACAAAACACTTAGAATAACAAAACACTTGGAATAAAAAGTGCTTAGAATAAAAAGTAGCGCTGCGCCATGGGTAATATGTCAGCAGGCTCACAAGTGAGCGTCTTGCCATCGGCACGTACTTCATAAGTTTCAGGGTTAATATCCATATCAGGGCAGTAACTATTAAAGCGCATATCACTTTTACGGATACTACGAATACCGTGTACTGGCTGAATGACTTTGGTCAGTCCAAGCTGCTTATCCACTTGTTTATCGATGGCAGCCTGTGACATAAAGGTAATGCTGGTTTGGGCAACTGATTTTGGATAAGTGGCAAACATAGGACGATAATGTACGGGCTGCGGGGTGGGAATAGAGGCATTGATATCGCCCATCGGCACAGCAGCGATGAGGCCACCTTTGATGATGCATTCAGGCTTTACCCCAAAAAATTTGGGCGACCATAACACCATATCGGCCCATTTTCCCACCTCGATAGAGCCAACCATATCGCTGATACCATGAGTAATCGCAGGATTTATCGTATATTTTGCGATATAGCGTTTGATACGAAAATTGTCGTTGTCCGCGCTTTGGTCGTAGTCCGTCAGAGTGATGAACTGCTGCTCATCCTCTATGGTTGCTGTTGCATCAGGTGCAAGATGTCCGCGTTGAACTTTCATTTTATGCGCAGTCTGCCAAGTGCGAATGACAACCTCTCCTACCCGTCCCATGGCTTGCGAATCACTACTCATCATCGAGATTGCGCCCAGATCATGCAAGATATCTTCTGCCGCAATGGTTTCTTGACGAATACGGCTTTCTGCAAAGGCCACATCTTCAGCGATAGCAGGGCTCAAATGATGACAGACCATCAGCATGTCGAGATGCTCGTCAATGGTATTGACGGTATAAGGGCGCGTTGGATTGGTAGATGATGGTAAAACATGCGACTCGCCAATGGCTTTAAGAATATCAGGGGCATGACCACCGCCTGCGCCTTCAGTATGAAAAGTATGGATACAGCGATTCTTGAATGCTGCCAGCGTACTTTCGAGATAGCCACTTTCGTTTAAGGTATCAGTATGAATAGCTACTTGCACATCATACTCTTCCGCGACACTCAAACAGTTATCAATGGCTTGCGGAGTGGTACCCCAATCCTCGTGTAGCTTTAGCCCTACGGCACCCGCTTCGATTTGTTCAGCAATAGGTTCTGGCACACTCACATTTCCTTTGCCCAGTAATCCGATATTCATAGGAATACTGTCGGTAGACTTTAGCATTGAGGCAATATGATAAGCCCCTGGTGTACAGGTAGTGGCGAGCGTGCCTTGTGCAGGCCCTGTACCGCCACCAAGCATTGTGGTCACGCCTGACATAAGCGCTGTCTCACACTGCTGTGGTGCGATAAAGTGAATATGACTATCGACGCCACCTGCTGTGAGAATTTTGCCTTCGCCAGAAATGATTTCGGTAGCACCACCAATTGCAATATCAATGGCAGGCTGGATATCAGGATTTCCGGCTTTGCCAATGCCGCTAATGCGACCATCCTTGATACCGATATCTGCTTTATAGATACCCGTATAATCCATGACTAGCGCATTGGTAATGACCGTATCGGCAACATCAGCACCCAATAACTGCCCTTGACCCATACCATCACGGATGACTTTACCACCACCGAATTTAACTTCTTCGCCTTTTATCTCGGTCGGTTTGCTAGCCTGCTCACCGTTTTGCAGTGCTGCAGCCTGATCAGTATCCTGATAACTGGTCAAGTCAGCTTCAACCTGTAGCCAAAGTTCAGTATCCGCTAAGCGCACCTTGTCACCTGTCGTCGGACCAAAATGCTCAGCATAAATATGCCGACTGACTTTCTTCTGCGAGGTAACTGGCGGGTTTTCAGCATCTGACTTATCTGATGTGGTATCTGAACTAGCGGCCCCCATCACTCGCCCTGCAAAGCCATATACTTCCTGCTTACCAGCATAAGCGACCAGTTCCACTTCACGTGACTGCCCCGGCTCAAATCGCACTGCTGTACCAGGGATAATATTCAGGCGATAACCACGCGTCTGCTCTCTCTCGAAACTCAAGGCATCATTGACTTCGTAAAAGTGATAATGCGAGCCGATTTGAATAGGTCTATCACCAGTATTGCTAACACTAATGGTCTGTACCTGTCGCCCTTGGTTTAAGATGATATCGCCATCTTGAATATGGTATTCGCCTGCTTGCATAAGAGTCGCCTTATTTTATAGTTATCATTTCAGTGCTACACGATGGGATTATGCACCGTAACCAGCTTGGTACCATCAGGGAACGTCGCCTCGATTTGCACTTCATCTACCATCTCTGCCACACCCTCCATCACATCGTCAACAGACAGATAGGTAGCGCCTTCACTCATTAATTCGGCCACTCTTTTGCCATCTCTAGCACCTTCCATCAATAGCATGCTGATATAAGCGATGGCTTCGGGATAGTTAAGCTTAACACCTCGGTTTTTACGGCGTTCAGCCACCATACCAGCCGTGAATAGCATGAGCTTGTCTTTTTCTGTTGGGGTCAAATGCATGGAGCTTCCTTATTGTATTTATAATGTTCTGTGTCACAGAGTAGCGACCTTCAAACGTTTAATGCCTTAACAAAAATGGCGATTGCGTCTTCTTTTATCAGATTAATGTCATAACAAATTAATTAAATAGTATCTAATCAAAAATCACGTGTCCCAAATCCGTGGACGACACGGCTCAAGTTGCCACCAGTGCTCACGCAATACTTCTCTAAGCTGATAGAACGCCTCAAAACAGCCTCGCACATCTGTGCCAATATAGCGGATATTAATCGCTTGATAATTGTGGGTGCAATAGACAGGTAAATCCGCTTCTGTGATTGCTTGCCGCAAAGTCAGTATCGTACTGTCCAAATAACGGGTTAAGGCTTGCTTAGTCGTCGCTTGCGCAGTCTCTGTCGTTTCTCGTGCTTTTGATGACGATAAAGGCTTTTGATGTACGTCACTTAAACTTGGCACCGCCCAAAACGACCCGTAGATATGCTGCCCTGCTAGCCCTAAACGCGATGTAAACCAGCGGCTTTGTGCCAACTGTGCCACACGTTCGGCAACGATGACTTTGCTTTCACGGTAGATATTCAGCCCTGTATGGTAATACCCTTGCAAAAACTGCTCATCATATGCCTGACGGCCAAAGACGCTAATCTCCCATGTCAGGAGACTAGACGAATCCTTTAGTTGAAAACGACTCGTCGCATGCATGTTGGCTTCGTTATAAATAATGCTCTCTTGCGGTAGCCATTCTAGACGGGCATCTGTGTCTAATGTGGCGTATACCTTTTGGCTAGCGTATTCAGCCATGTCATTTGGTACGACGCTTACTTGGTCAGTATCATTACTATGTACACTGCCTTGTTCTACTAGAGAATTTTTATCACAAGCGCTTTGCGTGGGTGACTGGCGATGCGAGGTTTTGCTTTTTTGGCTGACACTGTCTTTGCCATACCATTTCCCCGCCCCTGGTGTCGTAATGACAGCATGACTGTCCTTATCTAAACGCAGGTCTATAGCCAACGTATCACCACCTGCGATACCTGCTGGCGGATATAGCATCAATACATGACAAATACCCTGCTGCACACGCGGTTCAGGATACAGAGCACGCTGTACCATCAAAGCACCCGTATGCTTGCGGTGATATAGCCGCGTCTTAGAGTCGGCAGCCTTATGTTGGGCCGTACTCGTGCGTTTAACGCTGTCAAAACTTAATGCTAAGGAAGAAGCCCAACTCATTTTATATACTCATGTACCAATTAAACATAATCCAATATCTTACAGGTTTATCATCCAAAATCTTGTTCAACGTCATACTTTAAAGCCTTAGCTAAAATAATAGCTAAACAATCTCAGCGCCGTAGAGCGCGAATAGCGTATCGAACACAGCGCTGAACCAATAAATAAAGGGTCAATATGTTGACTGATACAATCATCGTGCCAACTATGAATAGAAAATAATCAATGAACTAACCATATCGGCTCAAAACTTTGATTTGCTTGTACTTTTCTCAATTTATATCCGTCATTGAAAACAGCAATATATTTTTGACCTTTCCCTCATCAGTTTTTTTGATGTCTGCCATCCCTCAGCGTGGCGCTTTCATGCACCAAAACAATACATCTTATCTATAACAGTGCAATTTGTTGGTATAACTTTTGACTGGATAGTTTATGGTAATACCTGATCAGTAAAGGCATAAAATACCTTATTATTCTCAAACTTAGTCAGTAAGATAGGTAGATTGTAGTGCTGTTAATCAGGTATTCTATGCACAAACCGGTTTTATAGGCTTGAATAGTGAGCGCAGCCCCCTTATAAACAACCCATTAGTCAAAAACTACCAGACAATAAAATCATTCAATCCTTTTTTATTTTATACATTTATCGATAGGACGTTTCTATGACAGATTATGATCGCATCACTGCCAATCCACATTTTGATATGCTGATGAGTGCGCACAAAGAAGTACAAACCACCCAAGCTGCATTAGTGCCTATGGTTGTCGAGCAGTCTTCACGCGGTGAACGCTCGTTTGATATTTTTTCACGCTTGTTACGTGAGCGCGTTATCTTTTTGACTGGTCAAGTTGAAGACCATATGGCCAATCTAATCGTCGCGCAGCTGCTATTCTTAGAAGCTGAGAACCCAGACAAAGACATCCACTTATATATCAACTCACCAGGCGGTTCAGTCAGTGCTGGTTTAGCGATTTTTGATACCATGAACTTTATCAAGCCAGAAGTATCGACCATCTGTATGGGCGGGGCTTATAGCATGGGCTCATTCCTATTGGCCGCCGGTCAAAAAGGTAAACGTTATGCACTTGCCAATGCTCGTGTGATGATTCACCAGCCTTCAGGTGGTGCGCAAGGTCAAGCAACAGATATCGAAATCAATGCTCGTGAAATTCTAAAAACTCGTGCGCGTTTGAACAAGATATTGGCTGAGCGTACAGGCCAGACTGTAGAAAAAATCGAAACAGATGTTGAGCGTGATTACTGGCTAGATGCAGATGAAGCAAAAGCATACGGCTTGATTGATGAAGTGCTAGAGCGCCGCCCTACTTCTTTATAATTAGCATATAACAGCCTTGATGAGTATCAACTGCCTGAGCGCGATGCGTTTTGGCATTGATGCAAACAATCAAAATATTTGTAAGTTTTAAATTTTAGGAGCGCCTTTTATGGCAGAAGATAATACCCCGCAGTGCTCGTTTTGCGGTAAAGCCAAAAGCGATGTAAAGCAACTGATTGCGGCTGACGATGCCAATATCTGTAATGAGTGTATCGAGCTATGTACTGACTTAATCGCAGACAGTGCCGAGCACGGCGATGACGATAGCGATATCGATACTTCTTGGATCAATAAAAAGCTACCAACCCCAAAAGAGCTGCGTGCCAAACTTGATGAATATGTCATCGGTCAGGACGCTGCCAAAAAAGCATTGGCCGTTGCCGTTTATAACCATTATAAGCGTCTAAAAGTTAGCCAAACTTTAGCTAACGACAGCAAAAAGTCTAAAATTGGCGCTGATGATGCAATGGTAGAATTGGCTAAGAGTAATATCTTGCTAATCGGTCCGACTGGTTCTGGTAAAACATTGCTTGCCCAAACCTTAGCTCGTCTGCTTGATGTGCCTTTTGCGATGGCTGATGCTACAACACTGACTGAAGCAGGTTATGTCGGTGAAGACGTTGAGAACATCGTGCAGAAGCTACTGCAAGCTTCTGACTATGATGTGGCCAAAGCTGAGCAAGGTATCATCTATATCGATGAAATCGACAAAATCAGTAAAAAAGGCGACAACCCATCTATCACCCGTGATGTGTCAGGTGAAGGCGTGCAGCAAGCACTGCTCAAGCTAATCGAAGGCACCGTGGCTGCTATTCCGCCGCACGGTGGTCGTAAGCACCCACAGCAAGAGCTGATCCAAGTCGATACCAGCAACATCCTAATCATCGTGGGCGGCGCGTTTGCTGGCCTAGACAAAGTCATTCAGCAACGTACCGAAAAAGGTGGTATTGGTTTCAATGCTGATGTCAGCTCAAAAGACGACAGCCGTCGTAGCTCAGAGTTGTTACAAGAAGTTGAACCAGAAGATTTGATCAAGTTTGGTCTGATCCCTGAGCTGATTGGTCGTCTGCCCGTTCTTGCTGCACTACAAGAGCTGGATGAAGCGGCATTGGTACAGATCCTGACTGAACCTAAGAATGCACTGGTAAAACAGTACAAGTACTTGTTCGACATGGAAGGTGCTGAGATTAGCTTTACGCAAGAAGCACTAGATGCCATCGCTAAGAAGGCAATGGAGCGTAAAACTGGTGCTCGTGGTCTACGCTCTATCGTAGAAAACGCGCTACTTGAAACTATGTACGAGCTGCCTTCTATGGAAAATGCAAAAACGGTACTGGTTGATGAGCAAGTCATCAATGAAGGTAAAACGCCTGAAATTTCTTAATTATCGTGCCGTTAACATCACTCATTATGATTAATGAGTGATGACAACAAAAAGCGTCTGGCTGCATAAGCTAAGGCGCTTTTTTTATGCCTACTCATTAACTGGCCTAGTCATCAAAAATCTGACTATGCATAACGCTAGTACGAGCTAAGGATGACTCAAATACTAGCGCATGTCCTAAGTTGAAGTGACAGGTATCTATCATAAAATGACAGCAGCGTTTATCAATCGCGAGTAAGCATCAGCACAAATCATGCTAATGTAGATAGCGTCTGTTTCGAGCTTTATCCTAATGCCAGCACCACATTTGAATGTTCAACAGACCCTACTAATAATACAAAGGATTGTTTATTATGCTGAACCCTGTGACCGCTATGGCAACCTCATTACGCCAGCATCTGCCATTTTCTTCATCTCATGCCTCCTTAGATAACTCTGACGTTGCTTCCTACTACCACAACCATGTCGCTGCTATCACAGGTGCAGGCTCTGGTATGGGGCGTGAGTTAGCCATTCATTTAGCAAAAATGGGCTGTCATGTTGCACTATCTGACATCAATCTTGAACAGCTAGCAGCGACCAAACAGTTACTTGCCAGTTATGATGTCAATGTCACTATAACCGTACTGGATGTGTCAGACAATAAAGCAGTGCAAGCATGGGCTGATAACGTGATGGTAGAGCATGGCAAAGTTAACTTCATTTTTAACAATGCAGGCGTCGCACTTTATTCCACCGTTGAAGGCAGTAGCATTAGTGAGCTTGAATGGGTAATGAACATCAACTTTTGGGGCGTAGTATACGGCACCAAAGCGTTTTTACCTTTGATTAAAAATAGCGTCAAGCAGAGCCAGTTTGGCGAGCATGGTCATATTATTAATATCTCAAGTCTCTTTGGTCTGACTGCTCAGGCGTCGCAGTCCGCCTATAATTCAAGCAAGTTTGCCGTACGCGGCTTCACAGAGAGCTTACGCCAAGAGCTAAATATTCAGAACTGTGGCGTATCAGCCACTTGTATCCATCCAGGTGGTATCAAAACCAATATCGCCAACAGTGCACGCGGCAACGACAGCATTCATGATATTGGCATGAGTACAGGACCCAAAGCCATCAGAAGTTTTAATAAGTTTCTAAAGTTCGATGCCAGTCAAGCGGCTTGGATTATCTTACATGCGGCAGCAACCAACCAGCAGCGCTGCTTGATTGGCAATGATGCCAAGATGATTGATGCGATCCAACGCGTTTTCCCCTCTCACTACAGCCAGATACTAAACGATTTTCATCAACTGTCTCTAAAACTAAAGCCACGTCGCCATAAAAAACTAAAGACCGTTAAGTAAAGAGTTCACATACAAAAAGCCCAGCTATTATCGTAGCTGGGCTTTTTGTCTAGTTTTTATAAGATTGGCTAAGACATGTGGATTGAGTTTCCCGTATATCAGGGCAGCTTCATGTCACCTGCGACCAACCAGCCCATACGGCGCATGATATAAGCAACCAATCCTGCAATCAGCGCAGGCAATACAAACATCAATAAAATAATCGCCGTCCATAGCTGACCCGTGCTCATGATTTCTTGTGATGCCTCGATGACCCCAAATACACCGACCAAACCAGCAGTACCCATACCCGCACCTGTCGCCGTACAAGCTAACCCAAATCCGACAGTCGCGATAGGGCCAACAATCGCACTAGCAATGACGGCGGGTAATAGAACAATAGGCTTTTTTAGTACATTGGGGATTTGTAGCATACTAGTGCCTAATCCCTGAGATATCACCCCACTCACGCCATTGTCTTTAAAACTCGCAACCGCAAAACCAATCATATGCGCCGCACAGCCAACCACTGCTGCACCGCCAGCCAACCCACCAAGTCCAATGGCAATACAAATGGCTGCACTTGATGTCGGTAGCGTTAATAAAATACCAACCACGACGGCAATGACGACACCCATTAATAGTGGCTGTAATTCAGTAGCGGCATGAATACCCTGTCCGATAGCAGCGACTCCTGCCACGATAGGTGGATTCAGTAACGCACAGACCAATAGCGCAACACCGCATACCAGTAGCGGCACTAGTAAAATATCAAGCTTAGTCTTACCAGCAATCCAAGTGCCAGCGCGATAAGCGAATACAGATGTCAAATACGCCCCTATCGGATTACCCGGCAGTGCTACAAAGGTTGCAGGTCCACCCACTTGTGGGGTGAAAAGCGTCCCTGCCATTAATGCTTCAGAATGCGCGCCAAGCATGCCTGCGACTAGACAGCTGAGCATGACTAACGTTGGCGCTTTGAGATAGTAGGCAATACCTACGCCGATACCTGCGCCCATTAATATGGAGGCAAGCTTCCCGACAGCGACCAATGCAGGCAGAGCTAACCAGCCACCGATTTGCGAGATTATCAGTCCAGCAATCAGCGTGACAAACAAGCCTAACGCCATACCCGTAAACGCATCGATAAAATACTTCTGAAAGAATGCTTTAATAATACCTACTGGCGGTGTTACTGAGTTAGATGCGGTCATAACCATACTCTTCGTGAATATTTTGATTGGACAAAACAATTAGAAAGCTTGTTAACAAAATAAAGCGATAAAAAAAGCGTCATGACGACGCTTTTTTTATTGATAAATACCACAACTGCAAACTGCTGACTCTAACGGCGCTGCTCAACGATGATAGAATCAATACCATTGTTTTGTAGACGCTGCTGTGCCGTCGTTACTGCTTGACGATTATTCAGTGGACGAGAGATGACCTGATAGATAGGTAAGCCATTGCCCGTCGTGTTTTTGACCACACGAGCATCGACACCTGCCATCAGTACTTGCGCACGGCGACGATCTGCCTCATCTGCATCACTAAAGCTATTGATCTGCAAAATATAGGTCGCCGCAGGTTTGGCTGCTTGAACACTCGCCGTCCCTGCGCCTGCATTATTATTGCGGGTTGTCGTGTTACTGGTACTAGCAGGTGGCGTGCCATCGTATGTCGCATCTTCTTCAACGACAACGATATCATCGCCCGCAGCGTTACCACTGCCCGACTCACCCACCGCGCTTTCAGAGACACCCGTACCTTCTGTAACGCTGGTGCCTGCCCCATCAGGCTGTGTCACCACAACATCTGGCTCAAACGCACCGATATCACCTATTCGATCATTATCAATGTCAGCGATGTCTTCATCAGGAATCGTTGCCATCTCTTGATTGGGTAAAATATCGTAGAACTCATAATCACCATTATCGGTATCAGTATCCACGCGTGGCTGCACTTGACGATCAGGATCATTGTCGGCGCTACCATCAGCGGGGCTGAAGTTGAATAATGGTGAAAGGTAGATAAATACCCCAATCATAAGGGTCAATACGGCCCCAACAAACATCCACAATAAGCCTGATACGCTACTGGATTTGCGCTTTTCGGTTGCACCTTTAGGTTTTTTGGCTAGCATGGATCTCGTTCTCCCTACTGAATTTAACTGTCATCATCGAATTACTGCTATCAGCTGTCTATACTTATTCTATATGTTAAATGGCTACTACATGCTAGACGGTGCAGACAAACCTAGCAGACCAAGCCCATTTGCCAGTACTTGCCTAGTGGCTTTAGACAAGCGCAGACGGGCTTGCATTAAGTCGATCTCATCCGAGCTTGGCGTGTCACCAGAGGTCAAACTCATCGGCAAGATACGATTGCTGTCATACCAGCCGTGGAACAATGCCGCTAGCTCTTTTAGGTAGTTGGTCAAGACATGTGGCTCATAACCGGTCGCTGCACGTAACAGTGTCGCAGGATAGCCTGCCAACAGTTTAATCAACTCATCTTCATTCGGTGCAATGAGCAGGTTTTGATGTGCCAAACCAACGGCATCATCTACTGTTAAGTCATAGGTTGCCAGTTTTTCTAGCACACGGCAAACACGCGCATGCGCATATTGAATGTAATACACTTGATTGTCTTTGCTTTGTGATTTGGCAAGCTCTAAATCAAAATCAACATGTACTTCAGGCTTACGTGCCACATAATAAAATCTCGCAGCATCATTACCAACTTCTGCTCGCAGCTCACGCAGAGTCACAAACTGTCCAGAACGCGATGACATTTGCACTTTTTCAGAACCGCGCCATAACGCCACAAACTGTACGAGCACTACATCTAGACGTTCGGCATCGATACCCAGTGCTAGTAGCGCTGCTTTTACACGTGGGACATAACCGTGATGGTCAGCGCCCCACACGTTAATGACTTTATCAAAGCCGCGATCGAATTTATTTTTATGATACGCAATGTCAGAGGCAAAATACGTAGACTGACCATTGGCACGGCGTACCACACGGTCTTTTTCATCACCGAAATCAGTTGATTTGAACCAGATATTGCCGTCTTTTTCGTATAGATAGCCTTTTTCGTCTAATATCTGTAGGACAGGCTCAATCTCGCTCTCGATAGAGCGCTCGCTAAACCAGCACTCATAGCTCACGCCAAAGTCATTTAAGTCGTCTTTGATATCCGCCAAAATACTGCTCAATGCGGCATTTAAAAACAGCTCATAGCCATCGCCAAGCAACGCTTTACTATTGGCGATTAGCCCATCAATGTGCGCTTCTTTATCACCAGAGACCAGCGTTTTTTCGCCATCAGCATTGATTTCAAACTGAGCATCTGCTGGCACATCTTTTGCGATGTCTGCGAAGCTGTGTATGTAGCTATCGCCATGTTGTGACTTGACCGTTTGTGCGATATCGCTGACATAGTCGCCTTGATAAGCATTGACCGGAAAGGTCACTTGTTCGCCATTGGCTTCTAAATAACGCAGATACGTACTGGTCGCTAAAATATCCATCTGACGACCCGCGTCATTGACGTAATACTCACGCGTGACATCGTAGCCGATTGCTTCTAGTAAGTTGGCCACGCTCATGCCAAATGCTGCACCGCGCCCGTGACCGACGTGCAAGCTCGACGTTGGGTTGGCAGAAACGAACTCAACTTGGACTTTTTGACCGGTAAACTGCTCGCTCAAACCAAAACGATCTTGTAAGGTGAAAATATCGTCTAATACCGAAAATTTGGCTTCTGCATTTAAAAATACATTGATAAACCCTGGCCCTGCGATTTCTACTTGGCGAATATCTTGGTTCTCAGGCAGTGCACTAACGATTTTTTCGGCAAGTTGTCGTGGATTGGCTTTGGCCGCTTTAGCCGCAGTCAAGGCGATGTTGCTAGCAAAATCACCGTGGCTTAGGTCTTTAGTACGAGTGATTTGGCTATTATCCTGCCAATCGCTTGGTAGCGTGCCATCTGCTTGTAAGGTTTTAATCGCATCATTGAATAGTGATGCAAGCGTATCAATTTGGGCTTGTGACATAAGGATTTGAACTCAATTAAATAAACAACAAAACGGTATGAATGCGAGCAGTCGATAACGGCTGATGATAATCGCAACCGACATTGTAGGGATAGAATGATGTAAAAAGATAAGTAACCTGTAAATATAACAATCTTTGCACGTTATTGCACTATTTGCGCCAAAATTAGCACTAAAATCTTATCGTTATGGCAATTCGTCTTAGCAGCTAGGGCGTGTCTTCAATTCACTCGATAGTTATCTCAATGGGCTAAAAATGGCTAAATCTTGCCAAACATCGTCAAATAGCTGGTTAACATCCCGATATTATCTGCGCTATCTTCCTTGTTTGACGGCAATTTATCTCATTTTTATCACCATTTTTGAATTGAAGACACGCCCTAGAACAAGGAAAAGCCTTATTAATGTATTTTTTAAATGAGTAAAACTAAGATGATATTAACCCTCAAGCATTAGCGATTTGATTATCTGGTCAATTGTAGCGTTACTGTTGCCTCATACTGGGCAGTAGTTTATACATCGGTACTTCCGCGTTATAATCACCGTTTGTATGACGCTTCTAAATATAGATGATGCGTGACTACTTTATAGGATTATGCCATGTTTGCGATTGCTGCTAGTACCGTCACCAGTTGGGGACTGTATGTCTTGTTACCCATTTTTATCACTTTTCTTTTCTTTATCGTATGGGATATCTCTAAAAAGTCTGAAGCTGGGCGCGCTGGTACCTTTTGGATATTTTTAGCGCTGGGTGCAGGGTTTGTGGGCTTTCTACTCAAAATATTACTAGAAGTAGCGTTTAAAAGATGGCTGATATAGTTAATCCTCTATAAGTTATATTGAAACGACTATATAAAGCCTATGGCTATTTATCACTTTTGCGCTTGCCTTCAATGACCTCGCTCACATAAGTGGGTAAGTCCCATGCGCCACCCGCAAAGCCTTTGCACATGCCTGTACTAGAATCTGCCATTTTTGCAAAGGTGGTACCATTCCACACCCATTTTTTGCTGTTCCAGCAGTCGCCAATGCCTCTATCTTTATGATTGGCCGAAATCTCACCTTCAAAATAATCATTGCCTGAGGTGGTAATTAACTGAGGGTTACGAGGTTTTGCATTGTCTATAAGCCAATATCCGCTAGCTGCGTTGTAAGCACCCATCCAACAGCTATGGACAGCTAAAGTATGAGTGGCATCAATAGGGATAAAGTCCCAACCAGCGCTATTGCCAGCATACTTTGCAAAATTTATAGAAGTCTCACTTTCAGGATTTATAAGCTCACAGCTTCCCGTCGCATCTTCAGATCCTACAAACTGCTCATCATCAATATTTATCCACCTGTTGATATTGGCCTCAAAGTAAGCCTGTTTTGATGCAGACAGTGTCTTATTGTCTTTTCCCGAATACGAAAACGCCTTTTTGATGACTGGCTTTGGCTTGGCAGATTTGGGCGTTTGCTTGTGCGTGCTGTTTTTACTGACCAATGCGATTGGTGTGCCCACTCTTCCTTGTACCTCATCCAGCTTCAGCAGCACAGCGCCCATGCCCTTGTCACTGACCGTCCAACTGTTGTCACCCGCTTTTATCTCTATTTTAGTATTCAGGCGAGCACTGTTGATCAAGCTATTCGTTTGCTTAGCTGTTAAATCATATAGACCGCTGTCTGAACTTGGTTGCAGGCGGCCATAGTTTTTACCATTTAGCCACAGCGCAACGTTATTTTGGCTTTTTTCTGAAACCTCTGGTAAAAACTGAACCATACCTGTAGGCAAAGCCTCTTTCGGTATCGCAGTTAATAAGATCGAGATAGGCTTGTCCTACTGGTCATCATCTGCGTAACCCACTGCTCGGCAGGACAGCGTGTTGTCGCAAACCACTTGCCAATCATCTTTGACAAAACCCCAGCCTTCAAAGGGATCACCATACGCATCTGATGCCACAGCGGGTAGTGAAAACAAACCAATCGTCATCAAAGCCATTACTGTTTTCATAATCTCTCACCCTTGTTTGATTGCAGCTTATGTTGGCTGATATCTGTTATGACTGTCATTTATGTTGGCGACTGCTTATGCTGACTGATGGTATCTCTACTACCCTGACAAGCTATTTTTTGGCAATCAGTGTCGCGCGCATCGGGGCAGGATAGCCTTCCACGGTTTTAGTCGAGTCATTAGGATCCAAGAAGTCTGCTAGCGAATGATAAGTCATCCATTCCGTTTTACGCTGCTCTTCTGTCGAAGTCACTGCCACATCGACGCAGCGTACGTCTGAGAATCCCGCTTTTTCTAACCAACCAATTAATGCTGCGACAGATGGCAAAAAGTATACGTTGTTCATTTGTGCATAACGATCGTGCGGTACCAGTACGGTATTGGCATCGCCTTCAATGACCAATGTCTCAAGCACCAATTCACCGCCTTTGACCAACTGACCTCGAAGCTGCTGCAAGTGCTCAAATGGCGACTGGCGATGATAAAGCACGCCCATGCTAAATACGGTATCAAACAACTGGCTATGCTCAGGCAGTGCTTCTAAAGGTACAGGAATATAATGCGTGCGATAACGGCCCCTGTCCTTAGTATGACCATGAGTATGAGCATCTGCTGTACCAACGAAATGACGAATCGCCATAAACTGATGATAAAACAAGCATGATGGATCAACGATAATGACCGTATCCGCCCCTGCCCCTGCCATACGCCAGCCGTGATAACCAGAGCCACCGCCCACATCTAATACTCGGCGACCTTTTAGCTCACCCAAATGCGGCGCAACCCGTTGCCATTTCCAATCACTGTGCCACTCGGTATCTATCAATATTGAGTCGGCAGCTTCGCTATCGCTTTGACTGCCGATTTGACCACCAATCTGAAATGGCCCTTTACGCCATGGCATCAACTGCTTGAGCAGTGCCATTGCTTGTTTGTGCTCAGACTCATTAAGACTCGCGTCAATCGTCAAGGTATCACTGTTTAGATCGACATTATTGACGGTTAGTGTTGGCAATCGTGCCACCGATGCTTGGTAGGCAGGCGCATGCGCATAATTAGCTTTATCTTTGATAGCATTTAGCCATGTTGGTAATTGCTTAAGCCACTCATAAGCGATCGGCTGCTGCTGTGCTAGCTCTAGCAAGGTTAAATACAATTCGCGTTCGGCGTTGATGATAGTGTCGTTGAGCATAAAAGCAGGTTACCGTATTGATTGAGAAATAACTGTGTTAAAAGTAAGGATTATTTAAACACCACCACAGAAACAAAGTTCAAAAACTGAAACCATGTCAGATGACGTTTAAAGCCAACATCGCTCAATCTTGCATGATGCTCATCTAAGGTATCGGTGATAAGGACATTCTCTAATGCATTGCGTTTGCCGCTGATTTCCATTTCGGTGTAGCCATTGGCACGTTTAAAGTCGTAATAACGCTCAACCAACCATGCATCATACTGCTCATCAAACGCGTGCGTTTTTTCAGTCAGTACCAATATACCGCCTTCACTTAATGCCGCATAAATATTTTCTAGTACCGCGACTCTATCGGCCGCTGGCAAAAACTGTAGCGTTAAATTCAAAATCACCATATCGCATGGCTCAAGCGTCACGTCACGAATATCAGCAGTAATCACTTCGATATCGTGCTCAGGATAGTTCTCACTTAGCAGCGTGGTCGCCTCGGTCGTCATCGCCGGTGAGATATCAATCGCCTTAATCTGCAAATCCTGCGGCTCAAACTCGCCCGCTAGCGCCATCGTCGCACCGCCAAGTGAGCAACCCAAATCATAAATCCGGCTAACGCGTTGACCATTATCACCTTGCTGACGATACTTACAATGACGACGGGCAAAGATAGGCAGCATCGCCAGCACTTGACCATAACCAGGCACACTGCGACGTATCATATCGGGAAAACAAGCCACTACCTGCTCATCAAATGAAAAGCGCGACGCTTTATCCAGCGGTGTGGTAAATGGTTTGTCAAATAGGGTGTCATGTTTGATAGTAGGCTTAGACTGGCTCATGGGGTGGCTCATTTTTGGATAATAGAACTTAAATTAGGAAATATTTGGTGGTTTTTGCTTGGTAGTTTTGCTCGTCATTGTCAGTTTAAAACTGAGCAACGTAGCAAAAGCCCATTATAACATTACTGTTTGTTACTTATCGCCTTTGGCTCACCTGCTAAGCTGAATAAATAGGGCTGAAGGTGGTGAGGCGTTTAAAAGAAGCATTGAAAAACGAACACATTACTACCAAATATAACCCTTAACTCATATCTATAATAATAGGAAAAACTATGCAAACCATTATCTTAGGCGGTGGCTGTTTTTGGTGTACCGAATCCGTGTTTTTATCCGTGAAAGGCGTACAATCTGTCGTCTCAGGTTACATGGGCGGTGACGCTGTCTCTGCCAATTACGAAGATGTCTGTAGCGGAACGACAGGCCACATCGAAGTGATTAAAGTCGAATTTGATGACTCTATCGTGCCGCTCGAAGTGATTTTAGATGCCTTCTTTGTCACTCATGACCCCACCACCAAAGACCGCCAAGGCAATGATGTGGGCAGTCAATACCGTAGTGTGGTGTTCTACACTGATGAAGATCAAAAACCAACGGTTGACCGTACCATCAATAAACTACGCGATATGGGCGTGAACGTGGTCACAGAAGTACATCCTGCCGTTGATTTTTATAAAGCTGAAGAGACTCATCAAGACTTCTTTAACAAGAATCCAGGACAAGGATATTGCAACTTTGCCATACCGCCAAAGCTTATCAAATTGCGCAAAGAGTTCAGTCAATATATGGTGGATTAAACACTGAAAGCCATGTTATACGTTTTAAAAGCCAAGGGTTTATACGCTTGGCTTTTTTATTGCGTTTAGCGGTATGATGGTCACCAATGCTCTATGACAGTGACATGTTAGGAATAGTCTATGAACCCTAAATTTTGGCAATCACGCTGGCAAGAAGGTCGCATTGGTTTTAATCAATCTGCCGTCAATCCGTGGCTCATCAAGTATTGGCCAGATTTGCAGTTGCCAGCTGGCAGTCGTGTCTTTGTCCCTTTGTGTGGTAAATCTATTGATATGCGATGGCTAGCAGCGCAAGGCTATGATGTGATTGGTGTTGAACTGATTGAATCCGCCATACAAGCATTTTTTACTGAACAAAATATTGTACCCGCCGTACATGAGCACACCACTACTTCTACTTTCAAATATTATCAAGGTCAGTTATCAGGACAAACCATTACCTTATGGGTCGCTGATATCTTTGCGTTAACGGCTGATGATATTGGCACTATCGATGCCGTCTATGATAAAGCGGCATTGATTGCGCTACCTGCGGATATGCGGGTAGCGTATAGCGAGCAGATACATAAAATTAGTGGCGATGCTCCGCAATTATTAATCACGCTCAATTATGACCAAAGTAAAAAGAGTGGACCACCCTTCTCTATCAGTGATGAGCAAGTACAGCAGTATTATGGCGAGCATTATCAAATCAGCGAACTCGCGAGCGAACCTACATCTATAGGATCGACATCTGATTTAACGGTCACAGAGTATGTCTGGCTGTTAAACCCTAACTAAAATGCTGAGCACATAAGCATAGCGATTGAGCAGCTATTAAAGAATAACGGAGCGTTCTAATGAAAGTTTTAGTAAGTATCATAAGTTTAATCGCGTTTTTGCTGGTTGCACTGGCAGGCCCTCTTTATAAATATGGGGTTGTCGAATTGGGCACTGCATTTGCTGGATTCAAATTTGGTGTTTATGCAGGTATTGCAGCACTGGTACTGTTTGCGCTACAAGTGATACTAAAGCGTAAAACCATCACGATTGGCAGTGCGGTCATAGCCGTCGTGTTTTCTGCGATTGCCATCATTGTTCCTATTAGCATGATGAGCAAAGCCAAAGAGGTACCGCCTATCCATGACATTTCAACCGATTTAGTCAACCCGCCGTCATTTATCGCCATCGCTCCGCTACGCGCTGATGCGCCAAACCCTGTTGAATACGCTGGCATCGAGGTCGCAGAACAGCAACGCGAGGCTTATCCAGAGCTGAAAACGCTTACTTACTCTCAATCACAGCCTGAGCTGGTCAAGGCGACCGAACAAGCCATTAATAATTTGGGTTGGGAGCTTGTAAACACTGATGCTGACAAAGGCATTATCGAAGCGACAGATACAACTGTTTGGTTTGGCTTTAAAGATGATGTGGTGGTTCGTGTGACTGACAATGGCAGCGAACGCTTGGTCGATATCCGCAGCAAATCACGCGTTGGTGGTAGCGATTTGGGTAAAAATGCGGCGCGTATTCATGTATTGATAGATGAGTTGGATGTGGTTTTGAATAAATAATGAACTTTATATAATTAGTTCACTATCAACAAAATACAGACTATTTATTGTACTAAGGATTGACCGAGGGCATATATGTCCAAGCATTACACAGATATCACATTGTCCAACCAACCTTAACCTCACGCATATATCAACCTAGAGTAATGATTTATAGTCTGAGCCCTGCGATATCTTTTCTTTGTACCAAATATTGGGTACTCTAAAGCTTGACCACCGTATTGAATGCTTGATTTATTTTTTTGCACCCGTATTTTTAACACTTATAGGATATTCCCATGCGTATGACGCCATTTTCTACTTTGTCCCTGCTTAGCCTAGCAGTTGGATTCAGCCTTGCCAGCACCGCTCAAGCTGCTCAGCCGCCAGCACCCGACTTATCTAACAGTGAGCTGCAACAATGCCTAGATGGATTAAAGAACTCTAGCAAGTTTCGCGATGTTGACAGCTTTACCTTTAATAACTATCGCCCAAGTCAGCCTGATCCTAGCGTGATTCAGTCGCTCAATTATCAGCCAGAATTTCAAAAGGACGTCTGGGACTACCTCTCATCACTGGTCGATAAAGAGCGCGTCGAAGACGGTGTCCGCGCCAAACGTCAATGGGGCGACACGCTACGACAAATCGAATCGCGTTATGGCGTAAAGGCTGAACACGTCTTAGGGGTGTGGGGTGTTGAGTCTAACTTTGGTCAGACCTTGGGCAAAAAGCCTTTGTTTGAGTCTTTAGCGACACTGTCTTGTTTTGATCGTCGTCAGAGTTACTTCCAAGGCGAATACGCCAATGCACTCAAAATCGTTCAAAATGGTGATATCGCGCCAAATGACATGACCGGCTCGTGGGCAGGCGCTTTTGGTCAAACGCAGTTTATGCCAAGTACTTTCTTAGAGCTAGCCGTTGATTTCGATGGCGACGGACGCCGTGATTTGGTCAATAGCGTGCCTGATGCGCTCGCCTCTACCGCCAACTTCTTGGACAACCGTGGCTATCGCACTGGTGAACCTTGGGGTTATGAAGTCAAACTTCCTGATGGGTTTTGGGCCGCCTCTGACCGTAAAAACAAAAAGTCGATGAGTTATTGGAGTAATCAAGGTCTAACCCTTGCAAATGGAGGCTCGCTGCCTTCTGATTTGAGCAGCGCAGGTCTATTACTACCTGCAGGTATCGAAGGCCCTGCATTTTTGGTCGGAAAAAACTTTGATACGTTCTACTCGTATAATGCCTCAGAAAATTATGCACTGGCCATCGCTCATTTATCAGACCTAATCACCCGCGAAGACAGTAGCAAAACTGACTTTGTCACGGCATGGCCAACAGATGACCCTGGTATCAGCCGCCAGCAATCTAAAGAAATTCAGCAAGCATTATTAAATGCCGGTTATGAGATTGGTGGAGTCGATGGCATCATCGGCGACAATACCCGTACTGCTATCCAGCAGTACCAATCTAGCAAAGGTATATTCCCCGCTGATGGCCGCGCAGGGCAAAAATTCTATCGTGCAATCGTTGGCAATGCAGCGCCAAATCAAACTCAATATGGCCAGCCTGCAAACAGCCAACCGTTAAACCCTGCCTCTACCGACCGCATGGGGCTGCTAATCCAGCGACAGACAACGACCCCTAATACCTACTCGGCGCAACCCACTATTCAACCATCAACGTCTGGCAATACACGCTATCGCCGTGTGACTGATGCTAATGGCACCATAAAGCTCGTCCGTATCGATGAAGGTTCATAGGGTTAACTAATCTTATCTTTAGCATATAAAAAGGCCACGCTATGGTTAGCGTGGCCTTTTTATATTTCGACTTATGCAACAAATCATATGGACTGTCAAATGCTAGAGTAACCCCTTAAACGATAGGTGGTGGGTTTGGCTTGCCATTGTCACCATCCCAGTTTTCGCGGGCTTTATCATCTAAGTCAGCAGCCGTTTTCGGTTCCCACTTACCGTTTTCTTTCCACGTCGCATCACCCCAATCTTCACTCTCAGCTTTACTATCCAAATCTTTGTATGCTTGGCTAGGATCGATACCGCGGCGTTTCATATCTGCCACTTGCTCTTCTAATGTATGAAACTGCTCGGAATCATGCATGGTTTTCTCTAAGCCATTAAGTTCTGTTAGTAGTGCATCATTTTTAGCATTGCTCATGGTGTGCTCTCCTTCATTAATGAATGTCATTATACTTTTTATAGGAATACTTTTTATACGATCATATTTTGTCTGTTTTCTGTCGATCATTTACTAACCCATATTATTACGGGTCTTGAATCGATTCACAACCGCTGACACGTATGCTTTGTATTACAAAACGTAGCCATGACTTGGACATCAAGGTGTATGACAGACAGTCCATTAGCCAGTTGGAGAGATAGCAATAGATACTTAGGGTTATTCGAGGGGTGCAGACGTACTGAGTTTGGATAAGTTTTTTGCATAGAATGTCAATTTCCATAGCTCTTGTGAGACCCGCGTGCCATAGGTCATGAGCTGTATCCAGTTGGCACTCACCAGCTGGCGCTGTAAACTGTTCATATCGGATTGAGAGATTTGGCAACGGGCAACCGCATGGACATTGGGCATGTCTTTTTTAATGTCTGTTTCTGCTTTTTCAGTGATCAAACGATTAACCGTATTTTGCAGTCCATAGCTGGAAAAAGTGGAAGGAATTTTCATGAGTGCATCTAGTATTTCTTGCCAAGATAGGGTCATTGCTCGAGTCACATCGGTCAAGTTGCCACCTTCATACGCTTGGGCGCTATACTGAATGTCAAAGGATTTCAGCAATGCAATTGGTTGACTGACATTATCTGACGCGAAACTCTCATCGTCACCACTGTCTTTATCTGCTTTTATGTCAGTAGGCGCAGAATCCAGCGCTTTTTCAATAATGGATTTTCTGCTGAGCTTAATGAGCTCTTCGTCGGCTCTCACCCAGCCGCCCATCACTTTATGATTGGCCACTGCTTTATAGTAAGCCTGCACCATCAACGGCTCAATGTCATCTTCTGTATCATAGTAATATATTTGGTTTTCTTGCCTAGTGACTGACTTAATAAATTCTTGTAGCTGACGGCTAAGGCCTGATTCTTGATAGTGATTTTTAACTAAGATAAATAAGGGTTTGGTCTTTGCTTTGGCATTCAGATAACTTAAATGCATCTGACTCACACCGTTTTTTTGGACAGTTCCATAACTGTCTCCAATAATCATCACAGCATAGTCACAAGCGTCGATACATTGACGACCGTATAGTGAGGCTTTTGATAATTTGCTAGAAACATCATAAGTCAAAAATGCACGTGCCTGAAAAAATATCGCCAAGCTGTCTAAAACCAACAACTGATCGTTGTCAGCGCATATGACATGAATATGATAGCGGCGATTTGGCACAATTACCTCTAAGTTTGACTTATGACATAGAAAAGTATGAAACGGAGTACAAATGTATCGTTTTGCACAGCCTAGCACACTATCAACCAGATGCACTCAGTTTATTTTGGCTAGACAAATACGACGATACAGGCATCTATATCAGTACATTTGGGAATGATTATTCAGAATAGTATTGCAATGACGTCTCTTCGCCAAGTAAGCGCTCAACCAACGCGCCTAGTTTATCACTATACTTGGTAGCATGAAAAGTTAATGGCAATCTAATCTTATTACCCGTCTGACACTTTTCGTCATGGGTTCCCTCTGCATCATTTAAGGGGGCTGATAGCTGATTCAATAGCAACAGCTGTTTGACTCGTTCAGCAATGGCCTGCCCAGAATCAACGATTTGTATGGGTAATTGCTTTTGGATAATTTCATTTAATAAGAATGTCTTAAAGAAAGGATAATGTGTACAGCCCAGTACCAACTGATCCACACCCTCATCTACAAACACTTGTAGCTGATGGCGTAGGTTTTGAGCCGTGTCGTCATTTTCTGACATACCTGACTCGACCCAAGGTACCAGTTTGGGATCAAAGTATTTAGTCACCACCGTACCATTAGGATTGGCTACATTGACGACGACATCATTCAGTAGTGACCCATTCAACGTCGCCTTAGTCGCAAGGACTGCGACATGGCCGCTTTTGCTAGCCAGTACCGCAGGCTTTAGTGCGGGTACCAGACCGACAATAGGCAGTTGTGGATAGCATCGCCTTGCTGTCTCCAAGCCATAGGCTGACGCGCTATTGCATGCGATGATAACCATCTTACAACCTTGCTGATATAGCCACTCTACGGCTTTGAGCGTCAGGGTCTCGATATCCTTACTATCCCGATCACCATAAGGCACATTTAGGGTATCTGCATAATACACATAACACTCATTGGGGAGCTGCTGCGCTAAATGTAGATAAACGGACAAGCCGCCGATACCCGAATCAAATAAGCCAATGGGGGCACTGCGGTCTTTGTCAGTTACTATCGTATTACGACCAAGTCTATCCATTGAATTAGCGTCAACAGAATCCTTGCTAAAGACATCTAAGCTTGCTTTCATTTTCTTCATCGTATGAGTTGCGGTCATATCCATCTTTATTGTGCCGCCATGTTATATATATAAACCATCAATTTTCTCAAACCATTCATCCATCAAGCCCTACAGTCAAAATTTTATTGCATAAACAGGTAAATATTATTGATATAGTTGATTCAGTTTAAAAGAGGTACAAGGCAACCGAGCGCAGATGTATATGTAATACTTCAAGTGAGGTTAACGCTGTAACTTTTTTATAGAGGATTGACTATAGTACAAGGACTCAAAGACCGCCAATTTTAGTCTTCAGTGAGATGGCATTGACAAGGTATAAGACTGCCCTCCACTCTGTAGCGTCAGTATGGTCGTGCCATTATCTTCTGTCAATTCACCAATTTCTGCCAAATGATAGAAAGTATTGCGGCCGATAAGCGCATCCAACCCATTTCTAACGGGCATATAAGGGCGTACCTGTGCTTCAGTGGTCGTATCTGGTGTACCTTCACTGGCACTGATGTTTTCTGTACTATCATGATGTTCAGGCTGATACGTTTTTAATGTAATGGGATGCTCATCATCCAAACGTACCACGTCGCCTGTGGTCGTTGTAAACTCCAACCAGCTTATATCGTCCTCTTTTACGATACCGACATCATTGATCAAGAGCGGTGCATCTTCTACTTGAATACGAATCTTTTGTACCGGTGTTTTTAAAAAGTATTCCGTCGCGCCATTATTGTCTTCTTTCCATAGAATAGTGGCAAACAAGCTGACTAATGACTCACGGGTCATGTGCCCGCCTTCATGCCACCATTCCCCATTAGCCTTAATGGTCAAATCCATGTCAGCTATCTCTTTAGGATGCCATTTTTCGAGTGGTGGAATCGCACGACCTTCACGTGTCCCAGTAGTAGACTTTAGATACTGGCTCAATGCATCTACATTGTTTAAGCTAGAAGGCATATCCATCATAGGCTCAGCCTTATTTTTATTACTTTCATTTACCTTAGTATTGTCATTACTCATTACTAAATCCTTTATTTATTATTCAAAGTTTGGCAAATCTATTATTACTATAAATTTTAGTTTCGGGTATGATAAAACCCTATCGCCTAAACACCCTTATTGCCTTGATATTACCTTAGCACCTATACTCATAAATGCGTATCGTGTTTGTAGGACTTTTCTTTTATAATGAGTAACGATTTTTTATTGAAATGGTCAAGCGGGTGTTTTATTGATGACGCATGTTATGTGTTGATATCTTTGAATAAATTATCCTCAGCAGTAACGTATTAACCAATACCGTAAAGACAGTTTTATCGGGCAGCCATATGTCTGAGCGACATTAGCACCGCAAGTCTATTATTCGGTTGTTAAGCTAATGATGCCCTGAGATAAGCCACTAAAAGTTTAGGAGTAGGTATGCAAGAGCAAGACAATCAAACGCCAGTCACTGATGGCAACCCTGTGACAACTGACGCCGCTATAGCGACAGAGACACCAAAACCAGTTGCCGCGGCCCCAGTCGTAGAGCCTGTAGCAGCAGAGCCTGAGATCGAACGTGAGTCAATGGAGTTCGATGTCATTATCGTTGGTGGCGGGCCTGCCGGTCTATCTACTGCCATTCGTCTGCGCCAGCTCGCTATTGAAGCGGGCAATGATGAGTTTATGGTCTGTGTGGTCGAAAAAGGCTCTGAGTTCGGTGCCCATACCTTATCAGGTGCTGTCATCGAGCCACGTGCTCTCAATGAGCTGATTCCAGATTGGAAAGAAAAAGGCGCACCACTTAACGTGCCAGCGACTGAAGATCGTTTTTATTACCTAAACTCTGCTACTCGCTCGACCAAAGTACCTGACTCATTGATTCCAGGGCCGATGCACAATGAAGGCAACTATATTGTCTCATTGGGCAATGTCGTTCGCTGGTTGGCCGTGCAGGCAGAAGAGCTAGAGGTCATGATGTTCCCAGGCTTCCCTGCAGATGACATTTTGTACAATGACGATGGTTCAGTACGAGGTGTATTAACGGGTGATATGGGTGTGGCTGCCAATGGCGAGGCCAAGCCTAGCTTTGAGCCGGGTTATGAGTTGGTTGCCAAGTACACTGTCTTTGCCGAAGGCAGCCGTGGTCATTTGGGTAAACGTCTCATCAGCCGTTTTGATCTCGATAAGGACTCTGATCCGCAGCATTATGGTATCGGTCTAAAAGAGCTGTGGGATGTCGATCCTGCAAAGCATGAGCAAGGCGTGGTCATGCACGGTCTTGGTTGGCCATTAACCGAAACTGGCTCAACAGGTGGCTGGTGGTTGTACTTTGATGAAAACAACCAAGTCAGTTTTGGTTTGGTGGCCGACTTGTCTTACCACAACCCATATGTCTCGCCATTTGATGAAATGCAGCGTCTAAAAACACACCCTGTTATCAAGAATGTTTTAGAAGGCGGTAAGCGCATTTCTTACGGCGCACGTGCTTTGACCAAAGGTGGCCTCAACTCACTGCCAAAATTCACTTTCCCAGGTGGCGTGTTGGTAGGTGATGATGCTGGATTCTTAAATCCTGCAAAAATCAAAGGTACTCATACTTCGATGAAGTCAGGCATGCTCGCAGCCGAAGCCATCTTTGAGGCGCTCCAAGCCGGTCGTCAGCACGATGAAGTCATTGCCTATAGCACCATGTATAAAGAATCATGGCTGTATCAAGACAACTATGAGTCGCGCAACTTCTCGCCTGCGATACATCGCATGGGGCTGTTCATGGGAGGCGCATTCACCTTTATCGAGCACAACTTGTTAAAAGGTAAAATGCCATTTACCCTACATGACAATATCCCAGATTACGATCAGTTAGAGCGTGCCAACCACGCCTATCAGCCAACGTACCTCAAGCCTGATGGTAAGCTGGTCTTTGATAAACTGTCGTCAGTGTTTATCTCTAACACCAACCATGCAGAAGATCAGCCAACGCATTTGAAGCTCACTGATCCAACCGTACCTATCTCAATCAACTTGCCACTATATGCTGAGCCTGCGCGTTTGTATTGCCCAGCAGGTGTCTATGAAGTGGTCAAAGACGCTGAAGGTGCCAAGTTTGTCATCAATGCGCAAAACTGTGTACATTGTAAAACCTGTGATATCAAAGATCCGTCACAGAACATCACTTGGGTAACGCCAGAAGGTGGCGGTGGCCCTAACTATCCAAACATGTAATCTATGATTTGGATAAATAGAAATCAATAAAAAACCGCTCTTAATAATAAGGGCGGTTTTTTTGTGCTTATAGCTTTATTTGTCAAATAAATATGCTTCATATTTTATATGCTACAAAATATATTAAATGATGGTTCAGTGGTGTAAAAAAGGCGTTTGTCGTATCGTTTTAGTGCATCTGATACTTTAAATATAATCCACCAAACCACCTATCGGTATTTTCTCTGAAATGAATATGCAATGGTTTTCAATGAAATTTGTTGACTAGTACTCAGATAAATCCTATATTCACTTATGCCGTTTTATAATTTGTAATCAGTACAATGATTTAAAGCGTTGAAAGCGCAAAGTTTCTTGTTAGGAAGACAAGAGCATAAAAAGACATAGGATAGTCATGCCCTCCTTCCTCGATAGACACTGTTTTTACCATTCAACACCTTTTATCTATGTGCGCAGCATGCTGCCAAAACACACATTTATCGTTAGCAAAAACGACAGATAAATAGATCATGATGCATCATCGTTTTCACCATATAAAGCAGTACCTATTTATTTTTTATACTGTTCGTTAGTGATAAAGAATAATCGCTGTTCTTTTTATATTGTTGGTATTTTTTGGGTAAGACAAAAGGAGTTGTCCCATGGAAAATCATAACGATCCATCCGGTTATTGGCGTGCCAATATCCGTCTCATTAGAGGCTGCTTAATTGTATGGGCGCTATGCTCGTACGGCTTTGCTATCTTATTACGTCCCCTCTTGGCTGGCATCAAGATCGGTGGTACCGACTTGGGTTTTTGGTTTGCCCAACAAGGATCCATCGGGGTGTTTATTATTCTGATTTTCTTTTACGCATGGCGTATGAATAAGTTAGATAAACAATATGGCGTAGACGAGGAATAGCCCCATGAGTCAATTTGTAGTTAATCTTATATTTGTGGGTCTATCCTTCGCTCTGTATTTCGGTATCGCGATTTGGGCCCGTGCTGGTTCGACCAGTGAGTTTTATGTGGCAGGCGGCGGTGTCCATCCAGTCGTTAACGGTATGGCAACCGCTGCTGACTGGATGAGTGCGGCGTCATTTATCTCAATGGCAGGTCTTATTGCTGCTGGCGGTTATGGTGCTTCTACCTATTTGATGGGTTGGACAGGTGGTTATGTTCTACTTGCGATGCTCTTAGCCCCTTACTTACGTAAGTTTGGTAAGTTCACCGTTCCTGATTTCATTGGTGATCGCTTTTATTCCAAGACGGCAGCTATGATTGCGGTTGTCTGTTTGATTACTGCCTCGACCACTTACGTTATCGGTCAGATGACTGGTGCTGGTGTTGCATTCTCGCGCTTCTTAGAAGTTGAAAGTACCACTGGTCTGATTATCGCAGCAGTCGTTGTATTCTTTTACGCGGTACTGGGCGGTATGAAAGGGATTACTTACACGCAGGTTGCACAGTATGTCGTTCTAATGATTGCTTATACCATTCCTGCGGTTTTCATCTCACTCGAATTAACGGGCAACCCTATTCCAGGCCTTGGTTTGTTCTCAAACCATGTAGAATCAGGTGTTCCTATCTTGACCAAGCTGAATCAAGTGGTTACTGACTTAGGTTTTGCATCCTATACGGCTGATGTACCTAACAAGCTAAACATGGTGCTATTTACCTTGACTCTCATGATTGGTACTGCAGGTTTGCCACACGTTATAATTCGCTTTTTTACGGTTCCTAAAGTGGCTGATGCACGCTGGACTGCAGGTTGGACATTGGTATTTATCTCGCTACTGTACTTCACAGCGCCTGCCGTTGGTGCGATGGCACGCTTAAACTTAGTAGATACTATCTATCCACAAGGTGTCGAAAATCAGCCTATTCTCAATGATGAGCGTCCTGACTGGATGAAAACTTGGGAAGAGACCGGTCTCATTAAGTATAACGATCTAAATAATGATGGTCGTATCCAGTTATATAGCGACAGTGGACTTGGTGCCGCTCAAATAGCCCTTAATACGGCTGAAGCTGACGGTGGCGATGTTGCTACTGCAACTGCAGCGGTAGAAAAAGCTCGCATTGCACATGATGCAGAGCTTGATGGTCGTTTTGCTGATGCCGGATGGGCAGGTAACGAGCTTGATGTAAACGCTGATATCTTAGTACTTGCTAACCCAGAAATCGCGAATCTGCCATCATGGGTGATTGGTCTTATCGCAGCAGGTGGTTTGGCAGCAGCACTATCGACAGCAGCTGGACTACTCCTTGCGATCTCATCAGCGATTAGTCATGACTTAATCAAACGTAACCTAAACCCAAATATCACTGATAAACAAGAGCTAAAATATGCTCGTATTACGATGGGTGTGGCGATTGTTGTTGCGACCTACTTAGGTATTAACCCACCAGGGTTTGCTGCGCAGGTTGTTGCCTTAGCCTTCGGTATTGCGGCCTCCTCATTGTTCCCTGTGTTGATGATGGGTATTTTCTCTAAACGTATCAACAATCTTGGTGCTATTGCAGGGATGTTGACTGGTTTGATCGTCGTCCTTGTCTATATCTTTATGTTCAAAGGTTGGTTCTTCATCAGTGGTACTGCTAACTTCCCTGATACCGAAGAGTACTGGTTATTTGGTATCTCACCACTATCATTTGGTGCAATTGGTGCCCTACTTAACTTTATCGTAGCATTCGCCGTATCTTATGCTACTGCGCCACCTCCAGCACATATCCAAGAGTTGGTTGAGAGCGTACGTTCTCCACGTGGTGCTGGCGGTGCAGTCGACCACTAAGCTTGCAACTGAGGATATATCTTTTGTTAATATATCACTCACAGGCAGTCACTGCTTGTGAGTGATTTTTTTATCTTGGCGCTATAATAACGATATCTTAGATTCTTCCTTTATCCAATAAGTTCAATTAAACATATCTCACGCATTAAGGAATATTTTATGCTTTTTGAGTTTATCGCTACCATCGCTGCCGCATTTGGCATGGCTGGACTAGCACTTATCATAACTCACCTCAGCAAACTGGCAGGCAAACGTGCCCCTAAATGGCTGATTCCCTTATTTGCTGCTATTGGTATGTTTGCATTTCAGATAAACCAGGAGTACAGCTGGTATGGTCAACAAGTGGAGAAGCTACCAAAAGGTGTAGAAGTCGTCAAAACAGCGAAAAGCACGGAGTGGTTCCGCCCATGGTCTTACGCTAAGCCGCAAATATTACGGTTTATCGCTGCCGATATTGGAAATGCGAGTGTACAAGTCGATAACCCAGATATACATTTATTCAATTTATATCTATTTGAAAGACGAAGAGCTGTAGAGACAGTCCCTCAAGTTATCGATTGTAGTATTCCTGCACGTGCAGACTACGTTATACCTGAGAAAGGCAATACGCTATCCATTGATGAACATGTAAAGCAAACGACTGCATGGCGAGACCTAGCAACAGATGATCCGCTATTTATCAGTATTTGCACTGATAAACAAAGCTAACGAATTAAGAGAGATTTAGAACAGGCAATCCATTAGTAGTAAAGTATTAAAAGAGACATATGATGATAAGGCGGTATTTTAGACAAGTAAAAAATCTGAAAATACCGCCTTATTTACTTTACTTTTCTTACTGATGATACTAGCGAGACGGTGCCGCATAAGTGTGCTTAGAATTGGCACCTAGCAGTAGCCCCGCACATAAACCACCGAAATGGGCGGCAAAAGAGATGCCTTCTTGTGGCATTAAACCTTCTTTGATGGTGAGCCAGTACCCTGCCCCCATCACGATACAAGCAATCAAATAACCCCAGCGCCGTGCAAATATAGCGCCGCCTATCATATAACCAAGCATTGCAAAACACAGCCCTGATGCACCAATATGAATAGAAGAAGGTGAGCCAAGCACCCAAGTGACTAAACCTGATGCGACCACCAATTTAATCACAGTACGATAGGCATTTTTTTCAAACAGTCCAAACAAAAATAAAATCTGCAACAGCGTCACAGTGTTGCCAGTCAAATGGGACAAGTTGCCATGCATCGTCCATGACGCAAATACCCCTATCATACTCCCCACATCTAATGCTCGCGGGACAATACCAAAAATATTCCACAGTCCAAACAAAAACACTTCATTTAATAAAAACATGCCCCACATCGGTATGAGTACAAATGCGTACAAGCCAACGACTTGCTTCAGTCTTGCCATTACTAAGCTAAGCAACTGCTGCCAATTCATAGACCGTCCTATTCCTTTGCTCTAATGTTATATGTCTGCTAGTGATTTACTGCAAATGGTGGGCGCACAGCGGGTATAAATGATAAAGGTGACGTGTCTGTATCCGCATTCAAATAACTATTACTATGCAACAACGACGTCGAATGATAAGGCACCAGTGCGGTCGGGATAAAGTGACGTGCAGCATCAATATGCTGAATAGAATCATCAAAAAAGATATGCGGCGCAAACGTTCTCAGCACGGCAGTTTTTTCTAGCCCTCCCAAAAAAAACGCCATATCCACATTTACGCCCCATTCACGCAGCGTTTTGATCGCTCGCAGATCTGCTGGTGCATTACGGGCGGTGACAAGCGCGATTTTGATTGGAGAGTATTGCAAACCAGCAGGCAGACGCTTCTGTAAGTTGGATAATTTAATCAATAACTCAGCGTAAGGCCCCTTTTCTATTGGTAAATCACGCAGCTGTGACTCGCGATCATGGAAAGCACGCAGGCCTTTTTGTTTATAGAGCAGCTCTCCTGAATCATCAAACAGCACTGCATCCCCATCAAAGGCAATGCGTAGCTGATCGGTGTCCAGCTCATAAGTATTAACAGGGGTCGCATCCAATATCGCACAAGCGCAGATATTGGCATCAGCCACTTGCTGCGCATCTTCACGATTGGTGGTCAAAAACAAATCTACGTTAAAATCTTTGATATAGGGGGCAACCGGACTGCCTGAAATAAATGCCGAACGTGAAATATTGATATTGCGCTCTAGAATTGCATTAAGCACCTGAATGCCAGTATCTGGACTACTTTTTGAGACAATCACGACTTCAACGAGAGGTGCTTCAAGCTCTAAATTTCGCTTACTATCTTCGCAATAATTGTTTAGGTTTAGCAACGCCTTGATTAACGGATAGCCAGCACCGATGTTCAGAGATTCATTTTCACGCTCTATCATGTAGTCACGAAACTCTTTGATTGCGCTTGCAGGTCTCTGCTCTAATAGTTCTAGTAAATGGTTTTCTGACTCTGTGAGATCAAAAAGTGCCGTCGCAGAAATTGCAACGATAAGTGTATTGCTGAAATCGACGGCCATAAATGTGTGCTTCTATGATAAGTAATGAGAATTATAGAATTTATTTTACTATATATATGAGTTAGCCGTGTAGCTACTCGCACTCATATTAAGACCGCTAATACACATTTTTTGTGCAAAAAAAAGACTGCAATGGCAGTCTTTTTTGATCTTGATCAATATTTAGCTGATATCAGTACCGTCATCAATGACAAAGCTTACAATCATAATGACATGATATTTACTGATTTTTCCATCAGTGACACCTACTTTTTGCTCTTTTATCCAAGCGCCTTCAACATTTTTAACAGTCTTAGAGATTCTCGCAATACCTTGTTGAATAGCATCTTCAAAGCTGGTTTCAGAAGTACTGCTGATCTCAACATTCTTAGCAATAGTCATAATATTTTTCGCATCCATTTGATTTTAGAATAGTTTTTTTAAAATAAAATGATGATAAAAACGTAGACTCAACATTTTATCTCTCAATTATTCTAGCGCTATACCGAATGCACAACAATGATTCTATGTTATTTTATGTATGACTTATCCCAATAGCACAAGCGAAATAGCAGGGAACATCACCAATATGACCAGTCGAATCACATCGGACACAATGAATGGTGCCACTCCCCGAAACATATCAGCCAACTTAATGTGCGGCGCCATCGCCTTAATCACAAAGATATTCATCCCCATCGGCGGCGTGATTAACCCAAGCTCCACCGTCAATACTGCAATGATACCGAACCATACTGGATCAAACCCTAAGGCCAAAATAATCGGATAGACCACAGGAATCGTAATCACTAGCATCGCTAGGGCATCCATAAATAGCCCTAATAGAAAGTACATGATCAAAATGCAGATCAGCACAATCATCGGACTGACTGCCAACCCACCAATCCAAGAAGCCAGTGAATAAGACAGACGTGATACTGAGATAAAATACCCCAATGCCTCTGCGCCCAGTAGCATAAAAAACACCACCGCAGAGAGTGCCAGCGTCTCAATCAACGACTGCTTTAAACCATCTAAACGCATGCCTTTGGCAAACGCATATGCCCAAGAGACAAACGCCCCGACAGCCGCGCCTTCTGTTGGCGTAAATAGACCAAAGAAGATACCGGCAATAATCACAATAAAGATAAAGCTAAAAGGTATTAGACCCGTCAATGACAAAAACTTGGCTTTCCAGGTGGTTGGCTCACCACGTCTTGCTAGATGCGGTTTCCAACGTACCATCACCATCACCGTGATGGAATACATCACCATACCCAGCATACCGGGTAAGAACCCTGCGATGAACATGTCACCTACTGATTGCTGAGTTAAGATGGCATAGACCAGTAATGCGATACTAGGCGGAATCATGATGCCGAGCGTCCCACCAGCGGCCAAAATACCGCAGGCAAACCCTGGCTGATAACCGTACTTCTCCATTTGTGGCAGCGCGACTTTAGTCATCGTAGAAGCAGTGGCGAGCGATGATCCTGAAATAGAGGCGAAGATACCGGACGAGCCAATACCAGCAATACCAAGACTGCCCCTGACTCCGCCGAAAATGGTACGAGTGGCCTCAAACAATTTACCTGCCATACCTGAGTGGGTAGCAAACACCCCCATGAGAATAAACAGCGGAATGGCACTAAAGTCGTATTTGGCTAAGACATCAACTGGGATGTCTTTGAGCATTTGCAGCGCACCACTGGGGGCTGTAACAGCACCAAAGCCGACAAGTCCAACGCCTAACATGGCAAGGGCGACTGGTACACGGAACAAGACGAGAAAGATCATGACAATTAAGCCAATAGCGCCGATAATTTCTGGACTCATGCGCCTGTCTCCTCGGCGTCAAAGAACTCGCCTGTTTTAAAGATGTTGATGGATTCGATCAATGAGCGAATGGCAAGCAGAATGCTTAAAAAGGCGCTAAGGGCATAAATAGGCATCATAGAAATGCGCAAATCTTGGGTGACTTTGCCATACTCGACAGCATCAATAGCACTTTCATAAAGTCCCCATGAGAAGACGATACCAATGATAAAGAAGCCCATCATGAAGATTCCCATCATGTAGCCTTTGATAGATTGGGGCATCTTCTGAGTGAACACATCGACGATGATTTGTGAGCGTTCAACGAAGGCAGCAAAGGCGGCCAACAGGGCAAATAGCATAAAGTAGGAGACGATCTCGACGCTGCCCTTAACCGTAAAACCAAACTCACCGCCGCTAAGTTTAAAGATATAGCGGGCGACGACGTCGAGCATAGTAGTGAGGACAATGATGATGAGACTCACGCCGCCAATAAATTGACATAGGCGTGAGATTGTTTGGCTGATTTTGACTAGAAATGCCACGTGATACCTCCCAATGGGTTATACCTTACAAGCAGCACTAGCAGCTTTTGCTTTTGCATAAACACCATCAGCATCTAGACCCAAAGCTTTGACATCACTTAGGTATTTTTGCGTTCCTTTTTCAAGTGGCCCTTTCCAATCTGGATCATTTAGTGGATCAGGAATTTCGATAATTTCATCACCTTTATCTTTAGCAGCTTGAATAGCCATTTTGTCATGTTTATCAAATACCTCACCAACTTTACTAGCAAGCGCCATTCCTGAATTTTCATCCAGAACTTTTTTCAAGTCATCAGGCAAATTATTATACTTATCCTTATTCATAGTCACCATCAGTGCTGAGCTATAAAAAGGAATATTGGTGTGATATTTGGTAATCTCGTCAATCTTAAAGGCTGTTACCGCCTCCCAAGGGAAACTCAAACCGTCAACGACACCGCGCTGTAAAGAGGTATACATATCATTTGCAGGTAGACCTACTGGAGAAGCACCAGCACTTTCTATAATGTCACCAGCGACTGCAGAAGGACGGCGAATGCGCATGCCTTTCATGTCCGCAGGCGTACGAATTAGCTTATCCGTAGTGTGAAGCGCACCAGGGCCTCCACCATACATAAATAGCAAATGAGAGTCTTCATACTCACTAGCGAGCGTCCCATCATCATAAAGAGTCTGCAGCATACAGCCCATTTGGCTGGCTGAGTTTGACAATCCCGGGAGCTCAGTAATTTGAGTTAAAGGGAAACGACCGTTGGTATAGCCATGTGCTTGTGAGCCAATATCGATCGTACCTTTTGCAGCAGATTCATAGGTAACATCTGCTTTAGCAAGACCCGCTGATGGATAGAGCTCAACTTTTAGACGACCTTTAGAATCTTCTTCTATTTTCTTAGCCCAAGGTTCAAAGACCTCTGTACTAATAGATGAGGTAGCAGGCCAAAAATGTGAAAAGCGCAATACAGTGGTTTCTTGAGAAGTGGCTGATGAACCATCAGCAGTGTCAGCAGACTGGTTAGAGCAACCGAGAAGACTAATAGCGGCTAAAGCACCAATTGAAAAAAGAGGAGCTAACTTCATTATCAATTCCTTTTGATAATTATGAGAATAGGAGTAAAACCTCATAAGTAAATAATTCAATCCATACTAGACCCAATCATTTACAAGGTTTTAATATATATTTTACATACCTGTAATAAAAACCTAGTTTAAAATTAGCAGCTATAATGATATAAGTCAAATCATTTTGATTATATCAACAGGAAATATATTCATAAAACCATATATTATATAAACACATATATTCGCTAATTCAAAAAATGTACTTATGAATTTTGAATCATAAGTGCAAGCTAAATTAGATATCACACTGGCACTTTTTCTTAGGCAAAGAAAAACCCCCGGCTAGATAACTAGTCGGGGGATATTTCAGTATAGAGAGCTGACGATGACCTACTCTCACATGGGCGAACCCACACTACCATTGGCGCAACGATGTTTCACTTCTGAG
>NZ_JADHDA010000007.1 GCF_015277735.1 Psychrobacter sp. NG254 | reverse complement strand
GTTCTTTAGTTATGCTTTTAAATAGTGCTCAATCACTGTCGTCCAGTAACTGATATATAGGGTAACTCTCTTGCTGTTTAGTCTCAATCCCTTACGGGTTAAGCTATCTAGCGAGCCGACTATCTTATCATAATGATTAGGTTTGTCAAGCTGTTTTATAAATTGTTTCATCAGGTTAACTGGGTTATTAATGTGTAATCACACATCAGTTACTGCCAGTCCGTCTTGATGAGGGCGTATTATAGACGGTTTAAAGTCTGAGTCAAGACCTATTTTTATTTAATTCAAATAAACTTGGTGATTGAGTGAAATTAGTGAAATGGCTGCGCTGCTTTCGTTTTAATGGGATGGCGATATGCGGCGTTCCAAACAGAAGACAATAGGCTGTGCTCAATGCTCTTATCTATGCATTGGAGGTAACATTACGTCATCTGATGATTTGTTATCACTGATAATGTGGCTCTATTAGTATTTGAAATATCACTCTTACATAATGGCATTGATTTATACAACTGCGTCTCTTTGTACATCATGAGTCCGTCATAAATATATAAGACATAAAAAAGGAGCTTACCTAGCGGTAAGCTCCTTCATATAAATACTATAAGCTGTTTTAGCCACTTACTTTGGTTTTAACCGTCGTAACGATACCTGATAGCGCATAGATAATACCAATGGCTAGAATACCAACAGGTATGTCATAAAGCACAATACTCATGACAAGTACACCAATGATAAGCACGACAAAAGGAACTTTCTTTTTATCAAACTCTTTAAAGCTATAGTACTTAACGTTGCTGACCATAAGTAAGCCACAAGTAACGACCCAAGCAGCAAATAACAACATGACTGCTGTATCGTACTGACCAATCCACTCGTTATGATCAATAGCAACCATCACAGCAGACGTCACCAGTATAGCTGCCAAAGGACTTGCTAGACCAACGAAGTATTTCTTATCGACAATACCGACTTGGACGTTAAAGCGCGCTAGGCGAAAAGCCCCACAAGCGGTAAATACAAATGCACAGCCAAGACCAATACGACCCAATGGTTCTAGAGCAAAGCTATAAATCAAAATAGCAGGCGCAACGCCAAACGCAAGCATATCTGCTAAGGAGTCGTATTGCTCACCAAATGGGCTTTGGGCATTAAGCATTCGTGCCACGCGCCCATCAGCACCATCGAGAATAGCCGATAAAAAGATGGCCAAAGACGCTTTGTAAAACTCGCCTTGCGTACTGGCCAAAATCGAGTAAAAGCCTGATAGTAGCGATAAAGTCGTGATCAAGTTCGGTGCTAGATATACGCCGCGACTGACCACTCGCTGGCCTTCTGCCACCTCTGCCTCGATGACCTCAAAGGTCAAACCATCGTAGCTGTCATTATCCGCTAGGCGAATATTGAACTCATGCTCATCCATAAATGGTGGCTGGGTTGCTGCACTGTCTTTCAACAATCCATCATTGAGAGCCGTATCCTTTGAGGACACATGATTAGGTTGACCTGAGGGCGGTGGTGTATTGGTCATCTTAATATCCTTATTTGCCGACATTGCTACTCATCGAACCAGTTATTCACCAACTAACCAGCGCACATTGGTCGCGCTATCAGGTGTCAAATCAGGGGCATCAGCCACTTTTAGTGCAGGCTGTAAGAAACGAACGATCTCACGTGCATGATTGTCAAACTGCCATGGCGGATTGATAACCAGCAGACCTGTTCCATTAAGTCCAACGGCAACATCATTTGGATAAATATTCAATTCACACACCAACTGACGACGCATCTCAGTACGCTTCAGCTTTTTGTAGAACAATTCAACGGCTTCAATATTCTTAATAGGGAACCAAAGCGCGTAAGTGCCTTGTGGCCATTTATTGTAAGAATCTACTAATAAGTTGATAAGACGGGTAAAGTCTTTGTGCTCTTGCTCATAAGGAGGATCAAGAAAAATCAGGCCACGTTTTTCTTTTGGTGGAATGACCGCAGTGATACCTTCAAAAGCATCACGGTGATGGATACCGATTGGCAATTTATGTAGCTGATAGTTCAACGCATCATATTCGCTGGCTTTGGCTTCGAACGCTTCGCCGCGAACACCTGCCGTAGGATTTTGTTCAATATGATGAGCAATCCACCAAGGAGAACCAGGATAGACTTTATTGTCATAAGTAAATCGAGCTTGCTTGATACCTTCCATATACTGTTTGACAGCAGCAGGTGCTTTTTCAGTATCAGCATTTAATAACGCTTGGATACCACCTTTGGCTTCACCTGTCTTGCGTGCTTCTTCACTGCTTAGTGAATAAAGTCCGCGTCCGCCATAAGCGTCAAGCACATAAAAAGGTTTGTTTTTTTGTCCCAGTTGATTGAGCAGTTGTACCAATAAAATGTGTTTGACCACATCAGCAAAGTTACCAGCGTGGTAGGCGTGTTTATAGTTCATAATCTCAAAAGTTTAAATAAGAAAAATTGCATCTATGGTAGCATAGGCAGAGTAAAAGATAATGTGGTTTTGGTAAGTGCTTTCAATAAAAACGCATTCAATGATGATTTATTGACAGCTGATTGATAATAATGAGATGAAATGACGCAGATTATTAGCAACCTTAATGTGACAGAGTTGGTCGTCGATCAGCCGATAGGTCCGGATAATCCCCCATTACTGCTGCCAGACGCTTATAACAATAGCCAAGAAACGCTCACCCAACATGTCCTGCAAATGTCTGATTTTGCTGTGAGTTGGGAAGACAAGCTAACGGACCCACAGCTTGATACATTCGTCACTAACGGTTGGCTCATCATTGATGATGTGTTTAATAGTACTGCCTTATTAGCACTACAAGCAGAAAGCGGCTTTATTGACTATCGTGATGCTGCCTTGACCGCTGGTGTTCGCATCAGTGATATTCGCGGTGATAAGATACGTTGGATCACTGAAAACTTCTTTGCAGGCTTTTTTTATCTGGAAAGTATCAATGAGCTGGCTGCGCTGTTTAATCGTAGTTTGTTTGCGGGTATTCGTCATAGTGAAGCGCATTATGCTTGCTATCCGATTGGCTTTGGCTATCAATGGCACAGCGACAATCCTGCTGGGCGTGATGAACGTGTAATCTCGGCGGTGTTTTATCTCAATGATGACTGGGAAGCAACTGACGGCGGTGCGCTAGAAGTTGTCGATAAGCATGGTGTCCATCATGAGGTCATGCCAGTTGCCAATAGACTGATCATTTTTGACAGTGACTTACGCCATCAAGTGCAAATTGCACATCGTCAACGCTACTCTATCGCTACTTGGTTAAGACGTGATGATGCTGTGGTTTTGTTTGCTGCGCCCTGAGTATATTTGTCATTCGCTATGGCTTTAAAGAAGGTTTGTTAATTAAGGACAATGGTAATGCGTAAAAATTTATTCAGACATTCTATTTTAGTTATTATGTTGCCTTTACTTGCAAGCTGCGAGACGATTAATCATCAAAACTCCAATCAAAAAGTCAGTAAGCCTTTCTTCACCTATCACTTACTAAAATCCACTCCTGAAAAACCTATGATAGTTACACCAACAGCTATAACCACTGAATTTAAGTATGAGAATGGGTGCGTACTTGCCTTTGATGGAACAAGATGGATGACGCCAGTATTTCCAGAAGGACATGCAACTTTTGATCCTACTAACAAAACTCTAAACTTATTAGGCGTAACTTATCAAATGGGTGAAGTTGTTTTTGCTGGCGGCAATATGACTCCTTACGATAGAGACAACACTCAATCTTATAGTCATATCCCAGCCGAACATTGTATTACAGAGTATTTAGCAAAGTTTTATGGCGATTACGAAAAAATCTACTTAGATAGAAACTAAGATTTTTTTAGCCATAAAACATTCAATTTCTATATGTTTGTAGTACATCGTTAAATGATGATGACTAGAAAAACCTGATAAAAATAAGCTCGATTTTATAGCAAAAGACATTAACTCAACTTAACTAGGACCGTCATGAGTTCAGAAAATCATAGCAAAAACCACCAGCAAGAAACATTGGCATTAAGCATCAAACTGCTAGAACGCCCTTCTGTCACGCCAGATGATGATGGTTGCCAAGACATACTATCGGAGCGATTGGAAAAAGCGGGCTTTGACTGTGAGTTTATGTATTATGGTGATAGACAGGCAAAGGGCGAACACGCTGAAGTCAAAAACTTGTGGGCACGTCGAGGCACGACTGATCCTGTGATTTGTTTTGCAGGTCATACTGATGTTGTACCAACTGGTGATGCGAAGAACTGGACTTATCCACCGTTTACTCCCACCATTGCTGATGGGTATCTATGGGCACGCGGTGCCGCTGACATGAAAACAGGTATTGCTGCCTTTACTGTCGCAGCAGAACGTTTTGTCGCCAATCACCCTGAACACAAGGGTTCGATTGCTTTTTTAATCACCTCAGATGAAGAAGGCCCATCAATCAATGGCACAGTCAAAGTCATCGAGACCTTAGAAGCGCGTCAAGAAAAAATCACCTATTGCCTCGTGGGTGAGCCATCAAGTACTGATACTCTTGGCGATATTATCAAAAATGGTCGTCGCGGCTCACTAGGCGCAGAGCTTACCGTCACTGGTAAACAAGGTCATGTGGCCTATCCGCATTTGGCCTGTAATCCTATCCATGCCGCCATGTCAGCTTTGGCAGAATTGACCTCAGCGACTTGGGATAATGGCAATGACTATTTCCCTGCGACATCACTGCAAATCTCAAATATCAATAGTGGCACGGGTGCGACCAACGTCATCCCTGAAACGCTTGAGGCGGTCTTTAACTTTCGCTTTTCTACTGAAACCACTGAAGATGAGCTAAAAGCAAAAACGCATGCTATCTTTGACAAACACTTTGCTGATAGCAAAGCAAACTATACTATCAATTGGAAATTGTCTGGTCAGCCGTTTTTGACCCCTGAAGGGAAGCTGGTTTCTGCCTGTCAAAAAGCTATTAAATCAGTGACCGATGTTGATACTACCCTATCTACTTCTGGTGGTACTTCCGATGGACGCTTTATCGCGCCAACTGGTGCACAAGTGGTTGAGCTGGGTGTGCGTAATGCCACCATTCATCAGGTTGATGAAAAAGTAGAAGTCGATGACTTGGGCAAACTGGCACAGATTTATGAAGGTATTTTAGAGAACTTACTCTTAGATTAACTTCTTATTATCACTAAAAAAAGCGCCAAGTCTGATAGCAGACTTGGCGCTTTTTATTGCTTTAACGGATCTATTTTATTTTGGTTTTATTCTATACCAATATAGACATCAACTTGACCATATTCTAGATTGCCATCGATATAATGCTCAAAATCGACATCAAAAGTTCGAGTGTGCTCACAGCTGCGATCATTAAAGTATGTCCAAGCCTTTTCCCAAGCATTCATCACCGTGTATGGCATTCTGCCCTGCTCAGAGAATACCAAATACTTTCCTGCAGGAATATCTACTGTCACTAGGTTTGCAGCCTTAGCGATATTATCACTGTCTGATGGCTCTTGCTCACTGGCTACTTTCCAACTGGCAACCACGTCAAAAGCGCCGACCAAATCCTCACTCTCATAATTGTGATAGACACCATAGATGTCTTCGCCTTTAGGAAGATCACTGGCATGGTTTTGGTAAAACTTTTGCCATAAACGACCCAGTTTGGCCGTGTCTTCGCTGATTTCAGCATTATTGGTAGTACGAACGCTAATACCATTGCACGCTATCGCTTCTGGTAGCTCTTTAACTTCTGATGTCATGATTCGGCCTTTTGTGTTTTTTGATTTGATTTTTATTTCATAAATTTTTTGATGCAATATCTAAAATAATAAAGTCAATTAATCTGCTTCATCAATCCAGTTCATCTGAATGGCTTCTAAGATGCCTTCATTTGACTTCTGTGGATCATCATCAAAGCCTTCAAGTTCAGTCACCCAGCGATGCAAGTCGGTAAAGCGTATGTACTGTGGATCAGTCTCTGGGAATTTCTCATAAAGCTCAATAGCGATATCTAAGCTGTCTGTCCATTTTAGTTTTTGTGGAATCATAACGGTACCTTTTTTTAGCAGTGTTAAAACCAGTCGTTTAAAAGACGATGCGTTCGTTTTGATAACGTCACCTTGATAAGCGCTATCCTACCAAAATTCACCCAAGGATTATAGCCAAGTTGTTTTACTCTGCTATTTCTTAAGCTGACTTGTTTGACTTAATGGCGACTTGGTGTGCGTTCCAAGTAGTAATGATATCCGTCAAATGTTCGCCTGTCATGTCTAGGACTTCAGGAGTACACATCCCTTTATTATTGGTAAAAACAAACTTGGTCATGCCAACACCCATCAGCTGGTTTTTTACAAAGAAGTGATGCTCAAAATACACATATTTGTGATCCCACCCTGCCACGACACTACTCAGCGTCATTTTATCCAAAAACTTTATCTGTTTTAGATAAACCATCTCTTGCATGGCAATGACCCAGTTTAGGGGTTTGATACCTTTTTCATGGCAGTGCTTCATTACCCAGCGAGTGACATTTAGCTCAATAAATGACAAGTAGCGATAGTTTGGCAAGTGATCGCGAAACCCCATGTCGTGTGGTAGTACTCGATAGTGGCGAACAGTGGGTGCCATCAATGACTCTATACTAATTGTCTCACTCGTCGATTGCTGCTTGAGCTGTTGTTTGAGCAAACTGACCATAATAAAAAAACGCAGTAACATATTCATAAAAAACTCTCTAATTTTATTTCATTATAGTTATCATTGGCGATAATATTTGGTAATGCCATCTCGGCCATAAATGCCGCACACTCTAACGCAAAAAAAGCCACCTCAGTGACTTTTTTATTGAAAAGCGTATATTTAAAGATATAGGTCAGAGATTAGTGACCTGCGCCATTGATACTACGAACCATCTCTTCGACCATTTTCTTGGCATCACCAAAGATCATCATGGTTTTGTCCATGTAGAACAGACTGTTATCAAGACCTGCATAACCCGTGTTCATTGAACGCTTGATGACCATGACCGTTTGCGCTTTAGTGACTTCTAGAATCGGCATACCAAAAATTGGCGAGGTTGGATCATCTTTCGCAGATGGGTTTACCACGTCGTTCGCACCGATAACCAACACCACATCTGTACTCGCGAAGTCCGAGTTAATCTCATCCATCTCTAAAATATCATCGTAAGGTACATCGGCTTCCGCCAATAAGACGTTCATATGACCTGGCATACGACCCGCCACTGGATGAATCGCAAAACGTACATTCACACCTTCTTCTTTTAGCAGCTCATATAACTCTTTTACCGCATTCTGTGCACGGCCCTGTGCCATACCATAACCCGGTACAATCACAACACTACTGGCATTGGCCATTAAGAAACCCGCATCTTCTGCCGAACCAGCCTTGTAGTTCTTTGGTGCGCCATCATCGCCGCCCGCTGCCACAGCGCCTGTACCCATACCGCCAAACAAAACGTTAAGTAATGAGCGGTTCATGGCTTTACACATGATGTAAGATAAAATCGCACCTGATGAGCCAACGAGCGACCCTGCGATAATCAGCATTGAGTTGCCCAGTGTGAAACCAATGCCTGCTGCCGCCCAACCTGAGAATGAATTCAATAGCGATACCACTACTGGCATATCACCGCCGCCGATTGGCGCAATCCACATCCAACCGAATATAACGGCAATCACTGCCATCGCATAAAATGCGGGTAATGAGTCAGTAACGAAATAGACGCCGCCGAAACCAATCATCGCAATGAATAATAGTGCTTGGACAGGTTTTACCCAGCCGCCGACCAGTGTTTTAGCCCAGCTTTTAGCTGCTAATTTACCAAAGGCAAAGACGGATGCTGAGAACGTAATCGCACCGATGAAACAACCGATAAATAGCTCTACACGGGCAACAGCACCATGCTGTTGTTCAGTGTGTAATACTGTCGCCAGTGCAATGGCAACTGCTGCCAAACCGACAAATGAATGCATCAAGGCAACGGTTTCTGGCATTTGGGTCATCGCGACTGTTTTTGCCTTCCACATACCAACGAGGGCACCTAAAATCATCGCGCCAATAATTAACCACAGCACAGGGCCTTCTGCTAAAAAGAAGGTCGTGACGACCGCAATCGCCATCGCGACCATACCGAAGCGGTTACCTCTGATAGCGGTCTTTGGGCTGGATAAACCACGCAAGGTTAAAACGAAAAGAATCGCGCCGACCAGATAGAACCAATCTGCATTTGCCGCAATCATTGCTGAGAAATCGTTCATGCGTCACCTCCAACATCAGTGGTTGCTACTGGTGCTTTTTTTACTTTCGGTTTAAACATCGCAAGCATACGCTCGGTCACGGCAAAACCACCGAAGATATTAATACTGGCCAAAAATACCGCAAAAGCGCCAAGGATACTGGTCGGTGTAAAGATAGAACCATCAATGGTGACGGTCTGTAGCATGGCACCAACAATGACGATACTTGATAGTGCATTGGTTACCGCCATCAATGGCGTGTGTAGTGCAGGCGTAACGCCCCAAACGACGTAGTATCCGACAAAAATAGCGAGTACGAATACGGTAAAAATCGCGACAAATGGTGTACTGGCCATGGCGGCACCGGCGGGTGCTGACGCTAAAATAGTGGCAATCATCTAATCCTCCTAAAATTTATTCATGTCTGGCAAATGTGTGGTGACAAAGTTTATCGTGGTAGACCGTCAAACTAGCGTTTGGTCAGTCGTACCTGATTGTCATGTGTCACCGCCAGTGCGCCCTGAATCTCGTCTTCCATGTCTACGTTAAGTGCCAGCTTAGCTGATGCGTCACTTGCTGAAGTGTCATCACCAGCAGGTGCAATCAAGGTCGTAATAAAGTTAACCAAGTTATTGGCATACAAATCTGAAGACTGTGCTGCAAGCATCGATGGAATATTGGCAGCACCGACAATACGTACGCCATTGTCCGTGGTAATGGTTTGGTCAGGCACGCTGCCCTCGACGTTACCACCGGTACCAGCCGCCATATCGATCAATACTGAACCTGCTTTCATCTTAGCAAGGGTTGCGCCGTGCACCAGACGCGGAGCATTACGACCAGGAATCTGCGCTGTGGTAATGACGATATCCGCGTTGCTGAGCGCTTTGTCCACGACAGCCGCTTGATCTTTGACATATTGCTCGGATGGCGTCCAAGCATAACCACCGGTAGACTTAGCGGTCTCAGCTTCCTCTGCACTCATCGGCACATCCAGCCATTTACCACCGAGTGACTCCACCTGCTCGCGAGCCGTCGGACGTAAATCACTGGCTTCAACGACAGCACCCAAACGCTTGGCGGTTGCAATGGCTTGCAAACCTGCAACACCGACACCTAGGATAACGACCTTGGCGGGTTTAACCGTACCGGCTGAGGTCATAAACATTGGAAATGGACGTGAGTATTCATTAGCTGCTAGCAGTACTGCTTTGTAACCCGCAAGGTTGGCTTGTGATGACAAGACATCCATATTCTGAGCGCGTGACAAGGTGCGGGGTAATAACTCCATGGCAAAGGCGGTTGCACCTTTAGCCGCATAAGTGTCAAGCTGAGTGTTACGATAAGGATCGAGCATGCCAATGACAATCTGACCAGATGACAAGCCATCAATGGCTTCAGCTGGTAGGTCATTGACGGTGGTAATAATCTGAGACTGGGTAATGACCTCGGTGCTGCTACTGGCAATGTCGGCACCGGCAGCTTGATATAACTCATCAGCGTAGTACGCTGCTTGACCTGCGCCTGACTGAATGACAACGTTAAACCCAAGCTTACGCAATTTCTTTACCGCGTCTGGGGTTAGTGCGACACGGCTCTCGCTCGCGCTATCTGCACTGATTACACCGATTTTCATACCGTCTCCTTACTTATGTCAAATAAATACCTTTAATACCCTCAACGCACGTCTAAAAAGCACAGGGGACAAAAAACCTTATGTCATGGTTTATGCAACTTTACGACTAAAGATTATCAATTTAATAAATGATAGCTGATTTACCATCATGCCTTTTTATTATAGAGATATCATTGTGCAATTTTCATTGACTAATGATGACCAACAAGTAAGATAAAATTTTTGGTATTTACAACAATCACATAACTTTTATTGTTATATTTAAGCTTTTTACGTTTTCAGAAAATACTTACCCCTTATGCAACAAGGCGTAAACTGTATAATAGAGCACTCATCTCACTATCTAAAGATCAAAAATATAGCAAGAAAATAGATAAAGTAGTGATAGATAAGCAAAGCAAAACTCATGACTACCGTATAATAAGCATGCTTGACACTCTCATAACCTGATTATTGACACCCTATAATAAGGAATCATGATGTATTTTTTACTTTCTCCTGCCAAATCTTTGAATGAAAACGAGGCCATAGCCGTAAATCTGGGAAATTATTACAGTCAGCCTGAACTTATCGAACACTCACAATCATTGATGAAAATACTCAAGTCAAAAGAGCCCCTCGATTTACAGGAACTGATGAGCATATCCGATGATCTCGCCCAGTTAAATGCCACACGCAATCAGCAATGGAATTGGAGTCAGGATCAGCCATTTACTGAAGACATCTCTGGCAATACAGCAAAACCTGCAGGGTATTTGTTCGATGGTGACGTTTATACTGGTCTTGATATGTATCACATGGATAAAGATACGACTATCTACGTCAATGAACATTTAGGCATTCTGTCTGGGCTGTATGGTGTTTTAAAACCTTTAGATTTGATTCAACCGTATCGCTTAGAGATGGGCACCAAGCTGAAAAATGAGCGCGGTAATAACTTATATGAGTTTTGGGGTGAGGAAGTGACTGAGGTTATCAATACGCGGATGGCTGATAGCGACGATAAAACATTGATTAATCTCGCTTCTAATGAATACTTTAAGTCTGTAAAGAAAAAAGCATTAAATGCTGACATCATCACACCACGATTTGAAGATGAAAAAAATGGTCAATATAAAGTGATTAGCTTTTATGCCAAAAAAGCACGTGGACTGATGGTGAAGTATGCGGCAGATAATAAGCTGACCAATGCTGAGCAGCTAAAGCAGTTTGATCTAGCAGGATATTACTATTGCGCAGCCGCTTCTGATGATAAGACGTGGACGTTCCGACGTGATGCAGTGGATCAGTAGCAGTAGTAATAACTGTGATTAATCTCTGATGATAAACCCCTGATAGTCTTAAGATCTATCAGGGGTTCATTTTATGTATATAGAGTAAGTTATTCATAAATTATGGCTTATAAGAAATCAGTCATAGAGTGAAATCACTATAAAGAGAGTTTAATCTCTATTTTCACTGGTATTACGCTTCTTATTATCAAACAACGATTGCATCTAATATCGGAATATTAACCAACTAGTTGACGATGTTTGGCAAGATTTAGCCATTCTTAGACCATTGAGATGGCTAGCGAGTGAGTTGAAAACATGCCCTAGACTCTAAAGCGTAATTCATCTCTTGAGACATCCAAGACGACCGTCTGATCATAGACATTATAGGTGTGGAGGCGATCAATATTAGCCTCCCAATTGGGTTCGATATAACGCACAAAGGTTTCTTGATAGGAGGTCGGCGTCAACTCTTCTACCAGATATAAAGCAACTCTGCGCCCATATCTGATAGTACCATCCTGAGCCGTACGAAACAGCTGGCCATTTTTTCGGAATAATGCCCCGGCTAATCGTGATCCACGTACATCAATCTTCAAGGGTGAACAAGGGTGAATTATCCAATCGTCGGACTCCAATGTATCAGATGTATAAATATGCAACTCTAAATCCATGGTAAGCGTTGAAATCGAACCATGCGTCGTAAACAGATACCACAGTCCATCGTGTTCGATAACGGCACTATCTGCTGCTGAGACTCCTGAAACCAATTCATTGACCTTTTCCCACTTCTGAGGAAACTCTTTTGCTTTAAATAGGTTAATACACTTAGTCTCTGCGGCTTCTGGAATCATGTATATAGTATTGTTATGTTTAAATACATTCGGAAAACTTAGATGAGAGCGAATACCTAAGTCTACTGGGCCCGAGTTAATCACTTGATCGCTCTCGTTGAGCTCCACCCACTCTATACGGCCGATATTTTCTTTGTAATTTAAGCTCTCAAAAAATATGTAGCGCTTTGAGTCGTGTTCAATGTAAAAAGGGTCAGCCCAAAAACATCCTTTTTCAGGCAGTATTTCTGTATAGGTCTGTATCGATTGATCAATATGACCAATAAATATGCTCCACTGATTCAGATAAAAACTCTTATAGAACGTCTTTATCGTATAGTTTTTCAAAAAACTCGCCAAGTGCTTTACGGCTGTTCGCTGTTGCACCGCCTCATAGCTTGGGCGGTCATTGATTGAATGCGTAAAATCTGCACGTTCAACACCGACTTTATTTTTATGAAAATACCAATATAGTATGGATGCCGCGACACCATTTATTTTATGCTCGGTTAAATTATAGTCCCAATAAAATAAAGAGCCGTAACCTCTCCCAACCACTTTATCTACATTAAGATGCTCATTTAACAAGTGTAGCGTGACTACGCTATTTTCCCATTGTTCGGCAAACTGCCAGTACAATACAGATCCATTTCTTTGTGTGGTTTCATCGCCATAACGGAATAAAAGAATACCTTTTTTTGAAACACTCAAAATCCTTCCTGCCAAGGTTCGAAAGCCGAATTTTACCAGATAATCTAGATTGGCAGCTTCAAGCTTCTCAATTACTGAATCCTCAATCTCATCATAAATCTTATCCTGATGTGCCACTGATGTTATGACAGGCATATCGCCATCAGCCACTAAGTCATGGATAGAGTAACGCTTGGTATTACTCTTATTTCGAGAAAGCAAAGAAAATAGCTTTTGATTGATGGAAGGAATGGCTTTGGATAGCCGAGACAGGTTAGATGCTTGTTTTTTATCTCGTTGTACAGCAATACAAACCTCAACCTTGCCTTCATCGACGAGAGATTTTAATGGTCTGAACTTATACCATGCCAACGTTTCCTCTTCGACGAGAATCCCAAGCCTAATTTTTTTCATCATCATCACCTTGAATTGCGCAAAAGTTTGTGGCTGTTCAGCCATAGCAGGTGCTCAATTTTCCTTTGATAAAGTATCAGTCCATTGAATACATTCAAATAGTACCATATATAAAAAACTTTATATATTCAATGCCTTTGGTAATATGAGGTCGACTTCTTTGATCTCACTTGCACCGTGAGTATTGAAATTCTTAGAGATTAGATACAAAAAAGCTCTGCTATCTTTCGATAGCAGAGCTTTAGTGGTTAAACGAACTTTATGACGTTGGTCATACTTCTTACGAAAAGTGATTTGTCGAGGAAGATGAGCGAAAATAGTACCTATCGTACATTGAGCGTATCCGACAAAGAGAAATCACTTTGCAGTAGGAGTAAAATTACATCATGCCGCCCATTCCACCCATACCGCCCATTCCAGCGCCGCCGCCCATTCCAGCCATACCGTCATCACCTTGTGGTAAATCAGTAATCATGACTTCGGTCGTGAGCATTAGGCCTGCAACAGATGCAGCGTTTTCTAGTGCTGAACGTGCTACTTTAGCAGGATCAAGGATACCCATCTCTAGCATATCACCGTATTCACCAGAAGCTGCATTGTAACCATAGTTACCACTGCCACTTTTCACTTCGTTGACCACAACTGAGGCTTCTTCACCAGCGTTGGTCACGATTTGACGTAATGGGGCTTCCATCGCACGACGTAGGATATTGATACCCGCGTTTTGGTCATCGTTGTCGCCTGTTAGTTCAGACAATGCATTCATCGCACGTACTAGTGCAACACCGCCGCCAGGTACAACGCCTTCTTCAACCGCTGCACGAGTTGCATGTAGCGCATCGTCAACACGATCTTTCTTCTCTTTCATTTCAGTTTCGGTCGCTGCGCCGACTTTGATAACTGCTACGCCGCCAGCAAGTTTTGCAACACGCTCTTGTAGCTTTTCTTTGTCATAGTCAGAAGTAGACTCTTCGATCTGACGGTTAATAGATTCAACGCGGTTTTCGATATCAGCTTTGTTACCAGCGCCATCAACGATTACCGTGTTTTCTTTACCAACAGTCACTTTCTTAGCAGTACCAAGTTGCTCTAGAGTAGCAGTCTCTAAGCTCAGACCAATCTCTTCAGAGATAACCGTACCGCCAGTTAGGGTTGCGATGTCTTCTAACATTGCTTTACGACGATCACCAAAACCTGGTGCTTTAACTGCACAAGTTTTCAAGCCGCCACGCATGTTATTTACAACTAGAGTTGCCAATGCTTCGTTCTCTACGTCTTCAGCGATGATAAGCAATGGTTTGCTTTGCTGCATGACTTGCTCAAGTAATGGCACGATTTCGCGGATGTTGCTGATTTTTTTGTCAACTAGCAAGATATATGGGTTTTCAAATTCAGCCGTTAGGCTATCTTGTTTGTTAGCAAAATACGGGCTGATATAACCACGGTCAAACTGCATACCTTCTACTACTTCTAGGGTATCTTCGAAGCTTGAACCTTCTTCAACCGTGATAACGCCTTGCTTACCGACTCTTTCCATCGCTTGAGCAATCAACTCACCAATTTTGGTGTCTGAGTTAGCAGAGATAGAACCAACTTGGGCAATGGCTTTTGAATCATCAGCTGGCGTTGATAACAAATGGATTTGCTCAACAGCAGCACGTACCGCTTTGTCGATACCGCGTTTTAGATCCATTGGGTTCATGCCAGCAGCCACTGACTTCATGCCTTCTTGCAAGATTGACTGAGCCAATACAGTTGCAGTAGTAGTACCATCACCAGCGACATCATTTGTACGGCTAGCAACTTCACGGACCAACTGTGCACCCATGTTTTCAAATTTGTTTTCAAGCTCGATTTCTTTGGCAACCGATACACCATCTTTAGTGATGGTAGGCGCGCCAAATGATTTATCAATAACAACGTTACGACCTTTAGGGCCTAGGGTGACACGTACTGCATTTGCTAGAACGTTTACGCCGTCCATCATTTGTTTACGGGCATCTATGCCGAATTTTACGTCTTTTGCCATGTTAAATTACTCCACTATTATAAGTATGAGAATGCAATTGAATGATTTGATATTTGCTTATCAAAAGCGGTTATCAAAAACTGTGATTAAGATGTGCTGAGTATAAAATTATACTCAAAAGGACTAGCCTTCTAGCACACCCAATACGTCAGATTCTTTCATAATCAATAGTTCTTCGCCGTCAACCTTGACAGTTTGACCAGCATATTGACCGAACAATACTTTGTCGCCAGCTTTTACATCTAACGCGCGGGTTTCGCCGTTGTCACGAACCTGACCGTTACCCACTGCAAGCACTTCACCTTGTGATGGCTTTTCTTGAGCTGAACCAGGAAGCAAGATACCACCAGCAGTTTTTGTTTCTTCTTCTATACGGCGGACGACAATACGGTCATGTAAAGGACGAATGTTCATCGATATGACTCCAAAAAATGGGTTGTTTGAATTAAGGGTTTATTTGAATTAAGGGTTTATTTGAATTAAGGGTTTATTTGAATTAAGGGTTTATTTGAATTAATAGTCTCAATACCAGTATCTATAAGCGCTACCATTTAATAGTAGCCAGTCAAAGATACGCTTTGAGCTTGTAACAAAAAGTGGGGGCAAGAGGGACTGGCTTCAAGTGTAAAGCCCAAAAATTTACAAGAATTATCTCAGATAGCCGCCTACTGCTATCGCGATTTCACATCGTTATACCAATTGCCTATTATTTATTCTTATCTGGAGCGTTTTTGTAGCAACATTGACTACAAGAGCAACACACCATAGACAGCAAACACGCTTGAAAATGTAACCAATTATGACCATTATGGTGATTGTAAACACAATAATAGTGGTCAATAGCATCTGATATGCCAACACTATATTACTTAAGGAACATCTATGAGTTTTTTATCATCGAATAAAAATTCTAATAACACAAAACGCAGTAAGTCTAAGTTTTTGACCGCCTTAACTTCAGGCGCTAGTATTGCTGCCATTGGAGCATTGAGTATGACCGCCCCTACCATCGCCAGCGCTAAGACCGTTCAACCATCAACCGCCAATTATAGCTTTACGGTTGAGGATAAATACAAAGGAACTGCGACTCGTGCACTCAGCAAATCTGGTAATACTTGGAAATACAATGTCAGTGCTCGAGTAGCAGGCGTGGCGAGTGCCTCACAAAACAGCACCTTTACCATCAATGGCAATAATGTCAGTCCGACCCAAGCCAGTACGACGTATAAACTATTGGGCATTGGCCGTACCCTCAAACTTGACTTTAATCCAAGTAGTAAGATAGTTACCAGTAACTATAAGGGTAAGTCGACGACTATGACTATGTCGCAACAGGCCTTTGACGATTTGAGTCTTGAAGTGCAAATTCGCCAAGACCTGCTGAACGGTAAATTCTCTGGTAATTATTACATGGCGAAGAAAGACAAAATTGAAAAGACCCCCTTCAAAAAGTCTGGCAGCACCAAAATTACCGTACCAGCGGGCACTTTTGATACCGTACGTGTTGACCGTGTCCATGATGACGATAGCCGCTCTACCAGCTTTTGGTTGGCGCCGAGCTTAGACTATCTACCAGTGAAAGTCAGTCAAATTAATGATGGTAAGAAAATGGATCTAGAATTGACTAAGATCAACTAATCCAATTGTTTTTAATTGGTATTATTAAACAAAAAAGCGGTGCTCTAAATCGAGCGCCGCTTTTTTATGGTATTAAAACTATAGGTACGACTTGATAAGAAACAGATTGCTCAAGCTATTAGTTTAACTATTTAACGACGAGGCTGTTTGACCACGTTGTTCATCGAAGGCAGGCGTTTGAGCAAAATAAACAACCAAACGTTGATGGCAAGTAATAGTAAGAAATCCGTTAAATATACGGTTATTTCGGCCCAGCTACTGCCATATATACGAGTAAACAGCACCACACCACTCGCCCCCAAATATACAAGGGTAAACATACTGCTTATCAATAATGCATAGGGTGAGCGTCCACGTAATATCCATGGCGTCAAAATAAATGCTGGGACTAGCCATAATGCTTGCCAAGCGATACCGCCAATAATGTCAGGGCTACTTGGGTTAAAGACACTGATAAAAATAGGTAGTCCAAGCAGTCTATACACTAGCCAAATCAACCAAGTGACCATCAAGCGCTGCGCAACAGGTGCAATCGGCTTAATGCCTTTAGGGAGCTTACTATTGGAGCGGTTTGTGGCCATTAGATATTTTAATTTCCTAAATGAATAATATACTGCTGAATATAAATAGTTAGTGAGTGCTTATAATCAAGTGGTTATAAGTATTCAATCATAGACTTTGAGACCTAGACAATGCTAGGTAGCAGGTTTATAAAAATTGCTTATCGACCCCAGTTTGCTTGCGCTAATGCAGTAGCAGCAATTGCCAAACGACGACCCTGTGCAATCCCTAGCTCACGCTCGTCAGCAGATATTGGCTGATCATGAGATGCCCCACTAACATGACTGGCACCATAAGGCGTACCGCCACGATGAGTACGATTGAGCGCTGGCTCTGCATAGGGCACACCCACGATGACCATACCGTGATGCATCAACGGCAACATCATGGTCAGTAAAGTCGTTTCTTGACCGCCATGCATGGAGCCCGTCGCCGTAAATACCGAGGCTGGTTTGTTCTGCAAGTTTCCTGCTAGCCATAGCGTGACGGTATTATCCCAAAAGTACTTCATAGGCGCTGCCATATTCCCAAAGTGCGTTGGGCTGCCAAGCGCCAGACCGCTACAGTCTTTTAGATCATCCATCGTACAGTACAAGTCACCCTCATCAGGTATCGCAGGCTTGTGGGCAGTGGTTTCGGGCGCAACTGTCGGTACAGTGCGGATACGAGCGGTCATACCAGCATCTTCAATACCTTGAGCGATAGCATATGCCAATGTCTTCGTCGTACCGTAATTAGAATAATAAAGCACCAAAACATAAGGGGCGGTCTGACTCATTAGCAACACTTCCTCATAAAGTCGTTCACGTGGTAATTAATAGCAGTCATCTACAATCTAATACTGCTACAACATAACGTATAACTGGCATTGTAGAACATGTGCACATTATGCCCGAGTCATTCACTGACATGCAAATAACCTTAGTTTATAACATGACTTATGTGGTTCATAATTTAGCTTATAGAGTCACTCCACTATAAAAGTGTGACTGCATTAACCTCGCTTAAAGTATTTAATATACCTCTACACTCGGTTGCCTTGTACTACTTTTAAATTGAATCAACTATATTGTATCGGAGCTTATATGGTATCGAGGGCCTTGATCTGATACTGCTTTTTGTGCATTTTGACACAATTAAACCGCAGATGATAACGTCTCATGTTTGTTACACTATTGTCACTACTACTCTTGCTAAATGGTCGACATGGAAAAATTATCACAAAAACTCCCGTTTTTACAACAACGTTGGTTTCAGTTCTTACGGTTTTTGACTCGGCATTTTTTTGAGGATAATTGCCAGCAAAAAGCCGCATCTCTGACCTACACTACTATGTTATCAATCGTACCTGTATTGACGGTACTACTGATGATCCTGTCCTCCGTACCAGCACTCGCGTTGGTTAGGGCACAGATCTATGAAGTGATCTATAGCAATCTATTGCCGCAATCGAGTATGCAGGTCAGTGAGTACATCAACAGTTTTGCCGAAAAGTCTTCCAACCTGACTATCATCGGTGCCATGATTTTATTCCTCACGACCATCATGACATTGACCACTATTGAGCGTGCCTTTAACCAAATCTGGCGGGTAGAAGACCGCTCAGGTGGTCTTAAAAGCATGCTGCGTTATTGGACTATTGTAACCTTGGGACCTTTGGTATTAGGTACTGCCTTTATCGCCTCAAGTGCCGTGCAGAGCCTGAGTTTTCTCAATCGACAAATCGCAGGTTATGGCATTGATTGGGGTTTTTGGGTACAGATGGTATCGATTGGTATCACCATGGCAGGTTTCATCGGTATGTATTGGTTTATCCCTAAAGCGCGCGTCCCTGCAAAGAATGCTGTCATCGCAGGCGTGTTTGTGGCTGTGGTTTTTGAATTGATGAAGCATCTGTTTGGTACAGTCATGGCCAACTTTACCAGCTATGAAGCCATTTACGGCGCTTTTGCTGCTCTACCGATATTCTTGTTATGGATTTACCTGTCATGGAATCTGATTTTACTGGGCGTTGAAATCAGCTATACCTTGACGATTTTTGAGACAAAAGAGGTCTACCCTCGCCACCCATTACTTAGCTTACTCGATATGCTGAACTTGGTTTATACCCACCACTTAACAGGCGAAGCGGTCAGCGAGCAGGCGCTGCGCAGCGTACTAGGACGAAAAGAGCTACCAAAGTGGTATACCTATATCAATTACCTACAAGACAGCAATCTCATTACCATGACAGAAGATAATGACTATGTGCTCAAAAAAGATCTGAACGCAATGACGTTATGGGATTTTTATCGCACCCTGCCTTATCCGTTACCGATCAAGGATGAGCTCGATGAGATGAAGCCAGAAGACCAAAAACCTTGGCTTAGCTTATTGATAGATCGTTTTGAGCATACTGAAGCCTATGCTAAGCAGCAGCTGCATCTGCCATTGAGCGCTATTTTTGCCAACAGCGAACCGCGCAAAAAATCATCTGGTAAACATGATGATGCCAAATTTTTTAGAAAGACAAAGGCTGCAACAGATGCCTCGTTGACAAGAGGTGATGCCAATCTTGAGTCATCCGCACATTTAGATCCAATGGCTTATGATAAAGACAGCGACGTTGACTACGATGATCATCAAAACGAAGCCATTATTCCAATAGGATCTGCTGAGCAACCTAGCGAGTCGGATACGACCAGACGTACTCATAAAAACGCAATCATTACAGAAGCAGACAACCCTACAGCCTCTTAAGTGACTTATCTGAGTTGAGGTGTATGATTTGAAGCAAATTGACCAAGATAATGACGTTTTGATATGTGAGAGCCTGTTTAAGGTAAATGAATAAACAAGTCATAAAAAACTGTTTTTGGAGACCTTAAAACTGATGGCCATAAATAAAAACAATAAAAAAAGTGTCTGGGAAAGTACGATTCATGCCAGCCAAGCGAAGCTAAAGCAGTTGACTCAGCTGTGGTCGATACAGACATTAACTGACTTGCCTGACCGCCTTAGGAACTTATGGCAATGGCTGATCGGTTCTTACTGGTTTATTCCAACCGCTTGTGTGATTGTTGGTATTTTACTGGCGCCTTTACTGGTGACTATTGATCAGCACTTTGATCGCGAGACGGTGCGAGAGATCTCCTTTGCTTTCACTGGTGATGATGATGCAGCACGCGCCATCATGACTGCCATTGCTGGTGCTGTATTGGGTGTGGCTGGCACGACATTTTCGATTACGATTGCAGTGCTGTCTATGGCCTCGTCACAGTTTGGCCCTCGGTTATTGCGCAATTTTTTGACTGACACACCAAATCAGTTCGTATTGGGTGCTTTTATCGGTACCTTTAGTTATAGTTTACTGGTATTAAAATCCATTCATAAATATGATGTGTCTTTTGGTGTGCCACAATTAGCTGTCACCTTTGCCATCATTATGGCGATTATTTGTGCCCTCTTATTGGTGTACTTTGTACAGCATATGGTACATGCCATTCAAGCGTCTCACGTCATCCAAAACGCCAGTAACGATGCCATTCTCAATATCGATTACTGGTACGACGATCGATGCGATATTCAGCATCAGCGCGACACTGAGCACCATGATATTGATCAGTTTCATCGCTGGTCTGCCACGCCTATCTATTCCCCGCAAACTGGTTATTTGCAGCAAATATATCTTGAGTCCTTGATCACACTGTCTCAGGATTATGGCGGTGTGGTACAAATGCATGTTAATTTGGGTGAGTATGTCACTGACAAAAATGTCATTGGTTATTTTTATCAGCGACCAGTCGACCACCCTAATAATCAACAAAAAACAGCCACACCGCATTTGGCAGTGATACCGCGAGCACCTGACGGCTTGTTTTGGCAGCGCTTTACAGGCTGCGTGCGACTCGAGCAACGACTGGCGCATTCTAATGACATTGCCTACAGTTTAGGTCAAATGACTGAGATTGCCGTACGAGCATTGTCCCCTGGTATCAATGATCCAAAGACCGCCGTCAACTGTGTGCAATCATTGACCAGCTGCTTGAGTATCATGATGCGTCGACAGCCACCAAGCGCTTATCATTTTTATATACCGCAGCCAGATGTTCATATATCGCAGTCAGATAATACTTTCACCAATGATATGATCGAGCCTCAGCGCCTAGCGATACTGGCATTGGTTACCCATACGCCTACAATATCTGACTTTATTGACGTATCAATCGGTGAAATACGTCGTTATGCAGCAGCAGATTTGATGGTACTAAAAGCGCTCTGTCAGGCTATGGTCAATTTGAATTATGCACGGGTCAATCAGGCACAACAGCAAACGCTATTGCATGAGCTAAATCTGATTCAACGGGCGGGAGAGGATAATCTGAGCTATCCAGAACTCATCACAGATTTAACCGCTATGTGTGAGCAGGCTAAGCAATTTATTCTTGATGATGATGCGCAGCACAAACACTTTGATTATATCAGTGAGTTTGCAGCTGATATTCGTCAGGCATTACAAACGCAGTCCAGCTAATACAATACTCAGTTGCTAGTATAAGGGCATGTTAGATATTCAAACATGCTATTGATTATGAATAAAGCCGCTATCAATCCACATCAACAACGCTAGTTTTTATGAGCCTTGTACTTAGAATACTTTTTATTTTTATACGAGACCTACTTTATGGCACCCGCAACCAGCCTGACCATCCTTGAAATCAGCGCCATATTTTTATCGATCACTGCCCTACTGACCTATGTCAATCACCGTTTTATCGGCTTACCCACCACCATTGGCGTGATGGTCATCTCTATTTTACTGTCTATCGGCGCGATATTTTTGGGCTTCTTGGGCTTTGATCAACTGATTGATTACGAAGTCAGCTTATTGGAGCAGCTTGATTTTACCGAAGTGTTATTAGATGGCATGCTATCCATGTTGCTGTTTGCTGGAGCACTACATGTCAATATTAGTGATCTGAGGCGCTATAAATTGCCTATCGGTATTTTGGCTGGTATCGGCACTATCGTGTCGGCGATGCTGATTGCCACCGCAATTTACTTTATGTTGCCACTACTGGGTTTCGGTTTACCCTTTCTGTGGTGCCTGTTATTCGGTGCTCTGATATCGCCGACTGATCCCATTGCTGTGATGGGCATTCTCTCATCAGCCGGTGCGCCAAAGAGTATCGAGACTGTCATCGCAGGTGAATCATTATTTAATGACGGTATTGGCGTGGTTATTTTTGTGCTGCTACTTGGTATTTTATCGAGCGGCGATATCCCAACTGCCAATTATGTTGCACATACATTGGCAGTCGAGGCTGGTGGCGGCATTGTCTTTGGCTTGGTACTCGGGGCAATTTTGTATTACATGCTCAAAAGCATCGATAGCTATCAAGAAGAGGTGCTGTTGACATTAGCAGGCGTCATCGGTGGCTATGCGCTGGCTAGTCACTGGCATCTGTCTGGCCCACTTGCCATGGTCATGATGGGCCTAATGGTTGGTAATCGAGGCCGAGCGCTGGCAATGAGTGATAAAACACGTCACTACATTGATTTGTTTTGGGAATTGATTGATGAGATTCTAAATGCCATCTTGTTTGTACTCATTGGTCTAGAAGTCGTTATGATTGCTTATTCAGGCAATTTATTTATCGCAGCAGGTTTAACCATTCTGATAGCTTTGGTTGCTCGATTCATCGTGGTAGGCATGACGACTAAGACCTTTCATCGTCAATTGGATTTGCCCACCGGTGCTTGGAAAGTGCTGACCTGGGGTGGACTACGTGGTGGTATCTCCGTTGCCCTAGTATTGCAATTACCTATGGGCACTGAGCGCGATATATTATTGGCACTCACTTATGCGGTGGTGATTTTCTCTATCTTGGTACAAGGCCTCAGCGTTGGTAAAGTGGCCAAAAGCATTCGTAAAGATGAAAAAACAGTAGAGGTATAAGCTGCAAATATAACAGGTAAAAAAAGCCAGCATAAGATAATTACCTTATGCTGGCTTTTTTAACTTAAGTTTCAATGCTATATCAAGCCTTTTTGTTTCATATTACGATAGACCACGATAATAATGAGCAGGTTAGAGACCAGTATCCCAAGCTTAAACCAATCAAAAGGGCTAACGATTAAATAGTAAATCTCTATAGGAATAAATACCCCGTATCCTAGCACCCCGAACCAATATGCCCATGTTTTGTCATGCCACAAGCCATAAGCTTCGAGAAAGCGCAAACTGGCATAAGCAAATATCAGTAATAAGAACATCGGCCAGTTTTTGCTTGCCTGCTGAGCAATACGTACAGCACTGTCGATTTGCGGTGCGAGCAGATGACCAAAGCTGCGCTGCCAAGTGACCGTTGCCGTCGTCAGCCAATGCTCAAGATTGGTATGCCACCACCATAATGCCCCTGCTCCCAATAACGCACCAACACCTTTGACTACCTCATAAATGGCCACTGCTTTGATAGATTCGCTGGCTGTGCTGGGCGGTTTGGCTTGTTGACTACTCTCAACACCCCTTTTATCACTCAAGGATGGCGGCAAATGGTCATCCTGTCGGGGCAAATTAGCCAAAGAATGTCTCCACAACACGTCCTTGCAACTGCTGATTGAAAAACGGTGTATTCTTACCGTTTGAAAGCATTGATTGTGCCGTCACTTGCCATTCAAGATTAGGGTCGACCAATACTGCACCACCGATGGCTTCATACTGCTCACTAATACCGGCAATTTTGGCAGGGTTGAGACAGATTTTATCTACCAGTTGCGCGAGTGTTAAGACATCATCATTCACTAGCTGACATGCCAGCGCCATAAACGTATCAAAGTTTGATATACCTGGCGTACTTTCAGCAAACGGCGCTTTTTTGGCCGTACTGTTTAGTGGCTCATGATGACTACAAATTGCATCGATAGTGCCGTCTTTTAGTCCGCGGCGAATGGCTTGCTGGTCCGTATTACTACGCAGTGGTGGCAATACATAAGCCTGAGCATTGAAGCCTTCTAAGTTATCATCGGTTAAGTACAGCTGATGCATCGCCACATCACAAGTGACTGGCAGACCTTTGTCTTTTGCCCAGCGCATAAGCTCGATAGATGACTTACATGATAGCTGACTAAAGTGAGCCGCAATACCAGTCTCTTCAACCATCAGTAGCTGCGTAGATAAAGCGACTGTTTCTGCAATCCAAGGAATCCCTTGCAAGCCATGATAAGACGCAATGTAGCCCTCATGTGCCACCCCATCTCCAGACAGACTGGCCTCATCAGGATAAAAGAATACCTTCATACTAAACGTCGCTGCATACTCTAATGTACGTAGGAGCACTAGGTCATTACGAAAAGGTCTACGCGCATTAGATACCGCGATACAGCCACCTTTTTTAAGACCTGCGATATTAGACGGCCGTTCGCCCTCTAGCCCCGCAGTCAATGCGCCCAAAATATGTAAGTAGATACCGCCATCTTCCAAGGCTCGCTCACGAAGCCCTTTTAAGAGGGAGCCATTTTCTAAGATAGGGTTGGTATCAGGTGGCGTCACCACATGTAAGAACCCATTACCACGCGCAGCACTGCCTTCTGATTTTAGCGTGCCGTGTTGCTGTTGGCCTGGCTCACGCAAGCGTGCACATAGATCAACCAATGGTGGTAATAGCCACATCTCACGACCCAATTCCAGTGTGGATAGCTTTTCTATTGTGGTTTGAGACAGCGACTTTTTAAAGGCGGTTGGCAATTGGTCAATAATGGGTGCATCAGTATTCAGCATGGTAGACATAACGTTATTACCGTATCAATAAAATGAAATAAATGAGAATAAGGTCGCGCGATAGACTGTTACTTGCCAGCCGCTTGATGAGCACGCTGACCTTCCATCGCAAGCGATAAGACCGCCATTCGAATGGCAATACCGTTATTTACCTGCTTTAAAATCACGGATTGTGCGCCATCAGCCACGCTAGAGGCAATCTCAACACCGCGGTTCATCGGCCCTGGGTGCATAACCAATGCATCAGGCTTGGCAAGCGCCATACGCTCTGGTGTGATTCCGTAATGCTTATAGTATTCACTTGATGACGCCAATAGCGGCGAACCGATACGCTCATTTTGTATTCTTAATCCCATGATGACATCACAGTCAGTGACGCACTCATCCATGTTCTCATATACCTGCACACCGAAACGCTCAATGCCTTTGGGCAATAGAGTGCGCGGCGCACAAACACGGATGTCTGTCACACCTAGCGTTTGCAATGCACTGATATCAGAGCGTGCTACGCGTGAGTGCTTAATATCCCCAACGATTGCGATAGACAGCTCTTCAAATGAACGCGGTGCCTCACGGTGAATGGTCAACATATCGAGCATTCCTTGAGTAGGGTGTCCATGCCAGCCATCGCCGCCATTAATGATAGCAATATCAGGCGTCACTTCTGTCGCCATAAAATGCGCGGCACCTGATGCCGAGTGGCGTACCACAAAGATATCGGCTGTCATTGCCTGTAGATTCCACAGCGTATCGCGTAGGCTCTCGCCTTTTTTGGTACTAGAGCGTTCGATATCGATATTGAGTACGTTTGCCCCTAGTCGTTTTTCGGCCACTTCAAACGTTGTGCGCGTACGCGTCGATGGTTCAAAGAACAGGTTCATTACTGTATAGCCCTCTAACTCAGGACGATTGATCAGCTGCCCATTGTCATCAAAGAAAGTCTCTGCTTTTGCAATGATCGCCTGTAGTTGGGCCTTGTTGAGACCTTCAACGCCCAAAAAGTGGCGAATACTACCATCAGTATTGAGCTGCGGACGACTGAGTGACGTATTGAGCCTTTGATGAATGGTACTAGGATCAAATTTTGCATAATCAGTCGGCGAAATCGTATGCATAGAGCTGCTATCGAGAGAATTTGACATAATGACAAGTCTTTATAGTAGGTTTATATGGGTCTATATTAATCGCTTATTCATCGTTTTTCGAACATTTATCACGGATATACACAGAGACAAGGACATTTTCACGCTTATTTGCTACAATTCACCGTAATCAAACCCGCCAAAAAAGCAGCCTATCAGGCAGAGTAAACAAACACGCAGTACGCTTATCGCCAATGATTTTGTCAAAACTATAAACGAATAACAATAGATATAGTGTAGCTGATTTTGTGGTCGGGACAAAGATGCCGTATTAGCTATTTAAGAATTTACCTATTTCAGGTGTGCTATCACGTGTGCTGAATACCACATGCTTCTTTACTTTGACACCTATCCGTTTCTTTACTTTCCATACCCTTTATTAGGAAGCCTTATGACGACCTTAGCAGACTATCTAAACCAACATGCCCCTACTCCTGCACTCAATGACGTGATTACTACTGTCACTGATGTCGGCAAGACGATTTCACAGCTGCTTAGAAAAGGCGCTTTAGCAGATATCTTGGGCGAAGCTGGCAATCAAAACGTCCAAGGCGAAGATCAAAAGAAACTTGACGTATTGGCCAATGATTTATTGCTAGATGCCTTGGCAAAAAATGCTCATTGTGCCGGTGTTGCTTCAGAAGAGCTCGATGACGCTACCGCTGCTAATGATGATGGTAGCCTATTGGTGTTATTTGACCCATTAGATGGCTCATCAAACATCGATATTAATATGGCAGTGGGCACGATTTTTTCTGTTCTGCCGTATGAGCGCCAAGGTCAAACCAGTGAAAACAGCGACTATTTGCAAGCAGGTAATAAACAGCTAGCAGCTGGTTATCTATTATATGGCACCTCTACTGTACTAGCGCTGACTATCGCTGACAAGGTTGTGATGTTCAGTCTAGACCCAGAGACGTCCGACTATGTGTTGATAGAAGACAACGTCCAAATCGATGCCGATACCAGCGAATACGCCATCAATAGCTCAAACTATCGCTACTGGCGTGCTCCGATGCAGCAGTATATTGATGAGCTCATCGCAGGTGAAACTGGTGTACGTGGTCGCGACTTTAATACCCGTTGGGTAGCCGCCATGGTTGGTGACGTCCATCGCATTTTATGCCGTGGCGGTCTCTTCACTTATCCGTTTGACACCAAATACGCTCATAAAGCTGGCAAATTACGCTTGATGTATGAAGCCAACCCAATGAGTCTATTGATTGAGCGAGCGGGTGGCGGCGCAACCGATGCGGTCAATCGTATCCTAGATATCGAACCGACTGACATTCATCAGCGTGTCCCTGTGGTACTTGGTAGCAAAAATGAAGTCAATTACGTTAAAGATTTGCACGTTAACTATTCTGATAAATAATTAGAATAATTATTAAGTACGATCAGCCTAATGTTGAATAATCAATATTAGGCTGGTCATCTACATTACTCCCACTCTCTTCTCTAAGTGACTCACCATGGTAACAAATCCCACCGAGCTGATTACCTCAGATAAGAATACGACCGTCAAGCTCGTAAAAGCGCTGCTCGCACAGGCTCGCCAGCGTAAAAAGCACGGTCAGACAGTCATAGAGGGCGTTCATCTCATTGATGCCGCACTTCGTAGCGATTATCCATTCGTCCAGATACTATTGTCTGAATCGGCACGTAGTCACGCTGAAGTTCAGCAGGTGCTTACTCGCCTGCCCACTTACACGCCCATTCTCACTTTATCAGATGCACTTTATGAGAGTATCCGCAGTTTGGGTACAGGCATCGACATCATGGCAATCATTAAAGTACCTGAGCCTAGCTTATCCATGATTGATGAGGACTGCTTGATCCTAAATGACGTACAAGACAGCGGCAATGTCGGTACCCTACTACGCACAGCAGCGGCCATTGGTATAAAGAATATCCTATGTACCAGTGCAACTGCTCAAGCCTGGTCTCCTAAGACGCTACGAGCAGGTATGGGCGCACAGTTTGCGCTGACTATCTATGAGGGTCTGAGCACACAAGACATTTTAGATTATGTACAAGTGCCACTTTTAGCAACCAGCTCACATACCGATACCTTGATTTACGATCATGATTTATCTGCCCCGGTGGCTTGGATTATGGGACACGAAGGTCAAGGCGTCAGTGATGAGCTAATGCAGTGTGCAACGCCTATCGCTTTACCGCAGCCAAACGGTCAAGAGAGCTTAAACGTAGCGATTGCAGGGTCGTTATGTCTATATGAGACTTTGCGTCAACGGAACTACTCCTAGCTGATATCAAAACCCTATGATAAAAAAAACCCACCATCAATTGATAGTGGGTTTTTTATGTACGTCTATTACTACTGATATATTAAACCTTGCTGGTTAGCTCAGGTAATGCTGCGAACAAATCCGCTTCTAAGAAATAATCAGCAACGCTCGCGATAGGTGCTTCTGGGTCATTGTTGATAGCAACAATCACTTTAGAATCTTTCATACCAGCCAAATGCTGAATCGCGCCTGAAATACCAGCAGCAATATATAAGTCTGGTGCAACGATTTTACCCGTTTGACCAACCTGCATATCGTTTGGTACATAGCCTGCGTCAACAGCGGCACGTGATGCACCAACAGCAGCGCCTAGCTTGTCAGCCAATGGTTCAATATACTTAGTGAAGTTTTCGCCATTTGCCAATGCACGGCCACCAGAAACCACGATGCTTGCTGAGGTCAATTCTGGACGATCCGACTTAGCCATCTCTTCACTAACAAAGCTTGCTTTGCCAGTTTCTTGTACATTGTCGAGAGTCTCAACAGTGGCTGAACCGCCTTCGCTTGCAACAGGATCAAATGCTGTCGTACGTACAGTCAATACTACTTTAGCTTCTGAGGTTTTCACAGTTGCCGTCGCGTTACCTGCATAGATAGGACGCTCAAACGTTTGCGCATCTACCACACCAGAGATCTCTGACAGCATGCTCACATCAAGCAGAGCGGCAACACGTGGCATAAAGTTTTTGCCCGTGGTTGTCGCAGCCGTTAAGATATGACTGTAGTCACCCGCGATATCTGCAACCAATAGCGCGATGTTACCTGCCATTTGGTGCTCGTAAGCAGCATTGTCAGCAAGCAGTACCTTCGTCACGCCTTCAGCCTTTGCTGCTTCATCAGCGACTGCCTGAGCACCACTACCTGCGACCAATACATGGATATCATCGCCCATTTGCTTAGCAGCAGCGATTGTATTTAAGGTTGCCTTTTTTAGACTGACATTGTCATGTTCTGCATATACCAAAATTGCCATGATTTTAATCCTTTATTTATTCGTATCATCTATTCATGCGGTTGTTTGTGTACAGAGCCAATTGTATCGATGCTATGCCTATGGTCTATGTCAAATAAACACGCTGGATATATAGCCCTGTACCTGATATGCCGTAACGAAGTATCCAATCATTAAAAATTAGATGACTTTTGCTTCGTTTCTTAGCTTATCGACCAACTCATCCACTGACCCAACTGTAATACCAGCTTTGCGTTCAGCAGGTGGCACGACTTTAATAATTTCTTGCTTAGACGTCATATCAACACCGAAATCCGCTGGCGTTTTTTCATCAAGTGGTTTTTTCTTCGCTTTCATGATGTTAGGCAATTTAGCATAACGTGGTTCATTCAAACGCAAGTCAGTGGTGATAACCGCTGGTAGAGCCAAAGCAACCGTCTGCAGGCCGCCATCGATTTCACGCGTGACGTTTACTTTATCGCCTTCAACTTTCACTTCTGATGCAAACGTGCCCTGACCGATACCCATCAATGCCGCTAGCATCTGGCCCGTTTGGTTGTTGTCATCATCGATCGCTTGTTTACCTAGCAAGATGATATCTGTGCCTTCGGTTTCAGCGATGCTTTTTAGAATCTTAGCCACTTGTAACGGATATGGTTTTTCATCACTCACTACCAATACGCCACGGTCAGCACCCAGTGCTAATGCTGCACGGATCTGCTCTTGCGACTCTTTAGGACCGATTGATGCAACAATGATTTCATCAATGACGCCCGCTTCTTTTAGACGAACGGCTTCTTCTACCGCAATCTCATCAAAAGGGTTGATTGACATTTTAGTGTTTGATAAGTCAACGCCAGAGTTATCGGCTTTTACACGAACTTTTACGTTATAATCAATGACACGCTTGACCGCTACTAATGCTTTCATACGTTCCTCGTTTATTAATGTTATGAATTAAAAATTATCAGTTAAGAACCAAAGGTTCATCGTTGTTCAAACTGTCGTTCAAAATTGTGCTAAAGGTTATTACTACATCAACAAATATATTGTTCATTAAAAAGATGGGCCATTATCAAAATAATAGTAACACTGCATCTCTCGATAATAAATAATAATAAATCTGCTAAGGCTAAGCCAACCGTTATTATCAGACCTATGTATCTTGCGTGAGCAGGCCCATAAGGTCAAGACACTGCCGTGAATAATGCGTCATAAATTTGTCACCACTCTATAATAAACCTTCTATAAGTCCAAAATTTTGTGATTTTCTTAGATTGATTTACTTTAGCGTCTGCACCTTTATAACATTCTGTATGCTAGACGTACTTAGTATTTTGTTATTATTTCTCTCTTTGAGATTAACTATTCAAAATGATTGAGTAACCGAGGCTTATTGCTTGCCATTCTTGTTAGCATCAATTAACAATTCACTGTCACGTATGTCATCGAAAAGTGACCAGTCAGGTGCCACATCGTTGTGCTTAATGACACTCATATCACCTGTCGTTTCCATAATAACTGCAAACACCTCAGTTTTAGCTTTGATGCCGTTCTTACGCAGCACTTCTTGAACATCACTCCTACTTAGATTTGCTTCTTTTAAATTATCTGAGAAATACTCGCCATGCGCCATCAGTATAATCGCCTGATTGTCTATCAGAGCTTTTAGTGGTTTTACTTTACGTCTGATCAGTGAGACAACGCCCTGAATCAAAAACAGCACTGCCACAGCACACAATCCTTGTAGCAAAGAGGGTTTATCAGACAGCACAGTCGAGGCTAATATACTACCGATACCCACTGTCATGGCAAAATCATGACTCGATAGCTTAGAAAAACTACGCAGACCCATCAGCCGAGTAAAGAGCATCAGTCCTATATAGAATCCCACCGCCGACAAAGAGATGCCTATAACTTGTTGCCAATCAATTGAAAGCCAAGTCTCCCATTTCATAATAAGCCCTTATCTATTACTATTATTTTTTTGAATTAATCTCTTTTATTAGTTGATGACGACGGTGAAAAAATCAATAGCATTTCGTTTCTCTCAAAAAACTGACACAAAAAAAGCAACCTGATGAGAGGTTGCTTTTCTTTAAAATAGGTACAGTATTTTTATTGTTTTAACAAACAAAGCTATCAATGCAGATTGATAATCTTATTGTCATTAAGCTCACTGAAAATCAGTTTACTCAATAACGAATGAGATTATAGTGCTTCGATTTGCTCAGCTTGTGGGCCTTTTTTGCCATCACCTAAGATGAAAGATACTTTTTGGCCTTCAGCTAGGGTTTTGAAACCGCCACCTTGGATAGCGCTGTAGTGAGCGAATACGTCTTGTCCGCCATTGTCTTGAGCGATAAAACCAAAACCTTTAGCTTCATTAAACCACTTTACAGTGCCTTCAACTTTATCTGACATAAATTTTCCTGACTCTTTAACTGTTGGCGAGACTTGTGTCATCACCGATTAATTGATATATACCTGAGCATCTTGTGCTAAATGCGGCAGTTCAAAATTTAAAATATTCTTAAAGAAAACTTAAAATTCTCACCTCAAACACTCTTGGTATAATCTGATTATAACAGTTTTCTATGCAGGTAACAGTCTAAATTACTGATTTTTGTAAATAAATTCTAACTGTCTTTATGAATCAATATAGGCAGAAGACAGTCATATATCATATTGATATAAAAGATTTTTCTGAACTATCGGCATTCATCATCTAGCGATAAATACTCACTCTAACCAAATATGATAGAAAATTATGGGATAGACATTTTAATAGTGCCTACTGTGCTACCGGTAACCATGCTGAACTGAGTACCAATAAACATAATGCAAAAAACACTAAGGAAAACGATTGGCTGTAGGCGATATATTTGGCTGGTATAACGAGATCTTTTGGAGAATCAGGAATGCCTTTACGCTTTAGTAGCTTTGTGCCATATACCCAACCAAAAGTCGTATACAGACCGTAGGCTGCAGGAATCGTTATGGCCAATGGTGTCAGTTCAATCACGTATAACATCAACACCGAGATAAAAAACCACATCGTATCTAAGAGTGAGCTGAATTTAAAAAATTTAGATTGAGGCAGTTTGCCGTCAGTTTGCTTGAGCATCTCCCCTTCTATCCAAATTAAAACTGCTACCACAGCGCTAAAAATAACATAGACGAATTGCGGCGTTAGCCAGTCTGAATAAGATATTTGCACAACATACAACCTGTAATCTATAGAAAGAGAGTGTAGGGAACTCATTTGCCTTAATCATTCAGAGACAAATGCTGATCGTAAAAGCGCTTTGGTCAATGCCAAGGTGCCGGCTCATATTAGAGAGACATTTTATATTGGGTAACGACTACCCGTTTTCAACCAATATATACAAGGTTACAGACATCTACCAAAAATTGCACATAAAAAACCCGTGCTATCTACTGATAACACGGGCAACTTACTCTAAATCAGATATTTATCTGTATTAGACTTAGTTCTTTTCTTTATCGATGATTTTGTTGCCACCGATCCAAGGCATCATGCCACGTAGCTTAGCGCCAGTGATTTCGATTTGATGCTCAGCATTGTTACGACGACGCGCGGTCATTGATGGATAGTTAGTAGCGCCTTCAGAGATGAACATTTTTGCGTATTCACCAGACTGGATGCGTTTTAGTGCATTACGCATGGCTTCACGTGACTGCTCGTTGATGACTTCAGGGCCTGTGACATATTCACCGTACTCAGCGTTGTTACTGATTGAGTAGTTCATGTCAGCGATACCGCCTTCATACATCAAATCAACGATAAGCTTTAGCTCATGTAGACATTCAAAATAAGCCATTTCTGGTGCATAGCCCGCTTCTGTTAGCGTCTCAAAGCCCATTTTAACCAGCTCTACTGCACCGCCACAAAGTACGGCTTGCTCACCGAATAGATCCGTTTCAGTTTCGTCTTTGAACGTGGTTTCGATGATACCTGAACGACCACCACCAACACCAGCAGCATAAGATAGTGCTAATTGTTTGGCTTGACCTGAAGCATCTTGGTAGATTGCGATAAGATCAGGGATACCGCCGCCTTTGGCAAACTCTGAACGTACAGTATGACCTGGTGCTTTTGGTGCAACCATGATGACATCAAGATCGCCACGTGGTACGACTTGGTTATAATGAATCGCGAAACCATGAGCGAAAGCCAACGTAGCGCCTTCTTTGATGTTTGGCTCGATCACGTCATTATAAAGCTCTTTTTGGAACTCATCAGGCGTCAAAATCATAACAACGTCAGCAGCTTTTACCGCTTCTTCTACTTCAGAAACTTTAAGTCCAGCATTTTCAGCTTTTTTCCATGATCCTGAGTTAGCGCGTAGGCCAACCGTCACATCGACGTCTGATTCTTGTAGGTTAAGTGCGTGCGCATGGCCTTGTGAACCGTAACCAATAATGGCAACTTTTTTACCTTGGATAATTGATAAATCACAATCTTTGTCATAAAAAACGTTCATAAATAGAGTCCTTGTCTTCAATCATGGCTTGCCATGGATAGTAAACGCTTATGCTATAGCCAATATAATAACTAAGATAAGCGCTTTGTTGATTTAGATAAATAATTCTTGATTAGAATAATTTTTGATTAAAATAGATCTTGATCAAAATCAGTCGTAATAATGATTAAATGCTAAGCGTTTTTTCACCGCGAGCAATACCAATAACACCCGAGCGAACCACTTCCATAATACGCTCACGTCCAAGCACATCAATGAAGCCGTCAAGTTTGGCCTTGTCACCGACGATTTGAATCGTATACAAGTTGGCATTTACATCGACGATTTGTGCACGGAAAATATCTGCGCTGCGTTTAATCTCTTCACGTATACTGCCAGTCGCCCGTACTTTGATCAGCATCAATTCACGCTCAACGTGTACGTTATCCGTTAGATTAAGCACTTTAACCACTTCAATCAATTTATGCAATTGTTTGGTGATCTGTTCAATTCTTTCAGGTGAAGTAATGGTCGTCAACGTCAAGCGTGAAATGCTTGGGTTGTCAGTAGGCGCGACGTTGAGCGTTTCGATATTATAGCCACGCTGTGAGAACAAGCCGACTAGACGCGACAACGAACCCGCTTCGTTTTCCATCAATACCGAAATCAGATGTTGTTGTTGCATTAGGTACGCTCCCCTTTTGTTAACCACATATCACGCATAGCCTGTCCAGCGATTTGCATCGGATATACATGCTCATTACGATCGACATAAACATCGATAAATACCAGTTTGTCTTTCATTGCCATCGCTTCAGCCAATTGTGCTTCCATGGTCGCAGGGTCAGTAATTTTGATACCGACGTGACCGTAACTTTCAGCCAATTTGACAAAATCTGGTAAGGAGTTCATATAAGACTGGGCGTGGCGACCTTCATACAGCATGTCTTGCCACTGTTTCACCATACCTAGCTGTGCGTTATTTAAGTTCAAGATTTTGACTGGTAAATTGTACTGTAGGCAAGTCGATAGCTCTTGGATGTTCATCTGAATAGAGCCTTCACCCGTGATACACACCACGTCACGCTCAGGGTTAGCAAGCTTTGCTGCCATTGCATACGGCAGACCAACACCCATGGTACCAAGACCACCTGAGTTCAGCCATTGACGTGGCTCATTATAGGTATAGTAAAGCGCTGCAAACATCTGATGTTGACCGACGTCACTCGTGATAATAGCGTTACTATTAGTCACTTTATCTAGAGCTTGTACGACACTTTGTGGCTTGATACCATTATCTGTACTGGTGTCATAACGCAGACCATGACGCTTACGCCACTCATTAATCTGTGACCACCAATCTAGCAATGCATGCTGCTCTAGTTGCTTATCTTCACCAACGATTTCTAACATATCGGTTAGGACAGACTTTACATCACCAACGATAGGAATGTGCGCAAGAATGGTCTTTGAAATTGACGTGGGATCGATATCGATATGAATAATAGTCGCGTTAGGACAGAATTTTTTGACGTTATTGGTTACGCGGTCATCGAAACGCGCACCAACTGCCAAAATAACATCAGCATGATGCATGCTCATGTTGGCTTCATAGGTACCGTGCATACCTAGCATACCCAAGAACTGCTCATCTGAGCCAGGGAACGTACCAAGACCCATCAAGGTGTTGGTCACTGGTAAATTCAGACGATGAGCCAGATCGGTCAACTCTTCGTGGGCCTTACTCCAAATCACACCGCCGCCTGCATATACGACAGGACGCTGCGCGGCTAATAAAGTCTCAACCGCTTTTTTGATCTGACCGCTATGGCCTTTAAGTGAAGGCTGGTAAGAGCGTATAAATACCTCTTCTGGGTACTCATAAGCGAATTTTTCGCTAGGGGCAGTCATATCTTTTGGCACATCAATGACAACAGGGCCTGGGCGTCCAGACTGTGCGATATAGAAGGCTTTTTTGACGATCATCGGAATTTCGCTAGCATGGCGTACTTGGAAACTATGCTTAACGATAGGACGTGACACACCGACCATATCCGTTTCTTGAAAAGCGTCTTCGCCGATTAGGCTACTTGGCACCTGACCTGCAATCACTACCATCGGTACTGAGTCCATAAAGGCTGTCGCAATAGCGGTAACAGTGTTGGTTGCACCAGGGCCTGAGGTGGCTAATACGACGCCCGTATTACCCGTTACTCGTGAATAAGCATCTGCCATGTGGCCAGCTGCTTGCTCGTGACGCACCAAGATATGCTCGATGGCTTCTTGCTGAAACAGCGCATCATAGATGTGCAGAACAGCACCGCCTGGATAACCAAAGATATATTTGACACCTTCGTCAGTCAGCGCTTGTACCAGCATTTCAGCGCCCGATAGCATCACAGGCTGTGCACTGCCTTCTGCCAGACGTTGTTGCTTTTCTTCAAAATTTTTGGCGGCATTACCCGTTTGGGTATGTCCTGTCATATTCGGACTTTGCGTGGTTTGAGTCACTGTCATCACCTTTTTTTGCGGCGAGAATTCGCGGTATCTTAGGGCCAAAACAATCCAATATCAGCATTATTTTGCCCTCATTTGACACCAGCCAATCCTTGTCCATATCAAGAATTTCTGCCTATTATACTCAAGCAATGCGTCCTTTCGAGGTAGCATATTACTCAAATACAGCAATATATGTATGGTCAGGTTTGTGACAGATTTATCGATATATAATGACAAGATGCGAGCGCATCTATAAAGAGACTTATTATTAAGGATTACGACGAGCCAATACTGAGCGAATCATTGCGACAGATTTATAAATACTGATAGCCATATTTTAGTCGCCAATATTGATTTATAAGAATATTAAATCTTATAAGTCGATTTAGGAAACCACAAAGCTATGTGTTTATATCTCGTTTAACGCCACTGAATGTTCGCATTTAGCCATTTTAAATAATAAGTTTATCTCAGTCATTGTAGACGGATAAGTCCGGAGACAATGGATACAGCGATCGATAATAGTCATCGTACCTACTACCTACGCCCTATCATTATCACAAAGAAAATAGAACTTCTTAAGTCACCGATAAGCAACTTATAGCGCTTATTTTCAAGTGCCACGGCAATATCATAAAAGCCGCTCACTGACCAATCAACAGCTATTATATTCGGTGGTTTGCGCCGTATTGTCAAGAAAAACTTATAAACCCTACCCCTAACTATTGGTTATTAAATAATATACATTGATAAGTATTATTTGTTAGAATCAAGTGCTAGTACGTTACCGTTATCACCAAGACATCGAAATATTATTTTCATACATCGTTCGTTCAAAATAATTTGGATATAAAAAAGGCAAATAATATCGCTATTAGTGTTCAGCGAACTAAATAAATAGTAGAACATACAAGCCTGATACCTTATTCAAGTTATATAAGACTGACCACATCTATTTTTTGACCAAAAAAGAGGATTGCTACTATGGCATATGCGTCTAAGATACACACCGCTGTCAAATTATTAACAAGTACTGCGTGTATGCTAATGCTGTCTATGAATGCCAGTCAGGCCATTCAAGTCTATAAGTCGATTGGAGCGCATGGTGAAGTTAAATATAGCCAACATGCCCCGCAGGTCGGTAAAAATATTGAGCTGATCGAGTTTCGTAGTGATGGTAGACAGAACAATGCAGGACAGTTAGCTGGTAAAACAGATGCTAGTCAGAGCAACGCCCCTAGTGCAGAAGAGCAAAGAGTGGCAGCGCTTGAGACACGCATTAAAGAGCAAGAAGCTCAGGCAAATGCTCAGCGCTGTCAGTCATTGCGTAATAACCTAACCAACTTAAACGTTGGTGGACGTATTTATGAGATGGATGCCAGTGGCAAACGTCAATACTTGGATGGTCGCGAAATCGAGCTGAAACGTGAGCGTGTTCAGCAAGCAATAAGCCAATACTGTGGTAATGCTGCAACTTAATCTCTTCAAGATATAATAGTGATCAATTGATCATCAATTGCATCACATGGCGAATGGCTGCTGGCATGTCTTGCGCTTGCAGTCCTCGCTGACCAACCAAAAGCTGCTGGTTATGATGGTTTCCTGATATTTGATTAACCAGTGTATCTCCTGCAAACCCATGAATCATCACCGCTTGGTGCAAGCAACGCGATAATTCGCTTAAGTCTCGTTGTGCGAGCAGACCAGCCACTACTCCAGATAGTACATCTCCCATGCCAGCAGTGGCCATACCAGCATTGCCAACATTGCATATATATATTTGCTGTTGTTCTGCTATTTGCTCTAGAACCAATGACCCTGCCCCTTTTAGCACCCAGTCGCCACCATAAACATCAGCCAAATATTTGATAGCGTTTAGCCTATCTCTTTCTACCTCGCTTATTTTTTGATCGAGTAATCTAGCCGCTTCGCCGCTATGCGGTGTCAGGCAGACTCGATAATTGGCGCTATATTCTCGAAGCTCTTTTACCAGTGCATGATTGCATATGTGCAGCGATGCCAAATGATAAAGTCCATCGGCATCAATCACGATTGATTTTTGCTCTGTTATGGCAGTCTGTATGTAGTCGATAAATAGCGCTTTTGCTTTTTCATCACGGCCCAATCCCATGCCAATAGCCACGACGCTGGCTTGCTCAATCAGCGTCTTTACCCCCTCTGCATCATGTAAATTGATGGTCATCGCATCTGGCAATGAGGTTAGTAGGGCACCATGGGAGTCCTCATGACAGGCAACGGTTATCTTCCCCCCGCCCGTTGCCATTGTACTACTTGCAGAAAGTATTGCAGCACCGCCCATACCTTGAGAGCCATTGACACGATTGCCACCGATAATCAGCACATGTCCATAGCTACCCTTATAACTGTTTTGGCGTCGCGGCTTCATACTGTGTGCCGCTGTCAATAAGGTGGCCACTGGCACGCCTACTTGAGAGTGGTCTTGTACAGATGGTTTGTCAGGCGCTATACAGTGATCAGCTGTTTGATATAGTGAGTGTTGAATAGGGATCAGTGGTATGTCGATTACCTCTCCGCTATAGTCAGTGCCATCTTTGGTGTGTAGACCAATTTTTCGCGCAATCAAACACAACGTTACATCAGCTTGTATGGCTATGCGCTCAAACACTTGCCCTGTAGAGGCTACCAACCCACTTGGGATATCAACGGCGACTGAGAGCGCACGATGCTGCTGAATGACATGGTTAAACGCGTGAATCGCCTGTTCATAAATACCTGTCGGTACACGGTCAAGCCCAATACCAAACAAAGCATCGATATATATATCTGCTGGCAAAGCCATCGCTCTTAATTCAGCATCACTAATTTTGTCCCTATCAAACGTGTCAAAACTTTTATAGTTAATACTGGCAGACAGGGCTATTTTTAACGCTTTGATAGCGTCAGTGTCGACATCACTGCTGATATTCTCTTGCTTGGATGTCTTTGACTGGCGATGTCTGCTTAGATCATGCTCACTAAACCCTACTGCTATGACTTCCACTTGCCAGCCGGCTTGCTGCAAATAATGAGCAATGAGCCAGCCATCACCACCATTATTGCCCTTTCCTACCCAGATACTTGCGCGTGGCAAATAAGCACTGCGATGATAAACATCATTGTTAGCCGAAGAGTCATGGCTCAAATATCTTTCCTCAAATAGCAGTTCTATTTGCTGCGTCATTTGCCACGCAGCTTGTTGCATCAATCCAAAGCTGTCATACCCTTGTGCAAACCATGCTTGTTCTATCGCATAAACTTGCTCGCTACTATACAGCGCAACGGGCTTGGTACTTTTGGCAGATGATAAGTGCAGCTGATTTTTCATGACTAAGCCCCTTTATTTAAGTCTCGCTATTTTTACTGATGTTTTTGTAATATTGGGATAGAGCGTATGTTCTTTGATATCAGCTTATCAAACCCTTGCATCCACTTATGTATCAATATGCAGGTAAGTTTATGCTCTTTTATACTTGCGCTCATGACTCACTGGCTTATCATAGCGGTATTAATACAATCACTGACGATCAGACATGAATAATTCCACCGAGCTTACCCAGCACACGCCCGTTAAAAGCGAGAAAAGTAAAAACAAGATTGCAGTTAAAGCGTCCATCGAGTTTGTAACAGCAGCAGATGTAAAGCGATGGATCACAGAACAAGCACAAGCATTAGGGTTTGCTGACTGTGGATTCTTGTCTGTGCATCATCCTTTGTTTGCCAAGCAAATGGATCAATTACAGCAATGGCTTGATAAAGGCTTTGAGGGCCAATTGCAGTTCATGCACAACAACCATCATTTGCGAGCGAATCCTGACCAGTTGGTAGAGGGTGCAAAGACCATCATTAGCGTACGGATGGACTACTTGACCCAAGCGCCCACACCTCGCACTGTCGAGGATAACGATCAGCCCAATCAAGGTATCATTGCCCGCTATGCAAGAGGGCGCGATTATCACAAGACAATGCGTAGTCGCTTAAAACAGTTGGCGCTGAATATTGAAGCGATGCTACCTGAGTGGCAACATTTAAATATTGGCTCAGAAAAAGAATTTATTTTTAGACCTTTTAGCGACTCTGCCCCAATCTTTGAGCGGCCTATTGCCGATGCGGCAGGGCTTGGCTGGACAGGAAAGCATACCTTGCTAATTAATAAACAAGCGGGTTCGTTCTTTGTACTTGGCGAGTTGTTTTTAAGCCTTGAGCTGCCTGATGATGCGCCTGTCAAAGAGCATTGTGGCAGTTGTAGCGCCTGTATCGATATCTGTCCTACCCAAGCCATCGTAGCACCTCACCAATTAAACGCTGCTGCCTGTATTTCTTACCTGACTATCGAGCATGACGGTATTATTGATACCAAGTATCGACGTGCGATTGGCAATCGGGTCTTTGGCTGCGACGATTGTCAACTTATCTGCCCATGGAATCGATATGCCAATTTGACTACCATCGATGACTTTGCCCCGCGCCACAATCTGGATAGCAGTAGTTTACTTGAACTGTGGCAGTGGCAAGAAGCTGAGTTTTTGAAAAATACACAAGGTAGCCCATTGCGACGCACAGGTTACGTCAATTTTTTACGCAATATTGCCATTGGACTTGGTAATGCAAATGCCAGCTTAGAGACAGTCGAACAACTGCAATCCAAATTGGGCATACATAACCCTATGCTTGATGAGCATATCAAATGGGCGTTGCTTGAGCAGCATAATAAATTAGCAGAGCAATAAAAAAACTCTCTGTGAAATTATGCATTAAAAAAGCCTCTTAATGATTAAGAGGCTTTTTTGCGTTGTACTTATTGTATCTAACTGCTAATACATCATTTCAAATGCTAGTTTAATATTGTCTAAAAACTATGGCTTAGGAATACGTAAGACTTGACCTGGATAGATTTTGTCTGGATCAGACAACATTGGCTTATTGGCCTCAAAGATTGTCATGTAGTTACCAGATGCTCCATAAACTTCTTTGGCAATTTTAGACAAACTGTCGCCAGACTTCACGGTATACATCGTCGACTCTGGTGCATCTTCTTCAATATCGATATTATCAATAACTTTTGCGACGTTCTGTACATTACCGATAGCAATGATGGCTTTTTCACGATCAGCTTGAGTTTTAGCATTACCGCTAATTTCTGCCGTATCTGTTGAGCCATTATACTTGATTTTCAGATTACTGATATTGAGATTTTGCTGTTGTATGCGGCGCAATAAGATATTGGCAACTGATTGTGCTGACGGCTCACTACTCTGTACTGGCGTGCTGGCGTCGGCTTTCGTTTCTGTTTCCGCGTCATGCTTAGCATCATCGCGATTAAAAATTTTATCACCGATATCTTTTGCAAAACTGAACATACCCATTTAACTACTCCTTGGAATATTATTATTAATCGTTCTTTTTGTTAATGCATGTACCTAACTTACATCATGCTTTATTACGGCTTACCAAAACGAGTATAAACATAGGTGGTTGAAGTAGCTAGTAATAGTATGTTGAGTAATGTTTAATTGACGTAGTTTATGTTAATACATCTGGTAAATTAGAACGTGCAGTTTCCAAAATCTAGCCATAAAAAAACCGCTTAACCATAAGTTAAGCGGCTTAGTAAGCGTCGCTACATTACAAACAAATTATAGCTGTGCTTGTACGTAATCGATTGCTTTTTGAACAGTTGTTAGCTCTGCAGAATCTTCATCAGGAATAGTAATGCCAAAGTCACTTTCAAAAGACATAACTAGCTCAACCAAGTCCAATGAATCCGCACCTAGATCTTCCATGAATGAAGCATCAGTGTTGATCTCTTCAACATTCATACCTAGTTGCTCAGCCACAGCTGCTTTTACTCTTAGCTCGATATCATTACTCATGTAGATTACTCCTTTATCATCTATTATTTTTAATAAACTGTTATAGCACCGTATTTCAGCTCTATAGCATAGTATATAAAATGTATTTGCCAGACCGATACTGCTGTCTGATTACCATATGACACGTTATACAGTCTGTCTAATGCCTAATAAAGCCCTGCTATCATACAGGGCTCTGACACAAAAGTATCCGTTATTATAGCACCCTTTATTATAGTTTACACTCGTTCACACAGTTTTTTATTATAACTGTGTAACACTCGTATATTGACTACATATACATGCCGCCATTGACAGCAAGCACTGCACCAGTGATGTAACTGGCTTCATCGCTGGCTAAGAAATGTACGGCTGCTGCGATGTCTTCTGGTTGGCCTAAACGGCTGATAGGCACAGCGTCTAGCATAGAATTCAACAAGCGCTCATCCAGCTCATCTGTCATATCTGTCTCGATCAAACCAGGCGCCACACAGTTGATGGTCACTTGACGTGAGCCAATTTCGCGCGCTAGCGTACGGCTAAAGCCTTCTACACCAGCTTTAGTAGCAGCGTAGTTAGACTGACCTGCATTGCCCATTTGAGCGACGACAGAGGTTATATTGATGATACGACCACGGCGAGCTTTCATCATCCCGCGTACCGCGCGTTTGCTCATACGATAAACTGAGGTCAAATTGGTATCGATCACGTTTTCCCAATCCTCATCTTTCATACGCATGAGTAATCCATCTTGAGTGATGCCTGCATTATTGACCAGTACTTGCACAGCACCATAGACACTCTCAATCTCTTCAAATAACTTGTCAATCTGAGCGGTATCACGTACGTCTAACACACGGCCAATGCCACCTGTGTCATGAAGATAATCATCAATCAGCTCAGCACCCTTTTCGGTAGTGGCTGTGCCAATGACAAAATGCCCTTCTTTCGCAAAACGTTTGGCAACTGCTTTACCAATGCCGCGGCTTGCGCCTGTCACTAATGTAATCGTACGACTCATGATAACACCTCAAATAATTTTTCTAGACGGGCAGGCTTGTCAGTAGGGTAGCTGGTGATTGGTTGCGCTTGACGCTTAGCTAAATTACTGAGCACGTTGCCACTGCCACATTCGATTAATATATTAATTTGTTTATCAGCCAATTCTTGCATGGTTTTTGACCATAACACAGGCTCACTCAGCTGCTCTGTCAAGGCTTGCTTGATACCTACCGCGCTTGTCTCAACACGGGCATGGCGGTTCTGAATCACCGGAATAGTTGCTTGATCAAACTTAATCCCAGCCAATATTTCAGCCAATGCATTACTTGCAGGCTCCATCAGCGCGCAATGTGAGGGTACGCTCACCTTTAGCGGAACAGATTTTTTGCCAGTATTTTTTACTTTATCAATCACAGCATTAACGCCATCGGCATTGCCTGAGATAACGACCTGCCCTGGGCTGTTAAAGTTGGCTGCACCAACGATCGCTCCTTCAACATGCTCAGTGGCTTGCTCGCACAAGTTCTCGACTCGATTGTCTTCAAGTCCTAACACAGCAGCCATAGCCGTATCGATACCGACAACGGCTTCTTGCATCAACTGACCGCGTTTATGAACTAAGGTTACCGCATCGCCAAGTGATAGCACATTGGCAGCACACAAGGCACTGTATTCGCCCAAAGAGTGACCCGCTAGATAGCAAGGCGTGTCGGTCATTTTTTGTTGTAAGACACGCCAAATCGCAATACTAGCCGTGAGCAGTGCTGGCTGCGTGTAATGAGTTTGACCAAGTTTTTCTTCATCTTGACAGATTGCCCACAAGTCCTCGCCAAGCGCTTCACTCGCTTCGGTAAAAGTATCGCGTATCTCTGGATAAATCTCGGCAAGCTCACCTGTCATAGCGACAGCTTGAGAGCCTTGTCCAGGAAAAACAACCGCAATACGAGCAGGTTGCTTTTTTACCGTATCGGGTACAGAAGCCATAACCAATATTCCTTATCTGATTGAAGATATCCCTAAAAATGATGGGGTATATTATATTATTGGATGTGAGACAACGCCGCTATCTCAGTCAAACGAACAGCGTGTCGATAAACTATACACTGACGCACACTATTATCATAGCGTATCAAAATCAAAGCACGCTATTTTAATATCATTAGCAGATTATATCAGCACAATTTTTGCTCTATCAAAAACTAAAAAGACAGATCCACCTTACAATTAGCCGTCACGCAAATAACAAAAAGCCAAGTCATCCGGCTACATAATATATGATAGCGAAATAACTTGGCTTTTTTTAGCTCAAAGTTTATTGCTCAGTATTAGCTCAGCAAACAAACAACAGTCACTATGACTGTCATTAGTCTGCTAAAGCCATTACATAAACAATATCTTAGGCGTCTTGACTAACTTTAAACAACTGACGACCACGGTAAAAACCATCTTTAGTCATGTGATGACGACGATGTTTTTCACCAGTAGTAGCATCAACGCTTATCTCAGCGATTTCCATGCGGTGATGTGAACGGCGCATGTCACGACGAGAACGACTTTTACGACTTTTTTGAACAGCCATGATATAGCTCCTATACTTAAAAGGGATAAGCTTAAAATTCAGCTTTAGTCGATACTGACAGAGGCTATATAATCACAACAACCTAAGTCTTAAGCATCATTAGTTAAATAGATTGCCACTCACATAAACCACTGACTATGTCTAAGATTTATAAAAAATCTGCTTAGTCAGTTTCTATCAGCAAGCAACAAGTTGCTAGAATGCAATAAACCGGACATTATACGCATGTTTATTGGATTAATAAAGCCCTGCCTAGCACTCTTCGGTACAAAGCAGATAAAAGGCTCAATAAATGCATGCCATAAATCATTTTGACGCTTATAATTTGCCTTTGAGAGAGGCTAGAGCCGCAAAAGGATTTTCAGTTTCTTCTTCCTCTGGTATCTCACCAAACTGCTCAACTGACATCTCACAATCAGCATGCTTAGGTGCCATTGGTGTTTTGAGCAATATCTCGTCTTCTACCAGTTTTTTAAATGGTAATAGTCGCTCTGGTGATTGCTCAGTGACAATCTCATCTAACAATAAATAATCTTGCTCTTCATTAACTAAGCGCATTTGGCTTTCATCATCAAGCAGCGCGATATCATACTCATCACTCAAATCAACAGCAATCGGTTGTAGGCAGCGTTGACACGTCAACCAGACTTCACCAGTCAATGTAAAAGCCAGATGCAGTACATTGTTACGGCGATACAAGTTGGTATTTAATACGATATTCGATTGTTCATGTTCACCAGCTAAAACAGTCGCGAGACGCTCAAAAGAGCTGGGGGCTGCTTCACCTGCCCATTCAAAGCCCGTATCTTCCCACTTATTTAAAGAGATGTTATCAGGCATGCTGTTTGACGCAGGCACCTGTATTTTACTAGCATGAAGCGCTGACGGCTTGTTATCTTGGGTGCTTGACATACGCGGCCTCATTGATCAAAAACGGTGTATAATATTGCCTGCCATACTAACGGAAAGCGCCCTGCTACGCTAGCGCTAGTATGTTAATATTTTTTGATGGTGCATTTACTCATGCTCCTTTCATCTTCCCATTTTTTCTAGAGATTTTCTGTCTTTAGTCTTTATTGAGTCTGTTTTTTATCTATGAATCTGTCTAATAACCCAGTCGATTTTTATAAGTTACTTCCCCCTACTAAAGCTCAAGTATTGCTACAAAGAATCGAACAACTGAGCAGTAACGTAGAAGCCTCTTCGATTGATACCTTTTTAAGTTCTAAAAGAGATCACTACTCAAATAAATGGCGACAAATTCATGTTGAGCATGCAGATAAGACTCTGCAAATAGAGGCAAATTCGGTCACGGACAGCGAACAAGTAGCGACTGATTGGCTGATAAACTTATTCAATGATTTATTTATCGATCAACATGTCGTATTGGTTCGCAGTAATGGTGAACCAGAGTATTTTCCTGCACAAGATACTCACCCTGCGAGAATTGAATTTGCCCATGGATTTTTTGCCAGTGCGTTGCATGAGCTAAGTCACTGGTGCGTAGCTGGTGACGCTCGTAGATGCTTACCCGACTTTGGCTATTGGTATGCGCCTGATGGTCGTACAGCAGCACAGCAGCAAGCATTTGAACGCGTAGAGATTAAACCTCAGGCATTAGAGTGTTTGTTTACTTTGGCTTGCGGGCGGCAGTTTCAAGTCTCACAAGACAACTTGTTTGCAGATTTTGATACCAGTAGCAGTACTTTTGCTGATGATGTCTATCAGCAAGTAGAACGCTATATAGCTGATCCGCATACTCTACCACGCGATGCCAAGACTTTATTACATGCTTTACTCAATATCTGTGCGGCTGATTAGTGACTTATAGCCATAATAGCTCTATTCATGATGGTAGCGCTTTGTTCGTTAACGATTTTCTACGCTTGGTAACCCCTTGCCACTAAACATAGTGATGCTTTGAGCTATACTGATGACTGGGACCGTGTCATTAGATAGATTATATTGGTTAATATTATATGTATTGGCTGATATAGCTATCTAATAAACGCTTTTATTTAAACCATGAAGCATTTGTTTTAATTTAAAAATCAATAATTATAAAATAAGGAACTGTTATGCAAGTATTCTATGTTCATCCAGAAAACCCACAGCCACGTCTCATTGAGCAGGCTGCTGATTTATTACGTAAAGACCAGTTGATCATCTACCCTACCGACACCAGCTATGCCTTTGGCTGTCGCCTTGGTGCAAAAGATGCCTTAGCAAAGCTCAAACAGATTCGTGAACTCGATGACAAGCACCAATTTACTTTACTGTGTCGCGACTTAAGCGAGATTGCCAATTATGCCGCAGTGGATAATGTCCAATTTAAGCAGCTTAAAGCTCATACACCCGCGCCAATTACCTTTATTTTGACAGCGACAAAGGACGTGCCGAAGAAATTGGCACATGCTAAGAAAAAAACCATTGGTATTCGTGTTCCTAGCAATCCGATTGCCCAAGCATTATTAGAAGCAATGGATGAACCTATTTTGACCAGCTCGTTGATACTGCCTAACCGTGACGATATTCTCGACGATCCCTTTGAGATCGAAGAGTTACTAGGTAATCAAATAGATGGCCTTATTAATGCGGGCATAAAAACCACCAAACTGACTACTATCGTAGATATGACCAGTGGCAAACCTGAAGTTATTAGACAAGGTGCTGCTAACGTCGATGACCTACTTCTCTAATAAACGAGTAATACGATTAACCAAATTTGAGACATAAAAAAAAGCTCCAATTCAATTGGAGCTTTTTTTATAAAATATGTCTTTAGTGCAAAATTAGTCGCGATCAACCAATTCTACATAAGCCATTGGCGCATTGTCACCATCACGGTAACCGCATTTTACGATACGCAAATAACCACCTGGACGCGTCTGGTAACGAGGACCTAACGTGCCAAATAATTTGCCTACCATAGCTTTGCTACGCATACGGCTGAATGCTAAACGACGATTAGCAACGCTGTCTTCTTTAGCCATAGTGATCAATGGCTCGGCAACGCGACGTAGTTCTTTAGCTTTTGGTAAAGTTGTTTTGATCAGTTCATGCTCAAATAATGAGTTAGTCATGTTCTGAAACATTGCCTTACGATGACTGCCGGTACGACCCAGCTTGACTCCACTCTTACGATGGCGCATAGTCAAAAATCCTTAAAGTTTAACGGCTACGATAAGAAAAGCGATCATCAACACGAAGGTCAGCTGGTGGCCAGTTATCTAGGCGCATACCGAGCTCTAAATCTTTAGACGCTAACACGTCCTTGATTTCCGTCAATGATTTCTTACCAAGATTTGGGGTTTTTAGAAGTTCAGTCTCTGAACGCTGTACCAAATCACCGATATAGTAAATGTTTTCAGCTTTCAAGCAGTTGGCTGAGCGAACCGTTAGTTCAAGATCGTCCACAGGGCGTAATAGCACCGGATCAACCTCTTCTTTTTCTTTCACAGGCTCAGGCGCTTCTTCAGCTTCTAGGTCAACAAAGATAGAAATCTGTTGTTGTAAAATAGTGGCTGCTTTACGAATTGCTTCTTCTGGATCTATAGTGCCATTAGTTTCAAGCTCAATGATAAGACGATCAAGATCAGTACGCTGCTCTACACGAGCGTTCTCAACCTGATAAGCAACACGAAGTACTGGACTAAAACTTGCGTCAAGTTTTAAGCGTCCAATCGCTTTAGTATCACCATCTTCACGGCGCTGATTTGCTGGCTCATATCCACGACCCATTACTACGCGCAAACGCATCTTAAGATGACCACGGTCACTCAATGTACCCAATACCAATTCTGGATTGATGATGTCGACATTGTGTGGTAACGAGATATCTGCAGCAGTAATAGTGCCTGGACCTTGTTTGTCCAAGGTCAAAAATACTTCATTTTGGTCATGAAGGGTAATTGCCAAGCCTTTTAGGTTCAAAAGCAAGTCAAGCACGTCTTCTTGTAGTCCTTCAAGCGTAGAGTATTCATGGTCAACACCATCAATCTCAGCTTCAATGACTGCAGCACCAGGTAATGAAGATAACAAGATACGACGCAGGGCATTACCTAAAGTATGCCCAAAGCCGCGTTCTAACGGTTCGAGCGTGACTTTCGCAATCGTTTCATTAACCGTATCCACGTTAATGGCATTCGGCGTTAGAAACTCAGTTGCATTTAGCATCATGATGTCACCTCGATTTATTAAACTGGTTTAATTAACGTTGATTGCCCAATGCCACTTACATGACATTGAGCAGTTACGTCATTACTTAGAGTATAGCTCAACGATCAAGCTTTCGTTGATTTCAGCAGGTAGATCAATACGATCAGGTGCTTGTTTAAAAGTACCTTGTAGTTTGCTGTGATCAACATCAAGCCATTCTGGAATACCACGTTGTGTCGCTAGTTCAATAGCGTTTTTAATACGTAGCTGTTCGCGAGACTTCTCTTGGATAGCGATGACATCACCATCTTGAAGCTGAATTGATGGAATGTTCACACGAACAAACTCATCACGGCCAGCTTTTTTTACCATAACAGTGCGATGACTGACTAGCTGACGTGCTTCTGCGCGAGTTGAGCCAAAGCCCATGCGATAAACAACGTTGTCTAGACGACTCTCAAGCATAGCTAGTAGGTTCTCACCAGTAGCACCACGCTTACGAGCAGCTTCTTTATAGTAGTTAGCAAACTGACGCTCTAGTACACCATAGATACGCTTAACTTTCTGCTTTTCACGCAGCTGTAGAGCATATTCTGAGGTCTTATTACGGCTTACGCCATGTTGACCAGGTGGACGACCAGCTTTCTTAGTTTTAACGTCGTATGGTTTAACGCCAGACTTAAGACCTAAGTCCGTGCCTTCACGACGTGATAATTTTAATTTTGGTCCAATATAGCGGGCCATTGTTATGTCTCCTATAAGCTTTTGATATAAAAAGCTTCGTCTTTAATATTAGACGCGGCGCTTTTTCGGCGCACGGCAACCATTGTGTGGGATTGGGGTTACATCAGAGATGCTGTTAACTTTATAACCCAATGCACCTAGTGCTCTTACCGCAGACTCACGACCCGGTCCTGGTCCTTTGACCAAAACATCGATATTCTTAACACCATATTCTTGGGCCGCTTTACCAGCGACTTCAGCTGCAACCTGAGCTGCAAATGGTGTAGATTTACGTGAACCACGGAAGCCTTGTCCACCTGAAGTGGCCCAAGCCAATGCATTACCTTGACGATCGGTAATCGTAACAATGGTGTTATTAAAAGACGCATGGATATGGGCAATGCCCTCCGATACTGAACGACGAGTCACCTTTTTGCGACTGCGAGTGTCTTTTGCCATCTTTTAGCTTCCTAAGTTAATTATCTTTTGAGAGGGCGTGTCGGACCCTTACGAGTACGAGCGTTGTTCTTAGTGTTCTGGCCTCTAACTGGCAAGTTACGACGATGGCGGATACCACGGTAGCAACCAAGATCAACTAAACGCTTGATATTCATTGACACTTCACGACGAAGATCACCTTCAGTCATGTATTCTGCAACTTGTGCACGGATAGCATCTAACTGTGTATCATCTAACTGACTGACTTTAGTAGTAGGGGCAATGCCAACTGCTTCTAAGATTTTCTGAGCAGTGGTACGACCTACACCAAAGATGTAAGTTAGTGAAATAACAGCATGCTTATTATCCGGAATGTTTACGCCGGCAATACGAGCCATTGATTTCTCTCCATTAAAGAAAAATGGGCTTTATCTATCGATAAGGCATTATTTTTCAGATTTGTTGCTGTAAATACTAGAGCTTTTATAACTAGGGTCATTGCTTTAACTTGGTTACAAGCTTATTCGTTGACTTTATTATAAAAGATTTCGTATAAACACGGCAAGTGGCGGATGATATCGCATCCGCCGTTATTTTTCAAGCATTAATTTAATTAATAGAGAAAGTCATGGACTTTCTCATCTTAATTATTAACCTTGACGTTGCTTGTGGCGAGGTTCAGCTGTACAAATAATATGTACACGGCCTTTACGGCGCACAACTTTACAGCTACCACAAATCTTTTTAACTGATGCTTGAACTTTCATAGCATGCTCCTTGAAATATCGTACCGCTCATTTAAGGTTGAGTGGGCGATTGAATTAACGTCTGATCATGATATTGATGGGTCATCAAATGCGCTTGAATCTGCGAGATGAAATCCATTACCACAACCACCATAATCAGTAAAGACGTACCACCGAGTTGAAACGGCACACCAAACGATGACTGGACGACCATCGGCATTAAACAAATAACCGTCATATACATCGCGCCAATAAAGGTCAGTCGGTTTAATACATGATCGAGGTAACGCTGAGTTTGTTGTCCGGGGCGAATACCTGGGATATACGCACCACTACGTTTAAGGTTTTCTGCTACTTCACGCGGGCTAAATACCAATGCCGTGTAAAAATAACAGAAGAAAATAATCATTGCGCCAAATAATACCAAATATAGCGGCTGTCCTGGGGACAACACCAATGCCATATTCTGTAATATTTTTTGTGTGAAAGTAGGATCAGTTGATTGACCGACCCATTGCCCCAAACTCGCTGGAAACAACAATAAAGAACTGGCAAAAATAGCGGGGATAACCCCTGCCATGTTTAGCTTAAGCGGCAAATGTGATTGCTGCTGAGCGTATATCTTGCGACCTTGTTGCTGCTTTTGTGCATAGTTCACTGGAACACGGCGCTGGGCACGTTCAATATAAACAATACCAGCAGTTACCGCGATACCTAGTAACACAAAAATAAACAGTACAATCAAATTCATTTGACCTTGATTGACCTGTTCAATTGACTGCGAAATCATACCTGGCGTACCAGCCACAATACTCGCAAAAATGAGCATTGAAATACCATTACCTACGCCGCGCTCTGTAATCTGCTCACCAAGCCACATTAAGAACATAGCGCCCGCTACTAAAGAAGTAACTGCTGGAATATAAAAGGTAAGACCAGAGGATAAGGTAAGATTTTGGCTAATTAGGCCAGCACACATTCCTAATGACTGTACTAGTGCTAATGCAAGCGTCCCTTGACGGGTGTACTTGTTTAGCTTACGCCGTCCCGCTTCGCCCTCTTTTTTGAGAGCTTCAAGCGATGGCAATACTGCAGACATCATCTGTACAATAATTGATGCTGAAATATACGGCATGATGCCAAGTGCCATAATAGACATACGTTCTAGCGCACCACCTGAGAACATGTTAAACATGCTCAAAATGGTGTTTTCGTTGCGCGAAAACAGATCAGCCAAGTTAACCGGATTGATACCCGGCACTGGAATATGTGATCCCAAACGATAAACAATCAATGCGCCGATTAAGAATAATAAACGCGTCCATAATTCATCATACTTGCGTATGAAGGCAAATGGGTTAAGCGGAATACCAGACGATGACATTGATTGCTTTGACACGTTACTACTCCTCGATGCTACCACCAGCAGCTTCGATTGCTAGCTTAGCGCCTTTAGTTACTTTGATACCTTTGAAAGTATAAGCTTTAGTAACTTCGCCTGATAGCATAACACGGGCACGCTTCATATCATGACGGATAAGGTTAGCAGCTTTAAGTGTTTCAACGCTAACCACATCACCTTCAATTTTATTCAGTTCAGAAAGACGTACTTCAGCAGTCTTCATAGCCATTTTACTGGTAAAACCGAATTTTGGAAGACGACGATATAAAGGCATCTGACCACCTTCAAATCCTGAGCGTACGCTCGAACCTGAACGAGATTTCTGACCTTTTACACCACGACCACCAGTCTTACCAAGACCAGAACCGATACCACGACCACGACGTTGTGCAGTTTTCTTTGCGCCAACACCTGGTGATAATTCATTTAATCTAAGACCCATTACGCTTCCTCCACTTTTACCATGTAGTTAACGCGATTTACCATACCACGAGTTGAAGGAGTATCTTCTACTTCAACAGTATGATTAATACGGCGTAAACCCAATCCTTTCAAGCTCGCTTTGTGGCTCTTTAGGCGATGGGCACCCGATTTAAATTGAGTGACTTTCATTTTTTTCATCGTAACTCACCTAGTCTAAGTTAACCCAAGATTTCGTCTACAGATTTACCACGTTTAGCTGCCATCTTCTCTGGAGTTGACATATCACGTAAACCGTTAAACGTTGCGCGAACAACGTTAGCAGTATTGGTAGAACCATAACATTTAGTCAAAACATTCTTAACACCAGCAACTTCTAATACAGCACGCATTGCGCCACCGGCGATTACGCCAGTACCTTCAGATGCAGGTTGCATGTAGACTTTACTAGCACCATGACGTGCTTTGATTGGATGATACAAAGTTGCATCATTTAGCTCAACAGTAATCATATTACGTTTAGCAGCTTCTAGTGCTTTTTGGATAGCAGCTGGCACTTCACGTGCTTTACCGCGACCAAAACCCACACGACCGTTGCCATCACCCACTACAGTTAGTGCAGTGAAAGAGAAAATACGACCACCTTTAACAACTTTTGCAACGCGATCAACGGTAACTAAGCGTTCTACTAGACCGTCAGTCTGTTCATTTTTATCATTTTTATCATTTCTAGCCATGATTAAAACTCCAATCCGTGTTCGCGAGCAGCTTCTGCCAAAGCTTTAACTCGACCATGATATTTAAAACCACTACGGTCAAAGGCAACTTTAGTAATACCAGCTGCTTTTGCGCGTTCTGCGATCATTTGGCCCACAGACGTTGCTGAATCAGCATTGCTAGTCGCGCCTGAACGCAAGCTGCCGTCTAAGGTAGATGCCTGAGCAATCACTTCACCACCGTTCGGAGAGATAATCTGGGCATAAATATGTTTCGACGTGCGGGTAACCGTTAGACGATGTACGCCTAAGAAACGGATATGCGCGCGGGTTTTCTTAGCTCGACGCAGACGAGCTGCTTTTTTATCAAACATTTCAACTCACCTTATTTTTTCTTGGCTTCTTTGCGAATCACATGCTCGTCACTATAACGAATACCTTTACCTTTATAAGGCTCAGGTGGGCGGAAACCACGGATATTAGCCGCTGCTTGACCAAGCTGCTGTTTATTGTTTGATTTCAAAACAATTTCAGTTTGCGTTGGGGTTTCAGCTGACACACCTTCAGGCAACGTATATTCTACTGGATGAGAGTAACCGACGTTCAAAGTTACTTTGTTACCAGTAATTTGTGCGCGATAACCAACACCAATTAACTGAAGACGTCTTTCAAAGCCTTCGTTCACGCCTTTAACATAGTTGTTAACAAGAGCGCGCATGGTGCCAGTGTGCATCATAGCTTCTTTTGAATCGACTGTAGGTGAGAAAATGATAGCATCATCTTCCTGTTTCAGCTCGACCAATGCATGCAGGCGTAAAGACAAAGTGCCATTCTTGCCTTTAACTTCGACCTGCCGATCGTTCAAAGTAACGCTTACGCCATTTGGCAGCGTCACTGGGGCTTTAGCCACACGAGACATAGGAATATTCCTTAAAAAATTTAACTTCTTTATATTAGCGAAAAAACTAACAGGCTAAAAAGCGTGTTAGTTTAGCATAGTTGACCGCGTTAGACACCTACCAATGTTAAATAACTTATCATTAACACATCAATAGAAGCCTAACAACGTCAAGTAGACTTTATCGTCGTGTAGCTTACGCTACAAATGCGACGATTTCACCACCGATACCAGCAGCGCGTGCAGCACGATCACTCATGATGCCTTGGCTAGTTGATACGATAGCAACACCCATACCTTGCTTAACAGTAGGGATAGCGTCTTTACCGCGGAACTGACGTAAACCAGGACGGCTAAAACGTTGAATCGTTTCGATGACAGCACGGCCTTCGAAGTATTTCAATTCAATAGTTAGGGTTGCTTTGTTGTTTTCTTCTTCAGCAACAACAGCAGTGGCCACATAACCTTCGCTAACTAGCAAATCAGCGATTGATTTGCGTAATTTAGAACTCGGCATTGCTACCGATACTTTGTTAGCCATTTGTGCGTTACGAATACGGGTTAGCATATCCCCAACGGTATCTTGCATACTCATATAGTTACCCCTTACCAGCTTGCTTTACGAACACCAGGCACATCGCCTTGCATGACACGCTCACGCAGCATATTGCGTGATAAGCCAAACTTGCGGAAGTAACCGTGAGGACGACCGGTGATAGCACAACGATTGCGCAGACGTACTGGTGATGAATTGCGTGGAAGAGCTTGTAGCTCTAACATTGCTTCCATACGAGTTTCGTCACTTGCAGTCATATCACTGATAGTTTCTTTTAGCTTGATACGCTTATCAGCGTACTTAGCAACCATTTTTTCGCGCTTTAATTCGCGGTTAATCATGCTCTTCTTTGCCATAACGTCTTTACCTTATTTAAATGGGAAGCCGAATGCTTTAAGCAACGCACGACCTTCTTCATCAGATTGAGCTGACGTGGTGATTGTCACATCCATACCGCGGATACGATCAATCTTGTCGAAATCTACTTCTGGGAACACGATCTGTTCTTTGATACCCAATGAGTAGTTACCACGTCCGTCAAAGGCTTTAGGTGAAAAACCGCGGAAATCACGAATACGAGGAATTGCAATGGCAACGAGACGATCTAAAAATTCGTACATTTGCTCACCGCGTAGCGTTACTTTACAGCCAATTGGCCATTCTTCACGAATCTTAAAGCCAGCAACTGATTTACGCGCTTTGGTGACGACAGGTTTTTGACCAGCAATCGCTGTCATATCGGCTACAGCACCTTCAAGCAATTTCTTGTCTTGAGACGCGCCGCCAACACCCATGTTAAGTGTGATTTTAGTGATTTTAGGCACTTGCATCACATTTGCCAAACCAAGCTCTTCTTTGATTTGCTGCTTTAGTTCTTCGTTATATAAAGATTTTAATCTTGCCATTACCATTACACCCTTAGTGTCTTACGCAGTCGCCACTACTTCACCGTTCGAACGATAGACGCGTTGTTTGTTGCCGTCTTCGCCGAACTGATAAGTAATACGATCAGCTTTTTGGGTTTGCGCATTTAATATTGCGACATTTGAAATATGTAGGAAAGCTTCTTGCTTAAGAATGCCGCCTTCAACGCCAGTTGCCTGATTTGGCTTCTGATGTTTAGTGACAATGTTAACGCCTTCAACTTTGATACGATCATTTTTTACAGCTTGTACAGTACCTTGCTTGCCTTTGTCTTTCCCAGCAATCACGATAACTGTATCGCCTTTACGTAATTTTGACATGGATTACCTCACAATACTTCTGGTGCTAGTGATACAATTTTCATAAACTGATCACCACGTAGTTCACGAGTTACCGGTCCAAAAATACGAGTTGCAATCGGCGCTTTGTTTTGGTTCAACAATACCGCAGCATTGTCATCAAAACGTAACACAGAACCATCAGGACGACGAACGCCTTTTTTGGTACGTACAACTACTGCATTCATCACGTCGCCTTTTTTAACACGACCACGCGGAATGGCTTCTTTAACCGTTACTTTAATAATGTCGCCAACTGATGCATAACGACGATGAGAACCACCCAGTACTTTAATGCACTGAACTCTTCTTGCACCGCTATTGTCTGCAACTTCCAGCATTGACTCAACCTGAATCATAGCGTTACTCCACACGTATGAGCAATAAAAACCAGTTGCTGCCGCTAGCACAGTATGAGTAGACGGCATTTTAATATAAATAACCGCGACTTACTCTTAATGTGAGTGATATACGCTCGGCGCAATCAGCATCCTTAAAAAGGCGGCTATTTTAACAGCTTCTGGCTTTTAATGCAATTTACTTAGATTTTTTCTACTTTTTCAACCACATCAACCAAAGTCCAAGACTTGGTTTTTGAGATTGGACGCGTTTCTTTGATACGGACAAGATCGCCTTGTTGGCAAACATTATTCTCATCATGTGCTTTGATTTTTGTAGAACGACGAAGCTGCTTGCCATACAAAGGATGACGAACCAGACGCTCAATCAAAACTGTGATGGACTTGTCCATCTTGTCGCTAACAACTCGACCTGTCAATACGCTAGCATTGGTAGCTGTTTGATTGTTATCGCTCATGAGTCGCCTCGTTGTTTCTCGTTAATCAAAGTCTGAAGCTGAGCAATCGTGCGACGATTGTCACGTACTTCATGGGTATTACCCAACTGACCAGTTGCTTTAGCCATACGAATACGGAAAGCATCAAGTTGCTTTTCATCAAGTAACTGGGTCAGTTCTTCTAATGATTTATCACGTAATTCACTGATCTTCATTACATTATCGTCCGCTTAACAATGGTAGTTTTAAAGGGCAGTTTTGCTGCAGCAAGCGTGAAAGCTTCACGTGCAAGCTCTTCTGGTACCCCTTCAATTTCATATAGCACTTTACCAGGTTTGATTTCGCATACCCAATACTCTACAGGACCTTTACCTTTACCCATACGTACTTCTAAAGGCTTGTTGGTAATAGGCTTGTCTGGGAATACACGAATCCAAATCTTACCGCCACGCTTAATTTTACGAGTGATGGTACGACGTGCTGCTTCGATTTGACGTGCTGTCATACGACCGCGCGTCAATGATTTTAGACCAATTTGTCCGAATGCAACGGTGCTTCCACGATGAGCTAGCCCAGTGTTACGACCTTTGTGCATTTTACGAAACTTGGTACGTTTTGGCTGTAACATAGTTTAACCTCTGTCTGAGTTTCGACGGTTTCCGTTTCCGCGACCACGGCGTTTTGGCGCACGAGCCTGCTCTTCTTTGACCGGATTATAAACGCTGTTCATACCGTCAAGGATCTCTCCGCGGAAAATCCAAACTTTAACACCGATAGTGCCGTAAGTTGTCTCTGCACGAATTGACGCATAGTCAATATCAGCACGGAGTGTATGCAGTGGCACACGACCTTCACGGTACCATTCAGTACGAGCAATCTCAGCGCCGCCAAGACGACCAGACAGCTCAACTTTAATACCTTTAGCACCAGAGCGCATGCTGTTTTGTACCGCGCGCTTCATCGCACGACGGAACATAACACGACGCTCAAGCTGACTGCTGATACCGTCTGCTACCAAACGTGCATCAAGATCAGGTGACGTGATTTCTTCAATGTTGACCTGAGCAGGTACGCCCATAATTTTGGTCAATTCTTTTTGAAGTCTTTCGATATCTTCGCCTTTTTTACCGATAACAATACCAGGACGCGCAGTGGCGATGGTAATCTTAGCAGCGCCAGTAGGACGCTCGATCATGATGTTGCTGATCATAGCGTTGTCTAGCTTTTTGCGTAGATATTCACGAACACGAATGTCGTTGATTAGGTATTCTGAGTATTGTTTAGGGCTAGCATACCAGTTTGCGTTATGCTTTTTTACAACACCAAGACGAATTCCGATTGGATGTACTTTTTGACCCATAACTTATTCTCCTACCTTTATAGTGATGTGACAAGTACGCTTACTGATACGATCAGCGCGGCCTTTGGCACGTGGTAGGATACGTTTTAGCGTAATGCCTTCATCAACGTAGATAGTTGATACTTTAAGCGTATCGATATCTAAACCGTTGTTGTTTTCGGCATTGGCGATGGCTGAGTTAAGACATTTCTTAACAAACACAGCGCCTTTCTTATTGCTATACGTTAGGATATCCAAAGCACGCTCAATAGATTTGCCACGAACTTCATCAGCAACGAGTCTAACTTTTTGTGCCGATATGGCGGCACCGCGTAATTTTGCAGTTACTTCCATGGTAAGCACCTTATCTCTTAGCTTTTTTGTCAATGCCGTGACCACGATACGTACGAGTCGGGGCAAATTCACCTAGTTTATGACCAACCATCTGTTCGCTCACGATAACCGGTACATGAGTACGGCCGTTGTGAACAGATAAAGTTAGGCCAACCATTTGTGGCAGGATCATCGAGCGGCGCGACCAAGTTTTAATTGGCTTGCGTGAGTTGGTTTCTAATGCATTCTCAACTTTAGCAAACAAATGCGCGTCTATGAATGGACCTTTTTTCAATGAACGAGGCATGAAATTCTTCCTTTATTTCTTCTTGGCGCGGCGGCGGATGATCATGTTGTCAGTACGCTTATTGCTACGCGTTTTAAGTCCTTTAGACTTCTGACCCCAAGGGCTAGTTGGATGGCGACCTTTGTTACGACCTTCACCACCACCATGTGGGTGATCAACCGGGTTCATAGCGACACCACGAACTGAAGGACGAACACCACGCCAACGTGAAGCACCGGCTTTACCAAGTGATTTCAAGTTATTTTCAGTGTTAGAAACTTCACCAATAACAGCACGGCAATTCACGTGTACACGGCGAGTTTCGCCAGAACGTAAACGTAGAATAGCATAAATACCATCACGACCTAATAACTGAACACTAGCACCCGCTGCGCGAGCCATCTGTGCACCTTTACCGATTTTAAGTTCGATATTGTGAATCACAGTACCCAATGGGATATTTTTTAGTGGTAAACAGTTACCTGGACGAATTGGAGATGCTTCGCCTGACATTACTGTATCGCCAACTGCTTGTTTTTTAGCAGCGATGATGTAACGACGTTCGCCATCAGCGTACTTAAGTAATGCAATATGTGCAGTACGGTTAGGATCGTATTCAATACGCTCTACCGTTGCTGGGATATTGTCTTTAGTACGTTTGAAATCGATAATACGATAATGCTGCTTATGACCACCGCCAATGTGACGAGTAGTGATACGGCCATTATTGTTACGACCACCGGTCTTACTTTTTGATTCTAGAAGTGCTGCAAACGGACGACCTTTGTAAAGGTGTGGATGCACTACTTTTTCAACAAAACGACGGCCTGGTGATGTTGGCTTTGCTCTTACGATAGGCATGAGTGTAATCCTTATTCGTTATTCGCTGTTTCACTAGTAGAAGCAGTCGTATTAGCGACCTCTTCACCAGCATCAGCCATTTGTACATCTTGACCAGCTTTTAAGGTAACATAGGCTTTTTTGTAGTCGTTACGACGGCCGATACTTTTACCAAAACGCTTTGTCTTACCTTTAACATTCAAAGTGTTTACTTTTAAAACTTCAACACCTTCAAACATCATCTCAACTGCTTTTTTAACTTCAAGCTTAGTAGCCTTAGAGTCAATTTTAAATACCTGCACACCAAGTGAGTCGCCAAGCATTTGAGATTTCTCTGAGAATACAGGTCCTCTTAGGATCTGATAAAGTCTTGCGTTATTCATGCTAGTGCTTCCTCAAATTGTTTCGCAGCTTCAACTGACATGATTACTTTATCAAAAGCAATCAAGCTCACTGGATCCACTTCACTTGTACCAAGTACATTGACATGTGGGATGTTGCGAGCAGCTAAGTATAAGTTTTCGTCAACTTCTTTAGTGACGATCAAGGCACGAGGTGCACCAAGCTCATTTAACTTTGCGATCAGCTCTTTGGTCTTAGGACCAGAAACGCTTAGCTCTTCAACCAAAATCAGACGCTCTTGGCGAATCAATTCGGCTAGGATGCACTGCATTGCACCGCGATACATCTTACGGTTAACTTTCTGTGTCCAATCTTGTGGTTTAGCCGCGAATGCACGACCGCCCCCACGCCAGATTGGGCTACGAATAGAGCCCGCACGAGCGCGACCAGTACCTTTTTGGCGCCATGGCTTAATACCACCGCCAGAAACTTCGGCACGGGTTTTTTGTGCGCGTGTACCTTGGCGAGCACCAGCTAAATAAGCGGTGACGACTTGATGCACTAGTGCTTCGTTGAATTCACGACCAAATGCCGTATCAGAAAGCTCAACCGCAGCACCTGTAACTGTTTTTAAATCCACGTTAATCCCCTTGCTTAGGCTTTGACTGACGGACGTACGATAACATCGCCACCGGTGGCACCTGGGATAGCACCCTTGATGACAAGTAACCCTTTTTCGGCATCAACCGAAATCACTTCTAGGCCTTGAACAGTAACACGTTTGTTACCCATCTGACCCGCCATCTTTTTGCCTTTGAATACTTTACCTGGTGACTGGTTTTGACCAGTTGAACCATGTGCACGATGAGACACTGAGTTACCATGAGTAGCATCTTGCATACTAAAGTTGTGACGCTTTACAGGACCTTGGAAACCTTTACCTTTACTGTTTCCTGTCACATCAACCATCTGACCTTGTTCGAACAAGTCAGCTAGAATCTCGCCACCAATCTCACGACCTTCAAGATCGCTTTCGTTGGCACGAAATTCCCAAACACCACGACCAGCGGCAACGCCGGCTTTAGCGAAGTGACCTTTTTGAGCTGCTGTTACGCGGCTGTCACGACGGGTACCTGTGGTAACTTGGATGGCTTGATAGCCATCTACATCAGTATTTTTTACTTGAGTAATGCGGTTAGCACTGATCTCAACCACTGTTACAGGGATAGAAGCACCTGTTTCAGTGAAGACACGGGTCATGCCGCATTTTTTACCGACTAAACCGATCGCCATTTTAGACCTCTTTATATCTTATATTAATGGGTTGGGTGTTTATGTGCATTAACCCAAAGCAATTTGAACGTCAACACCCGCCGCCAAGTCAAGCTTCATTAGCGCATCCACAGTTTTGTCGGTAGGTTGAACGATGTCAACCATACGCTTATGAGTACGAATTTCGTACTGATCACGAGCGTCTTTGTTTACGTGTGGTGAAGTTAGAACGTTGAAGCGCTCAATGCGAGTCGGCAACGGTACAGGACCACAAACTTGCGCACCGGTGCGCTTTGCAGTATCAACGATCTCTTGTGCAGATTGATCAATCAGACGATGATCAAAAGACTTAAGACGGATACGGATTCTCTGGTTAGCCATGCCAGCAAGCTCCTAATATGTGCTTTCGTCATTCTTGCGTTGCAAGATCATGATCAAAAGCAGTTTGGTTAAATATTCACTTAAAGCGGCCTTCTGTTCTTAACCAGAATGAGTTCTTTATCCGAACTTGTAGCGTGCCAAAAGCAAAATAGTTTAAAGCCCCGCCGACCCTCCTATAATTGGAAAGCAGCAAAGGCATAATGAAATAGTGCCAGAAACGATGCTCTGGCTGTCATAGCGCTAGCTTTTTTAGTCAGCTGCGCATATATAATTCAGTGGTGTATATTATACATAGTATTCTACCGATTGCAAGGGCAATATCTAGAACGGCTAAAGATATCAAGTAATTAAGGTAACTTCTTAGATAAGCCAACCTTATGAAAACCGACTGATTCTATTTAATGAAATCAATCTAGCACAATATCATACTGCTCTTGCGTATAAAGGTTTTCTACGTCAAAGGTGATGACTCTCCCAAGCAAGTACTCTAAATCTGCGACGGTATCAGATTCTGAGGTTAGCAGTAAATCAATGACAGCGGCATGTGCCACGACAGTGAACTTTTTGGGAGAGTTATACGTACGAGCGCAGCGCATGATCTCACGAAATATCTCAAAGCAGACGGTTTCGGCCGTTTTAACAAAGCCGCGTCCTTGACAGGTTGAACAAGGCTCACAGAGCTGCTGCCCTAACGACTCTCGGGTACGCTTACGGGTCATCTCTACCAAGCCAAGCTCACTAACCTGCGTGATCTTGGTTTTCGCATAGTCTTGGGTGAGCTGCGACTGTAGACTCTCTAGCACATCGTCTTTGTGCTGCTGCTCTAGCATATCGATAAAGTCTAGGATGATAATTCCGCCCAGATTACGTAGACGTAGCTGACGGGCAATGGCATGTGTGGCTTCTAGATTGGTTTTGTAGACGGTGTCTTCTAGCGATCGACCGCCTACAAAAGAGCCAGTATTAACATCAATTGTGGTCATTGCTTCAGTCTGATCAATGATCAGATAACCACCCGACTTTAGATCGACGCGGCGCTTTAACGCATCACGTAAGTCATCTTCAACACGGTGCACATCAAAGAGAGACTGCTCTGCAGTGTAGTGCACGATGCGATCATAGACAAAAGGCACGAATTCTTTGGCAAAGGATCTGACTTGCTCATAGATTTGCACATTATCAACGATCACCTTTTCGGTATCGGCATGAACCAAGTCACGAATAGAGCGCAGCGGTAGAGCCAGCTCTTGATAGATAAGCTCTGAGCTTTGGTGATGATTGATCTCTTGGCGACGGGCACAGATGGTACGCCACAGCTGCAGTAGGTAATAGATGTCTTCTTCGAGCTTATCGACAGGGACACGCTCAGCGGCGGTACGAGCGATCAGCCCGCCTTTTAGATTGACGGTCTGCATCAAGCTGCTAAGCTCTGTTTTTAAGCGGGTACGCTCTTCTTCGCCATCGATACGTTGTGAGATACCGATATGTTCGCTCGATGGCAAATACACCAGATAGCGTGATGGTAGCGAGATATTGGTCGTTAGACGCGCGCCTTTACTGCCTAACTGATCTTTGGTCACTTGTACCAAGATACGCTGACTCTCATGCAAACGGTGCTGAATCAGGGTCTTGGACACAGGGATGATCTCAGAGCTTTGCGTGCTGACGACTGGCGGCGTCATTGCCAAGCTCTCATCAGCTGTCGCTAGGATAGCGTCGCCACTATCAATGTCTTTATTGGTACCTTTGGCAGCTTTGTTTTTATTTTCTGCCACTAGACGAGGTAGTCTCTGCATATCATTGACGTGCAAAAACGCTGTCCGTGACTGACCGATATCAACAAAAGCGGCTTGCATACCTGGAAGGACACGAACGACTGTGCCCAAATAAATATTGCCGACCAAACCCAGCTTGTGATGTCGCTCAATATAGATCTCGCCCAAAATACCGTTGTCTAAAACAGCAACGCGGGATTCCATTGGACTAATATTAATCAGCAGCTCTTCGGACATAGTTTTCTCTTATCTCTTAGCTTTTTATTAGACGTTCATCGTCTATTAGAGTGACAGTGTAACAAATGCGCTTGGCTCTTGCCCATCAGCCTACCGTGTCATTATGTGCATATCTCACTATAAGGAGTTTACTGACTTTTCACTATCTGGGGTCATGTCTTTGATAAGCGCCAGTGTCTGCGCCAGCGGTAATCCAACCACATTGGTATAGCTACCATTGATACGGCTAACCCAAGCAGCGCCTAGCCCTTGGATACCATACCCACCCGCTTTATCAGCTGGCTCTCCACTGTCCCAGTAGTCGCTCATCATCGCTTGCGTCAAGGCAATAAAAGTCACTGAAGTGCGCTCAAGAATATGCTGCTGGTCAGTTATTTGAAAAACAGGACCGTATTCTGAGGCGTTGTCTAATGTACCCTCTGATGTGCTGTCTAATGCTCTAGGCTTTAACGCTAATAGAGTCGCCTGTACGGCTGTCCACACTTCGTGTTCGGTATCGGACATCTGCTGCCACATCGTATAGGCATGCTCACGATTAGTTGGTTTGACCAATACCGTCTTACCATCTGCCAATACACCAATCGTATCAGAAGTCAAAATCATGCAAGATGTCGCGCCATCTTGATTGATGTTTGTAGTCTGATTTAACTGCTGTATAGCGGCATTGGCTTTTGTAGCGACCATACGCTCGATATAGTCTGCTGGTGATTCATCATTGTGCCATGTCTCATCAACATCGACGCTCAAGATAGTAAAATCTAACTTTGTTCTTGCTAGCAGTTCTCGGCGACGTGGCGAACCAGATGCTAGGATGACCTTCATGATGACTCTCTCAATAAATAAATACGGGGTATAGATACTTGCTATTTATGATGCTAATGACAGCTGAGTGATTAACGCGAAAACTTGCGTAAGAACAGCAATATAAGTGGCCAGCTGATGATACTGATGATCAATGAAAACGCAGACTTTGTCACAAAGATATTTTGTACAAACATCTGTAGCATCCACAGCGTTAGCTGAAAAACGACCAATCCTAGACTGGCGATAAACCAAGCACTGCCCGTACTGAGCTGCCTGACATAGACACTCGTGATTTTGACAACCAGTGCAACCACAACAGCGGCAAAGGCTTGCTGCCCTAGGTGAGTGTCCATCAACAAATCAGCGATAAGCCCAATGGTAAATGCGGTAAAAATACCGACATAGCGTGGTTGAAACAGTAACCAAAAAATCAGCACCATAATCATGACCATAGGGCGCAGCACAGCCATACTTGGGCTGAGTGGATAGACACTGAGTGATGACGCAATAATAAAGCTCAAGGCAATCACGACAATCAATAGTCCTGTTGCATTCTCAGAATCAGGATACGACATGAGTACTTACCTTAGCGAGTGTGGTGACTGATGATTTGATTGGTTAGGGATTTACAGGTATTACGATTTGGTGAGCAGATGACTCGGCATTGACCAGCGAGGCGTTATGCAATGAGATTAAGGCACAGATGTGTTGTCTTGCTCTAAAAGCTTGTCTTGAAGTATCAACACATAAGCATTGTCAACGAAGTTTGCCGCTGGCGTGACCTCAATGCTTCTGAAATTGTCAGCTTGCCCGTCTCTGACATGGGCGATGCGACCGACGCGGTAACCTGCTGGAATACGGCCACCTAACCCTGAGGATACTAGCTCATCACCCACACGTACATCGGAGGTCTTAAAAACATAGTTCAAACTCAAGGATGTTGGAATACCTTCTCCTGTCACAATAGCTCGCTGACCTGTGCGTTTGACTGTGACCGCAACCGACTGCTGCTCATCCGTAATCAGTAGCAAACGGCTGGTATTAGGGTAGACATTGATGATCTGACCCAAAACGCCATTTTCATCAATCACAGTCTGTCCAACTTGCACACCGTCTTGCGCACCTTTGTTTAGCACCACAATCTGGCGGAGCAAATTGGTGTCTGTACCAATGACTTGAGCCAAATTAAGATCAAACTGCTCAGGCTTGGTGGTCGATAAGATACCTTGCAGGCGGGCGTTTTGTGCCAAGATATAGTCTTGCTGTTGCAGTTTGGCATGGGCATGAATCAGCTGCGACTTCAATTGCATGTTTTCGCGGCGCAGTGCTTCTTTTGACTGCAGGCTACCACTCGCCCAGTGCTTGGCATAGCTCGGTAATAGAGACAACTCATAGATGGGCTGCATAGCGGCATGACTGGTGCTACGTATAGGATTGAACCACTCCGAATTTTTGCTATCAAACCACATCAGTATTAAGGCTGCTATCAAGACGATGGCAGTCTTACGAAGTGATAATGCTTGGCGCGCAAAAATACTTGGAGTCATAAGGTGTCTAATTTAAAAGATCTAAAATGAGCAATAGCACTTATTTATAGCATGAGTGTTTATCGAGGACATTGGGTTCTAGCATGGATTAATGCAATTAAAGGCAGCACAATCGGCTACCTTTAATTTTATATCTTTATAAGCGCATGACATTGCGAGCGACAGATCAATACTGCAAATTCTACAGCAATAACAAAGTCGTGATAAGCAAACACCATTTAAGCGAAACTGATTAGACAAAAATCATGTTTAAGCTTTTGTTATTGATGAAATCAAGCGCAATACCACCGCCGCGGCTGACGCAGGTCAATGGGTCTTCTGCCACAGTCACTGGTAGGCCAGTCTCTTGTGAGATAAGCTTGTCTAGGTCACGCAATAATGCGCCACCACCAGTCAGTACAATACCGCGCTCAGCGATATCTGATGACAACTCTGGCGGCGTTTGCTCAAGTGCTACTTTTACCGCACTCACGATGCCACTTAATGGATCGGCCAAGGCTTTTTGCACTTCTTCTGAATTAACGGTGAATGTCTTTGGCACACCTTCTGCCATACTGCGACCACGAACTTCAACTTCTAGCTGGCTGTCTTCATTCAATGCAGAGCCGACTTCTTTTTTGATGCGCTCTGCCGTCGTTTCACCGATGACACAACCGTGGGTACGGCGTACATGGGTGATAATGGCCTCATCAAACATGTCACCACCGATACGAATCGACTCAGCGTAGACACAGCCTGACAGTGCGATAACCGCAATCTCAGTCGTACCACCACCGATATCGACTACCATAGAACCACTGGCTTCATGAACTGGCAAGCCTGCGCCAATCGCTGCCGCCATTGGCTCTTCTAATAGCAGCACTTTACTTGCACCCGCTGATGAGACTGCTTCACGAATCGCTTTACGCTCAACCAACGTAGACTTGCATGGTACACAAACCACCACATTGGGCTGTGCCATAAAACGCTTGGCTTTTACTTTGGCAATAAAATGCTTCAGCATTTTTTGCGTGACTTCAAAATCCGCAATCACGCCGTCTTTTAACGGGCGAATCGCGGTGATGTTGGCAGGCGTACGACCCAGCATCTGCTTGGCATCAATACCGACAGCAGCAACGGTTGGGTTTTGAGTACGATTGCTTCGTAACGCGACCACCGTAGGCTCGTCAAGCACGACGCCTTTATTAGGAATAAAAATGAGGGTGTTCGCAGTACCGAGGTCGATAGCGATATTATTTGATAAAAATCCAAACAGGTTCATGACTAATATATCCAGCGTCTTGCGAATGAGGCGAATGAGATTGACTAAAGTGTTACTCGTCAGTGTTTAGCAGGTCGTCGTTAGACATCAACGATCACGAAAATAACGCATCGCAACCAGTCAAACCTAAGCAATAATGATGAAATGAAAAAACTGAGCTAAATTATACCGATTTAGCTCAAAAAAAACATAGGTATTTGCATCAGTAAGTAAGGATTTTTGTCTGAGACGATAAAAGTTGTTACAAAGTTTGAAATAGTAGGGACTATCATTCAACTCAATGGAACATCACTTAATTCTATAACTAACAAGGCTCTACAAGCAGATAATGGTTTTGCTTGGTAGCAAGTGCATACTGTAACGTATTTTAGAACCTAATTGGGGCGCAATTGAAAATCAATCATGAATTATAGGGTCAGTTTTGCAAATCTGTGTGCATTTCTGCTTATTGACTGATACTTTGCACCACTAATATGTATTGGTTGATATTGTGCATCAATCAAGCGTCATGTTCTGTAAACTTGGGTCAGATGCTTTATAATAAGCTAACTCTGTAGCCAATTTTGTTTTAAGGCTCATGTATTTTCGTTTTCGCAATTAATTACTCTAACAAAAACTGTCCTTAACTGGAGAAATCATGTCACAGCAACCAGCAACGTCTGATCATGTCAGCCGTGAAGAAATCCTAGAAGTGGCCAACCTTGCACGTTTAGGTGTCGATGAAAGTACTGCCGACAGTTATGCCGATGATATCAGTAAAGTATTAAAACTCATGCATACGCTATCCAATGTCGATACCACAGACATCAAACCACTAGCGAATATCCATGAAGCTTGCCAAGAACTGCGTGTTGACGTGGCCGAACATAATATCAATCGCGAGCGTAATCAGTCAGTTGCCCCAGCGGTTGAAGAAGGCTTGTATCTCGTACCGCAAGTAATCGAATAGCGACTTGTTATACAGCCGCCTATTTCAAGTGGTCGCTTATTAAATAGCCAATGAACGCTATTGTGACCTCTATCTCATTTTACTTTTGTTATTCACATTTTGACGGACGACACCTTATGTCTGAACTTCATTTATTAAGTACCCAGCAGCTTATTACGGGCTTACAAGACAAACAATTTAGTAGTCTTGAACTGACCGAACACTATATAAAGCGTATCGATGCGCTAGACAGCAAGATTAACAGCTTTATCACTCATACCTCTGAGACAGCACGCGCACAAGCAAAAGCGGCAGACGAGATGCGGGCACAGGGCGATCAGCGTCCACTACTTGGCGTCCCTATGGCACACAAAGACATCTTTTGTACCCAAGGCGTATTGACCACTTGCGGCTCAAAGATGCTGTATAATTTTGTCTCACCATATAACGCGACTATCGTCTCTAACATCGACAAAGCTGGCATGATTAGCTTAGGCAAGCTCAATATGGATGAGTTTGCGATGGGCTCAGACAATAGCAGCTCATACTACGGCACGGTGCAAAACCCTTGGAACCTAGAACGTGTCCCTGGTGGCTCGTCAGGTGGTAGTGCTGCCGCTGTTGCCGCCGGTTTCGTCCCAGTCGCAACCGGTAGTGATACGGGTGGCTCTATTCGTCAGCCTGCTTCATTCTGCGGCTTAACGGGTATTAAGCCTACTTATGGCCGAGTGTCACGCTTCGGTATGATTGCCTACGCTTCAAGTCTGGATCAAGCTGGCAGCATGGGACGCAGCGCTAAAGATTGTGCTTATTTGCTACAGCCAATGATTGGTCATGATCCACGCGATGCGACTTCTATCAAATATGACATGCCTGACTACGTACAAGACATCAATGATGCCCAAGCCGCTGCTGGTGACAAACCATTTGCTGGTTTGCGTATTGGTGTGGCTAAAGAATACTTCGGTACAGGGCTTGATAGAGAAGTCGAGCAAGCAGCACGTGCAGCACTGAAAAAATACGAAGAGCTGGGCGCGACCATTGTAGAAGTGAACATCACTGATCCTGAAATCACGCTTGCCACTTACTATATGCTAGCGCCTGCAGAAGCGTCATCGAACCTATCACGCTTCGATGGCGTACGCTTTGGCTATCGCTGTGAGAACCCAACGGATCTGATCGATCTATACACGCGCTCACGTTCTGAAGGGTTTGGCCCTGAAGTACAGCGCCGTATCTTGACCGGCACTTATGCGCTATCGGCAGGCTACTTCGATGCTTACTATACGAAAGCACAGAAAATCCGCCGCTTAATCGTCAAAGACTTCGATGAAGCGTTTGCCAGCTGTGATGTGATTGCCAGTCCGACCGCACCAACCGCTGCTTACAAGCTCAGTGATAATCTCGACCCTGCGACCATGTACTTAGGTGACGTTTATACCATCGCGGTCAACTTAGCGGGTCTGCCTGCGCTCAGCCAACCAGTTGGTCTGACCTCAGACGGTCTACCAATTGGTTTGCAATTAATCGGTAAGCACTGGCAAGAGAGTCAACTGCTCACGACTGCGCATCTGTTCCAGCAGCATACGGATCATCATCTACAACACTCTGCCATCGCAAAGGAGACGGTATAATGAATACAGCAACTACTACTGATAACAATGCCGTCCGCGAGCACGCAGTGCGTAAAGAGCTATTCGTTGATGGTTATGAAGTCGTCATCGGCATCGAGATTCACTGCCAGCTCAATACGGAGAGTAAGATTTTCTCAAGCGCGCCGACTGACTTCGGTCATGAGCCAAACAGCCAAGCCAGCATTGTAGACTTGGGTCTACCTGGTGTATTGCCAGTGCTAAATGCTGGCGTGGTCGATCGTGCCTTAAAATTCGGTATCGGCGTCAACGCTGAGCTGGGTCTATTTAATACGTTTGACCGCAAAAACTACTTTTACCCTGATTTGCCGAAAGGCTATCAAATCACTCAGATGGCCAACCCTATCGTCGGTGAAGGTTACATCGATGTCGTGGTCAATGAAGGGGATAAGAACGAATATCCAAAGCGTATGGGTATCACCCGCGCGCATTTGGAAGAAGATGCTGGTAAATCAGTACATGATGCCGTCGATGGTATGACGGGTGTCGATCTCAACCGTGCTGGTACACCGCTGATTGAAATCGTCTCTGAACCTGATATGCGCTCTGCTCACGAAGCGCTTGCATACATCAAAGCGATTCATCAGTTGGTCACTTGGCTCGGTATTTCTGACGCTATCATGGCAGAAGGGTCGTTCCGCTGCGATTGTAACGTCTCTGTGCGCAGACCAGGTGATGAGCTTGGTACGCGTACTGAGCTCAAAAACTTGAACTCGTTCCGCTTTATCGAACGTGCTATCAATCGTGAAATCGAGCGTCAAATCGATATCTTAGAAGATGGTGGCAAAGTCGTTCAAGCAACGATGCTGTATGATCCAGAGCGCGATGAAACTCGTGTGATGCGTACCAAAGAAGACGCCAACGACTATCGCTATTTCCCTGATCCTGACCTGCTACCTGTCCGTATCGAGCAGCATACGGTTGATGCGATTAAAGCCGCCATGCCTGAGCTACCTGTAGCCCGTCGTGCGCGTTTTGAAGAAGCACTTGGTCTATCAGAATATGATGCTCGTATCTTAACTGGTAGTCGTCAAATTGCTGATTACTTCGAAGCAGTCGTCGCAGAAGTTGGTCAAGCAGATGCCAAAATGGCTGGCAACTGGGTCATGGGCGACTTGCTCGGCGCGCTGAATAAAGATGACAAAGACATCGTCGACTCCCCTATCAGTGCCAAGCAATTGGCTGGCATGCTAAAACGTATCAAAGACGACACGCTATCTGGCAAATTGGCTAAGAAAGTCTTTAGTGCTCTATACGAGCGTGAAGGCGGCGATGCTGATGATGCAGCCGATAAGATCATTGAAGAAAAAGGCCTCAAGCAAGAAACGGACACTGGCGCTATCAAAGCCATCGTTGAAGAAGTCATTGCAAAAAATCAAGCGATGGTTGATGAGTATCGCGGCGGCAAAGAAAAAGCCTTTAACGGTCTGGTCGGTCAAGTCATGAAAGCCAGTCGCGGTAGTGCCAATCCGCAGCAAGTGAACCAAATTCTAAAAGAGTTATTAGGTTAAGGTAAACGACTAAATGGCTATGCTGATGGCTATACGTAAAATTGCGCAATAGAGTTTGGGCAAAATAAATAGCTCTTGCAATATGTGCAATTTTGCGTAAAATAGTCAGTCATTCGGGGCGTAGCGCAGTCTGGTAGCGCACTACACTGGGGGTGTAGTGGTCGCAGGTTCAAATCCTGCCGTTCCGACCAAACATAGCAGTAAAGAGAAAAGCCAATCATTGTTTTCAATGGTTGGCTTTTTTTTGTGCTAAATTTGGCTAGGGATTGTATGATGTATTCAAAGAACAAATGATAGAAATTTGGGTAGGGCTAGAAATGATCAAGTAAAAGGTATTTACTCATACTCTTGTGCTATCACTACATTGAAGCTACTTTGATAAAGGGTATAAAGGTGTGAATATGGATTATGTTATTGCTTTAGAAGAAGGTAAATTTGACAAATATATATGTTTATCAAACATTATCGATATTTTGTGCCTTGTATCTACTGAGCTTACTTCATACTATATTGCCAGTTATCTCAAATATCATAAATTTCATACCAAAGCCAAAGCCTACTACATAGACGTTAACAGTGCAGAGGTATTACCTATCTACAATCAGAGTGAAGTAATTATTTCTTTATTTGAAGATATTAAGAATGCACCATTAACTTTGAATACTATTAGAGAAATGCCTATAGAATTGGCAGGTCGTTTAGGTGATATATATTTCATTTCAGACGAACTGACTAACCTAGATGTTTTCGAAAAATTTGGCTACCCTGATTTTACAGATATGCAAATGATGGATAAATTATTCAATGAAAACTATGCAAATGAACAAGTTATTGTGCGTAAAAGACTTCATGATCTTGCGTTAAACAGCCAAGTTAAGATTGATAAAAATGGGCTAATAAGCATAAATGAAATCCCAGAGCTAATATCACGATTTTTTTATCAGTTTATTATTCGGTTCGATAGCCTAGTTTTGTTGAGCATAGATGATTTCACACCTAAGAAAAATCAGTTTATATCTACCTTTGATAATGGAAAGTTACAGTTATTCGAGAAGTCTAATGAAGACGATAGTGACATTGAACAAAACGAAGTTAAAGCCTTGAGAGAAAAAGTAAAAAGACTTGCAGCTGAAAATGAAATACTTAAAGCCAAGCTCAATGATGAGCTGAATCAAACCAAGGCTGAAATAGCAGATGATACAGCTGATGAAGTGGAATTAAACCCTAAAACTCAAACAGCTGTCACACGTTTATTAAATGTTCTATTCCATAAGGCACAATTAGATATTACAGCTCATAAAGGAACGACCAATAAAAATATAGTTAATTCCTCAATAAGCCTTAATGCAAAAATAACCGAAAAGCCCGTAAGTCATTGGATAAAACAGGTACAGCAACTAAGAATAGACACAGAAAAAAATAATTAAAAAAATAGGGGTATATCACCGCTATATACCCTTATAAGCCCCCCTTACTACCACATACCATAGACCTATGTTGAAAGCCCTAGTACACCGCTACAGCTGACATGGAGATATGAATATGACACACCCAAACCAAAATACCTCAGTAACTCCTTTTACTGATAACACCACGCACGATACCAAGCTAACTAAAGCAAACCCTTCAAACAATATTACTATGTCAGCACAAAAGCTATGCAACAAATCGCCACAAACCTACTTTGATATATTGAGGTTTCTAATCATCGTTCTACTACCTTTATTATCAAATGCACCAAACATTCAGCTTAATTTCTATGTCATCAACATAATGATGTAGCATTAGCACAATCCAGCACTACCCTAGCTGATACTCGTGTCCTATAGACTTTTATTGAGCGAGCCGTTAGGGTAAATGCTACACCTTTACACTGGTTTACCCTATGTCCGAGCCTATCGCTCAGCCCACCTCTACCCGCCTTATAGATGATGCCCCTTGGGAGCGTTACCGCCGACCTTATGTGCGTGATTTGGCTTATGCGCTTGCTTGTCCTAACGTCTTAACACAGTGGTTAGATTTTGCACCGCATGAGAATACACATGCTATTGCAGTGCATAGCGCTAGCTTTTGGCAAGCACAGTTTGAGGCGTATGAGCAGCGATTAACAGAGCTCGATACCACTACTGACTATCAAGCGCTGACTCGTTATTTACTCAAGCGCCCTAGCCCCAATCGATTAGGGTTTCATTTTGAAGGATTACTGTCATTTTGGTTAGAGGATGGATTTGCGCGCAAGCTGCATCCGTATGAGACACTTGCGAATAATGTGCAGCTCTATAATGGCAAGCAGACCGTCGGTGAGCTTGATTTGATTTTGTATAATCATGATGAGAATCTGGTCGAACATTGGGAGCTGGCCATTAAGTTTTTTATGGGGTCAGCACCGTTTGAGCCTGTGAACTGGGTGGGCATTAATGCCAATGACAATCTACAGCGCAAGATGACGCACATGCAGACCAAGCAATTTCGGACAGTATGGGTAGATACCGAAGATAAAGGTCAGGTTAAAATTGATAAGCGTTATGGCATCATAAAAGGGCGGTTTTTTCTGCCAATAAATATCAATAACTTTAGCTACCCTGCTTGGCTAGCATCCAGCTTTCCACTACATGAATGGTGCGATAAGAGGGACGAGGCTGGTCTTGCAACCATCGATACGACGACGTTGCGAGCTGCGCATTATATTGAATGGTTTACCAAGCGCAGCTTTTATGATGAGCGACATAATTATGATGGTCAGCAGCAGTCGGCGTGGTCGGATGATGAGCTGCTTAAGACAGGATTATATTTTGAAGGTGATAGGCCGATTGTCATTTACCTAAGGTAGACAAACGAATAGCTGTATTCAACTCGAACGATCGAATGATTCATCGCTGGTTGCTCTGATCCGTTAAGCGAGGTACGTAGCTAAAAACGATTTAGCAATACTTACCTCACTTGATTAATACCTTTCAATGACATGCATCAGCTCATCTCTTAGTATCTCAGCACTCGGCATGCGCTCAGCATGGAAACGCACCATCGCAATACCTGCACTGGCAAGCGCCTTATCCTTTTTATCATCGGCTTTTTGGCGCGCTTTACTGCTATGCGTCCAGTCATCCAGCTCGATAGCCACCAGCGTGGTCTGAGCATCGACATCTACGATCACATAATCAACGCTCTGGCGACAGATACGATTGAACCAAAAGTTACGCTCTGAGGTCTCACTGCTGTTGGCCTCGATGATTCGTGACAGCTGAACTTGGACAAATATATGATACTCAGGCAGTGCTTTTTTTAACTTATCAAAAAATATGACTTCAGTATCAGTCATGATGGGCATGGGCGCAAATGGCCAAATAGCCAACTCATCACCGCGTACTGGTTTTGGATCAGGCTCAGCGGCTGGCGGCTTTGCTAACAGCTTGGGTAATATTATCACCCCTAAAAACCCAACGGCCAATATTAAAAATATAACACCAAATGACATGGTTTTACCTTATACGATATGAGGGTGATTGGCCGAGTGTTATAACTTCTATCAGTATCATGACTTCTATCAGTGCGATAACTTGTATAAGTGCGATAACTTCGTTTAGTCATTAACTGGCCGATCACAACAGGTCAGCCTCTACAGGCCGACAGGTTATAAAAATAGATAATAAAAATCGTGCTTATCCTAACCAAGTGCGCGCCAATCAGCAAACCTAAAAACAAAAAACACGACATTAATTGTCGTGTTTTCATAAAAGATATCGATGCGCGTTCTAGTTTTATAAAACGCTCACTCAAGCTTCTGTATTAACGCCAGTATAGTACCCACGCACTGGTCGTATTTACTTTCGGGTCGCTATTGATCTTGTCTTTTAGTGCCAATGCGGCTACTTTTCCGCGTTCAGGCCCAACCACTACACGGACACCGCGGCTGGTTGCACTGGTCTTCACCTGATAGCCTGCCGATTTGAATTTCTTTGCCAACTCGTCAGCTTTGGCTTGATTGTCAGCTAGCGCAACTTGTACCCCAAAGCTACCCTTGGCATCCGTCTCTTTAACTTCCTTACGCGCGGCACTGAGCTTTTGCTGGGCATCACGCTTGGCATCGGCAGATTTCTTTGCAAGGGCTTCTTCTTGTTGGCGCTTTTTCTCACGCGCTTGCTCGGCAGCGACTGCTTCACGCTCTAGACGCTGTACTTGAGCACGTGACGGAATCGTTATACTTTGCCCCAATTGTAATGATGCTGACGGAGAGATATCATTGGCTTGTGCCAGCACTTCGACAGGTATATTATATTGTCTTGCTAACTTAATGAGCCCATCACCTCTTTTTACTTCATAGTCAGAAGGTGATTTTGGTGGCTCGTTTTTAGCCTTAGCCGCTTCGGCAGCTTCTCGCTTTTGTTCTACCAGTGCTTGTGCTTCAGCCTGCTTTTTGGCCTCTGCTTGCCTCTTTACTTTGGCTTGCTCGTTTGCTTCAGCGGCTTTTTTACTGTCAGCTAGCCTTTTAGCAGCGGCTTCTGCTTTAATCGTAGCTTGTCGCTTTGCTTCTTGTTGCGCTTGAGCTGCTTTTTGCTTTTCAGCATCACTAGATTTCTTAGCGTCGACAGCCGATACATTATCAGTACGAGGCTGAACAGTTAGGTCTTTGTTGATATCTTTTGCAGTATCTGTGCTGTCTTCTACGTCAGGTGTGCGACTTGCCACATATTGTTGGCTCTCGGCACGGGCTTTTGCCAACGCCTCCGCTTCTGCCATCTCTTGCTCTGTCAAAAACTCTTTTGCCCGTTTTTCTTGTTCTGCCACACGCGCGGCACGCTCTTTCTGTTTTTGGGCAAGGATGCGCTTTTCTGTTTCGATATCAGTCGTTAACGGCTGTGACGCTGCTTGCTCTACATCTGGCTTATCTACCATCACTGATTCAGGCTGCGGTATATCACTCTCACCAATCTGTTGCACCATGGCATATAGCATGACGCTACCGCCTATAATCATCCCAATGCCCAATAAGGCTTGTCTCGAAAAGTTCATCCGTTTACGTCTCTTAGTTGGTAATAAGGTTGACCCGGCAGCGCCGAAAATCTCTCAAAGCAACATGATAAATTGCTTTATTCAGACTCTCTTAACGCCAATTACGGTTATCAATGGTTAGATATGTGCTGACTTTTTATGCGCCCAATTTCTAGACTCAATCTTATAAATCATTTTGATTATAAAGCATATTTTTCTTGCTGTCTGCTATCAGGCGACGACTAAGGTTAACACTAAACACGCCTTACTTTAACTCATATGATCAGAGCCCTAGCGCAGCCAATGCCTCACCAATGGTGTGAAACGAACCGCATACGACGATTAAGTCTTGCGCTTGGCTGGCTTCTATTACCGCATTCGTTGCCGACTTTAGGCCATCAAACACATGTATAGCATCACTATCAATATAATTGACCAAAATGCTCTGTAGTTGCTGGGTACTTGCCGCACGTGGATAATCAATCTCAGCGATGAACCACTCGCTAATGGGCAACCCTGCCGCAGTCAAACGCTGTACCACCTTATCGATGTCTTTATCACCAAGCATAGAGAACAGCATTTTAATCTTTGGCGGGGTGACAGTCGCTGAGCTATTTTGATTAAGCTGACTGTCTACATGCTGCTGCCAAAAAGGTAATAGCTGTGCTAGTAAGAACTCAACGCCTTGCTCATTGTGCGCCACATCAAATAGCCAATGACGACTGCGGCTCTCACGATAATCAAAACGCCCTGCCAGCTTGACTGTTTGTAGTGCTTGCTCGATGGCATGGATATCGACATCCAATGGACTGGCGAGTACTGCTGATAGTGCATTGGCTGTATTGGTCAGTGATAGCGCTGGACGTGGTAATTGCAAAGTCACTGCTGCATTACTATACTGCCAAGTATCTGAGCTGATATCACGATAGCTAAAGTCACGCCCTATCTGATAGCAAGTCGCTTGCTGAGTATTGATGCCGTGCTGCACGCTGTCTGGCATCTCGCTTGACCCATAAACTACAGAAATCCCATTACGTAATATACCTGCTTTTTCGCGGCCGATGTCTTCAACATTATCACCTAGCCAGTCGACATGATCGATGCCAATATTGGTAATCACTGCCATGTCAGGATCAATGATATTGACCACATCCAAGCGTCCGCCTAATCCTACTTCTAATACCCATACATCGCAGTCTGCTTCAGCAAATATCAACAAGGCTGCGAGCGTTGTCATCTCAAAGAATGACAAGGTCAAATCACACTGTAAGCGGGCAACTTCTACTTTGGCAAAGGCAGCAATCAGAGTCTGGTCACTAACCATCTCACCATTCACACGTACGCGCTCATTGAAGGCACTGAGATGTGGCGATTGGTACAGTGCTGTCTTATATCCTGCAGCTTTACACATTTCGGCGATGACAGCAGTTGTAGAGCCTTTGCCATTAGTGCCTGCCACGGTAAATACATAAGCGTCATCTTTGGCTGATTGCACTACTCCTAATGCCTCTGCGACAGGAAACACACGTGATAATCCCATATCGATCGCAGACACATGAATCTGCTGCATATAGTCTAGCCACTCAGTCAGACTAGATTCGTTATTAGGGCTACTAGGGTTGGGTGCTAAAAGGTCAGACATGAATAAAACCTATATAAAATTTAATAAGAGATAAAAATATATGTATTAGCTAAAACCAAAAATAGCATTTACCGCGCAATGACGATAAATGCTATTAGAAGGTCTTGCATATGCAGTAGATGTTAGCACGCGGCTAAGCTGTTATGCACTCAATAAATGACTCGATATACTGAGTAACTTACCTTATCGAGCATCTCACTTTACTGAGCATCTACGTTTGGTACGCGGCATAGTTTTGCAAGCAGACGATAGATCGTATCAATTAGCTGATGACGATGCACCACTTCATCTACTACGCCGTGCTCTAACAAGAACTCGGCACGCTGGAACGGCTCTTCTAGCGTCTCACGGACGGTCTGCTCAATCACTCGCTTACCCGCAAAGCCAATCATGGCTTTTGGTTCTGCTAAATGAATATCACCTAGCATCGCGAGTGACGCGGTAACACCACCGTACACAGGATTGGTCAATACCACAATATAAGGAATACCAGCGATTCTTAAACGCTCGATAGCTGCAGCAGTCCTTGCCATTTGCATTAATGACAACAGGCCTTCTTGCATACGCGCACCGCCAGAAGCAGCAAAGCACACTAAAGGTATCTTTTGTTCTAGCGCTTTTTCGGCTGCTTGCACAAAACGGTCACCAACGACTGACCCCATTGATCCGCCCATAAAGCGGAAATCAAAGGCACAAGCAACGATATCAAGATTACGCAGTTTGCCATACATAGCAACCAGCGCCTCAGACTCGCCTGTTTTTTCTTGTGCTTCACTCATACGTGCAGGATATGGCTTGCTATCCACAAATCTGAGTGGGTCTTTTGCCGTGAACTCTTGCCCTGTCTCGCCTTCGACTTGATCCAGCAACCAATTCAAACGCTCACGAGCGCTCATCGGCAGATGGTGATCACAGTGTGGACACACATAGCAGTTAAAGATAAGCGCGGTGTTGGTAATCATCGAATGACAATTACTACATTTGGTCGACGGCTCGGTCTCTACCGCTGTCAATTGGGCAGTTAATTGCTGCTTGATACCTGGTATCGGACGATTGAACCATGACTGCCCCGCATTGCTGTTTGGCGCGGTGGTAGCAGTCGTGTTATCGGGTGTTGTTATTGTATCAGTCATATTATTTGCCATCATAAAAGGCTTACTGACAAGTTGGCTCATTCGCTTGTCATTGAAAGTGTCATAGTGGTCTGCGCTAAGCATTACATTCAGTCATAACATGAGCCATTATACAGCACGATTACGTGTTTAACTTTTCACTTACGCACTGATAGGTTGACTGTGTGCTTATCAATAGCCGCTCGTGACAAATAACAGCTACTAGACCCTATATAATAGTCGTATTAGTTTACACTCGTAAACTAAATTTAGCAAAGTCATTTGATATTGTCTTGGGTCGGCACTGATAGCCATGTAAGCTTGTAAACCAAAGATGACCACATTTGGTCATCTTGCTATCTATATACTAAAGTTCCACTACTATGCGCTTAAGCTGTCTAAAGCACTGCGCAGCTCATCCATTTTTTCCATGATTTTTTGCTGAGCATTTGCAACAGCAGCCGCGTCGTTGGCATCGATATCGGCAAAGTTCTGCACCAACGCACTACCGACGATTACGCCATCTGCATGAGTACCAATTGCCTTGGCTGATGCGCCATCACGGATACCAAAACCAACGCATACTGGCAGGTCTGTCTCTGCTTTAATTGCTTTAACTTGAGTTGCCACAGCATCAGTATCTAGCGTCGCTGAACCTGTCACACCTTTTAGCGATACATAATAAATATAACCACCACAATGAGTCAATACTTGCTCACGGCGCTCAGGCAAGGTCGTTGGCGACAGCAAGAAAATCTCATTCATCGAATGATCTGTCAAATGCTGAGTAAAGCTGCCCGCTTCTGCTGGCGGTAAATCTACCATCAATAAACCATCAACGCCTGACTGTTCGCATAGCGCCACAAAGTTGTCATAGCCGATGATTTCAACAGGATTGAGATAGCCCATCAAGATGATTGGCGTCTGCGTGTCTGTTTGACGAAATTCTGCAACCATTTTTAGCGCATCACGGGTACTCGTACCAGCGGCCAATGCACGCTCACCAGCCAAAGCGACAACAGGGCCGTCAGCCATTGGGTCAGAGAATGGCAGACCAACTTCGATCATATCTGCGCCGTGCTTCACTAAATCGTGCAACAGACCTACGGTAGTGGTCGGATTAGGATCGCCTGCCATCACATAAGGAATCAGGGCTTTTTTATTTTGCGCTTTTAAGGTTTCAAAGGTAATTTCAATTCTTGTCATAATGGTCTCTTAATTATTATAAACTGGCTTGTTTGACCTTTCATTTAATAATCTATATTGAACAATAAAAGGTCAAACAATTTTTCCTATAAAGAATAATCTAGTAACTTATTGCAAATGCTCGTTACTACATCTCAATCCCTTCTGCCTTCATCACTGAATGCAAGTCTTTGTCACCGCGACCTGACATGTTGACGATGATCGTCTGATCTGGTGTCATGGTTTTAGCCAGTTTCAATGCATAAGCGACGGCATGAGCAGTCTCAAGCGCAGGAATGATCCCTTCTTTGCGAGTTGCCTCATGGAAGCCTTCTAGCGCCTCTTTATCCGTACAGCCCACGTATTCAACGCGCTTCATGTCTTTCAAGAAGCTGTGCTCAGGGCCAACACCAGGATAATCAAGACCTGCTGAGATAGAATGTGTCTCTTGAATCTGACCATCATCATCTGCCATCAGGTAAGTACGGTTACCGTGCAGTACACCGATACGACCAGCTGCTAGTGGCGCTGAATGGCGACCTGTTTCGATACCGTCGCCTGTTGCCTCGACACCGTACATCTTAACGTCAGTATCGTTCAAGAAGTCAAAGAACAAACCAATCGCATTTGAGCCACCACCGACACAAGCAACTAATGCATCAGGCATTTTGCCTGTTTTTTCTAAATGCTGAATACGTGCTTCTTTACCGATAATCGCTTGGAAATCACGAACCAATAGCGGATAAGGGTGCGGGCCTGCAACCGTACCAATAATATAATACGTGCTATCGACATTGGTGACCCAGTCGCGCATCGCTTCATTCATCGCATCTTTGAGCGTACGTGAGCCAGAGGTTACTGGCACTACTGTTGCGCCAAGCAGACGCATACGATAGACGTTCATCTTTTGGCGCTCGACATCGTCCGCGCCCATATAGACGATACATTCTAGCCCTAAGCGTGCCGCAATCGTTGCCGTGGCTACGCCATGCTGTCCTGCGCCAGTCTCAGCGATGATACGTTTTTTGCCACACATTTTGGCAAGCAATGCCTGACCAATGGTGTTATTTACTTTATGCGCGCCTGTATGGTTTAGATCTTCACGTTTGAAATAAATTTGCGCACCGCCGATTTCATCGCTCAAACGCTTAGCATGATAAAGCGGCGTTGGACGACCAACATAATTGACCAAATCGTTGTGATACTCTTCCCAGAATGCTGGATCGGCTTTGACTTTAGTATAAAGCGCTTCTAGCTCTTCTAGAGCAGCCATTAGCGTCTCAGAGACAAAACGACCCCCATGTACACCGAAATGACCGCGTGCATCAGGGTATTGGTTAAAATCCTGTACATTTTCAGGATTGGTAAAGGTGTTTACAGATTGTGCAGTGGCAGATAAATCTTTGTTCTCGACATGACTCATGATAATTCCTACTGTAATAAGTGGTATTTTTTAGATAACTTTAGATAACTAGAGAGAAAATAATAAAAGGGATAACAACGTAATAAGATTCAAGCAGAAAATCGGAATAACGATCAACTAAGCAGATTATGTATAGCAAACAACTTGATACAAACCCACTTAGATGGCGCCAGTGACCGTAGCGTTTTGCCATCGATCGCGCTTGACCGCTTTCATAAAGGCACGCATTTTGGCAGCGTCTTTTTTACCTTTATCAACCTCGATACCACCGCTCACATCGACGCCATAGATAGGCAAGTCCAACGTAGCTGCGACATTGTCGGCATCGAGACCACCTGCCAATATGATCGGCAGTGCACTGTCATGTGGAATGAGACTCCAGTCAAAACGCTGCCCTGTACCGCCGTATGCATCTTGATGATAAGCATCCAGTAAAATACTACTGGCACCTGCGGTCGCAAACTGGTTAATCTGAGCGCGGACACTATCGAGGGTATCTTGCTCTGTATTGATACGTAACGCTTTAATCCAGCGTTTATTGGTTATACCTGCTAGCTGTTGGCACTGCTCAGGCGTCTCATCACCATGGAACTGGATAATATCAAAAGAGACGTTGTTTGCTAATTTAATCAGCTCATCTTCAGACATATTGACCACCAACGCCACCACGCTGACAAAAGCAGGTACAGCAGCGCTCAGGGTTTGCGCCTGCTCTATCGTGACTGCACGTGGACTTGGTGGATAAAACACCAAACCCACTGCATCTGCACCTAGCTGTGCCGCAGTCTGTATATCACTAAGCTGAGTAAACCCGCAAAACTTAACGTGCATTTTGTGACCTTGCGTTTCATGGTACTGAATATGACACCGATTATAGCGGCATCAGATAGGTTCAAGCTAAAGATAAATCGTTAGATGTGATGAGGTTTTGTTAACCAAACGGCAAAGCCATTGCATCCAAAAACTTATCCTAGCATACTTTTATCCTTAGTTTTGTTTATGATTGCGATTGATTAATATAGGGATACTTCGATGTCTAAGACTGCACAGACAGCCGCTACTGATACTGATACTGATACTGACGACAACGCTACTAGCAAAAATCCACTCCATTACTTGATGTGGTTTCGCCGTGACCTACGTATCCATGACAATACCGCTTTAGCAGCGCTTTGCGAACGTGCAAAAGAGGACAACGCCTCAGTGTCTGCCGTATTCTTTTTGACGCCTGAGCAGTGGCAAGCGCATGATACCTCCCTTGTCCAAGTCGAGCACATTGCCCGCACGTTACCTATCTTAGCAAAGACATTGCAAGAAAAACTAAACATCACCTTGATCGTTCAAGTTTGTCCAAACTTCTCAGACTGTATAAAGGCGCTCACAACCTTATGCAATGAAAATGAAATCAGCTGCGTCATGGCCAATCATGAGTACGAGGGCAATGAGATTGATCGTGATGAACAATTAAGCAAACAACTGGCAAAAGACAATATCGAGTTTGTCCGCTGGCATGATCAATGCATTTTGCCACCGCAAAGCATCACGACCAATGATGGCGATAGTATGTATAAGGTCTTTACGCCGTTTTATAAAAAGTGGCGACATACGTTGGACGTCAGCACCATTCAAATGCATGAAGCACCCGCAGTGGATAGTGATTATAAAATCAAGCTAAAATCATCGCAAACGTTTGCTAATACAATTGACGATATCAAAGCACTCAGTGAAAAAATGCTGAGTCACTACCAGCAGACATTAGAAAAGAACGAGTCTTTGCGACATATCGATATGACAGCTCAGCTTAACCAAGCAAGAGACGCCTATCCTGCAGGTGAGTCTGCCGCTTGCCAGCGCCTAGAGGTATTCGTCAATGATGACATCAATGATTATGATGTCAGCCGCGATGTACCGCACCTACATGCCACCAGTCAGTTATCGGCTTATCTGACTATCGGCTCTATAAGCCCTAGGCTTTGCTATCTACAGGCAAACGCAGCACAAGAGAAACTACATGGCAATGATGGCGACAATGAGGACATCAATCGCTGGATAAGCGAGCTTGCCTGGCGAGACTTTTATCGGCACGTGCTGGTCGAAAAGCCAAACCTGATTCGTCATAAGGCGTATAAAGAAGCGACAGATACCAAGATTAACTGGTCGTATAACACTGATACTTTTGAAGCATGGTGCACAGGCATGACAGGCGTGCCGCTCGTAGATGCTGCGATGCGTTGTATGAATGCGACGGGGTTTATGCATAATCGACTGCGTATGGTCACAGCGATGTTTTTGACGAAGGATTTATTGATTGATTGGCGCTTGGGTGAGCGTTATTTTATGCAGCAGCTCATAGATGGGGATTTTGCGTCCAATAATGGTGGCTGGCAGTGGAGCGCTTCTACGGGCACTGACTCAGCGCCCTACTTCCGTATTATGAATCCCTTTAGTCAAGCCAATACTCATGATGCCAAAGCCGAATTTATCAAAACGTGGCTTCCTGAACTACAGGATGTCCCTGCTACTATTTTGCATAGCGAAGATAAGATGCGTAAAGAATTAGGAAAAGGTGGTAAGTTTAACGATGTTGATTACCCTGCGCCGATGGTTGAACATAAAGTAGCTCGTCAATTGACTATTGCTGAATTTAAAAAAGAAGCTTAAGTTTTAGAAAACAACTAGCAGACTAGCCATTCGCAGTGGCGGGCAGTTGACACGCGCCTGCGCCTTGGGTAGTGACAGTCACTACTGCCCCTGTTAATGCAAATAGCTGCTGCAATTGGGTTTGGGCGTTTTGTAGTGCCATGGTCATGACATCACCACGACAAGCACGCTCTAGGACTTCTTTTTTGGCCATGCTCTGTGCTTGGTCAAATATCTTGGGGTCAACTTGCATCATGCCAAATGCCCCTGTCTGCCAATCATAAATCTCGATATCGTCTAGATATACTGAGAATATCTCTGAGGGCGGCAAAGTAATATTGATTTGCGGCATAGCTGTGTTACTCATTGCTCCTAGTTCACCTTCTGTTGTCTCATCAGATTGAACTGCTGGCACCACTTGCACCATCTCTGGCGTCAATGCACTCAGATCTACCCCTGCCTCTACGCGACCATGCGCGATGAACAGCCCTTTTTGCTCATCTTGCCACAGCTTTTGCCAACTGCCATTGCGCTCACTGGTGATAACCGTATCAACACTGAATGAGACCGTTTCCAAACGATTCAAATTTTGGATTTGAGTGACTACACCTTCGCGGGTAATGGTTTCTATCGGTGCTTCTTTGGTACTGTTTTGAATACTATAAATTGCAAATACAATGGCAGCTAGGCCGATAAGCAAAACCACCCACGACATCTTTGCGATCGGGGTTTTGGTAGGCTGGCGAGTTGTATTATTCATATCAGGACTATTCATAGAAGCTACCTTTATGTTGTATCGTTTTTTATGAGCCATTATAAAACTAGAGTCCGCAAAACCAAAATCAACGTCTACAGTTTAGATATGACTGTCATGCTATAACTTCAAGTAATCGCTACCAATCTTCTACATAATGACGTATTAAGCTACCTCTGAAATATAGCGCTTTTTTGTCGTAAATTTATATAAACGTCTCCGTTATTTGAGCCTTATTTTCGCCGTTACGTAACGTTCGGTCTGAAAAAACAAAAAGTCATTGCGTCTTAGGCCAACTTTACCTAACATAGTCAGATTGTATGCATAAAATGTCAGTGTAAATGCATTTATCAGACTTTTGATCTGAATACTTTGCATTTCGACATGATGATATCTCAATTCAAATCTACCCCTCTTTCATAAGGGTGGTTTTTGCTAATATGCTTTTTATATGAGCATGTTCGTCACTAGGGAATACCCTAGATTCTTGCTAAGTAATAAAGGTAAGTTTGCCGCGGCAGTGAAACGATTGACCGTACGCTCAACATCCTACTATTTCTTCTTATTTTTTTATCGTTGATAAGGTTCCGCTTTATTTATGAAAGCCAGTCAATTTTTATTTGCCACACTAAAAGAAACCCCAAGTGACGCCGATATCGCCTCAAGCCAATTGATGGTGCGCGCGGGTCTTATCCGTAAAATCGCTTCTGGATTATATATTTGGTTGCCCATGGGTTTACGCGTCTTACAAAAGGTCGAACGCATTGTTCGCGAAGAGATGCAAAACATTGGTGCACAAGAAGTGCTCATGCCCATGACCCAGCCTGCTGAGCTTTGGCAAACGACCGGACGCTTCGACGATTATGGCCCTGAATTATTAAGATTCAAAGACCGTCATGATCGCGATTTTGTACTGGGTCCTACGCACGAAGAAGTGATTACCAACCTAGCACAAGGTGAGCTTCGTAGTTATAAACAGCTACCGATTACTTTCTTTCAAATTCAAAACAAATTCCGTGACGAGATTCGTCCACGTTTTGGGGTGATGCGCGCCCGTGAATTTACCATGAAAGATGCTTATTCGTTCCATGTTGACCAGGCGTCTTTGGCCAAGACTTACGATGATATGTATGAGGCTTATACGCGCATCTTTACCCGTTTGGGTCTAGATTTTCGTGCCGTGCAAGCCGATACGGGTTCTATTGGTGGCTTTGCATCACATGAGTTTCATGTGCTCGCAGACAGCGGCGAAGATGACATTGCTTTCTCAGATGCCTCTGACTATGCTGCCAATGTTGAACTTGCCGAATCGGTAAGCACAGCAGAGCGTCAAGCGCCGAGCGTGGCACGTGAAAATGTGCTAACAGAGAATATGACCACTTGTAAGATGGTAGCTGAACATCTGGACATCCCACTCACGAACACGGTTAAAACCTTGATTGTGCATGGCCATACCGAAGACGATCAACCACAGCTGATTGCTATTGTATTGCGCGGTGACCATCAGCTAAACACCATCAAAGCTGAAAAAATCGAAGAAGCCAACGTACCACTGACATTAGCTTCTGATGAAGAATTAAAAGCGGCCGGTTTGCACAAAGGCTATATCGGCGTCGACTTAGACATGCCAGTTTTCGTTGATCGCTCGGCTGCCACATTGTCCGATTTTGTGGCTGGTGCCAATACAGTCAACCATCACACCATTGGCATGAACTGGGTACGAGATGCCAGCATCACACGTATTGTTGATGTGCGCAATGTGCAAGAAGGCGACCCTTCTCCTGATGGTAAGGGCACGCTGAAAATCAAACGTGGTATCGAAGTGGGTCATATCTTCCAGTTAGGTGATAAGTACTCACAAGCGCTCAACTGCCGAGTTTCAGGCGAAGACGGCAAACCGGTCACGCTAATGATGGGTTGCTACGGTATTGGTGTGAGCCGTATCATCGCTGCTGCTATCGAACAGAACAACGATGAAAATGGCATCATGTGGCCACAAACGCCGCATACCGCAGACTCCATTTCGCCTTTTGAAGTCGCCATCATACCCATGAAGTCAAAAGAAGATACTGTCATGCAAACGGCCATGGCATTGTACGAAGAGCTAAAAGCTCAAGGTGTCAATGTGTTGCTAGACGATCGTAACGAGCGTCCTGGTGTGAAGTTTGCGGATCTTGAACTGATTGGTATTCCGCATCGTATCGTGGTATCAGACCGCAACTTGGCTGAAGATAAGTATGAATACGTGAATCGCCGCGATACCGAAAAGCAGTTATTAAGCCGCGAAGAAGTACTGGCCACTGTGATGAACAAATAGCATTACCAGTAAAAGCAGCCATATAAAAAGCGCCTATCTCAAATAATGAGGTAGGCGCTTTTTATTTATGGCTAACTGCAAATTGCTATTTGATATGATATTTCTTAGCAATTACCTTACTACGTTTCTGTGTCTCATTAGCTGTACACACATCAGCACCAATCATGGCGTATACCACAGAGTTGTTCATTTCCCCATCATAATCAAAGTCGCATTGATGATTACGAGCCTTTAGCCAGAGTATTTGCTCTTTATCAAGCTGCTGCTTTTGAGTGGGTGATAGCGTACGATAAGCCGTCATATAAACTTTATTTAGCCTGTTTTTTTCTACTATAACGGCCTCTTTGGCACAGTCGTATGACTGCTCCATGTACAGGCTTTCACAAACATACTCATTATCAGCTGCTGCCTGCGCTGATAACATCGTAGAAAACGATAGCACAGCTACGCCCACTACCGTTACAACATGCGTTCTCAATTTCATACTGGTATCCTTACCTTAGATGAATAAAGTTGATTGATTATAGGGTGTCACCGTGACTCACAACATCGATATTTATTTACTGACGAATTAAACGGCTCGGCTGTGGCAGTAAATTTATATCACTCACGCGGCAAGGGTTGATATCGATACCGCCACGGCGCGTATACCATGCGCGAACCAACAATGCGCTTGGCTCATAATATCGACTCAAATCAGCAAATATCTGCTCGACACATTGCTCATGAAAGCCATTATGCTGACGAAAACTCAGTACATAGCGTAGCATTGAAGCGTGATTAACAGGCGCTTGGCTGGTGATGGTAACAGAGAGAGTGCCCCAATCAGGCTGATTGGTGACCGGACAATTGCTGCGTAATAAATTAGAATAAAAAGTCACTGGCGCACGGCTACCAACCTCTGCTGTGACATCACAGGTATCTGTTTTACTATCATTCAATAGAGAAGCATCGGGATGAGCCACTAGCGCAACTTTGTCTGCGCTGTCTATCAAAGCGCTGTCGATACACACACCCTCAGGCTGAGTAATCAGCAATCTTGACTGGCTGTCTTCTAATGCAAATAGTTCAACCGTTACCTCTGCTTGTACGCAAGCAGAGAGATCTTTTGCAACCAATTGCTGTACGGTATCCCAACTGGCAAATTCTGTAAAATTAAAGCTGTTTAAATACAGTTTTAATGATTTAGACTCCACAATATAAAGCGAGTGTGCCGGAATACTAAAACGTGCCATCGCAACCTGTGATATCCCTTGCAGATTCAGCCAAGATACCTCAAACGCGTGCCACCAGTCGACACCTACAGCCAGCTTGTCATCTTGCCAACCTATGGCATCGCGACCAATACTACGGGCAATGGGATATAACGTTTGCGGGCTATATTCAGTCGGATAATCTGTGGTTTGCTCGCCTAAAATACCGTGTATGCTCATAAATTGCCTTCTAAACTATAGAATATATTTAAATAATAAAGGGGTTATTTTACAGCAATAACACGCTGGTCGATAATGAATTTGGCTTAAGCAAGCATCAGCACTTAATTGCCCAATCGGCTTATCAAAGATATTTTATTAAAGACAGTGTTTCCATAGCCTGTCTAAACTTGCTAGCCGCATCAATCCCTAAAGAGATGCCATAAAAAAGCCCAACAATGTCAGGCTTTGATAGTAAAACGGTTTGTTTGTTTATAACAATTTTGGTTACAAGCGCACGCGTGAACCGTTGCTGAGTAAGCGATAAGCAATGGTATAAAATATCGCACAGAACACAAAAATAGCAGCCATTGAATACCAAACATTGACATCAGAATAGCCCAAAATACCGTAACGGAATGAGTTAACCATATAGACGATAGGATTCAATAGCGAGATATTTTGCCAAAATGGTGATAGGTTTTCCATTGAGTAAAACACGCCGCCAAGATAGGTCAGTGGCGTCAATACAAAGCTTGGAATAATAGAGATATCATCAAATGAGCGCGCAAACACGGCATTGATAAAGCCGCCAAGCGAAAATAGAATAGAGGTGCCAAGTACCGTAAATATGGTCACGAATACATGCTCAATACCGAGGTCAGTAAAGAATAGCGCAACGATTGAAACGATAACCCCAATGGCCAGTCCACGGAAGATACCGCCGCTGATATACCCCATCAGAATCGCGTGCTTGGATACTGGCGAGACCAGTAGCTCTTCGATACTAGAGGTGAACTTAGCACTAAAGAAGCTCGACACCACGTTAGAGTAGCTGTTGGTAATGATCGACATCATAATCAGGCCAGGTACAATAAACTGCATGTACGGCACCCCGCCCATCTCACCCACACGTGAGCCGATCATTTTACCAAAGATGACAAAGTACAAGCTCATCGTGATAACTGGTGGCAGCAATGTCTGTGGCCAAATTCGTATTATCCGGCGCACTTCTTTTAATAAGATGGTGCGAAAAGCAATCCACTTTTTGCTCCATGACATGGTTTTATTAGGATCTATCATGTCCTGACTCATAATCCCGCCTCCTTCATACTGTCTGCACTCTGAATATTTTTATCTACTAAGCGCATAAACAATTCTTCTAATCGATTGGCTTTGTTACGCATGCTGCCTACGGTAATACCCTGCTTCGATAATTGAGTAAAGACATTATTCATTGACTCACCTTCTGTCAAGGTTACCTCAATTGTCTGATCATCAGGTTGCGCGACCCCTGTTACCCCGTCCAAAACCAATTGATGAGTAAGCGGTGTTTCCAAATCAAAGACAAACGTTTCAACAGACAGCTGTGCGAGCAAGTCTTTCATTTCTGTATTGATACGAATCTCACCATGATCCAAGATAGCGATACGCTTACACAGTTGCTCAGCTTCTTCGAGATAATGCGTCGTCAGAATAATGGTGGTGTTTTCTTCAATATTAATCTGCTGCATAAACTCCCACATAGAGCGGCGCAGTTCAATATCTACACCTGCTGTTGGTTCATCCAAAATCAATAATTTTGGCTTATGAATCAGCGCACGGGCAATCATCAAACGGCGCTTCATACCGCCAGATAGCTCACGTGACTTACTATCGCGCTTATCCCATAGTCCAAGTGCTGTTAATAACCGTTTTGCCCGAGGTTTAGCTTCTTTGGCCGGAATACCGAAATAACCCGCTTGGGTAATCAAGATATCTTCGACTTTTTCGAACATATTGAAATTAAACTCTTGCGGCACTATGCCAAGATATTGCTTGGCAATCGATGGATTCTCTAATAAATCCGTCCCAAAAATATGCACGCTGCCTGTGGTCGGCTTAAATAACGAGCTGATAATGCCAATCATGGTTGATTTACCAGCACCATTGGGACCGAGTAGCGCAAAGAACCCACCTTGAGGAACGGTTAAATCAACCCCTTTTAATGCCGAAAACCCATTATCATAGGTCTTAGACAAGTTTTTTATCGTAAGTGCTGGCACATCAGACATGAAGACCTCTTTGTTTGTCATAAATATTTATAAAAAGCGATTTTGGAATAATAGGCCGTGTTGAACATTCAACGATCATACTGACAGAGACCCTATAAGGATGTAACAGTATAAAAATGTTCAACACACTCTACTCTTTGAAACAATCGGCGGTGTAATCTCATAAAGTGAGGCTGCTGATGGCAGATTTCAACTGCATCATATTCGAAGTACCATATTAATAATACTCATCATGCAAAAGCGCCTATCTCATCACTGAAATAGGCGCTTTTTGGATAATTATGGTCAAAGCAAAGCTTCACAAAATACTAAATAACCATTAGCTTGCTTCTGCAACCATATAATCGACAGCATTTTGGACTTCTTCATCAGGGATGTCAGCACCACCTTTGGCAGGCATCGCGTTAAAGCCATTGATAGCATGAGTATAAAGAGTATCTTTACCTTTTGCTATACGTGGACCCCAAGCACCTGCATCACCAAAGATAGGCGAGCCAAGCAGACCAGCTGCGTGACAAGTATGACAGACCGCGTTGTATACATCTTTACCTTCACGAGGACCGTCACCAGCTGCTGGGCCAGATGAACGTGCTGTCACATCACAGACTTCATCGTCTTCAAAACAAATGGTCGCAACAGGTTGAATACGAGCGATCAAATTGGGATACAAAGCAATCAGCTTTTGTACTTGCGGCGTATCTTGTGGGATTGGTACTTCTTCAGCGGCAGGGGCAGGGGCTGCTGCTGCGGTTGCTTCTCCATCCTTTGCTACGGCGGCGTCATCAGCAGGCGCTTCGCCATCAGTCGTATCTGCGGCAGCTTGAGTCTCGTCACCTAGCATTTGAGGTGCGGCCTCTGCAGCTTCTTGGCCTTCTGCCACATCTGATACAGTTACAGGAGTCTCTACAACATCTTCAGCTTGGCTCACCGCGATACTAGCGATTCCTAGAATGGCAGCTGCCGATAACATAACTACTTTTCTCATTCGTCACGTTCTCTTATTACGTATACAATGGCTTGCACGGCTCAGACATTCTGTCTGTCCTCGTTCGATGACCTCTAAGTCATCAATAGCAGACAGCCATCCCGCGTGCTAGCACACTTGCAATCGGTGATTATAAATATGAATTCTCCCCAACATTATAAGGGAAAAGGCAGGTAAATTGCCATGCTTGTTTAATGACTTGGCTGTTTTTTCTCAAAAAACATCAATCATGAGCGTCATTTATTGGCTTTATGGTTTTTATTTGATAGACTAGGCGGTCTTAATTTATCGACACCTCGTACTTTTTATTCATGCTTCTCAGCATGGTTTTATCAGTACAGCATTCAGTCGTTATATGCGCTCGTAGCTCAGTTGGATAGAGTATCGGTCTCCGAAGCCGAGGGTCGTGGGTTCGATTCCCGCCGAGCGCACCAATAATCCGCATTATCCTTGTCAACTTCTGTCATCACATCATAGAACGTATTTTCAGGCTCAAGCCTTGCCATCTCTGCTATTTGAAATATCTCAAATGCTGTTGGCTTTATTCTTCCTGTTTTCCAGTCGCTAAAACGACTAGGTGATGTACCTAGTTTTTCAGCCATTTTCTTTTGTGACTTCTCGAAATATTTAGCTCTTGCAATTAGCATTTCTAATTTCATGTCATTTACTCCGCTTGCATAATTCTCATAATTGTTATAAATTCTCAAAATGAGAACAGATAGTTGTTTTCGTTAATTCAATCTTACACTATTCTGGAGTGTCAACTATGTATCAATTATATAAAAGTCTTTCTGAGTCCGTCCAGCCTATCTCTGATAGTCCTGTCGAGGTCTTAACCCTTTGCTCCTGTCCTCCAGAAACTTCGTCATGCGCTGTCAAATGTGATCTTGATGAAGTGGGCGGGGGCATCTTTAATATTTCGCACCTTGAAAAACTAGCTTTCTCTTATGGTTCTAATGCTTATCCAGTTAATGGAACGTCTGTTCCTTCCAACTTGGAGTAATGGCTATGAACTATCAGCCTTTCTTAGAAATGCATGTCTTGTTGTCTGATGAATTATTGTTATTCATTAAGGCTTTTTTTATATTTCTTTTAGTTGTTTTTCTTTCTATTGCTCTTTTGATTTTTAGAGATCGCATTAGTAAATTACATTTTTAGTATTTAATCATTGTCCTATTATTGGCATCAGCGGCAGCGCTCAAAAGTATTAGGTTTAATGTTTAAGTTTATATTTTTCCTTACTGTCGTTCTAACCGTTGTATGTGTTGTAACTCTTTTTATCTCGGTACGTTCTAAGAGTTGATAAGAATTAATAATTTAACCGTTTTACAGACGGTCGAATTATTAATCATTGATAACAGTCTTTTCTGTTATCAATGATTAATGATTGACCCAACAACCGAAGGGCGTTAGCTGATGATTTTTTATGCGACTGAAACCGAATTTAAGCAAGCCGCTTTTAATCTTGTAGCGCGTCTTGTTTCCGATAAAGCCAGTAAGGTTATAGCGACAGGTAATGTCGCTGACATCGGAGAAGAATGCTTAGGCTACTTGGAAGAAGTGACGGTCGAAAATCAGTTGTCGCCAGTGACAGTTTCGGCTTACTTGGAAATAATTCGCAGTGAGAACGAGCTTATAAGTAGGTTCTTTGGTGAGTAGCTTTGACAGGGCTTGTTGCTTTAGTTTAACGCCCCCGCCGCCGCCGAAGAATTGAGGGTGTTTGCAGGTGTAGAAAATGTAAGTGATAAAGAGTGAAGTTAACAAAGAACGAATGACCGCAGAGAATGTAGTCGACTTAATGTAGTGATTGGTAGCGTATGCACGAAGCCGTAAATATCGGAGAGTCAAGAAAGGCGGCGGGGGCATATTTAAACTTAGTAATAATGACTGTTAAATCGTGGGAACGAAAAACCCCCACTTGTAACACGGGGGTAACGAAGGATGGCTGACATGAAAACGACACTTAACTACAGAAAACAGATCTCTGACATAGCATCTAAGCAAGAGCTTACCATTCGCACCGCTAAGGGTGTTGAATTAGTGCCAATCCGTATGCCTGTAGGTACTGAGCAAGTCATTATTGATGCTGTTAACTTTGTTACTTCTGTAGAAACCTTCGGAGAATTTGACCAAGTATTGAACGACACAGAAATGTCAGAAGCCGAAAGGCTAGAACTTGTCAAAGAATTTGTCTTTGAGATAACAACGGTTTTATCTGATATTTTCGGCTCTGATTTCTCAGATGCAACCTATAACGGTAAAGGCATTCACTTTTATAAGTATGGTTTTAGCATTGGCAACAACGATGCCAAGCTCGGCACAATAGCAATAGGTGGTCAAAACAATACGGTACTAATCATGATAACTGGTACTGGCTGCCAATATGCCGATAACTATTGGGAGCATAACCTATACAACTTTTTAAAGTGTGACGCTACTAATCCAAAGCTCACACGCATTGACCTAGCACATGACGACTTTGAAGGCATTTACTCGTCACCTGAAATTGCCGATGAGGCTGACAGTCAAGGTATGTTTGCCCTAACTAATCGTATGCCTACAGTCCAGCATCTAGGCGACTGGAAACGTCCCACTGGTGCGGGTCGTACTCTCCAAGTAGGTAAACGCGAAAACGGCAAGCTATATCGAGGTTATGAGAAAGGCAAAAAGTTTGGTGATGTTGACAGTCTTTGGTTTCGTAGTGAAGTCGAGTTTGGTACTGCGGGCCGTCACCTACCCTTTGAAATGCTTATAGCCCCTACTCAATATTTTGCAGGTGCTTACCCTTTCTGCTTGGAGCTTGTAGAGCACGCAAAAGGTGAAATATTCGACACGGTTAGTCGTGTTCCCTGTACCAAAAAAGAAGCTGAAATCAGTTTAAATAAATCTATTCAGATTTGGAAACATCAAGCGGGTCGTTACATCGCTGCCTATCGTGAATTGTTTGTTAAAAAAGACAGTCAAGGCAATTTAATACCTGATGATACGTTGATCCTTGACCTTCTCCAAACTGAAAAAAAGGATTTTTATCCAAAACGTCTAAGAGTCCATGAAAAGTTTATTAAAAATCCGCCAACATACGCGCCGTGGTCGGACAATCATCAAAAGTGCGCTATACCATTCTAGGAGTATAACCCATGCAACAACGAGTAACGATAACTGGTGCTAAACGCTCTAAAGGCGAAATGGAAGGTCGTCCATACGACAGCACTAAAATTTATGTACAAACCAAAATGAACGTCGATAGCGGCGATATGATGGGCTTTGCTACTACTGAATATAACTGGGGCTTGTCTGATAACTTTGACAAGTTGCTTGGCCTTAAATTCCCTATTCAGGCTGATGTTGATATGGAACTTATCACCTCTGGTAAAAGCTCTAAAATTGTTGTTCTCGAAGTCACTCCGATTACATCACAAATACAAGCTAAGGCTTAAATAATGAATACGGTTTACCAATGTGTCGAGCTTTCAGAGTCTAGCGAGTGCGTCCAATGGCAGGCTGTACCCGATTACGGTGGCTATAAACTCACCAATGAACAGATGATGACCTTTATTTTTTCAATCGCAGCACTTTTCGCCACCGTAGCAGCGATAAAGATTGTCAGACGTACATTTTTTTAAACAAAAGGAATTAACCATGTCAGAAAATCAAATCGTACAAGTAACTGATGCTAAAGCACCAAGCAACGTAACTAAGTTTGCGACTGTAGTGGGTGCAACCACTGCTTACGCTCTCACGTTGTCTAGTGCTCATGCCGAAGCTATCGAAATCCCTGCAATGACTGATATTGTTACCATGATTACTGGTATGGTCGCCGTTGTTGCTTCTGTCGGTATGGCTGTTCTATCTGTTTACGCAACTGGTCGCGTATTCAAATGGGTTAAAGCTGCGTTCTAATGAGCTTCTCGCCCGAATTCGTCCTACAAATAATTGCGATGGTTTGTATCATCGTCGCAATTAGGGACGCGCTCAATTTATAACTAAATCAACCAATAGAATATATAAAGGACTTTTCATGCACATTAACCTACTGTATCGAAAAGTTCTTTATGTGTTTTTATCGTTACTGATCGTCTTTGCAAACACACAAACGGCTTTCGCTGCCTCCTCTTGGTCTGTCACTAGCGCTGTCTCTGCTGGTTCTCGTACCGTTGTCTCTGCCTCAAAAGCTGGTTATAAATCTGCTGTTAACATTGCTCCCACTGCTGGTCGTCTTGCTTTAAAACTTGGTAAAGGTGCTAACTGGGCTGCTCTTGTTTATGCTGCTATACAGCTTGCCCCTGACCTCGCTGATATTGATTCTTTTAGACCTGAATACGCACAAGATAGAGTTGCTTATGATCTTAAACCACAAATTAAAAGAGCTTATGTAACAAGTGCGGGTAAAAGTTATGTAAGCATGGAAGACTCTTGTAAGTATTACATTTCCATTAAGTACCCACGCGCCACTTATAATAAGGTTTCCCAAACTTCTTCAAATTCTTTTTCATGTTATTTTGTTTTAGATGGTTCTATTATTCCCACAAACGGGCAGATACTTGATGAACAAATCCCAGCAAAAACCGAATATATCTCTATCCCTGCTGCTGCTGCTCAAGTTATTAAAAATGCTGATTCCGGTCATGCTTCCTCTAAGTCTGCCACGTTAGAAACTGCGACTGAAATGGTTATCGGTGGTCAATTTGATGCTGATTTATTGTCCGGTGCTGTTCCCACTTCTGATAACAAGCCTCTTGTTCCTTCTGTTCCAATCTCCGGTAATGGTAACGTAACTCACGGTTCTGATATTGGCGTTGGTGATAGTGGTATGTCTGGTGCTAGTCCTGGCGATCAAGCTGATGCTGCAAAAGATGCTGCCGATGCTGCAAAAAAAGCGGGTCAAGCTGCTGTTGATGCTGCAAAAGATGCTGCAAATGCTGCTTCTGATGCTGCTGATGCTGCTGCTGATTTAGTCAATTCGGGTGCTGATACTGCTGCTATAGATGCCGCCAATGCTAAAGCTGCCGCTGCTGAAAAAGCCGCCGCTGATGCCAAAGCTGTTTCTGATGCTGCCGTTGCCGCTGCGAATGATCGCGCTGCTGCTGCTGAACGTGCTGCCGATGCTGCTACACAAGCCGCACAAGCTGCCGCTGATAAAGCTGCCGCTGATGTTGCTGCTGCAAAAGCCTCTGGTGATACTGCTGCACAAGCTGCTGCCGAAGCTGCCAAAGAAGCTGCTGATGCTGCTGTTGCTGCTGCCAAAGAAAAGCAAGCTGCTGCTGAAAAAGCTGCCGAAAAAGCCAAAGCCGAAGCGACAAAGCCTTTTGAACTCCCTGCTTTCTGCTCATGGGCTACGCCTGTGTGTGATTATATGACATGGGTTAAACAGGAATATTCAGGAATGAAAGAGTGGCTAACGCTTGAAGCTGTCGAGTCAGTAGATGACAACGTATCTATAACTGAAACAATAGAGGACGGTTGGCAGGACAAAGTTAATGCTGGTTATGTCTCTTTTCAATCTCAATGTCCTGACAATGTATTGATACCAGTTAGTCTTATGGGTGCGTCTCAAAATCTAAATATCAGTTATGCCCCATTTTGTCATTTTGCCAGTCTGATAAACCCTGCTGTCATATTGGGCGCATGGATTAGCGGCTTACTTATTATCTCAGGTGGTAGAGGTAGAGAATAAATAATGCCGACACAAGCGCAAGGGCAATCTCCGATTGTTTGCGCTGTGTCGGCTAAATAATCGAGGGCTTTACTATGTGGAAAATTATAGCTGGGGCAATTACTAGCACGTTTGGCGGATTGGGTAAGCGTGTTTTGCTTGGTATGGGCTTAGGTTTAGCATCGGGCGCAATCGTTTTTGCTGTCATTAATTACTATGTAAATAAAATTGTTGTTAGTGCTGGTGCGCTTGGTGATATGGCTGCAATTCTACATCTTGCAGGTATGGACGCGGCTGTCTCTATTGTGATCGGTGCTGTCATCGTTCGCGCTACTATCGGAGCGACTAAAATATCACTATCTAGGGCTGCTAAATAATGGCTACGGTTAGCAACGGCCTAATCAAGGGTCAAGGGCTTGTACTGATTACTGGCAAAAAAGGTGCTGGTAAATCGCACTTTGCCACCGCTCAAATAAAGTATATCGTTGATAACTTCCCTGACCACCCTGTCTATGCTGATATTGCTGGTCTGAATATCGAAGGTGTCGAGAAGTCACCAGATGACTGGCAAACGCTTTTAAATGAAGATGGTATCGCTAACGCTACCGTCTTTTATGACGAAGCCCAGTTATTAGAATGGGCTGATAACTCAAATACCAAAATCAGCTCTGATAGTCGTATTAAAAATATGACTATGATACGCCATGCTAACTTAAACATCGTTGTCATGACCCAAGACCCGACCTTCGTACACTCTGCCCTACGTAAACTCGTTGACGTTCATTATCATATTAGTCACCCTTTCAAAGATGGTAAACCCAAAGTTTTCCAGTTCGCTGGCGCAATGAGTACCATTGATGATAAGGGTGCATGGAAAGCTCACGCTGTCGAGTCGTTCACGCATAAGCTAGATAAAGAAACAACCAAACTTTATAAGTCTGTCGAAGATGGTGCTAATCATGACCAAAAGCGCAAGATACCAAAGCGCGTTTTGTATATGATTGGCTTTGTCATCGCTATTATCTTAATTGGTATTCCTGTCGGTATTTGGGGTGTTGGTAAAGTTTACGCCTTTATTGGTGGTGCTGAGGAACGTAGCGAAGAAATGCTAGGTAGTACCAAAGACAATACCGAAACGATAACAAGTGGTGGCAGTGCTGCCAGTGGTTTTAATAACCCTGCTATGGTCAATCCTGATGAGCTTACGCAAGCCCAATTAGATGAGTTATATAAAAAATATCTCAATGATTATACGGTCGAAGTTGGCAAGCATGACCTGATCCGACCTGATAGCATCATGTCAATGAACGGCACTTGTCGGGCTTATAATATGTATGGTGATGGTTTAAATATCACACAAGAGAAATGTTTTGATATGCTCGCCAATCCTGACAATAGACCGCATAAGCGTTCTTCTTCAATGGCTGCAAATAATAATAGTAATACCGCTAGCACAAATAATAATGTCAATGCTAACAATCAAAATACTGATTATGTAAACAACCCACCTCCCCCATTACCAAACAATAGTTAAAATTCCGCCGCAATTTTGCATATAGGAGTTTTAACGATGTTTAGTAAATTATCAGAAGTCATCGAGTATTATCAAGAATATCATCTGACCAAAAACAAGTATCAATATCGAGCGGATAACCTCCGCTTTTTTGATGCCTATAATTTAAAGGATTTAAGGAAAAAAGACGTAAAACAATATGCACAATTTAGGCGTGTCACTGTCTCCAATGCCACCATTAACCGTGAATGTTCTTTTGCTCGTGCTGCGATTAATCGAGTGAATGAAGATTACGAGTTAAAAATTAATAACCCTTTTGAAAATGTTAAATTTATCGAAGATGATTATATTGCTAATTACCTGAATAGGTCACAATATGAAAGGCTTTTAAAGTCTGCATTGGAGACAGACAATAACGATCTACATGATTTTATTGTACTGCTCACTATGACAGGTTGCCGCCCTATTGAGCTATTAACTCTGAAATGGTCAAACGTACACTTAGACAAACATCAATTTATTGTTAGAAATCATTATAGTAAGTCTAAGCGCACCATGTATAAATACTTGAATAATACCGCTTTGATGGTGCTATTGGAGAGACACGAGCAAGCAAAAAGTGATTATGTTTTTGCTAACTGTAAGACTGGCGACAGGGTGAAAAGTTATAGCAAAGGTTTTCAATTATGCAAAAAAAGAGCTGGCGTTAATTGTACTATGTATGATTTGCGCCATACTTACGCGTCATGGCTTATTCAAAAAGGCGTTGGGATTTATACAATTAAGGATTTATTGGGGCATGGTGATATAGAGAGTACGATGCGTTACGCCCATCTTGATTATGCTCAATATGTCGAAGCGGTCGATTTATTAGATTAACAATGTAATTTATTGTAACTGATAATTGTGCTCGGTAGGTCTCCGAAGCCGAGGGTCGTGGGTTCGATTCCCGCCGAGCGCACCAATAATCCGCATTATCCTTGTCAACTTCTGTCATCACATCATAGAACGTATTTTCAGGCTCAAGCCTTGCCATCTCTGCTATTTGAAATATCTCAAATGCTGTTGGCTTTATTCTTCCTGTTTTCCAGTCGCTAAAACGACTAGGTGATGTACCTAGTTTTTCAGCCATTTTCTTTTGTGACTTCTCGAAATATTTAGCTCTTGCAATTAGCATTTCTAATTTCATGTCATTTACTCCGCTTGCATAATTCTCATAATTGTTATAAATTTCAAAATGAGAACAGATAGTTGTTTTCGTTAATTCAATCTTACACTATTCTGGAGTGTCAACTATGTATCAATTATATAAAAGTCTTTCTGAGTCCGTCCAGCCTATCTCTGATAGTCCTGTCGAGGTCTTAACCCTTTGCTCCTGTCCTCCAGAAACTTCGTCATGCGCTGTCAAATGTGATCTTGATGAAGTGGGCGGGGGCATCTTTAATATTTCGCACCTTGAAAAACTAGCTTTCTCTTATGGTTCTAATGCTTATCCAGTTAATGGAACGTCTGTTCCTTCCAACTTGGAGTAATGGCTATGAACTATCAGCCTTTCTTAGAAATGCATGTCTTGTTGTCTGATGAATTATTGTTATTCATTAAGGCTTTTTTTATATTTCTTTTAGTTGTTTTTCTTTCTATTGCTCTTTTGATTTTTAGAGATCGCATTAGTAAATTACATTTTTAGTATTTAATCATTGTCCTATTATTGGCATCAGCGGCAGCGCTCAAAAGTATTAGGTTTAATGTTTAAGTTTATATTTTTCCTTACTGTCGTTCTAACCGTTGTATGTGTTGTAACTCTTTTTATCTCGGTACGTTCTAAGAGTTGATAAGAATTAATAATTTAACCGTTTTACAGACGGTCGAATTATTAATCATTGATAACAGTCTTTTCTGTTATCAATGATTAATGATTGACCCAACAACCGAAGGGCGTTAGCTGATGATTTTTTATGCGACTGAAACCGAATTTAAGCAAGCCGCTTTTAATCTTGTAGCGCGTCTTGTTTCCGATAAAGCCAGTAAGGTTATAGCGACAGGTAATGTCGCTGACATCGGAGAAGAATGCTTAGGCTACTTGGAAGAAGTGACGGTCGAAAATCAGTTGTCGCCAGTGACAGTTTCGGCTTACTTGGAAATAATTCGCAGTGAGAACGAGCTTATAAGTAGGTTCTTTGGTGAGTAGCTTTGACAGGGCTTGTTGCTTTAGTTTAACGCCCCCGCCGCCGCCGAAGAATTGAGGGTGTTTGCAGGTGTAGAAAATGTAAGTGATAAAGAGTGAAGTTAACAAAGAACGAATGACCGCAGAGAATGTAGTCGACTTAATGTAGTGATTGGTAGCGTATGCACGAAGCCGTAAATATCGGAGAGTCAAGAAAGGCGGCGGGGGCATATTTAAACTTAGTAATAATGACTGTTAAATCGTGGGAACGAAAAACCCCCACTTGTAACACGGGGGTAACGAAGGATGGCTGACATGAAAACGACACTTAACTACAGAAAACAGATCTCTGACATAGCATCTAAGCAAGAGCTTACCATTCGCACCGCTAAGGGTGTTGAATTAGTGCCAATCCGTATGCCTGTAGGTACTGAGCAAGTCATTATTGATGCTGTTAACTTTGTTACTTCTGTAGAAACCTTCGGAGAATTTGACCAAGTATTGAACGACACAGAAATGTCAGAAGCCGAAAGGCTAGAACTTGTCAAAGAATTTGTCTTTGAGATAACAACGGTTTTATCTGATATTTTCGGCTCTGATTTCTCAGATGCAACCTATAACGGTAAAGGCATTCACTTTTATAAGTATGGTTTTAGCATTGGCAACAACGATGCCAAGCTCGGCACAATAGCAATAGGTGGTCAAAACAATACGGTACTAATCATGATAACTGGTACTGGCTGCCAATATGCCGATAACTATTGGGAGCATAACCTATACAACTTTTTAAAGTGTGACGCTACTAATCCAAAGCTCACACGCATTGACCTAGCACATGACGACTTTGAAGGCATTTACTCGTCACCTGAAATTGCCGATGAGGCTGACAGTCAAGGTATGTTTGCCCTAACTAATCGTATGCCTACAGTCCAGCATCTAGGCGACTGGAAACGTCCCACTGGTGCGGGTCGTACTCTCCAAGTAGGTAAACGCGAAAACGGCAAGCTATATCGAGGTTATGAGAAAGGCAAAAAGTTTGGTGATGTTGACAGTCTTTGGTTTCGTAGTGAAGTCGAGTTTGGTACTGCGGGCCGTCACCTACCCTTTGAAATGCTTATAGCCCCTACTCAATATTTTGCAGGTGCTTACCCTTTCTGCTTGGAGCTTGTAGAGCACGCAAAAGGTGAAATATTCGACACGGTTAGTCGTGTTCCCTGTACCAAAAAAGAAGCTGAAATCAGTTTAAATAAATCTATTCAGATTTGGAAACATCAAGCGGGTCGTTACATCGCTGCCTATCGTGAATTGTTTGTTAAAAAAGACAGTCAAGGCAATTTAATACCTGATGATACGTTGATCCTTGACCTTCTCCAAACTGAAAAAAAGGATTTTTATCCAAAACGTCTAAGAGTCCATGAAAAGTTTATTAAAAATCCGCCAACATACGCGCCGTGGTCGGACAATCATCAAAAGTGCGCTATACCATTCTAGGAGTATAACCCATGCAACAACGAGTAACGATAACTGGTGCTAAACGCTCTAAAGGCGAAATGGAAGGTCGTCCATACGACAGCACTAAAATTTATGTACAAACCAAAATGAACGTCGATAGCGGCGATATGATGGGCTTTGCTACTACTGAATATAACTGGGGCTTGTCTGATAACTTTGACAAGTTGCTTGGCCTTAAATTCCCTATTCAGGCTGATGTTGATATGGAACTTATCACCTCTGGTAAAAGCTCTAAAATTGTTGTTCTCGAAGTCACTCCGATTACATCACAAATACAAGCTAAGGCTTAAATAATGAATACGGTTTACCAATGTGTCGAGCTTTCAGAGTCTAGCGAGTGCGTCCAATGGCAGGCTGTACCCGATTACGGTGGCTATAAACTCACCAATGAACAGATGATGACCTTTATTTTTTCAATCGCAGCACTTTTCGCCACCGTAGCAGCGATAAAGATTGTCAGACGTACATTTTTTTAAACAAAAGGAATTAACCATGTCAGAAAATCAAATCGTACAAGTAACTGATGCTAAAGCACCAAGCAACGTAACTAAGTTTGCGACTGTAGTGGGTGCAACCACTGCTTACGCTCTCACGTTGTCTAGTGCTCATGCCGAAGCTATCGAAATCCCTGCAATGACTGATATTGTTACCATGATTACTGGTATGGTCGCCGTTGTTGCTTCTGTCGGTATGGCTGTTCTATCTGTTTACGCAACTGGTCGCGTATTCAAATGGGTTAAAGCTGCGTTCTAATGAGCTTCTCGCCCGAATTCGTCCTACAAATAATTGCGATGGTTTGTATCATCGTCGCAATTAGGGACGCGCTCAATTTATAACTAAATCAACCAATAGAATATATAAAGGACTTTTCATGCACATTAACCTACTGTATCGAAAAGTTCTTTATGTGTTTTTATCGTTACTGATCGTCTTTGCAAACACACAAACGGCTTTCGCTGCCTCCTCTTGGTCTGTCACTAGCGCTGTCTCTGCTGGTTCTCGTACCGTTGTCTCTGCCTCAAAAGCTGGTTATAAATCTGCTGTTAACATTGCTCCCACTGCTGGTCGTCTTGCTTTAAAACTTGGTAAAGGTGCTAACTGGGCTGCTCTTGTTTATGCTGCTATACAGCTTGCCCCTGACCTCGCTGATATTGATTCTTTTAGACCTGAATACGCACAAGATAGAGTTGCTTATGATCTTAAACCACAAATTAAAAGAGCTTATGTAACAAGTGCGGGTAAAAGTTATGTAAGCATGGAAGACTCTTGTAAGTATTACATTTCCATTAAGTACCCACGCGCCACTTATAATAAGGTTTCCCAAACTTCTTCAAATTCTTTTTCATGTTATTTTGTTTTAGATGGTTCTATTATTCCCACAAACGGGCAGATACTTGATGAACAAATCCCAGCAAAAACCGAATATATCTCTATCCCTGCTGCTGCTGCTCAAGTTATTAAAAATGCTGATTCCGGTCATGCTTCCTCTAAGTCTGCCACGTTAGAAACTGCGACTGAAATGGTTATCGGTGGTCAATTTGATGCTGATTTATTGTCCGGTGCTGTTCCCACTTCTGATAACAAGCCTCTTGTTCCTTCTGTTCCAATCTCCGGTAATGGTAACGTAACTCACGGTTCTGATATTGGCGTTGGTGATAGTGGTATGTCTGGTGCTAGTCCTGGCGATCAAGCTGATGCTGCAAAAGATGCTGCCGATGCTGCAAAAAAAGCGGGTCAAGCTGCTGTTGATGCTGCAAAAGATGCTGCAAATGCTGCTTCTGATGCTGCTGATGCTGCTGCTGATTTAGTCAATTCGGGTGCTGATACTGCTGCTATAGATGCCGCCAATGCTAAAGCTGCCGCTGCTGAAAAAGCCGCCGCTGATGCCAAAGCTGTTTCTGATGCTGCCGTTGCCGCTGCGAATGATCGCGCTGCTGCTGCTGAACGTGCTGCCGATGCTGCTACACAAGCCGCACAAGCTGCCGCTGATAAAGCTGCCGCTGATGTTGCTGCTGCAAAAGCCTCTGGTGATACTGCTGCACAAGCTGCTGCCGAAGCTGCCAAAGAAGCTGCTGATGCTGCTGTTGCTGCTGCCAAAGAAAAGCAAGCTGCTGCTGAAAAAGCTGCCGAAAAAGCCAAAGCCGAAGCGACAAAGCCTTTTGAACTCCCTGCTTTCTGCTCATGGGCTACGCCTGTGTGTGATTATATGACATGGGTTAAACAGGAATATTCAGGAATGAAAGAGTGGCTAACGCTTGAAGCTGTCGAGTCAGTAGATGACAACGTATCTATAACTGAAACAATAGAGGACGGTTGGCAGGACAAAGTTAATGCTGGTTATGTCTCTTTTCAATCTCAATGTCCTGACAATGTATTGATACCAGTTAGTCTTATGGGTGCGTCTCAAAATCTAAATATCAGTTATGCCCCATTTTGTCATTTTGCCAGTCTGATAAACCCTGCTGTCATATTGGGCGCATGGATTAGCGGCTTACTTATTATCTCAGGTGGTAGAGGTAGAGAATAAATAATGCCGACACAAGCGCAAGGGCAATCTCCGATTGTTTGCGCTGTGTCGGCTAAATAATCGAGGGCTTTACTATGTGGAAAATTATAGCTGGGGCAATTACTAGCACGTTTGGCGGATTGGGTAAGCGTGTTTTGCTTGGTATGGGCTTAGGTTTAGCATCGGGCGCAATCGTTTTTGCTGTCATTAATTACTATGTAAATAAAATTGTTGTTAGTGCTGGTGCGCTTGGTGATATGGCTGCAATTCTACATCTTGCAGGTATGGACGCGGCTGTCTCTATTGTGATCGGTGCTGTCATCGTTCGCGCTACTATCGGAGCGACTAAAATATCACTATCTAGGGCTGCTAAATAATGGCTACGGTTAGCAACGGCCTAATCAAGGGTCAAGGGCTTGTACTGATTACTGGCAAAAAAGGTGCTGGTAAATCGCACTTTGCCACCGCTCAAATAAAGTATATCGTTGATAACTTCCCTGACCACCCTGTCTATGCTGATATTGCTGGTCTGAATATCGAAGGTGTCGAGAAGTCACCAGATGACTGGCAAACGCTTTTAAATGAAGATGGTATCGCTAACGCTACCGTCTTTTATGACGAAGCCCAGTTATTAGAATGGGCTGATAACTCAAATACCAAAATCAGCTCTGATAGTCGTATTAAAAATATGACTATGATACGCCATGCTAACTTAAACATCGTTGTCATGACCCAAGACCCGACCTTCGTACACTCTGCCCTACGTAAACTCGTTGACGTTCATTATCATATTAGTCACCCTTTCAAAGATGGTAAACCCAAAGTTTTCCAGTTCGCTGGCGCAATGAGTACCATTGATGATAAGGGTGCATGGAAAGCTCACGCTGTCGAGTCGTTCACGCATAAGCTAGATAAAGAAACAACCAAACTTTATAAGTCTGTCGAAGATGGTGCTAATCATGACCAAAAGCGCAAGATACCAAAGCGCGTTTTGTATATGATTGGCTTTGTCATCGCTATTATCTTAATTGGTATTCCTGTCGGTATTTGGGGTGTTGGTAAAGTTTACGCCTTTATTGGTGGTGCTGAGGAACGTAGCGAAGAAATGCTAGGTAGTACCAAAGACAATACCGAAACGATAACAAGTGGTGGCAGTGCTGCCAGTGGTTTTAATAACCCTGCTATGGTCAATCCTGATGAGCTTACGCAAGCCCAATTAGATGAGTTATATAAAAAATATCTCAATGATTATACGGTCGAAGTTGGCAAGCATGACCTGATCCGACCTGATAGCATCATGTCAATGAACGGCACTTGTCGGGCTTATAATATGTATGGTGATGGTTTAAATATCACACAAGAGAAATGTTTTGATATGCTCGCCAATCCTGACAATAGACCGCATAAGCGTTCTTCTTCAATGGCTGCAAATAATAATAGTAATACCGCTAGCACAAATAATAATGTCAATGCTAACAATCAAAATACTGATTATGTAAACAACCCACCTCCCCCATTACCAAACAATAGTTAAAATTCCGCCGCAATTTTGCATATAGGAGTTTTAACGATGTTTAGTAAATTATCAGAAGTCATCGAGTATTATCAAGAATATCATCTGACCAAAAACAAGTATCAATATCGAGCGGATAACCTCCGCTTTTTTGATGCCTATAATTTAAAGGATTTAAGGAAAAAAGACGTAAAACAATATGCACAATTTAGGCGTGTCACTGTCTCCAATGCCACCATTAACCGTGAATGTTCTTTTGCTCGTGCTGCGATTAATCGAGTGAATGAAGATTACGAGTTAAAAATTAATAACCCTTTTGAAAATGTTAAATTTATCGAAGATGATTATATTGCTAATTACCTGAATAGGTCACAATATGAAAGGCTTTTAAAGTCTGCATTGGAGACAGACAATAACGATCTACATGATTTTATTGTACTGCTCACTATGACAGGTTGCCGCCCTATTGAGCTATTAACTCTGAAATGGTCAAACGTACACTTAGACAAACATCAATTTATTGTTAGAAATCATTATAGTAAGTCTAAGCGCACCATGTATAAATACTTGAATAATACCGCTTTGATGGTGCTATTGGAGAGACACGAGCAAGCAAAAAGTGATTATGTTTTTGCTAACTGTAAGACTGGCGACAGGGTGAAAAGTTATAGCAAAGGTTTTCAATTATGCAAAAAAAGAGCTGGCGTTAATTGTACTATGTATGATTTGCGCCATACTTACGCGTCATGGCTTATTCAAAAAGGCGTTGGGATTTATACAATTAAGGATTTATTGGGGCATGGTGATATAGAGAGTACGATGCGTTACGCCCATCTTGATTATGCTCAATATGTCGAAGCGGTCGATTTATTAGATTAACAATGTAATTTATTGTAACTGATAATTGTGCTCGGTAGGTCTCCGAAGCCGAGGGTCGTGGGTTCGATTCCCGCCGAGCGCACCAATCATCGTATTACAGCCTTCCCTAACATTACCCCAAATTGCCTATACTTCTCAAACACACTTCAAAAGGTTTGCAGCTTTTCTGTGCCTATATATTTCTAAATCTCTCACCTATAGTCGGTTCAGTATAATTTGGATACAAGGAAGCCGAATGAAAGTACTACAAGTAGTAGACTGAACGAGACTGGCACCTTACACAATTTATAGAGGATTGACTATATAGCAAATTTACTCTGCGTCTTGCAAGTTAGCCATCAGCTGAGCGCGACTGGGTACACGGTGATAATTGATCACAGGCACGTCTCCTAACAGTCTCTGGCCTGAAGCAATCTTTTTATCAATCGTAATCATTGCAATTTTTCTATTTTGCTGGCTAACAAGCAAATGATTCGATTTGCGTGCAACTTTATAATCGGGAAAATACTGCTTTAGTAAGACAAACGTCTTTTGCAAAGCATCATTAGATGTTGTGTTTTTTGACTTGGTGCTACCGTGTTTCTCGCCTGCTTTTGCTTCTCGCGACTTTGCAATAAGCCATAAAGTGACGATAACGGCGAACAATATGACAAGCCACCAAATTCCATCTATCATAAGAAAAAATATCCATTATTTGCAAGGGTTGGCTCATGTTAGCAGAATTATCACCAGCGGTAATAGCAGAAGTAAAATTTGCGGCCACACTATTGGGATCGAAACAGCGTATTTGTATTTTAACTGGTGCGGGCATTTCAGCCGAAAGTGGCATTCCAACGTTTCGCGATAAGCAAACAGGATTATGGGGAAACTATGGTGTGGAGGATTTAGCAACACCTGATGGGTTTGCTCGCGATCCAAAGCTGGTATGGTCTTGGTATCAATGGCGCCGGCAGCTGGTTGCCGATAAATCACCCAATCCTGCCCATTATGCGTTGGCCCAGTGGCAGTACCATGCTCAGTCTTCTAAGCAGCAGATTACTCTCATTACCCAAAACGTCGATAACTTGCATGAGCAAGCTGGTAGTACAGTGACTCATCTGCATGGCCAACTGTCACGCAATCGATGTAGTAGTTGTGAGACGCCCTATCAAGACCAATCAAGCGCTGCCTATGACACCCAAAACGTCTTAAATTTTGATGACACCTTGATTACTTGCTCACACTGCGATGGTTATATCAGACCAGATATTGTTTGGTTTGGAGAGGCACTGCCCGTACAGGCATGGGAGACGGCTGAAACAGCGGCCGCTGGTTGTGAGGTGTTTATCAGTATTGGCACATCAAGCCTCGTTTATCCTGCTGCAGGACTGGCGCAACTGGCCAAACAAAACGGCGCTCATATTATTGAAATAAACCCTGATCCAACCCCCAATAGCATCGTCGATATCACGCTATCACAGAAAGCTGGTATCGTCTTGCCGCTGCTGATAGAAGACATTACGGCTTTATAAGTATGTGTATCAAATAAATAATAAAAAAGACTTAACGATTGATATCAACTGTTAAGCCTTTTCTACTGCAGCGTCGCGGTTGGAGACTTACTGTAATGCAAGATCCACTCTCGCTAAGTAAGCGTCTTTTAGCTCATCGCTGATAAACGCTGATCTAAAAGAATTCTTTACTAGCGTGACGATGTCCTCTTCTGTCATTGGCAGATTTTCGCATAAATTGATAAAGTTCTGATTCACATAACCTTTAAAGTACGCAGGATCATCTGAGTTGACACTGATGTTCAGACCGTAGTCCAAAAGCTCTTTGATATTATGCTCTTTATAAGTATCAAAGACTCTGAGTTCGATATTTGAGTTAGGGCAAACGGTCAGTGGCATCTGCTCATCTTTGAGCCTTTGCATCAGCTCCGGACTCTTTATAGACTGTACACCATGATCGATTCTATTGATGTTCAACAAGTCTAATGCTTCATAGATATACGAAAAGTCAGCTTCTTCACCAGCGTGAGCAACCAACTTAAACCCTTCTTCTTTGGCTTTCTTGAAGACTTCTTTGAATTTCGACGGCGGGTTACCCAATTCTGATGAATCAAGACCAACGCCAATGATGTCGTCTTTGTACGCCAATGCTTGCTCTAAGGTTTCAAACGCCTGTTCTTGTGATAAATGTCTTAGGAAACACATAATGATGCAAGAGGTAATACCATACTTTTCTTTGGCATCGGCGAGTGCTTCTTTGATACCCATGATGACAGCTTCGAAAGGCACGCCTCGGTCAGTATGTGTCTGTGGGTCAAAGAATATCTCTGTATGAATGACATTGTCTTCTACACATTTGAGAATATATTCCCACGTCAAATCATAAAAGTCGCTTTTGGTGAGTAGGACATTTGCGCCTGCATAATAAATATCTAAAAACGTTTGTAGATTGGTGAAATTATACGCATTGCGTACGTCTTCTATGTCTTTGTAAGGAATTTCTACCTTGTTTTTTTTAGCCAATCTGAACATCAGCTCAGGTTCTAAAGAGCCTTCAATGTGCAAGTGTAGTTCAGCTTTTGGTAACTTCTGTATTAAATCAATCATAGTATTCCAATAATAATTTTATCGAGACGAGCACTAGTAAATGTTACATAGCAGGATAATCAAGCTATGCATATATAAGGCGTTATCTGTCCCAGAGGCGCCATTTTAACACTAAAAGCATATCGCCTAAAACAAAACCCTTTGACTGCATAGATAACCTGTTTATAGAAGTAGCTTTCTTAATAAAACCGTACAAAGCACAAACTACTTTAAAAATACTACCGTATCAGACAACTCATTGCCGGCTGGGTCATGCTCAAGATGATAGTATTGACGCAACACCTGCCCAATTTCGTCTAGCAGTTCAGCCAAGCTTGCTTCTGTTTTTTTATTGGCAATACCTGATACTGCTTTTTCGCTCATGGCGCGCCAGACAGTTGGGCTCACATGGTTACTGATGCCGCGGTCAGCAACTATTTCTAGTTGATGCTCGCAGATATTGACATAAACCAAGACACCTGTATTTTCTTCAGTGTCCCAAACTCGGTATTCACTAAACAAATCAACGGCGCGCTCGCGGCAATCCATCTGATAGGCGTCTTGAATAGGCAGGTGGTTTTCTACAATCAAAAACACCTCGCCGCGATGTCCAAGCTCAGCACGGGTCACCTCGTCTGTCAGGCGAGCTCTAGCATCTGCTGTCAGCCACTTGCTATGCAATAAAGGCACGAATAAGACCTGACGCCACCAGCGGGCAAAACTGGTTTTTGGAGCATTGTTTTCTGACATTTAATTATTTCCTCACAGACATCGTTTTTGCAGGTTGTTTGCGTGTGTTTTACTGCGGCTTCATTTGCTTGGTTTTTACTAACCAATTTTTAATAGCTACTTACCATGAGCCGCCAGCACCGCCGCCACCGAAACCTCCACCGCCGCCACCAAAGCCGCCGCCTCCGAAACCACCACCGCCAAAGCCGCCACCACTTCCGCCGCCCATACCGGGTAAGAAAATCATACCGCCGCGTCGTTTACCGCCTTTACCGCCGCCACCTTTGCCACCGCCACCGCCGCGTGAGATCAAAAACAGCCATATAAATATTGCCATAATCAACGTCATAAAGAACCCGCCGCCCAGTGCCAAAGAGCCAGCAAAAAACCCACCTGCGGTAATAATAGAACCAAACACTCGGCCTAAGATGTTGGTAATAAAACTACCAAAAATCATCGCCATGATAAATAAGAAAATAGGTGATGGTAGCTCATCTGAGCCTTGTTGTGCCGTGCGCTCTGCAGCTTGCGCATCAGCACGCGCCAACACTTCAGGATCAGCAGTTAGGCGCGTTTTGAGTGCATCGACACCAGCGATTATCCCCGCGCCATAGTCATTTTTTTTAAATAGTGGCGTGATATCTTCACGAATAATACGGTTGACCACCGCATCTGGTAGCACACCTTCTAATCCGTAGCCGGTTAGGATATACATTTCGCGATCGTTGACAGCGACGACGACCAATAATCCGTCATCGATTGCTTTATCACCCAATTCCCATTTCTCAGCGACCTGCAACGCATAGTCAAAAATTGGTACGCCATTGGTGGTTGGGACGATGACAACGGCTGCTTGCGCTAAACCTTGCTGATAGATACTTCTGAGCTGTGTCTCTAGACGTAGCTTTTCTTGCGGATTTAAGATATTGGCCTGATCAACGACGGGCTCGTTGAGTATCAGCTTGTCGGCAGCGACACTCTCAGCACTGGATCTGATTGGTGGCTGAGCGGTTGTTTTTGAACCAGCGGTTGCTTCGTCACTGACACCGCTTTGATTGATAGCATCGTTACCCAGTACTGCCTCATTAATGGCCTCATTATTCAACACCGCATCATTGATCGCCTCGTTGGACTCTCCTGCTTTGGCAATCGCCACCAAGTCTTCGACACTACGGTTTTGTAGATTCGAGGCATTGTCTATCGCCACAGCAATATCATTACCATCTCCATTAGGCGCAGCATGCAGCACTGACGCGCCACTAACGCTCAGTGTGAACAGTAATGCTGATAAGATTGCTTTTGAATGATTCATCTACTCTCTACCACCTCAAATGACACGTTTACAAATTAATGGACATTAACCAACCGTCATTACGTTATCAGCTAAATAAACAGAACGGTATAGACCGCTCTATTTTTGTATATCCCTAACACGCTTTACTTTGCCGCTTCTTTAGAATCACCAAAATCAACGCTAGGTGCAGTAGAGATGGCTTGTTCATTCTCTACCGTAAAGTTGGGCTTGGTATCTAAACCAAATACTTTTGCGGTGATGTTGGTCGGGAACTGGCGTACCGTTGTATTGTAGCCTTGCACTTCTTGAATATAGCGATTGCGTGCTACTGCAATACGGTTTTCAGTGCCTTCTAACTGCGCCTGTAAGTCTTGAAATAGCGCATCCGATTTTAGTTCAGGATAACGCTCAGACACAGCCATTAGACGTGATAATGCGCCTGTCATTTGACCCTGAGCTTCGGCATAACGCTCCATCGCCTCTGGGTCATTGAGCAATTCAGGCGTCACAGTGATGCCGCCCGCACGTGAACGCGCTTCAGCCACTTGAGTGAAGACTTCTTGTTCTTGGTCAGCGTACTGCTGCACGACTTTGACCAAGTTTGGCACCAAGTCAGAGCGGCGTTGATATTGGTTAACGACCTCTGACCACGAAGCTGTCACTTGCTCATCCTGTGCCTGAAGATTGTTGTAGCCACAACCGCTCAGACCAACGGTAGACGTTGCTAATACTGCTGCGAGTAAAATAGGTTTTACAATTGATTGACGCGTCATCGTTAACTCTCCTAATAATGATAAATCACAAATATCTGGGAATACATTTTTAATCGTTTTTGAATTTGTCTCGTAGTATATATTTAGCATTCATCTAACTGTCATGTACGCTCTATACTTTAGATAGAAATGCACATCTTTGGTTACCATTCAAAGACTGCTGTCTATATAGCTATTCCTAATATTATAGTGAGACGCTATAGCCGACTATTTATCCTGCTAATAATGCCGACATAATCTCATGTTTACAATTGAACATTACCAAAAAACAACCTCAACCGCTCTAACAATAACGCATCTCTACTACGATAGATATGGAACAAAAATAAGACTTACTCACACAGCTGTACCAAATGTTGTGTAATCACAAACAATTAATCATAGGTTTGGCGCATCTTACTCAAGTATCTGCAAAATTAAATACGAATATATCGACCGTCTATAAAGAAAATTCTAGTAATTAGTATAAAAATATGGCAAATTGCAGTTACGTAGCCGTACGGTTTGAATACATTTGGTAGTGGACTTATAGTTTGATTAGTATTAGCGAATGGCTGATTTAGATATAAAAACCTCAATTAGTGCTCAATTACTCGCCAATATCGTCAATACGCCCTACCAGTAGTGTAGTCAATCGGAACAGCTCATAGCAAATTGAATACCATCATGATGCGTATTCAATCATATAACCGCCTGTTTTGTCCGCGGGTTAACTTATGACTCATCTCATTCATCACACGATGATAGGATACGGCAGTGACAGAGGTTGCAATACAAATATAAATGCAGCTGATATTAATGTTGTGAGTGATATACGCTATGTAGATAGTTACTATCACGGATGAGCCAAGCGGATCACTACAGAAAATTACAGTCCATTCTTGGTGGCAAAGCACGCGTAAGGCTTCATTCATATGTAAGTCGGTGCAGATAATTTAACTGCTTAACTTAAATAAGTAAGTTAACCAGTTAGCTTACTCCTAGCAGACAGCGCCACCTTGAGACAGTACTAGGAATATAAATATGGAAGGTTTAGTTAACTTAGTAAACGGAATTATCTGGAGCCCAGCACTGATTTATCTCTGCTTGGGCGCCGGTCTGTTCTATTCCATTATGACGCGCTTTGTACAAGTACGTCTGTTCGGTGAGATGATCAAACTACTATTCACTGGTAAATCTAGTGCACAAGGTATTTCATCATTTCAGGCACTAGCCGTTTCCCTCGCAGGGCGTGTGGGTATGGGTAACATCGCTGGGGTAGCTGCGGCTATCGGCTTCGGTGGCCCAGGTGCGGTATTTTGGATGTGGGTTGTGGCCTTCTTGGGCGCATCTACTGCTTATGTCGAGTCTACCCTTGCACAGATCTACAAAGAAAAAGATGTGATCACTGGCGAATATCGCGGTGGCCCAGCTTATTACTTTGAGCGTGCCCTTGGTCAAAAGTGGTACGGCATCCTCTTCGCAATCGCTTCTATTTTATCCTGTGGTATGTTCTTACCGGGTGTACAGGCGAACGGTGTTATCAGTGCATTTGCACAGGTAATGGGCGAAGGTACGATCATGAACGTAGCAGGCCTAGAAGTTGGCTCTATGCGTTTGGTCGGTTTGGCTATCATCTTAGTAGTACTAGGTATCATCATTTTCGGTGGCATCAAACGTATTGCAACCTTTACTGAATTTGCCGTTCCGTTTATGGCAATCGGTTATATTGCTTTAGCCTTGATTATCATGTTCAGTAACTTTAGCTTGATTCCAGATGTATTTGGTATGATCGTTGGTGATGCATTCACTGCACAAGCAGGTTTTGGTGCGGCGATCGGTTGGGGTGTGAAACGTGGTATTTACTCTAACGAAGCAGGTCAAGGTACAGGTCCTCACGCTGCTGCTGCTGCTGAAGTTGAGCATCCATCACAGCAAGGTCTAGTACAGGCATTCTCAGTATATGTTGATACATTACTGGTATGTTCTGCGACTGCATTCATGATTTTATCTACTGGCATGTACAACATCCAAGGTACATTACCAGATGGTCAGTTCATCGTGCAGAACGTTGCCGCTGCTACTGAAATCAATGCTCCTGCCTTTACGCAAATGGCAATGGAATCTGTATACGGTACGTTTGGTAATGTGTTTATCGCCATCGCTGTATTCTTCTTTGCCTTTACAACCATTTTGGCTTACTACTACATCGCTGAAGTAAACGTGGCTTACTTGACACGCTTCCTCGGTCGCGGTGCAAACAAAACTGGTCTATTCTTAGTCAAGATCCTAATCATGGTAATGGTTGCCTATGGTGGCTTGAATTCAGCTGGTTATGTTTGGGCAATCGGTGATATCGGTGTTGGCCTGATGGCTTGGTTGAACATCGTTGGTATCCTCATCATCTTTGTCGTGGCACGTCCAACGCTTACTATGCTTAAAGATTATGAAGCACAGCGTAAAGCTGGTGTGACACGCTACAGTTTTGATCCTGCCAAGTTTGGTATCAAAAACGCCCCTTATTGGGAGGAGCGTCACTTAGAAGAGCAAAAAAGAATGAATGCAGATCCACTACGTAAAGACAATGTCTAATACTCTTTAATGTAGTGCTACTAAAGTACTAACCACTAAGTAAAAAAAGCCCGAGACCATAGTCTCGGGCTTTTTTATTTATATATTTTTAATGAGTTAGATCCAAACGAAGACAGCCAAAATATAATAAATTAAATCATCCGTTTAGATAGATACCTACTCTTCTACTTATATAGTCGATTCAATATAATTTGGACATAAGGAAGTCAAGTGATAGTACTACAGACAGTAGACTAAGCAGGACTGACACTATATCGAATTTATAGAGGATTGACGACAAATAGTATTTAGGCACAAAAAAGCCCAGCTAAAAGCTAGGCCTTTTCGATATCATTGATAAAGTATAAACAAATAAGTTAAAAACTTACTCAGGCATTAATACCGCATCGATAGTGTGAACCACACCATTGGTTGCCATAATGTCAGTACCTGTGATGTTAGCTGTGTTACCAGTCGCATCAGTAATAACATTGGCATCGCTAATATTGATTGTTTTGCCATTAGCTGTTTCGATATCAGTACCATAAGGGATATCAGCTGCTTTCACTTCCATTGGCACGACATGGTAAGGAAGTACTTTTTTCAACAAATCAGTATTTGCTAATAGCTCTTCTTTAGTCACACCCAATTTTTCTAACACAGGAGCAAATGCATCATCCGTTGGTGCAAAAACAGTGTACTTAGTATCTTCCATTAGCATGGTGTCTAGACCAGCTGCTTTTAATGCTGCTGTTAGAATGGTTAAGTTTTCGTTGCCTGCAGCGATTTCAGCGATCGTTTGCGTGGCTTCCATGTTCATATCATCAGCCATAGGTTCAGCTTCAGCCATCGGCTCTACTTCAGCTGCTGGTTCTACAGCCATCTCTTCAGTGGTTACTTCAGGCTCAGCAGTCTCTGTGGCTGCTTCTTTGTCACTACAAGCTGCCAATGACATAGCTGCAGTTACTACGGCGATAGATAACAAGTTTTTCTTTAACATAGGTACTTCCTTATGGATAATGGATTAAATTCTGTGATTAACAAACGTTTATCTTTCATTAATGTCTGTTGATAAAGATAACAGTGACTGATATCTCGTAGATATTATCGACTACTGATTATCTAGTCCTGAGATCAAATTCGTCATGTCGATACATACAATACTAACGGTTTAATTTTTAATTGGTATTTACTTAGGTAGCAACACTGTATCAATCACGTATATGCTGTTGTTTACTTTTATTTGCTATATTATCTATTCAGCAAATAACTGCTGTGCCAAGTACGACACTGTCTAACGTCGTCTGATATGGTCTGGCATACCAAAAATAAGTACTACTAGCCTGATATTTATTCTGTGATACAAAACTAAAACAACCACTATCTGCCTATTTATTTATTACAGATAGTGGCTGCTCTATTCAAAACTTTATATTGTCGTACTTACGCTTTCAAAAATTTAAGAAATCAAATCATTGCGTGTAAGACCATTGTGTCTAATATTATTGCATTTACTTAGGCATCAATACTTTATCGATGACATGCACCACACCATTGTTCGCAGCGATGTCAGTCTTTAAGATATTGGCTATACGGCCGTTCTCATCCATCAATTTACCGTCTTTGGTAACTGTTAATGTATCTTTACTGGCGGTCATCACATTGCCTGGCTTCACATCTTTTGCATACATTGCCATATCACCAGCTACGACGTGTGAGCCCAAAATTTTGGTCAATAATGGCTTGTTTGCAAATAGCTGTGCTTTGGTCATTCCAGTTTCTTTCAAGGCTTGCATAAAGGCATCATTCGTCGGTGCAAACACAGTGTAGTGAGCGTTTGGATCAGACAACATACCTGCTAGACCGGCTGCTTGTACTGCCTCTACCAATACTGAGAACTCAGGATTGCTTTGCGCCACTTGTACCACATTCATTTTTGCCATAGATTGGCTATGCATTGGCGCTTTCATGTCTGCGCTTTTGCTTGGCATCATATTATTACAAGCGCTTAAGCCTGCGATTGACAGAGCAAGTGTACCGATAGTAGCGATTTTGGTAAGTTTCATAACATTTTCCTTAATGATTGATTATTTTTCACTGTACTATTCAATTTAGATTACTCAATTGATCACAGTTTAGAGTGTCTTTCTTTATAAGTGGTTTATGATAAGCAGCTCATCACAACTAGCACGCGGTATAAACATTCATCATATGAAAAACCTCATATGACTGAAACATGCATTTATAAGCAGTGCTTACGAAAAATCTATCTTTCTGAAATTAAATTAACATGTCTGAAAACTTTATCAATCTGCCTTTACGCAACTTTTTGTAGTAGCGATGTAAACTGTGTCTGACTTCTAAGCATAAGCGTTTGTCTTAGATTACAGAGTCAACACTTTGTGTAATAGCGAACCCGAATGAGAGTCATTTAGCTTTATTTGTAAGGGATTTACATCGCCTACTCTCGTCTAAAAGCATTACCGTATTAAGTAAATCTTTTACTTGTCTACTGCCAAAGTAGAATATGCAGTATCCTAATACGACAGATTTTTCATGCTAGAATAATGCGACTTTTTCAACGACTTTTATATATATTTACACCCTATTTATTATCCCCTCCTTTTATAATATTGACGATATAAGCAGCGCTCCTATGACCCAAACAATGACTTCAAACACTGATGCCACTTCTCACTCATCACAATCTGCTGATGACTTTATACTGACGCCGCCTGCCGTGTTTCCATACAAAGAGCAGCAGCTAAAAGCACGTGCTCGTATCACTGAGCAAATGGCCTCAAGAATTTTGATGTTAGACGGGGCGATGGGTACGCAGATTCAAACCTATAAATTAGAAGAAGCAGATTATCGCGGTGAGCGTTTTGCGGATATAGACCAAGATGTGCGCGGTAACAATGACTTGCTCGTACTCTCGCAACCACAAATGATTATAGACATCCATAACGATCATTTAACTGCTGGCGCGGATATCATCGAGACCAATAGCTTCAACGGTACGCGTCTATCCATGGCCGACTACGATATGGAGTATTTGGTACCTGAGTTAAATAAGACAGCAGCTCAGCTTGCCCGCATTGCAGCAGATGCCTTTACTGCCAAGACACCTGACAAGCCTCGTTTTGTCGCTGGTGTCGTGGGCCCTACCTCACGCACTTGCTCGCTGTCACCGGATGTCAATGACCCTGCGTTTCGTAATATTACCTTTGATGAATTGGTACTCAACTACCGTGAAGCGACCTTGTGCTTGATAGAAGGCGGTGTCGACCTTATCCTAATCGAGACAATCTTTGATACTCTCAATGCGAAAGCAGCAATATTTGCCATTACTGGCGTGTTTGATGATATTGGTTTTGAATTACCGATTATGATTTCGGGTACGATTACTGATGCATCAGGTCGTACGTTATCAGGTCAAACGGCTGAAGCATTTTATAACTCAATCCGCCATGCCAAGCCATTATCGGTTGGCTTCAACTGTGCACTTGGTGCGGATGCGCTACGTCCACACATTCAAACGCTATCTAACATTGCCAATACTTATGTGTCAGCGCATCCAAACGCAGGCCTGCCCAATGAGTTTGGTGAATATGATGAAACCGCTGATGAAACCACAGCATTACTAGAAGGCTTTGCAAAGGCAGGCATCTTAAACATCGTGGGCGGCTGTTGTGGTACGACACCAGAACATATTCGCCAAATCGCGAATATGGTGAAAAACTATGCGCCGCGTATGATTCCTGAAATCGCCCCTGCCTGCCGCTTGTCTGGACTTGAGCCATTTACCATCACAGCAGACAGCTTGTTCGTCAACGTGGGTGAACGTACCAACGTGACAGGCTCCAAAAAGTTCTTACGTTTGATCAAAACTGAAGCCTACACCGAAGCCCTCGATGTCGCTCGCGATCAGGTAGAAGGTGGCGCGCAAATCGTCGATATCAACATGGATGAGGGCATGCTCGACTCCAAGCAGGCGATGATTCACTTCATCAATTTGGTATCAGGCGAGCCAGATATCAGCCGCGTACCGCTCATGATTGACTCTTCTAAATGGGACATCATCGAAGAAGGCCTAAAACGCACGCAGGGCAAATCTGTCGTCAACTCTATATCACTAAAAGAAGGTCATGCTGAGTTCGTCGAGCGCGCCAAACTGTGTATGCGCTATGGTGCTGCCGTTATCGTTATGGCATTTGATGAAGATGGTCAAGCTGATACTTACGAGCGTAAAATCCAAATCTGTCAGCGTAGCTATGATGTGTTGGTTAATGAAGTCGGTTTCCCTTCTGAAGATATTATCTTTGATCCAAATATTTTTGCCGTTGCCACTGGTATCACTGAGCATAACAACTACGGTGCTGACTTCATTAATGCCACTAAGTGGATTACGGATAACTTGCCAAACGCCATGGTATCGGGCGGCGTATCTAACGTGTCGTTTAGTTTCCGTGGTAACCCGATTCGTGAAGCCATCAACTCGGTATTCTTATATCATGCGATTACCAATGGCCTGACCATGGGTATCGTTAACCCAGCCATGCTTGAGTTATACGATGATATTCCAAAGGAAGCGCGTGACGCTATCGAAGATGTCATGCTCAATCGCAATCAAGGCGAAACAGGTCAAGACGCAACTGAACGCCTGATGACAGCTGCCGAAAACTATCAAGACGGTGGTAAGAAAAAAGAAAGCACAGTTGATATGAGCTGGCGTGAAGGCACCGTCGAAGCCCGTATTGCCCATGCGCTAGTAAAAGGTATTACCACCTTTATCGAAGCCGATACCAAAGAAGCGTGGGAGAAATATCCCAAACCGCTAGAAGTCATCGAAGGCCCACTCATGGACGGTATGAATATCGTCGGTGATCTATTCGGTGCCGGTAAAATGTTCTTACCGCAAGTCGTGAAATCAGCCCGCGTGATGAAGCAGTCTGTTGCGTGGCTGAATCCGTACATTGAAGCTGAAAAAGTCGAAGGCGAAGTCAAAGGTAAAATTCTGATGGCAACCGTCAAAGGCGACGTGCATGATATCGGCAAAAATATCGTGGGCGTGGTGCTTGGCTGTAATGGCTACGACATTGTCGATTTGGGCGTGATGGTACCTTGTGAAAAAATCCTCGATACTGCTATTGCAGAAAAAGTCGATATCATCGGACTGTCTGGCTTGATTACCCCAAGCCTCGATGAAATGGTCTATGTTGCCAAGCAAATGCAAGAGCGCGGCATGACGCTACCACTCATGATCGGCGGTGCAACGACTTCTAAAGCGCATACTGCCGTCAAGGTTGAGCCGCAGTATCAAAATGATGGTGTCATCTACGTCACTGATGCCTCACGCTCGGTCGGTGTGGTCACTAAGCTGCTATCAAAAGAGCATCGTCAAGCGCTGATCGATGAGACACGCGAAGATTATGCCAAGGTGCGTGAGCGTCTGGCCAAGCGTCAGCCAAAAGCGGCTAAGATCTCTTATGCGAACTCGGTCAAGATTGGCTTTCAGTACGATTGGGAAAACTATGTGCCACCAGTGCCTAATAAGTTAGGCCAAGTGATATTGGATGATTACCCTATCACCAATCTACTGCCATATATCGATTGGACGCCGTTCTTTATCTCTTGGGGACTGGTCGGTAAGTATCCGAAGATATTGCAGGATGATGTGGTCGGCGAAGCGGCTCGCGATTTGTTTGAAAATGCCAATGAGCTGATGCAAAAGATGATCGATGAGAAATCACTCGTGGCCAAAGGTGTCTTTAAACTCATGCCTGCGCGCCGTACTGGTGCCGATACGGTCACGGTCTATGACAATGCACCTGCTGATGGCGGCAAACCGACCTACCAGTTTGAACACTTACGTCAGCAAAGCGACAAAGCCAGTGGCAAGCCGAACTTTAGCTTGGCAGACTTTGTCTCACCATCAGAGATGCATACCGATCACTTGGGCGGCTTTACTGTTTCTATCGTCGGTACAGAAGCACTGGCTGAGCAATATAAAGCGGCAGGTGATGACTATAATGCGATTATGGTACAGGCACTGTCTGACCGTTTAGCAGAAGCATTCGCTGAACATCTACATGAACTCATCCGTAAAGAATATTGGGGCTATCAACCGACTGAGTCACTCACCAATGATGAGATGATCAAAGAGAAATACGTCGGTATCCGCCCTGCGCCTGGCTACCCTGCCTGTCCTGAGCATACCGAAAAAGGCAAATTGTTTGACTGGCTCGGTACGGTAGAGGCAATCGGTACGACTTTGACCGAGAGCTATGCGATGTGGCCTGCATCATCAGTGAGCGGATTCTATTACTCCCATCCTGATAGTGAGTATTTCAATGTCGGTAAAATCAGCCGTGATCAGTTAGAGAGTTATGCTGAGCGTAAAGGTTGGGATATGAAGACTGCTGAGAAGTGGTTGAATCCGAATTTGTAATGGATTAACCAATTAAATTATAGAAAACTGATAGTTATTTTTTGGCTTACTTATTTAATATAAGTAAGCCATTTTCTATGGCATTCTATTTTGCCTATCATCAGCAAACTTATCGCTACGTTCATAGCAAAATACTTTCATCATTTGCTAACAATAACCATGCTAGATTATTGTCTATTCTATTATTTTTATCTTTGTGAGATAGGCTATGAATCAGATTGCATTACTTTCTAGTTGGATTGGCAAAACCTTTGCAATCTGGGCATTGGTCAGTGCTGTTTTGGGATTTATTTTTCCTGAATTTTTTGCCTCGTTGGCTTTTTTGATCGTTCCCATACTTGGCATCATTATGTTTGGGATGGGCATGACGCTCAAAACAGAAGATTTCCTAGAGATTGTCAAACGTCCTAAACCTGTATTGGTAGGCCTATTGGCGCAGTTCACGCTCATGCCGTTGATTGCTTATCTATTAACGGTCATTTTCAACCTCGATCCTTTAATAGCTGTCGGTGTTATCTTGGTTGGTTGTTGTCCTGGCGGTACGTCTAGTAACGTGATTACGTTCTTAGCCAAAGGTGATGTGGCATTGAGTGTGGCGATTACCTCTATCTCTACCCTACTTGCACCTTTTCTGACCCCTATTCTGCTCAGTGTTTTTGCGGGGCAGCTGATTGATATCGATTTGGCCAGTATGATGATAACCATCACAAAAATCGTAATCTTGCCCATATTACTGGGTGTTATCTTTCATAAGTTTTTGGGTAAAAAAATCGAGTTCGTCACTGAGGTATTACCGATGGTGTCAGTATTGGGTATTTCTATCATTATAGCGGCAGTGGTGGCCGTGTCTAAAGCGACCATCTTAGATAGCGGTGCTATCGTATTTATCGTGGTTGCTTTACACAATATGACGGGTTATACCTTGGGATATGTAATCGCTCGCTTGTCTGGCTTTACGGAGAAACAACGCCGCGCGATTATGATAGAAGTGGGCATGCAAAACTCTGGTCTGGGCGCTGCCCTTGCGGCAACTTATTTCAACCCTGTCGCGGCCTTACCGAGTGCAATATTTAGTGTGTGGCATAACTTCAGTGGTGCGTTGGTTGCGAATATATTTGCTAAGAGAGATACTAAATAAGCAATAGTTTTATTGCTTGTGTCTTAGTTATAGTTGCTTTAACTTTGTTAAAATCGGTTATGACAAGTTAAAAAGTTATACTGAATATGAATGTCGGAATACGAAGACTGCTAGATAGTTTTGAATTTGTAGGCAGTTAGTGGAAACGCCTATTAATGTAATAGGCGTCTTTATCTATGAGAGAATTTTCTTTTGAAGTTCGATATATTCAGGAATATTTTTATTAGATAAAGCGATTATAAACTCAAATAAAATAGGAATATCTAAAATTCTTGATAGGTTTTCTTGTTGTTCTCGAGTTCTGGGACCAACTTCTTCTGTTACTCTCTTATAATCCTCTATATTACTAGCTAAGAAATTTATAAATTTATCATTAACCTTTAACCCAAACATGTTGAATGTGAGTTCTTCGAATAGTAGTTCATTACCAATTGAATTAGACCAATCTTTTATTCTTATAGAATCTATATAGCTATGAAGCTGATTAACTGTTTTTCTATTGACAATATATAAATACTTAATAAGAACATTTTTGGATATTTTACGCTGATGATCTACATCTTCCAGAGGTTTCAGTGAGCCAATTACCTGACTAATCAAAATATCATTTTCATATTTAACGTCAGTCTCGGCTAATATCCCGAATAAATTACCTAGGTCATTACTAACTGAATGAAACTCTAAACCCTTTAATCCTCCTGATAGAATCTTTCTAAGAGGTATATCTAATAGAATTTTTATTTTTTCACTCGAAATATTAAATAATTTGAAATTATAATATATAAATTTATTTAGCGCTTTGTACGCATCCAAAGGCAAGTTTTTATTCATAAAACTTAACGAAATTAGATCGATTAACTTATCTAGATCCTCATTCCTCCATTCTATTATTGAGTTTACAACGATTAAATTTGTTATTGCCTTCCCAACTATATCACTAAAAATTCCCGTTCGAGAGCTATCATATAATGACACTAAATTTTCAAATGTTGTTAGCAAATACTTAGTATGTTTAACACAATCTATATAAGTACCACTAGATTCATAATACTCTAAAATATTATGAATCAATTCATACAGTTTTTTAAATTCAAAATACTTAACTAAAATAAATAGGTCATGTTCTTCTATTCTGTGAGTGCCTGATAGAGGGGACTGGAAAATATTAGTCTCGCTCTTATTGTTTTTAATCATCAACCTAAATTTTAGCTCTACATATATTTTCATTAAATCTTTAAAAATACCATACTCATCAATCATTATTTCATTTAGTATGAAAAAACGTAATATTTGCAAGCTTCTATCATTTGAGCGATAGTTATTAGTATTAATTAAATAATTCTTTTCTAAATCTAAAAACTCTTTATTTGCATCATGATAAAATTCATGAATAATTTCAAAATTTAAAAACTCATACAAACCTTTTATATGTTTCTTAACGCTTGCAGGGTACAAGTCAAGTTTACTTCTCCACTTGGTTTCTAAATTATTAAATTCTCGTTGATCCTCAGGTTTTATTTGAAAATTATACCTTATTTTTTTTATTATGAGATCAACATTAAACATAGATATTATTGCTTTATAAAACTCTTTATTCTTTAAATTTTGATAAATCTCACTATTGTATTTATCTATTATATTTTCATAGACTATTAAATTTTCAGATGTATTACTCTCAACTGTTTTTATCACACCCATCATTTCTTTATTTTTATGGGAGAACGTTAAGTACTTCTCATACTTTAAATCTATAGTACCTAATTCAGAAATATCAGTTTCTGATAAAAATTTTCTAACCTCTACCCAGTCTTTCTTATCGTTATTAGTAAGATATAAACAATTAGCTAGATAAAAAATTTTAAATATTGCTGTCATTTTTATAGAAATATCTTTATCGCACTTTAGAGCATTGTAACTATCATAGCTCTTAATGATGTTAAAAAACATCTTGTATATTTTTCGCTGCCTTTCTTCGTAATCCGTCGTCATTGCTCCATCGTGGAACCATAATCCAAAACAATTAAGATGATATTCAACTGAACAGTTTGACAGTACATTAGTAATTTGCTCAGGTAATAAAGCATTAAATTCTAGTAAACCTTTAAGATTTTCATATAAAAAGTTGACGACCTCTATTTTAATTTGGCTACTAATTTCAATTTCTTCATTACTATACTCACCCTCAATTACAGATAATAAATTATATGGGATATTATATTCCGAGTTAACTTTATCTATAAATGTCTTGTATACATTCCTATATTCAAAAAATTTTTCATTATCTATAGCTATTGGAAAAACTGATTGTATTCCGTGACTCTTCAAATACATACTTTCTATAATATTTTCACTGATTGACAAAATAAACCTTGGGGGAGCTATATTAGATCGCCTTTCAATCCATTTAGAAATAACTTTTAGATCGTAATCACTGTATGAATATCCCAAGAATAATATAGTATAAGATGACAATATATGTCTCAAGAAGTTTTCTATCAAAGGAAAATTATCGCTATATTGCAAATAATCATCTTCTTTAAATACAATGTTGTGGCTGGAAAAATCACCATGTACTTTTAAAAGCTTCCTAGGTAATATAGATTTAATTAAATCAGCATCACTTTTTATAATGTCGTAAATATGACCATTTTTTTCTATTGTACTCTCTAAGATATTATCCCAGTTAGTTGTGATGACATATTTAGGATTTAATTCAAATATTCTTTCATGAATCTCAGATGAGCTAGCATGTAGTGGAATCAAGGATTTTAATTTTTCATAAAGTGAATACTCACCAAATTGTAAATAGTATAATTGCGCTACTTTCAAATAGTCACTTTCCTCCGTATCTAGATCTTTTTTAAGCACATTTATTATATCTCCCCAGAATGGAAAACTCAGGCTATTTGTCTCAGAAAACTTAGAAACCCCTGCGCCTACAAAAATAACTAAATTATCATTATTTTTTGCATTAATAATCGTGTTTATATGTGCTTGATTAAATTGCATATAACCCTCTAGTATATTTAATACAGATAGATATAACCTCTATAACTCAGACTTAAGATTATAGTATTTCTTTCCAATAGCTGAATACTCTAAATTCAGTTGCCTTTATCCTTCCCCCGACGACACCGCTCAGAACAATAAATCACCTGCTCCCAATCTTTCTCCCATTTCTTACACCAGGTAAACGGGCGCTGGCAGACGGGGCAGGTTTTTTGCGGTAGATTTACCTTTTTATGTGCCATCACCTGCCCCCTTGTGCCGTATATCTAATATCTATGGTTAATTATTACTGCCTATTTATCTTCTTTTTGATGATCCAGCCCTTCATACTTTTTCACCCGTCGGCATTGGTCGGAGCAATAGACCATGCTCTCCCAGTTTTTATCAAGCTTCTTAGTCCAGCTAAACTCGCGCTCGCAGACAGGGCAAAGTTTTTTGCGGACGTTTTTCTTTTTGTGCGCCATAATTTTCTCATTGGTTTGATATAGTCGATTCACTACCATCGGATACGGTGTCAGGCTCGCTTAATATGCTGTTTATAGAAACTTTAATCGCCATCATTGTATCCAAAGTAGCTGTTGCCGACTATATTACCATTGTCTCTTAATCATAAGCCCTATTTATAGTGCTATTCATAAGTGCTAATCATCAGCATTGCTCATAAGCGTTAATAATTAAGCATTAGTTGTTAATCGTCAGCTATTAATCGGTAGTGATTAATCATAATCATCAAAGATTTTATTAAGTCTATTGAGACTATTGACGATTAACTTACCAGATTGATCGGTGCTGGTATCAATCGCCAGCTTCTCATCCATCCGCATCGTCAGTGGCTCTAACGCTTGCTTGAGGGCAGTTGCCATCAATGCCGTCTGCTGACGAATATCAGGGATATCGCTATCGGCTGTTTGATTCTCATCACTCTTAGCTAGGGTCTCAGTTAAACTATTAGACAGGCTATCCGCCATTTTTTGCGCCAGTTGTTCAACAGCATTGACCAGCTGTACCATCAGTGCTTTTTGCACGTCTTGGTTTTGCTTGAGATACTCGCCTTCTGCCTTTCCAGCATTGTGATCGTGCTTATATATTTGCAGCAATTGGCTCACGCTTTTTTCAAAGCCGTTATCAATACTGTCGCTGACGACTTTGGCATTATTGAGCACGCTATCGGCAAGGATTTTCTGTGCTTCTAATTGAGCGCTTAACTGGGCATCGAGTTGCGCTTGCTGACCTGCTTCTCGTAAGCGAGCGATTTGCTCTGGGTCGTTTTTCGTTAAGTATGTCTCAAACTGGCTACTGATAGCATTGAAGCCACTGGCTAAATCGACCAACTGGGCGACGATACGCGCGCCCGTATCGCCATCTTCACCGCCCATGGCTTTGTTCCGTAAAAAGTCGGCTTTGATTTGCGCCCAACGCTCTGTTTCTGCGTCAGTCAACACACCACGCATCTCGCCAAGCTTGAGCAAGTTACTCTCTGCGCCTTGGGTCAATAGCTGCGACTCGCCCAGATAATGATCATCTATCAGCTGGTTCAGCTCGCTTTCATTCATGACCGCCGACAGTTTTTCGGTCATCTTATTCATATTACGATAACTGCCTTGCAGCTTAAATATCGGCTCAACGCGGTACTTATCATCTTGCGAAGCGGAAGCAATATAGGCTTGGTTGACGTCTAGAATAACTTCTTGCACCCTAAACATATGGCGCAAAATAGCGATAATCTCGTTAACTTCTGAGGTGCTATACGGATACGTCAGATCGCTGCTTTGTGCTTGAGCAAGGTTCGCATTATCCGTTTTTGCCATTTTAATCAAACGATGGACATCGCTTAAGTCACGGTTGGCCATTGGTGCGAGAACCGTATTAGAGGTCAGTGAGTTTTCGATATAACTGAGGGCAAACACCTCTTCCATGCCGCTCATGATATCGCCTAAGTTGTAGATATCGGCACGGTTGGCAAGCATGTCTGGCACTTTGAAGGCCTCGCCGCTTTCGGTATACGGGTTACCTGCCATGACCACGCAGAACTTTTTACCACGCATGTCATAAGTCTTAGTCTTGCCTTGCCAGACACCATCGATACGGCGTGTGCCATCACCCAACGAGATAAACTTCTGCAAAAATTCCGCATGCGTATGCTGAATATCATCAAGATACAGCATGACGTTATTGCCCATTTCAAAGGCTAAGTTGATTTTATTCAACTCTTCTCGCGCAGTGGCATTGGGCGCTTTTTCTGGATCTAATGAGGTGACGTCATGACCGAGTGACGGACAGTTAATTTTCATAAAGATAAGGCCGAGACGATTTGCCACGTATTCTATCAAGGTGGTTTTACCATACCCTGGTGGCGATATCATCATAAGGATACCCATCAGATCAGTACGCTTATCCTCGCCGACCGTGCCCATCTGTTTGGCAAGATTGTCACCGATAAGTGGCAGATAGCTCTCGTTAATCAGACGGTTACGTACAAACGAGGACAATGGACGCGGCATAAATTCGTCCAGTCGCAACGTCTCTTTTGAGTCATGCAATATCTCTGAGCGCATGGCCAGATAACGTCTATAGGCAGGGATGACTTGCGTATCATGATGATGCAAACGATTTAAAAAATCATCGACGGCAAAAGTTAAGGTCTGCTGATGAATACGTGTATGCTCACCCAGCAGGTTATTGACTTGTATCTCAAGCGATACCTTACCCGTACTACGCTCAAAGCTCTGTACTTGATTGAGCGGATTATTAATACTGGTCAATGAAGGCGTTGATGAGGTGATTGAGGAAAATGACAAGGCCGATGGTGTGCCACTCGCGCCTTGGTTACCTAGTCCGTTACTACCTAAACCTTGGTTGCCCAACCCTTTATTGCCTAGCCCTTTATTAAAAGCCCCTTTATCAAAGCTAGCGCCTGAATCAATTAGTCGTTGCACCAAGGCTTCACGCTGAGCATCATTTAACTGGGTAAGCAAGACAGCAATGGCTTCAGGCACATAATGACGGCCACTCTCTAATTGCTGCTTGCGTAGCGCGTTTTGTGTTTCAATCTCGGCAAGCTGCTCTTCACTGAGTGCCTCGCCTGCCTCATCCGTGCCATCAGCCGACTCAGTACCACCGTAGGTTTTATCAAGTAGTGCATGAAACCATGTGGCTAGTAACTCATAGGCTGATTTGGGTTGGAATCCAAGCTTGCCGATTGAAGACTGTAGTTGGTCAAAACTAGCCGTAATTTGTGTGCTGCCTGAGGCACTATTCAACGTTTGGCTTAACTGCTCACACAACTGCTGTGCTTGTTGACTGGTTTGCCATTTTATTGTGTTATGTGCGCCGGCATTCGATTCAGCCGACTGCCCCATGACGCTCACCAAATATTCACAAGCAAGCTGAACGTAGCTTGGTTTGAAGATATTAGCACCTTTATCAACGCTACCATCTTTATCAACGCTAGCACTGTCATCATTATGAGCGGCGACGAAGTGACGCATCACTTGGCTCATGTCCTCGACCAATAGAGATTTAGCAGTGTCACTGCCCAATGCACGGCGCAATTGCTCAGCGGTAACGGCTCTATCTGTCCAGTTATTTGCACGTGTCAGCACTGACTCATTTAACCAAGCGTCATAACCAAATTGACGCAGACTGTCTAAACCAAGCGCTTGTACGATGTTTAGCTGCCAATAAAATAACTGCGCCAAGGCACGTACTTGCGGGGTATAAATCAGAAGCCCTGCCTCACGCAATGTCGGCAGAATTTGCATCAGTAATAGCGTGGCATCATGGTCATGAATGCCTTTGTCATAGCCGAGCTGATAGCGAGGGGTGGCGTAAGCTTTGACCAGTTTAGACAATGGACTGTCATTATCAATATCGCCATTAATATCTAGGGTAATGACAGTCGCATCATATGCTTGATATAGACGTTCTTCGGTTAAGCCGTCTTGGCTGTTTTTAGCACTTTCGATAATGCTATAGGCCAAGTACTCAGCGCGGTACACCTTGTCAGACTCGGAGGCGATATTCATGTCCCAATACGGGCGCAAGGCGTTTAGCTCAGTGTTATTAAGCACTTCATAATAGTCGGTACCCGTTAGATGCAAATTCAGCACACGCTTGCCATCTGACTGCTGACGACTCAATAAGGTCAAATCTAATGGCTGAGTATTGACTGAAAAGCGATGCTTACCCAGTTTGATGATTTGACCACCATCTTCAAACAAATCTGACTTGTCTTTTAGACTCTTATAGCTCTCGATTTGAATGGCTTTTAGACGGGCATCGATGTCATCGGCTTTGACACTAAAGCCCATCGCTTGTAACTCTTTTGCGATGTTGCGGACTTTTTGCACCAGACCATCAGCCGCAAAATACGTATTTAACGCTTCTTCTTCTGTAAATCCCGTGACGCCAGTGCTTTGTGTACGTTTTTTAATACTCTCAAGCATCCGCAGCGCGCCATCACCTAAGTTTTGTGCTTTACGATTACGAGCATCGAGCAATTGCTGCTTATGATTTTCAAAAGTTTCGTAAATTTCTTCACGTTTACTGATGATGTCTGCTAAAAACTGGTCGCCACTATTGGTTTCTGGATCAGCAAACTGGCTTTCCAACTCTTCTAGCTGTACCAGCAATTTTGCCATTTGCTCGTCTGATTTCTCAGGCGTATTGGCAATGGATAAGGCGTTGGCAATGGACTGACCGAATAGCTTAAACTGCGCGCCAAATTGCGCGACGGCCTCCGCTGAGCCTAGATTTTTGCGTTTGTGATTAAGCTTGGCTTTGCTCTGGTTTAGGCTCGCATAAATGGTCGAGATGTCATCGATGATTTGCGTGCGTACCGTGGCGTCGGCAACGTCCAAGGTACCGAGCAGCTCGGTTAATAAATCTAACCCTTGCGCGGTCTCATCAATTTTTTCCAGTACAGGTTTTAGCTCAGCATTGGTCTCCGCCGTGTTTAAGCGCTCACTGACGTCGACCAATATGCCTTCGTAACTCGAAAGCGCCTCTTCGCCACTTAAAAACAGCACCGTTTTTTCAGCCAGCTCGCTCTCTGCTTCTTCTAGCTGCGTCTGCAATGCTTGTAGTTTATCGGCATCTAGATAACGCAAATCTTCCAAGCTGACCAGACGGCCTTTTTGGCATCTTAGCGCTGTCAACTGATCGACATAATCACTGGCCGACTCAAAGCTAGTGACGCGTATCTGCCGCAAAATCTCACTTTGCTGTGTATCAGCATCGGCTAGCGCAGTTTGGGTTTGCTTTTGGATACTTTGTACTTTAGCGAACTCATCAATGACCAGCTCAGCCGTTGCCGTCACTTCCTTGATACTACTGGCGACTTCGCTCAGCTCAGGCTCAGATAACCAATAATAGCTGTCAAAGAGTCGGCTGGTATTATTGGTAAGCTCTTCATAGAGCTTCTGTGACACGCTTTGATTATCAATCAGGCGGGTAATGCTATAAAGATCTGAGATACCGCGTACCAACTCTTTATTACCGATTTTGCCATAAAAACTCGTGCTCTCTGGCAACTCACTGACATACTCATGCGAGGCATAAGGCGTGTGCCATATCTGCATCGGGTGAATACGAGACGGCTCGCTTTGGTCGCTAAACAGCACCAAACGGCCATTCTCTGCCAAAGCCATACCGTTGCAATAGATAGGATTTGCCAATTGCTTTTTAATCAAGTTATAAGGGAACAGCCCCGTGACGCCCAAGTCTCTGTCGTAAAATAAGAATAAAACATCTTCACCATTCGGCGATACAATTTTACGCTTAAACCGTAAGTCAGTAGCGCCAACGTTATTGGCCTCGAACAGCTTATACTCACCCGTCTGTAGATAGTAACCACCCGGAAACATGATGCCGTGGTCTTCTGGTAGCTGAACACACGACTGTCCAATCGCATCCAAACGCAGAACCGCTTCGGTCAAGGTGTTATAAACAAAATAACGGTAGTCCTCTTCACGATAGGGCAATATCTTAAGCAGTATTAAACTGCCCACTTTGGCATACGCAATCTCAGCATCGGTCAGCGACTGGGTACGGTCATTGACTGGTTCACTATAAATACCCTGACCGGATTGCGTATTGTCCTCAATTTTAATGGTCAAATCACCACCGACCGTTTCCACAAATATCGTGTCTAAGATATTCATATGCGGATATTTACCATTCACCATTTGATCGCGTGTGGTCTCAATCCAGTCAAAATCATAAGCAGGCGGTAGCTCAATATCACGCTCGCCTCGATTGTCCACATAAGCGACTTGCGCTGACTCTGGTGTGCCTTGGCTAAAATCTAACGCGAAACGGAATACTCTAATATCGGTGATGCGCTCGCCAATCTGAAACGCCAACAGCAATTTGCTGTCTTTCACCGTTATTTGAATCAGGCGCGTTTGTTTGTAATATCGATACAGCTCATTGAAGTCTTGGACAAAAGCGTCTTGAGCCAAAAAAGTGCCTTTTAGGTCAACCTCTTCGAGCTGATACTCCTCTTCATTACCAGCTGGCTCGTTCAAACGATATAACGACAGTACGTCTTTAATATTGCTCGCGCGTTTGAGCCCCATAAAAACGTTGTAGCCAAACAGCAAATAATCACCAACCTGCACCATATCTTGTGCCACACAGTTGTACTCGGTACGAATACGAGTACGGGCGATGACTTGCATTTGGGTGCTGCCGAACTCTTCAAGACGCGCATTATTGAGCGTCTGCGTCTGCTGCTCTAAACGGCCGCCTTGTTCTGTCAGACGTTTTTTGATGAGCTCATAAGCATTGCCTGAAGCAACTGCCTGATCGGTTTGGTTGGCTTGATTAGCGTTATCGTTGCTGTCTGAATTTGTTGAGTTTTGCGTGTCCGCCATCGTTGCTCGTCCGTTTCTGTTTTTACATAATATAGTCAATCCTTTATAAAAGAGCTACAGCGTTAACCTCGCTTGAAGTATCACAGTTACATCTGCACTCGGTTGCCTTGAATCTCTTTTAAACTGAATCCACTATAAGAGAATTTTGGGCAATAAAGAATCATTGAAAGTAAAGAAGCACTTGGCTAATCTAAAAAAACGAGTGGTCACTGCTATTTTTTTAGATTAGCCAACTCATCATGATTCGTCATTCTGAATCACCCTGAGTTAGCCAAAAAAATCTGCCGCCTAAACGACAGATGATTTATTGATATTAATGTTGCTTACTAATTCTGGATATATAAATATCCGTCAATTTGACCTGATATAGCATTAAACCGCTTTATCATCATTTTTTTGGTTTGATTTCATGGCTTGACTGGCCATCACACCATTGATGATACCGCTCAATGTGTCTGACTTGCCCGCTAGGCCATCGATGGCTTTACCGATAGACAGTGACTTAGCAAAGTTGTCAAAGAAATGCGCTTCGCCGCCAACAATATCGATTTTGGCTTTCTGTAACGCAACTGCCAATACTTCAGCATTTTCTTTCGCAATCTCTTTACCAGCGTCAATAGAAGCAAGCGCTTCTTGCAATGCTGTCTCAAGACTCATGCGGAACTCTTCGTGCTCACGTGCTTCTTTGCTCATGCTACCCATGGCATTGAATTTCTCGACCAGACCATCTGCTTCAGCTTGGAAATGTGCGCGAGTAACTTCGGCTTTTGCCAATCCAACTTCACGTTCTGCTTTGGCATTTGACTCACCGCGAGCCGCGATGACTTGAGCATCTGCCATGCCTTTTTCACGCTCAGCTCTGGCGGTAGATTCACCGCGAGCGGCGATGATTTCTGCATCGACCATACCGATATCACGCTCAGCTTTTGCCTTAGACTCGCCACGAGCGGCGATAACCTCAGCATCTGCCATACCTTTTTCACGATCTGATTGCGCTTCAGCTTGTCCAGTCGCTCTAATAATATTGGCTTTCGCAATGCCTTCTTTTTCCAAAGAAGCCGCTTTGACTTCTTGGATAGCTGCTTCAGCGAAGCCATGTGCTGACTCTTCTGCTTTGGTACCTTCGGCCATCTTAATTTTGGCTTCTGAATCTTTGGCAGATGCTTCAAGATTAGCAGCAGCTAATGTGGTGATTTCGACGGCTTTGTGCTTGGCAGATAGCTCTTCTGCTTCGGCTTTTTTCACCTGACGTACTTTGATTTCTTCTGCATCGGCTTCTGCTGCTAGGACGCGTGTTTGCTTAGAACGCTCGGCTTCGCTAATTTCGCGAACTTCTTTAATACGCTCTTCTTCTTGCGCGACCGTTTTATCTACCGCGATACGCTCACGAATGACGTTGGCGATTTCTTTTTTCTCAAGCTCAATCGCACGTTCAGCTTCGATACGTTGCAAGTCAACTTCACGCTCACGAGAGACAATTTCTAGATCACGAGCACGTGTCACTTTTTCTTCTTCGATGACGACCGCACGCAAACGATTTTGACCTGCTACTTCGATTTCACGCTGCTGATTCTCACGCTGAATGGCCAAATCCTGCTCAACCGAGATAACGGCCGTTTCAGACTTTTTACGCTCCTCTTCTTCAATCTTGCGAGTTTCAGCCGTTTCACGTGCAATCACTGACGAGATTTCACGTTGCTGTTTGGCTTCGGCATCGGCTTGCTGACGCTCTAGCTCTAGCATCGCCTCTCTGGTTTCGACATTCTTTTTCTTAACGGCTAGCTCTTCGTCACGCTCAAGCTCGTTGGTGATGACGTTCTGAAAGGCCGTTAATTGAGTAATCTTTTTGATACCTTCAGCATCTAAGATATTACTTGAATCTAATGACGCTTTTGGCGTTTGCTCTAAATAATCAATCGCTACATCTTCTAAGACATAGCCATTCAGATCGTTACCAATTTCTTGAACGATACTGTCACGAAACTCGCTGCGGTTTTCAAACAGTTTGACGAAATCAATCTGCTTACCAACTGTTTTTAGCGCTTCAGAGAACTTAGCATTAAACAGCTCGTTGACAGCGACTTTATCTGACGCACGCTCTACCCCAACCGATTTGGCGACTTTTAGCACATCCTCTTCGGTTTCATTGACGCGTAAATAAAATGCCACGGTGATATCAGCACGCATGTTGTCTGCGCAAATCAAACCTTCTTTACCGCGTCTGTCTACTTCTAACGTGATAAGCGAGATTCTCATCAACTCTTTTTTGTTGATGACTGGCCAAACAAAACCACCATCAAAACGTACGGCAATTTTACTCACACCGTTGATAATGAGTGCTTTGCCCTGCTCGACCTTAAAGTAAAAGGCCTTGAGCATCAGTAGTGCGACCATCATAAAAACAAACGCCAGCACTACAACCACGCCGACGATAATGAGTGTGTCCATATCCATTCCTTTAATTAAAACATTCCATAATCAATTCTATATAAATCAGATACGCTATCAGGCCTGCTAACTTTACTGTTTATAGCACTGTTTATAGCACGTGCGCTTTGTAGCCCTGTCACGCACCATTCTTATATCTGCATTATTCTGAACCGACTATCACCAAATTTAAAACCGTTTAAATCATTGCTAAAAATATTATGCCTAAGCCAGAGATGCTTCTAAAACCTCTGGCTAAATCGCTGTTTATTCTATGAGTTATTCTGTGCTAAAAGCGATAATGATGTGCTGAAAATAACGATGGCGAATCATCGTGACTAAATTACTTACTAGTGGCTAAATTATTTATATAGTCGATTCAATTTAAAAGTAGTACAAGGCAACCGAGTGTAGATGTATATCAAATACTTCAAGCGAGGTTAACGCAGTAACACTTTTATAGTGGAGCGACTATAGTGGTTATTTATCTTTTACAGGGGCGACGCGATAGGTATTGGCTGCCTCTAAATACTCCACCAACATCACTCGATCACCTTGTTTCAGCGAGCCATCATTGATGTCTGAGCGAATTTTGAGTATCAATCCTGCACCACCATCATTCAATTCTACTTCGCCGTGTTTGTCCGTGACACTAAGGGTACGCACAACCGCGATTTTGCCGATATTGCTAGCAGCATTGCGTCTAGGTATTTTGGCTATTTTATTGCGGATGGGAGAGATGATGATACCTGTCAGCCACATGGAGATGACCAATACAAAGATTAACGCCCCGGTGCCGAATAGATAATATAAGATGCCTGAATCAAAATTTTGATGTAAAAAACTGGTATAGAAGTAACTTAATAACCAACCAATTAAGCTGATTAGGCTAAGGATAACGATAAGCGGCACACCATATAGACCGAACTTAAGCAGCAGACCCGACACAAAACCTGATGAGGTCAAATTGCTACCCTCGCCACTTGCATCGCCAATATCTACCGTATCCATATCTGCCATACCAAGTAGAGAAACCATCCAATACAAGGTCACAAACATCACCAATCCTGTAAAGACTATCGTCGGGTACAAGCTGATTTTGGTGATGAATATCAAAAACGACTCTTGCATTACGTACTTTCTCCTTTTGACGATCTAAAAATTAGACTTTTAGAATCAACTTATGTTTCTTTATTGTTATATAGACATCTTACCCTATAATACATAGGTTTCGCCATTAGCGCCCCCAAACGGGAGAACGCACCACGCTATTATTCTGACCGCTAATGGCATAGCTTGTGTTGCCCAAAAGCGAGTATATAACCAAGCTTCCACCATTTTGGCCGCCCACTTGCGACAACTTTGTCGGATAGACAGCATAGTTACCAGAGGGAGATAAGCGCGCTGGCTCATCGAGTCCCGTCTCTGCCAGATTGATGATTTGTCCAGTACTCAGGGTCATAACGGCGGCCTTTCGACCATTTAGGTAGGCCATACGCTGACCATCTGTACTGAGTTGAGGACTCGCGACATAGCCACTAGTCGGCATAGGCGTCGCATTGCCTGTAGCGAAGTCATAACGATAAATACGTGGACGTCCAGCACGGACTTTATCACTGGTATAGACGAAGCTTTTGCCATCAGATGCATAACTTGGCTGCACCTCCGTGCTAGGCAGTGTCGTCAGTTGCCTCGTATCTCCATCACTCAGACGCATCTCATAGATATCAGCATTGCCACCGACCGTCGAGCTATAGAGCAGATGTTGACCATCGGGTGAAAATGATGCCGACATATTACTGCCTTCAGCGTTTACCACGAGATTGCGTGTATTACTGCTCTTATCATAAAGATAAATTTTGGGATGTTGACGCGCGGATTGTTTGCTATAGGCGAGCCATTTACCATCAGCTGACCATGCAGGCGCATAGATATAACCCTTTAGCTGATCAATCAACTGACGATCGCTGCCGTCAGGACGAATGCTATACAGTGTCGAGACTTTGGCCGCGCCAAACCCTTGCTCCTCGACATAAGCGATGTACCCTTGGCGATCAATCGTAGGCATTTGAGCCGTTAGTGGATTGGTATCGACTGTACTTTTTGGCTTTTTTATTGGCGCACTAGATAGGGTCTGACAGCCAGTGAGCACCGTAGCTATAGCTATCGTCATAGCGCCTGTTGTTGTGAGCCTATTCATGGTTTGTTTTGACATGACTGTTTTAAACATAACGTGATATCCAATAGAACCTGATGATAAAAGTATTACAGAACCATTACTCTAGTGTAGCGCAAACTGCATCAAACGTTGGATAAAAAAAGACCCCACTTATTAGTGAGGCCTTGTCGATTGCAACTGCAATGTCTAAATTACTTCCATTTAGCACATAATTACTTAGTTACCGCTTTAAAGTAAGCCACTTGGTTATCATTTTTGATGGTCAGAATAGGTACGTTTTTGGCATTTTTACTGAGGCTGTATTTACCTTGTACGGTTGCTAATGCAGCTTTATCAAAACTGGCTTGCGGCTCAGGGCACGCCATCATAGTGCTAATGCCGTTTTTGATTTGTACATCGCCGTTAGCAACGCTATAGCTCGCGCTCATACTGTTGCAAGTGTTCATAAATGCCATATAATCGCTGCCCTTATCACTCATGAAATTGAGCGTTAACGGCTTGGCTGGGTCAAAAAATAGCTGAGTAATCTGATCGCCATTGCTGCGTTTGGCATCAACCAACTGCCAGTTATGTGCTTGCAGCACATTTGCAGTGATTGGTTGACTGACAGGTGCAGGTAAATTGGCTGTCGTTTGGCAACCCGCGGCAAGTGCACCAACTGCAAAGGTAGCTGCCATCATGACTGTCTTCATGTTTCTCATGTATTCCTCGCTTTATTAGACCTAAAATTGTCACTAAGTCTGAGAGCTGCATATTAATACCAGACCTCAAGTTTAGTGAAAATTTTGATTTATTATGATTTGTTTATTGTCTTGTGCATTGTTTTACACAATAGCGATATTTTGGATGACTGACAGTCAGGTGTCATTATGAATTGGGTAATTACTTGGAAAAGGACTCTATGTCACTTTGCAAGGATGTGACCTATACGCTTTTCCAGTCGTGATATTACCTGCTAACACTTTTTTTCTCAGTCAATGTTTGACCAGAAGTTTTGCAGGATAAATGTACCAGTAAGTATAGATGGTCAAGCAAAATGTACTGACTACTTTTGTTGTTGTAGGGCAGCATAACCTTCTAAACGCTTGCGCTCAGTATCATCAAACAACTGCTGCTCAAGCTGGTTTATCTGAATTTTTGCTTGAGCTTGATCTGCACTTTGACTTAATAGGCGCTGTTTTTGGGTTTCATATTGGCTAAAGCGTTGCTCAAAATTGGCATCCTCTCGGTCTACCTGCGCCAGTCTCTCGGCGGCTGGTGCACCCACTAGCTCTCGGCGCATATTATATAGTGCTTCGGGCGTCGCGCCACGGGCTTTCATCTGTTCGGTACGTGCCATGAGCTCACCCAGATTGGCTTGCTGCATGATATTGGTTTTGGTAGTGCTATCTGGTAGGCGGCTGACATAGTCTTGCCTAGCGGCTTGTTTTTGTACATCAGACATTTGAGTGTTTTGGTTAATTCTGACCATCTCTATACTATAGTCATCATAGTCGTCCCCTGCCCCAAAGAATGCAGTGATGGTTGGCTTATCAAAATACTGCTGACGTAGATTGGCCACATCCCTTTTTTGCTGAGTGACTGCATTTAAATCTAGCTCACCACTTTTTGTCGCTTGTAGTTGCAGGTTGCCATAACGTTTTTCTATCTCTGGCAGTGCTTTGAGATAGGCGACATATTGATTAAATATAGCGACCGCTTGGCTGGCGGCAGGCTCTGGCGTGTGATGGCGAATGTAACTTTCCACACGAGCAACTATAACCGCTTCGTTCTCCTCTCCTAATGCTGATAAAAAATAATCGAATAAACGCCGTAGACCTTCGGTAACGAGCAACTGTTTGTTTTCATCAATGATGATCTCACCATCGATTTGCGTACCTTTTAATGAACGCGGCAAACGCTCCAATCCGGTGACAAATGGAGACTGGTTTTGGCTGACAGTGGTTTGCACCAGTTGACCATCACCTAGTCCAGTTGACTGACTACTATTAGCTTCACTAGCGAGAGTATTAGATACTGGCTGCGCTGGCATGATACGCGAACTGTCAGGCTTGAACCACATAATCACCGCCGCAGCGACCGCTATGATGACCACAGCGATGATAGCGATTGGTAGATAGGCTGGGCGGCGATTATTAGACATAAATGAGGGTTCTTTTTATCAGTCCGTTTAAAGGTTTATATTCTTAAAAACTTACGTTCTTAAAAGCTGTTGCTCTTAAGGCTTACATTATTAAAGGTTGGCGTTTTTGAGACGATTGACCTGAGTGCGATAGATAGATTTTGGCTCAGACTCGCCCCATGCAGTCAGACCCAACACTTGATCGGCTGAGTCTAAATGGTTCATTCTATAGTCATCGCGAATCACATAACCCAAACGACTTGAGCAAGCAGATACCAGTCCATCATTCGACTCACCGGCAAACGGTACACCAGTCACTGCCAATAGATAATCACTAGGATCAAGTACACTGGTTATTTGTCCAACACCGCTAAATGAGTAGTATTTAATGCCATTGGCAGCCGTACTGGTCGGCTGACCACAGTAGTTTTTTGGCATGGCAGCAGGGAATTTAGCATTAAATTGGGCAGCACCATCGGTCGATAGCGCCATCAATGTTTGCCAGCCATCTTGTTCTTGAATCTCTGAGAAGCTGATACCAGAGCCGATATCTGTAAAGCCACCAATCAAATTAAACAGCCCTGCGACTAACTCTGTTGTGATGTTTGACGGGCTTCCAGTATTGTTATTCGGCTCAAGGGTATTTTTGACAAAATCTGCGGTTTTTGACCCTTGCTCTGGGCTTGATACTGCGGTTACTGAAGCCACATATTTTGGCGCAACACCAGCGACATAACGAATGTCTATACCGCCTTGGCTATGTCCAAATAGATTGACTTTAGGCTTGCCCGAAACAGCAGAGATGGTTTTGACTTGTTGTAGCAGCTGCTCTCCGCGAACCTCACTATTATTGACGGCTGAGGTTTTGGTGGTATATACCTCTGAGCCGCCTTTCATCAACTCTTGAGGAATCCCATTGAAATAATCAATGACCCCAAACATCCTAGTGAAGCCGCCAAGCCCATGAGCCATAACGACTGGATACTGAGTTTTGGTATAACTAGACGTGAAGTACTTACTATCGACTAGCTTGCAACCGTTGGCATTAGCACAGTTATAATACTGTCCAGCTGCTTGGGCTGATGCGGTTTGCAGTGTCATCAAAAGAACACCAGTACCGATTGACCCCAGTATTGGCAAAAAAGCGCGCGGCTTGAGCGTGGCACGAACGTACGAAGAAAGTGTCATAACAACATCCTTGTTATCATTAGTGTGGGTTATCTTTACCTCACGAAAGCGGCAAAGATTGCTGCTAATCCCTTTAGCAGGCAAAATTACATTACTTATATCTTCTGTAACATTCAACCCATTTATCAGAATATGAATATATTAACGTGACCAGAGGGTCATGCCCCTACTTTTGTGCTGTAAAGCAATTATTATCAATCATAGTGATAGATTTACCATCATTCAATCCAGAACTGTCATCAATCCATTTATGGTATAATCTGCCCATATTAAACCCATAAATATAAGACAGAAAACGATGACTAAAAAATCCCTTATCCAGTCAGCCGACGCCATAGAAAAAATGCGTGTTGCCGGTAAACTTGCTAGCGACTTGCTGGTGATGTTAGACGAGCACGTTAAAGTGGGCGTCAGCACCGAAGCATTGAATCAAATTGCTCATGACTATATTGTCAATGTACAAGGTGCTATTCCAGCGCCACTTAATTACAATGGTTTCCCAAAATCAATCTGCACCTCGGTCAATCATGTGGTTTGTCATGGTATCCCAAGTGAAAAGAAACTGCTAAAAGATGGCGACATCATTAATATCGATGTGACAGTTATCAAAGATGGCTATTACGGCGATACCTCAAAAATGTGGATCGTGGGCAATGGTTCTATTATGGCAAAGCGTATCTGTAAAGTGGCACAAGATGCCCTCTATGCTGGCATGAGTGTTGTCAAAAATGGCGCACGCTTAGGCGATGTTGGCGCAGCGATTCAAGAAGTGGTCGAGCCTGAGCGCTTCAGTATCGTTCGTGAGTTCTGTGGACATGGTATCAGTAATGAGTTCCATCACGAACCACAAGTCATGCACTACGGCAAAAAAGGCACAGGTTTCGAGCTAAAGACAGGTATGACCTTTACCATCGAGCCAATGATTAATGAAGGTAAATGGCAAACCAAAATCTTACCTGATGAATGGACGGCGATTACCAAAGACCGTAAACTGTCTGCGCAGTGGGAGCACACCATGGTCGTCACAGACAATGGCTGTGAGGTGTTTACTGCCCGCCCTGAAGAAGATTTAAGTTTTTTGACACAGTAACATCATAAAAGATCGCTTAGGCGGTCTTTTTTTTGGCCAATAATTCAGGCATATTGAGTATTGTGCTGACAGACTTTTTGTCTTTATACTCTAGGGTATGTCCTCAACCTGATTACCGAGTTACTTACTAAGTTATTTACTTAGCTACTTACTGAATTGCTTAATAAGCTACTGACTGATGTCTTTACTGCTGCTTTTCGCAGGCAGGCTACCAATCATCATACTGATCGCCACAGGTTTTTCAGCGAATGTTTTAGCTGGCCTCCTCTATTTGTAAATTTTTAACGGGATAACGCTCATGTTTAATTCTGATGGCGCTTCTATCGATTTAACGCCTTTACCTCTGTTAGCAGACGAGACAAAAAAAGATACGTCCTTGTCACCAGCCCAAAATGCGACAGAAAAGATGCTGCTTGGGATTCCTGAATGGCTGGCACAAATCAATGAGGATATCAGCCGATTACTTGAACGCGGCACCAATATTCGTCAACTGGTGAGCGCGCGTGCCTCTGCGATTGACAGCTTATTGATTGCATTGTTTAAATGGTTTGAACTGGATAAGACTGATTTGGCATTTTTTGCCACTGGTGGCTACGGTCGCGGTGAGTTGTCTCTATATTCAGACATCGATATCCTACTACTCTCTCCTGATGAGATAGGTGCTGATGCTAGTAGCAAGATTGACAAGTTGGTCGCATTGTTATGGGATATTGGTCTCGAGCCTGCCCTCTCTGTGCGTAGCATTGATGATGCGCTAGAGGCGGCGCTTGACCATACTATTGCCAGTGCCCAGTTAGAGGCGCGACTGCTCATCGGTAATGAAGCACTACAAGACATGCCTATTCAAATCGTCAATAAACTGTGGTCGCCCCGCGCGTTTTTTGATGTAAAGATGCAAGAGTCTAAAGCGCGTTATTTACAGCACAATGCCACAGAATATAATCTTGAGCCAAACATAAAGACCGCGCCTGGTGGCCTACGTGATATTCATATCATCGGCTGGGTGACCAAGCGTTACTTTCGGGTGGGTAAATTATATGACTTGGTACAACAGAACTTTTTAACTGAAAAAGAATTTGATGAGCTCAGTTTTTCAGAAGGTTATTTATGGCAAATACGTCATTACTTGCATGTACTGACCGGCCGTAACGAAAACAAGCTGTTGTTTGATTATCAACGTGAGATTGCACAATTAATGGGCTATGAGACCCAGCCCGATGATCAGCCTAATGCTGCGGTTGAACGCTTTATGCGCGATTACTACCGCTGTGCCATGCAGATATCGACGCTGTCTGAAATGCTGACCAATCACTATTATGAGACCATCATAGAGCCGCAACTACCTGATGATGAACGTCCAAAAAAACAGCCCATCAATGCGCGATTCAATCGGATTGGCAACCAGATTGCCATCGCCCATCATCGAGTGTTTGCGCAGCACCCTGACGCCATTTTAGAGATGTTTTTATTGATGGGTCAGCACGGCATCGACAAGGTTCGCACCCATACGCTACGTGCACTCAAAATTGCGGCACGAGGCATCGATCAGGTTTATAGAGACAATCCTGCTCATAAGACGTTATTTTTGGCCAATTTAAAAGAGCAAAACTATCTGTTTCATCGATTGCGTACCATGAATCGCTATGGGGTATTGGGCAATTATGTGCCTGCTTTTGCGCAGGTCACGGGCCTCATGCAATATGATTTGTTTCATCGCTATACGGTCGACGCCCATACGTTGTTTTTGATTCGGATTTTGCACCGCTTTACTGATCCGATGTTTTGTGACGAATTCCCATTGGTCAGCTCCATCTTTCAGCGTATCGAGCGCAAAGAGATTCTAGTATTGGCGGCCATGTTCCATGATATCGCCAAAGGTCGGGGCGGCGATCATAGTGAGCTTGGGCAAATAGAATCAATTGAATTTTGCTTATCGCATGGCATGAGTTTGGCAGATGCCAATTTGGTTGGTTGGCTGACCCGCTATCATCTATTGATGTCCATCACTGCCCAGAAAAAAGACATCTCAGATCCTGAAGTGGTGACTATCTTTGCTGATCTTATCGGTAACGTGACCCATCTAAACCATCTCTATGTACTGACAGTGGCTGATATGAACGCCACCAACCCACAGCTTTGGAATAGCTGGCGGGCGACGCTCATGAAACAATTGTATTCGCAGACTCGTCGTATCTTGCGCGCTGATATCGATGCGCCGACCAATCGCCAAGATATGATTAGCGCTACCCGCACGCAAGCGCAAGCGATGCTAGACAATGTCAATAACCAACATATGAACCGTGATGAGGTATTGCGGCTGTGGGATGACCTAGGCGATGAGTATTTTTTGCGTGAGATTCCAGAAGACATTCTATGGCACACTGAGGCCATTCTTAATCACCCACCGATTGGTCTGGCCTCTAATGCCGATAGCCCGCCGCTGGTTGTACTACGCGAGCATCGTGAGCTGGCACTAGATGCAGTGCAGGTCTTTGTCTATACCCAAGATCAGATAAATCTGTTTGCAGTCACTATGGCAGTGTTTGATCAGATGAATCTCGATGTTTTGGATGCGCGTATCATCACGGCCACTCGTGACTTTGCCTTGGATTCTTATGTATTATTAGACCCTAGTGGTACATTACTGGTCGATGAAGACAGTCAGCATGAGCTTAAACAGCGATTGATTAATGCTTTCAAAGATCCGACTGTACTCAAACTCACCAACAAACGTATGCCGCGTCAGCTCAGACACTTTGAAGTGACAACGGTGATTAATTTTGAGTTCAATGACGCATCAGATCAGCATATCCTGAGCTTAGAGACACTCGATCAACCCGGCCTATTGGCAAGGGTGGGTCAAGTGTTTTTACAAGAGCAAATCGAGGTGCATGCGGCTCGCATTACCACGCTAGGTGAGCGCGCAGAAGATATGTTTTATATCAGCGATCAAAACGATGAGCCGTTGTCCGCAGACAGACTTGAAGCCTTAAAATCGGCTTTAATGGACAGTCTCACTACAAAGAGAGAAAACAACGTGGTTTATAGCTATTAATTGATTTTATAAGAGCACGTTTTATAGCGTGCTCTTATAAAATATTTCATCAGCGTGTTCGTTGAGATCACCATCAGCAAGCTCTGGCGGCAAAACGCCCATTTCTAGCGGTTGATCTCCTATTATCAAGCGTCCAGCATCAACTTCTTTTTGTAGCAGACACTGCAAACTTGCCAAATGAAACTGACCACCAAGATAATCATCTAACTGCTCTAGAGAGATAGGTGATTTGGCATGTACATCCGGATAAAGGCTGTCTTCCGCCAAAATAACCATCTCATTAAGCATCTCTTCGCTCATCAACTCATCGTTTTCTATTTTGCGTTGTAGCTGATTTTCGAGCCGACCTTTCGCTGCGAGCATACCGATAAAAAATGCAGTTTGTAAAACAAATAAGGCAACGTATTGCCATAATGGTAGCGATATATTCAAAAAATTATTAAGTAGCATTAACACCATGGCCACAACCACGTAACCCACCAGTTGCCACAATAACCACATGAACAGACTGTTGTCACCGTACCAGAACATTTTCTTTTCTTGACGCTCGATCAGCTGTTGCCGCGCTTGCCACCAGCACTGTTCACGCTCTTTTAGTAGTTTGTATAGGTCTGCACGCTGCAAACCTTCATCGAGATTTTGATTACTGATATCTTTAGCGATGAGACCATCATTGTTTAGCACACTAGACATATCAATTTATCCTTAGAATACTCTACCGATAAGTCTGGCAGTCACTCTTTATATTGTTATTAGTTATTAACCACGAAAATTTTTTAAGTGTTGTGCTGCGGGCTGTCATACAATTAATCGTTCAAGCCCGACACAGTTTTCATCATGATATAAGAAGAAAAAGACAAAAAATTAGAGAAGTGCTACACTGCTCTAATGTAAATTTTCTTTATAACTTTATTATTAATTGTCTATTATAGTTACCGAACTTATGAATCACAACTTAAAGCATCTACACCCATATCCCTTTGCAAAGATGGCTACTTTACTGGCCGATAGTAAGCCTGCTAATGGCTACAGTGAAATAAAACTGGGTATTGGTGAACCAAAACATGAGCCGCCTGCATTTGTGCTGGACGTACTACATGAAAACTTGGACAAAATAAGTCGTTATCCGACGACTAACGGCTTGTTTGAGCTGCGTCAGACCATTGCCCATTGGTTAGAGAAGCGGTTTTTTCTCAATCATGTCGATGCCAACTCCCAAGTAATACCAGTGATGGGCACACGCGAAGCCATTTTTAGCTTGGTGCAAGCCGTCGTCGATCATAGTCCTGCGAATATCGAAGAGGCAGATACATCAGCCACATTGTCTGACGTTTCTTCTCAAGATCCTCTCATAGTGATGCCCAACCCTTTTTATCAAATATACGAAGGGGCAGCGATATTGGCACAAGCAACGCCTTACTTCGTTCCTTGTACACAGGATAATGAGTTTAAGGGTGATTATCGTGCAGTCCCAAAAGAAGTGTGGGCACGCACGCAGCTGTTGTTTGTCTGTAGCCCGAACAACCCAACAGGCTCGGTCATGACAATGGATGACTGGGAGTATCTGATTCGTTTATCAGACCAGTACGGTTTTATCATTGCCAGCGATGAGTGCTATAGCGAACTGTATTTTGATACAGCACCGATTGGCTTGCTGCAGGCCTGTGCGACACTCGGTCGTCGTGACTTTAAAAACTGTATTGTGTTCCACTCTTTGTCCAAACGCTCTAACTTACCAGGGTTACGCTCTGGGTTTGTGGCAGGTGATGCTCAGATTTTGCAGTCCTATTTGCAGTATCGTACGTATCAAGGCTGTGCGATGCCGATACCGCATCAGCTCGCCTCTATCGCAGCGTGGCAAGATGAAAAACATGTGGCACTCAACCGTGCACTGTATAAAGAAAAATTCGCTTTATGGATGTCTGAGCTGGGTCAGTTATTGGATCTGCGTATGCCAGATGCTGGGTTTTACTTTTGGATTAAAGTTCCTGAGCAATTTGATGGCGATGATGAGACTTTCGTTAAAGCACTGTATGAGCAGGCCAATATCCATGCACTAGCAGGACGCTATTTGTCACGTGAAGTCGATGGTGAAAACCCAGGCAAAGGTTATGTGCGTATTGCTTTGGTCGCAAGCGTTGATGAAAGCCGCGAAGCCATCAGCCGTATTAAAAAACTGCTGGGTGCGTCGATAGACGTTTAGCGTTCAAATAAAAGCTTAGTCTTAGTCAATACAGCAACCTCTAACAACCTTATGCAAGCAAAGGTTATTAGAGGTTTTTTGCGTTAATGACTGTTGTCTTATTTAGGGGCTTTTGTCCGAATAGTGCTATAGTGAAACCTCTATTCAGACATGCTATCAAGGATGATGCCATGCCCCATCTTGATTTTACTCAGCCACCCTTTGATGTATTGAGTCTGGCCGAACGTCAAAGCATCCGAAAACACACCCAGATACGCTACCTTGCTAAAGACGAGTACTTGCCTGCCGATGAATTGCAGTATCTCTACGTGGTGATAAAAGGACAAATCGAGCAGTCATTGGATGGCGAGTTCGTCGCTTCTTATTTAGGAAGCAATCACTCTGATGATCCAAATAACAATGACTGGTTTGATAGTCGCCGCCTACCTGAATCACTCATAAAACACAGTATGCTAGAAAGCGAAAACGCGACCATACAGCCCTATCAATTTTGCGCCAGTGAAGAGACTTTATTGCTTCAGATTTCAGGAATCGCTGTCGATAAAATCAGCGCGCAAAACCATCTAGTACGACAAATGCTATCAGACAAACTGCCTGAACGCTTGAAGGCCTTACAGCAGCGCCGTCACAACAAACCATCCAGCACTAATCATTACAACGATCAGCAAGAAGTACAGCAAATCATGCTGCAACCAGTGATAGAGGTTCGGCTGTTGCCAGTACACATCGTCAATGCCAATAGTAGCTTGTACGACGCTACTCGTATCATGACCCAAGCAGGTCTAAAGCATGTGCTGGTGCGACCACTGGAGCATTTAACAGTCGAGCAAGAGACCGCACCCCAAACTAAGCACCTGCTAGGTATGCTGACGGACACTGATATCTGTCGCGCCATCAGCGAGCAACAAGATCCTGCCACTACCACATGCCAGCGCTATGCAAATTTTAATCTACGTACCATCAAAGCCACAGATGAGATTGGGGACGCACTGCTCACCATGACTCGCTACCGGATTCACAGACTGCCCGTCATTGATGATAAGGGTCATGTCGTTGGGGTGCTAGGGCAGAGCGATATGTTGGCGCACATTGGTCATCACTCACAGCTCATCAGTATTCAAATCGAGCAAGCAACAGACTTGTCGAGCCTAGCCACGGCAGTCGAGCTGATTGGTCGCTATATCCGTGCACAGCATCAGAATGGGGTAAAAATCGGTAATATCAGCCGCATGGTACAGACCCTAAATGCACAGGTGTTTACCAAACTTTGGCAACTTATCGTACCTGATGAGATGATGGCAAATACCTGTCTGATTGTCATGGGCTCAGAAGGACGCGGCGAGCAAATCATGCGTACTGACCAAGACAATGCTTTGATCCTTCGAGATGGTTATAACCATTCTGACTTGGCACAGTTTGCCGAAACCTTTAACACCCATCTATCGACATTAGGCTATCCGCTGTGCGATGGCAATATCATGATGACCAACCCCATGTGGCGGCAACCGCTTAAAGTGTTTAATGCGCAAATCAGCTTATGGTTTAGAAACACAGATCCGATGCATGGCATTTATTTATCCGCAATATTAGATGGCGAATACGTCTGCGGCGATGAATCCTTGCTCACCCAAGTACGTCAGCACTTAATACTGGCTCACAGTCAGGCAGACCCTATGTTTGTGCGCCAGTTCACGCGAGCAGCGTTGCAATTTGGCGACGTCAATCAGTGGTGGCAAAAGTTTGTTCCCTTACTCAGTGGCAAAAATGCCTCACCAGATATCGATCTAAAAAAAGCCGGTATCTTTCCACTGGTGCATGGCATTCGCGCCTTAGCATTAGAAAACGATGTGCTGGACGTACCCAGTAGCAAAGATCGCCTAAAAGCCTTGGTACATGCCCATGCGTTGACCCAAGAGCGTGCGGATACTTTATTAGAAGCGTTAGAGTTTTTTATGGCACAGCGTCTCACCGTCGCGCTCGCGACTGAGGATAAACAGGCACGGCAAGTAAACCCAACGACACTAAGCGCACTTGAACGTGATTTATTAAAAGAATGCCTAACCGTGGTCAAAAGCTTTAAGAATCAGCTGCGCCAGCACTATCAGCTAGAAATAACGTAAATATAGAGGGATGAGCGACTAATATGAGCTGGCTACAGCAACTGGCTAATACTTGGCAAAAGACGCAGCTACAGCGTCCAGAATTGGCAACGATGTTCACCAAGCCTATGGCTGAGCAGTGGGTAGCGATTGACTGTGAAATGACAGGGCTGAACCCCAAAAAGCATCACCTATTGTCAGTGGCAGCGATACACATCAATGGCAATACAATCGACACAGGGAATGGCATGCATCTGATATGTCGCCCACCTGTCATGCCAGATCGCGACACCATTGTCATTCATGGTTTGCGTACTGCCGATGTCGAGCACGGTTTGAACTACCATGAGATGTTGGCACTGTTATTGCCGTTTATCGGCAATCGACCCATCGTTGGTTTTTGCACACGACTAGACATGGGATTTTTGAATCCTTTGGTCAAAGGCTATATGGGCACACCTCTGCCAAACGAAATCATCGATGTGCGGCATTTATACAGTCGACGAATCAGTGGGCATACCCAAGGACTCTCCGCCCAAGCCCAGCATTTGAGCCGTATCTTAGCGCATTATGACATTCCTGATATGGGTGCTCATGACGCCTACAACGATGCCATGATGACCGCGATGGCGTTTTTGCATGTACGCTGAGACTTTGCACATGCGCTAATACGTCGCTGCTAACTTATAGTTAGTCACTAATCATAAAGACCATATCTCAAACCAAACTACCAAAAATTTATCGCATAAAACACCTAGGGCGTGTCATCAATTAGATTGTGAGGCTTAAAATGAGAAAAATTGTAGATAAATGAGGAAGAAATTGCCATGAATATGAACATATTGACAAAATTTCTGACGATATTTATCAAAATTTAGCCATTTTAAGACCACTAAATATATTAATGTGCTAATTGATGACATGCCCTAGCATAAAACAGAGAGTATCTACGCGAAAACGACCACTCATGTTACCATAGGCCGTTTTTGCCAACTGATGAAAGATGCTCATGAGACACTCTTCTAAACACCACCACGACGCTACTATTGCCACCCAAACCCTTACCCCTCATGATCATCTACGACCGCGTTATTCAATTGGTAAACGCCTGTCTCGCCTGACTCTATTGGTAGCGGCTATGTCATCACCGCTGTATGCACAAGCGGTCTTACCAGAAGCCGTTCAGATGGCATTGTCACGTGCAAATTTGACAGAAGCTGACATCAGCATCATGGTGACACCAGTCGGTGACAAAAACGCCAGCCATTTACCCTCGCCGATTCAGGTCATCGATAGCAGCAAGGTAAATAACGACCCTGCTCCTACTAAAGCTGACGGCGATGGGAAAAATGCTCATAATGCTATTAGCAATTCCAGCCATCAAAGCACACTGATCACGATTGAAAAACGTACGATTGAGCAGCATGAAAAGACGATACACGCTTATACAGATGACCCTTATACCTATCAGAGCATAGAGGATGTCTCCACCGTATTGGCTGATGCGGAAAAATCCGTAGCCTCCCAGAACGATAGTGTACATACAGACAGTATTCATACCGACAATGAGCAAAGCAGCACCGATAAAGCTAAGATAAAAATATCATTTTCGCCCTTGCTTAATCATCAGTCAGACATCCCTCGTACGCCCGCCAGCACCATGAAGCTCGTCCCTAGCTTTATTGCTTTGGACACGCTAGGGGCTGACTTTGTTTGGTATACCCGTATTTATCACACCGGCATTATTATTGGTGATCGATTACAAGGTGACTTGATTATTCAGGGTAGTGGCGATCCAAAGATGACCCATGAGCGTTTAGAGCAGCTACTATATAAAATACAAGCGGCAGGGGTTCGTCATATCGATGGCAACATCATCATCGACAGTGCCGTATTTAAAAACATCAGTAAAGACCCTGCGGCATTTGATAATGCGCCCCTACGTCCTTACAACGCCAGTCCTGATGGGTTTTTGGTTAACTTTAGCACCATTGGCATAAAGACTTACCCTCTGGACAACGGTCAAGCAAGTTTGACCTATGAGCCGATGCTTGCAAACTATCAGTTGCCAAGCACGATAGCCACCCGTACAGCCTCTTGTGGGTCAGCGAGCTATAGCCTAGCGCCGCAGTGGCAATCACAGCAATTGTCGCTAAATACCAATCTGCCAGACAGCTGCAGAGAGCATGCCTTTTATGTGGCGTATCCTGATGCCAAGGATTTCGCTGCGCGCGTGGTTGCCTCTAAATGGAAAACCTTAGGCAACACACTGAGCGGACAAGTGGTATCAAACGAGATTCCTTATGATGTGACAAAAACCCCAACAGCGGCACACGGTCTGACCGCCATTGCTATGTCACCGCTGCCGTTGGTCAGCTACCCATCACTGACGCTAACCCAGCAGATTTATGATATTAATCATTTCTCAAACAACGTCATGGCTGAACAAGTGGCGCTCTCTATAGGCGCTTATGGCAAACCTCACATCATGCCATCAGTCGCTCCTGACAATAAAACGCATGATGATAAAACCAATACCGTTCAAACACACAGTGGTGAGCGCGCGCTTTATCAGCAGCCCACTCAAAAACTGGCAAGTTTATACCAGTTTGGTAAGCCAACTACGACCGATTATCCAGCAGCTTTGCAGACCATCAACCAGTGGTGGCAGACCACGCTACAGACGCCTGCGCCTTATCTGACTAACGGTTCAGGACTCTGCCGTGACTGCACAATCACCGCAGCCAATTTGAGTGAGCTGCTGGCTTACGCCTACGATCGTCCAAGCTTTGATGCGTACGTCAACTCGTTGGGTGTTGCTGGTGTCAGTGGCACCATTACCACTCATAGCGAGCGCTTGCCTGAATCAGCAGCCATCGGCCGCGCTTGGATAAAAACAGGTACCCTAAACAATGTCACCTCGATGGCAGGTTATGTCAAAGGCTTGTCCGGTCAAGATTATGTCGTCGTTGGCATCATCAACACAGAAGAGGCATTAAATGCTTATACAGCCAGACCTGTATTAGATGCCCTGCTCGACTGGACGGCCAAGCACTAGGTCTCAATCTTGAATACTTTGATTCAGACATTGAGAGGTTTAATGTCCTACGTATGACATCAGTAGTGTCTGTTTCTTCCCTTATTTTTTACCTTTATACAGGTCAGTTTATGTCAGCCAAGACAACCAATCTTAATAAGCCTCAAACGCTTGCCCCAACTCAGCCGAAACTGGCGCAATATATCGGTTTTTTTGCGATTGGCTATACGCTTGCCAGCACCATATTTATGATGATTCAAACCCAGTTTGCGCTGAACTCACAATTGGTAATGGCACTCTCTATCGTGATTGGTGCGTACATTGCCGTTCGTAAATTTATAAAACATCAGCAGCGAGCCTTAAATCATAGTGAAATGAATCGGTTGATGTTTGGCGGCGTCGTAGTGGTCTGGATATTGACCATCATTTATTTCTTGGCCATCTGGTTTTGGTTGTTTGATACTGTCAGCCGTGAAGTCCTGTTTGAGATGGGAATGGCACGTCCTCTACCCCTACTGTCCTCACTGGTCATGATGCTTGTGTTTACATTGGTGAGCGCGCGAATCAGCCTATGGGCCATCAATCGACTGTTGAACCCTGCACGAAAAGCCGTTTGAGTGTAGACTGTTAGATATCAGCGGCAATACCCTGTTGTCCTGTGAAAACACAGAAAACTATTAGAATAACTGCAATCAAGCAGCGCTTGGTGTTAATCGATTTCCCTTTATCATAGGAGAACGTCATGGAAATGTTATTTTTTGACAATATAGACAAACTTGGACGTATCGTCTTAACGACCATTATGATTTACGTATTCATCGTGTTGATTACCAAAATCTCTGGCAAGCGCTCGACGTCACAGCTCAATAACTTTGATTGGGTCGTCACCGTGATGATTGGCTCATTAGGTGCCAGTACTATTTTGCTCAAAGACATTCCTTTTGTCGAAGGGGCTTCATCGATTTTAGTACTTTATATGTTGCAGTTTTTGGTCACCAAATATGCGTCTATTTCAACGCCCTTTAGTAGTTTTATTTTGTCTGAGCCGCGTATCGTCTTTTATCAAGGACAGTTTTTGCCTGATGCGATGCGCGCTGAACGTTTGACGCGTCAAGAAATCGAATGCGCCATGCGTACTGAAGGCATCAATAGTTTCGATGATGTCGAAGCCATTGTCTTTGAATCTGATGCCAAACTCAGCGTCATTCCAAAGCCACGACCAAATGATGACGATAGCTCAAATAGTGATAGCACTGTGCCAGAAACCATTAAACCTTTGATGTAGGCGTCAAATCATAACCCGCTCATGATTAATGAAAAAAATTGATACTTGTTTAATTATTAAGATGGTACGTACTATGAAGGTAAGAATTTTGACGGTTGGCAATAAGATGCCCATTTGGGTACAGACAGGATTTGATGAATACCATAAACGTATTCAGCCCATGCTGAGCACTGAGATTGTAGAAATTGCGGCTGCTAAACGTGCAAAGAACCCATCCGATGCCAATCTAGCACAGTACCGCGAGCAAGAAGGCCAAGCCATATTGGCCACTCACAATGCCTCAAGCCGTGAGCAATTATGGGTATTAGATGTCAAAGGAAAAATGATTTCGACAGAAGGACTAGCGGATAAACTGGCTGATGGGATGCAGCAAGGCGATGATATTGCCTTGGTCATCGGCGGTGCGGATGGCGTATCGCCAGAAGTACTAGCAAAAGCCGATGCAAAATTATCACTATCAGCACTGACATTACCGCATCCACTGGTACGTGTCGTACTGATGGAGCAGCTATACCGCGCGATGAGCATTAACAATAATCATCCTTATCATCGTGGTAATTAAGTCAGATACCCAGTCATGCTTTTGTTCACGATATCTCTAGCAAATAGATTGAAAAACCAGTGCATGCCCTAATAAATGCAGCATGAGATATCCAAAAAACGCCACACCCAGTCGCTCAATCCACAACCCTCAGACTCGTCATCCACAGGATGAGTCTGTCGGTAAAGTGCGAGCACCTATTAGTTCTGCTGCTGCATTTGAAAGTACCTCTACGATAGCGGCCAATACTGCCAAACTGCCTGCACTATTCATCTCGCACGGCGCACCGACGCTAGCGATTGAACAGTCTGCCACGACCAGTGCGCTGGCACGTATCGGACAGAACTTACCCAAACCGCGTGCCATCGTCATTATGTCCGCGCATTGGCAGTCAGCCAAGCTTGAAATCAGTAGCAATCCTCAGCCAAAAACGTGGCATGATTTTTCAGGGTTTTCGCCTGAGCTGTACGAGCTACAGTATCCTACTATCGGTCAGCCCGCCCTGGCTGAATCGCTTGCCCAGCAGCTCACGGCACGCGGTATCAACTGTAGTGTCAATCCGGTACGTGCCTGTGACCATGGCGTTTGGGCGCCGCTCAGACACCTATATCCCGATGCAGATGTGCCTATCGTACAGATATCATTGCCGCAGCACTACGACAGTATCGCCTGTTATCAGTTAGGCGCACAGCTTGCGCAGCTGCGTGATGAGCAAATCCTCGTCATTGGTTCGGGCAATATCACCCACAACTTGCAAGCATTGCGTTGGGAGGCTGACAGTATCGATCAAACAGCAAGTGCCTTTAAGCAGTGGTTGCTCCAACAGCTAAAGATAGACATTCCCACTGCACTCGACTGGCAACAATATCCTGACTATAAAGACATCCACCCGAGCGATGAGCACTTACTGCCACTGTTTTTTGCATTAGGGACAGGTCAGCGCGTCTCAGTTGTCCATCAAAGCATGGCACACCATAGCTTAGGCATGGATATCTATCGCTTTGATTAGGGGCTGTTTGATATTCAAATATTAGGGCTGCTGATCGCTAAAATTACACTAAACTAGGCGCAAACCGACGATAATGTCGAGACCTTAGCTAGGCTTGCAATAACGTTTGGGATGATTTTAGCATCAGCCTTTCATGGCAGTTCTCTTTTTTGCCAATATATGGCGAAATTGTCTAACCTAGAATGACTAGGCATCAAAAATTTCACTGCATATTGTCTAAAAAATAGTGACTGCCAGCACCACATTTGAATATCAAACAGACCCTAAGCATTATTTATCCAAAATTAGATTCCTCATCTACTAATTCCTCATCTACTATTAGAAGGCAGGCTTAGTAAACAAACCAGCGCGCTCCATCTCGCCTGCCACGCTAAACAACGTTGCCTCATCATTCATACGCCCGATCAGTTGCATACCGATTGGCAAGCCTTTTTTGCTCATCGCCACCGGCACTGACATCGCGGGCAACCCTGTGACATTACCCAGTAACGTAAAGCCCATCTTGCCCAATACAGGTGCGCTTAGTTTTTCAATCATGCCTGAGCTAAAGGCATACTTGCCCATATTAAAGCCTTTATTGAGCACCTCAGTACTACGCATCATCATCTCATCCATACGGCTAGGCGGTAGCACGCCATGTTTGACCGCAGGTGTGGGTACCGTAGGGCACAATATCATGTCGTACTCTTCTAGTAAGAGACCCGTCTGATATTGGCTATGGTGCCAACCGTGCTTGGCATGAGCCAAATCCACTGCGGACAATGACCGACCGAGTAGCGCCATATTATAGGTTTGTGGTTCTAGGTTTTTGATATGCTGGGCACCAAACTGACGCTCGATATTATCAATTGTAAAGGCAGTATGCGTGCAGACCACCACCAGATAATCATGCCAAAACTGCTCGATATTAATGTTTGGCTCAGCGTGTACGACTTGATGACCCATCGCCTCTAGCTGCTTAGCGGTCTGTTCAAGAGCTGCTAGCACTTCTGGATCCACTTTGGTATTGGCAATCAATGGCTGCTGATGCAAAGCTATCTTTAATTGCCTAGGTGCACGCATCGCTGCTTGCAAAAACGTGCCCTCTGGCGGCGCAATGATAAATGGCGCACCTGTCTCCGCACCGCTAGTGGCATCTAGCATGGCGGCACTATCGCGCACGGAGCGCGTAATGACATGATCCGCTACTGCGCCCTCCCAGCCTTCACCATAGGCTGGCCCCATTGGATTACGTCCACGGCTAGGCTTGAGACCAAACGCACCGCACCATGCTGCTGGAAAACGTATCGAGCCGCCACCGTCACCCGCTCCTGCCATCGGTACGATACCGCTGGCCACTGCCGCCGCACTACCACCCGATGAGCCACCAGAGCTGTACCCTTTTTTAAAAGGGTTGTGCGTTGCGCCATGTGCTTTGGGTTCTGTGGTGATAATCAAACCAAACTCAGGCGTGTTGGTCTTACCAAAGGTATTGACGCCTGTGGCTCTCATTCGTTTGACGATTTCACTGTCGTTCTCTGAGATGATATTGACGCTACGACTGCCCATTGTGATAGGTTCATCAGCAAAGCTAAATGACAAATCCTTTAGTAGGTAAGGCACCCCGTTAAAGGCACCTTTTGGCAGTCCCGCTTGCGCGGCATTATAAGCACGCTCATCAAAGCGATGGATGATGGCATTTAATTTGGGATTGAGTGTGTTTGCTTGGTGAATCGCTGCATCGAGCACCTCTTTTGCGCTGACCTCACCTGAATTGACTAACGATGCCAAAGCCAAACCGTCATACTGAGTATATTCTTTAAACATAACTGACCTTCCTTGGAGAGTAACGACCTAAAATTTTTAATAATGGCAGGTATTTATTTTATACATATTTCTTAGTTTAGTATAAAAAACTGCTACTTATGAGTGATAAACAAACTCATTAGTCATTTGGGCATTCAGGCAATCATTCATTAAAATTAACCAGAAAAATTCACAAAAAAAACGAGCCACTATTGTGACTCGTCTCTTTAATTGACCATACTTGAATCAACAGATTTACATTAGCAACTCGCGCTTACCGCTTTTACCCATTGAACTGACCAAGCCTGCTTCTTCCATCGAGTCAACGATACGGGCAGCACGGTTATAGCCGATACTGAATTTACGCTGGATGCTAGAAGCAGAAACTTTACGCGTCTCCATGATAAAGGCAACAGCATCGTTATATAAGTCATCGTCTTCACCTGACGCATTGGCACTACTGCTACTACCGCCTGGACTGGACAATTCAAAGTTCCCTGCCATGTTATCAATATAGTCAGGTGCACCGCGCTCACGCCAAGCGTCACAGACACGGTTGACCTCTTCGTCACTGACATACGCACCATGTACACGGTCGGGCTCAATCTGCCCTGGCCCTAAGAACAACATATCACCATTACCGAGCATATCTTCTGCACCGCCACTGTCTAGGATCGTGCGTGAGTCGACTTTTGAGTTAACACGCAGTGCCGCACGCACTGGGATGTTGGCTTTGATCAAACCAGTGATGACATCGACCGATGGGCGCTGAGTGGCTAGCATTAAGTGAATACCTGCCGCACGCGATTTTTGTGCCAAACGGGTGATGAGTTCTTCTGCTTGTTTACCGACCTGCATAATCATATCGGCAAACTCATCCGCAACGATGACAATCATCGGTAAGGTTTTGAGCTTGGGCGCTTGACTGATACTCACGCTGTCATTCGGTCGCCATAACGGATCAAGCATAGGATTGCCTGAGGCCTCAGCGGCGCGTACTTTTTTATTGAATTCATCGAGTTTACGAACTTTGAGTAAGCTCATCAGTTGATAGCGGCGTTCCATCTCTGCCACACACCATGATAATGCGCTCGCTGCTTCCGTCATATCTGTCACTACAGGCGTTAGCAGATGTGGAATATCATTGTAGTTAGCAAGCTCAAGCTGCTTGGGATCAATCAAAATAAGGCGCAGCTCATTGGGCGTGTATTTGAGTAGCATCGATAACAGCATCGAGTTGACCAATACTGATTTACCAGAACCTGTCGTACCAGCGACCAGCATATGCGGCGCACGCGCAAGGTCAGTAATGATAGGTTTACCACCAATATCCTTACCCATTGCCATGCTGATTTGCGCTTTGGGGTCTTTGAATTTTTCAGTATTTAACAGCTCTATCAGGCGCACCATTTCGCGCTTTGGATTGGGTACTTCGATACCAATATAAGGCTTGCCCGGTATCACCTCAACCACACGCAGAGAGGCCATAGACAGCGAGCGCGCTAAATCACGTGAAATACCGGTGACCTTGCTAGCCTTTACCCCTGCCGCCAGCTCGACCTCAAAGCGGGTCACAACCGGTCCCGGAATCGCGTTGACGACCGATGCTTTTACATTGAACTCTTGTAATTTGATTTCTAACAGCTCTGACAGCTCAACCAGTTTTTCGTCGGTGTAACTCGGTTGGCGATCAGGATCTGGCTTGTCTAAAATCGACATCTCAGGAATCGGCGTCAGACTACTACGGTAGGCCGCTGTTTGCATTGAGCGTGACTTGGTACTGAACGCTGCATCATCGCTGATATCCGGCATAACAGGAGCAGCAACATCGGCACTTGTATCATCTGGCATCATATCGGCAATATGGTTGCTAGAATCGCCCTCAGGAATATCAAAACTGACATTGGCTTTAGGGGCAGTGACTGTCTCAGTCATTGACTCAACCACAGCAACTGATTTAGCTGTTGGTGGTAATGTTGGGTTGGCAGGTGGCGTATTGGTCGGCGTCATATCCAAAGTGTTTGGTACTACCGGCGCAACCTCTGACTGTACTGATGCGACGGTAGCTTCAGATGCGATAAAGGCTTCATCATTATCCGCTAGCACGTCTGCCTCATTGGACGGTTGATGCTCAGACGAATCTGAATAATCAGTAGTGACTTCTACTACCGGTTTTGATACTGGTTGCGGCGTTGGTTCTGGTACAGGCGTGCTTATTTTTGCCACTGGTTGCTCGATTACTTCTTTTTGCACGCTATCAACTGTCTGAGTCGTAGCCGCCTGAATGGTAGGCGCTTTGGTCTCAACTGCCTGAATAGTCACTGGATCTGATATATCAGCATGCTCAGCCAACCATGCCTCTGCTAGCTTATCTACGCTTTTGCTATCAGTGTCTGTTTCATTGCCTAGTTCAGTGTCTGATACGACCACTTCCCCTTCACCAATGTCCTGACTAATTGTTGCAGTATTGATCACTTCATTCACTGCTGGCTGAAAGATACTTTCTTCGTCATAGGTAGCTGACTGGGATACGCTAGTATCAGCTAACGTTTCTTGAAGCGCTGCATAAGTGCTGGTCTGGGAACTGGCATAATTAGGTATCGGCGAAGCAAAGCTATCCGTACTGTCTGTGCTATGAGCCATTTGCTCACGAGCCAGCAAGTCATCAACCGTATTGACATCATTCCATGCAAAGCTTGGCTCGACTTTACGATTCGGTGCCACAGCAGGACTTGGCGTCGAGACAGACATAGCATTGTTCGTGTCATCATTGCTGCTATTATTACTATTGCCACTACTGTTCGCAGCGGTAGAAGCTTGCGGCTCTTTTTGATGACTAGAGGTTGCAGCTTCTTTTGCTACTGCTAGAGAGGCTTTCACGCTATCGGCCAATCCTGACGTCGTCAAAAAATCTGATAATGCATGACCAAAACGACCGCCACTGCCAAAGGCTTGGGCATTACTGGCATGCTCTGCCGGTTGCAATTCAAGTGGCAGCTGCTCATGCTCTGCTTTTTGACTGGTCGTGTCATTTAGAGTGCTACCGTCTAGAGTGCTGTCATCGTTTAGACCGTTGCTGCGTGACTCATCGCTATGTGAGTTTTGAGCCGTGTCTTTATTTTTGATACCTGATCCAAGCCATGACAGTGCTGTAATTTTTTGATATATCGCAAGCCAATGCACATTGAACGCAAAAGTCGAAGTAATAGCGACAAATACGGCTAAGAAGACCACACTCCCCCACTGCGATAACAATTGCGCCAAACGCTCCTGCAACTCAAGTCCAATGATACCGCCAGCTACGCCCTCTAGACCTGTCGATGCAGGGTTGGTCATGTGCTGAACCAGTGCAACCAGTTGGGCAAATAACGCACTGGCACTTAATAATAAAAACACATAGGCGACCAATCGCATGAGCCAAAACGTCGGTTTATTGTTCCACCAAATAAGAATGGACTCATAGACCACAAACGCAAAAAACCACCATGCACCAAAACCGAAAAAGCTGTATAGCAAATCCGATAACCAAGCACCCATCTGGCCACCCATATTATTGATCGTAGTCATATCACTGCTGATATGCGACCAACTCGGATCATTACCGGTATAGGTCATCAAGATGACAAATAAATAGACTGCCAGTATTAACCCAAGAAGGGTAAATATTCCCTTTTTTAAATACTCAATAAGCGGTGCTGATATCACGTAAGATCTGCCTTGTTATTAATACTAAATGGTCGCCAACGCATGACTAAATCTAATCATGCTGACATAGAGTGCTGACATAGAGTGCTGGCAAAGTGTCGGGAGGACGTACCTATCATAAGACCCTGATATAACCGGTATCGCTTCGGCTCTATCACACTTGGCATAACTTCTTATAATAACAAATACATAGGTATAGTGGCGACACTCTTATCAAGAAAGCGTGTAAGAAAGTAAATCAATGGCTGATTTGCGCAAAAAGCAACCCGATAGCAAAACACGGCTAACAGAGCATGGCTAATAATCTTGCACAAATCCTATAAACGTACTACTGTTTTTGGTACGTGTGTCTCAAGGCTTTTATCGTTGATGCCATGCACGAATGCTACGAGTATAAATGCTACAAGGTAGCTAAGTGCAAACGCTGATGAGAGGCTTTACGCGAATCAGCACTGTCGCTCCTTTCTAGCGGATTGACTATAGTCAGTTCAATATAATTTCGATACAAGGAAACCGAGTGCAAGTTATACGTTAGGGTCTGTTTGATATTCAAATATTAGGACTGCTGATCGCTAAAATTGCACCAAACTAGGCGCAAACCGACGATAATGTCGAGACCTTGGCTAGTTTTGTAACAACGTTTGGGGTGATTTTAGCATCAGCCTTTCAGGGCAGTACTCTTTTTTGCCAATATATGGAGAAATTGTTTCACCTAGAATGACTAGGTATCAAAAATTTCACTGCATATTGTCTAAAAAATAGTGACTGCCAGCACCACATTTGAATATCAAACAGACCCTAGTATGCGTAGCGAGGATAACGATGTAGCGGATTTATATAGACTTGACTATATATGCTTTGATTCTAATGATACCTGTATTTGTTTTAGCAAACTTGCACTTTGTGCGATATGCCCTTATGTTATTATCCCATAGCAATCAGCAAAACCTTATTCGTTGTAATTTTTGATTTGTTTATCACTCATTTTATCCCTGATACTTTTAATCAGTCTATTTAGCAAGGAACAACTCATGGCAACTGACACCACTGCTCCACGTCACGAAAAACTCATTATTTTAGGCTCAGGCCCTGCTGGGTACTCTGCTGCCGTTTATGCTGCACGTGCCAACCTCAAGCCTGTTATGATCACCGGTATGGAAGTGGGCGGACAATTAACGACCACCACGGAAGTTGATAACTGGCCAGGTGATGCCCATGACTTGACCGGTCCTGCCTTGATGGAACGTATGAAAGCCCATGCTGAGCGTTTTGGTACAGAATTGGTTTATGACCATATCAATGATGTGAACCTCAATGAACGTCCCTTTCAACTAACGGGTAACAATGGTACTTACACTTGTGATGCGTTGATTATCTCAACGGGTGCATCTGCTCAGTATTTAGGACTAGAGTCAGAAACCAAGTTTAAAGGCTTAGGCGTGTCAGCTTGTGCCACTTGCGATGGTTTTTTCTACAAAAATCAAAAAGTCGCGGTGATTGGCGGTGGTAATACAGCTGTCGAAGAAGCTTTGTATTTATCCAATATTGCTGCTGAAGTCACGCTAGTACATCGCCGTGATGGCCTACGCTCTGAAAAAATCCTACAAGACAAACTGTTTGAAAAAGTAAAGAACGGTAATGTCAAAATCGAGTGGAATCACAGTGTTGAAGAAGTGGTTGGTGACGATATGGGCGTCAATGGCGTTGTCATCAAATCAACCATCGATGGCAGCACCAAGCAACTAGATGTATTTGGCATGTTCGTGGCGATTGGTCATAAGCCCAATACGGACCTGTTCAAAGATCAGCTAGACATGAAAGATGGCTATTTGGTCGTCAACAGTGGTCTCCATGGTAATGCCACGCAAACCAGTATCGAAGGTGTGTTTGCCGCAGGGGACGTGGCCGATCATATCTACCGTCAGGCTATTACCTCTGCCGGTACGGGCTGTATGGCAGCACTGGATGCTGAAAAGTACTTGGATTCTATTGGTGAAGCCCATGCTGCTGATCATACCTATGCCTCAACATTGACCGCTGATCAAGACGCCTAAATGGTCACTCTCTCTGAATATAATAATAAAAACATCACGCCTGAGACCTTAAAAAGTCTTGGGCGTTATGACTTCCCAAGTCCCATCTCTGTCGATCCTGAGGGTGTTGGTATCGTTGCAGTGGGCGGCGACCTTGCACCCGAAACACTGATATCAGCCTACGCTCAAGGGCTATTTCCTTGGTTCAATGAAGATGAACCGATCGCTTGGTGGTGCCCAGAACCGCGCTGCGTGATTGTACCAACCGACTATATACCGAGCAAATCCCTACGCAAACAAGCAAGTCGCACGCGTTGGCAGCTGACTCTTAACCAAGCGTTTGACGAGGTTATACATGCTTGTAGTCTACCCCGTAGTGATGGTCTCAATACTGATCTGCCTGAAGGTGAGCACACATGGATTCATGATGAGATGATTGAGGCCTATACCGAACTGCATGCGCAAGGATTTGCCCATAGTATCGAGGTTTGGGATGAGACAGGGTCACTTGTTGGTGGATTATATGGGTTAAAAATAGGCAATATCTATTTTGGTGAATCGATGTTTCACCATGCGTCCAATGCCTCAAAGCTTGCTTTTTGGGGCCTAATGCGATTGTGTGAACAAACCCACGTGGCACTCGTCGACTGTCAATTGCCAAACGACCATCTGATGAGCTTGGGTGCCACCACTCTACCGCGTGCTGATTTTTTGACTCAACTAGACACGCAGATAGCGGGTCACTGGAGCAAATGGCATAGCAACTCTCATAAACCCTTGTCAGTGTCGCATCTCGGTACAGCACAACCTTGGCAAGAGCAATTATAATGGCTAAAGCGTTACGAGGCGATTATGGCTACTGACACATTGTTTTTATTGATCGGAGAGCTGGCAAAAAGCGCCAATACGACCAAAGACACCGTTCGCCACTATGATCAGCTGGGGCTACTAAAATCACGAAAGCGCCAAGCAGGATCACGTCTATATACCGAGTTTGATTCAGAGTGTATCGAACGGATTGATTTGATTAAAAGCGCACAGGCCATCGGTTTTACGCTCACGGAAATCAAAGACAGCCTAAACGACTATTACGATGGGCAACTGGATGTCGATCTGCAACTGATGCTAACCCAGCAAAAACTGGCACAAGTCAAAAAGCAGCAAGCCAATATCAGCGTCATGATAGAACTGCTGAGCGAGCGCATAGATATCTTAGGACATATGAAAGCGGATAAAGCCTATCAGTTGGACATTGAAGTATGCAAAAAAAAGATACCTGACAGTATCGACTATGCATTTAATATTGATTGAGATACTTTTTCTCTACTAGAACCTTTGTCTTACGTGTTTAATCAGATGTTAGAACGTTAAGCACCTCATCAAACATATCAGCTCAGTCCGTAAGTTAGTTAGTCAGTTAGTCAGTTAGTCAGTTAGTCAGTTAGTCAGTATAGACACGCTGCATAATAAGCGCGTCGATTGCTAGCTGATGCGGCTGTTGGTAATAGCCTTTACGTCTATGAATAATGGTAAAACCCTGCTGCTCATACAATGCGATTGCAGCAGTGTTGTCTGCACGTACTTCTAATAGAAGACTCTCTACTTGACTCTCTGCCAGCCATTTATGCAGCTTGCTAAAAACCTGTGAAGCGATGCCTTGTCGCTGATAGTCAGGATAGGTACCAATACGTAAAATTTCTGCTTGCTCAAAAACCACTTGATATAAACAGTAGCCAACCACTGTATTTTCTTCAGCTCGCTCAGTTTTCTCTGGCCCATAGACTATTAGCATATCGATACTGTCTTGCATGAGTAATTCAGATAGAGCCTGATCATTCCAAGCATCTTGCGACTGAATTTCAGCTTCGATATCTGATACAGCATGAATCAACTGCTTACGCATGACTACATCAGTCGGTAGCGCCTCTATCAAAAACATAACGATCCCTTATTATTATTGCTTAGACTTGCCTAAATGATATTAGCAAAGCTTATAGAAAATTGGCTCAATACTCTACACCCACAAAAAAGCCACCCAAAACAGGGTGGCCTTTTTATGACTAACTTAGCAGCTCATTACTGAGACTAATAGATTAGTTTA
>NZ_JADHDA010000006.1 GCF_015277735.1 Psychrobacter sp. NG254 | reverse complement strand
CTCAGAAGTGAAACATCGTTGCGCCAATGGTAGTGTGGGTTCGCCCATGTGAGAGTAGGTCATCGTCAGCTCTCTATTCTAAAGTAAAAGCCCCCTCCGCGTTAGCGAAGGGGGCTTTTCTTTGTGCTTAAAAAAGTGCCAGTGTGATACTATTTATCATTATTCTTACCTTTAGGAGCATATTATGGGCGTTTCACTTTATTATACAGCTGAGCGTACGACGCTTTTAACTGAGCAGGAGCAAGAGGATATTGCGCTTATCATTGATAAGTATAATGACACTTTTGAGTATGCAGAAGAAGCGGAGTCTTTTGACCTTTATGCCTATGATGATAGTGAGTCAGAGGTCATCTTAGCAGGCGCTACAAAAATGCCGTCTAGCACAGAGATGGAGGTTTTGATGTATAGCATTAATTATTGGCTACATTGTCTGACTGAGATTCGACTGGCAGTCGCTGATGCAGAGTGGCATGTGCATTTAGATGATAGTGATGCAGTTTGGGTAGATGATAAGTGGCAGATGGAAGATTAGGTTATCGTCAGCTTTCTATACTCAAAAGTAGCTCTTTTTTTATCTTTTATTCCTAGTGACATACCCAGAAAATCCTATTTAAAGGTGAGCAAGGAATAACGACTGTCTGGGAGACAGTCGTCCGTATTGCAAGACGAAGGGCTATGCCTGTAGATAGCTCTTGCGCTGCCTAAAATTGGTATACAATTTTTATGGGGCTCTCCTCGTTCGTCAGCTCTCTATAGCCGATACTCAATAAAATGGATACAGTATTTAATAACGCAAAACTGGTATAAATTTTTCTGGCTCGCTATACCTATGCCGACAGAGGCTGTAAAAAATTCATCCCAGTCCCGCTGTATCTTTTTAATATTGGACTGACTATATTCTAAAAGTTAAAACCCCAACATCAATTCGTTCGTGGCTTTTCTTCGGCCCTTATTTCTGTTTATATCTAAATCTCTACTTCTATTTATACAAAACGTGAGCTGTTTCGAAAATACCATTGTTTGCTGATGTGGTAAGAAATTCTAATATTTGTAATTTTCTATCTTATGCTTGCCTGAATTAATTCAAATAATTTTATAGCTATAAAACTGTTAAGAATGCGGTACTCAGTACTTTATCTATCTCATAAACAATATATTCAATTATTTATATATATGTTGTTGATTTATAATATTAATGCTACATTTAAACAGTAAAGAATATTTTTGGTTCAATAGTTGGCATAGATAACAAGGAGGAGATATGAAGTTTTTTCATATAAAGATACTAATCATCATTTCATTGTTAACTTTATCTGTTAGCGGACGAGCTGATGTCTTAGGCGCAGGTATTGCTGCTACTGGAAAAGTTACTTCTTCTATAATAGCTAATGAAACAGTTGAAAGTCTTATAGAATCTGCAAGAAGACAAGCAAAAGTTTTAATTGCTGAGTCTGAAAATAGCGGTAACGTATTACTAACAAGGGGCGCTGATGAGTTAAATCTTACTGCTGATAATATAGAGCGTATATTTCAAAATCAACTAAAAATAACTTTTGCCGAAATAGATGAAGATAAGCGAGATCTTTTGATTGGACTTGCTTCGGCAACTAATGTAGCTACAGAACTTAGTGACAAAGCTTATACATTTAAAGATACGTTAACTCTCGATGTTAGATCGATATTAGGTGAAATACCTTTTGTTAAAGAAAACTTGGTATTACAACGTATTTCAGGTTTATCGGTAATTTCTGGCAAAGAAAAATTTAAGCTAAGAATTATTGGTTCATACGTTGGTTTGCCTGGCGAATCCCATAGTACATCCATTGAAGCTCTACTAGATGGCAAAAATATTGAAAATATAGAGGTCGATCCCAGAGAAATTCACTTAGTAGAAATACTAATACCATCTGTGAATCTTGAAAACCACTTATTAAAAGATAAGCCAGCAAGAATTCCTTTAATTTTAAAAATTAACCAAACGTTTAAGAAAAAACTATTTGGCTTCCTTTGGAATATTGACTCGAGAAAAAGCTATGAAGCAAACTTAAATCTTATTTTATATCCCTCATATGCAGGAGATATAAATGTTGTTGCAAGGCATGAAGTATTAGGTTGGAAGAAATCACAAGCCATTGAGCGAGATATGACTCACAGCGATCATTGTTCAAAAAATTGTAAGAACCATTATGGAACATCGCATGAAGTTAATATATCTGTCAATGGTGATTCATTAACTCCATTGACTGGTCAGAAACGAATTATTAGTTCTACATGTAACCTTATATCAGGACCTTCTAGTCACAGTATTCATGAAGAGACAAGTGTATCCCAAGATAAAGCTACAGCTAAATGTAGAGTTCGTTTTAGAACCCAATCACAAACATATCGCCTCACTGCTCAAATTGAAGAATATGGAGTTATAGAGGAAAAAGACTCATCCTTTCCTGCGAAACTAAGTTTTGATGAATTAACTGAAGTTCGAATACCAAAAACTACTACAGAAATATTTATTCAGGGAAAACTTATTACAGGTGATATGATAAATATCATCGGATCACAAACTACAAGTAGTGGTTTAGTCAAAATAGTTAGACGCCTAGAGAATGCTAATGATAAATCTGTAATTCTTACTGTGTCTAGACCTAATGATACATTATAACTTAATAAGTTAAGGTGTTCAGGCGTAGCAAGGCTGCGCCCATTTTTATTGTGTTACGCATCAACTGCTTTTATGAAAGCTTTTAAAACTAAAATCTTAGATTTTAAATAACAAGTTTGAAGTATTTATCATTTATCAGTGACCTATTTAAATTCTTCTATAAAGTGGCAATCCAACAAAGGCAACTGTTACACAGTTGTCAGTTTTATATCTCATTTCTTATTTTCTAAAACAACTCACCCATCTCAATTTCTTCCTCAAAGTCGAATCCTAATTGCTCGTCTTTGCGCTGTTTCATTTGTTCGATACGTTGCTTTCGTCCTACGATCAGCCGTAGCACCTCACGGCGCTGTTCAGCGGTCATACCATGCCATAATTGACGCTCAGGTCGACTTCGCAGGCAACCAAAACAATATCCTTTTTTATTGCTTTGACAAACACCAATACATGGGTTGGCAATCTCTAACAGCTCAAACTGTTGGTTCATGGTTCCTCCATAATGACTGCTGTCATTTCCTTGACCTGCATAAAATTACGATGACAATATTATTATGTCGCAAATACTGACTAATAGTGTGCCACTTTATTATTATTATTTTTGTGCAACGGCTGCTATGCTTAGCTTTGATCGCCTTTATAAGATAATCATAACAAAATTAATAAGTGAGATGATACGTGAACATTATTTATATTCATGGACTAGACAGTGATGCCAACTCTACTAAAGGAGTACTGTTAGAAAAATATTGTCAGCAGTATCATCCTGATATCAGCGTATATCGCCCTGATCTAAATAGCGCTCCGGAGCAAGTGTTTGAGCAGCTGGTTAAACTGGTAACTCAATTATGTAGAGATGCTGAAACGGTATTGATAGGTAGCTCGTTAGGTGGCTACTTTTCTACCCTAGTGAGCAATCATACAGGCTGTGCGGCTTTACTATTAAATCCCAGTACGCAGCCGCATATCACGTTGCAACGCTTTGCTAGTGAATCGTCTTCAACAGCTAGTGGGGAAAGTGAAACATTGAACAATGAGATGCTACATACAACAGCGGGTGGTTGGCATATTACTCATGCAGATTTGCAATGGTTTGCAGCGCATCCTTTAGAATCAATTAATTACCCTGATAAAATAGCGGTCTTTATCAAAGAGGGTGATGAGCTTTTGAATCCGTATTTATCAAGAGATTTTTATAGAGGGCTTGATGCACGGGTTGTTTTGCAAGAAGGTGGCGATCATAGGTTTAGTGATTTCGATGTGCAGCTGCCTATCGTCATTGATACGCTACAACGTTTGCTACAGCATTAAATAGACGACATTATATGACGTGAGCGACTGAGTATTGACGTTACCGTCGCTATTTTTCGTTATAATGGTTTAATAGAATTAAACGCACATGAATAGTTAAGGATGCATTTGTGAGTCAATATAATGCGCAGTCGTTAGAAGTTTTAGAAGGACTTGAGCCAGTACGTCGTCGCCCTGGCATGTATACCGATACCACGCGCCCAAACCATTTGGCGCAAGAAGTTATTGATAACTCAGTCGATGAGGCATTGGCCGGGTATGCCAAAACCATCAAAGTACAGCTATATGCAGATGGATCATTGTCTGTGGAAGATGACGGCCGCGGTATGCCAACAGATATTCATCCTGAATTTAATCAATCAGGTATTGAGATTATCCTGACCCGTTTGCATGCAGGAGGTAAGTTCTCGACCTCTAATTATGAGGTGTCCGGCGGTCTGCATGGTGTGGGTATCTCTGTCGTCAATGCGCTATCAACACGCGTGAACGTAACCGTATGGCGTGATAGTACACAGTTTGATATGGCGTTTGAAAATGGGGCACCAGTCACGCCGTTAACTGAAGCAGTCAGTTCAAACAAACGCAAACGCGGTACGAAAGTGCATTTTTGGGCAGATGGTAGCTTTTTTGATACGCCTAAGTTCAATGTTAAACAGCTCAAGCACACCTTAAAAGCGAAAGCCGTCTTGGCTGCAGGACTGACGATCGAATTTACTGATGAGATCAATGATGAAAAGGTGGTTTGGCAGTTTACCGATGGTGTGGTCGAGTATCTAAACGAGCAATTAGATGGTCTTGAGACCTTGCCTGAAGCGCCATTCTATTATAACTATGAGGCAAAAAGCGGCGAGCGAGCGGGCATTACGTTTGCACTGTCTTGGTTACCTGATGGCGGTACACCGATTCAAGAAAGCTATGTAAATCTAATTCCGACAGCTCAGGGCGGTACGCACGTCAATGGCTTGCGAACGGGTATCTTAGAAGCATTGCGTGAGTTTTGTGATATTCATAATTTATTACCGCGTAGTGTAAAGCTGACAGCAGAAGACGTTTGGGATGGGGTGAATTATATCCTGTCACTCAAGTTTTCTGAACCGCAGTTCTCTGGGCAAACCAAGGAGCGTCTGTCTAGTCGTGAAGCAGCTGGAGCAGTCCAGAGTTTGGCAAAAGATGCCTTTAGTCTGTGGTTAAATCAACATGCTGATATGGGCACTCAAATCGCAGAGCTAGCGATTAATAAAGCAGGACGTCGTCTAAAATCAGCCAAGAAAGTCGCGCGCAAAAAAATCACGCAAGGGCCAGCATTGCCGGGTAAGCTGGCAGACTGTCGTGGTGATCTACGCGATGGTGCAGAGCTGTTCCTAGTAGAAGGAGACTCTGCTGGTGGTAGTGCCAAGCAAGCTCGAGATCGTCATTATCAAGCGATATTACCGCTGCGTGGAAAGATTCTAAATACGTGGGAAGTGTCATCAGATACGGTACTGTCAAGCCAAGAGATTCATGATATCGCGATTGCAATCGGGGTTGATCCTGCTTCTGATGACTTGTCCGAGCTGCGTTACGATAAAGTCTGTATCTTAGCCGATGCGGATTCTGATGGTTTGCATATTGCGACATTGATTTGCGCTTTGTTTGTGAAGCATTTCCCTGCATTGGTTGATGCCGGTCATTTATTTGTCGCGATGCCGCCATTGTACCGAGTGGATGTCGGTAAAGAGGTACATTATGCGCTTGATGAGCCTGAGCTTGCGCATATTTTGGCCAAGGTGCCGGGCAATAAAAAAGCGCAAATCACCCGATTTAAAGGATTGGGTGAGATGAGTGCGGAGCAGCTACGTGAGACTACCATGAGCCGTGATACGCGTCGATTGGTACAGCTAGATATGGATGATATGGTACTGACTAATAGCGTGATGGATATGCTATTGGCCAAAAAACGTGCGGCTGATCGTAAGTCGTGGCTTGAGAGCAAAGGCGATTTGGCTGATATTTCATAAATACTATTTGATCAATAGTATTGCTTGAGCGATATTCCTTAAGGAACATATATGAATGGTTAGCGATAGCTGTCATTACTTATATTTATAGTTAAGTGATTGAAACCATAATAAAAGCACGCAAAATTCAGCCTAGCCATATAGGCTTAATGGTATTATGTCAGTACCTTTCATTATATTGTACTGTCATGATTCCAAAGCTTTTTAATCGTTCTAAGTCTGATGTGTCTAAAGCCGCTCGCTCAAAAGTGCTGCCAAATCTCAGCAGAAAACAGCTGGGCGACAATGTCCCTAGACGTGGCAACAAATTCTCGCCTATTATTGGCTCATGGATATTAAAAACAGCCGGATGGCGTACGGTTGGTGAGATTTCTAATATCTCACAAGCTGTGGTGTTGGCGCTGCCACATACCTCCAATATCGATGGCGTTTATGCGATTCCTAGCTTATTTGCGCTGGATTTAAAAATTAGTATCATGGCAAAGCACACGTTATTTAAATTACCAGTATTGTCGCAGCTTTTGTATTGGATGGGAGTTATCCCAATCAATCGTACTGATAAAGGCTCGGTATTACAGGCCAGTATTGATAAATTCAAAACGGGTCAGCCTTTGTTTTTGGGTTTAGCACCAGAAGGTACACGGCAATATACCGAAAGCTGGAAGACGGGCTTTTACTATTTAGCAGTCGGTGCTGGCGTGCCTATTTTGCCAGTTGCGATGGACTATAACACCAAAGAAATTCGTTTTATGCCACTGGTCTACCCAAGCGGTGATATAGAGGCAGACTTACCAAAAATCTATGCTCAATATCGCGGTGTGATACCACGCTATCCTGAGCGCTTGTCGCAGCCGCTACAAGATATTAATAATGCCGCTGAATAAATTGATGACAGAGTTATTGGTAATAAGGTTAGTAAGTGTTGCCAATCAAGACAGTAGCAATAAATTTATATAGTTTGGTTGTGGCAATAAAAAAGCCCCTAATATTAAATTATTAGGGGCTTTTTTAAACTGTAGGCTTTAGGGCGTGTCCCCAATTCAATCGATAGTCATCTAAATGGGTTAAAAATGGCTAAATCTTGCCAAACGGCGTCAAATAGCTAACTAATATCTCGATATTATCTGCGCTATTTTCCTTGTTTGACGGCAATTTATCTCATTTTTATCACCATTTTTAAAATGAGGATACGCCCTATTATCTGTCGCCTCAAAAATCAGAAAATACTAAAACTGTGGTTGTCCGTTAGAGGCGCTGACTCCGCCATCGACAGGCAAATTCACACCAGTAATCATAGACGCGTCATCGCTTGCTAAGAAGGTAATCGCGGCAGCAATATCTTCTGGTGTCGCTAGTCGTCCAAGTGGACAACGGCTTAAGAACTTATCCGTCTTAGCATCATCATCCTGGATGGTGGTGGTCATATTGGTTTTTGTGACACTTGGGTTCACCGCATTGACTCGCACACCGTCAGCGCCATGATCTAATGCCAATGTACGTGTTAGGTTGGTTACACCTGCTTTGGCGGCATTATAGGCAGCCATGTTCCAGTCGCCGCCCATCCCTGAGAGTGATGAGACATTAACGATATTACCTTTGGTTGCAATTAGGTGTGGCATGGCGGCTTGGCAGACATAAAAAGTACCACTTAAATTGACGTCAAGCGCTGACTGCCAGTCTTCAGCAGAAAGATCGGTGATTTTACCTTGCGTTGCTTTACCGGCATTATTGACCAGAATATCAATGTGCTCAAATTTTTCTATGACGCGTTTCATCATCTCTTGGACTTGGCTCTGTACGCTGATATCACAAGTGATAATAAAGTAGTTATCCGTGTGAATCCAAGTACGATCTTGTGGAAACTCTTTTGCTGTCTCCTCTAGTGTCTCAGCAGTGCGGCCGACCAAAACCACACTAGCACCTTCCTCTGCAAATCGAATGGCAGTAGCGCGGCCAATACCAGAGCCTGCACCCGTTACAATGACTGTTTTTTCTTTAAAACGCTTCATAATATTCAATCCTTGTTATTATATAATGATTTTGAAAAATGTGATAAATACGGATGGTTCGAGACATGCAGTCACGCGCACTTATTAATTTATAAATTGGCGCACAGGCAATACCGATTTGATATCATCATAACAAGTGATCGCTTTGAAAGCGACTGTCTCTGATAGTGCTTATGTAGCATAATTTTGCATCACTAACGTATTTGTAAAGCTCGATAATCATCTTGATACTATCATGAGCTGTCATTTGCGATATATACCCTACGACAATAAGAGGTTGGAACTTGTGTCCCATTCGATTACTACAACGCCCGACTGGGGCTATCTTACTACTGAGCTTAGCTGTTACTTACAATCAAATGTCATAGCAGTGACCTTGGCGGGTATGCAGACACTCGAGTATGAATACAATGCTCAGTATATCGCTCGTCAATATCAATATAAGTTACCACTTGGTACGTTACAGTTGTTGGAGCTGACAATATATTTGCCATTTGATACGGCGTCATCTGACATCAATGCTGTCCGTATGACCGCGGTAAAGTCAGCACTTGCGTGGTATAAAGCGTCGCTGTCTCAGAACAAAGACAGTCATTCAGTAAGCTATGATGCTTTGGTTTTTGATATTCAGCTCGTAGGAGGCGGCAATAATGTTGCTCACGATAATAATGAGGTCAAAACACCCAATGTCCCGCAGCGACTGAACCATTACTTCGGTGCTCGTTACTTCCTAGAAGACTTGGTTGTAGACATCAATGAGAGCATGCAGCAGCTACAAGTATTTAGCTGGCAAGATTGGCACTCTATCGCGGCAGCAGTACAAACCCCTTGTGAGTTATGGCGTTTTTTAACCTACCATTTAGAGCAGCTAAAGCAGTCGGCTATCAGCCATATGCCAAGTTTTGAGTCAGAAGAGATGCTAGTCACGCAGTTTTTGCAAAGCCCTGACCTGTTTACCTCTGCTATAGAAGTAGACAATGCGTTGATCAAAAATGAAGCGCAGGATGAACCTAATTCAGCACTAATTGCCATGGCACTTGCTTATAAAAATCAAAGTAAAACAGCGCAGATGTATCATCGGCATATGGAGCAGGCAGCAACGCTATGGTCTCAGTTAAGCATGCAAATGATAGAGAGTTATGGTGAAAAGCAAAAAGCCAGTAATGAAGAACAGCTAGACATACCACTTTCTCGCTGGCAGCAGCAGTTACTAGATGAGTCCTTGTTTTCGCGTCATGAACTGGTTCGTACGCTGTATCGATATCCCAAACAAAACAAAGAGCTGCAAAACACAGGCTACGTGGTACATCAGCACTCTTATGAAAGCTTGGGTCGTCATTATGTGCTGATATTCTATGGTCAAGACTCAGCTGCTAAGCACAGTAAAGGCGCTATTCAGCCAAATCTGGCGAAGATTGCACAGGATGTGGCGACTCGGCTACCAATTATTGAGCTGCATCATGTCGTTGTGCTGGGCATAGATTTTGTCACTGAGGGGACAGAATCCTTTATGGATATTGACCTGTGGATTCAGTCGGTAGACACCATGACGCAAAGAGAGCGACAGCTGACAAGGAAACTTCAGCAGCTAAAACAGACAAGCGCTCAGACGCCAGACCAGTCACCTAATAAGAATCTTGAAACGCAGCGCCAAACCGAGAAACTGCCTCAAGTGCGCCTGAATCTGTCTATACCGGCTAAAAAAGATAATTGATAGTCGAGTAGATTTGAAGTCGATATAGTGTGATATTGATGAGTGAAGAAGGGTATTACTGTTACCTACGCATACAAAAAAAGACAGCCTAAGCTGTCTTTTTTATTGAGGAGAGTAAGAGAGTGCTAAGACTTATTTATTGATATCGTCATTCAGACCGCTACCAGGCAATACGTCATCACTATTGTAGATATCGTTGGTATCGACACGAGGGGTATCGATGACATCTGTACGCAACTCAGTAGTAGGCGAGCTAGTCGCAGCAGGCGTGTTTTCACGAACTGAATCGGCTACTTTTTCTTGAATTGATGAGCTTGGCTGTAGCGCAGATTTCGCTTTTGCTTCAGTACGCTCATGATCCATCTTGTCTTGCATTTTACGTAGGAAGCGTGCGGCTGCTTCTTGACCACCAAGACCAAATGATAGAGCAAAGGCAACAGCGACCGCGCCTAAAGTTAAGCCAAACGCTAGGTTAACGATAGAGTCTGCAATGCCCATGGCTTTTAGACCCATGGCTAACACTAAGCCCATGATCAACACGCGTACGATATTTGCTAGGAACTGTGAACCTTGCTCAGAGCGCTCAACCACACCAGCGATGATGTTGGCAAGCCAGAAGCCGATGAACAGGATAATCGCACCTAGGATGATGTTAGCACCAAAGGCAATAAACATGGTGATAATCGCTGAGATAGGCTCGAAACCTAATAAGTCAGCGGCTGCAATAGCGGCAAACAACATCGCAAAGAAGATGATCGCATGACCGACCAAATCTGATACTTTTTGAGTACCCATCGTGTCTTGCAGGCCAACTTTGGCTGGTAACTGATTAATTTGGGTGTTTTCGATCAGACCTTTGATGATGTTGGCAACCATACGTACCACATAAAAAGTCACTACCAAGATAGCCACTGCCATAAAGATATTTGGCAATGCTTCCATGATTTTGTTCAGCATATTGGTTGCAGGGCGAGCAATAACTTCAACTTTTAGTGCGTTCAACGCAGCAATGATGGTTGGGATAATAACCACTAAAAATGCGAGCGAACCTGCAATGTTAGGTAAGCTGTTTTTTTCACTCAAGCCTGCTTTTGACGCAAGCTCTTGAACATTAAAAGTAGAAACAAGATTGGTCACGATGCCGCGAACCACTTTGGCAATGATATAACCAACAACGAATACGACGGCAGCGATCAAGATGTTCGGAATAAAGCTAAAGATTTTGTCGACCATATTGGTCAATGGCGCAAACAAACCATCAAGCTCTAGCTGACCAAGTACCATGGTCAAAACAACCAATAAGATGAACCAGTAAACCATATCAGCGATTGTGCTGCTCATAGGTTTTACGCCAGCTTGCGCACTTAAACGCTCATCCATAGAGGTTTTGGCTAGGGCAGCATTGATGGCAGTACGCACAACAGTAGCCACGACCCAACCAATCACACCAAGTGCGATAGCGCCGATAAGGTTAGGGATGAACGCCAATACTTGATTAATCATATTTGCAAATGGTGCTGAGATAGAGTTTAAATTTAATTGGCTAAGCGCGCCTGAAATAGCAATGATGAAGATAAACCAAAAAACGATCTTAGAGATAATACCCTCAAGATCGTAATTTTTACCAGTTGAAGAGTTCATGCGTTGATTCAGATTGACTTTAGACAGGACACCGCGTACCAATGCTGCGATACCCAGTGCGACTAGCCAACCAATGATAAATATCAAAATAGCGCCAATGATAGAACCGATAGGTCCACCAAGATAACCGTTAAAAGACGTATACATTGGGTTCATCTTATCCTCCTTGAACATCATACAAAAGTCGCTAAAAATACCATAAGTGCAGATAAAGTTAGACAAAACAAATATATAGATGATTATTATAAATAGTATTCTTAAATTATGTTACATAGAGATATTATATTTTTAAATAGCGTTTGTCATCCAAAGCATCAGTATACTTTCTATTTTTTGAATATAGATTCGCGGTGATACTTATCTGTGTCTTACGGAAGGTATCTATTCCCTATATGACACCAATAAGAGACAATGGTTGATTATTTAACGCCCTAACTGATACAGCTTAGCTGATGTCACAGTATATTTAAAGATAGAAAGCTTAACCTGCCACTATATTTGTGTGATAACTTGTTATTATGACAGGAAATATTAACATAGACTGTACATTGGCCTGATAATTTCAGCTAAAACGTAGTTACCAAAACTAAGATTTGTTATTATAGAAGAATGTGACATCTCGCCACTATTCTTACAATTAGAGAGTACTTTATGAAAAAAATCACTACTTTAAGCGTTAGCGCTCTTGCGAGTGCTATGTTGTTAATGACAGGCTGTAGCACCAATAACGGCAGTCAAGAAGCGGCGGCTCAAAGCGTTTCTATCACTGAACAGAGCCCAGCAAGTGAAAAAGTAGGTTATAGCTTAGGGTTTATGATGGCAGAAGGTAATAAAGAAGCTGTCAAAGACCTTGACTTGAATACTTTTGAAAAAGGCTTCCGTGATGGTTACGAAGGCAAGGATTCAGCTTTGACCCAAGAGCAGATGCAAGAAGTATTGACGGCGTATCAAAAAGAGCAAGAAGAGCAGTTTGTAAAAGACATGGAAAAGAAAACCACAGAGAACAAAGCAGCTGGTACCGCATTCTTAGCAGAAAATGCTAAAAAAGAAGGCGTGAAAACGACTGCTTCTGGTCTACAGTACAAGGTCGTCACAGCAGGTACGGGCAAATCACCAAAAGCAACTGACGTGGTGGAAGTAAACTACGAAGGTAAGTTGATCGACGGTACAGTATTTGACAGCTCTTATGAGCGCGGTGAGCCAATCGAGTTCCCATTAAACCAAGTCATCGCTGGCTGGACGGAAGGTCTACAGTTGATGAAAGAGGGCGGCAAATACGAGTTCTATATCCCATCAGACATCGCTTATGGCGAAGCGGGTAATGCCGGTATCGAGCCAAACAGCACGCTTATCTTTACTGTTGAGCTGTTAAAAGTAAAATAGGACATGACTGGTATCCATCAATTAGGATGCTGATCAAAATAAAAAGCCCTCTGATATCAGAGGGCTTTTTTATGACTAAATATTTTAATAATTTAGACTAATATGAGCATCAGTCACTGCATATTTGCTACAGGTTTTTTTGGAAGACTTTAGAGTTGCGACCATTATGATACTGCTCTTGACGTGACTCAGGTAGGGCGCTGGCGTCAACCTCAGCAAAGCCTTGCTCAACAAACCAATGTGCGGTGCGCGTGGTCAATACAAACAGCTTATAGAGTCCATGACTGCGTGCTTGTTGCTCTAAGAACGCTAATAAATCAGCGCCGCGACTGCCACTACGATACTCAGGACGTACGGCAACACAGGCGACTTCTGCTGACTCTGAATCTAGGGTATGTAGTGCAGCACAGCCCAGAATCATACCATCGCGTTCGATGACACTGTAATGGTCAATCTCTTGCTCCAAGCGTTCGCGTGAACGACTGACCAATATGCCTTGCTCTTCTAGAGGCGATAGCAGCTCAATAAGCCCAACCACATCATCGATATTGGCACGGCGAATCTCTTCGTAAGGGTCATGACTGATGAGCGTACCAGAACCGTCACGCGTGAATAGCTCTTCTAACAACGCACCGTTTTTGGCGTATGAGATGATATGAGTGCGATGGACACCTTGACGGCAAGCCAAACTTGCACAGTTTAAGAAATAGTTAATCTCGCAATTTAAGTCGCGGTCACGCAAGAAGCGATCAACTTCGTTTGGAATCATCTCACGTAACAGACGATCATCATCATTGATGCCAGCCTCTTCACCTAAGAATATCAGCTTATCAGCACCCAAGGCGACGGCGGCATTTAGCGCAACATCTTCCGCCAATAAATTGAACACCTCGCCAGTCGCGGAATAGCCCATAGAGCCCAATACCACGATATGATCATGAATCAAGTTATTTTTGATGGCTTCCACATCGATAGAGCGAACTTCACCCGTCATCTGATAATCAATACCCTCACGAATACCATAAGGACGAGCCGTGACAAAGTTACCTGAGATGGCATCGATACGTGAACCATACATCGGTGAGTTGGCAAGCCCCATCGACAGCTGTGCTTCAATTTGCAGACGAATGGCACCTACCGCTTGTAATATAGAAGGCATCGCGGCTCGTGGCGTGATACGAATGTCTTGATGCAGCGGAGAGTCAATACCCGCGTCTTTTAGGTTTTTTTCGATTTGCGGTCGGGCACCATGCACCAGTACCAGCTTGATACCCAAACTGTGTAGCAAGGCAAAATCATGAATCAGCGTACTGAAATTGGGATGATTGACCGCTTCACCACCAAACATGATCACGAAGGTTTTGCCGCGATGCGTGTTAATGTATGGGGCAGAGTTACGGAACCAATGGACATATTCAGGGTTAATCTGGGGCATGGAGCTAGTAGTCATAATGGGAGCAGTAGTCATTAGAATAAGAAAAAGGGCGCAGCAAAAAAATGCCTAACGCTAAAGATTTACCATAGCAAAAAACGCGGTTATGAGCTATCTTTTATTTCAGCTGTATTTGGCGTTTTGTCACGTAGATTAATGATATACAGAACCTCAACACGGGGTTAATGTACGTACAAATGCTTTTTGCTATGCTAAACGCTATTGCTTTACAGACATTGAACGAAGATAATCAATAACAACAATCAAGGTGACCCAACGACCTGATTGAATATGCCAATCAATAGCAAGTAGCGATAGGCTATTAGGTTGCTTACTTATTGTCTGTCATAAAGATTTAAAGCCATGCAATTAACATGATATAAAATGGCTATGCTTGAATAACTATGTTGTACCTATACAGCCGTATCTTTTTATTATCAAACCAGCCATTACAACAAATCAGGCTTTATCATCTGCGCTTTACCGATATACCAACCAGGGATTATGAAAATTATGAAAAAAAGTAACCAATTTGCTAGCCCGTTTAGTGCTTGGAGCGGCCATCGCTTATTTCACGTTGTCGCCGGTACGCTCATCGGTGCGATGGTTGTCACGCAAGCGTCAGCGATGCTGCCAACGCCAGAGCAAGCAGTTGATAGTTCAATGGCAGTTCAGGCAAACACGACCAACAGCAATGCCTCAAGCGCACAAGCCGTGAACAGTAAAATCACAGCATCGTTGGTCAGTGTCGATGCAAATGGTCAAGAGATTTTGGTCCCTATTAATACTAATACTCGTCTGCAATCAGGCAATGTATTAGAGTATCAAGGCTATTTCACTAATACCAATGCAGACCGAGTACGTAAGATGACGGTTACCATGAGTATCCCAGAGCAGGTTGAGTTGCTCAATACCGTTTCACCTGAGTTTCCGTATGGCAGTATCGATGGCAATAACTTTACTCGCATGCCACTACGCACCAAAGTTGACAATCAATTACAAGATGTCGCGCTTAAGTATTACAAAGCGGTACGTTGGGATCTCGAAGGGGTTGGTTTGAATGATACCGTCGCTGTCAAATATCGCGCGCGCGTCAAATAACACAATTGAATATTGATCCTGTGAGCTTGACGGAATAGTATTTATTCATGATTTGCTACACGATAAGGAGCACCTCAGTTTATGATTGTGGTGCTTTTTTGTGGCTGTCATTATGGCTATTTAATGTTTATAGCTGATGTATTGCGTTGCAATGTGAGGTATTTCTCGCTGCATGTGCCTAAAGCGTGGCGTATTTTTGCTTAGATTTTTCTTGAATGAGTTGTTTGATGGCGTTGATCTGTGGTGTGGTGGCTTGCGTACCAGCCTTTATAAGGGTGCTACGCTGACTGCTATCTATCGCGCTAATATGACCGACATCAGGGGTAATGATGATATCAGCGCGATCGCGTTCAAGGCGCATGGATGACGAGCGACTGCCACTCGCAGTGGTCGCCATGATATTGGTTTCTAACAACCCCCAAAAGTCACTCAAAGTACTAATAGTCGAGAGTTTATTGATGGGGCTAAGGTTACTACTAGTGCTATTGGTACGACTCTGAGCGGCAGTCACATCAACCGCAATGACAATATCAGCACCCAAATCGCGTGCGCTATCAACAGGCACTAAGCTAACGACACCGCCATCGACATACTTTTTCCCGACCTTTTCCGGAATGCGCGGTGCGATAAAAATATTGGGCACACTGCAGGATGCTTGCACAGCCAGTCCTGCATCACCCGTGGTAAAGACAGACTTTTTTAAGCTATTTTTTTCTGCGGCGACAGCAGCAAACGCAATCGGGAAGTCTTCTATCGCTTGTTTGCCAACTTTGTTATTGATAAAGTTTTTAAGTTTGATGCCCTCAATAAACCCTTGGTTAGACAAGGTAAAGTCGGTCAGTTGGCTATCTGTGGTCGTCAGTGCCAACCGCTCTAGTTCTGCTGGCGTGTAACCACTGGCGTATAAGCTGCCAATTAAGCTACCCACACTCGTCCCAACCACTAAAGTTGGTTTGATACCATTCGCTTCTAAAGCCTTAATCACGCCAACATGAGCAAACCCTTTAGCACCGCCCCCGCCCAATACCAATGCCACCCGCAGCGGTTCGACTTGAGTGTCTGAATCTGATGTCGATGCGCCAGTGGTAGGGGCTAATGTGCTACAAGCATTGATGTAAAATCCGAGCACGCTCAGCAGACTGATACGCAGTAATCTTGAGCGACGAAGGGGTAGTCGATACACAGCAGCAGCGAACATAAAAGCACCTTATAAAATGGTCATAATGTAAAAAATAGGATAGTGGTTACTGGTACGATAGATGTGCGCGGTTTGTCTTTAGAATTTTCACCGCTGTATCGTTGATTAAGATTTGTTGATAAAAGGCTTATTAAACAGCGTAGTATAAGCCACTATATTGTCCGCTATAATAAAGTGCGTCAGTATTTTAGAGTAAAGTACTCGTTGATGCTGATCGCCATTATGTGCGATATTGTCTATGCGCAATATTACCAAAACAATCGACAGGATGTATGCCTGAGTCAATATAAAAGAGAGTCGAGCCAGTCGAGTTTGGATTTTTCAACCCTGCTGCAAATGAGGTCAATGCTATCGCTATTTTATAGTGGACAAACCCCATACCAATTAAATAATTTTGTTAGGATCATTGATGCCAGTACCATTGCCCCCTTCTTCAACCCGTTCAGCCGCGCATTTGCCACCGTCGGCATTAGATATGCCAGTGACTGCGCTGGCAGGTGTGGGTGCAAAAGTCGCAGAGCAATTGGCGCAATTGAATATCAAACGGATATTTGATTTATTGCTACATTTGCCCCGTGATTATGAGGATCGCAGCCGTCTGGTCTCTATCGCCGAGGCGGAGCATGGGCAGTCGGCTTTGATTACTGGCCGGATCGTCCATGTCGATATCAAGCGCAGCGGTATGACTGTGACGATCGATGATGATACAGGGACGATATCCTTGCGGTTTTTTAAGGTCTATCGCGGACTGGCCCAAACTATGAATTTGGGTACGCATTTACAGCTGTTCGGTGAAGTAAAAGTCAGTCGTTATGGCAAACAGATGCATCATCCTGAATATCAAATCATCACTGATACTGTAGTCACAACCGATACGGGGCTACAGCCCATCTATCCAAGCGTCAAAGGCTTACATCAAAATAAGCTACGAACTTTGATTAAATTGGCATTACAGACAGTTCGTAGTCAAGGGCTACCGATGACGCTGTTTACGGCGCAAGACTTTGCCGTGGTAAACGATCTGCCATTGGTGCCTTTTGAGCCCGCCAAACCTGTGATAGCAGAGCCTGATCATTCAGAAGATATCTTTTCGACACTGGCGCGTAGCATACCTGATCATCAGATAAGTAATGGCGTGTACAAACCCAGCCCTTCTACTTATAACGCAAATAATGATGCTCGTCATGGTGTGACCAGTACCGCCCATAGTAATGTCTACAGCTTGTCGATATTTGAAGCCTTAGTATTGCTGCATACGCCGCCTACTTATACCAATGCAGGACAGCAACATAAATTGTTGACTCAGTTAAGCGCGCGTACTCACGCGGCCTGCCAGCGTTTGATTATAGAAGAGTTGACGGCACATCAGCTGAGTCTGCTATATCGACGTCAGCAGTTACATCGGTACAAAGCTCCTAAATGTACGACCCAAAGTCCGTTGACCGATCAGCTACTGGCGGCATTACCATTTGATTTGACAGGTGCTCAAAAGAGAGTGATGCGTGATATCACTGCTGATATGGCGACTTCTATTCCCATGTTACGACTAGTACAAGGAGATGTGGGCGCTGGTAAAACTTTGGTTGCCGCCGGTGCTGCTGGTTACGCGCTGGATAGTGGTTGGCAAGTAGCAGTGATGGCACCGACTGAGATTTTGGCTGAACAGCATTTATTGAACTTCAAACAATGGTTTGAGCCATTAGGTATCGGTGTTGGCTGGCTCGCTGGTAAACAAACGGCCAAACAGCGCCGTGAAGCGTTAGAGGCGGTGAGCGAAAATACCGTACAAATAGTCGTCGGTACACATGCATTGTTTCAAGAGACAGTACAGTTTGCCAAATTGGGCTTGGTGATTATCGACGAGCAACATCGGTTTGGCGTTGAGCAGCGCATGGCATTGACCAATAAAGGCGTGGCAAATAGTACCCCGCATCAGCTGATAATGACGGCTACCCCCATTCCGCGCACGCTGGCGATGAGTGTCTATGGTGATATGGATACCTCTATCATCGATGAGCTACCACCCGGACGCACGCCCATTACGACGGTGACCATCGATCGCAATCGCCGTGATGAGGTGATAGAGCGCATTGCAATTAATTGCGAGGCAGGCAGGCAGGCCTATTGGGTATGCTCACTGGTCGAAGCGTCTAGTGTGCTAGATGCCCAAGCCGCTGAAGCGACCTATGAGGATCTCAATGAACGTCTAAACATTCGGATTGGATTGGTACACGGCAAGATGAAGTCTGCAGATAAGCAAGCCATCATGCAGGCGTTCAAGGCAGGCGATTTAGATTTACTCATTGCGACAACGGTCATCGAGGTAGGGGTCGATGTGCCCAACGCCTCATTGATGGTTATCGAAAATGCAGAGCGTTTGGGTCTGTCGCAGCTGCATCAGTTGCGCGGGCGTGTCGGGCGTGGATCAACCAAAAGCTACTGTGTACTGTTATACCAAAAGCCATTATCAGAGACTGGCACTGAGCGCCTAAATGTCTTACGTGATAGCACCGATGGCTTTGTCATTGCCCAAAAAGATTTAGAGCTACGTGGACCGGGAGAGCTGTTGGGTAAACGCCAAACGGGTAATGTTGGTTATTATTTGGCGGATCTGATCCGAGACGAACAATTATTTGCCATTGCTCAGCGTTTGGCTAAGCATTTGATTGCAGATCCTGCACGAAAAGCCGATGTCAGCCAGATGATACACCGCTGGATGCCTGAGGCAAGCCGTTATACTAATGCCTAAACGTATCATTGCTCAAAAGTGCCATTGCCTAAAAGCAGCCAAATCTAAAAAAAGATGCCTAAAAGTGGTGATGCTTAAAAGCAATCATACCCAAAAATATGATTAAACAAAGATTGACTGGGCAGATAGGCATCATAATTGACGTCTAAGTCCAATGAGCTACAATGTGATTGAGTGCCATCAATATAAATCGTTGATATCTTATTGTTCTCACTTGTATTTTCAGCTCTTGCTTACCGCTTTTCACCAGTACGCTTATTTATAGAGACCGATTATGAGTGACCTTTCAGACCCCAACAATAAGACAGATTTAGCCAGTCATGAGGAGACGTTAGCGAATAGCCAACTGCCGCCTTATCGTCAAGCAGAGGTCACTGATAAACCGACTGCAAAGATACCATTATGGCTATGGCCAGTATTGGCGGCTGTGTTATTTGCAGGCGTATTATTGGGTAGATACTGGAATACTAGCGATGTGACCACAGATGACTCAGTGGCCTCTAACGCTGTGGCAAGTGGCGAGGTGACTGATGGCAATACTAGTAGTGAGCAAGCGGTACTCTCGGTAGAGACTGTCAGTCCAAGCCAAGATGACATTGGCAATACGCTCAGTGCTGATGGCACAATTAGTGCCAAAGACACGGCGAATGTCAGTGCGAAAGTCAATGGGGTTGCGATAGAGCGCATATTAGTCGAAGAGGGGGATCGTGTCAAAGCGGGTCAAGTATTGGCCATATTTGATACGGACGCGGTGGAGCAGCAAGTGTTGCAAGCGCAAGCAGATGTTGCAGAAGCTGAGGCCACGCTAGCGAACGCCAGTGCTGATGCCGCCCGTGTATTGCCATTGATAAGTATTGATGCCATCAGCAAACAAGAAGCGGATCGTTACCGCACCTCTGAGGTGCGAGCCAGGGCATCATTGCAGGCATCCAAAGCCCGCTTAAACAATCAACGTTTGACCTTAGAAAATGCAACCGTTGTCGCCCCTGTCAGCGGTATCATCAGTGAAAAAATGGTAGAAGTTGGGCAAGTAGCAGGCGGTGAGCCTCTGTTTACGATTATCAAAGACGGTGTCCTAGAGTGGCGGGCCGATATCGACCCGAAGCTAATTGGAGATATTAATATTGGCACTTCTGTGAAAGTTAGCCTGACAGGTGGTGACTCGGTGATGGGTCAGGTGCGCCGTATTGCACCGACCGCTGACAACAATCGCCAAATCACTATCTATGCAAGCCTAGCTGCCAACCCGAAAGTACGGGCCGGTATGTATCAAACAGGTGAGTTTCTATTAGGCAATACCAGTACCCAGATGATACCCAATAGCGCGATTGTCAGTAATGATGGCTATGACTATGTGATGCTCGTCACACAAACAAGCGCTGATCGCCAAGAGCAAAAAGTAGGTCGCATTAAGCAGCAACGCGTGACCTTAGGCGCACGCGTGGGCGATAGCGTAGCAGTGGTAAAGGCCTTACCTAATGACAGCCAAATCGTCAAACAAGGCGGTAGCTTTTTGAATGATGGAGATCTGGTGCGTATCGTTAATGGCGCAGGCCAAACGAGTACAGCAGTGCAGGCACAACCATGAGCCTAAACGTCTCGTCTTATTCGATTAAAAATCCGCTCGTGGCTATCTTGCTGTTTGTGCTCCTGACATTGGGCGGCATCTACGGCTTTATGAAAATGAAGGTGCAGCAGTTTCCAGATATCGACCTGCCCGCTGTGGTGGTCACTGTAACACTACCAGGTGCTGCGCCCTCGCAGCTCGAAAACGACATCGCCAAAAAAATTGAAAACAAGATCACCAGTATCGAAGGCGTCAGTCATATTCGCACCACCCTACAGACAGGTGCGGCAACGATTGCCACTGAATTTACATTAGAAAAAGACATTCAAGAAGCCGTCGACGATGTACGTTCAGCCGTTGGTGAGGTGCAAGGAGATTTGCCTGCTGCTGCCAATGATCCGATTATTACCAAGGTCTCTACAGCTGGGTTCCCAGTTGTGACTTACTCTGTCGCTGCCAAAAATATGAGCGTAGAAGACTTATCATGGTTTGTGGATGATACGGTTACCAAACGTCTCTCTGACATACCTGGCGTCAGTACGGTGAGCCGTGTCGGCGGGCTACAGCGTGAGATTACCGTCGCTGCTGACCCGATTTCTCTGAGTGGTTTACAGTTTTCGATTTCGCAATTGTCTCAACAAATCGCTGGCATTCAGCAAGACAGCTCTGGCGGTGAGGCAGAAGTCGGGGACACCACCCAAACCATTCGAGTGCTGGGCGCGGTTGAACGGGCAAATGAGCTGAACAATCTACAAGTCACTGTACCTGCAGGTGGTACGCAAGCGCTTGGACGTATGGCAATCATCACCGATGGCCCAGCTGATCCCAACTCTATCGCCAAGCTCAATGATCAAACGGTGGTGGCGTTTAATGTCACTCGCTCACGTGGTGCCAGTGAAGTTGAAGTGATGGAACTGGTAGATATAGAGCTTGCCAAGCTGACGGCAGACGTCGGCAATATCAGTATCGAAAAAGTCTATGATCGGGCAACCCCTATCGCAGAGGACTATCAAGCCTCGCTACGAATGCTCATCGAAGGCGGACTACTCGCGGTAGTGGTGGTATTTCTCTTTTTACGTAATATTCGCGCGACCATCGTGGCGGCAGTGGCGTTGCCATTGTCTGTTATCCCAACCTTTTTGGGCATGTATCTGTTCGATTTTAGTCTCAATATCATCTCGCTGTTGGCGCTGTCATTAGTAATTGGGGTATTAGTAGATGATGCGATTGTAGAAGTTGAAAACATCATCCGTCATTTACGCATGGGTAAGACGCCTTATGAGGCGGCGATGGAAGCGGCTGATGAGATTGGCTTGGCCGTGGTTGCCACCACCTTTACCTTGATTGCGGTGTTTTTGCCGACGGCCTTTATGGGCGGGATTGTGGGACAGTTTTTCCGTCAGTTTGGCTGGACAGCTGCGCTCTCGATTTTTGCCTCACTGATGGTAGCGCGGTTGATTACGCCCATGATGGCGGCATACATACTGCGCCCAGAAAAAAAGCACGTCGAAAAACAAAGCGCGCTCATGACGCGTTATCTGCAAATAGTGACTTGGACACTGCGTCATCGGTGGCTGACGATGGGTGCGACAGTGGTCTTGTTTGTGGCCTCCCTAGGGCTTGTTAAATTATTGCCCACAGCGTTTATCCCTGACAATGACATTGATCAAACCCGTGTATCTATTGAGCTGACGCCTGATGTGTCGCTAGCGGATACGGAACGAGTGGCAGCATTAGCCAGTGCACGCATCTTGGCGATGCCTGAGGTGACCAATATTTTTTCTTCTGTGGGAGAGGCGCAGGCGTCGATGGGTGCGTCGGATGGTGGCGGTGGTAAAGCAGAAAACATCGCTGGCTTAGATATCGTGCTTGCACCGCGTGCAGAACGCGGCACCAAAAAAGAGATAGAACGCAAAATCAGCCAATTGATGACCGAAGTACCGGGCGCCCGCTTTACGGTTGGACTGTCGAGTGGCGGCGAGAGTGGTTATAATTTTTCTTTGACTAGTACCAATCCAGAGCTGCTTGAGCAAACTGCCCAAAAAATCATGACTGAGATTCGCGGTTTGCCAAGTGCAGGCGCGGTGACCAGTGATCGCAGCTTACCGCGCCAAGAGCTGACAGTGACACCCGATAGACTGGCGATGGCGGATAAAGGCGTAACCACTGAGGGCATCGCTACCACGCTACGTGTCGCAACTGTGGGCGACTATGAACAGCGCCTGTCTAAGCTCAATTTGGACACGCGTCAGATTCCTATCGTGGTGCGTCTGCCAGATATTGCCAAACAAAACGTCAGTCAGCTAGAAGGACTGTATGTGCCAAGCACCATGCCAGCAGGGCAAGGGGTGCGTGTGGGTGAAGTGGCTGATTTGAGCTTTGGCACAGGGCCTGCCCAGATTAGTAGATTGGATCGGGAGCGTGCGATTAGTATCACGGTACAACCTGCCAATGGCGAGCTTGGTGACTTGGTGCAAGCGGTCAAAGCGGTGCCGAGCATGCAGCAGCTGCCAGCTTCGATTACTATTATCGATCAAGGTCAAGCCGAAAACATGGCGGATCTCTTTAGCGGTTTTATCATCGCGATGTCGGTGGGCGTGGTCTGTATTTTGGGTGTGCTGATTCTACTATTTGGTCGTTTGCTGCAGCCGTTTACTATTTTGATGGCGTTGCCGCTATCGATCGGTGGCGCGTTTGTTGGTTTGGTCATTACCAATAGCAGTCTGTCGATGCCTTCTATGATTGGTTTTATTATGCTCATGGGGATTGCCACCAAAAACTCTATTTTGTTGGTGGATTATGCGCTCATTGCGCAGCGTCGCGGGCTGGCACGTTTTGAGGCTATTGTTGATGCTTGCCATAAGCGCGCGCGGCCTATTATGATGACCACCATTGCGATGGGTGCAGGTATGTTGCCACTGGTATTTGGTTGGGGTGATGCGGATCCTACCTTTAGACGACCGATGGCTGCTGCTGTTTTAGGTGGTCTGGTAACTTCTACGCTACTCAGTCTGGTGGTGATACCTGTGGTCTATACGTTGATGGATGATTTGTCAGGATGGTTTGCTAAGTGGCTTGTGCCTAGTGGCAAAGAGAAAGCAGTGACAGATAGTAAAATATAATTAGGGTCTGTTGAACATTCAAATGTGGTGCTGGCAGTCACTATTTTTTAGACAATATGCAGTGAAATTTTTGATGCCTAGTCATTCTAGGTTAAACAATTTCGCCATATATTGGCAGAAAATAGTACTGCCCTGAAAGGCTGATGCTAAAATCACCCCAAGTGTTGTTACAAACCTAGCTAAAGTCTCGACATTATCGTCGGTTTGCGCCTAGTTTGGTGCAATTTTAGCAATCAGCAGCCCTAATATTTGAATGTTCAACAGACCCTAAACGTCTCTATAGTTGATTCAATTTAAAAAAATACAGTGGTTCTGGGATAAGTTTTACGAAGCCTCTGGAGTGCAACGCGCACAGCAAGCGAGTAAAAGTTATCCCAGTAGAACGCTGTTTTGAACATCTCTCTTTTATATTGAGCTGACTATATCTAATCACCAACCTAGCATTAGCAGTCGCAACCGAATCAAAATAGACAAGCCCATACTTATTGATTAAGTATGGGCTTGTTGTCATTATATAAGTGCACAATCATAAAGGATGTGATTGCCGTATCATTTACTATTGCCAAGGAGTGCTTTCATGAATCAACTATCCCTCTCGACATTCATACTGTCCTCTCAAAAGCCTATACTGGCTTTATGCATCAGCCTGTTGAGTATCGCCAGTAGTCAGGCAGCAACTTACGATATCGACCCCACCCATACGAATGTACGCTTTGCTATTGACCATTTTAATACCTCGACCAACACAGGCGGTTTCTATAACGTAACGGGGCAGCTCGATTATGACCCAACTGCTAAAACTGGTGATATCTCGCTCATTATTCCTCTAAATAGCTTAAATACGGGTGACACCGCATTTGACATCGCCCTCAAAAGCGCAGACTTTTTTGATATAGAGCAGTTTCCATTGGCTCAATTTAAATCCATCAAATGGCATTTTTCGACTGAAGGTGATAAGACGAGTGTCAGTAAGGTCGATGGCATGTTGACACTACATGGCAAAACCAATCCGATTACATTGACCGCCACCAAGTTCAACTGCTATCTAAATCCAATATTGAAAAAACCAGTCTGCGGTGGTGATTTTACAACGACTATTGATCGCACCAAATGGGGTATCAGCAAATATACGCTATTGGGTATTACCGAAAAAGTCCAACTGAACATTCAGATAGAAGCTGCAAAGCGTTAGTGCTATGCATTTTCTAAAGGCTTACGAGTATTCGAGCAAGCAACGTTTCAGCAATGCTAGTTAACAGATTTTAATAAAAGAGATCTGACAGTAAATAGGTCTGACAGTAAATAGGTCTGACAGTAGTGTTGGTGATTCGTCGCTTTTTGGGTATCACGTTCGGTATTATGATAGTCTTAGCGCGTTCAAGTCGAACGGTCTACTTGTGAGTGTTGTTATCCTATTTTAGTCTCTAAACGCTTAGCCATTTAGGTTGGTTTGATAGATTTTGATACTCAATAAAGACCATGAAACACTAAAAAAATAAGGAAGTAATGATGATTAACGCTTATGCAGCACAAGAAAAAGGCGGAAAATTCGCCCCTTACCAATATGAGCCTGGCACTCTAGGCGATCATGAAGTAGAAATCGAAGTACACAGCTGCGGCGTTTGCCACAGTGATTTGTCCATGTGGCAAAACGAATGGGGTATGACGCAATACCCGTTTGTGGGTGGTCATGAAGTGGCCGGTAAAGTACTGGCAAAAGGTAAGCATGTAAAAAAATTAGAGCTTGGCGATAAAGTGGGACTTGGCTGGCACAAAGGCTATTGCAACGTTTGTGATTTATGCATTGGCGGTGACCATAACCTATGTGCCGAGCAAGAAGGCACCATCATCGGCAATCATGGCGGTTTTGCTGATAAAGTACGTGCAAAAGACACCAGTGTGATAAAAATTCCAGAAGGCTTGGATTTTAATTCTGTAGGACCGTTACTGTGTGGTGGTATCACAGTATTTAACCCATTGATGCAGTACGACATCAAACCAACCTCGAGAGTGGCTGTGATCGGCATTGGTGGCTTGGGTCATTTGGCATTACAATTTGCTAATGCATGGGGCTGTGAAGTAACCGCATTCACCAGCGAATCAAAAATGGAAGAAGCCAAAGAGCTTGGCGCGCATCATTGCCTAAACTCAAGAGAAGATAGCGAAATCGAAAAAGCAGCAGGTTCATTCGACCTTATTATCTCGACTGTGAATGTAGACATGAATTGGGACGTGGTCATCAAGACCTTAAAGCCAAAAGGTCGATTACACTTTGTTGGTATATTAGAAGCACCGTTAGAAATTGCTGCGGCTCCAATGATTATGGCGCAAAACAGCTTGTCAGGCTCACCAGTTGGCTCGCCTGCGACGCTTCGTCAAATGTTAGATTTTGCAGCGCGTCACAAGATTCAGCCAGTGACTGAAACCTACAAAATGTCTGAGATAAATGAGGCATTTGAGCGACTAGAAAGCGGTAATGCGCGTTATAGAGTGGTCTTAGAAAGAGAGTAGAAGTCGCTAAAGGTTACTGACCCTAAAGGTAGCCAGTTCTAATCATAGTAGTGATACATCATTTCATAAATGGCGTATCACTACTATTTTTTTGTCTGATACAAATGCTTGATACCATTAAATAGAGCAACGTAGAAAAAAGTACTTTGCTACCGATGCAACATAAGCTGTAATTGAAACCGCTGTCATCCAATTCTATTAACATGAATATTATTCATCTTTTATTAAAATAGTATCGTTTTTATTCATGTTTAAATTTAGGTATGATTCATCCCATACAAACATTTGGTTTATCTCAGATAACGAGAATAGGGTAGTGAGTCACCATGAGCAAAAATTTTAGCTGTTCCATTTCGAGCATTCGTTTTGATGAAAACTATCATCCTGCAGACAGCACGCGTCTGACGACGAATTTTGCCAATCTGGCGCGTGGTGAACATCGTCAAGAGAACCTACGCAAAACGTTAAGAATGATCAATAACCGTTTTAATGCATTGGCGCATTGGGATAACCCAACCGCAGACCGTTATTCTGTTGAGGTTGACATCATCTCAGTCGATATGGATATTGCAGGCAATGGGGATACTTTCCCCGTTATCGAAACGCTCAAAACCACGATCGTTGATCATAAAGACAATAAGCGTATTGCGGGCATGATCGGCAACAGCTTCTCCTCTTATGTGCGTGACTATGACTTTAGCATCGTGCTATCAGAGCATTTTAGTAAAAAACCAAACACGCCAACGCCGGAGAGTTTTGGTGATTTACATGGCAAGCTGTTCCAGTATGTATTGCAATCAGAGGCCTACACAGCCAACTTTAACAAAGCACCTGTCATTTGCCTGAGTGTCTCAACCAGCAAAACCTATCACCGTACGGCTAACAAACACCCTGTATTGGGGGTTGAGTATAGACAGGATGACTATTCATTGACTGATGACTATTTCCATAAAATGGGTCTAACCGTACGTTATTTTATGCCTGCTGACAGTGTCGCGCCGTTAGCATTCTACTTTGCGGGTGATTTGCTGAGTGATTACACCGACCTTGAGCTCATCAGTGCGATCAGTACCATGGAGACCTTTCAGAAAATCTACCGTCCTGAGATTTATAATGCCAACTCAAGCGCCAGTGATGTCTATCAGCCAAGCCTTAAATACCAAGATTATTCATTGACGCAAATTGTGTACGATCGTGAAGAGCGCAGCCAAATGGCTGTGACACAAGGCAAGTTCACTGAAGAGACGTTCATCAAGCCATATCAAGCGATACTTGAGGAATGGGCGGCAAGCTATGAAGCTATAAACAAAATTGATCAAAAAGAATCAGTCAAAAAATACGCTGCCTAATTGCTAGGGCGTGTCCTCATTTTAAAAATGGTGATAAAAATGAGATAAATGGCAGTCAAACAAGGAAAATAGCGCAGATAATATCGAGATATTAGTCAGCTATTTGACGCCGTTTGGCAAGATTTGGCCATTTTTAACCCATTTAGATGAATACCGATTGAATTGAGGACATGCCCTAATCACTACCTAAAATAAAGAAGACAAATTATCATGGATATATTACTACCAACCTCAACTGCTGGCAGCTTACCAAAACCTTCTTGGTTGGCAGAGCCTGAAAAAATCTGGTCGCCTTGGGCATTAGAAGGCGAGCAGCTGATCGAAGCAAAACAAGACGCTCTGCGGTTGTCACTGCAAGAACAACGACATGCAGGGATTGATATCGTCAGTGATGGTGAGCAGACCCGTCAGCATTTTGTGACCACCTTCATTGAACATCTCGACGGCGTGGATTTTGAGCAGCGCAAGACCGTTAAAATCCGTAATCGCTATGATGCGAGTGTACCGTCAGTGGTTGGTGCTGTGAGCCGTCAAAGGCCAGTATTTGTTGAAGACGCTAAATTTTTACGTCAGCAGACGGATCAGCCAATCAAATGGGCGCTACCTGGGCCGATGACGATGATTGATACGCTATATGACGGTCATTATAAAAGCCGTGAGAAATTGGCTTGGGAATTTGCTAAAATTCTAAATCAAGAAGCCAAAGAGTTAGAAGCTGCTGGCGTGGATATCATTCAATTCGATGAACCCGCCTTTAATGTGTTTTTTGATGACGTCAACGACTGGGGTATCGCCACATTAGAGCGTGCCATCGAAGGACTCAAGTGTGAGACAGCGGTGCATATCTGCTATGGCTATGGTATCGAAGCCAATAATAATTGGAAGAAAACACTGGGGTCAGAGTGGCGTCAGTATGAAAAAGCATTTCCTAAACTGCAGCAGTCGAAAATTGATATTGTCTCACTTGAATGTCAGAACTCACGCGTACCCATGGATTTGATCGAACTCATTCGCGGCAAAAAAGTGATGATTGGTGCTATTGATGTAGCAACCAATAATATCGAGACTCCTGAGGCAGTGGCAGATACCTTACGCAAAGCATTGCAGTTTGTTGATGCTGATAAGCTCTATCCTGCGACCAATTGCGGTATGGCACCGTTGTCTCGCCAAGTTGCACGAGGTAAGCTCGCCGCATTAAGTGCAGGTGCCAAAATCGTTCGTCAAGAACTAGCAGGCTAAGCGGATGACCAGTGATAATCCAAATGTAGGATTGGAATAATGATTAAAGATAGGATTGAAGCAACTGATTTTAGAGACGCCATGTCTTTGTTAACGACAGCGGTCAACGTGGTCACTACAGCAGGCGTTTCGGGCGTTCATGGGTTTACGGCGTCGGCTGTATGCAGTGTCACCGATACACCGCCAACTTTGCTCGTCTGTATGAATCAGACGTCACGCTCACATGCGTATTTTATTGAAAATAAAACACTGAGCGTCAATGTATTGGGCGCTCATCATGAATCGATTTCTAACACTTTTGCCTCAAAACTACAGTCAGTAGAGCGCTTTGAACAGGGTGCTTGGACTCAGCTAGTGACAGGCTCTCCTATTCTAGAAGATGCATTGGTCAGTTTTGACTGTGAGATTGAGCATGTTCAGGAGGTGGGGACGCACAGTGTTTTTATGTGCCGAGTAGTCGCCATCAAACAATCTGAGCAGCAAGATGGGTCAGAGGAGGGTCTGGTTTATTTTAACCGTGCTTATTCTCGAGTGGGTCAAGTGGCCATCGCTTAGGTCAATGGTCTGGCTATTATCGAATATCCATCAAACTATAGTCAATCCTCTATAAAAGAGTGACAGCGTTAACCCCATTTGAAGTATCACCTATACATCTGCGTTCGGTTGCCTTGTCTGTCTTTTAAACTGAATCAACTAGATTCATCATCAATCTGAGAAGTAAATATTCCGTGGAACTCATTATCTTTTTAATCATAGGTGCTCTAGCAGGATTTGCTGCGGGGCTGTTTGGCGTGGGCGGTGGTACGATCATCGTACCGCTACTCTTTATCGTCTTTACTCAAATGGGTTACCCTGCTGACAATATAATGCATTTAGCGCTAGGGACCTCGCTTGCGACCATTATTGTGACGTCTATAAGCTCGCTAATGGCACACAATAAACGAGGCGCAGTCATGTGGCCTGTCTTTAAGAATCTAGTACCAGGCTTAGCGATAGGGTGCTTTTTTGGGGCAGGGATTGCAGGGCAGATATCAGGGTTATATCTTCAGCTCATCGTTGGCATATTTTTGCTGTGGGTTGCCTATAAAATGTTTGTGGGTGGCAAAAATAAAGCGAATAATAGTGCCAGTAATACCAATGCAGTACTACCTTCAAAACCTAAGCAACTAGCAGCAGGTGGCGTTATTGGTATCGCTTCTGCCATCTTTGGGATTGGCGGCGGTAGCTTAACCGTACCTTATCTCACGCGTTATGGTGTGGTGATGCAAAAAGCAGTTGGCACGTCAGCGGCGTGTGGCCTACCCATTGCGATTGCCGGGGCGTTAGGGTTTATGATCTTTGGGATGCAGGCTCAAGTCAATGTGCCCAATACGATTGGTTTTGTTCATATTTATGCCTTTTTAGGTATCAGCATCATGAGCTTTTTTACCGCCAAGATAGGGGCAAAAGTCGCTCATATATTATCACCGCAACTATTAAAAAAATGTTTTGCAGTACTGTTGACCGTAGTAGGGTGTTACTTCCTTTATAAAGGATTGTTCTAATTAGCTATATTGATGTATTTAAAATATAAGGGTCATGAATAGCATAGTAGTGCTTAATGCGGAGAATTACGCTCAGTTTAGTGGGCTGTATTAAGTATTCTGCAAATGTGTTTAACGGGGTGATGAGTAGATTTGGTTGGGATGTGCTTACAACAGACGGCTAGATTTATTTTAATAATCTAAGTGCTTAGGTTTTTAAGGTGTCTTAAACCGATAAGCATTTTTTTGATGCTGATTCTATATGTATGAGCCACATCAAGATGTTTTCATACTAAATAAACGAGATCAGTAACCCGATTCATTTAATATTCGGTACTTATCGCACCCATTTTGATCACCACTATCACAAGCCTTACCAAACCATTCTTTTGCTTGAAACTTATCTTGACGAACGCCTTTCCCATCTTGGTAAAGTAAACCAAGATGATACTGGGAGATGGCATGACCTTGTTCAGCTGCCTTTTGGTACCAACTGATAGCCGTAGTCAAATCTTGACGAACACCTTTCCCATCTTGGTAAAGTACACCAAGATGATACTGGGAGGTGATATGACGCTGATCAGCTGCCTTTTGATACCAACTGATAGCCGTAGTCAAATCTTGAGGAACGTCTTTCCCATCTTGGTAAAGTAAACCAAGATGATACTGGGAGATGGCATGACCTTGTTCAGCTGCCTTTTGGTACCAACTGATAGCCGTAGCCACATCTTGAGGAACGCCTTTCCCATCTTGGTAAAGTAAACCAAGATGATACTGAGAGGTGATATGACGCTGCTCAGCTGCCTTTTTATACCAACTGATAGCCGTAGCCACATCTTGAGGAACGCCTTTGCCATCCTGATACAGTACACCAAGATGATACTGGGCAATGACATAACCTTGCTCAGCTGCCTTTTGATACCAGGTTACAGCTGTAGCCAAATCTTGACGAACGCCTTTCCTATCTTGGTAAAGTAAACCAAGATGATATTGGGAGATGGCATGACCTTGCTCAGCTGCCTTTTGGTACCAACTGATAGCTGTAGTCAAATCTTGAGGAACACCTTTCCCTTCTTGGTAAAGTAGACCAAGATGATACTGAGAGGTGGTATGACCCCGCTCAGCTGCCTTTTGATACGATTTAGCAGCTATAGTCAGACTTTCACCAAGATAAGATCTTTTTCTTCTGTTGTAAAAGAAAAGCTTTTTTAAGTATTTATAAACCATTGTTTATTCTTTAAAGGTAATATTGTTGATATTAGAAAGAAAGATGCTAAATGAAGCAATCACCTTTAGTAGATTGTCATGTTATTTGGTCAATATTAAGTTACTACTAGTATTTTTCTTAATATACGACTTAAGGCTGCTTTTTCAAAAATAGCTGCCTATGCTAACAAATATCGAACTTAAAATGTATCTATTGAAATAGATAATTAAGAGGCTGGAATTATTAAAACTGTTGACCAAATGAGAGTTGCGTAACGTTTAGAATGTAATTGCCTTGAAAAAGGCATTATGATCTTATCAATACCTCGCTCTATTAGCGTAGATAGAACACAATTGAAGTAACAAACACCAACCAGCTAAATATTTGCCATTTTGGTGTGAAACTCGTACTAAGAGCTGCTATAGGGAGTGGTTTAGCTGTTTCAGGCTTTTGTTTAATCTTTTAGTCATTAATAAGAGTCTTCAAAGAAAGTATGGTTTTGAGAAATAACACAATTTGTTCAAAATAAAATACTCAAATTAACAAATCCTCGTTAGGGTACTAAACCTTAACATCTAGTAAACGATAGTACCAGAAAACCTTACTCTGTCTAATATTCAGCGCTCTCTACCCAAGAGAACTCTTCTAAGATGCGCATCCACTGCTCATCTAATCCTGCTTTTAGCAACAATGGCTCGCCAGTGACCGGATGGCTGAGTGCTAAAGTCTGAGCATGCAGCAGCATGCGTGTACAGTCATAGTGAGTACGAAAAAATCGTGTGTGCCGTATATCACCGTGGCTGGTATCGCCCACGATATGATGGAATACATGTCTCATATGCCGACGCAGCTGATGCTTACGCCCAGTCTCGGGTATCAAGCGTACCAGACTATAGCGGCTAGTGGCGTGCTTTTTTGACACTGCAAATGGCAGCTCAACTTGTGCCAAGCTTTGCCAATGGGTCACCGCCTCTTGAGCAGGCTTGTCTAAGTCGGCAAATTTATCGGCAATGGCATCAGGTTTAAAGCTAAGCGCATAATCAATGCTGCCTTGGTCTGGCATAAAGCCGCGTACTACAGCTAGATATTGCTTCGTCACGGTATGTGCCGTAAAGGCCTCGCCAAGGCTACGCGCTACGGCTGAGGTCTTGGCAAACAATAATACGCCAGATGTGGGCTTGTCTAACCGATGCACCGGAAACACATGGCACCCTACCGCATCACGAGTGAGCTGCATGGCAAAGCGCGTTTCGCCTTTGTCTAGCCAACTGCGATGCACCAATAATCCCGCTTCTTTATTTATCGCTACCAGATGCTCATCTTCATAAATAATCTCTATTTGGTCAGCGGTGTCGCTCTCGATATCCATGCTTTTAGTGCCCATATTTTAGATGCTATTATTATATAAGTTATTGATATTTTTATATGTCGTTAGACATAAAAAAGTCCTTCGCCATCTCATTAATACCAGATGACGAAGGACTTAGGGTGGCACAATATTATGATTGGTAGTTATTCAGTATGACGAGTAAATACTCAGTATGATACTTTATTACTCGCTCACAAGAGTTATCGTAGAGTAACTTTTCTTATTCCACCGTGACGCTCTTGGCCAAATTGCGAGGCTGATCGACGTCAGTACCACGCATCACGGCGACATGATACGACAGCAGCTGTACAGGTACGCTGTAGACGATAGGGGCTAGGGCTTCACTCACATCAGGGACATAGACCACGTGTAGACGATCCTCTTCGACCATCTGACTGGACTCGCTTGCAAATACAAACAGCTCACCATGACGTGCGTGTACTTCTTGCATGTTGGCTTTGAGTTTGTCAAACATACTGTCTTTGGGTGCGAGCACCACGATTGGCATGTCTTTATCGACCAGTGCCAATGGGCCGTGTTTGAGCTCGCCTGCTGCATAGCCTTCGGCATGGATATAAGAGATCTCTTTGAGTTTTAGTGCGCCCTCTAGCGCGATTGGGTACTGTAGGCCGCGTCCCAAAAACAAACAGCTTTTCTTGTCTTCAAAGTGCTGGCTCATGGCCTTGATAGGGCCATCAAGGTTTAGGCTGGCGTATAACTGTCCAGGTAGCTGCTGTAGCTCACCGAGTAATGTACCCAAACGCTCATCAGTCATACGCTGCTGAGCGACACCAACTTTCAATACCAATAGCATCAGAGCCACTAGCTGAGTCGTAAAGGCTTTGGTCGATGCCACACCAATCTCAGGTCCTGCCAGTGTTGGCAAGAAAATATCCGTCTCGCGTACCAGTGATGAGGTCGGTACATTACATAGTGCCAAGCTGACCAAACCGGCTGGCATGTGCTTTTGGATATCACGTAATGCAGATAGCGTATCGGCTGTTTCACCAGATTGAGAAATACAAATTACCAGTGAGTTATCTACCACCACAGGGTTACGATAGCGGAACTCACTGGCCACTTCGACTGAACACGGAATACGAATCATACTTTCAAACCAGTATTTCGCGACCAGTCCCGAGTGATAACTGGTACCGCAAGCAATCACTTGCACATGACGGATACCTGACAGCTGAGACTCATGACGCTGCAAAAAGTCATCACGTAACTTGCTGGTTTCGCCATTGTCTACTGCCATCTCAAGCGTGCGGGCGACGGCATCTGGTTGCTCATAGATTTCTTTGAGCATGTAGTGCTTAAACTCGCCTTTGTCAGCGCTATGCTGGGTGGCATCAATTTCATGTATTTGACGTTGCACTTCAACACCATCTGCAAAAACTTGAATGCTGCTGCGAGTCAGTTTGGCGATATCGCCTTCTTCTAGGTACATAAAGCGATTGGTCACTGGCAGCAATGCCAATTGATCTGAGGCAATAAAGTTCTCACCGATACCCACACCGATGACGAGTGGTGAGCCTAGACGTACCGTAATGAGCTCATCTGGGTTGTCCACATGCACGATACCCAAGGCAAATGCGCCATGTAGCATTGGGATAATGGTGCGCACTGCTTCTAATAAATCAGGCGTCTTTTTGTAGATATCATGAATCAGATGCGCAACGACTTCAGTATCTGTCTGCGAGGTAAATTCATAGCCTTTGGCTATCAATGCTTCTTTTAGCTCAGCGTAGTTTTCGACGATACCATTGTGAACGACAGCAATTTTACCTGAAACATGAGGATGCGCGTTACGCTGCGCAGGCTCACCATGAGTGGCCCAGCGCGTGTGAGCAATACCGATATGCCCATCAAAAAATTCTGGATTGATAGCAACAGCATCAACCAGTGCCTGTACTTTACCGACTTGGCGCTCGCGATGTAACGCTCCATCACGAATAACGGTTAGACCAGCTGAGTCATAACCTCTATATTCTAGGCGCTTCAAACCTTCTAATAAAATATTAGCGATATTTCGCTCAGCAACTGCCCCTACGATTCCACACATGGCTATTCCTTAACTGATTATTTTTAATAATTGTTGTGTCTATTTTTAGATATCATCCACAAAACATATAAACCAAATCAATTTTTAGAATCAAATCAGTTTTTGTTTGAATGTATCTCTAGTCACTCTGAACCCTTGGTAAATTCAAATATTTCACCTTGAGTCGTTTTTACTTTCTCGTAGCCGTTTTTTGCTTTTAGAGATATCGCTGGGATATCGTTTACAGTAGCAGAGTCATCATCATTGATAAATATCCAGACTTCATTGCCATTGGGGTAAGTCATGATATAACGCTGATAGGTTGACATTATGCCATTAGGCTTAGGGTTCATGCCAACGCCCCAATTGCCGTGGCACTCACCTGAATATTTCAATAATTTTTTAGCATCAAAATATTTGCACTCTGCATCATATTCTATAGTGGTGCTCGCTGACGCCACTGAATATGACGTCAAGGTGGTTAACAACACCATAGCAGCGAATAGTTTTTTCATAGTCGGCACTCTCGAAGTATGCTTACTCAGATTGGGCAGTAGCATAGAAACTATCGTACGGATTATATCTGCTCAAATATGGACGCAATGAAACTGACTATTAACAAACCTGTTACTTTTTAGTCGGTCGTTGAAAGTTGTCTCTTTGGGTTTGTCGTGCGCGGCCAAACGCTAATGCACTACTATCAACGTCTTTAGTAATGACAGAACCAGCAGCCACTGTAGCTGTATCGCCAATGGTCACTGGCGCAACTAGGCTGGCATTAGAGCCGATAAAGGCATTGTCTTCAATGATGGTTTGCGATTTATTGACGCCATCATAGTTACAAGTAATGACGCCAGCGCCGATATTGACACCTGTACCGACAGTGGCATCACCGACGTAACTGAGATGATTGACTTTACTGCCTTGACCAATAGTCGATTTTTTAATTTCTACGAAGTTACCAACTTTGCTGTTGTCAGACAGTACAGTCTCAGGACGCAAGTGTGCAAAAGGCCCGACATCGACACCCGCACCAATCTCAGCACGATCGATGACGCAGTAAGGCTTGATATGACAGGCATTACCGATATGAGCATTTTTGATGACACAGCCTGCTTCTATATAGACACTATCACCCAAAACGCAGTCGCCTTCAAATACCACACCGACATCCACGAACACATCTTGACCTGCGGTCAGCGTACCACGAATATCGACACGGGTAGGATCAGCAAATTGCACGCCCGCTTCTTGTAGATCAGCGACGAGCTTACGTTGCCATGTACGCTCTAGGCTCGCAAGCTGTTGACGGTTATTGACACCCTCAATCTCAAAAGTATGCTCAGGTTCAATCGCTGCAATGGTAATACCATCAGCAACGGCCATTTTGACGATATCAGTCAGGTAGTATTCTTTTTGAGCATTGTCATTAGAGAGCTCAGGCAGGTACTTATGCAGTAGTGCATTGTCTACGCAGTAAATACCGCTGTTAATCTCATTGATGCTTTGCTCATCAGCACTGGCATCTTTTTGTTCAACGATGGCTTCAATATTGCCTGCTAGATCACGCTTAATACGGCCCAACCCAAATGGATTATCGACCGTCAGGGTCAACATCGACATACCATCAGTATTAGCCGTTTTTAAAGCCGTTAGTGTCTGGCAGCTTACTAATGGCACATCACCATATAGAATGAGGCTTTGTCCTGATGTTGGCAAATCAGCCAGCGTTACTTTAACCGCATGGCCAGTCCCTAACTGCTCAGTTTGAGCCACCCAAGTGATAGAGGCTTGCGTGTATTGACTGAGAATCTCTGACTTTACTTGATCGCCGCCGAAACCGTGGACGATGATGGTTTCATCAACCGTCAACTGATGGCAAGTGTCTAATACATGACTCAGTAAAGACTTACCTGCTAAGGTCTGCAAAACTTTTGGTTTTGCTGACTGCATACGTGTGCCTTTACCGGCAGCCAGAATAATCACAGAAAGAGGAGATGTCATAGTAGTCCTACAAATGTAACAAAATATAAGATTGGATTATAGCGCAAATGTTCATTCAAAAAAATGTTTTGATAGACAGGCATTTATCATGCAACCTGACATCAATACATTAATTATCTACAGTCGATACTCAATAAAACGGATACAGTATTCAATAACGCGAAACTGGTATAAATTTTTCTGGCTTGCTGTGCCTATGCCGACAGAGGCTGTAAAAAATTCATCCCAGTCCCGCTGTATCTTTTTAATATTGTACTGACTATATACAAGAGGGTGGTGTTCAAATTGACAAAATTGCTGGAACAAGAGGTTATATGGTAACTACTCACTATCGTAGCGGCTAGCTAAGGTCGCTTACAACAGCGCACCAAACATAACTACTACCCATAACACTGCTGCCATGATACCTGCGATGATATCATCAAGCATGATGCCTAACCCACCAGCAACCTTTTTATCAGCCCATCCAATCGGTGGCGGCTTAATAATATCAAAAAACCGAAAGAGTATAAAAGCGATAACAATGGCGAAGATAGAAAGCGCTTGAGAGACATCTTGCCAAAAGTTTGTGGTTGCAACACCCATGTAAGAGAAGGGTAGCAGAGTAATCCAGATACCAGACCATTCATCCCATACGATATGAGGGTCATCATGGCCTTGCATCAGCTCGGATGTACGTCCGCAGATCCAAACACCAAAAATACAAGATAGAATTGTCAATATTAGAAAAGGTATAAAGCCCAAACTCATCAGTGGTATGGCGATGATTAACCCACCAACGGTGCCCCAAGTACCGGGTGCACGGCGCGGCAGACCACTGCCCAAACCAATACCTAACCAATAGATCATACGATCGAGCCCACTGGCATTGTTAGGCAATGGTGGGCAGTCATTGGCTTTGCTGATATCAGGCTTGGATAAATCGTGATCAGTCATGGGCTAACCTGTAAAATGTTGGTAACCAGTAAGATTGGGCCATGTGGCAAATGGCGCGTGCTGAGTTCGAGTGATCAGCTGATTTTGATAATACAGCTTAGGATGCAATGCTAGAGATTTATTTTTCTCTGTCGCGATGTCATCTGATAGGGCGATTACTTCACCGATACAGGTGACAGCTATGTTGGTAGTAGGAGGGGTGATATGTGCAGGCAACGTAAAAGCCAACTCGTAATCGTCACCGCCTGCCAGTTGACACAACAATCGCTCAGATAAATCAACCGTAGCCAGTGGTTCGCTAGTAGGCAGCTGCTCCACATCAATTCGCATGCCTACAGCACTTTGCTGACAGATATGCCCGATATCTTGATACAGGCCATCAGAGATATCTATCATCGCCGTCGCACCAACTTTGGCCAGTGCGGCGCCTAGCGCAATTCGCGGTGTTGGCATATGGAGTCGATGAGCCAGCTCTATACCTTGAGTACTATCAGGATACTGTAGAGCATATGCCGCATCACCAAGCGTGCCTGACACATAGAGCTTATCACCAACTTGTGCGCCTGTGCGATAGACCGCTTGCGTGTCTACCGCCAGTATCCCTTGTGCGCTGATACTCAGGACTAAATGTTCACTACGTGTGGTATCACCACCAATCAATGTCACGCCAAACAGCTGGCAGGCATGAAACAAGCCTTTGGCAAATTCAGTAAGCCATTGCTCATTAGCAAGTTGTGGCGGCAGCGCTAATGCCAGTAATATACTGTGCGGCTTGGCACCCATAGCCGCAATGTCTGAGACATTGACGGCCACCGTTTTATAACCAATCGAAAAAGCCAACTCGTCAACTTTTTGCCAATCGGCCGCGAAATGACGACCTTGAACCAAGGTATCAATGCAGCTCACTAAGCGTGACCCAGCTGGCAATTCCATCACAGCGGCATCATCACCGATACCTTTTTCGAGACCAGTTAATGGTGAATGCGTGGCCTGCATCTGTGAAAATATACGCTCAATCAGCTCAAACTCGTTCATAACTAGTCTTGGTTTTTCGCGTCAGTGCTGTCTTGTTTGCTGGCCTTAAACTCGCTGATATTTGCGTTGGCTTTGCTCGCGCTATTGCGTTTAACGGCGGTGTTATTGGCACTGATACGCGGTTTGTCTGACGCAGTTGACTCACTGTCGATTGGATTTTCTGTAGTATCAACGTCTTCGATGCTATCAGCAAGTGTCGTCTCAGCTTGTTTAGCGGCTGCTTTTTGTGACGTGCGTACGTTGGCATTGGTGTCCGCTTGTACTTCAATGGCGCGCAGTTCAACGGCCATTTTATCCAGCACTGCATTGATCAGTTTATGAGCATCTGTCGCGCCGAAATGATTGTTCAGTTTCATCGCTTCATCAAGTACTACCTTGTATGGAATCTCCATACGGTTTTGTAGCTCATAGGCACCAATCAGCAGAATAGCGTGCTCAACAGTGTCCAACTTATCAATGTCGCGATCAAGATGCTGAATGATTAGAGCATCCAATGCCTCAACTTGTGCTGGAATATCACGCATCATCTCGTGATAGTAGCCAATGTGCACGGTGTGCATCGCATTGGTGGCACGGGTACGAGCAGCGATATCATTTGGTGCATTGGCTTTCCAGCCAAGCTTGCCATCGACATCAAAGCGGCGGTCAGTCACAAGCCATTCGTACAGACCTTGCATCGCAAAGCGGCGTGCCTTACGAATAGCAGTATGACTGGTCTTATAAGAAGACTCACTCATATCAAAGGTTTGATCACCCGTACTGCTGCTCGCGATACGGGTAGCTTCCGCTTGCTGTTCATTGGTTTGTGCATTTTTTGCAGCGTTGATAGCCTGCTTGAGTTGGTCAGTCATAACGGATCAATACCTGAATTTTGAAATAGAATGTTAAATAGTGGTCGGCTGGCACGTTTTGCCAGTCAGTCTTGGATATCGAAGTTATATGATGAGGGCTATCGTAATAACTATAACCCTCTCATTAACTTTACAAACAATATTACGGATAGGTGCTATATGCTATTTGTTATTTAAGTAGCAACGCTTCTAGAGGTTACTAAAGCCGCTAGACGGTCGAATAGAGACTGCCTAGCGGTCAATACTAACGATCAGTAAAATTAAGCATCAATGCTTTCGTCATCAATATCTAACTGTGACAGAACGGCAATCATCTCTAGTACGACCATCGCCGCTTCAGAACCTTTATTACCCGCTTTGGTACCAGAGCGTTCGATGGCTTGCTCGATGCTGTCAGTGGTCAATACACCATTGGCAACAGGAATATTATAATCCATCGCTACGCTGCTCAAGCCTTTGGCAGATTCGCTAGCCACAAAATCAAAATGCGGCGTGCTACCACGGATGATGGCGCCTAGAGCCACAATCGCATCAAAGCGATCTGATTCAGCGGCACGCTGGGCGACCAATGGTAGCTCGAATGCGCCAGGCACACGAATGACAGTGATATTGCTACCCAATACGCCATGGCGAAGTAGGGCATCGATTGCACCGTCAACCAATGACTCAACGACAAAACCATTAAAACGGCCAACAACGATACCAATACGGGCATCAGCATTTTGATGTAGGTTACCGTCGATATGGGTGACATCATTGCGCTGCTGTTGTAAATTTGACATAAAAATCCTTTGCTCAATAGAGTATTCAATGAAATAGGGGTGTAAATAAGTCGCTAAATATCATGCTGCGTTCAGGTAATATGTTCGCCGATTATGTGGGCGATGCCATGGTTAAATGAACGAAAATAAATGGTTAGCGCTATGATAGCATTTTTTTCTGGTGTATTTGTATTTTACGAGCGTGCTAAAGACGCATCTGTATCCCTTGCGCTACCATATAAGCTTTGGCTTCTTGAACCGTATACTCACCAAAGTGAAAAATACTGGCCGCAAGCACCGCATCGACGCCGCCCTCTAGTACACCTTCTGCTAAATGCTGTAAGTTACCGACACCGCCTGAGGCGATAACTGGCACATTGACACGGCTGGTAATTTGCTTCATCAATGCCAAATCATAGCCTTTTTTGGTGCCATCGCCATCCATCGAGGTGACCAAAAGTTCACCGGCACCGAGGTCTGCCATTTTAACTGCCCATGACACCGCATCAATCCCCGTGGGTTTACGTCCACCGTGGGTGAATATCTCCCAACGTGGTACTTTAATACCGTCGATGTCGATATCAGCGACGCGTTTGGCATCGATGGCAACGACGATACATTGGTTGCCAAATTTCTGCGAGGCTTCACCAACGAACTCAGGGGTAAATACGGCTGCTGAGTTAATCGCGACTTTATCCGCGCCCGCATTGAGCAAATTTCGAATATCGGCGATTTTACGCACACCGCCGCCAACCGTTAACGGTACAAATACCGTTTCAGCCATGCGTTCAACAGTATGATAAGTGGTATCGCGCTCATCGTTGGTCGCAGTGATGTCCAAAAAAGTAATCTCATCAGCGCCTTGTTCATTGTAGCGTTTGGCGACTTCGACAGGATCGCCTGCGTCCTTGATATCGACAAATTGCACGCCTTTGACCACGCGGCCATTGTCAACGTCCAAACAGGGGATGATACGCTTTGCTAACATAGGGTCTTTCACCTTATAATCAATTCATTCTATAGGCGCTAGTCTAGCAAAAACGCCCGTATATCAGGCAGTTTTTCACAAGATTATTACGCTTTTCGCCATAATATGAGCAGGCGCGGTACAATTGCCCTCATTACTATCTACATTTACCTTTTTAACTTCTTATTCAATTGCTATAAGTGAGATGTCATGTCCGTCTATACCCAGTTAACCGATGATCAGTTTGCCGCCTTTTGCCAAAGCTTTGGCGTATCATTTGCCCGTGCGATTCCGATCACTCAAGGTATTAAAAACTCAAACTGGTTTATTCAAACGACTGATGATGTAGATGGTACATACTCTTATGTGTTTACTTTATTTGAAGAGCGTCCACCTGCCGATATCGAAAAGATGGCCGTTATTCTCAATCAATTAAATGGCAAACTGCCAGTCGCCGCGCCGCTGGCTGTGATTGATGCAAATACCGCTGATGCTGATACAGATAGCGACAAAAGCTACGTTATTCACTATGAAAACAAAGCGATTACGCTAGTGCCATGCCTAGCAGGGTCACATCCAGTGCAAACCACGCAAGCGATGTGTCATGACATTGGCGCGGCGCTAGCGTTGCTGCATGAGACGTTACAAGCATTACAACCCGCTGAACAGTATGGCGTGCCTTTATATCCATGGGCAGATGTCCGTGACCGTGAAATGCAGTTCATGCCAGGTGACGAAGCTAAGCTGATGAGTGATATTTGGCGCTCTTACTCAGAATTACCATTGGCAACCTTGCCTAATGGTCTATGTCATTTGGATATGTTTGCTGATAATACCCTATGGAATCTGCAAAAAGGTGAAGCGCGTCTGACAGGTTTACTAGACTTTACCGAAGTCAGTGTCGAGCATTATGTGATGGATATTGCTATTACTATCAATGATTTTTGTACTACATGGGGCGTTGCCGAACAAGGCGAGTCGGTAAACTTTGACCGCAGCAAGATGGCGGCTTTCTTACAAGGTTATGAGTCGGTACGTCCGCTGAATAATGATGAAAATCGCGCACTACCTGTTATGCTGGCAAAAGCGGCGGTGATATTTTGGTTGTTACGATTAAACGTTATTCATTACAACCGTACCGAAGGCCGTACGGGTGACAACATTATGGTCAAAAACCCTGACTTAATGAAACGTCTAGCCGCTTACCATTGGGCACATGTCGAAAAGTCGCAAAATACCGTATTTTTGCTATTAAACAAACCAGACAATCAGATAGTCGGTGTATTTAGTAGTATCAGGCAAGCCGAGCAAGCGCAGGAAAAATTAAACAGTAGTGAATTTGCAATCGAAGAATATACGCTAGATCAATTGTCGTAAACGTTGCTTATTCATTTATTCTAGTATCAATTTTAGTACCAACACTTTGGAGGCGACCCTATGACCGATCAAGTTGATAACTGGCACAAACTGGCGCGCTTTGATACCAACATGCAAGGCGAGCTGCATGCCAATCTGCTACGTAATAACGGCATTACCGTATCGCTGCAGCCACTCAGTGCGATCCCTGGCATGAACTCTGGTATCGTACTCTGGGTAGAAAATTCAGATTTGCCCCAAGCACAGCGTATCCTCGAAGGTGTCGATACGGACAGCAGTGCTAGAGCTGACTTGCTCGCCAATATGAGCGATGCAGAGCTTGGCATCATGCCAGAAACGGATCTACATACCATGCAAGATGATAAACATGCCACACCAGACAATAAAGGCGGTGAACTGTAAATGTGTCAACTCTTAGGAATGAACTGTAATACCCCAACAGATATTGGCTTTAGCTTTGCAGGATTTCGCAAGCGCGGCGGGATGACTGATAGTCATGAAGATGGCTTTGGCATTGCATTTTTTGAGCGTAGTGAGTGTGCTGACAGTAATAAGGCGGCAAGTGATACGTTGGTACGAGCGCAATCGAATAGCGCAGCGAAAAACGCCTCAACAGGACTGCGTCTGTTTCATGACAATCGACCAAGCCATCTGTCACCAGTCGCCGACCTAGTCAATAATTATCCCATCAAAGCCATGAATGTCATCGCGCATATCCGCAAAGCCACCCAAGGGCAGAACTGCTTGGCGAATACACATCCGTTTGTCCGTGAAGTCTGGGGCGAGCAATGGGTGTTTGCGCACAATGGTCAGATGAATAGCGAATTTATCAAACGCTGTCAGCGCTTGCAGGACAATGGCAATGCCGCGCATTGTCAGCCAGTCGGTACGACCGATTCTGAAATGGCGTTTTGCTATTTGATTAATCGTCTAAAGAGCAGTTTTAAATCACGCCCTGATGACAAAACGCTGTTTAATTTTTTGACCACGCAGTGCCGCTATTTATCTGCGAATGGCCTGTTTAATTGCTTGATCTCAAATGGTAGCTGGCAATTGGCGTACGCGGGTAGCTTGTTGTTTTATCTCACACGCAAAGCCCCATTTGGCGAAGCTAAACTGGCTGATGATGATTTGGCGATTAATTTTGGCGATGTGACAACAGACACGGATAAAGTTACTATCTTGGTCACCGTGCCATTGACTGAAAATGAGAAATGGCAACAGTTAGCCGTCAATGAATGCTTGATATTTCAAGATGGCGACGTCATTTATAAAGACAGTCCAAGCCAGCGCAAGTTTTTGACCGTTGATGAAGGGATTGCGATTGCTAGAGAAGTGGGGGCGAGTGTTTAGGATAAGCGTAGCAGTTAATATTGGCACCTATTAAAAACAACGAGTGACTATGGTCTACAACAATCTTTTTCAAGCATTGGAAAAAATCGAGCAGGCAGCGACAGAAGACGCATCTAATACAAAATATGGTTTTAATGTATTCTCCATCTTAAGAAGAGATGATGAAGAAGTGGGTCTGCATTCTAAGTTTTTAGCGGCGCTTTTAAGTCCTACAGGTAGCCACGGCATGGATGCCTTTCAAAAGCTATTTATCGACCAAGTATTAAACGTAGCGGTCGAAACGCAAAAGTGGGAGCGTTTGCCACTTTGTCCAAATCAGCCTTATATGTGTCGGACTGAAGTGGCTATCACAAACTCTGGTCGCATAGATATCGTTTTAAAAAACCACGAAAATATCATCGTTATTGAAAACAAAATCCATGCTTATGACCAAGAAAAACAGCTCCAACGTTATTATGAAGCTTGTAAAAATATGGGCTATGCATCAGAAAATATCTATATCTTATATTTAAATAAATATGGTGATCCAGTTAGTGCTTATGGTAGAGGGAAGTTAGAAGATATTGATTTTGTGCAAATCAGCTATAAAGAGGATATTGTAAACTGGTTAGATGCTTGTATTGCTGAGGCAAAACCCTATCCACATATTGAGCAAACATTATTGCAATATAGAAGGCTGGTGGGCAAATTAACAGGTGATACAAGGTCGGCAAAAATGAAACAAGCGCATATTGAACTGTTATACCAAAAAGAAAATTTTAAGCTAGCACATGAGCTGAGTGAGTCGTTCGTAAGCTTTCAAATTGATTTACAAAGGAAGGTGTGGGAAGGTCTGCAAGAGGCTTTGAAAGCAAAAGGCTATACTTTTGAATTTTGTGATAAAAAATTACAAGTATGCGATTTTAGAGTAGCGGTCAAGCATTACTACAAGCCCAGAAATTCTTCGAAACTATATGGGATACGCTGCAAAATTGGTACGACAAAGGCATATGATATTCATTGCTTTATACAAGTTAATGAAAACATTTACTACGGTATGACTATTTCTCAAAATACGATGCGTCTTCAATATCCAAATTCTCTTATCGATTTAGCGAGTGGAATAAATAACTCATATCCAAATGGTCGTATGAGCGAAAGTAAATGGTTTTTAGGCGTAAATATATTACCGAACACACCAATAAATTTTAAAAAACCAAGCAACTTATATAAATTGGTTGATAAAGACGACAGAGAACGGTGGATTGAACAAACTACCAATGAGATTGTGTCTTTTATTGAAAGTGTCAAAAGCTTAGGGCTTATTGATGTTCAGTCGGCTACACATACTCCCCACAGCATCGCTTAAACTTCTCACCAGATCCACAAATACACGGTTGTTTTTGGCTAACAGTCATCGTAACCGTCGGATCTAAGAAGTACCAGCGCGTATCATCATTTGCTTTGCTTTTTGCCTTTACGAAAGCAGACAGTTCATGATGCACCTGTACTTTTTCTGCTAAATCACCTGCATTTTTCTTAGTATTAAAATAAGCCTTAAACTCAACCTGTGCATGACGTTTACCGAGCTTGGGTGTGTGCTCTACAATCTCTAATCCTGCCCAGTCGGTCTCTTTTGCCCAACTTTCAATCGCATTAATATCAAGCAAGTTCTGCTGCGCAGGCACTGTGGTCTTGACGATATACTCTGGCTGAACCAACACAAAGGCACTATAGCGCGTACGCATGAGCCGCTCGGCTGTCTCCGCTTTTATACCACCTGCTTTATCTACTTCGCCATTATAAAAATCATCATGATACGGCTGGCAGCAGTCTTGATAGGATAGTGAAGCGTTTACCGTCTCTGCTGTTGGTATAATTTGGCATGGGCAAGTATGTAGGGAAGGTTGCATGTTTTACTCTAATTTTTGTTTGGGCTTATTCGTTTAGGATTAATAGTCTTATGACAACTTTATTGCAGCATGCTTTTTATTAATTCTGGCAATATACCAACCTTGAGCTGCGCCCATGCAGAAGGGTCGCTCAATCGTGACCAAAACATCTCAAAAGGCGGGGCGGCATATACCAGTAGCGCAAGGATAGTATATAGAAGCAGGTACCACCATTTGTCTTTTGGCTGATAAAACTTCATCGCAGTACCCGATGAGCGCTTCATTTTCATATTGGACAAATTGACGCTATACAGCTCGTCTAGCGACAGATGCACCATTGCACCACCAAATAAAAACAGACCATAAAACCAACTGGTCGTTAGCGGTAGATGCAGACCATAATAGCTTAGGCACGTCAGACTCAATCCCAGTATCGCCATATAAGGTACAGAGTGTATGACGCCGCGATGCACAGTCATAGTAGTAAAGACATGAAAAACCACGTAACGCATAAAACTGTAGCCCGCCAGCCATAATGCTATCAGTGCCAGTAAGCTCAGATCGCTACGCCAATGCATGACCAAACCAAAGGCAAATATGAATGAGGTGATATTAAAACCAAGCTTAATCGGTGTTGAATTATCAGAATCCAAATCTGGCAGCAATCCACCGATAGTACCAAGCGCCACGCATACCAAAAACCCCGAATCATCAATCAATCCAGCTTTGTAAACCGTCAGACTCATCGTACCGCTGACCATAAAGGCGACATTTAGGTGGGTATTAAAATTTGCCATAAAACTCATTCATCCATAGCGCTCAAAAAGCGTTTTCGAGCGGCGCATCTAGCAGTAAAAAAGCGCACCATGATACCATAGACCGTCCATACGTCTAATAGAGATAGCCCGTAAGAGAGAGCTCCTATGCCTGCCAGTAATTCACCCGCCACACTTAATTTCGATACTCATATTAAGCAGCTACCTGTAGTAGAAGGTCAGCTCGATAACAGCTTTTCTGACATTGATTGGCAAGCACCGTGGTTGTCGCACATCACTCAGTTGAGTTATATCAGTAAAACGATTGAGCGTCTTAGTCGCTCAAAACTGCAGAGAAATAGCTTAGATGGTTCGGATGGTTCGGATGATTCAGAAGGTTTGGATAATGAGAAAAGCACAAATGGGCACAATATAAATGCTTCTGACATCAATACGCCTGACATCATCGGCAAAGTCTTAAAAACGGCGATGGCGCAGCAGGCTGATGATTTGCAACAGCCGTTACCACATACCAGACCTGCCCATGACCACGGATCTCAAACGCTACAATTCGTCTCTCAAAATGCATTGCCTGAAGGCGAAGCCTATGAGCATTTCATCGGCACAACTGGCAATATCCCGACGCGTGATAACTTGCATGATTTATTTAACGGCAGTATTTGGCTGACCTTTCCGAAGACCAAAGCTGTGTTGAACTATCACCATATGTTAGAAATTGCAAAGCAAGGCATCAGCGAGCGTCGAGGACGTGTGCGCGATACTATTACTGTCTTTGATGAGAATGGGGCGGTGCTAGTGACCTCTGATGCTAGTATCAGTGAAGCATTAGTCAATTTCGACTGGGAGACGAGTCTGGTGAAACCTCGTGCTAAATGGGACAACCCAGTACAACCAAGTTCTAGTGCTCAAGCCGCAGTCTATATCTTTGGGCATGCATTGCTTGAGCAATTGGTGCACCCGCGTAAACCCTTATGTGCCCACAGCATTGTCATTCACGTTGCACAAGACTTCTTTACACTATCGTTAGCTGAGTGCATAAGCTATTTGGATGACAAAGTTGCCGAATACATGCACACATTATTATCAAACGACGATGTTGAACCGCGCCAGCTTGCGCCGTTACCGATCTTAGGTGTGCCGCATTTTTGGGCAGAAAATGCAGATACTGACTTTTATGAAGACAGCTACGTCTTCCGTAGTGGGCGACGCCAAAAAATAAAAATTGATTAGGAATGAATTGCCTAGAAATAGCTAGCTAAACCTTTGTTACGTTTACGATTGTGCCACGATTTGACAACGTCCAGACATTAACAAAGCCTCGTATGTTTGTTATGGTAAAAGAGCATTTCTGTTAAACAGTAAGGAGATGATTATCTCTTTTGTTAACACAGACTTATATTAAACATTTTTATAAAACTGCTCTATCAATCCACGACAGATCAATCATTTATTGAGCCACCAGTCATACCTAAACTTATAATAATTTATGTCTAGGATCTATAACAACGATAAGGAAGCTATCATGAGTGATATTTTTGATGTAAAAGACACCCTCTCAGTCGCTGGCAAGGAACATGCCTACTACAGCCTGCCAAAGCTGACCGAAACTTACGAGCATATTAAGAAACTACCATTTTGTATGAAAGTGGTACTAGAGAACCTATTACGTAACGAAGACGGCGGTCAATCGGTTGGTAAAAACCACATTGAAGCCGTCGCCAACTGGGATGCAGGGGCTGAAGCGTCAAAAGAAATCGCCTTTATGCCAGCGCGTGTTGTATTGCAGGATTTCACAGGTGTACCTTCAGTAGTCGATTTGGCGGCGATGCGTGATGCGGTGGTCGAGCTTGGTGGTAAGGCGGAGCAGATCAATCCGTTTATCCCTAGTGAGTTGGTCGTCGATCATTCCGTACAAGTAGATGCTTATGGCCGCGAAGATGCGCTAGATTTGAACGAAAAAATTGAATTTAAGCGTAATAATGAGCGCTATGAGTTTTTGCATTGGGGCAAGCAAGCCTTTGAAAACTTCGTTGTGGTACCACCAGCGACCGGTATCGTGCATCAGGTCAACCTTGAGTATCTAGCCCGTGTCGTAATGGCAGCTGATGTCGATGGCGAACTGATGGCTTATCCAGATACAGTATTTGGTACAGACAGTCATACCACCATGATTAATGGTATTGGCGTACTTGGTTGGGGTGTAGGCGGTATCGAAGCTGAAGCTGCGATGCTAGGTCAACCGTCATCTATGCTGATTCCACAAGTGGTCGGGTTTGAGCTGAAAGGTAAGTTAACTGAAGGCGTTACTGCGACTGATTTGGTATTACGTGTCGTTGAGATGCTGCGTGCTCATGGCGTAGTCGGTAAGTTCGTCGAGTTTTACGGCGCAGGCTTACACAGTATGCCGTTAGCAGACAGAGCCACCATTGCCAACATGTCACCAGAGTATGGTGCGACTTGCGGTATTTTCCCTATTGACCAAATGGCAATTGATTATCTGCGTCTATCAGGTCGCGAAGAAACTCAGATTGAGCTGGTTGAAAAATATGCCAAGGCGCAAGGCTTATGGCACGATGCCGACACACCAGCGGCCACTTATTCAAGTAAATTAGAGCTGGATCTGTCTTCAGTACAGCCAGCACTTGCTGGTCCTAACTTGCCACAACAGCGTATCAATCTGTCTGATATGCATGAGAAATTTGGCGAAACGTTAGCAAAAATGACCAAAGATCGCAAGTCAGAAGTAGAAGGCAAAGTACGATTTGATCAAGAAGGCGGTGAGCAAGAGCAAGCTGAACACTTAGCTGCACAGCCAAAAGTCAATAATAATCAAAATGATGGATATCAGCCTGCGAATGGGGTTTTCTCTACTGTTAAGATTGATGAGACAGATCACAAGCTGCGTGATGGCTCAGTCGTGATTGCCGCGATTACCTCTTGTACCAATACCTCAAACCCAGCGGTTATGATTGGCGCAGGTCTAGTGGCCAAAAAAGCCGCTGCCAAAGGTCTGAAAGCCAAGCCTTGGGTCAAAACATCACTCGCACCGGGTTCTAAAGTCGTTACCGACTATTTAGAAAAAACTAAGCTGATGGATGAACTGGAAAAAACAGGCTTCTATCTAGTAGGTTATGGTTGTACGACTTGTATCGGCAACTCAGGGCCATTGCTTGAAAGTATTGAGAAGGGCATCGAAGAGAATGACTTGGTCGCTGCTGCCGTGTTATCAGGTAACCGTAACTTTGAAGGTCGTATTCACTCACATGTCAAAGCCAGTTACTTAGCGTCACCACCATTAGTTGTTGCTTATGCGCTGGCTGGTACGGTCGATATCGACTTGACGACTCATCCGCTCGGACAAGATCAAGACGGTAATGATGTGTTCTTAAAAGACATCTGGCCAACCTCAGAAGAGATCAATGAGCTGATTGCTAATAATATCGATGCAGATATGTTCCGCAAAAACTATGGCGAAGTGTTCGATGGTAGTGCAGCATGGAATGCGATTAGTTCGGCAGATAGTCAGCTGTATCCATGGGATGAAGAATCGACCTATATCAAAAACCCACCGTTCTTTGATGGCATGACCATGGAGCCAGAAGGTATCCCTGATATCGAAGGCGCGCGTATCTTAGGTCTGTTTGGTGACTCAATCACCACCGATCATATCTCACCAGCAGGTAATATCGACCCAGATTCACCTGCAGGTAAGTATCTGCAAGAGCGAGGCGTGCTACAAGCGGACTTCAACAGCTATGGCTCACGCCGTGGTAACGATGCAGTCATGACCCGTGGTACCTTTGCCAATATCCGTATCAAAAACACCATGATGGGCGGTAAAGAAGGCGGCTACACCTATTACTTCAGTGGTGATAAAGCCACGCTACAAGATGGCGAAGAAATGCCTATCTATAACGCAGCGATGAATTACAAAGAAGACAAGCGTCCGCTAGTCGTGCTTGGCGGATCAGAGTATGGCTCAGGCTCTAGCCGTGATTGGGCAGCCAAAGGTACTATTTTGCTAGGCGTAAAAGCGGTATTGACCAGCTCATTTGAGCGTATTCACCGTTCAAACCTCGTCGGTATGGGCGTGTTGCCATTGACGTTCAAAGATGGTCAAAATGCAGCGACATATAAACTAGATGGTTCTGAAGTTTTGAGCATCACAGGTCTGGATAATGGCGAAAGTAAAACCGCCAAAGTCACTGCTACGCGTGCTGATGGGTCAAGCGAGACCTTTGAGGTAAATGTCGGTCTACAAACACCAAAAGAGCGCGAATATGTGCGTCATGGTGGTGTATTGCACTATGTACTACGCCAATTGGCTGCTGAGAGTAAAGAAGCAGACTAGTAATTAGTTAAGCTCTATATGACAAAAAGCCCAATCCCCGTCAAAGTAGGGGATTGGGCTTTTTTATTTGTGGAGCAAAAATAAAGCAAATATCTGAAAATCTATTTCACTACATTATCTGAAGTTCTCATTCCAGCTCTCCTTAAATATTCTATTCAAGAACGCTTCTTTATTGATGCTACCGTCATCGTTTAAGCAGGTCTTATCGACAAAAAGATAGTTCGTCCAACTGATATCAGGAGACAATTCATTGATTTCATTCACTATGTCAACTTCACTAATATCAGAGAAATCTCTAATAATAAGTTTTTGAGCCAGCTCTAAAATGCGACTCTTTGTTTTATACTCGTAAGAATTTGGGTACTCAGAAATTTTATCAAAAAAAGCCTCATATTTTATACGGCCATCTTCGTGTGCATACTCATTATTCCAGAATATATAGTCACTCCAAAATGGATCGGGAGATAGCTTGCTTACTTCAAGATTTATTTCTATTTGCCTTGATTCTGAGCAAGTGGTATTGAGCAGTTCTTCAATTAATAAAGTAATTTTTTTCTTAGTATCATCGTTCATTATTACATCCTCTACTATGTATTCCAATGCTATCAAGCCTTCTCAGTCAACAGCTTAATACCTAAGCCAAAAAATATCACACCGCTAATTTTGTTTAATAAGGTTTCGATAGACGGCTTTTCTCGTAGGCTCTTGCTAAAACGTGATGATAGCAGTGACAAACAAGAAAACCAGATAAAGCCAGTGACGGCAAAAGTGATTCCGAGCATCAAAAACGACAGCATGCCATAAGCATAGCTAGAGTCGATAAACTGGGGAAGGAAGGCTAAAAAGAACAGCGCGACCTTTGGATTGAATACATTGGTCAATACGCCTTGCTTATAAGTCTGCCAGCCTGTTTTGCTAGACTTACCAGTAAGGTTTTGATTTTCAGCCAAACTGCTTGCTATCGAATTTGAGTTTTTGCTCAGTAGCATCTTTAGACCCAAATAGCACAAGTAAGCTGCACCAATATATTTGACGATCATAAATGCCATTGGTGAGCTGGCGAGTAATACCGATAATCCTAGGGATGCCAATAATGTATGTACCAAAATACCTGAGGTAATGCCCAATACAGAATGAAATCCAGCGGTCTGTCCCTGTGAGACACTACGAGTAATAATATATATACTGTCAGTGCCAGGCGTCAGGTTTAATAAAATAGCGGCTAAGATAAACCCTAGATAATTCTCGATACCAAACATAGCAATCACTTCCCTTTAATCACGCTAAGCCCCATCATTTATAGTAGGTGGCTGCAATCTATAAAAACGCTTGTCAGGTCGATATTAAAGAGTATTAGATAGGTTGGCAATAGCGCTCTTAACAATAAGCTGGTGACAATAGAATAGAGTATTTTGAGAAACAACAGACATAAAAAATCCCAGTCACCGTATGATGACTGGGATTTTTTATTGTTCGCTTATTAGTCTAATCTGATGCTAAGCAACAGTGCTAATAAGTGACGCCGAATAGTGGCGTCCCCAGGGGGATTCGAACCCCCGTTACCGCCGTGAAAGGGCAGTGTCCTAGGCCTCTAGACGATGGGGACGCATAGAGTGTTACAACCAAAAAGGTTACAACGGTACTTCACAATATCAGATTGCTTATCTATGAATAGAAAAAGCGTTGCCTAGGTGCTGATATCGTCCTACTAGCGAGTATTTATGGTTACGTTTCTCAGTGGTACTGAGCGTTGCAATAAATAGTATGGTGGAGCTAAACGGAGTCGAACCGTTGACCCCTTGCATGCCATGCAAGTGCTCTACCAACTGAGCTATAGCCCCTCGCTAAGAGTGTGCGTATTTTATGTAAGAGCGGCAGTCTTGTCAACCACTATTTTAAAAATAATCTATAAATATGCAAAAAAAAGCGTTTTGTCCTATTTTAACGGCTTAACAAGGCCAAATTACCGTGAGTTTTGCTTGAGAGCGATCTCTTTGATGGCTTTATCTGTATAAAACTCTTCTTCAGTAGAATTAGAGTTACCATCAGTAAATATGATTACGCAGCACTCAGTAGGGATATATTGGCCACCTTTTTCTCTGACGGTTCTGATACCTTTGAAGCCAACAATCTCCAAATCGCTTAATTTGTCTAGATTTTGATTGGTATAACCACAGTAGGCGGTGTATATCCATTTCAAGTCTTCGAAATCTTGACCCTTTGTCAGGGTAAGTCTTGCATCAAAAAGCTCTTTTACGATGGCATCATAGTATTTCTGTGCTTCTTTGAGGGTGTTAAAGACATAATCTTTGCTTTCTATCGTGACGGTTTTGGCGGCCATGTTTATTTCCAGTGAAGAAGTTTGATAAAGGATATTTAATAGTCTAAGGGTAGTAATACCTATTAGTAACGAAAAAGGGTCAGAACTGGCCTGACCCTTCTACATTCAAAAATTTCAGCTAATCGACTGTTTAGTAGATAAGTTATTCAGCAGCCAAAAAGTCTGGCAACTCAGCCGCTTGTTTCTCAAGTTTTTTAAGTTTCTTTTTACCTAGGCCACCCAGTACATCAACCGCATGACGCAAGCGAGTTAGCGTCATATCAGCACCGATAATCGCCATAGAGTTCATGACCGGCGTTGATGACGTGCTACCAGCGATAGCGATAAAGAACGGCGCCATAAAGTCACGCATCTTAATATCGAGGTGGGCAGCAAGGCCTTTTAAGGTAGCGTAGATATTTTCTTCTGACCACGTTGGCAAGACTTCTAACTGCCATAACGACAGTTGGAGCAATTCAATAATTTGCTCAGGGGTGAGCGACTTATGCGTAAAGCTCTCAGCATTGATAGCAGGTAGGTTCTGGAAGTAGAAGCCACTCCAGTTCACCGCATCAGACAATAGCTCAATACGTGGCTGAATCGCTGCTGCGATAGCCGTTAATTTGTCGCTATTGCTTGCCCACTCGAGGATTTTGTTCTTTAGCTCTTCAGGGGTAAGCGCACGTAGCCATTCTGCGTTTAGCCAGTTAAGTTTTTCGATATCAAAGATAGGGCCGCCAAGCGACACACGCTGAATATCAAAGCTAGCAATCATTTCTTCTAAGGTAAACTGCTCAGCATCATTTGGCATTGAGTAGCCCATACGCCCGAGATAGTTGAGCAACGCTTCAGGTAGCACGCCCGCATCACGATAGTAGGTAATAGAGGTTGGATTTTTACGCTTAGACAGTTTTGATTTGTCTGGGTTACGCAGTAATGGCATGTGGCAAAGTACTGGCATCTCCCAACCAAAATATTCATAAAGCAACTGATGCTTAGGCGCAGAGTTCAGCCATTCTTCACCGCGCATCACATGACTGATATCCATCAAGTGATCATCGACGACATTGGCTAAATGGTATGTTGGCATGCCGTCTGTTTTTAGCAGCACTTGCATGTCGACTTGGGTCCAAGGAATCTCAACGGTACCGCGCAGCATGTCATGTACTTGGCAGATGCCTTCAGTGGGTACACGCATACGAATTACGTGAGGCATGCCTGCTGTAAGAAGTCCAAGAGTCTTCTCAGAGCTTAAATGTGCACAGCGACCGTCATAACGTGGCGTCTCACCATTGGCCATTTGCTCAGCACGCATGGTGTCTAGATCTTCACTGGTACAAAAACAGCGAAACGCATGGTCTTTTTCTATTAGCATCTCGGCGTGTTTGGTATAAATATCGCTACGCTCGCTCTGACGATAAGGGGCGTGAGGACCACCGATATCTGGACCCTCGCTCCAATCTAGACCGACCCAACGTAGTGCATCCAAAATCATCTGTTCAGATTGCTCAGTTGAGCGCGTTTGGTCAGTGTCTTCGATACGCAAAATAAACTCGCCACCATGCGCTTGAGCAAAGGCCAAGTTAAATAGGGCGATATAAGCCGTTCCTACATGAGGAAAGCCAGTGGGTGAAGGTGCGATACGAGTACGGACAGGGCGCGTTGGTGCTTGGGTCGATGTTTGGGTCATAGGAATCTCAAAATACGTTTGTTAATGAATATGTTGGTTAGTGAATTTAGCAGTGAAAGAGGGTAATAAAAATCGCAATGACAAATATGGATGAAATATTTGCCTAAAAAATACGGATGAAACAATAGTCGTCAAAGTATAAAAATAGCGTAAAATATAGCGCTAGTATAACAGAGAGATGGGATATTTTTAATGAAAAGCCCTTCTAGCGCTTGACTACAGATATATCCTTGCGATAATAATGCTAGGCAAGGCATAACTTGTTTATTTTCATCTGATTTTTTACTATTACTGGCCAATATGGTCGCCATCTACTGAGTCGTTTGTGTCACTATTAAATAATAAGCCAGAAAATACGCCACTATCTAACGTAAATCATCCTGAAACTGCTGACGATACCCACTCTGACGAATTAAGTTTTGTTCATGATGCCGTACTTCTACCAGAAACAGTCGCCGCCGTATTGGGTGTCAAGTCTTTGCCGAAGCAAACAGGCAATGATGATCAAAACAGTGTCAATCAAAGCAATGACGACCAGAATAGCTTGAAGGTAAGTGGCATCTACGTTGATGCAACCTTTGGGCGCGGTGGTCATAGCAGGCTACTATTGAGTCAACTGGCCGATGATGCGCAGTTGATTGTCTTTGATAAAGACCCGACAGCCATTAGCGTGGCTCAAGCGTTGGCAAGTACTGATAGCCGCGTAACAGTGGTTCATGACAGCTTTGCGACGTTGACGGACAGCTTAGCAGCCATGGGTATCGTGCAAGTAGATGGCTTGATGGCAGATTTGGGTATTTCATCCCCTCAGATTGATGATGGCAGTCGCGGCTTTAGCTTCATGCGTGATGGTGCGGTTGATATGCGTATGGACACCAGCCGTGGGCAGTCGGTCGCCCAGTGGCTTGAAAAAGTCGATGATGAAACGTTGGCTAATGTGCTTTATGACTTTGGCGAAGAGCGTCATAGCCGCCGTATTGCACGTGCGATTAAGCAAATGGACAGCTTTGAGTCCACGCTTGAGTTGGCAGAAGTGATCAAAGTTGCGCATCCTAACTGGCAGCGCGGCAAGCATCCGGCGACTCAGAGCTTTCAGGCCATGCGGATTTTTATTAATAATGAGCTTGGCGATGTCGATGCCTTTTTAGAGCAAAGTATCCCGATTTTGAAATCAGGTGGGCAATTGGCTGTCATTAGTTTTCACTCATTAGAAGACCGCCGTATCAAGCAGTTTTTGCAGCGTCATAGTAAAGGGCAGTATCCAGAAGACGAGAACCTGCCGATGCCGCCCAATCGTCCACGCTACTTCAGTAAGCCAAAGCGTGTTGGCCCAAGCAAAGCTGAAACCAGTCATAACCCACGCTCGCGCAGTGCATGGCTACGTATGGCCACACGTACCGATATAGTGTACGAACAGGCTGAAAAAAGTAGGCTCTAGCTACATCGCGTGAGCTATAGAAACTGTGCAAAGGGTGTAGGGTTGCTATTGTCTGTCTAAATGGTGTGCAAATGTCTTAATCGCTACGCCACTGTTAAAAAGCTGTAAATATTGTCTGATAGTCTCAGCAATTGATTTTTGGTTGTGTGACAGGCGATGGACTAATAAATCAATCACTTTTTAAGCGCCTGTTGTCATATAAGCTTAAGCGACGTGATGACTTGTTTCATGCTGCCAAGCAGTAGATTTGGTTTTATTTTTATCGATGGTACTGCTGGGCAATGATACGTTCGTTGTTCACAAACCAGTATCTACTTTATCGTTTACGTTCATTTTTGAGATCGTCATGGCAATATCTGACAAACCTGCAAACCGCCGCGCTGCCGCAGCCTACAACACCGATATCGGCGAGCTATTCGTGCGCCGTTTTAATGTGGTGAGTATCTATGTGGCGGTGCTGGTGTTACTGGCAGCTGCGATCGTATGGAGCGGTATCAAAACTGCCGAAGAAGTTCAGCAATATCATCAGGACTATAAAACCTTGCAAGACATGAAAAAACAAGAGCGTAAGCTACAAGTTGAGCACCAGCGCCTATTGATTGAGCAGCAGACTTTTAGTGCCACCCCGCAAATCGCCAGTCGTGCGGTTTCTGAATTGGGTATGTATTCGCCAACACTCAAAGACAAGTTGATTATTCAGCCTGGTGTGGCGACCGCTTTAGTGCCCGTGGTTTCTGAGGACTCTGATGAGGATGCCTCTGAGGTCATCGGACCACGCGCCTCTACTGACATCTCTCCTGAGGAGCCTGCCACTGACACAGCGGCAGTGGAGGCAGGACAATGAGTGATAAAAAACCCAAATCCACCGCAAAAAATACCAATAAAAAACCCGCTAGTGGCAAGGTAACTAAGCCTCTGCGCCGTGCCAGTGCTGCCAAATCTGGGCAAACGAGCGATAAACCTAACAAAGCCGCTAGTGATCGCAAAGCCAAACTGTTTGGTCGTATTAAAAAAACCGATGTCCAAGGCGCTTACACCAGTGTAAAAAACCGAAAAAGTAAAATGGTTTTTTCTAGTAAGGCCTCAGGCGCTTCTACTCTTGGTGGGTTTGAGCAAGACAAAAACCGTTTTCGTATGGTTTGGGGACTGGCACTGGTTGTATTGGCGCTGTTGATTGGCCGTGCTTATTATATTCAAGTGGCCAACGCGCAGTTTTATCAAGACAAAGGTAATGAGCTCATTACCAGCGAGCGCACGCAAAAATCCTATCGCGGTATGATTACCGATCGCAATAATTTGCCACTCGCGGTCAGTGCCCCGCTTGCGACTGTATCCTTTAGTCCGCACGACTACTCGCGTGAATACTACGAGCTAAAACGCATTATCCTGACCAATCCTAGCAGTCCGCAGTTACAAGCGCGTATGCAAAAACGCTTAGATAATATGGATCTGACGACGCTTGCGGCTGCGGCTAATATCTCAGTCGATGAGTTAAAAAAAGTCACCGCCATCGATGACAGTATTGATGTGACGGATGAAAAGGCGGTTAAAGCCGCGCTACCATCTGGTGCAGGATCGCATTATCTGCCCCTGCTAAATAAAGTGACTCCCGAGATTGCTCAGAGCGTCAGCTCGCTTGATTTTCCTGGTGTCAATGAAAAAAACTTCTTTCAGCGCTACTATCCGCAGCCACAGTCCAACGCACAGTTGCTAGGGTTTATGGGTCAAAACTCCAAAGATCCTGAAGGTAACTATGAGGGACGTGCGGGCATTGAACGTCAGTATGAAAAAGAGCTGGCAGGTGAGGATGGTAAGGTACTCGTTCTAAAAGATGCCAAGCAAAACAGTCTAAAAGAAATCAAGCAGATTAAGCCTGAAATACCTGGCAAAGATGTGGCCCTAACGATTGATTCGCGCTTGCAGTATCTGCTGTATAAAGAGCTGGAAAAAGCAGGCCGCTTACAAAAAGCACGCTGGTCAACGGGTATGATCGTTGATGTACAAACGGGTGAAGTTCTTGCGCTATCGACGTGGCCGGCATTTAATTCAAACAACCTCAATGAGATGACCGGTGAAAACCAACGTAACCGTGCATTGTTGGATGTTTTTGAACCGGGTTCAGTGATGAAGCCATTTACCGTTGCTGCCGCCTTAGACTCTGGTAAGTATACGCCGACGACTCTCATTGATACCAATCCTGGCTCCATTCGTGTGCGCGGCTATACCATTCGAGATCATAATAATCTGGGTATGATTAATCTGGCCACGCTATTACAGAAATCGAGTAACGTTGCCTCTACTAAGATTGCGCTATCACTGCCAGCTGATGCTATTAGTAATATGCAAAGGCAGTTTGGTTTTGGCTCAAAAACCCCTTTGCAGTTCCCAGGTGAAGGCAGCGGCCTAATCGTCACACCAAAAGAAAAAGAAACCTCACGCCGTGCCACAGTCAGTTATGGCTATGGTCTACAAGTAACGCTCGCGCAAGTGGCTCAGGCGTATTCAGCACTAGCAGCAGGCGGTGTGATGCATCCGTTGACCTTAATTAAGGGTGACAAATCGCAGCCAAGCAAACGTATCATGGCGCACGAAAAAGCCATGTCTATCGTACAGATGCTCGAGAGCGTCACGGAGCCTGGCGGTACGGCAAAAGATGCCGCTATTGATGGTTATCGCGTGGCAGGTAAGACAGGTACATCGCGCCGTATCAACCCAAAAGGTGGCTACTATACCGATCAGTATCGCAATGTTTTTGCTGGTATGGCACCGGCGTCCAATCCGAAACTGGTAGGTGTGATGCTTATTGAAGATCCGCGTGGTCAGATTTATGCTGGTCTCACGGTCGCACCAGTATTCCATAATGTGATGAAAGAAGCATTGCGATTGTACAATGTGCCTTTGGATAAGCCATTAGAGACCAAACCGCAATAGGTGTGTGATTACTTTTGACTTCGAGTTTTGGCTCTTTGAGAGCCAAATTGTTTTAACTGTTTAGGACTTGCCCATGACCATGCCGACCTCATTGCCAGACAATACCACTGTCACTTTACAGCAGCTGATAAATCTCAGCGCTGACCGTCACAGTAGGCTAGTACAGCAACTCACAGCGATGATGGCAGAGACGGTTCAGGCAGATCCAAATCAAACAACCGCTATTGCCGATATTCCTTTTCAGCAGTTTCGATTAGACAGCCGTCAATTATCAGCCAATGATGTGTTTGTCCTTCTAAAAAGCCAAACCTCAGATGCTCAAAAAAGTCGTGATTATCTATTACAAGCGGCTAAACATGCGGCCTTTATCCTCTCAGAAGTAGCTCCTAGCTCGTTATTTAGCACAGCAATTGAGCCGTCATCACCTACGCAGGCGACCGATAATAAGTCCGTCGATCTGCCGTGTCCTGTCCTGTACGTTCCCAATGTGCGTGATTTTTTGGGCAGCTTGGTTCAAGCGCGGCTTCAGTATCAGCAGCCAGTCACCTTGCCAGCGGTCATAGCGGTGACAGGTACTAATGGCAAAACCACCATCAGTCAATTAGTCGCACAGTTGACCCAACTGACAGGCTTAAGTAGTGCGGTGATGGGTACGGCTGGTAACGGTCGGCTCGGTGCGTTAGTTCAGGCGAGTCATACCACTGGAGATGCCTTAGCTGTACAGCAGTTCTTGTATCAAATGGGTACAGAAAGTGCGGAAGTACTGGCACTAGAAGCTAGCTCGCATGGGTTAGACCAGCAGCGACTACAAGGCATGCCAGTCACCGTCGCGGTATATACCAATCTGAGCCGCGACCATTTAGACTACCATGCTGATATGGCAGAATATGCGGCTGCCAAAGCCAAGCTATTTGATAAAGCACATTTTCCAGATTTGACTCATGCCATTATCAATATCGATGATGAGCATGCTCAGGTTATGCTGGATACGGCAAATGCTAGCGGTTTAACGGTTTGGACTTATACCCTAGATCCTGCAAAACTTGCCACTTTTGGCGCAGTGAACATCATGCCAAGCTTACAAGGTGTCAAAATCACGCTACGTACTGACTTTGGTGATGGACAGACTGACACCGTTGATATTGTCAGCCCACTGTTAGGACGCTTTAACGTTGCCAATCTGCTTGCGGCTATCGCTGCGGCAGTAGCGCTTGATGCCAATACCAATGATATCGATATGGCGCAGATTATGCGCGCTGTCCCGCACCTACAAGGTGCGGTCGGGCGTATGCAGCGTGTACCATCCAATGATGGCTGTTTCATCGTTGATTATGCCCATACCCCAGATGCTCTCAGTCAAGTACTGGCGAGCCTAAAAACCCATTGTGATGGTCAGCTGTGGGCAGTGTTCGGTTGCGGTGGTGATCGCGATACAGGCAAACGCCCATTAATGGCGCAAGCAGGGCTAGCAGGTGCTGATCAAGTTATTCTAACAGCTGACAACCCACGTACTGAAGACCCCAATGTGATATTGCAAGACATGCAGGCTGGAATGAGTAAAGAGCAATATCAACGCACTCATATCGAGCCTGCCCGCCAAAAAGCGATTGAGTATGCAGTGGCTCATGCCAGTCCGAATGATATCGTCGTGATCGCAGGTAAGGGTCACGAGACCTATCAAGAGATCAATCACGTTCGTTATGATTTTGATGACAGTGTTGTTTTAGAGCAGGCATTAGCGCAAGTGGGCCGTATATAAATATCATTCGCAGGCTTTTGCTGTGCGTATAATCAAAAAAATCGTTAACTATAAAAATTAAGTCATCATATAAGGTAATCATTATGACAGCCGACAACGATAATTCTATCCAGTCGCAAGGGCTCTATGTCTGGCAAATAGACAATCTGCTTGCAGCGACCGCGTCGCTCGATGGTCATTGGCAGCTACCGCAGACAGAGACTGCATTTGCGGATGATGCGCTAAGCAGCAAACGTATTGCCACTGATACTCGCACTATTAAGCCAGGTGACATATTTTTGGCATTAACGGGTGATAATTTTGACGGTCACGATTATATCGCGACTGCTATAGATAAAGGTGCTGTCGCTGCAATCGTCTCTCGTCCTATTTCCACAGCGGAGGCAAATGATATTGCGCAGCTGGTGGTTAGTGACACTCGTCTGGCGTTAGGTCAATTGGCGTCTTATCGTCGTCAGCAGCATAAAGACTTGACTGTGATTGCCATTACTGGCTCTAGCGGCAAGACGACCTGCAAAGAAATGCTAGGTAGTATTTTTGGTAGACTGGCACCAACACTAATTACTCGTGGCAACCTAAACAACGATTTGGGTGTGCCAATGATGTTGCTTGAGTTGTCCGATCATCATCGCTATGCCATCTTAGAGTTGGGTGCCAACCATATTGGCGAGATTGCTTATACGACTGAGATTGTCCGACCTGATGTGGCCTGTATCTTAAATATCGGTACCGCGCATCTAGGTGAGTTTGGTAGTCGTGAGGGCATTTGTCAGACCAAGGCTGAGATTTATCATACTTTGACTGACGCCCAATGTGCGATCGTGCCTGATAAGGATGATTTTACCAATGAGCTACGCCGCATTGCCGAACAGCATACCTCACATGTGATTGGATTTGGTAGCACTGATGTGAGTGCCAGCCACTTAGATGTCGAGCCTGAGCGTAGCGAGTTTAAGCTGCATATTGGCAATCAGGTTCATGATATCAGCCTGCCATTAGCGGGCGAGCACAATGTCAATAATGCTCTGGCCGCTGCTGCCTGTGCATTTGCGCTAGATATTGCTGTGAGCGACATTGTCATTGGACTTGAAAACGCACGTCCAGCCAAAGGTCGTTTGAATAGCCAAATACTAGGTATGCATCGACTCATTGACGATACTTATAATGCCAACCCACATTCAGTACGCGCTGCCGCCAAAGTCTTGGCGGCGCAAACGGGTACGCAAGTCATGGTACTAGGTGATATCTTTGAGCTAGGAGAAGCGGCCGTCAGTGAGCATCAGAGCTTGGGCCGCGCTATCGCGACTACTGGTGTCAATGTACTGCTCTGTGTGGGTGAATTTGCCCCTTATACCGTGGCAGGCGCAAAAGAGATTTCTGGTATCAGCGCTCATGCCTTCGCAGATAAAGACAGCCTGTTAGCGTACTTGCAGTCATATTTGCAAGTGCAACAAGCCAAGCCTTGTACGGTATTGTTCAAAGGCTCTCGTTCCATGGAAATGGAAACACTTATTCATGCGCTAGTAAAGGAGTAGGCGGTGTTAGTTTGGTTGTTCGGCTGGCTTGGCCAGTATTACTCGCCGTTTTCTGCGGTTTCTTCGTTGACGCTACGAGCACTGCTCGCGGTTGTTACAGCCCTTGCATTTAGTATGGCTTTGGGTGGACCTGTCATTCGACATCTGCGTTCGCTCAAGTACGGTCAAGCGATTCGTAATGATGGGCCACAGTCACATTTGGCCAAAACGGGCACACCAACCATGGGCGGTGTGCTGATTCTCAGTGCCATTGGGATATCGACGCTATTGTGGGCCCGTCTGAACAATCCTTATGTCTGGATTTTACTTGTTGTCATGGTTATTTTTGGGGCAGTAGGCTGGGCTGATGATTGGCTAAAGATTAAATATAAGGACCCAAAAGGCCTGATTGCGCGCAAAAAGTATTTTTGGCTATCGATGGGTGCGTTGTTCGTTGGGGTGTCTCTGTATTACATTGCCACGTTACAGCCAGACGTCAACACCACGCGTGAGATGCAAGATCTGTTACTACCGATATTTAAAGACTGGATGATTCCGTTTTCGGCAGTACCATTTGGCATTGGGTTTATTATTTTTACATATTTTGTGATTAACGGTGCGTCTAACGCGGTCAATTTGACCGATGGTCTGGACGGTTTGGCGATACTGCCCGTGGTCTTAGTGGCCGCAGGTTTAGGTGCGATGGCTTACGTCTCAGGTGACGTACGTTTCGCAGACTATTTGCATGTGCCTTATATCGCCTATAACTCTGAAGTCATTATCGTCTGTGGCTCGATGGTCGGCGCCGGTCTTGGTTTCTTGTGGTTCAATGCGCATCCTGCTCAAGTATTTATGGGTGATGTAGGCGCCTTAGCACTGGGTGCAATGTTAGGAACGATTGCCGTGATGACACGCCAAGAGATTGCTTTTGCGATTATGGGCGGCTTGTTTGTCGCTGAAGCATTGTCGGTGATGTTGCAAGTAGGCTCATACAAATTGCGTAAAAAACGCGTTTTTCGTATGGCGCCATTACATCATCATTTCGAAGAGATTGGCTGGAAAGAAACACAAGTGGTGGCAAGATTTTGGATTATTGCCATCATTCTCGTTATTCTTGGACTGATGACTCTAAAGCTACGTTAATCGAACTCTCGGATAAATCAACACTGAATAGTTGCCTATAGTAATCAGAAATGTGATCAAAAAAGCCACCTCAATCATCATTGAGGTGGCTTTTTGTCGCTTAAGGCCTGCGAACTTTGTTAAAATGCGACTCATATTGCTATGAATTTGAGATGCCTGTGTCGTTATTTATATGTCCACTTTGCCAGTCACCACTACAGCCTGCCACTGATACATGGCGCTGTGATGGCAGCTTGCATCCTAAGCAAACCTCACACCCCTTTGATGTTGCCCGTCAAGGTTATGTCAATCTATTACCCGTCCAACAAAAAAAATCAAAAGCGCCGGGCGACAGCCAAGCGTCTATTAGCGCGCGCAAACGGTTTTTAAATAACGGTCATTATGCGCCGCTACAGCATCTCATTAGCCAAAAAATGGTGGCGTTACTGTCGCCAAGTGAGCAAGTCGCTGAGCCAATTATTAAGAAAAATATTAAGCCTGTCAATTGGCTCGATATCGGCTGCGGAGAGGGCTACTACACGCAGGCAATGGCGCAATTGGGGTCAGAGGTGATAGACACGCTCATCGCCGCTGACATCAGTAAACCTGCACTGGTGGAGCTTGCCAAAGTGAGCAAAGCGTCAGAACGCCTTTGGTATCAAAAAGATGCTACTACCAAGACCACGATGATTTATCCTTTAGTCACTAGTGCCGCCAATTTACCGCTACGCGCCCATAGTGTCACGGGTATCAGCAGTATCTTTAGTCCTATTTTGCCCAAAGCCTTTGCTGATGTACTAGCTGCTGACGGGTATTTAATCATTGCCAAGCCAGATGTGGGACATTTAGCCACCTTACGTGACGCATTGTTTGATAGCGTGCGCGAGCATGATTCTGATAAGTTTTTGCAAGAGTTATCACCCTACTTTACACTAATAGATACTCATCGTGTCAATACGAATATGACATTGGCAGCTGACGATTTGGCTGATTTGATGACGATGACGCCCTATGCTTACCGAGCGCGTAGCGAAAAAAGACAGGCACTACTAGCAGCGGTAGATAACGAGGCATTTACTACGGAGGCAAAATTTGTGGTGTATGTTTTGCAAAAAACGGCTGATAAATAAAGTATCGTTTTTGACGGAAAACCTTTGGGGTATACCACTGTAACAATAGAAACCTTTCTTCAAGTTTCATAAATCTACTTAATACTAGAATCAGTTATCATTTTCTTTGTCGATACAGCGATACTTTATCGCGATATTTTATTTGATACTTCATGAGGTATCTTTAAGCATAATTCATCAACATGAATTAAATCGGGAAAAAAATAATGAAAAAGATAATAGTAAGTTCGATTTTAGCCGCTACTGCTTGTTTTTCAATGATTGGTCAAGCCAGTGCTGCACCCAGTTATGATCAACATCACAAAGCTCAAGTACAGCACCAAAAGCATAATGCTCAAGCAGAAAGCAAGCACAAAAATGCCAAAAACAAGGCGAAAGTGTCGCATCAAAAAGCAAAAATAGTGGCTGCTAAGCACAAAGCGAAAGAAAAGCAACACGATAAATATCAGGGTAAGTATCAAGGTAAAAAGTACAGTAAAAACGATCATGAGCATCGCTCTTAGAAGCAATACTTGATTGTCTAGAAATGGTGCCTTAAATGGGCGTCATTTTTTTGCGTTATATTTTTAGATAGTACATATCCTAAAAAATATAATTTGCAGACGGCAGTAAACAACAAAGCTGTTTTTTATGCTTTACTGTTAAAAAGTGCTTAGAGTATTTTAGAGAGGGTAGAGCCAGATAGAAAAACTGAGAGGTTTTGTTGGACTTAATAAGATTGGCGGTGAAGGAGGGATTCGAACCCTCGATACGCTATTAACGCATACACACTTTCCAGGCGTGCGGTTTCAGCCACTCACCCACTTCACCGTTTTTTTGACTGGCTCAGTATAGCCGATACTATTTAAAATGTCACCACTTACACCTTATCTTTCTTTATTTGCAAGCGCCTGCTAGGATAGCAAATATATAATGACGAGAATATATGGTTGAAAGTTGCATGATAAGTTTGGGTAGTCTTAAAAGCAGTATTGTAATGACCGTGGTAACGGTTGCAGTCAGTATAACCTCAGCACACGCTGACGATTTCACCCAGTGTAGCGGATCTTTTTATGGGGGTGTTTATCCTGAATTTACCAATACTAAGCTCAGTGATAACACGCAAGCACTGTGCATGGATGGCTTTGCTGTCATGTATTCAGGGGTATCGCGGACACCGCTGTGGTCGGCAGAGTATTTAGATCGTAAACGCTTGCAACAAGCGAAAGAGATTGATCGTGAAGACAGCTTTCATGAAGAGAGTAAATTGCCAACATCCGCGCGCGCCTCACTATCTGATTATTCAGGCTCTGGTTATGATCGCGGACATTTAGCACCCAATGCAGACATGGCCAATCGCAGCCAACAGTATGACAGTTTTAGCCTAGCCAATATCGCGCCGCAGTCCCCCCGTAATAACCGTTATATTTGGCGAAATATCGAATCAGCAACTCGATATTTGACTCAGCAATACGGTGAGGTCTATACCATTACAGGGGTGGCATTTAAGGACAAAAAAACCAAACAGCTTGCTGGTCGTGTGCTGGTGCCGAGCCACTTTTTTAAGGCGGTATACATTCCTGCAACCAATCAGGCAGGGGTATATTACGCACCCAATGATGAGTCTGAGCGCATCGATATCATTAGTATTGACCAGTTAGCCGCTGAGACGGGTATTGATGTGTTACCCATGCTAGATACTCAGACTAAAAAACAAGCATTCGATTTGCCACTAAAGGCAGGCGAGCGCTTGGATACACCTGATGCACCAGTTGAAGAGCCTGCTTGGATGCTGTTTGTATGGGCTATTTTAGAATGGCTAGTGACACAATTACAGGCATAAACTGGCAGTAAAATGCAAAAAGAGCATTATTTTGAAAAATATAAAATGTCACTGATAATAAGGATAATCAAATGATTGAGCCATTCGCTAACGACCATCAAAGCATGCAAATTGGTGACATTGTGATTGAAAACCAAAAAGACAAGATTACTATCTACGGCGATATCGATTTGGCTTTAGACGCATCAGGATATGCACAAGCCCAGCAGCTGCATGAGTTGACGGGCAAAATCATAGCAGCATTTGAAGACAAGAGTCTTTATAGTAATAGTGAGGATAAGTCAAAAGAAAATGATGACCAATCCGGCAAATATATCGACAACCCTTTTATATAAGTCTTTGATATGGTTTTATTTTTTTAGAAATAATAAAGTCTAAAAAAATTACTAGGCAAAGTCTAAAAATTGCTTATAATGAGGTAAGACATCGCTTATGTCGCTCAGGTCTCTTAAGAATTACGAGTAGTTGTAGTCGTCGACTTTTCAAAAGTAGGAAACGGCAACAGTCGTGATAAAAGAGGTCAGCAAAGGATAAGCATAGGACATCAGAAACATAATGTTTCGAGCAATCATTGTATGAAGGGAGTCAATCTATGAAGTTATTTACAAGAACCGCTTTAGCAGTTGCTGGTATCAGCATGGCAACTATGGCATTTGCCGCTGATCCATTACACAATACCACTTGGCAGACCTTTGATGAAGGCCAACCAAAAGGTGTCGTAAAAATAACTGAGTCTAATGGTGTATTAACGGGTAAATTAATCAGTGCTAATACATCTGCTGGTAAACAGTATGTTGGTAATACTATTATCAGAAACCTAAAGGCAGATGGCGGTGGTAAATATAGTGGTGGTACGATTACTGATCCTGCTAAAGGCAAAGACTATCGTATGACTGCAAATCTAAGTGGCAGCACATTGAAACTAAAAGGATATATTGGTCCGTTTTCACGTAGCCAAGAATGGAAAAAGAAATAATCCGATAGGTTGTTTTAAGTATTTGCTTGATACATAAAAATCCCGCATTACCGAAAGGTTTTGCGGGATTTTTTATTAGATTGGATATCGTAGGGTCAGTCCAATATGAAAAGGACACAGTGAAACAGGAATGGCTTTTTCGCAGTCCCTGTTTGCACAGGTACAGCAAGCTAGAAAATGTTAGACCAGTTCCGCGTTATCAAATAACATAGCCGTTTTAAAACTAATAGAGGTATCAATGCGCCAATTAATGATACATCCTAGTATCAACTATATCTTTGAAGTCGTTCGATATTAATACGAGGGATCAAGTAGAGCAGTATTGCTTGCTGAGTCTTAAAAAAGAGGAGGTTGTGCGCACTTAGATTATAACCAGTAAAACGAAAAACGCTGAAACTACAGTTGGTAGTATCAGCGCCATGAACATCAATGTTTAGCTTATTTACATACAGCTTATCTAATAAACTCAGGGTAGGCTTCCATACCACACTCTGCAATATCACCACCTTCGTATTCATCTTCTTCAGAGATACGGATACCGATAACTAATTTGATGATAGACCAAACCACTAGGCTCGCAATGAATACCCAAGCAAAGATAGTCGCAGCACCCACAATCTGACCGATAAAGGTAGAGGCTGGGTTAGTGATTGGCACAATTAACAAACCAAATAGACCAACCACACCGTGAACGGAGATGGCACCAACCGGATCATCAATTTTGATTTTGTCTAGAGCTAAGATTGATAGCACTACGATGATACCTGCGATGAAACCAAAGAGAGTCGCTTGTAGCGCAGAAGGGGTTGATGGCTCTGCTGTAATGGCCACAAGGCCTGCTAGCGCACCGTTTAAAAGCATGGTTAGATCGGCTTTGCCAAAGATAATACGTGCAAGTAGCAATGCACCAATTGCACCACCAGCCGCTGCTGCGTTGGTATTCAAGAAGACCATTGCGACAGAGTTGGCACTGGCGATATCACCTAACTTGAGCACTGAGCCGCCGTTAAAGCCAAACCAGCCCATCCATAAAATTAGTGTGCCAAGCGCCGCGAGAGGTAAATTGGCACCAGGAATCGCACGTATCTCACCATTTGGTCCGTACTTGCCTTTACGTGAGCCTAAGAGTAGCACGCCAGCTAGGGCTGCAGCAGCACCTGCCATATGTACAATACCAGAGCCTGCAAAGTCAGAGAAGCCCATGTCACCTAGGTTATATAGGCCAAACACATCGTTGCCGCCCCATGTCCAACTGCCTTCTAATGGATAGATGACACCAGTCATAACCACTGCAAATAGTAAGAAAGCCCACAATTTCATACGCTCAGCAACAGCACCTGAGACAATAGACATACAGGTCGCTACAAATACCACTTGGAAGAAAAAGTCTGATGCAGCAGAATAAACAGAGTCACCGCCAAAGCCATTTTCAGCAGAAGCTGCCAATGCATCTTCGACCAAGGTATCACCGCCTGCGATGCCGCTCAAAAATAGGTCACCACCATACATAATGGCGTAGCCGCATATCATATACATAATACTAGCAGTGGCGAATAGCGCAATGTTTTTGGTTAAGATTTCGACCGTGTTTTTTGATCTGACCAGTCCAGCTTCTAACATAGTGAAGCCAGCTGCCATCCACATGACCAATGCACCACATATTAAAAAGTAAAACGTATCGAGCGCATATTGGAGCTCAAAGATTTGACTTTCCATGTAAATTCCCCCTTGAATTTATAATATAGATATCGGTATGACCGATAGATAAAATGCTGTAAGCGTCTACACCTGTAAGTCTATGCTCATAGGTGTGTTTTCAAATTTAGATAGCGTCAGGTCCTGTTTCACCTGTACGAATACGAATGACTTGCTCAAGTGCTGTCACAAATATTTTACCGTCGCCAATTTTACCAGTGCTAGCGATACGCGTAATGGCTTCGATAGCAGGTTCAACCATCTCATCAATAACAGCCACTTCGACTTTTACTTTTGGTAAAAAGTCCACCACGTACTCTGCGCCGCGATAGAGCTCTGTATGGCCTTTTTGACGACCGAAACCTTTAACTTCAGTGACCGTAACACCTTTGACGCCAATGTCAGAAAGTGCTTCGCGTACATCGTCGAGCTTAAACGGTTTTAAGATCGCAGTGATTAGCTTCATAAAAAATTCCTTATTTGTGTGATGCTGCAGCTTGATAGAAGCACTATGGTGCATCATCGTCTCTCTGCCTTGCTTACCATAAGTCATTCAAGAACTGTGCCAACCTACTCAAGGGGGAGAGGTAGAGTTGGACTTGCGAGTTCAAAAGTAACCGCAGTAATGACAGAAAATATAAGCTGTGATGACGCGATGGGAGTCATCGTTACCAACATAGTGAGAGTGCATCAATCTGTAGCGTTTGGTTATTGAAAACTTTATTATAACCAACTTTTTGAGTGCTTGGGGAGGCGATATCTTTATTTCATGTGATGATTTGCTAACCCAGTTTAGGTAACTAGTAGCAAGGCATCATAAAGGCGGAGGAGCTTGGTAAACGTGTATCGATGGAAGATATCGTGAAATTACTAAAAGGAAGCAGAGACTCAGATCGAGACTATAATTATAATCTAATCACAATATAATCATGAAACTAACTGGTACTCTGCGTTTGAGGAGATCAGGGTACTGAGCCTTTGATAGAGCTTGCTTACGCTTTGGGAAAAAGCAAATATGGTGTCTTGGTACTGACCAATAATTTTTTGGTGTCACTGCCCTGTAGTAACTCACGCAGACGAGACTGGCCAAACGCCCCTGTCATGAGCAAACCAATATCGTGCTGGTTTTGATAATAGTTCAAGGCAGCAGCGACATCACGGCAGTCCAACAATGTCTTTTTAGATTTGATACCGGCTTGTTTGAGCCTTGCGTAAGCTTCGCGCAGCGCATCACAATTATCAGAAGTTTCCTTGCCAACCATCACAATATGTACGGTTAGTGCGCGTACAAGCGACGTTTTGCACAGCCAGTTTAGTAATTTATGGCACGTTGGACTGTTGTCAAAAGCGAATAGCGCCGTTGTAGGGGGCAAAAATGGTGCATGTGTCACCAAAATGGGGCAGTGGCTGACCCTGATGAGTTGACTCAAGGTCGATTTGCACGTGACATGATGGCCAATAACAATCAATTGTGCTTCATCATCGACATAATCGATGCTTTGATTCAGGTGTTCATGCCGATGCAATGTATAGGTTTTGAGCTTGCTGCGTTGTTGTTCACAATAAGCAGTCGCTTGGTGCAATAGCAATCTACCTTGCGCTTTTAACTCACAGTTACTCAAATGCTCTTTGGTTGTGAATTGCTCAAGCAAGGCATTTTCATCGTTAACATTGAGACAGCCAGAATAATTAACAGCGGATTTTTGCTGTAAGCTTGGGGAGGCATGCAATAGTCCAACAGGTGCCTGCAAACGAGTAGAGGCCCACATGCTAGCTTCCAACACGGCCTGAACATGATCAGGACAGTCCAAGCAAGCAATCACACTATCTGGTTTTAAATTACTCATAAAACGACCACGTCATATTGATAATAAAAAGTAACCATGCCAGTTAGAGAGTGAGCATCAATGTCATACTCACTCTCTACTGGCTATGCAGCCATCTATTCATCTTTGGATTCATAAACCGTCAATTAGAGCATGCCTTGGCATCAGTTTGATACGGTAGGCACAAACAGTCTTAATCCAAGAGTCCGATATCTCGGCGATCATGGATAGAGAAGCGGTCAATCAACGTTCGGCTCGCATTATTCAGTCCTACCACTTTGACATCAATACCCTCACGTTGCAAGCGCATGACCAGTTTGTCTAATGTGTCAACGGCACTGATGTCCCAAAAATGCGCTTGGCTTACATCGATCTGAATACTATCTAAGGCTTCTTTACTGTCAAAACTGCTCAAGAATTGCGTGGTAGAAGCAAAGAACACTTGGCCTTGGACATAATAATAACGGGTATTGGTGCTGTCATCATACTCGCTAAATATGCTTAGGAATTGACCAATCTTATTGGCAAATGCTAAGGCAGATAGCAGGACACCGACACCAACGCCGTAAGCCAAATTATGTGTAAAGACGGTGGTTAAAACAGTCGCCAACATCACGATGTTAAATGACAGGGGGTGTGTTTTGAACTCCCGAATAGACTGCCAGTTGAACGTACCAATCGATACCATAATCATCACAGCGACCAGTGCGGCCATCGGAATCTGACTGACCCATTCGCTCAAGAATACCACCATAATGAGCAGCACAACGCCTGCCATCAATGTAGATAGACGTGTGCGTCCACCAGATTTGACGTTGATCATCGACTGACCAATCATCGCACAGCCCGCCATACCACCGAAAAACCCTGAAACTACGTTGGCAATACCTTGACCGCGGCATTCTTTGTTTTTATCACTTGGCGTATCGGTCAACTCATCCACGATCGTTGCTGTCATCATCGATTCGAGTAGACCCACGATGGCTAGAGCAATAGAATAAGGCGCGATAATGAGTAATGTCGTTAAGTTCAACGGTATATCAGGCAGCAAAAACATCGGTAGCGAATCTGGTAAATCACCCATGCTACCGACATTACGAATATCAAGATTCATGTACATCGCCACCGCCGTCAAGCCAACGATACAAATCAATGGCGATGGAATGATGCGACCGATTTTAGGAATCAGGGGAAACAGATAGATAATCCCCAGACCCACTGCCGTCATGATATAAACCGTCATACCGACACGCTCAGTCATGGGGTTTAGCTCTGGTAGCTGGGCCATAAATATCAAAATTGCCAGCGCATTCACAAAACCGATGACCACTGAGCGAGAGACAAAGCGCATCAAGTTGCCGAGCTTTAGGATGCCCATGACAACCTGAATAGCACCGCATAACAGAGTCGCGGCAAGCAGATATTGCAGGCCATGATCAGCGACCAAATCAACCATTACCAGTGCCATTGCCCCAGTTGCCGCCGAAATCATACCTGGACGACCACCGACAAAACTGATCACGACGGCAATACAAAACGAGGCATATAAGCCAACTTTTGGATCCACACCTGCGATAATAGAAAAGGCAATGGCCTCTGGAATAAGCGCTAGGGCGACGACCAAGCCCGACAAAACGTCACCGCGAACGTTGGAAAACCACTCGTCACGCAAGTTATCAATAAAAGATGTCATAAGTAAACTACATAGGGTTAGAGGCAAAAAAGTAATCATTACTCATTTATAAAATGATCGCGTTGCTAATAATAGCCATTCATTTTTCTTTTACAGCAACATGCACTCAGTCATGTTGTTGTGTTGGATTATTGAAGATCATCAATAAAAGTATCTACGACGTTTTTTGGTATCAAAAATACGCTCATCCATAGTCAATACGATGATGAGGGCAATAAGGCTGCCTAAAAACAGTGTTTAAAAACAAGGTTGAACAATAGGGTGCTTAAAGTAGGCTATTGGATAAATATACCTAACATAAGGCATAGAATCAGCAATCACTTGCTGTAGTAAGAACGTAATAACCAATCTGACAAACAACCACTATCGTCTGACAAACCATTATCACTGCACGAATTGTCGCCAAAGAGACGTGACAAAAGCGTGATAAATGTGACACCATGCTAAACTGATATGCTTGGGTGATTCGCCCTGCCACATACCAATTAAAGTCGCCATTATAGCACTAGCCACTCAATATAAAAACAGGCGCATAATAGCACACAGTCATAAAAAATCAGTATCGAAATCTGAACGATACCGTTATGATGCTTCTCATTTTTACAGTAGCGTTTGCTGCCTTTTTACAATCGGTTTGCTTGATGCCGCTTTGCTTATCTTATCGCTTATATAATAGCTTATCTAATAAAAGGAATAGACATGACCGCCAACCTCGCAACAGAAACTTTACTTCATAGGGGCAACGGTCTACAGGTCGTGGTCGGATTGGGACAGTCTGGTCTATCGGTCGCGCGCTACCTTGCCAAACAAGGATATCAAGTCGCCGTGACAGATGCTCAAGTGATGCCTGCATTGGCTGATCAACTGCCCGCTGATATTGAGATTCGCCAATTTGGTGGCATTGATGCAGAGCTATTGCAGCAAGCGGCACGTATCATTATCAGTCCAGGTATTTCTTTGAATACCGATGCAGTGGCGGCCGCCCGTCAAGCCAATATTCCAGTGGTCAGTGATATCCAATTATTCTGTGAAGCTTGTACTGTACCGATAGTAGCGATTACCGGCTCTAATGCCAAAAGCACAGTGACCACATTGGTTGGACAAATGGCAGTAGATGCAGGAATCAACGTCGGCGTTGGTGGCAATATTGGCGTGCCAGCGCTCACGTTACTAGAAAATACTGATATGGAGCTGGCAGTGCTGGAGTTGTCTAGCTTTCAACTAGAGACGGTCACCAACCTTAATGCAAAAATCGCGACCGTCCTTAATATGTCGCCTGATCATTTAGATCGTCATGGCGATATGCTCGGCTATCATCAAGCCAAACACCGTATCTTTCAAGGTGCCAAGTCAGTGGTGATCAATCGTGAAGATGCGCTTACTCGTCCATTAGTTGCAGACAACTTACCAAGGGTTAGCACAGGTATTCATGCGCCTGATAAAGGTCAATACGGTCTGATCATCGATACTGAAGGCCAGACTTATATTGCTCGCGGTACAGAAAGATTACTGTCGGCAGATAAACTGTTGATTAAAGGTCGTCATAATCTACTCAATGCCCAAGCAGCATTGGCACTTGGTGAGCTGGCAGGATTGCCTCTTGATAGTATGCTAGATACGTTGCAGCAGTTCACAGGTCTTGATCACCGCTGCCAGTATGTGGCAAATGTGGATGGAATCGACTATTTCAATGACTCTAAAGGCACCAATATTGGCTCGACCATGGCCGCTATTGAAGGGCTAGGGGCAGTCTATGCGCCAAAAGATGGTAAGTTGTTGTTGATCTTAGGTGGACAAGGTAAAGGGCAAGCGTTTGGTGAACTGACACCTTTTATCAATCGATACGTGAGTCAGTTGTTGTTGATTGGTGAAGACGCTCAGCAGATTGAACAGCATCTGCGCACTGCGAAGCTGAGTGGTGATGTCGCGCTGCACCAATGTCAGACATTAGAGGCAGCGTTTGATACTATTCAGCAAGTGACAGTCAGCAGTCTATCGCAAGTACAAGCGGTGCTCTTGTCACCGGCCTGTGCCAGCTTCGACCAATATAGCGGCTATGCGGCACGCGGTGAGCACTTTTCTCAGTTGGTGAACCAGCTAGGTACAATCTAGTTAGACAATATAATCAGAAAGTGTAACCAAACAGTGGATTATCAGCCTATGATTTTAACAAGCCAGACTGCCCAGTAAGCCTGCACATGAGCATTATTGGGCAGTAGACAGTATTTTGTGTATAAATGATTGTTTTGATTATATATTGCTGTTACTGTCAGTCATAATGGCTCTAATCCACTATTTGGCACAATTTAATTGATAATTTTTTAAACGGTGGCGTTTCATAGACGCCGTGTTTTTTCGTTTGTTAGTGTATATAAAATTATGGCGCTCCCTTCTTTTTTTCGTTCCTCGCCCAAAGCAAAGCAAGCCTCTGGTTCAGATGGCGTTCTTTCCATGCCGTCAGCGCGCGCAGTTTTATTATCGAGCGTCGGCTGTATGATGGTGCTCAGTTTGCTGATGGTGGCATCTGCTTCTATTCCTTTTGCACTCAGTCGCGGTATGACAGAGTTGTATTTTTTCAATAACCAATTGCTGTATATGACGATCGGCTTGATTGCGGCGATTATTCCTTACTATGGTGTCTCTCTCAAGAGACTATACAAGACAGAGACTCAGTTTGCCTTGTTAGGGGTGACAGGTCTGCTGCTTGTGGCCACACTGTTTAGTACGCCTATTAATGGATCTAAACGCTGGCTCATGCTAGGGAGTTTTAACTTTCAGGTTGCAGAATTGGCCAAGCTGGTCATGATTGTATTTGTGTCAGACTTTGTGGTGCGCCGCTCTTTTGAGGTACGCAATGGCTTAGATGGCTTTTTACGAATCATGCTAGTGGTGGCGCTCATAACGATACTATTATTGTCGCAGCCAGACTTTGGCTCTTTTGTCGTTATTTTAGGGACCCTCTTTGCTATCTTTTATATCGCAGGGGCGCCTTACAAGCATTTCTTGGCTTTGGCTGCTGCTGCCATCGGCGGGGCAGTATTGATGGTCACGACGGCCGAGTACCGGCTGATACGGGTGATGTCGTTTATGGATCCTTTTGATGATGTACAGGATACTGACTATCAGCTGGCACGCAGTTTGATCGCTTTTGGTCGTGGGCAGTTCACAGGGGTGGGTTACGGTGAGAGTGTCCAAAAACTATCGCATCTGCCTGAAGCGCACACCGATTTTTTATTGGCCATTACTGGGGAAGAGTTGGGGTTTGTGGGTGTCAGTATGGTACTGATATTAGAGGCCATGATCATTGGTAGTGCGATGCGCATTAGCTACAATGCACTCAAGCGTCGTCAGATGCGGATGAGCTATACCGCCTTTGGTATCGGTGTGGTATTTATTGCGCAAACGATTATTAATGCGGCGATGAACATGGGTGCGATTCCGACCAAGGGTTTGACCATGCCATTCTTTAGCTATGGTGGCTCATCCATGTTGATTAGCCTAGTGATGGTTGCGCTATTGTTAAAAATATATAAAGAAAGCCCTGAGATAGAAAAAAGCCAATGCCGTTATTATTAACAGATTTGATATAAGTCTCAGTATAGATAAATGAGCATTGCCTAGGGTATGTTCTAGCATTGTTTAACCAAAAGCGTCACTAGCAGTGGCGCTTTTTGCTATCTGGGTATGGCTCATTATGTTTTAATATCTATGAGTACCTGTTCTAATCTGGCAAGTTTAGCTGCTGTTTACCTTGTAGCGGCTCATTACTCCATTGAGCAATAGCTTGTTTGAGCATATTCTCTGGCGTGTCCATATCGACGACTGCTTGCTGTAGTAGCGTCAATGCCTCAGCGATGAGCTGGCTTGGGTCAGTGGTGTCAATTGGCTGTGCAAGATTCTGCTTAGAAAGCTTTTGACCGTCCGCATTATTGATGAGCGGTAGATGATACCAGTGATCGATAGTGGGTAGACCCGCGGCTTGCATAATGCTGATTTGTGCCGTTGTCATGGGCAAAATATCCAACCCACGCATAATATGAGTCACGTTTTGCAAACCGTCATCCAGACTGGCTGCCAGTATATAGTTGATCATGCCGTCTTGACGACGCACCACCATATCCCCTAGCGTCTGCTGAGGATTGTCCCATTGCATCCCTTGAATACCATCATTGAAGCCAATCTGATAATCTGGCAACTGTATGCGCAGTTTGTGCTGCTGTCTATCATGGTTGGCTGCGACACATCGGCGCGGATAACGCTGTCTGTTCGGTAGTATTTGATTGGTGCTCTGTACTGAATTGACATCTTTATGAGTACTATTTTGTGCCCAATACTGCTCTAAGTTTTTGCGTGAGCACAGACAGCCATAAGTCAGCGGATATAATGAGGATGATAAATAGTCATTGTAGATATCAAGACGTTCAGACTGATAAATGGCATCACCGTCCCAGTGCAAACCAAGCATTTCTAAGTCTATTAAAATCTGCTCAGTGAATTGTCTATCACAGCGCTCAGTATCAGTATCTTCGATACGTAGCAGCCACTTACCACCAAGCGATTTGATATGGCAAAAGCTAGCAAGTGCTGTCGTCAAAGAGCCAAGATGTAGCTCACCAGTTGGCGAAGGCGCAAAGCGGCCGACAGGAGGTAGCGCTGAGGTTTGAGTGGGCATATGAGTAGACATAGTTTTCAAAATAGGTGAGTATCGATAGGAATAATACAGACAGAATAATAAAGATACGTGTCAAAAGATATCGCTTAAATGAGATTGTTTTGTTAGTAGCGATAAACACTGGGTCATAATGTGTTTGAGTTGAATGGCACAACACAGATTAAGAAATTGACCACCTATAATGCAACAAGCGACCCATCAGAGGGTCGCTTGCTTTTTAATATAAATTTTTTCTACCGAGCAGAGAGGTAGGAGCGTGCTGAATTAAGCGCCTTGGTTTTGACGCTCTTTGATTTCAGACAAGGTTTTACAGTCGATACACTGAGTCGCTGTTGGGCGAGCCTCTAGACGACGCAAACCAATCTCTACACCGCAAGTTTCACAGAACCCATAGTCATCGTTTTCGATTTCTAACATGGATTTGTCAATTTTGCGAATGAGTTTGCGCTCGCGGTCACGCGTACGCAGTGCCAATGCAAACTCTTCTTCTTGAGTGGCACGGTCATTGATGTCTGGCATGGCGCTTGATTCATCTTGGATGTAGTTTTTGGTACGATCCGCTTCGCCAATCAATTGGCCTTTCCAGTCTAACAAAATGGCTTTAAAGTGCTCTAACTGCGCATCAGACATATATTCTTCGTCTTTGGCCGGCACATAAGGAGTGAACTTAACTTCACTCGGATTCGTGGTCGCGGTGCTCATATGGGTATCCTACTTTTCAAATTAATTCAATAAAACGACGTATCAAAAGACAAGACATTATCACTATTACAAACGCTATGATCTGTCCCTTTATCAAACGTTTTACCACTTGGTAATATAAGTAACACAGCGCATCAAATAATATGATTACCTTGATATGTCAATCTCAATACATCAAAGGTTGAGTATATTGTAATGCAAATTTTCATCTAAATGGTACTGTCCAAACGATGCCTAAAACCACTAACTGTGAAAAACTGGCTTAAAATGATAGACCGTTTTAGCCATTATGCGATTGCAGAACATCAGATATTGGGCCGTCCTCACATCATTTCACAAGTTGTATCATTGTTTCTATTAATAATGAAGTTATTTTTTATATTGGCGGTATATTTTCTTCGCTAATTATTTTGTGCCTCAATAAAAAATATCATCTAAAGCTATGATATCTAAAGGATAGATTGTAATATTTGCTATAAATACGGGCATCAAGTATCCAGTCTTTCTACCCAGCTTGCAACCTCTCCATTGTTGGCTAATTGCAACCAACGGTAACCAGGTAGTCCGCTTTCGTCGTAAGCGAATTCCTGCACATTGGGCTTGAACTGATAACAAGTAGATGGCGTACTATAAACGGTGACACCTTGGCGATAACGCACCTGTTCTTGGTGAGTATGGCCGCTGATGATAACTTGCAGATGTTCAAACGGTACCATATTCTGCCAAAAACTTTCGGTATTCTGTGCCATATGGGTGTCAATCCACGCAGAGTCTATCGATATAATATGATGATGTAGCGCAATCAGCGCAGGCTTGGAGCAGTCAGTTAGTCTCTGACGCAACCACTCAATATCGATGGCTCGTATCTCTCCTTCGACCTTGCCTGTGATAGAGGAGTCTATGAAAAGCAACTGCCAATGCTCAGACTCAATGGCATGACGGTTCAGCAAACGTCGATCAGCAGGCCGAGCAACCAACTCTCGCTGAAAAAATGGTAAGTCCATACCGTTTTCATCAGTCACATCATGATTGCCTGCGATACAGGCAAAAGGAATCTGGGTAGACTGCAACACCTCAAAGATGTGATCGTAGATATGAGTATCTACTCTATTGACCAAGTCGCCAGTCACAATAATCAAATCGCAGCGTATATCTTCATTCAGCGCTTGCTGAAGCACGTTTTCAAAGCTGTGCTGACAAAAAGCCGAAGCGTTATTATCATGACTGTCATTGACGACAGGAGTAGACAAGTGCAAATCTGTGATCTGTAAAATATTGAGCTGTGCATCTGGGGTACTTATTTGATTCGTAGGATAGCTTTGCATTGGGTCAGTCCCTTATCGAAACACAACAATGAATATTGTTAGCATGATTACGGATAAATGGGCCACTACTTTTAACGATACATTTATAAAGTATGACAGCTATTGGGATTAACTAACACAAATACATATAGTTAGTGAATGCCAATAGCGCTAAAGCACGTTTATAACATAAAGTGAATCAAAGCTCTAGTAATATTGGTGAAATAAAGTTTAATAAAAAGTTAACAAAGAACCGCTTTTGTCTAGATGGTTAAGGCAAAACTAACGGTTGGCTGACCGAAACGATATATTTGTGAGCTTTGATAATATCAACGCAACGAAAAATAAAACCGCTAATATTAAGACGATAGAAAGACCTGTTTGAATATCCAACCAAATACTGCCCCACACACCAAGTGTGACACCAAGTTGGGCGATGATTAGTGCCACAATGACCATTTGTTTGGGTGAAGTGACCCACAAGCGTGCGGTTAGTGCTGGCAATACTAATAATCCACTGATTAAAAGACTACCGACGGCTTGAAGCGCAACGGCACAAAATCCTGCCAATATCCCCATAAAAAACAACCGCTGGCGTGTTGGGTTGATGCCCTGTATACGCGCCAATGCTTCATGAGTTGCCAGTTTGATTTGCGCCGGCCATATATAGCGAAGTAGACCTAGGCCCACCAGTACACTACCGCCTAATAGTGGCAAATCACTCCAATCAAGCTCTAGTAAATTTCCGAATAAAAATCCCAGTACATTGGCTTGCTGGTCTGTCAGCTGCGTCAACGTCAATAAGCCTAAACACAATAACGACACCGCAACGACTGCCAGCACCGCATCAGCAGGTAAGCGCTCATCATCAATCAGTACCAGCCCTAATACTACCGTGATGCTGACTAACAGAACACCAATACCCATGGGCAATTGCCACCAAGCGGCTAGGGCGACACCAAGGAGTGTACCATGTGCTAAAGCATCAGCAAAAAAGGCCATGCGTCGCCATAAGACCAAGCAGCCCAAGGGAGCTGATAGTAGCGCTAAAATACTGCCAGCAATCCAAGCAGGCGCAATGATGGCTAACCAAGTGGTCATAATAGATATCCGTGAAAGTTTTATAAAAGCACAAAACGGTATTGATCAGTGTCAAAACACTGCGATCAACACCGTTGTCATGTATTTGGTGTTATAGGCTATTGTTCAAGCTCGTTTGGGGTATGGTGCTGGCAAACATGTGGCTGATGCACATATGGCTGCTCGTAATAATGACCAAATAACTTTTTAAATTCGGTGCTAATGGCAAGCTCACTGGGTTGTCCTTCACAGCAAATATGCTTATTGAGACAAATAACGCGGCGGCTGCCTTTCATTACCCAATGCAAATCATGTGATATGACCAGCATGGCACAACGCAAGAAGTCCGGTAGCTTATCAATAAACTGATAAAGCCAAACCTCAGTATCAGGGTCAAGCCCTTGCATGGGTTCATCTAAAATGAGTAAATTGGGTTTGTCCAACAATGCTCGAGCCAATAAAACTCGCTGCGTCTCACCACCTGATAAATGCAGCATTTGCCGTGATAGCAAGTGCGTCAATGATAAATTATCGAATATAAATTGGCGCTGCTCATGGGTTAAACGGTTTTTGTTGGCTTGCCCCAATAAGTCGCTGACTCGTAACGGCAATATTGGCGGTACCGAAAACCGCTGCGGCACATAACCAAGTTGCAGTGGTTGATGAGCAATAATGTTGCCTTTAGTTGGATCAATCAAACCCAAAATGAGTTTGACCAGCGTTGACTTGCCAGCACCGTTAGGCCCCACAAGACTCACTGTCTCATTGATAGCAAGGTCAATATCAATGTTTGAGAGAATACGTTGCTGGCCAACATAGTAGCTGATATTGCTTAAGCTCAGCAGCGGGCAAATATCGCTCGCAGTAGCATTGTCTGCAATAGAAGGCAGTGGCTGATTACGGGATAGAGTAGAGAGGCTCATAAGATGACAACTAATAGATAAAAGGGTAGTACGGACGAACCATCAGTAACAGTGAGCATATCTTTATCGGTGCTTAATTTACTCATGGCCGGTATATGTGTGTTACTTGCAAACTTGGCAACGCCCACTCAATTCAATAACACTGCGTGCCACCGTAAAGCCTACGTCTTGCTCAGCAAAATTCATCATCTCTTGTACAGGTAAGCTGCTGCACTCTTGCACCCGCTTGCATTGCTCACAGATTAAAAAGGCCGCCGTATGGTGCGCTCTTGGATGGCAGCAAGCGACATACGCATTGATTGAAGTCAACTGATGAATCAGGCCTTCTGCCAACAAAAACTCCAAACTGCGGTAGACCGTTGGCGGTGCGACGTTTTTTTGCACCGAGTCACTGGTGTCATTGTCTGTGGTGGTTGAGCGTGTCTGCTGCAACAAAGTAATCAAGTCATAAGCGCCAATCGGCTTATTGGCTTCTAAAACCAGTTGATATATCTGCTGACGCAAGGATGTAAAGCGTGATCCGTTTAGACGGCATTGCTCTTTGGCCTCGGCCAAACGTTCTATTACATCGTGCGGCGTAAAGTCCTGCGCATCATGTAAATGTTCACAAACTGATGAGTGGCTAGACATGGTGCAGACTCCTAAAAATAAAATGGCTGTTCTATTATATTTTTTATTGTTATAGTATAACATACTAAAACGAAAAGCAGATAAGCTGTCTTGAGCTATCTGGTATCTATTCTGTTTTTATCCAATATGATGTTTCAACACTATGATGACCATCACGCCACCACTTACTTTTCATCACCTATATAGCAAAGATACCAACTATGAACTCAGCTTTTAATCATTTACTATGTCCAGTTATGAAACTAAAACGCCTACTTATTGCTAGCGCTGTGCTAGGGGTTTTGACGCTAAACGCTCAAGCCGCAACTGTGAGTGTGAGCAATTACCCAATGTTTTTACTCAGTGAGGCTGTCACTGAGGGGACGCCCTCAGCCAATAGAATTCTGCAAGCAGGTGATGTAGGACATCATGGTAGCATCAGCCCAAGCGATATGAAGGCCATTAAAGACAGTAAATTTGTTGTTTGGTTTGGACCTTTATTAGAAAACAGCCTAGCGGGTAGTTTAGAGACGGCACCTAATGCTATCTCCCTGTTTGATTTTAAGGCCTTTAACCGCTATCCACTTCGTGATGTGAAAGGTGCAGCAATTGCAGGCACTCTTGATCCACATATTTGGTTAGATCCTGAAAACGCCAAAGCCATTACCCGTGCATTGGCGGTCATTCATAGCCACGCCAATCCGGAGTATACAAGCACTTATCAAGCCAATGTCAAAAAGTTTGCAGCACGTATGGATAAAGAAGTTGCTGACATCCAAAAGCAAGCGGCACAAAAAAATCGTCCTTATTGGGCCTATCATGATGCTTACCAGTATATTGAAAAAGCAACGAATATCACATTGGCAGGCAGTCTGAGTCCAGACCATCATATCTCGCCAAAAGCCAGTCAGTTACGGTGGTTGAATGAGCATCGTCCTTCTACACGAATGTGTATGATCAATCAGAGCGTTGCCTCTAAAGGACTGCTTGCCAAGTTGCAACCACTTGAGACAACGGTTCAAGTCGAAGACATGAGTGCCAGTAAAGACTTCGTCGATGGCTGGCGCATGATGGCTCAACAAATATCTCAATGTATCTCATAAGTCGCTGATCCAATCGCCACGCTTCTAGGATTATTCATCATCAGATTATTGCTTTGTCTTAAGGGTGTATGAAAGACCAAGTGACACAATAATCCTAGTCAGACGCTTTAGGTGACTGATAAAAGGCATATTTTACTTGCTTAATATCCGCGGTCTACTTATAATAAGTGGCGTTTTATTTTGGTTAAAAGGTAATACCTGTAGAGTAAAAAGTCATTTACGGATAAAAGCATCTTAAGTATGTTATATTATCCCAATGCTGCAAGGCTATAGGAATACCGATGACCAAGCCTGCCAAACGCACGCAAAAAGATAAAATCGCCATTTATATAAAGCGTCAAGCATGGATATTATTTATCCTTATTATTATTGCTTGGATCGTTGATAATATTTGGCTTAGTGGTGAGCTTGTTACTGCGAAAAGCGCCGCCATTGGTGCGCTACTGAGTTTTGTTACTCAAGCAGTGTTTGCCTTTTTTATCTTTTGGTATACTGGATATCGCGCGCGCCAACATATCGTTAGCCAGCTTTATCGAGGTCAAATGGCAAAATGGCTATTGACCGTGTTTGGTTTCGCACTAATTTTTATTACCGTACAACCCCTATCTGCGCCTGCGCTATTTATCGGTTTTATGGTAATGCAAATTAGTCACAGTTGGATGTTGTGGCATATACGCTAGTGTTAATAAAAATCGCTATATGATTGGTTAGATATTTTGTTAATAGCACTGGCAAGTCACCCTGCCGTCCAACTTCTCTATGACTGATTCGAAAAGTCGAAGTACAATAACTGTCTAAAAACAGTAATAGTGACTATAAAGATTGCTTAATGAGCTTTGATGTTCAGCATATACTAATCTGGTGATAGGGCATGGCAGATCTAGCCGCCTATATCATAGACAATGAATTTGTCTTCACCTAATGGTATGTGCAGAGTTAGACATCCTGATGTTGCAATGTTACTGAGCAGTTAACTTATTCATACAATGGATAAAAAAAACACAATTGACTTTACACGAATACAACGCTGCATTAGTATAGGCAGCTAAATATTTTGCTTATGGGCACCACATTGAGTGCTTGCCATCAAGAAATGGCAAATAAGCAGACACATATATAATAATTTTGCGTATAAAAATGCAAGGGCTATTACTGAATTATCATAAGCCCTTTTTTGATAGCTAAAATTTATCTTAAGCTATCAATTCTTGCATATTAGTAATAGAACTATGGGTTGGATGTTGTTGGTTACATGAGTGTTTTGACACTGTTTGATTGCTGACCTAAAAGGGAGGCCATTGAATAGATCAAACCTCATCAGATGACAACCATATTTTTGGTAGTTGATTAAATCGTTGATTAATAAGAAGCTTACATTATGGCATCCGAGCAAACATCATCAGAATATATCTCTCACCACTTAACGAATTGGACGTACGGCTATTTGCCGGGCGAAGGCTGGAAAGTCGCCTATAATGCTGAAGAAGCAGGATTGATGGGCTTTAAAGCCATTCATCTTGACTCTATGCTATGGTCAGTTGGTCTGGGTATTTTATTTTGTACCATCTTTTGGATGGTTGCAAAAAAAGTCACTTCAGGTGTGCCAGGCAAATTGCAGGCAGCGGTTGAGATGATCGTTGAGTTTGTTGATAACAACGTTCGTGATTCGTACAGTGGTACATCAAAGCTGATTGCACCATTGGCGTTAACCATTTTTGTTTGGATTTTCCTGATGAACTTGATGGATTTGATACCCGTCGACTTTATTCCAGGAATTGCTGGCCAAGTTGGCGCTGCCATGGGTCACGATCCGCATCATGTTTTCTTTAAGATTGTTCCAACCACTGATCCCAATATCACGCTTGGCATGTCTTTCTCTGTCTTTGCGTTGATTATCTTTTATAGCATTAAAGAAAAAGGTTTGGGTGGCTTTATTGGTGAACTAACCCTTCATCCATTTGGTGCCAAAAACCCAATCGTACAAGCGATTTTAATCCCCATCAATTTTGTTTTAGAAGCAGTTACTCTAATAGCGAAGCCTGTATCACTTGGCCTACGTCTATTTGGTAACATGTATGCTGGGGAATTGATTTTCATACTGATTGCTCTAATGCCGTTTTGGATTCAATGGGCGTTATCGGTACCGTGGGCTATCTTCCACATCTTAGTTATTACACTTCAAGCGTTCGTATTCATGATGCTGACGATAGTTTATATGTCGCTTGCATCATCAACTGAACATTAATTAGACATTCAATAGGTAAATGAGGATACATCAATGGATCCAGTATTAGGTGGTTACACAGTTATCGCAGTAGCGCTACTTATCGGTCTTGGCGCACTTGGCACAGGTATTGGTTTTGCTATTCTAGGTGGCAAGTTCTTAGAAGGTGTTGCACGTCAACCAGAGCTTGGTTCGCAATTGCAAACTCGTATGTTCATCGTAGCAGGTCTTCTTGATGCTATTCCGATGATCGGTGTTGGTATTGCTATGCTATTGTTGTTCGCTAACCCTCTAGCAGGTTAATCCGAAAGCTCAGTTCTAAATGTTTGGTATTCGGAGATTCTCTATCAAATATAGTCAAAATTTGACTACCAAACATGATCAATGAAACTGATTTTTCATTAACAAAGAGGTGATCACGTGAATATCAATTTTACCCTCGTCGGTCAAGCCATTGCTTTTGCAATATTTGTGATTTTTTGCATGAAATTCGTGTGGCCACCACTTATCGGTGCCATCAATGAGCGTCAGCGTAAAATCGCTGAAGGCTTAAATGCAGCAGAAAAAGCAAAAGCAGATTTGGCGACCGCGGAGCAAAATGTACAGCAGGAACTTGATCTTGCAAAGACCAAGGCTGCCGCTCTAATCGAGCAAGCGAATAAAAGTGCCAATCAGCTCGTCGAAGATGCAAAATCACAAGCCCAAGCGGAAGGTGAACGCATTCGTCAACAAGCGCAAGCGTCTATCGACCAAGAGATCAACCAAGCACGTGAATCATTGCGCGCCCAAGTTGCTGAACTGGCTGTACTTGGTGCAGAGAAGATTTTGCAAGACGAAGTCGATGTGCAAAAACATGCCAGTATGCTAGATCAACTGGCGGCGAAGCTGTAATTGTGAGGATATCATGGCTGACTTATCAACCTTAGCACGACCGTACGCTAAAGCCGCGTTTGACTATGCCAACGAAAACGGCGCAGTAACCGAGTGGGAGAACTTCCTGCTTGTTGCTAGCACTGTTGTCAATGACAAGTCGTTCAGTACTTGGTTAGACAATCCAGCTGTTTCTGCTGAGCATAAGTCAGCTGCTTTGGTCGATCTTTATGATACGCAAGTAGCTAGCGCTAATGATTCTGCTTTTAAGCAGTTATTAGGTGGGGCTCAAGAGGTAAATCTTGACAGCAACACCAGCTATCCAAAAGTATCAGTAGCACTTAGTAACTTCGTTAAACAGTTATCAGAACAAGAGCGTCTGGCGCTGCTTCCTGAAGTTTATGAGCATTATCGCCGTCACAAGGCAATAAGCTTAAAGCAGCTTGACGCATATGTGACTTCTGCTTATCCATTAACGGATGACCAACGTCAAATGATTAAAACACGTCTCGCCGCCTCGCTTAATGCCAGTGTGGTGATTCACGAATCAGTTGATCCAAGTCTATTGGCAGGCGCGACAATCAAAGTCGGTGACAAAGTTATTGATGATTCGATGCGCGGCAAGTTACAACAGTTAAAAACACAGCTAACTGCCTAATGCCATTCATCAACGCAGTCATATAAAGTCTGCGTGATAGTAAGAGCATTTAAGTCAGTAGGCGAGTTATCATAAATTAAAGGAAACAAGGCAATGCAACAATTGAATCCAGCGGAAATCAGTAACCTGATTAAGCAGCGTATTCAAGACCTTGATGCGGGTGCAACTGCAAAGAATGAAGGCACGATTGTCAAAGTATCTGACGGTATCGTGCAGATTCATGGTCTTGAAGATGCCATGTACGGCGAAATGATTGAGTTTGAAGGCGAAGTCTACGGAATGGCTCTAAACTTAGAGCGCGATTCTGTTGGCGCGGTAGTACTTGGTGATTACCTAAAGCTGCAAGAAGGCCAAAAAGCCTATTGTACTGGTCGTATCCTTGAAGTACCAGTAGGTCCTGAGCTGCTAGGCCGTGTTGTTGACGCCTTGGGTAACCCTATTGATGGCAAAGGTCCTATCAATGCCAAAATGACTGATAAAGTCGAAAAAATTGCGCCAGGCGTTATTGATCGTCAGTCAGTTGATCAGCCAGTAATGACGGGTTACAAAGCCGTTGATACTATGATTCCAATTGGTCGTGGTCAGCGTGAGCTTATCATTGGTGACCGTCAGACTGGTAAAACAGCGATGGCTATCGATGCGATCATCGCACAGAAAGCCTCTGGCATTAAGTGTGTATACGTGGCTATCGGTCAGAAACGCTCGACCATTGCTAACGTTGTACGTAAGCTTGAGCAAACTGGTGCCCTAGAATATACCACGGTTGTGGTTGCATCAGCGTCAGAGCCAGCAGCACTACAATACATCGCACCGTACTCAGGTTGTACGATGGGCGAATACTTCCGTGACCGCGGCGAAGATGCATTGATTGTATTTGATGACTTATCAAAACAGGCTGTTGCTTATCGTCAAATCTCACTATTGCTACGTCGTCCGCCAGGTCGTGAAGCATATCCTGGTGATGTATTCTATTTACATTCACGTTTACTTGAGCGTGCATCACGCGTAAACGCGGCTTATGTAGAAAAGTTCACTAATGGTGAAGTGGTTGGCAAAACAGGTTCTCTAACTGCACTGCCAATTATTGAAACCCAAGCTGGTGACGTTTCTGCATTCGTACCGACCAACGTGATTTCAATCACTGATGGTCAGATTTTCTTAGAATCTAGCCTATTCAACTCAGGTATCCGTCCAGCAGTAAACGCTGGTATCTCGGTATCTCGTGTGGGCGGCGCAGCTCAGACTAAGATCATTAAGAAATTGTCTGGTGGTATTCGTACTGCGCTAGCTCAGTACCGTGAACTGGCAGCATTTGCTCAGTTTGCATCAGATCTTGATGACGCGACTCGCGAACAGCTTGATCATGGTGAGCGCGTAACTGAATTGATGAAGCAGAAGCAGTATCAGCCGATGTCAATCTCTGAGCAAGCCGCTGTTATCTATGCATCAAACGAAGGGTTTTTGTCTGACGTTCCTGTCGAAAAAATCGGTTCTTTTGAAGAAGCATACTTGCGCTATATGCATGATGAGCAAAGTGAATTGATGCGTGAGATCGATGACACTGCGAACTATAATGATGATATCGCAGGTCGTTTAAAGTCAGCTCTTGAGACCTTTAAACAAAATCACAGTTATTAATTTAACGGGTTAAGCCGTAGTGGTTATGGCTGCTATTGATAGCCAATAAAGTGGCGCGTTGTCTGAACAGATTTTGCCAAAACAAAGCGTCACTATTTTAACCATTACCGGTATTAGATCGCGTCATGCGAAAGATATAAAATGTTATTCTACTAGATTGATGTTTATATTCACTGATTGTCGCATGCGCCAATGCTTTTTAACCCTCTTATATTGGAATCATTATGGCAAGCTTAAAAGAGATACGTGCCAAAGTCACCAGTATTAAAAGCACCCAGAAAATCACTCGTGCAATGCAGATGGTAGCGGCAAGTAAAATGCGCCGTGCCCAAGAGCGCATGGAAGTGGGTCGCCCGTATGCTGATAGTATGCGCCGGGTTATTTCACATTTGGTGCATGCTTCATCAGACTACAAGCATCCGTATATGGTATCGCGTCCAGTCAATAAGGTTGGCTATATCGTCATTACCTCTGACCGTGGCCTAGCGGGTGGTTTGAATATTAACCTATTCAAAGCCCTATCTAAAAGTATTCAAGAGTATCAAGATCAGTCTGTACAAGCCGAGTTTGCAGTTATTGGTGCCAAAGGCGTCAGTTTCTTCAAAAACTTTGGCGGTAAAGTCACATCGGCTGTGACGGATTATGGCGACAAACCGACATTCGAGCAGTTGAATGCCCCTGTTCAAGCCATGCTTGAAGATTATAGTAACGGTAATATTGACCGTATCTATGTGGTATACAACCGATTTGTCAATGCCATGACTCAGAAGCCAACCGTCACTCAGTTGGTTCCTCTACCAGAGGGATCATTTGATGATGAAGACAGTGGCATACAGACAGAACTTAGCTGGGATTATATCTACGAGCCTGATATCAAAACATTGATTGATGAGTTGCTTGGTCGTTATATCGAGTCGATTGTTTATCAAGCGGTAATGGAAAACATTGCCTCTGAGCAGTCTTCACGTATGGTTGCGATGAAAGCCGCTACAGATAATGCCGGTGACCTTATTAACGATTTACAGTTGGTTTATAACAAGCTGCGTCAAGCGGCGATTACTCGAGAAATCTCGGAAATCGTTGGCGGTGCTGCTGCTGTTTCATAATTGACTACACCTATATATAGAAGTTCAAGGAGAACGCAATGAGTAGCGGTCGTATTGTACAGATTATTGGCGCGGTTCTTGACGTTGAGTTCAACCGTAACGAAGTTCCTCAGATTTATGATGCTTTGCAAGTAGACGGTACTGAAACCACCCTAGAAGTACAGCAACAGCTAGGTGATGGCATCGTACGTACTATTGCCATGGGTTCAACCGAAGGCCTAAAGCGTAACCTACCTGTTACGAATACTGGTGCACCAATTGCTGTGCCTGTTGGTATCGGCACACTAGGTCGCATCATGGATGTTCTTGGTCGTCCTATCGATGAAGAAGGTCCTGTAGAAGCTGACGAAAAATGGTCTATCCACCGTGAAGCGCCAAGCTACGCGGATCAGTCAAACAGCACTGAGCTGTTAGAAACTGGTATTAAAGTTATCGATCTACTTTGCCCGTTTGCAAAAGGTGGTAAAGTTGGTCTGTTTGGTGGTGCTGGTGTTGGTAAAACCGTTAACATGATGGAGCTGATCAATAACATCGCTCTAAAACATGAAGGTTTGTCAGTATTTGCTGGTGTTGGTGAGCGTACGCGTGAAGGTAACGATTTCTATCACGAAATGCAAGAAGCTGGCGTTGTAAACACTGAAGACTTTAGCAAATCTAAAGTTGCGATGGTATACGGTCAGATGAATGAGCCACCGGGTAACCGTTTGCGTGTTGCACTGTCTGGTTTGACCATGGCTGAATATTTCCGTGATACCAAAGATCCTGCTACTGGCAAAGGTCGTGACGTATTGCTGTTTGTTGATAACATCTACCGCTATACACTAGCCGGTACTGAAGTATCGGCATTGCTTGGTCGTATGCCATCAGCGGTTGGTTATCAGCCAACACTTGCTGAAGAGATGGGTATGCTACAAGAGCGTATTACGTCAACTCAGTCAGGTTCTATTACTTCAGTTCAAGCTGTTTATGTACCTGCGGATGATTTAACGGATCCATCACCAGCAACAACGTTTGCTCACTTGGATGCAACTGTTGTATTGAGCCGTGATATTGCCTCACAAGGTATCTATCCTGCGGTTGATCCACTAGATTCAACGTCACGCCAGCTAGATCCACTAGTTATCGGCGAAGAGCATTATAACGTTGCTCGTGGCGTGCAAGAAATCTTGCAGCGCTATCGTGAGTTGAAAGACATCATCGCTATCTTGGGTATGGATGAGTTATCAGAAGAAGATAAACTGGTTGTTTATCGTTCGCGTAAGATTCAGCGCTTCTTATCACAGCCATTCCACGTAGCTGAAGTCTTTACTGGTGCACCTGGTAAATACGTACCACTACGCGATACCATTGCTAGCTTTAAAGCAATCATCGCTGGCGAATACGATGATCTACCAGAGCAAGCGTTCTACATGGCTGGTGGCATCGATGAAGTTGTTGCTAAAGCAGAGAAAATGAAATCTACTGCAGCGTAAGTTGTATTAGTATTTGCTAAAGGGCAAATAGCCTATAATAAGGCTGTTTGTCACTAAGTAACGCATCGCAGTTTTGATTGTGTTTTGATCGTGAGGAGTTAAGTATGGCAACGTTACAATGTCGCGTCGTAAGTGCTCGTGAAGAGTTGTATTCAGGCGAAATTAGCATGTTAATAGCGACGGGTACCGAAGGCGAGATTGGTGTATTGCCAGGTCACACACCGCTTATTACTTTGTTAAAACCGGGTGCGATGCGAGTGCAAACGCCAGACGGTGAAGAAGAAGTGATTTATGTCTCAGGTGGCGTGCTAGAAGTACAGCCTAAGATGGTTACCGTATTGGCTGATACAGCAATGCGTGCACATAACTTGGACGAAAGCAAAATCGTTGAAGCGCGTAGAAAAGCGGAGCAGATGCTGGTTAACCAGTCTGATACTTTGCAAACCAATGCAGCTTTGGCCTCACTTGCTGAGTCAGTAGCACAACTGCAAACTATCCGTAAGTACAAAAACCGCGTATAGTCTGCTATCAGTAGTCTTTGCTATAAGTCATCAAAAAAACAGCCCACTATGGGCTGTTTTTTTTTGCCTATGTTTTGCTTTATTTCAATAGATGCTATAAGAAGATATAGTTGATTCAGTTTAAAAGAGAGTCTAGGCAGCCGAGTACAGATGTACATGTAATACTTTAAGCGAGGATGACGATGTAGCGGATTTATATAGACTTGACTATAGTCAGAAGTAATCGGTGGATAACATATGATACCAGCAATTTTTTAAGGGTTTGTCATCTGTTATCTATGAGTCAACCAGTGCGATAGTATTTATCAAAAGTCACTGGTAACCATAATAATATATGGTTATATTAGACATGACGTACCACCTATATTAGACAGTTATGTAAGTACGATAACAGCACTTTAATCATTTATTTGAGTGATTTATAGGTATTTGTATATTAAGTCGTGAAAGAAAAAAGTCAGCTGGTTATCGTGACGTCAAATGACATGATTTTTGGACGTAAACTAAAGTTTTAATCGAGGTAGTTTATAGGTTTTGTTACTGGTTATCAGCTATAGTATAGGAAGCTAACGGTTTAATAGTATACTATGCTACCAAGTTTGTAACAGCTATACGAACATCAATTGTGCCACTTTATGGTGCTATTAATTTTACCGCTCTTACTTTTACTGCTTTTAAATTAGATGTATTAGAGGATATAACAATGACAACGAATGAAGAAGACAACACCCCCCGAATCTTGATTGTTGAAGATGATGAGCGCCTGGCTATGTTGACCCAAGATTACTTGGTCAAAAATGGTCTAGAAGTGGCAATTGAAACTGATGGTAATCGCGCTATTCGTCGCATCGTCAATGAACAACCAGATTTGGTTGTGCTTGATGTGATGCTTCCTGGTAGTGATGGTTTGACAGTTTGCCGTGAGGTTCGCCCGCACTATCAGAATCCTATCCTGATGTTGACTGCTCGTACTGAAGACATGGATCAGGTACTCGGTCTTGAGATGGGTGCTGATGACTATGTCGCCAAACCTGCTCAGCCACGCGTACTACTTGCTCGTATCCGTGCTCTATTGCGTCGTTCAGAGAATGCACCATCAGAAGATGTGCCACAGCGTTTAGAGTTTGGTGAGTTGGTGATTGATAACGGTGGTCGTTCAGTAAATTTGGGTGATGAACTGGTTGATTTCACCAGTGCTGAATACGATTTGCTATGGCTGCTTGCTTCGAATGCAGGTCGTATCCTCTCTCGTGAAGATATTTTTGAGCGTCTACGCGGTATTGAATATGATGGTCAAGATCGCTCAATTGACGTACGTATTTCGCGTATTCGTCCAAAAATCGGTGATGATCCAGAAAATCCAAAACGTATCAAAACCGTACGTAGTAAAGGTTATCTATTTGTGAAGGAAGGCAACTAAAACGGCCTTGTCTGTATAATGAGTGATTACTAATCGCTATTTAAGAAAAACCAGCATTATTGCTGGTTTTTTTGTGGGTATATTTTAATTTTTGAACTTAATTAAGGCGTTATGTGGTTTAATTAACTCATTATTATGGCCTGATTATACATATTGTGATTTGTCTGAATCATCAAATGATGATGGCACAACAGATAAAACGTATGAATCAGGGTTTGTCTTTATTCAACAATGCTCGATATCATTGATAGCGCATCACCCATATGCCCATGATATCAGTCGTTATTATTTATTAAGTTGGTCACGGCACGTATGTCATTAGTCTCTTCTTTAAAACACAGTATCTTTGTCCGTATTTACGCCGGACTGCTTATCGTCTGTTTGTGTGTGGCACTATTTGCTCAACTGTTGATGGATACGATCAATAAAGAGCGGGTACAGTCTTACCGGGAAAATATGGCAATGGGGGCATTTCATTTGGTGAGCGAAGGTATCTCTCATCAAGAAAATGAAGAGCAAAAAGCGTATTGGTTATCTGATGCTAGTAGTCTGTTTGGGGCGACTTTTAAAGTCGTGCCTATCGATGACGTAGAGTTTAATGCCAGCGAGTTGCGACGATTTAAAAACGACAATACGGTTGTGCGTTATACCAGCCAACCGGTATATGCCGATGTGTATTACCGCTTACCAGACAAAAAAAATGTATTAACAGCTAGGATATCGCAAGTTACTGAGCAGCAAGTGCGCGCGATTGCCGTATTTTTGCTAGATGATTTGTCTTATCATATGACATTGTCCGATAAGCGAGCACGTTTGTCTGAGCTGGAAAAGAAATTCTCTTTTCCTTTAGAGTTTAAAGCGGTCAATACATTGGATTTGGATTCAGATCAGTTATCGCGCCTGCGCCGCGACGAAGTGGTTATCTCATTGCAAGATACCAACAGTAGTACGAGTAACTCGGCCATCAGAATTGTCGTGCCATCAGAGATCAATGATATGGCGATTTTGATTGGTCCTGTGCCCTTGTTCAATTGGTTTCCACTGAACTTAATTGTTAGTATGATTTTGATCAGTATGTTTTTGATCAGCCTAGGCGTATATGCACTGATTTTCCCGCTAGAGCGTAAGCTTCAGCTGATTCAGGTCGGTGTCAGTGAGGTGAGTAAAGGCAATCTTGATATTCAAGTACAGGTAATCGGACAAGACGAGATCGCGCGGTTGTCTGCGACTTTTAATGCAATGACGTCACACATTAAGCGTTTGATTGAGTCGCAGCGAGAGTTGACACGTGCTGTATCACATGAGCTTCGTACACCCGTCGCCCGTATTCGATTTGCCGTTGATATGCTCGCAGACACAGATGATGAAGACTCACGCTTCATGCAACGCGATTATATTGATGAAGATATTGAATCGCTTAATGGGTTGATCGACGAGATGTTGACCTACGCCAAGCTCGAAGAAGGCTCACCAAAACTGGATTTAGAGCCAGTCAATCTTAAAGAGTTATTGGAGCAAATCGAGCGTGAGACCAATGCGCTTGGCAAGCCCATTAAAATTGTGGCCAATTTACCCAATGCAAAAGTAACGGCAGTTGCTGACCGTCGCTATTTACATCGAGTGATCCAAAACCTTGCGGGTAATGCATTACGCTATGCTGAAACGACGATTATCATTAGTGCTGGTATCAAAAAAGGCAATGCCTTTGTCAGCGTTGAAGATGATGGTCATGGTATCCCTGAAGCTGATCGCGAAAAAGTCTTTATACCATTTTCGCGCTTAGATGATAGCCGTACACGTGCCTCAGGTGGCTACGGTTTGGGACTGTCCATTGTATCGCGTATTGCTTTTTGGTTTAATGGTAGTATGAAAGTAGATGAAAGCCGAACACTTGGCGGTGCCAGATTCGTGATGACATGGCCGATTAAGCCGTTGACTCAGATTCTTGCTGCGGATGAATTGACGCAAGAAAAAAGCGAGCGTGATTTCGATACCAAATAACAGGCTGTATCGGTCGCACTCACTAATTTTTAGATGGATTTGAAGGATAGGAGAATAAAGGATGCCATACTTATTTGGCAGTTTGGTACTGTTAAATGCGGTTACGCTAGGATACTATCTATTTCTGCAGCAGCCTTCAACGACCCAAACAGTGAGGGCAGCCCAGCAAGAAATCACTCAGCCATTGGTGTTTACCAATAGTGCTGAGTATCTTCCGCCTATTATTGGTACTAGAGACTAGTGTATTGTTAAATGATATAGATACTGAGTTTGCTATCCAAAATATTTATAAATTCTAGGGTGTGTCTTCAATTTAAAAATGGTGATAAAAATGAGATAAATTGCCGACAAACAAGGAAAATAGCGCAGATAATATCGGGATATTAACCAGCTATTTGACGATGTTTGGCAAGATTTAGCCATTTTTAGCCCATTGAGATGACTATCGAGTGAATTGAAGACACGCCCTAGTCTTATTAGTCTTTTTATTAGCCGCCTGATCACTTATCTGTGTCAGGTGCTACAGAGTCTATGGCTACAGAGCTTATTCCGGTCGTCTCGTCTGTGTCCGCCGCCGCCGTTTCATCACCAGCTACTTTAGACAATAGAGGGATACGGACGCATACTTGTAGTCCGCCCTCAGGGTGGTTAACGGCTTCAACCGTACCATGATGTAACCGTGCAATACGGTCGACAATCGCTAGACCCAGTCCGCTACCTTGAGTGGTACGTGCAGTCTCTCCGCGCTCAAACGGTTGCATGATACGCTCCAATTGATCCTCTGCCACGCCGTCACCACAATCACGCACACAAATGACCAGCTGTTCCTGTGCTTCGCTATTTGCAGCACACTCACTGACCACGTCACTATCTTCCTCTTTAACTGTCTCTGGAAACGTTGGTATGACGGTAGCGGACAAATAAATGGGTGGTTTGCCATAACGATTGGCATTATTTATTAGATTAATGACCAGACGCTTGATAGACAGTGGGCGTACTGGTACAACTTTGCGACATTCTGACTCGTACACAAACTGCATTGGTGCAAACTGCACTATGATTTCATTAAATATCGTGTCCAAATTGGTTAGGCTTACGGGCTCATCTGAGCCATCTTTCATAAATGAGATGAACTGCTCTAAAATCGCATCCATGTCTTCAACATCATAAATCAGCCCTTCACGGAAAAAATCATCTGGCAGCATCTCAGCAGTCAAGCGCATACGAGTTAGCGGTGTCCGCAAGTCATGCGAAATACCGGCAAGCATGATAGTGCGCTCTTTTTGTGCTTGATTGAGCGTCGTAAATAACCGATTAAAAGCCATGTTAACTTGACGTATTTCAGTCGGGCCTTTTTGGGTGGGTAATGTTGTGGCATGACCCAGACGAATATAGTTGGTCGCTGCGCGCTGCAAATATCGCAATGGACGGTTTAACTGTCGCGCCAGTAAGACAATAGTCAGTAGCGATAAGATAGGCAGACCAATTAAAAACAATATCAACAATGTGGGGCTGTATTGTGAGTAGTAAACCACGGGCTCTCGAATCCAAAAACTTTTATCGCGGCTGTCTTGAACCCATAACTGCGGTGTCGGTTTGAATTTGAAATACACTTCTACAGGTCGACCAAGCTGTGCGGTAATCTGGGTCTGTAATACATCCGTAAAGACACTCACAAAGGCTTTGTCTGCAACTTCAGGAAACTCACTTGGGTTATTAACCACTACCACATGAGAATGTTGATAAATCCATTGACGCACATCAGGACGTCCTTGCCAGTCTTTATTGACGCTATTGATCAGTTGTAGCTCACTGGTCAAATAACGTGCATGGTTCTTAAGCTCCGGCAAATAGAGACTGCGCCAAAAAAATAGAATCGACAAACTCACACTGATAAAGACGATAAAAACGACCATCAATGTGGTGAGCCACGTGTTGGAGTAGGAGCGCGGTAGCCAGTTTTTACGACGTGGTTTCGGGTTTAAAGTGGTCATATGAATCCATCAAGTTAAGAGTGCTGTTGTTTCATGCAGGTTACTGCGCCAGCAGTCGTACCAAAGCAAAATAAATAGTGAGGATAGAATGCGAGATTGGCACATCATAGAATAGCATAATCTAAAGCGAGTCCTCATTTTGAGAATGGTGACAACAGTAAGATGAATCGTAGTAGGGCAAGTAAAGCAAGACGGGGAATATTGAGCTACTATCAACTGCGTCGACACAGCTTGGCAAAAATCCAACCATATCTTGGCAATTCTATGTGCTGATGAGTCGCTCTATAAGTGGAATAATGAACGATTATTAATAATGTTGTTTTACATAGCCCGACATTTAAGCTATTGTTAATAAATAATTAAATATGCACAGTTTATGTTTTCAACAAATAAAGACTGTGATATAATTATGCCCTTTTTGGTATACCTGCGAAAGAGAGAATTCACATGGTTGTTATTCGTTTAGCACGGGGCGGTGCCAAGAAACGCCCATTTTATCAAGTAGTTGTTGCTGATCAACGCCGCGCGCGTGACGGTCGCTACATTGAAAACATCGGCTTTTTTAACCCACTCGCTAAAGAGTCTGAAGAAGCAGTACGTTTGAACATGGAAGCGTACAATGCGTGGATCGCTAAAGGTGCACAACCTTCAGATCGCGTTGCTTCATTAGCAAAAACTTACAACAAGTCTGTAGCTCAAACTGAAGCAACTGCTTAAGTTTAGGTTATTACTGAGACGTTTATAGTCTAACTATGATCTCACTCAGTAGACTTTAGAATACATAGCGTAACTGGTCTGACCAGGGTGCGCCATTAACTGTTTATCGCTTTTGACACAATTGTTTTTGCAATTGCTGTTTTAATCATTGTTAGGTTAGCTGCTATGTCATCTGTTCCAAACGCTAGTGCCCTTATGAAAATTGGTCAGCTCAAAAAGCCTTACGGCATCAAAGGTTGGCTTTGGGTATTCAGTGAAACGGATGATCGCACAGCGATATTCGATATGAAGCCGTGGTGGATGAAAACTGCCACTGGCATGAAACCTTTGACTGTAAAGGCATGGCGTGAGCAAGGAACAGGAATTGTGGCTCAGTTTGAGCAGGTTCCTGATCGTAATGTTGCTGAGACCATGAACGGTGTTACCGTTTGGGTCGAGCAAAACATTCTGCCTGAAACAGCTGAAGACGAATATTATTGGTCGGATTTAATCAGTCTGCGCGTGATGAACGAGCAGGGTGAATATTTAGGCAATATCACTGAAATGTTTGAAACTGGTGCTCACGCTATCATGCGTGTAGCGGCAAATTCAGACAGTTTAGATAATGAAGAGCGCCTGATTCCATGGCACAAGCAAACTGTTGTAGAGGTCAATATGGCCGAAAAAACAGTGCTGGTTACATGGCAAAGTGATTATTAATATAATATCTGGCTTTTTTGCCAAGTGTTATTGGTAGTCATACCGATTGTTTTAGCCACAATGCAAGTAGACATCAGATGTATTTTGCCGTAATTAGTATTTTCCCTGAAATGTTTGCCACCATCCGTGAGTTTGGAATCACGGGGCGGGCAGTCACTCAGGCACAAGTTACGATTGAATGCATTAATCCACGTGATTACACCACTGATAACTATCGCCGTATTGATGAGCGCCCTTATGGTGGTGGTCCGGGCATGGTGATGATGGCTGAGCCATTATCGAAAGCCATCGAGGATGCGCGCCTAAGGGCCAGTCAGCACGGCTGCCGTGTCGACAGCGAGCACTGTCCGGTGATATATATGTCACCACAAGGACAGACGCTTAATGAGAGTGGCGTGGTCGATATGACCCATTACGATGGCATGATTTTATTGTGCGGTCGTTATGAAGGTATCGATGAGCGTTTACTGTCACAGTATGTCGATAGGGAAGTGTCGCTGGGTGATTATGTATTGACTGGTGGCGAATTACCAGCAATGGTGCTGATGGATAGTGTGATACGTCGTCTGCCTGATATTATGGGTGATGACAAGTCAGCGGAGCAAGACTCGTTTGTCGATGGCTTGCTTGACTGCCCACACTATACTAAGCCCCATGAGTTTGCAGGTATGGCGGTTCCTGACGTATTACTCTCAGGTCACCATGCCAATATCGCCAAGTGGCGTTTTAGTCAGCAAGTCAGTCGTACGCAAACGCGTCGTCCAGACTTGTGGCAAGCGTTCACACCGACGGTAGAGCAGGCGAAGTGGTTAAAGGCATTGGCAAAAGCAGAGAAAAAATAAATTATTAAATTTGATTTTTGATCAACAAGTTTGATAGACAGTTAAAAAACAGAATTTTGAGCAATAATAAAACGAGTCATCACATAGTGGCCGTTGGTTATAACCCATTTATGTTGTGTCTCACTATAAAGAGATACGATTAATTATTACAAACAGGTGATATGCGTTAAGCCTCTATTATCTAATGTGAGGAGATAACTCTCATGAGCAACAAGCACCCATTGGTTCAGGTCATCGAAAACGCTCAATTGCTTGAGCGTCCAAGCTTTGCACCCGGCGATACCGTTGTAGTTCAAGTAAAAGTACGTGAAGGTGAGCGTGAGCGTTTACAGGCTTTTGAAGGCGTTGTAATTGCTAAGCGTAACCGCGGTCTAAACTCAGCGTTTACCGTACGTAAAATTTCAAGTGGCGTTGGTGTTGAGCGTGCATTCCAGTTGCATTCTCCAATCATCGATAGCATTGAAGTGAAACGTCGTGGTGCTGTTCGCCGTGCGAAACTATACTACTTACGTGAGCGTTCTGGTAAATCAGCACGTATCCGCGAAAAACTTGCTCCGCGTGCAGCTGTTCCAAAGAAAACTGACGCTGGCGTACCTAATGCAGTTGATACTGCACCTGGTATCTAAGTACAAGTTTGCCGTCTTGAGTCAATCGTATCATTTTAGGGTTGATTCAAGATAAGGTAATAGTAGATACAAGCCCTTATTCATAGGTTTATCATATAAATAAGCGGGCCATACCAAAAAAGACAAAACCCCAATCTATGCGAATGCTGGATTGGGGTTTTTGTATGTATAGCATTAATAATTTGAGTTTTATCAGCTCTAATAGTGCCAGTTATAAGCTAAAGCTTATTGAGCATCAAAGGTATCGATGCGGTTAACTTGCTCCTTGGACTTACTGTACTTACGCAGTCTAATATATAGCGTCTTAGTGACGGTAGCGATGAGTTTCTGTTGATCGTCGACGATATCGACTTTATATTCGCGAAATACGGCTTCACCGTCTTTTGCTAACTCCTGAATAGTAATCACTTCAGCGCTAGGTATTTTCATTCGCGCTATGACTTTGCTATTTCCAGGCGCCACAAAATCAATGTGTGAGCTTTTGTCCCATACCACATAATTGCTTCCCAATTGATGCATCAACATGAGCATGTAAAAAGGGTCAACCATCGAATACAGACTCCCTCCAAATTGAGTACCAACGATATTTTTGTTGAGCGTGTTAAGTCCCATGCTCACCACGCACAAACCTTGATCGAGACTGATGTGGTCGATTTTGATGCCAGCACCGATATATGGTGCGTAAGTATTGAGCCGTAGTTTTAACAAGTGCGGTGTCAATAATGGTATCAGGCTCTGTTTGGCCCGACGTTTCAAGGTCTCAAGGTTGATAGGGAGTACGCTCATAAACTTATCCTGTTGCTTTTTCTTTATTTTCTAATGGTATCGATAGTACAGTCTTTGACTAGAAACTGTTGAAGTTAATGAATAAAAAACATTTATCATAGTTAAAAACCACTCAGCTCGCTAGCTTTAAAGCGTAACTGAAATAACATTTTAATGATGATTGGAAAGTAGCATTCGCTATTTATTACAACTATCTTCATTATTCAGCCATGTGATAGAAAATACCCAGATATCAATGACTATTAAAAAAAAGGTCATTTACGCTAATTCAAAGTCGATATTAGAGCAGTTTTTTCCTTATGGTTTTCTATTAAGTTCAAAATCGTCTCAAATAGAAACTTTAATTTATATATTATAACGATACTCACAGTATCTTTAAATGGTTTTAGATTCGCATTTCACTACCTCATGACATACAATAGTTCGCAGTTTGTGACGGCCGTCTTGGTTTTTACAGAATAGAAAAGATCAAATCAAAATTTGATCCATCAAAGACTTAACAAACACAAGGAAATGTGATGAGTAATATTCAGACCCCTTCTTCTGGGTCTACGCCGCCGCCATCCAACCTATCTGATCCTGAACAAGAATTACAAGGTAGCTATGCAGATTTGCATAAGCCCAGCGCGAGCTTTTCTAGCCGTGATGATTATCTCAATCATGAATTACAAATCATGCAGCCCAAACGCTGGCGCCCTAATTTACCGTTTCATGATTATCGTTTTGAATACGAAGACACCATTCCAGCAATGGCCGCAACCATTGGTAAAGTGGTTATGGTGGGGGCCATTGCAGCAACCTTTGCAGGGCCACTTGGTTTAGGCGATGCATTTGTTTTAGAAAACGTGCGCTATGAGCTATTGATCGTCTCCTTCTTTATTATTTTATTCTCAGGCTTTCTACTGCCGACTGCCAACCTTGCCGGTACTCATGGCCCACTAATCCCTTTGATTCCTATTGTGGTCGCTGCTGGCGGGCATCCGATGGCCTTTGGTTTGCTTATCGGTGCTTTTGGTCTAATCCTCGCGATTAGTAAAGGAGGGAGTCTGCTCGCGAACTTGACCAGTAAAGGTGTGTGCGGTGGCCTCTTGATTTACTTGGGCTTTATCGGAACCACCTCACAGGTCAAAAACCTTTTTGCTTGGGCAGAAGGGATTGGCATGTCGCACATTGCTTTCTTTATCATTCTCGCCACTATCCTGCTATATGCATTGCTTGAACACTGGCAAAAACGCTGGCTGGCTGTGCCGCTAAGCTGTTTGTTAGGTGGCGGACTTGCATTTGCATTGGGTGCTCCCTTTGAGTTCAAAACTGCACCAGGCTTGCCGAATATGAACCCGATGTATTGGTGGGGCGAAAATACCGGTTGGATGCTAGGATTACCGACGGTTGAGAGCTTCATTGTGGTACTGCCGTTTGCTATTTTGGCCGTTGCTATGTGGTCACCAGATTTCTTGGGTCATCAGGTATTCCAAAAAATCAGCTATCCCAAACGTACTGAAAAAGTGCTTATGGATATCGATGACACCATGACTAGCGCATCGTTTCGTCAGGTCGTCGGCTCTGTATTGGGCGGTGCTAACTTTGCGTCATCGTGGGGCACGTACATTGTTCCAGCAGCGATTGCCAAACGCCCGATTCCTGCCGGTGCCTTATTGACAGCACTGTTTTGTATTATCGCAGGGGTTTGGGGCTATCCAATGGATTTGGCCATCTGGCAGCCAGTGATGTGTGTGGCCTTGATCGTTGGTGTGTTTATTCCGCTGCTTGAAGCGGGCATGGAGATGACGCGAGAAGGTAAAACCACACAGTCTGCTGCGATTGTGGTGTTTGCCTCTGCATTGGTGAATCCTGCCTTTGGTTGGTCACTAACGCTATTACTGGATAATCTAGGCTTGATTGGTTCGAAAGAACGCAGTGCCAATTTGACTAAAATGAGCCGCTGGATCATACCAGGTATTATGTTTGTGGTATTGACTGGTGTGATGGCCATCGTTGGTATGCTGCCGGGTATCCCAGCTTTGATGGTTAACTTCCGTCATTAGTAGTATGTTGCTGAATAAACGATCATAGAACAAACTAAGTCAGCGAAAGCTGGCTTTTTTATGGGTGATGCTATGATAATAATTGGCTTGTAAAACAATGACTACCGCCCCATAACTAGCAGTATTATAAGACTTTTAAGAGCAATGAATTCTATGGTTAATGTCTCAGAATCGAGTCCTATCGATGATAAAAAAGCCCGTCTTAAGCATCTGATCAAACGCCTGCCTAATTTGCCGGGAGTGTATAAAATGCTGGGGAAAAATGGCGATATCTTATACGTTGGTAAGGCTAAATCACTTAAAAGTCGCGTCAATAGCTATTTTGCAAAGACGATTGATCATCCAAAGACGCGGGCATTGGTGGCGCGAATTCATGATATTGAGACCATTATCACTCGTAGTGAGACCGAAGCACTACTGCTTGAGCAGAACCTGATTAAAGAATATCGTCCGCCTTATAATGTGCTACTACGTGATGATAAGTCTTACCTTTATGTGTTTATCTCAGCCGACAAGCCTTATCCGAGATTGGCATATGGGCGCGGCAAAGGCAATCATCAAAAAGGTCGATTCTTTGGGCCATTTCCCTCTGCACATGCCGCAAAAGAGACACTGGTACTGATGCAGAAAATGTTTCAAATGCGCCAGTGTACCAATACCTTTTTTAAGCAGCGTCAGCGCCCTTGCCTTGAGTACCAGATTAAACGTTGCCGTGCGCCTTGCGTGGGTCTGGTATCTCCAGAAGAATATAGTGAGGATGTCAGTAATACCATTCGATTTTTGAAAGGCGACTCAGGTGACATTCATAGTACGCTGATTGAAAAGATGGAAAGCGCCGCTGAAGAGCTAGACTTTGAAAAAGCAGTACTCTACCGAGACCAATTGTCGATGCTGCGCGAAGTACAGGCCAAGCAAGCGGTCTATACCGTACAAGGTGAGGCCGATGTGATTGCAATTGCTAGTCAGGCTGGCATGACGTGTGTGAATGTGCTGACTGTGCGTGGCGGGCGCGTTTTGGGTGGTAAAAACTATTTCCCTGATGTGGATAGTAGTGAGCCTTTGGCTGACAATTTATCCGCTTTTATTACCTCATTTTATTTTCAAGTGACAGATGATCTGCCAGCAGAGATGATCTTGAGTCACGAGTTGCCAGATCAGCTGGCAATCAGTGAAGCGTTGGCCACACACTTTGGTAATAAAGTAGCCATCAAAACAAGCGTGCGTGAGCATCGCTCAGAATGGCTAGACTTGGCAACGCTCAATACCAGTAATGCATTGAAAACCAAGTTGGGCGATTATTTGGAGCTGCATGCACGTTTTGGCGCGTTAAAAGAAGTACTGGCGACTGTCACTGAGCGCACCATCGATCGTATCGAGTGCTTTGATATCTCGCATACGATGGGTGAGGCGACCATTGGTAGTTGTGTGGTGTTTGACCAAGGTGGCTCGCGTCGCCGTGATTATCGTCAGTATGCTATCCATGACATCGTCGGCGGTGATGACTATGCGGCGATGAAACAAGTGCTGACACGGCGTTATAAAAAGCAACCATTACCTGATTTACTATTGATTGATGGTGGTAAAGGTCAGCTTGGCATCGCCAAAGAAGTATTAACTGAGTTGGGTATTCTTGGTGATACTTTGCTTATCAGTGTGGCAAAAGGGGAGGGGCGCAAGGCTGGGCTTGAGGTATTGCACTTTATTGACCATGAGCCATTGGATCTACCGATGGACAGTAAAGCGCTGCATTTACTGATGCATATCCGTGATGAGGCGCATCGTTTTGCGATTACGGCGCACCGTAAAAAACGTGATAAGCGCCGTTCGTCGTCGGTGCTAGAAGTCATACCGGGACTGGGTGAAAAGCGTCGTCGCGATTTGCTCAATCACTTTGGTGGTATGCAGCAGCTATTAGGCGCTTCGCAGCAGGAGCTGGCAGGCGTGCAAGGAATCGGACCAGTACTCGCAAAAACGGTGTATAAAGTATTGCATGAATAGCTTTTGAGATATTAGCTTCCATCGGTCTTTATATGGCTAGTTAGCTATAGACAACGTTGTACATAAGCACAATAAAAAGTGGGCTGTTTCGGGTAAATAAAATTACCTGAAACAGCCCACTTTTTTAATAAATAAGCGTCTACTATTCAGCAGTATTTATTTTATAAGTCGTAAATTTAAAGCTTAAGTCGCTCTTCTTATCATGCATTTTCTCAGACTCATCTGTGACGACATAGCGAGCTGGTAACTCAGGATAAAAGGCATCACCATCGGTAATGTCGGTGTCTACATGGGTCAGCTCAATACGGTCGGTATACATTAAGGCATCGCTGAAGACGCGCTCGCCACCAATCACCCAAATAGTATCCAGATGTGCGCCATGCGCCAGACTGGCCGCTTGTGTGAGTGCATCATCTAAGTTATGCGTGACATAAGCATTGGTCTTACCGACCAGGCCTTTTTGTTCAGCATAATCCATCTGTGTCGTGACAATGAAGCTCACACGATTTGGCAATGGCTTGCTGCCCATCGACTCAAACGTCTTACGCCCCATAATCACGATACCTTGAATTCCGCTATCTTTTTCTTTGGTCGTCATGCTCTTAAAGTGCTGCAAATCTGCCGAGATATGCCATGGTAGCTCGTTGTTTTTGCCGATACAGCGATTGCTACTGATAGCAGCGATTTGTGCAACTTCGGTATGGGCATAGCTCATAAGATATCCTTTTTACTGTCTCTTCAGTGTGTAATTATAGAAATTTTAAACGGCAACTTTCGCTTTGATAGCAGGGTGAGACTCATAACCCTCAACGCTAATGTCTTTGTAATTGAAGGCAAAAATATCATTAACATCAGGGTTAAGCATCAACATTGGCAGTGTATATAGCGAACGCGTCAACTGTAACTCAACTTGCTCACGGTGGTTTTGATAAATGTGGCAATCACCACCTGTCCAGATGAATTCACCTACTTTTAGACCACAAATTTGCGCGACCATATGGGTAAGTAGGGCATAGCTGGCAATGTTAAATGGCACACCTAGGAATAAATCTGCTGAGCGCTGATAGAGCTGGCATGACAGTTTGTTGTCCGCGACAAAGAATTGAAACATGGTATGACAAGGCGGTAAGGCAACTTGATCTGCTTCGCCAGGGTTCCAACCAGACACGATTAAGCGGCGTGAGTTAGGATTGGTCTTTATCTGTTCGATGACTTGGGTGATTTGATCGACACCATCAGCATGGTAATTGCCGTCTTCATCTTTGGTTGCGCCATAATTACGCCATTGATGACCATAGACAGGGCCCAAATCACCAGCAGGACGATTAAAGCGCGCTGTCTGCTTTGCAGTAGCCCATTCATTCCAAATGCGTACGCCATTGGCTTGCAAATAATCGACGTGAGTACTACCACTTAAAAACCAAAATAACTCATAGGCGATGGATTTAAAATGGACTTTTTTGGTGGTCAATAGCGGAAAGCCAGACGCTAAGTCAAAACGTAGCTGCGCGCCAAAGTGGCTGAGCGTACCAGTGCCAGTACGATCGCCTTTTTCAGTACCTGTGGTTAAAACGTGTTTGAGCAAGTCTAAATAGCCCTGCTCGTTATTGCTGTTAATCATAAAAATGCTCGTCGGTATTGTTTGATATAGCGCTTAATAAGCAGCTTGCTTACCCCAGTCATAGATGCCGCGTTTATAGGCATAGATTAATAGGATAAAGCCAATAATTATCATCGGGGCGCTTAGCATTTGCCCTTTGGTCATCCAACCTAACAGAATAAATCCTTGGTCGACGTCTGGCTGACGGAAGAACTCGATGATGAAACGGCTAATGCCATAACCCAACATAAAAATACCAGTCGCTGCCATACGAGGACGTGGTTTTGATGAATACCACCATAAGAATAAGAATAGCAATAGACCTTCAGCAAGCGCTTCATACAACTGTGAAGGATGGCGAGGCAGCAGATACTGACCATTAACTTCAGTCATTAGCTCTTGAAGTTCGGGATTGGTCTGTAATTGTTGCATATCAGCAGCAGCTGCTTGCGGGAAGTACGTCAACCAATTATAACCACCGTCAGAGACACGGCCCCACAGCTCACCATTAATGTAGTTACCAATGCGGCCAAACAACAAACCTGTTGGTACACATGGCACGACAAAATCTAGTACTTGGAATGGTGTCTTTTTATACTTGCGAGCGAAATATAGCATGCCAAGCATGACGCCGATCAAGCCGCCATGGAACGACATACCGCCTTCCCAGACTTTGAAAAGATAGGCAGGGTTTTGTAGCAATTCACCGAACTGATAAAACAAGACGTAGCCAACACGGCCGCCTAAAATGACGCCAAGCGCACCAAAGAATACCAAGTCGGACACCATGTCGGTGGTCCAGTTATCACGTTTGGTGCTGCGATACCAAGCTAGGCCATAAGCGGCGGCGAATGCCAACAAATACATCAGCCCATACCAATGGACTTCAACAGGCCCAATGGCTAACGCTACAGGATCGTACTGAGGATGAATCATCATAAGGGCATCATAATATTGGTAATAAAGTGCTGACTATAATAGCAAATTTCATTCGTCGAGCATACACAATTGCTATGATGCCAATAAGTTAGCATCGAGAAGTTGAACGGTCGATACAGTGCAGAATACATAGGGTAGGAAGCAGGTAAGATGCTGAATGAAGCAGGACAAATAGCTGTAATCGTGAAAAGGTTTCGTAACGGTATGCAGTCTTGGTAGCTAGCAGCTTGAGATAAAAATGCCATTTTTAGTGATATTAAGCGGTCACTACCAAGTGCTTATAAATAAAAGCAGTTAAGTAAATGCAGCTAGATAGCGACCAGATCTTGTACTTTGTTTTCGACCATCGTATCGCCTGCGCCTTGTGATACTACTTTGCCACGTGATAGCACCGTGTAATTGTCAGCCAGCTCTTCGGCAAACTCATAGAACTGCTCAACCAGCACAATGGCCATGTCACCTTTGTCAGCCAAGTCACGTAGAACTCGGCCAATATCTTTGATGATAGAAGGCTGAATACCTTCAGTCGGTTCATCTAAAATCAACACGGTCGGCTCAGAGGCTAAGGCGCGTGCAATGGCAAGTTGCTGCTGCTGACCACCAGATAAATCACCACCACGACGATGTTTCATCTCATCGAGTACGGGAAAAATATCGTATAAATGTTTGGGTACGCGTTTTGCTTTACTACGTGAAAACTTAGCCATACCAATCAAGATATTTTCTTCTACCGTCAGTGTCGAAAAGATATCACGACCTTGTGGTACATAAGCCAAACCTGCTCGTACCCGCTGCTCGGATGACATCTTACTGATGTCTTTATCATTGAGCAGGATTTGCCCTGATTTAATCGGTAATATGCCCATCAGGCACTTAAGTAGGGTAGTCTTCCCCACGCCATTACGACCAAGTACCACACTGCATTCGCCGATGGGCGCTGTGAGCGAGACGTCTCGTAAAATATGGCTGCCACCATAGTATTGATTGATATCGTTAACTTGTAACATGGCTGTCTCCTAACATTCGAATCGTTTCCTAATTTCTAAATGGGATAGCAGTTTGTCAATATTATTATTTCAGCTATCGACCTAAATAGGACTCAATCACAGCTTCATTGGCTTGCACTTCTGCTAACGTACCTTCGGCCAAAATCGCTCCTTGTGCCAATACCGTGACTTTTTCACTAATGGCATCAATAAAGGTCATGTCGTGCTCGACCACGACCAAAGTATGGTTTTTTTTGAGCCGTAGACACAGCTCGGCGGTATGTTCAGTTTCGGCATCGGTCATACCGGCTACCGGCTCATCAAGCAAAATTAGCTTGGGACTCTGCATTAACAGCATGCCAATCTCTAACCATTGTTTTTGCCCATGTGAGAGCAAACCAGCTGGCTTGTTGATTTTATCGGTCAGGCGAATTTGCTGTAGGGTAGCGTCGAGGGTATCGCGAGTATCGGCATTGAGTTTGTTGAATAAGCTTTTGACCACACGCTTGTCTTTCGGCGCAGCAAGTAACAGATTGTCCATCACCGTAAAGTTCTCAAAGACAGTAGGTTTTTGAAATTTACGTCCGATGCCAGCTTCGGCGATTTCTTCAGTGGATAAATTAGCAAGGTTGTGGGTTTGACCAAAGAACACGCTGCCTTCGGTAGGGCGGGTTTTTCCTGTAATGACATCCATTAATGTGGTTTTGCCAGCACCATTGGGGCCAATAATACAGCGTAGCTCACCTTCCTCAATATATAGCGACAGATTGTTGAGTGCTCGAAATGAATCAAACCAAACACTTAAGTCTTCTAAATATAATGCAATGCCATGGCTAAAATCGACGCCTGATGGCTTTGGGTGACTGCGGCCAGTGCCGCCATGATTACGTCCATACTCGTTAATAATTTGCTCAGTCGTTGACGGTTTATCATTTAGCATTACTGTTTCTCCTTTTTGAAGCGATCGAACAAGCCCATAATGCCATTGGGTAAAAACAACGTCACGACGACGAACAGTCCACCTAATATCAATAGCCAAAATTCAGGGTAGGCGACGGTAAAGTAGGTTTTTACAGCATTGACCACACCAGTACCTAAGATCGCGCCAATTAAGCTTCCTCTACCACCAGTTGCTACCCAGACGGCTATCTCAATTGAGTTCACTGGGTTCATTTCACTCGGATTGATAATACCTACCTGCGGCACATATAGCGCACCTGCGATACCAGCAATGACAGCTGACAACACCCAAGCGGATAGCTTGTACCATAACGTACGGTAGCCTAAATACTGCAAGCGGTTTTCGCTGTCACGAATCGCACCGAGTACTCGACCATAAGGCTGATTCATTAAATGACGCAAACCCATATAAGAGACTAACAATGCTACGGCAGTGACAAAGCACAACATAGAGCGGGTAGAGGCAGCGGTAATGTCATAGCCTAAAAGGGTAGTAAAACCAGTAAAACCGTTGTTACCGCCAAAGCCTGTCTCATTACGGAAAAATAGCAAGGCTGCTGCATAGACCATGGCTTGAGTGATGATAGAAAAGTACACCCCTTTGATTTTTGAGCGAAAGGCAAAGAAACCAAAGATAAAAGCAACTAAGCCAGGCACTAATACAACCAGTGCGACTGCCCACCAAAAGTGCTGCGTGCCAGCCCAGTACCATGGCATCTCGGTCCAGCTCAAAAATCGCATAAAATCAGGAAGCGCGTCGCCTGCTGTCTCGCGTGTTAGGTACATGCCAAATGCATAACCACCCAAGGCAAAGTACAGGCCATGTCCTAAGCTCAAAATACCGGCATAGCCCCAGACGAGATCTAGCGCCAGAGCGACCATCGCTAGTGCCATGATCTTGCCAATCAGGGTAATCCAGTAGGCTGAAAGGTGAAAAGCTGAAGTCTCCGGCATAAGATGTAGCCAAGGCAGTATCAGTAGTACGGCAAAACATAAGCCAATTAAAACAGCACTACGCGGGGTATCAGAAAGTAATTTGGTCAGTATCATAGGATTCTCCTTATTCGACAAAGCGGCCTTTGAGTGCAAATAAACCTTGTGGCCGTTTCTGAATAAACAGAATCACAAGAACCAATAATACAATCTTAGCCAGTACCGCACCGATACCAATCTCAAGTACCGTACCACTCACACCAAGTCCTAAGGCGGCCAATACTGCGCCCCAGACTTGTCCGACGCCGCCAACGACGACGACCAAAAACGTATCAATGATATAGGTTTGACCCAGATCAGGACCTACGTTGCCGACTTGGGCAAGGGCACAGCCTGCCATACCAGCCAGCCCAGAGCCCAAACCAAACGCCATCATATCGATACGTGCAGAAGGGATGCCGACAGCACGTGCCATTTGGCGATTTTGAGTGACAGCTCGTATAAACAGTCCAAAGCGGGTCTTATTGAGTAAGTACACCAGTAGCGCTACGACGATGACCGTGAATACGATAATGGCAATACGGTTATAAGGTAGTACAAGGCTTGATGACACTTGATACGCGCCGCTGAGCCATGCCACGTTACTGACTTCAACGTTTTGCGCACCAAAAATCATCCGCACCAGTTGCATCAATATTAAGCTCACGCCAAAGGTCGCTAGTAAAGTCTCTAGCTCACGACCATATAGTGGGCGAATCACAATGCGTTCAATAATCATACCGATGACAGCGCTGACTAAAAAAGCGGCTGGAATAGCGGCAAGCAAATACCAACCTGCCATATCTGGCATATAAGCTTGAAAGAAGTTTTGCACCATATAAGTGGTATACGCGCCAATCATAATTAGCTCGCCGTGCGCCATATTAATTACGCCAAGCAGACCAAAGGTAATGGCAAGACCAAGAGCGGCCAGCAGTAAAATACTGGCCGTACTCATACCTGTGAAAATATGACCCGTCCATGTGCTGATTTCGATGCGGCGTGACACGCTAGATTCAGCATCGATAAGTGCAGCTTTGAGCGAGGCATCTAAGCCATCAGCCGCGAGAGCAGATTCAATATCGACCAATACTTGCGGATTATCACTATCAGCGAGTAGGTGTACAGCTGCAATCTGAGTGGGTAGGTCGCCGTTTTTGAAATCTATACGAGCCTGTAATGCGGTTAGTGCTTTTTTAACTTTAGCGCTGTCTTCATTTTCCGCTGCTGTTGTAATAATGGCTGGATCTACTTGGTCAATATTGTTGGCCAAAATATCGACGGCTTGTAGTCGCTGTGCAGGTTTGTCAGAAGCTAGCTTGACCTTAGCTTGTCCAAAGATGAGTGCTGAGCGTAGCGCATTGGTCAAGGTGATTTGTGATAAGTCACTAGGCCAATTTGCTGTCTCTTTTTTATCAGGATAAGTAAATAGCTGATCATCTTTATTCAGTAAATACGTTTGACCACCGTTGCCTTGATATAGCTCATCATTGGCAATGAATTCAACCAAGCTATCTAAACTTTCAACCGATCCTGGCCAATCACTTAACATGGTTTGACGCTGGCTAAAATCACCCGCCACAAATTGTTGAATGGCATCGTCTGAACTTGTAATTGTTGTTGAAGTATCTGAGATATCTGAGGTGCTGGCTTGAGGAGAAGTGGCTACGTTGACAGGTGTGACCAAAGATTGCTCACTATGAACGGTATTCGTATCGTGGTCATGTACCTGACCATCATGATCCGCATACGCTGTGGTGGTGAAAGTTGTTATGCATAATGCCATCAATGCAAGTAACCGCAGAGGCACATAAATTGAAAAATGAGCCGCCTGCTGCATGACTTCACTGACTGATGTTTTTGGACTATTACCAGGTTCGGATGATGTTCGCCCTGCAAATGGGCGTAAAGTATGGCGCTGCATGTGCGGCTCCCTGTTTTTACAGACAACAAACCCTTAGCTTCTACTACCTAGCGGACTAAGCAGTAGAAGTGTTGATAAGGTTTGGAGGTATTTAAAAGTTGAGAATAAGTGTTAAAAATAAATGTGGAGAGTAGGCGATGGGTCGTTTATTTATATCGTTTATCCAGCTGGCTACTCTCCATGCGCTTTTCAGTACCACTTTACTTAGGAGATGTTCTATTTAGGAATGTATTCGCTCCAAGGCTGCGCTTGAATGACTTCTGGCGTTTTAAAAATCGTATCAAACTGACCATCGGCACGGATTTGACCAATCATCACAGGCTTCCATAGATGATGATTTTTATCATCCATTTTCAATGTGTAGCCAGAAGGTGCATCAAACGTCTGACCAGCCATGCTGATACGTACCTTATCGACATCGGTAGTACCCGCTTTTTCAACGGCTTGTTTCCACATGTTGATACCCACATAGGTAGCTTCCATTGGATCATTGGTCACGACTTTTTCAGCATTCGGTAATTTTTGGTCTAATGCATATTGCTTATAGCGTTTGGTAAATGCGCTGTTGGTTGGGTTTTTGATCGACATAAAGTAGTTCCATGCCGCCAAATGACCTTGTAGCAGGCTGGTATCGATACCGCGTAGCTCTTCTTCGCCGACTGAGAATGCCATGACTGGAATGTCTGATGCTTTGATGCCTTGGTTGGCAAGCTCACGATAGAACGGAACGTTTGAATCACCATTGATGGTAGAAATTACGGCGGTCTTTTTGCCCGTTGAGAATTTTTTGACGTTAGATACGATGGTTTGATAATTGCTGAAACCAAATGGGGTGTACTCTTCCATGATGTCTGCATCAGCCACGCCTTTCGATTTTAAAAAAGCCTTTAAAATCTGGTTGGTGGTGCGTGGATAGACATAATCAGTACCTAGCAATACGAAGCGCTCTGCACCGCCGCCTTCTTCACTCATTAAGTACTCTACCGCCGGAATGGCTTGCTGGTTTGGTGCAGCACCCGTGTAAAAAATATTTTCTGATTGCTCTTGTCCTTCGTACTGCACTGGATAGAACATCAGTCCATTTAACTCTTCAACCACTGGCAGTACTGATTTGCGTGATACCGATGTCCAACCACCAAAGATGACATCTACTTTGTCTTGAGTGAGCAGCTGACGGGCTTTTTCGGCAAACAACGGCCAATCAGAAGCAGGGTCGACGACTACTGGTTCTAGTTGCTTACCGAGTACACCGCCATTGGCATTGATCTCATCAATGGTCATGAGTGCCGTGTCTTTTAGAGAAGTTTCAGAGATGGCCATGGTGCCAGATAGCGAATGTAAGATGCCCACTTTGATCGTGTCGCCATCAGCGGCAGGGGTAGTCGTTGTCTCTGTATTTGTTTCGGCTGTTGTCTCTGTGGCTGTCGCGGTTTCGGCAGGCTTTTGACAGCCAGCGAGACTCAAGCTACCAACGACAGCAATCGCTAATAATGAGAAGCGTGATTTGATTTTGCCGTGCAGATGAGTCTCAACAAATTGAGGATTGGCTAAAGTTGGTAACGAAAACATGGACATCTCCTAAATAAACACAAAAGATAAAATATGGCTCCTGAACACTTATTAAGAGTTCAAGTTCCGTGCCAAGTAAAAAAAGCCAATAATCGTGTAATAATTGAGCAATAATTAAGTATTGTTTAAGATATTCATTAATTTAGTGCACGATTACTAATAAATTGCACCATAACAGGGAAATGGATAAAAGTTTGGTGCAGTGTAAAATAGATGAATGATTGATAGGCAGTCCGTTATTGCTAAAATGCTATAAAACGGCTACGGTATTGTTGGGAAGAGAAGTACTATTAGCCCCTAAATAATGTTTTTAAGCAATATTGGCCTGATGCTATATATTGCCGCTTTTTTATTCACCAGCAGATTCTTGCGCTGATGCCATGATGGATTTTTATTTCTAAGGAATGATGTATGAACGCACGATTAGCACAGTGTTCTATCTCTATGGATAATGCCAGCTTACGAAAGCTGAGCAAACAGATGACTAAAACTGCGGCAATGCCACTTATTTTTTTGAGCACTGCTGCCTTTGGATTGTCTAGCGCCCAAGCTGCGGTGAGCATTGTGGAGAACGTGACTATTTATCAAGGGCTTGCCAGCGTGACACGGGCGCTGCCGATTACAGGTAGCGGTGAGCAAACCGTTGTATTTTCGTGCTTGTCACCGCAAATGGACAAAGAGAGTCTGAGCGTACAGGCGGTGGGTAACGTCAACGTCGGTGAAATCAGTATTGAGGAGCTAACAGGAGAGCAAGCAGCCCAGTGCCAATATCAAGGGGATGCCAAGGTACAAACGCAGCAAAACACCTTAGCCAATATCAATGCTGAATTAGAAGCGGCCCGCTTAGCGAAAGCCTACTTGCAGAATTTGACCAAAGCCACGCAAGTCAATACGGACAGTACGATTGCTAATAACGCGCGTGATATAGAGTCTCAAGCGACCAGTATTAACCAAAGAATTTTAGAGATTCAACAGCGGCAAGCGCGTGCGCAAGACGCACTGAATCAGCTGATGGCAGGTAGTGCGACATCAACCTTTAATAATGTGACACAGGTGAGTGTGCGCACGGCCAGTCGCACGCCAAGTACCCTTAAATTGCACTACCAAGTGCGCGGTGCAGGTTGGGAGCCTGCGTATCAAGCGCGTCTAAATACGAATAGCGAGCAGTTAAGTATCACGGCCTCTGCGATTATCGCGCAGCAAACGGGCGAGAATTGGACCAATGTACCTTTGACCCTCAGTACCGTGAACCCCAACCAGAGTACGACAGGGCAACTGCCGTATGTGCAGCGTCTGTCATTATATGAAGAGAATCAAGATGCTCAGGTTAGACGTGAGTCACCTATGATGGATGCTGCTCCTGTTATGATGGCAGAAGCGGCTTATACCAAAGGAGTAGCAGCGCCTATGGCACCGCTACCGAATTTCAGCGTTAGTAGTCAAAATAAAAATGGCATCATTGAGTATCGCTTACCGCAGCTGGTCAGTATTCCAAGTGATGGCAGACGGGTACGTACAGTGATTGGAGAGCAATCTGGTAGCAGTAAGCTATGGATTCGCAGCACACCAAGCGTCGAGACAGCCGCCTACTGGTATGCATCAGCACCATTCCTAACCCCAGAATGGGTCGATGGTTCGCTACAGCTGTACCGTGATGACAATTATGTGGGTCAGTCACGTTACAATTATCAGATGCTAAAAGAGCAAGGGATAGGTTTTGGTAGCGATTCAAATATGATGGTCAAAGAGCTGACCAATGAAGACAAGCAAGGTGAAAAAGGTGTGCTAAACCGCATGCAAACACTGACGACTACTAAGTCCTACCAGTTTACCAATCAGCATAATCGCGGTGTGCGCTTACAAGTATTGGGCAGTGAGCCTATCAGCCGTGATGACAGCTTAAAAGTTGCAGTCACTCATACGCCGCTTGTGACCGAGCGAGATTGGAATAACAATCAAGGCATAGTGGCATGGGAGTTTGACTTACCAAGTAAGCAGTCACAAGTGATACGCTCGACGTCTCAAATCAGCTATCCTGCCAATAAACTATTGAGTGGCAACTGATAAGCAATGCCTAATGAGAGTGTGTTCTCGTTTTAAAAACGATGATAAAAATGAGCACACGTCTTGGCAAATAAGGTCACGACCGTAACCTGATTTGCTAAAAGTATTGGTATAACAGAAGATTATTATAAAAGGAATGCTATGTGTATTGTCGCCATTGCTTGGCAGTTATTTGATGAGTTGCCATTGGTATTATTGTCCAATCGTGATGAGTTTTTTGAGCGTCCAACGGATCGGCTGCACCAGTGGTCTGACCAGCCTATTTATGCCGGACGTGATCAGCAAAGCGGCGGCACTTGGCTAGGGATTCATCGGCAGCCAGTAGCAATAGAAAATATGGAGCATCACGAGCAAAACGGACGCTGGGCAGCAGTTTTAAATTTTCGTGATGGTGTGCAGGCAGGGACAGATGAGCGTTCGCGCGGGGCGTTAGTGACTGATTTTTTGACAAGTACGCTTAGCCCAATGGATTTTGCTCGTCAACTTAATTTACAAGCGTATGCAGGCTTTAATCTGATTGTTGGCGATACGTCACAAGCCGTCATTGTCAATAATCGCGGTCATGCGCCAACGCCATTGTATGCAGGTTTGCATGTGCTCTCTAATGGTCAGCCAGAGGACAGTTGGTTTAAGACGGAAAAACTGCGAGGAAGACTGCGCCAAGAGGTGTTACCGCTCATTGCCGAGGACAGCAGCGACGATTACTGGCAAGAGGCCGCCTTTGACGTATTATCTGATAGTACACCCGCACCAGCAGAGGATTTGCCAAATACTGGCGTAGCAATTGATATCGAGCAAATGCTGTCTTCTATTTATATTGCTCCTGTTGCGTTTGCGGATAGGCAAGCCAACCAGCCCACTTATGGAACACGGACGCAAAGCATTCTGACGTTGCGCAAAGCCGAGAATAAAGACAGAGATATGCCTTCAACACTGGTGGCCCAAATAGTCAGTCGTGAATGCAACTCTGGGTCAAAGTAAAGGTATCACTATGAAAGAAAATAGATGTTGTTAAACTACAGCCAAAAAAATACCCAGGGTAATCACTAATTCTGCTAGCGATTATCGTGGGTATCTGTATTAATGATGGTAGGTGGTTTACATCAACAAATGATTGTCCTGTTCAGGGATAATCAGTTCTTGCTTTAAGGGAAGCTCGCGTACCAGTTCTTGCAAGGCACGGCGATAAACGCCTCGTTTAAAATGAATCACTTGTCCAAGTGGATACCAGTAGCTGACCCATTGCCAATGGTCAAATTCTGGCTTCCCTTCATCGAAGCGGATATGTTGTGTGTTTGGCTCATCTAAGCGCAGCAAAAACCATTTTTGTTTTTGCCCAATACATAAGGGTTGCTGACCGTGTCGCACGTAGCGTTTAGGCAGTCGATAACGCAACCAATCTTGCGTCACTGCCAATAATTCCACATGACGCGGATGTAAGCCGACCTCTTCCCAGAGCTCGCGATACATTGCATCCATCGGCGTCTCTCCGCGATCGATACCACCCTGCGGAAACTGCCAAGCGTTGTGACCAATACGTTTTGCCCACAGAACCTGCCCTTGTGTATTTGCCAAGATGATGCCGACGTTGGCGCGAAAGCCGTCTGCATCTATCATGACTAAACCCTTTTAATGTGTTTAAAAATAGCTTGTCTTGTACTTATGTTTTGACAGTAATCGTAGTTATTATAAGGTGATTGTTATCAATATAAGCTCAAAACGAGACTCATTACCGTCATTAAACCAAGAAACAAGCAAAATGTGTAACAGTATTTTGCTATAAAATGTTTCGTAAGTTTTACCTTTTAAAATCAAGTATTTATAAATAGACTTTTGTGGGTTTTAAACGAGTTATATGGATAAGGTATAGCCGTAGATTAAATAGTAGAGAAATGCTCTATAACGGATTCTACTTAAAATCGACACCCACATATCTGAATGTCGCTATGAATACGGCTTATGTACTACCCGTAAGAATGATAAAGACAGTACAAATGATAGTAATCGCACGGTAGTTGATTCCAAAGTGGGCCGACTACAAAACATTAGCGCCATAAAATCTTGCTTTGGCCTGTGCTACACTAGCCTATCTATATAGATTTAAACGATGATCACTCTAAAAATAACAGTAGTATAATCGCACTTAAAATGTCAGTTTATAGGCTTGAGTGTCTCTCACACATTGAATCAACGATATAATAAACACATAATATACCTATCAGAATAAGGACAAAACAACCATGTCAGAATCAAAAGCAAGTGTCGTATGGCAAGAAAACAAAGCCTTTATGGGCGTGTCACCATCAGGACATAATGTTCAGATCGATGCAGACAAAGAAAAAGGCGCCAGTCCGATGGAGCTTATTCTATTAGGGCTTGGCGGCTGTGCCAGCTATGATGTGATCTCGATTTTAGAGAAGTCTCGTCAAGAAGTGACCGATGTACGTTGTGAATTGACAGCCCAGCGTGCTGAGACAATCCCAGCGGTCTATACCGATATTCATATGCATTTTGTCGTGACAGGTCAGGATATCAAAGACAAGCAGGTTGAAAAAGCCATCCATTTATCAGCAGAAAAATACTGCTCAGCCAGTCGTATGTTAGTAGCAGGTGGCGTTAACATTACTCATGATTTTGAAATCATAGCAGGCTAAGGGCTCATATAATAATGAATGCATTTTTTGAGTTGGTGTCTAATACGTCAGCGTCCGCTATCTGGGCGATGGTGGCAGCAAGCTTACTACCATGGCTAGTATCCATCGTGGCAAAAGCATCTGGCGGTTTTAAAGTCAGAAATAATGCACATCCTCGCGATTTTTTTCAAAATGCGACAGGCGTGGCGGCACGCGCTAATGCCGCACAGCAAAACAGCTATGAAACCTTACCGATATTTTTGGCCGCCGTATTAACAGCTATGCTGTTCTTCGTACCGCAGTCAATCATCAATATATTGGCATGGCTGTACGTGCTGATTCGGATTGGTTTTTGCGTGGCTTATATCACCAACTTATCGATGTTTCGCTCTATCCTTTGGGCGTTATCGATGGCTTGCTGTTTGATGCTGTTCTATTTAGCGATTCGAGTGAGTGTATAACGCTTGAGCGTTAACTTTATACGCCCTAGATCAATCAACTATAAGCAGGTGATTATTGTTGTATGCTAGATTGTAGCGCACTGATAATCACCGCTTTATTTTTTTCTCGTTTGATACTGTCCCATAAAACTTTTGCTTCGCTATAGCCTTTGATGAGCATCGCGAGCCATTGCTTGTAACGACCCACCAATATCACCTCAGTTTTAGCCCGACCTTCCAAAAATTTTATCTGATGGCTGACCATTGCTTCCCACGATAACGTTGCCGCATTCAGCATGGCATCATCTGAACCGCAATCCACACGAGCAACCAAATCTGGACGGGTAACCGCACCGCGACCTAACATTAAATGTTCTGTACCTGCTTGCGCCATACAGTTCTGTGCATGTTCTGCGTTCCATATTTCACCATTGGCGATGACTGGAATATCGAGCGCATTGAAACTTTGAACTTTGTCCCAGTAGGCGGGTGGCTTATAGCCTTGGGTTTTGGTTCGTGCATGAATGGTCAGCCAATCAGTACCACTGTCATTAATCGCGCCACGAATATCATCCATTCTACTGGTGTCGGTATAGCCTAAACGTATCTTGGCCGAGACTGGAATGTCGGCAGGTACTGCTTGACGCACCGCGCTGATAATCTGATACATGGTTTCGGGTTCATCCAGTAATACTGAACCACCACGATGGCTGTTTACCGTTTTAGCAGGGCAACCAAAATTGATATCAATGGCAGGTGCACCAAGCTCAGCAGCATAAGCAGCATTGTCTGCCATGAGTTGCGCTTCGCTGCCTAAAAGTTGCAAATGAATCGGTGTGCCACAGGCAGTCTTGGCATCATGACGCAATTCTGGTACGTATTTATAAAATACATGCGCGGGCAAAACATGCTGGGTCACGCGAATAAACTCGCTCACCGACCAATCATAGGGACGGCCTAAGTCTGCCGCAATCTGCGTTAGAATTTGTCGCATCAATGGATCGGTCAATCCTTCCATTGGCGCAAGTAAACGGACGGGGTTGGCAAATAGCTGGCTGATGGTGTTTTGACGTGCTTGAAGTTGCTGATTATTATTCATGCTTGTTGTTCACTGCTAAAAGGTTACTATAACGAAAGATAGAATGAAACTTGAGATTGGCAGAGATGGAGGATAATTAAGTCTTACCAAAAATAACTTTCTTGCCTGTCTGCAATCCTGATATCAAGTCTTTAATATTATGAATGTCCAAATTGCTCTGGGCACGAGTGCAAGCGACATATAGTAAGCGCAACTCTTCTGGACTTATCTTGACCGCATTGGTGGTGACATCATAATAAAAGTCATCGTCCAACTGCACCTTTCCCCATTCAAGCCCTTTGGCTTTGTGAGCAGTTGAGATGACATAGTCAGCGTTTTCAATGCTGGTCAGACTATTGACCGCTTGACTCAAGACATTGGTACCGTGGTCATCGACTAGTTTGACCAGAGTTTTGAGATCGCTGCCTTCATTGGTTTCGGCGTATTCTTGCACATCGCCCCAATTATAAAAGTATGCCAGCTCAGGTACACCATAAGCAGACTTGCCATTTTTTAAATTTTCAGCTGCTTGACAGAATTTTAGCATGCGATCGGTATCGGCTTGCAGCGCCACTCTATGACCGAGTTTGAGTCCAGTCAATAATTGCGACATCGCAGCGGCATTGGTGCGACATAGAATAGCGTCTTTTTTACTGTGCACCATGCCTTTGTCAGTAGAGGACTGTTTATTAGGATTACCCTTAAGCGGCACATCTTCTTGCAATGCCTTGAGCAGTGTATTGGCAACTTCTGCAATTGGCTCACCAAAGCGAAAAGACTGCGTCAATAAGGTTTGCGGCAGTGGCAGTTTTTTCATGGCATTGACCGCACCGCGCCACTCGTAAATCTGCTGATGCGCATCGCCTACATAGATGACCTGTCTCGGTTGTTGAGTCAAAATCCCCATCATCAATGGATCTGCATCTTGCGCTTCATCAAACAAAATAAAATCCGCTGGAATGCTTGGCTTAGACAATGCCCAAAGCTTCAGATAGATATCATGCCCGATGCCAGCAGGATGACGCGCATCAATCGACTGTAACCAACGATGCTCTACGGCAGGGTAGAGCATCTCACGCAATTGCTCTGCATCTGACTCATCGAGCCAACTTGGAAACAATATATGCCTAGGTGCAGGGTAGCTGGCATGCGTACTACAAAAATTGCTCACTGCATCACTGACAAACCGCGACAATCGCGCTGGCGTAAGTGTGATGTATTTATTAACCCCATCCATTTGCCGACGTACTTGGACAGGTTGCAAGCCCAAATCGTCACCCAGACGCTTAGGTGAAAAGCGCGGTAAGGAGAGTTTTGCGGTAATGTCACGCGCGACATGACGATAGGCAAGCGAATGAAAGGTGCGACACTCTACATGTGGTGGAAACTTTGAGCGAGCATCATTGGCAATCGTTTTGTTAAAAGCTAAATATAAGCCGCGTCCACGCAGGCGCTCACCGATTAGCTTTAATGTCGTGGTTTTACCAGCACCCGCATAAGCCACCACTTTGAATGACTTGTGATCCATCGCCATATTGAGCGCATTCAATTGCTCATCAGTGGGATCGCTCATATAAGCTGGCATCGATGCGGACATAATAAAACTACCTAATACAAAAAATGATTAAAAACAAAGGGGGCAAAAAAAGCCACTGGATAAACAATGGCTTTTAAATAATAGCTTATAAAGGATGGTACTAAAACGTACTAACTAAAATATGATAATAAGCATGTGGCTTATTTGTGGGATAAGAGTCAAACAATACAAGAACCAGATTAAACCATGGACTTATGCAGGCCTAATCTTAGTAAGATACGCACCAGTCAGTGGTGCTATTTTAATACAAATCATCGTGTTAAGGGCTTTATTTTTTATCGCTCAATACGGATGCTAGAGCAGGGCTAGGTGCTTCTTTGATCAGAATCTTCGATAAAAACAAACCAAGCTCAAACAATAACCACATCGGAATGGCTAGCATCAGCATCGACACGCCATCGGGCGGTGTGACGACTGCTGCCACGGCAAAACAGCCCACAATGATATAGCGGCGTTTGTCTTCTAGACTCTGAATGGAGACAATGCCAGTCAATATCAATAGCAAAGTGACGACCGGAATCTCAAAAGTTAAGCCAAATACCATAAACAGTTTTAGCGCAAAGCTTAGATAGCTGTCGATATCTGTCATCGGTAGGACGTTTTGCGGGGCGAACATAATAAAGAATTTCAGAACACCTTTGAGCACAACAAAATACGAAAAAGCCACCCCTGCATAAAACAGAAAGATAGAGGATAGTAGTACTGGAATCGCGATTTTCTTTTCTTTTTTATATAGACCAGGCGCTACAAACGACCAGATTTGATACAAAATATAAGGCATAGCAAAGAATGCAGCGACAAAGACCGTCAGGCGTATCGGCGCCATAAAGTTAGAGGTAATATCAGTGGCAATCATCGTCGAGTTGGCAGGCAGCTGTGCGACTAAAGGATCTGATAGTAGATTATAAAGCTCGCGCGAATAACCGACTAAAGCTAAAAATATCACCAATATCGCCACACATATTTTGATCAAATGCCGACGTAACTCAATCAAATGCTCAGTGATAGGCATGTCACCCAGTGAGCTTAAGACATCAGTAGAGGCTGTCTTTTCAGTAGTTTCGGTATCGTTGATAGGCTCACCGTTTCCCAAAGTCTGCCCATTTTCGACCGTATCCGTACTAGTCAGTTTTTCTTGGCGGCTTTTTGTGCGTTTGAATAATCCCATCAGTTAGTCTCCTGATCATTGACAGAAGACGGTGTGCTTACTGGACTGTTTAATAAGGTATCGGCTTTATAATTCGGCAGATAAGGTGGCATAGGTAGCCTGCGTGCTTTGTCATAAGCACCGAGTCTAAACCACATGTTTTCCCAAGGACGTGTGACAATCGTTAGAGTGGCAGTCTTTGGAATGTCAGTGACTGGAGCGCCCGATACTTTACTATGCTCATCGATCATGTTTGCATCATCGTTGATATCGGATGCTACCGTATCAGCCTCTAGGGTTTGATGACTGTCTGACATCTGACTATTTTGCTCATCAGTCGCGTAGGCGTAGTCAAATGCTTTTGGTTTGGCTGCTTGATGTGGATGCCGGGTACCATCACTGTCATGAGACTGCGAGTCATGTGATGTCTTTAGAGAATGGCTTTGTGAGTTTTCAAAGGCTTTCATATTGCCACGCATTTCAGCCATCTCACGCTTCATGTCGGCCTCAGTTTGGCGAATTTTGGCAAGCTCTTTTTGCATCTGTTGGCGTGTCTCTGCCAAGTCGAGCTCAGCCTCTATTTCAGACTGCAAAGTAGACACCGTACGTCTAATTTTGGCATACCACTGCCCAGCAGTACGCGCGGCTTGCGGTAGCTTTTCGGGGCCTAATACAATCAAGGCAATCACCCCAAAAAGGAGTAGTTCAGAAAACCCAATATCAAACATAATGTTCCGGTATCACTGTCTAGATGCTATACATTGTGCTTATCATCAACCTTAGTGGTTGCTGGGCGCTCTTCGGTATGTGCCGTGCCATCATGGTCGAGAACCACCTGTTTTTTGGCATGCTCAGTATTTTCGTCTTTGACCGCTTCTTTAAAGCCTTTGACAGCACCGCCCAAATCTTTGCCAGCATTTCTGAGTTTTGAGGTGCCAAATACGACAACCACAACGACCAATAGTATCAGCCAATGTGTAATAGAAAAACTACCCATAATGGTATCCTTGTGACTTGGTTTTCAGTCTTTATACGAGTGACGTTGGTTCCATATAAGGATTATGAATGAAACAAACAGCATCAGCATATAATGCGAGATAAATCAGAGCTATATTATAACCTGCACTTATTACAAATTGGTGAAACCAACAACAATCAAATACGATAGGCAGTTATTTTATCTCTCAAATGCTATCTGGATGCTTTTTCATCGATGCCTGATAACCCAAACCGTCTTCCTAGCTCATTTAGGACAGCATCTGATTCGATATCAAACCATGCCAATCCAACCAAGGTATGGAACCAGACATCAGCCACTTCATAGATCAGCTCATGACGGGCAGCATCATAATGCGCTTTGTTTTGCGCCTCATCACAATTGGCCAAATCTTTGGCAGCGATGATACTCTCTGTGCTTTCTTCACCCACTTTCTCGAGTATTTTATTCAAGCCCTTCGCATATAGGCTGGCCACATAAGAGCTGTCAGCGTCAGCGTGTTTCCGTTCTGCCAATACGTTATCGAGTTGCTGAAGCACAGAACCTTTATGCGCGTGTGCTTGACGGTCATCAGCACCAGAGTTCGTCACAGTATGTTCGATATCAGACTGGGTGCTGGCAGGTTTAGGGGTGTCATAAATATCAGCAGGGTCTTTTAGTACCTTATCCACTGTGTGCCACTCAGGTGTCTCGCCAGAAAGATCCAAACTCTGATAAAAACAGGATTCACGGCCAGTATGGCAGGCAATGCCACCTGCTTGGGTCACACTCAGTACGATCACATCGGCATCACAGTCTAAGCGAATATCATGTACCGTCTGCGTATGACCTGATGACTCGCCTTTGTGCCATAGTTTGGCACGCGAGCGCGAAAAATAAACCGCGGTTTGGGTTTGTGCGGTGAGCGCTAGCGCTTCTGCATTCATCCACGCCATCATCAAAATGCGACCTGATTGGTAATCTTGTGCAATTGCAGGAATCAAACCATCAGTGTTGAAATTTACGGCAGTCAGCCAAGCAGGTAAAGTCATAATGTATCAATCATCTTATAAGTAGGAAGTAGAAAAGGGTAATGAGTGGTGCAGCAAATGGATATATGATTTTGATAAATATAGGGTATGAGCGAGACGGTTGTGTGGATAAGACAATGATAAAATCCATAGTGCTACTAGAGCTGAATGATTAGTAGAGCAAACCTTCAAACATATCAGCAAGTATTTTAAATCCTAAATAAATGCGGATACAGTGCTTCTTTGGTCGCATTATCAATGATAGTCACTTTGTTGAGATGAAAATCATAATTGACGAAGTGTTGTTTGGCTTTTGCGACCGTCTCGCCCGTGTGCATGCGAGTGACTTTCATCACTATATTGCCGCCATTATCATACAACGGCTCAACGCCGACCTCAAACAAAAGCGCTTCACGCACTCGTATGCGTGCAGTAATTTCTAACTGTAATGTATCAACGATCAGGCCTTGGTGATCTGCATTGACTTCTTTAATACCTTTGGCATATAAGAATCGCAGCCGCGCCTCAGACAGCAAAGCGGTGAGTGATTCGATAGTGACATATTGATTCATGTCCGTTTCGGTATGACGCACACGCATTACTGCTTCGAAAACAAATAGATCATCATTAAACACCAGCGCCTGTTTTGACACATTGCCTCCTAGGTTAATGGTCGGAAGACATACTCTGCTTCACATAATGTGTGCTGGTCGTATTAAACTGATTACGAGGTTGTTGCCAAACTTAATAGTCATCAAACTTAATAAAAGCTAAGCCCAATCACGGTAATTAAGCGCTTGGTTTTATCGGCACCCAAACCGTCTTATCGCTTAGTATCTACTTAATCACAGCTTAAGCATACATTCAATCTATTTGGTGGATTTTTGGCAAAAATGTCTTCATTTATGCAAAATCTGATCAGATAGGATAGGGCGGTATTGCGCGTGCTTATTTGCCTTTGTTACCTAATGGCGTTGCACCGAAACTTTCCTTGGCAAAACAGCGTACTATCTGCTAAAATACGGCCTCCCACCTCGAGGCAAATAGAGGTTTAGTGCTTGTTTTTACAGCCACTATTCGTTATGTACTATTTGACGACCAGGTTCTATCAAAGACAAAGAGGCAAATCATCATGAAAGTTAAGATGAAAACCAGAAGCGGTGCAGCTAAACGCTTCAAAAAAACAGCAAACGGCTTCAAGCGTAAGCAAGCAAACAAAAGCCATATCTTGACCAAGAAATCAGCTAAGCGTATTCGCCAGTTGCGCGGTCTTAAGATGGTGGACAAGTCTGACGAAGCAGCAGTTCGTCGTATGTGCCCATACATCTAGTAGCCTGTCGTCATATGCATTTAATCAAGCGCTATTTAATGAATAGTTACTGAGTTAAAAGTATTTGACTTTGCAATCTGATAACGATGTCTACTATTCGATGACATCGTGATTCGTTTAATAATGATTAAAAATATCTTGGAGTAATTTATGGCCCGTGTAAAACGTGGTGTACAGGCGAATCGTCGTCACAAAAAAATCCTAAAACGCGCAAAAGGCTACTACGGTGCCCGTTCACGTGTTTACCGTGTAGCGGTACAAGCAGTGACCAAAGCTGGTCAATATGCTTATCGTGACCGTCGCAACAAAAAACGTACTTTCCGTCGTCTTTGGATTGCACGTATCAATGCTGGTGCACGCTTAAACGGTTTGAGCTACAGCCGTTTTATCAATGGCATGAAATTGGCTAACATCACTGTCGATCGTCGCGTACTTGCTGACATCGCTATGCATGATGCAGCGACTTTCACAGCGTTGGTTGAAAAAGCAAAAGCGGCATTAGCATAAATATTAGCCTATCTACATGAATAGAACTAATATTGATTAATAGTACGATATTAATAAAAGCTACCGCTGGTCGGTGGCTTTTTTTATATTAAATTATTTTAGAACTGACTTTATCTGATCTATCCGCACTATCTGAATTCAGAAAAATCTTGTTTGCTGTAAAGGTAACTTTCTCATTGTCTAAATATTCAAGCCATTCATATTATTAGCCTTTATTTTAAAATCAAAGGGTAAATGGTTTGCAATATTTGGTCAAACCCCTACAATTACCAATCACTATTATTAATAGTCCGTTTAAATCAGGAATAATGCGTCTTATGACTACCCCTGCTGCTATCAACGATTTGTCGGCGCTACCGACCTTATCCTCAGAGCTCAGTGAGCTGAATGAAGCTCAACTGACTGAGTTTGCGAGTGCTGCTGAAGCATTGGTTTTACAGATTACTGATGCGCGTGAATTGCAAGATTTGCGTGTGCAATTGACAGGTAAAAAGAGCCCATTAACTGGCTGGTCAAAGCAAATGGGTAAACTCAGTGCTGATGACAAAAAGACCTACGGTGGCTGGTTACATCAAGTCCGTAGCCGTATTCAGCAAGCATTGACTGATCAGCAACAACAATTGGAAGTGGCCGCATTAAATGCCAAGCTTGAAGCAGAAAGTATCGATATTACGCTGCCTGCTCGTGGTGGTCAAAAAGGTCATTTGCATCCAGTAACGATGATTACTCAGCGCATGCAGCAGTATTTTATTCAAGCAGGCTTCAATGTCGCAACCGGCCCTGAAGTCGAGAGCGATTACTATAATTTTGAAGCACTCAATATTCCGTCGCACCATCCAGCACGTGCAATGCATGATACATTCTATTTTGATGCGCATTACTTACTGCGTACGCATACCAGTCCCGTGCAGATTCGCACGATGGAAAAGAATGAACCACCGATCCGCATTATTTGCCCAGGTCGCGTCTATCGCAATGATTCAGATCAAACCCACTCGCCGATGTTTCATCAGTTAGAGGGGCTTATGGTTACTGAGTCGAGCACTTTTGCTGAGCTAAAGGGCTTGATTAGTGAGTTTTTAGAAGCATTCTTTGCCAAAGAACTGACCGTTCGTTTCCGCCCATCATTTTTCCCGTTTACTGAGCCTTCTGCAGAAGTAGATATCTTAGATGACAATGGCAAATGGCTTGAGGTCATGGGCTGCGGTATGGTACATCCACAAGTACTAACCAACTGCGGCATTGATAGCGACAAATACACTGGCTTTGCATTTGGCATGGGTATCGAGCGCTTTGCGATGCTGTATTACGGTATTAACGATTTACGTCTATTTTTCCAAAATGACGTACGCTTCTTAAAGCAATTTGGCTAGAGTTTTCCTTATGCTTATATAGTCAGTTCAAAATAATTTAGATACAAGGAAGGTGAGTGAAAGTGCTACAAATTGTAGACTGAGCGAGCCTGATGCTGTATCTAGTTTATATAGGATTGACTATAGCAAGTGAATTCGCCAAGCGTTACTCCAACACTTTATTATAAAATTCTGATCCGAGATATTTATGAAAATTAGCGAACAGTGGCTACGTCAATGGGTGAACCCCACGAATACCAGCGAACAGTTGGCCGAACAGTTGACCATGGCAGGACTAGAGATTGATGATCGCTATGCGGTTGCTCGTGCTTTTAGTGGTGTGGTCATCGGTGAAGTCGTCAGCGTTGAGCAACATCCAGACGCGGATAAACTGCGAGTCACACAGGTAAACATCGGTGAAGCTGAGCTGCTACAAATCGTATGCGGCGCACCTAATGTCACCGTTGGTATGAGAGTACCTGTCGCCACCGTTGGGGCAGTGCTGCCAAGCGATGACAAGAAAGGCTTTAAAATTAAAAACGGTAACCTACGCGGCGTGGCCTCTAACGGTATGCTTTGCGGTGCTTCTGAGATTGACTTAGTTGACGACATCGATGGTTTGCTTGAATTACCTGAAGATGCACCGATCGGTGCAAATATCCGTGAATATCTAGGCTTAGACAATCAGATACTAGATATCTCTATCACGCCAAACCGTGGTGATTGCTTTAGTGTACGTGGTATTGCACGTGAAATATCAGTCATCAATGACTTGCCAATGCAAATGCCAACCATCGCTGAAAACATCACCATTACTGAAAATGGTGCAACGCCAGCCGTCACGGTAAGTGCCGTTGAAGCCTGTCCACGCTACTTATTACAATCGATTAGCAATATTGATCGTGGTATTGAGACACCAAAGTGGATGCAAGATGCGCTTGTTCAATCAGGATTACGCTCACATAACTTCTTGGTTGATGTGACCAACTATGTATTGATGGAGCTGGGTCAGCCGCTACATGCGTTTGATGCTGATAAGATTGAGGGCAATATCGTTGTACGTTTGGCAGAGCCTGCTGAGACTATTACTTTACTCAATGAGCAAACCATTACTCTAACGGGTGATGAGCTCGTGATTGCTGATGACAAAGGCGCACTGGCACTGGCTGGTATCATGGGCGGTCAGCGTAGTAGTGTGACTGATAGTACGACCAATATCGTTGTAGAAAGTGCTTTCTTTGGTCAACTTGCTATCGCCGCTCGTGCACGCCGCTTTGGTTTACATACTGATGCATCGCAACGTTTTGAGCGTGGAGTAGATTTTGAGTTACCAGAAATCGCATTGGCACGTGCTTGTGATTTGATCACCAGTATCACTGGTGGCCAAGCCGGACCGATAGTGTCGGCTGAGAGTGTTGAGCATCTGCCAGCACGTACGCCAATTACCTTGCCAATCGCTAAAGTACGTGATGTCATTGGTATTGAAATTGAGCCAGCAGTCATGGTGCGTATCTTAACCCAGTTGGGTTTTGACGTAGAGCAGCAGAGCGGTGCATTAGTTTGCAAGCCGCCCTCTTATCGCTTTGATATGAGTATCAAAGAGGATCTTATCGAAGAGATTGCTCGCATCTATGGCTATGACAATATTCCAAGCGTGTTGCCGCACTTGCAAGTCAGCATGGATTATGATGACACCGCAGATTTGACTCATGAGATGAAGCTAGCATTAGTCGATAACGGCTATATGGAAGCGATTAGCTTTAGCTTTAGTGATGCAAAACTAGAAGCATTGCTTGATGATGAAGCACTGGGTGAGGTCTTGGCACTGGCCAATCCTATCTCTAGCGATTTGGCAGTGATGCGCCGCACTTTGCTATCGAGCTTATTGCCATGTGTGCAATACAATCTCAATCGTCAGCAGCCACGTGTGCGTTTCTTTGAAACAGGTCTTAGCTTCGTTGGCCAGAGTATCAGCGAATTAGTACAGACTCCAAGCATTGCTTTGGTTGCTGTTGGTGACGTATGGGATGAGCAAGCTTATCAAAATCGTGCTTTAGATTTTTACGATCTAAAACACGACATCGAGCAGCTGTTACCAGCACAGATCGAGAGCACCCGTATTCGCTATGAACGTAGTGCCTTGAGTTTTTTGCATCCAGGACAAAGCGCTAAACTATACATTGATGAGGTGTATGTGGGTTGGCTCGGTCAGCTGCATCCAAAGACGGCAAAACAATTAGATTTGCCAACGACATGGGTGGCGCAGCTGTCACTTGCACCATTATTAGATGTTGCTCGTGAGCAGCACGCCATCACTACGCCAAGTAAGTTTCCGCAAGTACGCCGTGATATTGCTATCTTGGTAGACAGTGATATCAGTGCTCAAACATTAGAGTCAACGATACGAGCCGCCGCTGGTCAGCTACTCACTGACTTATGGCTGTTCGATGTCTATCAAGGCGACAAAGTACCTACCGGTCAGCGTTCATTGGCATTTGCACTTATTTGGCAAGACAAAGCACAAACGCTGTCTGATGATGCTGTAAAAATTGCGACGGATAAAGTAGTACAAGCATTAGCAGATAAGCATTTAGCACAGCTACGCGATAGCTAATACTGTACATCTGTAATACCCAATGCTCTGCAGTTTTCTTGTTTGGAGGACTGCAGAGCATTACTATTCGTAGAAATTATTATTCATAGAAATATGTTAAGTGGTTATTAATAAAGGATTTTAATGTAGATTGTGCTAAAAGACAGTCAAAAAACCTTTATAATAGCCAGTCTTAATCCTCATACCGCTAAACCATGATATTCGACCATCACGACATAGCATAGGAGTCGTACTGTGAGCACCTTAACCAAATCTGACATGATTGAGCATTTAATGAGTCACCTAAACCTAACGCGCCAAGAAGGTCGCTGTCTGGTAGAGAACTTTTTCGATGAATTGTCAGAGAGTTTGATTGACGGCAAAGAGGTCAAGCTTTCAGGCTTTGGCAACTTTGAGCTTAAAGACAAAAATAGCCGTCCTGGCCGTAACCCAAAGACGGGCGAACCAGTGGCAGTATCTGCACGTAGAGTAGTGACTTTTAAAACGGGACAGAAGTTCCGTCAAAAGGTAGATGAGCGTCTGTTCGAGGCTTAATTGATGCTGGCATAGTGATAAGATGAATGTCTTATGGGTTTTTACATACAACTCATAAGATATCTAGTACACGTCTACATATCGATATTTTCTAGCTTATGGCTGTCTGCATAAGATAACGTAAAGTTAATCTCAGCAGTTATCTCAAATGACACAAATTTTAGGCATAAAAAAAGAGAGCATAAGCTCTCTTTTTTACTATAGTAGATCTATTGTATAAACAATAGAATTACTTAGCTTCTTCAACTACAACTTCGTCAGATGCTTCAACAGCAGCTGTATCAGTTTCGCTAGCTACGTCTACGCTAGTAGTAGTACCGTCTACAGGAACTTCAGCGTCCATTTCGTCAGTAGCAGTTGCAGCTTGTGCATCAGCGATATCAGCTTCAGCGCCGGCAACAGCAGCATCAGCGTCAGCAGTCATTTCGCCTTCAGCAGCAGCATCGTCAAGTTCTGCAGATGCGTCTTGCACTTCTTCTTGTGCGTCAGATAAATCTTCAGCAGCGTTTTCTTTGTTGCTGTCACAGGCAGTTAGGCCCATAGTTGCAGTCATGATACCAGCTAGAGCAAGTAATTTAAGTTTCATAAGGTTTTCTCCGGAAAAATGAAATGAGCAGTAGCAGCAACGACAAATTGAACTTCGAGATTTCTCAAAATTCAACTAGGATTAGTCACAGCTACTCAGCTTCCACGCATTCTATAGGTTTTCTATGTAAATAGAAATAGGCTGTACAATTAAGTAACAATAATATTTAAAATAATATTTTACTTTGTCTGTTTGATAGTATTTTTAATACAAAAAACGCAATTAATCGACGTATAATCAATGACATCGGTACATATGAGATCAATTATATAGGTATCCTTACGACGTGTTATTTGGCTATTTTTGATACTCCTATAGACAGAATCAGAGGTAAGTAGTCCAATTAATGGTAAGTGAGTGAGTCAAAATATTAAGAGCTATTTTAAATATTCTAAAATAGCTTGCTTTTTCGATATTAGACCAATGTATCAAAACGAAAAGCTGCGTTAAATACTTTATTAAGAAGCGTGTTACATTAAAAAGAGCATTCAATCAAAAAAAGCTCGACACAATATGGATATCACATAAAATCAATTAGGATCAATACGAATAGCAGACTATCGTATGTTTGAGGAATACAGTTATGAAATGGCAAGGCAGACAGGGCAGCTCTAACGTCCGCTCGAGTAAAGGTGGCGGTAAAGTATTGGGTGGGGGTATTGGCGGTATTATCATCGCAGGTATTTTATGGTTGGTATTTGGGGTCAACCCAATGACGGCGTTACAGACAGGACAAGCGGTCACAGGTGGCGGTAATAGTGGGACATCTACTGAACCTGCGACCAGTACCGATCGAGACACGCAGTTTGTAAAAGTCGTATTGGCTGACACGGAGGCGGTCTGGCATCAAATATTTAATGAAGCAGGCAGCACTTATCAAGAGCCGTCATTGATTCTGTTTAATGGACAAGTCAGCTCGGCTTGTGGCAGTGCGAGTGCTGCAACAGGTCCTTTTTATTGTCCAGGGGATCAGACTGTTTATCTAGATACGTCCTTTTTTGTAGAAATGCGTCAGAAACTTGGGATTTCAGGCGATCAGCAAGGTTCTGGTGACCAAGAGAACCAAGGTAAAGCAGGTGATTTTGCGCAAGCTTATGTCATCGCGCATGAGGTTGGTCACCATGTACAGACGCTATTGGGTATCTCTCAACAGGTTAGTGAGGCCAGTAGACAAGTCTCGCGTTCAGAAGCCAATAAGCTGTCAGTATTGCAAGAATTACAGGCGGATTGTTTTGCTGGCGTATGGGCACAGCGCAATCAAGAACGTGTACAGTTCTTGGAAGCAGGTGATATCGATGAAGCCGTAAATGCAGCGGGTCAAATCGGTGATGATCGCTTAGCAAAAGCAGGCGGCGGGGCAGTCGTACCTGACAACTTTACCCATGGTACCAGCCAACAGCGTGTCGAATGGTTCACGCGTGGTTTAGAGAGTGGTAATGTGCAGTCTTGTGATACCTTTAGCGGTGCGTTATAAGTATATTGTGGTGACTTGTAATAAGAATATTTACTTTTAGCCAACGAGCCAAAACAAAAAAGCCTGCAATCAATTGCAGGCTTTTTTGTTTTGGCTAATATTTTATCAAGGTAAAAGTAAACCTTGATAAAATCAATTAGCGAGTTTGGTCAAGAATATAAGCACCAGCACCACCTACAGCAGCACCACCAAGTGCACCACGAGCGATATCTTTACTATCGCCATTACTTTTAAGAACTGCACCAGCAGCTGCGCCGACAGCAGCACCTTTAGCAGTGTTGCTCAAACCACTGTTATAGCCATTAGTTGCACAGCCGCCCATGATAAGAGCAGAACTAGTGATTGCCGTCATTGCGATTGTTTTAGCAAATTTCATATGATTACCTATAGATTCATCAAGTTTAAAATATTAGACCCTTAAAGTAAGGCATCTAGATTATTTTCAAGTGTATTCCTACCACCTATCATCATAATCGTTTACTGACTACAGGGTCGTAGTAAAAACGCTAATCTTTGCAAACAAGGTGTAAGCGATGTTGCCACACTGTGTCATCGGTAGTACTTGTGGCTTATACTGAATAATAAATTTTTTGATCATTAGACAATGAATATTTCACTCTCATCAATATAAAGACCACCTATTGGTGGTCTTTATATTGAATCAAAGCTAAATACGTCTGACAAGCTAATCGAAAATTAGTTTTGTGATTTACGCTTCATTTGTTCAAAGAATTCATCATTGGTTTTCGCTTCTTTTAAGCGATCCAACAAGAACTCAGTGGCTTGCACACCATCCATCGGCTGAAGGAGTTTGCGTAAAATCCATACTTTACGCAGTTTATCTTCATCAAGCAGACGCTCCTCGCGGCGAGTGCCAGATTTTTTGATGTTGATTGCAGGGAAGACACGTTTTTCAGCCAAATCACGCTCAAGCGTAATCTCTTGGTTACCCGTTCCCTTGAACTCTTCAAAGATAACGCTGTCCATTTTACTACCAGTATCGATAAGCGCACTGGCAATAATGGTCAAGCTACCACCTTCTTCGACGTTACGAGCAGCACCGAAGAAGCGTTTTGGACGCTCAAGCGCATTGGCATCCAAACCACCTGTTAAGACTTTGCCTGACGAGGGTATGACCGTGTTATAAGCACGTGCTAGACGAGTGATGGAGTCAAGTAAGATGACCACGTCTTGCTTGTGTTCAACCAAGCGCTTGGCTTTTTCGATGACCATCTCAGCCACTTGTACGTGACGCTGCGGCGGCTCATCAAAGGTAGAGGCAACCACTTCACCGCGTACGGTACGGACCATCTCGGTCACTTCTTCTGGGCGCTCATCGATCAATAGTACGATGAGATAACACTCAGGATTGTTACGGGTAATTGACTGGGCGATGGTCTGTAGCAGCATCGTTTTACCCGCTTTTGGCGGTGCGACGATAATAGAGCGTTGACCTTTACCAATCGGAGCAATCAGATCGATGATACGGCCGGTCAAGTCTTCGGTGGTGCCATTGCCCAGCTCAAGTTTTAAATGCTCAGTTGGGAATAGGGGGGTCAAGTTCTCAAAGATAAGCTTATGACGTGAGCGATCTGGCGTATCAAAGTTAATTTCACCGACTTTTAATAACGCAAAATAACGCTCAGAATCTTTTGGCGGACGAATCGTACCAGCGATACTGTCACCCGTTTTGAGGCTAAAGCGGCGAATTTGGCTAGGGCTGACGTAAATGTCATCAGGGCCTGCCAAATAAGAGCCTTCTGATGAACGCAAAAAGCCAAATCCATCCGGTAGAACCTCAAGAACGCCGTCACCATAGATGGCTTCACCGTTACGGGCATGGGTTTTTAGAATAGCAAAGATGATGTCTTGCTTACGGCTACGCGCCATATTATCAAGACCCATTTCTTTGGCGATAGCCAATAGCTCAGCGATTGATTTTTTCTTTAATTCAGTAAGATTCATAGATAGGTCATTAGCAATTGATCAGATGATAGATGCCATTAGCAGCACAAGTCAGGACAGTGATTAAAATAACGGTAATAGAATGATAGATGAGGTAGACAGCACTGGAGTTTATGTAGTTTTGGTCTTGCACGTTTGCTTATGTACGCGTTGCCATCATGCGAGGCAATGTCATAAGAAATAGAGATAAAAAAGGCTACATAAGGGTCTGCGTCAAAAACTCAATATCAGTAATTGCGTTCAGTCATTTTGTTCAGCAATGGTGTTTATAATGACGGTTGTGTTTTTGTTGATAAACACGAGGAGAATAGCGACAAGATACTTAGAAAAACAGTTGGTTTTCTCTTGTCAGCAGACTATACGGTCTTCACAATAGCGTTGTCAATAAATTTTGCCAAAAAAGTCATAGAATCAAGCTTTTTGCACAAAAAACAAGCAAAAAAGCCACTATCTTCATTAGATAATGGCTTTTTGATGGATGCTACTTTACACGCAGAATAGTCTGTCGCGAAAAGAAGACTTATACATGCTTGTCCAATACTTTGGCCAATTCAGCTTTTGGCTGAAGACCCATGACTGAGTCAACTTTTTCGCCATCTTTAAAGACAAATAGCGTTGGGATGTTACGGATACCAAAACGGCTGGCCGCTTGTGGGTTGCTATCCACATCAACTTTGACAATTTTAACTTTGCCTTGGTACTCAGAGGCAAGATCTTCTAAAATAGGAGCAATGGCTTTACAAGGGCCACACCATGCTGCCCAAAAATCTACCAATACAGGCACATCTGACTCTAGTACGTCTTTGTCAAAGTCGGCATCGGTGGTATGTAAAATAAGGTCTGACATAATGTTATCTCTCTTGTTTTATTATTTCTATCACCGCATAGCAACCTAAATATTGGTCTAATAATAAGCTGATATGTGATTAAAGAATTATTTGGAAGTGGTGAAAATGTGCCATTATATTAACATGTTTGTTCAATCTTGACAGATGCAGGCTGGTTAAATTGTTTAACAATTGCCATGAGTACAATAAATCAAAGCACTATATAGTCGATTCAATTTAAAAGTAGTACAAGGCAACCGAGTGTAGATGTATATTTGATACTTCAAGCGAGGTTAACGCTGTAATACTTTTATAGTGGAATGGTTATAATACCGCGGTCAAAACCCTCACATCACACCCAATTTATATAAGTAGTTAATGTTATGTCTTTCACTGATGAAGCAGTCAATGCTCTGAATACCCAAGAAAATGCTTACCCCATTGAGTTTTTTAGGGAGTTTGCCCAAGCGATCACGGTCTACGAAGATGACGACATTTGGGTGGTTGATAAGCCTGCGGGACTATTGAGTGTCGATGGAAAAACGCTAAAGGTGAGTTTGCTTTCGCGCCTTGAGCGCGCCAATCCAGCCGTCAAACTGATTCATCGCCTAGATATGGATACCTCAGGACTGCTTATTTTTGCAAAAAATGCCGCCGCACAGACTCATATTAGTAAGCAGTTCATTGAGCGTTTACCGCAAAAAAAATATCAAGCGCGTGTCTTTGGCCAGTGGGAGCAGGTTGGTGCAACTGGCAAAATATCAGTGCCAGTGCGCTATGAACCTGCGACCAAGCCTCGTCACATCGTCGATCACGATTGGTCAAAGCATGCACTGACGCTGTATGAAGTACTGGCCCATGAAACCTGTGAGGGTCATACAGTCACAAGAGTGATGCTAAAACCCGTCACAGGCCGTAGCCATCAGCTGCGTGTCCATATGGTACATGTCGATCATGTGATGATTGGTGATCCGATCTATGCTGAAGGTGCGGCATTAGAGATAGCATCAAGGCTCAATCTACATGCACAGCAATTACGTCTCAAGCATCCGGTACTGGGTGCTTGGATGGACTGGGAAAGCCCGTGTCCGTTCTAATACCTTGCCAGTTTTAAAACGTGGCATCCCTGATGTATGCAATGTTGACTCAAGGGTTGTAAATAGTAGTGGCAAAGTGATGACCAATTACTGACTATAAGCATTGGATAAAGCGTGTAATGGATAGCAACTATCCGCCGCACATTTTACGAAAAACATGTTCGCTATGTAGCACCAGTCATGCAAACACAAGGATGAAAGTATGCTTGATATCACAACCACCAAACAGGCCATGAGAAATCGTTTTAGACGTAAAAGCCAAAAGTCGACCGCGCCAGCTGATTATGAAGTAATGATTATCGGTGCGGGCATCGCGGGTATTGGCATGGCGTGCCGTTTACAGCAGCAACAGCATAAAGACTTATTCGGTCATAAAAGCTCAAAACATCAAAAAAAGAAAAAATTGACCCATCAGCAAAAGAATCCTCAGCGCTTTGCCATATTCGAAAAACGTGCTGATTTGGGCGGAACCTGGGATTTATTCACATACCCTGGTATTCGATCTGACTCTGATGCTTTGACTTTTGGCTACAATTTTCGACCGTGGTTAGATTACAGAATGTTGGCAAAAGGCAGTGATATCAAACGCTATATTGCAGACACGGCACGTGAATTCAAAGTGACTGAGCACATTCGCTACCAGCATGAGGTGCAGCAGCTCTCATGGTCGAGTGACGATCAGCAGTGGTCAGCGACCATCAAAGACCATGCTAGCGGTGACATATTTATTAAAACCGCTAAGTTTGTGGTAGGTGCGACCGGCTATTATGACTATGAACAAGGGTATCGACCAACGTTTGATGCAGAAGAGGATTTTAAAGGTCGTATCGTCCATCCGCAGCATTGGGATAATCTAGAGTACCAAGACAAAAAAGTTGTCATCATTGGCAGCGGTGCCACTGCGATGACGTTGCTACCTGCGCTAGTAGATGAAGACGCAGAACAATGCGCGCGGCATGTCACCATGCTCCAGCGTACGCCCACTTATGTAGCGAGCGTGCCGGGCGATGACTATGCGATTGACTGGTTATCAGGTAAGTTTTCCCCTTTATCAAAAGCGCAGGCTTATACCGTACTGCGTACACGCAACGTCTTAATACAACAAGGGCTGTATAAAGTTGCCATTTATGCCCCAAAAGTGATGAAAGCCGTACTAAAGGGAGGGGTGAAAAAAGAGCTGAAAGGTAGCGGGATTGATATTAAGCACTTTTTGCCAGATTATAATCCGTGGGATCAACGCGTCTGCGCAGTACCAGACAGTGATATGTTTAAAGCCTTTCAGGGAAAACGTGCAGCGGTGGTGACAGATCAGATCAATCACTTTACTAAGACGGGTATCCTACTAAAATCTGGCCAGCATCTTGATGCAGATATCATTGTGACGGCGACAGGGCTAAAACTACAGATGTTAGGCGGCGCTGCTGTCTATATCGATGGTCAAGCGGTCGATATCGGGACTCGTATGACGTATAAAGCCGTCATGGTTGAAAATGTGCCCAACATGGCAGTGCTGTTCGGTTATACCAATGCCTCATGGACGCTAAAAATCGATTTGGCGTGCCAGTATGTGCTCAGGCTACTTAGCTACATGCACCAGCATCGCTACCAAGTAGTACTACCACAAGCACAAACGGCGAACGATAAAGCACATGCACAGGAAGATACTGTCATGGGCTCGCTGTCATCAGGATATGTCAATCGTGCCAAAGATGCGCTGCCAAAGCAAGGCGATCGCTACCCTTGGCACGTGACCAATAACTACCTAAGTGACCGTATCATGCTGAAATATCGCAAAATAAAAGACGATTGGCTACATTTTAGTCGTTAGTAGCTTGTTGATTATTAAAAGCCACTATCAATGGTGATTGTCAATAAAGTCAGCAACTTGCTTGCTTAGCATCACCCACAGAGTCTCTTGCGCGCTTTTGCTGCCCCAAGCGTTGTGCGGACTAAAGATGACGCGAGGGTGATTAGACATCGTCAATAAAGGGTCGTCGGCTGCGATGGGCTCTTGTTCAAACACATCGCTGGCATAGCCTATGATTTGCTCATTATTAATCGCGTCAGTTAATGCCTGGCTATCGACGATACCGCCGCGCGCGACGTTGACGATGAGTGGTTGTTTCGTCATTTTTGCCAAGGTGTCTTTATTAATCAAATGCTCGGTTTGTTCGGTCAAAGGACAATGCAGACTGAGCACATCAGCTTGTGCCAGCACGTCATCAAACGCAGTATAGTCATCGCTGCGCGGCGCACGACCTTGATGCTCTGCCCATAATACTGTCATGCCAAAGGCGCGGGCGATTTCGGTCACGCGTTTGCCAATCGTGCCGATACCAATGATGCCCAGTGTTTTGTCTTCCAAATCTATCAGCGGAATATCAAGCAGACAAAAATTACCGTTTGCCAGCCATGAGCCATCAGCAACTTTTTGATGGTAATGGATGCCTGCACGCATTGAGTTTAGCATGAGCATAAAGGTATGTTCGGGCACGCTTTTGACCGCATAGCCTGCGACATTGTAGAGCGCAACACCGTGCTCATGACAAGCATCTTGATCGACATTGTTCATGCCAGTAGCCGTCAGTTGGATAAGCTTGAGCTTGGGTAGTTGGCTAATCACATCTGCACTGATTTGAACTTTATTAGTAATGATGATATCCGCGTCACGGCAGCGCTTAATAATGACAGCGGTGTCTTTAGGGGTATCGTTATAAGTAATGTAATTGCTCACACCCTCTGGTGCTGGCAAGTCAATACCCTCAGAGAATGTACCTTTATCTAAAAAAACAGCCTGCATGATTGCTCCTTATTTATTGTTGTCATATCGATGATGGTCTGACGAATAGTTGTCTTATGAATGAGTATCGGCTTAATGTAGCACGTTGGTCTTTTTAAGCAAAAAGTAATCCACTGAATGTGTGAAAGGGTGATGCCAGCCACAGACCTATCTCAACACATTGATCCTAGCTTGAACTTGAATAGATTATATTCACCCGCAGCACCTCTCTAAAATACAGTGCCAAGTAAATACTGCCTAAATTCATATCACAAGCCTCCCAATCTATCAAAATTGACCACTTGAAAAGTCAACTTAACGCACTCATCTAGCCGCTAACGTTATATAATGGCTGCGCGTGGCGATTGGTTTTTCTAAGAGTGCTTTTAAGTTCGTTGATAATCTGCATTCATAGTCCCCTAATCGCTATCATAAGCCACTATTGGTATCTAATTTTTTATTATCTGAGTACAAAAGACATCGCCTTATGACTATCTCTATTGCTTCATTGCACAGTACTGAATTCGCCGTTGGCCAACGTTATTTATCTGATACGGAGTCTGAGCTTGGCTTGGGTGTGGTCATCGATGTCGATGATCGATGTGTGCATATTTTATTTCCGCAAAGTGAAGAGACGCGCGTCTATGCCAAGAACTCTGCGCCGCTATCGCGCGTGGTGTTCAAGGTGGGTGACAGCATTTATGATCAAGATGGCAAAAGCTATGTCGTCAATGCCGTCGATGAAGTGATGGGTGTGCTCAAATATGGCGTCGATGAGCACGAGCGCGGTATCATGGAGACACGCCTTGCCGCTAATATCACGCTTGCCAAGCCGCTTGAGCGCCTGCTGGCTGGTCGTATTGAGCGCGGTGATTGGTATGAGCTGCGTCAAGATATCTTGCGTATGCAGGCTGCGCTAGCAGGTCATCCACTAAAAGGCATGATGGGTGCGCGTGTCGATATCATCGAGCATCAGCTATATATCGCACATGAAGTCGGCAAACGTATCGCGCCGCGCGTATTACTCGCTGACGAAGTGGGGTTGGGTAAAACCATCGAAGCGGGCATGATTATCCATCAGCAGCTATTGACCGGTAAAGCTGAGCGCGTTCTCATTCTGGTGCCAGATAGTTTGCAATACCAGTGGATGATTGAGCTGCGTCGTCGTTTTAACCTGAACTTTGCGCTGTTTGATTTGGTGCGTACGGCTGCTATCAAAGAACATGATCCTGAGCAAAATGTCTTTGCCACTGAGCAATGTATCATCGCTGGTATGGATTTATTAATTGATCATCCAGATTTGTACGATCAAGCGATGGATGCAGGGTTTGATCTATTGGTCGTTGATGAAGCGCATCATCTGCATTGGGATGAGGCACAAGGTGGCAACGACAAATATGACCTAATCGCAGATTTCGCTGAAGAAACCCCTGGCGTGATGCTATTGACGGCGACACCTGAACAATTGGGCGCTCAAAGTCACTTTGCGCGTTTGCGCTTGCTTGATCCAGATCGTTTTGATGATTTAGATGAGTTTATCGACGGACAAGCAGCATTTGCTGAAACCGCTGCTGTCGCTGGTGTGCTGATAGAAGACAAGCCAGTCAGTGAAGGGAAAATCGCTGCTTTGAGTAGCTTGCTAGATATCAGTATTGATGAGTTAGCAGCCATTAACGATGACGAAAAACTGCGAACGCATGCACTCAATGAACTATTAGACCGTCATGGTACGGGCCGTATTTTGTTCCGTAACACGCGTGAGAGTGTCAAAGGCTTCCATGGTCGTAGCAGTCAGCCGTATCCATTGCCATTACCTGAGGCATGGGTAGGCAGCTATCAGACCACTGGTAAACTGCGTGAGCAGCTATGGGGCGAAGAGAATCAACCTGATGGCGGCTGGTTAGAAGATGATCCTCGTGTCTCTTGGTTGATTGATATCTTACGCGGTGAGCTCAAGCATAAAAAAGTACTACTGATTGCCCGTAGTGGTGCGACGGTTGAGAGCTTAGAAGCCGTATTGCGTCTGCATGCTGGTATCAAGACGGCTATCTTTACTGAGCAAATGACTTTGCTTGAGCGTGACCAAGCAGCGGCATTCTTTGCTGATAGCGAAGGCGCGCAGATATTGTTATGCTCAGAGATTGGTTCAGAAGGTCGTAACTTCCAGTTTGCAAGCCAGTTGATATTGTGGGATCTGCCTGCCAACCCAGATACGCTAGAGCAGCGTATTGGTCGTCTAGATCGTATCGGTCAGACGCAGCAGATCATGCTGCATGTGCCTTATGTACAAGGCACGGCGCAAGAGCGTCTGTATCAGTGGTATCACAATGCGCTGAATATGTTCAATCAGATTTCTCCAACAGCGCAGAGCGTACAAGAGCAGTATATTCAAGACCTAAAGCCAATGCTAGAAGGTGCGGACACAGCGGACAATCGCAGTATCTTGCAAGGTATCATCGATGAAGCACTACAAACGCGATTGGGACTAGAGGCTCAGCTACAAGCGGGCCGTGATCGTCTGCTAGAGTACAACTCATGCCGTCCGCGTGTCGCTGGCCGTATCGCTGATGCTATGCGTGACTTTGATGGCAATAATTTACTGCCGCATTTCATTGAGCGCTTCTTTGCTTCTGCCAATATCGATCACAATATCCAGCGCGATGGCTCGTGGGTTATCGCACCGATTGACAGCACTGAAATTAGTGATTATATCGATGGCTTGCCACTGGGTGACGAAGATGGCATGACGTTGACCTTTGAGCGTGACCAAGCGCTACAACGTGAAGACATTGAATTTATCACGCACGAGCATCCATTGATGCGTGCTATCTACGAGCTGGCAAGTACCAGCACCTTTGGTAATACCACAGTTGCTATGCTTAAGAGTGCTGCCGTCCCGCAAGGCATGGTACTGCTAGAGGTGAACTTCCGCGTAGAGGCGATCGCACCAAGATTGCTCAACCTGCCAGCGACATTGACCACACAAAACATTCGGGTGTTTATCAGTGAGCAGGGCAGTGATTTGTCTGCTCGTATCAGCGCTGAGATGATCATGCCGCACATTGAGCGCTTGGACAAAAACAGAGCTCGCCAAGTGATTAAAGTGCGCGGCGATGTGATTGAGCAGCGTTATTATGAAGCTGAAAACATCGCACGTCAGCAGATCGCTGAGATTGGTGAGCAAGCAAGCGCACGTTTTAGTCAGCAGTGGTCACGCGAAATCAAACGCCTAAAACATCTACAAACCATCAATCCAAACGTACGCCCCGAAGAGATTGAGCGCTTAGAGCAATTAAAAGCGCAAGGCGAGCAAGCGCTTGGCAACTTATCACTCGTACCGGACTCTATCCGTGTACTGGTAGCAGTCAAGCCTTAAGCATCATGCTATAGTCAGAGAACGACTAAACTGCTACGGTGTTAGTCTTCCTATTTGTACAATCTGCAGTCGACTGCCTTATAGCAATTTTAAATTTCTTTGACTATATAAGTATTCAGATGAATATAGAAACGAGATGTTATTAGACATCTCGTTTTTTTGTGATTGAGACCACGTTTGCCCACTGATTGCTCATCGCTTGTTGAGCGGAAATTGCAAAGCAATACTTATGAGTAGGTGTGCAGTAGCTAGTCAAAGCCATCGATATTGGGTAAGATGTTTACCTTTTATATTGATAATAAATATTTCTAGTCAGAGAACTACTAAACGGCTACGGCGTTAGCCTCCCTAGATGTACTGTTTGTACAATCTGCAGTCGGCGGCCTTGTACCCGTTTTAGACTTCTTTGACCATAGCGCGATAGCGCTGCTCTCTAGAGGGCTTGTCATCGCTTAGGTGATGCGGCTTACAAACAGTCTCTCTTGTATATTTTAGCAAGTGATCTCACATTATTTTAGATTCAAACACATCAGCTATCTGGCATTGATAATTATAGGTGCCAAGCGTTTTTGATAAAAATAAGGAAACATATCGTCATGTCCAATAATTCGCAACTGATCGATGAGCTGCTGGCTACTATCGCACTTATTGAGGTTACCCCCGATGTCTTTGAGGGTAAAAGCCATGACTATGTGGGCAGTCGGATATTTGGTGGGCAAGTGCTGGCACAAGCGATTATGGCAGCGGCGCATACATTAGATAAAGACAAGCCTTGTCACTCACTGCATGGGTATTTTTTGCGCGGCGGCGATATCAACCAGCCTGTCATATACCAAGTGCGTCGATTGCGCGATGGTCGTAGTCTGTCTGCACGTGAAGTGACCGCGATTCAGTACAAAGAAGTGCGTGGTAAGCCACCTGTTGAGCAAGTGATATTTTCGATGATTGCCTCATTTTCACCGATGGAGGAGGGGCTTGAGTATCAAGAAGACATGCCGGTCTATCCACCACCAGAGGATCTACTGACTGAACAAGATTTAAAAGAAGAAAATGTGGGCAAAGTACCAGAAGCATTAAAGTCAAGGTTTATGCGTCGCCGTCATGTGGAGATCAAACCGGTCAAACCGCGTAACCCTATCAGCCCAGAACCTATGAAACCCAAGCAGGCAAACTGGCTACGTATCCGCGAGTTGGGCAATCAACCGGTGGCGATTCAGCAGGCACTGCTAGCGTTCTCTTCTGATTTTTACTTAGTAGGTACAGGACTGATGTCACATGGTGTTAGCTTTATGACCAGTGGTCTACAAGCGGCGAGCATCGATCACTCAATGCACTTTCACCGTGATTTTGATTTGAACGAATGGATGTTGTACGACATGTGGAGTGACACGACATCCAATGCGAAAGGGCTAAACCACGGACAGTTTTGGCAAGATGGTAAGCTGGTCGCCACGGTACAACAAGAAGGCCTGATGCGCTTGCGTGTGCCAAAGTCTTAGCCTGCTATATCTGAGTTATAATCATAAAAAGCGACTCACTATTGATAGTGAGTCGCTTTTTTTATGGCAGACGAGGTTAGCTTTAAGCAATTGGTCTGACCATGATTGGTGTGGAGGCATCGATTGTATGATTATTCTAAAATTTTAACCATCGCTCGTGGCAATCCAAGTTTTGCTTGAGCATCGTCAGCATTTAACCAGTTAATATTAATATCGGCAGCCTGCAGTGCTTTGGTGATTTCGGCAGTTTGCTTGGTATTTAACGTCACTGATTGCGGGGTCAAATACCAATGAAAATGCGTCAGAGAGTGCTTAATAGGTGCTTCATCGAGCAAAGTCTTGCTGATAGGCGCTGTTACTAATTTATTTTTTGTCAGCCACTCATTGATGATTTGCTCAGCGGTGGTAAATTCTGCCTCATATACTTTTTCATTACTACGTACGTCATTTGTCATATCTGACGGTCTATCATCGTTAGCGTCTGTTTTTTTCGCAGTGCTGCCAACAGCTTTACCCTCAATTTTCTCTACGAACTGCAATGGTAAGCTCCATAGTCCACCCCAAATACCATTATCAGGACGCTGTAGCCATAGAATGTTGCCACTAGCATCTTTAACCAATAACGCATTACTAAACTTACTGGGTTTGGGCTGCTTTTTTGCTTTGACTGGATAATCAGTCTCGCGTCCTTGCGCATGCGCTAGGCAATCTTCTTTCAATGGGCATAATAGGCAGGCAGGTTTGCTACGGGTACATAAAGTTGCGCCCATATCCATCATGGCTTGCGCAAATAGTCCTGAGTTTTCTGTCGGTGTTAATCGTTCCGCCAGTGCCCACAGATCTTTAGTCGTAGCAGACTTGGTAATGTCACCGTCAATTGCCGCCCAACGGGTGATAACTCGTTTGACGTTACCATCGCAGATGACGCCATAATGGTGCAAGCCCATTGCCATAATAGCGCCAGCGGTCGATGGCCCGACCCCTGAAATCGCTTCCCATCCTGCGAGTGTCTGCGGAAACTCGCCCGTTTCATCGATGACTTCAACCAACTGCTTGGCACCTTTATGCAGATTACGCGCGCGTGCATAATAGCCCAGTCCTGCCCAATGCTCCGCTACAGTATCCCAATCTGCTGCTGCCAAATCCTGCACTGTCGGAAACGATGCCATAAACCGTGCAAAGTAGGGCAGCACAGTGGTCACTTGCGTTTGCTGTAGCATGACTTCGGACAACCAAACGATATAAGGATTGGGTGTGTCGGTCTGGTGCTGTTGCCATGGCAAATCATGGCGACCGTTTTCAGCAAACCAATCGAGAAGGCGTGGGGCGAAGGAGTCAAGAGCAGTAGGTGATTGAGAAAATTGAGTAGGCAAGTGTATTCCTTGTAAATTAAACAGGGATATAAAGTTTGAAGTTATGGTTATTTATGGGGTGTAATGTGATTGATACAAGATGCAGATAGGTGAGCTTTGTTGTAGATATTATTGGATAAAATGGCAATTGACTCTGTTGTTTGCCAAGTAAATCTAAGCATGTTTTTAGGTGTGTGAGAGGTGTTTAAGAAAAATACAACAGGTGCGCTAGGCGCACCCTACGAAATATCTTAGTGAACGTTTTACTTACGATTCTTCCGCGTTTTCAAACGACGTAAGCGTTTCTCTTCTTCTTTGGCCTTTTTCTTTTCTTCAGCTGTGACACGCTGTTTGGCGACCACGATTTCTTCAGCTTCCGTCATGGCTGGTGTCTCAAGCGTAATACGTCCGATTTTAGCGCTACGCAGCTCATTAACTAGAATCTCAGACATGCGGTATGTATCGACTTGATTGCCCGAACGTACACAGCCGCGATTACGTCCAGCCACTTCAAAAAACTGCCAATCGGTCTTTGGTAATTCTTCAATTTTATAACGGTTTTTTAGCAGCTCAGGATAAGCATGCATTAAGTACTCAGCGGTGTAACTGGCTACATCCGCGAAGTCAAAAGCCGTATCACGAATACCGCCAGTCGCTGCGAGACGATAGCCAGAGTTTTCGTTTTCAACTTTTGGCCATAGCATACCAGGCGTGTCATAGAGCATGATGTCATCGTCCAGCTTGATCAGCTGCTGCGATTTGGTCACGGCAGGTTCATCACCTGTTCTTGCGACAGCGCGCCCTGCTAAGGTGTTAATCAATGTTGATTTACCAACGTTTGGAATACCCATAATCATGGCTTTGATTTGACGACCCGTACCGACTTTATTAGGAACGAGTTGTTTGCAGATGGCGATGATGCGTTTTACATCGTTGGCCTTCTCAGTATCGCAAGCAATGGCTCTGACACCGCTTTGTTGCTCGAGATAATCCATCCATATTTGGGTCAACTCTGGATCGGCAAGATCAGCTTTGTTCAGGATTTTGATGACAGGTTTTTCGCCACGCAATGCCGCGACCATTGGGTTTTCACTACTATAAGGAATGCGCGCATCGATGACCTCGATGACCAAATCCATCTGTGGCATGATTTCTTTGATTTCGTTACGGGCTTTGTTCATATGCCCAGGGAACCACTGAATACTTGCTCTCTTATCCATCTGCTTTCATAACCTTTTATAAAAAATGCTAAAAGTAAAACAATCAACGTTTACTTTCTAATGGTGCTCAGTTTACTACAGAACCACATTGCTCACGCCACAATTTCACTTAACCATCATGTGAGGTCGTGGTCAGGTCATGATTAGGTCTTATCCGTTATTTCATCGTGCGAGGGTGGTAGTGGTGCCAAATAACCAATGAGCAGAATCAAACTACCTGCGCCAAGGAAAGATATGACTCGCCAAATCGCTTCAGTCTGTGACAAATCGACTAACACCAGTTTAAGGACGACGACGCCTAACAGCCCAATACCCATAAACCAAAGAGCGCGCTGCCAGTAGCGGCTAGCGATGATAGTGGCGACCAAGGCAAGGAGCGTCCACAACATGGTCAGTCCAGTCTGCACTTGCTCGCTTTGCCATGCGCCGCCCTGAGCACTGTTCCATAATGGTGTGTCAATAAAGGCATGGAGCGTTCTGATAAGTATGCTGGATATCAGCCAAAAGCTAATAAGACCTAAAATAATCAATAAATTATTAGTAGTGAAAATTTTCTGGATATTCTTTTTAATTACTGTGCTTTCTTGGCTTGGCTGCTCGTTATGATACTGCTGATTCAGGTAATAAATACTAAAGCCAACCAATAGCGCTAACCCTGAGGTCATGTCATATAAATTCAGTATTGGGAAATATGACATGTCCCAAATTACACCATCGTAAGACCAATTAGTAAGAACAACCCACACTAAAGCAATCGGTGCAAAGATAGTGGTGCAGCTTAATAATGCCTGTTGCCAATCAAACCAGTACAGCAATCCATGCGCTGAAGTTTCACTGATTGATGTGTCTGTCTGACGATAGTTGCCATAACGATAACCACACCACAATCCTGCTAGTATTAAAATGGTTGGACTCAAAATAGCCATCACGCCAGCAGAGGCGGGCAGACCATAATGTGCCACCGCCGCAATGACTAAAATGCCAGCGCCCAGCCAACTCGTACCATCATAGCGCGATAGATTGGCATCGTCGTGCCAGACCTTTAACCACAGTTGTCCAACCGTGAGCCAACCAATGAGTAAACTGGCAAACACCAGCCATTCTGCTGATGACCATAATAGATTCAGCTCAAACTTCTGTGGTAATTGTAGTACTAGCATCAGATAAAACAATAATAGCAACCCATGACTTAGCTGTTTGGTTTCTGCCCATGGCTGATAGCGGTTGATACTCCAATAGATAGCAAGACTCACCAGTGCAGCCAATGCAATCGTCATCGTATCGAGCTGCCAAATCTCAAACCAGTGACTCAAATCAAGTACTAGGACTTGCAGCATCCATACCACAGCCGTCAAGGTCAGACACCATATCAATCTAGGGCTGCGCCAAACGAGGCCAAACACTTTGCTTTGGCTATTGACCGAAGTCAGCCACTGCTGCGCGGCTTGGTCACTGATACCCAATGCACTGGCGTATGTCGTGATTGAGTCTGATGTGGTGTTTTTTTCTTTAGCATGTGCTAAATGACTGTCTGAGTTTGCATTTAAGTCGGCATCCAATTGGTCGTTCAACATCGCTGGCGAGTTGCTAGCGCGCAAGATAAATACGGTGGCTAGATAAGCAATGGCTGAAATACTCAAGGCTAAAATTGGATAGTCATTGCTAGAGAATACGATGGTAGCCATCAACATGACGACACTGATGAGCTGCAATAACACACCGAAAAATACCGACCACGCGCGCAGTGAGCGTCGTCCAAACCATGCTAAGGCCAATCCTTGTACCGACCAGCCAAAGGCAATCCACTCTGCATCGAGTGCCAACGGAATCACTAAAGCCAAAAATCCAAACCCTAACGCCAACATGCCCTCATTGATTAAGGCATATCGCTGGCTACGTTGGATAAATAGCCAGCCTAGCCCAAGATAAATCGCGCCTAAAACCGCACTAACGATAGTCAAGGCATGAGGAATATCCTCTAATAGAGCAGAAAATAAGCCGAAAGCCAGTAGGGGTACTGAAAATAGTAAGCCAGTATCAATGGGAAATAGATACGTGCTATTGCCCACATGGACTTCGTTTAAATGCTCTATGTCATTTGCGCTATCGGTATGGCTGAGGTCTTTTTCATTGAGCGTGTTATAGGCAATGATTTGTTGTGCATAGCGAATCACGACAAAGAGATACAACATTAAATGTAAAGCAACGAGCAACACCAATGACCAACGCTGTGTCTCAATGATGGCGGTTAAATTCTCACTGATGCCCCAGTAGTAGGCCAAGCCAAAGGTTACCGTCACACCGAATAAATTCAATATTTTCCATGGGCGGTAATGACCAATAATGGCAATGGTGACGTTTAGTAATAGATAATAGCTGAACAAAGCGACCAAGCTGCCAGTGTCTTCACTGGTCAAGATCGGCGCAAAGAAACCGCCGGATAATGACAGTAAGGCTAAAGGGAAAGCGTTCTGACGGACGGCGAGCGCAATGGTAATAGCGGACAATAACCCAAGCCCGATAAAGCTCGGTAAACTCGGAATGATTTCATAAATGCTGTATGCAAAAAAGGTGCTCAAGTACGCAATAGCTAGACCTGCGCCTTGTAAAGTAATCCCATAGGAGAAACGTTTTGCGGTCAGCTTTAATCCAAGCGCTGCCAATGCTAACCCTGTGATACCGACCGCTATGAGTTTTGATGCAATCGAAATCTCGATATATTCACTGAGTAAGCGCAGCAGTAATACCACGCCGACTAGCAGTACCAACACGCCGACTCGCACCACTAAATTTCCACCGAAAAACCAGTTTTTAACAGAGTGGAATAGCGAGGTGACGATAGGTAGCGAGCGCTCATCCGGTTGAATAGATGTGATGGGCGTTTTATTTTTGATTAAATTTGAATTGTCTAAAGTTTTATTATCTAAAGATGTGTTATCAGCAGTGTTGGATACAGGCGTTTCTGTCAAGTTTGCTGTTAGGTCTGAGGTAGAAGGAACCGTTGGCGGTAATGGTGGCCACGTAGCGGTTGCTGACTCTTCTGTATTGAAAGCTGCATTATTAGTGATACGCTTTTCAGTAGCCTCATCACTAGTATCAAGGCTCTTGTTAGCCAAGTGACGGTTACTATCTTTTTGCTGCTCAAGTTTGGTCTGTAGGTCGGTCACATCGCGGCGCAGTTGCCAAATTTTCCGATTGATCCGAGTGTATAGTCCGACTACAACGATTAACAAAATCGTAAAAGCCAGCCAACCCAATTGGGTTACCAATAGATATAACATCACCGTTACTCAATCCAGCATATAATAAAATGATAATGACGCGATTTACTCAGAAGTACAAGACTATCCTTGCGACTCTTATAAAAAGCCATTGATACTTATCTTGTAGCACAGAAAAGCCAGACAAAATAAAAGGGCCGCTTAAATACTAAGCAGCCCTTTTATTTTCTTTCATTTATTATCTTGCTTTGAGTCCGTACAGAAAGTCTTCGAGATTCTCTGTTATGGTAACTTATGCCAAGTTTACTTTCATAAACTCAAGCATGTTTTCCCAGCTTTGTTTGGCAGCGGCTTCATTGTAGCCAAGATCGACTTCATTTTTGGCAGCACGCTCATCAGCATGTGGGTTGGTAAAGCCATGTTTGGCGTGGTCATAGACATCGATAGTGTAATCCACATCGGCGGCATCTAGCTCTGATTTTAGACCTTCGATAGCATCCATTGAGACCATCGAGTCATCACGACCATGGGCGACCAATACTTTGGCCGTGAAGTTTTTGTCTGCTGGTTGTTTTGGTGATGGATTACCATGGAACGTAGCAACTGCTTTTAATGGCATGCCTTCACGTGCCATATCTAGGACGATTTTACCGCCGAAGCAATAACCAATCGCTGCTAAATTGTCACCATCCACAGCTAGTTGATCACTGAAGTCATTGAGAATCAAACGGCAACGTGCCATCAGCATATCTTGATCAGCAAGCACTTGCTCCATCCACATGTTGGCTTGCGCGGCATCGGTGGTCAATTTACCTTCACCATAGACATCCATCGCAACGGCAGCATAACCTGCTTCTGCCAAACGCTCAACGACTGATTTTGGATGATCGACCACGCCCCACCATTCTGGAGCCACTAAAATGCCTGGCACTGGCGTCTCATCTGATGCATTTTCTGGTAGCGCTACGTAGCTGATAAGCTGAACGTTATTTTCGGTAGTACTGATTAATTCAAAAGTCTTAATTGACATATTATTGTCCTTTTTTATGTTGTAAGTTTTATTTATTCATCGTTGTGAGGGTTCGTTTTTCTGACTGTTACTACCTTAACGCCCATATCAAGCAAAAACAGCTATAATACTGTAACGCTCTTTATCAAAATGCTACTGTGACGCTATGACTATAAATTTGTTAAACAAAAGTGATGATCAATCAGGCTTGTATTCGGCTCATGATTCTGATGCGAAGTCGTCGTCATCACTATCAGCATCAGTATCTTTGTTTCCTGACAGTACTGATGCCAGTGCTAGTGCTAGTGCCAGCAACAGCACGGCTGATGTCGAGACACTACGCCCGCAGTTTTGGTCGCGATTTGCATTGGCAGAATTGAATCATAATGAATGGGAAGCGTTGTGCGATGGCTGCGGTAGTTGCTGCTTGATTAAATACATCGACGAAGATGAGAATGGCGATGTGGATGAAGAGCTGGTCGAATATACGGATGTGACTTGCCAGCTAATGGACTGTGCGACAGGATATTGTAGCCAATATGCAACGCGCCAAGAGCACGTGCCAGATTGTATTCAACTGACGATGGACAACTTGCCCAACATGATGTGGCTACCATCGCACTGCGCTTATAAGCGTTTGTATAAAGGACAAAACTTGCCAAGTTGGCATCTGTTGCTAACTCAAGATACAGTGGTCACGCAGCAACAAATGCGTGCGGTCAATGTAGGCGTCGCAGGGCGCTGCGTTTCTGAAATTGGCATGTCTGATGAAGCGATGGAAGATCGTGTGGTTAATTGGGTTAAGCCTTAGCCAACCTGCATCAATTCTGTGTAGCCGATAGATGATTCTCAGTAGTTGCTAAATGATGCTTAGTCAGAGGTCAGAGGTCAGAGGCATGAGCCATAGACTTAGCATTAGCTTCCGCGCTATCTTGAGAGTCAGCCAATAGCGGTATCGGAATGCCTTGACGAATCTGCTGCGAGAATTCACGGCTATTGAGAGTGGCAGATTGATGTGCTTGATTGTCAAAACCTTTGGATTTTGGATTGATATGAGTGCGCTCGTACCATGTATCCATCGACCAAGGCTGATGGTCTTTTTCTGGCGCGGCATCCAACATACCGACATCGTATAGATAGTTTGGTAGCCAACCAGAGACCCAGATTCGATAATCCCACGGCAACCGATCGCCACTGACGATACGTGCCATATAAAAGATGATATTGGTACAGTTGCTCGTTAACGTATTGTACCAAGCAGGTTTGTCATTTAGATCATCGGCTGCAGTCAGGTAAGATTCAAACAACGTTCTCACTTCATTCTGCTGTAAATTACTGATTGGGAAGAGATAAACTTGCTCGCCGCGCGCGTTGCTACGAGTATAAATAATATCGCGCTCTTCTGCGGCAATCAGGCTCAGCTCATAACGTCTAAAGAATCCAGCAAGCGCTGAGAACGATTCGCCATTTTCTTTACGAATCTCAAATGAGAAGGCAAGTGGTCTGTCATCTTCAAATCGAAAACTGACCAACGTATGAGCAATCAATGGCCCCATCCAATAAGAATTGGTCACATCGATGCCTGAAAGTTTGGACAAATCAATCGTACGCGTATTCCAGTGCTCGGTTGCCTCTTCGTCGGTCTGCCAATCAAAATCACGGACATTGGTCAAGGTAATCAAATCAGGGTTGGTCGCATCGCGTTCATAAGAGACTCGCTGATCGACCTCAGGCATCCAATCACGCTGTTGTTTGGGTTCGATAGAAAAGAACGACCCCACACCCAACAGCCAAATAGCTGCATATAAGCCAATGAGCCGTTTGGTTGCGACCTCCTTATGAGCAATCTGTTTGTTAGATGTCGATTGAGTAAGCAGTATTTTTTTGAGCGCGTTCCAACACCGCGTACTCACCAGCGCCGCCAATATCCCAATAATTGCGATGGTGGCCAGCCAAGTTACCGCCGAACGTATGCCATACTGGTACCAAATGGCCAACAGCAACCATATTGCTGATAGCACTAGCGTGACGGCGATAAAGAGTTGCAAAAGATGATGTCGCCACGTGGGTTCTGGCTGTTTGCTATCTGATGTTGTGTTCTCTACGTCATGGCTTGGTAGACTGCTATTTGGGACACGGCTGTGTTCAAGACGGCTGCGTGAGCGCGACGATAGTAAGCGAGAAAACAGAGAACGTAGCGACATAAGATTTGTTTTGATAAATAAAGGCTTTGACCATAGCAAAGTTTATAACACACTGACAATACAATTTGAGTGAATTTATCGTTGAATGTCGGGGAGCCTTGCGATAAAGTGAAGCTAATTTATACTGGCTTGTTGATTGCTTATTGACTATGTGACAGTCCCTGAATGAGGTTTTTCCTGTTTTATTTGGTATGTTTATCCCCATCTATATGCCAGTCGTTTGTTTAAACGTTATTTTAATTGCCATTCACTAAAGAGGTTAAATCACACCACATGTCTGACGACACTCCCAGCCCGAGTAGTTGGTCGATGCGCGGCTTAAAACGCTGGCTATCGACCGCCCCCGAAACCCGTGACGAATTGATTCGTCTGGTACAAGACTCGCGCCAGTTCCTAGAGCCTGATACGGTTGATATGCTAGAAGGCGTACTCGATCTACCAGCAACCCAAGTGCGCGAAATCATGACGCCACGCCCGCAAGTGATTGGTATCCATGAAAGTACTAGCCTTGCTGAAGTGATGGACATCATTCTTGAGACCACGCACTCACGCTACCCTGTTTTTGACAGTCAAGATGATGATGCCGTTATTGGCATATTATTGGCCAAAGACCTGATTCCTATCTTGGTTCATATGGTGCGTAACCAAGAAGACAGAATCGACAGTCAACGTCTAAAAGACTTGGTGCGTCAGCCACTCTATATCAGTGAGACTGCACGCTCTGATACCTTGCTGCGTTCATTACAGCGGACGCAAGTGCACATGGCCATTGTTGTTGATGAATTTGGTAATTTCGGCGGTGTGGTCACCATGGAAGATTTGTTAGAAGAAATCGTCGGTGACATCGTCGATGAGCATGATGATTTTGATGAAGACAGTGACATCAATAATATCGTTGCGGATCCTGATAAGCCCAATACATGGCGTGTTCAAGCCTCTACTGTGATTGAAGACTGTAATGACGAGCTTGGCAGTCGTTTCGACGACACCGATGTCGATACGATGGGCGGTTTGGTCATGCAAGCGCTCGGCTACGTAGGCGATCTAGAAGGCGAGAGCGTTTTAATAGACGACTGGCAAATCACTATCACTGATGTCGAAGGTCGATTCATTCAGAACCTAGAGCTGACCAAGACCAATGCTGATAAACAGATATTGATAGGCAGTCATTGAGTTGCTTATAGCAATGCACGCGTCTTTTGGTCAATAAGCAGACCCTATATTAAGCAAACATACTCGTAAGCTTTACAAAAAAACGCGACACTCAGTCGTGTTTTTTGCGCTTTATGGTCTGCTATTTTGTATGAGGTTTTGGCAACGCAAATTTACCCACTGATAAGCTTTGACTGGTATCATGGGTTGGTTTTGTTTGCGGTGCTGCATACAGCGTTGTGCAGTCAGGTTTCGTTTGAGTGTTGCCTCAATGCGAATCCGTGAACATATAAAACTATAAACCTATGAAATTTTAAAAAATATCGTTTTGGATTATTGCTATGCGTCTGTCTACTGTGGATTTACAAAAACGTCTGAACCCCGAAAAGCCTAAGGGTTTGCCCATGGGATTGACGGTACTGATTGCGTTGCTGGCAGGAGCTGCCTTTATATGGGCGCTCGCGCCCTATGGGTTTTGGCCCGTTGCCCTGATTTCTCCTGCTATTTTATATGCGTTGTTGATGCCTGATATGACAGGTCGGCGCGCTTTTATCATTGGACAGGCTTATGGTACAGGGCTTTGGTGCGTCGGTGCATTTTGGTTGTATACCTCCATCCATGTCTATGGCGATACGCCTGTATGGCTGGCGCTGCTTATGATTGCGTTGATGGGCCTTGGCATGGGTTTGTTCCATGGGTTTTTGGCTTTGATTTTTAATCGCATGGTTGGCCGTCAGCCGTTGTCTTTTGCTGCCCTATGGATACTCCAAGAGTGGATGAAAACGTGGCTATTCACGGGCTTTCCTTGGTTGTTCGTCGGTTATGCTTTTACTGAGCAGTATTGGCTGTCATCATTGGCACCGGTGGCGGGCGTTTTTGCAGTTTCCTTTGTGGCGGTATTATTAGCAGCAAGCGTGGTCGAGCTACTGCGTCGTCGCGGTGGTTACATGATTCCAGCAATGGCCTTTCTCGTTATCAGTAGTGCATTGTGGCTGATCAATCCGCAATGGACTAAGCCAAAAGGCACGCCTGATCTGTCGGTGTCTTTGATTCAAGGCAATATCCCACAAGATCTAAAATGGCTCACTGAGTATCAGATAGAGACTTTGAAAATTTATGCCACGCTAACCCGTACTGAGTGGGGGCGCGATATTGTGCTGTGGCCTGAGTCATCGATTCCTATGTTTCAGACAGAAGCGGTCGGCTTTATCAATGAAATGGTAAAAATGGCCAAAGAGACTGACACGACATGGGTGACAGGTATTCCCTATAAGGACGAGGCGGCTTTTGATGCCAGTACGGATAAGTATGCACCATTTTATAATAGTGTGGTGGCACTAGGCGCACAGGCGGATGGCTTGTACAAAAAGCAGCGTCTGGTACCCTTTGGCGAGTATATCCCGTTTGAGGGCATGCTCGATATTTTGCCTAACCTAGCAGGTAGCCAAGATATCATGAGCTATAGCCGCGGCAGTGATCAGCAGTCACCACTGCGTGTCCGCGGACACAATTTGGGTGCCGCTATTTGTTATGAGGTCGCCTATCCAGACACCACGCGCAAAAATGCGATTGGGACGGACTTTTTATTGACTATCTCAAACGATGCTTGGTTTGGCACCTCAGCAGGCCCATTACAACACTTGCAAATGGTACAGATGCGCGCGTTAGAGAATGGTCGCTGGTTTATGCGTGCGACCAATACGGGTGTGACGGCTATCATTGACCATAAAGGTCATATCGTAGCGCGGGCGCCGCAGTTCGAGCGTACGGTATTGCGCGGTAATATACAGGCACGTGTCGGCAACACGCCATTCATGCGCTTTGGTAATTATCCTATCCTATTTATTATGGCGCTGCTGCTGGTATTAAGTTATCTGGGCAAGCGTCCAACCCCTCTGGTACGCAGTGGCAAATAATACGAATATTCTGCAGATATACAGAGCCAGTAAATGCAGATAGCCCATGATAGCGAGGTGATTTTAAAAACCATCGCCATCCAGACTAAAAGTAGTTGGTAAAGTTTGTCGATAATAAACCCTTTAAATACTTAAGGGTTTTCACAAATCAGTACAAATTACGATATAATAGTTCGATATTTCAAATATTTTGCGCAAGGTGGATAAGGTATGTCAGAAGGTATCGTCAATAATAATCCAAAAAAAGAGCTGTTGTTTACTTTAGGTGGCATTGCCTTGTTTTTAGGTATTGTCTTACTTATTGGTGTTTCTGCATTTTTACGTCCAGCAGGACAGCATATTGTGGTTCAGACTCCCGAAGAATTAGCCGCTGCTGATGAAGCAGCAGTCGCAGCAGCAGAAACTGCTCCAGCTGATGCAGAAGTGGCAACGGCAGAGACGGATGCTGCTGCACCTGATACAGCTGCCGATGCAACCGTCACACCAGCGGCAGATGCGGACAGTGCAGTCGTTACTGCAGAAGCCGGCACAGCCACCGCTTCTGGTACAGTGAGCCAAGCGGCCGTTGCTGATGCTGATTTGACCGTTGAGCAAGCAGATGGTGATTTGGACGCTGGCACTGCTGCTGATGACACAGCTGCCGCACAGTAATCTATCATGTAGCCATTTAGACAGTCATGCAGTAGCGCGTTATTATTAGATCATGACTATTATAAAGTCTCTATCAACAGTGCTATAAGTAAAGCAGTAGTGCTGCTGAGACGAAAAAGAAAAGCCCATTCTCAACTTTTGAGAATGGGCTTTTTTGTGGGTATTTGTGTAATTTTTGACCAATTTTTTCTTTACTTGATTATACCCAAGTGAAACAATGTTCCGCCTATATGACCGCCCGTCTGAATAAATGAGGGCTTGGTCATTACCAAAATAATCTTTAAAGGAATAAAGCTGTGAGTACACAATCAAAATCAGAAGCTAGTGCAGCTGAACTGCAAGCACTAGACAATGGCTTTATGGGACATCCTGCGCCATTACGCTCTTTGTTTTTCACCGAGATGTGGGAGCGATTTTCTTATTACAGTATCCGCCCGCTACTGGTGCTATTTATGGTGGCGACAGTAAGCAGTGGCGGTTTTGGGTTTGATGAAGTCACAGCATCTGCTATCTATGGTATCTTTGCTGGTTCGTTGTATTTAGCAGCAGTACCAGGAGGCTGGCTGGCAGATAACTGGCTAGGTCAAGAGCGTGCACTGTGGTGGGGCAGTATAATCATTGCGCTTGGTCACTTATGTATCGCGCTCTCTGCTATGTTTGGCATGACGCTGTTCTTTGTTGGTTTGATCTGTATTGTCTTGGGTTCAGGGTTGTTCAAAACCTGTATCTCAGTGATGGTCGGTGCGTTGTATCCTAAAGGCGACTCTCGCCGTGATGGTGGCTTTACCTTGTTCTATATGGGTATCAATATCGGCGCGCTATTGGCAGCACTGATCGTGGGTATATTCAAAGAAAAAGGCATGTGGCACGTGGGCTTTGGCGTTGGCGGCTTGGGCATGCTGGTGTCGCTACTTATCTATCGCTTTGTGGCACAAAAGAATTTGACAAAATATGCGCGTGCTAAGGGCATCGTCGCGGATTGGGAAAATGCCAACGATCGCTACAAAAACATCGGTCGCTGGGTCATTGCATTTGTTGCTACTTTGGTCGCTATAGTCATTTTAGTAGCGACAGGCATTGTGCCATTTGCACCTGAGATGGTTGCAGAGTATATGACATATCTGATTGCCGCTGTGGTCATACTATATTTTGCCGTGATGTTTATTTCACCGAGCCTAGATAAGACCGATAAATTGCGTCTATTAATCTGCTTTATCCTAATTATTGGCTCGACACTGTTTTGGTCAAGTTTTGAGCAGCAACCAACGTCTTTTAACTTATTTGCTGATCGTTATACTGATCTGAATGTTTTAGGCTTTGATGTACCAAGTATTTGGTTCCAGTCATTGAACCCTTTATTCATTTTGATATTAGCGCCTATCATTAGTATCGTTTGGGTCAAGCTTGGTAACCGAGGACTTGAGCCGAGCAGTATGGCGAAGTTTGCACTGGGTATGTTACTAGCTGCTGCAGGCTTTGCATTGATGATTTTTGCCTCAAAGAGCATTCTAGCGCCTGGTGCTGGCTTGGCATCGCCACTATGGTTGGTGGGCAGTTTATTATTATTAACCTTGGGTGAATTGGCACTTAGCCCAGTCGGTTTATCTGCTATGACCAAGCTTGCACCAGAGGGTATGCAAGGCCAAATGATGGGGCTTTTCTTTGCCTCTATCGCCATGGGTAACTTGGTTGCCGCCTTCTTTGGTGGTCATGTATCTGCCGACAAAATCGAAGGGTTACCGGGTCTGTTTACCACTATGACCATCTTCTTGGTGGTGACCGCCGTATTATTATTGATACTGGCAAAACCCATCAACAAAATGCTAAAAGACAGCGAGCGCGAAAAACAATTGGCCAAGTCGTAAGAGAGGCTGGTGTAAATTTGTGAATAACAACAGCACAAGTGACGTATGACGAGACGTGTTACCATCATCGGTAGCACGTCTTATTGTTTTACTTAGTGAGATATTTGGCACAAGCCATTGAAAGCTTACTATCTGCCCAAACATCTAATAATAGCTGACTGTCAACATAAGCAGTCGATGTGTGTTGACGGTAACGTTGCGTTCAATGACATCAGTCACGTAATGCTAATGCTAATTTTCCACTGTCAATAAGCAGAAGCTATTCTCCAAAGTGAGACAGCCTGCTTAAATAGTTGATAATAATACATGTCTAAATCGCTCGAATAAGACGACTATCCATAGTCGCCGCACAGTAATAATTTTCTAGATCTAACTTCTCTAAAATTAATTGCTCTACCTCTAATAAGGACACTTTTAATGAATAAACAAATCATCCATGATCGTATCGATAACTTGCGTAAAGCGTTGGTTGAGCAAGATTTGACCGCGATTATCGTACCCTCTGCCGATCCGCATCTGTCTGAGTATCTTCCTGAATATTGGCAAGCCCGTCAGTGGCTATCTGGATTTACAGGCTCTGTCGGCACGCTGGTTGTGACAGCTGACTTTGCAGGCCTGTGGACAGATAGCCGTTATTGGGTACATGCTGCCGAACAGTTAGAGGGCACGGGTATTACGTTAGAAAAGCTAGCGCCAGGTCAGCCAAACCACCTCGACTGGCTAGCCGATCATCTGCAAGAAGGGGATAGCGTGGCAGTCAATGGCAATGTATTGTCTATCGCTGAGCAAGATCGCCTATTAAATGCGTTTGATGCCAACGACATTACTCTGATCACTGAGCGTGATGTACTGACAGCCGTTTGGAGAGATCGTCCAGCATTACCCGCTGCTAAACTATACGTACACGATGAGCAATTCCTTGCCCAGTCTGCTGATTCAAAGTTGGCTGCCGTACGCGAAGGTATGGCAGCGGCAGGTGCAACACACCATCTACTCTCTAGCCTAGATGATATCGCGTGGTTGACCAACTTGCGCGGTGCTGATGTTGACTATAATCCTGTGTTCTTATCACACCTGCTGATTGATGCTGATAAGGCGACACTGTTTATTGACAACGATAAAATCAGCGAAGATATCGCAAAGAGTCTAAAAGACAGCGGATTTAGTGTGGCTGACTATGATGCGGTACAAGAGGCACTGAGTGCGCTGGCGCCAGAAGATTTATTATTACTAGATCCAAGTAAAGTGGCAGTCGGTACGCTCTCAAAAATGGCAGATGATGTGGGCTTTATTGAGCAAATGGCGCCTAGTACGCTACTCAAATCAGTGAAGGCTGACTCAGATATCGGACATGTGCGTGAAGCCATGCGTCAAGATGGCGCTGCTTTGGCTGAGTTTTTTGCCACATTTGAGCAGCGTATAGCAGCAGGCGAGCGTCTAAGTGAGCTAGATGTTGATAGCATGTTGATAGAAGTGCGTAGTCGTCAGCCACATTATGTCTCGCCAAGTTTCCCGACCATCGCAGGCTTTAATGAAAACGGTGCGTTGCCACATTACCGCGCTACGCCAGAAAAATTCAGCTACCTTGATGTGTCCGAGGGCGAAGGTGGGCTACTGTTGATTGACTCAGGAGCTCAGTACCAAAATGGCACAACGGATATCACACGCGTGGTGGGCATCGGACAAATAACTGCTGAGCACAAGCGTGACTTTACTATTGTGCTCAAAGCGCATATTGCACTTGCTCGTGCTCACTTCCCTGATGGCATTGCCTCACCATTGATTGATGCTATTTGCCGTGCGCCATTATGGCAAGCGCAAATGGATTATGGTCATGGTACAGGTCACGGCGTTGGTTATTTCTTAAACGTACATGAAGGCCCGCAAGTCATCGCTTATAGCGCGAGCACGCCAAAAGAGCGTGCGATGAAAGTCGGTATGATTTCGAGCAATGAACCAGGTCTATACCGCGAAGGCAAATGGGGCATTCGTATCGAGAACCTGGTGGTCAATACAGCAGTGGCTAAGCCTACCGAGACTGAGTTTGGTGATTTCTTAAACTTTGAGACCATCACTTACTGCCCAATCGACACCCGTTTGATTGAACCATCGTTGTTGGATCAAACCGAGACAGATTGGTTAAATAACTATCATAGCCAAGTCTACACCGAGCTAAAAGATCGCGTAGAAGGGGCAGCGCTTGAGTGGTTGACTGAGCGTACCAAAGCTATCTAGCACCAAGCTCAAAGCATTAAAAAGCCCCGTCAATGATTGACGGGGCTTTTTAATGCTTACTACTGAGCGGCTGCTTCTAAATATACGTCTAATATTGAAAAACAATCGCTGTTAGTGGTTATTTTTCTTAACAGCTTCGTTATTAGTAGTTGAGTCACTCTGTTCGCTAAAATGCTGGGTCACCTCGGCACATAGCCAAGACTTTAGATTTTCAGACATCAGCATCATTTGCTCACTTAAATAATCATCTACCTGTGTTTCTAGTTCACGAATAAGCTGTTCATGCGTTGCATCGAGCTGAGTGTCTTTTAATGCCAATTTAATCGCTGTACCAGCTTTATTATTGATATCTTTGATAGGCTCATCGCTGAGGACATGGATTTTTTCGCTGATGGTCTTGCTGTCAGCGTTTTCATTTTTAACACTGCTGAGGCTAACGTTACTCTCGCTACTTGTTGTATTAGAAGCTGTCTTTTCGATATTTGTATCAGAGTTACGAGTAATGGTGATATTGGCAATGCCCTTATGCGAGCTGGCTTTATCTGCCTCAGTGGCGACGCTGTCTTTATCCGCACTATTTTTTTCGCTCGCTCGCTGCTCATTCTCTTCTTTTTCTTTTTGGACCGCTTCGTCTTTGCGTTGGGCTGCTTCGGCCTCTTTCTGTTGCGCTTCTTCTAATCGTTGTTTTTCAGCTTCAACTTGTTCTTGCTTGTCCGTAATGGCTTTGGCAATCGCTTGCTCTGCATGATAGTTGTCATACAGCTCATCTATATGAGTGTCTAGATCATGAGTATTAAATTCAAAGCTTTCAAATGCGGTGTCTGATTTGAGTAAAGTAGTGATGTCCTTTAACTCTTGAGTAATGGCTGCGCGTACTGGCTCAGGCGCACACGTCCAGCGCTGATAAAACTGATGGGAAAATGAGTAGCTTGACATGGTATCTTCCATAAATGTTCCAAAAATTACCCCTTATCATACGCAAGTACGATAAGGGGCTGCAAGTGGACAAACGTAGCAAATCTGACAACAACGTTACAACGCATTCATTGCAATGCGCTGCGATGTAGATGGGTGGCTGTTATGGATTGACCGGCCAGCGCGCAAATACCAAGGAACCATTGGTACCGCCAAAGCCAAAGCTGTTGGACACCGCGTACTGCAAGTTTTCGACTTTACGTGATTGGTTGGCCACATAGTCGAGATTACAGTTGTCTTCGACATCGTCCAAATTGATTGTCGGCGGCACATGCTGATGCTGTAGAGCAAGTACGGTAAAGATAGCTTCAACCCCGCCCGCTGCACCCAGTAAATGCCCTGTCATCGATTTGGTCGAGCTGACCAAAATGCTGTCTTTGACTGGCGAAAACACTGTTTCGATCGCAATCGACTCAGCCACATCGCCCGCAGGGGTACTAGTACCATGGGCGTTGACATAACCGACGCTTGATGGCTCGATCCCAGCATCATTTAGGGCATTGCGCATGGCTTTTGCAGCGCCGCTACCGTCTTCCGGTGGCGCAGTGATATGGCTAGCATCATCGCTCATGCCAAATCCGACCAACTCGGCCAGTATGGTTGCACCGCGTGCTTTGGCATGGGCAAGGCTCTCGAGTACCACCATCCCAGCACCATCACCGAGCACAAAACCGTCACGGCCTTTATCGAACGGACGCGAGGCTTTGGTCGGCTCATCATTGCGCGTCGAGAGTGCATGCATAGCACTAAACCCTGCAATGCCAAGTGGGCTAGAGCCTTTTTCGCTACCGCCGGCTAGCATGACATCGGCATCACCGTATGCGATCAAACGCGCTGCAAGACCCATAGCGTGAGTGGCCGTGGTACAAGCCGTAGAAGTCGCAAGGTTTGGACCTTTTAACGTGTGCTTAATGGCCACTAGTCCTGCGGCCATATTGACGATAGAGCCTGGGATAATAAAAGGTGAGACTTTGCTCGCGCCTTTTTCGTGTAGGGTATCGCGGCTATTTTCGATGGTTTGGATACCACCAATACCTGAACCCAAAATAATGCCAAAGCGATCTTGGTCGACGCCTTGTACAGGGGCATCTGCGGCACTAACTTCATCAATGAGTCCGGCGTTTTTTAATGCCATTGCGGAGGCTGCGATACCATAATGAATGAACTCATCATAGCGTCGCGCGTCTTTGGCATTCATATATTGTTTGGCATCGAAGTCTTTGACCACACCTGCAATTTGTGCGCGGTAACCTGTAGCATCAAAGTGGGAAATCGATGTGATTCCACTGTCACCATTGAGCAATTTAGACCATGAGCTCTCGACATCTAGGCCCAGCGGTGTGATGGCACCCATGCCTGTGACCACTACACGTGTCTCATCAGAGCGGTCATAATGTGGTGGCTTTTGACGGGGTTTGTGCGTAGATGCGGCAGCCGTAGGATTGATCGCCTCATCGGTCGCTTGGTCAGTCGGTGAACTGCTGTTTTGGCTCATAAAATATATCCTGTACTTACGGGTCCTAAGAGGATGACGTTTTAAAAGTATTATAAAGCACGTAGGTGGACGTATGTAAACTAAAATCTAACTGGTCAGACAAAGCAAACTTGCCCCAATACCACGCCTTTACTCGCACCAGTAACCGCTGGCAAGTTACCTGTCTCACCCATCAACGTCTGTCTAGCCAGCCAAGCAAATGCCACTGCCTCCACCCATGTCGGTGCCAGTCCTAAAGTTTCTGTGGTCTCAACGGTGCAGTAGGGCAGGTGTGCTTGCAGTTGTGTCATCAGATAGTCATTCAATGCCCCGCCCCCGCAGACATAGACCGAGCTATTGCTATCTGTATTGGTAAACATATTGATCTGTGTACTGGCACTGATAGCTGTCAGCTCAGTCAACGTCGTTTGTACATCAACGGCTGAATAACTGATATTAGGATTGGCTTGTTCAAAAGCTTTTAATTCATCTTGCAACCAAGTTAAGTTAAAGTCCTCACGGCCTGTGCTTTTTGGATGAGACTGAGCAAAAAATGGATGCGCTAATAGTTGAGTTAGTAGTGGCTCAATAATGGTACCAGACTGTGCCCAAGCGCCACCTGCGTCATAAGTATGATCAGTATGCAACGAGGTCCACGCATCTAATAATAAGTTGGCAGGTCCAGTATCGTAACCGACGACATTCTGCACTTTATCTTCTGACTTATTCTCTGCGCTATCAGCTGCCGCTGGCAAGACAGTTATATTCGCGATACCACCCAAGTTCAGTAGCACACGGGTGCGGTTAGGCGTTGCAAATAATGCTTGATGAAACGCCGGTACCAGTGGTGCGCCTTGACCACCAACCGCCATATCACGACGACGGAAATCACTGACCACGCTGATGCCGGTGCGCTCAGCGATGATGTTGGCATCGACCAATTGCAACGTGAATCCCATCTGCGGACGATGACGCACGGTTTGTCCATGACAGCCAATCGCCAGTACTGACTCAGCATCAGTATTTGATTGCTGCAAAAGGGTATTCACCACGCTACTGGCAAACTCGCTATATTCGCGGCTTGCCCAGCCGAACCAGTCTAGCTCACTACTTGATTCGCAGTTTGGCTCATTTGTTAGGCCATCCGTTGCAGGTGTTAATGCTTGGATACCGTTGGGTTGACACAGTGCAAGTAATACCTCGCGCAGACGTGGCGGAAAATCTTGACTGTACGTCGCCAGAAGTTGCATCGGCGGTTGGGTGTTTTCTTCGTTACTCGTTTCAGGATTAAACTGACAAAGAACAGCATCCATACCATCCAAACTGGTACCTGACATCATGCCGATATATAAGCCATCATCAAAGCTCTCAAACACTGTTTGCTCAAGGGCATCGGTCAGAGTGGCATAGTTCGAATTATCATAGGTCAAGTCATCAATATCGTCTGAACTGTTATTCAAACCATTATTCATAAGCAAGTCTGCAAGAGCATTATGGTCAGTATCAGCAATCGATGCGGGGTTGGTCATGGCAATTTACCTTAAAAAACGCTAGTATATCCGTCAAATTCTATCATTTTTTCTGACCTTTTGAGCCTCTAAACGTTATCAGACGTCGAGCTTGTAACCGTCATTCATAAAAATCCCAATAAAAGCGATATATAGAGAACACCATGACCGAAAAAACCTACACTCTAGAAGAACAATTGGCCCTTATCCAGCGCGGCACACAAGAGATACTCTCTGAAGACGACTTAGTGGCTAAGCTAAAACTGAATCGTCCACTGCGTATCAAGGCAGGCTTTGATCCTACCGCGCCTGATTTGCATTTGGGGCACACAGTACTGATTAATAAGCTCAAGCACTTTCAAGATTTGGGTCATGAGATTTATTTTTTAATCGGTGACTATACCGCCAAGATTGGTGATCCTTCTGGTAAAAACAGCACCCGCCCACCATTGACCGATGAGCAAATCAAAGCCAATGCCACGACTTATGCTGAGCAAGTATTTAAGATCTTGGACAAAGAAAAGACTCGCGTGGTCTTTAACTCTGAATGGTTCAAGGACATGAGCGCCGCTGATATGATCCAGCTTGCCAGTCAGCAAACGGTTTCGCGCATGCTAGAGCGTGATGACTTTTCAAAACGCTATGCCTCGCAAACGCCTATCTCAATCCATGAGTTCCTCTACCCATTGGTACAAGGTTATGATTCTATCGCGCTAAAAGCTGATGTCGAGCTTGGCGGTACCGACCAAACTTTTAACTTATTAATGGGTCGTACCTTGCAAGGCCGTTATGGTCAAGAGCAGCAAGTGTGTATCACGGTGCCGATTTTAGAAGGGTTAGACGGCGTCAATAAAATGTCTAAGTCATTGAATAATTATGTCGCTATCTATGATGCGCCAGGCACCATGTATCAAAAAATCCTATCGATGCCAGACACCTTGATTCATCGCTATTTTGAATTTTTAAGCTTTAAACCAATGGACGAAGTCGAAGGTTTATTGGCGGAGATGAAAGAGGGTCGTAACCCACAAGAAATCAAACGTATCTTAGCCGAAGAATTGATTGAGCGTTTCCATGATGCCGATGCGGCTGCTAATGCGCATAAGTCAGCCGGTAACGTATTAGCCGATGGCGAGCTGCCAATCGATTTGCCAGAAGTCACGGTAGACCTAGAAGGTCAAGATGCACTGTTTATCACTCAGGTACTGAACCAATCTGGGCTTGCGAAAAACAGCTCATCGGCCAAAGACATGGTAAAACGCGGCGCGGTAAAAGTAGATGGCGACGTGGTGGATGCCGGTTTTAGCTTAACCTCAGGTCAGACGGTCGTTATCCAAGCAGGCAAAAAGGCTTATGCAAAAGTAACGGTTGGTTAGATAATCTATAAAAATGATTAAGAGCGAGGTCGGCAGTCATTGTCGACCTTTTTTATGAAGCGACAATTAGCAGCCATTTTTTAATAGCAGGAGTTTGCTATGACTAAAACCATCCCCCAAGGCATCTACCGCCACTATAAAGGCAGCCTGTATCAGGTATTGCATACCGCGCAGCATTCTGAGACCGAAGAATCATTGGTCGTGTACCGCTGCTTGTATGGTGAATACGGCGTGTGGGTTCGCCCATTAGCCATGTTCGCTGAGACGGTCACCATTGATGGTAGAGAAATACCACGCTTTGAATTGATTAAAGACTTAGCTGACTAGTATTAGTTTTTAGATAATATGAACGGCTCAATAAACAAATAAAAAGCGACTTTCAAAGTCGCTTTTTTTATGTCTGCTAAAACGAGTCTTTTAAAGACTAACTATGCAGAAATCGCTTTAAAACATTATAAAAGGCCACAGGTGCATCCATCGGTACAGCATGACCTGACTTTGGCAAAATAATGCTGTGCGCATTGGGCAACATAGTGGTCAAACGCTGTTGCCACTCTGCACTATATAACTGCGAGCACCCACCAATCAGTAAGATAGTCGGAATGTTTACCATTGGCAAAACCTCGCGGTAATCGTAAGGCAACGCAACATAAGCAGATAGGCAGCGCAGTTTGTGTTGCCAAGTCGCGTGCTGCATTAAGGAGATTTTGTGCGGTGCCCGATAACTGAGGGCTTTTACCAATAATTGCGAAGGTTTGCTACTGACAGACAGTAGAGAAAAAGAGCACTCCATGTCTAATAAATTTACTTTCAATCGATAAGGCAGCTGACGAAAATCATCCACTTGCTCGGATTGCATATAAGGGGCCACGTCGGTAATCAACCGTGTAAATTCTGCAAATAATTCGGTTTGTCGGGTACCAAACACACCGCCACCTTGCCAGTCTGGCTGATTATGAATGATCGGTGCTTGGTCAATATTCAGATAACGACTCACGCGCTGAGTGCCAAAGCGCTGAAAATACGCCCACATGACCAATGCGCCCATCGATATCGCGGCAACAGGAAAAGCCTCAATGCCGGTTTCTTCGCTCACGTATTCAAATACATCTTGGGTATCTTGTGCATATTGCTCAATAAAATCAAACGTTGGCAACGCTAGATGACTGGCCAAACCAAACCCTCTAAAATGCGGCAAGTAAAAGCAGTAGTGCTGAATCAGCGGTAAAATAAATGGCAAAAATTGCCGCGCATCCATACCAAAAGCGTGCAGCATCAGAACAGGTTTTCCTTTACCAATGACAGAGACGGGCAGCATCGTCCCATCAGCTGTTTGGATAGTAAGGGTCTTTAGTTGGTAGGGAGTTGGCAGGGGTATGAGGTCTTTTTTCATAAAGTGATATCGCTTTTATCGTCAAGGTATTGGGGTATCAGGTTGTCAAGATATCAGGGTTGATTGGTCGAGATGTATCGTTGCAAAATTCGCTATACCGCTAAGAAAAGACTGCTATATTAAAGCAGTCATTTGACCATAGCACAGAATTTAACTCAGGGTAAAAGCCGTCGCAGTGACAGGTGACAACCGATGATAATGGACGATAGCTGATAAGGATATACGCACATGAGCAGATCGACATTGCCATTACTCGATAGCAGCCTATATCCACAGCTGTGGCAGCAGCAGATATTGCTCAGTCCGCAAGCACTTTTGCTATCGATGTTGATGCTTAGTACTGACATCACAGCAGATGCCAATGCTTTTGCTAAGCAGATCGTAACGAATGAGGTCTATCAAGAGTGGATCAATACCACTGTATTTGGGCGTTATCTTCACCGTAACTTTATTGCATTTTATCAGCAGACAGAAGACAGCTTTAACACAGATATGCCTGCATTGTTCCGTCAAGAGTTGGTGCGTCATGCGCAATATTTGCCACTCAATCAGGTATTGTTTTTTGCAGGAGATATGCCCGAAAGTGTACGGCAGACCAAAATACTGACCACTACGGTGAATCCAGCAACTGCGATCATAAATGCTCAGATAATGTCCCAGAAGCTGACCGTGAATAATTCAAAGTTAATCGTTAATCAGATAGCCATCACTGGTAAGCAAGTTTTAGGATTTGCGATACGTCATAATAAACGTACTAGCGAACGTCTGCGTAATGAAGTGCTGATTTTGGACTTTCAGGATTTGCGTTTGGTCAATGAGCAAGCTATTGAAGACATAAAAAAAAGCAATATAGAGAATTCTATATTGCTTCGGTCGTATGAGATACGCTGACAAGTTCGGTGTTGATAAGTGATATATCACTAACCAATATTGATACCATAACTAACAATTCAGTTAGTATTAATCTTGCTTGGCAATGGTCAAACCATTATAAGTCTGAGCAACAGGCATCACTTCTAGACGATTTACATTGATATGAGCAGGCGACTCAATCAACCACAACAAAATATCGCCGATATCTTCACCTGTCATGGTTTTAAAACCATCATAAACCTTAGCAGCTTTGTCATCATCGCCATGGTAGCGCACATTTGAAAACTCAGTGCCCGCGACATTACCAGGCTCAAGATTGGTGACGCGTACTTGGGTGCCAATCAGATCCGCTCGCAAGTTTAAGCTGAACTGTTTTACAAATGCTTTAGTTGCGCCGTAAACGTTACCACCGAAATAAGGCCAGCTACCAGCAATCGAGCCGACATTGATGACATAACCACTATCGCGCGCGACCATCGCTGGCAAGACCGCATGGGTCAATGCCATCAAGCCTTTAACGTTAGTATCAGTCATACGCATCCAGTCATCAAGATTGCTACGTTGCGCAGGCTCTGTACCGAGTGCCAGTCCGGCATTATTGACCAAGACATCGATTTGATTAAAACCGTCAGGTAATTCAGCAATAATTTGCGGAATAGAAGCCGTATCACTCACATCCATAACGACGGGTAAAAAAGCCTCACCTAAAGTCTCTGCCAAGGCATTCAGTTTATCAAGGCGTCTGGCACAGCCGATTACTTGATGACCATTAGCGATCAAACGCTCTGCTAATGCTTTACCAAAACCTGCGCTTGCGCCAGTAATCAATACGTTCATTGTGTGTCCTTATCAGTGATGTTGTCTGCTTTTGCCATAATCTTGATGACGGCTTTATTTACCCTAGTGCGACTTATCTATTTGATAACTGCTTACCAAAAATCTTATCACCAGCATCACCCAAACCTGGAATGATATAACCATGTTCATCCAAGTGGCTGTCTAGTGCAGCGGTATAAATGGTCACGTCAGGATGCGCCTCATTTACCAAGCGTACGCCTTCAGGGGCAGCCACCAATACCAATGCTTTAATATTAGTACAGCCGTTTTTCTTTAGCATTTCGATGGTCGCAACCATTGAGCCGCCTGTGGCTAGCATTGGATCAATGATAAGAGCAGGACGTTTGTCCATATGGCTCACGAATTTCTCAAAAAACGGTACTGGCTGCAACGTTTCTTCATCACGTTGTAGACCGACCACAGAAATCTTAGCAGTAGGAATTAAGTCGAGCACGCCATCTAGCATGCCAATACCTGCGCGCAAAATCGGTACGATCGTCGCCGTCTTACCGATGATTTGCTCACCAGTGATTTCACCACACCAGCCTTCCATTGGGAAAGTTTCAATTTCAAAATCGCGGCTTGCTTCATAAGCCATTAAGCGCGCAAGCTCTTTGGTCAGTGTACGAAATTTATAAGTACTACAGTCTTTTTCGCGCATTAAGCTGAGTTTGTGACGGACTAGTGGATGATCGATTACCGTAATGTTTAAACCGCTATTTAAGTCACTCATAAGTATTCTCTTGGGTTCTAGTCTGATGCTTGCGCAGTCACTGCGCTTGCTATTAGTAAAAAAGATACAAACACTTACTGCATATCCACCCTATATTTAGCGCATCAATAGTAAAGTTAATGCTCAATGTAGCCAAATGCTTCTATCACACTTTGGACATGATAGAAGTGAGTACCGTACGGCTTAATAGGCGCGATTCAGAAGCTATTAAAAATACATCTAAAGTCGCATTACCTTTTGAGCCGACTATATTTGACTATATAGAGTGATTATAAATGTAGTAGTGTTTAGACCTGCTATGATACCAAAAAAACGACTTTTCTGATGAAGAATATCATGACTATAGAACAATCCCCTGCCCAAAAACCTCTTGAAACCAATCCATTATTCCCTAATGACAGCACATCAGAGATTGAAACGCATCCTTTCGAGCCTGTATTGCCACCAGATGCCACTATTATGATGATGGGTACTTTTCCACCGACTGCTGATAAATGGGCAATGAGTTTTCACTATCCCAATTTTTATAATGATATGTGGCGCATATATGGTCGCGTGTTTTTTGACGATGCAGATTATTTTAGAGTAGGGGATGAGAAGCGTTTTGATCCTGAGCGTATTCGTGACTTTATGTTTGAGCGCGGTATCGCATCTTGTCCTACGGTCAAGCAGGCTATCCGCGAGACTGGCAATGCCTCTGATAAAAACCTAACCGTCGTGACGCCTGTTGATCTAGACAATATCTTGCTACAAGTACCAAAAGTGCAGACATTGTTTACCACAGGAGGCAAAGCGACCGAAGTACTGCTCGGATTATTAGACGCGCCAATTGCCAAATCAAAGTACCCAAAAACCAATGATAGTATGAACTATCCATATCAGTGGCAAAGCGCAAGTGATAAAGAAGCAGATGTGAACGACTTAACTTTATATAGATTGCCTTCAACCTCACGTGCATATCCTTTATCGTTGGATAAGAAGGTTGTAGCCTATAAAGCATTCTTTAAAAAAATGGGTAAGTTATAAGCAGTTATATAGAAAAAATTGGTGTAGCAGTATTAGTATATTAGGAAATTTCAATCATATATCATTGCTAAAGTAGAAGCGGCTTTCTAAAAAAGTAGGAAGTCACAAGGATTTTAGTAGCAACGTTTAAAATCCTAAATAGATGAATTTATCCTAACCCACTGAAAAATATACACTATTAGAACCATCATCAAATAAACCTAAAAACCTTTGATCAAGCTGTTGACACAGTTATTAAACTCTATATAATACGCCCCACAGCAAAGGAAGCTAGGCATTAAGTTAACAAACTTATTACTTAGATTACCGAGTTGAGACAAATTATAAAACAGCTTGACAAACCTAATCGTTATGATAAGATAGTCGGCTCGCTAGATAGCTTGAACCGTAAGGGATTGAGACTAGACAGCAAGAGAGTTACCCTATATATCAGTTACTGGACGACAGTGATTGAGCACTATTTAAAAGCATAACTAAAGAAC
>NZ_JADHDA010000005.1 GCF_015277735.1 Psychrobacter sp. NG254 | reverse complement strand
GCAGGGATAGAGATACTAACCCCAGCAATCGCTTGTGCCACTGTCAGGGTTTGGGTTGTGCCATTGGCATTGGTGAGTACGATGCTAGCAATGTCAGCCGCTTCTGCGTCGGTTAAATCAAGAGTGACAATAACCGTGGTCGCACGGTCACTCAGACCGGTCTGGTCAATACTAAAGACGATGGCATCACCTGCGCCTTCGGTGGCATCACCGCTGGCCGTAATGCTAATCACAGGCGCCGCATCAGTGTCGATGATGGTGCCAGTGCCGCTACCTGTGCCGATGGTCAAGGTGGTGGTCTCAGCAAGCTCATCTAAGTCATCATTCAAGGCCGGATAGCTAACGGTAAAGCTCGTCACTCCTGCTGGGATGGTGATGGTGCCATCAGCGTTTAGGACAACGCCGCCAGTAAAGACAGGCGGTGTCGCGCTGTCATAATCGCTTCCTGCGACCGCACTGCCGTCAGTGATGGCAAATGGATAGCTGACCGCTACCTCAGTTGGGTTTGATAAGGTCACGGTATGAATCAAATCACCACCTTCGTCAGTAGTGGCGTCAGAGACGGTGACTGTCGGCTTGTCGCCATCGAGTTCATCATTCACATCGTCTGGGTTGTTCGGGTTGTTGGTGTTGACACGCTGGTCTTCATCAAGGATGACGCCAGTCGCAGTGCTGGTACCAAGGGTGGCAGGTGTTGGGCTGCTTGTCGGTATGGCAATATCAAGAATCAGATTCTCTGAGCGCTCATACACAACGTCATCAATCACAGTGACCGTAATGGCAGGCGCACTTAGGCTGCCTGCTGGTATGTTGACCGTTGCACCATCCGCTAGGAAGGTTTGGATGTCAGACAGTTTGTCTAACGTCACCACCACTCCTGCGGCATTGGTGTAGCTGATGCTAGCAATGTCCGCCGCTTCAACGGTGTTGGTATCACCCAAGCTTACGGTAACGGTGGTGTCAAGGTTGCTGAGGTTGGTCTGAGTCACGGTGAAGATGAGGGTGTTGTCCACCCCTTCAATCGCTTGAGCGTCGGTTGCGCTAATGCTAACCACGGGGATATCATTCCCTACTGTTGGGTCAGCAGGATTAACCGGTGTGGTGCCATCAGTGGTGCCATTATCATAAATAGTCGTAGTGACACTGTCATTATCCGCACTAATGTTAGCCTTACCAGCAGTAGTACCAGTGATAGTGACCGTAAAGTCTTCGGCACCTTCGTAAATATTGTCATCTACCATTGGTAGGCTAAAATCAACAGAGGTCTGCCCAGCAGGAATTGTGACGGTCTTTATAGTTGGTGCAACGTAGTCATCGCTACCTTCTGTACTGCCATTGCTAATAATATAGCTAATAGTCGTATCAACTGCGCTTGGGTTGCTTAAGCTAACAGTATACGTTGCACTATTAACACCCCCATCAGCAGCTGTTTCGCTCAGGCTTGCTGTACCTTGTATGCTTACAATTGGCGTGTCATCACCCACTGCTGGATCATTAGGATCAACAGGTGTCGTTCCGTCAATGGTGCCATCATCATAGATAGTCGTGGTCACCTCGTTTTTAACAGGGTCGATAGTGGCCTTACCAGCACTGACGCTGGTTATAGCAACCATAAAGCTTTGAGCGCCTTCGTAGACGTTATCATTCACAATTGGTATGCTAAAATTAACAGAGGTTTGTCCTGCTGGAATCGTGATGGTTTGCGTCGTTGGTGCCGTATAATCACCGCCATTGGCAGAACCAGGGGTAATAGTGACTGTCACACTGGTATCAACATCGCTGGCTTTATCTAAGGTAACGCTATATAGCGCAGTGTTTGCATCATTCGTTGCCGTGGCTTCACTTAAGCTTTTAACACCACTGAGACTGACGATGGGCGCAGGTTCAGGACGATCATCACTACCGCCGCCACTGATACCCGCAATCAAACCTGCCAATCCAAGTCCTGCAGCAACAGGTACCCACCAAGGTATTGCCGCCGCCACATATTCTTCACCGCCTAACGCCTGTCCTTCTACGTCGCCTGCTGCCAGTTGAGTCACATAATCGTAGGTTTCGCCAGTATCTGGAATGTAGTAGTAATAGTCGCCATCTTCTGCAATACCGACTAAGGCACTGTCTGCACTGTCATAAAAACCTTCTATAATTAAGTCACTGTCTTTGCCGTCTTCTTCAAATGAGACGTGCAGATCATTTTTGATGCGTTTGGTAATAATATGATTGGGCGCTCTACCGATCGCCATATCATGGAACTCGTAATTGACTTTCTCCATAGCTTGGATGATGGTTGGTTTTCCATCTTTAGTGACAACGGCCACTTCGGCTACGGTTTGAGTCGCATTATTCGTCTTAACCATGATAGTGTTCATATTTCTACCTTTTGCTTTTTATCGTTTAATTCGATTGATGTAAGTGCATGCTAGGCTGTTTGATTATCGAAGATTATCCCAAGGTCATTTTGACTGGATAAATCTCTAATGAGTTCTTTCTTGACTCTTTTATATCTTTTATATCTTTTATATCTTTTATATCTTTTATATCTTTTATATCTTTTATATCTTTTATATCTTTTATATCTTTTATAATACTGTTTTTTAGGACTTAACCATAGTTAAATCAAGCCATCTTATCGACCATTCGTCGATTTTTATTCAAAAAAAACCCTTTAAGTTATTAATTTTATTAAAATATTTTAAAATCCAACCATTTTCCCAGTCATTTTACAAAAGTAGATTATTGTTCTATATCCTATAAATAGAGTACGCTATCTATTATAAATTTAGACTAAAAACAATCTCTTTGCTTTATGAGTATCAAGAAGTCATAGTATCAAAAATCTTTAAAAAATACCTTCATGCCGATAAAGCTCATACACAAGCGAGTTCAATTAACTTAATAAGCTCAACGCTATGATAATTGATTTTTAGGCGGGACAGAATACGTGCCGACCACATGAGCCACCATATCATCACATCCTTCTGAATAGAGAGAGACCTCCCCAACTATCAACGTACGCCCTACTTTCATTAAGGTGCATTTGGCGATAATACGCGCTTCTGCTGAGGGCTTACGCAAAAAATTGATGGTCAGACTCGTGGTTACGGTCAATGGAACAATGCCGATTTTTCCGAGGATAGCGACGTAGATAGCGACATCAGCAACGGCCATCATGACAGGTCCTGAGACGGTGCCACCGGGACGCAGCTCATCTATGCCAATCTCGTGTGATAAGGTCGCGCCCTTTTCATTGACAGTCTCGACGATGCATTTGGTTTGTGGGAACTCGAGTGCCATAAAGGCGTTGATTTCTTCTTTGGTTGCAGACATAACACTTCCTTGTATGAATATTTTGCTTCCATGAATACCTATTAATACGAATATAATGGCAAAGTTACTGACGATGTTTAGCAAAACTGAGCCAGTTTAAGGCCACTAAATGTATGAATGTACTAATTAATGACACACCCTAATACTGTGTTCACTTTATGACAGAGGATTGACTATATTAGTTAGGGTGCTACTGGTGTCCCTTCTGTACTAAACGCAAAGCCTTTATTGCTAAAGTTACCAATCATAATGGCTTCAATCACTGGTTTAACAGTATCATCCACACCCTCGACATCAATAATAAAATTGGCACCAGAGCCGCCACTATCGTCTTCTTTTTCAATGATATAATTCAACGTCGCCATTGGTGGTAGCTTGATCGGGCTATCGATGTATGATTTTACAAAATCGCCATTGGTATTGTAGTAATCAATTTTATTGATATACAGGGGGTTTTTTAGGGTGGTATTGCGTATGCTAAGCGTGGCAGACAACAATACTTTTTGGTTCTCACTATCAGAATAAATATCGGAATAAATAGGCACATAAAAAGTCTGTTGATAGCCCAGTTTACTATGATCTGGTTTGTCAGTCACCGCAAGCTCAGCAATCGGATCTTTGTGCTTTTCTGAAAACATAACGTTCGGGTCTTGTGCCGATTTATCGCACCCTGATAACAATACTGTCATAGCGATTAGTAGAACAGATATGCGGTATTGACTCATAAACTTCCCCTGTATGTTATCTTCTTAGCGCCATTGCAGACCGTTATTTGATTTTCACACCCACACTACGTAAGAACTGATTGATGTGTTTGTTATATCCATAAATAACCAATACATCTTGGTCTCGCAATACTTGCTCAGGCATTGCCAAACCTTGAATACTAGGCTTACTCTGTGTGCGGCCAAAGCTGTCTTCATAATACTCATAGCGCAATGTACTAAGCAATCGGATATTGAACTTTTGCTCTAACTGTAACTCATCAACGGTCTTACCAATCAAAACGTTTGGAATCTTAATCTCTACTATACTGAAGTTATCACTCAGCTCAAATGAATCAATAAAGTAGCGTAGCGACAGGCGTTTGGCCCAGCGAGTGGCCGCTTCTTTTTCAGGATGAATAATGTCATCCACACCGATGGCTTGCAGGACTTTTTCATGCAGCGGATTGATACTGCGGCTGATTAAACGTTTCGCTTTTAAGGTCTTAAATAGCGCGGTGGCCATGACATTTGCGCCTTGGTCTTCTCCAATGGCCACGATGACGATATCGGTATCAATGATAGGTAAGCCGCTGACGGTATACTCGTCTGTCGCATCCATACATAGGGTATGTGAGATGACTTCTTTATAAGCTTCGACCCTTTGCATACTGCTGTCAATCGCAATCACTTCATGACCTTGACTGGTCAACGCCGACCCTAGCGATGCCCCAAAGTTCCCCAATCCTACGATGATATATCTCATAACCTTAACAACCTTTTTTAGTATTTTTTACTAGCGTCTGTTTATTAGCACTTATTTATTAATGCCTGTTTGTCAGTGCATCTTTGCTCACTTTAAGAAGCACACAGACTGTTTGCGACGAATTAGTTAATGGTAATCTCTTCAGTGGGATAGCGATAGTTGCGTTGGCGCATGTTTTTGAGCAGGGCAATAAATATCGTGAGCATACTGACACGACCCACAAACATAATGACCGACACCACCACTTTACTAAAATCAGATAAGTCCGCCGTCAAGTTCACACTCAACCCCACCGTGCTGTAGGCTGAAAAACATTCAAACACTACTTTAATCAAATCAAGCTCTGGCTGGTCATAACTAATAAGTGTCACGCCCGTACCGATGACGAGTAACGACAACCACATAATAGAGAACGCGCGGCGGACGGAAATCTCAGCAATCTGCCGTTTGAACACCTCTATCTTGGTCTGCCCACGTGCCAGACTCAACGTGTTTAATAGCGCAATGGCAAAGGTACTGGTCTTGATACCACCGCCTGTCGAGTTTGGCGATGCACCAATCCACATCAGAAATATCGTCAGCATAATCGTTGGAAACGTGAGCTCTCCCATGTCAACGACATTAAATCCTGCTGTACGCGGCGTCGCTGCAGTAAAGAAGCCCGTCACTAGCTTACCAAAAAAACTGGTATGGTCAGCGAGCACATGATTGTATTCAAATATCATCACACCAATCAGTCCAATCAGCAACAATGCCCCTGTCGTGATCAAAGTAATACGGCTATTAATATTGAGTAACCAAGGCTGATAAATATAGCGTTGGTCATGGCGATAGATCAGCCGCTCAGCACGGTGGCGCAGATATCGCAGTACATTGACCACGATGGTAAAGCCCATGCCACCAAAGATAAATGTCATGGCGATAATCAACTGAAGCGGATAATTAAAGCGTAAGGAATCATCATACAAGCCTGCCGTAAATGTAGAAAACCCCGCATTACAAAAAGCAGAAATCGCATGAAAAACAGAAAAGAAGAGTTGCTCAGACCAATCCATATTGGGCATGTCATAAATACTGATATAGATCAGCGCTGCTGCCACCGCCTCGACCGCAAAGGTAACATACAAGATAGATTTGAGTGTCAATACCACATCACTCATACCATGCATATAAGACATCTCGCTGATGCTTGCTTGCGTCTCGTAACTGACACCGCCCTTAAAAAAGTAACTGAAGTACGTCACAAAAGTCAAAATACCTAAGCCGCCGATTTGTATCAACCCCATAATGATAACTTGCCCAAAAGTCGTAAAATAGGTCGCCGTATCCACGACAATTAGCCCCGTCACACAGACTGCACTGGTCGCGGTAAAAAGCGCATCAACAAAAGACAGCGGCTGCGTCGTCGCATTGGGCATCATCAGTAGCAACGCACCCGCCAGCACCACTGCCAAAAAGCTCAAAATAAAAAACTGGGCAGGGTGTAAAAAGGTACGATTGAGGTTGAAGTTATGATCGGAGAGTTCGCGAATAAAGGTGACAAACACCGCGATCTTTATCGCGACAAAGCCGTCAACGGCAGCATCCAAGCCTGAGCGTACTAAGTCAGTGAAATGCGCGGTCAATAAAATGACAATCGCAATGCTGGTCAGCGCGTCAAAGACAGCCACTTTATTAAAGGTCAGCGGCTTTTTTGTATAGATATAGCGACCAACAGTCACCACAAGACCGATAAAAATAATCACCAAATAAAAAATATGGAATACTTGCTGTAGCCATGTCGGTAGCGTAAAACCACTATCCAGCAAAGCAATAGCTACCCCAATGACACTAATGAGAATCGTAAAATTGTTCAGTAAGCGATAACGCGCGGCTGCATTCATAGCCTGAATCCATGACAACAATAACCACGATACTTATACTCCTTTTTTATCGTATCCACAAAAAGTGATTTAAGTTAATCGTAACCAATTATTAGGCTCTAGCAGGTATTTATCATCTAGACACCAACCATTAAAGCAGGATAAAAGATACTCGCAAGGATATAGAGATATCAATGGCACGGTACCTAATAACGGCTCTATTAGCGCGGTTCTTTTTTGAATACTGTCATTTTCACACCACCCCACGTCACTAGCACCACGCCAATGGCTATCAACGTAGCACCTAGGAATAAACCTTCTGGTGGATGCTCACCTTGCCAAAAAATAGCGACGGGCACGCCGACAATGGCCCCTACTGCCCCCAATAGGCTGAGTAGTACAGGTCCGCCTGTTTTTTGTAAGAGGAACAAGAGTAAAAACTGTCCAGCAAATACGCAGGACTGTATGGCGATGAGGCTGGTCGGTAGCCCACTCTCTAAAGATACGGCAATAGAGAAATCTGACATCATACTGAATAAACCCAGCAGAATCGCTGCCGCAACCAGCATACCTGGAGCGAGTGCACTAACAGAAGCACTATCAGGCCAGCGCAATGTCCGATATATATTGCCAATGGCTAACAGCACAGGGCCGCAAAGCGCGATTAAAATCCAGAATATACTCGTATCTGGCGCAGAGAACTTATGTACGGCCATTACGCCTGCCCCGATAAGTGCCGCAACCACGCCAAGCGCACGGACAATATTGAACCGCTCCATACGCAGCATGAGTGCACCAAGGTATGTTAACAGTGGCGGTAATGAGATGATTAAAGCGACGAAACCTGCCCCGACATGAGGGATAGCAGAAAACAGCAGTAAATTGGCAACCGCCACGCTGACAAGCGCGGCGACAAAGTAATATTCTAAGCTACGAGCATTAAAGGGAGGGAACTCTTTTCTGATGAGCGCTACCACCAATAGAATAATAGCAGCACCTGCGATCGACCAAAACAAAAACCCCAAAGGTGTCAGACCGATATCAACTGCGTATTTTGCCACATTGGTTGAGATACCAGTGAGTGCGCCACCAGTCAACAAGCAAGCGAAAGGAATCAGCCATGTGTTTCGGTTGCGAGATACTTTTTGCTGCGAAGACTCACTCATTATCTGTCCTATTGAACGACAGTATTTAGTCCGTTAGAGACCTTTCTATGATAGCTGACAGCATCAAATCACTGGCGTAAAACTGAAGTGGATAGGCTTTCTATCGCCACCGTTGCGGCATCAACTGCCCCAGCAACATAGCCCGGAAACGGCACTGACCACTCACTACCACAGCCAGTTATAGCCTCTTGCCATACGCCTATATTAGGTGTCGACGCTGGTGCGACTGCATGCTGACCGTTACCGTTGGCATCAGCAGCCGTCGCGGTAAATATATCTTGAGACCAGTCTTTGATATATTCAGCCTTTGGTTTGTCTGCTTGCGCGCCGAACAGCCGCACCAACTGCGCACGGCAATGCGCTTTTAGCACATCTACAGAGACGCTTTGTCGCACGTGAGCGGGCACGCCAAAGAAACCAAACACAGCGCCTTCGCCCTTTGCCAACGAGGCATCGTGAATCTCAGTGAGCGGCCCTATCGCACTTCGTGCTGCACCTGAAAGGCCATTATCTCGCCAAAATGGTGAGTCATAAACAGCCACATACTTGGCATGTGGTGCCATCCAAGTGTCGGTCTCTTGCCACTCTAGCGCTAAATCTTGCGGTAAAGCAGGTTCAAATACGATATTACTAATCGCCAACCGAGGTGGTAGCGCAAGTAATACATGCTGCGCTCGATAAGTGATTATTTGACCAGCGTTGATATGTTCAGAGCCATACTTGCTGTCTATTTTAATATACTGACCAGTCTTGGTTAAGCGTCTTACTGTCTGTCTTATTACGATACGCTTGGCATTTAAGCGAGCGTATAAAGCATCAGTTAGCGCCGCCATTCCACCCACGAGGCGCATAGATGTCGGCGAGCTCTGATAACCTTGCGTACAGATAGGTAACTCATTGGCGCTACGTTCAACCATCATATCGCCCTCTTCGAACTGAGCGAAACGTGGTAAACCTAATGTCTCGATAAGACTACTCAGCTGCGGCTGATACGCTGGCCAAAACCACGATGGCCCTAAATCGAAGCCGTCGTTTGATTTTTCATGATTAACACTTTGACTGCTAGCATTCTGAGCTACTGATGATTTAGCAACAGTGATACGCCCGCCCAATCTATCACGAGCCTCTATCAATATATAATCGATACCTTTTTGTTCTAATAAAAAGGCGGCATACAATCCGCTTAATCCGCCACCGATAATCGCAATAGGTACGTCTTGCATGTCAAATCGTTCCTGCTCAATAAAGATTATTCAGCCAACAACTTAGTCAGCATCTCATCTATCTCAACTTTAAACTCTTTATCTTCAATCTTATTTGCCGTGATTTTGGCGTTTTGTAGACTTTGAATAGCCGCTTCTTTGTTACCTGTCTCAAGCTGTAACACCGCCATAGAAAAAGCAATCGACGACAGATGATCTTTTGAATTGATCGCCGTGGCTTTGGCCAGTGCTTTGTCATAAATGACCAGTGCTTCGTCCAAATCTTCTGTAAAGTCAGCAAGCGTTTCCCACTGCTCTGGATGGTCTTTGTCTGTGTTTTCGTTATCAGTACAGATGGCCTTTAGCTCACCATAAAACGCATCAAATTTTTCTTGATTACCGATACGATCAGCCTCTAGTAACTCTTCTGCCAATTTATAAATAGATTTATATATTTTGGTATTGATCATTGCTTACAACCTTTTATTGACTTGGGGTATAAATTATTTGGTTAGGATTATAACGTAATTCTAGGGCGTGTCCTCATTTTAAAAATGGTGATAAAAATGAGATAAATTGCAGTCAAACAAGGAAAATAGCGCAGATAATATCGGGATATTAACCAGCTATTTAACGATGTTTGGCAAAATTTAGCCATTTTTAGCCCGTTTAGATATGATCAATTGAATTGAGGACACGCCCTAGCGGCTCAGATGATTGCTGCAGAAAAGGACACGATATTTATATGGCTGTTATTAAGATTGCTATGAACCTTATTAGGGTTGCTATTCATACTATAGTCGATTCAATTTAAAAATAGTACAAGGCAACCAAGTGTAGATGTATATGTGATACTTCAAGCGAGGTTAACACTGTAATACTTTTATAGTGGAATGACTATATTAAGGTTACAACTCTCGCCAGTGCAACCAAAGCCGCGTATCTAGCTCAAACTGATGATATTCAGGCTCCATATGGCAGCATAATTGATAAAACGCTTTGTTATGATCGTGCTCTTTAAAATGCGCCAACTCATGCACGACAATCATGCGCAAAAACTCAGGCGGCGCTTCTTGAAACAAGCTAGCCACCGTGATGTTGTTGTGCGATTTGAGCTTACTGCCTTGTATGCGAGACTGGGTGGTATGAATACCTAGCGCATGTTTAAGAACTTTTAACTTGCTGCTATAGCTAACATTCGATAGCTGTCCCACTTTGCGCATATACTGGTTTTTAATATCATTGATATACTGATACAGTGCCTTATCACTTTTTATTTGGTGCTGAGTGGGATACTTTTTTTCTAGATAAGCGCCCAAGTTACCATCGCTAATAAGCAATGCCGCTTGGGTTTGAACTTGCTCAGAATAATGAGCGATGTATTTTAACTTGGTCACGAACCTATCCTTTACTGATGCATTACCACGTATCGACGCGGTCTAAATGAATTTTACCTTATATTGGTGCGCTTTATTAGAGCGTGGCATCATTTAGGTTGTGAGGCATAAACAAACCCCATAAGTTGAGTTCAACTTATGGGGTTATTTCTTACAATATTTTTGCTGAACTATTTAGAGCATATTAATGAGTGAATTAACGCTCTAAATGTAGATACTGTAAATGACGTTCGTACTGATTTAAGATATCGACCAATACTTGCTCTTTGGAATAGCCAACCAAGTCATACTCTTGAGAGCCTTCGCTCAAGAACACTTCTGCACGATAATAGTACTCTGCATTCTTAGTTGAGGTGCTCAATGTAAAGTTAGGACGTTCTGCTTTAATCAAGTTAACTTCATAAATAAAGTCGTCTTCGTCGCCATGTCCAACTCGCAATTTTAGACCATCTATTTGACCACTACTCTCATCCATACCTTCATCTATATCTTGTCCGATATGTGCAGGGTTACGGATGTCCAAAGACGTTTTTAGACCGCCTGCCGCAAACTCTTTTTCAACTTCCGTCATGGCAGGTCTGACCACATTTTGTAAAAACTGTTCCACTTGTGCATGTTTAGGGAAACTGACAATACGTTGCAAGCGTGCTTTCCAGCTCTTACCGCTATCTAGCACGTTAGCCGTACCAATCGTACTGGCCTTACGTTTATTGCCTTCTTCTTTTAATGATCTCCACATCGCCACCATATAGAGCACAAGAATAATAGAGAATGGCAAACCTGCAATGACAGAGACGGACTGTAGTGAAGAAAAACCACCTGCAAACAATAATCCTAAGGTAATAAGACCAGTGGCTGCTGCCCAAAACAGACGTAACCAAACAGGAGCATCGGTATCATTGGTCATGCCACGTGAGCTCAAGTTCGCTAGTACTAACGCGCCTGAATCAGCTGAGGTCACAAAAAAGATAAGGCCAATAATCACACCAGCGAATGATAAAATATCGCTGTAAGGAAAATACTCAAACAACGCAAACATGCCCATTGCAGCATCATTGACTGCGATTTCGCCAAGCTCTGTTGCGCCATTGGCAACCAAATCTATCGCTGAATTACCAAAGATAGAGAACCATGCAAAAATAAACCCAAGCGGAATGAACATCACGCCAAATACAAACTCGCGTAACGTACGGCCACGGCTAATACGTGCGATAAACAGACCGACAAATGGTGCCCAAGCAACCCACCATGCCCAGAAAAATATCGTCCACCAAGATTTCCACTCGGCACCAGCTTGACCATCATACGCATAGACATCAAAAGTCTTATAAATAATAGTTTGAAAGTATTGACCGATGTTTTGGGTAAAGGTATTAAGCAGATAAACCGTATTGCCCATCACTAATATGGCAATCAGTAGCAATATCGACGATAGCATGTTGAATTCAGACAGACGACGTACGCCTTTTTCAACACCCGTCATCGCAGAGACAGCCGCCGCTGCGACAACACCAATGATGATGATCGTTTGAACGGTTTTGCTCGATTCGATACCAAACACATGGGTCAGTCCAGCATTGGCCTGCAATACCCCAATACCCAAACTGGTGGCGATACCCATCAAGGTACAAACAACACCAAAGGTATCGATACCATCGCCTAGCCAGCCTTTGATTAAGCGCTCACCAAAGATAGGTGTCAACGGCGAGCGTAGCGCCAATGGCATGTTTTTACGATACGCGAAGTACGCCAATGCCATACCGATTAGGGCGTAAATACCCCAACCATGTAGCCCCCAATGCAAAAAGGTCTGCGCGAGTGCCTCACGCATAGCCTCGGCACTGGCAGGTTCTAAACCAGTATGCGGTGTCAAATAGTGCATCAAAGGCTCAGAGGCACCAAAGAACAGTAAATCAATACCGATACCGGCAGAGAACAGCATCGCCGCCCACGCTAGGAAAGGAAACTGCGCCTTTTCATGGTCTTGCCCAAGCTTGATATCACCATACTTAGAAAAACCGACAAACAAAGCAAAGATACTATAAGCGGCAACCACCAGCATGTAGTACCAGCCAAACTTATCTGATACCCAAGTCATGCTTGAGCCTAACAATGTCTCACTATAAGTTGGAAACGCAATCGTCCAAATTATCAATAAAATAGAAATAATAGCTGAGCCTAAAAAAACCGTCTTATTTAGAGTCAGGGGTTTTGTCGCATCCTTTGATGGCGAGCTGTACATAAAAGACCTCAATAGGTAAATTAAACAGGGTCTGATATTGCTTTGTCCGTCATAACTTTATGACTTATAGTTACCTAAGTAGTCACCCAAAGTATATATAACCGCATGACGCACAAAGCAGTACCAATAAATAAAGATTTGCTACTTAAGTAATGACCATTTCAGTAATTGCTACTTCAATAATTAGCACTTAAGCAACAAGGTAAGTCATTAAAAAATCAATCTTAATGGTATTCATTTTCTAAAACATGAGCGGGGATAAAAAAGACCTTTATAAAAAGGCCTTCTTATTAATATTTAATTTAAACAGAACCATAAGCACGCATTGGCTCAGCTCTCAATGGTGCACCATTGGCGACATAATAGTCTACCGTAGAGCGTGGTAGCTGTACGCCGCGCATCTTATCAACGATTTTCTCTGCCAACATAATAGTGGTCGCGTTGAGATTACCACTGATGATATTTGGCATGATAGAGGCATCAACGACTCGCAAGCCATCAACACCATGTACCAAACCTTCGCCATTGACGACCGAATCATTGTCTTCGCCCATCGCACAAGTACAAGATGGATGATAAGCCGTCTCGCTGTGATTACGGACATACTCATCCAACTGCGCATCGGTCACTAGATCATCGGTTGGTGCAATCGAGCGACCACGATAAGGGTCAAGCGCTGGCTGATGCATGATCTCACGCGTTATACGCATAGCAGCACGGAACTCTTGCCAGTCTTGGTCATGAGACATGTAGTTGAACAAGATACTCGGATGAGCGCTTGGATCTTTAGAGGTCAGCTTGACACGGCCACGGCTTGGCGAGCGTAATGAGCCCACGTGTGCTTGGAAACTATGAGACTTCACCGCACTACGGCCATCGTAACGTACTGCTAATGGCAAGAAGTGATACTGAATATTAGGATGGGTAAACTTCTCATCGGTACGAATAAAACCGCCCCCTTCAAACTGATTTGACGCGCCAAGACCCGTACCATTGAATAACCACTCAGCACCGATAGCTGGCTTATTCCACCATTTATTGGCAGGTGCAATCGATACTGGCAGCTTACATTCATACTGCATATACAGCTCTAAATGATCTTGCAGATTATTACCGACACCCGGCAAATCTAGTATTTCTGTCACGCCCGCATCCTTCAGCCATTGACCGGGGCCAATACCAGAGCGTTGCAATAATTGTGGCGAAGCAATCGCACCTGATGAGACAATCACCTCACGAGAGGCATGAAATTTCTTAGTTTGACCTTGATGCTCGACTTTGACACCGATAGCACGCTTACCATCGAACAAGATTACATCGGTCAATGCACCTGTCAAAATCGTGATATTGCTGCGCGGCTTAGCACGGTCAAGATAACCACGAGCCGTTGAAGCACGGCGACCGTTAGGCGTCACGAAACGATCCATTGGCCCAAAGCCTTCTTGCTGATAACCATTTAAATCGTCGGTACTTGGATAGCCAGCTTGCACACCTGCTTCAATCATCGCTTGAAACAATGGATTGACCCCAGGTTTTGAAGTGGTCATCTCAACAGGACCACCCACACCGTGATAGTCATTTTCGCCCGCATCACGGTTTTCTAGTTTTTTAAAATACGGCAGGCAGTCCGAATACGTCCAATCTTCTAAGCCTTTAATCTTAGACCAATCATCAAAATCTAGTGCATTACCACGGATATAGCACATGCCGTTAATCAGTGACGAGCCGCCAAGCCCTTTGCCGCGACCACAGTCCATGACGCGGTTATTCATATTCGGTTCAGGATCTGTCTTGTAGCCCCAGTTATAGGTTGTGCCTTGCAACGGCATGGCAAGCGCGGCAGGCATTTGGGTGCGGAAATCCAAACGATGGTCTGGGCGACCTGCTTCTAATAGCAGCACTTTAATACTGGCATCTTCGGTCAAACGCGTGGCCAGCACATTTCCTGCTGAGCCTGCCCCCACTATAATGTAGTCATACTCAGGTGTGGTTGATGTCATAACATACTCCATAATATTGAAAAATAAATCATTTACTATCAGCAAAGTCGAACGAAGAACAAATAAGCCCTGTTGAACCACTTTGCTGATTAAGAGCTTTCTCAATAAAAGTGATTAAAAGACTGATTCAAACTTACCCAACTCTACTTGGATAGATTTGGTCTGAGTATAGTGTTCAAGGGCTTCAATGCCATTTTCGCGGCCAATACCAGAGTGTTTATAACCGCCGACTGGCATTTGAGCGGCTGATTCGCCCCATGTATTTAACCAGCAGATACCCGCTTCAATTTGAGCAATGACTCGATGCGCTCGGGTCAAGTCAGCAGTCACAACACCAGCTGCCAATCCATATTCGGTATCATTGGCACGGCGAATAACTTCTTCTTCAGTCTCATAAGTCAATATCGACATCACTGGGCCAAATATTTCTTCACGTACGATAGTCATCTCATCAGTACAGTCAGTGAATACCGTCGGGGCAACGAATGCGCCATTTGCCAATTCGCCTGTCGTCACACGGTCACCACCTGTTAGCAAGCGTGCACCGCTGTCTTTACCTTGCTCGATATAGCCAAGCACTCTTTCCATATGCGGGAAGCTGACTAGTGGGCCCATGTTGATATTTTCATCCATCGGATCACCCAACTTAATACGATTGGCACGCGTCAAAATCGCCTGCTCAAACTTAGCTTGCATGGCTTTAGGAACAAACACACGCGTACCATTGGTACAGACCTGACCACTGCTATAGAAGTTTGCCATCATTGCGATGTCAGCAGCCATGTCGATATCTGCGTCATCAAAGATAATTAATGGCGATTTACCACCTAGCTCTAATGTCACGTCTTTAAGAGACGATGAAGCCGCACTCGACATGACTTTTTTACCTGTCGGTACACCGCCCGTAAACGAGACTTTGGCGATATCAGGATGCTGAGTTAAGGCCTCACCTACTTTATAATTGCCTTGGACGACGTTAAATACACCATCTGGCAATCCTGCTTCTGTAAATATTTCTGCCAGTTTCAATGCAGTTAACGGAGTCACTTCTGACGGCTTAAAGATCATCGCGTTACCAGCAGCTAGTGCTGGTGCTGCTTTCCACATCGCGATTTGGATCGGATAATTCCATGCACCAATACCAGCGACCACGCCGAGTGGCTCACGGCGAGTATAAACAAAGCTGGTATCACGCAATGGAATCTGACGACCTTCAATCATTGGCGCAAGTCCCGCATAGTACTCAATGACATCAGCGCCAGTGACGATATCGACGTACTTAGTCTCAGAGTACGCTTTGCCAGTGTCTTTCGTTTCGAGCAATGCCAGTACATCATTACGCTCGCGTAGTATCTCGACCGCTTTTGATAGGATTCGACCGCGCTCAACCGCTGTCATCGCTGCCCAAACTTTTTGACCTTTATGTGCGGCTTTTACCGCCTCATCTATCTGCTCATTGCTGGTTTGCTGAATAGTCGCGAGCACTTCACCTGTCGCTGGGTTGATGTCTTCAAAAGTAGATAATGAGTCATCAACTGCCAAATAACGGCCGTTGATATAAGCCGTCTGAATTTGCTCTAAATCGATGATGCTTTTGATGTCGTTTGAACTGGTCATAAATACCCCTTGAGACGATTGGCAAAAGCTTTACAAAAATTAATACCAAAGAACGTCGTCATTGTTTAAGTTTTAAAAATTTAACTGGTGTCTGTTGTGAAATGTTTATTTAGTAAATCATTAAGATCTATTCGTTCTCACGTTGCGTCATTTTCACTAACCTCTCACGTAAGGATTTTTTGTCCGATATATTGATGCCCGAAAAGTCAGAGAGCCAAATGCCATCGGCAACCAAACGCACCATACATAGCGTTTCGGTATTGTCAGTCGCTTCGTGCTTTTGTAATTGTTCGTTTGCCCACTTAGCCCACAGCTCGCGCAGCTCACGATCACCAAGCATCAACACATATAGTGTCGCTTGATTGTCAAACTCTGCCTGCCCTTTTTCGCCTAGGCTGATGGTGGCATCGATATAAGCACGGGTGAACGAGCCGTAACTGACAGGGTCTTTCGCCATCGCGTGATGGACTTCTGACTCAAACTTGGCCATTGCATCATGAAACACCTCTAAAACCAGTGCATTTTTGGTCGCGAAATGATGCATGACACCGCCCTTGGTCACGCCCACAGCATCGGCAACAGATTGAAAAGTCACCTTAGACAAGCCCTGCTCTAACGTGATGCGTGCTGCCTGATCGAGGAGTGAGCGACGGACAAACTCCGGCTGCTTTTTACGTTTATAGGCGTTTTCTGGTTTCATTTTTGTCTTAACATCCATTTTTATCTCTCTATCAATGCACCACAGAATTAGAAAGTAAGTTCATCACCACGACACCGCCGACAATCATAGCAATACCTACCACGGCTGCCGTATCAAGGCTTTGCTTAGAAAACACCAAGCCTACCAGTGAGGTCAGCACAATTCCTAACCCGCCCCACAGCGCGTAGGCAATCCCAAGCGGTATGGTCTTTAGCGTTTGGGCCAATAAATAAAATGAGATAACATATAGCCCACCCATAATTAAGGTCGGTACTAGTCGCGTAAACTGCTCTGACTTTACCAAAAAAGTCGTCCCTATAACCTCGCAAATGATAGCGATTGCGAGATAACTATAGGCAATAGCGGTAGGGCTCATATTTAAAACACCTATCTTGGATTCAGCATACTTTTTAGACTCAGTGTCAGTCTTGGTTGAGTATCAGTCTTAATCAGACACAACCAAGCAGCAAACACACAAAAGATACCGTATGGTCGGTATTTTACAGAAATAATCTAGCAATGTGAAGCACTGTGGTTCAGTTTATTGTTTCATACTGTGTAGAGACCACATCTGTGCATAAAATATACATTCTATGTGGTTAGATTATTCTTAGAGAAAGATTGGTCATTAAGTTAGCTATCTGCTCTCTGGTTTTCTCTAATAAATGACGTCGTTTGCAAATGCGTTGAGCCATTTATATATAGTAGCGTCTATGGTTCGCCGTTATTTATGTCCAAATAGCTTACCTAATATGGGTTAAACGCTTATTTTTAAGTTATTGCGATAATATTTATGATTAATCGCATAATAAGGTTGACAGCCTATGATGACTTGGCTAAAATGTGCCCCACATAACGCAAACAAGCCAAGTAATTGCTCTTGTATAAAGTGTAAATAACTTGCTGTTATGACCATCTATTCTCCAATAGCTCAGTTGGTAGAGCAACGGACTGTTAATCCGTGTGTCCCTGGTTCGAGCCCAGGTTGGAGAGCCATATACTAAAAACCTTCATCACTCTCTGATGGAGGTTTTTTTATTGTTGTCTCTTTTATATTTACTGTCAATAATATTAATATAGCTGCGGTGTTCTTTTGAGCATTTTTGTTGTATGGTAAGGGTAGTCATGACTAGGTTCGTTTGTGTCTGAGTGCTTTGCTCCTACTCACTAAAAGTAATGGTTTATTATGATACCTGTACGTATAAAAAATAGATTTTCTGATCATCCGCAAAAAATCATGCGCCCGATCAGTATCCGTCTGTCTGAAGAAATGATCTCGCTACTAGGTACGACGTCATCAGACTTAGGTTTTAAACGCATTCAGGGTCTGATTCGTCTGTATATTCGTCAGGGTTTGGATCGCGATCATCAGGATTATACGCTCGCACATGATGAGGTCTTCATCGAGACGCTACGCAAACGCGGTGTCAGCCAGCACATCATTGATGAAGCCATTGTAGTGACACACAATAATAATATCACGCATCCGTTATCTGAGTTACAAGACAACGATTAGTAGCATGACAATACCTTATGCTAAAAAAAAGACCAAGTTCGCTTATGCAGACTTGGTCTTTTTTTATGGCGGTTATAAAGATCAAAACATCACCGATACGCTTTAAAACCTCTCCCTTTGTTCATTGCCCTCATATATTCCAAAGCACTGATGCTTTTTGGCACGATACTACGTTCGCTACCGTGGTTAGCCATAATTAAACACAACCTGTCTTTAAACACGGTATATTAAGTAAATAGTCGCAACTATTGCGAGAGTTGATCATAATAAAGAGCTACAAGGAGGGTTACGATAATGGGTGTACATCAATATTTAAATAAAGCACTGTGGTCAGCGATCATGATAGCGATGCTAACCGCTGCATCTGGCTGCTCATCACCGCAAGCGGATCCAAATAAACAAACCATACCGACTGATTCCGATCAATGGCAAGAACAGCTGAAACCAACTTTTGAGCAACTGTCCAAATCAGATCAGCAATTGCTCAGTCGATACATGCTCCGAATGAAGCTCAGCGGCGCTTATGAGTCAGGCGCGATGCCACGTACTACTATTGAACAGGCGCTTATACAGCAGCGTGAATACGAGCGCTTACATCCAAACAACCCTACCGGTAAGAAGAGCCCTATCGTCAAGGGTCAGCAAGCAGCAACCGCTAACGCACAGAATTATCCTATTGCTCTATTGCCAGTCAAGACCAGCGACGACGACAGCTTAAACCAAGTAAAACTACAGTTCATGCTATCAAACCACGGTCAGGTCGCTATTCAAAGCTTTAGAGGGACATTAATCATGCAAGATGCCAAGCTGACGAAAGGCAAAAGGTTCAACGTGCCCTCGACACAGTTTGACCCGCCCATTCAACCAGAGCAATCTGGCAAAATAATCATTGAGAGTAGCATAGAAGACATCAATGTCATGCGCGCCATAAAAAACATCAAGGACATGACCATTATGATTAGCGAAGGTATATTGACATTAGAGGATGGACAAACCGTGGAGTTTGATGAGTCGCTAATGAAATAAAGGATGTCATTAGAAGTGAGCATAATCGTGATTATACGGCAAATGGGTAACCAATTTCGCTACAGTATTGAGGACAGGCAAGGCAATTATGATAATGTGGCGACAAGCCATCAAGATAAGAAAGATGCGACACGTAAGGCGGTACATGATTATAGCAAGTGCGGCGGATTGATAACGCAGCTGGATTTATTGGCGATGCTTTAATAGGGATTATGTGCTGGCTGTATTTCTAGAAAGTTATCGAACAATAAATAATATCTCTCTTTTATTCTAAATTGAGTCTGGTAGTTTTTCCACATCCACGATTTGATTAGGATGTATCTTCGAACCTTTGAAATTATGAAACGGTCCTACTAGATCACAAGCATTACACTCAGACACTCCCTCTTCTACGAGCTTTAAAAATAGCAAAGCTTTTAAAAGATCTTCTTCTTCGTGTTCAAAAAGAAATGATACAACATAAGGAGAAGTCTCTTCTTTAAAACGCTTAATTAACTGATCTGCATTTTTTCCCAACCACATATCAGATAGATCTCTAACTATTTCAGGCTCTTCAGTGTAATCATGAAATGGTCGTCCGATTTTTATTACACATTTAAATAGAGCTCCGTAAGGTCCTTCATCTTTAATATCATTTTTAGTAGTAAATGAATTGATACAACGAGATTCTCCAGACTTTTCTAGGTTTTTAGATAATGAATATAGGTAATCTTCTTTCTCTTTATACGTTTCGTTTCTGGGAAGCAACCCATTTGTCCGAAAAGATTCTGGATCCTGTACACGAGTTCCATGGAACCATAATGTCTTTACATCTCCGCTAGGCTCACCTATTTCATCCCAAACTAAGTAATCAATCTCATCTTTCAGATATTGAATGTCTGTATTTTCATTATATTCGATACTGGATAACACTGATAAAATCCGCTTCTCTGTAGTATTGTAGATACTACTTAAAGATTTCTTAATAGATTCATGTGATGAACAATCTAAAATCATGCTTAATACTCCCATATATCATAATTGATGGCGGTTTGAAGAATTAGCTAAATCTGTTCGACTATACATCATCATTTATTATCAATAGCTTCGATAAAAGCAACAGCCTGACGAGTGATTTTGTATATAGCACTTCCCTTTGATCCTCTAGTTAGAGTAATTAGACCTGCATGTACTAAACTATCTACATCAGTTTCAATAAATCTTGGCTCACTGTAATCTATTTCACCATTATCCAGATAGTAAATATTAGATAATCCCTCATAGCTCCACGTTTGCAAATGGCGCATATCAATACCATCTGATCTAACAAACTGTCTTAATACGTCAATCGCTTGATCAGATAACCCACCGTTAGAATCAAAACCTGCAGCAAGACTACCCAAGCCCTGCATATGACTTGCAATGGACACCATAATATCATTGAGAGTAGATAGCTGCGACATCACCTGATCATGGTTTTGATTCATAAAGATAGTGAGTTGTTGCTGTATACCCTGATTACTTTCGATAATCGAAACCATATTGCTATGATTATTCTCCTCTAACCAATGCTTGAAATCTTTCAAGTCACTTTGCCCCTCTCTATTGAATTGAAAAGTTGCGAGTAGCCCTACTATGGTTGCAAATGCAAATGGGTCCATATTTTCTCTCCTTGGATTAGACATATTTTTGCTAGATAAATTATCATAACACTTGCTTTAGAGCGCCGATATAAGGCATTGCACGAATAAAGCGGATACGTATCGTGGTGTGTATTTCAGCCCCAAGCATCTTACATTAGACCAAAAAAAGCCCTGCTATATAGCAGGGCTTTTTAGTTCAACAATACTGGAAAACCTTTATCTATAGTCCATTACAAAGTATTCATAACGATATAGCACAAATAACCAGCACATAGCCCAGTACACTAACCTCAAATTACAGGCATTAAAAAGCCTGCACAAGGCAGGCTTCTTCAAGGGTTACAATATTTTCAACTATTACCCGATGTTTGGAGGAGACGGAGAGATTCGAACTCTCGAAGGGCTACAAACCCTTGTCGGTTTTCAAGACCGGTGCATTCAACCACTCTGCCACGTCTCCATTGGTGGACTATTATAGCGATATAAAATAAAAATGCAACAAAAAAAGCCGCAATCATTAATAATGATTGCGGCTTTCGAATTTGGAGGAGACGGAGAGATTCGAACTCTCGAAGGGCTACAAACCCTTGTCGGTTTTCAAGACCGGTGCATTCAACCACTCTGCCACGTCTCCATTGGTGGACTATTATAGCGATATAAAATAAAAATGCAACAAAAAAAGCCGCAATCATTAATAATGATTGCGGCTTTCGAATTTGGAGGAGACGGAGAGATTCGAACTCTCGAAGGGCTACAAACCCTTGTCGGTTTTCAAGACCGGTGCATTCAACCACTCTGCCACGTCTCCATTGGTGGACTATTATAGCGATATAACATGATAATGCAAGCAATTAATGGAACGAATTTAAATTATTTTGATGCTATCGTTGACTCAGCTTAAAGGAGAGTCAATACAACTGAGGACAGATGTCTATATATTACTTCAATCAAGGTTGACGCTATCACGCTTTTATAGAGGATGGACGATAGGCTTTCTATGAGATGCCAGATGCAGGCACATATCTAGCAGTCTATTGGCATAACCCCATTCGTTGTCATACCATGCAAAAACCTTATATTGGCCACCCACTTGCATGAGCTGCTGACCATCAATGATCAAAGACTCGGTCTGATGAATAAAATCACTGGATACCAGTGGCTCATCAGTATAAGCCATGATGTCACGCAAATGTGCCTGACTGGCAGATTTGAGTGCCTCACGGACTGCCTCAACCGTGACATCAGGCGTATCAAAAACAAAAGTGACATCGATAGCCGCTACATCAATGGTAGGTACGCGTATCGAATGGCCGTTTATCTTGCCTACCATGGCCGGTAGCACACGCTCTGTCGCCGCGATACTGCTAGAGGTGGTTGGGATAATGTTATAGCCAGACGCTCGCGCCCGTCTTGGGTCACGGTGCGCCTGATCCAGTACCGTTTGGTCAGCCGTGACTGCATGAATCTCTGTCATCATGGCAGATGTCACGCCAAACGCTTTATCAAGTGTGTCAATCAGTGGCACCAATGCCTGCGTGGTACAAGAGACGCTAGAGATAATCGGTAGCTCACGCGTGAGCGCAGCCGTATTCACACCCATCACGATACAAGCATCAACGTCATCAAAAGGTGCAGCACCAATAATCACTTGCTGCGCGCCAGCATCTATATGTAACGTCGCTTGCTCATAAGAGCGGAAATGACCAGTACACTCTAACACCACATCGACACCCAGCGACTGCCACGGTAGGTTGTTTGGATCAGGCTCTGACAGCATATTGATACAGTACGTCAGATTGTTTTTGGTCAGACACAGCTGAGTCTTGCTGGTGTCTTCGGCGCCGCTCTCTACGATCTCGGCATTCACGCCCAATCGGCTCAAACGCCCATGCGTACTGTCAAACTTTAACAAGTGCAGCAGTATGTCAGCTGGTGCTAAGTCATTAATGGCGACCACATGAATGGCGCGCCCCAGTACCTCAAAGCGCTCTAGCAAAGCGCGCAGTACATTGCGCCCAATACGACCAAAGCCATTGATAGCGACTCTCAGTGGCTGTGCGTGCTCACCAGTGGTACGATAGCTCGCTGCTATCGGGTCAGAGGTCAATTGATAAGTGGCGCTAGAAAAATCAGGCATAACAAGTTATCGCTATTTTATAAAGGGCGGTAGGATCGGCGCGCTGTCACCTTGAACGTGCTTTGCTTTGATGGCTGCTGCCTATCAAAGCTTAATAGACGTTATGGCGTGATAAAAATCAGTGCTAAGCGAATGGTGTTGTAGTCGATACTTTGTTTAAGATAATCAAATATCGGACGCAGTTTGATACTACCATCATCATTAAAGTCGTTTGGATTATTGGCAACCTTGATGGCGACATAAGCATTACCAACGGCTGTCATCACTTCATCCTCTGGACGCAAGTGATCGCAGGCAAGACTTGGATCTTGTGCCTTTAGATCAGCAATATGACGCATGATGGTCGCTTGTGACAACTGACGTTCTTGTGAGATCTCTGCAATACTCAAACTCTCTTCTAACAACACTCTGGTCGCAAGCAAGGTGCTGTCTGATTTATCAGAGACCTGATTGCCGAGCTTTTGTTTTTTATCGATTTTCGCTTGCTGCTGTTCGCGGCGCTTCTTTTGTAAGCTAGCATAAGCGTCAATGACAGACTGACTCAGTGTACCGCCTGATTTTAGGACAAACTTCTCATGTGCCTGCGTCATACTTTCTTCATCTAGCATGGCATAATTGGCATCAGCCTCTTCGGACAGTACCAAAAACCGCTTATCAGCGCCGCGTGCCAGTGGATCGAGCTGTAGACTCATGTCATTCATGCCAAGCAACTGCAACCCTGCTAGCGACTTGAGTCGTGAGAGTGCCACATAGCCCTGCCCGAGCTCAAAGGTACGTGACAAATCAATTTCCGCCGCATCAAGCGTCATGCCTTGTGACTTATGAATGGTAATCGCCCATGCCAGACAAAGCGGCACTTGCTCGTAACTTGCTAGCACATCACCAGTCTCATCCTCGATGATCCATTCTTCTGGCTCAGCGATGACTTCGCGTCCTGAGTTCAATCTAACGACAGGCATTTTCTGCGTGGTAGGCTTCTTGGCTTTTGGTTTTTCTTTTTTAGCAGCGCTTTTTTTGTTTTTAGTGCTGTCTTTAGCCTCAGCGCCTTTATCATCATTGACACTGCTATCCTCTTCTATTAATTCATCGCTACTGTCTTTGCTATCATCGATCTTAACCGCTGCAAAACCAATCAGCTCACCCATCGTACCGTTAGAGACACCAAGCTCGATGTTATTTTTGATAAACATGACCTTAGCACCCACTTTGAGAATCAGCTCATCTTGGGTCCGTACGGTTTTTTTGAGTGTCTCAACCAGTTTACTGTCACCGACAGAGGTGGCCTCAAATCGCATCATTTCACCATCTAGCGCCGCCAGCTCTTTATCATTGATTTTATTGACGTTGAGATTATGTGTATAAAGGCGTGTGCGTTTGATATCAACGCTTTGATCATAGGTGGCCTCTAACGCGGCAATCGATTCAAAGGTCACTTCCTGACGGCGGATTTGGTTGAGAATATCGTCCAAATCTAGCCCACCATTGGCCGCATCACTCACCTGACGGTGCTGTTCCGATAAATAGCAGATGTGAAATTTGGCATCGAGCCATGCCTCAGACATAAAGGCAAATTTTTCACGGTTACTCTCGCCTTTGCTACCTATGGGCGGTAACTGAAAAAAGTCTCCTGCCACAACGACTTGTATACCGCCAAACGCTTTGTCATTTTTGCGCACATGCTTGAGTACTTGGCTGACCAGATTAATCTGCTTGGCATGCAGCATCGATATCTCATCAATGACGAGTACTGCGGTATCTTTTAATCTATCGGCCAAAAACTGCTTGCGCGATAAGGTGGTCAAGTCACGATCTGTCAGCTCATCTTTGATACCGATACCCGACCAACTATGAATGGTGGTGCCACTCATATGGGTGGCGGCGATGCCTGTACTGGCTGTCACAGCAACTGGTACACGGCGGGCGCGCAGATAATCGATGTACTGATTGAGAGTGTAAGTCTTGCCTGACCCTGCGGAGCCTGTCAAAAAGACGTTTTGACCTGTTTTTAAGATATCAAGAGCAGAAGATTGACGCATAAATCCAAACCAACCAATAGTATAAAAAGAAAGCTGCGATGACAGAGTCGATAGTCGAGGCAAGCCAAAATAGAAGGTAACAATTATAACAGCTGCATTCGCTTTGCGGACCATTTTAACCGTTACAGATCATATAACTTAAAGTTATGTGATACAAAGTATATCATTATAAAAAGTCATTATCGTTCTGCACCAAAGCTCAGTACGATAGGATGATTACTTGGTCAGGAAGGCCGACTATTTTAAGGGGCTACATCTATATAGCCTTATTTTAGATAGTCATCATACACAACAAGGAGTGGTTAATGTTATACGCTTATCCCAATACTGAAAACAGTCCCGTCCAATTCCGCGAAAAATACGACAACTTTATCAATGGTGAGTGGACGCCGCCCATCGATGGCGAGTACTTTGACAACTCAAGTCCTATCGATGGTAAAGTTTTCTGTCAGATCGCACGTTCAAAAGAAGCAGATGTAGAAGCGGCATTAGATGCAGCTCATGCGGCAAAAGACGCATGGGGCAAAACGAGCGTCACTGAACGCTCTAATATATTGCTTAAACTTGCCGACGGTATCGAAGCCAACTTAGAGGCCATTGCGATTGCCGAGTCCTATGAGAATGGCAAACCCGTTCGTGAAACCCTCGCCGCTGACATTCCAATTGCCATCGACCATTTGCGTTATTTTGCTGGTGTGATTCGCGCGCAAGAAGGCGGTATCAGCCAAATTGATGAAGACACTGTCGCCTATCATTTTCATGAGCCACTAGGCGTCGTTGGTCAGATCATTCCTTGGAACTTCCCTATCCTCATGGCGATTTGGAAAATTGCCCCTGCCCTTGCAGCAGGTAACTGTGTGGTGCTCAAACCTGCTGAGCAAACCCCTGCCTCTGTTTTGTACATGCTTGAGCTGATAGGCGCGGCTGACATTCTTCCCAAAGGCGTCCTAAACGTCGTTAACGGTTTTGGTGTGGAAGCAGGCAAACCAATCGCGTCCAATCCACGTATTGATAAAGTGTCCTTTACTGGTGAGACCACCACTGGTCGCTTAATCATGCAATACGCCAGTGAAAACATCATTCCAGTCACGTTAGAGCTGGGCGGTAAGAGCCCGAATATCTTCTTTGCGGATGTAATGGATGAAGACGATGACTTCTTAGACAAAGCCGTTGAAGGCTTGGTTATGTTTGCACTTAACCAAGGTGAGGTTTGTACTTGCCCATCGCGTGCCCTCGTACATGAAAGCATCTATGATGAATTTATGAAGCGCTGTATCGCTCGCGTCAAAGCCATCAAAATGGGCAACCCGCTTGATACCGATACGATGATTGGGGCACAAGCCAGCTCAGATCAGCTAGAGAAAATCCTATCTTATCTCGATATCGGTAAAAAAGAAGGCGCCAAAGTCTTGGTCGGTGGAGAGCTTGCCAAACATGATGGTGACATGGCAAACGGTTATTATGTACAGCCAACTATTTTTGAGGGCACCAACGACATGCGCGTGTTCCAAGAAGAGATTTTTGGCCCTGTGCTTGCTGTCACTACCTTTAAAGACGATGAAGAAGCGATGACTCTCGCCAATGATACGTTATATGGTCTGGGTGCTGGGGTATGGACACGTAACGGCACTCGTGCCTATCGTTTCGGTCGTGGCATCAAAGCTGGCCGAGTATGGACGAACTGCTATCACCTCTACCCTGCGCATTCGGCGTTTGGCGGTTATAAGCAGTCTGGTATTGGCCGCGAGAACCATCTGATGATGCTAGATCATTATCAGCAAACCAAAAACATGCTGGTATCGTATAGTCCTAAAGCGATGGGTTTCTTCTAATCGCATTTTTGACGATACGTAAAAAGGTACTGTAAAAGAATATGCAATCTGTCGCAAGGTAGATTGCATTTTTACTTTGGCAAGCCACTTAACCGCCATTTTTTATCTTTTTTAGAGAATGGCAACGTAAGGAGTTAATGATGAAAGTGACAACGACAGAGGCATGTAAAGCACTGATTGAGCTTTTGAAATCCAAGCATGGTGATCTGATGTTTCATCAATCAGGTGGCTGCTGCGATGGTAGCTCACCCATGTGCTATCCACTAGGTGAATTTAAGGTTGGTGGTCAAGATGTTTTGATTGGCGAGCTGGCTGGCTGTCCATACTATATGGGTAAAGCTCAACACCAGCTGTGGCAACACACCGATCTCACCATTGATGTGGTCAATGGACGCGGCGCCAGTTTCTCACTAGAGATACCAGAGGGCAAACGCTTTATCGTGCGCTCAGAAGTCTGCTCAATCTGACTTTTCAGACATAAAATCCATATCGAGTCAGACAGTATCAATGCTGAATAATGAGCTTCAGCTTGCGGCTTGATATCTCAGTAGTGGCTCATGGTATTGCTCATACAAACAGACACCGCAGAGTCATTTTTATTTTATTATTTCGGCAAAATAGTAGATATTGTAAGACGTAAGTTATTTTGAAACGCTCGTTTTTATTAGCATGGATGCTATAAGGAATATAAAATGGAATTTGACAAAGCCTTTGATTATGTCATCGTCGGTGGTGGTTCCGCAGGCTGTGTACTGGCCAGTCGTCTCACCGAAAACCCAGACATCAGTGTCTGCTTATTAGAATATGGCGGCGATGGTAAAGATTTGGCCGTGCGTGTCCCTGCTGGGCTTATTCTAATGGTTCCTGGCAAACCACTTAAGCTAAACAACTGGTGCTTTCACACCACCCCGCAAAAACACTTAAATGACCGACGCGGCTTTCAACCACGTGGGCAATGCTTGGGCGGATCATCTGCTATCAATGCCATGATTTATACACGCGGCAGTAAGCTGGATTATGAGCGCTGGGTAGATCAAGGCTGTGCTGGTTGGGGGTTTGACGATGTGCTGCCCTACTTCATCAAAGCTGAAAACAACGTCCACGGCAGTAGCGAGCTGCATGGCGATAGCGGACCGCTGCATGTCAGTGACTTACTCAGTCCACGTGACATCTCAAAGGCCTTTGTAGAAGCCGCCATTGCCAACGGTCTGGATCACAACACAGATTTTAATAGCGATAAGCAAGACGGTGCAGGGCTATATCAAGTTACTCATTTTCATGGTGAGAAACAAGGCCAGCGTTGTTCTGCTGCTGCCGCCTATCTACATCCTGTCCAAAATCGATCTAACCTAACCGTCATCACTCATGCGCAAGCCAACCGTGTCATCATTGAAGACAATCAGGCGACGGGCGTGGTCTACGAAAAAGACGGCGTTGAACATACGGTCATGGCAAACTATGAAGTCCTCCTATCAGGTGGCGCATTTGGCTCACCCAAAGTACTGATGCTGTCAGGAATTGGCCCTGCTGAGCATTTGCAGGCGCATGGCATTGACGTCGTGGTAGACGCACCTGATATCGGTGGCAACTTGCAGGATCACCTCGATGTGGTGTTCGATTACGAGGTCAATACCACCGATGTCATCGGTATCGGTATGGCTGCGCTGTCGACATTGACCAAAAGCATTCGGCAGTGGCGAAAGGACGGCACAGGATTGCTATCTACCAATTATGCCGAAGCAGGGGCATTCTTTAGTGTCGGTGACGACCCACAAGAGTGGCCGAATACCCAGTTGCATTTTGTCATCTCACGCGTGATCGAGCATGGACGCGATTTGAGACGCGGGTTTGCCGTCTCCTGTCACAGTTGCTATCTGCGTCCTGAGAGTCGCGGCACTGTCAGACTGAACTCAGCTGACCCTTCCGATGCCGTACTGATTGATCCGAACTATCTTTCGCATCCAAAGGACGTGGAGTATATGGTGGCCGGTGCCGAGCGTACCCGCGCCATCATGCAAGAGTCCGCGCTCGCCAAATATATTACCGAAGACTACCCTGCTCCCTATCTCGAAAAAGACGGCATGCTTGGCTATATTCGCAACAAGTCAGACACTATCTATCATCCTGTAGGTACTTGCCGAATGGGCTCAGATGACAGCTCTGTGGTCGACCTAGAACTGAAAGTACGCGGCGTGAATGGACTGCGAGTCATCGATGCCTCAGTCATGCCAACCCTGATCAGTGCCAATACCAATGCACCGACGATTATGATCGCCGAAAAAATAGCAGATCTTATTAAGGCAACTCATGATCATCACAAAAACACTGTTACATGAAAAACTGACACATGAAACGTTGTCATACAAAAATTGGTCGCATAGACAGTCATTCTGAAAGAATTTTATCACTGGTTACGTCAAAGAAAACGTAACCAGATTATTTCTTTTCGTTTTTATTTAGTCATAAAACCCTACTTAAATGATTTTATATTACTAATCTTCCGATCCTAAATGTATATACAAAAGCCTATAGAACTTTGCATATCCTATTAATTTTCTGCTTTAATCAGCATATTCATACATTTTTTATCAAAATAAGTCTATTTATAGCTTGCGTTACTACAGATTAAGCAGGTATATTCGAACAACTTATTTACATTTTTAGTTTCTTTCGATAAAACTTAAAGTTATAACAACTCATAATATGTTTTTTTTTGTATATACATAAAATCATATAAATAAACATTTTGAAGGTCACTAGACGCCTGTTCATTAAATTCATGGTCGAGTATGAGCATGTGGATACATGAGTAACTACCTGTCACTACATAGGATGTAATAATGCAAAAATCACTTTTTAAACTCACGATGTTGGCGACCGTTATTTTAGGTATCAGCGCCTGTAGTGGCGACAATAAAACCACAGACGACTCTGCTGCTAGTGCAGATGCGAAAGGAGCCAAGACGCTGCTTTATTGCTCAGAGGGCAGCCCTGCTGGTTTTGATCCCGCGCAGTACACATCAGGCACTGATTTCGATGCGAGCGCCTTCCCTATCTACAATGGCTTGGTAGAATTCAAGCGAGCAGAGACTGAAATTCAACCAGGATTGGCCGAAAGCTGGGATGTCAGTGAAGACGGCAAAACCTATACTTTCAATCTGCGTAAAGGGGTCAAATTTGGTAAGACTGATTACTTTACCCCGACTCGTGATTTTAATGCAGACGATATTCTCTTTACCCTAGAGCGTATCACCAACCCAGAGTTTGAATTTAATAAAGCCTACCCTGCTGAATTCCCGTACTCAGTAGGCATGGGATTACCAGACATCATCTCTAATATCGAAAAGGTTGATGACTATACGGTAAAAGTCACGCTCAGCGAGACCAATGCGCCGTTTTTACAGAACCTAGCGATGCCTTTTGCTTATATCGATTCTGCTGAATACGCCAACAAATTGATGGCTGATGGCAATGCCGCTGATATCAATACCAAGCCCGTAGGTACCGGACCTTTCGTCTTTACCTCTTATCAAAAAGACGCACAAATTCGTTATACCAAAAACCCAGACTATTGGAACAAAGACGACATTCATATCGACAACTTAGTATTTGTCATCACAAAAGATTCAGCCGTTCGTGCCCAAAAAGTGCAAGCAGGCGAATGTCATGTATCCGCTTATCCAAAGCCTGCTGAAATTGAAGCAGTCAAAAATTCTGGTAAGGCAACGGTACTAGACCAACCCGGTTTCAACGTCGGTTATGTCGGCTATAACGTCGAAAAACCTAAACTGAGCGATCTGAAAGTACGTCAAGCATTAGACATGGCCATCAACAAAGATGCCATCATCAATGCTGTTTATCAAAGCGAAGGCTTAAAAGCCACCAATCCGATGCCGCCAACGCAGTGGGGTTACGACAAGTCGCTCAAAGATGCGCCTTATGACGTCGAAAAGGCAAAAGCCCTGATTAAAGAAGCGGGTGCGGACAATCTTGCCATCGACTTATGGTATATGCCAGTTCAACGACCTTATAACCCTAACGCTAAGCTAATGGCTGAAATGCTACAAGCAGATTGGGCCAAGATTGGCGTCAATACCAAGCTTGTGACTTATGAATGGGGTGAGTACCTAAAACGCGCGGCGAAAGGCGAGCCTGATGTCATCCTAGCGGGTTGGACCGGCGACAATGGTGATCCGGACAATTGGCTTGGCTCATTATTGTCTTGTGACGCTGTCGGCGGAAATAACTATTCTCGCTGGTGTAACAAAGACTTTGATAATTTAGTAACCAATGCCCGTCAGATTAACAATCAAGATGAGCGCGTGAATGAATATGTACAAGCGCAGCAAATATTCAAAGAGCAGCTACCTTGGACGACCATGGCACACTCTGTTGTGACCGTATTCACCGCACCAAATGTGGTCGATTACAAAATCAGCCCGCTTGGCTCAATACGTTTTGATGGTGTGAAAGTAGAATAACCTTCACTGATTAGATCCGATACGACATACATAATGGTTTAATTTATATTCGGCTGGGTCAGACTTCCTGCACCAGCCGTATTCATCTGCATTAAACGCTTTGTCGCGGACCCTCTTACCATCGCAAACACTCTTATCATTGAATCACAACTATTGAGCAGCCCATGCTACTTTATATTCTGCGTCGAATCGCTATTCTCATTCCTGTCTACCTTGGCTTGACCCTATCGACCTTCACTCTGATTCGTCTCGTCCCTGGAGATGCGGTTGAGATTATGATGGGCGAGCGTATGGTCGATCCAGAGCTACACGCTCGCGCCCTAGAGCGGCTGGGGTTAGACAAACCTCTTGTAGCCCAATATTGGGATTATCTGACTGGAATCTTGACGGGTGATTTTGGCGAGTCTTTTCGTACTCGTACCCCCGTATTACAAGATTTCTTTGCCCATTTTGTGCCCACCTTAGAGTTGGCTCTATGCGCCATTGTCATTGCTAGTGTCATTGGCGTAAGCTTGGGCATCTTTGCCGCGCTGAGACGTGGCACGTGGATTGACTACACGCTGATGTCAGGTGCGCTGGCAGGTTACTCCATGCCCATCTATTTACTGGGCCCCATCCTCACAGGCATATTCGCTCACTACTTAGGCCTTCTACCTGTCGCTGGGGTGATATCTGTCGCGCAGTTCTTAGATGTACAGCCATTATATGGCTCATGGCTACTCGGCTCCCTAGCATCAGGAGAGCCTGGCGCATTCTGGAATGTGGTCAAACACTTTATCTTACCCTCTATTGCTCTGTCGACTATTCCACTTGCCATGATTGCACGGATGACGCGCTCGGCGATGCTAGAGGTGTTGGATGAAGATTATGTACGTACCGCACGTGCCAAAGGCTTATCACCAAGCCGCGTGATCATGGTACACGTGATGCGTAATGCTTTGATTACGGTGGTTACGGTCGTTGGTCTACAGATGGCGACATTGCTAGCGGGTGCGATTATTACCGAGACCATCTTTAGTTGGCCAGGCGTTGGGAATTGGCTACTCGATGGATTTTTCACTCGTGATTATCCTATTGTACAGAATGGTATTTTACTGGTCGCCACTGCCTTGATTTTGGTTAGTTTATTTATTGATATTTTGTATGGTCTTATCAACCCACGTATTCGACATACTTCTTAATCTAACATTGATAAATACTCATATTATAAGTAGTGACGAATAGCGATTGCATGGTTTTGAGTCGTTTTTAGCACATTCCTGAATGATTGCTAGAAATAGGACTCTACATACTTGCAACGCGTTCGCCACTATAGGAAATGCTCATGAAGCCTTCTGCTGTTCCCTCTGATCTTAAGCTTGCGGCACTCACGCCGCCCTCGTCTTGGCAGCTATTTTTATCGACGTTCTGTCGTAATAAAGGCGCGGTACTTGGTTTTATTGTACTGGCTTTGATGGTCCTTATTGCCATACTCGCGCCTACCATTGCTCCCCATGACCCTTACGAGTTGTTTACTGGTCAAGAGCAATTGCCACCTGCCTTTCTGGATGGCGGCAATACCATGTTTTGGCTCGGCACTGATGATGCGGGTCGAGATACACTGTCTCGGGTGATGTATGGTGCGCGTTATTCACTATTTATTGGTCTAAGCGCCACGACTCTTGCGATGTTGGTTGGTATCTCCTTAGGATTGAGTGCTGCATTTTGGCCAAAGGTCTGGGGCAAGGCCGTCATGCTGGTCAATGACATCTTGATGTCCTATCCGAGCTTGCTATTGGCCATCATCATTGCCGCTATCTTAGGGCCTTCTATGACCAATACGATTATTACCATCGCTTTGGTCTGTACGCCGCCCTTTATTCGTCTGACTCGTGCTACGGCAATGGTAGAGCTACAGCGTGAGTACTTTATCGCCTCACAAGTAATGGGTGCTGGCGTGCTGCGCTTATTGTTTATTACCATTTTGCCCAACTGTATGGCACCGCTTATCGTACAGGCGACGATGATTTTCTCTTCTGCTATTTTAGAAGCAGGCGCGATTGGTTTCTTGGGCTTTGGCGTACAGCCACCTGATGCTGAATGGGGTGCGATGCTAGGTACGGCACGCCAATATATTCAGAGTAATGTTTGGCTCGCTATTTGGCCGGGTGTCGCTATTTTCTTGGCTGCCCTGTCGATTAACTTGACTGGTGATGGCTTACGCGATGCACTAGATCCCAAATTAAAGCAGGTGACCTAAGATGACTGAACCATTAATTAAAACGCCTATCACTCATACGTCTATGAATGGTGCATCAACAAAAGAATCGCCGTTGCTGCTAGATATTGAAAACCTGTCTGTTACATTTGGACAAGGAGTGCGTGCCTTTCATGCCGTTGACGATGTATCGTTAAAGATTACCCAAGGTGAGGTCATTGCTGTCGTGGGTGAATCTGGCTCAGGTAAATCAGTCACCATGATGGCGCTAATGGGACTGTTGCCACCCTCTGCAACCGTGCGCGCACAGCGAGTGGTGTTTGACAATAAAGACATGCTTAGCATGCCAGCCAAAGAGAAGCGCGGCATCATTGGCAAAGACATCTCTATGATTTTTCAAAATGCGATGTCTTGTCTAAATCCAAGCTTCACCGTTGAGATGCAACTGGGCGAAGTACTACGCAAGCATCTTGGTTTGCGAGGCGCAGCCGTACAGACGCGTATCTTAGAGCTGCTAGAATTGGTCGAGATGCCCGATGCCAAAAACCGACTCAAAGTCTATCCGCATCAATTATCAGGTGGTATGAGCCAACGGGTTATGATTGCGATGGCGATTGCTTGTGAGCCAAAACTACTGATTGCTGATGAACCGACTACGGCTCTAGATGTCACCGTACAAGCGCAAATCATGGACTTACTGAGCCGATTGCAACGCGAAAAGCAAATGGCAATGGTATTGATCACCCATGATTTGGGACTGGTCGCACAGAACTCACGTGATGTCGCGGTCATGTATGCCGGACAAGTGGTCGAAACCAGTACCGTGCCAGAGATTTTTCAAAATCCTGCTCACCCTTATACTGAAGCATTACTGCAAGCCATCCCCGAGTTAGCTATCGGTCAAGATAGATTGAACAGTTTACCAGGGGTCGTACCAAGTCAATACGATCGCCCAAGTGGTTGCCTATTGTCTCCGCGCTGCCCGTATAAAGAATCCGCTTGTGAAGTACCACCACCTATTTTAGATACGCCTACTGGCAAGGTGCGCTGTATTCATTCTGATCCTTCTTCTCGCAACTCTATCTCTCACGCTGCTACTTTGGAGTCCCAAGTATGAGTAACAAAGTGGTCTTAAAAGCAGACAACCTACACAAGCACTACCCAGTATCACAAGGTCTGGGCAAGGCAAAAGCATACGTGAAAGCGCTCAATGGTATCTCATTCGAGCTTGAAGCTGGCAAGACATTAGCCGTCGTTGGTGAGTCAGGCTGCGGTAAATCAACCCTTGCCCGCCAGCTGACGCTGATCGAAGCGCCTACTCATGGTGAGCTATTTATCAATGATGAAGGCACCACTGGCTATAGTAGAAAGGCGCTAAAAGAGCTGCGTACCGAAATTCAAATGGTTTTCCAAAACCCTTATGGTAGCTTAAATCCGCGCCATACTATCGGCTATCAGTTGACGGAACCATTGGATATTCATACCAAATTGTCTAAAGAAGAAAAGCGTGACAAAATCAACGAGATGATGAGAAATGTTGGTCTACGTCCCGAACATGCAGGCCGCTATCCACATATGTTTTCAGGGGGTCAACGCCAACGTATTGCCCTTGCCCGCGCGATGATGCTCAATCCTAAAATTGTCGTCGCTGATGAGCCAACCTCCGCACTCGATGTATCAATCCAAGCGCAAGTCTTAAATCTATTTATGGATTTGCAGGATGAGTATCGCACCGCTTACGTCTTTATCTCGCACAATTTATCGGTCGTACGCCACGTCGCTGATGATGTGATGGTGATGTATTTAGGTCAAGCGGTCGAACACGGCCCGAAAGAAGCGATTTATAATGCGCCAAAACACCCCTATACCATCGCCCTATTGGCTGCTGCCCCAACGGTAAATGGTCATAAAAATGATTTGACGCTACAAGGTGAGCTACCAAGTCCGCTTAACCCGCCAAGTGGCTGTGCACTGCATAAACGTTGTCCATATGCCAAGCAGCAATGCAGCGAAATAGAGCCACAACTGCGCGAATGGGATGGTCGATTGGTGGCTTGTTTACGTTTAGAAGAGATATATGGGTAAGCGACATTTTGTGTCTAGCGGTACATTAGCTTACGCTGTGCTGCTAGCAATGACGGCTGCCCAAGCTAATGACTCTACTGGCTATGTCGGTGCAGGCGGTGTTGAGTATCTTAAAAATAAAAATATCAGCATGCATAGTGAAGATTTATATATCTCAAAAGATGAAGTACGCGTCAATTATGAATTTAAAAACCTAAGTAATAAAGATATTACTGAGACGGTTCTTTTTCCTATGCCAGCGGTGCCTAGTTTTATAGACTCAGATTACGCTGATACCAGTGCCACTTATGATAACTTTAAAATTTGGGCCAATGGCAAGCCTATCACGCCTACCCTACATGTCCGTACCTTTATGTACCCGATCATCATCAAAAATGGTGAGAAAAGCCATGCGGAAAAAGCTGTTGATACCACCAAAGTTTTTAAGGCCTGCGGTATTAGTGATGCTCAAATGATGTCACCTTGGACCTATAAATTTGATACCAATGACATCAATCAACGGCTTTTGGACTGTAATAATAAGGCACTCGATAAGTTTATCGATGATAGAGAAAGTCTTTATATACCTTGGGATTCTCAAGTGATTTATAGTTGGGAGCAAACCTTTAAAGCCAATACGATTACTAAGGTCAAACACACGTATAAACCGTTAGTGGGTGGATCTGTGGATTTGGACAGTGGGCAATATGGGGATTTTTGCGTAGATGATTCAACTCAGAGAGCCTTTAACAAGAATAGTCGTCCATATCATGCCTTAAGCTATATCCTAACGACGGGGGCAAACTGGGCCAAACCTATTGCCAATTTCAAACTGACTGTCGAACGTGACCCTAACGAGCTAGTCTCGTTCTGCTGGAAAGGTAAGGGTAAAGTCAAAAAGATTGGACCAACGACATTTGAGATTAAAGAGACTAATTTTGTGCCAACCCATAATTTTGACGTCGCTTTTATCATGAAGTAGCTAATGGATATTGACCACACCTCGGCACTTAGGAAATTGGCTACAACCAAAAAAGTCCTGACCTTGATTCAGGCCTTTTTTTGCAACACGTTTGGTCATTTCTCCCTGACATCTTGGACAGTTAGGTACCTGCTCTGTAACAGCTGTATGATTGGTTCGCTCAACAGCTTTAAGATTGGTGCTATCAGACGTGATGATCTCACATTCAGCCGTTTTAAAATCATTGCCCGATAACTCAGGCTCCATAACTTCAAACGGTGTAAGAAACACTTTATTAGCCATATCATATGGTATGTTTGTCTGCTGAGTATTCATACTGTCAGTTAGTAACTCGCTAGATTCAATCTCAGTTTGACCAGACCATTGCAGCACTTCTTTACTTTTCAGCGTGGCTCGTTTAGCGGTTTCTTTTACGATCGGCTCAGGTATTGGCTTACTGACAGTTTTAGCAATTGGTTTATCAGTAGCGTTAACGCTAGGCTGCTGATTCAACGGGCTATGCTTGTCTTTTAGATAGGCTTTATGCTCTCTATTGGTGCGCCAAGACTTACTAAATCTGTTGCTATTAATCTGCTCAACGATGGACTTAACCTCGTCTTCAGTCAGTATCTTATCCTGCTTCTTCTTTACATAAGATACCATCCCACTCGTCAATACGTGTTCGGGTAACTCATCACGGGTTTTCAGCTCACACTCACCGATGAAAACAATCATCGAATGAAAATAGCTCAGCTCCAATCCTAATAAATCTGCGAGAGTCCTAATGTGCAAGTAGTTTTGGCGCAATGGGTTTTGGAATTTGAATTTACTGCCATTTGGGAAGGCTTGTGTCCACTGCTTTTGCTTCTCGCTACCATATATCCAGCCTTTATAGTTTTTGGTTTCGATGACAAAGATGCCGTACACAGAGACAATAATATGGTCGATTTGAGTGCTACCGCCATTTGCTCTTGGCAAGGTAATACCGTTTAATCGGTGATAGACGTTTTTTTCTAGTTTTAACCACATAGCGACGTTGATAACGGTTTCACCTAGGAAACCTTTGAAGGTGGATTTTAGGGACATTGTTTTATCTCAGTTCAATAACAGGACAAATGATCACATTTAAATAACCTATATGATGGACCTGACGTATCAGCAAGACAGAGATTATAATGAAATTCTAAATAGCTCATCGTAGCATTTGCAAATAACTGCTAAACATTTTTCTAAAAAATTATTATCTACGCAAACTAGAGTTTCTATCTCTGACACATCACTTTCGTTTCTAAATGTTGAACCAGCTGGTGTGATTTCAAACGGTAGATTACTTTGCTTCTCCAAAAGCTTTGTGTAAGACATGCCTTTTCCGTGCTTCAATACATTGATTGCGTAATAAAAATCCTCAAAACTTTCAAGTAACTCTATCTTATGATGACTTTTAAGCTTTTGTTTTAGCTCTTTAAAAGCTGAGCCTTTCTCGATCTTGAGTTCCTTTTGAACAACTGCCTCAAATAGTGAAAACATTCCTATAGCGAAAATACTTCTCTCCCACTGCATCTTTTGAAGTGTTAGTACCAACCTAGTTGAACCTAAATTTTCAAGTTCTTTACGAGTTAACTCTTCAACTCTATTAAAGTTTTCAATATTTGATTCTGTACTTTCAGATATGATTTGAATAAAGTTTTGCATCGTTTTTCTCAATATATTGAATAAAGATAAATTTTATTCTATCCAGTGCATCCCGTATACCTTTTAAACTATAACTGAAATATAGTTCGTACTTACCACTAAACCATCGCGTCGAAACACAAATTTTAGTACTAACGATAGCAATTATTTCACAACTGATAATATCGATATAAGTAGACCAAATCAACAGCTCTAAAACCAAAAATTAAATCATAAAAAAAGCCACCAGATTTCTCTAGTGGCTTTTTTATCTATCATTTTTTTAACGGATTACACCAAACTATTTACCGCTTCAACTACAGCATCAGTCGTAATACCAAACTCTTTGTATAACTGGTCTGCAGGGGCAGATTCGCCATAAGTGGTCATACCGATGACTTTGCCATCTAGACCAACGAACTTATACCAGTAATCTACATGCGCTGCTTCGACTGCTACGCGAGCACGGATATTGCTTGGTAATACCGCTTCGCGATAGCTAGCATCTTGCTCAACGAAAACCTCAGCACATGGCATAGACACTACACGTACGCCAACACCATTTGCGCTCAATGCTTCGTACGCTTCCATCGCTAGGCCAACTTCTGAACCAGTTGCGATGATGATTGCCTGTAGCTCGCCTTGCTCTTTTGCCAATACATAACCACCTTTAGTGATGTTCGCTACTTGCTCGCTATCACGTGCTTGATGTGGCAAGCTCTGACGGCTAAAGATCAATGCTGATGGGTTGTTTTCAGATTTGATTGCTTCTACCCAAGCGCTTGCAGATTCAGTCGCATCACACGGACGCCATGTACGTAGGTTTGGCGTGGTACGTAGGCTAGTCAATTGCTCAACTGGCTGATGCGTTGGGCCATCTTCACCCAGACCGATAGAGTCATGCGTATAGACATGAATGACGCGCTGCTTCATGAGTGCGCCCATGCGTACCGCGTTACGTGCGTATTCCATAAACATGAGGAACGTTGCTACGTAAGGGATAAAGCCGCCATGCAATGCGATGCCATTGGCAATCGCGGTCATACCGAACTCACGTACACCATAATAGATATAGTTGCCATCAGCATCTTTTTCGATGCCTTTAGCGCCTTTGAATAGCGTTAGGTTCGAGCCAGCTAAATCCGCTGAACCGCCTAGTAATTCTGGTAATAATGGCTGCAAGGTATTGATGGCGTTTTGACTGGCTTTACGGCTAGCAACATCGCCGCCCGCTTCTTGCGTTTGCTGAATATAGGCTTGTGCTTGGCTATCAAAGTCAGCAGGCAAATCACCATTTAGACGGCGTAACAACTCAGACGCCAGTTCAGGATAGGCTTTTTTATAAGCTTCGAAGTCCGCATCCCAGTTCTTCTGTTGTACGTCACCTTTGGCTTTGGCATCCCACGCTTCATAGATTTCGTCATCTAATTCAAATGGAGCATGTTTCCAAGACAACGCATCACGAGTCAAGGCAATTTCGTCATCACCTAACGGGGCACCATGACTGGCTGCTAGACCTTGCTTGTTCGGGCTACCCGCACCAATCGTGGTTTTGCAAATCAGAAGACTTGGTTTAGCAGTCTCTTTAAGCGCTTGTTCAGTTGCCTGAGTGATCGCATCAGCATCATGACCATCGACTTTGATAACTTGCCAGCCATAAGACTCAAAACGCGCTTGCGTATCATCAGTGAACCAGCCTTCGACATTACCGTCGATAGAGATGCCATTGTCATCATAGAAGAAGACCAGCTTACCAAGACCTAACGTGCCAGCCAATGAGCAAACTTCATGACTGATACCTTCCATCAAGCAACCATCGCCTAAAAATGCATAGGTATTATGATCTACGATGTTATGGCCTTCACGATTGAACTGCGCGGCTAAGGTTTTTTCAGCGATTGCAAAACCAACGGCATTAGCAATACCTTGGCCTAGTGGACCAGTAGTTGTTTCAACACCTGGTGTATAGCCAAGCTCAGGGTGACCTGGCGTTTTTGAATGCAACTGACGGAAACCTTTCAGGTCATCAACGCTGACGTCATAACCAGATAAATGCAGCAATGAGTAAATAAGCATTGAGCCATGACCGTTCGATAAGACAAAGCGATCACGGTTGTGCCACTGTGGATCGGTTGGGTTGTGCTTCAAAAACTTGCGCCACAGAACTTCAGCAATATCAGCCATGCCCATCGGAGCACCTGGATGACCAGAGTTGGCTTTTTGTACCGCGTCAAACGACAGTACACGAATGGCATTGGCTAATTTACGTTCGCTAATTGGAGCTGGCATAGAGTGTCCTAATATTCAAATGAGGGGTATGGCTGATAAGAGGAGAGTTTACTCAAAGGGTAATAAAATAAGGACGCAAAATGCGCCCTTACCGTGTTGGCTATAAAATCAAAGTGCAATATTAACATATTTGATGCAAGTCACGCCAAAAAATGGCATGGCTTAGCGGTGAGTATTTCACAGTAATTTATATCAATTTTATCAAAATACCCATAGTAATACGTTGTAAATCATTACAGCAAAATAACCATTTAAACTGAAATAGTCTCAGCACCGCCCATAAACGGACGCAATACTTCTGGAATGGTGATACTGCCATCTGCGTTTTGATGGTTTTCCATGACGGCCAATAGCGTACGGCCAACTGCCAAACCTGAACCATTCAGCGTGTGTACTAAGCTGGTTTGCTTGCCATCTTTGACACGCGTACCCATACGGCGCGCCTGGAAATCACCGCAGTTAGAGCAGCTAGAGATTTCACGGTAAGTGTCTTGGCTTGGTAACCATACTTCGATGTCATAAGTCTTTTGTGCTGCAAAGCCCATATCACCCGTACATAGCTGCACCGTGCGGTATGGTAGGTTCAACTGCTGCAAGATATATTCAGCTTGTCCAGTCATTGCTTCTAGCAACTCATCAGATTGTTCAGCCGTGGCAATATTGACCATCTCAACTTTTTCAAACTGATGCTGACGGATCAAACCACGGGTATCACGGCCATGTGAGCCAGCTTCACTACGGAAACAAGGCGTATGCGCGGTAAACTTAAGTGGTAGCTCGCTAATGTCCAAACGCTCGCCACGTACCAAGTTGGTCATTGGCACTTCAGCGGTTGGAATCAAATAAAAATCCATCTCTTCGTTATTAGTATGGTTTTTTAGCTTAAACAAATCATCTTCAAACTTAGGGAGCTGCCCCGTACCTTTGAGGCTGTCTGAATTCACAATATAAGGCACATAGGTCTCAAGATAGCCGTACTTCATGGTATGGGTATTGAGCATAAATTGAATCAGTGCGCGATGCATCTGCGCCAACTGTCCTTTTAGCACATTAAAGCGACTGCCAGTTAGCTTGGTCGCCGCTTCAAAGTCTAGCATACCAAGTGTCTCACCAATATAGGTGTGATCTTGAATCTCAAAATCAAACGTACGCGGCGTGCCCCACTTGCGCACTTCTACGTTGTCTTCTTCTGACGTACCTACTGGCACATCAGCTGCTGGAATATTAGGGATTTGCATGCCAGCTTTGGTGATGCGTTCCTGCAAAGTGCGCAGTTCATCTTCAGCCGCTTTAATCTCACCGCTGACACTTTGCATCTCAGCCAATAGCTCACTGGCGTCTTCGCCTGATTTTTTTAGCGCGCCTACTTGCTTGGCACCCGCATTACGGCGCGACTGCAACTCTTCAGTCTTGATCTGCAAAGATTTACGCTCTGACTCAACTGTTTGCCAAAAATCCATGTCAAGTGCATAACCACGAGTGGCCAGTTGCTGTTGTAAGTCGATTAAATCGCCGCGTAAGAGTTTTGCATCAATCATAATAGTTGCCTGTAACACTAAAGGTGAGTAAAAGGGTTGAAAAATATTATTAATAATTACCTAGCGCATGCACCGCTATGTTTTGCATCAATATGTCTTGTAGACGCTATAATACCAAGACACAGCAGATTTGACCATGTTTTGACCTCTGCTGATTGTATTTTCATTGATGACTTTCATTGTCTGTAGTCACTTACATTAGCCTCAAATACCTGTCTTGACATTTAATTCATCTCCAATAAGCCTCACCCCTCTTTATTAAAATCATTAATATCACCTCTATCAGTGCACAGAACGGCTTATATGTTTCATTTAGGGATACTTTTCGGTAAGATAAGCGCATACCTTTTTTTACTTTCAGCCAAGTACAGCATTGCCGCTTAGCTTTGGCGATTTAAATCCAACACTTTTAATCTAAGTATTTGAGAAACCTTTATGGCCCTGTACCCTTATACGCTCCAACCTGTCGCCTTAAACATAACTGAGGCTGAATTTCACCAAGCACAGTATGAACTGTTTGCCAGTGCCAGCCCCTCTTTTGGTCTATCAAGCTTTAAGAATAAAGAATGGATCATCATGGCAGTGGTTGTGGTACTTGCTATTGCAGGACTTATCTTTGTGACAGGCTACTCAACCATCATCTTTTGGTTGATGCTCGCTGGTGTGGTGATTTATCTATTGGCTCGTACTTTAGGTTTTAAGTGGTACGTAAAAAGAGAGTTCGAAAAGCAAGTGGCCGATCAAGAAATGCCAGATGAGATGCGCCAAATGAAGCTCGGCGTACAAAAACATGGCCTCGTGATGGCAATGCCAAGCAACCAACCTGATATGATGAAAAACTCGCAAATGCGCGGTATGCAAATGCGAGCTGGTAGCATGCAACAAGCCGTTATTCCGTGGACTGCTATCAAGAGCTGGGATGAGACTGACGACTATATTTTTATGATGTTTGAGCTAAAAGGTCAGCAAGGCAGCCAGATCGTACCCAAACGTCTAAAAGCGCAGAAATTCCCAATCGATACAGTACGTCAGCATTTATTAGAAGTGATTCCCTCTAAAGGTCTAAACCCTGAAAATCTGAAGCCACCAGCATTATAGAAACAAGCTCTTCTTTATCATTAATAGTAATGGTAGAGAAAGCCAGTTATAGTTTTATAAAACCAATCATTAAATTGTATTTATTAAATTTAACTTATTAATAATAGTTTGCTATTATTATAAGCATCAAAAGAAGAAAGACAGCTGATGCCAACAGTATCACAATCAAAATATTTTGATTATGATCACAACTTAGTACAGCTACGATGCTTCTTTATTTAATCTCGCATAATAACACTCACACTATAAGGACAATACTATGAGTAATACTAATAACGCTACTAACCAGATCGGTCTAGAAAAAGCAGACATGAGCGAAGTGATCGCAAAATTGAACAATCTATTATCAACGTATCATGTGTTTTATCTGAATGTACGTGGCTACCACTGGAATGTAAAAGGTGAGCATTTTTTCACTTTACATCCAAAGTTTGAAGAACTGTATACATCACTACAACTACAAATCGACGAAATTGCTGAACGTATCTTAACTTTGGGTGGTACGCCACTTCACGCTTATAGTGATTTTACGCAGCATACCAGTATCAGTGAAGACAAAAACGTCAAAGATGGCACAACTTGTGTGAAAGGTGTGATCACTGGATTACAAGCCTTGATTACAGAGCAACGCCAAGTATCATCGCTCGCTGCAGAAAGCGAAGATCAAGGATCAGCTGACTTGGTAGATGCTTATGTACAAGAACAAGAAAAACTGGTGTGGATGTACAACGCATTTTTAGGTTAATCATTATTAAAGAAACAGTACGCTACTAAAATCTAGATCATAAAAAAGCACCTACTTTAGGTGCTTTTTTTGTGCTTGCTGTGGCTAATGAAACCCTACTTTTGCATCCATTGACGCATTTTTTCACGTTCAGCAGGTGTTGCTTGTAGCCAAATCTGCATAAAGGTATCTAACGTATTGGTAGAGGCGTTCACACTCGTAGTCTGCTTGATAGGCGCTGCTGATGCCATGCTGACATTACTTGGTGCCGTAGCTGCTGGCTGACCTATAGCGGCAATCGCACGTTGGTTTTGTAGCTCTGCATCACCTGCACCGCCGAATACGCCGCCCAATGCTTTACCCAATCCTGAAAACAAGCCACTCTGGTTGCCAGCCATACCTTGCTGACTAGCAATGACGGTATTGTTTTGCTGTACGGCGAGCGTTGGCTGTTTAGCATAGTCTCTAGCAGTCTCATAATCTTCTGGCTGATTGGGCATCGTCAAACGATAGGTTTGATTGTCAGCCAGTTGTGCAGTCACACTGACATTACCTGAACGCAAATAGTCATGCTCATCACGAGCCAAGTTGTACAAGCGATCATATTTAGCTGTGATAGCGTGTTGACCCGGCTCGAGAGTGAAAGTCTTTGTCAATGGCTGAAAAGCACTCTGTTGAACCTCCTGCCCATTGATAGCGGTTACTTTAATATGATCATCGACCAATAATGTCACTGCGGCTTGTGACATCATAGAGACCGAAGTAGCACCGACCAACAATGATCCAATGGTCAATTTTTTTAACAAAGAAGCATTCGATTTCATAAATTATTCCGTTAATAGTAAAAGCATATTGGATGAAAGGATTCGTGTTCTTGCTACTAGATTTCTACTATCGTTGATTCAATTCAACTCAACAAAGAGACAACAGCAAGTGAGACAGATTAAAAATCAAGTGGCATCGTATGTTGGTCTTGAATAGCCGAATCGCTATCCACTTGTGTCTCTTGAGCGATGTCAGCAAGCTCTGCTGCCAATGTTTGTTCGTCGATGGTGCGTAGCGCATCGCTAATCACTGCTTTAGATATATTACTACGTCCCAGGTTAGAGAACATCGGTTGGATATAATTGAGCACTTCCATCATCGCACCGATACGGTGAGGGCCTTCTGTCAGCAAATGATTGAGGATTCGATCATCAAACTGCCAACCGCGACGACGTAAGATAGACTGTAATAATGCCTGACGATCTGCTAAATCGTGACCGGTAGGTACTTTAAAGGTAGGCGCTTGTGCCAAACGCGTTAATAAATCCCTCAGCTGAAAAGGCAAATCATCGGCGGGCTTATTGGCAGCAAACAACAGTTGACGCTGCCCTTCACGGCTACGATTGATCAGATGAAACAACGCTTCTTGCCATTGGCTGCTTTGCTCAAGCACCTCTAAATCGTCAATCGCGATGAGATCAAAATTCTCTAAAGACGATAGTACATGCACATCGGTTTGGATCAGCTCATTAAGGGACAAACAAATTGCAGATTTGTCCATTTCAATAAACGACTCACAGATAGCAGACAGCAGATGGGACTTACCCGTCGCAGGGCTACCAAACAGGTATAGCTGACCAATCAGGCCGACATGAAGTTGCCGCACTGCATCAATAATCGACATCCAACCGGGACCTGCAAAGTCGCTGAGACTTGCATCATGCTTAATGTCTAGGTTGAGACTTAGCTGTGCTTCTGCCATGAATCATCAACTCGTTTTGCGTATTGCAATAAAAATAAAAAAGATAAAAGTAAAATAAATCAATATGAGCTAGCGTCAGTATTACTGGGCATAAAATCTGGTGCAACTTAAGGACATGTCATCATTTAGATTCTGAAGCTTAAAATGAGGGACATGGCAGCCATATTTTTTTTAAAACCTGCATGAGCAAAGATGTCACTAGGATACGTAAAAATGTCGCAGTAATAGCGCATACCATTGATACTGCGCCTATATATAACATATTTACAAAATGACTGACAAGTCTTTTACCTACTAAGCCTTGTCAATCATTACTCCCTCACCGCATTATCCCTATCTACACTCTGTCTATCTGGGCATGTTAGGAGTTAGCGCATTTATTTATTTTCAAACAGTAACAACTGCTTACGGCCTTTATAAAAGTCAGTCGTACGATAGTACGCATATGCATGGCGAAACAATACATTCAGCACAGCGGACACCGGCAGCGCGATCAACATTCCTACGAAACCCAATAAACTGGCCCCTGCCAATACGGCAAATATCACCCATAGCGGTGATAGGCCAATCTTATCACCAAGTAGTAATGGCTGCAGAATATAACCTTCTGCGGCTTGTCCTACTAAAAACGCACCAACAATCAACGACAGGTAAGTCCAATCCAATCCAAACTGAAATAAGCAGGCAATGATCGCAGCAATGAACCCAATACCAAAACCTAAGTAAGGGACAAAGCTGGCAATACCCGCTACCATACCAATGATCAGACCAAGCTCTAACCCAATGAGCTGCAGCTGTATCGCATAGATAGCACCCAGTAACACCATCACCAAAAACTGACCTTTGATAAACGCCATCAAGGCCAAATCACACTCTTTGACTATTTCAATGACTTGTTGGCAGTAAGCAGTGGGTATTGCCATCTTCCATGTCTTTAAACGCTGATCCCAATTAAATAAGAAATAAAAGGTCAGAATAGGCACTAATACAATGAGACCTGCGTTATTGATGAAATTCATACTGGAAGTCAGTATTTGGCTCATCATAGTGCTAGCATCAGCAAACTCATAATTCGTCTGCATATAGTCAACGAGTGTCTCTGAAAAGGCTTTGGATTCTAATTCGGGCAGTCGAATACGGGTATTGTTGACAAGCCAATCACGCACCACTTGGTTATACCAATTAAATATCTTGGGCAAATAGTCCCAAGCGGCTTGTAGCTGATGCCATAATGTTGGTACTAACCACCAGAGTAACAACGCCATTCCCAAGGTAATGGTGGCATAAACAATGATAATCGCCATCCAACGCTTGATATATTTTGACAGTCGCTTTACCAACGGGTTGAATAGATAAGCCAGCATAAACGCCACGACAAATGGCACGATGACAGGCAACATCAAATACAGTAAAACCAGAGCCACAACTAAGGCAACGACAATAAATAAACGCCGGAAAAAGATATCTATTGGTTGTTTTATCATGACAAGTAGTCCTAGATTAAGCTGATTTAGAAAAATACCGCGTTGAAATTAATACAAGATAAAAAATCTGCCACACAATAAAGCACAATCGTCATCAGTGATTTATTAAATGCATCGCTCTCTAAAATGTATCCATTGCTCTTCTTGGTAGATAACCTGCTTTATTAAATTAACACTTAGCGAATAAGAATATTTAAACAACTATTTTAGGCAACATTTAACGATAAATTTAGCGTTTCATTATCGCAGAGTACGACAAAAAATCCGTCATTTTTTGTTTCTAAGCAACTTATTTGCCACTTAAGGCAAGTCTTCACTAAATATCAGCCAAATATTCGTAAGTTGCTTTGCGAGTAGGGTCTGTTTTTGGGTATAATGCGCCCACTATGTGCGCAATTAACACAACCGACCAGCTTTTCTACTGATAGACCTTCATTCCCTATAAAATTTGTGAGATGACCATGAGTAACAAGCCTTCTTTAAGCTACAAAGATGCCGGCGTTGATATCGATGCAGGCGATGCTTTGGTTCAGCGAATCAAGTCCGTGGCAAAAGCCACTACTCGTCCTGAAGTCGTGGGTGGACTGGGCGGTTTCGGTGCACTATGCCGTATCCCAACAGGTTATACATCTCCATTATTGGTTTCGGGCACTGATGGCGTGGGCACCAAGCTCAAATTGGCCCTACAGCTCAATCGTCATGACACGATCGGCATCGACTTGGTTGCCATGTGCGTCAACGATTTGTTGGTTTGCGGTGCAGAGCCACTATTTTTCTTAGATTACTATGCAACGGGTAAGCTCGATGTCGATGTAGCAGCGACTGTCGTGACAGGTATTGGCGATGGCTGTAAGCTCGCTAACTGTGCCCTTATTGGCGGCGAAACCGCTGAAATGCCAGGTATGTATCAAGACGATGACTATGACCTAGCTGGATTTTGTGTCGGTGTGGTTGAAGAAGCAGAAGTGGTGACTGGTGAAAATGTCGCAGAAGGTGATGTATTGATCGCATTGGCTTCTAGTGGCGCACACTCTAACGGCTACTCATTGGTACGTAAGGTCATCGAGGTTAGCGGTATTGATGTGACGACTAGCGATGAACAGCTAGACGGTCAGCCTATCCAAGACGCACTAATGGCACCGACCCGTATTTATGTTAAAGCCATCAAAGCGCTACAAGACACCCTTGGTAGCTCAGCGCTTCATGCCATGTCGCATATCACTGGTGGCGGCTTAACAGATAACTTACCTCGCGTACTACCTGAAACGCTAGCAGCAAGCATTGATACAGCCAGCTGGCAGTTCTCAGAGCTATTCACTTGGCTACAAACCCAAGGTAACATCGAGCAGAGTGAAATGTACCGCACCTTTAACTGCGGCGTCGGTTTTGTCATCGTCGTGCCTAAAGATAAAGCTGAAGCAGCCATCAACATATTGAATGACGCTGGCGAAAAAGCATGGCAGTTGGGTGAGATGGTTACACGCGAAGCGGATGCAGTGGTGTACCGTTAATGGTATCTGATACGTCAAATCAACCTATCAAACCATTACGTATTGCCGTTCTGGTATCAGGTAGTGGTAGTAATCTACAAGTATTGATCGATGCCATGCAAGCTGGCGCACTACCGATTGAAATAGTAGGTGTCATCAGCAATCGTGATGACGCTTATGCCATCACTCGTGCCAATGAGGCTAATATTCCAGTCGCGGTACTGTCACACGTTGCTAACGGCAAACGCATGGGTATCAAAACTTTTGAAACTCATGCAAATGCACAGCTTGTCGAATGGCAACCTGATCTCATTGTGTTGGCTGGGTTTATGCGTGTATTAAGTGGCGCGTTCATCGACAATGCGCCAGCGCCCATGATTAACTTGCACCCTTCTCTATTGCCTGTTTACAAGGGACTTGATACCCATCAGCGAGCGATACAAGCAGGTGAGCGTCATCATGGTTGTAGTATTCATGTCGTCACTGCTGAGCTCGATGCGGGCGCTGTTTTGACCCAAGCGCTGTTAGAGATCAATCAAACAGAGACGGCGGATAGCCTACAAGCACGTGTACAAAAACTTGAGCATAAGTTGCTACCATGGACAATTTTGCTATTGGCAAATAAAGTATTGTCACTTGATACTAGCAATACAGTTAAAGCAAGTTTGTTGCCAGCCTTGCCATTACAGCTGTTTATGAACGCTTAGACCAGTAATAGAACAGGATAAATTAGCTCGAAGCTAGTTTTAACACGTATGACATTTTTACATTAAAAAGCCCAGTCAACTCATAACGAGTGACTGGGCTTTTTAATGGTCATCTACTGACGACCATATTAATATCTAGCAGCAATATTAACTGCCATTAAAAAACATGAACCGCTTTAATGTTGACGAACTCTTTGATACCGAAGCCACCATGTTCGCGGCCATAACCTGAGTTTTTGACGCCACCAAATGGCAATGCAGGGTTGGCAAGACCATAACCATTGATATAGACCATACCAGTGTCAAACTCTTCACGTGCTAGACGTACCGCTTTGTCTGTATCTTTTGAGAAGATTGCACCGCCTAAACCATAGCGGCTGTCGTTAGCGATACGTAAGGCATCGTCTTGGTCTTTTGCGCGAATGAGCGAAGCCACAGGACCAAATAGTTCATCATCATAGGCAGGTTGACCTCTCTCAACGTTCTCTAAAATAGTAGCTGGATAAAAGCTGCCTTTACTATCAGGAATTTTACCGCCGACTGCAATCGTTGCACCTTTGGCCACGCTTTGCTCTACTTGCTCGTGTAACTGCTCCTGTAGATCTTTACGAGCCAATGGACCGATATCTGAGCTGTCATCCATAGGATCACCAGATTTCGTACCTGCAAACTTCTCAACAATACGCTTGCGGAATTCATCATATACACTATCCACTACAATGAAGCGTTTTGCGGCAACACAAGTTTCGCCGTTGTTGATTAGGCGTGCTTGTGCACAAGTCTCTACTGCTATGTCTAAATCAGCATCTTCTAACACGATGAAAGCATCGTTTGAACCAAGCTCTAATACCGCTTTTTTGATGGCTTTTGCCGCTTGTTGACCAACGATGACACCTGCTTTATCGCTACCTGTGAGCGTCACACCACGTACTTTATCGTTGTTGATTAAGTCTTCTGACTGGTCATGACCAATGATAATAGTACGGAAAAGATCACTTGGCAGTTCAGACTCATGCAAGATTTTTTCAATTAGTAAACCAGAGCCCGTCACGTTAGATGCGTGCTTTAACAAGACACTGTTACCCGCCATCAAGTTGGCGATGGTGTAACGGAATACCTGATATGCTGGGAAGTTCCAAGGCTGCATACCATAAATAATACCGATAGGCTGATAGCTAACCAATCCTTTTCTCATGCCTTCAATATCACGTACATCGTCAGCCAGTGCTTCGATACCATTTTCAGCAGTATAGTCACAGATTGCTTTACACAGATCAATCTCTTGCAAGCTTTGGCTATATAGCTTACCACGCTCTTCAGTCATCAGCTTAGCCAGCTCTTCTTTATGCTCGATTAGCTTATCACCGATAGACTTAATCGCTCGGCCACGCTCTTCGTGGCTAACAGTACGCCACGCTAAGAAAGCTTCATGTGAGGCATCAACGATCTTATTAACTTCGTCTACGCTCATATAATCGTAGTTTTTGATTTCTTCACCCGTGGTTGGGTTGATAGTAGTGATATCCGACATGTTATTGTCCTTGTTATTTGATTTTATATATATTTAATATTGTTGTTTGTATCGTTAATATCATAATGCTTTTATAGAATTATAAGCTTCCATCGAATAACCTTTTGTACAGTTCAATATTCGATGGGTCATTGTTTAACTGCGATTATCATAACAAGATATTTTACTCAGAGTTTTACAATATATTGTGAAGTGTGTTGAAGATGTTAAGAGTGTGACTGTTTGATTAAGTATGTCTAAATATTAGAGCATTTCCTTAGCCTGAGAGTTAAATGTTAAATGGAATGAAAACTGCTAACCATTTGCCAAAGTTCACCATCTATATGACGTTTTAATAAACCAAAAAAAACCAACGCTTAAGTTGGCTTTTCTGGTTGAGAATGACTAGAAGTTGCTAATAGTATAGTAGCTTAGTAGCCCATAAATAATCATAGAGGCTTTATGACATTTTTATCAGATCAAAACAAATGGTTAATGACAGGTATCTCTTGCGGTGGGTTCTCTTCTTCGTCAACGATTTGACGAGCCACATGCATGATCAGTTGGCGTAACCAACGATGGGCTGGATGATGTTGCAGTAACGGGGACCACGCCATCGTCAGCTCAAACTCAGGAATAAAGAATGGTGGCTCTTCCATCCTAATACTGTCGTTATTGGCTTGCATTCTTGCCACACGGGTTGGCAACGTTGCTACCAAATCCTTGTTGGCAGCAAGCATGGCTGGCATCTGATAATGACGAGTAAAGACACTGATTTGACGTTTTTGTCCCAGGCGCTGCAATGCCTGATCGATAGATCCTAGCCCGCCTGACTTTTCTGGATTCACCCCAAAGCCGACGCCCATACCTGTTTTTGATACCCAAACATGCTGTGCTTTCAGATAGTTTTTTAAATTAAAACGATTGGCGTAAGGGCTATCAGAGGACAGCAAACAAGTAAAGGTATCACGCCACACCAGCACCTGATGGAAGCTCTGTGGTATCTCATTAAAGCGGTTAATTGCCAGATCGACTCGTCCCTGCTCCATGTCACGATAGGAGACGTCTGATGGCGTCAAAAAGTCCAGAATAACATTGGGTGCCTCAGAACGTAATGCTTTCACCAGTTTAGGCACTAGGGTCGCTTCTGCATAGTCTGAGGTCATGATACGAAATACACGCGAGGTGCTATAGGGTCTAAATTCAGTACGCGGCTCTAGCACTTGCGTCAAGTCAGCCAATATCTCACGAATACGCGGCTGCAACTCAAGCGCACGCTCTGTCGGCGTCATGCCTTCAGACGAGCGAACCAACAGAGGGTCATTAAACAACTTGCGCAGACGGCGCAAAATATTGCTCATAGCAGGTTGGGTGATACCAAGCTGCTCGGCTGCACGAGTGACGTTTTTTTCTCGTAACAACACATCTAAATGGACTAATAGATTTAAATCAACCCGCTGCAAATTCATATGTAATTCTCTTGGACTTTGAGTAAATACCTCGACAAGCTTGGTATTTTCGGTGTTGTTATGACGAGTGACGACCAATAACAGCCTATTTTCACTAATTCCTGTCTAACTTATTCGAACATATACTGAGTATAACTCATCTTAGTCGATGTAAGGTACTGTTATATATAGTTTATAACCTATGGAAATACCAAAGATAACTATCATAAATTAGATAAATCTTGGTAAGGCAGTTATAGTAAATCCCATAAAGAGATTGTAATGCAGACGATAAATATGAGTTTTATAAGCGGATCACATTCAACTTAACAGTAGGATTTGGTCGCAGACTAGGACGTATTATCGGCCATGAAATACCGCTAGCTGGCATCGTCATTGTAACATCTCTTACGGTCAATTATGACACCACTATTTACTAAATGCTAAAGCGCTTTAAAGACACATAAGTGAGATGAGTTAACAGTTATTTATCAACTCCCAAGTTCAGTAATATTGTTGTATTCGTCACAAAGTTTGTTTAGTGTAAAGAAGAGATTGATTGGTTATGTACTCTCACATTTACGCTATATAAGATACTGACAGTGCCAATATCAAATATGAACAAACGATTTTTAGTCTAATAAAATGCTTTAGCAAAATAAAATTATTATCTCAACATTCAATTTATTTTTACACCCCACCAAGGAGACTATAGATGTCAACTGCATATAAATCAGCGATCGATCTAGTACGTGAATTAAAGCAAAAACACGGCAACTGGCAGAATATCAGTGAAGTCGACGCGGCACGTATGATGTCTCAAAACCGTTTCAAGACTGGTTTAGATATTGCAAAATATACAGCAAAAATCATGCGTCAAGACATGGAAGACTATGATAACGATACGTCTCAGTACACACAGTCTCTAGGTGCTTGGCATGGTTTTGTTGCACAGCAAACTATGTATGCTAAGAAAAAATATTTTGGCACTACTGCTAAAACGTATATCTATCTATCAGGCTGGATGGTTGCAGCATTGCGCTCTGAGTTTGGTCCTCTACCTGACCAATCAATGCATGAAAAAACGTCAGTACCTAAGCTAATCGAAGAAATCTACACATTCTTGCGTCAAGCAGATGCTAAAGTATTGAACGATTACTTCCGTGAGCTAAACGCTGCTGAAGAAGCAGGTCAAGACACGACTGAAATCCAAGCTAAAATCGAAAACTTTGATTCGCATGTTGTGCCAATCATTGCTGATATCGATGCAGGTTTCGGTAACGAAGAAGCCACTTACCTATTGACTAAGCAAATGATTGAAGCTGGTGCTTGTGCCATTCAGGTTGAAAACCAAGTATCTGATGCTAAGCAATGTGGTCACCAAGCAGGTAAAGTAACTGTACCGCATGAAGACTTCATCTCTAAGCTAAACGCCATCCGCTATGCATTCTTAGAGCTAGGTGTTGAAGACGGCATCATCGTTGCTCGTACTGACTCTGAAGGCGCATCACTCACTCAAAAAATCCCAGTATCAAATGAGCCAGGTGATTTAGCTTCTAAATACATCGACTTCATCGAAATGGAAGAAGTTACTTTAGAAAACGCCAACGAAAACGACAGCTTACTTAAGCACAACGGCAAACTAGTACGCCCTGTTCGCTTGCAAAACGGTCTATATCAATTCCGTGAAGAAACCAACATCGACCGCGTTGTACTTGACTGTGTAACGGCTCTAGAAAACGGCGCAGATCTACTATGGATTGAAACACCAACGCCAAACGTTGAACACATCAAAATGATGGTTGACCGTATTAAAGAGCAACAGCCAAAAGCGAAGCTTGTATACAACAACAGCCCATCATTCAACTGGACGCTAAACTTCCGTAAGCAAGTTATCGCACAGTGGGAAACCGAAGGCAAAGACATCTCTGCATACAATAAAGATGACTTGATGAGTGCTAACTATGATGGTACTGATTTGGACAAAGCAGCTGACGAAGCGGCTAAAAACTTCCAAAAAGATGCCTCACGTGAAGCAGGTGTATTCCATCATCTAATCACGCTACCTACTTATCACACGACCGCTCTTAGCGTACATGAGCTTGCTAAAGGCTACTTCGGTGAAGAAGGCATGCTTGCTTATGCAGCTGGTGTACAACGTAAAGAAATCCGCGAAGGCATCGCTTGTGTTAAGCACCAAGCAATGGCTGGTTCTGACCTTGGTGATGATCACAAAGAGATTTTCTCTGGTGACAACGCACTTAAAGCTGGTGGCGGTAAAAACACCATGGATCAGTTCAAATAGACTTTTATCAAATGATTGATTCGTTATAAATAACGACATCATTATTACCAAAAGCCGCCCTACATCATGTAGGGCGGCTTTTTTATTGCAGTTTAAATAATCAGAGAATGGTAGACTAATAATGGTTAATCACAATTATTGATCAGAGCCATCAGTCAGAATTATTAGGAGCTAATATGCAAGAGATAGAGCTGAAGTTTTTGGTACCAGAGTCGCGATTAAAGGGTTTGATGCGTCAAGCGCAAGTCAAATCTTCACAAGTGACCCAACTGGCTGCACATTATTACGATACGCCTGACCAGCAGCTGGCACAGGCAGGTATCGGTCTGCGTATTCGCAAAGAAGGTGACACATGGGTGCAAACGATAAAAGCGGGTGGCGATGGTTTGGCTGCACGCTTAGAGCATAATGCGGTACTTGATAATGAGCAAGTACAGGACATGCTCGATAATAACGAGCTGATGCCTGATCTTACCCTTTATAAAGACACCTCTATAGCCACTGCCCTAGCTGATTTTAAGCTCAAAAAACTGGCCAAGCAGTTGACTCGATTATATGTGACTGATGTACAACGTACCACTCGAACACTTATAGAGGATGATAATGACGATATCAATAACTGTCTTGAGGTGGCTTACGATCATGGAGAGATTGTCCATGGTACAGACGATGCTCAGCGAGAAGCTATCCAAGAGATAGAGTTTGAGCTGGTCTCAGGAGACTTGGACTTTTTATTTTTGACAGCCAAGACATGGTGCAAACGCTATAAACTGTGCTTATCTACTGTGACCAAGGCCGAACGTGGCGGCCTACTAATCAATGGACGAGACCACAGTCCAGCCGTCAGTGCCAACCTCAGTCAACTACAAGTAAGTAAAGACAGTAGCATGCCAGCCTTTGTACGAGCAGCGGTACATAACTGCCTGCTACAGATACTACCGAATAGCAGCGCTATCGTTGCTGGAAGCACAGAGGTCGAGCATGTGTTGCAATTGCATACTGGTATTAAGCGCTTGCTGGCGGCTCTAAGAGCATTCGCAGATTTTTCTGATGAGATTAATCCAGACTGGCTACCGATACTGCAACAGACAGCTGTGTTGCTTGATGACTATCGTCAGCTTGCTCATGTGGTCTCACACGTTGAGCCACTGCTGCAAACCTATGGCGCTCCTGCTGTTGACTGGGCCACAGATATCGATGCTATCAAAGTCACTCCCATTGATGCCGTGCGAGCCAATGACTTTCAGCTTACTCTACTAGAGCTGATTGCCTTTGCCATGAGCGATCCTAGTATCGAACCTAAAGCCGATCATCTAGCCCACGATAAGCTAGAGAAGATTCTCTCTAAACAGTACGAAAAGTGTTTTGAGAGCGATAATGAACCTGATGAAAGCAGTGACGCTGAGCTTGATGACGATAGAGCCGATAATGACAACCAAGCCGAAGATGGGTTAAGTCATCGCCTAACAGATTTGCTTTATATCAGTGAGTTCTCAGCATCCTTACTACGCAAGAAAAAAACCACACGCTGGCTAAAACGCCTGAAAAAAGCACAAACAGCACTGGAGCAACACAGTGCTGACAGTCGATATCAGCAATGCTATGAGTTAAAATCAGCGACAGATGCTCAAGCGCTATATGGTGCTGGTTGGTTCGTAGCCACACTGGAGCATGACTACGATCCGACTGCAAAGCACTTGGCCAAATTCAGAGACAGCTCAATATTTTGGTGATGTTTTTTAATAGCTATTTTTAATGTTTTGTTTATTCGGCAACGATAGTTACTGGCATGCCTGCTTTTACTTGCTCGTATAGTGCCACGATATCTTCGTTGCGCATACGTATACAGCCATGTGAAAGCGGCATACCCATCGGCTCAGTATCTGGCGTACCATGAATATAGATATAACGCTGATACGTATCACAGCCACCTTGATCATTACATCCTTTATTTGAGCCATCTTCAAGGCCACTCAGCCAAAGGATACGGCTCAATATCCAATCACGCTTAGGATGTAACGCGCCAAGATCCGCATCATAAATCTCACCTGTTGGCACACGACCGATGAACACTGCATTCATCGGCTCACTGCCTCCTATTTTTTCTGCGATGATATGCATGCCTAGCGGCGTACAGCCACTGTCTTGTAGGCTCCCTATCCCGTTTTTGGCCGTAGATATCGTATATCGACCAACCTCGGTCTGCTGCTGATAGATTGTTAGTGTTTGCTCAGCGATATTAATCACCAGCTCTGTATCATGAGTCTTCTTATTTGTCATATAGGTGTCCAGTTATCAGTTATTTATTCAAGTATTTATAAGGTTACTATCAAAGCAATCCATAAAATGATTGGAAATTTCTATTATTAAGGGATTGTGTCAGGGCATTTGGCACCGTAATATAGGGGCACACTTTTTGATGCTAGCAGATTATGACGACTATTTCACCGACACGTGTGTCGATGTATGACTTTCTATATCATGATACTCAGCCTATGCTGTCTCTTTTGGCGGATGCCGCGCAATTATCCTTACCGCAAGCACGCTTAGCAATAGATGCCAGTCTACAGGCGATTGTGAGCGCACTGCTTGCCTACCAGCAGCGCCATCAGGGGCAAGCCATTAGCAAAAAGCTGTTTGGCCGTAGTGCTGTCAAGGAGCTACGACAGTACAATTCCATGAACTTTGCGACCATTAGTGCGACGCTATATCATCGTCATGATGCGGCTGATGCCATATTCAATGACAGTGCCCGTGTTATCAAAGCGAGCGATCATATCGCCGCCCAAATGAGTGCCACGACACAGCAAGTTCAAATATTACTGACCTCTTTATGCGTGATTGTGCTTCGTGAATTGGCTATTTTGGCAGAATATAGTCAATTAGATAGCGATGAGATCAATAAGTGGTTTGCCCTGCAGCCACAGTTTTTATCCGCAGCACGTTTTGGTACAGATTCTGTCTTGTCTTCTGAGGCAGAAAGGGAGAACAGCGATGGCATTAACGATACGACTACCGAATCAGTATCTGAGCATTCGGACATTGAGTCAGAAGATACCACAGAGCGCAGGCTACTAAATACTGAGCAGCTCTCAAGCACGCCGCCCATTTTTGATACTCACTGGTATGAGCTGACTGGGTTCAAACCTGAAGATTATGAACCTACACAAGACATGCAATTGGCAACGGGCAACTACCTAAAAGCCATTGGCCGCTCATCTGATAACTTGCCGCAAGGTCGTCACAATGACATGCTGGTCTTCGCAGAGATGCCTGCTATTGCCTTGCCACATCAACGCTGGTTATTACAGCTGGCAAAAATCTCTGATATCTATCTTAGCCGTAACCGTCTACGCATCAACTCTGAACCTGCCAATCCACCCAAGCCACCACTTGTAAGTTTGGGGTTAATTGGCGGTAATAGTGACAATACGCCAGCGACAACCAGTGAAAAACCCATTGAATATGAGGCATCCACGCCCCTTTGGAAAAACCCTGTGATTCTCATCATCATATTGGTCGTTGGGGTGCTGGGCGCGCTCGCTACCTTTAAGTATCAATCACAACAACTTGATAACGCCCTCATTGCAAACCAAGAGAGTTTCGATAAAGATACCACTGAGGATCGTCAACAACAAGATGTGGCTATCGTCAGAGTGGATGACGCTGATAACAGAGTAGAATAAACAAAACAGACCTATTCGTACGTGACATGATGGTTTTTAGCAAGATAGTTTTGACACGTCTCTATCAACCATAAAAAATCAGCCATAAAAAAAGAGGTGCTATAAATATAGCGCCTCTTTTTTTGTGCATACAATCTAAGTTTTATTTAGCGATGATTCGCTTAAATGATTACTTAGACAAATCGCGCCCACGGCTGGCTTCGATAGCCAAACGTAGACCATTTAGACGGATAAAGCCTTCAGCGTCTTTTTGATCATAAGCGCCTGCATCATCTTCGAAAGTCGCGATTTTTTCATCAAACAATGAATCATCTGACTTACGACCAACAACGCTTACGCTGCCTTTGTACAGTTTTAAACGTACCGTACCGTTGACGTATTCTTGTGACTTGTCAATTAAAGCCTGTAACATCATACGCTCAGGGCTGAACCAATAACCGTTATAAATGATTTTTGCGTAGCGTGGCATCAGCTCATCTTTTAGATGTGCCGCTTCACGGTCAAGCGTTAACGACTCAATGCCGCGATGCGCTTTTAGCATAATCGTACCCGCTGGTGTCTCGTAGCAGCCACGTGACTTCATACCGACGTAACGGTTTTCAACGATATCCAAACGACCGATACCGTGCTTGCCACCAATCTCATTCAGCTTGATCATAATCTCAAAAGGCTTAAGTACTTCACCATCAATAGCAACGATGTCGCCTTTTTCGTATTCTAGCTCTAGATACTGTGCTTCATCAGGGGCTTGTTCTGGGCTGACTGACCAGCGCCACATATCGTCTTCGGCTTCAGCATACGGATCTTCTAAAACGCCACCTTCATAAGAGATATGCAGCAAATTAGCATCCATTGAGTATGGAGATTTTTTCTTATTGCCCGCATAATCAATGGCAATGTCATGCTCTTCAGCGTATTTCATCAAGCTTTCACGGCTTGACAGGTCCCACTCACGCCAAGGCGCAATCGTCACAACATCTGGTGATAATGCAACCGCACCCAGCTCAAAACGAACTTGGTCATTGCCTTTACCAGTCGCGCCATGACTGATGGCATCGGCGTTGTGTTCTTTTGCAATCTCAACCAAACGCTTGGCAATCAATGGACGGGCGATAGAAGTACCAAGTAAGTACTCACCTTCATAGATAGCATTAGCACGGAACATAGGGAAGACATAATCACGAGCGAACTCTTCGCGCAAATCTTCGATATGGATATGCTTGATACCCATGGCCTGTGCTTTGGCTCGTGCTGGCTCAACTTCTTCGCCTTGACCGATGTCAGCCGTAAAGGTAATCACTTCAGCATCATAAGTCTCTTTGAGCCATTTAGCGATGATTGAGGTATCAAGACCACCTGAATATGCCAATACGATTTTATTGATGTTTTTTGGATCAAGTTGAGCCATGAATAACTCCTATTATGAGAATGTAGTATAAAAAAAAGCGCTAAAATCAAATCGAAAGCCAGTTACTTGCTCAGTGTACATCATATTTACTATAGGCAAAAGTCTAACTGCCATAAGGCTTGAGGTTTTGCTATAAATTCTGAACGAAATTATTTTGTGTCACTGTCATTTAGCCTGTAACTTATAACCCTGTGACATCGGTATTGATAACCATGTAGGCCGTGATGTCTATGAACATGATGAGAGATATCGTGTGCCATCAATTATGTACAGATATTTAGCGACATATTTAGTCAGATGGGCAAATCTGTTATGATGGTCACATAACACCATCCCCTTTTGTTTCCTTTATTTGACGATATAGAGCGCTTTGACACTATGACTGATTCGACTAGAGAATTGATTATCCTTCAGCCAGATGATTGGCACATTCACCTGCGCGATGATCAAGCTTTGAGTACGACCGTACCGCATGCAGCGAGCAGCTTTAACCGTGTTATTTGCATGCCAAACCTTGTGCCACCAGTCAAGAACGTTGATGACGCTCTTGCCTATCGCACCCGTATTATGGCGCATTTATCAGACAGCGATTTGAGCCTTGAGCGCAAGTCAGCCTTTGATCCACGTATGACATTGTACTTAACTGACCACACTACCGCCAAAGATATCGAAATGGCGGCGCTGTCAGGTCTTGTGCAAGCCGTCAAGCTATATCCTGCTGGCGCAACCACCAACTCGGCAGATGGCGTCACCAATATCAACGCCTGTGTCGATGTATTTGAAGCACTAGAGAAGCATAATCTACCACTGCTGATACATGGTGAAGTGACGCAAGACCACGTAGATATCTTTGATCGCGAAAAACGCTTTTTAGACGAAGTGTTGGCACAAATTATCGTAAAATTTCCTACCCTAAAAATAGTCGTAGAACATATCACCACCAGTGACGCTGCAGACTTTGTATTGGCTCAAGGCAACCATGTGGCCGCCACCATCACGCCGCAGCATTTGATGTTTAACCGCAATCATCTGCTGGTTGGTGGTATCAAACCACATTTTTATTGTTTGCCTATCTTAAAGCGCGAAAGCCATCAAAAAGTCTTATTAGACGTTGCCACCAGTGGCAATCCAAAGTTTTTCTTAGGTACGGATTCAGCACCGCATGCGACGGATAAAAAAGAAGCCGCTTGTGGCTGTGCGGGCTGCTATAGTGCGGCGACCGCCTTGCCGTTATATGCAACAGCCTTTGATAGTGTGGGCAAGATAGACAAGTTAGAGGGTTTTGCTAGCCGTTTTGGTGCCCAGTTCTATGGCTTGCCAGTCAATGAAAGTACTATTACTCTCATCAATACTCCTATGCAAGTGCCAACTGACTATCCTTATTTCGATGGTGCATCACTGACGCCACTAATGGCAGGTGAAATGTTACCTTGGTCCATTAAAGGGTAATAGTCACCTAGTAACATTCAACCTCATCCTGTGATGGCAACCCCTCCCTTTTGACAAGTGGCATGGCTGTCAGCATAGGATGCTTATTTGCCATTTAATATGCCAGCACGACTGATAAAAGCGATTGAACTTGATATGACCCATCAAAACACAGCAACATTGCCTGAAAAAGACGCATTGAACCACACAGAGACAACCCTCAACGTTGTACCGAATACTGCTACTGAAAGCGATGCGGCAGAAGAACAAGCGCCTATGCGCTTAAAAGAGCGTTTTCGTAAATTTCTGCCAGTCGTCGTTGATGTCGAGACAGCAGGGTTTAACGCACAGACAGATGCGTTACTAGAGATTGCTTGTATTCCTGTGCTACTTGATGAGCATGGTGTGTTTTATCCCGGTGAGGCATTCAACGCTCATGTTGAACCTTTTGAAGGTGCAAACCTAGAACCAAGTGCGCTAGCCTTTACCGGCATCGACCCCAACAATCCGATGCGAAAAGCCATTGCTGAAGACGAAAAGACCGCACTGCGCCGTATTTTTAAGGGGTTAAAAGAAGTACGCCGTGAGGAGGACTGCCGTCAATGCGTCCTAATTGGGCATAACGCCCATTTTGACTTGGCATTTTTGAATGCCGCAGTAGTACGAACCAATAGTAAGAGCCACAATCCTTTTCACAATTTTTCGGTGTTTGATACCGTGACACTCTCGGCGCTGGCATTTGGCCAGACGGTGCTCGCACGCGCTTGTAAAGCCGCAGGACTGGATTTTGATGGTAAAAATGCTCACTCAGCACTGTATGACACCCAAAAAACGGCTGAGCTGTTCTGTTATATTCTCAATCACTATCCTATGCTGGCCAATGCCATGCACGCTGAAGACGATAAAGAAGCATTGGATGATAATGTCGATCGTAAATAAATCACATATCCTATGTTGCCAATGATACGTAATAGTGCTATTTGTAATACTTGATGACTTTGACATCTTGATCTAACAATCAATAAGGATATGATTGGTATTATGACTAGTAAATGGCATTATTTTATCAGACTTTAGGTGTTATGCATTCAGCTGACTTATGAAAAAACCCTAATGGTAGAGTATCCTTTTGGTCCACGCAGTTATATTCTACAGATGATTTAAGTTGCTCACCCTGCCTTGGTAGCCAATACTATCAAGACGTCATAGGAGGGACTTTATTATGGATCCACAACTTAAGTTATGGGGAACCATCATCGGCTATATGCTGCTTGCTTTGACCATTAGCGCATGTACTTCTCTGTGGATTCGGTATCATTTAAAGCGAAATGACTTGCATCCGCGCCGTGCTATCAAAAAAAGATATTTAATTTTAAAAAGACGTAGAAAAAGGCTTGACAGAAAGCGTAGAGGCTATTAGAATACGCACCACTTCAGCATAAAGGTGAAAGCAGCTGAAGCGTTAGTACTAGTCCCCATCGTCTAGAGGCCTAGGACACTGCCCTTTCACGGCGGTAACGGGGGTTCGAATCCCCCTGGGGACGCCACTATTTGGCGTCACTTATTAGCACTCTTGCTTAGCATGAGATTAGACTGATAATTGCACCACCTAAAACCCAATCATAATATGTTATGATTGGGTTTTTTTATGTTTGTTCTGAAATCATAATGATAGCGTGTGTTTGCGCTATTTATATCATCTACTCCACAAAAAAAGCCAGCAATAAATGCTGACTTTTTAATATACTATCTGTACTTTTAGCGGCTTATCATTGTATTTATTTTTGTGGATACCATTGATTGGTTACAGCATCAACCATAATAACGTTGCAGCTATCATCAACCCTAGTACGGTTTGAATCAAAAAGAACGCTTGATGCTGACCCACCACTTTACTTAAAGTGACGCCTAGCGTGCTATATTCGACAGGTGGTGTATTAGTATGTCCTGCTTTATTTTGCGCTTCATAGTAGTTTTGCAAAATATCTAAAAACTGTTGCCATTCATTGGCTTCCCATGTATATGGCTTAAATGGCATTAGCTTTTTGAGTTCAGAATCTTTGTTCATCCAGCGCTCAAGCGTAATAGAACGTAACGACCAACTGGCAAAACGGCGCTCCGTAATTTCTGAAAAATCTAGAATCTTTAACTCTTTGTGTCGCTCATCGACCAGCAATCTATTTTTAAGATTGGTTAACGCTTGTTCTGATCCTTCCACACACTGCAAAAAGTATCCATTGCCGTAACAAAGAATACCTGTAATATCATCGGCTCGGTTACGCTCGAGTGCACCTTCTGAGATATCATTCAGGGTACTAGGGCTTGACAGACCAGTTGAAGTAATTCGGCTTATATATACAAGCTGATACATACTTGTTGTCACTGGATTTGTTGAACCATTGATTGTTGACAATTAGTCTCTCCCATTGTCGATAAATATTGCTAAAACAATCATACTCACTTCAGAAAAAACATAAAGACGAGGCAACTTTAGATAACTAGCTGGCCTGATATATTATTGATTTTATAAGTTTTTATATTAATTGTATTAAGTTAGTTACATCATAGGTTAGTTTCGTCATCAAAGCAACCTATTCTTGGTCAGTGGCTTTGTGCACTGATGAAAGGCTTTTATTTGTCAATTTACTGACAATGAACGTGTTTACGCTTTCATAAACAGGCACTGATGATCATTTAACTATTTGTAGCTAAGATATACATAGATGGCAATGCTCATGCATCAGTAATGCATTGCAATGTCTTGCTCGCAAATGCTTGAGAGCACACGTTAGTATCGGTATGACAGGACAAGTATGTACGATATCGATTATAGGATGAACCGAGTATAAGAGAGAACATTACAAGTTGTGAAAAGGACTCAGGATTGAATAGTGAGGATAGCGGCTAATAAATCAGCATCATCAGGATAAGTAAGCTTAATATTTTGGCGGCTACCAGTCACCAGTTTTATTGGTAACTTTAAGTGTTCAAACGCACTGGCTTCATCTGTAATAGTGAGTTGATGTTTGGACACATACTCTAACACTTTTTTTAGCTGACCTAAGCGAAATACTTGCGGGGTCTGTGCTTGCCATAGCATGCTACGATCAATCGTAGTCTCAGCATAATAGTGGACACTGCCCTCATCTATAGACTGCATGTATGCTGTTTTCAGCGTGTCGGCCACTGGCGTTGCTAGGATAGCACCATAAGGCTCCAACATCGCTCCTCTAATGACTGTATCGATATCATGGCTAGGTACAACAGGGCGTGCTGCATCGTGAATCAGCACTAGATCTGAATCATCTGCACCTGCCTGGATAATTGCCTCGACACCTGCCTGTACTGATTGCCAACGCTCTGCTCCGCCAATGGCACAATGGATAGGCATTGAAAAATTCAGCGTTTGCACAGTATTGTCATCTGCTGCCACTACTAATAGACATTTATCAATATAGGTGCTAGTGCCTAGTCTTGCCACGCTATGCTGTAGTAGCGTTTGGCCTTGTAGCATCGTGTACTGCTTGGCAATAGACGCACCAAAACGACTGCCGCGACCAGCTGCCACAATCATTGCATGTAAAGTAGGGGTTGTATTCATAATGTCGTATTCATGGCTGAACCCATGATGGTATTGTTAAGTATGGGGATGAGAGTGAGAAAAAATAGATGTGCTAGATAGCGTTAAGATAGGTAATCGTAAATGATACATGTCATCAAAATTACTGACTACTATGTGTCGTTGGGGCAGTAGATACTTGGACGAAGGTTTCGTTTGGCTTGATCAGACCTAAATCTAGACGGGCATGCTCTTCTACCGCTTCTAGACCATTTTTCAAGTCTTGGACATCTGTACGTAGTAATTTGTTTGCAGCAACTTGATTGTCATTCAAATGTTGTTGCTCTTCAATTTGAGTCGTCAATTTATGATGCTCAAACCGTCCATTTTCACCCAACCAGTACTGATATTGCAACCCTAAGAGCACGGCAACGGCTAAAGCAAGTAGTATAAATTGGCTAAAATATTTCATAAGAGGACAACGCCAAACAACATAGAAAATGAGATAAGAGTCTAAGCCAGTCAGGCACTAGATAAACGTTTATCTAGTGCCTGGCTTTGATTATGATTGTGATTGTGACTTGAGGATTTTCAACGTACTTTGTACATTAAAAATCCTACGGGCCTATTAGCCACGTAAGCCAATAAACTCTTGACGGCCACGGTAGCTTGCACGTACTTGTTGCTCGATACGTAGCAATTGGTTGTACTTGGCAACACGGTCTGAGCGGCATAATGAGCCTGTTTTAATCTGGCCTGCTGCTGTGCCCACTGCCAAATCTGCAATGGTGCTGTCTTCCGTTTCACCTGAACGATGCGAGATGATGGTTGCATAACCATTTTTCTTCGCCATATAGATCGCATCTAAGGTTTCTGACAAGGTACCAATTTGGTTAAACTTAATCAAAATCGCATTGGCAATATGCTTATCAATGCCTTCTTGCAAGATAGCAGGGTTGGTCACAAACAGATCATCACCAACCAATTGGACGGTATCACCAATCTGCTCGGTCAGATACTTCCAGCCATCCCAATCTGACTCATCAAGACCATCTTCGATAGAGATAATAGGATATTGACGTGCTAGTCCAACTAAGTAGTCTGAAAATCCTTGGCTATCGAAAGATTTATTGCCTTCGCCTGCCAAGATGTATTGGCCATCTTTATAAAACTCACTAGCCGCACAATCGAGCGCAAGATGAATGTCTTCACCAGCTTTATAGCCGACTTGTTCAATCGCTTGCATGATAACCGTTATGGCTTCTTCGTTGCTGCGTAGGTTTGGTGCAAAGCCACCTTCATCACCAACGGCTGTGTTTAGACCTTGTGATTTTAAAACAGACTTTAAGCTGTGGAAAATCTCGGTACCCGCACGTAGTGCTTCTGAGAAGCTAGTGAAACCCACAGGCTCAATCATGAACTCTTGGATATCAACGGTATTGTCCGCATGCTCACCGCCGTTCAAGATATTCATCATCGGTACAGGCATGGTCAATGACGTTTGATTACGCAAGTTAGCAATATACTGATGCAATGGTAGATTCTGTGATTTAGCAGCCGCTTTAGCGGTAGCCAGTGACACGGCTAGCATCGCATTAGCACCAAGGCTTCCTTTGTTTTCTGTACCATCTAGCGCAATCATCGCGTCATCAATGCCTTGCTGCTCAGTCACGTCTCTATCCATCAAGGCGCTACGAATCTGACTGTTGACATTAGAGACGGCTTTTTTGACGCCTTTACCCATATAGCGAGCTTTGTCGCCATCACGTAGCTCAAGCGCTTCACGTGAGCCTGTTGATGCGCCACTTGGCGCAGCAGCACGTCCGATAGTGCCATCAGCTAAGATAACGTCGGCTTCGATGGTTGGATTGCCGCGCGAGTCTAAAATTTCACGAGCGCGAATGTCTTTAATTGCGGTGACGTTGTTGGTTTCTTCAGCGTACATAATGTCTGTTAATTCCTTTGGTCATGCCAAGTTTGTGAGATGGATAACGGCAGCTAGAATACAAAAAAGATAGAGCAAAATATCATATAGCGCCTGACCTTAAAACCCCTGTGAGCCTTTCTATCATATGACGATGCTTACATAGTGATTAAAGGTTTATTAGGCTGGTCAATGACTGGCTATAGTGTGTGGCATCATAGCATATATTTTATCAAACTTCCCTTATCTTACACTGACTTGCAGTCATAAAGACAATCATAGCTAGGGATATAAACAAGGGATATACACGACAGATGCCTCATTTAGGTTTATCGAATCATATGGCAAACAAGATATCTACACTTTGACCAAAGGCTCGCTATCAATAGGCGAGGTCGAGACTGTATTTTTCAGCTCAACCTTTGTCTTAAACCGTGTTAATCGTAGGGCATTCATCAAGACTGAAATAGAACTGAGTGCCATAGCAGCAGCGGCAATCATAGGATTCAAAAACCCAAACGCAGCAAGTGGAATACCAATACAGTTGTAGATAAAAGCAAAAAATAGGTTTTGCTTAATATTGCGTAGCGTTGCTTGAGCAATTTTTTGCGCAGCATCAATGTGCATAAGCGACTCGCCCATTAAGCGAGCTGACGCACTATGCTGTGCGACGTCTGTCGCTTCAAACATGGCAAAGCTCGCATCCGCAGTGGCCATCGCTGGCGCATCATTCACGCCATCTCCTGCCATCGCTACTTTGTGACCAGCCGTTTGCAATAAGGCTATTTGACTCGCCTTATCACGGGGGCTCATCTTGCCATAGGCTTTGTCTATCCCTAGCTGCCCTGCCACATGGTTGACCACTGACTGCTTATCACCACTCATCAAGATCACATTAATTCCAGCATCTTGTAGCGCTGTAATAGCCTGAGAGGTATCGGGCTTTAGATCGTCCGCTAAAGCAAAAGCCCCTAGTGGTTCATCGTTGATACTAATCGCAACGGTACTGGCAATTTGCCATGCTTTTGGCATAAATTTTGGTAATACTAGATTTGCAAATTCTGCCGTACCCACTTTAATCAGTCCAAGCCCTTCTATTTTTGCTTGTATACCTGCACCTTTGATGACACTGATATCGCTCACGTCAAATAGAGACAACTGGCGATCTTGGGCAGTGTTGACCAAAGCGGTGGCTAGTGGGTGACTGGCATGTGCCTCGACACTGGCCGCAATCTGCAGCACATCATCAACGGCAAGCGATTTATCCACCATGACATGATCGACGATAGTCGGCTTACCAATGGTCAGTGTACCTGTCTTATCGAGTACCACCGTATCAATGTTTCCTGCGGCCTCTAAACTTTGGGCATCTTTAAACCAAACGCCATGACGCGCAGCGACACCCATGCCAGCCATAATAGCCGCCGGCGTGGCCAGTCCAAGGGCGCAAGGACAGGCAATGACCAATACCGATACCGCATGCATTAAGGCAGTATCAACCATGCCAGTGAGCCACCATGTCAGACCAAAAGTAACCAAAGCAATGACAACCACAATCGGGACAAAGACTGCGGTAACCCGATCAGCAAGACGCGCCAGATTGGCTTTTGATCCTTGCGCATTGCTCAGCGCTTGTACCATATCACCAAGCTTTGTATCACTACCTTTGGCACTGACACGGTAGAGTAGACTGCCGTTCTCTACCAATGCCCCTGCCAGTAGCTCATCACCCTGCTCTTTTTTGAGTGGGACTGACTCCCCCGTCAAATGACTCTCCACGCACCAACCACTGCCACCGATAACCATACCGTCAGTGGCTACTCGGCTACCTTGCTTAGCACGCAAAATATCACCGATTTGCACATCAGACAGTGCAACATTATGAAAATCACCATTTGGCTGCTGCTGCTCGACTTGATCAGGCGTCAATGACAGCAATAAATCAATACTGTTTAGGCTATGTTTCTTGGTACGTTCTTCAAGATATTTACCCGTACGCACAAAAGCAATAACCATCACCCCTGCTTCAAAATACACGGCTGGGCTATTACTCACACCATGTCCGCCTACGTGACCGCTTTGCAGCAGACTGTTTAACGTTCCATCACCATGCGTGAGCCACAGATAGGTCGAGTATGCCCATATCGTCAGGGTGCCAATGACGACCAGTACGTCCATATTGGCAAGCCCACCTTTGATAGAGGCCCACGCGCTTTTATAGAAGGGTAGCGCCAATCCAAACTGTACAATCGTCGCTAAAACAAACTGAATCCAGATGGGTGGCATCCACGCCATACCAAAACCTGTCAGCATACCTGCCATACCAACCAAGAAAGGTACCAAACATAGCCATAGGCCAATCAAGCGCCATGGATATTGGGTAGCCGTGTCTTCATTTGCCTGTGCGAATAAGCGATCCGCTGCCTGTAGATTAGCGACAAACCCCGTTTTGTTTACCCATTCCGTGACTTGCTCTGGTGTCGTCTGCGCTGGATCATAATCCACATTGGCGGTCTCACCAGCAAAGTTTACGCTCACCTCGTATACTGCAGGTTTTTTATTAAGCACCTTCTCGATTCGTGAGGCGCAAGCCTGACATGTCATACCTTTTATAGCGAGTTGCAGATGTGCATGCTGCGGCGTAAGCGGTGTATTAGACTCAATATCTGTGTCAACAAGGTAAGAATCGTCATTTTTGGTATGGGTAGCATTGTTCATAAATAAAACTCGGTATGGCAGGGTTTGGTTAGGGTCTGTTGAAAACGTCAATCATGAAAAAGACCAGCCTAGATAGCTGGTCTTTTTCAGTAAAAAACCATACTTATGATTGGACAACAGTCGCATCAAAACCAGCATCCTCGATAGCAGAGACAATTGCCTTGATATCGGTTTTGCTATCATCAAAAGTTACCGTTGCCTGATTGTCTATCAGCTCGATACTAATATCATCTAAGCCGTCGATATCGGCCGTTGCGCTATACACGCTGGCAATGCAGCCACCGCAAGTCATACCGTCGATTTTAATAAGCTGTGTTTGATTGGCCATATTAGGCTCCTTATATTTATGTGTTAACGGTTTGGCTCATTCAAATGATTACTCATCCAAATGAGCCTACGATCTAGTCATCATGATGCAGGTTTTGCGGTGAATCAATCGGAAATGGCTGAGTCACATAATCCACCATACTAATCGCTGCGGTTAAGGCATGGATACTAGTATCTGTATCCTCATAACTCACTGTAGCGATGTCATGAATAGGATCGAGATCTATCGCCGTCACGCCTGAAATGTTTTTCAGAGCGGTCATGACACTATCTAGACCTTCCTCGTCATCGATATTCTCGATATTGACTTGAGCGGTTTGAATAGCCATGGTTAAAACCTCCAATCAATTTTAGTCTCAATGAGTGTCTAATACCTCAAAGCCTTTGACCAAGTCATCAAGTTGCTTAAGCTGATGCAAGAATGGCTCTAGCTGGCTCATACGCAGCGCACAAGGCCCATCACATTTGGCGGTTTCTGGGCTTGGGTGCGCCTCTAAAAACAGCCCTGCAATCCTTGTTGCCATGCCAGCACGTGCCAGCGTGGTAATCTGCTCACGGCGTCCGCCAGCACTATCACTACGGCCACCTGGCTGTTGTAAGCTATGCGTCACATCAAAAAACACAGGAATATCCATCTGCTTCATGGTGTCAAAACCGAGCATATCAACTACCAAATTATTATAACCAAAGGCACTACCACGCTCACACAGTATCAGCTTGTCATTGCCACCCTCCAAGCACTTATTAACGATATGACGCATCTCATGAGGGGCCAAGAACTGTGCTTTTTTAATATTAATAATCGCGTCTGTCTTGGCCATTGCATGCACCAAATCCGTCTGACGTGACAAGAACGCAGGCAATTGAATAATATCAGCCACTTCAGCGACTGGTGCTGCCTGATGCGGCTCATGTACATCCGTAATAATCGGTACTTGGAATTTTTCTTTGATTTGACCCAACCAATCAATGCCTTTCTCTAACCCCGGGCCTCGATAAGAGTGCAAACTTGAACGATTGGCTTTATCAAAACTGGCTTTAAACACATAGTCGATACCCAAACGTTGGCAAATATCTACGTATTGCTCAGCAATCTCAAATGCCAACTCTTTTGACTCTAAAACATTCATCCCACCAAACAACACAAAGGGTTGGTCATTGCCGATATTGATGGTTTTATTATCTGGTGTCTTAAGCGCGATGTGTGATTGTGCAGTCAGTAAATTTTCCATTAACCCATTATCCTCTATTTTGTTATGAATATCTTTGTCCCATATTGTAACCGATAGACCGATTAAAAAAAGTGTGCAAGCGTAATTAGATATCAATCACAAAGCTCAGCACGAGATAATACTGTCTACTATCACTCAAGACAAAGCAAAAAAAAGACCGATCCGAAGATCAGTCTTTTTTGGTGAAAACAAAACTTTCACATTGCAACTTATACTTTAGCGATTACTTTGTTTCGCTATGGTTTTTCGCTGCTTTGACAAAGCTGTTAAACAGTGGGTGACCACCGCGTGGCGAGCTAGTGAACTCTGGATGGAACTGCACTGCCACAAACCATGGATGCTCAGAAATCTCAACCGACTCTACCAAATGCTGCTTGGCAGAATAACCAGAGATGGTCATACCAGCTTGCTCTAACGGCTCGATATAGCGGTTATTCATCTCATAGCGATGGCGATGACGCTCAGTGATATTGTTTGCGCCATAGATCTGGCTAAGCTTGCTGCCAGACACCAGCTCAGCTTGCTGTGCGCCTAAACGCATGGTGCCACCAAGATCTGAATCATCACTGCGAATCTGTAGCTCACCGCGCTCGTCTAACCACTCTGTGATAAGACCAATGATAGGCTCGGCCGTTTTGCGATCGAATTCAGAAGAGTTGGCATTAATGTTCAGTACATTACGTGCATACTCAATCACAGCCAACTGCATACCGAGACAAATGCCCAAATATGGCACGTTGTTCTCACGAGCATAAGTAATGGCTTTGATCTTACCCATCGTGCCGCGTTCGCCAAACCCACCTGGCACTAACACTGCATTGGCATTATTTAACTGTGCCAATAAGCTATCATCACTCTCTAGACGCTCCGCATCGATATAATCAATCTTGACGTCTACCTTGTGAGTAATACCGGCATGCAGCAATGCTTCATTGATTGATTTATAAGCATCTGGCAGCTCAACGTATTTGCCGACCATAGCGACTGTCACTGAGCCTTCAGGGTTGAGCTGTGCTTCGACTACTTTGTCCCAATCGCTCAAGTCCGCTTCTGGCACATCAAGACCGAAACGCTCACAGACTAGATCATCAAGATCTTGCTCGTGTAGCGTACGCGGTATTTGGTAGATACTTTGTGCGTCTTCACACATGATGACCGCTCGCTCTTCTACATTGGTGAATAGCGCAATCTTACGACGGTTGTCTTGTGAGATATGATGATCAGAGCGACAGATTAAGATATCAGGCTGTAGGCCGATAGAGCGCAGCTCTTTTACTGAATGCTGTGTTGGCTTGGTTTTGGTCTCACCAGCACTGGCAATATAAGGCACTAAAGTAAGATGCATGAGCATGGCTCTATTGCGGCCAAGCTCTACTTGCATCTGACGCACGGCTTCCATGAATGGTAGTGACTCGATGTCACCAACCGTACCACCAATCTCGATAATGGCGATATCATAGCCTTCGCCACTGGCAAGGATTTTGCTTTTGATCTCATCCGTAATATGCGGAATAACCTGTACCGTACCGCCCAGATACTCACCGCGGCGTTCTTTATTAAGAACGTTCTGATAGATACGACCACTGGTGAAGTTATTACTTTTACTCATTTTTGAGTGGCGTAAAAAGCGCTCATAATAACCCAAATCTAAATCGGTCTCTGCGCCATCTTCGGTGACGAACACTTCACCGTGTTGAAACGGGCTCATCGTACCTGGATCAACGTTGATATACGGATCCATTTTGGTCATCGTGACGGTCACGCCACGTGCTTCTAAGACCGCTGCAAGAGACGCTGCGGTGATACCTTTTCCTAGTGAGGACACTACCCCACCGGTCACGAATATAAACTTGGTCATAGTACTCTGTCGGTAATTGGTAAAGAAGGATTTTACTAAAAATACGCCATAAAATATAGGGCAAAAATGCAAACTGGCTGAAACTCTTATTTTTTCGTGCCAGTAATAAACATTTTTTTAGTATTAAAACACCACATAACAAAAAACTCATCCCGAAGGATGAGTTTTTTTAGAATCAAATGCTAGTTGTTACTAGAATAAGTATTCTAGGCCAGTACCAACTACCACTACATCAGCATCGCCTCTGGTACCCATGTATGGAACGTTGTCAGCACTGTTTACGCCAGCATAGGCATGAGCAATGATGTTGTCTTTATACATATATTTACCACCAACAACGATTTGATCTGAATCAGCGTTATCATCACCATCTAGATTGGTAGTATTGTTGTACTGTGCATAGACAGCAGCTGGATAAGTAAAGTTGTTTAGACCCATTTGAGCGCTAATTACTAGACCTTTCTCTTTTTCAGAGCCGTAATCATAATCGCCTACTTGATATAGCGCGCCTAGAGTAACAGGAGCTGCCATGTACTTACCTAGATCAACAGTCGCTGTACCACGGATGATATCACCATTGATGTTTTGATCTTTGTCGTATGCAACACCAGCAGTGAAGCCAGTACCTTGATCAAACAACATGGCTACACCGAAGCCTGCATTGTCATTGTTATTTGCATCATCAGAGCTATACATTGCAGACAGTTGTAATGGTAGACCGTTGTATTTTGGTGCAGTCCAAATGATTGAACTTGCAATACGGTTACTATCTGCCATATTTAGCGCTGCAACTACTTCGCCTTCATTTTTGTTTTGACCTAGGTTATCCCAGTAACCTTGGTTAACAACAACGTTGTCAATACGAGCTAGGCTTGATTGGTTTTTACCAACACGGAACTCACCGAACTGCTTGTTGTTAATACCAAGATACGTATCACGGTTACTGAAAGTAGCGTTATCACCATCAAGACTAGTGCCATACTCTAAACGATAAATAACATCAGTATTAGCAGTCATCGCCTCAGAACCTTTGAAGCCGATACGTGAAGCATGAGAGTTAATCTCTACTGTATCTTCATCATACATGTTACCAGTAGGGCCATCAAACTCAGCATTAACATAGTCAGCCGCTAAAAAAGCTTTACCATAAATAGTTGGTGCTGCTTGTGCTGCAGATACAGATAGGGCTGCGATTGCTGTAACTAAAAGTAGTTTTTTCATGGGGTATCTCCACTTTACAATTGTAGTAATGAGCAAGCTATTATTAGCTGGCGCCCATAATGGTATCGTCACAAATCCTCAAAGATATAATGTGTAACTGGCTACCGAGATTAGTCAGAAACAAGTGTGGCGAATATTTATTACAGTAAGATGAAAAACAATAATTTACATAACTGGGATTAATATCGTAACTGCCATGTAATCTGTCGTCTTTACCAATCCATTGCGTAACATCCGTTACCAAACTCATACTTCGAGTACAAGCATAACAACTTTGACATAATTTGCAACATGTTTTTTTGCTTTTTCGATACATCCATTATCGAATAACTAACATTCAATTATATTTGAGCAATCACTAAAAAAACTTCTATGGACTCAATAAGATACAGAAAACATTGATTAATATCGTTACTGACAATCTTAAATAGCAGTAACGAATATCCAGTAATTAACCAAAAAAGCGCTATTTATATAGAAATAAATAGCGCTCATAAAATATTGATGGTCTTATTTTTAACACATATGACAGTCACAAACGAGCAAGATAGGATAATATATCATCTTGCTCACTTGCTTAAGTCTGCCTAAAAGATGATACTCAATCTATCATTTTAAGCGTTTTTCTTTAGATCTAAGCGCGCTTGATGTAATAATGGCTCAGTGTAACCGCTAGGCTGTTCGCGACCTTTGAAGACCAAATCGCAGGCTGCTTTAAACGCATAAGAGTTGTCCAAGTCATTTGACATCGGTTGATACTCATCATCGCCTGCATTTTGCTCATCAACGACCTTTGCCATACGTTTCATCGTATCCATCACTTGCTGCTCGCTCACCACGCTGTGGTGCAACCAGTTGGCGATATGCTGGCTAGAGATGCGTAGCGTTGCACGATCCTCCATGAGACCGACGTCGTCGATATCAGGCACTTTAGAGCAACCAACACCTTGGTTCACCCAGCGCACGACATAACCTAAGATACCCTGTGCATTATTGTCAAGCTCTTGCTGTTTTTCCTCTTCCGTCCAGTTGGTATTTTTTGCCAATGGAATGGTCAAAATATCGTCCAAGCTTGCGCGCTTGCGTGATTTTAAATTGTCTTGAACGTCCGTCACATTCACTTGATGGTAGTGTATGCTATGCAGCGTTGCACCTGTTGGTGAAGGTACCCATGCGGTACTGGCACCAGACTTCGGGTGCGCCGCTTTGGTGTCCATCATCTCTTTCATCTCGTCAGGTTTTGCCCACATACCTTTGCCGATTTGGGCGCGGCCTTGTAGACCTGTCTCTAGACCGATATCGACGTTCCACTGCTCGTAAGCGGGCTGCCATGCTTGCGACTTCATCTCACCTTTTGGCACGAATGGGCCTGCATTCATACTGGTATGCATCTCATCACCCGTACGATCCAAGAAGCCAGTATTAATAAAGATAACGCGCTCTTTTGCTTGGCGAATCGCCTCTTTTAGGTTGACCGTCATGCGGCGCTCTTCGTCCATAATGCCGATTTTGAGTGCATTGCGTTCTAGACCAAGCAAGTCTTCTGAGGCATTAAACAAATCATTGGCCATTTTGACTTCTTCAGGGCCATGCATTTTTGGCTTCACGATATACATTGAGCCTTTACGTGAGTTTGATAGCTCGTTTTTACCTTTGAGATCATTAAGCGTCAATAGCGGCGTAATCAAACCATCCATTAGACCTTCAAATATTGGCTCTTGACCATTACCCAAATCCACCAAAATTGCTGGGTTTTGCATCAAGTGACCAACGTTACGAATGAGTAGTAACGAGCGGCCAGGTAAAATCAGCTTGCCGCCATCTGGCGTGGTGTATTCGCGGTCTGGATTTTGTTTACGAGTACGCGTTTTGCCACCTTTTTCAAAAGTTTCTTGTAGATCGCTGTTCATTAGGCCAAGCCAGTTACGATAAACTTCCACTTTTTCTTCTGCGTCTACGGCGGCGACTGAGTCTTCACAATCTTGAATCGCTGTCATGGCTGATTCAAGCAAGACGTCTTTGATATGGGCGGGATCGTCTTTGCCTACCGGATGGTCGCTATCGATTTGAATCTCAGCATGTAAGCCGTTATTCTTTAGTAGTACGCCAGTAGGATGCTCAGCGTCTCCAACGAAACCGACAAACTTAGCAGTTTCTTTTAGCTCGGTGCTGCCATCGCCTTGTACGATCTCAAGCTTGCCATCGACTACTTTGAAGCCAGTCACATCGTTGTATGACCCTGATGCTAGTGCAAAATGCTCATCCAAAAACGCTTTGGCATATGCCACAACCGCAGCACCGCGAGTCGGATTATAGCCACCTGTCGCCTCTTGACCATTGTCATTACTGATGACATCGGTGCCATATAAGGCATCGTATAAGCTACCCCAACGGGCATTGGTCGCGTTCAGTGCATAGCGAGCATTACGTACCGGTACAACCAACTGCGGTCCTGCAATCAGAGCCACCTCGTCATCTACGTTTTCGGTAGTGACCGTAAAGTCCTCGCCTTCTGGTAACAGATAGCCAATTTCTTGCAAAAATGCCTTATAAGCTGGGTAATCGATAGTGCCTTCTTTTGCAGGGTTATCCAAATGCCACTGATCAATTTGTGCTTGAATAGTGTCACGAGTCGCAAGCAGTGCTTTATTACGCGGCGTAAATTCTTTAATGACCTTCTCAAAACCTGACCAATATTTGTCTGAATCAAAACCGACCTTTGGTAGCACTTCATTTTCAATAAAGTCATATAACTGCTGGTCGATGGCAAGGATGCCTTTTTGAATGCGATTGGCGTTAGAAGACTGGCCCATGTTGTGATCCTTATCTATTCGTGAAGTGTCGTAGTGTTCAACTGCTACCATAGCGAGGTTATAATAGTAACGTATACACTATTTGACGGCTATTTTTATGGTATCTGTTCAATTTTATAGTGTCTAATCAGCATAGTAGCAATAACTTTAACAGCCTTTATATAAGGCATTTTTATACATCTTATATTTTGATAGCCTATTGGCAATTGATATACTCTCTACTATTTAATAATGCCTGCTCATAAGACGAATGCCCTAGAGCGTAAAATATTATCCTACTATCAAATAATAAAATAAACAAGGAATCGCCATTTATTAAGTAAATGTTGGGGTTGTATAATAATGATACTGTATAGCTCGTAAGCGCTAGGCGCTATAACCACCATTTGGCATATGATCGAGCAAACTTCACGCCCACTTGTTAGGCCGATACAGCCAACTAGAAACAAAAGCCATCTATTGAACACATAGGTCAACGACTCACACGCCTAAGCCCTATCAACTGCCTTTGTCATATGATTATATAAGTAATATAATCCTCCAAACGATGATAAAACCTTCATTCATAAACAAAGCCACTTTAAACTATGACTATAAATCAGCAAGATTCTTCACCTATGCAATCATCAATAGACACTATTCATTCTGACGATACGACAGAAGACAGCATCGATATCACGCATCTACGCACGCCTATCAAAGTCGATTTATCCCCTGTTTATAATTTCTTAGGTGATAGAACCACACAAGCATGGGTAGATGCTGCGATGGAAAATCTGCCGATGATTATTCAAGACCATGCCAACTGCGAAAAAAAGGCCGCTGGTACTGCCATGAACTTGATGTTTCGTTATGAGTTTTCTTATGATTTGCAACGCAAGTTGGCGCAGCTCGTACGTGAGGAGATGCTGCACTATGAGCAAGTGCTAGGTATCATGAATGAGCGCGGGCAAGACTGGGCATATCTAGGTGCTGGTCGCTACGCCAAAGGCATGCTAAAACACAAGCGTACTTATGAGCCTGCAGCGATGGTCGACGTATTGATTATTGGGGCATTTATTGAAGCACGTTCTTGCGAGCGGTTTGCTGCATTGGCCGAGGTTATCAATGATGATCGTCTGGCAAAATACTACCGCTATCTGCTCAAGTCAGAAAGCCGTCATTTCGAGGATTATCTCGCGCTGGCTCAATCATTGTCGGACGAGAATATTGATGAACGAGTTGCGTTCTTCAAAAACGTAGAGGCTGATTTGATAAGCAGTCCTGACACTGAGTTACGCTTTCATAGCGGCACACCTGCCTAAAGATAAAAGCTTTCTATATCTTATATATAACTACTTCTTATAACTATTTTATTGGGAAGTAGAGACAAAAAAATAGTAAAGACAGCAAAAAGGCACTGCGTTTGATAGGGGTTCTATACTCCTATCAAACGCAGTGCCTTTTTATTGATATCTATATATTACTGCTATCAATATATCTAAAATGTTACTTGTCATCTTCCATTAAAGTACTGTCATACTGCTTGTGGTCTTTTGCAATATTATGCGGATCGTGATCATCAGTGGCTGTTTCTGCCGCTGCTGGATTAACTTTTTGCAAGGCATCATCAGGTACGATGCCATGATTGTCGTTCGAATCTTTTAGTTTGTAATCAGTGCTGTCATCTTTGTCTTGTTGCGTATTCATTAGAATTCCTTGCAATCATAGTTGTGCGCTTAAACCGTACCCTTGTTGTCGTTAATATCGGTTATCACTAACAATCATTAATATTTCAAGATTGATTGAACATTAACGGTTTGCTTTACTGTACTTATTACTTTCTACCATTAAGAATTGTCTTAATCTTTTAAGTCGGTATTCAGTGTACGACTTTGTGCATTATCAACAGTAGCATAACGATTTAGATCATTAATTTCATTACTTTTAGGCGATACGTTGCCCACTGTCTCTTCATTGATATTATCATCAAAGCCATTACCTGGCTGGTCACGGCGGTCAGGCTGGCGAGCAGGATCATCATTCTTATTCACATGCTCTGAACCTACGATGCCAGCTTCAAGTGTCTCTGTGCCTTTATTGGTAGTGGTATATTTTTCTGCGCTTTCATTATCTGTATTTTCATACGGCTTCATAACAGTATCCTTATAATTTTTTTGTTAATTAATACTTGTTAGTTATTTTTTTGACTTAGATCGTAAGCGTTCAATTCACTGACATCTTTACCGCCAGCAGGGAGGTTCTCTTGTTTACGTGGATCGGCATAGACTTCATCAGTCTCTTGTGATTCCTGTTCGGGGCCATCTATTTCCGGCTCATGCTTACGCCCCGCGTAGCTGCCTTCCGGATTTTCTGTCACGGCAACTGCTGGATCGTCCACCACCACTTTTTCTTCAGTGTCTGTCTGTTCATTAATAGTCATAGCGTCTCCTTCGCATTATTATTAGTTGTGCGCGTTTGGTTAGGTATGTTAACTCTACGTTTTTGTTATGTCGTTAGAGTGCTTACTTATCCGTGCGCAGCTCATCGTTAATAAAAGAGGTCTGCTCAGCATCACTGAGCTGCTCAGGGGCATCAACGTCTTTATTCTCTTTCAGATTTTTTTCGACTTCTTGACTGTTTACTTGTTCAGCGGCTTTCTTGATATCTGACGTGTCGTTATTAGTCGTACTCATAATGCATTTCCTAGTTTTATAATTGGTTTTGTCAGTCTTGCTGCATTAGCTCATTCATATTGACCAACGCTAGCAGTGACATCAATTATAAGTAGGATATTGCGTCATGTACCAGTGTGCTGCCGTATCAATGTGTGAATATATGTGAGGTTACAAGACAGTTTGTAACTTTTGCAATTTGTTAGCACAAAAAAACCAAGCACCAGTATTTACCAGTGCTTGGTTAGATAGTCAGTTAAATGGTCAATCATTCGCTAAAAACACTGATGCAGGTTAGCTAGACTCTTCAACACGATTAATCGTTTTTAATAAATACTCTTGGGCGACATGTGGCTCCTCGCCTACTGCTGGCTCTAACTGCTGCCAAACGCCCGTACCATCGAGTGCCCATGCTTGTGTATTATCTTTCAGGTAATTGAGCAACCCATCTTGGTAAATCTGTTTAAACAGTTTTTTGTTTTCAATTGGGAAAGCCACCTCTACTCGGTGGAATAAGTTACGATCCATCCAGTCGGCACTACCACAATACAGACGCTCATCGCCACCATTGTAGAAATAATAGATGCGCGTATGCTCTAAGAAGCGCCCGATGACAGAACGTACCGTGATGTTTTCAGACAGACCCTTTACTTGCGGACGTAAGCAACACATAGAGCGTAGTATCAGCTCAATGGTGACGCCTGCTTGTGAGGCATCATATAACTTATCAATCAGGCGACGCTCAGTGAGTGCGTTGGCTTTAATAATAATATGAGCGCGCTTGCCTGCCTTGGCATGAGCGATTTCATCATCAATAAAGCTCATCAGTTTTTCGTGCAGTGTAAACGGCGCATGTAGCAGTTTTTTGAGGTTGGCAGGCTTACCCATGCCCGTCAGCTCTTGGAAAATCTTATGAACGTCTTCTGAGATATCAGGATCTGCGCTAAACAAACCATAATCGGTATAGACCTTGGCATTGGCCGCATGATAGTTACCTGTACCCAGATGCACGTAACGATGGATTCGGTCATCCTCGCGGCGCACAATCAGCATTAGCTTGGCATGGGTCTTATAACCTACGATACCATAAACCACGACCGCACCAGCCTCTTGTAAATAGTTGGCAACAGCAATATTGGACGCCTCATCGAAACGCGCACGCAGCTCGATAACCGCCGTGACTTCTTTGCCATTACGGGCAGCAGCAGCCAGTGCCTTGACGATTTCTGAATTGGTACCTGACCGATATAACGTCTGTTTGATTGCCAAGACTTTCGGATCACTAGCAGCCTGCCACAGCAAATTAATAATGGGCGCGAACGAATGAAAAGGATGATGAACCAGCACGTCGCTCTTACGCATAGCAGCAAACATACTGGTCGACTTGTCTGATTTGTCCATTTCTCGGCGAAATGCTTTTGGCAAGATGTGGGTAAATGGCTGATAGCGCAGCTTAGGAATATTAAAGTCAAACAACAAGCGCGTCAGATTGACAGGACCATTGACACGGTACAACTGATTGGCATGCAGCTCAAACTCATTGAGTAGATAGTCACTGATGTGCGCAGGGCAATTGGTGGTGACTTCTAGACGCACTTTGTCACCGAAACGGCGGTTTTCAAGCTCGCCCTCTAGTGCCTTGGCAATGTCCTCAACATCATCTGCCAAATCCAGATCGGCATTACGCGTTAGCCTAAATTGGTGACAACCCGTCACACTCATGCCAGGAAACAACTCACCGATATGCTCATGAATGATCGCAGATAGCATGACATGATGCTCTTTGCCACCCGTGAGCTCATCTGGCAGGCGAATCACGCGCGGCAGACTACGAGGCGCAGGGACAATCGCCAAATTAATATCACGTCCAAAGGCATCTTTGCCCTCTAATGTGGCGATGAAGTTTAGGCTCTTATTGACCAGTCTAGGAAACGGATGCGCCGGATCGATACTGATCGGTGTCAATACTGGCAATACTTGCTCGGTAAAATAACGCTTCATCCATGCCGACTGCTTAGCATTAAGCTCTTCGCGTTTTAGGTAGCGAATATCTTCGAGTGCAAGGGCCGGCAAGATATCTTCATTCAAAATACGATACTGCTCACTGATCGCCTCATGAGTGATGGCCGATATCTCGTTCAACACTTCGCTAGGACGCATACCATGGGCACTGGTGGAGACATCAGCGATATTGAGCTTTTGCATGATACCTGCAACACGAATCTCAAAAAACTCATCGAGGTTGGATGAAAAAATAATCAGGAAAAACAAACGCTCTAACAGTGGATGGCGAGGACTGGCTGCTTGTGCTAAGACACGAAGGTGAAACTGCAATAAAGACAAATCGCGATTGATATAGCTATTAGCCGAGTAATTGCCATCTTCTGAGCGTTGCCAGTCGATTTCGGCCAGATTAACCTGATGACTGTCGATTGGAATGTCGATTGGGCTGTCTGTATTACTGTCATCATCTATAAAGATGTTAACCCTGTCATCAACACTATTCATATCAATCATCTTGTTAGTATTGTCATTATTATTCTGATTGTTAGTCATCTCTACCACCTCACTACTCCTTTTGCGTTATCGATACACCATCATCTTATATTTCATCATCTGTCTAAACGGGTATGGCACCACACAAACGCCCTAAGACGCTTGCGGCAATACCGCGTTTTTCATGCGTTTTTTGATAATGCGCTGCTTGTTACGTAGGGCTTTGTCGCCTTGATTGTCTTGGTAATACTTGGGATTGGTCAGCATCGCAATCAGTAGTGCTGACTCATCTCGATTCAGATTGGCCGCAGACTTATCAAAATAGTGGTGCGCCGCTGCATCGATCCCATAGATACCATTACCAAACTCGGCCACATTGAGATAAGCGGTCATGATGCGCTGCTTGTCCCACAGCGTCTCAATCATCACGGTAATCACCGCCTCTTCCGCTTTACGCACATAAGAGCGATGCGAGGTCAAAAACAAGTTTTTTGCCAATTGCTGGGTAATCGTTGAGCCACCAGCAGACTTTTTTCCCGATTCCTCATTTTTCTTTTGTGCCGCCTGAATACCTTTAAAATCAAAGCCATTATGCTGACTAAACGTCGAATCCTCACTCACAATCGCTGCTTGCTTGGCAGACTTGGCGATAGCATCGTACTCAGCCCACGTCTGCGTGACCGTGCCACCTGTGAGGCGATGGGTCAACATAAACATGCTGTTATTAATCGGCTGAGTCTTCCAAATCAATAGCAGTCCAACGACCAATACATGGAAGGCGACGACCAACAACATAAGTGCCAATAACAGTCGTTTGATGAATGTGCCAAAACTTGTCATGCGCGATATCCGATTGGTTAAAAGGTAATAAGGTAAAATAGGTGACCTGTTGGCAAGTGTGAATCCGTGACCCTAAGCCCGTCATCAGTAATCACCAACAGCAGGTCATCTTACCTAATCTCACAATCGCTGTCATTATTTACCCCACTTCTTTATGATGTAATAAGCCCAGAATGCGTTAAAGTACGTTGAGAGCAAGATCTGCGATCAGTGGTGAATCAATACCTATTGACACCAAGCGCGTTGCGACGGATATTAAGTAGATATCGGAATAAGAGAATGTTGAGATGAGAGAATAGTCATGCACGATGATAATAATATAGATGCACTACGGGCACAGATTATTGCAACCAATGCCAGCCTTGGCACTGCTGAAAACCGCCATCAATGGTGGCTACTGGGCACGTCAGGCTGTCATTTATGTGATATCGCTGAGCAAATAATCACCCAGTTTCAGGCGGTACAACCGATTAGCTATCAAAAAGTCGATATTGCAGACTTTGATGAGATGCTTATGATGGCGTTCGCCACGACCATTCCTGTAATTTTGACACCCTCTAAGCGCTTAAACTATCCGTTTTCGGTGATGGATTTGCAGCAGCTGCTCACTCAATAATATCAACCTTATAGTCAATCAATGTTAAAAATGGTACAAGGCAGACGAGCGCAAGTACGACAGTCGTAGGCTAAGCGGGTCTAACGCCCTAACACTTTAAGAGTGGTTCGACTATATAATAAAGATGCCCTATTACAATGACTAGGTGGTGACAAATCATGGAAGCATTAAAACCTGTCTTAAAAAAAATCACAGAAATTGAAGACCTGCGCCGTGTCGCTGAACGTAAAGTGCCGCGTATGTTTTATGACTATGTCGATTCAGGCTCATGGACTGAGACCACGTATCGCAGTAACGAAACCGACTTTGACCGTATCAAGCTGCGACAGCGGGTATTGGTCGATATGGACAATCGCAGTCTGGCGACACAAATGATTGGTGAATCTGTCAAGATGCCAGTCGCCATTGCCCCCACTGGATTTACTGGCATGATGTGGGCAGATGGCGAGATTCATGCGGCGCGCGCGGCTGAAAAATTTGGCGTGCCTTTCTCACTCTCGACCATGAGTATCTGCTCTATCGAAGATGTCGCCACCCATACTAGTGCGCCGTTTTGGTTTCAGCTGTATGTGATGCGCGATCAAGACTATATGACCAATCTGATTCAACGGGCAAAAGACGCCAATTGCTCGGCACTGATATTAACTGCCGACTTGCAAGTCATGGGTCAACGCCATAAGGACATCAAAAATGGCTTATCTGCACCGCCTAAGCCGACTCTGACCAATATCATCAACCTAATGACCAAGCCACAATGGTGCATGAACATGCTCGGCACCAAACGCCGTAGCTTTGGTAATATCGTCGGTCATGCCAAAGGCGTTAAAGATTTGTCCTCATTGAGCTCATGGACAGAGGAGCAATTTGATCCGCGATTGAGCTGGGATGATGTCGCACGTATCAAAGACATGTGGGGCGGTAAGCTCATTGTCAAAGGTATTATGGATCCTGAAGATGCCATCATGGCTGCCCGTAGCGGTGCCGATGCCTTGGTGGTCTCTAATCATGGCGGTCGTCAATTAGATGGCGCACCCTCCTCAATCTCTGCGCTGTCGGACATTGTACAAGCCGTGCATGCTGAGGATAGCGATATCGAGGTATGGTTAGACAGTGGCATTCGCTCTGGTCAAGATGTGCTAAAAGCCATGGCATTAGGTGCAAAAGGTACGATGATTGGTCGTGCTTTTCTTTACGGTCTGGGTGCTTATGGTGAAGATGGAGTACGCCGTGCGCTTGAGATCCTCTATAAAGAGTGTGATCTGTCTATGGCGTTCTGTGGTCATACCGATATAAATAAGGTCAAAGAGGACATCTTGATAAAAGGCACTTATGAGAACCTCAACGTGGCTCATCGTTAAGACTGTCGTTAAGACAAGCTATCAAGAACACTACTCCTTAATTCATAATGTCATGCAGATGTATGACATTATTCGACCATACCCTTTATACTGTATTGATAACATTCTAATGATATCTCGCCTTTATGACCATTCAACAATTATTAAAAACAGCCCCTGTCACTACCCTGCTATTAGCCAGTTTTATTGGGCTATTTATCATGCAGGTACTGACAGGCGTCGATGCCAATAATCCCTCAACGGAGTCGCTGCTAAACTGGGGCGCAAATGCACTGCCTTACACCATGCAGGAACAGCCATGGCGATTGGTCAGCAGTGCGTTTTTGCACATTGGACTGATGCACTTATTGTTTAATGGCTTTGCGATGTATTTTTTTGGGCAGATTGCCGAGCCGATGTTTGGCTCAGCCAAGTTCTTAGCGTTGTTTTTACTGGCGGCAATCGGTGGTAACTTACTCAACAGCTATATTACGTGGCAGGATATCATCGCAGGTACCGGACAGCCTGGACTATCAGCTGGCGCGTCAGGCGGCATCATGGGTATCGGCGCAGCATTATTAATCGCGGCACTATTCAAGATATCGGTCAATGGCATGGTGCTGAATTTCAAAAGCCTGATATTCATCATGGGTATCAACCTTGTCTATGGCTTTGCCGTACCGGGTATAGATAACGCGGGTCATATCGGCGGTGCAATCACTGGGCTCGTGATTGCCTTGGCTTTTGCGATTGGTTACCGTCAGCGGTTGGCAGTCGCTCTACAAAACGCCGCTATTCAACAGCAGCGCCATATCAACCCTTATCAAACTAGCTATCAGTATCATACTCAAGACAACACATCCTATAATAGTCAATATAATGACCAACTTGATAATCAAGGTCATTATGATGCCGAACCTAATGACCAGTCGCCTCACCTTGATGCCAATTCAATCGATGAAAAGGTTGCGTATGATGACTATGATGTGAATACCTCAGATATGCATCATACGGCTATTGAACCCAAAGCACTGAAAAAAGCATCCTTTATTTGGCAGCTATTACCGTGGATGGCGATGCTACTCATTAGCATTGGCTTTGTCTGGTGGTGGCAAGATATTCATCAGCAAATCCTACAAGTACTAAAAGCCATTGAGTAAATGCTCATACTTATCTATCATTGCTATATAGCTCCCAAAAACCGCATACTGATTCGTTTTATTGCTTCCCATTTTGAACACGTTTTTCCCAATCGCATCACTCAGTTATCTATACTCACTCACGAGACCCAATTATGTTAAATCTTGCCGCGCTCCCTAACACCACTACACGTACTATGTTTAGTGCGTTAACCGCTACTGCTCTATTTAGTGTCGCTAGCTTGTCTAACGCCGCACTTTTTAATGAAAACTTACCGACTGACAAGGACGCTGAGTTCAGCGTTGGGGTCAATGTCATGGCAGTCAACTCAGCCTACGATCTCGAAGACAACACTGAAGTGCGGGTGCTACCAGGTGCATTTTATGACAACAATAGAGTTTATTTGCGCGGTGCTCAAGCCGGTGTCTATGCAATCAATGATGGCGTCAATCAGTTGTCTGCCTATGCCAAGCTTGCTGGTAGCGAGTTCGATCCTGATGATGCCAATGGTGCGCTTCAAGGGCTTGATGAGCGTAAGGCATCAGCAGAGGCAGGTCTGAGCTATCAACGCCGCACCCCTATTGGTGGCTTTCGCGCTCAGATAGGTACAGACGTGCTCGATCGTAGCGGTGGCAATACAGCTCGCTTGACGTATCTTGCTAGAATCACCAGAAACAAGCTCACCGTCTATCCAAGCATTGGTTTTGAGTATCATGATGCTGACTACAACGAATACTATTATGGCGTCAGTGAAGAAGAGTCCGCAGAGACAGGTGTTGCCACTTATAAATCCAACTCAAGCTTGAACCCTTATGTGAATATCAGTGCCAACTATGATTTCAATAAGCGCTGGGCAGGGTTTGCCAACCAAAGCCTAAGCTATGTACCAAATGAGCAATACGATAGCCCAATGGTCGACTCACGTACTGAGTCAACGACGACGCTTGGTTTGCTTTATAAGTTTTAAGTGAGATTAGATTTTTGATAAGAAAAAGACCTTGGCACATAATGTGGCAAGGTCTTTTTTATTGAATAATTTTATATGTAGAGTGTGCTTAGCGCACCGATAAAATTAGTAGTTTTGAGATTATTGCGTTGGATGAACTCTAATATTTTTCTATGTGTATATTTCAGCGTAATTTTTAAGCTCTTTCAAAACCTTTTCCCTAACTATATCTAGCTTATCTATCTTTTCATCTATTTCAGTAATTTTGCTAGTTAATATAGCATCGTTTACTTCGTGTGCCATTAACACGAATTCTGATATCACATCATCTAGACCATGAAAGTAAGTACATATTAAGGTTTGAACTTTAACACCCATCTGGTGATAATTGTTACTAAGAAAATTTTGGCGGCTACCATCATAAGTATTAAGTTTATCTATAATTAAGTTATTAATTTCATATACAGTACTGACAAGTTCTTCATACTTCTCCCTTAAAAACTGCTTTCTTTCATTTTGCTTTTCAATTTCCAGCCTTACTAACTCATGTCGACGCTGTCGTTCGTTTATGAAAAAATTTGACAACAGTGTCAAAGCGGTACCGACTAAAACACCGAACAGACCTATCCATGCATCCATACTTAATCCTCAATAAATTAATTTAATTATGATTAGTATATCTTGTAAAAAATTTCTTCATTACCGTATACACATAGGCAAGATACTCATTAACCTATCTATACTCATAAAACCTGCATGGGATAAATTTCTGAAAACATATATTTTTGGTTAATAAATATTAATATGTTAGTCAAGAATATCATCTCAGTTGCTTGATGTATCCTATTAAAAAAAACACATATAAAACAGAACTGTTCATACGTCTATAACCAAAAAAAAGACCTCACCACTTGGCAAGGTCTTTTTCTGTGCTAAGAAGTATTTAATAACTCACTTAGGATTTACCATATCAGCAGGAACGCCCCACTCATCAAACTGCGCTTCAGTTAATAGCTTGCAATAGGTTAAACGCGATAACTGGATTATAGACGTTTAGCTCTAAAAATCAAGCATACTCAATAAGCTCAATCGAATCTAAGCATTACTTTTTAAATACGCTAACATAGTGTCTGCATCTGATACTTCAAATGGGTCTATTGGACAGTTGTCGCCAAAATCAGCTTCCTTAAACACTTTTGTAACTTCTTTATTGTCAACAACCATCGAATAACGCCATGAGCGCATACCAAAGCCAACATTACTCTTATCAACCAGCATGCCCATTTTACGAGTGAACTCACCATTACCATCAGGAAGTAAGAAAACGTTTTCACGGTTTTGCTTTAGACCCCATTGGTACATGACGAACGCATCATTGACAGAAATACAAACTATTTCATCTATACCTAATGCCTTAAACTCATTATAAAGCGCTTCATAACGAGGGAGATGGCTGGTCGAACAAGTTGGCGTAAAGGCACCTGGTAGAGAAAACACGACCACTTTCTTATTAGCAAATAACTCATCTGTGGTTAAATCATACCATGTGAACGGGTTGTCTCCTCCAATAGAATCATCACGAACACGAGTTTTAAAAGTCATATCAGGTACATGGGTAATCATTGTTTACTCCGAGTTAGGTTATTGTTTTTTTTATTTCTAAATTCTCAGTGGAACAAATATGATGATGCTACTAGCAATACAAATTGTACTTGTCGTACATTAAGCAAGTCTGACACCTTAGCACATCATCATTTGGTCTACTGCTTACTTAGGATTCACCATATCAGCAGGAATTACCCACTCATCAAACTGCGCTTCAGTTAGCAGCTCTAGCTCAACCGCCACTTGCTTCAATGTTTTGTTTTCTTTATAAGCAGTTTTAGCGATTTTCGCAGCATTCTCATAACCAACATGACGGTTCAATGCAGTCACTAGCATCAATGAGTTGTGCAAGAAGTCATCAATTTTATCTTTTACTGGCTCAATACCAACGGCACAGTTTTCATTGAAGCTGTTGCAGCCATCACCCAATAGTTTGATAGATTGCAATAAGTTAAACGCGATAACTGGCTTATACACGTTTAGCTCAAAGTTACCTGATGCGCCAGCCATGCTGATCGTCACATCGTTACCCATGACTTGAGCGACAACCATCGTCAATGCTTCTGACTGAGTTGGGTTTACTTTACCCGGCATGATAGAAGAGCCTGGCTCATTTTCAGGAATCGTCAATTCGCCTAGACCACAACGAGGACCTGATGCCAACCAACGTACATCGTTAGCGATTTTGTTTAAGCTGGCTGCTAGGGTCTTTAGTGCGCCTGATGCAAATACTTCTGCATCACGAGCGGCTAGCGCTTCAAACTTGTTTGGTGAGGTTACGAATGGCAAGCCAGTCAAAGTCGCTAATTGCTCAGCAGCGGTTACTGCATAATCAGGATGCGCGTTTAGACCCGTACCAACCGCAGTACCACCTAATGGCAGTTCATATAGACCTTGTAACGCATTATCAATACGTACCAATGAGTGATCAAGTTGGCTAACATAGCCGCTGAACTCTTGACCTAACGTTAATGGAGTAGCATCTTGTAAATGCGTACGACCGATTTTTACGATGCTATCGAATTCTTTAGCTTTAGCCGCTAATGTGTCGCGTAGTGCTTTTACTGCAGGGATCAATAAGCTATTGATTTGACGAGCAGCAGCCACACGAATCGCTGTTGGGAAACTGTCGTTGGTAGACTGTGCATGGTTTACATGGTCATTTGGGTGAATGGGCGTGTAGCTACCGCGCTCAGAACCAGCGATTTCGTTGGCACGGTTGGCCAATACTTCGTTCATGTTCATGTTTGACTGCGTACCAGAACCCGTCTGCCATACAACCAATGGGAACTGATCCGTTAGACCACCGTTGATGATTTCGTCAGCGGCTTGCACGATTAAATCGCGCTTGTCAGCGTCGATACGCTCTAGGCTTGCATTAGTAATCGCAGCAGCTTTTTTGACCAGTGCCATTGCTTCAATCATCGGACGTGGCAAAGTCTCGCCACCGATTTTGAAGTTCTCACGGCTACGCTGGGTTTGTGCACCCCAATAAGCGTCAGCTGGGACTTCCACGTTGCCCATGGTGTCTTTTTCGGTACGAGTTGCCTGATTCTGTGTCGACATAACTACCCTCTTTACTGGTTTGTTGTTAAATAACTGAACGATAAAAAGTGCAACAGCTGCTGCACATAAAGGAGAATACGATGTAAAGTGGCGTTATGATAGCATGACTACGACCCGTTGAATATTGACAAATAGCCATTGCTAACGTCTAAAAGCAGCTGTCATCATCAAACTCACAAACTAGTGGATAGTATAAATATGCATCCTGAACCAAAAAACGCAGCATCAGAGGAATCAGCCGTTAGTAACCCGCCCAGACGACACTTTACCCGCCAGCGCCGCCAGTTAAGCAACGGCGCACGCAGAGAATTTGCTCAGTCTGCAAGTTCACATCTATCTAAGCTACAGCAGCGTTTGCCAAAGCGTGCGCGTATTGGCCTATATTACGATGGCTTTGGTGAGCTACCCACTCAGCCAATATTAGACTGGTGCGGGCGCTTAGGCTATTTACCTTATTTACCAGTCGTCGGCTCACTTGGGCGTACCAGTAATGGCAGTGATGATAAACGATTGCGTTTTGTGCCTGTTTATCACTCAAAACTACTCAATATACCGACACGTATCCATCGGTTAGGTATGAAGCAAAACCATCATCGTCGACTACTTTGGGCGCGAGAATTGGATGTTATTATCTGTCCGCTAGTGGCGGTCGACCTAAACGGCAATCGTATGGGCATGGGTGGCGGGTTTTATGATACAACGCTTGGCAAAAGCTATCGGTCGGGCGCTAAAAAGCCATTAAAAATTGGCTGGTGTTATGACTTTCAAGTGGCTGAACAATTAGCCCGTCAACCGTGGGATGTGCCATTAGATGGCTTAATTACGCCAAGCGGCATAAGGTGGTTTTAATGAAAGATGATAAACAGTTTGAAAAAGACTCTAGCGCTGCTGATTCCAGTGCAGACAGTGTGGATGAATATTTGCAGACATTAGGCAATGAGGACGCTAGAGAGCTACGTTACTACAGTCAAGAGCAGCCCTTTAGCGCTGATGAGATGACACGGCTAGTCAATGAAGAGCGTCTAAATAAACTGCTGGCGCAAAGTGATGAGTTTTTGAGTAGTTTGAGTGGTGAGATAAGAGATTTTGATGAAGATTGTTAGAAAACACATCGATTAAGCGATGAGTAGAGATAAAAAAAGGCGAGCATAGTGACTGTTTATATTAGTTACTATTTACGATAGTTGCTATGCCCACCTTTTATATCAAACCCAACAATTCAAGTCATTTACTACAACACCATCGCGGCTATCCAACCAAACACTAACAAAGGAATATTATAGTGAATAAAAGTGGGGATTACACTGTCTTTAATGTGGTCATGCTGTCCATCTATGTTTAGACCAGAGGTTGGTCCCAGAGTCGAGTCTGACGCAGGAGAACCTGCATCACCCAACGCGCCAGCCGTACCTATAATCGCCACGGTAGCCAATGGCGAAAATCCTAACGAGATACACAGCGGCACATAAATCGCAGCCAAAATAGGAATGGTTGAGAATGACGAACCGATACCCATGGTCACAATCAAACCAATGAGTAGCATGATAAATGCCGCCATTGCTTTATTACCACCGAACAGTGAAGCTGCCCCATCGACCAATGGCTGAATCTGCTCAGTCGCTTTCATGACTTCCGCAAACCCTTGCGCGGTAATCATAATAAAGCCAATCATCGCCATCAGCTTGATACCGTCATTAAAGACGCCATCAGCATCACGCCACTTCACCACGCCGGTTGCCATAAACACACCAAAGCCAAACATCGAACCAAGTAGTAGCGAATCAGTATATAACTGCACGACGAAAGCCGTAACGATAGCAGCTAGTGCAACCAGCGTCTTTAGCTTGCTTTGCGACTGTGCACCAGCAGCAGTCTTGCTTAGGGCGTCACCTTCTACAACTGCATCGTGTGCTTGCTGATCTATCGCAATCTGCTGATAGGTGCGCGGTTTACGGTAGCTAATAAATACAGCAACTATCAAACCAATGAGCATACCTAGTGCGGGAATCGCCATGGCCTTGACCACAGAGATATTACTAACATCAATGCCTGCTTCACCCACGTTTTTGAGCATAATCTGATTGAGGTAGATATCACCAAACCCATAAGGGATGAACATATAGGTGGTGACCAGTCCAAAAGTAATCAAACAGGCAATCAGGCGTCTATCGATGTGCATGCGATTGAATGCCAATAATAGTGGAGGTACCAGTAGCGGAATAAAGGCAATATGAATGGGGATTAAGTTCTGGCTAAAGCAGCTCATGGTGATGAGGCCTGCAAACAGCATGTACTTAATCATGCCACTCGTGCCAGCAGTATCTATACGCCTAATCACAGCACCTGCCAATGATTGCGGCAAACCCGAATGGGCAATCGCGACCGCAAACGCCCCTAGCAGCGCATACGACAGTGCAATCTCTGCGCCATTACGAATGCCTTCTTGAAAGGCATTTAGCGTATCGGTAATGCCGAGACCGGCTAGCAGTCCACCTGCCAGCGCCCCGATTAATAAACTGAGCACCACGTGCACTCGCGAAAGCGACAGCCCTAGCATAATAATAACGGCTAGCAATACTGCATTGATGGCCATGTGTTGCCCCTTGTTCTTTATACTTTGGTCGTATTGAGACCTATGAATATTGCAACTGATGAATAGCGCTCGATTGTCTATAACCTCTCAATATCAGAGCCTGTTTTAGACGCGCGCCAGTTTACCTTATTTTGGGTATAAAGCCTACGTATAGAACCGAGTAGATATCCACACAAGCAAGCAAGTTTGATCCACATCGACCAAACCCTCTTTATATTTGCTGACTGTCGTATCCTTCATAGACCAATGCCATCATTGACGAAACAGCATTACCGACATTAATAGCATTGTTTACTGGGTACTCAAGCAACTATTTAGCAAAGATAAGCAGGCGACTTTGCCAATCAGCCTTGCAATTTTTTGTGTGAACACCATTTATCTAAAGATGAACCACGAACTTGACTTTACAAGTCTGGGGAACGAGGAAAAATACATGAGTGAACATAATATTGATAAAGACAACATCGACATCGATGTATCATCTGCCCTTAACGTTGACACTGACACAACGACTGGCACTGACGCTAATATCAGTGCTGACGCGGATAATGAGACAGAGAGCTCATCCACGGATGAACTAACTGCCTCATCTGACACTGTCAAAGATGACGAAGATGAAAGCTATTTACCACTGCTGGCATTACGTGACGTCGTCGTCTATCCGCATATGCAAATTGCACTCTTTGTGGGACGCGCGCCATCGGTAAAAGCCGTTGAGCTGGCACAGGCTGAGTATGGCAATAAAGTACTGGTCGTCGCTCAAAAAGACTCACTGACCGAAGACATTGATCAAGACAACTTGTATCAGTACGGTACGGTATGCCGAATCGTCAGCACCATGCCGCATGACAGTGATGAGAATTGCATCAAAGTATTGATCGAAGGTCAGTACCGCGCCCGTGTCGATAATATCGAAAGTCATGACGAGCTATTGATGGCGAGATTTGAGCGTGCCGATCTTGATGTCAGCATGGATGAGAGCCAGCAAAAGAACACCATTCAGGCGTTAACAGCCCTATTCGAAAGCTATGCAGATGCGCGCCTGCGCAATGCCCGTGAGCTGACTCGCGTGGCCAAGCGTATTGATGACTTGCTTGAGCTTGTGTACTTCATCTCAACTCGTGTGTCGATGGACCTTGATATCAAACAATCTTTCCTAGAAAAAGACGATATCAAAACCCACATCAACACCTTGACGGAATATCTGGTCAAGCAAAGTGCTGAGCAAAACATCGAGCAGGACATCCAAGAAGCGGTTCGTCAGCAGATGGAAGACAATCAGCGCGAATATTTCTTGAACGAAAAAATGAAAGCCATCAAAAATGAGCTGTCAGACATGAATGACGGTGCATTCGATGGTGAAGATGATGTGGCTGAGCTAGAGCAGCGCTTAGAAGACGCTGACCTGCCAGAAGATGTGCGCAAAAAAGCTGAGCAAGAGTTTAAAAAGCTCAAGATGATGCCGCCTGCATCGAGTGAATCGTCAGTTGTACGCAACTACATTGAGTGGATTTTGGACACGCCGTGGAATGCGACGACCAAAGTTTCAATCAATTTAGACAAAGCCAAAACTGTATTAGACGAAGACCATTATGGCCTGCAAGATGTGAAAGACCGCATCTTGGAATACCTCGCCGTGCAATCACGTGTGAAAAAACTTCGTGGCCCGATTCTATGTCTCGTCGGTCCTCCAGGTGTCGGTAAAACCTCATTGGGTGAATCGATTGCCCGTGCCACTGGTCGTAAGTTCGTACGTATGGCGCTTGGCGGCGTGCGTGATGAAGCGGAAATTCGTGGTCATCGCCGTACCTATATCGGTGCAATGCCAGGTAAAATCGTTCAGTCACTGGCTAAAGTCGAAGTCAAAAATCCGCTATTCTTATTGGATGAAATCGATAAGATGGCGCAAGATTTCCGTGGTGATCCAGCATCAGCATTGCTTGAAGTGTTAGATCCCTCACAGAACGATACGTTTAACGACCATTATTTAGATATGGACTTAGATTTGTCGCAAGTGATGTTTATCTGTACGGCAAACAGCATGGATATTCCGCCTGCGCTGCTTGATCGGATGGAAGTTATTCGCTTGCCGGGTTATACCGAAGAAGAAAAAGTGAATATCGCACAGAAGTACCTCGTGCCAAAAGCGATCAAGAATAACGGTCTCAAAGAGGGTGAGATTGAGATTGTAGAAGCGGCTTTGCACAGCATCGTGCGTAGCTATACGCGTGAAGCAGGTGTCCGTAACCTTGAGCGCGAAGTGAATAAAATCTGCCGTAAAGTGGTACGCGGTTCGGTTGAAACTCATGGCGCACGTGCTCCGAAAAAAGCAGAACGTCAGCTAGTGACAGTCGATGACAAGAACATCGATGACTATCTAGGTGTGCATCAGTATGACTATGGTCTGGCTGAAGAAGAGCCTGAGATTGGCCGTATTACTGGTTTGGCTTGGACACAAGTCGGTGGTGAGTTATTAACTATCGAAGCAGTCGCCATGAAAGGTAAAGGTGAGCTTAGCTTTACTGGCTCACTTGGTGACGTGATGAAAGAGTCAATTCGCGCGGCGATGAGTGTGGTTCGTGCTCGCGGTGATAGCTTAGGTATTGACTACGAGACGTTTAAAACGATGGACATTCATGTTCATATGCCAGAAGGTGCCACGCCAAAAGATGGCCCATCAGCTGGTGGTGCATTGACGACAGCACTGGTCTCTGCGTTAACGGGTATTGCCATTCGTCCAGATATTGCTATGACAGGTGAGATTACCCTGCGTGGCAAAATCCTACGCATCGGTGGTCTTAAAGAGAAGCTACTCGCAGCGCATCGCGGCGGTATTAAGCATGTCTTGATTCCAGCGACCAATGAGCGTGATTTGGCTGATATCCCTGATAACGTTAAAGCAGGTTTGACCATTCAACCAGTTGCCACGATTGAAGAGATATTAAAAGTAGCATTGGTCAGTATGCCAGTTCCAATCAAGCCTACTAAAGTGACGGTCGATAAAACCAAAGGTAAAGCATTACACAGTTAATAAGTGGTTCTGTTATTCACTCAACCTAACTAATCCTAATAAGCCGCTCATCACATGATGGGCGGCTTTTTTATACGTTTATTTCAAAAAAACGTGTATTTGTGCTGATTTTAAAAGCATACGATACTTACATTTATTCACTGATTGTTGCGCTTTTGGTGAATAACTATAGAGTTAGCTTGGCTATACTAACTCCGATGTTAACGAATATTTATACGAGTCTTAATAGAACAATAACCATAAATATTCGAAAGCTAATGACGACTAAAAATAATGACTAAAATAATTGGAGAGAATAATGAATAAGACAATGCTTGCAAGTGCCCTATTATGCGGTTCAGCGTTAGTGATGACTGGTTGCCAGACAGTAGAAGGTCAAATGCAGACAGGCAATCCATTAAACCAACCTGCTCTAAAATCAACGATACACACCGTCAGTAGTGATAAAAAAGAAGTCGGTCAAGTATTCTTACGCCCAGTGGATGACGGCGTACAAGTATACGGTAAGCTGATGAATCTACAGCCAGGTCAAACCGTAGCGCTGCATATTCATGAAACAGGCAGCTGCGCCGATATGGGCAAAGCGGCAGGTGGTCACTTTAATCCAGACAATAAGCCACATTCTAACCCAGACGATATGAATGGTCATGCAGGTGATTTACCTAACTTAACCGCCAATGAAAACGGCGTGGCGACCATCAACTATGTGAACAAGAAAATATCTGCGGTTGAAGCAGGTAAATACAGCGTTAACCGTTTGGCCTTTATTGTACATGGTGGTACGGATGACTATACCAGTCAGCCAGCAGGTAATGCAGGCGACCGCGTTGCTTGCGGTATTATCGAAAAGAATTAATAGTGTCTGACCTTGGCTATTATTGATATCAAAAAAAACCTCTTAACTATTGTATATGGTTGAGAGGTTTTTTTGTTATCGATAGAAAAATATTTATTCTTCTACCCATTCGCCTTTACGCCAGTACACACCCCAACGTGTGGCTTTGCCGTTTTTCTCAGAGCCAATATACTGCTCTTTTTTCTTACGTGACCAGCGCAAAATCGTTGCATTGCCCTCAGGATCTTCATCTGGCCCTGCAAACAGATACTGGAACTTGTCTTCCATTTTATCTTTGATTTCTCGCAGTTCAGCCAGCTTTGGCGGACGTGTCTCGCGCACTTTCGGGAACTTAGACGCTGCTAAGAACATACCAGCTGCTCCTTCACGCAAGATGAAGTAATCTTCATGCTTGACCGATTTTAGCTCTGGCAAGTGGATTGGATCCATGCGCGGCGGAGCAGCTTCGCCTGTCTTTAAAACTTTGCGAGTGTTGTCACAATTCTGACAAGCAAAGTATGGACCAAAACGACCCGTTTTTAGCTCCATCTGCCCATCACATTTATTACAGTCGATAGTTGGCGCATCTGAGCCTGGTACTTCAAACTTACCTTCTTCTAGAATATAGCCGTCGCAGTCAGGGTTGTTACCGCAGATGTGCAGCTTTAGACCACCATCCACGATATAGCCGTTCATCGCTGTGCCACATTTCGGACAGCGTTTTTTCTCCATCAAATCTTTGACTTCGGCCGCTTCGTCATCGCCTTCTGGATCATCCAGATTGGCAAATGCTTCGACTGGCATTAGATTTTTAGTGCCTTTACAACGCTCTTTCGGTGGCAAATTATAGCCAGTACACCCTAAGAATACACCGGTTGATCCCGTACGCAGCTGCATCGGACGATCACAAATATCACAATGGACATCTGGCACATCGGTTGGGTCATTTGGACGCATGCCGTCTTTTTCTTTGGCACGATCCAGAGTGGTCTTGAACTCACCATAAAAGTCATCAAGCACATCTTTCCAGTTTTGCTCACCCTCTGCCACGTGATCGAGCTTGTCCTCGAGCGCCGCGGTAAAGGTATAATCCATCAAGTCTGGGAAGCTGGCTGTCAGTCTGTCAGTGACGATATCACCCATTTTTTCGGCAAATAAACGTTTGTTCTCAAGCTTCACATAGCCACGATCTTGAATGGTTGAGATAATAGACGCATAAGTTGATGGACGGCCGATGCCTTTTTTCTCCAGCTCTTTGACCAGACTGGCTTCGGTGAAACGAGGTGCAGGCTTGGTAAAATGCTGACTTGGGTCTAGCTTGTCTAAAATTAACTGGTCGCCTTTTTTGACATCTGGCAACAATGTATCGTCAGTCTTGGCAGGTGGCATCACTCTGGTATAGCCATCAAACACCAAGGTACGACCACGGGCTTTTAGCTCTACATCATTGGCACCAACGAATAGGTTCACGGATAAATATTTGGCAGGCAGCATCTGACAGGCCACGAATTGACGCCAGATCAGCTCATACAGACGTATCGCATCACGCTCAACCCCTTTAAGCTGGGTTGACTTCATGGTGACATTAGACGGACGAATCGCTTCATGCGCCTCTTGCGCGCCTTGCTTATTGCCATAGAAGTTTGGTTTTTCTGGTACATATTTTGCGCCATAGCTGTCTTCAATATGACCACGAACCGCCGCAAGCGCGTCACCAGACAAGAACGTCGAATCGGTACGCATATAAGTAATATGACCGGCTTCATATAAACGCTGCGCCAAAATCATGGTTTTCTTGACAGAAAAGCCTAAACGCGTACTGGCAGCCTGCTGCAAAGTCGAGGTAATAAACGGCGCGCTTGGGCGTGATTGCGTTGGCTTCTCTTCACGCTCTTTGACGATGAAGTCGCTGGTATTTAGTATCTCTAAGACTTTATCAGTCTGTTCTTTATTTACCAGCTTGAGGGTTTTACCGCCTTGTTTGGTCGCCTCTAGACGGATGCCTATTTGCTCAGCGTTTTTTTGGCTAGTAGCGATATGCGTGTCTGCATGAATCTGCCAGTACTCTTCTGGAATAAATGCACGGATTTCATGCTCCCGCTCGACCACCAATCGCATAGCAACCGACTGTACGCGACCTGCAGACAGTCCGCGGGCGATTTTTTGCCATAATAGTGGCGATACCATAAAGCCAACGACGCGATCCAAAAAGCGACGGGCTTGCTGGGCGTTGACACGGTCGATGTCGAGCTTTGATGGCTGCTTAAAGGCATTTTGAATGGCGGATTTGGTGATTTCGTTAAAGACCACGCGCTCATACTTACTATCGGCGCCGCCAATGACTTCTTTTAAATGCCAAGCGATTGCTTCCCCTTCTCTATCCATATCCGTTGCGAGATAGATTTTGTCAGCGTCTTTGGCTAAGGCTTTAAGCTCTTTAATGACTTTGGTTTTGTTTGGCAGCACTTCATACACTGCCGCCCAGTCATGCTCTGGATCCACGCCCATACGGCGCACCAATGCCTGCTGAGCCTTTTCTTCTTTGGTTAGACTCTCATCTTTTTTAGCCGTCGTTGCTTTCTTTGCGCTTTTGCTCGCACTGACCGGTAGGTCACGGACATGACCAATACTTGAGCGTACAATAAAGTCATCACCAAGGTATTTATTAATCGTTTTTGCCTTGGCTGGTGATTCTACAATCACCAAAGACTTTCCCTTTGGGCTGTCAACAGCTGCTGCTGGACTTTTTTTGGTTGTGGTTTTTGCCATAGTTGACGACACCATAATATAAGTAGATTAAAAGATATAAGTAAATTAAAAATAGAGGAATGTGGCAATTTATGAATACTGATACTCTTGGTTCAGTGATTTATAGTAGTAATAGTTACTGATAAAAAAGGTTATAAAACAAATAATAACCATAAAATAAAGATATAGTTATAAAGAAGTTACACTGCTAAGCGTGAAAATGTCAACTTTAAATAATTAACATACGACCAAGCGCTGAGTTATTACCGTTCAATGGCGATAGAAAATACATAGGCAACGTTATGATTGCTGCTTCATCTCTAATGCCCACTTTTCCAAATTGGCTTTGAGCGCCAGTAGATCCCTTTCAATCAATGTATGATGATAGGCAGGGTTGCTCAATGGGCGAACATAAGCGATGTCTTCCCAATAAATGATAATGCTATTGGCCTTGGTCAACATGCCTTTGACAAATGGCTCAATACTCACAGGTAGATCAAGAGGGGTTTTATCCAAGATAAATTGGGTCTTATTGACCGCTGCTGTGGTAGTGATATGGCTTGAGCGAATGGCGCTTGGAATGGTCAGCGTCTTGTCCTCTGAGCTTGTATCCACAAAACTGCTGTCCGGTCGCCATTGGCCATCGATGACCTGATAACGTGTGTGCGGCAGTTTGATATCATCCAACACGAGGCAATACTGACCCAGCATGCCGCGGCCATATTCATTGTCCCGACCTTTTATCCAATCAGGACAACCGACCAGCTTTGGATTGAGCTGTAGACGACGCGCGGTCATACGCAGCTTATCCAAGCGCTGATCGATACCGTTAGGTTTGAGCGCCATCATACTCCCTAATACAAATAGTACAATGATAATGCCAATCAACGTGCCCATAACGGTCTGACCTTTTGACGAAATGAAAATGATGCTATACAGCTTAAATATAGTTAACTCAGTTTAAAAGAGCGTCAGGTCAACCGAGTGCAGAGGTAACTGTGATACTTCAACCGAGGTTAACGCTGTTATAGAGGATTGACTATACAATATCGCGACTTATAACTGCCGCCTCTATATCTATAAAGACTTATAATGAGCGCAAACCTTTAAAAATCAAGCAGTCCTTATTAATAAGCACCCAACAACGGGCACTCTCACTCACTATAAACTCATTCGTTATACTGTTAAATCATATAGTTAACACGTATAGACAACCCTGTGATAAAAGCTGACAAAAACTTGTCTACCCAAAAAAGTGCTATGATAAACCATAATTTTAAACGCGCGCAGGTTTATTATGAATTATCTTATCAAGCCAAACTCATCGAGCAATCATAACGCTCGCAAGCTAACAAGCAAGCTCATGAGTAAATCCAGCGTAAGTCTGTTATTAATGGGCTTAGTCGTGCTGGCAATCTCGGGCTGTGCCACTACTCAAAGTCTAACCCCCCAGCAATGCCAAACCAGTAACTGGAAAGAAGTCGGTCATGCAGATGGTAGTATTGGTCGCTCAGGGGCATATTTTGGGCACTACGCCAACAGCTGCGCCAGCATAGGCGCTGCAACACCCAATCGCATCCAGTGGGAACAAGGTCGCCAGCTCGGGCTCAAAAACTACTGCACCGAGCTCAATGCCTATAAAATAGGCCGTGAAGGATATGAGTGGCAGCCTGTTTGCCCACTAGAAGGTATCGAGAAATTAGAAGAAGCGTACTCTCAAGGACGCTACTATCATATCCGTCAGCGCGATCTCGATTACTTGCGCTCGCCTTATCCCTTTGGCTACGGGCACCTAGGTTTGGGTTATCATCCATATCGGTATGGCTGGTAAAAAGAAAACCCCACTGAGTACTTAATTTGAGGTTTAAGTACTTAGTGAGGTTAAAAAGTATTTTATTGTTTTTATTTTATCGTTATATTAGCTACCATCTCGGTGGTTGGCTATCTAGCAACTGCCTGATGGCAATCATGTCAAAAACCATACCTTTTATAGCGTTGCTTTACTCATTGACAAAGGCTATCTTGCTCAGTCCCGCTTCACTGGCTGCTGCCAACACTTGAGCCACCGTGTCGTACTTACCTTCTTTATCCGCACGCAGTTGTATAGAAGGGTCTTTGCCAGCAGCCCCTTGCTGTTGCAAGCGCGTCTCCAGCTCCTCCATACTGATGGGATCACTGTCCCAAAATATCCCTGCATCTTTATCAATACTGATCTGAATGGCTTCTGGCGGTGTCTCGTTCACCGACGCACTGGTCTCTGGCAGATCTAAAGGTACTGTTGGATTCAGCACGGTTGCTGTCAATAAAAAGATAATCATCAATACCAACATGATATCGATCAGCGGAATGAGATTCATCTCATCCATGCTGCGTACATCATCATCGCCCAGTTGAAATGCCATAATTACTCTCAATGCTGTTGGTTCTTTTTATATAGCCAAAATAGCTCAGTGATACTCATACGCTGACTGATTCATTGGCTTATCTATCGATTCATTATTTTAGCGGGTGTAGCTATACTTATCGGTGCCTGTTACAGCTGCTTTGATACGGCGTTACTATAATGGCTCGTGTTTTGAGTATCTGCTGCCGATGAGCTCATAGATTTTGCAGCAGATACTGGTGCAGAATTATTGACCGCAGATGGTGCTGTGCCCGCTAGGCCAGTCGATTGTGCCAATAAATCATGCGCTCTATCATTGGCCTGATACATGATGCGGCGATTGATACGTACAGCAAGGTTATAAAACACCACGGCTGGAATGGCGACAGCAATACCAAGGCCTGTCATAATCAGTGCTTCACCCACAGGCCCCGCCACTTGTCCTAGTCCTGCCTGCCCGCTCATACCGATATTGTGCAAGGCATGGAAAATACCCCATACTGTCCCAAACAAGCCAATGAACGGTGCAATCGCTGCTGTCGTACCCAAAATAGGCAAACCGCGCTCGCTTGCAAAACGATAGCGACCGATGTGCTTGAGCAAAGTCTGCTCAGTCACCAAACGGCGAGTGGCAGCATCAGAACCTATCAAATCCTGCTGTCTTGCCTGCAGCTGATGACTTAAATCATCTGCCACGTTAGCCGCCAGTTTACGGCTTTGCAATACGCGGACGATACCTGTCACCCAAGAGAGAATAGATAATGCAAGCAACAAAAAGAACAACGTTTTTGTCACCATGTCGCTGATCTGCCAGTATTGCATAAAGTCCATTTCAGACTCCTTAATGTTTTGTACAATCAAATGCTACCGTAGCAAGCATCATGTCTAGACTGATTATGAAAGATTATTGGTACATACGTTGTTATAAAATATAACTACTTAAGGAACGGTATAGCTGATAGGCAGGGTCACATTGCCTACTACAGGTGCACCATTCTTATTAGTAAAAGGTTTGAACTTGCCTGATCGCACTTGACGCTGGGCTTCTTTATCTAGCAGAGGGTTACCCGAAGAGGTGGCCACTCGCACACTATCAATACCGCCTTGCTTGTTGACTCGTAATACCAACACCACATTGAGCGTGTCACCTGAGCGTGCACGACGGGCAGCACGATCAGGGAAGCTGAGGTTTGGCGCAGAGGCCCAGTTGGCCGAAGTGGCGGTGAAACTTACCGGCTCATCACTTTGCGCTGCTGCCTCAGCGGCAGCTTTAGCCTGTGCGGCTGCCGCAGCATCTTTTGTCGCCTTAGCTGCCGCTGCTTCTCTAGCAGCTTTTGCTTGGGCTTCTGCTTTGGCATCCGCGACTCTTTTCGCTTCTTGAGCGGCTTTCGCATGCGCTTCTAGTTCTGATTTTTTGGCTTGTGCCTCAGTGAGTCTGCGCTGCTCATCAGCGGCTGACGTATCGACCTCTGGTTTGGGCAATATTGGTTTTTGCTTGGTTTCAGACGGTGTCTGTTCTTTAGCGATTACAGGCAGCGTTTTAGGTTTTGGTTTTTTTACGACAGACTCTGCCGGTTTTTCTATTGTCTTGGGCGTCTTAGTAGGTTTTCTAGGTTCGGGCTCTGTTTTTTGTGGCTGTTTTGGTTGAGACTTTACCGGTGGTGGTGCTTCTTTTTTGGCAGGTGCTGGTAGTTTTTCTGCCTGTACTTGGGTTTTAGGCGACTCAGTCTTAGCAGGTAGCGTCACAAACTGTATCTCAACAGGTGGCGTATTTTTTGGGGGTTCAGGTATTGGCTTAGGTGTTTTGATCGCCACCAAGGCAACTGCTGTGAGCACATGTAGTCCTATGACGACTATCACAGCGAGCAGTATTGAGCTAAGTGGTGGCGCGTCTAAATCCGTTGAACTCATAACAGCCTAATGTTTATTACTCAGAGTAGAATGGCGTAGATAATAATGCAAACGATAATTATTATCAATAATAATTTATAATATTTTATCTTTCCAAACTGTCTTTAACACCTAGCTTTGACACCTAGGTTTTTTGGCAGCTGTGTTCATCAAATCTTTCGTTTTAATCGATATCATTTGTCCATTACGTCTCATCATCGAGGTCGTACATAACCCTCATAGCATCAGATGTCACCAGTTATTTTTTAACACGACAAGTATTGCTAATAAAAACCATTATCATTTATATTGATAATGAGTCTCAACTACTTTATCATGACGGCTGTCTGATTTGCTCATGCCGTTTTGCTAAAAATACGCAGCATCAAAAATTCAAAGTTAATTGCCATTTTTATGACTACTTTCACGTTGAAGACACGCCATAAAATATTGCTCACACATTTTTCGATATACCGAGTTTACTATGCCTACTACCCTATCATCTAGCCAACCTACTACGCCTTTTTTCAAACGCCCATTATTGACTGTTGTTATGACAGCGATGATAGCAACTGCCGGCTTGGCAGGCTGTAGCGCTCCTGATTCTAATGACTCTGAGCCAGCCGATGCCAAAACCGAAAACCCAACGGCTGATGAATCAGCGAACGTGGCGAGCAACGATGCCGTCTCTGCTGAAAAAATTATGATTGATACAGTAAAAGGTGATGTAGAGCTCGCAATCAATCCCTCACCGCTCGTCGTTTATGACATGACGCTGATGCAAGATTTGGCAGCGCTTGATGTGGCAGTAGATGGCGCGCCAAGTGGTCTAAAACTAGATAATTTGCACGCTAAGACTCAACCTGAGCCAAAATCTGTTGGTACGGTGTTTGAGCCAGATCTTGAAGCGTTGAATGCCATGCAGCCACAAGCCATCTTGGTCGGCTCGCGTATGGCAGAAAAATACAACGAGCTATCAAGTATCGCCCCAACATTAGATATGAGCATTGATACGGCAAACATCTATGAATCAAGCAAGCAGCGTTTGCATGATCTAGGTGCTCTATTCGGTAAAAGTGATCAGGCAGCTAAGCTACAACAGAACATAGATGGACTCATAACTGAGACCAAAAATCTGACGAAAGACAATAAAGGTACTGGCCTAGTCGTCATGGTCAATGGCAATAAAATGTCAGCCTATGGTGACAAGTCTCGCTATGGCTTTATCCACACTGTGTTAGGTGTACCGATGGCAGATGACAAAATTGCCGATGCGCCTCATGGTCAGCCGATCTCTTTTGAGTACATCCAAAAAGCCAATCCAGATTGGTTATTTGTCATTGACCGCAGTGCCGCGATTGGTGAAGATGGTATTGGTGCCAAGGCAGTATTAGACAATCCATTGGTTGCTCAGACCAATGCATGGAGCAAGCAGCAAGTGGTTTATCTTAGCCCAGACTCTTACTTAGCATTTGGCGGCTACTATCAATGGATGCAGGATTTGACAACGATTAAGGGCGCGTTTACTAGCACTAAATAATGTCGTTTGCTATACAGTCGATTGTTATGCTAGTAAGTATTACTACCTTTAACACTGCTCATTTTTAAGCCAGTAGAGATTATGTCGTTATTTTCACACCGTGCTCATGCTGGGATCAACCCCAGCAAGTCTCTAGACCATAAATATCGATGTACTGTCATACCACCGTGGTTCATCAATACAGCAAGCCTCATTGTCATGGGGCTTTTGGTGTTATTGAGTTTGTCTATTGGTGTGGCTGACTTTTCATGGTCAGGTATCCTGCAGAGCCTTCTGACTCAGAGTGCCAATTCCGATAGCTCACTCCTATTAGTCAGCCGCATACCCCGCACCATCGCTATTATTTTGACTGGTATTGCGATGGCAGTGGCTGGGATGATTATTCAAGTGGTGCTCAAAAACCGCTTCGTCGAGCCCTCTATGGTCGGTGCGACTCAAAGCGCTGCACTTGGTTTGCTGGTGGTCAGTCTGCTGTTCCCTGCCAGTGCACTCATTGTCAAAATGAGCGTGGCAACCATCGCTGCAGTGTTCGGTATGATGCTATTTATGCTGCTGATTCACCGTATTCCGCCTACCGATTTTTTGATGATTCCACTGATTGGCATTGTTTTTGGCGGTATTATTGAAGCAGTGACTACCTTTATCGCCTATCAAACTGAGTCACTACAGATGCTGAGCGTCTGGCAGTTTGGTGATTTTTCGGGCGTATTGGCCGGACGCTATGAGCTGTTGTGGCTGACGGGTGCGCTGTGCGTATTGGCCTATATCATAGCCGACAAGCTGACCATCGTCGGTTTGGGTGACAATATCGCATTGAACCTAGGTATCAGTAAGCGTCAGGTCACTTGGATTGGCGTTGGTATGGTCGCCATGATGAGCGCGGTCGTCGTCGTAACTGTTGGCATGATTCCTTTTATTGGTTTGGTCGTACCCAATATCGTGAGCCGATTAATGGGTGATAAGTTACGTCGTAGCCTGCCAGCAGTCGCGCTATTGGGTGCTTCAGCTGTGCTGCTATGCGATATTATCGGGCGCTCGATTCGCTATCCGTTTGAAGTGCCTGTCGCCACGGTCTTTGGCGTGGTTGGTACAGTGCTGTTTTTATGGCTGTTATTGCGAGCGCCCTCTGAGCAGTAGCATCGCGAGTGTCAACCTTTTAAGGGTCACTTACCATCGTTCATTTTTGGCTTTAATAGGGCTTGGCACCATAGGATTTTTGTATGTTCTCACCAACTAAGCTTATTGCTACAAAAACTGGTGCCACCAAAACCAGCACAGCGATAGGTAACTTATCTTCGCCAGACAGCCAGTATTCAACCGCTGATCAGAGTCGCCTAGCAAAACTATGGTCATTCATCGCTAATCATCCAAAATCTATCGCAGCCATCATTCTACTCATTTCGATGGCTTTGTTTCTGACACTTAATGTCAATGGTTACTGGGACTTTGCGCTGCCACTGCGCGGCAAAAAACTGCTGGCACTGATGGTGGTTGGCTATGCGATTGGTGTGTCGACCTTACTGTTCCAGACGTTGACCCACAATCCAATTTTAACGCCCTCCCTACTTGGGTTTGACTCACTCTACATTCTGTTGCAGAGCTTATTGGTTTTCTTTTTAGGTGCGATCAGCTTTACCAGTCTCGATCCTATTGCCAAATTCACGCTAGAGATTGCCTTAATGTTTGGGGCATCTCTATTGTTATTTAAGCTACTATTTTCTAAAAGCAGTCAGGATTTGACGCGCTTGATATTAGTAGGTGTGATCTTTGGCGTGTTATTTCGCAGTTTGTCCGCACTCATTGCACGGCTGATCAATCCTGATGATTTTGTGGTGGTGCAATCTGCTAGTTACGCACAGTTCAACACAGTTAACCCTCAGCTGCTGGGTATCAGTTTATTTATCTGTGCTATCACTGCGATATTTGTGTGGCGCTGGCGTTACCAGTGCGATGTATTGATGCTCGGTCAAGCGCAAGCGATCAACCTTGGCATTAACTATCAGCGACTGGCATTTGGCTTATTGACCGTTATTGCGGTGTTGGTCGCTACGGCCACTGCATTGGTTGGGCCAGTAACCTTCTTTGGTCTATTGGTCTGCGCCTTGACCAACCGTATCGCTCGCCATATGTATCATAGTGAACGACTGATATTGGTCAGCTTGGTCGCTATGATTTGCTTAGTGCTCGGTCAGACGATCTTTGAGCAAGTGCTCGACATGGCAGGTGTATTATCGGTGGTGATAGAGTTAGCGGGCGGATTGATGTTCTTGGTATTGATTTTTATGTCTCAACGTCGCTCTTTATAACTGAGTGTCACTGCTAAAAAAACTATCGCTTAGATGAGAGCTGCTTTGCGTCATTTATAAGATTTTTAAGATCAGACTTTTGAGATAAGACTCCCTATGATTACATTGAACAACATCTCGCATCATATTGGTAAACAACAAATCTTGCATGACATCACATTGTCTCTGCCACCTGCCCAAGTGATTGCGTTGATTGGGCCTAATGGTGCGGGCAAATCTACGTTGTTTTCGGTCATGGCTCGCCTGCAACCGCTACAATCTGGGCAAGTGTGCTTTGGTGAGCATGATATCGCCAGTTGCCATGCTCGGACGTTATCCAAGACGGTGGCAATGCTCGGGCAAGACAATCAAGTACAAGGGCGCCTGCGCGTACATGAGCTACTGATGTTTGGTCGTTATCCTTATCATCAAGGGCAACCGACCGCAGACGATCAGCAAAAAGTACAAGAAATTCTCGAACGCTTTGAGCTTGAGCCTCTTGCCGAGCGTTTCTTGTCAACGCTATCAGGTGGACAGCGTCAGCGCGTGCTGATTGCTATGATTGTCTGCCAGGATACGCCCTATCTATTGCTCGATGAGCCACTGAACAACCTAGACATGTATCATGCTGGTCGACTCATGCGTGAACTACGTCAGCTTAGCCACAATCAGCAGAAAACCGTGGTAATCGTCCTGCATGATATCAACCAAGCGGCACAGTTTGCAGATACAGTAGTTACGATGAAAGCAGGAGAAGTGACGGCTGTTGGTCGCCCTGCTGATGTTATTACTAAAGAAACGATGAAAGATTTATACAACGTCGATGTCACTGTCCTAAGTCATCAAGGACGTCCAGTAATTGTTGATACGGTTTAATGAGTGGTTAGACTCAAGTACGCAATAAAAAACTCAATATAGTGCCAGCACATTGGTACTAGCATTATATTGAGCACATTAATTTTATGTCTTAATATCTATTTAAGTTTTTGCGACGCTTTAAGTCGTTGCTGTCGACCTTTCCACCACAGATAGACGCCCGTCCCTGATAATACCGCCACCGCCAGACCAATGATGGCCAAGAACACTTGGTACAATCGATGTCCCCAACCTTGGCTGATATGCCCCATATGCAGGGTAGAGAGCCATTGGTCTGCTTTACTACCAAAGGCAGCTTGATGACCAAAATTAACCCGCTCGACAGTGCCTGTTGCCGCATCAACAGTGATAGAAGAAGCACCGCCTTTTTTGCCAATATCTCTGTTTGTTTTGAAACGCATCTGCCATTGCTTGTCTTCTTCGACCCAGCGGATACCCAATAGCTGCTGCACCGACACGCCATTCTGCTGTGCGGCACTATCGGCTTGCGCGCTTAGATAGGCAATGCTATTGGTCTTATTGACTACTTGAGTACTTACATCTGCATCATTTAAGCGATCATTAGCGGGCGCATTTGAATGTGCCGTTCTATCTGCTCGACCTTCTCGTTTTGAAGCGTTATCTGACTCAGGTTTGGCAGGTTTTCCCTCTCTTGGTGTCAGTCCGACCACCGCTTGCATCACTGGCTGATAGACCGCTTGCAAGTTAAACCCGACACTCGACCACGCAATGACAAACAGCATGAGCCATAACCATAGCCCAAAGGCATGATGCAGATCATAGTTGAGCTTAAAGAGATTGGTTTTGCGGCGGATTTTCCATGCAGGCAGCCAACGCTTCAAAAACGAGGCGCGCTTTTTGCCAGAGGCTATGTTGGTTTTATTTAATTTGACTGCTCGCGGGAAGGTTAGATAAAAACCAATGAAACAATTGATCGTCCAGACCACTGAAACAATGCCCAATATCCATTTACCAATATCCCCGAGCAATAACTCACGATGTAACCAAAATACTTTCCACATCGTATTGTGCCATGCCCACGCCTCCTTATCACGAGTACCGATGATGGCACTGGTATGGGGATTGACATACACCTCTTGAAAAGATGGTTTGGCCATATCCTTATCATCGCCTCGGCTTCGGTCAACCGAAAATACAACGGATTTATCCGCTGCGATCGACGTTGGCATACTTGAGAACTTGTGCTCTGGGTAAGTCGTTATCACCTTGTCATGAAGCTCAGCGATGGAGAGTACCGGCGTGTTTTGTGATTCTATATGGGCCAGCTTATGATTGAAAACATCATCGAGTTCATCATGAAAAGCCAGTAAAGTACCTGTAATACTGGCAATGATTAGAAAGGCTGCCATAGCAAGCCCTGTATAACGGTGAATCCATAGGCAGGTTTGACGAGGATTGAATGAAATCATTGGTCTTGGTTCTTTGTCATATGTTGTTTTAGTAGGTGCTTATAAGTTGGCATTTCATCGCTGTTGTAGCCACTTTAAAAGCTAATAGGCAATAAAAAGCCAGCTCTCATGTAAAGACAGCTGACTTTATAAATACGATTAGACTTACATTAAGCTAGATAAGCTAAATTAGAACTGATAAGTTAAAGACGTTTTGATATTACGTCCCATTTCAAAATCAGTATAAGCATCATCGATAGAGTTACGTGACGCATGGCTCGCATACGTCTCATCAAAGATATTGTATACACCTAGCGTGGCTTTTATACCTTCAACTTGCGTTGGCGTGTATGTCATAAAGATATCATGCACATCATAGCTTGGTTTTTCGTTGTCATCACTAGCAGTATTCGGTGTCACAGCGGCCACATAAGTACTGCGCCAGCCAAGCTCCGTGGTTTCAGTTGGCGCATAGCCAAGGTTGACCATGTACTTGTCACCAGACTCAGAGCTACTACCACTAACTGAAGCGATGTTATAGCCCGTGTCTTCGCCTTTGCTACGTGCACGAGCATAGCTTAGACCCATGTTAAACTTATCTGCTCGATAATCAGCTGACAGCTCTACACCTTTAATCTTGAAATCTTCGTCATTATTAATGACACCCTGACAGCTGCCATTTAGTTCTCCTGTTGCACAATCCAAACCGACTCGACCACTACCGGCACGTACAAACTCAATATAGTTTTCGATATTAGTTTCAAAGTACTTACCGCTCAACTTAAGAGAGTCATCTGCCATGGTCAGACCGCGAAGCGTTGTCGCAATACCCACTTCTGCATTGTCACCTTCTTCTGCTTTTAGATCGTCATTGACATACGTACCAGCGCCATCGGTATTAAAGATGGTTTGGCTAAGATCTGGACCATTAAATAACTGCGTATAGCTCGCAAATAGTTGGGTGCGCGGTGCAATCTCATAGCTGGCCGCTAGTGCGCCTACGACATTGTCATACGTTTTGCCCGCTGATACATACTCAGGAGACTCGTAACGGTCATAACGAACACCCGGCGTTAAGCTAAGCTTGCCCATTTGCCATTGGTCTTCTAGATAGACTGAGGTATTGGTTGCCTCATCGGTACTAGCATCAGCAAAGTCTCGTGACATCTCAGATTCTTTTTTGTAATGCTCAACCCCAGCGATTAGCTTATGGCTGCCTGACACACCATTGATAATGCTGCTATCGATAACACTGGTGTTTTGTACTTTGCCACCTGTAGTTTTGACTTCTGCATCAAACTCAAACCCAGGTACACCATCAGAGTTACGCAAAATCTGCGTGCTTGTCTGATAGACATTGGCATCTACATTGACCAACTGGTTGGCAGGTTTGTAATTGTAGTCAAGCGCATAGGTATCGCGTTTAACTTCCTGCGGAATGATTGGGTTCCAACCAGCATCTGCTGGGAAATCTGGACGTAGTGGGAATAACCCTTTGTTTTCAGTACGGCTAAAGCTTGCGCCTACATGATGGTCATCAGCAATATAAGCGCCCGCTTTCAATAGGAAGTTTTCGCCTTCACTATCTTGTGTTTGAATATCACGGCCTTTGCCATCTTCTCCAGCATTGGCATCACGCTTGCTATAATAAGCCAATAGATCCACATTTTCTGCCGGTGCGCCATAGACAGTGGCTGAGGTTAGCAGCTCATCGTTGTTGCTAGCATAACCTGTATGAAGCTTAGCACCTACTTTTTGACCGGGCTTGAGTAAGTCAGCTGCATCGACTGTCTCAAAAGCAACCGCGCCGCCGATGGCATCGTTGCCTAGCGTGACTGAGTTATTACCCACTGATACTTCAGCTTGTTTTAGCAAGTCGGGATCAATAGTGACATCACCCATATGGTAGAACAACGCGCCTTCTTGACGGGCACCATCAATCGTTACTTTTAGGTTGGTATCATCGAGTCCACGCACACGGATGCGTTGATTGACCGATGACGTACCGCCCACACCTACGCCTGGTACCACGTTTAAAAAGTCACTCAAATGGCTCGCTTGTGCCGCTGGCGTATAGTCATCTATATAGACAGAGTCTTCTTGTACATCTTTACGTACAGAACTATTGGCAGTCACAGTAATGGTCTGCAACGTTGCATTTGGCATATCTGCTGCCGTCGCAGCACTGGCAGCCTGCGTCCACAATACGGCGGCTACCCCTAGAGACAATACGGTCAACTGACTAGATAACTTTACTTCGCGCATAACTCACTCACTTTATTTACTATTAGAATTTTTAAAGCCGTCGATAAACGGTCTCTTATAACACTGCCTTTTAAGCGACTTGGTTTTGATATGTCCAAGCTCGCTACGCGAATAACATTATTAATGTTAATGATAATTATTAGCATTTAATTAGTGAGGCATCATAACGAAGTATTAACAATTTGGCAATAATTAATATAAAAAAATTGCACGAGTGCTGCAGGCTAACCGTCAATATAAAATGAAGCATTTTAGTGACTGTCAATACGGGGTTATTGACCGTTAAAACGACGACCAGCTTAGATTTGACTGAAGAGAGAAAATAGAAATTATTTTGATAAGTAATAATGATAAGGTCTGGCACTTGTTTTTCTTGTACTACTGTACTAGAATACTGAAACAAGATAGTTCTCAGCGAAAAATTGCTCGATGAGCGACTTATCTACTTTCTTTGGCTAAGATTACCTATTATGACTACCGATCCTTATCAGAGCTTAGTGAAACATTTGACGAACTGTACTAATGGCGCAGACATCGAAAAGCTACTCAGTGCCCTGCTGACCGATAAAGAGCAGCACGACATCGCCAATCGTATCCGGATATTTGACTTGCTTGGTCGCGGTATCACCCAACGTGATATCTCTGAGCAGCTAGGCGTGGGTATTGCCACTGTCTCACGCGGTGCTAAGGCCATGCAAAGCCATGACGTCAGCGCGTTATTGGCCACCCATAGAGACTGCTCTTAAGCCACTGCTTGCGATATTCTCTATCCTTTTACTGACTATTATCTTACTTATTAATCGACACACATTTGATGAATTTTGGACTTTGTTATGACCTCTAGTACCTATCAGCATACCCAACCTGCTCCTATCGATATTCCGAGCAAGCCAAAGCGTATCAAGCTCACACAAGACATTGATTTTTTTGCATTATTCAAACGTATTGAAAGCGCGTTTGACACTTGCTATTTGCTCGAATCATTAGGCGAAGACAGTCATATCTCACGCCATCATGCGATAGGCTTTGATCCTGTCATGACCATTGCAGCACTAGACCGCACCACGCTTGCTATCACTGACAATAAAACGGCTCAAACCGAGCAGTACCAAACTGATAACCCCTATCAGCTGCTGCGTAGCATCACGCCACAGCATGTCATCGCTCGCGATCAAAGCGGTGGCCTAGTCGGTTACTTGGGCTATGACTGCGTGAATTTTTTTGAGCCGAGTGTCAATGCAAAAGCCAGCGACGACTTTGAACCTTTTAAGTTTGGCGTGTATTTAGATGGCTTGACGCTGGATAAAATGACGGGGGAAATCTTCTACTTTTATTATCCAACCGAGCAACAAGAAAACCGTATCGAGCAAATCAAAGCCTTACTTGATACCACAGTGCCGAGCTATGAGTCACCAACGGTTGAGTTTTTGGGTGATGGCATGAGTCAAGAAGAACATGCCAAAGTCGTGATGCAAGTCAAAGAAGACATCATCTCTGGGCGTATCTTTCAGTGTGAGGTAGGTTTTAAGTCTAAGTATCGTATCGCTGGTGATAAGATGCCAATCTATGAAAAGCTGCGCGCGGTCAATCCATCACCGCACATGTACTTTATGAAATTTGCCCAGCAATGCATCATTGGTGCATCCCCTGAGCTGCTATTCCGTTTGCGCCAAGGTGAAATGGAAACTTATCCGCTAGCAGGGACTGCCAAGCGCGGCGTCGATGTGATAGAAGATCGTAAGCTTGCCCGCGCATTGCTCAACGATGATAAAGAAATCGCTGAGCATAATATGTTGGTCGATTTGCATCGTAACGATATTGGCCGTGTAGCGCGATTTGGCACGGTAAAAGTCCGTAGCTTGATGGATATTAAGCGCTTCTCGCACGTGCAGCATATCTCCTCTGAAATCGTCGGTATCTTACATCCTAACGAAGATATGTTTAGTGCGCTTGCGAGCAACTTCCCTGCTGGCACCTTATCAGGTGCGCCCAAGGTAGAAGCCATCAAAGTCATCAATGAGCTAGAGCCAGATGGTCGCGGTGCTTATGGCGGTGCATTAGGGTCTTTCAACTTTAATGGTGATTGTATCTTTGCTATTCCGATTCGTAGCCTCTTTATCAGCGGCGAGTCGGCTTATGCCCAAACTTGCGGCGGCAACGTTTATGACTCAAACCCAGCTGATGAGTACTTAGAGATTCAGCGCAAACTGTCGGCGATGAAAGTGGTGCTAGGCAGCTTTATGTAACTGTCGTTTGTACCAGCCGTAATCCATAACAAACGTACTTTGTACATTGACCATATTTTACCTAGCTATATTTTTACAAAAGAGTTTATGCCCCATGAATGTTTTAATTATCGACAACTACGACTCGTTTACCTTTAATCTCTACCAATATGTGGGCGAGATTTTGCAAACTTTAGGCGGTGATAAAGAAGCCAGCGTCATCGTCAAACGCAACAATGAGATTACCCTAGCAGATGTGCAAGCGATGAACCTTGATAGAATCATCATCTCACCTGGCCCAGGCTCTCCCGATGATCCGGCCTACTTTGGTATCTGTGCCGAAGTGATCGAAGTGATGGGTAAAACGACGCCACTACTGGGTGTGTGCCTCGGCATGCAAGGCATCGCGCATGTATTCGGTGGCGATGTGATACGGGCAAGTGTGCCGATGCATGGCAAAGTATCCTCCATTCGCCATGATGGTTTAGGCATCTATAAAGATTTGCCTCAAGAGCTTGAGATCATGCGCTATCATTCACTAATCGTAAAAGCCGATACCATACCAAGCTGCCTCACGATCACATCTGTGGTCGCCAATGACAGCCGTGCGGATTTGAGCTTTGATGAGTCAGCTCTGACTGGTGATGAGATTATGGGACTGGCGCACAAAGACTATCCAATCCAAGGCGTACAGTTTCACCCAGAGTCATTTGCGACTGAAGGTGCTAAGCGTCTGTTGAGTAATTTTTTAATGCAGGTATAGATCCATCATGTCTATCACATCCCCAAATATAAAGCGCGCATTCACACGTATGACAGTGTTTGCTAGCCTGATGCTAGTGACTTTTATGAGCTCAGCAGTGGCACCTATCGAGGCAAACTTTATATTGGGCATGGACGTTCAAGGTCAGCGCCTGAACCTTTATGAAGACTGTGCAGAAGGCAACGTGACTTGTGACAATATGCTACTGGTCGCACCTGATGTAGGGCTGTTGCTTCAAACAAAGCTGGCGGGCAAAAGACTCGGTAACACGCCTTATCCCGTTAAGCTTTATCCGGCCAAAACCAAGCACAGTGTCTGTAATGATGGCGTGACCCCTTGTGGGTTTCAGGGCTATACATTTAAGGGTGAAGACTTCAATGGATTTATAGATCCCTTAAATAATGAGCTATACATAACCAGTAACTGGACGACAGATAGCGATACTTTTCTCTACACAGAAAACCGCACGTATTTGCCATTGGCCTCGCAAGCCAAACTGATTGATACGATGTATAAAACATCCGACCAAACGTTAAATAATGGCTACAATAATACACGGCAGACAGTCAGACGCCTCTATGGCAAGAAAATGGAGTCCAGCTTAAGACAAGAGCAAGTAGAATGGATAAAGCAGCGCTCAAAAAACTGCGGTGCTGATGTCTCACATCAGCCCAGAACCCAAGCGGAGAAAGTGTGCTTTATCCAGCAAAATAGTGCCCGAGAGCAAGCGTGGTTTTTGTGGATTGATTAGGGCGTTTCCTAGACTTTTCTAATCCTTATAAATTCGATGCGTTCTTCTGCTATAGTCAGCGAACGACTAAACCGCTACGGTGTTACCCTCCCTAGAGGTACTATATGTACAATCTGCGGTCGGCTGCCTTGTAGCTGTTTTAGATTTCTTTGACTGTAAAGCTAATATCAGTCATGCCTATCGCCTATTTTCAACATACCTTAGTATTTCTGAGCGACTCAGTCATATTTTCATGATAGACTCAAATAACAAACAAAAGACAGCCTATAATAAGGCTGTCTTTTGTTTGTTCAGTATTGCTTGGCGCGTTTGAACCACGGGTAATCTTGCAAAAGATTGTATCATTCAGATAATAATAAGAAAACGATATGGCGAACATGGATACCGCAGTGCCATCACCAAATTCATGGATAGGCATCATTCAAATCATCACGGCAGCTATCTGCTGGGGCACGTTGGGTATATTTTCTACCTACCTCAATCAAATAGGCTTTAGCGGCTGGCAAGTGACCATATTACGTATCGTCACGGCTGCTTTTATTATTCTAGCCATGCTCCCAAAACTATGGCCACATCTCGTTAAATTGAAACCAAAGCAATGGATTGGACTGGCGATACAGTCTGTGATAGGTGTCCTTGGTATGTCGGTCTGCTATTTCTTTGCCGTCAGCTATGTGGGCGCAGGCCCTGCTGTTGCTCTGCTCTATACTGCACCGGTTTTTAGCTTGTTATTTTCGGCACTCTTGCTCAATGAATCTATTACGAGAAAATCAGCCCTGCTGGCGCTAATGGCTGTGTTTGGCGTGGGTTTGACCATGTTAGGCGAGCAGGCACAAGTCAACTGGGGTATTGTGTTGGGGCTATTATCAGGGATGTGCTACTCCCTATACGGTGTGCTTGGCAAACGCGCGATGCACGATGCTCACCCTGCCCCGTTGGTATTTTTTACCTCGATTATTATCAGTGCTGGTATGCTGCTACTCTTACCAGAAACTTCTCATACGTATGAGAAGCTACTGACCCTACCGCTAATGACTTGGGGCTATGTGCTAGGGCTTTCTTTGCTAAGCACCGTTGTACCATTTGGGCTATATATGAAAGCACTGGAGAAACTGCCTGCCAGTCGCGCATCCGTTTTTACCATCTTTGAGCCGTTGACAGCCATTGCCCTTGCGACCATATTACTACATCAATCCCTGTCATTGATTCAGTATGTGGGCGTGATACTCATTCTATTGGCCGCTTTATTGAATGCCATGCTGAACGGTACTGCGACTCGCGTGCCACGCTGGTTTAAAAAACGGCAAAAGATATAAATTTTTTGATATCTTTATAAAAAAGCCCCAACCATGACAACATGATTGGGGCTTTTTATTGCTTAGGGCTTTATATGACTCAGACCTTCACTTTACAGTAGAAGCACAGCACTCTAGCTCTATTGCTTTTCGATACGTTGTAAAAATGCCTGCGTACGAGGATGCGTTGACAGCTCAAACAACTGCTTGGCACTGCCTTCTTCGACGACCACACCATCTTCGATTAGCACCACATGGTCAGCGACGTCACGAGCAAAGTTAATCTCGTGCGTCACCACCACCATCGTCCAGCCTTCAGACGCTAGCTGCTTCATGGTCTCAAGGACGTCTTGTACCAGCTCTGGATCAAGCGCGGAGGTTGGCTCATCAAACAACAGTAACGACGGCTCAATAGCCAGCGCACGGGCAATACCAATACGCTGCTGCTGACCACCAGATAGCTGAAACGGATAGAGATCTGCTTTGTCCGACAGACCTACTTTCTCTAGTAATATCAATGCCTGTGAACGGGCTTGCGCTTTGCTCTGCCCTTGAACCACAGTAGGCCCAAGCATCAGATTTTCAATGGCCGTCTTATGCGGAAACAAATTATAAGACTGAAATACCATGCCTGATTTACGCTGTAAGGCCAATAACGTTTTTTTATTGGGCTTAGTGGCAAAGTCGACGCTCAAGCTGTCATCATCAAAAGCAATCACACCTTGATCAGGAATCTCTAGCGCATTGAGACAACGCAAAAACGTCGTCTTACCCGATCCTGAAGGCCCTAATATTACCACCACCTTGCCTTTATTAATGGTCAAGTCGATGCCTTTGAGCACTTGATTGCCACCAAAAGCTTTATGAATATTAGTGACTCTGATCATAAAAATTCCTGTTGTGCTGGTCTCTGTATTTCTAGTCTTAGTTGTGCTGATGCCTGTTGTGCCAATAGCAATGGTCTACTTTGCCACATAACGATCTAGCCTAGTTTCAAGCTTGCCTTGGATAAAGGTCAAGAACAGACAGATACCCCAATAAATAATCGCAGCTTCAGTATATACCAGCATAAACTCATAGTTACGAGCCGTGATAATCTGCGCTTGTTTGAATAGCTCAGTGACGAGTACCAATGACGCCAATGAGGTGTCTTTTACCAGACTGATAAAGGTATTAGACAATGGCGGAACTGACACTCTGAGCGCCTGCGGCAAAATCACATGGCGGAACGTCTGTAGATACGTCAAGCCAACCGTTGAACCTGCTTCCCACTGCCCTTTTGGAATCGACAAAATCGAGGCCCGCACCGTCTCCGATGCATACGCACCGATGTTCAGTGAGAATGCAATAATCGCTGAGGGAAAGGGATCAAGCTTGACCCCAACACTTGGCAGACCATAGAAGATAATAAACAACTGCACCAGCATCGGTGTACCGCGAATCGCAGAGACATAGACACGGGCTAATCGATAAATGACCTCATGGTACCAACTGGCACGCGGAATGATACGAATCAATGCTACCGCTAAGGCAATGGCCATACCAATCACAAACGAGATCAGTGCCAGCGGTATCGAATAATAGATACCGCCTTTGAGCATTGGCCAAAACGACGAGATGACGATCTGCGCCCGATCAGGACTCATAAATGGCAGTAATGCCAGTAATTCAGCCAGCATTGAGGTTATAGAGGCTAACATTATTTTTGCTGACTTATATCAGCACCAAAGAACTCTTCACTAAGCTTGGTGAGCGTACCGTCAGCAGCCAATGCCGCCATCGCTTCATTCAGTTTTGCCAACACAGCATCATCACCTTTGATGAGCACTAAGCCTGAACCAGTTTGTTCACTCGCAGGGGCTGTCAGTTTGATCTCAAGATCAGAATCTGGGAACTTCTTAAGATAATCAAGTACCGCTAGATTGTCGTTCATTGTAAAGTCAGCACGGTCTTGCTTCACTAGCTGAATCGCTTGTGCCATACCGTCAACAGGGACGATTTCTGCGCCATAACGCTCTGCCAACTCACCATAGTTACTGCTGAGTGATTGTGCGGTACGTAGACCTTTTAAGTTATCCCAAGAGCTATAACGATTGTCATCAGTCGATGCTAAAGCAACTGCACCTGACCAGCTATAAGCCGTGGCTTTGTCGTACTTCGCTTGACGCTCAGGCGTGGTCAAACTGACTTGGTTGGCCACCATATCAAAGCGTTTTGAATCCAAACCTGCTAGCATCGCATCCCATTGAGTCTCTTTGAACTCAACGTCTACGCCTAATTTATCCGCCACTGCACGCGTGACTTCGACATCGTAACCTGTCAGCTTGCCACTCTCATCATGATACGTGAACGGAGGATAAGTGCCCTCTGTACCGACGTTGATAGTGCCGCCATTATTGATACGTTGTAGCAAATCAGAACCGCCTGCAGCAGCGCTGTCAGTCGCACCAGTATCGGCTTCATTGGTAGTAGATTGGCCACAAGCGGCAAGGAACATAGTGCTGGCAGCAAGGGCTAAAAGCGTACGACGTTTCATAAGACGTCCTTATAAGAGTAAATGAATAGAGTGAAAATGATGAATATTAATAAAACGTATAATGCCAATAAATAGGGAAAAGCCGACATGTGAAGGCAGTAGTTAATACCTGCCCTGCGATATTCGGCTTTGGTTGCCCGATTTGAGGCTATTTGAGCTATTTTTCAATACTGTTTCTATATTATATTTTAATTTTTAACGATTGTTCAATTATTATAGCGCATTCAGTCAATGACAATTGCTGCTCATTAAATAGCAGCTTATGGATATAATATCTCACTTTAGACCGAAAAGACGTACAAAATCAGTGAGCATACGTAAGGTATAGTCAGTTCAATATAATTTCGATACAAGGAAACCGAGTGCAAGTTATACATTAGTATGCTTAGCGAGAATGACGATGTAGCGGATTTATATAGGCTTGACTATATCTGCTACAACTCGCCTGAGAACTGATAGCGATCTCCCGCATGCCACATTTTTACGAAGGTAACGACCTGACCGGCTGAGTAGGTCTGTCGACGCAGTACGAGCGTTGGTGACTGCGGCGCAATTTGCAAAAACTCAGCAATCTCATCAGGGGCTGCCAATGCTCGGATGGTATAGCTACCACTCTCTAGAGGGCTTTTGGCAATTAAGTAATCACTGGTATTGACCACACTAAAATCCTGATCAATAAACTTCGGCACTTTTTTGGCATCGACCCAGCGTTCTTCAAACTGTATGGGCTGACCATCGGCAAAGTGAATAATTTTTACTTCATACAGGACAGCTTCATCACTAGCATCTGTCTGAGCGCTTGTATTAGCAGGCACAGACTCTTCATCAATACCAAACTTACGACGCAACTCATTATCGAGCATAGCAGCAGTCACGGCGCGCTTGCTGACGACCTGCGCTTCATAGTCGCGATTGGCCGACTTCAAATCCTGTGCAATATTGCGCACTTCTACAAAGGTATGATTGAACTGCTGCTGCGCGACAAACGTGCCCGACCCTTGCCGACGCTCCAGTACCCGCTCCTCGCTCAGCTCTTTTAGCGCACGGTTGACCGTCATTCGTGACACACCAAACTCTTCAGCCAGTGCCATTTCTGTCGAAATCGCGTTGCCCGCTTGCCACTTACCAGAATGAATGTTGTCTAGTATGGCGTTTTTTATGCGTTGATACGCCGGAATCGTCTTTGTCATATCCGCCTTTGACCGTCAGTTTTGCTAATAGGAATGACCACATAATATCACGAGGCCACCGTGCAAGCCTTAGTCAAAATGTCTGAGCGTTCAGTATTAACTAAAGCATTTTTCAACTCACTCGATAGTTATCTAAATTGGCTGAGTGAATAACAAAAACAATCAGCTCATGAAAAAAAATCCTTGCATAGAAAAAGTATCTTTGATAATTTGTATATACAACTTTACGACAGTATTAATAATTCAGCACATTTAGCAAGCAGCTAGGTGAACGCTTAAACTGAACGTAAACCACTTATTTTAATTGCCCAATCGCCTCAAAATATTTCACAAGGATTTGACCATGACTACTGATATCAATAGCAACAAACCTAGCCGCCGTGACGAGAGCCGTAATATCGCTGCACCTACTGGTTCTAGGCTACATTGCAAAAGCTGGCTGACCGAAGCCCCTTATCGCATGCTGCAAAACAACTTGCACCCAGATGTCGCGGAAAACCCAAAAAGCCTAGTCGTGTACGGTGGTATTGGACGCGCAGCACGCAACTGGGAAAGCTACGATCAAATCCTAGAATCGCTAAAAGAGTTAGAAGACGATGAGACGTTGCTCGTGCAATCTGGCAAACCTGTGGGCGTGTTTCAGACACATGAAAATGCCCCGCGCGTTTTGATTGCCAACTCAAACCTTGTGCCGCGCTGGGCAACGTGGGAGCACTTCAATGAGCTGGATCGCAAAGACCTGATGATGTATGGCCAAATGACTGCTGGTAGCTGGATTTATATTGGCACCCAAGGCATCGTCCAAGGAACTTACGAGACTTTTGTGGAAGCAGGTCGTCAGCATTATGACGGTAGCTGGGCGGGTCGTTGGATTTTGACCGCCGGTCTTGGCGGTATGGGCGGCGCGCAGCCGTTAGCCGCGACCTTTGCCGGTGCAACCTCATTGAATATCGAGTGTCAGCAGTCTAGTATCGATTTCCGTTTGCGCACGGGTTATGTCGACAAGCAAGCAGACAACCTTGACCATGCTTATGAATTAATAAAACAACATACCGATGCGGGCGAAGCGGTTTCTATCGCCCTACTTGGTAATGCCGCAGATATCTTGCCAGAGATGGTCAAGCGCGCCAATGCAGGCGGCATGAAACCTGATCTAGTGACCGATCAAACCTCAGCGCATGACTTGATCAATGGCTATCTACCAAGCGGCTGGACAGTAGAGGAATGGAAAGCCGCACAAGAAGATCCAGAGCAACATGCAACATTGACCAAAGCAGCCGCTGAATCTTGTGCTGTACACGTACAGGCGATGCTAGATCTACAAGCGATGGGTATACCAACGACCGATTACGGCAATAATATCCGTCAGGTGGCGTTCGACAAAGGGGTCAAAGATGCCTTTAATTTTCCAGGTTTTGTCCCTGCTTATATTCGTCCGCTATTTTGCCAAGGTAAAGGCCCATTCCGCTGGGTAGCGCTGTCAGGCGATCCAGAAGATATCTATAAGACTGATCAAAAAATCAAAGAGCTATTCCCTGAAAACAAACATATCCATCGCTGGTTAGATATGGCAAAAGAACGTATTCAGTTCCAAGGCTTGCCTGCCCGTATCTGCTGGTTAGGGCTTGGTGAGCGTGACAAAGCAGGCTTGGCATTTAATGAAATGGTCAAAAGCGGTGAGCTAAAAGGCCCTATCGTCATTGGCCGTGATCACTTGGATACGGGCTCTGTTGCCAGTCCAAACCGCGAAACAGAAAGTATGAAAGACGGCTCAGACGCGGTATCTGATTGGGCACTATTGAACGGCATGCTCAACGTGGCGGGCGGCGCAACGTGGGTATCACTACATCATGGCGGCGGCGTTGGCATGGGCTACTCGCAGCACTCAGGTATGGTTATCGTTGCAGATGGTACTGACGCTGCAGCCAAACGCTTATCGCGTGTATTAGTCAATGATTGCGGCTCAGGGGTCATGCGTCATGCCGATGCAGGCTATGAGCTGGCGATCAAAACAGCCAAAGATTATGGTCTAAATCTGCCGATGATTAAATAATTCGAATCATTTTACTTTATAAAAATAAATAGCCAGATAGCTATGCAACTAGGATTACCCCTATGAACGACATCAAACAATTAACCCTACACCCTCGCCAGCTTAGCTTTAAGATGCTACGTGATATCTATGAGCAACCTGTCATATTGACACTACCTGAAAGCGCTTATGAGGCAATAGATGCCTCGCATGAAGATGTACGAACCATCATTGCACGAGACAAAAGCGCTTATGGTATCAATACCGGTTTTGGCCTGTTGGCAAAGACGCGTATTAGTGACGACCAACTTGAGCTACTTCAACGCAACTTGATCGTTTCTCACTCAGTGGGCACTGGTGAAGCGTTACCAGACAGCGTGGTACGACTGATTATGGTGATGAAAGTTGCCAGTTTGGCTCAAGGTGTCTCTGGTGTACGTCGCGAGGTAGTAGATAGTCTACTGGCCTTAATCAATAATCAAATCACACCAAATATCCCAGCCAAAGGTTCAGTTGGTGCCTCTGGTGACTTAGCGCCTTTATCACATATGACGCTTGCGATGATGGGCGAAGGTGATGTGTTTGTCGCTGGCAAAAAAGTGCCTGCCGCTGATGCCCTAGCCCAGCATGGACTTGAGCCTATTACTCTTGCAGCCAAAGAAGGCCTTGCACTGATCAACGGTACGCAAGTATCAACTGCATTGGCATTACGTGGTTATTTCTTAGCGCGTGATTTACTTGAGACTGCGACCATTGTCGGCTCGATGTCGATTGATGCTGCCAAAGGATCAGACTCACCATTTGATGCGCGTATTCACGAAGTGCGTGGTCATCACGGCCAAATTGAAATTGCCAAAGCACATCGTCAACTCATCAAAGGCAGTGCTATTCGTGCCTCACACGATGGCGAGCAAGATGACAGAGTTCAAGATCCTTACTGCTTACGCTGCCAGCCACAGGTCATGGGGGCCTGTCTTGATATCATCAACCAAGCAGGCAAAACCTTATTAATCGAATCCAATGCGGTGACCGACAACCCACTTATCTTTAATAACGAGGATGGCCCTGTCGCCATATCAGGTGGCAACTTCCATGCTGAGCCAGTCGCTTTTGCTGCTGATATTTTAGCCTTGGCTATCGCTGAGATTGGCTCTATGTCTGAGCGCCGTGTCGCCTTGCTGATCGATGCGACGCTATCAGGTGGTCTGCCGCCATTCTTGGTTGATAATGCTGGAGTAAACTCAGGCTTTATGATTGCCCATGTGACCGCCGCAGCACTGGCTTCAGAAAATAAATCTATCGCCCATCCTGGTAGCGTCGATAGTATCCCGACCTCTGCCAACCAAGAAGACCATGTGTCTATGGCCACCTATTGCGCACGCCGCCTATATGAGATGGCGCAAAACACCGCCACTATCATCGGCATTGAGCTATTGGCTGCTGGTCAAGGGATTGATTTTCATCGTGGATTAGATACTTCAGAGCCGTTGACTGTGGCACATCAAAAACTACGTGAGCAAGTGACTTTCTATGATAAAGATCGCTATCTAGCCCCTGATATTGAAGCAGCCAAGCAGTTGGTATTAAACGGTACGCTTTCTGAACATTGGCAGTCACTACGCAGCGATTGGTACGAGTCTAAATAAAGATTAATGGGCGGAGAACAGCGATGACAATAGCGAGAACAACAGCAACGACTACCACACGCATTAGCCATACACCTGCTGATATGACCCAGTGGACAGGACGTGCAGAGCCATTTGAGACTGCGCGCGCCCGTTATTGGTATCAGCTTGCTCAGCCTTACGAGGATCAAAATATTGGGCTAATTGGTTTTGCATGTGATCAAGGCGTCAGACGTAATCAAGGCCGCGTGGGTGCTAGAGCTGCCCCACCATTGATTCGTCAAGCTTTTGCTACGCTGCCAGTCATCGCTGATTTGCAACAACGCTTTGATGGTCAATTATCAACCTTATTGGGTGATGCTGGTGACATTCATTGTCATGACGAGGATAGCTTTGCCGACAGTATTCTTGAGCAAGCTCAGACCAAATATGCCGATGCAGTGAACACTATCGTCAAGCAAGGTGGATTACCCATCGGACTTGGTGGTGGTCATGCCATTGCTTATGGTAGCTTTTTAGGATTATGGCAGGCCTTAGAAAATACCAGCAAAACAAATGCCACGCCTACTATCGGGATTATTAATTTTGATGCCCATCTTGATATTCGTCAGTCTGATGTAGCGACCTCTGGAACACCATTTCGCCAAATTGCCGAGCACCTTGACGCACACGATCAGCCCTTTCATTATTGCTGTATCGGCGTCAGTCGGTTCTCTAATACGGCGGCGCTTTTCGATCGTGCTGAGCAATTGGGCGTACAGGTCATTAGTGATGAAGACTGTCATTATCAGCCTTGGGATACACTTGCTGAGCGGGTCAAAAGCTTTATAGATCAGGTCGATATCATATATTTAACCGTCGATATGGACTGCTTGCCATCTAGTGTTGTGCCCGGTGTGAGCGCACCTGCCGCCTTTGGCATTGAGCTGGGTTTCGTTGAGCGTATGGTCAAAACCATCATGGCATCAGGCAAAGTAAAAATGGCAGACATTGCTGAGATTAATCCTACCTTTGATATTGATAGCCGTAGCTGCAAAGTTGCTGCTCGCTTACTAGCGACTATTGTAGAGCAGCACTTACTTAGCGCTTAGGCCTTCAAATAAAGGTCTCTGACTCCACAATAATTAGGAGCATATTATGAATGAATCAAAGAACTCCGTATTGAAAAACTCTACAGAACAGATGCTAGACGAGTCTACTATGACATCTTTTGATCACGTTATTATTAATGCCAATATTGCGACCTTTTCAGCGCAGCATGGTTTTGGTATTGAGATAAGTGATGATGCAAATAAGCACGCTGATAGCATTCCATACGGTCAGCTACTTCACGCGGCTATCGGTATCAAAAGTGGCAAAATCGCTTGGATTGGGGCACATGACCAAATCTCTACTCATCTGCCTCATTATGAAGAGAACCAAGTCACAGACGTCGACGGCAAATGGATAACCCCAGGGCTTATCGATTGCCATACGCATATTGTCTATGGCGGCAACCGTAGTAATGAGTTCGAAGCGCGATTGCAGGGCGTTAGTTATCAAGATATTGCTGCACAAGGCGGCGGTATTGTCGCGACTGTCAGTGCCACTCGCGCCGCCAGTATTGAATCGCTATTTGCACAAAGTGAAAAACGTCTACTCGCGCTTATGAAAGAAGGCGTTACCAGTATCGAAATCAAATCAGGTTATGGCTTGGACTTAGACACTGAGCGCAAAATGCTCACGGTCGCTCGCCAACTGGGCAAAAAATATGACATTCATGTGAGCACCACTTACCTAGCAGCGCATGCCCTACCACCTGAATACAAGTCTCACATGCAGGACCGTGCGGACGACTATATTGAGCAAGTTTGCGAGTGGCTGCCAACTCTGCATGCAGAAGGTTTGGTCGATGCAGTCGATGGTTTCTGTGAAAACATCGCCTTTAGTACTGAGCAAATCAGACGAGTGTTTGAAGTGGCTCGCTCATTGGATCTACCAGTCAAACTGCACTCTGAGCAGCTGTCTGATATAGGCGGTAGTGCCTTAGTTGCTGAATATAAAGGGCTATCGAGCGACCATCTAGAGCATTTGTCAGAAGAAGATATCAAAAAAATGGCGGCTAGCAATACCGTTGCCGTGATATTACCAGGGGCGTTTTATACGCTACGTGACACTAAGTTACCGCCGATTGATGCATTACGTAAGCACCAAGTCCCTATAGCCATTTCAACCGATTGTAACCCTGGCACCTCACCGTTAACGTCGCTATTGTTGACCATGAACATGGGCTGTACATTGTTTTACCTGACGCCCGAAGAAGCACTGGCAGGCTCGACCGTCTATGCAGCACAAGCTTTAGGATTACCTAATAAAGGAAAAATAGAGGTTGGCTGTGATGCTGATTTAGCACTATGGGATATCGCCCGCCCTGCTGACTTGGTCTATCAGATGGGGCTAAACCCTATCCAATGTATTATGGTTCAAGGTAAATGGCGTGAAACGACATAGTGATTCTTTATTTATTCACACTCAATAAGCCTCTATCGTTTAGTGTGTGATGAAGCAAAATATGTCAGCGGTCTCGTACAGTCCATCGAATTCCTCAGTATGGTAACTTCTAACCACCATTGATATCTTGCCACTGCTGCCGAGTTATTTTATATAGCACGTGCTCGGCAAGCCGATGATCAGCGTCAAGCATTGGATGATGAAAATTATTGCCTGTATCAGTCATGCCAATACGCTGCATAATGAGTTGCGAGCGTTTATTGATAACCGCTGTAAATGAAACCACCTCTTCAAGCGCCAGCTCAGTGAAGGCGTAGTGCAGTGATGCACGCGCAGCTTCAGTCGCATAACCTTGTCCCCAATAATCTTTGTGTAGTCGCCAAGCAATCTCGACAGCAGGAGAAAACGGCATATCGGCATGCGCATGATTTAACCCAACCATACCGATAAAAGTATCTGTCTCTTTTAGACTCACCGCCCAAAAGCCCCAACCTTTATCTTTAATAAGCTGCGCGCATTTATTGGCTATCGCATCGCTCACTTTTGACGATAATGGCTTGGGAAAATACTTCATTACGTCAAGATCAGCATTCATTTCAGCGAATGTCACAAAGTCACTTGCTTGCCATTGTCTAAGGTACAACCGTTCTGTTTCTATCGTATTTATGATTTTATTCTCTCGCATTTCGTTGTTCAAAATGAATACTGTTCGAAATAAATTAGGTTAATCAGGCTAGCTATCAAGCCATCCTTGTTGTTTGGCATACGTCAGCTGCTCAGGCGTATCAATGTCGTAGCTAAGTTGGTTATTATCGACCCTGCCTATTTTTTCGGCAGGCAATCCTCTAATTAGATGACGAAGCCCTTTGTCGCCGATCAATTCTGACTGCCACTGTTTGAGCAATTTATAGTTAATTGCTAAAGGCAGACCAATGATATCAGATACCGTTTCATCTCGATTTTGATGTTTCTCTAAAGGTTGCCAGTTATGATAGTGACTGGCCACTACCGTCTGCTTGCCCGCTAGCAATGCTGTTATATGATGCTCGTCTAATAATACTTGATCGACTCCTATGATGAGCACTCGATCGATTGAAGTCGATTCAAAAGCAGTAATTGTCTCAATACCTAAACTCAAACTATGCGCCATACCAGTATCAGCTTGTGAGTTCATCACTATTTGAACTGCTGGATATTGATCAGCCAACTCTGTAATCGCACTAGCAATCAAACGATGATTATCAGGAATGACAATGACAATGGCTTGCGGATTGGTAGTTATTGCCAATCGAGTCATATAAGTAATTAACGGCTCGCCATTCTTAAAAAGCATCTGTTTGGGTTGACCGAGACGCTGACTGAGTCCACTTGCCAAGATGATGACCGCGTGATTTTGGCTCTGTCGCTCAGTACTTTCTGTATGTTCAGTACCTTCTGTAAATGCACTCTTGCTCATATGATACTCTGAATAATATCAGCATCCGTATCACTACTCACCACTGATGTATTCAAGAGATTACTATTCGAAAAACCTACTGGAGCGATTTGATTGTGCATGACCGCATTTATCTGTGCCATGATGCCAAGTGCCAATGCTTCAGGACCGTCTCCACCAAGCTTATAACCAATCGGATAATGCAATTTACGGATACCAGCTTTTAAAATAGTAGGATTGCTAATATTCATGCTGATTTCATCAATCAAGCGTTCAGTACGATAGCGCGGCCCCAATTGTCCTAAGTATCTATAATTGTCTAAATGCTCAAGCAGTATTGCTAGACGAGCACGATCTTGACTCAAGCTGTGTGACATCAGAGCGACTGCTGCGTTATTGCTTAGCTCAAGCAAAGCCCCACTGTCATTTAAAGGTAGCGACATCACAGCATCCGCTTGAGGAAAACGCATGCGCGTCGCATATTGCGCGCGACTATCTATAACTGTCACATGCCAGTCCTGTAGCTTGGCCATGGTCACCAGTGGCATCACATCATTACCTGCGCCGCAAATCAATAAACGCACTTGTGGTTGCAATCGTTGCACAAGCCACTCTGTATTTACCTCACCGTTTTCCACCGTCACATATTCGGCATTTTTATCAGACAGCTTATATTGTGCTAATTCTTCTACGGTATGGGCAAGTATGCTTGAAAACGCTGTTTTCCCTTGTGCAGAAATGCTTCTCAAACTGCGATGTTCATCTAAATTAACCCTCATCCCAGTTTGCAAATTATCACCGTTTTGCGATATAGAATCTTGATGCTGATAGTCGTTAGCACGAATTAAAGTCGCCACTGTGATCGGCTGCTGAGTACGTCGAACGTTACTGATGATATCTAACAATGGCTCAGCCGTTGCCAATCGCTCAAACAACACATGCACTCGTCCATTACAGCCCAATCCAAAATTTAGCTCATCAAAGTCTGCGTTGTCTAAACCGTCATCTAAATCGCTATCTGACTCATTATATATATCAGACTTAGTTTCGTTAACACCTACTTGCGCTTGGCCATTGTCAGCATATTCAATGTCATCACCCGTTTGATAGACTTGCACAGTAGCACCGTCACGCGTAAGCCAAAAGGCGCGTTTGATAATATGCGGCTCCAAGCAGCCACCACTAATCATCCCAACTGAGCGACCATCCTCACAGATAAGCATCATCGCGCCTGCACGGCGATATGCTGAGCCCTCGGTACGTACGACTGTTGCCAGTACAGCATCAATGCCTTGCTGCTGAGCCTTACTTGCCAGCTTAAGAATGTCAGCGACTTGATTCATAACACCTCTTATTTGATGGTTATCTTTTTGATAATGATGAAATAATACTGCTGATTGAGTTATAAAAACCCGCTCATTAAGCGGGTTCCTGTCGTACATATGGTTTAAAAAATTACTCTGGCATCTCGTAAAGCAGCTTATCAAGCGTAATCGGAAAATCATAAACACGTACGCCAACTGCGTTATAGACAGCATTAGCAATCGCGGCGGCAGCACCGGCAATAGCCGTCTCACCAATACCCTTGATATGCATCGGGTTGGTATAAGGATCATCCTCTTCGACCAATATCACATCCAACTGCGGAACATCAGCATTAACTGGCACATGGTACTCAGCGAGGTCATGGTTACACAGGCGTCCGTCACGTTTATCATGGATGACCTCTTCCATCAACGCTGAACCAATACCAAACACCATGCCGCCATAGCATTGCGAAGTCGCTGTTTTGTGATTAAGAATACGACCTGCGGCAAATGCGCCAGTCATACGTTTCACTCGAATCTCACCCGTAACTTTGTGTACGGCCACTTCAGCGAAGTTTGCACCAAAAGAAGACTGACGATACTTTTTACCATTTTTACCTGGCTTTATCTGTCCTTTGGCACTGACTTTTTGCTCCTCATAGCCTGCGACCACGTCAGCAAGAGCATATGATTCTATATTGTCAAAATCATATTTTTCTGATGCTGTCTGTTCTTCTAATACATTCTCTGAAAATGAGACTCCGGTCGTTTCAGATATTTTGTCAATAGTACTATCAGCGAACGCTTGACCGTTCTCTTTGGCTGCCTCTACCGCAGTCAGATCATGCTTACCTACTTGCTTAATTTGACCGTTATCTAGCTGAATCGTATCAGGGTATAGACCGACTTTTTCTGCTAGCATCTCACGCAACTGCTCACAAGCGAGATAGACGCCACTACCTGCACTCGCTGCGCCCCAGCTACCACCTGAACCTGATGCAGGCGGCAGAGCACTATCGCCTAATTTCATCTCGATATGGTCAATGGGCAACCCTAATAAATCTGCAGCTACCTGAGAAAACACAGTATAAGACCCTGTACCAATGTCCGTCATATCTGTCTCGATAACTGCTTTCACACCGAGCGCTTTTGACTTATCAACTTGCAAAGTTGCACGAGCTTCAGAAGACTGTAACTGATTACCACGTGCCGCAGCAGCCATGCCCGTTCCTATCCACCAGTCACCTTCTAATTGACTGGCAGGCTTAGCATTGCGCTGACTCCAACCAAACTGCTCTGCACCTTGCTCCATACAAGCGATAAGCTGACGTGACGAAAACGGAATATCTTTGCTAGGATCTTTCTCGGGTTCATTGCGGCGGCGCAGCTCGATAGGATCAAGATTCAACTGAACAGCTAATTCATCCATCGCACATTCAACAGCAATCATACCGACCGCTTCACCAGGTGCACGCATCGAGCCTGATAGCACTTGATTCATGTCGACCATTTCATAATTTACACGGCGGTTTTTACCACTGTATAGATAGTGCGTAGACAAGGCAGTTGGCTCAAAGAACGCTTCGTCTGGCAAATTACTAGAAACGGTATCATGAATTAAAGTATCGATAACACCGTCTTTATCACAGCCAATCGCAATGCGCTGACGAGTGTTTGAGCGTCTGACTGTCGCTTCCATCACTTGTGGACGCGTCATGGTAATCAATACTGGACGACCAAGCTCTTTTGAAGCAATCGCAGCAGCAATAGATTCAGGAGCAATACCGAGCTTGCTACCAAAACCACCACCGACATAGTGTGCAATTAATTGAACTTGATCTTTATTTAAGTCTAGCGCGTCCATCACTTGCTGCTTGCAAGACGCAAGCATTTGATTGGCCGTATAAAGAACGAGATTATCACCTTCCCAATGTGCCAATGTTGCATGTGGCTCCATCGCAGAGCTGTTTTGACTTGGCGTATGATAAAAGCGATCAAGTGTTACCTCAGCATCAGCTAGACCTTGCGCAGGATCTCCTTGGACATAATTTTTGTCAGAGCCTTTTTTTTCATCGACTGCATGAGCGTTGGATAATTCTTTAGTAAAATTTAACGCCGCTTGGTCAGTCTCATCTTTATAAGTAACTTTGAGCGCCTTCGCCCCTTCTGTTGCTGCTTCGAAGGTTTCAGCGATTACCACAGCAATAGGTTGACCATGATAAAAAATCTCAGTCGCGCCCTGCTTTGGTGCTTTTTTTAACCCGCCTTGTTGAGAGTTACGCAAAAAGTGCTTAGGGTCTGTCACAACCTTGATAATATTAGGAATGCCGTCTAAAGAACTGCTATCGATGTTCTCGACTTGACCTTTAGCAATAGTCGCACCGACCAAGACACCATACGCTTTATTGTCTAAGTGAATCTCGGCACTATAATGTGCTTGACCGCTAACCTTTAGCGAGCCGTCAACACGGTTGATCGGCTGACCGACCAGTTTGCTCGCCGTTGTACTAAATAAAGACTCAACAGGCTCATCCATGGTCATTTTTTTGGTCGGTTCTGACTGAGTAATTGATTCAAATAATGCCATGATTATGCTCCCTCGCCCGCTAGTGCGCGCTGAATGACTTGTTTTAGTAGGCGACGCGTCAACGGTATCTTAAAGTCATTTTGACCATTACCTTTGGCATCATTCAATAACAGATCGGCAGCTTGCGCGATAACGTCATTATTGCCATCGGTACCCGTTAACAGTGCCTCAACCGCTTCGTTACGCCATGGCTCAGTACCGATACCACCAAATGCCAATCGTACCGTTTGCAGATTGCCGCTATCATTAGCGTCTATCACTGCAGCACAGGACACAAGCGCAAATGCATAAGAGGCGCGATCGCGAACTTTGTCATAGGTGTGCATACCTTTGATAGGCGCAGGTAATACAACATGAGTGATTAACTCGCCTGCCTCTAATACGTTTTCGATATGCGGCGTATCTTTTGGTAAGCAATAAAAATCCTTCACATTGATAGCGCGAGTCGAGCCGTCCGCCTTAACTGTCTCGATAGTGGCATCTAGCAAGCGCATCGCCACTGCCATATCAGATGGATGCTGAGCAATACAGGCATCGCTCGTACCTAAAATAGCTAGCGTACGGTTTTCACCATTGATAGCAGGACAACCTGTGCCCGGTTCACGCTTATTACAAGCGCTGTCTGTCTGATAAAAATAATAGCAACGAGTGCGCTGCAAGAAGTTACCGCCAGTCGTTGCTTTATTGCGCAGCTGACCAGTCGCCCCTGCCAAAATCGCTCGGGACAATACTGGATAATTGGCAATAACTTCAGGATGCGCCGCCAAATCGCTGTTGGTCACAAGCGTACCGATACGCAAACCACCATCGGCAGTGGATTCAACCTGTTCTAATTCTAGACGGGTAATATCAACCAATTTAATTGGCGTCTCAATCTCCAATTTCATCAAATCTAATAAGTTGGTGCCACCCGCGATAAAAGAAGCCTCTTTGGCACTGGCGGATATTGCCGCTTGCTCTGGTGCATCAGCACGACTATATTCAAAGCGTTTCATTAGCGGCCTCCTGTCGTAGCAGTTGCTGTTTGAGTATTTACCGTCTTATTATTTGCTGGGGGTTTGCCGAGTTGCGCCTCGCTAGGCGGCGGTGACCAAATTCCTGTCACGCTTGAACGTTGTTTCGAATTGTCCGTTGATTGAGTATTAGATTCTGAAACCTGACTTTCAAGCACTTGTGAAATAGCTTTGACAATGTTTGGATAAGCAGAACAGCGGCATATATTACCGCTCATGCGCTCAGCAATTTCTTGTACCAAGAGACCATCAGGGTTTTGCAGATCTCTGCTCACATGACTTGGCCAATTTTGCTTTACTTCTTCTATCAATGCGGTCGCTGAGCAGATCTGACCGGGTGTGCAATAACCGCACTGAAATGCGTCATTGTCTTTAAACGCTTGCTGTAATGCTGATAATGAGTCTGGCATCCCGATGCCTTCAATAGTTGTGATGTCATCACCATCATGCATGACCGCAAGTGTCAGACAGGAATTCACCCGTCGTCCATTGATGAGCATGGTACATGCCCCGCATTGACCGTGGTCGCAGCCTTTTTTGGGTCCAGTGATTTGTAAATGCTGACGACAGACGTCGAGCAGTGTCGTACGGGCGTCAAGATTCTCGAGCTGATAATCCTGCTTATTGATTGTTAACGTCAAAGTAGACATGCTGGCTTCTCGCTGGCAGATGAATATAATGGGGTGATGAAAACGCCTCGTAAATACAGCGTCAATAAATTTATTATGACGGATGAAAACGGTTGTTTTGTTTTTACTTTGTAGTGATTACAGTGTAGTTTTTAATCCAAGGCAGTCTCTGAAAGTGAGTGCTACCAATAGCTGTAGGGTAATTGATAATCATTTACATTAGTAAGCCTCACCACTCGCCTTTAGCTAATAACCACCAAACTTAACCCATAAATTCTTCAAGACCATTTCTATAATTTGACTATTATTTGACATAATCACTTATCAAATTAAGTCTCCTCATCAATACAGTAGATAAGTTTTTAATGTAAAAAAGCCCCACAGACGAATGTCTGTGGGGCTTTTTTATAAACGCTTTAAATATAGTAACCATGCATTAGAACTTACTAAAATTTTCTTAGCAATTACTTAATTAGGCTTTCGTGATGATTGTTTGTTCATCAAAGCGTGATTTTGGCAGCTCAGCATTAAAGTCATCCTCACTACGATAGCCAAGCGATACGACCGCAACAGCCGTATAGCCCTTGCTACGTAAATCAAACTCTTCATCAAGTGCTTTTAAATCCGCCCCTTCCATCGGCACAGCATCAATACCCAAGGTTGCAGCTCCTAGTAGCAAAGCGCCCATATTAAGATATAGCTGCTCTATCAACCAGTGCGGTTCATCTTTCTGCTCATAACGGCGAATGTCCAAAAACATCTTACGCACTTGATGCATCTGCTCTTTGAATTTTGGTTCCGCAAAACGGCCATCAGTGTCCTCTTTGTCTAGTATTTCATTCAAGAACTCACCATCAGCATAGACACGACTACAAAATACGATGACATGTGAGGCGTCTTTTACTTTTGCCGTATTAAATTCATACATGCCCTCAGTGCCTTTTGCGATTCGAGCTTTACCAGCCTCATCATCAGCAATCACAAAATGCCAAGGTTGGATATTGGTGCTCGAAGGACTGAGACGTAAGATATCTTTTAGGCTCTGAAAATCTTCTGCTGAGATTTTCTTATTGGTATCAAATGCTTTGGTGCTGTAACGCCAGTTCATCGCTTCAGTAATATTTTTCATTTGTGCATCCTGTATAGAATATTAAGTTTTTATTATTTGCTAAATACTTGGTGTTAGCGTGGGTTATAAGTCACAACTACCCATGTCGGCAAAGCTACTGTAGATAAAAACCCATTTCATGGCCATGACAGATTGGTTAAATATTCATACGTTTTGTTATCAGAGGTTGATTTTTGACTGCCTTATCGCAAAAAAGCAGCTATGAACAATAGCAATCTAGCGAGCAATTGAGTCACTCAGAGCGCATTGTATTCACCTGGTTATGCTTTGAATGTGCATTAAAGCTTGATATTTAAAGCATGATTATTAGTGAGGCTTCTTGGTCGACGACTCTATCTAAGCGAACACATTTAGATGAGATATATGAGCAATTCAAAGCCTTGAATAAAATACAAATAACAATCCCTGCGAGGAAATATGAGCACATCAGAAAAATCACTCCGAATAGACATCGTTTCAGACGTCGTATGCCCTTGGTGCGTCATTGGCTATCGCCAATTGGCAGCAGCACTTGAGCAAACCAACACGGCTCACACTATCCATTGGCACCCGTTTGAGCTAAACCCAAACATGCCAAGCGAGGGTCAAAACTTACGTGAGCACATCATTGAAAAGTACGGCTCTACCAAGCAAGAGTCAGATGCTAGTCGAATCAGAATGACTGAAGCGGGCTCTGAGGTTGGCTTTGAGTTTAATTTTAATGATGACACGCGCATGCACAACACCTTTAATTTGCATCAGCTGCTACATTTTGCTGATCAGCAAGGCCGTATGCATGACTTAAAACAAGCGTTGTTTGCCGCGCATTTTACCAACAACAGAGATATCTCAGATATCAACGTACTTGCTGATATTGCAGCGGAGATTGGGCTTGATCGTAGTGAAGCATTGGCGGTGTTGGAAGGTCAGTTTTTTGCGAAAGAAGTACGAACAGAAGAGCAGCATTGGCAACAGCAAGGCATCCAAAGTGTACCAGCGATTATCTTCAATGAGCGTCATCTTGTCAGCGGTGCGCAAGGGGTCGAGAATTACATCAGTATTTTAGAGCAATTGGCTAATATGACTGAGTAAAACCTTTGTCATTATAAAAATGTCATTCTATAAAAGGACACTTTATGTCTTCTGAACGTTTTCCTTCGATTATTGTGTTTGATGTCAATGAAACATTGCTCGATATTGATACACTCACGCCTTTCTTTACGCGCGTCTTTGGTAAGCAAAGAGTGCTAAGAGAATGGTTCGCTCAGCTAGTACTGTACTCGCAAACTATGACTCTGTCTGGCCTCTATACACCTTTTGGTGAGCTTGGGGTTGGGGCATTGCAAATGGTTGCTGATATCAGACAAGTGACTTTGACAGAGCATGATATCAATGAGTTCAAAGAAAGAATGAGTGCGTTGCCTGCTCATCCTGACGCCGCGCCAGCACTGACTCGTTTGCGCGATGCAGGGTTTCGACTGGTCACACTGACCAATTCAGCAAGCAGTGCGTCTCCAACGCCATTAGAAAAAGCAGGACTCAGTCAATTCTTTGAGCAGCACTTTAGTATTGAGACAGTCGAAAAATTCAAGCCAGCGCCTGAAACCTATCAACTGGTGGCTGATACACTAGCCGTTGATACATCAGACTTATGCCTTGTCGCCTGTCATCTCTGGGATACTATAGGGGCGCAAGCAGCAGGTTGTCGCGCGGCTTTTCTCACGCGACCGTATAATGCGATTTTGAGCGCGCCCAATGTGCCAGTACCAGATTTGACCGCATCAGATTTATCAACGCTGGCGGATCTAATCATTAGCAAAAAAGGTGCTTGAGACTTTCAATCACTAAGCTATGTGTAAAAACAACGTTAAAAAAAGGCCGCTTCGAAATCGAAGCGGCCTTTTTATTTTAAAAAAGTATTTTTAACGTTACCGTCAGACATTTCTCTTGCACAATATCTCTTAGAAATGAATGACCGTACGAATACTTTCGCCCTTGTGCATCAAGTCAAACGCTTCGTTGATGTCTTCTAGTGGCATGGTGTGAGTAATGAAATCCTGCAATGGAATCTCGCCTGCCAAATAACGCTCAACATAACCTGGCAACTCGCTACGACCTTTAACACCGCCGAATGCCGATCCACGCCAGACTCGACCAGTCACTAGCTGGAATGGACGAGTAGAGATTTCTTGTCCAGCACCAGCGACACCGATGATGACTGACTCGCCCCAGCCTTTGTGACAGCACTCTAGTGCCGAGCGCATGACATCGACATTACCGATACATTCAAACGAGTAATCAACACCGCCATCAGTCAGCTCAACGATCACTTCTTGAATAGGTTTGTCGTAATCTTTCGGATTGATGCAGTCGGTTGCGCCCAATTTTTTGGCCAGTTCAAACTTGCTCTCATTGATATCGATGGCAATGATACGACTGGCTTTTGCCATCGCCGCACCGATGACCGCTGACAGACCAATACCGCCCAGACCAAAGATAGCAACCGTTGCGCCCTCTTCGACTTTTGCAGTGTTCATGACTGCACCCATACCTGTGGTCACGCCGCAACCAAGTAGGCAGACTTCTTCTAGTGGGGCTTCTTTATTTACTTTTGCCAAAGAAATCTCTGGCAACACGGTATATTCAGAAAAAGTCGAACAGCCCATATAGTGATAAATTGGCTCACCGTCTTTATAGAAACGCGTGGTGCCATCTGGCATTAAGCCTTTACCTTGGGTCTCACGTACTGCCGAGCACAAGTTGGTCTTGCCAGAGGTACACATTTTGCAGACGCCACACTCTGCGGTATATAGCGGAATAACATGGTCACCGACTTGCACACTGGTCACGCCTTCACCGATTTGCTCAACGATACCGCCGCCTTCATGACCCAAGATTGCAGGGAATACGCCTTCTGGGTCTTCACCAGATAAAGTAAATGCATCGGTATGACAGACACCACTGGCGACGATCTTTACCAATACTTCGCCTTTACGCGGCAGCATGACATCTACTTCTTCGATAGATAATGGCTCGTTCGGCCCCCACGCGATGGCGGCTTTTGATTTGATAAATTTGTCTGACATAGTTATCTCTCTTTTTAATTGATTGTTATCTCAAGAATCTGATACAACATCTTTAGTTATAAGTAAAAGCCCAGTCATTTTCAATTGAACGTTGTCTGTCCGTTTGTATTCATACTCGTAGCAAAAACATATCGATACAAACTGAGCTTATATTGCTTAGTCATCGTAGGCAAGTTTCAATGATCGTAGCGTGTTGTTTATTTGAATCGATACCAACCATTATATTTATTTCTGAGCTGATAACAATATGCTATATTTGCAAATATCTTTTACATATTGGTAATAATCATGCGCTGGGAAGGGATTAGCGAGTTTGTCAGTGTGGCAGAATCTGAGAGCTTCACCAAAGGGGCAAAGGGGCTTGGTATCTCGACCGCTCAAGTCAGTCGCCAGATAAGCGCGCTTGAGAAGCGATTGAACATCAAACTGCTCTATCGCACCACCCGTAAGGTCTCACTGACTGAGGAGGGCCGCGTGTTCTATCAGCATTGTCGTAGTGTGCTCGATGGCTTGGATGCAGCTGAACAAGCGGTGAGTAATCTACAATCCAAACCCCAAGGCCGAATCAAACTGACCGCCCCTGTGACCTATGGCGAGCAGCAACTGTTGCCGCTGATTAATGACTTTATGATGCAATATCATGATATCGAAGTGACGGCGTTTTTGAGTAATCAAAAGATTGACTTAATTGAGGGTGGCTATGATTTAGCCATTCGTATCGGCAAATTGAGCGACTCGACGATGATGGCAAAAAAGCTCAGTCAGCGTACCAATTTTATTTGTGCGGCACCCTCTTATCTAGACATACACGGCACACCTCAAAACCTTGGCGAGCTGAGTCAACACAACTGTTTGCTTGGCACTCGTGACTATTGGCATTTTATAGATGTTGGTAAAATAAAAGAAAACACTAGTACTAGTGGTAAAGCAACTGGCCAAAAAGCCAGTGTCGAAAGAAACCTGCGCGTCTCTGGGAGCATTCAATACAACAGCGGCTACAGTCTAGTCGACGCCGCTCTCAAAGGCTTAGGCATCGTACAGCTGCCTGATTATTATGTGCAAAAGTATCTAACGTCAGGTGAGCTGGTCAGTTTGCTCGATGATTATAGAGAGCCTGAAGAAAGCATCTGGGCCATCTACCCTCACAACCGTCATCTCTCACCGAAGATTCGGCTTTTGGTAGATTATTTGTCTGAGCATTTGGTTTAGCAATCTATTCAGATATATTGCAATAACCAGCCTGATTACGCACAATGAGTATTCGATATTACCAACTATCACAAACAATCAAAGGATATGATTATGATAAAACTTGTCTCTGTCGCGGCACTAGCATTGGCCGTGTCATCTTGTGCCAGTATCGACACGCTTTTGACCAAAACCGATAACACGGGCTCAATGACCAAAACCATGATGTCTATCAATGCTGAAAAGGGCTTGGTGACCATGCAAAGTAATCATTCTGTGCAAGACACTGCCGATAAACTGGTTTCAGTGATCGAGAATAAAGGCATGAAAGTATTTGCGCGCGTCGATCATCAAAAAAATGCACAAAGTGTCGATTTGTCATTGCGTCCAACGCAAGTCATTATGTTTGGCAACCCAAAAGCGGGCACACCATTGATGAATTGTGAACAAACCGTGGCGATCGATTTACCACAAAAAATTCTGATCAGCGAAGATGCTGACAAAAAGGTATGGCTCTCATACAACAATCCTGAGTATCTAAAAACCCGTCATCATATAAAAGGCTGCGATACCGTCATTGATAACATCTCAAAAGCACTGAATGCTGTCAGTACAGCGGCGGTTGCCAAATAATGCCAGACTAGAAAAGTATGATCTGAGCAAATAAAAAAGTGGGTAGCAAAAGCATCACCCACTTTTTTATATATTTAAAGCCGTGATTTATAAAATTTTCATACAGAACTATCAGACAACGCCATTTGATAATGTAGCTCTACTTTGAGCTTCTTTGCACATTCGATGATTTTTTTGCGATCTGCAGGTATGGCGCCATACTCAAGCGCGGTCTCTCTCATTTGTACCGTCACATCGTAATGAGGATAACTGGCATCACGATGGAATAAGCGCGCATCTAACTCAATCAGTGCTGCAAAATCATGCAGCTCCTCTAAACTGTCCGCCAACATATGGCACCATTTATAGCCTTTGAATTTTATCTGCACAAAATCTACGTATATCGCCATATCCTAGCCTCTCAGTTTCATTTACCGCCACGCTCAACACAATCTCTCATGGTTGTTATCAGACGCACCCTAACCACAATTCATAAGATGATATCTGAAGAAAACCTTCACAATAATTCGCGCACATTCTTTTTGAGTTGATGTAGCCGCGCTTTATATTCTAAGTGATTATGATTAAACGTACTCAAGCGTCCATAACGTAACTGACGGTAGTCTTGCCTGATTTCAAGCAGCTTTGCCTGAATCGCTACCGGATCATCACTGTCTGTCAACTGACTTGCCGTATGATTAGTATCATCTTCATGACGGCTATCAATAGCGGATGCCAAACGCTCAAGCCATGCCAATTGCCCTTCATTATCATCGCGGGCTAATAACTTATCACGCTTACCTATACGCTTTGATAACTGGGCAAGTGGCAAATCTACTGGGTGCCAATGCTTACGACGGCGCTGCCAAATGATGAATATCAGAAAAGCCATGACGATGACCGTACTGGCTGCCAGCCAAATGATTTGCTGCATGATGGAGCGGATATTGAACCATTTTAGTAGCGAGTCCGCCTGTGTGTCTTGATCATAGCCAACGACATCTTTTTGCCAATAGTAGCTCGCTTGGTCAGAGAGGCGACGTAGCGTTTGTAGCATTTGATACTGCTGATAGCTGATTTGCGCACTTGCGCCATCGCCAAACATCGCCGAGCCTTGCTTCTGCGTCATCGCATTCATGCCTTGCTCTACCCGTTCAGGCGCTACAAAAGCCGTGGGATCCACACGTACCCAGCCTTGACTCTCAAGCCACACCTCAGTCCATGCATGCGCGTCCATCTGACGAACTTCCCATACATTGCCATTGCGACTAGGCTCCCCGCCCTGATAGCCTGCGACCACTCGCGCAGGGATTCCCGCTGCCCGCAACATAAAAGTAAAGCTGGATGAGTAATGCTCACAAAACCCTGCTTTGGTGTTGAATAAAAACTCATCGATACGGTTGTTGTTCAATCGCGGTGGTGACAACGTATAGCGAAAATCTGTCTGATTGATCCAGTCCTCAATGGCAGCGATGTAGCGGACTGGGTCTGAGCCTGACTGTGCAAACAGCTGCTTGGCCAGCGCGCGTGATCGGGGATTACCCTCATTTGGCAAGGCCAAATTCTCGCGCCGAGAGGCCTCTGTCAAAACAGGGTCGATATTCATTGGCGAAAACTGCGCCACCTCATAGCTTAACTGCTGGGTGACAGGCTGATTGTTTAATAACGTAAAATCTGATGTGGTCGTGATATCTTGCTGCTGCGAAAAAGGATAATCAAGTCCAAACAACCAGTTTTGCTGCGTGGGCTCTAGAATCATGCGATAGTTATTGGGTGCAGACCTCACATCATCAGGAACGGTAGCAAAGGCGTTTTGAACCCAAGCAGGTGCTGGTGAACCGGCTACCCATTGGCTTTTTTTGGGACTTGGACGCCATGTGACGCCATCAAAATCACTAAATACCAAGCCGCGCCAATATAGGTCTTGCTGCGGCGGCTGACCCTCGGCAAACTCCACTCGAAAAGCAAGCTCAGTGGACTGACCTAAATTGGCAAAATCACCAGGAGACATGCTATCAGAGACACCCGTAGTCGCCTGCTGACCAGACAGCTGCACTGACCATAACGGCGGCAGTCTCGGGAAGAACAAAAACAGCACTACTAATAACGGTAATGCGCCAACCCCTAGCACACCCAAGGTACGCAGACGCCCATCACCGCGAGCGTTACTGTCATCATTGAGCGCGATGAAAGCCAGCAGTACCACTACCGCACCTACGATAACCTCAAGCGTCGTAACTAAGCCTTGATCCATCAAAAACAGTGCGGCCAATACAAACAATGACAAGTTTAGCACCACATAAGCATCTCGGCGCTTGTACATCTCCCAAAGCTTACTCACCAGACATAGCACCAAAAACGCCACGCCCATGTCTAGCCCAAACGCTGTGTTATAAGTCAGCCACAGACCGAGCAGACCAAATAAAAACCCCAGCATTTGCATGCCTTGATAGACACGCTTTAAGTGCGACTGTTTTTTGAATCGCGCCTTAACGCGTGGCAGCTGGGCAATCATGCTAACCACAGCAAAGCCCATCAGCCACAGTGGTAGATGCGCAGCATGCGGCAACACGACGACTACCTGAGCCATCATGACCCAATAGTACGCTGGCAATGCCAAGAGCTTACGATACCACTTAGACGTATTACGCTCAGTGCGAACCGTCACTTTTTGACCTAAAGCCAACTGCTCAAAGCCAGCCGTTTTTTTCGCATCGATTGTAGAGGAGTGTTTGAATTCAGTCATGGGGCTTTTGCCAGCCTTAGCAAGCACGCTTGCGCAAAGGTATCACCCTCACCTATGATGGGGGTAGCAGGGTGATCACTAGGCAAGCGCATTTGAAACGGTACCCCAAGTTGACCCAGCGTCAATGCGCCATGAGCCAACTGCGCAAGCTTCTGCTCATGATGACCAGCTGGCATATCTGCATAGTCGAGCGTTTGCTCATGACCGACAGGATCGGCAAAGTGCTTGGTCAGCATCCCTTGTCCTCGTGCCACATGACCCCAAGAAACCCGTGCCAATGACTCACCCTCAACATAGTTATCTAGCCGCTCAAAATCATCTTGACCTTGGCGATATTGGCCGCCTATCGGTAAATCCTCCACGCTTGCCACTGAATACTGCGCTTGCCAATCAAATGTGTCAGGCTTGGGATACACCCACGCCTTTCGCGCAAAATAAATGTAAGACCAGGCACGCATGATACCTAGAGGATAAACCGTTTTTATTTTTAGCCGTGGCAGCTCAAGTTGACCACGATTGTAAGTCTCGACAGGTAGTCTTATGATTTGCTCTTCTTGTAACCGCGTGACGAGTATGGCGTTTTGTCCATCCGTGCCAGCTTTATTCTGGTGCGCAGCTGGTTGCTCAAACTCAACCAGCAACTGTCGCCGTGGTTGACGACTCTCATTATTCAGTTGCAGCGTCACCCAAAGCGGCGTGCCTGCCTCTGTCATCGTGACATCCAATAGACGCACTTGCAGACCAGATATGTGTGCAAACGTCACATGAAAACTAATCAGCCAGACACTCACCAAATAAAAACATAGGCCAAGCACCAAGTTATTGCCATAGTTGATGCCCGCGATAAAGGTAATCACTAATAGCACTGCAAACAGCATGCCTTCACGGCTAAAAAAAATATAGACGTTACGTAGATTGAGAGTGGCACTGTCATTTCTGGGCGCACGCGAGGCAAACCAACGGCTAAGTGCTGACCTGATTGGTACGGTTAAGGCCTTTGGTAAAAAGCTCATGACTACCCTATTCTTGCCATATGATTGACTGTGCGATCGGTATAGTAAGTCTATATTCGATTAACCGGTTCGGTAATATATCTTTGTATGAGACCACGATTTAGACTGCGAACATGATAACTAAAGGGTGACTGGTACGTCTGATAAGATACACTGTGCGATGGTTTTTGTCGCCTGTCCACCCGTCACATGCGCAGGCACAAAGCGCTGACCAAGACGATGGTCAGTGACGGCAGCAAACACGGCTTGGATATCTTCAGGCGTCACCTCCATATGACCTGACACATAAGCATGAGCTTGAGCAGCACGCTGTAGTGACAACACACCACGCGGTGACAGACCATGATACTCTTGGCTTGCGCGAGTTTTTGCGACCAGTCTTTGTAGATAATCCAGTACCACGTCTGCCACATAGACCTGTTTAACCCCTTGCTGGGCGAGTAATACCGCAGCCGTATCGAGCACCGCATTCATTCCCTTTAGCAACTCGCGACGATCCTGACCTTTTAGTAGCTCACGCTCTGCCGCCGGTGACGGGTAACCCAATGACAGACACAGCAAAAATCTATCGAGCTGTGATTCAGGGAGCGGATAGACACCTGCTTGTTGTAGTGGGTTTTGGGTGGCGATAACAAAGAATGGCTGCGGCAAAGGGTAAGTTTGACCGTCTTGAGTGACTTGTCGTTCTTCCATCGCTTCTAGCAACGCGCTTTGCGTTTTGGGACTAGAGCGATTGATTTCATCCGCGAGCAATAACTGAGTAAAGATAGGACCCGGACGAAACTCAAATTGCTGCTTACTCTGGTCGTAGATACTCATCCCTAAGATATCCGCTGGCAGCATATCATTGGTAAACTGCACTCGGCTAAAGCTTAACCCTAACAGCTCAGCCAGCCCTTGAGCCAATGTTGTTTTACCCATGCCAGGCAAGTCCTGTAGCAACAAATGTCCGCCTGCCAGTATGCCACTGAGTGCTAACTTAATGGCTTGCGGCTTATCCAATACGATTTGGTTCAACTGTGCCATCAGCTGTGCAATTTTCTGCTGATTGTCTTGAAAATCGGCAGCACTAGGCATGGGCTGGCTGAGCGTATTCGCTGTTTTCTGATGTATAGAGGAGGATATGTCGTTAGCAGTATGGGTCATAGTCAGTTGTTGGCTCAGGTTTTGGCTTAGGAAAATCAGTGATCAGACATTATTTTTTGTCATCTGATGGTGTTGGTGCATCAGCTCGCAGTGTCGACAGATAGGCAATGATATCAGCACGCTCTTTGGCGTCTGGCATAGGATCTGATAGCATCTTAGAATCTGGTATGGCTTTTTGTGCATCCGCAATATACGGGTCAAGCGTTTTTGCATCCCACACCCATCCCGATGCCGTGAGCCCTTTACTGTAAGTGTAATCTTTCAACGTTGCAGCAGATGCACCATAGATGTTCATCAATTGCGGGCCTTTTTTGTTGAGACCCGGATTTAGCTGATGACACTGTCCGCAGGCATCTTTATAAATGATTGAACCGTTATCCGCGTCGCCTTCGGTATATGGTGGCAGTGTCACAGTCTCACGATAATCAGGCGGCGTATGGTTACAGGCAGTGAGCAATAGAGCAGCAGTGAGTAGACTGCTCATTTTATATTTAATGAGGATAGACATTTTGGCAATCTTTAGCTGAAGCGTATCAGCGACAAGTAAGAGGCGTCATTACCATGGCAATGACATTATATGGACTCGCAGAACGAATCGCTACGTATTGGTGGGTAGGCCTACAAGCAAGGCGCAAGTTACTTTTAAAAGAGCAAACCATGCTTTTATCAAAGCGATAGCGTACACCAATACTCAAGACATCTTAACCCATTAAACGGCAATCTTTATCGTTTGGCTAGGCTCTTCTAAATAATAGCCTTGTAAGTAGCGTGCACCCACACTCCATGCAACAGACATAGTAGCAGCATCTTCAATATAAGGCATGAGCACATCGACTTTCAGATCATTGGTACGCATGATGATTGATTTCACCGTGTCTAAATTATCTGCTGAATGGATATCTTTTATGTAGCTATGAGGCAAGCGCACCATGTCAGGCTGCACAAAATTAGCAATTTCAACCGATTTAGCAGAAGACCCAAAATTATTGATACCCATTTGGCAGTTGACTGCGCTGAGCGCTGAAAACTGAGACTTTGCCACGGTTAAGTGTTCTGATACGTCTTTTTCGTTGAACTGTAGCGTCAGCACGCCAGCAGCACCGCCTACGGCTTTGATTAACTGGCTTGCCACGTTGGGCAACTTTTTATCAATCAATGATGCACTGGTCAATTGCACCAGCAATCTCGCGTCAGGGTGAGACTTACGCACATCATTTATTTTTTTACAGGCATTAATGAGTACCCAGCGATCTATTTTTTCGAGTAATTTATGGGTTCTGGCAACGGTCATAAATTGATCAGGCGTCAATACGGTATTGTCAGCATCTGCCAATGGCAGTCGTAGATATACCTCAAAAAAGTCACTGCGGTCTTGACTGATATCATAAATAGGCTGGAATGACAGCTCAAAGCGATTGTTGGTAATGGCATTAACCAACGACTCTGCCAGTGCATGATCATCATCATTAGCATGTTCACTTGGATCATACAAATGATACGTGCCGCCCTGATTGGAGGTCTGTACCATTATTTGACTGATGGCATCCATCGCCCGCTCTAATATAACGGCAGGCTCCGCTGAATTTTTTTCAATTTTGACGATAGCAATACTGACAGTGGTATTTGTCGTACGATTTTCCACTTCAATAAACATATCTTTGATACGGGAGCCGATATGTTCGGCGAGCGTTTTTAGGGCTGCGGTCGTTTTGTCTTTTACCAATATCATAAATGCCGTATCGCTAAAACGGCTCACATGGGCATCAGCTGCCAGCTCATTCAAGGTATTGGCAATCTGCTTGACAGTCTCATCTATCCCTTGTAATCCCAAGCTGCTTCTGATTTTTCCAACGTTATCGAGCTGGACATACAACAAACCTGCTTTTAGCTCACCTTGAGTCGCTTGTTGGTGTACTAGCGCCATTTGCTCTTCAAATCCGCGGCGGTTATCAAGCCCTGTCAAGTTGTCTGTACGCTCAGCTCTGGCCAAGCGTTTTGCAACCTCTGCACTATTACTACTATTATTATTCTGTTGGATAATGATTTGGGTAACGGGCTCACCCTCTAATGTCGCAGAGGCAAGCTGTAATTTTGCGGCAAACGTACTGCCATCTGTACGTACGCTCTCAAAGTTAAACTCAACTTCTTGGCGATTGCCTTTATCAAACTGACGCAAAAACTGCTTAAAACCCTTGACGTCATCAACGCCTGAAATCAGATCGATGATCGGTACGCCAATGGCGTCATTCATCGACTTAAAGCCAAATAGCTGAAGATAAGGGTCATTGGCAAATATGTGCACCCCTTCATCTATATAAGCAACAGCACTCTTTGAGTTTTTAATCAATACATTGGCACGTTGCTCTGCGTCCAACAGAATTTGACGCAAGTCCTTTAGCTCACGACGACAGACCAAACTATCATGCTGCAGGCGAATAGCCATCACTGCAGCCATGTCTTGATCGGCATCCAGTGCTTTGACCATGGTGCCACTGATAACCATCGGCAACCCATCCTCATTACAGGCAGTGGCTGCTATCTCTGTATTCGTCAAGCAAATGATGGGTAAGTCAATGTCGTGCTCTTGTACGATGCCGACCACATCCGTAAAGCTCATGTCATAAGCCGTACCAAATACTAAAGCATCCCACGGCTGGCGCAGCGATTTTAGTAGCTCTTCTTTATCATCCAAAAAGCCCAAATTTATTGTGTCGTAATAACTATTGAGCAACTGTACAAGACGTTCGGCATAAAGCTGATCGTCGTTGATTACCAATAAGTTTAAGATGGACTGAGTACGCATAGGAAGCCTTTGAACCTTATAGTCGTGTGTTGTCTTTTATTTTAATAGCATTAGGGCGTGTGGAATATTCGACTAGGATACTTGTTGGGGTTGTATTTAGACAGTAAAGGCACTTTATAAGTCAGAGTAACAATATCTGTCATTATAGACAATAACTTTACCAACTGCAGATTAACTTAAGTAGGCTATTGATTAATATATTACCCAAAAACCCTACATATTTTCTGCTACACACCATCTATCTGTCTTGTAATAATTAATAAAAACTATAACTGTATCACTTCATACTGACTAAATTCATCAGTCATCATCACTCTATTCCCTAGACGCAAAGCAGTTTGTTTACTATTAATACGCATGACCACTCTATCATTGGTCTGAAAATAAGAGGACGGCACAATCAACGTGCTAGTCGTTTGTAATTGGCTGTCCTTACCAAGGATAAATGCCGGCACAAAATGACGTCCTCGGGTTGCGTCACCTTCCAAACGTAGACCACAGGCCACCAATCTGCGTCCAAGCAGCTGCCACTCAACTTCTGGATTTTCAGTGTCAAAATTGCGCCAACGCGCGATGCCCATTGCCCAATCAGATTGCCCATCTGTTGTAGGATAACAGACCAGTAGTAGGCTCATGATGTGTAATCTTGGCGGCGCAGTGGTCGATAAATCAATATACTGCGTCTCTATATCGATACCTTCTTGCTTGTTTATTTTTATCTTCAAAGGGTTTTTATCTTGGATGCTGTCCTTATCATTTATAAGCGTGTCGCCAATGCGACTCTCTTGTCCATGAGACTGCTCTTTACTGGTGCTCGCACTATCATTTTTTTGTGACGGCCGTCTTAGGGTATGAAATATCGATGCCCTACCCTGACTATCAAAGCTATCATTATTGTCGAAAGTCTCAATCTCTAATTCATAATGACTGCTTTTCTCTTTACCAAAGGTGTCATATAGCGGCCTCTCTTCCTCTGATAGGTTGTGTATCGCAATTAAATTGCTAAAACTCTGGGAATGACTCACGCGATAGTGAATCTTGTTATAGCTGGTTATCAGCACTGCTTTTTGGCGATTACTATATTGGGTAAGTGGCGTGAGCGGCGGCTGCAAATAGCGATAGCGAATGATCATCGCTATATTACTCAGCAGGCTATATTCCATACCTATACTACCATCCACGACAAAAGCCTGCTTGCGTGAGTCAAAGTACTGAACCAGCGGCGTCAGCTCAATGAATAAACAAGCGCGCCCCTCTTCATAAGGATTGATGTTCGAGTTGGCTGTCAGATAACTTGGCGGATTATTGCTCTGTAAATCAACGAAGACTCTCGTCTCAGTGGTTGGCTCTACCGTTGCAACGATGTGGTTTGCCCATTCGGGTAACAGGCGCTGCACCAGCAAAATATTCGGACGACGCATGGCACGTACATTTAATAGATGATGCAAACAAATTTGGCCGTATATCTGATGAAGATTACTGGCATATGGTACGGCTGTGTGATTACTTACATCAAGCTCAGCAATGCGCTGCTGCTGTGCAAGATAATACAATTGATTGATCTGAGACCAAAAATATCTCGATGGTTTTTGATAACAAAGCGCATCTTCATCCAATAGCTTTTGATACCTCAATAACGACTGGAAAATCGCAACAGCAAGTGTGGGTGAGGGTTGGCTGTCTACACCAAAATAACGCTGCCACCGTTTAATTAAAGGCTTTTCTACTTTATCATCTAATAGTGAGCTTTCATGACGTATGACTCTATCATAGAGCATAATAATGAGGTAATTGAGCGATTTTATCTGCGCCACATAGCCAATCTGTTCCTCACTAAGCGCACCTGTCTCATAGATGTAGTGCTGCCGAAAAGTAGCAATTAACCGGTCTGAGGCTTCAATCACTGTCATCGATAATTTGAGGCGTTGCGACTCCTCTATATTGGCATCACGCAATGCGATCAGAACGGTTTCTAGATACTCCGCTTGCTGCTCTTGGGTTTGTGACGTTAGCGTGCCTAGTGATTTAAGCAAATAGCGCTCTTGACCATTCACTAATCGACTCGAGGATGTTGGCAGTGCTGCTGTAGAAGACAGGTACTCTTGAAACATCGATAAAGTTATCATCAGTATTGCTACTCACTATTGATTAAATTAACGCAAAGAAAATAGGTGACCACATAATGTCAGGCAAAAAATACACATCAAAAACCGTTACAAAGGGTTGATAATATCTGTCATGAGCAGTCAGCCTACCTACTCATCAGTCGCCACTTACTATTAATATTTATTTACTGTCAATATTTACTTATTAACAGCCACTATTTGTTTACTAATTATCCAAAGTAACATAGTGCCTATATTACGCATTATTGTAAATATCAATTGGCATTTTAAAAGGCTTATCTGGCAATTCTCTTACCAGTTTTGGGACCAGATATCCTGGTAATTGTGCCAATAATGACCAATAAAGGCGAATTGATGCCTGTAAGTCATGGTCAAAATGTGCCGCGCCAGCCACCTTATCCAGTACATGTAGATAGTAAGGCAACACACCACTAGCAAACAAACGCTCGCTCAATTGTACTTGGGTCTCGACATCATCATTGATGCCTTTTAAGAGTACTGCTTGGTTTAGCAGTGTGACCCCTGCTGCTCGAGCACGTTGCAGATACTCAGAGGTGGTAGCATCAATCTCATTGGCATGGTTACAGTGAATCACCATGACGATATGGCAGCGGCTCTGAGACAGCCTCTCTAGTAGATCAGTATCCAAACGCGCCGGCATCACCACCGGTAGACGAGTATGCAGACGTATGGTGGTCAATTGCGGGATAGATTCGAGCGTGTCCAACCAAGCAAACAGACGTCTATTAGTGACATTCAGTGGATCACCCCCGCTCAAAATCACCTCATTAATCTCAGGGTGCTCACTGATATAATGGATGATATTATCTTTTGCATCTGCCGTAGGCATGTTAGCACTATAATCAAAATGCTGGCGAAAGCAGTAACGGCAATGAATGGCACAGGCGCCCGTAATCGTTAATAACACTCTTGATTGGTACTTATGGAGCAAACCCTTGATTGGGTTTTGGGTGTTTTCGCTCAAAGGGTCGGTCACGTAACCTGTGACACTGACTTGTTCCTGCTGGTCTGGTAATACTTGTCTTAATAAAGGGTCATTGCTGTCACCAATGGTCATCTTTGCCACAAAATCACGCGGCACACGTAGCTCAAAATGCTCAGGGATATAGACAGTTGCACGTAATGATTCAAGCTTTAGGATGCTGAGTAACTCATCAACCGAGGTAATGGCCTCCGATAATTGCGTTTGCCAGTTTTTTTGTGTGATTAAATGGTTTATCATGACAACCTATTACCTGTGCTCAAAATCCGATATTATACGCCCTTAGCGTCTACCCTATCAAAGTATATCCGTTAATCCGTACATATGTCTATGCAGCGTAACGTTGGCGCGAGGCATCTGAGTGCCGATATCATCCTTGTACAACATACAAAGGATAAATCACGATGTACAGAGCGCGTGGGTAATGCCGTAATAACTTACCAATGCTTTGACTATACTTGGCATAACAGCAAATTTTGGTACAGTCAGCCCTATATCTCACTATGTATTATCATATTTATAACTTTTAGGAGTTTCTTGTGGCAAATTTTTCTACTAATGAATTTAAAGCTGGTTTAAAAGTCATGCTCGATGGCAACCCTTGTGCCATCCTAGAAAACGAGTTTGTGAAGCCAGGCAAAGGCCAAGCTTTTAACCGCGTCAAACTACGCAATCTTCGTAGTGGCAAAGTATTGGAGCAAACCTTTAAATCAGGCGATAGCTTAGAAGCAGCTGACGTAATGGATACAGAAATGAACTATCTCTATAACGATGGTGAGTTTTGGCACTTTATGCATCCAGAGAGTTTTGAGCAGATCCAAGCAGACAAAAACGCAATGGGTGACTCAATCAAGTGGTTAAAAGAAAACAGCAATGCACTATGTACTATTACCTTATTTAACGGTGCTCCTCTGTCAGTCACGCCGCCTAACTTCGTTGAGTTAGAAATCGTAGAAACAGATCCTGGTGTACGCGGTGATACTTCAGGCGGTGGTGGCAAACCTGCAAAACTAGAGACTGGTGCTGTCGTACGTGTACCCCTGTTTGTACAACAAAACGAAATCGTTCGTGTTGACACGCGCACAGGTGACTATCAAACCCGCGTTAGCGCATAGTAATGTTGATGCATAATAGTGTTGACTGATAGGCATGTTCACCAATCAGCACTATTAACCGATAATAGTGCTGATGGCTGATTACTGTCTTGGCAATATCAAACCTTGCCCATATCAGATCTTGCTAGTATCAAAGAAAAAGCTTAACCATTATTTCAATGGTTAAGCTTTTTTTGTGTCTACAACGCTATTGATATGTACAGTAACATGACATGTCTAGTGGCCACATTACGTCATCTCTTCATCTACTCTTCTTCTGGCGATTGCTTTTGTATCAGCCAATATTGTACCAACGCATTGAGCTGCTCTTGCTTAAAAGGCTTGGTACAATAGTCTTGCATACCCACTTTTAAATACTTTTCGCGTTCTCCGTCCATGGCATTGGCCGTTAGCGCAATGATAGGAGGCAGCCTTTGAGGCTCATAGAGTTCATGCAGCTTGATGGTCGCCTGTACACCGTCCAAAATCGGCATATGATGATCCATTAAAATAACATCATAGCGTTCAGGAGATAACGCAAAAACCTCGATTGCTTGCTGTCCATCAGAGACATGCGTGACCATATGGCCACTTTTGGTCAGTGCTTTTTTGGCGATAATCGCATTGACGGTATCATCTTCGACCAACAATATATGCCCAACCAGCTCATGACTAGGCTCAATCATAGATATATCATTAGATTGTTGCCAGGCCTCATACTGTTCTTCTTCGATAGTGGCGAGCGGTAATAAAACGCTAAACGTTGTACCAACACCCACTTCACTACTCACATGGATATGACCACCCATCAAACTCACCAAAGACTTGCACACAGAAAGCCCCAACCCTGTACCACCATACAGACGGTGCGTGAATTTGTTGGCCTGATCATAGGCGTCAAATATCGCCTCTAATGACTCTGCTCTGATACCGACACCAGTATCTCTCACCTCTATACACAACGTCATGTTTTGTTCAGAGTCACGAACTGCATGATGGCTTTGGTCAGTTTTTTGAGCGATTTCATGTTTACTACTATCAAAGCTATCAGGACAATAGCAGTTATTCATGTGCTTCACATCGATCATAACGCGGCCACCTTCTCTGGTGAACTTGATCGCATTATTGACAAGGTTGGCGATGATTTGCTTTAAGCGTACCGGATCGCCTTTCACATAAGGCGATAACGCTTCGGTGTAATGATAATCTAACGCCAATCCACGTTGACGGGCTTTGATAGCAAAAAGACTGACCACCTCATTACATAAGGTAGATAGATTCAATGGAATAGAGTCGATGGTCATTTTTCCAGACTCAACCTTTGACAAGTCCAAAATACCATTGATGATGACCATCAAATGCTCATTAGAGATTTTGATATTCTCCACATACTCTTTTTGCTCGTGACTGAGATCCGTGTCACCTAGCATCTCGACCATCCCAATGATGCCATTCATCGGTGTACGAATCTCATGACTCATATTGGCCAAAAAGCTCGATTTCATCTCGTTGGCATATTTTGCATCACGCTGCTTATCTTGTAGCTGTAAAGCATCTGCCGCCATCATCGCAAACTGAGCCAATACTTCTGCCTGTTGCTCATCAAAACCATAGTTAGGCTTGATATCCATCAAACATAATGAACCCAATCGATAGCTTTTATTGTCTTCATACAAAATAATGGGCGCGCCTGCATAAAACCGTATATAAGGAGGCTCTATGACAAGTGGGTTTTGACTAAAGCGGCTGTCTTCTGATGCATTTGGTACGACGAAGACATCATTTGTCAGTACCGTATAATTACAAAAGGCAATATGACGTGGCGTCTGACAAGTATCACCAAATACGCTATCGGGTTCACGGCCTGATTTTAGATACTGTGTCTCCTCATCCATAAAGCTGATTGTGACGACTGGCACATCAAAAAACAGCTTGGCAAGATCAATGAGGCGCTCAAATGCAGGCTCTTCATTATTGTTGAGCACATCATATTTTCTCAGTTTATGGACACGTTCTGGTTCATCTGCCGTTACTGGATAGCTGTGCTTGGGTGCATTAGATATAGACAAAGTAGACTCCATTAAATAATATCAGGCGATTGGTTTACGCATCGCCTGCTTTATCAATAATTGTAACGCTTCACTCACCATCACCATCGCGACGACCGATGTGACAACAACTGCTGAACCATAACCACCGCACTGTAATCCGCCTACTTGGCAGCTTTTGTCTACCTTGGGTGGCTCTGTAGAGTAGACACATTTGATACCGAACTTGTCTTTGAGGGCACTATTAATCCCTTTTTCGTGACGCAGCTTGTTACGTAGTTTAGCAAGCAATGGATCTTGATAGCTGTCGCGTAAGTCACTGACTCTGATTTGACTGGGGTCTGTTTTGCCACCTGCCCCGCCTGCACAGATTAGCTTTAATTTATTAAATCGGCAATGCAAGGCAATTGCTAATTTGGCATTCATATCATCGACACAATCCAAGATAACAATTGGTCTGCCCTGATCAGCAGCAGCTTTAGCCTCATCGCGACTGGGTAGTAGCGTTGCCACGTTATCTACGGTCAAAAAGTCATCAATTAGGTTTAAGGTGAGGTTGGGATTAATCTCAGCCATACGATCCGCCATCGCCTCGATTTTGCTTTGACCAAAAGTCCTGTCCAATGCAGGCAGTTGCCGATTGACATTGGAAGCGACCAATACATCCAAGTCAACCAAGGTGATGGTCCCTACTGCAGTACGAGCCAATGCCTCAGCTGCCCAAGAACCAACACCGCCCACTCCGATAATATAGACATGAGCAGCAGCAAAAACATCTACAGACTCTGACCCATAGAGCGTTCGGGTTCCTTGAAAACGGCGATCGAATTGCTCACTGTCTTGATTTAACTCATCTTTTACCGTATCAGTGTCGTCAATCACTAACGACTCAAATTGTGTGGTTTCATTCATAATGCATCAAGTGCTCTTTTCAGATTTTAAATAGGCTCGTGGCGACTGGTGTTGCTGTATATCTAGCTAGCTAGGTCTAATATATTGAGACAGTCGAATATCTAGGCAATCAACTGCTTAGACCATGGTTTTAGAGAGTCATTATAGAGAAATAAAAGATAACAATTGCTCTGGACTGTCATTTTAAACACTTACTCTGGGCTATTAATTGGATAGCTCCATTCGACCTTTAGAGCATCACAGCTGTTTTGCCATAATTGTCTGACAAGTCTAGCATGGGATATACCTAATAGCTCACTTAAGCTGGACAATACCCAGGGTAAATTGGCTGGTACATTCCGATCATGTATCGCACCGTTATCGGATTTGGCACCTGAGCTTCGTTCCGATAGGTCATGAGCGTGGTCTATGGTTTGACACATAATCGGCGTCATATCTGGACAGTCAGTCTCTATTACTAAGCACTCAATACCATAACTATCAACCGCTGCTACAATAGCACGACGTAACTTTTTGGCATTAGGATTAGTGATTTGACCCGTCACACCAAGCTTAAAACCTAGCTTCACAAAAGCCTTGGCTTCTTGTATACCACCACTAAAACTGTGCGCGATACCGCCCAACTTATGGGCATCATAGACATTTGCTTTCAATATAGCCAACGCTTCAGCATGCGCCTTACGGATATGTAGCATTACGGGTAGCTGATGGCGCACTGCTAGATCTAGCTGCGCCTCAAAAAATCGCTTTTGCTTAGCAAATATGTCAGGCGATTTCATCTCATGATTAAAAGTATCCAGTCCAATCTCACCAATGGCCAATGGTCGACGCTCAACAATCAGCTGTTCTAACTGGGTTAGATGCTCCTCTGTATGCTGGTCAATATAAAGAGGATGTAGACCTAATGCAATATGGGTGTGAAGATGAGCATTGTCATTGTCTTGCCCACCAAACTCAGTACTAAAAAGCTGACTGATTGCTTGTTTGGTGTCATACATCCGCTCAAAATATTGATATAGATAACCGACCAGCACTAGATGACGCACACCTTTCTTGTATGCCTGCTGCACTTGCTGTGCTCGGTCAATATCAAATACAGGTGCGTCAAAGTGGGTATGGGTATCGATAAAAGCATGACTATTGATCTGTTCTTTTTCGGCCTTTACGAGTTGCTTGATCTCAAGGGACGAATTAATATCAGCCATAAATCTACTCCAAAATCGGTGCTTACAACAATTTCTCGTTCATACGTTTGTTGCTCTTATGCTACTCAGCAATCTATAAATTAACCCTATAACGGTTAAAAAAGTAGGTATCTAAAAAACTTGTGATGTATCAAAAACCTCGGTTGCTGTCTTCAATCAATAATAGCTCTGTTTTCACTAGGTTTGCTGTGATCACTCATATCACTACTCTCAACCGAACCATCCGTATCGACATCGTCTATTTTTATGCCCTGTTTATCGGGTATATGATTATTAGATATCTGATTATTGGGCATAGAGGTACCAGATTTTCGGCTACTGCGTCTCGGTATGATTAATAAAGCGGTGGCAACTGCACTCAAAACAAGCCATTTACGCGAATACTTACGAGTTATCATTTGATTTGTCATTTTTTGACTCGGCTTAACGTATGTTAGGCATTACTACCCTATTATAGGTCAGTAATGCCCAATATACGTCAATATAACTGTCACTGTGTTTATCTGTGTTATGAATACGCAAGCTAATGTACGAAGTAATTTTCATTACCTCGTACATTAGCTTGCTTAGAATATGAACTATTAATGAACTAGACCATCAAACCATTGAGGTTTTAACGACTGAGAGGATAGGTGGTGATACTACTATCTGGACTCTGTACTTTCGTAAAACCCTGAGTAGCAGGTTTTGGGACTTGGTTACGTTTAGGCACCAGCGGGTTTAGCGGCATCAATTCATAATCTGCGCTGACATCACCGTTCCAACCTTCTGTACCACTCAGTGGCAATTGTTTGATTGTGCCGTTTTTATCAATAACCAATTGCAATACTCGCATTTGATTGAATTTACGTTCAGTGATACTTGCGACCGCGCCGCCATCACGCAAAATAGTCGGCTGCAAAAATATGATCAAGTTGCTCTTTTGGGTGCTGTCATTATCAGAGCGAAACAACCTACCGATCAAAGGAACATTGCCCAGCCCTGGGACTTTTTGTTGGATTGTCGTGCTGTTATCGCGCATCAATCCGCCCAACGCAATGGTCTGCTGATCATCAGCCAAGATAGTGGTGTTAATCAGGCTCTTATTGGTAATCAAACCACTTGCATTGCCAGTACTGCCCGGTACCACTGACGATACCTCTTGGGATACCTCTAGACGTACGGTGCCATTGTCACCAATATGGGGGATAACGTTTAGATTGATACCAATATCTTGGCGATCAATCGTCTGAAATGGATTGCTAGAATCATTGCCGCTGGTCGTAAATGAGCCTGTAACGAAAGGCACGTTTTGACCAACCAAAATGCTTGCTTTTTCGTTATCCAAGGTCAAAATAGACGGCATAGACAGCAGGTTAGCACTGGTAGACGAATCAAGCGCCTGTAAGATAGCCCCATAAAACGCAGTGTTGCCCTGACTGTCTTTTCGGCTGTCACCGATGCCAATCAACGCACCAGCAATCGAGCTTGCAGCAGCGCTAATCCCTGTACTACTACCAGCTAAGGCAGCAGCGGCAATCGTTGTCGCACTTGCACCCACATTATTAAAGTTCACCACGCCATACCCACTGTTGGCATTACCAAGTGCCCACTGCACACCAAGCTGCGTGGCATCATCACCTGAGACTTCGACGATAGCGGCTTGAATCAATACTTGAGCACGGCGATTGTCCAACTGATTGACCGCATCTTCAATCTCAAACATCAATTCAGGCGCAGCATTGACGATGACTGAGTTTTGCGTTTCATCCGCGATGATGCTAAACGGGCGTCCGCCAATACCTGTGCTTGAACCACTAGTACTACTGGCTGGTACTGTTGCCGTGCTGGTACTGCCGACACTGCTACTCGCCGTATTACTGATCGGAGCGGCTGTACTACTGGCATTATTTAACGAAGCAGTTTCTAACGTTGACGTTGCGCCCGCACTATTAATAGATTGATTGGCCAATAATCCTCGTAGCATATCGGCAATATGACTGGCGCTCGCATATTTCAATCGAAATACTCTCAAACCACTCAGTCGTCTCGTCGGCGTCGTGTCTAGCTGGTTAACCATCTCCTGAACTTTAGCAATCATCTCAGGACTGCCTTTGACCAACAGCCTATCGCTCGATGTATCAGCGATGACTTTGAGTTGATTATTGCCACCTTGTGCTTGCCCGCTACCAGCACTTGCAACCAATGCGCTGATCAACTCCATCATACGTTCAGCATCGACGTGACGTAGTGGGATCACTTGCAAGCTGTCATTGACATTGCTATCCAAATCACGGATGAGGGCAGTCAATTGATTGAGGCTATCAGCGCGATCAGACAATACCAGCGCGTTGACCCCAGGCACTGCAGCCGCATGAGCAGACTGCGGCATCAATGGTCTGATGACACCTAATACTTCTGCCGCTTGAGTGTTGGTCAGATAGATAACTCGAGTTGCTAAGGCCTCACCGACACTATCACCGCGCAAATCGACTGCCACACCAGACTGCTTGGCCACATTGTCTGGCACCAGTTTAGTCGTCGTCCCCGACTCAATCGCAGCGATACCATTGACCTGCATCACACTCAAAAACAGCTGATAAATCTCATCACGAGATAAAGCTTTGTTAGAGATGACCGTTACATTGCCGTTGATACGTGGATCAAGGACAAAGTTTTGGTCAGTGATGGTGGCCACTTCATTGATGAAGGCTTTAATATCAGCATCTTGTAAGTTGACCTTCCAGCTCTCAGCACTCGCAAGGCCTGTATTGGCCGCCCACAAGGGTATCGCTAGGCAAAGAGGACGGCACAAGCGCATGAGGCGCTGCATGACACGGTGTAGAGGTGTGGCTGAAAACTTATGAACACTTACCATATTGATGATTACCTACAGTGATATTGCTTAGTATGTGCTGAGTCTGATGTGTAAGAAGCTTAGTATTTACGGAGCTTGGTATATACGAAACTTCATATGTAATGAGCTTAGTATGAGCTGAATGATTGACGAGCACACGTTGCTAAAAATCCATTTTTTAAAACTGCTGGCGAATCGTAATGACCTGATCACCACGCTGAACCTCTATTTGTGCCTCGCCCGCTTGTTGCACTTGCTGTAAGACACCTGCATCTTGAGCAGGGTTATTACCCACGCTTTGCCCGTTAACGGTCAGCACTTTGTCACCTGGCTCAAGCCCTAGACGGTTACGTAGCTTTGAGGGCATTGCCGCCGTGACTTGATAGCTCTCACCGGATGCCATCACCCCCATTCTACTTAGATAGCTGGCAGGGTTTTCTTGCAACGCGGTGACCGCTTCTTCGATAGCAGACTGCGGGCTTGGCTCACCAGTCGGCTCTGTTGCTTCAGGCGGTGTATCCTGTACTGGCTGAGGCGCTGCGGGTAGCATGCTATTGTTGCTGTTCGGCAAACGCTGATTGCTAATAGCCCCCATCATCATATCGCTTTGGTCTAGTACCATAGCATCTGGCATTTTTATGACCATTTCTTTGTCATTGGCATCAGCGATAATAACTGAATTCCAATCGACCGCGACCAATATATAGCCTGTGTCTTTGAGACCGTCACCAATTCGATAGTTTTTTACCTCACCATTGATATCCAATAAGGCTGACGACATACTCTCAGGCATTGCTAGTAGCACACCTTTGAGCTCCACATTGGGCGGAGGCTGTACTGCCGCTGCAATCGGGTCAGGGTCGGCAAATATTGCAAACAAGCCGCTAGAATCGTTGGCTGATTTTGCATTGCTTTGCAAAGGTGCTAACGGCAGTGTCGGTGCCAGTGGCGCGGCTAGCAACAGCCACAGCAAACGCGCAGCAGTCCAGCACAGCCAAGCAATGGCTAATAATAACAGCCAACCTGAGAAACGATTGAGGGTATTAACGATGGGCTTTAAGCTTGCGGTGACATCAGCCATCTAGTTCACCCCCAACCCAGTGAGCAGTGGCTGACGTACACTCACCACTGGCGTATCTTGCGGCGCTTGGCCTTTATACTCAGGCATATTCTCTAGTAGGCGCTGGGTCAGGCTGACATCGAGCACATTGTCGCCATCGAGATACAAATCACCCAAACGCTTGTCTTGATTGTTTAGCAAATTAATATGTAGCAGGTTTTTATTGTTTTTTTGCTCAGCACTCAACTCAGCGTGCAGCGCAGGCATGGTGATGTAAAAAACCTTACCGCCACTCGGATAACCCACTTCACCACCTACCCATGTCAGCTGACCCTCGACATCACTGAAACCTGCTGTTGTTTTGGCAGAGTCACTATTAGCTGCTTCATTGTCGCCAGCCTGACGTTTTAGTGACACGGCATTGACCTGAATGGGGGTATTGGGCAATTGCCAATCAACCACACTCGCTAGGGTCTCAGGTGCGATTTTGCCGCTCATATTGTCCACTTGCCACGAGCTAAAACCTAGTTTTACTTGTCCCTCTAATCTGGTTTGCTCAGAGTTAATATTGACATCTGCGCCAAGCTTACCGGTGAGCAGTTGCCATGGCTGCCATGTCCATTCAGCCATCCCTGTGAGCGGCGTCGACGATACAGGAAGCTGCCAGATGGCTGAGCCTTGCCATACATTACCAGACACATGCTGTACATAGGGCGTGTTGGGTGCATATTTCTCAAGTAGCCATGCTGCTGGCATCTGCAATAGTGCAAATAGCGCAAACAATACAAACCCTATTAGCCACCAGAGCTTGCGAGGGCGTTTATGAGACAACTCAGATACTTGGGGCACGGTGGCACAACTCTTATATAAGTCAAAAACGTCATTATCATAACAAACAATGGCCTATAGATGACAGAAAAAAAGCCAGTATCTTTTTACCAAAATATTGGCAATATAGATACTGACTTTTATTGGCTGACCATCGTCATCGTTTATCGCTAAATGATTGTAAATCAACCATTATCACAAAGCTGATGAGCGGTGCCATGTACTTTAGCTGTGCTATGCCGTACTACAACAATCTATCTTATTAGATAGCAAAATCTTCAATATTGCGTCCTGCAGCAAGCGCTTCTACTAACCAAGTAGGTTTGCGGCCACGGCCAGTCCACGTTTCGTTGTTATCATCAGTGTTACGATATTTGATATTGCGTTTTTTCTCTAGCGTTTCACCCGCTTTCAAAATCTCTTCAATGCTTGCATTGCTCTCTTCTGCAATTTTTTCGAACTGCATGTAAGCATCATACAGGCGCTGATGTTGCTTTTTTGCAATCAGTTGCTGAGCATTTTCAGTGATGGCCCGTAACTCATCTACATTTAGGTTTTCTAAATCAATTGCGTTATTTTTACTCATAGTCGATCCAATTGTGTGATGAAAGTATCACCTCTATAGAGGCATTATTGTTCATTATGAACGTGGGTAAACTAATCATTTATTATTATAGTCGATTCAATTTAAAAGTAGTACGAGGCAACCGAGCGTAGATGTATATTAAATACTTCAAGCGAAGTTAACGCAGTAATAATTTTATAGTGGAATGACTATAGATAGGTTAATTTATTATATCTTATACTATTAAAGCCAATCAATAATAACAGGTACTGAATATATCGCTATTTATTACAATAATAATCAACTTAAACATTTAATAGAAAACTAAACAAAATTTCTATTAAACAGTTTTTCATGACGTTATCAAAAACTTGTCACGTCGTTATATCTCAAAAATAGCTCTTGGTGCAAAATATACAACTGATTCAATTTAAGAGCGCATTGAAGCTACTGGACATAGGCGTGTAAACAATACTGTTAATGACTGGGAAAGCATCATTATCAATCATGAGCATGTTTCTAATCATAATCACAGGACTTGGTGACAATATCTGATATTTCGATAACAGTTATATTAATAATATTATATCAACTTATTAATACAACTGTTATCGTTAACCGATTCAGATAGTATGAACGGTCAATACAGAGTATGAAAGGTTTTTTATTTAATAGCGTTAAACTGTTGAGCGTATAGAAGCTATAATAATAAGAATATATAGTCATAACCAATACAAACAAAAATTCACTTATATTAAATATACTCGGACTTAATAAGTGATTTAATGGCATTCTGAAAGTTTGTGAATATTGAAATTAGATTACCTTTAATACTCATCTCTCTTACACTCATTGATTTACAATTGGGCATTAAAAAGCCCCACAATTAGCAGGGCTCTATCTAACTTAATCAACATTACTTAATCATGTATTCCTCAAAATGGAATATCGTCATCCACTGGGCCATCTGGCATGGCTGTAGGCTTAGACTGTGCGGGTTTCTGTGCTGATGGATTGAACTGATTTTGCGGTGCAGGGGCATTTTGATTGTTAAAGCTGTTTTGACCGCCACTCGCTTGATTGTTGTAGCCACCTTGTTGGGCTGGCTGATTATTGCCTTGCTGACCAAAGTTGTTTTGGCCGTTCTGATTGTTATAACCCTGATTTGAGCCACCTTGATTGCCATAGCCACCACTATTACCTTGGTTCTGACCACCAAAGCTCTCTCCACCTTGACCACCGCCAGTTTGGCCATCTAACATCTGCATTTGCTCAGCACGAATCTCGGTGATATAACGATCTTGTCCATTGGGATCTTGATATTTACGCGTGCGCAGACTGCCTTCGATATAGACTTTACTGCCTTTACGCAGATACTGTGCCGCGATTTCACCCAAGCGGTTAAACAGCGAAATACGATGCCATTCCGTCGCTTCTCTTTTTTCACCACTTTGTTTGTCTGTCCACTGCTCTGATGTCGCAACCGAGATATTGGTCACGCTACCGCCATTATTGAATTGACGTGCCTCAGGGTCTGCTCCAAGGTTACCAATGATGATAACTTTATTAACTCCGCGCATGATACCGTCCTTTTACTTATGAATAATTTAACCAACTGTTTTAATCGTTATCTGATAGCGTCATTTGGCACTATCAATTGTATAATTTTACTTTAACCAATTTTTATTAAAATATCTACAGGCTATTGATGGCGCACGTCAGTCTATGTCGCTTAGATAGTCTATCTTGATATATCGGTCGATATTTTAGAGTTTAATAGATAAAGGTGCTGCTATTTTGCCATTTTAATAAGCGGATGAACACCGCAAGCTTACCTCTATTATCAGAATGACGTTTTTAGCTGTCATGCTACTGGGCGTCAGTGCCATTGCGATGCATGCTTAACGTGACGCTACCCAGCTCTACGCCGAACTTTTTCATCACTGAGCGATTAAGCATGACGTCTTTATCGACCAGATACATCCAGTCATCAAAATTAACTTTATAAGTTTTGCCCTCAACTGGCAACGCTAGTAGGTAGTTCCAATGTAAGGTATTGCCAACCACTTCTCCAGTAGCCTCACCGATGACATCGCCTGCCGTCCCCTTCCAGCTGCCGTCTGATTGCTTGGTCAATCGCCAGATACGCTGAGATTTTGTGCCATCTGCCCATGAGAACTTTTCATCCAAGACGATGACGTTATCACCTTCATGAGTCGCATCGATATCGACATAAAAGCGTTTTTTGACCTCGCCATTGCGACCTTGGAACATACCCCAGCCATCGATTTGACCTGAGAAAAACTCATGCATATCGAGCGTCGGCATGCTGTTTTGATAGGCTTGAATGTTTTGTGTGGCACAGCCTGATAGTAGTAACGTGGCTGATAGACCAGCGCCTATTGCCAGCTTGGCCATTACTCGAGGTGCAATGTTTTTCCTAACATCACCAGATAATATCTTAAATTTACTCATATCAATTCCTTTTAAATAGAGATAAATCGTTAATTTTCATTAATTAATAATGGCGGTCTATCTAGTCGTTGTCTATACCGTCTGTTAAATATCTAGTGGGCTCTGTGCCAAACTCGATAGCTGCAACCGCGAGTCATCCGTCAGTTGTGTCTTATCTAACTTGAGATAGGCGACTTGCTCTTTTGCCATCACGACCAGCTCATCCACGCCGTCCACTGCTAGCATTTGGCGTGACCAGTCTTGGATGTTAATGTCTTTGGGGATGGTCACCGTGGTACTCGATAAATAAGGCGGCTGCGCAATCGGTATAATAAGCAGCAAAGCGATGCCCATAATGACCGCCAATATACCCCACGCGAGCAAACTAGGCTGACTCAATAACAGCCCGCCCATCGCCCCGCCTACAAACGCCCCAAAAAACTGGCTAGATGAGCTTATCCCCATGGCTGTTGCTTTGTTGGCCACTGGCGCGCGCTTAGAAATCCACGAAGGAATCGTCGCTTCAATCAAATTAAAGCCCATAAAGTACAGCAACAGCCCTAAAATGATACCGACACCATAGCTACTGCCCACTGCCAATACCGCTAAGGAAGCTGTCATCAATGCGATTGCGCCTAAGAAGACTTGGCGCATTTTGCGTTTCTTTTCGGCAATGATAATAAAAGGAATGGCCACGGCAAAACCAATAAATAGTAATGGCAAATACACCATACCCTGCTGGCGTACCGACAAGCCCATAACGTCTGAGAACTGATGCGGCAGAATCACAAATATTGCCGTCATGGTCAAATGCAGCGCAAAGATACCGATATGCAAGCGGTTAAGGTCGCCAATCTTGAGGACAGTGGCCAGTTGCTGACCAATAGTTTTATTATCGAGATTATGCTTGAGTACGCGCAGAGGCGTTGGTACAAACACCAGTAACAGCATCGCTAAAATAGCGAACCCTGATGTCAACCAAAACAGCCCAGAGATACCAAGCGAGCCAACCAGTAGCGGGCCAAAAGCAAAGGCAAGCATGATGGATGTCGCAATGGTCAGACCCATCGTCGCCATGGCCTTAGTACGCATCTCCTCACGCGTCACATCTGCCAATAGCGCCATGAGCACTGCAGAGACCGCTCCACTACCCGCCAGCGCCCGACCAATGATGACTTCATAGATATCTGTCGCATTGGCCGCAATCATGCCGCCGATGGCAAACAGTATTAAGCCCAAAAATATAATAGGCTTACGCGGGAATTTGTCAGCAGCCAGACTCATGGGTATCTGAAATATCGCCTGCCCAAGCCCATAGACGCCCACTGCCAGACCAATCAAAAACGGCGTCGCGTGTGTATAATCATTACCGTAGACAGAGAACACAGGCACGATCATAAACAAGCCAATCATACGCAAGGCAAAGATGCCACCGACCCCGAGGATTGCCCGTTTTTCTACGCTATTCATACTTGCCTCACTGGTTGATCATTACTGGTTTTTCACTGCTAACACGCCGCGCTGTACCCTGATTTTCACTACTGCTTTATCAAGGCATTGACCTATAAATCAAGCCCTCTAGTATAAGACATTCGCCATTTGGTTGCCGAGACTTTTGTCTTACTGGCGCAGTGTCGAATGCCGCCTCAATCCAAGCCATTCATATTACGCGATTATTTTGTTACCAAGTACATCTGATGTGCTATTACACCTTGAATAATGCCGTCACCATGACAATAAAGTAAAACGTTATCAGCACTATTACTGATGAGATCGAGCGACCGCTCAAATGATAAACCCGCTTATCACTATCACCACAACATGACACTTTTGGTCAAAACCATAACAAACCATACCTGTTACTTAACATTGATTTGATTTAGATTTGCTTAGTCGTATAAAAAACAGTCGTAAGAAAGCCAAGCATCATAGCGCTAGATATAAGAAAGCGATTTATAACCACACTGTATAGCCGATACTCAATAAAACGGATACAGTATTTAATAACGCGAAACTGGTATAAATTTTTCTAGCTTGCTGTGCCTATGCCGACAGAGGCTGTAAAAAATTCATCCCAGTCTCGCTGTATCTTTTTAATATTGGACTGACTATATATATAAATATAACCACACTATAAATTTATAAATCACTCACGTTTAACCGACCATTTAATTGACTCATATTGACCTTTTACATTGAGATATTTTTCAATCCCCTTTTAGCAAATAGGAAACCTGTAACCGATGGCACATGACCATATCGCAATACGCGGCGCACGTACACACAATCTAAAAAACGTCGACATAGACATTCCACGAGATAAATTCGTGGTCATCACTGGGCTATCAGGCTCTGGTAAATCTTCATTGGCATTTGACACGCTGTATGCCGAAGGGCAACGCCGTTATGTCGAGAGCTTGTCCGCTTATGCGCGTCAGTTCCTCTCACAGATGGAGAAACCTGACGTTGATAGTATCGAGGGTCTATCCCCTGCGATTGCTATCGAGCAAAAGTCCACCAACCATAACCCTCGCTCGACCGTCGGTACGATTACCGAAATTTATGACTATTTGCGTCTGCTCTATGCACGCATTGGTACGCCGTTTTGCCCTGAGCATGGCGAGCCAATGGTCGCACAGTCAGTCACTGAGATGGTCGATCAAGTCATGGCATTGCCAGACGACACTAAGATTATGATTTTGGCACCAGTCATTCGTGAGCGTAAAGGTGAGCATACCGTTTTGCTTGAGCAGCTCATCGGTCAAGGGTTTGTCCGTGTGCGCGTCGATGGTGACGTCTATGACACTGACGAGCTACCAACGCTAGATAAGAAGAAAAAGCACACCATCGAAGTGGTGGTCGATCGCTTTAAAGTTCGTGATGATTTGGGCAACCGTGTCGCAGAGAGTTTAGAGACAGCGTTACGTTTGGGTCAAGGGCTGGTCACGCTACACTTTATGGATGGCAATCCAAAAGAAGGCGGTGATGCCAACCAAGTCATGTCAGCCAAGCACTCATGCCCTGTCTGTGATCGTGCGGTGCCTGAGCTTGAGCCACGTATGTTCAGTTTTAACAACCCATATGGCGCATGCCCAAGCTGTGATGGTCTCGGTAAACGCCAATACTTTGCCGCTGAAAAGCTGATTACCCATCATGAGAAATCGCTTAATCAAGGCGCTATCAATGGTTGGGACAAACGCCATGCGTATTATTTCGGTTTGCTCAGCACTGTTTGTAAGCATTTTAAAATCGATATGGATGCGCCGTGGCAGGATCTGTCTAAAGAGCAGCAAGACCTCATTATGCAAGGCTCTGGTAAAGAAAAGCTCACCTTTAACTTTACCGATGAGCGCGGTCGCAAGACCAATAAGACCATACCGTTTGAAGGCGTATTGCCTTATTTAGAGCGCCGTTATGCTAAGACGCAAAGTAACCTTGTGCGTGACGAGTTAGCTAAATATCTGGCTGATACCACTTGTAACGTCTGTGATGGCGCGCGTCTGAATGAAATCTCGCGCAACGTCCGTGTCGATGATCAAACCATCGCTCAAATCGTCAAGCTCTCTATCGGTGATGCTGCTGACTATTATAAAACCCTAAAGATTGGCGGTCACAAAGGTGAAGTCGCGGAAAAAATCTTTAAAGAGATTAATGAGCGCTTAAACTTCCTTGTGAGCGTCGGGCTTGATTATTTAACACTCGCTCGCTCCGCCGAGACACTATCGGGCGGTGAAGCGCAGCGTATTCGTCTGGCCAGCCAAATCGGTGCTGGTCTGATGGGCGTGATGTACGTACTTGATGAGCCATCTATTGGTCTGCATCAGCGTGATAACGATCGCCTACTGAAAACCCTAACGCGTTTGCGTGACTTAGGTAATACAGTACTGGTCGTTGAGCATGATGAAGATGCGATTCGCCAAGCGGATCACGTGATTGATATCGGTATCGGTGCCGGTGTACACGGCGGTCATGTCATCGCTCAGGGCACGGTCGATGACATCATGGCAAACAAAGAATCGCTGACTGGACAATATATGTCTGGTAAGAAAAGAATCGAGATTCCAAAAGTTCGTCATACTGCCAAGACTATGGACGTCGAAGTCACAGGTAAGGCCAAACCTAAGAAAGTCCCAATGACGATTGAGCTAAAAGGCGCATCAGGCAATAACTTGCACGATGTGGATTTGACCATTCCTGTTGGTATCATGACTTGTATCACGGGTGTCTCAGGTTCAGGCAAATCAACTTTGATTAACCGTACCCTTATGCCATTAGCCGCGACTCAGCTAAACAATGCCTCCACCCTGATTGCCGATAAGTTTGAGAGCATCAGCGGTCTTGAGCATCTAGACAAAATGGTCGATATCGATCAAAGCCCAATTGGTCGTACGCCGCGCTCAAACCCTGCGACTTATACAGGTGTGTTTACCCCTGTGCGTGAGATGTTTGCCCAGACGCAAGAAGCGCGTGCCCGTGGTTATAAGCCGGGTCGCTTTAGCTTCAACGTAAAAGGCGGACGCTGCGAGATGTGCCAAGGTGATGGTCTCATCAAGGTTGAAATGCATTTCTTGCCTGATATGTATGTACCGTGTGATACCTGTGAAGGCAAACGCTACAACCGCGAGACTTTAGAGATTCACTATAAAGGCAAGAGCATTGCTGATGTGCTCGATATGACCGTTGAAGATGCCACTGAGTTCTTCTCAGCGATTCCAGCGATTTATCGTCGTCTGCAAGCCTTGATGGATGTGGGTCTTGGTTATATTCGTTTGGGTCAGTCTGCGCCAACGCTATCAGGTGGTGAAGCGCAACGTGTCAAACTGGCGCGTGAGCTTGCCAAACGTGATACAGGGCAGACGCTCTATATCTTGGATGAGCCAACCACTGGTTTGCATTTCCATGATATCGATAAGCTGCTCAACATCTTGCATGCCCTACGTGATAAAGGTAATACTATCGTGGTCATCGAGCATAACTTGGATGTCATCAAAACGGCGGATTGGGTAATTGATCTGGGCCCTGAAGGCGGTAAAGGTGGCGGATTAATCATCGCTGAAGGCACGCCTGAACAAGTAGCCGAAGTCAAAGAATCCTACACGGGCATATTCTTAAAGCCAATGCTAGAGCAAGGCATGAAAGAAGTCAGCTAATACCGTTAGTCATGATTGATAAAAGGCCACTCTTCATAGGGTGGCCTTTTTTATTGGGTGGAATAAGGCATTGTCTAGCCTGCACACTGTAGGTCTTGATTGATATATATCAAGACTTATATCGCGTTGCGTTACTTTTCTTAATATTTATTAAATATATTTAAACATTAAATGTATTAATATTTAAGGGGCTAGATATCATGCGTAGGCGCATACGATATAGAAATAACTGGTTAACAACCTTGTAGCAAGTGATAGCACGTACAAATTGACACTGCCAACCCTTATACCAACCCTAAAACCTTTAAGGACTTTTTATGAAAAAACTACTGTTCATTATCTTGGCATCTACTGTTGGCGTTAGCGCCTGCGCATCAAGCGGCACATCAAATGGAACAAGCGATCGCAATCATCAAAGACCTGCGATGTCCGCTGATATGAAACAAGCCATGGATGATTGTGCTCAACGAGCTGGCGTGAAAATGTCTAAAGAGAGTCGTCCAAGCCAAAGTGATATGAAAAAACTAGAAGCCTGTATGACTGCAAAAGGGTATAAAAAACCTGAAGGACATGGTCAAGGCCGTCCGCAATAACTAGAAATTTTTAGATGATTGATGATAAAAGGCTACTCTTTAGGGAGTGGCCTTTTTTATAGACAACAATCAATACAAATACTTTTTTAATATGAGAAAATATTTGTGGATCCCTGATAAACTAATCTACTCAAAGCTGCTCAGCCTAGCAAAAAATCAGATATATTCATGACAAAAACACTTCCTTCATCATGTTCTATGATTTAGATTTGACTTTAGGTAAATATCTGACAATAGAATACTTATCTATTACTAAATGGGAGATTTCATTGGAAGAAATACTTACAAAGAATTCGTTTATTATTATAAGCGCAATAATTGCTGGATTCTTTTCGTATACAAGTCTAATAGTATCTAAAGAAAATAAAGTCTCTGAGTTCAGACAAGAGTGGATTAATTCGTTGCGTAATTCAATATCTAGTTATGTCTCATCTCTTTGTTATATATCTATGTTATATAAGCATCGGTCTGGACAAACTGAAGAGAAAAAAGACAAGTTTAATATGACTCGTGATATTGAGGATATTTATTCAAAAATGAACGAATCATATAACGATATAATTTTTAGAATTAACGATAAGGAAGTCAACACGAATGGTAATGAAATTAACTAAAAATTCTTGTCAGAACTAAAGCGTACTCGCCAACTTTATTTAACAGGGAAATGGGACAGTGTAATTGAATCATGTGATGACTTAAGAGAAGCGTCAAAACCTTTGCTAAAACACGAGTGGAATCGAGTGAAAGAAGGTGAACCAAATTATCAAAAAGCAAAAAAATACTCTTTAATAGTTTTATGCATTGCTTTTTTAGCAGTTGTCACTTCTACAGCATATTCGATATTAGACCCCGACAATGAAAAGCTTGACAGTCAATCAAAAACTTTTACATCCGAATAACTAACAAACTCATAGGTTAGATGAAGCTCGTAGGTTGGGTTGACAAAGGAAACCCAACTGTCTCATATTCATCAAAACCAACTCGTTGGGTCTCATCCTTCGACACCAACCTACAATTTAAACGCGGAATCACCTACAATCCGTAGGTTGGGTGGAGCTTGCGACACCCAACAAAATTAAGTAATATCAGCTATTAGTTATAATTTGCAGAATAGCATGCAGTATCGAAGGCACTATCAAAAAGGAGCAACCTACTTTTTCACTATCAACCTAGCTGATAGGTCTAGCGATTTGTTAATCAAAGAAATTGCAACACTTAGACGCGCCTTCAAACTCGTTAAACAAAAACACCCCTTCTGCATTGATGCCATTGTTATCTTGCCAGACCACTTGCATATGTTATGTACTATGCCAAATAATGATGCAGACTTCTCTAAACGAATAAAACTCATTAAATACTACTTTTCTTATAACATTGCCAAAACAGAATCTATTTCGAGTAGTAGACTTAAAAAAAGTGAGCGTGGTATTTGGCAACGTCGATTTTGGGAGCATTGGATTCGCGATGAATCAGACTATCGAGCACATATTGATTATATTCATATGAATCCTGTTAAACATGAGTATGTTGAACAGGTTAAGGACTGGCAATATTCATCATTCCACCGATTTGTAACGGATGGTTTGCTTCCTATCAATTGGGGCGGATGAGGGTATTCTTTTTTAAAGTAAAAGTTGGGTGTCACAAGCTCCACCCAACCTACAAATTTGACATTTTTTAGAGTTGAGATAATTATCAACTAACCTAAACAAACTCCCTCTCAACATTCATCACTCGTGCATCTACTGTACGTTCTAGCTTCTCCTCAATCCGACTACATTGCGATTCGACCTCACGTTTGGACAGTCCAACGATCACAAACGTCCACTCGCTGGCATCATGGCGCGCGCGGCCGCCGCTCTCACAGACAGCTATGCTTGGCGTACTACCAAAGCGGGCATGCAAGCCGCCCATGCGTTGGCGTTTCTCTTTTAGCGAACTACAGCCGGGCAATGAAAACGTCAAAGTCAAAATAGCGATATGCATTTTGTGCTCCTTGCCAAAAAAATTTATACTTTATAGTAGCATCAAATATAATATCCGATAATGTCTGCGCGTCAGCATCCAGACCCTTTATAATAGCGTATAAATATCAACCAACACGCGTATCTCACCCATGACCTCTATCAGCTACGTAAAGCAGCAGCACATTACTCGACTATGCGTGCGCTGCGGATTACTCCTTATGCAGTATGGCGCTGAGTCTGCCGTGGTGGTGGACTTATCCAAACGCTTGGGGCTTGCCTTGGGGATGAACAGCGTAGAATGTTCGCTGAACTTTAATGCTATTACCCTGACGACTATCTGTGACGAGCGCTGTATTACCACCACCAGAGACACGATTAATCAAAGCATCAATGTCAATCTGCTGGTGCAAATCCAGCAAATCATCAATAAAACTGAAGCCACTGTCGATAGTACCGATTTAATTGACCGCACGACCCTTGCCTTTGATGAGCTGGATAAGACCGTATATCCAATATGGTTAGTCAGTCTATTTGTGGGTGCGTCTTGTGCGGCGTTTGCATATCTGAATGGCGGTAGTTGGTCGATTACAGCGGTGACCTTCATCGCTGGTATGGTTGCGATGCTCACTCGTATTTATCTATCCAAGCATCATTTCAATCCCTTTATCACTGTCATTGTGACGGCTTTTATTGCCTCATTGATTGGGGCAACGACCTATTATTTTGATATTGGCAACAATGCTGATATTGCCGTGGCCTCTAGTGTGTTGCTACTGGTGCCGAGCTTTCCGTTGATTAACTCGTTCTCAGACATCCTAAAGGGCTATGTCAATATTGGGGTTGGGCGTGCGGTCTTTACCTACATGCTGACCTTATCTGCGTGCGTTGGTATCGTGATGGCGCTGGTTTTACTTCGCATACAGCACTGGGGGTTTTAAAATGTGGTTTATTGAGACCGTTGTGCTGGCTTGTATCATTACTCTTGGTTGGACGCTGATGTTTAGCGTCCCCAAACGCTATATCTTACCGTGTTTGCTGATGACCGCTTTTGGCTTCGGATTAAAGACTGCCCTTGTCCATCAGAACATACATATTGTGGTTGCCAGCTTTTTTGGGGCGATGCTTGCCAGCTTCTTAGGTGTGTACTTTTCTAAAAAATATACCCTGCCGCCCAAAGCCCTCATCTCGCCTAGCGTCATTTGTATGATGCCCGGTATCGCCGCCTATAAGGCGATGGTCAGTATGGTACAGATTGGTTATTTCGGTTATTCAGATGAGTTATTTAGCCAAATGATGGTGTACTTGTTCGAAGCCTTATTTGTCACCTCAGGCTTGGTATTGGGCTTGTCCATTCCGGGGCTGTTGTTTTATAGACGTCGTCCTATTGTATAAACAAGTCTAGGTAGATTTAATATCTAGATGCTAGGCTTTAATATACCAAACACCATTTATACTCAAGCTATTCAACACATCTTAACCATAAAAAACTTGTAAGATGGACGATAAGACCCATTACAGTAGAGTCGGAAGTAGCACCCATAACAATTCAATAAAGAGACTTAATATGACCAAACATTATGACTATATCGCCATTGGTGGCGGCAGCGGCGGCATTGCCTCACTCAACCGTGCAGCAAACTATGGCAAAAAATGCGCCATTATCGAAGCCAACCAGTTGGGTGGTACTTGTGTGAATTTGGGCTGTGTACCTAAAAAGGTCATGTGGTATGGCGCGCAAGTGGCTGAAGCCATCCATAAATACGCGCCAGATTATGGCTTTGATGTTGAGTTAAAAGGTTTTGATTTTCAAAAGCTGGTACAGAGCCGCCAACAATACATCGAAAACATTCACCGCGCCTACGACAATAACTTGGCCAAAAATGGCGTCGAAGTGATCAAAGGCTTTGCCAAATTCGTCGATACTAATACGGTCGAAGTGAATGGCGAACATATTACCGCGGACCATATTTTGATTGCCACAGGTGGTCACCCGATTCAGCCTGATATCAAAGGCGCAGAACACGGTATTGATTCTGATGGTTTCTTTGCCTTAAACCATCTGCCAAAACGTGTGGCAATTGTGGGCGCAGGCTATATCGCTGTCGAAATCGCAGGCGTACTGAACAGTCTGGGTGCAGAGGTGCATTTGTATGTGCGCAAACACTCGCCACTACGTACGTTTGATCATACTATCGTAGAGACTCTGCTGATAGAGATGGAGCAAGCTGGCATCAAATTACATACCAATACGGTAATCAATGAAGTCAATAAAAATGACGACGACAGCCTCGATTTGACCACCAATGATGGCGGTGAAGACTGTATCGATACTGTTGACTGCTTGATCTGGGCGATTGGTCGTGCACCATCGACAGACGGTATCAATCTGCAAGTGACAGGAGTTGCTACGACTGAGACGGGTAAAATCAAAGTCGATAAGTTCCAAAATACCAACGTCGATGGTATTTATGCGGTTGGCGATATTATCGAAAACAGTGTAGACCTAACGCCTGTAGCGATTGCCGCTGGTCGCCGCTTATCTGAGCGTTTGTTTAACAATAAGCCCAATGAGCATTTAGACTATACGCTGATACCGACCGTGATTTTTACCCATCCGGCTATCGGTACAATTGGCTTGTCTGAGATTGATGCCATCAATCTGCATGGTAAAGAAAACATCAAGTGCTATAGCTCAACGTTTACCGATATGTATAGCGCGGTCACTCAACATCGTCAAAAATGCACCATGAAGCTAGTATGCTTAGGCGATGACGAAAAAGTCATTGGCCTACATGGTATTGGTTTTGGCGTCGATGAGATGATTCAAGGCTTTGCCGTCGCGATTAAAATGGGTGCGACTAAAGCTGACTTTGATAATACCGTTGCCATTCATCCAACTGGTTCAGAAGAGTTCGTGACGATGCGTTAGTCATTCTTGTATGACTTAAAATAAAAAGGCCACTCTGAATTGAGTGGCCTTTTCGTTTAGAATGTCTCGTCCTAGAATAAATTTTTTTATCTAACGCTCACATTGTCAAACTGCATCAGGTTTTCCAGACTTCCCTGCTCGCTTTGTGGCACTGACTTGATTAAAACGTTCTTGTTCGATTGCTTCACTGTAATGCCTTGCTGATTGATCTGATAAACCACAGGCTTATTTATAAAGCTAAGCGTCTTTTTAGCAGTGTCATAGACAAATGGCCCATCATAATACAGCTCAATTCTGTCATTTCTATCGGCAAAGGCATAATACAGTTGCTCACCTTCCTCGTTATAAGTCTTATTTAAGACCATTTTTTTACCGTTGTCTAAATCCAACTTATAAACGAACGGCAATCTACCATCGTAGTTTTCGTCATCGTACTCCGGTAGCCTCTCATAGCTATCTTCTACCATTTTGCCATTCACTCTTGTGCGCTCGGTAATAGAAATAAATCCTTTTAAATTATATTCTTCTACCAGCACATGTACCGCCACTGGTTTATTATCGATCACTTTATACTCTGAATACTGATGCCATCCTGCGCCGCTCTTACTCATGGTATCTAAGGTTTTGGTAGTTTTATCAAAACCAAAAAATCCGCAGTAGTTTTGTGCCAACTCAGTAAACGCATCGCTATGCACAAAGGCATTACTTTCCTTTAAATAGACTTGATAAGACGGCCCACCATAGCAGCTATAGTTGCCATCGCGCAGTGCCACATCTTTTTGGTTATCAAAATTAAAGTCATCATAGATCAGCACACTATGTTCACCATAAGGAAGATTGACAATGTTGGCACTGATTTTTCCGCCCAATTGATGCTCTTCACTGTTATCCAGCTCATAGTCAATATCGATATCAGATGGCTGACTGATAAGGGCTTTCTTAGTCTTCGACTCTATAATCTTTATGACACTATTTGTCTCATTACTTGCTTCAGTGCTTAACGTGCCATCTTCATCATTTGCGGTCTCGATAGTTGCATAGTAATCGTCCGAAAAATCTTGGATTTGATAGGTTTGCGCTAAGGCTGAATAGGATAATAGTGATGAAGCTAGCAGTACCGTCGGTAAAGCAATTGGTTTACGTCTCTTGCTAGGTATAAGAGCAATATTCATATAGATATCCTTATCGCCAAAGATGATAGAGAAAAAAAACCGCCATTAAAGCGTACCACGACCACCACGTTAAAAGCATTTATCATAATAGTTAAAGCCACTTAGCCATCCCTGATATAAACAGTCATACAGACAGCGCAATCACGATGCTGCTATTATGCCATTAATAATTACCGTTGAGAGATGACTGTGTGGCAGGTGTACCTTTTTATATTACCGATTGGCTTAGGAATAATGACCTTGGCAGCGAGCTTGCTTTGTTTATTTGCTTATCTTATGTCTGATGATAATGCCACACGCTTGCCAGCCTTTAACTGGTTTAAGCGCTTAATCATAGTGGCATTTTTATTGTTGAGCGTGGGGCTATTTATGACCTTTAGGTATTTTTGGGGTTAAATAAAACATCCTAGTTCTAAGTGTCTTTTTACTAGACCTACATTATCAGCCAACCATTTTTTCTAGCTCTAATAGCTCCAAATCTTGACGCTTTGGCTCGCCATTATTCCCATCGTTTGGAAATGGCATTTTATTACCATTCAGCTTATAGCCACGGCGCTCATAGTAGGCTAATAACTCAGGACGATGGCTTAAAATAGACATGGTTAAACGGCTCGGCTGATTCTGTGACTGTAAATGGCGATCTGCGAAGGTCTCTGCTGCTTGTAAAATAACATTACCAACGCCTTGCCCTTGTAGCACAGGATGTACCGCAAACATACCGATATAGGCTTTTTTATTTGAGTCAGCATCAGTTTTAATATCGACAGCGATACAGCCAAGTATCTCACCCGTCTCTTCTCCATCACGGTTGCCCGTTGTGGTTTTCGGATAGACAAAGTAATAGTGATTCGGGTCATTAATCACGGCAGCAAGCTCCGCTGATGTGGTTCGAATACCACCTATCAAATCGGCCTCATTGGTCCAACCTGCTGTCTCGCGATAGCAGCAATTCAATAACTGCTCAAGTGCGCTAATATCATCTAATGTGGCTTCACGTAGAAACACAGATTCTCTGCTCAAGTGGTTTTTATTTATAGTGCTCTTATTTATAGTATTTTCGCTCATATTATAATTTTCCTTTTTTGTTCATGTATAAAAAAACTGGCTTAGATCCCTAAGCCAGCCTAGGGCACGTCATCAATTAGATTGTGAGGCTTAAAATGAGAAAAATTGTAGATAAATGAGGAAGAAATTGCCGTTGATATGAACATATTGACAAAACTTCTGACGATATTTATCAAAATTTAGCCATTTTAAGACCACTAAATGTATTAATGTGCTAATTGATGACATGCCCAAGATACTAATACTTATTGCTTGATAGTACTAGCGCGATAACGCTTGTGCTTGCTTAATAATATCAAAACCTGCATGGAGCTGCGCGCGCGTCGGTGCATGACCACAGCGAAGTAGCTCAGAGAAAGCGACCAACTCCTTGTCACGTCCAAGTGTGCTAGCAGCAGTGGCACGACTGTCCTCACCTGTGTCATCGAAATAGTACTCGATATAATTCAGCGTGTCTGGCGTCCCAAATAAGATACTGTGCTCGGGGGTCGCTGCATGACCACTATAGCGTAGGCTCTTGCCATACTGCATCGTCCAGAAAAAAGGAATTCGTGCTTCTAGTGAGTCGACACTGTCGTCATTCAATATCGCGGCTGCCGTGACCATGCCGTGTTGCATAGCCACTCGCCAATGTTCGATACGCATGCGTCCCATCTGCACAGATGCCTTTGCAATATCACCCAATGCATAGACCCCATCGCGCAGCTGTAGATGATCATCGACTTGCACGCCATCTGGGTCATTGACCTCATTCAATAACGCGGTGCGCGGTGAGACGCCAGTCCCTAAAATTACAATATCAGCATCGATGTGCTCGCCATTATCAAGCGTCACACCGCCCACTTGTGAAAAGGTTTGGTTCTCTTCTTTATTCTCAGACTTGTTTTCAACCTTGGTAATTTCATTCACGTTGGCACCTAACACAAAGTTAATGCCATTTTCTTCGTGCAACTTGATAAGTGCATCACTAACAGTTTCTGAAACGATATTACCCATTACTCTGTCAGACTGCCCAACCACTGTGATTGAAGCTGTCGTGCCTGCCTGCGCTAAAGCCGAAGCGACCTCCATACCAATAAATCCAGTACCGATAATCACCACGCGCTGATCGTGACTGGCCGCTTTAATCAACTTAGCATCATCCATACTGCGTAAGGTATACACGCCATCTAACTCTGCTCCAGTAATAGGCGGTATAGATGGCGACGACCCTGTGGCCACCACCAAATAGTCGGCCGATATGGTTTGATCACTACCATTCTCATCGTTGCTGTTGCTGTTGCTGTCACTACTATCACTAACAACCATTAAAGTACGCTCATTAGGCAATACCTTGCTCACCATTTGATTCAAGCGTAAATCAATATTGTTGTCTTTGGCCCAGTCGCTACCGCCCAGCAGCAGCTTTTCTTCTGGCATATTTCCTGCCAAAAAAGCTTTGGACAATAACGGACGATTATAAGGGGCTTTATTGTCAGCACTAATCAACGTAATCTTGCCACCATAGCCGGTTTGACGCAGTTGGTTGGCCGTCATAAATCCAGCCGCGCCGCCGCCCACAATCACAGTATGGGTGTCAGTCAATTTATCTCTTTCGATTGCAGTGTTTATCTTAGCTGAGATATCGACCGTTACATTGTCGCCATTATCAGTGAGCTCATACTGCGTCAAGCTCTCTATCGCTATCGGCTCTAACAATGTGCCATCACGGCTATCAAAAGTCGCATGATGCCAAGGGCAAACCACTCGATGACCACAGCGTAACCCATTGCCTAAATCTGCGCCTGCATGGGGACACCTACCATCAAACGCATGAAACTCGTCATCATCACGAGTGATTAAAATGATACTATCGTCTTCTTGCTTATATGATTTCATGCCGCCATTTGGGATGTCAGCTTTACTAATAGTCACTGTATTGATCATTGCCTTAGTCATAATGCGTCCTTAACCGTTATAATAATATCCTGATAGCAGCAGGTTGAAAATGACCACCATAAACCTGACACTTTCAACTTACGCTGTTTTTTGAATGTCTAAATAGACTCTATATTGATAGTAGCAAGACGGCTTCACATGCAATGTTGTTTTGTATGTTTGCTGCGTTGCAAAACGTAATTGCAGCGTGGTTGTGGCGATTTTATCTTTATCATTAATAACAAAATAAAAGACCCTTTTATGACTTCTCACGAAAACATTTCTCAAAAAAACACGGCTATTGATGCTACGACCACGCCATTGACGTCACCTGTATCAAATGGCGAGACGCACGATTTAGATACTGCCCACTTTGATATAAATAGTGTGGATATCACTGCCATCACCGACACTGCAAAACTACCGCAGCCTAGCCTGCCACCAATACAGCAAGCGACTTATAAAGCCCATGCAACTGATTTTATCGTTAATGAGTTATTGCCGCTGGATTTTACGGGTGAAGGTGAGCATTTGTGGTTGCACATTGAAAAGCTAGGCATGAATACGGCTTACTTGGCAAATCTACTGTCAGAGTGGGCAGAGATTCCATTGCGTGACGTCGGCTACTCAGGACTGAAAGATCGTCATGCACTGACGACGCAGTGGTTTAGCTTGCGCATACCCAAAAAACAGCTACCGCCTACTGATTTTGCACCAGTAGATATTGGCGACAATGAGTCCGTCACTATTCTGGTGCAGCACTGGCATAATAAAAAACTCAATCGCGGTACGCACCGAGCCAATCAATTTGTGATCACCTTACGTGATGTGCAGTTTGACAATAGTGGTACTGAGACACTACAACCTGAGCAATTATTGTCTGCAAAAGAAACAGTCGAACAGCACTTAGCGAGTATCAGTAAAACTGGCGTACCCAATTATTTTGGTCCACAGCGTTTTGGCCGTCAAGGCAATAACGTTAGAGAGGCACTGTCACTGTTTGCCCGTCCAACGCGAGCGCCGCGCCCATCGTCTAAAAAAAGCAAAAGCAAACGTGCACCGCGAGAGCAAAACACGATGGAGCTGTCTGCCGCCCGTAGCTTGATATTCAATGAGATTCTGGCAGCACGTGTACGCGATGACAGTTGGAATACAGGTCTGTCAGGAGAAGTATTTAACTTGGATGGTTCGGGCTCTATATTTACCAGTGAGGCGATAGATGACACATTACGTGCTCGTCTGGCCACCGGTGATATTCACCCAACTGCTGTGATGTGGGGTACAGGCAACGATAAAGTTAGCAGCACCGCGGCAGACGTTGAGAATGATATCGTAAAGCGCAGCCCACTATTGACGCAGTTAGCCACTGGTTTAGAACAGCGCGATATCAAGGCACAACGGCGAGCGCTACGTCTGCCTATTGAAGAGATGCATTGGGATTGGTCAGACGATCACACACTGGTTTTGAGCTTCACCTTGACCACGGGCAGCTTTGCCACCAGTGTATTGGCAAGCGTAGTAAAGCAATTGAATCATGCATAACGTACTGAGAGAATGACATCTGCAAAAATGACATTTTCGAAAATAACATCGACGAATCTTAGTTATGTATGGTTAGGTTGAAATCAGCCAGTAGTCAGTATTAAATAATAAGTGCTAACTGTTATAAAGTGACTGAGCGCCCGTTGTTTCGGCTGCCATCATCTCATTCGCACTCACGACCTGATTGCGACCACGGTGCTTGGCTTCATATAAGGCTTTGTCTGCTGTGGTGATCAAACGTTGACAGATATCACTGGGCAGCTCTTGTGCCGAAGCCATCTGGCTCTCAGCCCGCTGGGAGGCAATTGGTTTGATAAAGGGCTGTGACTTGGATTGTATCGGCGATCTTTTCTGCAAAATAGCTTTATACTTTTGCGCAATACAGTCTCGTTCATTCTGTGTCAATGTATACAGGCCAAAGCTCGCTGTCACATTGAAATCTAACATACCCTCAACCGTGATCACTTGTTCAGCAATACTTGAGCGCAGGTGCTCAGCAATCACCATAGCGCTATCGTGTTTCGTATGTGGTAGCACGATCAAAAACTCCTCACCACCATAGCGGCTGATGACGGTCTCATCTGATAATGATTGCGATAGCGTCTGTGACACCTTTATCAGCACCTGATCACCCACATCATGACCATAATTGTCATTGATGTCTTTGAACCAATCCAAATCCAACAGTATCACACTCAGGTCTTGATCTTCTTGTACCTGTGATAGCGCATACTTCATCTTTTTCAGACCATAACGACGGTTTTTCAGCTGGGTCAATTCATCTTGATTGGCATGTTGTAGGGTTTCTCTCCTACTGTCATCTAATGACACTAACAAAATACGAAACATATAAATGATAAAAATAGCTTTTGGTAGCGACATATAAATATGGGTAGAGCGCCACAAAATATTGGAAGATTGGCGCAGGTGATTAAGACCCTCCCAAGTCAACGCCTCATTTTTCATGACAATCATATCACTATGAGTCATATAACTATGAATAGTAGAAGGCAGCGTGGTGGCTGTAAGTTGGCGTAGATTGGGTATCGTAATACCGAAGTAAGGGAGCAACGATACTGCTAAGATCGCAATAATTTGCCCTATAAATGCTCGCCAAACATACTTCCGGTTAATGAGCATCATGCATAGCATCGCACCGCCCACGAGTGATACACCCGTTACCAGACTACTATGCCCTAATATGGCGACAACAAAGGTAATATAGACACTATAAACAGTGATGAGTAGAGCTTGCCATATATTCAGATTGCTACGGGCGCTTCTAACTGGTGAAAAACGACTGGACACCCATAGTAAAAAAACACCGACCATGGTCACGCTAATCCATAATGAATAGAGCAGATTTATATCAACGTAAGCACCATAAGTATCGCGGCGATACCAAACAAATAAGCACCATAACCAATGTGAAAAAACCTCCATCACCATAAATGCTGCTAGTAGGGCCGTCCTATCAGCAGCCTCCCACTCAAAAACCGCTTTAGAAAGCTCTCTGTGGCCTAGATAGAACTTATATACAGCCATAATGTGCTACCGCAGATAGTCAAATTTATAGAGTTAAAATAGTAAACCGTGAGCCACGATTATGGTCTATTCAGTGTGGCAATTTATACCTGAACTATCAATCTGTTTTCCACATTTATTTATCAATAATTGTTTTGATACAACAAGGCTTTTTGCATACCAAGACTATATATTCTGCTCAGTATGCTGCCATTGTATAAATACGCTATTTTAAACTAAGCAAGTGCTGTAAAAGACTCCCAAATTCCTTTTTGCTCAGCCGTTAATATAGGCACATCGCCTAACCGTCGCCATGGCATATTACTCCCATGAAAATCACTACCAATTGAGGTCACTAAGTTGTGCTCAGCGATACTGCGATCAACCATTTTACGAGTGCTGATAGGCTCGCTAGTGGCTGGCAACTCACAAGCATCACCGCCCAACAGAGCAAACTCTTCGATCAGTTTGCGCACGCGGGTCGCTGATAATTGATAACGTGTTGGATGTGCGAGCACCGCCTTACCACCGCAAGCATGAATCAATTCAATGCCATGCTGCATCGTCAATGCCTCAATAGCCACATAGGCAGGTTTATTATCCGCTAAGTATTTATCAAAGGCCTTTTGCACGGTTTTGACGTCGCCGCGCTCAAACAATACTTGCCCAATATGAGCACGGCCAACGGCTTGTGGATTGCCGCCTGCTTTCACAAGAACTGCTTGCCACAGCTCATCATAGCTGATATCGAGTAGTTCACTGAGCTTTTCAGTGATGCGCTGGCCACGGGTAGCACGGCTATCCTGCAATTGCTTTAGAGTGGCGTGCATTTTTTCACGATCCGTAAAGTCCAGTCCGAGCACATGGATGATTTTATTGGCAGACTTGTTTTTGCCATAACCGCCACTCAATGTATGCTCACAGCTGATTTCCACGCCGTTAATGATTTGCATGTCATGGATATTAGCAGCAGCCCTTGCCTCATCGATGCCAGCCATCGTGTCATGATCGGTCAACGCAAGTACGTTGATACCTGCTGCGTGAGCGCGCGCTACCACCTCAGTGGGTGCGTAGGTGCCATCTGAAAAAGTGCTGTGACAATGTAGGTCTATTTTCATAAAATGTGCCTTACTGTGTTTAGATAAGCTGTGTTTAGATAAAATGAGCATAAAGGTAATAGCGTTTTGGTCGCGGTTTGCTGTCTTTTTTTAATGACTGAATGCAGCGACCATACTAAGCAGCTATGTTAAGTGGTTATATTTGGTTCAATGGCTATATTTGAATGATATCAATTGGTATGGCTGTATTTGGCTAATATAAACTGGTTTTACTGACTATTTGAGAGTATGGCAGAAGTATCGCGATATCCATTTCCGCAAGCTTATACGCTTTTTGAGATGGATTGGCTATATCATAGGATTATCGTGTTGATTGCTTTTTTTTGGGTCAGTAGACGTGTAAACTACCCCATACGTTTTTTGTTGGACATCACACTTGCTATGAAAGCATTATTAGACTTTATCCCTTTAATCGCCTTTTTTCTGACCGCTCGTTACAGTGGTATTTTGGCAGCGGCAGGTGCTTTACTCATCGCCACCATCATCGTTTATGCCATTCACTTTATTCGTCAAAAAGGCAAGTTCGATAAGCAGCAATGGGTTGTCTTATTATTAACCATTTTGTTCTGCGGTGGCACGCTACTGCTGCGTGATGATATCTATCTGCGCTGGAAATCACCGATTATCAACGGTATTTTTGCCTTGACCCTACTGGTCAGCGCGGTTATCAATAAGCCTTTGATGCAACTTGCCATGAAAGATGTCTTTACCCTAACGCTAAGTGGCTGGAAAAAGCTCACCGTTGTGTGGGCGTTGTTTTTTGCTTTGATGGCCGTCCTACATTATATCACAGCATTTACGATGTCAGATGAGGCATGGATCAACTTCAAAACTTATGGCTGGATTCCGATTATGCTGGTCTTTGTGGTGGCGCAGTTTGCTGTACTAAAAAAACACCTAAACCCTGCGCTGACAGATAAAGCCGCTAAATAAGGTTTATTATCCTATCGCTACTTTATTATAGCGATAAAGCATCAGCATTATGAAATACCCTTACATCAATCATCACGCTTTATTATCAATTAAGGAAGTCTCATGTCTTTATTTGTCATAATCGGTCATGACGTGGCCAATAGTAGCGCCCAACGTCTGGTGACTCGTACTGAACATATCGAGCGCTTGCAAGCGCTGCATCAACAGGGTCGACTCGTCATCGCAGGTCCAACGCCCATCGAACACGGTAAGACCGATATGTCAGGCAGCTTAATCATTGCGGAGTTTGACTCTATTGCAGCCGCACAGGCATGGGCGAACGATGAGCCTTACCTACGTGATGGCGTCTATAGCCATGTAGATATCAAGCCATTTATTCAAGCATTACCAGCGCCAACGGACAACACTGATAAAGTAGCTGCATCGTGAGTCAGCGTTTCTACTTTTTAAATACCGGGCGGTATAAAAACAGCCTAGCAGCTAGCCTCATGCTAATGATGGCGGTCTCAGTGAACGCAGCACCTCTAGTCACGGCTGTCGATGGTGCTGCTCCAGTAGCGGCGCCACTGGCGACTGGCGCTCCTGCACCTGTATCTGCTACAACAAAAAACTCAGCACTAGATATCAATAGTACCTTGGCGGCGCAATTGCAGCCCTCTAGTAAGGCGCTGTCAGATGCCAATCAACAACTGCTCAGCCGTAATGCGCAGTTGCAGCGTCAAGTGAATGATTTGCAGACTCAAGCCAATGTCCTAGTCTATGAGAGCAAAGGTCAGATTTTCTTGTATGGGGCATTTACGGTATTGATCAGTCTATTGGTCGGTATCTTTATCTCTTGGCTGGTGTTTGTGCGCCGCGAGCGCTGGTAGATTGTCACCAAAGCGCTTTTGCTCAACCATACATCAGACTGACAGTGGCTATTGATTCGCTTAAAAGCCTTACACTTAAGAGCTGTGCACTTAAGATCTAGGCACCGAAGAGCCTTACCTTACGCTGAAAAATCATTCGCTGAATAAACCTGCACCTAAGAAACAACCACATGTCTAATACCCCAAATAAAAGCGCCAAACCCTCAAACATCATTACGCCAGCTAAAATTGATTGGCAAATGGATGATACTGGCAATAGCGTGCCAGTATCAGGGCATTTTGGGGATGTTTACTTCTCTCATGCGGATGGTTTGGCTGAGTCACGCCATGTGTTTTTGACGCACAATCAACTACCAGAGCGCTTGGCAGACCTTGCCCCAACACAGTGTTTTACCATCGCTGAATTGGGTTTTGGTACAGGGCTTAATTTATTGGCGACTTGGCAGTTATGGCAACAGCTACGCGATACGAATCCGCATTTGAGAGATGCTCGTCTGCATTTTATTACGACTGAAAAATTTCCCATACCACTGACAGATTTGACTCATATATTGACATTGTGGTCACAGCGCGCGCCTGAGCTGACAGCACCTATCAAGTCATTGTTAGCCGAATATCCCCCCCTCATCGCAGGCTGTCATCGCCTGAATTTTTCTGACGATAATTTGACCGTGGATATGTGGTTTGGCGATGCTTCTGAGAGCTTGTCTAAGCTTGCATTAGAGCATGTTAACCAACCTGCGCCCCACGTTGATGCTTGGTTTTTAGACGGCTTTGCGCCATCTTGTAACGAGACATTATGGTCCAGAGACATCTTTGCACAAGTGCAGCGTTTATCTCATCCAAAAACGACCGCCGCCACCTATAGCAGTGCTGGTACGGTTAAACGCATATTACCAGAGTATGGTTTTGAGATTAAAAAAGTCAGAGGGTTTGGCATGAAACGCCAAATGCTAACGGCTGTCATGACAGGTGCAGAGAATCGTGATATTAGTAACGGTCATGAAAAACATGATGAGAAAACTAATGAAAATCCTGAGGCACGCTCTAGCACTGTCGATCATACTATCGTCATAGGTGCAGGTGTGTCAGGTTTATTAACGGCTTGGTCGCTTGCCAGTCGCGGTATCACCGTCACGCTGTTAGATAAATCGGCACCTTTGGCGGGTGCATCAGGCAACCCGCGTGCACTGCTAGCGCCCAAAATGACCCCGATTCACCACGTCGATGAGCATCTACATACCATCGGCTACTTATATAGCAGCAGGCTTTATCGAGCGTTTAATCAGGAGGCTGCGCAACTCAATATGCCGCCCGTACTAGAGATTACTGGTGCGCTTGATTTGCTCATAAAAGCCAATATTGGTACCGAGCAAATCGCAGAGTACCCTGATGAGATGGCAACCACATTATCGGACACACAGGCAAAAAGCAGCAGTGGACTACTAGAGCAGGATTTATCAGAAAATCTCTATCTACCGCAGTCAGGACTGGTCAATCCGCAAGCATTAAAAGCCATCATACTGTCACATCCGCTGATCCACTTTCAGCCATTAGACGTTGATAGTATTGACGAGACAGATCAGCATGTGTGTGTAAAAGGCCGTCATCAGAATCAGGACGTTGTCTCTATGACTGCTGATAACGTGGTGATTTGTGTCGCTTTTGAAAGTCATCAGCTAGACACCCGTATTTTTGATTGTCGTAAAATTCGTGGTCAACTCTCGTGGTTTACGCCCACTATAGAGCAACGCGCAAACTTACCTAAAATACCACTCAAATATAGCGGTTACTGTGCGCCGTTCATCGCTCAAGCAAATGATGAGACGATTAACACAGTCACAGCAGATAAGCCTTATTTGCTACTGGGTGCCAGTTTTATACGTAATGACACCAGTATGGATGTTAGAGCAGAAGAGCATCAGATCAGCCGTGAAAAGTTGATGGTGGCTATCCCTGAGATGGCATCAGTGATTCCAACAGATACAAGCTCGTGGCAAGGACGCGCAGGCATTCGTACACAGACGCCTGATTACCATCCAATCGTAGGGCAGCTAGTAGATAGTAAACGACTGTGGGTGATGAGTGCGATGGGCGCAAAAGGCTATGCGTTGGCGCCTATTTGCGCTGAAGCATTGGCCGATATGATGCTAGGATCATTCTCGCCATTGTCAGAAGCTATGCTCGCGCGTCTGTCACCCAACCGCACACGTTTGCAAACACCGCTTACCTAGACATACCCTTACTTACCATATGATCAATGCTCAAAAATAAATGGATGAGTAAATGTCTTAATCGTCGCGCTCCATTTTAGATTTCACCGTACCAAAGAGCGATTTTCCCGTATCAGCCTCCCCTGTTGCGTGATGATCCAGTTTTGCGTGATCAGTATTGTCCGTCACCATCGGTGCGGTCAGTGCCCGAATTTGTGCTTCATCACGGGTGTTTTTTTGGATAGTCACAGCAGCGAACAAGCTCATGGTAAATGCCATCATATAAAAACCTTTTTCACTTAAGCTCAACCCTTCTGCGTTCATAAGCCCGAGTGCAATCAGCACAATAGACAACCCTAACGCAGCCCAGCTAATCATATAATACATATTGGTCGTTGGAATGCCTTCGCTACGATCACGGAGTGTCTTTTGTAGACTAATCGCTGAATAAAGCCCAAGCGCCAATACTGCTATATAGTAGCCTTTCTCGTTTAGCAACATGCTCTGCGCATTCCATAGTCCCAGTAAATAGGCCAGCACACCTACCAGCATGACTGCCCAAGAAGTGCCCACATAAGCGGTGGTCGGTTTGTAAGCTGCCAGCTGACTTTTGGTAATCATGTCATTATTCATCATCATCCTTAATTAAATATAAGCAAATACTCTGTAGCGAGAGACAAGTTTTATCGAACGCTATTTTGCTTTAACATAACACAAGCATGTTATATTGTAATACAAAATTATTTTTGCCATACCTGCCCTAATGACAGAGTCCGACATGTCTTTTTATACCTTGCTTATTTTACTCAGCCTCATCATTATCGTGCCCATCTTTTTTGTGATGAAGGAGAAGTCTAAGCACACGCAGCGCGCATCGATACAGCAGCATCAAGCGTATCTAGCGGCGGCAGACCGCGCGGCAAGACAGTCTCAAATAAAGCAGGTAGCGACAGATAAGACAAGCAATGAACCCGCGACAGGACTCAGCGTGATACATTTTTCTGCTCAGCATCCATTCGTTCAATGGCTGTATGACGAGCAAGTACCCAAAGCATTCCGAGTGACGATGGATAGTATCGGGCAGCAGTATGAGTCTACGCATCACGCTCAAATTACTGAGTCGCAGCTCTTCACACTGAACAAACTCATTACCACTCGTATACCCGAATTGATTGCCGACTATTTGAGCCTCGATCAACACTATGCAAAAACCGTCGTGATTGATATCGATAAACAAAACAGCAGTTATGACATCGTGTTGGAGCAATTGAACTCGATTTTAGATTTTTCACAAAAGCTCAATACACAAAGCCAAAGTGGTGTTGTGAACAAACTACTGGCCAGCCGCCGATATTTAGATGATGTCTATAGAGAGAGCGGTAAAGAGAACGGTGTGACAGCCGATAGTTTAAAGATAAAATGAGCGTTTTATGGATTATCATTAAATCTAGCCCTTTCTAGCTATCTATGAGTACAGAATTTACTGCACGCGGTAATCAATCACCAAAGCTAACACCTGTAATTCTTTCGCTAATACAAAATATTTTTATTGGATGACCTGATGATGCCCATCTCTGCCTCAAAACCACCAAGCTTTGCAAAATCTAAGCCCTACCACCTTAAAGCTTCTGCCATTTTTCTTAGCATGTTGCTGCTGACTGCTTGTCAGAAAGACCCAGAGCCTGAAATTGCCAGTGAGACATCTGCTGAGACTGCGAATCAGACAACCCCAGTCACTTCCAATATAAATACCAATGCTGCTGATGACGCTGCAAACAATGAGGCGAACAGCACTGTACAAACTGATTCAGAGCACGATGTCAGCTTAAGTCAGTTAGACGATAATCTTGGCAACACCAAAGAAATAGCAAACACTAAATCAGTAACACCTGACCCGAACCAAGCAATCAAGGGCGCGCAAATCACGGATGTCCGCTATAAAAGCGCCACAGGCGAGTCGTTATCCGTCGTCTTTGAGACGTCAGCAGCAGGCATGCTCAACGCCATTATCACGTTGCCAAACAAACCAAAAATGACTCTAAGTGCACCAGAAGGTCAAGGTAACAACCCTACTTATCAATCGAATAATGGTGCTATCCAACTGGTCAGTCATGCAGGTGGTGGCACCATCGATCTGATTCAAAACAACAAAATCACCAGCTTTGATGCGGTCAGCGCAGAAGCGGAAGTCGTCACTGAATAAATCTCGAATATGAGCTTTTATTATTAGTCACAAAAAAGGCAGCAACGATACTATCGTTGCTGCCTTTTTCATTACTTTTTCTCGTGTTGTTTAATCCAATCACTTATTAGCCAAAGCCTGTTGTATTACCAAATAAGCCCACTAGCCAGCCAATCAATGACCATAAACCCCATCCAATAACCACTAGAACAATCAGCCCTAGCATGTCAGGAATATGCAAGTACAGCCACGCTACAATAGGGTTTCGCCAAAAAAAACTAAAACGACTGCTTCGCTGCTTGTCCTCTAGTGACTGATGCAAAAAAGGTCGATCGATATGCATGGTATCGGTAATACCGTACTCGTCTTGTAGATGCTCATGCACGATACCCAGTGTTTTGCGACTGGGACGAATAAAGATATCTAATAGCGTACCGATGCCCGGTACGATACCCACGACCATATCAATCAGTGCCAATCTGACAGCAGGCGTCATTTTATGAGCTGGCACACCCAGTTGACGACCCAATATAAACGCATAACTGGTCAATGCCAATCCTGCCAAATCACCCGCTAGCGGAATGGTCGACAGCGCCGCATCGGCACCCATACCCTGTTTGGTAAACGGTATCCGTACGAGCGAATCCATGGTATTGGCAAACTTGGCCAGCTTACGCTCAGTCGCGATAACTTGCTCGCGCGTCAGGCCGTGTTCAGCCATTCTTGCTTGATAGTCGATGATAGACGGATCGCTATCAGAGGGCCCTTTTGCCTTTTTATTCCAAAGGTTATTGAACTTATCCATTGATCGTCGTCCATATACAGGCGATAGCGATGAGCACAAAGATATAACGTCCGACCCAAATATTGGCCAAAAACGCCTGAAAGCAAGCCAACGCATTGTAGCTGGCACAAGCACTGTTTTGCTTGGCAAACATCATCGCTACCAATGCCAAGCCAAATACTGGCATCACGCCGACGGCAGTCGGGGCAAAATAATGCCACATAACCGCGCCCATAATAAGCAAGAATAGCATTTGTAATATTGAGATGATAATCACATCATAACGACCAAACAGTATCGCAGTCGACTTGACGCCAATCTTGATATCATCATCGCGGTCAGCCATAGCGTACTGGGTGTCATAGGCTACTGTCCAACACATATAAGCGATAAATAATAGCCAACACCATATATCTGGTGCGCCCTGTATGGCCACATAAGCCATCGGTATCGCCCAGCCAAAAGCCGCTGCCAAAAACACTTGTGGCAGGTGGGTATAACGCTTCATAAAGGGATAGATAAATGCCAGTATCACGGCACCAAGCGACCAGTAAAACACGGCAATGGGTAAGAAAAACAGCAGACTGGCACTTAATAACACCAGCACTAAAAATGCTGCAACCGCCTCCTTACCTGATAAGCGCCCATCGGCTAGTGGACGTCCTTTGGTGCGGGTGACATGACCATCAACCTTACGATCCGCGAAGTCGTTAATGGCACAACCTGCGGCACGCATGAAGATGGCCCCGAGTGCAAATAGCACAAATATCTTGAGACTGGGCAGCGCGGCCGTCAGTCCTTGCTGCTGTGCCTGACCCATTGCGGCCAGTAACATGCCCCACAGGGTTGGCCATAGGAGTAGCTCAATGCCCACAGGTTTGTCAAAGCGTGTCAGTTGGAGGTAGGCTTGTAGTTTGTCTTTAAATGTCATAACGCTGCCATTATCACTGATAGAAGTTTTTATATTGAATGGATTTGGCAATAAGCTGCATGGATCTCATATACCCAATAGCATTGGCATGGTTCATTGGTATTGTTCATTAGCATAGTTACCCTAACCAGCTGGTAACCATGGTTATTAGGCAAAATACCCATCGAAGCGCACGGCTTCATTATGCCAGCTCTCAGTAGGTTGTTGGTTTGCCAATGTCGGCGCATGCTGCGGACGCTTCACGACCACGCGGCCAGAATGCAGTGCATTTTTGCTGACGACAGCCTGTGCGGATGTTAGTAACTGGCCTTCTTCGTCCAATGTTGGCGGGCTTGCTAGTTGATGCAGCGCTTGCATGTGCTTGCCCACTTTTGCGCCCTTGCCAGTCTTACTGTCTTGATAGCTGTCCTCTGGAAACATAGGATCCAGATACACGACATCAGTGGTGCGACTGCCACCGGTTGCTGAATCCGATTTGAGGCTTTCAAAATAACTCAACGCATCGATATTAATAATATGCAAACGTGCCATCAGCTTTTGCCAATTTGGCGATGCGCTCATACGCTGCTGCTCTGCGAGTAACAGCAACGCCATGATTGGTTGCTGCTCTAGCATCATAACTTGTGCACCAGTACTGGCCAGTATCAAACTATCATGTCCGAAACCCGCGGTCGCATCGATGACGCTACTATCAGCTGTAATCTTGGCAGCTTGCAATAGCAGCTCTGACTTACGGCCAGCACTCACCACTCGGCGTTGCAGTTTATCCCATTCTGGCGCCACGCTCAGACCATCACTGAGCCACGATAGCTTATCTTTATCATCCAGCAATAACACTGGTTGAGTCGCTGTCTGAGTCAGATTTTGACGATACTTTTGCGTCAATTTATTTACAGATAACTCAACATTTAACACAATGGGCAATTCATGATGTTCTATCAGTGCTTGCAGCGACTCTACTTGATGCTGCTGCGACTCATTGACGTAGATCAGCTGACAGTGTGTAAGGTCATGCATAGTGTTAATACTCTCTTTAGATGCTGGAGGCAAATTACTCGTCACTGACATGCCCTTTAGTATCTATGGTCAAATTTAGATAGGCTTAATAACCTTTATACTTCAGAATATTTTTAACATGATTGCAGCTTAACCCGCCATTTGATAACCAAAGCCCCAAGCGGCTATCAATACAACAACGCCTGTAATAATACGCAACCAAGCAAAGATCGTAAAGTCACGGCGACTCACCCATGCCACCAGCAAGCGAATACAAAGTAAGGCGACAATAAATGAGACGACAGTACCAACGCCAAGTACCAACCAATCCTCGCTATTGGTCAGGACATCACCATGTTTGATTAGATCTAATAGTGCCGCGCCCACAATGACAGGAATACCTAAAAAGAATGAAAACTCCGCAGACGCTTTACGCGAGACCCCAAGCCATAATGCACCGATGATAGTCGCGCCTGAGCGTGAGGTACCAGGTATCAAGGCTAAACATTGAAACAAACCAATCATCAATGCTGTCTTTAAGCTAACATCCTCTGCCTCTTCAGCGACGACCGTTTTAGGTCGGCTCTCGACATAAAATATCAGCAGACCACCGATGATGAGCATAATCGCTACAACGATAGGATTAAACAAGTAATTTTTAATCTCATCGGCAAAAGTAAAGCCTACGATCATCACAGGGATAGTAGACACAATCAAGCTCAGCCCAAGCTGTCTTGGATTACTCATGCCTTCTGCTTTGCCTGTTAGCAGACCCATTAGAGCTTGCCACAATCTACCCCAATAGTCATAGATAACGGCCAAAATCGCGCCAAGCTGCACCACCACCACAAACAAATCAACTTTTTCTTTGGTCCAAAAACCCATCATATCTGCTGATAGAATTAAGTAACCCGTACTAGAAATCGGCAAAAACTCAGTGATACCTTCGACGATACCCATGATGACAGCTTGAATTAATAAGATAATATCCACGATGATTTTCCTAAACACAGACCTGTTGATTGATACAGGTCTTCGTATATTGTTATGTGTTATATGATGCTACGAATGACTCGAACGGCTAGTATATTTAAAAGAATATCGATTGAGTGACCACATACCCTAGGCTTTACCTTGCTCTTTAAGCGTTTTCCATGCTTGATTACGCAAGTATTTTGGTAAAGCTTGCGCCGCCTCTGTCCCGCCTATCGCCATAAACTGAGCAATGCCTAGCTGCCCTATAACAACGGCATCTGGCCAAACATCATCGTGGCAGACTTGTCCTTCGTTTAAAGTTAACAAGCTTGCACCATTACCGACAATTGGGAAATTCGCCTCAGTTTGGCTGTCATAATCGAGCAGTTGCTCAGTGCTTTCACTGCCTGCCAGCAACACTGGCTGCATGATGCTGTGAGCTGATTGCTCGTCTACCGCTATCTCATATTGACCGAAATACACCTGCTGCATACGGGCATCTAGTGCACTATATACTTGCGGCAGGCCGTATTTTTGATACGCGCACTGTGCAATCGCTTGCAAGCTTGAGACACCCACACAAGGAATGTCATGCGCCACAGACAATGCTTGTACCACCGCTGTGTTGATTCTGATACCACTAAAAGCACCAGGCCCTCGATTAAATATGAGTGCGCGTATATCAGTCAGGCGTATTCCGGCTTCTGACAACGCGGCATCAATCATTGGCAATATCTGCTGCGTTTGCTGACGTTTACCTGTCTCAGTATGACTCGATAATACCTGACCATTTGAATCCAAAATGGCAATCGAGCACTGGTCAAACACAGTATCCATAGCTAAAAACATCATAACCTCGTCTTATCGTCTGGGTATGCTAAAAATGGTTGGTATGACAAAAAATACCAGCAGCATAAAACAGCGCCTATCATAGCATTTAGGATAAACAGATTTTATCACTTTCTACTTTTTTCATACTTTATCCATGAGCGCTTAGGGTAACAGGCCATATAAAAAAACCTCAAAACCATATTGGTTTTGAGGTTTTTGTTAAGAATTTACAGATCGCCTAATCCGCGACTGTCGATCTACTATTGTTTAAAAACGTGTTTTAAACTTTTTTGGTGCTTGGTTTTGCATCTCTTGCATTTGCTTTTGCATCTCTTCGGTGCTCGGCATGTTGTTTGGGTCAAGTCCCATTTGCTTGGCCATTTGCTGTGGGTTCACATCTTTTGGGTTGCCTTTTTGACCACCGCCACCGAATAAAGGACCGCCGCCACCTGCACCGCCGCCACCGCCCATCAACCCTTGCATAGACTTCATCATCTTACTGATGCCTTCAGGTTTTGAGATCATTTTCATCATTTTTGCCATTTGCTTGTGCTGCTTGAGCAAACGGTTGACGTCTTGAATATCACGACCAGAACCTGCAGCGATACGGCGCTTACGACTTGGGTTGATCTTGTCAGGGTTTTTACGCTCAAACGGTGTCATTGAATTAATCAAGGCTTCCATTTCACGTACTTTTTCTTCTGGCTTGGCATCTTCGACAGCTTTTTGCATGTCAGAGCCGCCCATACCTGGCATCTTATCCAAGAAACCTGCCATGCCGCCCATGCTTTTCATTTGTTGGAACTGGGTCAATAGATCCTCAAGGTCGAACTCACCGCCCTTTTGCATCTTCTTCGCCATTTTTTCGGCTTTATCACGGTCGATCTTTTGCTCGACTTCTTCCACCAAACTCAGTACGTCACCCATACCAAGGATGCGCTGCGCGATACGCTCAGGATGGAACAGCTCGAGCTCGTCTAGTTTTTCACCGCGACCCAAGAACTTAATTGGCTTGCCGGTGATGGCACGTACAGACAGTGCCGCACCGCCGCGAGCATCGCCGTCTGTTTTGGTCAGGATGACACCTGTTAATGGCAATGCATCATTGAAGGCTTTTGCGGTATTGGCCGCATCTTGACCTGTCATCGCATCGACAACAAACAGCGTCTCAGACGGATTGACCGCAGCCGTTAGCGCTTTGATCTCATCCATCATGGCATCGTCAATATGCAAACGACCTGCCGTATCAATAATCAAGATGTCTTGATACTGAATTTTGGCCTCTTCGATGGCACGGCGCGCGATATCAATTGGGTTTTCATCAGTGCTTGAATTCACAAACTTGGCATTTACTTGACCGGCTACTTGCTCAAGCTGCTTGATGGCCGCTGGACGATAGACATCAGCAGATACCAACATGACTTTTTTCTTATGACGCTCTTGTAAGAATTTCGCCAACTTACCGGCTGTGGTGGTTTTACCCGCCCCTTGCAGACCTGCTAATAGATAAACCACTGGCGGCTTACCTGTCATTTCCAACTGCTGGTTGGCACTGCCCATCATTTCGGTCAGCTCGTCATGGACGATTTTGACAAACGCTTGGCCTGGTGCCAACTCTTTGAGCACTTCAGCGCCAAGCGCTTGCTCTTTGACGCGCTTTACAAAGTCGCGTGTGACTGGTAGTGCCACATCGGCTTCTAATAGCGCCATACGCACTTCACGCAGGGTATCTTTGATATTGTCTTCAGTCAGTTGCCCGCTCCCCACGATATTACGCAGGCTTGACGATAAGCGTTCTGTTAAGGTGTCAAACATAGATAGCTCTCAGTTAAAATAATTCTTGGTTAAAATAGATCTTAGCTAAACCAGTTAAATGGCTTATATATAGTATTGGGTATTTGATGAAGTAGTAGATTGCGCATCTATAGATGATGATAAACAGCGTGTTATCAACACTATAGCATTATCGCGATTCAAAATTTATAGTCGTTTGATAAAAGGCGTTGGATTTACTTGCGCTTTTTTATCGATAACACGCGCATGCTATGGGGTTTTTCTAGATTATACGCGTCAAGCATTTATCAGGAATACGTAAGATGGCACTCAATTGGTACCCATTTTATGATAAATTGGACAATTATTCTAATCATTCCGATAATACCACTTTAGCGTTACATTGAGCGGCTATTTTGCGCTCAGTAAAGATGAGGTTTTATACCTGTGCACCTTACATTCTTACTTGCTAGCCTGATTTACATATTAGTCAGCGTTTATATTGGTTGGGCGCTCGTTCGGGATAAACCTATCTACAAAAGCGGCAGTTTGGGCTTGTTACTGGTAGGGATGCTCGCACATGCCGCCTTATTGTATCCCTATGTCGTTACGCTATATGGTCTGAACTTCAATCTGTTCAATGTGATTAGCCTGATCAGCTTATTCTTCTTATTGTTTTACGTGTTGTTTAGTTTATACCGCCCTATCATTAGCCTCGGCATTTTAGCAGCACCGACAGCACTCATAGGTATGACCATCGGTTATATCGGCCGCGCCCCTTATCAGCCAATTACCAATATCAGTATCGGGCTTGAAACCCATATTTTATTGTCACTGGCGGCCTATTGCGTCTTGCTAATGGCTGCCGTACAAGCGCTATTTTTGCGTCTACAGATCCGTGAGCTTAAACATCATACCATTCATCGATTTTGGGTCAATAAGCTGCCCTCATTGCAGAGCATGGAAGGTCTGTTGTTCGATATGATCTTGGTAGGTTTTGTCTTGCTGAGTGTGGCACTGGGCATTGGCTTCATTTATGTAGATGACTTGATGACACAGCATATCGTTCATAAGACGGTATTTAGCCTACTGTCTTGGCTATTATTCGGCGCGCTATTACTTGGCAACTGGCGTGCTGGATGGCGCGGCAAACGTGCCGCCAATATCACCATTTATGCTTTTATTCTATTAGCGATTGGATTTGTGGGTAGCAAGTTTGTGCTAGAGATGCTGCTATAGTCAATCCCATATAGGTCAGATACAGCGTCATAAAAACGCGGTCGGTAGCAATAGTTACCGACCGCATTTTTTATTTAACTTTCTACTGACTTTTTTAGTTAAAAACCACCGTCTTATTACCTGCCACAATCACACGGTTTTGTACATGCCAGTTCACAGCGCGTGCCAGTACATTACGCTCGATGTCACGACCGATAGCACGTAACTCTACCACACCCTGACGATGCGTCACACGGTGCACATCCTGTTCAATGATAGGCCCTTGATCCAGATCAGCGGTGACATAATGCGCGGTTGCGCCGATTAGCTTCACGCCTTTGTCATAGGCTTGACGATAAGGATCTGCACCAACAAACGCAGGCAAAAACGAGTGGTGAATATTAATTACTTGCATCGGCCAACGTTTGACAAAATCAGACGACAGAATCTGCATATAGCGCGCCAATACCAGTAAGTCATTGCCCGCCATGATTTTATGAATCTGCTCTTCTGCCTCTACTTTGTTGTCCTTGGTCACTGGTACGTGATGAAAGGTGATACCAAAGTTTTCTACCGCTTGACGCAGATCATTATGATTGCTGACCACACAGGTAATCTCGCAATCGAGCAAGCCACGCTGATGGCGCCATAACAAGTCGAGCAACGCATGATCAAACTTTGAGACCAGAATACCAACTTTGGTCTTGGTTGCATTGTTGTGTAGATGCCAAGCCATATTGTGACGCTTGGCCACCGTATGGGCGAAACTCGCCTCAAAGTTATCAATAATATCGCTCAGACCTGCTAAGGCAAACTCTAAACGCATGAAGTATTGACCACCTTCGTGAGCCGTTGAATATTGGTCAAGGGTGATGATATTCGCGCCATAGCGGTGAATAAATTCTGACACGGCTTGTACAATACCTGCCTGATCCTTGCATTTGATCGAAAGCGTGGCAGTATCAATAGTGCTAGGGAGCTGTTTGCTCTGAGAAGCGGTATTAGATGATGGAGAGGTTTTGATATTGTCTGACATAATTCGCCCGATATTAAATGATGACTGGTTGCTGAAAACATGCTGACAGCATAGTAAACCGGTTATTTTAATCTTTTTTGCGATATTTTGCTGAGCGAGTTGGTTGTTTTTGGTTATTTCGGTTGATTTGGTTGTTTAGAAGGTTGACGCAAAAACCCCCAACGCAGGGTTGGGGGTTTTTCACTCTTTAAACAAAAGAAAATTTTTAGAAAATTTGAACAGTTGTTGTTTTTGAAGTTGGTGATGGAGTTGCAACTGATAACTTAATACTATCGCCAGCAGCACAACCAGTTGTTGATACTGTATAACGAACTTCGCTACTACCGTCAAAGTAGTTTTGATTAGCAGCACTATCTACACGATTTAAATTCACAAGGTTTGGTACTGTAATATTACCACTGGCAATCTCGGACTCACAAGTAGCACCGTTATCGGTATTATCTTTAACTGTCAGACTCAAAGCCGTTCCGGATGGCATAGAAACTGTTCTCACGCTATTACCATACATCTCGAAAGAGACGAACCCAGACACCTGACTATAATTATAGAAAGTTGGTGTATCGTTAGCAAAGCCCATAATGACCTGTTTACGTAGCACTGTTGGTAATAAGTTATCACACTGGGTGGCATCAGTATCATCACCTACTATAAAGTTCGGTAAATTAGGCTGTGACAACGTTGCTGCTGCACAGGTCGCTTGATCGCCACCTTGTTGCTCACCTCTTTTATAAACAAATTCACCTGGCGTATATTTTAAATCTTCATTATCGTCGCGGAAAAAGTTGCCAATATTGTCTAATAGATCATCAATACCGACGGTATAGACATTATCGCCATTGAGGTCTGAATAAGCTTTGTCACCTTCTACATAAGCAATGACACTAACACGACCATTTGCAGGTCTAGGGTTTTGCGATGTAAAAGTTACTGTGCAATTACCACTTACTGTTGCACAATTTGGCGTCACTGTACCGCCTTCGGCCACAAAGCTTACAACAGTACCATCTGGAACAAAATTACCTTGGCGATCCGTTAAATATGCCGATATATTGGTAGAATCGATGGCATTGTCAGCCAAAACGTTTTTGCCTATGGCTAATGTCACGCCGTTCTGAGTAGGACGTCCTGTTGCAACAGATATATTTTTTGCTAGTGCAAAAGTATTGGCATTTGACTGCAACGACGCTTGAATTTCTACTGGCCCTGGAATATTCCCAGGATATAGATTGACTGTTACTTTTCCTAGAGAGTTACTTTTTAAAGGTTTTGAGTCTCTATTACCTTGTGAGACGAAATTAAAATCACTTGGTGACTTGATTAAATCTAAAGTAACGTCTTGATTGGCTGCAGGCACGCCGTTAGCATAAACGGTAAACTCTATTTGGCTAGACGAAGAAGATCCGCTATTTTTTGCACCTAGTACGACAGAGTTAGTAGTCGTATATACGATAGAGCTTGCCTCAATAGATTTAATATTGACGTTAACGCTTTGTGAGGACGAAGTATTACTCGCAGAGACTGCGGTAATAGTTTGAAGACCTTCACACAAATTACCATTACTATCTATTGAGCTATAAGTGGCGCTCACATTTCCTTGATTGGAAGAAGTTATACTAGCATTCTCAAATGACCCACAAGTTGATGTCAGATTGACTGTTACATCATTTTGAAACTGATCAGTTACTGTATCTTTAGTTTGCAAAGTAACGATTGTAGAGCCACCAGACTCCAGAGTGTTTTCGCCTGTAGCAAAATTCACTAACGTAATATTAACTGCTTGTAATGAGTAGTTATAGCTAGCAGTAGTTACACTCACATCATCATATGTTGCTGTCGCAGACAAGCTATAACTACCAGTGTCAGTAGAGGACAATGGAACGACAGACGTTGTTGCTACACCATCAGCATTAGTTAGTACTGCCCCATTAGATGTACCAAACTGTACACCGTCGCCACTAAATGTTACGAGCGCACCACTCACGCCATTTCCTTCAGAATCAGTAACAACTACTTGAGCGGTAACGCCCGACATAGAAACGACTCTAGTTATATTAGCATTTGTATCTAGTAGAGATATCGTACTAACATTGAGGACATCTCCAATGTCACCACTACCTACGCCTCCATCATCAGTACCTATCGTTACCCCTAAATCAGGCTCTGGAGCAATCGTATCAGTACCACCGCTGCCACCACAACCTGCCAAGGCCAGTGATAAGGTTAGGGCTGTCAGCTGAAATAACTTGGACGTAGGTAGTGAAGAATATGACATTTTTTAACTCCGCATGAGCAGTAATTTATTCGAGCAAATAGGCAAAAACCATTACACAGAATCAAGGGAGACTGATAATGATACATAGATTTACATTAATGCTAGATGTATTAACAGATTGTATTAAATATATAACAGCAACTTTACTGACTTTTGTTATAAGTTACAACTAAAAATTAATCTTTACTATTAAACAATCAACAACATAGAGCGTTCATTTCAGGGTATAATAGCCATCCTTTAAATCGACAATAATTATAAAAATATTTGAGTATTCATCTATTTTATGGTATAAATGTCGGCTTTAAAATTTTCTGAATTGGTCAGCCTGTTATTTGCCTTTAGATAACAGTAATACCAGCTCAACCTTCATATAGTTTTGTTTGGTGCAAAGCTGCCGCTTGCTGTGTCCATGCCGCAAAAACGTGCAATTTGCCCAGACTGGTATGAGAAAAACTCATACCTCATAGATTAGGAGTTCGCCATGTCTCGAGTTTGCCAAGTGACTGGAAAGCGCCCTATGGTGGGTAATAATGTTTCGCATGCAAACAACAAAACCCGTCGTCGCTTTCTACCAAACCTTCACCACCATCGTTTTTGGGTAGAGTCTGAAAACCGCTTTGTACGTCTACGTGTGTCTACCAAAGGTATGCGCACCATTGACAAACTTGGTATCGATAAAGTGCTAGCAGATATGCGCGCACAAGGTCAAAAAGTTTAAGTTAAGAATAGCAGCTGAGTGATGACTCTCATCATTTTGGCTGCTGTTTTGCTACATTCGTTGTGGCAACTTGCTCTTTTAGACACATACCTATCGTTTGAAGACCCCTCATTTACAGGAAAGCTATCATGAGAGATAAAATTAAATTAGTATCAACAGCTGGTACTGGCTATTATTACACCACTACCAAAAACAAGCGCACTATGCCTGGCAAAATGGAAATCAAAAAGTTTGATCCAAAAGTACGCCAGCATGTGATCTTTAAAGAAGCTAAAATCAAGTAATTACTATTTTAACCAATGGTATTATTTGAACAAAAAAAGGGTTTATCAATTGATAAACCCTTTTTTTGTGGCTGTCATTATCTGAATATTTATAGCTTGTACTGACGAGCCCCAAAGTATCAAAAAGTAGCAGTATTTGAGACTAGCTATAATGTGTTGGTTCTTTATCATAGACATGCGCATGCCACTGGCTCATCTGCTTTTGCATAATGACCTGAATTGCGGCATGAATCATATGCTGACCAATCGCCTGCGTATCGCTACCAAGTAGCTCTTTCAGCTTTTCAGAAAAATCAATGGTCATCAGTGGTGCTTCGTCTTGCTCAGCGTCACGCAGTAGCAATCTACCGTCATCCGCTTCCACCAACTCTAATGTGGTCTCTTTGGCAAATCCTGCAAATTGATCGCTACTCTCGTTATCTAATTCTATCTCATTATCGATATCATATGGCATTAATGTATTCCTTATTGTCCCGTTCGTCACGTGCAAACGAGATAGTCATTGCGAAGAAGCTATTCATTATAGAAATTGCATTTGGCAAACCTATCATCTTACAGTAACGCGGGGAAATCTGTCTTACTCATACAATGGACGCTTTGACACGGTAATTCAAGGGCTGTGATATAAGTCTTTGACATAATCGCAGCTTGAATCCGATGTGACTTGCATGAAATTAGTGCCAATAACGTAACTTTCCTAACGTAAATAAGAAAGCCACAAACATCCCAAGGTAATAAACCAGCTTTAGCTCAAGGGTCGGATCCCGATACTTAAAGGGTAATGCCACAGTGGCCGTCGCGGTAGGTAGTATCAACAGCATCAGTAGCCAGTTTTCAATGACATTTAGCCAACCTTGCAGGTCAGTACCATGGCGAAGTGAGGCCAGTCCTATGAGTAAGCAAGCGATGATTAAGCTGGTAAACAAACCATTTGGTAAGTCTTTTGGGTAAATAATATTGGCAATACTGGCAGGGACAATTCGCATATGAAATTCCAGCCATACTTGTAAAGCATGGCTTAATGATTAAAAATTTATATAAAAAAAACTACAACGCTATATGTATGAAGGAACACTCTATTTGCAGCGAAAGCCTTTAACTATAAGTGCCCATCAACCATAGCATCGATATACAAGACGTCAAATAGCCCAAGCTGATGGCATTCCAACTCTCTATCTGCAAGCCTTTAACTTTATTAAGTATGCGAGAACCCACCCAAAAAAACAGGGGAATACCTAACATAAAGGCAGGCACGATAACCGCAGCATGCCGCAGTACCATACCTACATCATCACCCACCATTAGGCGAAAGCCATAACCTGCCAAACTAAGTACAAGCGCAAACATAGCTAGCCCAATAGTTATACCTTTCGGGACTAAGCTGCGATGTTTTTCTTCACCGTTGGCTGATGACTGCTGCTCGTTGCCTATCACAGGGTCAGACGGCATTGATGATTTGACTGGTTTTTGCGTGTCCATATTCTACCTACCTTTACGTAACTTGCTGTTAGGCATCGTTATAAGTTATACAGCACATTTTTAAGACTTTTTGATCTAATAGCATTGGACCTGTTTGGTTATTACACCATATGGCAGTGATTGACGGCTATTAGCAATTATTAACAGTTATTAGCCAATGCTAGCTCTGCACGCATGGCATCAATGGCCGCTTTATAATCTGGTTGGTTAAATATCGCAGAACCAGCAACGAACATATCAGCACCCGCTTCAGCAATGGCGCGGATGTTGCTCGCTTTGATACCACCATCCACTTCTAATCTAATGTCGCGGCCACTGGTAATGATGCGCTGACGGACTTGGCGAACTTTATCTAAAGTACCCTCTATGAATGACTGGCCACCGTAGCCTGGGTTGACACTCATGAGTAGAATTTGATCCACTTTATCCATGACGTAGTCTAGATAATGTAACGGCGTCGCTGGGTTCAGTACTAGACCGCATTCTGCACCACCATCTTTGATCAGTTGCAGTGAGCGATCGATATGAGCGCTGGCCTCTGGATGAAAGGTAATGATACTCGCACCCGCTTCCAAAAACTGCTCAATCATACTATCAACAGGTGAGACCATCAAATGTACATCGATTGGCGCGTCAACCCCATAATCACGCAGCGCCTTACAAATCATGCTACCAAACGTCAAATTGGGTACGTAATGGTTGTCCATCACATCAAAATGAATCACATCGGCACCCGACTCTAATACCTTCTCCACTTCTTCGCCCAACCGTGCGAAATCAGCTGAAAGGATTGATGGTGCAATAAGATAAGGCTTAGCAGGACTGATCATAATTGAGCTACCTAATTCATGTTTATATAAAATATTGATAAATTAAAAAGAAAATTTTAACTGGATTACTTACTGAGTACTCGAAAGCTTTCAAGTACTTAATACTCAACCAATCAACGCTGCTTGTACTGAGTCTTACAATAGGCGCGGCCTACCTCAAATGAGCGTTTTGCTTCGTGCTTGGTCGCACGATTGCTGACTCGCTGACGCCATAAGCGAAAAGACGATGGCTTGAGCTCCTGACGCATGAGTTTAATGACACCCGTCTCATCGAGACCGTAGCTATGCTCTATCGCACCAAACGGCGTTCTGTCTTCCCACGCCATCTCTATCACACGCGATATTTGTGTCTCATCAAGCACTCTATCACCCGCTTCGTCAAATGTTTTTGCAATAAACTCATCTGACTTGAGTCGAGGTAATGCGTCGCTGCTGCTAGCGGCATTATTACGCTGCTTGTCTTTTAGCGCTGCATCCATATCAGCTTGCATAGTCGCTTTTGTAGAACTAGTATCTGCTGACTTATTCTTTGAATTAGAAGCGGTCAAATCTTGATAACTTGCCATAAAAATCACCTTTTGAGCATGAAATGGGATATCGAAAACACGTATTACGGTTGTCTACTTAGCAGCCTAGCTCAGTTGAGCCATGTGCCAATGATGTTCGATATGATCGTTAATCACTGTTTGAATAAAGTAATAGCTGTGATCATGACCCGCCTGATAACGTAATGTTAGGGGCTGATTGGCTTTTGTACAAGCCTCTTGTAGTTTGGATGTCTGCAGCTGACCCTCTGCTAAGAAGTTATCAGCGCCGCCTTGATCCACCAAAATATTTGAGTACTGCTGACCAACCTTTTCAATCATCTTTGAGGCGTCTGCTTGCGCCCATAGCGACTCATCATCACCGAAATACTCTGTATAAGCCGCCACGCCCCATGCCGACTCACTGGCCGCACACACAGGCGATAACGCGGATACACTGACGAATTTACTTGGGAACTTAAATCCTAGTAATAATGCACCATGACCACCCATCGAGTGCCCTGTGACACCAATGCTATGGATAGGAAACTCAGAGCGCAATAAGTCATATAGCTCATCAACGATGTAGCTTTGCATATTAAAATTATCCGACCAAGGCGATTGGGTTGCGTCAACATAATAGCTGGCACCTTGACCGACAAAATAGCGATCGTCGTTGGGTACATCGCTTTCCTCACTGCTGCGAGGCGAGGTATCAGGTGCGATTAATATCATGCCAAGCTCGCTACATTTTTGCTGGAAATGCGCCTTGTGAGTGACGTTGTCAGCGTTACAGGTCAAACCCGAAAGATACAATATCGCAGGACAGCGTCGCCCAGCCAATGCTTCATCAGGTAGATAAATACTAAACGTCATTGACGTCTTAGTCGATGTCGACTCATGACTATAATAATGCTGCTCGCCGTTAAAGCAGCGATTCACACTTTTTTGTGTAAGCTGTTTATTGGTGAGCAAACTATGACTATAAGATGTATGCATGAATGATGTCCTCTTTATCCAAAATAAGATCAGCGGTTATAGATAGCGACTGATAGTGTTTATTGATAGCTCTATTGCCTAAAGCACTGCTCGTAAGACCCATATACATTCTATGGAGCAACTACCTCTATACTGTTTAGTGATACATCAGCCCTATTGCCAGATGATGCATTGATCGTAGAGACGCTATTACTTGTGATACTGGCAACCGATGGACGGGCTTTGTCAAACAACACTTGCTCAAATGCAGGCAACGCTGTCTCCATCAGACTACCTACTGCCATTTGCGGCTCTGATGGCTCAAAGCCCATGTACAGCTCACGCTCTTGTACTCGATATGACGCATCCTTGAATGCGGCCTCAAAGCTGGTGTTTTCACGTAGGCTTTCGGCAAAAAATGCTTGACCAAAATACGTCATCTCAGCGCTGTTGGTACAGCCAAATGAGGCTTTATCAGCAGCAGATGCGGTAATCACCACGGTGGTCGGCGATGCCAGATCGTCAATGAATGAGCCTGAATAACAGGCAGACACAACGATGACACGCCAGCGAATTCCCGAAGCATCAAGTGCTTCACGCAACCATGACGCCTCTATATTGTCCATCGCAAGCGGTGGATTTTCTAGCTGTACGATATCTTCATTGCCGTGAGAGGACAGTGTCAAAAACAACACGTCTTCATCAGGATTCATCTGCTGACCAATCTTCTTTAGGCCACGTAAGATACTGGTCTTGGTTGCAATCGGCTCATCTAGCCAGCTATAGGTATTATTAATCAATGACAGTGAATGCCCACTGGTGCCAAAGCGCACATCGAACAGCTCACGTACTTTATTAATCTCAGAACGAAAGACGTTTTGATCAGAAAACCCGGCCACTCCCATGAAGTACCAGTCGGTCTTGCCATCGATACTTGGGTCTATACTGTTCAGTGCTTGCTGCAATAGACGCGGCTGCTCGTATAGTGCAGCTTCCTCTAAGACAGGCTCTACTGGAATTTGCTTAAATATAGGTTGATCAGCGACATTGCGTTGCCAGATAGTCAACAGCGCCACAGCACCAACCAATATAATAACGCGCTCCCACCATGGTATCCGTAGGCGGCGCGAAAAAATCCATAATAGCGCCAGCGTCTGCCATAAGAACAATACCAAAAACAGTACTGGCAAAAACGAGTAACTCCACTCTGATAACCACCCATAGCTACCAAAGAACTGCACCAAGCTCTGTAGTAGCGCTGATAATGTATCAGCCACTAGCCACAGCACAACAGGTACAAACACCAATGTTTGATTGCTGGCTCGCCGAGCCAAAATGATACCGCTTAATAAAATAATCATCGGCCAAATCAGATAACTGACCAGACCCTGCTCATTAAACATACTGCCCGTTTCAGCAGCCAACCAAGAAAACAAGACATTGCTACCGAGTGCCAATAGCGCAAATACGGCAAACTGTATAAAGGTGGGTTTGACCCAAGAAAAGGCACGTGTGGAGCCAACCAGCATCCATAAGGTTGCAATAATATTGGCAGCGAAATTTAGCGAAAAGCGCTGAAGTGACACGGTTTTTAACGACGTAAGTGACAAAGACTTAGACCTCTAGCCAGTCGAGAAAAATAAAATGACCCAATGATAACTGTCCTAATATAACCACCGTTTGCAGCAATCGACTTGTAATATTGTGCACGGCTTTATAGACATCTATTTATATTGAATTCACGATGGAATGTTTATAGAAGACGACTAGCTACCCTTAATATTTTAGCGTGCTAATCTATCGCGATTGTAACGGATTGTCGGTTAAGAGGATAAGGCTGATTTGTAAAATTCGCTCAAAAATTCGAATAAAAAAAGGAGGTCTTGCGTACAAGACCTCCTCTTACATCAATTACCAAACATTATCTCATCAATAGCTCATTGACGCGTTTTAGGTAAGCGGCTGGATCTTCTAATTGACCGCCGTCTGCCAACAATGCTTGATCAAAAATCACTTGTGCCAAATCATCAAATTGCTCGCTAGTCTCAAGCTTTTTGATGAGCGGATGATCAGGGTTCACCTCTAACGTTGGCTTACTCGCTGGTACATCTTGACCCATTTGCTGTAGCATCTGAATCATCTGTGGTGACAGCTCGCCTTCACCAACCACCAAGCAAGCTGGACTATCAACCAAACGCGTCGATACTTTGACATCTTTGGCACGCTCGCCAAGAGCAGCTTTTAGCTTGTCGACTATCGGCTTTAGCGTTTCTTGTGCTTTCTCTGCTTCCGCTTTTTCTGCTTCATCCTGCAAGTCGCCTAAATCTACAGCGCCTTTTGCGATGTTTTGAAGCGGGGTCTCATCGAATGAGGTTAGGAAGTTCATCGCCCACTCATCGACACGACCAGTCATCAAAATAACTTCGATGCCTTTTTTCTTGAATAGCTCAAGTTGTGGGCTGTTTTTCGCCGCTGCTAGATTATCAGCCGTGAGATAATAGATGGCTTTTTGGCCTTCCTTCATACGGGCTTTATAGTCTTCAAAGCTGGTAGTCAGTCCATCTTGTGTGCTGGTTGCATAGCGTAGTAGCTTGGCAATACGTTCTTTATTGCCCGCATCTTCTCCCACACCTTCTTTGATAACATCACCAAACTCTGCATAGAACTGAGCAAATTTTTCTTGCTTGTCAGCATCTTCACTGTTGGCAAGGCTAGCAAGCAACGTCAAGATACGGCGTGCGTTACCGTCACGGATAGACTTTACGTCACGAGACTCCTGTAATAGCTCACGGCTGACGTTTAGCGGCAAATCAGCTGAGTCAATCACCCCTTTCACAAAGCGCAGATACATCGGTAGCAATTGCTCCGCTTCATCCATAATAAAGACGCGCTTCACATACAGTTTTAGACCGTGCTGCTGGTCACGAGTATATAAGTCTACTGGTGCTTTTTTAGGGATATATAGCAGCTGCGTGTACTGTACACGGCCCTCAACACGGTTATGCGTCCAAGTCAGCGGCGCATCCATGTCATAAGAGATGTTTTTATAAAAGTCGACATACTCATCGTCTTCAATCTCAGAGCCTGAGCGTGTCCACAAAGCACTGGCTTTATTAATGGTTTCCCACTCATCAGTCAGCACCATTTCGCCGCCTACTGGCGCTTGTTCATCAGTGCTGTCATCTTCGGCTACGTCTTCTTGCCAGATTTCTTTACGCATCTGAATTGGCAAGCTGATGTGATCTGAGTACTTATTGACCAATTGCTTGATTTTAGCGCGATCTAGATAGCTGTCTTCGCCTTCAGAATACTCTTCTTTTAGATGCAAAGTGATTGCCGTGCCGCGCGTGGCTTTGGTGATAGGCTCAACGGTAAAGCTGCCTGTGCCATCCGATACCCAGCGTACGCCTGTATCCGCAGGTTCGCCTGCTTTGCGTGATTCGACACTGATGGTGTCAGCCACGATAAAGCCTGAGTAAAAACCAACCCCAAACTGACCAATTAATTGGCCTTCTTGCTTTTGTGATTCAGACAATTTGTCCAAAAATGCTTTGGTACCTGATTTGGCAATCGTACCCAAGTTTTCGATAGCATCGGCTTCATTCATACCAATACCATTATCGGTAAAGGTAATGGTCTTAGCGTCTTCATCGACGGCGATGCGGATTTTTAGCTCGCCGTCATCCTCATAAAGACTGTCATCATTGGTGCCTTCAAAACGCAATTTATCACAAGCATCGGAGGCGTTAGATACGAGCTCACGGACAAAAATATCAGCATTAGAATATAGCGAATGCGTGACCAAATGCAGTAATTGCGCCACTTCTGCTTCAAACGTATGTTTTTTTAGTTCTGGATTCAGACCTTCAGCTTGAGTTGCTTCACTCATAAAAACTCCTTTAAATTCTATGAAAGACCTATTATCAGATAACGATACATTTGCCAAGACAGCCTTCGTAATATGAGAAGACTTGCCGGATGTAATATCGTTAAACTGTCTATACTAATAGGGGCAGCAAAGAAAATTTCAAGCGTAAAAGGGTTAATCAATAAAAAACACCGCCTTAGTTCGCTAAGGCGGTGTTTTTTGTGAGCCATATACTCACATAATCATTAAAAAAGGCATATAGTCAAGTCTATATAAATCCGCTACATCGTCATCCTCGCTAAGCATACTAATGTATAACTTGCACTTGGTTTCCTTGTATCAAAATTATATTAAACTTTATTCTGAGTAAGCTTCTATCAATAAATCCCAAATGGTCGTCAGCTTACTTGAAAAATGGCTGTCTGTTTTCATAGTAACTTTTGATTTCATAGTATTCCCCAATACATCAGCAAACTTCTAAATCAATCTACTTTATCTTGTTGATTACTATTAAACCCCATTACCAGTCATTCGTATAATTAATTGATTTAACCATATTGTTTTGTTTTGCAAAACAATATGGTTTACTCTGATTCGTAGACTGCTTAACACTTATTGGTTATTGCAATTAATGGTTAGCGCGGCATCGGACGAATGGTGAGGATTTGCTCACTACGTCCAAAAGGCCCATACACATCGTGCAATACGGCACTGGTCAGCCCTATGCCATCATCACCGTATTGCTGTACTGCTTCAAGACCCAGCCAACGACCTTTTGGCGCGCGGTGCATGTGAATCTGCAAGTCCGTATTAGGGAACATCCACTCTAGTTTGGATAATCCCAGACCCAATCTTGGTACGACACCATTGGCAGTATCCACCATGCCCAGTAGATGCACGACGTCATCTGTTGGTACGCCTTCTATCATATCTACATCATTGGTAATCCATACCATACCGCGGCCAGGGCGACGATCGGGTTCAGCCACCAGACGCACGCTTTTGATAAAACCGCCTGGCCAGCCTTTCATATCATCCCAAACAGGCAAGTCTTCAGGCTTATGCTGTGCGTTCTGGTCTTCAAGACCTGCAATCGCACTCGTGTCTTGGGTCATCAGACGCCACGCCCTCGCAATGATCGCATCACGGCCACGGCTACTCATTACTGACTCAATCAGCTCAATGGTTTTGCCCGGACGAATACAGCGCGTAGTAATCGTAAAATCACCAAGCGGTATGAGCCCCAAAATATCCAAACTCACTCGTGCAAGACGCATATTGGCTTGCGGGGCAAAACCACTTAGCTCAGCAGTCAGCAAACCGGTGGCTGGTGCCATGTGCTGCTCATGCTCATTCCAAGCACCTTGTGCATGAAAGGTTGGCTGGTAGTGCGCCACACTGACGCCCTCTGATGGCTGTTCGCGTTTGATAAATTTGTAGTAAGCGGTCATGACTGTCCTATACGTTGTACGTTTTATTTATTGAGTCAGCTCGTGTTTTCTTAGCATGAGAATGGCACGAGTCTTTCTGATAAAAAATAATAACACAATCATGACCATGGTCAGTACGGCATACAAAGCCGTTTTGTCCGCCATAAACTTCATGATATTCATAATCAGTACAAATACCACAGCCACCGTCGCAAACATATTGAGCTTCAGCTGTGTATTCACCTCAGCGAGCGTGGCACTTGCCAATACAAATTTACTGTTTTGCTTTTTCATCCTAACCTGCTCATATAAATAGGTATTATTTGCCCACTTGGGTCACTGGAATTCGCAGGGCTTTTGGTAGGCTAAATGTCACGTTTTCCTCAATACCTGACAGCTCACTTGGCAAATCTCCACCCCAGTCTTGCAGCTGTTGCAAGACTTCTTGGATAAGCACTTCGGGGGCTGACGCGCCCGCCGTCACCCCAATACTCTGCACACCCTCAAACCAGCTACTGTTCATCTCACCGGCATTGTCAATTAAGTAGGCACGGCAGTCCATGCGCTCTGCTAGCTCACGCAAGCGGTTAGAGTTTGATGAATTTGGCGAGCCAACGACTAGCACTACCTCACAGCGACCGGCCAAGTCTTTGACCGCATCTTGGCGGTTTTGGGTGGCATAGCAAATGTCGTCTTTTCTAGGGCCTTGGATACTAGGGAACTTTTCACGTAGCGCATCGATCACACGAGCGGTGTCATCCATCGATAAAGTCGTTTGGGTCACAAATGCCAAACGCTCAGCATCCTGCACACTCAATGCGGCCACATCGCTCTCATCTTCAACCAGATGAATCTGCCCACCGTGGCGACGATTAAAGCGCCCCATGGTGCCTTCTACTTCTGGATGTCCTGCATGTCCGATTAACACCGCATCCATGCCATCTTGTGCAAACTTAGCCACTTCGATATGTACTTTGGTTACCAATGGGCAAGTAGCATCAAACACCGTCAGATCACGGCGCTCAGCCTCATCTTCGACGGCTTTTGAGACGCCATGCGCGGAGAAGATAACGATAGAACCATCAGGTACTTCATGCAGCTCCTCGACAAATACCGCACCGCGATTGGCCAAGTCTGACACCACAAACTTGTTATGTACGACTTCGTGACGGACATAAATAGGTGGCTCAAAACGTATTAATGCTTCGTTAACAATCGCAATCGCGCGGTCTACACCAGCACAAAAACCGCGTGGATTGGCAAGATAAATTTGCATAAGAAGGCCTATCATTGGATAATTTATGGGTAAAGCTTGTGATTGAAATCTTTGATGTCAAAGTTGGATACAAACCAATGCCCTACTTTAGCATAATTTGCTTTTATTGCCCTTGAAAATAGCGACACGCTCAGCACAATCTTTAATAATTTTGCTACGAGCGCGTGGCCTCATTTCACAGACATTCATTTGAAAGCATCAATAAAAATAAGCTAAATTGTCGTACAAAACCTGCTTCAACGTACATAGCAGTTTATAATGAGGCATCAATCATGATTTCTATCGCCATACATGATGGCATTTTTTCTTTTTTCCAGTTTTAAACAACCAAGACCACCCCTTTTGGTGTTTTATTCGGACATACTTTACTAGCACATATCTTACTAGGACAGACTGTATGACAGGTTCATTATTTATTATCACTGCCGCCTCAGGTACTGGCAAAACTTCACTGGTTAAGCAACTGCTTGCCACCACCAACGACTTAACGGTCAGTGTGTCTCATACCACACGCACTCCGCGCCCCGGTGAGCTCGATGGTCATCATTATCATTTCACCGACGTGGATAGCTTCACTAAAGCCATCGGCGAAAACAAGTTCCTCGAACACGCAGAAGTATTTGGTAACTATTATGGGACGTCAGAGCAAAGCGTGCGTACGCAGCTAGAGGCAGGCGTTGATGTCATCTTAGAGATTGATTGGCAAGGCGCGTTGCAAGTGAAAAAAATCTTTACTGAAGCGACAATGGTTTTTATCTTGCCGCCCAGTCTCGCCACCTTACGTCAGCGCTTATCGACTCGTGCACAAGATAGCATAGAAGTGATCGAGCAGCGTCTAGCAGGGTCCGTGAACGAGATGTCACAGTATGTGCATGCTGACTTTGTGATTATTAATGACAACTTTGAAGTGGCGCTGACTGAGCTAAAGGCCATTATCGTGGCAGATAGACAGACACTCGCGCGCCAGCAGCAGCGTTATCGTCGCACGATTAGTAACTTGCTAAATGATCAAGTAGAGGAGTAAACTGGTCAATATCGCTTATCTAGGGCTTATCTGATAAGTAGATATAAAAAGCAACTACGCGAGTTGGCAAAAAATGCTATAATATTTAGCTATCCCCCTTTATATTTTTGATATTATTTTTATTGAGTGGCGGGCAAAGTCCATCACTAATAAAAACAACCGAGGTAGCTGTTTATGGCACGAGTGACGATTGAAGATTGTTTGGATAATGTTGATAATCGCTTTGAGCTAATTTTGGTCGCAAGCAAGCGCGCGCGTCAATTGGCAAAAGGCATTGCTGAGCCGTTGGTTGATGTTGATAATGACAAGCCTACTGTATTAGCACTACGTGAAATTGCCGCTGGCAAAATCACACGCGACATTCTAAATCAGCCAGAGCATAACTTTGCTACTAGTTCATTAGATTTAGCATTGTCAGGCGATCACAGCTTCTAAGAAGCTGTTTTGATAAGGTAAATTTTGTGCAGGCTATAGAGTGAATAATGGCTCTATAAAATGGACACAGGCCTTGATCGACCATAGAGACCACAGCATAAGCTGTGGTTTTTTGGTTGTGTCTGTACTGCATTGGCTATTACGGCAACCGCTTGCTCTGCAATATAGACCATTAAGTTAGAATTTTTATATTTTTATAGCGCACGCTCGCTTATCAGTTGACATTGACAACAATTTGCGATTAATTAGAGAATAGCCTATTTGTTTTTAGATTTTGTCTGGTAGGCCAGCAGTCCGTCATCATTTACGTTGATAAATGATTAAGCTAAGTAGGTAGTGGAAACAGGATCATCACTTTATGAGTCAAACCTTACCCAAACTCAGTCATCACCTTGTCGATGATGCTCAATATAATTTGCTACGATCGGTGGGTTATCTGACTGCTGCTGAACGCCGTGATATTGTTGATGCCTGTGAGTTCGGCGATATTGCGCATATCAAAGACAAGCGTAAGTCAGGGGAACCTTATATCACGCATCCGATTGCAGTTGCTGAGATATTGGCTGGCTTTCGCTTGGATCGAAACACGATTATCGCTGCCATTTTGCATGACACGGTCGAAGACACTGATGTCAGTGACGAGCAAATCGAGCAGCGCTATGGCAAAATAGTTGCAAGACTGGTCGATGGTGTGACCAAATTAAAATCTTCTGCACACAATAAACAGCAAAACAAAGCCGCGACTTTTCATAAGATTCTGACCGCCACACTGGCTGATCCGCGTGTCTTGATTATCAAACTGGCTGATCGCCTGCATAATATGTCGACGCTTGATGCGGTACGTCCTGAAAAACAGCGTACCACTGCTCAGGAGACTTTGGACTTTTATGTGCCCTTTGCCCGTCTCATGGGTCTGAACGATATCGCTGATTATATCGAGGTGCTTTGTTATCGCAACCTTGATTCTGAGATGTATAGCAAGCTATCTGATAAGTTGCTACAGCATGGACTTGGGCGCAACTTCCAAAGAGAGTCTATTCACCGTTATTTGAGCATTGTCCTTAATAATTTGGATCTCAATGGACTGGTCAAGGTCTTAGACAATCAGGTTGTTATCTATCGCCAGTTTTTTCGAAACCGCGGTGAAATAAACACCTTACTACGCCATTATGCGTTTGAGATTGTCCTGGATAATATCGAGTCGTGTGACAAGCTTGCGTATTACCTGATTAAAAAGTATCAAATTGCTGATACGCACATCGCGGATAATATCCGCAGGCCACTGCCAGGTGGCAATCAATCACTGACGCTGATCTATGAGCGTGACAATGATGTTGTCAAAGTGACTATCTTGACCAAGCAAATGCAGAGTGCTGCGAGACTGGGTGTCATTGGTGCAGAACATGCCTCCGATGTCAGTCAATCCGTTATCCAAGCATCGTTACGTAATATGAAAGACTTGGTCGATGAAGACAATTTAAATCAGAATAACCCCGATTTTTCGGCAGCGGTTTCTACTATCAATGAGCTGATGGATTATCTGCACTCTAGCAAAATTATTTGTTATAGCCCAAAAGGCCGAGCTTATGAGCTACCACAAGGTGCCACAGCGTTAGACTTCGCTTATGCCGTTGGGCCTATGGTCGGCAATGTCGCCGTCGGTGCCAATATCGATGACAAGCCTGCAAAGCTCGGTACAGTAGTCCAAAATGGCCAAACGGTCGAGATTGAGGTCAATAGCCATTCGGAACCAAAAGCGGAATGGTTAGGGTTTGTGGTCACCAATAAAGCGCGGGAAGAGATTTTGCGTTGGTTCAAAGACCTATCTGCTGCTGACAAACAGCATCATGGACGTCAAGCATTGGATCGGGCACTCAAAACCTATCAAAAAAGTCTCGATGTCTTAACAGACAGCGATTGGAAAGACCTGACCGAATGGCGCGGATTGACTGAAAAAGACGCATTGTTTGAACAGATAAGCTCGGGCACACTCTTGCCGCAACTGGTCGTCACCCGATTATTTAATGATGAAGTCAGTGATTTAAATGCAAAAGTGTATAGCGATGACATGACACAGCCGCAGCAGTTAATTGCTAATGCCTCTGGGGTTGAGCTTGATTTTGCCAATTGCTGTCATCCGATCTATGGTGATCCGATCGTTGGACATTTATCACGCCATGGTCTGGTCGTCCATCGACACAAATGCTTCTCGCTAGATGACATTCGTAAAGACAACCCTTATCAAGTTATCCAACTCCGCTGGCGTAGCGACAATGCTGTGAAGCAAGGTGATATCAGTGAGCTCGACATAAAAAACAGTGGTAAAATTCGCTTTCCAGCTTATCTTAAGCTGTCTATCGCGCTTAGCGACGAGCAAATCAGTGAAGTTATCTATCATTTACGCCAGTTGAATATGGGGGTAGAAACCGTCGATGTACGCAGCACGGATACCATCCTGCATATCATTGTCCGTAGTCGCAATCATTTGGCGCAAGGTATTCGTGAACTACGTTCATTGTTAGGGTTCCCTAACATCATACGGCTATATCAATTATAATATTGTCTGTCTAGCGAGATTAACTACAAGGTACTTACTTCGTCAGACCAAAATATATACTGTCGAGATGTTGATATTTTCGACAGTAATGATACCTATCATTGCTATCTTTCAGTAGCAAACCAACCAATAAAATACCAAAAGGACATCATATGACTCGTCAAACTATCCAAACGGATAAAGCCCCTGCAGCAGTCGGTACTTACTCTCAAGCGGTTAAAGTCGGCAATACTGTTTATATTTCAGGTCAATTGGGTTTTGATCCTGAGACCATGGAATTGAGAGAAGGGTTTAAAGCACAGGCTGAGCAAGTGTTTGAAAACATCAAAGCGATCTGTGAAGCCGCTGGTGGCAGTCTAAATGACGTGGTTAAGTTCAATGTGTCTTTGACTGACTTAAGTGATTTTGCGGTATTAAACGAAGTATTCGTTGCCAATCTAAGCGAGCCATACCCTGCCCGCGCTGCCGTACAAGTCGCTGCTTTGCCTAAAGGCGGTGTGGTCGAAATCGAGTCTATCCTATATATTGAATAAGACCGATAGTCAGTACTATTCTATAAGTCGATCCATCATAAGCTTAGCATCATGCTAAGCTTATTGGTCTCTACCCTTTTATTTTAAAACAAGATTACTCTAATAAACCTGTGAAGCCGTTTATGTTGGTACAAGTTGCCCTGCCTGTTCCCCTTTATCGGGTATTTGACTATAGCCTACCGGCCAATATGGAGGGTTTGCCAAATGCCTCGCTACCACAGATAGGTAGCCGTGTTGAGGTTTCATTTGGTCGTCAGACATTGATTGGCATCGTAATCGCTCATGTCGATCAAAAAGACAGCAGCGTACCCATCAATAAAATAAAACCCATCAATCAGTGTTTGGATGCTGAGCCTATACTAGAGCCTAGTATGCTAACTCTTACCTATTGGCTGGCACGTTACTATCATTATCCGCTTGGTGATGTCTTATCCGTTATTCTGCCAAGCCTCGTTCGTCAAGGCAAACCCTTAGACTTACTGATTACGCATTGGCGAATCCTGACGCATATCACTGATGATGATTTTCGTGCCAACGCAAAAAAGCAAAAGCAGCAGTTCGATATGCTAAAGCTACATGGTCAGCATGGCGCGAGTGAAGATGTCCTGCTATTAGAAGGTATGCAGCGAACCTTCCTAAAGACGCTCGAAGACAAAGGTCTTATCGAGCGCTATATCGAGCACAAACAAGCACCTGCTCCCGTTAAACTGGCAAAAATGCCACTTGATCTCAATGATGAGCAAAAGCTTGCCGTCGACGCGATTATTGCTGCACATGAGTCCGAGAACTATACTGGTTTTCTGCTAAATGGTATTACTGGCAGTGGCAAAACTGAGGTCTATCTGCAAGCGATGCAAGCGGTGCTAGAAGCTGGCAAACAGGTGCTGATTTTGGTACCAGAGATTGGGCTGACACCGCAAACGCGTGCACGGTTCGCCAGTCGCTTCGCCGCCCATATTGTCTTATTACATTCTGGGATGACCAACACCCATCGCTTGCAAGGTTGGCAGGACTGCCGTACGGGACATGCTCAAATCGTTATTGGTACGCGCTCAGCGGTGCTATATCCCTTTGCTAATCTGGGACTCATCGTCGTGGATGAAGCCCATGATGGCTCGTATAAGCAGCAAGACACACTGCGTTACCATGCCGCTGACGTCGCACTTTATCGCGGCCATCAGTACAAAATCCCCGTTGTGCTTGGTACGGCAACGCCTTCTCTTGAGCATCTAAAACTGGTCGATGATGGCAAGCTGGTAGAATGTCAGCTGCTGACTCGTCCTGGCAATGCCAGACCTGCAACCATGCAGCTAATCGATGCACGCTTGCAAAGCACTCATCAGCAAGCACAAGATGATGGTGCGCGCTACGATACAGGGTTGACAGACGCCTTGATTGGGGCAATCAAACAAACACTAGAAGCAGGCGATCAGGTATTAATATTTTTGAATCGTCGTGGCTATGCGCCTGTCTTATTGTGCGAAGCGTGCGGCTGGCAGGCGGACTGCCCGCGCTGTGACGCTCATCTGACCGTTCACTATAACAGCGGATCTCAGCACAGCAACTATTCAGCCAATTCTTATTTGAAATGCCATCACTGCGATTGGCAAGCCTACATTCCTACTGTCTGCCCTGATTGCGGCAGTCAAAATCTAGATGCCAAAGGTATGGGAACCACAAGGCTCAGCGAAAACCTACATGCCATCTTTGCCAATCCCCAAACCAGCAAAGAGCTCTATCCGATTATTCAAATCGACCGTGATACCACAAGGCGCAAAGACAGCTGGGAGAATATCTATCAGCAAATTAATCGAGGCAATCCTGCCATATTGGTCGGCACGCAAATGGTCGCTAAAGGTCATCATTTTCCCAATGTCACGCTGGTTTGCTTGCCTAATGCCGATCGAGGCTTCTTATCAGCAGACTTTCGCTCACCAGAGCATACCGCGCAGCTCATGATTCAGGTAGCAGGCCGTGCAGGGCGCGGTGACAAATCTGGGCGCGTCTTAATCCAGACCTTGCAACCTGATAACGAGCTGCTGTTAAAACTGGTCAAAGACGGTTATTTGTCATTTGCTCGCGAGCTGCTGCAAGAGCGCAAAATGATGGGCTTACCGCCTCATAGCCATGCTGCATTGATACGCTGTGAAGGCAAAACATTAGCAGCCACCACGCAAGCACTCAAAGATGCCATTGCTCATTTGCCACATGCTCATAATCTCGCTGTCCTCGGACCTATTGATGCACCAATGAGCAAAAAGAACAGCCGCTATCATGCACAGCTGTTGCTCTTAGCCAAAGACCGGCGGCAGCTGCACCATGTATTGAATCAATGGTGGCAACCCGTTCTAGCCTTGCCAAGTGCTAAGTATCTCAAACTTACCTTGGACATCGACCCTGTCGGCTGGTAACCCTAATATACAAATCGAATAGCCGATATCACTGCCTCTTTCCTCTATCACCTGCATATTTACTTCGTTGTTACAGCGTCTGATACTTGGCTATGTTAAATTTATAGCTATAGTCAAATATTATGCGATAAAGCCCCTACACTTTTTTTGAGTATTGGTTAATTAGCACATCAATCAGCAGACTTGAGTGTCGTTATGAATCAAAAAAATTCAAACGCCAAAGCGCATTCTCACACTCATCAGAATAAGGGCACTGATATGCCTGACCATCTAAAAGATAATACTGAGCATCATTACACCCCTAATGCTCAAGACAACCACGATCATGATGGGCATTTAGAGCAGACGATAGCATCACAAGATACCAGAGGTTATCAGCGCACCTTACTCTTTAGCTTTGTCATCATCACAGGTTATATGTTCATTGAGGCGATTGGTGGCTGGCTAACAGGAAGCTTGGCACTGCTGTCTGATGCAGGGCATATGCTCAGCGATGCGATAGCGCTAGGTGCAACCCTCATGGCATTCAAAATTGGTGAAAAAGCCGCCACCCATCAAAAAACCTTTGGCTACAAGCGTTTTGAGATACTGGTCGCTATGTTGAATGGCGCGACACTCGTCATTATCGCTCTGATGATTTTTTATGAAGCGATTAAACGCTTTAACGCCCCGCCAGACATTGCGACCCGAGGGATGCTGATCGTTGCCACTGTCGGCATGTTGGTTAATATCTTGGTCGCATGGCTTATGCACCGAGGCAACCAAGGTGGAGAGTCGCATGATCATGGTCATGGTCATGGTACGGATGATGCTAAGGTCGCAGAGCAGAAACCTAGTAATACAGAACCCGTTAACCTTAATATGCAAAGTGCTTATTTGCATGTATTGAGCGATTTATTAGGTTCTGTTGCTGCCATTATCGCAGCTTTACTGATGATAGCGTTTGGTTGGATATGGGCAGATGCGGCGGCGTCTGTCATCGTTGCCGTGCTTATTTTAGTCAGTGGCTACCGTGTCGTACGTGATTCTGTGCATATATTAATGGAAGGCACGCCTGCCAATATATCGCTAGTCGATGTGGCGCAAAAACTACTCGCGCATCCTCAAGTACAAAAGGTGCATGACCTCCATGTCTGGAGCATTACTAGCGGACTTAATGCACTCTCTTGTCACGTGGTGGTCGATGGTGAAATGAGCATTCATGAGTCAAGTATCCTGATTACCAGTCTTGAACAAAGCCTATTAACATTAGGCATTCATCATGCCACTATCCAAGTTGAAAGCTCATCGCATCCACAAAACAGCCTTCATAGCGACACTCTCGTTTGTGACATATCAGAGCGCCCAATAAAAACAGCAGGTGGCCATATCGGGCACTCACATTAAATAGATATTGCAGTGCCTATTTGTGAATTATCAAACACGCCTTAAACACGAACGCTGTTCTAGCATGTTAAAATATCGAAAAAGTCAGCGCGACTGGCATATTGTCACGATAATTGCTGTATATTTAAATAACTTATTAACGTTTACTTAATGAATTCCTACTATGTCTAGACGCTCAGCTCCCTTTGTTGCCCCCAGCCATATTGATGGTAACGATGACCCTACGTCGACAGCTGGCAAAAAATATGCCAAAGCGTTGCTATCAACCTTGCAAGAAGACATTGCCAATTTTCGTAATGAAAAATTCCCACCTGATATTCTAAGGCAGGTTCGCGATATGCCAATCTATGAGGGCAATCTGGCTGAAGTGCAGACCTATCAGCAGCAGTGGAATAGTCTGCTTGAGCGCGCAAACACCTTTTACCCAGCGGCCAATCTGCCACCTGATTACCTGCCGCTACCAGCCAGCCTAGAGATACCACAGTTTATCTATCATGTTCAGCGTTTGCATCTGACAAAAACTCACGCCAAAGAATCCAAAAGCTTTGGCTCAGTAGGTGCATTGACTGATAAGTGTGGACACTATAGTGATGATGAGATTGTGCGCATGACAGCGGTACTCGATAACGATGATGAGGCGCGTTTGGTGGCTCATCGTGAGTTTATCGATTTGCGTGCTTACGTTTTTTGCCGTGATACTAAGGGTGAGATGTTAGAGCCTGAGCGCGTACGTTTCTATCGTACTGGACTCATCGTACATGCACTACCTGACTTTAAGATTGTCGATAGCAGGCAGACACCGCGCAAACGTCGTAATGATGCATATAGCAACCCCCTTGCAGACAATGGTGTGTGGAAAATTTATCGTAAAAAATAATAAGTATTAGCGCGATATTTTTCAAACGTACTTTTTTAATCCTCTCTATTTTATATTGTTTACTTTATTTCAATTTTTAAGGAGCCCAAATGTTTGCTGCTGCCGCTGGCTCACCAAATCTCATGTTGCAAGCCACTATCTTTTTGGGAGCAGCGCTGCTCTTCGTCCCCCTTGGCAAACGCTTTGGTATTGCAACCGTTTTAGGCTATCTCATCACCGGACTCATATTGGGTCCAAGTGGATTGGATGTAGCAGGCGACGCAGAGAGCCTATTGCACTTTTCAGAATTTGGCGTGGTCATGCTGCTGTTCATTATCGGGCTTGAACTGCAACCTTCACGGCTTTGGGCGCTGCGCCGCTCTATATTTGTATTGGGCGGTTTGCAAGTTGGTCTGACTGGTACGCTACTCATGTGGCTGTTGCATCAGTTTTTCTCCTTACAACTAGATACCGCTTTTATCGTGGGTTTTGGTTTGGCGCTCTCCTCTACTGCGTTTGTGCTACAGATACTGACCGAAAAACAGCAGCTCTCAAGCACACATGGTCGAGAAGCATTTACTATCCTTTTATTCCAAGATATCGCCGTCATTCCGTTACTGGCCGTCATTCCGTTCTTGTCAGGGGTGCGTGAACAAAGCTACGATTTGATTTATTTTGGTAAAGTATTCGCTGTTTTTGCTGGACTGATTTTCGCCAGCCGTTATGTGGTTCGACCCTTCTTTAAATTTGTGGCCTCCAGTGGTGCGTCAGAGCTACTGACAGCGGTCGCGCTATTTATTGTGATGGGCGTGTCTATCTTGATGGGTCAAATCGGTCTATCGATGGCATTAGGCGCATTTTTGACTGGTGTGTTGCTAGCAGATTCTGAGTACCGTCACGAGTTAGAAGCCAGTATCGAGCCATTTAAAGGCTTACTATTAGGTCTATTCTTTATGTCGGTCGGTATGCTCACCGACGTAAAACTCATTTTGGCAGAACCCATCTTTATTATTGGCTGTGCGCTCGCCTTGATGTTTATCAAGTTTGCGGTGATTGCAGGTATCGCAAAAGCATCAGGCAATCGCTGGCCGACCAGTATCAGATTGGGCGTGACCTTGGCCCAAGGTGGTGAGTTTGCTTTTGTCCTATTTAGTGTCGCCACTGCCCAAAACGTCTTACGTCCTGAGCTTGCCAATACCTTAAACCTTGTGGTTACCATCTCGATGGCACTGACACCACTAGCATTCTTGTTGTTAGAAAAAGTGGGCGAACCGTTATTTGCTAAGAGCAAACCGAGCCGCGAATACGATACGATTCCCGATCATGAACATCAGGTTATTATCGCGGGCTTCGGCCGTGTCGGTCAGATTATCGGCCGTGTACTGCGCATGCATAATATCGAATTTACCGCCATCGAACGCTCTGCAAACCGAGTGGATTTTGTACGTAAATTTGGTAATCAAGTCTATTATGGCGATCCAAAAAACCCCGAAATTCTACGAGCGGCAGGTATTCAAAAAGCGCGTGTATTTATTCTTGCCATCGATGACTTAGAACGCTCTATTACTACCGCTCAGTATCTTCGTAAGAATTACCCTGAACTGATTGTATTGGCAAGAGCGCGGGATCGTCAGCATTACTATCGTCTGCGCGAAGTTGGGGTCCGTCATATTTGGCGTGAGACGTATTTGTCGTCTTTAGATATGTCACGTGAGTCGCTACAACTACTCGGTATCTCACCAGAAAAAGCACGCGAAACGGTGCAAACTTTCCGTGATTATGATGATGATTTGATCGAGCGTCAGCAAGCCATTTATGATGACGAAGCCAGTATGATTGAATCGGCGCAGTCAGCGATGGCAGAGCTCGAAAGCTTGTTTGACGAGGATATCGGTAAGGCACGTAAAATGGATTTGACCGATTTTTATGAGGCATTAAAGAGTCAGGCAACACCAGTGGATGAGCCTGATAGTACCGCAAAAGATGCTAAACATTAGCAAAAAATAAGTAGCTGCAGCCCTCAATCAGCGATACAGTTTGGGGGCGCTTGTTTCTTGTTCAGCGAGCTTGTACAGCTCCAGTCATCACTGTCTGGGATGTGATAAAAAACCAAAGTTTGATCGTTTAGATAGCGTATGGGGAATGTCACATTTTGAATCGTTGCCACCACCGCACAGTCGGTGCTGAGCACGCCAGCGGCTTGGGTATCGACATACATACGTAGTTGCTGCTGTTCGGTACTAAGAGGTAGATTTACTGGGCATTGGCCTGTCTGCTGATAAATCAACGCCACTCGGTTTTGTGCGTTTTTGGCAATATCATAAGTATCGAACAGCACTGCATTTTCTTTTGGTTTAGCAATGATAGGTAAAAATTGCACCTTGATGACCAATAGCGAAAAAGCAAAGAGTCCAAACCCTAATGCCAATCCAAATAAGCTGACGCCGCCCTCTCTTTGCAGATGCGACTTCTGTTTTGCCTCGTCTCGCGGATGGTCATTGATAGCATCAGCGATCTCACGTCGCGCCATTCGATAATAATACGCATCCGTCCAGCGCGCCACCATAGCAGACCAAAATAGCCAAATCATAGCCGCAATACCGATACGGGTGGCCATCTGGTCAGCATCTGGCACATAGGACATCGCGACGAACTCAAAAGCCACGAGCACGATGGCCACGTTTAGCTGGATGAATGACCATCCTGCCACGCTATAGACAATGGCATCCATATAGCGCTTACGGTATAGCAACCAAGGAAAAGTGATAAAAAATGCAGCCCAATGCCATTTCGGTGATAGGTATCCCTGCCGATCAAACTGCTCAAAGCGTTTAAGATAATAACGTTGGGTACGATTACCAATGAACCATTTATCCAACTGCTGACGCTTGGTAGGCGTTAATGATTCTTGATAAAAAGGTGGCGGTGAGTCCGTCTCAATAAATAGCATGGCAATACGCTCTACTGATTCTTAGAAAAATGTCTAGAAACTGTCATTATATGATAACGCCAAAACTCATGTGTAGTATACAGAAACCATCACACTAACCAGCAAACACGCTAAAAGCGGATTGTACATTCACAGTTGTATGGATTTAACTTATAATAAGCAAACATCACTTACCTAATTAAGCCTTACGAATCCTATGAGTCAACCTACTGATATCAATGACACCATCAATAGTACTGATACTACTGATGAACACACTCTCAATAGCACTAATGAGCCTATCGATACGGACACCAGCGAGAGCCAAGAGATAGAGCCTAACTCTGACAAGCATATTCGTATCGTCAATACGTTTATGAAGCGCCGCACGCACATGAATAAGAACGCTGAGCTGGCACTGACTGCGCCAGAGTTTTCTGAGTATCTGGTCAATAATAGTTTCGGTGATGGCGACCTTACCGGTATTGACAACCTACGCACGTTATTCGCTGATAGCCCAAACGGCTCTGATGCCCCACTTACTTTAGAGATTGGTTTTGGCTTAGGCGTTTCATTTATTGAGATGGCAGCCGCTGAGCCTAGCCGTAACTTTGTCGGGGTCGAAGTGCATGAACCTGGTATTGGCAAATGCGCTTATATGGCGGGTACACAAGAATTAAGCAATGTCAAAATCATCAATGGTGATGCCATTCAATTGCTCAAACAATTGCCAGAAAACCATATTGACCGTATTCAGCTTTATTTCCCTGATCCATGGCAGAAAAAACGTCATTACAAACGTCGTTTTGTCAGTCCTGAACGTATGACTATCTTAACGCGTAGTCTAAAACAAGGCGGTTGGTTCCATGCGGCGACTGACTGGGAGCATTATGCATTTTGGATGGTTGAAGTATTGGATGGTTTTGCTGGATTGACCAACAAAGCGGGCGCTGGCAATTTCACTGACCGTCCTGACTTTCGTCCAATGACTAAGTTTGAGCGTCGTGGTCTTGACCGTGGTCATGGTGTTTGGGACTTAATCTATATTAAAGACTGATAGAGACTCTTTAACTCTCGATAATTTTGATAAAGCGGCTATCTGATGTAGCCGCTTTTTTGTGCCTATTTTTTATGTCTATATATAGTCTTGCTATTGCACCTATTAATATGCTTAACGAGATTTTAATCGTCATTCTGTGGTCACACCCCTGACTTTAAAGGCCTATAGTATGGCAATACGTGGAATAGTCTAAATTATCATTATGTGAAACATCGGTCTCACAGCCGCGTTTATTGATTAAATATTGTCTTTATAAGTATTAAACGCACAGTATGAGAGGCTTCTAGTATATCGCTTGTTCGCGCAAACATAGGTACTATAAGGGCTTGCAGAGTTCTCCCCATAAGCTGTGGATAACCCTGTGTATAAGTCGCCACTTGACAACTATATGGCTAGGTAACTTAAAGGTTAAGGTAAAATCGTTCATTTTTTGTACAATTTAAAATTTGTTTAAAATCATATATTTACATTAAATAGATAACCATAGAAAATTATTTTAAATATTTTTTTAAATATTTAAGGTATCGATGATGTTTCACAAACCATAAAATTAAACACATTATTTGTTGTGGACAACTCCTGAATCTATTGACAAGCGAAGTCATTATCAGGTCCTAAATCATATCCGTATTAGTTGCCATCTCTGTAAATTTCAGCGGTATACCATACGACATCTAGTGTCGCTTAGTGTGTTTATGACCCTAATTTAAGGCTTAGATTTTGTTATAATTACTCTATCAAATCAGCCATCTTAATAAGCCGTGCTAAATAACTAGCACCCATAATATGACCTGAGAAACCTATCACTATAACTAATAACGAACTTATTTTTACTGCTCTCGCTATTTAATTTTACTGTATAGTAAAGCGATATCTTCGATACTACTACCGATACCCTTTATGTGACAACCTATTTTTAAACAAAATAGTCAAACAAGAATTACCTGCTTAATAACAGTCAATATGCGTTTGCCAAAAACTCCAACGTTATAAATATCGCATCAATTTAATCATCATAATCAAGGAATCCAATATGGACGACAACAAAGCCAAAGCCCTCAAAGCGGCACTAGGCCAAATCGAAAAGCAGTTTGGTAAAAATACCATCATGCATCTAGGCGATGACTCGGCCATTATGGATGTCGATGTAGTCTCTACAGGCTCTCTTGGGTTAGACATTGCGCTTGGTATTGGCGGTCTACCAAAGGGCCGTATCGTTGAAATTTATGGTCCGGAGAGTTCAGGTAAGACGACGATGACATTGCAAGCCATTGCAGAATGCCAAAAGCAAGGCGGCACCTGTGCCTTTATCGATGCTGAGCATGCGCTTGACCCAGTCTATGCACGCAAACTGGGTGTCAACACTGATGAGCTACTACTCTCACAGCCTGACAACGGTGAACAAGCGCTTGAAATCACTGATATGTTGGTACGCTCTGGTGCTATCGATATGATCGTCATTGACTCAGTCGCCGCTTTGACACCGCGCGCGGAGATTGAAGGTGAGATGGGTGACTCTCATATGGGTCTACAAGCACGTCTAATGAGCCAAGCACTACGTAAAATCACAGGTAATGCCAAACGCTCTAACTGTATGGTGGTGTTTATTAACCAAATCCGTATGAAAATCGGTGTGATGTTCGGTAGTCCTGAAACCACAACTGGTGGTAATGCACTGAAGTTCTATGCCTCAGTACGTATGGATATTCGCCGTATCGGTGCGGTCAAAAACGGTGATGAAATCATCGGTAACCAAACCCGTGTCAAAGTCATTAAAAACAAAATGGCACCACCTTTCCGCCAAGCTGAGTTCGAAATTACTTATGGTGAAGGCACTAACCATTTAGCCGAAGTTATCGACTTAGGCGTGGAGATTGGAGCCGTTGGCAAAGCAGGCTCTTGGTACAGCTATGGCGACGAAAAAATCGGTCAAGGTAAAGCCAATTCGGTGCTTTTCTTAAAAGAGAACCCTGCTATTGCTCAAGAAATCGAAGATAAGATTCGTGACGAAAAGCTCGGGTCTAAAAAAGAAGCCAAAGCTGAAGAAAAAGAAGTGGCTAATAAAGGCACAGCACCTGAACCGGTACAATAATGGGTTTATCATTCATATTTGCAATCATGACTTATAATGGAAATTAAAACGTTGGCTGAAATACTGGCTGAGTCGGCATCCGACTCAGCCAGTATTACTGATGCCAAATCAAAAAAAATCTATAAGCACTCATATAAAGACACATCAAAAAAGCCCAGAAAAACTGGCAAACGCTTTATACCTTCAGATAGAAGCCACTTAAAAACCAATACATCAGAAATCAGTTCATCAGAGAATCATAGACCAACAAATAATCGTTCGCCACATAGCGACTCAGCTACTAGTGGTGCTATAACTGATATAGAGTCGACTGACTCACCCTCCTCTGTTAACTCAAAAAAAAACAAACCCAAAAAGCGTCAGAAACGTGAAAAACGTTTTCATCCAGCGGCCAATTTTATACCTGAACCTAGCGATGTGCCTGCTTATGAGCAACCAAGAGCACAGAGCATTAAAGAGATGCTCGCAGAGGTTAAGCACAACGTTCATCATAATGAAGACGATAGCAGCGCTACTACTAACGATAATATTGAGCATTACACTGCCGTTTCAGAGCTAACATCTGCGCCAATCACATCCAATGATCATGCGCAAAACAGCCAAACTGACAACCTTCCTGCTGCCCTCAAAGCTTATCTGCGCACACCTGAACAAAGACAAGCTGAGGTAGATGCTATTAAGGCCGAAAGCCGATTACGGTGGCTTGCATTCTATTACTTATCACGCCGCGAATACGGTAAGGCTGAGCTCAAGCAAAAACTGATCGACAAGGAACAAGACCCAGATAAAGTTGATGCGCTGCTCGATGAGTTTGAAGAAAAAGGCTATCAAAGCGATTACCGAACGACTTTGATGCTCATACGTGAAAATATCCGCAAAGGCCGTGGACGCGGACGTATCAAGCAAGAATTCTATCGCAAGAAGATTGCCATGCCCAGTAATGTTGATGAGCTGATTGATATGGCAAATGCAGAGTCTGATGAATTTAGCGAGTTTGTAGATGATAGTGCAGATAATCTGGTCGATGGCGTAGACTGGCTAAAACTGGCTGTGGTAGCACGCACTAGGAAATACGGTGATGGCATACCTATCGAACAAAAAGACAAAGCACGCCAGTTACGGTTTTTGCAATATAGAGGGTTTAATACGGACATCTGTTTTGCCGCGCTTAACTACACACCAGAGACGTTAGATGAGCGATTTTAAGGCCTTACTGTCGCTGCCAATATCAAGACGTTTGAAATAAACGCTTACTGTTCCTTGTTTAGTGATAAATACAATAATATCAACGAGGTTAATTTGAATAAACCACAGTATATTAGGTTATCAATAGTCTTAGCAATTCCAGCTCTAGTTATTAGTTTTTGGCTACCGCAACAGGACTTTGATAATCCAAGGAAGCAACTTGTACAATGTAGTATAAGTAGAGGTGATTGCTACCTTATGCGATTAACAACTAGTGGACTTAATGATGTAGTTAAAGATAAATTCTTTATAAGATACAACGCCTTATCCTCAGATCACACTTTAGGGTTATATGACCTTGATGTTCCAATTAATGTCTATTTTGAGAATATTGATAACGGTGCGATGCTAGATGTGAGCAGTTTAGTAAATGGTAAAACATTAGAAATGAATGGTTGTATTTTGGAAGAAAGAGACCTTATATGTGGAACCCCTCTTCTTTCCTTCATTACCTCAAATGGGCGAATGGAGTTTATTAATTCAGAAGATGAAGCAACGTTCAATAATGTTATTAAAAAAGGTGAGACATATTTTGAAGATGATACTCTAATTCTAATTGCTATGGGTCTCGGTTATTTTCTAGCTGTTGCTGTTCCTTATCTTATTTTCTCATGGTTAGTACACTTCATAATATACGGAGCTAAAATAGGTTCGCAGAAAAAGAGACCCTATCAATAGATTATACTATTGCGACAAATATAAAAAAGAGCACGTTACTTAACATGCTCCTTAGTTAATACTTGCAGTCATTCCAGCTTAACTCATCTAAAATCCTGAATTATTTTAAAGTACCAAGACGACTAGACAGCTGATTGATGATGTCATCAATCTCTGTATTGGCCTCATTCTCATCATCTAGATTGCCATGAGGAGTTAATTGATTCATCACCTCAGGTAAAAGCTCAGCAAGTCCTTGACGTACTTCCGTCTCATTAGCACCAGTATGCGCTGCCACTTGCTGAATTTCGCTTTCGTCAAATAGACGGCTTATCTCGTTTGGATCTAAATTGTCGTTGGCCTCATCGCTACTCATCCAAGAGCGTGCTTTGTCGCCATGACCCATGCCAGTAATTTTCGATAATGCACTGCTTAGGCCGCCATTGCGTTTGATCCAGCTCAGTACCATCGGCATCAATGCAGCGATTAGCATGCCTTTACCACCGAAACTACTACCAGCACGCTGACCACCTAATACACTGCCTAAGATGTCTCCCAGGCCGCCAGTGCCTGAGCTCGCGCCCCCACGTTGATTGCCACCCGTGAGACCACCGAGGATATCATCCAAGCCAAACCCATTATCTGCTTGACGGTTCTGTTGCTGTGGATTATAACCACCTGCCTGACCATTGCCGCCCAATACGCTACCTAATATATCCCCTAGTCCACCCGTCTGCCGTGTATCGGTACGTTGATTGACTGGATTACGCTGAGCGTCCTCTGGATTCATTGCGCTACGTGCGACTTGACTGATTAAATTCCCTAATAAGCTCATAGTCTATTCCTATTGTTGTCATCTTATTTATTATGAATAACGACTGTCTTATCCTGAAAATATCCATCTAAACAACAAACTTGCAGAATAAGACCCCGTAATAGCATCCATTAATATAGCAAATTTTTGTCATCATCAAGATACCTATTTTGTTGAGACATGTAGGTATTCGTAAGCCTTTTTACAAAGGCAAAACCAAGAACCGTACTTGTCTCTTACACCTAATGATTCATCATATTGGCCAAAATACTCAACTCTCGCCATTGCTCAGCGCTCACTTGATCGCGAAAGACCGTCGCTGATAAGGAACGATGGTAAGGCTCAATTACATCGAACTCAAAATGTATTGCCCATTGGTATCGGTGGACAGCCCTCAAATGAGCTTGCCACAATTGCTCACCGCGACCCAGCCGCATCAACAATTGCCACTGTTTGTCCACGCGTTGGTTAAGTGGTGGTTGGCTCAGATGCAACAGACTCGGTCGTGACATCGCTACATAAATAGCAGTGGCCACCAAGACGACTAAGATCAGTCCATACTGCCACAAAGCTAAAGAGGCAAAATATGCCAATATCAGCATAGCACTCATCACACTAATATATAGCAACACGCGTATATAGCTCATAGACTGAATGGCCGTATCAATACGCAAAGAAGTTAATAGTGTCATATATGAGTACCAAAATAAGCGTTAGAGACTAGGCCAAATCTTTGGTATGACGCCATGTCTTTATCTTATTGACCAACGCCCATATAGCCTCTGATTCTGGACGATTTTGATTGGTAAAATAATCCAATAAGTCAGGATCCTCATGAGTGAGCATTTCTGCAAAGGCCGCTTGCTCTTCAGCACTTGCTGTCAGATAAAGCTCTTTAATATAAGGATCAATATAAAAATCTAACTCTTTTAGTCCGCGACGTGCTTGATAAATAATACGGCGCTGCTCATTGGTTGGTTCTGGCTGAATGGTCATAATGCTACCTTTATTGATTAAGAGGGTTTTTCATATTATATGTATAGTTAAAGAAATCTAAAATGGGTACAAGGCAGCCGACTGAAGATTGTACAAATAGTACATCTAGGGAGAGTAACGCTGTGGCCGTTTAGTAATTCTCTGACTATAGTGCGTGCGCTCACCTAATATTGGTTATACTCAGACAGCTGATGCCATAACGTTACTGCTTGCTGCATCATCGCCACATTATGCGTACGTATGATACTGGCGCCCTGCTGTAGCGCAAACAACCCAGCAGCAGTACCCACAGCATCTCGCTCTACTGCTTGTGTTGTCTTCACCATTTGTACGCCACTATTGGTCAATACTTCTGCTAAAAAACGCTTGCGTGAAATACCAAACATCAATGGTAAATCCAATGCCTGCAACTTGTCGAACTGGCTTAATAGGGCACAATGATGCTCATGGTTTTTTGCAAAACCAAAGCCTGGATCGATAATGATTTTATCTCGTCTAACACCAAGCTGCGTTACTTCCTCAATACACGTCGTCAACTCTGTGATCACGTCATTAATCACATCCTCATACTGAGCCAGATTGTTCATCGTGGTTGGCTCACCGCGCATATGCATCAGCATGACTGGTATATCAAGTGCAGCAGCCAGTTCTGCAGCACCAGTACGTTTTAGTGCTCGAACATCATTCCAAATATCAGCACCTGCTTCAAATGCTGCTTGCATGACTTCTGGATTACTGGTGTCAATAGATAGCCAGATATTATCACCGCAATGTTGACGAATGGCTTGCACGACTGGTACAACACGCTGTAATTCTTCGCCTGTCACCACAATATCAGCGTTCGGACGAGTAGATTCACCACCAATATCAATAATAGTCGCGCCTTCTTCTATCATTTGCTGACAATGAGCGACCGCTTTATCCACTTCGCTAAATTGACCACCATCTGAAAATGAATCTGGTGTCACATTGAGAATGCCCATGATATGCGGCTGCGATAAATCCAAAGTTTTATCACGGCTAGATATTTTGTAATTGTGTAAAGGTTGAAATAATGACATGAGCAATCCATCATAATTAAAATTTGTAATATAGCTTTTATTCTTATTGTCTATGCTTATGATACCAGTAAATCTTAGGCTGTCCTAAGCCATGTATAAAATGATGACAATAAAAAAGCCCTTTATCGTAAAGGGCTTTTTATCAAACATGAATCAGCTAGAGTTTACATCGCTGGTAATGGTGGCGGCGTAGTGCCCGTTGTTTTGATGTCATTTTTTGACAAATTGACTTCATTATGTTGATACACTCTTGGTGGACGCGGGGCCTCACCTGCTAAGATATCTTGCAATTGATCACGATCAATGGTTTCCCATTTCATGAGAGCATCAACCATAGCATGCATTTTCTCTTGATTACCTTCAATCAATTCACGCGCGATATCATACTGCTCCTCTAGCATGCGACGTACTTCTTCATCGACCTTTTGCTGAGTAGCTTCTGAGATAGTACGACCACCTCCGCCGAAATACCCTTGAGAGTTGTCATCATCCTCGTACACCATGATACCAAGTGCATCAGACATACCGTACTTCGTTACCATCGCCCGTGCCATTTTGGTAGCACGTTCAAAGTCGTTTGAAGCACCCGTCGACATTTGATTGATAAAGACTTCTTCGGCGATACGACCACCGAACAAAATAGCAATATCGCTCAACATTTTCGACTTATACATACTGGTCTGGTCGTGTTCTGGCAGCTGCCAAGTCACACCAAGGGCAAAACCACGAGGCATAATAGTGACTTTATGCACAGGATCGGTACCTGGTAATAGCTCAGCTACTAGCGCATGGCCTGCTTCATGATACGCAGTCGCACGGCGCTCTTCTTCGCGTATCACCATAGATTTGCGTTCAGGGCCCATATATAACTTGTCTTTGGCATCTTCAAAGTCATTCATATCGACGCTGGTCTTGTTACGACGTGCTGCAAATAATGCAGCTTCGTTTACAAGGTTGGCAAGCTGCGCACCACTGAATCCGGGCGTACCACGAGCAAGAGAACTTGCGTCTACACTGATCGTGTTTGGCAATTTCTTCAAATGCACTTTCAAGATTTGCTCACGGCCTTTGATATCCGGCAAGCCTACTTGTACCTGACGGTCAAAACGGCCTGGACGCAATAACGCTTTATCCAGCACGTCAGCACGGTTGGTTGCAGCAATAACGATAACGCCTTCATTGCCCTCAAACCCATCCATCTCAACCAATAACTGGTTCAGTGTCTGCTCGCGCTCATCATTACCGCCGCCCATACCGGAGCCACGATGACGACCGACTGCATCAATCTCATCAATAAAGATGATACAAGGCGCGCTTTTCTTGGCCTGTTCGAACATATCACGTACACGAGATGCACCAACACCGACAAACATCTCAACGAAATCAGACCCTGAGATAGAGAAGAACGGTACTTTAGCTTCACCAGCAATGGCTCTTGCTAGTAGCGTCTTACCCGTACCCGGAGGACCTACCATTAAGATACCACGAGGAATCGTCGCACCAAGTTTGGTAAATTTATCAGGATCACGTAAGAACTCAACCACTTCAACGACTTCTTCTTTGGCTTCTTCACAACCAGCCACATCTTCAAAGTTCACGTTGATTTGGTCTTCGGTCAGCATTTTGGCTTTAGATTTACCAAAGCTCATAGGACCGCCACCTTTGCCGCCAGCACCGCCTTGCATATTACGCATAAAGAATAAGAATAAACCAATAATCAGTAAGATTGGGAAACTGGCTATTAGTAATTGCATCAATACGCTTTGGCGCTTTGGTGCCGTTCCTTGAACTTCGACTTGGTTCTCACGTAGCATTGGCATTAACTGGTCATCGGACACAGCTGGTCTAATAGTCTCAAAAGATGAGCCATTTTTCTTTTCGCCGGTGATCTGTTCGCCGTCGATTTCGACACTGGCTACCTGACTCTCTGACACGGCGGTCACAAACTCAGAGTAGTTAAGGTTATCCGGCTCAGATGATTGATCAAAGCCGCTAAACACCAGCACCAAAACGCCGATTACCACCAGCCACAATAAGGTATTTTTTACCATGTCGCTCACTAGTTATTCCCATCCCTTACTTATTGGTGTGTTTACTAAACACGTGACGTCTATAAATGTATTGCTCATTTTTGGTGGATTTCCTAATATCAAAAACTTCTCGCTCAGACTTCTATGATCTACAAATAGCATAAAGGCTGTTTTTATAAGCAATCAGTATCAGATAAACACAAATCCATTGTCATTAAGCTGATAAAACATTTATTCCCAGACGACTTTGCCTAAAACATATGCTAAAAACAAAGGTAATATACCATGATATGTGGTGCTAACCCGCATAATTCAAGCAGGTTTCACGATTATTCAGTTAACGATTGTAGTGGGTTTTATATTTTGATAATGACAGTTTATGGTGACACATTATCTTACTTGCAATACCAACAACCCATTGATATTAAAACTATTTAATCGCTATCCAAAACATCTCTTTTGAGCGTGGTCGTGATGCACCTGGCTTAATACTACGAATCTTACTAAAATCCTGCTGCATCTGCTTGCGTAATTCTTGTGTACCCTCGCCTTGAAACACTTTCATAATAAGTGCGCCACCTTCTGGTAAGGTTGCGAGTGCAAATTCCACTGCCAACTCGCACAAGTACATCATACGCGGCTGATCGATGGCACTATTACCCGCAGTATTGGGTGCCATATCAGACAATACGACGTCGACTTGCCTATCACCTACTTCTGCCATGATGGCGTCAAACACTTCAGCTTCCCGAAAATCGCCTTGGATAAAGGTGACATCAGGTAAGGTATCCATCGGCAAAATATCAGAGGCAATCAAAATACCATTTTCGCCGACCAGTTGACCTGCCACTTGTGACCAACTACCGGGTGTACTACCTAAATCGACAACCGTCATACCTTTTTTGATAAGGTTGGTTTTTTCGTTAATTTCTAATAACTTATAAGCAGCACGGGCACGATAGCCATCTTGTTGAGCCTTTTTCACATAATGATCGTCAATGTGCTCTTTCATCCAAGCACTACTACTTTTTGACAGTTTGTTGTTTTCAATACGTGTGGCCAAAATACCTGCTCCTATTACTTTACAAAAACTACATACAATCTCTTCGATTACTTACGAATTGAACTCAATTATGTGGCGATTACTGGAGAGTGCCTTTAATCAGGCTATTTATTCGTGATTGATCATCAACTGACCAAATTCTCTTGGTTAAAACACTGTTTTATAAGGCAGTAGCGTTTATAATGTGACCAAACATTTAGTTTAACATTTTCGTCACGTAAAATCGTGCAAAATCCTGCTGATCTCATGCAAGATAGTCACAGATTATCTATAATGATCAATAACTGTTTTGACAGCACTCTTTTTATTTTTACCAACACCTAGGAATTCTATGCAACTCGATAACGCTACCATCAAACGCCTAAGAGGCATCGGTCACGAGCTAAAGCCTATCGTTATGATTGGCAACAAAGGTATCACCCCGACCATTAGCGAAGAGATTGATCGCGCTCTATCAGATCATGAGCTTATTAAAGTAAAACTGCCTGCTGGCACAAAAGAAGAACGTGATGTTATTGGGGAGCAGCTTGCTAAAGCGGCCAAGGCATCTTTGGTTCATTCAATCGGCCGCATGGCATTGTTATTGCGTAAAAACCCAAATGCTAACCCTAAGCTTTCTAACCTATCTCGTCACGCACAGTAAATGTGAGGACAAGCTTGGTTTGAGCAATGAGATGCCGTATCCATTGATACAATAACCAAGTGATGACGACGGTAGAACATAAAAGCCGCGATGCATCTTGCTCGCGGCTTTTATGCTATTTAGAGTATGTTATTTGTCTAAAATAGTAATTTAGCGAGACGTGTAACGGATTGCCTTTTATCTATTACGACTTCTTTATCATAATTGTGGAGCTGGCTAAACCATGAAGCAAACCTTTGAGCTCTGTCTATCCACAGACAACATCGCAAACGATGCAAAGCAACTGGGCGTCAGCGTAGACGACTTAAAACATATTGGTATTAACGTCAGTGCTCAGGTTATCCAGCAGCCTGCATTGTGCTTGCAACTGACCTATCAAATCACTGTGCCCAACCAAATATTGGTACATAAGCTACATTGGCCAGTATGGCAGTCAAAGCGAGAGGGATTTTCTGATTACTTGTGGGAAGAGACTTGCCTAGAATGTTTCATTGCTGGTGATTCGCTGATTGACAGACACGCGACAGAGATTCAGCAAACAGCCGCTTATGTAGAAATCAACGCCAGCCCTGATGGTCGTTACGCGCTTTACAAATTTGAGAGCTATCGTAATCCTGCCACATTACCACCAATCCCCTTATACAAAGACGATGGATGCACACCTGTATCTATTTATTGGGTTAATCACACAGAGCCGTCAATAATGTCATTCAAAGAGGTTCCACATAACGCGTCGACAGTCATGGACGAGCATTGTGATTATGAGAGAGTTTTTACTGTACCTTTGAATCAACTTTCTAATCAGCAATACGCCATCCAAAACCTGCCAATCGAGCAGATACATCCTTGTGTCATCTTACGATTTGGTGAGACTGCTTTGTATTTTGCCTCAAGTCATGCGTCACCAGCTGATTTTCATAATCGCCAGCACTGGTCTACATTTAGCCTTTAGCCTTTAGCCTTTAGCCTTTAGCCTTTAGCCTTTAGCCTTTAGCCTTTAGCCTGCGATATTCTAATCGAAAAAACCAGTAATGTTATAAATAACATTACTGGTTTTGGAGAACACTTATTATCGCTCAGGCAATATCTAACTGATATTTATTTGTCAGCCATCGCAAGGTAAATACCACGGTCTGATGCATCGTCAACATACTGCGAATCGCGCCATGTCGTATAGCTATAATTGCCACTATATGGGCTGATGCTGTTTTGACGGAAATCAGATACCCAGTCATTGCCATCAAAGATCTGAATGTGACCATGTGGACGACTTGAAGTGCGATTGTAGACCACGACATCACCGACTTGTGGCGACATGTCGTTGCTGATCTTAGTAAAGCCTGCTTGAGCCAGCGTGCCACGAGAGGCGTACTGATAAGCTGAAGCATTAGGCGTAAATTCGTAACCTGCTGATTGTAGCGCTTTACGCACATAACGAGCACAGTATCCAGAGCTTCTGGATAAGGCCACGCGTGACGCATTTGCTGCTGCAATCGCAGGAGCTGAGTTGCGATCAGGGACACGGCTGGCTTGCTGTTGACGCTGCTCGTATGACAAACGGCTGGTCAATGAAGCGAGCTTGTATTCTTTTTGCTGAGCATGAGCGCTTAGGTTGTCAATCGCTTGACTAATTTCATCGTTACTATAGACATGAGCGCCACTGCTGGTGCTATAGATATTACGACTAGAACCGTAGTTCGCAGAAGTAGAGATATTTGTGATGGTATGACTCAAGGTATTATTTGGTTGAAAGGTTGTTTCAGCAGCACCACTCGTCTGTGCGATACCCATTCCCAAGACTGACAAAATTAATAAAGCTTGTTTCATAAATTTACTACCTATTGTTAATACAAGTCTGCTCGTCATCCGTGACGAAGCATCAATTAATTTAGAGGATATAATCAGCAAATAGACGTGATAAAATCCCTATTAGAACAGTTCGCTTTTTTTAAGTAGTGACCAATGCCAGTTTTATGGCCAGTCCAGTCAACTACTTCATGAATCAATTGCTATATATTGCGTTGAGCATATCTGCTGTGAGTATCGAGTTTGTCACCTATTAGATGAGTCATTACGATGTCAAAAAAACAGCCTAATCGGCTTGCCCAGCTTATAGACCATCAAGCTTTTGCTGGTAGCGCGCTACCACAAACGCTTGCAACCAATATGCGGCTATATATAGAAGTAACCAATGAGATAAAAGAGCTATTAATAGACTGTCTACCTGAGGAAATCCTAGATACCTGCTGGGTTGTCGGCCTAACCTCTGAGCAACTAGTACTCAGTGTCGGCTCGATGACCGCTGCAAATCACATTCGCTATTTACAGAGTGCTTATCTACAGGTATTAACAGAGCAGTCGATTACATTTAAACAACTCAAACAAATCCGCGTCATTGTAGCCAAAACATCTGCTGATCGTAAGCTATCTCAGTCATCATCAGCAACTTCATCAAAGTCTTATAAAGCCAATGAAAATCAGACGCTTAGCCAAAACACAAAAAGGACTATATCACAGGCCGCAGAGCATGTCACCACTGATAAAAACCTCAAAAATGCGCTTTTGCGACTGATAAATGACTAAAAATCTCATCCCATAAATGTAAAGTTGTGTAAGCATAGAAGTAAAATAACGGTGTCGACGCTGTATTTTTGTAATGCTACAAACAAAAAAAATCATTCAATGGTTATATTCATAATCAGAATACGCCCATTGAATGATATAAAAAACACTCTCAGCTTTTGTAAACTCTATCCTACAGAAAAACCAACCATTCAATATCGAACCTATATTCAAAAAACTAAATATTATATAAATGTAATTATGACCATTCTATGTAATATTGCGTAAATGTTTCGATACTTCGTGTGTGTTCCTGTATTTATCCTTCAACGACCATGCCATTCAATGGCAAATATTCGATAGGACACGTTACATTGTCATCAAAAGTTACAATTTCAAAGTTATCATCATCAGATAATATCTCGCGCACCAGCAAATTGTTTAATGCATGACCAGACTTATAGGCATTAAAACGACCCAAAATCGGATAACCTATCAAATATAAATCCCCTAAAGCATCCAAAATCTTATGGCGGACGAACTCATCGTTAAAACGTAACCCTTCTACATTTAAAATATTAACGTCATCAATCACAATAGCATTGTCCATACTGCCACCCAACGCTAGATTGTTTTGACGTAATGCCTCTATGTCACGTAAAAACCCAAAAGTACGCGCAGTACTCAATTGCTCAATGAAGTTTTGCGTAGAAAACTGCAGCTGTGCATGTTGAAAGTTTTTGTCGATAGCGGGATGATCAAAATCGATCTCAAAGTTTAATTCATATCCATCGTAAGGACGCAGTTCTGCCCACTTATCTTCTATTTTTACTCGTACTGGACGTATGATTTTGATGAATTTTTTGGCGGCTTCTTGCTCACAAAATCCTGCATCAAGTAACAGCGCCACAAAAGGAGCTGCACTACCATCCATAATAGGTATCTCTGATGCAGAGACTCGAACCAAAAGGTTATCCACACCCAGTCCCGCAATGGCACTGAGTAAATGCTCAACCGTGCCGACTCTCGTACCACCAAATACTAAATTTGATGACATCATCGTATCTTGCACTAAAAAAGCACTCGCTGGGATTGGCTTACTACCTACAATATCAGAGCGCTCAAAAACAATACCTGTGTCAATCGGCTGCGGGTGAAACTCTAAATCCACAGGCTGACCACTATGGAGACCAGTACCCGTAACGGCTATTGCTGTTTTTATGGTTCTTTGGTTCATGGCTGTCTTCTCACATATTTTGTTACAATTGACACAGTGTACCATTACCTAGCCCTTATTCGCTATAGATAAAAATGGCTAATTTCCTTATCTCCTTGATTGATAACACTTATCGTACCTGACTCATCGGTTACTTTTGCGCTTATATGGCGTGTGCGACTGCTACTATCAGACCGAGTTGACCCATCATTTGTAACACTTTTATTCATACTTCTTTTACCTGAGTGCTTTTACATCGACAGAATACTTTACTGTCAAACACAAAAAAGCCAGCGATGGACGCTGGCTTTTTCTAAGAAGTACCTAAGCTCAAATCATATCGAAAATTATTTGTTTTGTTGGCGCTTCAGGTAATCTTGAATACTGTTTGTTTTGGTCTGTGGCTTCTCTTGAGAAGCACTTGGACGTACCACATTGTCTTGCTGCATTTTCGCTTGTGACTGCTTTTGGCTATTTAATGCACTGGTATGTACATTAGGATCAACAGGCTGTGTGCTATTAACAGAAGGTACTGGCTGCTCTACCACTTCTGGCTCTTGTCCTGCATTTTCGTCTAACGTTAGACCCGTTGCAATAACGGTCACGTGCAAGTCTTCACCCATTTTTTCATCGATGACAGAACCATAGAAAATATGAGCGTCATCGATGTCAGTGATTTCTTCAACGATGGCGCTGATTTTGCTCATCTCGTCTAATGATAGTGACTCAGAAGAGATCACGTTGACCAATAGACCTTTGGCATTCTCTAGACGCAGGTCATCGAGTAGTGGTGATCTGATGGCTTTCTCAGTGGCTTGACGCGCACGATCATCACCGCTGGCGCGACCAATACCCATCATCGCATGACCTTTCGCAGTCATAGCAGTACGGATATCGTTGAAATCGATATTGATCATACCTTCGCTAGCGATGGTTTCAGCAATACCTTGCACAGCATGTAACAATACGTCATCTGCTTTTTTAAAGGCATCTTGCATAGAGATATTGCCGTATACGCTCATTAATTTATCATTTGGAATAGTGATGATTGAATCAACAAAGTTAGTCAGCTGCTCAATACCTGCTTTAGCCGCTTTGATGCGTTTGCCGCCTTCGAACTTAAATGGTGTGGTCACAACAGCCACGGTCAGCACTTCCATCTCTTTAGCGATACGTGCTACGACAGGTGCAGCGCCCGTGCCTGTACCGCCGCCCATGCCCGCGGTAATGAATACCATATCTGCATGCTCAAGCAATGCACGGATGGCTTCTTCTTCGCTTTCTGCTGCTTCACGGCCCACTTCTGGATTTGCACCTGCACCAAGGCCACGGTTCGTCTTTGCGCCAAGTTGCAGTTTATGAGGGGCTGTTAGGCGATCAAGCGCTTGCTTATCTGTATTGGCACAGACGAACGTTACACCTCTAATACCTTGTTGTACCATATGTTCAACTGCATTACCGCCGCCGCCGCCAACACCGAATACAGTGAAGCTCGCTTGGCCGTTATTTTGAAGCTGATTATCATCTGGCATGGTGTATTTTGACATAAAAAAGATTCTCCAGTTGCAGATAGCGTGTAGGTCGATACGAAGTAACGCACTCATATGGCGCGCTATCGACATACTATATATAAATGTATTTAAATAAGACAGAGTATGGTGTAAATAGTCTAGCTAGACAGTAATATGTCTATCGCTTAGGGTGTTGCTATTATTACTTAAAATATTGTTTTTAACATCGCTCATTTTATATCCTTGAATAATTCGAAAATTATATGGGCAAATGGCATGTTTTGATTTTTTCAGCAAACAACGCTACAGTATTTTTTTCAGTACATTAGCAAAACGCTGTCCTGCACTTTGAAAAACACCCGTCATTCGATTTTTTTGAATCGCTTCAGGTTCACTTTTTTCGCTACGGCGAAACTGCTCGCTCTGACTATATAATAGTGTGCCAAACGCCGTTTGATAATGACGACTATTTACTTGGCTATTGAGCTGCTTAAATGACTCATCGTTATCGAAATGGTTGTAAGCACTAATGGCTGGATGCGTGTTTGTCATTACCACTGGCATCTTGAGCAGTTTTTTAGCAAAAGGTACCATACCTTTAATGGTACTACCACCGCCTGTCAACACGATACCTTTGTCAATATAACCGATCAAACCTGCTTCGTGTAATTGACGAGCCACTTCGGTGAATATCTGCACATAACGAGCCTCGACAATACGGGCTAAGTTATAGATGCCAATATTCATCTCATCGCCTGATCCTTGCGGCTTAAACAAGAAAAACGAGCTTGGATCCACACTATTGACATCAGCGGTACCATGACTCTTTTTGAGCTTTTCAGCTTCAATCATGGATATACCAAAATCAGCTGAAATATCCATTGTTACTTCATGACTGCCAGTGGCAATGCAATGGGTAAAGATGAGTTTGTTTTCTTTATACACACAAATGCTCGTGGTACTGGCACCAATGTCTACCAAGCAAACGCCTTGCTGACGCTCATCACTCATCAAGCTATATTCAGCACTGGTGACCGCATCAAACACGATATGATCGATACCAACATCGCAACTTTGTAGCAGTTTTTGAATGTTTTGACGACTGGCCACGGGCATCATCATCATGTGATACATGACCGTAATGTTGTGCGCCATCATTTCAATAACATCATCAACCATATGCTCTTGGTCATCGACATAGATACCTTGCTGACAGCAATGCATCAAATAATAATCTGATGATAAATCTCGCGATTTGGCGTTGGCCAATGCTTGCACCATGTCTTTGGCACGAACGACGTCATCTTCTACCTTAACGTCCCCAGCGCTGTTTTTACTAGAAAGCTCAGGGGTTGCTAGCGTCAGCCAAACACTGTGTACACGGCAATTAGCCATGTCTTCTGCTTCTTGGATAGCTTGTTTAATCGCACCCTGCAAGCGTTCACGATGCTTTATTCGGCCTTGATAAAAATCGCTGTTCTTTGCTTGTCCCACACCCAAAATGCGAATGTCTCTTGCAGAGACAACATTGCCAATGACGACGTAAACCGCCGTGGCACTTAAATGGACAACAACCAGATTTTCATTATTTTTCATGGTACCAGACAAATTATCGCGAAACAGGAGAGATCGTAACACTCCCCTATTCATTCATTAAAAAAAGCGTTATCAAAACGCTATGATGTTTTACATATATTCTTTATTTTGACTCATCAGCAGGTGCTGTTACGTTCCAAGCGATCGTAAAACCATTCTTGTAGCGCAAGTCTACAGACTGCATCTCATCTCGGCGGGTACTTAACTGATGACCAAGCAACTGACTGAGGTTCAATAGTTTTTGTGCCGTGTTCTCATTATCGACAATCACACGCAGCCCATTATCAAACCGTATCAACCATGTCATTCTAGGTGATAGGATAATATCATCAACCTGCATACCAAGAGGTGCGTACCAGTCATTGACTTGCTGCATTTGCTGCATAATAACGGGTGCTTGATTCATCTCACCTTGTAAGGTCGCAAAGCGCTGCTGCGTCAAATCTTGACTATCAACAGGGACGAATACTGAGCCTTTTGCATCAACCAAACGCTCTGTGCCAAAATTGGCAACAGCTTGTTTGGGCAATGCCGTCACAACAATACCGCGTTGCCAATCACGAGAGATGCTCACTTGGTCGACCCAAGCCAGACCCATCGTAATATCTCTTAGTGCCTGCAAATCAGAGGTAAAAAAGCTGCTTACCTGCTGCTGATCCATCACGTCTTGTAAGGCATGGTATTGACCAACGGACAAATCTTTATTACTAACATGGATCTCAGCAGGCGGTGCATCACGTAATGCTTTACCACCCATCACCAATATCAGCACCAATAATCCTAATACCAACACCATAAAGAGGTACTTGACAAAAGGCGATAATTGGATTTTAGATTTTGGGCGACCAGCTGTATCACTCATCAAGTCAGTTACCTCGTTGACAGTTTGAGCCATAACGACCTGTGTCCCTATATTTGCATAAAACTGATCATGCTATTTATTGATGTCTCTCTGCATATGTTTTGCAGATGCTTGGTAATTCGCTATATTATCAAAGTCTGTCAAGAAAACTATGTATATGCAGCGATTCGTCTCATTTAAACGTAACATTTTTCTTAATTTATGAATCACTTATCATGAATATTCATAAAAAAACATAAATATTACTGAAACAGACCTATTATTACAATATTAACGTATTTTATGATTAAACAATAGCCTAACACCTACTAGGAGCAAGGAATTTACACAAGTTTACATGAAGTTGTGCTATAGCAGCTCTAGTGATACATTCAATAGCCTTAATAGCGGGCTACAACGTCTGTGCTAGTATGTGCCAGCACAATGAATCAAAGTCCATTCCTTTCGCTTTTGCGGCCATCGGTACCAAACTATGACTGGTCATACCTGGTACGGTATTGATTTCAAGCAACCAAAAATTGCCTGCTTCATCTTGCATGGCATCGATACGGCCCCAGCCTTTTGCATCGACGGCACGAAAGGCTGCCAGACTCAATTCTTGTAGATGCGTCTCTTCAGCAGCACTCAATCCACAAGGAATATAGTAGCTGGTATCATTACGATTATACTTGGCCTCAAAATCATAGAAGTTGGTAATATCAGCAGGCTCAAGGCGAATGATAGGATAGGCTTCGTCGTCAATGATGACAATCGTAAACTCACGGCCAGTAATCCAGCGCTCAGCCATCACTGCATCACCGCACTCTACAGCAGTAGCATAGGCTGCTGGCAATTCATCAAGCGTATTGACCTTGGTCATACCAATGCTTGAGCCTTCATGAACGGGCTTAATAATCAGCGGCAATCCTAATGTATTCACGACTTGCTGCCAATCGGTCTCAGCGGTCAATAATGAAAATGGTGCGGTGGCCAAGCCGCAACCTTGCCATAGCTGCTTGGTGCGTACTTTATCCATACCCAGCGCCGATGCCAAAATACCTGAGCCTGTTTGCGGGATATCAAACCACTGCAGCACACCTTGTAATAAACCGTCTTCGCCGCCGCGACCATGCAAGACATTAAACACGCGATCATACTCACGTAACTCAGTAATATCTTGATGCTTTGGGTCAAAATGCGTGGCGTCGACGCCCTGATTTTGTAGTGCTTGCAACACAGCAGCACCACTGTCTAGAGAGACACTACGCTCATTGCTGGTGCCGCCATAGATGACCGCTACTTTGCCAAACTGACTGGCATCTTTCGTGTGAATGGTTGCAGTGTCTACAGACACATCACTAATAGCGGCGTCCTGAGTGCTTATGTTGTCTTTATTATTGGTCGTCATGAAGGTAGTCCCTGAGTTTTAGCCCATTTAGTATTGTTATTTTACTTAATATAAAGGTTATTGGCAGCCAAATCGACCGCAATCTGTCCCACATTACCAGCGCCTTGGGTAATCAACATGTCATTGGCTTTCAGTAAGCGCTGCATGACAGGTGCAAGATTGTCTTTGTCAATAATGGTCGGCTCCACTTCACCGCGCAAACGAATACTGCGTGCTAGCGACTTAGTATCAGCCCCTGTGATTGGACTCTCACCTGCTGAATACACATCCAATAGTAGTAGCTCATCAACACTTGATAGCACCTCCACAAAATCATCATAGCAATCACGGGTACGGCTATAACGATGCGGCTGGAATAACATCACTAGGCGGCGATCAGGGAAGCTTTGGCGAGCGGCTTTAATGGTCGCATCGACTTCTTTTGGATGATGACCATAATCATCAATCAATAAGACATTACCATCATCGATATCGACAGAAGCATGCTGCTCAAAACGACGGCCCACGCCTTCAAATTTTTGCAGGGCACGCTCAATCGCTGCATCATCAACGCCTTCATCGGTCGCCATCGTGATGGCAGCAAGAGCGTTATAAACATTATGCGTACCAGGAATGTTCAATGTCAGACGTAATGGCTCACGGTCACGGCGCAATACTGTAAAGTGGGTTTTAGTGCCTTCGGTGACCAAATCGATGGCTTGTACATCGTTAAAAGGCTCAAGACCAAAGGTCAGCACGGGACGACCAATATCATCAATCATCGCATACAATTCTGGATCATCACCGCATACCACTGCTAGACCATAAAACGGCATATTTTGCAGAAACTGAATGTAGGCGGCTTTTAATTTATCAAAGCTATTCTCATAGGTCTCCATATGGTCTTGATCGATATTGGTCACAATCGCGGCCATCGGATGTAAAGACAAGAATGACGCATCAGACTCATCTGCTTCTGCTACCAAGAACCGGCTACTGCCGAGTGCCGCGTTTTTACCAGACGCGTTTAGCTTACCGCCGATCACATACGTTGGATCTAATTGTCCTTCTGCCATCATCGTGGTGAGCAAACTGGTGGTCGTCGTCTTGCCATGCGCACCCGCAACCGCAATACCATGACGATAGCGCATCAATTCACCAAGCATATCGGCACGGCGTACCACTGGCAGGCGAGCTTCAAGCGCCGCTTTAACTTCAGGGTTACTGCGATCAATCGCTGAGGATACAACGATAACGTCAGCATTGGCGATGTTTTTAGAGTCATGACCGATCGATATCTCGATGCCAATCTGCTGTAGACGCTTAGTCACCAGACTTTCTGCGATGTCAGAACCACTGACTTGATAGCCTTGATTGTTCATCACTTCCGCAATACCGCACATGCCTGAACCGCCAATACCAACAAAATGCAAATGCTGAATACGGCGCATCTCTGGTATTTCAATTAAACGCTTAGGTAGAGCTTTTGCAGAATTAGGCATAAGAATTTCTCTTTATTAGAGGTCAATAAAAATTAAAAGACAGTAAAATTTGATGAATAAAAACGAGCGGCAGTAACCGTAAAGACTACAGCGCCTGCCAAATAATATCAGCAACTTGCTTACTCGCACTGCGGTTGGCAAGGGCGTGGCCTTTTTTAGCCATCGCTAGGCACTTTTCTCGATCAAGCACTCTAAGCTCATCACTTAAACGCTGGGCTGTCAGCTCAGACTGCGGTAACAATATGGCGGCATCATGTGACGTCAATGTGCGTGCATTGGCCGTTTGATGGTCATCCACTGCATGCGGTAGCGGTACAAAAATAGCGGCAATGCCGACATTTTGAATTTCGGTCACTGTCAATGCACCTGCGCGGCAAACGATGATATCTGCCCAATTATAAGCTGCCGCCATATCATTGATAAACGGCTGCACGGTGAACTGATGGTTATCTAAAGTCTGTTCGCCATAAGCCGCTTGGGTCGCGACTTCATTATTGCGGCCACACTGGTGCATGACTTCAAATGGCTGATCGAGTAAGGCCAATGCTTTTGGCACAGTGTCATTCAACACTTGAGCGCCAAGTGATCCGCCCACTACTAGCAGCTTCAGCGGTGAGCGATCATTCAAATCATAGCGTACCGTTGGCGCTGCGACACCAGTGATAGCATTACGCACAGGATTACCCACGGTCTCAAGCTTGGCATCTTGCGCGCTATTGGCAAAAGTATTCTCAAACGCTTGTAGTGTCTTGGTAGAGAGCTTGGATAAATAGCAGTTGCTCATACCAGCGATGGCGTTTTGTTCATGGATAATCAATGGTCTATTGGTCAGACGGGCAGCGATACCACCAGGCGCAGACACATAGCCACCGAACCCGACGACCACATCAATCTGATTGCTACGAATCACCTTCACGGCAGCCATCGTCGCTGATAGCAAAGTCACAGGCAGCTTCAATAATCGCCCTACCCCTTTACCACGCAGCCCCTGCATATTAATAGCATGAAAAGAATAGCCAGTCGGCTCAACCAGACCGTTCTCCATACCATTTGGCGTTCCTAACCAATGGATGACCGCACCGCGTTGGGTCAGCTCGTCGCTCACGGCAAGCGCTGGAAAAACATGCCCGCCCGTACCAGCTGCCATCATCAATATATGCGGTGTTTTCATGAACGCCTGCCTATCTTTTATTTTATTGGTATGAAAGGTTTATCCTACCGCTATGATGCCACTGATGAAAAATAATGACACGGCAAAAGTCCGCATAGTATAGAGTAAATCATTGTCTTATATACAGTACTTTATGCAGCGAAAGGCACAAATTTCCAAGCCGTACTTGATCTGGATTTAGTCACGACTTGGTCTTGTGCGGCACTGATGGTACATAAAACAGTGCCCTGGTTAACGATATCTTAAAACAGCTGGTTCACCTCGTCAAAATACGGATAAACATAGCCATCTTTATGCCGAAAATTTGGACTCAATCGCGATGATAAAATCTGTCGCGATATCTGTACCACATTGATCATCAATCTCACGTACACAGGTCGGACTGGTGACATTGATCTCAGTGATGCGGCCACCGATTAAATCTAGACCTACGAACATGAGGCCTTTTTCTTTGACAATCGGTGCCACTACTTCTGCTACTTGACTCTCAATATCAGTCAATGCCATGGCCACGCCGCTACCGCCAGCCGCCAGATTGCCACGGGTCTCACCTTTGGTTGGAATGCGGGCCAAGCTATAATCTACCACGGTGCCATCAACGATTAATACACGCTTATCGCCTTCTTTAATCTCTGGCAGGTAACGCTGCGCCATGATTGGCAAAGTCTCAAGCTCAGTCAATACTTCTAGTGTCACCCCAATATTTGGGCTGTCAGCGGTCAAACGAAAAATACCCGTACCGCCCATACCGTCTAATGGCTTGACGATCACGTCTTGTTGCTCAGCGATAAATTGACGGATATGTGCCTGTTTGCTAGTCACAATCGTCGGGCTCATATACTCGCTAAACCATGTCGCAAATAGCTTCTCATTACAGTCACGGATCGCTTGTGGGTCATTGACCACCAGTACGCCTGCTGCCTTTGCATGGTCAAGCATATAAGTGGCATAAATAAAGCGCATATCAAAAGGAGGATCTTTACGCATTAAAATCACGTCATATTCGCTGGCTGGACCAGTGACTTTATCACCCAACGTATAAAAATCTGCTGGATCACGCTGAACCGTGAGCGGCTGACTATCAATCATCAACTGACCACGGTTCAACCATAAGTCATGAATCTGACAATAGCCAAGCTGATGCCCACGATCTTGAGCGGCCCACATCATGGCGAGGCTAGTGTCTTTTTTATAATTGACGCGCTCGATAGGATCCATGATGACGAGTATTTTTAATGATTTTTCTTGGCTCATAATAAAGCTCACTTATGTTATTTTATTAATATAGAACAAACTCATGCGGTATGAAAATTTAGTGCGCAACTATACGCCATATTGTTCACGGTAATGCTGCATCTTGGCCAGCTGAGTCGCATCTTTATACTGGCTATCTTGCTCTGCCAAATAGCTGATCAAATCATCGATATCGACCAGCGCACGTACAGGTACTTGTAGTGTCGACGCAAGCTCTTGAATAGCAGAGTGCTCTGCTTGGCCTTTTTCCTTGCGATCAAGCGCCACGATAATACCTGCCACACTGGCACCTGCTTGCTCTAAAATCTCCACCACTTCACGCATGGCTGTACCAGCGGTGATGACATCATCTAGTACCCATACTGCCTTGCCACTCACATCAGTGCCGACCAAATTGCCGCCTTCACCATGGGTTTTGGCTTCTTTACGGTTATAGCCCCATTGAGCATTGATACCGTGGTGATGCCATAACGCCTGCGCCGTCGCTGCCACAAACGGAATACCTTTATAAGCGGCACCAAATATAACCAGCTCTTGCTGATCAGCACCATCATTTGCGGCTGCCATTTGTTCAGCTAAGGCATCTGCATAACCGCGTGCGAGCAACGATAGCATTTCACCTGTCGCAAGCAGCCCTGCATTAAAAAAGTACGGACTGATTCGACCAGACTTTAGGACGAATTCGCCAAATTTGAGCACTTGATTGTCTAAGGCCAGTTGAATGAACTGATGAGATGAAAATGATGAATCTTGAGCGCGTTGTACTTGAGACATGATGACATTCCTATCGGCAAAAAGAGGGGCAGAAAATTTGCGTTATTGTACGTATTATTGATCCACTTGACCAATCATTAACTCAACCAGCCATTGATATCGTACTCTTGCATATTGGCATAGCGAGTCAATAAACCACTGCGTGATGAGAGATTAAAATAGCTCTGACCATCGGCTCGCTGCTGAATTTGCCAGCCTAGATGATAAGCCGCCACAATGACGTGGCCGCTAAAGATACGTATTTGACGATAAGCATGGCGTTGACTCGGCTCACGAACAATCTGACTGAGCAAATAGCTGCGTATATGTTGACAGATTTGGGTGGCACTATAACTATGATTGATACTTTTGCGAGTACTACATTGCTTTAGCGCATGGACAGCCACACTACAAGCCAAAATATCTGTCGCCAAACTGCCCTCACCGGTCTCAAATTGCTGCGGTTGTAACGTCACTTGCCAGTCATCAGCGTAGACACTGCTGAGTAGTTCGTCAGGATTATAACGCTTAGTCAATACTTGCAAAGACGCTGCCGATTCATTCGCACTTTTATGCGCAGCCTTATCATTGCTAGGCTCGATAGCAGCTGGATGATCAATCGCATCAAATCCATAACGGCTCAGTTGTGGATAGGCACGAATGGCTTGCTGAATGTCCGACATATCTAACAATATCATATCCGCTAAAGGAGACAATAAGGGCGGCTCACTATGCGTCTGATAAAAGCTATCGGGTAGTTCAATTAACTGTGCAGCGCTGAGAAGTGACAAGTGCTCACCCAAAGTATCTGATGCCATCAGTGACCATTTCGACGAGCTGGCTTCAGTAGGCTGATAAAAGCGCGAGGAGTGACCATAAAGTCGCTGTAATTGACCGTTCAAGCGCCGAGCAGGCTCTGGAATATCACTCAATGACCGTGCAGGGTCAAGGGGTGACTGCATTGGATCAAAATTAGGATGTACAATCGCAGGCTGTTGACTAACGGGCAAGGCAGAGGATTTTTCAGTCTTATGTATGCCCTGACCTTCTGCATTGTCATCGCCTTCTGCTACCTGCTTGGTATTAGATAGGTGGTCATCAGAAGTTGAAGGCTGAGTCATGAAATCTCCAGAAGCGGTTACGATAAAACATAAAACGAATGAGAGCGATCAAACCAAACAGCCATCTTGCTGTTAATGATTCTAATTTTGATAAGCTACGGCTTAATGATCCGGACTTTGATGACCCGGTTTTTAATGACCCGAAGCCTGATAATCCAAAATATCACGATATCCTGTTTGCCAATCAGCATAATCAAGCCAAGCTAACGGAATATTGCTGTGTAAGCGTTTTCCTGTCACTGAGGTTTTTTTATCATCAATAGCGGGCGGCACTTCACCTACTTGCTCACTGAGCCAAACACCAAGCTCAAGCGTGGTAACCGGTCGATAATCTGTCGCGATATAAAGAGGCTTGGGTGTCTCTGTGGTCAGAACATTGGCAATAATCGTCACCAAATCACGATCCATAATACGATTGCTCCAGTGGCTAGCTGCCACTGGTTCTTTTTGTGGCTCGCGGGCTTTGCGTAATTGCATCAGACGCTCGCGCCCATAAATGCCGCTCGGACGAATGATAATGGCTTTTTTGCCAAAGCCTTGTTGCAATGCTTGTTCTGCTTGTAATATGACCTTTGACGCAGCGCGTGCAGGTGTCACAGGTGCAGCATGCTCATCAATCCACTCACCATTGTCCTGACCGTAAACACCAGTAGAAGAAATGAATACCACACGCTCAAGTTTGGTGAGCTGTGGAGCAAGCGTTGCCAAATGCTGGCTAATGGCTAGATAACTGTTGTGATAACCGCTGGTCGAATACTCATCAGGCGTCACGATAATGGCAATATGAGTAAACGGTTGCAGCTGCTCTGCTGTCAAAGTTAACGCATCCGCTTGTAGGAAGTTAGCGTCGTTTACTAACTCATACTGATGGCGCTCACTACGAGCAAGTCCCGTCACATCATAACCTTCAGAGGCCAGCTTATTGGTGAGTGGCAGGCCGATATCCCCTTGGCCAATAACCAGTAAATTTTGCATACTCATAAAGCTCTTTCCTTTAATACAATTGCTACAACGCCGAAAAACACCCAAATCTACAAGTGATGTGCTTAAAAATAGCGTCTATAAGACAGCTGTATGTCATCGTTGGTATCGACACGATCCTGCCAGTCATAGTTGGCATTGATACGTAGTGCTTGTTTTTTATCAATATCATATTGCAGCCCGAGGCTTGAGATCGGTTGCCAATAATGCCCGCGCACATTTGACGCATCGCTGCTGCCATGATACCAATATGGCAATTGCAATTCAGCCTGCGCGCGTAACTGATTGTTAATCTGATAACGACAGCCTGCATTGACACCTGCACCTACGCGAAACCCTTTATTGATACCGCGCCCTGCTTGCGCCGTGCCTGCCAAAAGGGTATAACATAGCTGCGATGGCATCTCACCCGTACCTTGACTTGGGTTACCAAATGCCCATGACCAACCCGTCTCATAACCTACGCTACCCACTAAATGGTCTGTGCCGTCTTTTTGCGAACCATCATTAACGCGCATCGCTTCGATACTTGCGCCCCACGTTTTGCCTTTTTTGGCAGAGTTGACAGGGTTAAAAGAGCGACCACGAATCACAGTGAGGTTCTGTAATACTACGCTGTCTGGTTGATTGGGCTTGTTATCATCTGTGTCATACAGACGCAGGGTCGCAGCCAAACCTTCTAGGTTGAAAAACTGTGGATACCCTGAAGCGTGGTCAAGCGTATCATGAAACCCTGCTCTTACCCCAATATCGATATAGTCATTATCACCGCGCTGCCCTATACCTATAGTCCCTAGCTGTAGTGGGTGTCTGTCTGTTGGATTATTATCCGATACGTTTATTTGACGCTTAAGTAACCTCTGGCTATCGGCTGACAGGCTAGATATAGGATTGAGCTGTGCAGACTTTATCTCGCTAACGGTCTGCATGGCGCTATTGTGATAACCCAACTGCTGACGCTGTTGCTTAATCTCATTCAGCTGAGCTTGACGTAACGTGTTATCGGCAGGGGTATAAGCAGTACTTGCCAAAAGGTTTTTACTGCTTAATAGCTGAATCACATCAGAGGGGATGACGGCATAAGGTAATTTGCTTAATAGACTTTGCTGCGGACGGACAACATCGATAAGTCGTAGAATCTCAGAGGTACAATTGTCTGTGGTAAAGTAATACGGCATTTTGAGCGACTTAGTCTCCCAAACATGTCGCATAATCTGCTGCACCTCACTTGGGGTCAGATTCAATCGATATGTCCACGTATCACGCTCGTCATCATGTAGATACTTTGCCAGCTTTTCTGGATAAGGGTCAATCTCAATAAGACTGCCGTAAGCACCAATCATTGACTTGACGGAGTATATCGGAAAGCTATCGTCTGGATCGCCGTCTACCGTATAATTGAGTGCATGAGCGTGCTGGATTTGGGTAGGGTCAGCCACACTTTCTTTTGAGTCAATGCGCAATAATGTATGAGCAAAAGCGGAGAGCGGATTGTCCAAATACTCTTGAGCAAATACAATAGATAGCTGCTCAGGTGCCAATGTCGACATCCATTCGTCGAGCTTTGGGCACTCAGTTGATAGACTTACATCACCGATGTTTAACTGCTGGGTTAACCATGCAGCACGCGCTGGAAAACGGCATAGTACAGAGTCGTTATTGTTCGGGTGGCCATCAAGCTGTTGTTTGTTGGTAGTCGGCGGTAGTGTCAGCTCTTTTGCGAGCGCTACTAGCATAGCATCGAGCTCTGCACCTGAATCGTACTGGCCGTTCTCACTCAAAAAGAAGCGTGAATCATCGACCAAACTCTCCGTTTTCTTTTTACCAAATGCATTGTTTTTATCATCGTAAAAATATAATAAGCGTCGCCATGTTGTATGCTCTGCTAGATTGTCTGTTTTTACTTGCTGCCGCCATGTTGATAGCAGCTGCTCTGTAGTCACGTCTGATGCCGAAACCACGTTATCTTGAGTATTTTGTTCCGTGCTATGACTATTATTTGACTCAGATAACGCAACTGAATCAAAATCAGCAGGTGATAGGTCGGTTGATGATTCAGGCGGCAGTGATTCCGAAGGCGATGCAGATGCAGATGCAGATGCAACTGATGATAAGGTGTCAGGCTCAATGACTGCGAGTGGCGTCGGTAAGAATGCATAAGCCGGTACAGAGAATAGCAATCCAGCAACAGCCACTGACAAACGTGCTCGTGGGCCGATTTTTGCTAAGGTAGCATCTATAGATATAGACGTCAGTTTCATAGACATGAGGTAAAATCTCGCACGTTATTATTCATACGCTATCAGCGCTATCAAGGTCTGCTGAATCAAAAAATCAACTACTACAAAAAGTGCATTATCATATAACTACTTTGATAGAGTCTCTATCACACCGTTATCACTACTACTATAATCATTACTCGTATCACCGCTATCATAAAAAGAGAGCACTATGCCCACATCTTCATCAAGCTCGTTGCCCCTATCATCCTCTATGTCACCGATGACTATCACAGACGGCTTACTCTCAGCAGCCACGTGGCTTGCCTCACCAAACTATAATATACGACCGAATCATGTGAGTATTGACGCGATTATTATTCACAATATCAGTCTACCACCGAACGAATTTGGTGCGTGCGGCACTGATGGCCTACCTTATGTAAAAGCGTTATTCACCAATCAACTAGACTGGGATGCTCATCCGTATTTTCAGACCATCAAAGGTGCAGAGGTGTCAGCACATTTATTTATCGAGCGTGATGGCACTATCACTCAGTTTGTCAATTTCAATGAGCGCGCATGGCATGCAGGTCGGTCAAGCTATTTGGGACGGCCTGAGTGTAATGATTATAGCATTGGCATCGAACTTGAAGGGTCAGATTTTGTGTCCTTTACCGCCCCGCAATATGAGACACTTGCAAAAGTTGTCTCTGCTATATACGTGGCCTATCCCAAAACGCGGCGGCATTTGACCGGTCATAGTGATATCGCACCAGGACGCAAGACCGACCCTGGCGATTATTTCGAGTGGTCAAGGCTGCGGCAGCTAATCTCCAAAAAATCATCAGATCACACATTGTCATAGCAAAAGCGATTTCCACACCCAATCCATTTATCTCGATGGTGAAAGTGCTATAATTCGTCAGTTTTTTTACGCCAACCATTCATTAAACAACTCAGTATATTACTCAGCAAGATAGGTTCTCATGGCAAAAAGTCGGTTATTTCGTTCAACCATGGTCGTCAGCAGTATGACCATGTTGTCGCGTATTTTAGGTCTGGTACGTGATGTTGTATTGTTAGGGGTTTTTGGGGCAGGTGGTTTGATGGATGCCTTTTTGGTCGCCTTCAAAATCCCAAACTTTTTGCGACGTCTATTTGCCGAAGGTGCTTTTAGCCAAGCATTTGTTCCGGTATTGTCAGAGTACAAAGAAAAATACAGCTTACAGCAGGTGCAAATTCTAGTCAGCCGTACCTCAGGTGCACTACTACTAGTCTTGTCGATGCTGACGGTGGTTGTCATTTTAATCGCGCCTTGGGTGGTCACGCTATTTGCCCCTGGATTTGCTGATCAGCCTGACAAGTTTGCCATTACCGCTGAGCTGCTACGCCTGACCTTTCCGTACTTGCTATTTATTTCCATGACCGCTTTTGCCAGTGGTATTCTGCAAAGCTATGGTCGGTTTGCCGCACCTGCCTTTGCGCCAGTATTATTAAACTTATGTATGATCGGTGGGGCGCTGATATTTGCCCCCATGTTTGACACCCCTATCATGGCGCTTGGCTATGCGGTTGCTATCGCAGGTTTGCTACAGTTTTTGATACAACTGCCGCAGCTATGGCAACAGAAACTGTTGGTCGCGCCCAAGATTGACTTTCAGCACGAAGGCGTTCGTCGTATTTTAAAGCTCATGCTCCCTGCCATTTTCGGTGTCTCTGTCACGCAGATTAATTTATTGTTGAATACGATATTTGCCTCATTGATGATTGGCGGTTCGGTGTCTTGGCTCTATGCGGCCGAACGTATGAGCGAGCTGCCGTTGGGTCTGATTGGTGTAGCGATTGGTACGGTTATCTTACCGAGTCTGTCAAAAAGTGATGCGCAAAAAGACGATGTCAGTTTTAGAAAGACCATTGACTGGGCGGCACGTCTGATTATTTTGGTCGGTGTCCCTGCCTCAGCCGCGCTATTTGTATTGGCCGATGTACTGATGCAAGCGCTGTTTTTACGTGGTGAGTTTACGTTACGTGATGCACAAATGAGCTCGCTGGCACTACGCAGTATGGCAGGTGGTATCCTAGGGTTCATGCTCATTAAGATTTTTGCGCCTGCTTTTTTTGCCCGTCAAGACATGAGAACACCCGTAAAAATTGGTATCATCTCCGTCATTGCCAATATGGTCTTTAGTTTGATATTTATTGGTATATTTTATTTCTTAGAGATACCGCTACACGGTGGTTTGGCGTTGGCAACGACAGGGGCATCCTTCGTCAATGCAGGTTTGTTATATTACTTCTTACACAAGCGCGATATCTTCCGTTTTGGCCCTCATTGGAAAAAACTATTCATACAATTTGCGATAGCAACTGGCTCAATGATTGGCATACTGTATGCCATGCTACCTTACTTCCCTACCGATGATGCCCAGTGGCAACGTATCATCGCACTCGTTATCATGTGTGCCGTAGGCGCCATTGTGTATGGTGTGGTATTACTCGCGACAGGATTCCGTCCTCGCCAGCTCAAGCATGGATAGACTGCAATACCGGCAGATATAGGCTTACGAAACCAAAACAAGCCTGTTATGAGAATTGACAATGCTCACCCCTGATAGTTGTCATAATGAACCACTAATGAATACATGAAATTTGAGGTTTGATATGACAACAAAACAGCCAATCTTCCAGCGCCTACCGACCCTACTAGTAGCCGGTGTCCTGAGTACTGGACTACTGCTTAGCGGTTGCAGCAATAATGATTCTGCGGATACTCAAGCCACTGCCGATAGTGAAGATACCGCAGCGGCCGTTGAGACCTCAGAAGACGTCACATTAAACAATGATACGGCCAATCAAGAAGAGAGCACTGATAGTAGTAGCGAAACAGGCGAAGTCACAGATAGTGTTGAAGATAAGACAACGATTGATAGTGATAATATCAATCCAGTAACCCCTGCGACCAAACAAAAGAGCCTAGTAACCAATTCAACGCAAGCTGGCACGCCAGAGGATACGGTCAAGCAAGCACTAAACAGTTTGTATTATGGCGATGTAAAAGACGCAGTAGCTTACTATCAAGTAGATATGGCAAATTTTGAAGCAGAACTTGCCAATACTCAGTCGGCATTTCAGCAGACAGTCGAAGGCGTTACTATTACCGATACCACCTATAATGATGACAAAACCCGTGCCACTATTACCGGCGAGTTGATGCTCAAAGGACAGAGTGAACCTGCACCATTGACCTATCAGCTGCAGAAAATAAAAGGTCAATGGAAGATTCTGGGTTGAGGTTTCTTAAATAGAAGTTTCTTAGGCTAACGCTTCTTAGATTAACGCGCCTTAGTCTCTTTATCTGAGGTATTGTCTGAGGTCACGGCTTTACCGAGCATCACGACATCAGCGATGAACCCATCCATGTCGCATACCTCTGGCATATACCCCCACTGCTCAAAGTTAAGTTTACGGAATAGTCCTAAGCTTGGCTGATTGTGAGCAAATACTAGCGCGATGACATTGCGTATTCCTAAGTGTGGCGCTTGGGTCAGCATCCAGCGTGTCAATGAGCTGCCAAGTCCCTGCCCATGGCAGTCTTGACTTAGATAGACGCTGATTTCTGTACTGATATGATAAGCGGTGCGCGCGTACAAATCGCTAAAGCTGCCCCACGCCACTACCTGCGATACTGTCTGCTCTGTGCTGTCGCTATTCGCTAGTATTTTTTTGACCACATAGATGGGACGCGTGGTACTGTTTATATGCTCCTCAAACCAAACCATACGCTCATCGACGGTGACCAATGCCAGATTAGCGGTTGCCTGTTTCCCAGGTATGCTTTGGTTATAAACGTCTAAAACGCCTGCTAAATCTTCTTTACTCGCATGCTGCACAAAGAACTGATCGCTGAGCTGATATGTTGATAGTTCGGTTGGGTTGGTATTTAAGGCAGCATCAGTCATAAGATCTCCATCATTGTTGGGATTGTGATTAGCATCGTTGATAATAAAGAATAACCATCCTATGGGTCATGCCATCATTGCACACAGACTATAGGATGTTAGTGTGGCTATTTTACTTTATAATGGCTGATTTGAGACACATCAATGTTAAGTATAGATGTGTTTTTTCGTTTTTTTATTTGGTCTTGTCGTAGCTGAAATTTATGAAAACCTATTTTCTTGAGCAACTGATCGCATCACCAAGCGCGCTGTCTGAAACCACCAGTCCAGTAGCGCTGTCGCCCTGCGTGCTGACGATTGGCAACTTTGATGGTGTTCACTTGGGCCATCAAGCAATGCTCGCCCAAGTTCGTGATATTGCACGCGCCCAACACCTTGGGGCCGCTGTCATGATATTTGAGCCACAGCCGCGTGAGTTTTTTGCCCCAGACAAAGCACCTGCCCGTTTGACCAATTTGGCAGAAAAGCAAGCATTACTCGCAGAGTATGGGGTTGAGACCCTAATCGTGGCAGGCTTTGATAGCGATTTTCGCTCGCTATCTGCACAGGCGTTTGCAGATATTTTGGCCAAGCGTTTGAATGTAAAAGCACTGGTGCTAGGCGATGACTTCCGCTTTGGTCATGACCGCACTGGTGACAGCCAGTTTTTGCGTCACTATGGCTTGGATGTGACCAATCTGCATACAGTCACTGATGGCGATACTAATAACGATAGTATTGGTAGCGGCAGTATTGATACTATCGATAACGACGCTGCACGTATCAGCTCTACTCGCGTTCGTGATTTATTATTGGCAGGCGACATTCAAGCGGCAAACAGGTTACTTGGTCGTCACTATGCCATCACAGGAACCGTCGTCCGTGGCGATCAGATCGGTCGTACTATGAACTTCCCTACTGCCAATATTGATTTGCAGCGAATAAAACCAGCTTTGCATGGTATCTTTGCCGTCGATGTGGTCAGCCTAGACGACGATGGAAATGTCATAGCGGATGGTTTGAGCAAGCATGCAACCGATGACCAGATAGGTATTGCAGGGCTGCGAGCACATAGTTTGTTTGGCACCGCCAGTGTCGGTATCAGACCTTCGGTGAATAAAGGCAGTGACTGGCGCCTTGAAGTCCATTTCCCAGAACTGCAAGCTGATTTATACGGATTGAACTTACAAGTACGCTTCTTACACTTTTTGCATGGTGAGCGCCGCTATGATGGATTAGATGCGTTAAAAGTTGGTATTCATCAAGACGTGACTGATTTACTTGAGTGGCGTAAAGAGCAAGATTAAGGTTTAGCTAACCTTACATCATCCATAAAAAAAGCCCCACGATAATATCAATATCGTGGGGCTTTTTATTAGCTATGCGTTATTAGTTATATTATACGTGTTTAGGCATCGGGATGCATACGCACGTTCAAGTCATCGATGACTTCAATCCATGCTGCGTCTTTTTGCCATTCTTCTTGCAAAAACATGCGCTGGTTGTCCGTCCAAACGCTTGCTTCGGTTAACTTCTCTTCGCTTGATAATGGGTTATTTTCGACAAAGTTATCAATCGCTTCGTCAGTGTTATCAAGACCCAATTGAGCAAATAGCTCATTCATATTGTATTCTGGTTCACCCAACATAATTTTTCCTTAAATATTGTGAATTAGTTATTATTTAAATTGACTTAATTATTGTAGCAAGCTTTGTCTAAAAAGCTGTTAATCAACGTTTATCTAACGTTATCAATTGTGTTAATGGCAAGTTTTTATCCATTTAGCCAACTCACTATAAAACACAAAAAAATTAAAATGACTGTATTGATAAATCCACTTTATCCAAACACAAAAAAGCCCTCATATTTCAGAGGGCTTTTTTATGTGCTACTTTTGCTATTACCACTTAAGTAAAATATCTACTTATGGTAGTAAGTGTGCTACCGCATCACGCTCTTCGCTAAGCTCTTGCTCAGTCGCAGCCATTTTCTCTTTTGAGAAATCAGATGATACATCAACGCCGTCTACGATAGACCAGTCGCCATTAGTACAAGTACATGGGAATGAGTAAATCAAACCTTCCGCGATGCCGTATTCGCCGTTTGAGTAAACGCCCATTGATACCCAATCGTTCTCATCAGTACCCAATGCCCAAGTGCGCATATGTGCGATAGCAGCGTTGGCAGCAGAAGCAGCAGATGATGCACCGCGAGCTTTGATGATAGCAGCGCCGCGTTGTTGTACTTCTGGGATATAAGTGCCTTCGTACCAAGTGCGATCAACTAGATCTAGTGCAGGCTTACCATTAACAGTACAAGCCGTTAGATCTGGATACTGAGTTGATGAATGGTTGCCCCAGATGATCATTTTTTTCACGTCATTGACAGTGCTGTCAGTCTTACCAGCCAACTGTGCCATAGCACGGTTGTGATCTAGACGAGTCATTGCAGTGAAGTTGCGTGGATCAAGATCTGGTGCATTGCGCTGAGCGATCAATGCATTGGTGTTGGCAGGGTTACCGACCACCAATACTTTTACATCACGGCTAGCAACGTCATTCAATGCTTTACCTTGTGCTGAGAAAATCGCAGCATTGGCTTCTAGCAAGTCTTTACGTTCCATGCCTGGGCCACGAGGACGCGCACCAACTAGCAAAGCATAGTCGATATCTTTGAATGCAACGTTAGCATCATCAGTTTGAACGATACCCGCCAACAATGGGAATGCGCAATCTTCTAGTTCCATGACCACACCCTTTAGGGCGTCAAGTGCTGGAGTGATTTCAAGTAATTGCAAAATAACTGGCTGATCTTTACCTAGCATCTCGCCAGATGCAATACGAAATAGCATCGCGTAGCTGATATTACCAGCGGCACCAGTGACGGCAACACGTAAAGGCTGTTTCATTGACATGGAATACTCCCTAATTGATTATTAGATAATTCATAACGCTAATGGATGATTATCGTTTTATATATCGAGTGGTGAGCTGCGTAGCAGCATCTATAAACCGAGAGCTAGTGTAGCACTTCATCACATTGACCGTCTAGATACCGCAAGACGACCACTGAAGATTATATTGTTACATTTTATACGAGATGACTCTTATAGCACTCAAATCCTTTTGGACTATACGCTTGAGCACTTTATAGAAGATAAGATAGCAGGATAGAGAGCCATTATTTGATGCTAGAATTAGACTATGTTCGCTATAAAATAGAAATAAATGACAGGAAAGTCATCATTAAAGAGACGATATATGGAGGGTTTTGATTAAAAACTAACGACCACCTGAGATAATAAACTTGCTACCACAGTTGTCAGTTTTTCCATAGCAGGAGCCAAACTCGCTGCCTTCATAGCAGACATGTATGTCGGTCAGTATGGACTGACGACGACTGCCCTCTTGGCAAATAAGATCGACACTAGCAGTAGACATGCCACTGTTTAGACGGGTCATTTGACTGATAAATCGCGATTTGGCGACAGTATAGCTGTTGCCAGTATTGAGCTCATTAGGCAGCTTTAATGCACCAGCATAGTTGGTAATTTGACGGAAATAACTGCTGGCACTGAGCGGACTACAAGCACCATAGCGTTGCCATGTCTGGCTACGTACCGTGGTATCTGGCATGATGCGATTGACCACTTTTAGCTGTAATGGGGTCAGGCGTGGCTCACTACCACGGCCGCAGCGCTCACCATACCCCATGTCCAAGCCTGATACCGTCAGCGAATATCCTTCTAGGCATTGACGCATACGCGCGCGCGTTGGTTGCAGACTACACAGTGCTGGCGTCATCTCAATCATCAACACACGCTGACCTGTTTTGACGGTATTTGCAGCCTGTGCAGATAACATCATAATGCCTTGCATGATTAGCAAGGCACCAAAACCCACTGCCGTATTGACTTTACCCGTGACATGACTGTTCAGCACTCTTGTACCTAATGGGTATAAGCAACGAAATGACGGTGTATTTACACTTATTTTGGCTTTTTTAATCATAGGGCTGAGGACAGTTCGTTAGCAATGATAAAAGATAGGCGATAGTTTAAGATGCTGTATTCAAGTATAAGAGAGATAACCTTCTACTTATAAGCTAAAAAAACTTGGGTACTAGTTAAGCTAATGGTAACAAAACGTTTTTTTTAATCTATAGCAAAAACGTAAACTTTGTCCTAATGGTCAAGAAGTGTTTTGAAAACAAGCACTTTATTAGGGCAAATGAGGACACGCCCTAAACAAACCGACAAGTCTTGGTCAATCTATAAGCTGATAACAATAGACCACTAACAATGATGTGTTAGTGGTCTATTCAATTGAGCTATGTCTCTAATACTCTAATTGATAAGATGCCGCATCTAAAACTAGGTACAGATAAAAGACCAAGCAGATTAAAAGACAGCAGGTACTGTACCCATACGCTGACTGATCGGCTGATGAGCGCCCAAAAGACTGCTATAGATAGTAGCGTTTTCCATCACGTGTTTGACATAGTTCCGCGTCTCAGGAAATGCGATTGACTCGACGTACTGATCTGCTTCGAGCGAACCATACACAGGCTGCCAACGCTTGGCATTATTAGGTCCAGCATTGTAGCCTGCCGTGGCAACGACAGGCTGACGATTGAGCTTGCCCAAAATATCACCCATGTACCATGTACCATAACGAATATTGGTATCACCCGTGTTGGCACGACTGGCACTGTAGGTTTCACCCAAATTGCGAGCGATATATTTTGCGGTATCAGGCATGACTTGCATCAGTCCACTGGCACCAACGTTTGAGCGCGCCGATGTCACAAAGCGGCTCTCTTGACGCATGATGCCATAAGCCCATGCTGGATCGATCCCTGCTGACTGGCTATAACGAACCACGGCATCTTGGTGCGGCATTGGATGTGAGAGCGCGACGCTATCAACTCTGTCTGTATTGTCGACAGCATAAATAGCACGGTCGAGCCAGCCCATATCATACGCTTGGCGAGCTGCAGCGATGATTAGATTATCATCACGCTTATCACGTGCCTGCTTGACGGCCCAGTTCCACTCACGATTGGCATAAGCGCGGCTGGCATCAGAATTATACAGCGCAAAAGCACGTGCAAAGTTACCATCCTGCATGACACGTGCACGATCAGCAGTGCTGACATTAGGCAAGTTACTACCGCCCAGTTGACGGGCATCAAAACGCTGGCCTATTTTGTCTTTTGCCATCAAACCGTAGTAATCGTTACTCTTTGCGATATTTTGATACATTTTTTTGGCCGTGCTGCGCTTACTACTACTGCTTGATTGCTCATAAGCACGCGCCAACCAATACTGCCACTGATTGCCTTTTTGGGTTTCGGCTTCCATTTTTGAGATGGCTTCGACCACGTCATCCCAGCGACCAAAGCGAATCGCCGCCATGGCATAGTCTTCTGCTTCTTCAAAGTTGAAATCATCATCTAAACTATTACGGAACCAGTCCACTGCTTCAGCATTGAAACCATCATCAGTATTATGATTCATACGCTTTACCCCAAGGGTACGATATGCATAACGACGGGTATCATCATTCAGCAGTTTTACCGAGCGCTGATTGTCTTGTCTAATGTCAAAATCCAGCTGCTGCTGCGCTTCACGATAAGACTTATCAGCTAGGCGGCCAATAGCATATAAATACAGATGTTGATTGGTCTGACTGGCAGGCTCACGACCAAATCGACTAAAAAATTCGGACGGATTGAGCTGAACCTCACTCAATGCTGAGTAATCAATAGGCGTACCTAAACGAGACGACAATGCCATGATATCGCCTGTTTTACCTTTACGAAGCATACGCTTGAGGCGTGAGGCACGATCCTGATTACTGATCAGTGCGTTGTTGTTCATCTCCATCGCTAGCTGATCACATAGCGCAGGCTGCTTTAGGGTATTCAACCAAACATCAGACTTGGCTGCCATAGCGCGCATGGTATCGCCGCCATTATTAAACCCTAAAGCCACCGCACAGCGCTCGCTGGCATCTGCATTGGTGATCAGATTGGCCACCTGTCTGACCGACGCATAATCGTTAGAGTTCGCCTTAGTTTCGGCAAAGTCAGCCACTAACTTCTCAGCCATCACTGTATCTGGGTATTGGCGCACAAACTGCGACACAGCCGCTGAGCTCTGTGAGTCGAGATCCAGATTCATGCGCCAGTAAGTGGGATACATCGCAAACAAACTGCCGCTCATTGTTTGCTCATAATTATAGAGCGCACTGACGTCACCGCGATCTGCCGCGATAGCAGCGCCCATAAACGAATCAATACTGCTGTCTTGCTGATAATTGCTTTCTTGCTGGTAGCTCTCATCATCGCCCCATGTCAGCTCTGCACAGGCCACTTGTGATATGCCGAGCGCACTCACTGCTGTTGCGACGCTCAGTGCACTCATCCGTAGCTTACCTACTGTGATTCGCTTTGACGCGTGTTTTTGACTGATAGACGCTTCATCCTTGATGTTACGAGTAACACGCAACTTTGTCATATTGACTCTCTTTATTATGTCTCTACAAATATGTGAACAACGATTGACCAAACATCGCCGAGGTTATTGCGCTTATCATACTATACTCATCACGCTTTCAACCATCCACTTTACCTTTTGTCAATAAATAGGACAGTACGGTGTAACATAGAAATGATAGTGCTGCTTGTTTTCTATAAAAATAGAGACCAATGATAGTAAATAATTGATCCTACTATGAATTATTTATAATATGACGGATAGATAGCCTGTGCTAATTTTTCACATTGCTAGAGGGTTGTGATAAAATACGCCACCTGTTAATCGGCTACCCTGCTATATTTCGCTATATTTTTAGTCAATCATGGACTTATCCTTATGAGTGTTACTGTATTCAATCCCCGCAATCATGACGCTGCTGCTGAAACAACCGCAAACGCGCCTGCTGTCACTGCACTCAAAGAAGCAAGTTCAGCCCAATCGCCAGTCGATAAACCAGCAACCAAAAAAGTCTTTGTCACCACTCAAGGCTGTCAGATGAATGTCTATGACTCTGGCAAAATGCTCGACGTGCTCGGTGACTCCCACGGTATGGAAGTCACGCATGATATCGATGAGGCCGATGTACTACTGATGAACACCTGTTCTATCCGCGAAAAAGCGCAAGAGAAAGTATTTTCAGAACTCGGTCGCTGGCGCAAACTAAAAGAAAAACGCCCTGACCTTGTGATTGGTGTCGGTGGTTGCGTGGCCTCTCAAGAAGGCGACAATATTCAAAAACGTGCGCCTTATGTCGATATGGTATTTGGTCCGCAAACCTTGCATCGCCTGCCAGAGCTATATGATCAATCACATGAACAGCGTGAGATTGCGCCTAAAAATCGCATCGGCACAGTTGACGTATCCTTCCCAAGTATCGAAAAGTTCGACTTTTTGCCTGAGCCAAGAGTAGAAGGCTTTAAAGCCTTTGTCTCTATCATGGAAGGTTGTTCAAAATACTGCTCGTTTTGCGTGGTGCCTTATACTCGCGGTGAAGAACTATCACGTCCACTCGATGACGTATTGGCTGAGATTGATAGCTTAGCCGCGCAAGGCGTGCGTGAAATCAATCTCTTGGGTCAAAACGTCAACGGCTATCGCGGTGAAAAGGATGATGGCAGCATTTGCCGTTTCGCTGAGCTGTTGCATTATGTCTCGCATGTCGATGGTGTCGAGCGTATTCGCTATACGACCAGCCATCCGCTAGAGTTCACTGATGACATCATTGATGCGTATGCACAATTGCCAGAGCTAGTATCACACTTACATCTACCGGTTCAAAGTGGCTCAAATGCGATTTTGGCAGCGATGAAGCGCAACCATACGATTGATGTGTATATCAATCAGATTAATAAACTTAAAGCCATTCGTCCTGATATTCACTTATCGAGTGACTTTATCATTGGCTTCCCTGGCGAGACGGATCAAGATTTCCAAGATACCTTGAACTTGGCAAAAGAGTTGAACTTCGATCACTCTTACAGCTTTATCTACTCTAAGCGCCCAGGTACGCCAGCCGCTGAGTTGCCAGATGATGTGAGTTTCAAAACTAAAAAAGAGCGCTTGGCAGAATTCCAAAAAGTCATCATTGATTCGACACTTGCGAAAACACATGAGATGGTCGGCACCACGACGCGTGTGTTGGTGGAACAAGTTGCCAACCGTCATCCTGATTGCTTAATCGGCACGGCGGATAATACCCGTACCGTTATGTTCCCTCATGATGTCGAAAAAATGGATGAGATGTTGGGTAAGCTCGTGAGCGTACGTATTACTGATTTCGTTAGCCCGCACATGGTAAAAGGTGAGCTGATCGAAGTATTGGCATAGTGGTTAAGGTAACAATGGTTAAGTTATAAGTAAGAGTAAGAAAAAGCCGTTCACTATAATAGTGAACGGCTTTTTTTGTTGTTCAAATTTAAAATTAAGATGAACGGTTGCTACTCCTATAGCCAATCTGTCCGCCGTAGCTGCTGCTTAGTCTCACGGCGACGTTTTTTTCGGACGATATCTATATCTTCCTTTTCGTGAATACCACCCTTTCTTAATAGTGGATCAAGCGCTAGATAATTACGTGGTTTGACTGTGCCTAGCGAGTGTTGCGCACCTGTCTCAGCTTGCTGCTCTAACTGCCGTTCAATTTGTTTGGCCTTTTTTAAGGTTTGTTTTAAGCTCATATTGTTACCTATTCTTTAATTCTTTTTAGATACCAATGCCGAAAACCATCTTAGCGAGAAAAACGAGTGCTAATTGTACATCCAGTACATTAAACGAGTTTGACGATGCTAAGATGATTTGCAGGCTTGGTATTAGCCTTTAATACACATGACCTGCTTCAACGTATGCACCACCTCGACCAAGTCAGCTTGATTGGCCATCACTTCATCGATGTCTTTATAAGCGCCTGGTATCTCATCGATGACGCCTTTATCTTTGCGACACTCGACGCCATCCGTCTGCGCCTTTAGCTCATTGATAGTGAACGCTCGCATGGCTTTACCTCGACTCATCTGTCGCCCTGCCCCATGTGAACATGAGCAAAACGATTCAGCCTCGCCCAGACCACGTACGATAAAGGACTTTGCGCCCATAGAGCCTGGGATAATACCGAGCTCACCTGCATAAGCACTAATAGCACCTTTACGCGTCACATAGACCTGCTCACCGAAATGTACCTCTTCATTGACATAGTTATGATGACAATTGATGGCTTCTTTGGTCAGCTGAAATCGTGGTAACCCCGCTTGTGGCGACTGCAGTGACTTAATGACGAGACGCATCATCTCGCGGCGGTTCTCTAACGCGTAGTCCTGCGCCCAACCCACTGCTTCGACATAATCAGCAAAACTATCAGACCCTTCGGCAAAGTAAGACAAATCTCGATCTGGCACATGACCGAAGCGTGATTGACGCTCTTTTTTGGCAAGGTTAATAAAGTACTGGCCGATACAGTTACCAATACCACGACTGCCAGAATGCAGCATTACCCAGACATCATTGTTTTCATCTAAGCACAGCTCAATGAAATGATTGCCACCGCCCAGCGTGCCAAGCTGCTTCGCCCAAGTACGCTCAAAACCTTTGAGCATTTTAAGCAAACCTGGGTGCTTATCAGTAATCGGTTTTAATCGCTTACCTAGCGGATCAAGGGTTGAGTTCTTGGCTTGAATTTGCTTGTGCATGTTGAACCCAACAGGCACTTGCCGTTCAACGATCGACCGCAGTGATTTTAAGCTGTCAGGCAAGTCGCTCGCCGTCAGGGACAAACGTACCGCGTTCATACCGCAGCCAATATCCACACCGACTGCGGCAGGAATAATGGCGGACTTGGTCGGAATCACACTGCCGACCGTCGCACCTTTACCAACGTGCACATCGGGCATCACTGCAATATGCGAGTGTACAAACTCCAACTGGGCTAAATTACGTAGTTGCTGCATCGCACCTTGCTCAACGTCCGAGGTATAAATCTTGACGGGTACACCATGTTTACGATTTTCGTTTAATACTAATTTAATGCTCATTACTTGTCATTCCATTTTATTATTTTGATAACCATACATATTTTTTAATTTACTGATTTTTATAATTTTTAAACATTACTTGCCTGTCTCGATTAAACATGACATTTAATAAGAAAAGTATTCAATAATCTATAAAATTTAGGCAATAAAATACCGTTTTCATTAATTAAAAAATCAATAAAAGTGCATGGTTAATTTATTATGAACGTTTTAAAGAAAGGTTTTACCATACCAAAATTGGAAGCATAAAAATTATGCATATAAAAGAACATACGCTAAACGATAGCAATCTTATTGGTAATAACGGTAAAGTAAAATGTTAGGTAGACAGATAACAGCAAGCGCAATATAGCCTAGCACAATGGCAGAGCGATTTTGGCACAGTAGACTTAAACGAAGGATAAAGCGAGTAGATATAGAAGGATATGCGTTGATACTAATAAGCAGGATATCACTCAATAGCTTATATATAGATTCAGCCAAACCTTTTCGAAGTTGTCATTGCTGTCATGCAGTTTACACATTCAATCTTTAAAAACGTCTTGATAGTTAAATAGGACACGATGATTCCTCCGTAGGTTATGGCTAATTATTGTAGACAATATTAGCAGATGTATTGGAATGACCTATCGCTTACATAGAAGCTAATAAATCAATGTGGTAATAATAACGATTTAAAAAATAAAGTCAATAATTAATTTTATTTAAATAGAGAATACTATGAAAATTATATTTCATTAAACCTGTTACTTTAAAAGTATTACTTTGATAATATCACTTTGAATATAGAACTCAAAAACTTTTAAATCATAAAGCTATTTAATACTTCAGCCAATAAAGCTGCAGCAATGATTATAAATATCACTCCGCAACCACGATTGAGCCAAGCTAGGCGATTACCGACATCTAGCCAGCTTGCGAGCTTTTTACCACCTAAGGTATAAATAATCTGCCAAATTGTCTCACTCAAAAATAAGCCTAGGGTTAAGAAGACATATTGCGGCCATAGTGGCGCACTAAAATTGATAAACTTCGGAAAAAATGCCGCGAAGAACAGGATGGCCTTAGGATTAGATAAGGATACCCAGACACCTGTACGAAATAAGGTCGTATTACTTGGAGATACTTTGACTGCCGCGCTAGATAGCGAGCGTGGCTGCAGTATATTAGCTTTGCTTTCACTGTCACTATCACTGTCAAACGCAAAGTATTCCTCTGCGACGTCTTCACTCATTTCGCGAGCGTCTTTCATTAAGCTACCATCACCCGCATCGCGCCATGAGCCGATACCTAGATAGATCAAATACGCCGCGCCAACTGCTTTGATAATCGTCAATAGCCAAGGTGACTGGCGACTGATCACATCGAGTCCAAGCAGGGTCGAGAGGAGGAGTATAAACAGACCCAGACTTAACCCTGCTAGCGTCCACAGCGTTCGCTTCACGCCATAGTTCATACCATACTGGAATGCTAGTAGCATGTTCGGACCAGGGGTCGCCGAGATAAAAAACGTACTGGCGAAAAATAATGCAAACAGATGCCAAGTCACAACAAACCCCTACTATGTATATATCAGTAACCCTTGTAAGAGTCGCTACATTACCAAAAAATAATACCGCCATTTAGGCGGTATTATTTATACTTACTCATATTATATACTTATGTCTAGGGCGTGTCCTCATTTTAAAAATGGTGATAAAAATGAGATAAATTGTAGTCAAACAAGGAAAATAGCGCAGATAATATCGGGATATTAGTCAGCTATTTGACGCCGTTTGGCAAGATTTAGCCATTTTTAACCCATTTAGATGACTGTCGATTGAATTGAGGACATGCCCTAGTATTTTAATACATTATTTACTGGCGCAGCTGTCTAGCAATTTCTGCAAAAATGCATCACAGTGTGTCATCTCACTTAGCTCAACATATTCATCTGCTTTGTGAGCCTGCTCAATACTGCCAGGGCCACAGATAATCGTTGGAATACCCGCATTGGTAAACTGACCACCTTCTGTCGCATAAGCCACTTTTTGGCGTTTGTCATCCCCTGTCAGTGCCGCTATCAATGATTGCAGCTCAGCGCTGTCATTATCGGTCATTGCTGGCACACTCACTTCTTGTAATAGCTCAATACCCGTCTCTGGCGCGCGTGCTTGCATTTGAGCCGTTAGCTCTGCCACCTTTGCTTGAATTGGCTCTAGGATATCGTCTTGCGTCATGTACGGCAGGTTACGATAATCAAAGGTGAATTCACACAGATTGGGCACGATGTTGGTCGCTGTACCGCCTTGTATCGTACCGACTGACAAGGTTGAATAAGGCACCGTGAACAGCGCATCACCATCATCACGAGCGCTAAGCGTTTCTGCCAATGCATCCACATAGCCAACCAAGCGACTGGCATAGCTGATGGCATTGACCCCTTGCGCCGTCAGCGATGAATGCGCTGACTTACCATGCACACGGCAACGATAAATGGAGATACCTTTATGCGCAACCACCATTGCCATATTGGTCGGCTCACCCACGATACAATAGTCAGGCGTGATGCCTCGGGCTTTTAGGTCAGCCAATATCAATGGCGCACCCAAACAGCCAACCTCTTCATCAAACGATAAGGCCAAATGCAGTGGTCGACGCAGCTGACCATTATTTGATAGCTGCACCGCCTGTGGCAATAGACTCAGCGCACAAGCGATAAAGCCTTTCATGTCACAAGACCCGCGGCCATAGAGCTTATCGCCGCGTATCGTCGCAATGAATGGATCTGACGACCAGTCTTGACCATCGACTGGTACCACATCCGTATGACCAGACAAGACCAGACCATTATTCACGATATCAGCGTTTTTGCCCGCAGGTACTGTCACAAACATATTGGCCTTGGTTTTGGCATCGTTAAAGGTCAAGTCGACCGTCAAACCCAATTGCTCACAATAGCTTTGTATGTCTTCAATCAAAGCCAAATTAGAATGGCGGCTGACCGTATCAAAGGCGATAAGGCGTGTCAGCCAATCGAGACTTTGGGAGGGATATGCCGTACTGTTCGGCTGATCATCATTACTATTAACATTCTTAGTCATAAAACATCCTTATTATGAGGTGTCAAATTCGCCTTATGATGGGTTATTTTGATTCATCGCATCAACCACTGGTGGCATTGGCTTTGGCAGTTTTCCTTCTGCTTGTAGCTCTTTGGTAGTTTTTGCATCGATAGACAGTCCAGCGATTAGCGCGATGTCTTTAACGGCCTTGCGCTTACGTGTGGCAAAACTAACTGGTACCATGCGCGCAAATTCATAGATATACAAATAAGACTCTTCGCCGCCTTCAAAATCTTCGTCGTCTTCTAAGCGAATGCCACCGATTTTGGCCAAATCAGACAGCATCTCATTTTCTTCCTTGGTGAGGCCACAGTCGGTGATACCAAAACCGGTCATAAAACCGTTTGCCCACTGTTTCAATGCCATCACGCGCTCGTATAAGTCATGTTCATCATCTGGCACCAGCGGTGTATAAGAATACGCATCATCTTTATCTTTTAGCTGAAACACAGTGTCTTCGGCTTCTTCTGTCAATAAGGTCAATGCTTCATCAGGTAGCGATGAAAAACTTAGCTCTTCAAACACCTTGGCCCAGACGGCCTCATCAGGGGCATTACAAGCCGTCATCAGCCCTGTCATCATGCCATGCACCTCGCTGATAGACACATCGGTCCAATCGTCAAACGCAGTCAACCAAGTGTTCCAGCCAGAGATATTATCATTCATAATAGAGATCCTAGTAATTGATTTGCTTATAAAGTAAAAACAGTCGCGGCAAGATGTCCTAGACAAATCACCCACGAATAAAAGTAAAAATACCAAGCCTCATGCTTGTAATTACTTTGTTGATATAGATATTATGCGGTCACCTATGGCATTATTAAATGCAGCGAACAAAACTCATTCACGCTTACTTGTTAAGGATAAAAACTGACTATGTATGACCAACTTAGAATATTAGAAAAAATGGTACTCGACATCAAAAAACAGTATCAGCTTGTCAGTGCTGAACTTAGCAGCCTAAAACAACATCCTGTTACTGATTCAAAAGAGTTCACCGCCTTAAAAACCAAGCTTGATACCAGTCATAGCGAACGTGATGCTGCTAAAAAACAATTGAATGATCTCGACAAGCGCTATCAAAGCCTAGCAGAAGCACATCATATGATTGGTGAAGATCAAGACAAACAACAAAAAGAAATCAGCCAATTGCAACAACAAAATAGCGACCTGCAAAAGCATAATAACGAACTCAAACAGCAATACAGTGATATCAAACAACAGAACAGTGAGCTGCAAAAGAAAAACCAGCTGGCAGCTGAACGTACACAGGTGGTACTACAACGTCTCACGCTGATTGACCAAGCGGAAGGTTAATCATTAGCGGTAACGGATGATACAAACAAACCGTTCATCTAGCTACTCAGCACGACCTGTCATACTCGTATAGTCGGTTCAATATAATTTCGATACAAGGGAACCGAGTGCAAGTTATACATTAGTATGCTTAGCGAGGATGACGACGTAACGGATTTGTATAGATTTGACTATATCACTTATTTCATTGACCACATACGCTAGGATTAATCATGACTGATGACCAAAAAAAACTGATAGAAAAACAGCCAAACAATAACCAAGCGCAAGATATAAGGGCGCAATCTCAAAAAACCAACTCTACCGGAGCAGGCACAGCCAGCACAGTATCTCAAGCAACAATCAAACCGACTAAGCCTGTTGAGCCACAAATCAAAAAGGTCCATATCGCGATTGCAGGTGTGACCTACCCCATCTATTGCCCAGTACACGAGCAAGAAGAGCTAATGTCAGCGGTCTCTTATATAAATAATCATGCCCTTGATCTAAAAAAAGAAGCACCTAGCCTCAGTCAAGAGAGCCTATTGGTACTGTGCTGCTTGAATTTGTATGAAAAAATCCATGCCAATCAAAGAAGTGACGAAGATCGTATGCAGCAAAGCAAACAATCTGAAGCATTACTCAATAAAATCATGAAAGACGCACACTCTATTCTGTAAATGCATCGTACTTTATTAAGTCAATAAGCGCCTAGCCAATAAAGCTAAGCGCTTTTTTATGTCAGTCATTTATCTACTTACGCATAAGGTTTATAAGTCTTGCCGGCGTGAAAGTCTGCTTGATGCTCATAGTTGCAAAAGAACAACTCCTGACTGCCTTTACTATCAGCGTCAGTATTACCATCTCTATCTGTCGCCACGCTTGGCGTAGTCTGACCGGTTTCGAGTACACCGCGATATTCAGCCAAGCTGTTGCCACAAAAATTGCACTGGCGCGGTGTGGTCACATCACCTTCTTTTGGCATCATGCTTTTGGGTGCGCGTGGGTACATAAACTTATAAAAAGCCCACATCGATGCCCAAATAATGAGGATAACAATAATAACGGCAAACACGGCAATGCTCCTTCAATGAGGGATAAACGTGAGAAATGGCTAAAACAGCTCAGCCAATGATTATTCGTGACGTTTTGATAAGATAAATTTTACCGTCAATAATAGCGACAATACAATGCCTTTACCGTTTAATTGCTGATGACACTGAATTGTAGAATAAATTCACTGAATGACACTTCTAAAAAATGGCTGTGCTTATAAATGACCGTACCAACTAATGACGCTGCTTTATAAAAGAAAAACCTGGCCATGATAAGCCAGGTTTTTCTTTAAAAACAATAATCAGGTTAAAATAACAATCAGGTTTTAGCAGAATTACAGTTGTAGCTCGCTAATATCAGCCACAGTCAAGAACAACGCACGAACCTGTTTTAACAATGCCAAGCGATTGTTTTTAAGCGCAGCATCTTCACTATTAACCATCACACCGTCAAAGAACTGTGTCAACGGCTCATCTAAGCTAGCAAGCGTTTGCAATACTTGCGTATAGTCAGCCTGCTCTAGTAATGGTTGTACCACTGTCTGTGCTTGCTTCACATTCGTATATAAATTTTGCTCAGCAGTCTCAGATAGTAGCGCTTCGTCGACTGTATCAGCCACGCTCACTTCTGACTTTGCCAAGATGTTGGCAACACGTTTGTTCGAGTCAGCCAACATCGACGCTTGTGACAGCTCGCTAAATGCTTGCACTGCACGGATACGCTGATCAAAATCAAGTGGCATATGCGGGTTAATCGCTTGCACTGCCTGAATCGTATCAACGCTAACGCCTTGCTCGGTATACATCGCACGATAGCGCGAGTTTAAAAATGCCATAACTTGCGTAAAAGTATCACCCATTTTTTCAATCTTGCTACCTTCAGCATCGCTATAGCCTTTAATCGCTTGCTCAACGAGCGCTACCAAATTAATCGGCAACTGCTTTTCAATCAAAATACGCAAAATACCAATAGCAGAACGACGTAGGCTAAACGGATCTTTTGAACCCGTCGGTGCTTGGTCAATCGCAAAAATACCAACCAATGTGTCCAAACGGTCAGCCAATGCTAAGCAAATACCAATCGGTGTCTGAGGTAATACATCACCGCTGAATTTCGGCAGATATTGCTCTTCTAAACTGGCTGCGACCGCTTCTGGCTCGTTATTCAAATGCGCATAATACGTACCTGCAATACCTTGCAATTCAGGATACTCACCAACCAGTGAGCTGGCCAAATCTGCTTTAGACAAAATGCCCGCACGTACTGCTTCATCAATACTAATATCAATGCCCTGCTGCTGCATCAAGGTAGCGATAAAGGCGGCAAGTTTGGCAATACGCTCAGACTTCTCCCAAATCGTACCCAATTTGTCTTGGAATACACGATTTTTCAGGCTCTCTGTGAGCGCAAACAATGGCTGCTTTTGATCTTGTAAGAAGAAAAACTCTGCATCAGCCAAACGTGGACGCACGACTTTTTCATTACCTTCAATAATCTGATTGGGATCTTTTGACTCAATATTGGTAATAAAGATAAAGTAAGGTTGCAGCTTGCCAGCCTTATCGGTTAAGCAAAAATACTTTTGATCCGCTTGCATAGTTGAGATAAGTGCTTCTTGCGGTACTTGTAAGAAACGCGCCTCAAAGCTTGCTCTTAGAGCAATTGGGAAATCAACCAACGCGGTGACTTCATCTAATAATGCCTGTGGCACGATGGCATCTGAATTGACTTCATCTGCTAATGCTTTGACTTGGTTCTTGATCAGCATTTGACGCTTATCAAAATCCACTACTACCTTTAGACCATCGAGCAGTTGCTCATAGTCGTTGGCATGAGCAATATTATGGTAGTCAGGGCTATGGAAGCGATGACCACGCGTTTGCGTACCAGTCTGATGCCCTTGGATAGAGGCATCAATGACAGTATCATTCTGCATCAATACCGCCCACTGGACGGGACGCACAAATTCATTGCGACTCGCACCTGAACGCATACGCTTAGCTATCGGCAAATTATCTAACGCAGTTTGGAAAATAGCAGGCAGTAGCTCAGTAGTTGCTTGACCTTGAATAGTTTGTTCAAAGCCAACATAATTGCCTTTATCAGTGTTGATGGTCGTCAGCTCACTGGCTTCAATACCCAAACCTTTAGCAAAGCCTGTCGCCGCGCGGGTTGGATTACCCTCTGCATCGAATGCTGCTTTGATCGCAGGGCCACGTTTTTGCTCAGTACGATCTGGCTGCTTGTCGCTAATACCTTGAATCTGAATCGCCAAACGACGCGGAGCAGCAAAAGCTTTGATACTATCAAAGGTAATATCTGCTGCCGTCAACTGCTCGGTGACACTAGTTTGTAGCGCATCACGTAATGGTTTTAGGCTTTTTGGAGGTAGCTCTTCACACCCCAGTTCAAATAGAATAGTACTCATGGGATGCTCCTATTTATCGTTAGTAGATTGTTTAGTATCAGTACTTTCTGTTGCTATGCTGTCTGCCGCCACGTCTTCTTTTGGCAAATACTTATCGAGCGCCGCTTGACGATGTTCTTCATCTGCCAAGGGGAAGCCCAATTTAGCGCGTGCTTCGACATAACCGAAAGCAACCTTACGAGCAAGGGTACGTACACGTAGGATAAAACGCTGACGCTCAGTCACTGAAATAGCGCCGCGTGCGTCAAGCAAGTTAAACGCATGAGATGCTTTTAATACCATTTCATAAGCTGGTAGTGGCAATCCTGCCTCAACCAGCTTGTCGGCTTGTTGCTCATAAAAATCAAACATCTGCCCCATCATTGGCACATCAGCGTGCTCAAAATTATAGGTAGACTGCTCGACTTCATTTTGATGGAACACATCACCGTACGTGACACGGCCAAACTCACCATCTGCCCAGACCAAATCATAGACGCTATCGACACCTTGTACATACATCGCCAAGCGCTCAAGGCCGTAAGTGATTTCGCCAGTGACTGGGAAACACTCTATACCACCAACTTGCTGGAAGTACGTAAACTGCGTGACTTCCATACCGTTTAGCCAAATCTCCCAACCAAGTCCCCATGCACCAAGCGTTGGCGATTCCCAGTTATCTTCTACAAAGCGCACATCATGCACCAATGGATCAATACCAATGGCTCGTAGTGAGTCTAAATATAGCTCTTGGATATTAGGTGGATTCGGCTTTAGTACAACTTGGAACTGATAATAATGCTGTAAGCGGTTTGGATTGTCACCATAACGCCCATCCGTAGGACGGCGAGATGGCTGAACATAGGCAGCATTCCAGCGCTCAGGACCTAGCGAACGCAAAAACGTCGCAGTGTGAAAGGTACCTGCACCGACCTCCATATCATAAGGCTGCAATATCACGCAGCCCTTATCGGCCCAATAGTTCTGTAGGGTTAGGATTAAATCTTGAAACGTCATCGGTTGAGCATCTTTATCTTGTGTCATCGAGGTTGTCGCTTGGGATGTTGTAGTTTCGGTTTTCATAGTAAAGTCACTGTGAAATGAGGATGATTAAATAAATCTCTGATAGCACTCGTCTGCCTATTTGGCAACGACTCTATTTGCCTGCTCACCTTACTAAAAATTGACTATTTTATCCATATTTACGTCAACTAAATTTGCATAGCTGACATAAATACTCGGTTATACGAGTGATTTGTGAGCAAATCGCCATAGAAAAAGTACTGGTATGATAAATAAAAAAATACCCAAATGCGTTAGCATTCGGGCAGGAGGAAAATTGTGTCTTGGGCATCCTGATTATTCAGGCTTTTTATTTTTTGGAGAACTGCTTTTCGGTTGATTACTTTTAACGTAGCTTTTTTTAATTTCGTTTCTTTCAATACAACTTCGATTCTTTATCTACTTTTTATATACAGCTATCAGGATGACTTTACTGATAGGACTGACTGTTGGCTTTTGGCATCACTATCCACAAGACAATATAAATTAGGATACCGGGTACTGCTGCGCTCAGTGATGAAATGATAACGAATAATAATCTCACCCATGTCGGAGACCAACCTGCGTACTCTGCGATACCGCCCATCACACCCGCGATCATACGATTGTTTTGCGAGCGATGTAATTTTGCTAACTTAGCCAAATCAAATACCTCTCTATTGTTTATCCTTGTTTACTTTTTATTCTATTTTTCTGCTTACTTAACCTAAAAGTAATCTTGCTTTGCTAACTTACGATTCAGTATATCAACTATTAGAGATTAATCTGTTGAAGGTATAGACGTACTTTGTGAGTTTATGATACCTAAGCTTGCCCGAACCTGTCGTACCACCCTGCAAACCCCTGATTTTAAATAGTTATTTCAAAATGTTTCAAAGCTAACTTTGTTGCTAAATTCTTACAATAGCTCTTTATTCAACTCATTATTTTTTAATTTAATCAAAGAGATAAGTGGCATTTTGATAGCGATGATGACGGTTAAAAATCTTTAATTACCAAAAAATCACCGCTAGCGTGTTACTTCTAGATGCGCAGAAAGATTGCTGATGAAAATATAATAATATGTAGAAAAGTCATATTTACAATAACCTACCTGTAAATCCCTTAAAACCTTTATAACATGCTGATGAACAGCTTAGGTTTTAGCTGACTTATTATCAAACCTGAGAAAAATATAAATATAAAACAATAATAAGGATGACTATGTACGATACTGGATTGATGATTGGGCATTTTGAGCCCCTACACTTGGGACAGATGCGCAGTATATTGGATGCAGCAGGACAAGCCAAAACTTTACATATCGTCATTATGGCGCATCCATCACCACATCCAGACTTTACTATCACCTTACAAGACAAAGCGCGCTGGCTACAGATGGCCTGTGCCGATTTGCCCTTTATCCATATTCACACCACTCATGAGATCAAGCTGCCACTTCATGAGCACCTCTACAATGCTAATGAGGATGTCACTATCGATGTGGCTGCTAGCAATACCAAATTGCAACGTTTAATAGAAGCCCTATCAATATCAGCAGAAACGGCATTGTTTATAGCTGACGACCATCCACTCACGCGAAACGAGATTCAAGAGCAGTTACTTTTGCGTGTGGTCACGACACCGCTACAGCCTGAGTTTGACTCTTATGCCATCGCTCGTGATCCAGTCGCCCATTGGTCAGCGATTCATCCACAAGCACGCGTTGACTATACCAAAACTGTCGCTATCGTTGGCGGGGAAAGCTCAGGCAAGACAACGCTAGTCCATAAGCTTGCCAATTATTATGGTGCCAGCTTTGCCCTAGAAATGGGGCGTCTGTATGTCGGTACAGATTTGGGTGGTAGCGAGGTTGGGCTGCAATATAGTGATTATGGCCCTATTTGTCTCGATCATGCTGAAGCAATCCGAGAAGCCAAAGCCCGCGCGACTGCCCCTATCACCATCGTTGATACTGACTTTGTCACTACGCAAGCATTTTGTGAAGAGTATGAGGGTCGCACGCATCCCTTTGTGGCTGCTTGTATTGATGAGTTTCGTTTAGACCACACCATTATGTTAGATAACAATACGCCATGGGTTGATGATGGTATGCGATCTTTGGGTACGCCTGAAGCTCGTGGACGCTTTGAGCAGCGTTTGATAGATATTTTTGCGCGTCACAACATTGCGCCGCATATGATTGATCAGCCCAACTATGACGCTCGCTATGAACAAGCATTACTATTAATTGATCAATATGTCTATGGCAAAAAATCATAACGTACACTGAGCATATTTATAATAACAATTTATTCAGCTAGCACACTACAGTTAGCACTATATTGATATCAGTATTTACTTTAGGGGAAAAGCAATGCGTATTCAGCTATTGGACAACATCACCGGAAAATGGGCGATGCAATGGATTGTCATTTGGTTTATTTGCGGTGTTATTGCTTTGTCCACAGGTTTTTGGCTCACGACAGACCATACCACGCTTGATTGGTTTTATTTGGCGGTCTCGTTTATTGGCTTGGTTTGCGTAGTGTCACTGTCATTCCGCAAAAACGTCATGGGCAATGGCTTTGGTATGGGGGCAACCGCAGGTGAGGTTATCGTACAGGCAACGTCTGGCGCAGTAGGCTTAATGCTTGCACCACTTTTTAACTTTTTTACCCACGTCTACGGCATCTTCTATTGGTCAAAGCACACCGATCCTGATGGCGATATGATCCCCAAGTCAGCGAGCAAAGCGGTTTGGTTGATTACCGCTGCATTTATTGCCATTGGTCTTGCCCTTTTTCCAACGGTAAATGACTTGCTCACAAGCTATGGCTACGCAGTGGTAGCAGATGATAACAGTCTGTTTTTAGGGTTTATTTCTTTCTTTTGGATCAACGTGATTGCGTTTGTACTGTCTATTACGGCTCAGGCGGCAATGATTCTGCGTTATTCATTTAACTGGTGGTTATGGATTATCGTTAACTTTGTTTGGCTCATCGTGAACCTCATGTCTGGTAACTATATTTTTGCTATCCAGACCATGGTGTATCAAGTAAACGCCTTTATCGGTCTTTATGAATGGCATCGTAGCGAACAAGGATAACGCATCTCTTATAGAAAAAGTCCCTTGCGAATTTTGAATAAAACCTTGCGGATATAGTGCTAGTAATACAACAGTATCTGACTGAGCCGTCTATCAGATGACATGGTGGACTGGCGCAATTAATGCTACAACTGATACTAAGCATACTATGAATACTTAGAGCATTATCGAATATCTGCTACTGATGTTCATTACTAACAGGGAGGTTAATATGTCTCGTCGTCAACCAAAAATGTCCAAACGTACGCTAGAGCAGTGGCTCAGTGAGTACGCTGTCAGTCACCAGAACTTAGTGAATAAAAAAATACATTGGCTATGTGTGCCGACTATTTTTGTCAGTCTGCTGGGTATGGGCATGTCGTTATCTGTGTGGTTTACCTTGGTGCTTAGCGCCTTGGTGTTGTTGTTCTATATACGCTTATCTACGCCATTGTTTTTAGCGATGGGCATATTTATTCTTATCTGTTTGTCAGTGATGGCCGTCATGCCATGGGGATTTAAAGCATGGGCAGCTGTCTTTATCGTCGCTTGGATTGGACAGTTCATCGGTCATAAAATCGAAGGAAAAAAACCCTCATTTCTTAAAGATTTACAGTTCTTATTAATCGGGCCAGCATGGGTGGCCAACAGTTTGATGCAGCGTAAATAACCAGTAATTTATGCACAAGCGTCACAAAATTGAAAAACACTTAGAACACCCCGCCCGATCAAGACCTGTTCTTTTAAATATATAAAAAGCCACCTGATGATCCATCAGGTGGCTTTTTTACACAGACTTTTTTACATTGCCTTCTTATGCAGTATAGCGTTATGCACCAAAAACTTTCATACGCTCGTCAACTGGCTTAAATGCTTTGTCCCCTGCTGGCTGCTCAATCTTACCAAATACCATCTGTGCGTTTAGGGCCCAGTCCTGATCGATGTTCCAAGTACTGGCCACTTTCTGATCGATTACTGGATTGTAATGCTGTAAATTTGCACCAACATTGATACTGGCCAATGCTGTCCAGATGACGTATTGATGCATGGCACTGGTCTGTGTTGCCCAGATTGGGAAATTGTCAGCATATAGTGGCGCAGCGGCTTGCATGCCTCTCACTACTGCCTGATCTTCAAAGAACAATACCGTACCAGCTCCATTACGGAACCCACCAATCTTATCCTTGGTCGCTTGGAATTTTTCTTCATCACCGACGATTTCGCGCAATGCGTCTTCAGTCATATCCCATAGCTTACGATGGTCATCACCGAACAATACGACGATGCGCGTTGATTGCGAGTTGAATGATGATGGTGTATGCAAAATAGCATGCTCAACCAGTTTCACGACTTCGTCATTAGATACTGGTAGTTGGTCGCTTAGCGCATAGATAGAACGACGTTTTTCTGCAAGCTGCTGTAGTGTTGTTAGATCTGACATAGTGTTTCTCCACGTTGTTAGTAAAATCGTTGTTAATAAAAATAATTTTTAATATAAGTAATTGTTAGTATAAACATTCTAATTAATGGATTTCTTTGCTATCCAATGACTACATAAACAGCGGCACGTCCATCACCAGTACTCTGGCAGCTGCTTCTACATTCATAGTAAAACTCTTAGTATCCCAGATACCGAGACCATCACGAGTAGATAAAGTATTGCTCTCTATCACGACTTCACCGCTGATGACAAATACGTAAACACCATTGTTAGAATCATTTAACTGATAAGTTTGCGATATACCTTCGTCAAAATCACCCATGCTAAACCAAGCATTTTGATGAATCCAAACGCCAGCATCATCCGCATTAGGTGACAGCACTTGGCTAAACTCATTAGGCTGCATGAGCGCGTTCATATCTACTTGCTGATAGCGAGGAGTGACGTTAGTTTTGTTTGGCATGACCCAAATTTGTAAAAACTTCATGGCCTCTTCATTATCGCCATTCATCTCACTATGGGTAATGCCTGTACCCGCTGACATGACTTGAATCTCACCCGTCTCAATCACACCTTCATTACCAATGCTATCACCATGAGCGAGCTTGCCTGCTAGGGGAATGCTGATAATCTCCATATCGCGGTGAGAGTGTTTACCAAACCCGCGACCACCAATGACAAAATCATCGTTGATAACGCGTAAGGCTCCGAAGCCCATACGCTCGGGATTATGGTAATTGGCAAAACTAAAGGTATGACGACTTTTGAGCCAGCCGTGATTGGCATCACCACGAGAATCTGCTGCATGATAGATCGTTTTCATAATTTATCCTTAGGTATCAACAGATTAATTCTCTATATACTTATTATCGATTAACCCGTTTAAACAATAGCCCTATTATAATTGTTGACTATAACTAGATAAATAAGGATAAATGCAAATAACTATTCTTCTTATCAGAACAATAAGACCTCAATACCGTCGTTGACCTATTATTAAATCGTTAGAATATCCATAGAATGATGCGAGTATCTACCTTGACTGGTGCTATAAAACTCGTAGCAATCAAAATCAGCAACAATTAAAATCATTAGTTCTTGTTATGGGAACAATTAGAAGGTGTCGATAATGGGACAATTAGAAGATATGGCAATATTTGTACGCGTTGTCGATGCAGGCAGTATCACCAAAGCTGCAGAGCAACTCAACATTGCAAAATCAGCCGTCAGCCGTCGTCTCAAAGAATTGGAGATGCGACTAGGCAGTCAATTAATCAGTCGTACCACGCGCCAATCAAAACTGACACAGGCTGGTGAGCATTACTATCAGCAAGTGACCCATATCTTGAGTGCCGTCGATGCGCTCAATGAGGACACCAGCGACGCGCCAACACGTGTTGAAGGCACTCTCAAGATGACAGCACCTCTATCATTTGGCATCATGCACCTGACTGATGTGATTGATGAATATGCGAAGCAGCATCCTAGCTTACGATTTGAGCTGGACTTTTCTGATCGGCGTATCGATTTGATTGAAGAAGGCTATGAATTAGCCATTCGGATTGGAGAGCTGCGCGATTCGAGCTATCAAGCCAAGCAGCTGGCGTTGATTCGTTGTGTGATTTGCGCCAGTCCTGACTATCTGAAGAAAATGGGCACGCCTGAGACAATAGGAGCGTTAGCAGGACATGATTTTTTGGAATACAGCCTTGGTCAGACAGGTAAGATAGAGCTAGTAGATGCGCATGGTCAGCATCATTACCATGTGATGAATGCCAAAATTAAGGCTACTAATGGGGAATTTTTGATTGATCTCGCTGTCAAAGGGCACGGCATCATCGCTATACCGACGTTTCTTGCCTACAAAAAACTGGCGCGTGGTGAGCTGCTGCCTATTTTACAACAGTATCAATTGCCCACATTAAATGCTTACGCGGTATATCCAAAAAACCGTTTTTTATCTCAGCGCTGCCGTTACCTGATTGATTTTATTGCAGAGCGATTCGGTGACCATCCCTATTGGGATCAGTTCTAATCAAGCTTTAACAAAACTAACATACCGTCAATACGCAACAATGCCGATATAAAGCTAATGGAGTACAAACGATACATTCGTAAGGCTAGCAAGACAGACGCTGTAGCGGTATGGGTATGGGTATGGGTATGCTAACGAGTAGACCCTATAAGTGGTTTATATCTATCGTTCTGTCTAATTTGGAAGGTATTTTGCATAAAAATACCCTCACTTCTTATGATAAGAAATGAGGGTTTAGTGCTTTTTCAAGCCATATTTGGAGCGGGAAAAGAGATTCGAACTCTCGACCCCAACCTTGGCAAGGTTATGCTCTACCACTGAGCTATTCCCGCTGATTATCGAATTGTAGTGTTGTTAACAACAACTCCGTCTCGATAGGCTGGCTATTCTATCAAATATCCTGAGTGTGTCAACATCTTTTTTAACATTTATGACCAATATTTTTGACCTAAGCCTGTTTTTATGACTCAAATAGATATAAGCAATTGATTTAAAAAATAATTAATCTTATAAAAATTATAAATTATTTTTTCGTCATAAGGGCAATTTGCAGCGCTGTTCTCATTGCTATATGGCAGATGATATATAAATCACATTTAACGTCTCTTTATTTGGCACAGTAATATCATGCTGCCATGCGTTTGACTGATTTACTTCATTTACAATCGACCATGCTATTGTTACTTTTTCACTCTTGGTTTTGGTTGGTTAACATTATTATACTTATGTCTGATTGCAGTTCAGGTAGAATTTTACCATCAGAGTAGATGAGTAAGCCCTAATAAGAGGCCAATAAGGCCCCCTTTGCCATCTACGACACTGCTTTACCCTTTGTTCGTTTGTAGGTTTTTCCACTTTATAGAGAGGATATTTTTCATGAAAAAATTATTGAGTACGACGGTAATGGCCGCTTCGTTGTCAGCCCTGGCCTTGACTGGCTGTACCAGTACGACAAGTACTGGCGCGGTTGGTGTTGATCGTCAGCAGTTGCTATTGGTGTCTAGTGAGCAAGTATTGGCATTATCTGCCCAAAGCTATGCCAAAACACTACAAGACGCAAAATCAAAAGGTGTGCTAGATACCAATACCGCTCAACTAAACCGTTTAAAAAATATTGCGAACCGCTTGGTTGGTCAAGTTGGCGTCTACCGCGCAGATGCAGCGAAGTGGCAATGGGAAGTACACACCATCAAGTCTAACGATCTGAATGCATTTGTGGTGCCGGGTGGTAAGATTATGTTTTATTCGGGCATTATCGATCGTCTGAACCTCACTGATGATGAGATTGCTGCTATCATGGGTCATGAAATCTCTCATGCATTACGTGAACACTCACGTGAGCGTCTGTCACGCGAGTATGCAACCCAAACTGGTATCGGTCTGGCTGCCAGTATATTTGGCTTATCACAAGGACAGGCTGAGTTAGCAGGTACTGCGGGTAATTTAGGCTTAAGCCTACCCCACAGTCGTACTCAAGAAAGTGAAGCCGATCAGATCGGTCTTGAGCTGATGGCGCGTGCAGGATATAACCCGCAGGCGGCTGTTACGCTTTGGCAAAAAATGCAAAAAGCGAGCCAAGGTGAGCCACCACAATTCCTCAGCACTCACCCAACGAGTAGCAGCCGTATCGCAGAGTTACAGTCACTGATGCCAAAAGTGACCCCACTTTATCAAAAGGCACGCCGTTAGTCGGTAGCTGTCCATCGGCATCGCTAATACGTTGATAATTTAGACTCTATAAAAGCAAAGTACATACCATTTATTGTGCTTTGCTTTTTTTATGGTGAGTCAGTTGTCAGAGTCTCTTAGCATTCTGTCTCACTGGCGGTGTCTGTTATAATCAATTGTTAATACTATCTGTTGATTACTCAGACAAGCAGATTACAGACTACTAGACAAATTGAGCAAAACATACTGAAGGATTATTATGAGTACCACACCTACTGCCAATGCGCTTAACAGTGAATTACAAGCTTTAGACCCTCAGCATATTGAGCTGGTCAATGAGTCAATGAATCATGCTGGTTATTTTGACGGCAAAGAAAGCCATTTTAAGCTAACGGTCGTTAGTAAAGCCTTTGAAGGTAAGCGCTTGGTCGCCCGCCATCAGCTAGTATATGGATTAGTCAACTCATTGCTGACATCACAAGGTGGCCAAGTACACGCTTTGGCTATCCATGCTTATACTCCGGTAGAATGGCAAGGCCAAAGTCCTGACAGTCCATTGTGTGCCGGTCAAAACAAGTAGACCGCTACCCGCTCTACGTGTGTCTACATACTGCAACTCTATAGGAAGCGATATTCGATGAAACATCTCCATATGCTAATGGCATTGCTAACGGTTGTGCTGTTTTTGTACCAGAGCTATTTGGTACTGAGCGCAAACAGACAAGCGCCACGTGCAATCAAGATAGCTACCCATATTATTTATGCCCTACTTATTGTGTCGGGTGCGACCATGCTGATGCAGCTGATGGGTGCTAATGCACCGATACAGTGGGTATTTGCCAAAATAATCTTACTCATCGCTGCGATCAGTTCTAGCATAAAAGCGTTCAAACCAGATGCGACTCCTACACAGCGAAAGACCGGCATTCTTATTGCTGCCGTTGGCTATATTGGTATCGTGATTCTTGCCTTTGCCAAGCCGGATAACTTGTTTTAGAGTAGCTTATCGTATTTATTTAACTGCTAAATAGCGTCCGTTCACGATTACTACTGATGGACTGATGGCTTCAATCAGTCTATGAATAAAACAAAAGCATGGTCGGCTGGTAATATTTTTTCGATATCTTAATGATGCTATTTTTGCTATCTTAAATAGATAATATACAATCACTTAGCCCGTTGGAGCCATTATGAAAACGTTTACGACAGCGACCCTACTGGCAACAGTTGGCATGTTTGGTCTTGCAGGCTGCGCCTCTACTGGCACTATCACACCGCAGTATGTGCCTCCTAGCACTTATCAGAGCTATGATTGCCAAGCACTCAGCCAAGAGTACAATCGCGTCAATCGCTACGTGCAAGCTGCACGCAATGAGCAATCTACTTTGTCAGCGTCAGGCGTGGGTGTGGGTATATCTGCAGGACGTTGGGGCATCTCGCCTAATATCAGCTTTGGGGTGGGTAAAAGCAACGATACCAAAGCGCGCGATGCAAAATTATCGAGGCTTTATGGTGAGAACGATGCAATCGTTCAATCGGCTCGTATTCAACGCTGTAGCTTTGTAAATGGCATTAAGATTTATGGTGAATAGTATTAAGCAAAAGCTGTCTAAATGATTAAGATAGTGCATGACACAGCAAAAAAGCCAATATGCAGATCGCGTATTGGCTTTTTTATTATTAACGCTTTATATAGTAGACAACTTGAGTACTTAGATAGACAGCATGGACAAGCAATCACCTAATCTAACTCATGCTATGACGGTAAGCTTTGCACCCACTGAATGATTTGATGACTTGGCAATGCGCCTGATTGCCGTGCCACCTCCCTACCGTTCCTAAAAGCGACCATCGTCGGTAAGCTGCGAATATTATAGGGCGCTGCTGCTTGCTCGTATTTGTCGGTTTGGATTTTGGCAAAGACCACCTGAGGCAAATGACTGGCAGCAACCTTGAACTCTGGTGCCATCATGAGACATGGCTGACACCAGCTTGCCCAAAAGTCTACAATGGTCAATACCTCATTTTTTTGAATGACTTTATTAGCTGTCTGCGCATTCAGCTCACGTGGGCTAGCTGTCAGCAATGCTTGACTGCATTTACCGCATTTCGGATCAGCACTGAGACGTGTAGCAGGTATACGATTGGTTGCTTGACAATGTGGGCACACTAAATGAAAACTTTGTTCGCTCATTACTTGATTCCTATTTTAATTATTCTAATCGTTTTGTCATCTTAAATACTCTAATGCTTTGCTCTAAAAGCTATTTGCATTGATTGGCTACACGAATAATTTTAGCATGATTGTTCATCTTAGTACTCTATACTGCTGAATGCGCAATGCCGCTATATACGTAGCTCATCGGTCGTGGACCTGGCAAATATGCTTCGCTCAACTCATCGATGACAAAACCAGCTTCTCTAATAATCGCTGGAATATCACGATTGAGGTGACACCCACCTGCCATCGGTTTCCAAAAAGGCGTCAATCGATGTTGCCAGCGCTCAATAGAGACATCTGGTGCCAGTCCATGCTCACAAAATAGTAAGCGACCGCTAGGTTTTAGCACGCGTGCCATTTCTCGAAGCGCGGCTACTGGATCATCAATACTACACAAGGTAAAAGTCATGACAATGGTATCAAATTGATCTGTATCAGCATGAATACCTTGTATATCGACGGCTATCACTTGCACTGGAATGCTAATGTCAGCGGCTCGTTCGCGAGCGAGCGATTGCATCTGAGCCGCTGGATCGACACCGATAATAGAAGAGACTTTATTAGCATCATAAAACTGCAAATTTAGACCACTGCCAATACCAATTTCCAACACCTCACCTAGTGCCTGAGGGACGATTTTGGACCGCGCTTTCATCACATAACCTGTACTACAAGTGATATCTATCAGCTTTGGCAATACATAACGCTCATATGGATTCATTGCTCTCTCCAGTTATTGCCGCACTTAGCGCTTGCAGTTGGTCATACACAGCATCTATAAAACGGACAGTTACAGATTAGCATTCTTATAGATATTAATCATACGATACTTACGTAGAGCTGCATCGGGTAACGATTTTCAGTTATTTCATTGTTCAACTTATCCACCGAGTACATTAATCGGTACTTTTAGATAACGCGTACCATTATCCTCTGGCTCTGGAAAGTTTCCTGCATCAATATTGATTTGCACTGCTGGAATAATCAAGCGCGGCATATCCAGCGTGGCATCACGGCGCTCACGCATCTGTACAAACTCAGCTTCGTTTATACTGTCTTTGACATGGATGTTTTCTAGTTTTTGTGCTGCAACCGTCGTGGTTGGACAGTGTTTTCGTCCTTCGCCTGGATAATCATGGCACAGATACATAGTCGTATCTTCGGGAAGCGCCAATAGCTTTTGGATAGACTGGTAAAGCGTTTTGGCATCGCCACCAGGGAAATCACAGCGGGCTGTACCTACATCTGGAGCAAACAAAGTATCACCAACGAACACCACTGTTTTTTCGTCATCATAAGCCAGATAAGCCATGTCAGCACGGGTATGACCGGGCACGTACATCGCAGTGATGGTAATACCACCAAGCGCTAGTGTCTGGCCTTCATCTGTCAAAATATCAAACTGACTGGCATCTGTGCGAAAACTGGTATCAAAATTAAAGATTTGCTTAAAGATTTTTTGTACTTCGGTAATATGCTGACCGATGACCAATTGTCCGCCTAGACTTTCTTTGACATGGATCGCAGCCGATAGATGATCTGCATGGGCATGGGTCTCAATGATGTACTGAAGCGACCAGCCCTGCTCGCGTACGAATTCAATGACTTCATCAACACTACTGGTATTCGTTCTGCCTGATTTGGCATCAAAGTTTAATACTGGATCAATGATGGCGCATAACTGCTGCTCGACATCGGCGAGTACATGGGTATAGGTTTCTGTATCACTGTCTAAAAAAGAATGAACTTGCATGGCTACCTCTTCATTTATATATGACCATTCATACCATAGGAATTTTTATTTCTAATTAACCTTAAGTGTGATAGGCAGTCGTATATAATATACATTTGTGTTGACGATTTATTTGTTATATCTAATATAGCAACCGCTCTATAGTTTATCAATTTATATAATGTAAATAATGATAACTTGATATGTTGCCTGATATCCTTGATAATCAACTATATATTGTTCAGCAGTACGGCGATGTCTATCGTCCTGTTTATACAAGGAGCTTATTCTGGCTACTTCTACTTCAGCAGTAGATATATCTACTCACAGCGCTAATGATGATGCGTCATCAGATAGTGCTGACTTTGCCCCTATGGATCTGGCCAAACAAATGCAGCAAGCATCGATGCAAGCCAGCCAATTGCTAAAGTCGCTATCACATCCTGATCGCTTGCTGTTGCTCTGTCAGTTGACACAAGGTGAGTACTGCGTTGGTGAACTTGAGAGTTTGGTCGGTGTTGGGCAACCAAGCTTGTCACAGCAGCTGGGTATCTTACGTAAAGATGCGCTGGTTACGACACGCCGCGAAGGTAAGCAAATCTACTATAGTATCGCAAGTGATGATGCGTTAGCCGTACTAGAGCTGCTTTATCAGAGATTTTGTGCCAAAACCGAATAACGCCGTACTCGCCTAACTATTTTATGCTGCTCTATATATTGGTGATGTATTGATATGTCTTCTATCGCTGCTCGTCTGATTCCTAGTTGGCTGCGCCAATACCAGCTTACAGCGTTACCGACCGATCTTGTCGCAGGGCTTGTGGTGGGCGTATTGGTCATACCGCAGAGCTTAGGCTATGCCGTACTTGCAGGATTACCGCCTGTGTATGGGCTCTATGCAGCCATTGTCCCTGTGCTCGTCTACGCTTGGCTTGGCTCAAGTAACGTACAAGCCGTGGGCCCTGTAGCAATCACCGCGATTATGACGGCCAGTGGGCTACTGCCTTATGCTGAGCAGGGCACTGAGCAATATGCCCTGATGGCGAGTCTGCTAGCACTGATGGTAGGCGCATTACTGTGGATTGCTGGACGGTTGAAGCTTGGCTGGATTATGCAGTTTATCAGTCGCGGGGTCTCAGCAGGGTTTGTGAGCGGGGCTGCGGTGCTGATTTTTATAAGCCAGCTTAAGTACCTAATGGCGATTCCCATCACTGGCAGTAGCTTAATTGGCTACTTATCTACCATGCAATTGTACGTGAGTCAGCTACATCCACTGACGCTACTGATCGGTGTTGTAGCTTTTGTACTGTTGGTTGCCAACCGCTACGCGAGCGGGTGGGTATGGAAAACGTGGCTGTCATCGTCCTATGCTAAATGGGCTGAACGCCTATTTCCACTTATCTTATTGGGTTTGTCCATCGTTCTGAGTATGGCGCTACATTGGGATTCACGTGGCGTTGCGACCATTGGTAGTATACCGCGTGGGTTACCAAGCTTTACGCTGCCACATGTGACAGACTTACAAGAAGCACTCAAGCTCTTACCAACAGCGGGTCTGATGGCGCTTATCATCTTTGTATCGAGCAGCTCAGTGGCCAGCACTTATGCGCGGCTACGTGGCGAAAAATTTGATGCCAATCGTGAGCTGACTGGGCTAGGGCTCGCCAATTTATCTGGTGGACTGTTTCAGAGTTTTGCCGTTGCAGGTGGCTTCTCACGTACTGCTATCAATGTCGACTCAGGCGCAAAGACGCCGCTTGCTAGCCTCGTCACTGTACTGATCATGATTGCCGCGTTGGTCGCCTTTAGCGATGCTCTTGCCCCGCTACCCTACGCGCTATTGGGTGCCACCATCATGGCCTCTATCATTGGATTGATAGATATCGCCACCTTAAAGTCAGCTTGGCAGCGTGATCGCTTGGATGGTGCCAGTTTTTTGGCAGCATTCATCGGGGTGCTCATATTTGGGCTAAACACTGGACTGGTCATCGGTCTGATGGTGTCATTCGCCAGTTTAATTTGGCAGTCAAGTAAACCCCACGTTGCCATCGTTGGGCAGTTAGGCAATACGGGACACTTTCGCAATATCAACCGCCACGACGTTGTGACGTTTGATAATTTATTGATGCTACGTATCGATGAGAGTTTGTTTTTTGGCAATAGTGAGTCCGTACATCATCGTATTCTAAATGCCATGCAGCAGCATCCACAGGCGCACGAGATTGTTCTCATCATGGCTGCTGTCAATCATATTGACCTGACTGCTCAAGAGATGCTTTGTACCTTAAACCACGAGTTAACACTACAGAATAAGTGCTTACATTTTAGCTTCATCAAAGGCCCTGTCATGGACATCATCGGTCATACTCCGTTGGTGACTGAGCTATCAGGGCAGGTTTATCTAAGTACCTTAGATGCCGTCGATGCGTTAAAGAAAATCTAGTACTAATATTATGTTAGTGGCTACTCCTCAAATGTTATTGTCGTCTACAACACAATATCGCTATGATAACGCCTGTGTTATCCTAGACCAACTGAGTAGCTGCACGTTATGCTCAGAACAGTATGCTCACACGATTTGATAAACTTTAATAAAAAACACCCCTTAACAAACACAATTGATCCCATTTATGACCGATGAATTAACGATTTATAAGCAAATATACCCAAGCCAATGTATGAAGATTGCTGAGCTTGGCTATCGCTCTGTACTCAACATACGCCCAGATGCTGAGATTGAGACACAGCCTAACAGTTGTGACTTAGCGACGGCGACCAAGGCAGCAAACCTAGCCTACCATCATCTACCCTTTGATGATGAGCGCTTGAGTCTGTTTACCGTAGAGCAATTTGCTGATTTTTATCATTCTATGCCAAAGCCTATACTGATGTTTTGTGGTACTGGCGCACGTGCCAAACTGCTGTATCAAAGTGCCTTGATGCAGGGCCTACTATAATCAGCCTAGAACCGTGAATGAAAAACATAACCGTTTCAATGTTTACATAGCTCGTCTTTAGAAAGTTGCTGATTCAGATTAGGCTGAGCATTGTATGCAAATAACCAATACACCACTTTATATAGACAATAATAAGGAGCTCCCATGAGCCATGAAGTTAGCTTTACCGGCCAAATCACCCCTGATCAAGTACCAATGATTGCCGAAAACGGTTTCAAAACCATCATCAATAACCGTCCAGATGGTGAAGAGCCAAATCAACCAACCAGCGCAGACATTGAAGCAGCGGCTAAAGAAGCGGGACTTGCGTACAAAGAAATATCATTTGCTGGTAACGAGCTTAACCAGACCCACGTCGAAGCATTTGCAGATTTCTTTAATCAAGCTGAGCAGCCAATGCTGATATTCTGCCGTACCGGTAACCGCTCAAACGGTATCTATGAAGCAGCCAAGCAAATGGACTTGCTGGATGACTAATTTGGATAAATAGTACTGCTTAACTGACGAGATAATCAAAAAATTTGGCCCACAGCAACTTGTGGGCTTTTTATCATGAGTAGAATCTCACTACCGATGTACACGATAAAAACCTCCATAGTCACACCCAGTGGGTTACCAAACGCACGTAATACCACTACTATTGATCAAAGCATTCGATCTCTCTAAGAGGATTCACCGTTTAGATGTACTATAGGTAGACGGTTGACTCTCTAAATACTTAGAAACTTAGAGAATTAGATACTTAAACAATTTCACACATGGACTGTGAGCAGCTGCGCGATACGCGTATGAGCCTACTACTGTTTCTTTTTTAAAAGCCATCTTGATATGGCACTGTAGTTTTACAAGGAATGTTTGATGAACAACACTGCGTTAGCATTACTCCCACTGGCACTTGCCTACATCATGTTTACCCTAGGAGCAGGTTTAAAGCTCAGTGATTTCAAAGTCATTGCCAATAATCCAAAAGCCTTCTTTGTCGGTCTCGTCAATCAAGTTGTTTTTGTGCCTTTAGTGGCCTTAGCAGTAGTACTCATCACCACACCGCCGCCAACCATTGCCTTTGGTATTATGCTGATTAGTTTTTGCCCGGGCGGCGTGACCAGCAATATGCTGACCTTTTATGCCAAAGGCAATGTCGCCCTGTCTGTCGCATTGACCGGCGTGGTCAGTCTGCTATCGGTCATCACCTTGCCAATATTTATCACCTTAGCGTTTGATCATTTCATGAAAGACCAAGCGGGCTCTATTAGCGCGGTCAAGATTGGTCTGGTAATGTTTTTATTGACCACGTTGCCTGTGACGCTTGGTATGCTCGCTCGCCGCAAGTTCACCAACTTTATGGTCAGCAAAAGTGGCATTTTAAATGGTATAGCCAGTATCTTCTTTGTACTGATTGTCTTCGCTGCGGTCGCTTCTAACTGGGCATTACTCAAATCACAAGCGACTGCCATTGGGTTAGAGCTTGTCCTCATTATTGTCATCTTATTTGCTTTGAGTATGTTGACGTCTAAGCTATTAAAGCTCAGTTGGTTTGATACCAAGACCGTGTCGATAGAAACCAGCATTCAAAACAGTACCACTGCCATTACCTTAGCACCCATCATCATGGGAACGGCAGCAGGTCTACCTGCCATCGCCCTACCTGCTGCTCTATATGGCGTACTGATGTATGTGGTTGCCATTCCTGTTATTGCGTTGATCAGAAATAAAAACTGATGATAGTCGACATCAAGAAAAGCCCGTCCAAATACTGGAAGGGTGTTTTTTGGAATACTAGGGTCTGTTGAAATGCTATAAATAGCACTTAAATGACAAAAATATCGCTCAAATTATAGACTGGTACACTTTCAATATTGAGTACATATAGTCAGTTCAATATAATTTCGATACAAGGAAACCGAGTGCAAGTTATACATTAGTATGCTTAGCGAGGATGACGATGTAGCGAATTTATATAGGCTTGACTATAATAAAAAATTGACATGGCTAATAGGACTGCATGATGCAAAAACCGCTACTTATCATCGGCAATAAAAATTACTCCTCTTGGTCGCTACAGGCTTGGCTGCTGCTCAAAGCGTTCGATATTGACTTTGATGAGCAGCTTATCGAGCTGTTCCATCCATCAGCACGTCCAACGCTTGAGGCGCATTCGCCAACGGACAAAGTACCTATATTGGTCTATGGTGAGGGCGATAAGCAAGTAACCGTCTGGGATACGCTGGCCATTGCGATACATGTTAATGAGTACTTTACCGATAGTAATATTTGGACAGGCATGAAGAAGTCTAACGCTGACGCACAGCATGACAGTCAAAGTAGAATAAATAGCGCCTATTGCCAAAGCATCGTGGCGGAGATGCATTCAGGATTGACAGGTATTCGTAACGAGATGCCTATGAATATCAGAGCAGTCGCTAGGATACAACCAAGCGACGCGTGCTTAGCAGATATTGCTCGCATTGAGAGTATTTTTGCTGATTGTTTAAAAGGACGCTCAAAAGACAGTTTTTTATTTGGAGATGTCACAGCAGCTGATGTCTTTTTTGCTCCAGTGGTACTGCGATTACAGACCTATGCCGATGCGTCTGATATCGAACTCAAGCCATTGACCAAGCAGTATTGTCAAACTATAATGAATAACTCGCACATACTAGCGTGGCAACAGTCAGCACTAGCAGAGACTCGTATCATTGAAGAAGATGAAGCAGGCGAGATACTGTCTGTCGTTGGAGTACTAGCCAATTAAAAAAACCACTTTAGCTTAGCTAGAGTGGTTTTTTATTTGATAAGACTTCAAGCATAACGTTTTACTGCTTTTGCTCTAATGCTTCTTTTACGGCTTTTTTACCCCATGCACTCAGATCGAGATCCAGTTTTTCATACTCTTGTGCATCGAATAACGGCTCTTTAACCCCTGCTTTTAATTGACCTGCAAAGTCGTCAAGTAGACGCTTGGCTCGCGGAAACAACATAATCAAGGCCAATAAGTTTGCTAGTGCTAGCACGCCCATTAGCGGGTCAGCAAAGAAGAACACTGCGGTTGCCGTAGGTGCTACTGCTCCCAAGAACAATATCGCAATCACGACAATTCGTAACACCAAGGTCGCCATTTTGATATTCTTCTTAACCAAGAAGTTAATCGCATTTTCGCCCATATAGTAGTTATACATGATAGAGCTTAGTGCAAACAGCAATAGTGAGATGGTTAACACATACTGTGACCAATCACCAAGTTGAGCGGTCAGTGCTTGCTGTGCTAGTACAATACCATCGATTTCAGCACCGGGTTGATATACACCACTCAGCAAAATCATGAATGCCGTAGCACTACACACGACGATCGTATCAATAAACACAGACAGTGACTGTGAGATACCTTGACTGACAGGATGCGTGGCATAAGCAGTAGCAGCGATATTAGGTGCAGAACCCAAACCTGCCTCGTTAGAGAATAAGCCGCGCTTCATGCCTTGTTCAATTGCCACACCGATACCACCGCCTACGACAGATTCAATACCAAACGCATTTTTAACAATCATCGCCATCAATGCAGGCAGTTCGGTGATATTAAGCACGATAACAATCAGCGCCATACCAATATAGATTAAGGCCATCACAGGAATGACAACATCGGCTACTTTTGCAATGCGCTGGATACCGCCAAAGACGATAAAACCGCCTGCAACCACCAGTACTGCACCTGATATCCAGCGATCAATGCCGAAACTTTCAAGCGCAGAACCTGCCACCGTATTGCCTTGGAATGCCACAAACCCAATAGAGAAAGACAGTAGTAGCGAGATCGCATAAATGACGGCGAGCCAGCGATAATCTTTACCTAAACCATGCAGGATATAGGTTGCAGGGCCGCCGCGAAAGTTACCATCATTGTCTCTACGCTTGTACAGCTGAGCCAAACTACACTCAACAATACTGGTCATCATGCCAATGAGGGCCACAACCCACATCCAAAAAACCGCACCAGGGCCACCTAAAGAGATCGCAACGGCAACACCAGCAATATTACCACCGCCAACACGCCCACCGATCGACACCAGCAACGCCTGACGGGCAGAAATGCCGTCATCCCCTACTTCATCCGTCTTAAACACACGGAACATACGTTTAAAATATGTAAACTGGGCGAACTTGCCCACAATGGTAAATAACAAACCAAAAATAATTAACATAGGCACGAGTGCCCAGCCCCACGTTAGATCCCCGACTAGGGCAAAAAAAGATTCTATATATTCCATGGCTATTTTCCTTATAGTTCATGACGCTATGATAGGTTTTATTGGGCTTATTATCGCATCTAAGACCCGTATTTGTAACGAAAATGGCGCATTTGTAACGTAAATGATAATATTTTTCAATAGAAATTGCTTTGTTCACTCATCCAAATGACTGGTTTCTAAACTTTAGGCGCTATTCTATAGAAAAACTCCTACACAAGCGCAAAAAAACCACCTCAATTGAGGTGGCTTCTTAGACTAACTTTACTGCTGAATAGCGTAGACCAAAACAGCTTACTGCATGACCAAATATTCAAACGCTGACAATGCCGCTTTACTACCCTCACCCATCGCGATGTTAATCTGCTTAAATGGGACAGTCGTTACATCACCGCAAGCAAAGATGCCTTTGCGATCTGTACGGCAGCGCTCATCAATTTCAATCTCACCGAAACGGTTGAGATCAACAAAGCCTTTGATGAATCCAGTGTTTGGTACCAGACCAATCTGTACGAATACTCCTGATAAATCACGCTCATGGTTCTCACCAGTACTGCGATCTTGATAGACGATTGATGACACTTTACCATCAGTCGCTTTGATCTCTTGGGTGGCTACCCCTGTAATGAACTCAATGTTGGTTTTTTCTTTGGCTTTATTGATGAGTACCTGATCAGCTTTTAGATCATCAGCAAACTCAAGCACAGTGACGTGATTGACGATACCTGCCAAATCTAGTGCTGCCTCGACACCTGAGTTACCACCGCCGATGACTGAGATGTCTTTACCCTTAAAGAAGGGTCCATCACAATGCGCACAGAATGCCACGCCTTTACCAATGTTTTCTTCTTCGCCCGGTACACCCAGCTTGCGCCACTGAGCACCAGTCGCTAGGATGATACTGCGAGTCTCAAACGTCTCGCCCGTGTTTAACTGAATACGATAGTTCTCTTCTTCAGTCTCACCGATGTCTTTGACGCTCACATGCTCTTTTAGCGTGATGTTGTATTCGGCCAAATGCTTGACGAAATTGGTCGATAAGTCGGTGCCATTCGTTAGCGGTACAGAGATTAAGTTTTCGATATCTTGTGTGTCTTTCACCTGTCCACCGATACGATCAGCGACCATGGTTACTTTCAGACCTTTACGTGCTGTATAGATGGCAGCTGCCACGCCTGCAGGACCAGCACCAATGATAGTAACGTCTTGCTGCTCTAATTGCTCAGCATCGTCTTCTACGTCTGACAGTAGATCTGGGAACTGCTCTTGCAATTTTCCGATCAATTTTGCAGTGTCAATGAGACCGTTAGCAAACGGCTTGCCGTTCAAGAATACCGCTGGTACACCTTGGATTTTGTTCGCTTCTACCTGTTCTTGGAACAATGCACCATCGATCATCTCGTTGCTGATACCATCATTCAGTAATGCAAATTGGTTCAATGCTTGAACCACTTCTGGGCAACTGTGGCAAGACAACGACACATAGGTCTGGAACTGTAATGGCTTATTAAAACGCTTGACCAGCTTTTGGATACCTTCATCCAATTTAAGCGTATGACCACCAGCCTGCAAGATTGCCAAAATCAATGAAGTAAACTCGTGGCCGCCTGGGATACCGCTGAATACAATACCAGTATCAGCTGACGCACCTTCAATATGACTGACTACTTTGAAACTAATCGCACTAGGTAAGCTATCATCAGTCGCTGCTGCATCGAAATTGATTTTATCGGTTGTACCCGCAATCTTGGTCAAAAAATCCACCAATTCTGCACGTTTTGTATGTGTGCCAGTACCCAATACGAAGGTAATTGGGCGGGTCATATTTTCGCTATAGCTCTTAACGGCATCTAATAAATTCTGGTCTATCATGTTTGTTCCTCATTATGGCTGAATATGTAACGGCAACTGTCATGCTGCGCGTCTAAATATAAAATAGTTGGGATTAATAATTATGTATAAAACGTAATATGTAGTGGGCTTGTACCCTTTGATGTCCCTATTATCAGGTGTTTGAGGGATTTGAGCAAGCTGAGAAACTCAAACCTTATGTTTTATAAAACCAATCGTTATTTAATTTAATAAATTAAATACAAATACACTGACAGATAATAGACGTGGTTTCTAAAGGGTTTTTTCGCTACAATCGAGAATAGTTCTTACGTTACACCGCCTTTTACAACAATACGCAACTGCTTATGACAAGTTTGCGTTTCATGACAAGGATGAACACATGAGAAAAACAGATACCTTCCACGACAATAAAGATATTATTGCCGAGCTAAAACTCAAAGACAGTCATTTTGCGAGTATTTTTGATGAGCATACTGAGCTTGATCAAAAGATCAATTATCTCGAAAAAGATTTGGTAAAGCATGCCAGTCGTGACGAAGAAATAGAACAAATGAAACGACGGAAGTTGCATCTCAAAGATGAGATCTATAGAACCATAGATGCCAACCAAGCAGGTTAAGTCTGATACTTATAAAATATATAACTACATAGCATACAAGCAAAAAAGACCCCATCAACAATCGCTGATAGGGTCTTTTTAGTTGTACTGGTTTGACCTAATTGTATCGACCAATACTATATTTACTTAAGCAGTAAAATACCTACTTAGATTTTACCAACTAGATCAAGACTTGGCTTCAATGTCTCGCCGCCTTGCTCCCAAGCTGCTGGGCAAACTTCGCCGTCGTTTTCACGAACGTACTGTGCCGCTTTTACTTTGCGTAGCATGTCTTTTGCACTACGGCCAATACCGCCAGCATGAATCTCAGCTACTTGAATCAAGCCATCAGGATCTACTAGGAACGTACCGCGTTCAGCCAAACCTGCTTCTTCGATCATCACGTTAAAGCCGCGAGTGATACGACCAGTAGGATCGCCGATCATTGGATATTGTACTTTACCAATGGCTTCTGAAGAATCATGCCATGCTTTGTGCGTGAAATGCGTGTCAGTTGATACTGAGTATACTTCAACACCAAGGCCTTTAAGCTCGTCGTAATGAGCAGCCATGTCTTCAAGCTCAGTTGGGCAAACAAAAGTAAAATCAGCTGGGTAGAATAAGAAAATTGCCCAGTTGCCTTTTACGTCGTCAGAGGTGATGGTTTTGAACTCACCGTTTACGTACGCATCTGCTGAAAATTCTGGGATTTCTTGGTTAATGATAGACGCCATGATTGGATCCTTTATAGTGAAGTAAATTGAAAATTATTTATATGGTTTTTCAGATTAACCCTTAATGAATCTGGGCTACCCGACAAACTATACGCGAATTCTATGGTTAATCCAGTTAAAAGTTTTTAATGTGATGTTTTGTTTTATTAAACTTGTTAAACTATTCTCTCTATACTCTATCACCCGTTCACAATTGGTAATTTACTGCCTTATAAAGGTCAACTAAGCATAATAATTTGCATGAAAAACCCACTAAAAGAGAGGTTTTATGATTACTTTACGACAACTTGAGTTTGCTCTAGCCGTAGCCAAACATCGTCATTTTAAACGCGCCGCAGAAGACTGCAATATCTCACAATCTGCCCTGAGTTTGGGTATCGCCGAATTAGAAAAACAGCTGGATACGCAGATTTTTGAGCGTAATAACAAACAGGTATTGATCACCCCAATCGGTCAGGACATCCTCACACGGGCGCAGCGAGTGTTTTCTGAGGTGAGCGACCTGACCACACGCGCGCACAGCCATCAGACGCCGCTGGCGTACCCCATGACCGTGGGTATCATTCCAACGATTGCACCGTATTTACTGCCAAAAGTACTGCCTGCACTGCGTTCTCAATATCCTGAGTTTCGTATGAACATTGTTGAGCAACAAACCGAGCGTCTGCTCGAACAAGTGCGTTACGGTCATATTGACACCGCTATTATTGCGCTGCCGTATGCGGTCGATGGGTTACACAGTTTTGAGTTTTGGAGTGAGGACTTTTTTGCTGTATTTCCAAAAGACGATGTCCATGCCAAGCTTGAAACCATCAATGCTGACGAGCTAGCCACTGCCAATCTCATGTTACTTGGCGAAGGGCATTGCTTGACCGACCAAACGCTGTCTGTCTGTCACTTTGACCGCGCCCAAATGAAATCAAGCTTCTCAGATGCCAGTCTAAATACTTTGATTCAAATGGCACTTGCCAACATGGGCACGACGCTAGTCCCTGAGATGGCACTCGATCAGCTACATCTGCAAAACCAAAATGCCGTCGCGATACCACTGGCAGAAGACGGACCACACCGCCATATTGCCTTTGTTACCCGCTTGAACTATGCGCGTGTTGACGATGTCAGTCTGCTGGGTGATGTGTTTAATCAAGCGTTTAAAGATGCGGCTGATACAAAATAGTTGTAAGCAATCAAGGATGCTAGGCAATCAAGGATGAATATGAGCGAACTGTCACCACTAAATACCGAGCTGGGCAATCGTTTTTACTTGCACTTATCTGCTATCGATAGCGATGTCACGCCAGAGCAGGCACAAGCACTTTGGCAAGATATCGCAGCGAATTATAGCGAACACCAACGTGCCTATCATACCCTCGAGCATATTGAGCAATTATTCGTCCAGTTTGAGAGCATTCAGCACGTTCTGTCTGAGCCACATATCATTGCGTTGGCAGTGTATTACCATGATGTAATATATGACCCAACCCGCTCAGACAATGAATTGAGAAGTGCAGAATATGCAGTCAATGCATTAAGTCCTTATCTACGCGATGAGCAATGCCAGCATATCTATGCACTCATCATGATGACCGCTAGTCATCAGATAGATGCGTTAATAGACAGTGACAAATATAACGATGCAGCGTATTTGTTAGATATGGACTTGAGTGTGTTGGGTACAACGTGGTCTACCTATCAGCAGTATGCAAACGCCATACGTCAAGAGTATGCGCATGTTTTAGATACACAGTACCGCGACGGGCGCACTGCCGTACTGGAGGGACTACTGGCGCACCCAAGACTGTATCTGACTGACTATTATCATGAGCTGTTAGAAAATCATGCTCGTGATAACATCAAACGCGAGATTAATTCGCTACTTTGCTCGTAGCTTTATAAATAGCTCGCTACCCTGTCGCGCTGGATGTGAATTATAACTGCGCTCCATAATTTCAATGTCAAAATGAGTGTCAAAACGCCGCTGGTATTCTTCTTTGGTACCGCCGAATGGTGGTTCATCCCGTCCAAAATCCGTATCAAACAACAATCCAATCAGCTTACCTTGTGGCTTTAGTAATTTTGCCATTTGTTGCACGTATTCATCACGTCTCGATGGATTGATCGCACAAAAAAACGTCTGCTCAAGTATCCAATCAAATTGATACTGCTCATTCGATAAGCTAAAAAAGTCCGCACAAACCAAATGCTCAGTGGGGAAGTCAGGATAGCGTTTGACAAAGGCTTCAATCGGCGCAGGCGCAAAATCAACCAACGTCACATTGGTAAACCCTTGCTCATGTAGATAACCTACTTCGTATGCATTACCGGCACCCGCTACCAATATCGCTTGATCTTTTGCACCCTCAGGTAACTGATCGATATAAGCTTTGAGCGGCGGTGACACTTGACCCATGTCCCAACCGATACTGTCTCTCTCATAGCGCTGCTGCCAAAAACCTGCTTCACTGACGTTTTCCATATGACATCCTTGTATACAAACATGATAGTTAATCGACACGATTTGTACCGTTATTTCTTATCATAGCAGGCTTATTAAGGCATGTCGTCACTTTAAAAATGGTGATAACAATACAGTAGATTGCTATCAAACATTGCCATTAAACAAGGAGTGTAGCGTAGATAATCTCAAGGTATTTACTAGGCCTATCTAGATAATTAGGTGATTAGATAGTTAGGTGATACGTTCAGTCCAACTGCCCTGTCTTGCCCGCCAGCATATTATGCCATTGTTGATAATCTGGCATGGCTGTCGCCACTGTCTGCCAAAATGCGTGGCTATGATTGGCGTGATGTAAATGGCACAGCTCGTGGACAATGACGTATTCAGTGCATTCGATAGGATAAGCAGGCAGATAAACGGATAGCCAAACTCGCTTTGCGCGTGTGTTGCAGCTACCCCAGCGTGTGTGCATTTTTTTCAGACGAATCTCATTGGCATGAGCGCCAACGATTGGCTGCCACTTGTCAAATAGCGATGGCATGACATCGGAGAGTTGTTGCCGATAATAAGTGATTTTTTGATCGGGCCTGAGCGTAAATGATTGCTCTGTACCCCATAATAAAACTGAATTATTAGCAGCTGAAGTATCAGACGACGTGCTCTGTCTACGTCTGTATTGCGCTAGTACTTGCGGGTGATGCATCATGGCCCAAGGTATTCGCTTGGCCACAAACTGTGCTAGATGTGCTTCACTGATAGTCATCGGCACAGAGACCATCAGTGAATGAGGTTTTAAGCGAAAGTTGATATTTTTGACACGCTTTTTACTGACATGCAGCGCGATACCAGCCTGCATGAGCTGCTGCCTGACAGTATCTAAACTGATGTCTACGCTAATACCCTATCTCCTTGACTGACTATTCCTAAAATTACCGTAATAGTCATGATTGATAGCCTTGCCTATTTGGTTATTCATAGTGGCAATCTTCATCGACCGTTACCTAGCACAGCGCTTGTAAATGGTTATCAAAAGACATTTTATGTGGCTTGATGCTTTTGATAATACGCTCAGCATGTTCAGCATCATTTGCGTCCAGTGTTACCTTTGGAAAAGCATTTACTCTTAACGCTGTTAACTGCCCTTGTCCATCACTGACGATAAACCCTGAGGGCTCGGTACGGTCGTCCATGTTGCTAGCTGATGCATCAGAGTTAGCTAAAATCGAAGCCCCTGCACAGTCTGGCAGACTGACATCATCGATTAAATCTCGAGTCGTCAAATCATAGATTGCCGCACAACCACCAATCGGCGTGGTTACGCAGAGTAGATTGCGCTCACTATCAACAGCCACGCTAGCGATATACTGATGAAAGCGTTGCCATTGATTGTTTGGCATCGTGAGCGGTGTCAAACTGACATCACCACGCTGATGAGTCAACACCAATGGTACATTAATGTGTTTTTCACCTTGGAACTGAATACCGATCATGACAGTGCCATCATCGTGCATGGCTAAGTGACGCACACTCATCTGATTGTGCTCGGGAGTCACTTGCTCAAGCAGTGTGCCATCATGGCGATTCAGATACACTAATGATGGGCGCATAGTATCTAGGTTCAGCTCCTCGCGTGAGGCCTGCTCAGTTTTGATACCGCCGTTTGCAATCACTAGCGTTTGACCATCAGGATGCATAATCAGCTCATGCGGGCCAATACCATGCGAGTCGAACTCTGCTACTTTTTTATAAGCATCGTTGGCATCATAGATACCAATTTTACCTGCCAGACTGACTGTATCATTCTCAGTCACATAGAGCCATTTGCCATCTAAGCTATAGCAAGCATGACCATAAAAATGGCGATTCTTGTCAGATTTTATCGCATATTGTACCTGTCCATTAGAAGTCTTTAGCACCCAAAATTTTTCGCTTGGGCGTCGTCCCATCACGACGACATCGCGTTTTTGGGTAGCATAACTCGACTCAGCTTGAACATCAGACTCATCTTGAGTATCAGGCTTAGGTTCACGGTTAGGCTTGGACAGGGGCTGTACAACGATATCATGGACACGCTCTGGCATAGTCGTCTGCCAAACGATTTGTCTGTCAGCATCGATACCAACCACACCAAAATCATGCTCATTATGATTCAGTGACGTGTTGTCTTTTGGCATAGATGCCACACCGCTGACCCAACTGACTGGTCTCGCCAACATCGTCGTCGTGTGCATAGCAGTAAAGTCAGGTGAAGCAGGCTTATCACTACCTATATCATGCTGATAAGCCTGCTGCCACGTTGCCGACGCTTGCTGACAAGCATAGCGAAGGCGCGCGAGCTTCGGCGTAGAATCAGGGACAGATCGTAATGTCTGCCACTGCGTACGAATACCGTTGACATAATCTTGCAAACTGGCATCAGGATGCTGCTGTTTACGATAATGGTGATGTATGCCGACCAGAGCCACTGTACCAAGTGCTGTCAGCATCGAGGTTGTCAGTAGCTCATAACTTAGTGTTCCTGACTGACCCTCAGACGATGACTGACGATTTTTAGGCACTTGCACTGCTGCATTCGCTTCGATGATAGACATTGTCTAATCGCCATCAGTACTATTGAAACCCACACGGATACCAAGTGCTGGAATCAATTGACGCTTGATTAAGCGCGTGACTGTCGTGAGATGGTCATATAGCGCTTTTTGATCAGCTTTGTCCGCTTTTGCAAGATCTTCTGGCATCTGCGCCAGCAACGTGGTTGTATCAGCCAGGGCAGTTGACAGATTGTCCGTTACTTTACTTTCGCCATTGCTGTTAAGGATAGCCGTCAATACAGGGTCGGTCATGGCTTTATTGATAGTGTCTAATTTGGCATTGATAATAGCGCGACTTTGACCAGCAGTAGCAGCTGGCAAATGGCCTTTTGCTTTGCCCGTTAGACCAAGTGGCTGATCAATCGCGTTAGATTTCATGGTCTCAATCAATGACAGCAGAGAGTTTACCCATTGGTTTAGGCCTCGATCGCTCTCGGCTGTTTTGTCAATCGCCAATAATTCGGTCGCGTTCTGTTGCCAGTTTTTCTCAATAGCTTTTAGACGGGTGCTCAGCGCACTCGTTGCGCTAAGCACATAAGCACACTGACCTGCGTCCAAGCTATCATTGGCATATAGTGCTTCTTCTAATCCTGGCACGCCTTGCACAATCGCACTTTCGTCAGCGAGCTGCTCTGGCGTTAGCTTTGGATTGGCAGCAATCAAATCTGCCACACCACTGTGTACCAAGCCGCGCTCATCAGGATAATAGTTGATGTACAGATTACTCATACTGGCAGTCGCAGGGCCAAAATTGACCATCTCAGCACTCGCCCAAGCTTGTGCTAGTACCAACCACTGCGCGCGTAGTGACTGTAGCTCGTCACCGCTGACAGGCGCTTGCTGACAGTGTTTTTGTGCCAACTCATTCAGCAGGTCGCTCTGCTTGGCCACATCGGCATAGGCTGGAATCACAATCTCGTCTGCCACATGCGTCAAGTAGGTCGTTTGGGTCTCAGGACTGATATCGACAGCGACGATTTTTTCAGCACTTGCACTGTCCACATCTGCTGGGCTGTCTTGGACAACTTTTTCACTGTCCACCTCTGCCGCTTTATTATCGTCAGCGGGTTTGACACAGCTAATAAGCAATCCGGCGCTCAATGCAGATAGCGCCATTGCCAAAGCGTGGTTTATTTTCATAAGTTTCTCGGTAATATTATAAGTAGTCAGTTATATCGTATGTACATCATTATCAAAAACAGGTCACACACTGTATTTGGTCGTATTGTTTTTATAATGATTTTAAGAACGCATTTAGCTCAGTGCGACCTTTCTTATCTAATTTCAATACTTCCTGCTGTTGTTTTTTGGCCTCTCCGCCATGCCACAGTACAGCCTCCATCAGCGTACGAGCACGACCATCGTGCAAAAACGTCGCTTGTGGGTCAACCGTTTGAGCCAGTCCCACGCCCCAAAGTGCAGGTGTGCGCCACTCATAAGAGCTGGCTAAGAACTCAACTTGGAAATCTTTCGGCGGCAATTTACCCGCGATTGTACGATCAGCGAGATCATCACCCATGTCATGCAATAACAAATCTGTGTAAGGATAAATCACTTGTCCATGCTGCTCAAGATGATCATCGTCGGTTTTTGGCAACTGATATCTTGGCGTATGGCAGCTTTGACAACCCATATCATAAAAGCGTTTTTTACCAGCGAGTACGAGTGCATCATCAGCGTTACGGCGATGCGGCACTGCTAGATTACGAGTATAAAACTCCACAAACTTAGCCACTTCATCATTCACTTCGACAGGCGACTTACCATTGCCTTGCTCATCAGCCCCAGTCGCCGCCTTTAAGCAAGCTGTCTGCGTTGGCATACATGACTCGTTAGGACGAATATTTGAGGTTAGCCCCATGTCTTCATTAAACGCACTTTGGTTTTGAGTAATCAGCTTGGTTTGACCCGCTTTCCAACCAAAACGTCCAAGCGCTTGCTTGCCAGTTTGCGGATCCATGACCCAGTTGAACTTGCCACTGATGCCACTTTTATCCTGATTAACGGCTTGTTTTTTGATATCGTTATCAGGTATTTGCTCTAACATTCCCAGTCCAATCATTGGTAGCGCCACACGCGGTGATACCATCATCGCATCATCAAAAGCACCATAACCTGGATTGGTCAAGTTAAAGGTGGGCGCGCGTAGCGTCTCGACATACCCATCAGCAAAAGTCACAGGCTTATCCGTCCACTGCACCGCTATTCTCGCCTCAGCAGGCACACCTTGAATACCGCGATCTTGCAGCTGCCCCCCATACATCGGGTGGACGACTTTTTCGATGAGCGAGTTCTTTAGTTGCTCTCGTTGCTCGTCCGTGGTCGCAGGCATAGACAGACGAATCAACAAACTGTCTGCATCGTCATCGGCGGTCATCGGCGCGTGGCCTCGTCCGTCTTTCACATGACAGGACTGACAAGCGGCCACATTGAACAATGCACCCAGTCCATCACGACTGTCAGTACTGGCAGGGGCCACGACCCATGGCTGCTTAAAGAATGCATTGCCGATGAAAAACGACCCCTTGCGCGAAGCCGCTATGTTCGATGAAGGTTTAGAGTAGCTCTCTGCACTACTGATACTGATACCAGAGTCGCCGCCTTGCTTAATCTCTTGAGGATCAAAACTGACCAACTGCTGCATCGGCATACCCGCCAATGCTTCGATATTTTTGGTATGCTCGGATGTTAGAGGCTGGTTTTTTTCGCTGGTATTTGCTGTGCTCTCACTGTCTGAGGTGTCATTGGACACACTATCAGTTGGTTGACAGGCACTCAGTACCACAGCTCCCATCATGATGAGCGCAAGCTTGGACGGGAGGTTATTTGACCGTTTAGAAGGAAAAAGAGAAGTAGAAGATTTGGTATAAATGGCTTTCATAAAAATTAAGCGCCTTGGTTTTGGAGTAGAACCATAAAAATTGCTAGCGGTCACGCCCTTACTCGTCCTAGGCATAATCCATCTAAAACACTGGCTGATCAGCTCATGTTCATGCTCGTAAAAATACGTTGCCAACCCTAGTCGACAACGTATGTACTATATCCAATTTACCTGTATAAAGGCCAATGCTCATTCAATTGTCATCACTGATGCAATATCATAAATAGCATGAACAGCCTTTAGTCATCACAGCTGAGCCTAAAACTGTGAACCCGCATCTGCATCTAGATTATCAATTCCGACAGCCTTGGCCGCGTTTTCGATACCAGCGGTCAGCTCTTGCAAGCTGTTGATACCCGCTTCAACCCATCCACGGCGCGTATTTTGCTCTTCAGCAGAGATGCCTTCTTTACTTGCTTGACCGACAGTTGCGATCATCTGATCAATCTTGATACCGTCTTTTTCACCTTTTTCTACGATGACGTTGAATGCACCTTCTACTTTGCTAAAGTCAGCAGCCAATTTATCAGCAGCCTCTGTATGTCCGTTATCCGTGAGATAGTCTTTAATGCCATAGCCACCCACTGTTTTGCCAGCGACGGTTTTATAGTTACCGTTAAAGACATTCTGGATACCACGGGCATTATTGGCATAGCTCAGATGCGTCAAATCACTAAAGCACTCATGCTCGTCTTCGGTAGAGCCTGTAACGAAAGCAACCTGCATACGCTCAGAGGCAAGCTCACCTAAGGCTAAACTGCCCATTTGGTACATGATTTGGCGCAGACCGTTATCATATTTACGTGCCATCAGATCACTACGCAAGGTATTGTCAGTTTCAGGCTGCCACTGGGCTTCCATCGCGGTCAAATCATCCACTAGCAATTGAGTCGCTGCCTTTAAGAAATCACCACGGCGCTCACAAATACTGGCATCTTCGTTGACCGAATCACCACTGGTACACTGTCCAGCTTCAGTCGCATAATCAGTGACTGGACGATTGCCAGCACCTTCTTTGACGCCGTTAGTGTCTTGACCCCATAGCATGAACTCAATGGCATGATAGCCCGTCGTGACATTGGCTTCGCTACCACCGATCTCATTCATTTCTGCAAGTAGCTCAGGCGTAATGCTAGTAGTATCTTGCTTGACACTACCCACAGCGATACTATCACTATTGATGATGTTGTCTTTGCTATTATATTCACCTTCATAGTCATCACTGACATAATCAATCAGTGCTTCATCCAGTGGCCAAGCATTGATCTGACCTTCCCAGCTATCGATGCTATTGATAGCGCGCTTATCATTTGCTGTCACAAAGCCTTCATCAAAACGGAAAATTTCGGTTTGTGAGTATGGCTGACGTGCAGCTTTGTAAGCCGCTTTGGCAGCGTCTAGATTTTCTTGTGTTGGCGTGGTTACGTATGTGTTTACTGCCGTTTGCAAGGCTTTAGCAGTGTTGAGCGAGTCTTTATAAGCAGCATGTGCCATATTTGCATAGCTGATAACCAATCTATCAATGTGTGCTTTTTCAGCCGCTGACATCTCTATGCCATCACTTGACTCAGTGCTTGCTACGTCTGCCTGCGCTTCTGTACTCGCAGTCGTTTCCTCATCGGCTTGTTTGGTACAGCCCGACACCATCAATAGTCCTGCCAGTGCAACAGCTAAAGTAGTTGGTAGAATCTTACGGCTCTTTACTGTGGTAATCGTCATACATATCCTCAAAAATATAGCAAAAATTTGTTTTGGTTAAGTAGCCTCAATTATTCTGATAATCAAGCCATAATTACAGTCAGCTGCCTTATCCATACGCCATCGTTATTTATAAGGCGCAATCAAGACTTATAATATCGTGATGATAAAAAACACTGGTAAATTATAGTGTTATTGATAATCATTATCAATATTTAATTTTATATTAACTTAAGCTACGAAAATCCACTGCTATCACCAACTTAAACACATAAAAAAGAGCCAGCATATTGCTGACTCTTTTAGGAGTATCTATCTCAATCTAGACGATACGTACTCGATATCTATAAGAAAATATAGATTAGTTTACGCTCTGTGGAGCGTTAACTGTTAGCTCAACACGGCGGTTTTGCTGACGACCGTAGTCACTGTTGTTATCTGCAACTGGACGCGACTCGCCATAAGCGACTACATTGACACGGTTAGAAGCAACACCACGAGCCGTTAAGTAGTTAGCAACTGAGTAAGCACGGTCACGTGACAGACCCATGTTATAAGATGCTGAACCTACACTATCAGTGTGACCGGCAATAGTGATGGTGTTTTGGTTATACTGGTTCATGGTAGTAGCTAGCTTATCAAGCGTAGGCTTGAATGATTGGCTAAGCGTTGCATCATTGAATGAGAACGTGATGCTACCAGGCATAACAAGATCAATGTTACCAGTCGTTGGGTTCTGCTCAACAGTCACGCCAGTACCAGCCATCTGTTGCTCAAGTTGCTTAGCTTGACGCTCCATGTAGTAACCAACGCCAGCGCCTAGTGCTGCACCAATCGCTGCGTCACGACCAGTTTTGTCGCCACCAGTTGCTTTAGAAATAGCGGCCCCACCAACTGCACCAGCCAAGCTACCAATAGCGGTTTTATTCAAACGTTGTTGTCCATCAGCAGTAGTAGTACAACCGCTAAGAACCAGACCTGATGCTACTGCTGCAATCATTAATGTATTACGCATAATATTTCCTCTCAAGTATCAAATTTGTGTGTAAAAGTTATATAAATCGTGCTTTTTTATAAAGATTATCCATTAATCTTTTAAGTACTTATCGCCATTATTATGGCAACTGCAATCTAAACGTGTGTAATATTTTGTCATGCCTATGTATGAGAAGTGCAGATTATATTACCGACACCCTCTATCGTCTTAACAGATATCCTGCATTTTCTGCTATCACAAGTCACGTTTACCTTCATCTCGCCTGCCCCAATTCTGCTAAAATTATACCGCCAAATAAGGCTTGGTCTAACGAAGATTAGATGAGATATTTGCTACAGACTATTGGTAATTGACACAATTTAATAAGATTGAACAAAAAGGATTGAGCATGCGATTGACATCTGCCATTCGAAAAATGCACAAGCGTGCCCCAACACTCAGTAAGGCCATCTCACTTGCCACAGCCACAGGCGTTATCGCAGCCAACAGCTTTGGCGGTAGCATTCCATTATGGTTGATGGGTGTTGGTAAAGTCATCACGGGCGCTCCCATCGCAGACAAAGCTGTAATTAAAATCGCTACTTATTGGATCAGCAGTAACAGTGCTTTGATTGATGACATGCTGCCGCGCAAAGACTGGCGAATCACACTACCTGATGATGTGCATATCAATGGTAAATACTTGCTTGTCAGCAATCACCAGTCTTGGGTAGACACCAGTATCGTGCAATACATTGGTGAAAAGCGCCTACCACTGACGCGATTTTTTACCAAGTTTGAGCTGATTTATATTCCTATTGTCGGTCAAGCCTTTTACTTTTTAGACTTTCCCATGATGCGTAGGCACTCCAAAGAAGCCATCGCAAAAAACCCTGCGTTAAAGGGTAAAGATATAGAAGAGGCAAAACGTGCCTGTGCGCTCTTAAAGGACAAACCCTTTACCTTGTTAAATTATCTAGAAGGCACGCGCTTTACTAAAGGCAAGCATGCCAAGCAGCAATCTCCTTATACTCATTTGCTAAAACCACGAGCAGGCGGCCTGTCATTAGCCATCAGCGCCTTAGGTGATGATATTGATGGTATATTAGATATGACGATTGTATATCCTGATGGTGTGCCAAGTTATGGCGATCTATGGAAAGGTAATATCAAACGTTTGAGCGTTGATTTGAGATATATCGACATACCAGACGCTTTGTTTGCTGGTATCAAGCAAGGCGGCTACGAAGATGATGAAGACATCAAAGCGCAGATGTTTGATTGGGTCGAACAAGTTTGGCGTCAAAAAGACCAACGCATCACAGAGATGCTTGCAGATTTTTCCGAAAACCCTAAACCATAGTCATGCTTGATTCCTTTACGCAGCTAACTACTATACTAAGGGCACGCGCTATCGTAATGGTCAAAGCCATACGTATATTTTAGTAAGAGATGGGTTGTTTTTTAGCCTTATTCATTGATAATGTCACTAGTCATCGTTTTTTGAGGGTTGTTACGGTATTGACGGCAATATGTGCGTGTTGACACCTGTATCGACCACCAAAATTCATTCACGCTTTGTGCCATTTATCATTATAAGGTATGACTGTGCCCACCTCCTCTACTAGCACGCCTCTAACAGCACCTGTCTCGCCTCATCTAGCAGAAGGTGAGCCACTGCAGCCAAACCGTCCAAAACCAAGCCGCCTAAAACTGACTTATGACATCGTCATGCTTATTGCCATCAGTATTGATTTATTATTGATCAGTCTGGATGCTATTTTGATGAGCAACTTTAGTGCCAATGCTGCGCAGTGGCTGACAGTGAGCGACGCGCTTATCTGGTATCAAACAACATTGCACGATCCGCTGCGCACTGTTGGCGGCTTTTTTACGCTATTTTTAGTGTTTGAGCTGTTGTTACGCTGGGCTATCTCTATCAAGGATAAAGTCTACTATCGCTGGTTCTTTTTTCCTTTTGTACATTGGTATGAAGTGCTTGGCTGTTTCCCGCAGCTACGCGCCTTGCGGTTACTGCGCGCGGTGGTTATTGGGCGTCGACTATACCAGCTTGGTTATCAAGTGTTACCGCAAACGTGGATCAACCGTATCAAGTTCTATATTGATCTACTGTTAGAAGAGCTTTCTGATCGTGTTATTTTGACCACGATACAAAACCTTCGACAAGAACTCACCAATTCAGACACTCATAAATCCTTCATCGAGTCGACCATTGCAAAAAATCGTGATGAAATTGAAGCGGCGTTATTATCTGTATTACGTGCAGAGCTGGTGCCCAAACTACAAGCGTTAACCACAGCGTCAGGCGGTGGCAGTATATTGGCCACTGAAGTCGGCAATGCGATTGAAGAGGGTTTGGCAAATACACCTGAGCTACGCCGTTACCTACGCATGATACCTATTGCGGGCAGCTTAATTGAGTCACAACTGCAACACGTCGGGCACAATATAGGCGAAAACGTAGTATATGCGCTGAACACACGCCTACTCGATCCAAATCTCCTTGATTCATTGATGGTGGCCATTGCCAGTGGCGTTGCTCAAATAAATACCAATGTTCCAGCATTAGATGCCTTAATTTCGAGTATCATTGAAGACAGTTTGACTGAGTTTGAAGCACAGGTAAAAGTGCAGCAGTGGAAACACCAAGACATGTTAAATCTATAACGGATTAAATCCGTAACATGACTATCAAACCCATAACACGACTACCAAACACCCTGATTTGACCATAAAAATACGACCGTGACTGTAGCGACAGCATTATTTTGAGAGTTTATATATGACAGTTTCAAACAACGATACCCAGACCGAAAGCACCGCGCCCGCTTTGGCATTCTATGGCAAGATGCTGACCTTTTCACGCTTGCAGCTCAGTACAAATGAGCTCGGCGCTATCGAAGCACAGCTCGCTGAAACGCTCAGCAATAAATCAAGCAACATCCCTATTCTAATTGATAGTGAGGTAGAGCAAGATTTATCCGTATTGATAGAGCTTCTGTGGTCATGGGGGTTACAGCCGATCGGGGTTGTGACGGGTTTACTCGACTCACAAGCCATTGAGCAACGTCTGGCTATCTTTCCAGCAGATGGCAAGCGTATTGAGCGTATTATCCCTAGCAAAAAACCATTGAGCGCGCCTAAGCCCATTGTAGAAGCCACATCAAGTAACGGTGTCAGTGATAACGATAGCGCTGATGCTACCGCTAGCACCTCTCAGACTGAAACGACCCTGTCTAGTGCACCAACAGAGATGTTGCTGAACGCTCAGCACATCACCAGTCTCATCTACGATCAGATGCTACGCTCAGGACAGAGCCTGAATCACGTCGGTGGTGACTTGATTTTGACCAGTAGTATCAATAGCGGTGCTGAAGCCATCACTGATAATAGTTTACACGTGTATGGCCGTGCCCAAGGTCGTCTGGTTGCAGGCGCAACAGGTGATAAAGACGCTCGAATTTTTTGCCAAGTATTCAACCCCTCATTGGTGTCAGTTGCAGGGACTTATTGCCTGCGAGATAACTTACCTCCACACGTCATCGACAAGTCGGTACAGGTTAGGTTTGTCGAAGGCGAAGGTTTGGTGTTTACAGTAATGGATGAAGCATAGCGGCAGACAGATAATAAGCTGTAGATGACGAATTACTAACAATCAAATGTAGAGGGATAGTCACCTTATTAAAAATAATACACGATCAGGTGATTTTTGCGAAAAACAAACTGGCTACACTGCATGACCGTCGAACTTATCATGAATAAGATTGCCCTGCTTTAATAGGCTGATGACCTTATTTATGTAGTGAGTCGGTTCAATTAAGAGGTTGATCGATAAGACAGGCTGGTTTTTATCAAAATTTAAGAGGTATAGGTGCCTTTATTATTACGTCAAAATCATTAATATCAGCCTATTAAGATCAAGTATAAAGGCTTCATAGCTTGTCTATAAGTTGTTTTTCTGCTTTTGTATAGACTGGCTATAAATCTTTGTTTATTTATGCTAGGCTAGCTTCGCAGATAGTGTAATTTAGTAGGCTAATATCCTGCAATTATGCTGTTCATATAAAAGATATCCCATTGATTCATAGGAGTGTGCCATTGTGGCGAAGATAGTTGTAATCACTTCAGGTAAAGGCGGTGTGGGTAAAACCACAACAAGTGCGTCTTTTGCCGCTGGTTTAGCATTACGTGGCTATAAAACGGTTGTTATCGATTTTGATGTTGGTCTACGTAATTTAGACTTGATCATGGGTTGTGAAAATCGAATTGTGTATGACTTTGTGGATGTTATTACTGGTAACGCACGCTTATCGCAAGCACTGGTCAAAGACAAACAGCTTGAAAATTTGTTTATCCTACCTGCCAGTCAAACACGTGATAAAGACGCACTGACTGACGAGGGCGTATCAGAAGTGATGGATGAGCTCTCTAAGCAGTTTGACTATATCATTTGCGACTCACCTGCTGGTATCGAACGCGGTGCTCAGTTAGCGATGTATCATGCTGATGAGGCCATTATCGTTACTAATCCTGAGATTTCATCAGTACGTGACTCGGATCGCATTATCGGTATTTTGCAGAGTCAAACCAAGAAAGTGGCAGAGAATCAAGGCACGGTACGTGAGCATCTGATCATCACTCGTTACAATCCTGAACGTGCTGCTGCAAATGAGATGATGGATATTGATACCATCTCTAATGATATCTTGAAAGTACCATTGCTTGGTGTTGTTCCTGAAAGTCATTCTGTTCTTGAGGCTTCTAACCACGGTGAGCCTGTTATTCATTATACCGATTCTGTTGCTGGCCAATGCTATGATGATATCGTCGCTCGTTTTTTAGGTGAAGAGCGTCCACTACGTCACATTGATGTGAAGAAAAAGAGTCTACTACAGCGCTGGTTTGGGGGTTAATAATGACGAAGAAAAAAGGATTTTGGAGTAGCCTATTTGGTACTGACGATAACAATAATACAGGCAGCGCTAATCTAGCGACTGAGCGACTTAAGGTTATCGTTGCTAGCGAAAACCGCTTAAACAACCGACTAACGGCTGATCGTATCGAGAAAATGAAGCGTGAAATCTTAGAAGTGGTTAATAAATACGTCAATGGTGTGCAGATTGATGATGTCAACATCAATCATCGCTCTGAGGACAGTTTGGATGTGTTAGAGATGAATATCAATTTGCCTGAACATAAAAAGTAAATGGGTAAACACTCATACCATCAATGAACGCTTTTAGGTCTCACCTAAAAAAAGCCCTAAGTAATCTACTTAGGGCTTTTTTGTATGTGTCTATTTTTTTGTGTCTGTTGGCATAGCATATAAAGGTGTTATAGCAAGGTTTTTATCACTAACCGCCTACTTCATACGTGCTATTAAATTGTCTTTTTTGACGAACTGATGGTATAGCGCAGCTGCGATATGTAATACGGTAAAGCCTATAATCATTGTCCAAATGATATCCACATGCAAATCATTATAAAAACGCGCTAAGGTGCGATCAGGCGTAACGAATACAGGGATTTGGAACAAGCCAAAAATATCGACTGGTCGACCACCATATACAGACATCAATAGACCGGCCATCGGCATTGCAATGAGAATGGCATACAGGGCGAAGTGCGACAGCTTCGATGCCACTGACTGCCATTTTGGCATTGGTATCGGTGGTGGCGCCTTAGTAAATATGCGATTTATCACACGCGCAATCATCCAGCACAGCAAGCTGATGCCAAATGCTTTGTGATAGCCAATGTATGAGTTGCTACCTAAGTATTCATACAATAGGATCATTGACCATGTGACTAGCAGTAGAGCAGCGCTAATCCAGTGAAAAATACGGCTACTGATGGGCCATTTTGCTACATGCGAGCGAGTATTGTTCATGAAGGGCTCTATTATCTGTGTACGAAGTTATTTCCAATCAATTTTATAGAAAAAATAGCGACTCATGCAACCTTAAAAATTATAAGTATGCACGGGTCGGTATCTATAAAGTGAAGAATACTCCAAACCTAGACTAGAAGCTAGTCATCCAAATCAATCAGGTGATGCGCGATCTTATCCAAATCTGCAACCATGTATACCACATCATCAATCGTGACTGCTTGGTAGATATAAGAAGCTACCTCATTTTTGTCCAAATACTCATTGCTTGCATCGATATTGGTGCTACCAAACTGTTCAGGTAAATCAACATCTTTGACGTCAGAAATACGTACTTGCATTTGACGTAAGTCACCTGCGGTTTGTAAGGCAAATCGATGGTCTGTCGTATTGCCTTCCAATATGATGATTTTCTCTGGTATCTGATCTTGTGGTAACAAGTGAAACACAGCCACGTCTTGCTGCTGCCAATGATAGGTAGATACACGTTCTTGATGATTGTCTACGCTTAAAATCAGACCGGTTGGAATGACCCAATCAGGCTGATCAAATGCTGGAACAATCGTGATATCCAACATACCATTAGTAGTGGTCAATAGACTGACAGCCTCAAACGAATGCTTCAAAATTTGTTTCATACGTCGCTCACAATAAGTTAGCGTGAATGGCTTGCTGCCCTTTCACCGATATAGTTAGTCAATTTCTGTGCCAAATCTGTAGGGCTGCCAATAAAATCGCAATAGCCTGAATCAATAATAGCCTGAGGCTGACTAGGGCACGCACTCGTGCTCGGGTCTTGCGCCCATAGTTGACTATGATTGTCTTGAATTAAATCCAGATACTGAGAGCCATCATTGCCCATGCCTGAAAATATAATATTGATAAGCTCGCTACCATGCACATCACTAGTGTTTTTGAGAAGATGGCCAATATCAGGCTTGTATTCACCAATCCAAGCTTGATCCAGTAGTATTACTCGACCTGTTGAATCACACACAACTTGCTTATCTATAGGCGCGATCAGGCAATGCCCTGCTCGCAACCGCTGTGAGGACGCGATAATTTCACAGCGCCACTTATTATGGCGATTGAGTATACGCGGCAATGTCTCAATCATCGTATGATTAAAATGATGTGCCAGTAGCACACAGACTGGTAGCGTGGGTGACAGGTTATCTAAAAATTCCTTTACCGCACTAGGCCCACCCATAGAAGCACCCAAAAAAACCACATAGTGCCAGTCTGTCTCATGCTCACTTTTCTTGTAAGCAGCAGCATTTACCAATGTCGGCAAGGCAAGCAGTTCTGCAAACTTACGCTGCAACTTACGCTGCCATTTGGCATATTGCTGAGATTCATTGAGATAAGGTGCTTGACTGAAACCGACCAACACAGCTGCTGGCTTAGAGGCGGTCGTCGCTGTTATCATGCCATCATCGTAGTCACTGTCTATTAACCAAATATCGACAGGGGTATTGGCCAGCTCACTCTTTTCTTGCCACTGTGCTCTTGAGACGCAGTCAACCAGAGTAAAGCCGCAGCTACGTACTGTGTCTGAAAAAGCCATACGCTGGCGGTGGTCTTCTGCCACCACCAGCACATTAATGTCACTCTTACTCTTTTTTCGCAGCGCTAAAACACGTGCATTATCCTTCATCAGTCAGACTGACCCCTTTACCCAGTAGTTTTTGGATTTTCTCAAGCAACTCTTTTTCTTGGAATGGTTTGCCCATATAGTCATTTACCCCAATGTCTAGGGCACGCTCACGATGTTTTTCACCAGTACGTGAAGTAATCATAATAATTGGAATATTATGTAAACGATTATTATATCTGACTTGCGTGGCAACCTCGAAACCATCCATACGAGGCATTTCTATATCTAGCAATATCATATCAGGTGTCATATCCTGCAATATATCAATCGCATCGATACCATCTTTTGCCAGTGCCACGTTGAATCCATGACGCTCTAAGAAACGTGACGTGACTTTACGTACTGTGACCGAGTCATCGACAACCAAGATAGTAGACTTAGATTCAATGCGCCCTTTTCTAACATTCGTCGCTTTGGCAGTATTTTTGACCAACTGCGCATTACGCATCAAAGCAATCAGATCCAAAATTAGCATGACTGAACCATCACCCATAATAGTGGCCGCTGAAACCCCTGGAATATTCGATAGCTGATGTCCTAACGGTTTTACAACCACTTCAATCCGTGATCCTGCAATTTGATCAACTTGCAAAGCAATATTTTGCCCAGTACGATTTTTAATAATAATCAGCGGTAGGCTAGTATTGGTATTAACGACCAGCTCGTTTAACTTACTGCCCGATAAAATCTCATTTAAATAGCGTACACGATAATCTGTGTCTTCAAAGTTTATTGTCGCGTCATTTGATTGATAATAATCATAGAGCTTTTCTGGGCTAACACGTACCACGCGCTCGATCTGTACCAATGGTATGGCATAGTAACGATCTGCTGCACGCACAACAAGCGCATCGGACACCGCGACCGTCAGTGGTAATCGCATGGTGAAACGCGAGCCTTTACCAAGCTCAGAGACAACCGAAACAGTACCACCTAATTGACGAATCTCGCTAATAACGACATCCATACCAACGCCGCGTCCAGATATCTGAGTCACCTGTTTACTGGTACTCAAACCGGCATTGAAAATATACTGCATGATGTCAAGATCGGTCAGACTGTCATCATCGGCATCAATAAGGCCTTGAGAGATAGATTGCTGACGAACCGCCTCTACATCGATGCCGCGCCCATCATCTGTCAATTGAATGACAATCTCACTACCTTCACGCTGTACTTCAAGAGTGATGTGCCCACTACGCTCTTTACCTGCTTTTAAGCGTGTCGACGTGGTTTCAATACCATGATCGACAGCGTTACGTAGCATATGCTCAAGCGGTGAGGTTATACGCTCTAGAATGGTTCTATCCATTTCATCATCAGCATTAATGATGGTCAACTCTACCGACTTATTAAGCTCATTGGCTGTCTGACGGACAATACGTTCAAGACGAGGTGTGAGACGCGTAAATGGCACCATACGCGAGTTCATCAGACCATCTTGCAGTTCTGTTTGGGTCCGTGATAGCTGCAATAACAGACTCTCACTGTCACGGGTTTTTTCCAATAACGTTTGATTGATATCAACCAAATCCGATGCTGACTCGGTCAGAGACTTGGACAGCTGATTCAAAGAAGAGTACTGATCCATCTCTAGAGGGTCAAAGTCTTCGTTATCGATCAGATCTTCATCTATCTGCGATAGAATCTGGGCTTCAAGCTCAATTTCCATACGACGTAACTGATCGGCGAGTCGCTGTACCGTCGTACCCATCTCTTCAATACTATTGGTTAAGCTACTGATGCCCATGTCGATACGTGCACGGTTAATCGCTGACTCACCTGAGAGATTAATCATATGCTCAATCAAACCACCAGAGATACGGATCATCTCATTGCTATTAGCGCTTTGATCTCCCTCATTGGTGTCTCTGAGCATAGAAGGCATGTCGCTGATGTCTTTTTCAAGATAACGAGCGCCTTGATTTTCTTTAGCAATTAAAATAGCCTCACGCTGTACTTGTAGAGACTCTTTAGGGATTTGCTTTAAGCTATCAGGATTTTTGCTAAACTGCTCCAATGCCTCAATCAGTAATGTAGGCGTAGGCGGGTTGATATGCTGTTGTAAAATAAATACCGCATCGGCAAGCCAATCATGACCGGCGACCAATAGCTCCAATGCTTTTTTGGTTGCTGTACGATGATGACTCACAAAGTCGGTATACACAGCCTCCATGGCATGAGCCAGATTAGCAGTACCCGTTGCTGCTACCATCCTCGCCCCACCTTTGATGGTATGCATGTCACGCTGCAGCGCTTGTAGTGCAGTGGTATTTGCTGTGTCTTTTAAGAACACATGCAGGTATTTATTACGGTTGGTCAGCTCTTCTGCTTCTTCTAAGAACACGGCCAAGATATCAAGATCAGGTAGTCCATTTGCCCATGATTGCTTGATCATGTCATCTAAGCGTGGCGCATCTAACCCATCAGTTCTATGCTCAATTGTTTCAATAGCTGGGCTTTGACGTGTTGGCTCAAAATACTTCTTCGGCGCTGGTATAATAAGCTCTATTGTCTTTGGCAATACCTTAGCTTTTTCGAGTACTCTTAATTGCTCAATCAGTTCTGGCGTAAAGAATGATTTTTTATGACTCACAATATGCATGATTTGCAATGACATCGTGTCCTGCACCATTTGCATGACTTCTAGCCACTGCGGTGTTGGCAGGCGGCGACTCTCTACAAATGACTCATAAACGCTTTCGGCTTCGTGAGTCAAATCGCCAATACTGCGAATACCAGCCATTCGCGCGCCACCTTTAATGGTATGCAAATGACGTTGCAATACTTTTAGCGCATTCATATTAGTAATGTCATCGCGCCACTTATTGAAGCTTTCATCTAGCGCCGTATCAAGCTCTTGCGCCTCTTCTAAAAATATCTCTAATAGTTCATCATCAGTGTCAATGGATTCAAGCTTTAGCTCAGGTGATGCGACTGCTCGAACGGTAAAGTCAATATCATCAGGAGTTTTTTCTTGATAAATACTTTGTAGCTCGTCGATGACGTTGTGGTCTATCTTCAATGAAGTGCTACCAGCCAATGCATCAAACAATCCAACCAACTGAGCATGACCCGCCAGTAGTATAGATTGAACTTCTTTGTCTCTTGCCTGATCTAGATTGTCGTTTAGATAGACGTAAGCATTACCCAGCTCACTAAGAATGGTCGTAAATTTTGGAAATGCTTGCGCCTTAGCAGCCAGACCAGCGATTTGTGAAACTTGTTGCTCTACATAATGTTTGATCTGTGCTGTATCAGCATGATTAAGCGCGTCATCTAAGTCCCACTCAGCATCTAACAATTCATCGATATGATTGTCTAATAACTGCTCTATTGTTGGTTTGTGGTCAGAGTCGACATTAGTATTCTGAGACACATACTGCTCACCCAACATCGCTTGCAACGACTCGATGTCTTTTTGGCTTTGTGCATCTTCTACCGAACCATTATGCTGCGGCAAGCTTTGTTTATAATTGCTTAAATAGCCTTCCATTAGCTTGGTCGATTGAGCCAATGCCTCTAAGTGTTGGGTATTCATCGCCGTGTCTTGCTTCTGTAACAGTGCCAAGCTATGTTCTATCGTTGCGCTAACATCACTGATAGCCGCAAGAGCGCTTGAACCGGATGCAGCTCGCAAGGTATGAAAGGCGCGTACAATATCATCTGTCACTTCGATAGATGAGCGATTTTGATTGTCTTTGACAAACTGGTCGATATTACCTAAAAGCGCCTCTGCTTCCTCAATGAATATCTCACAAAACTCTTTTTCTTCTTCAGTTTGAGGCGTTAGGACGATTGTCGCTTCTGCCATTCTCTCATTCACAGAATGAATCGTTTGCAGCGTCGTATCTATCTCTTCACTATTGCTTTCACCAGCGTTATTGGTCTTGTCACTATCGGCTAGCAGCGGTACATCTTGAACTGCCGCAGGCTCAAGCTCATGGATTGCTTGCGTATACAACTCAGCATAGCTGAATTCATTACCGCACTTTTTGCTATAAGCATTGGCACAGATGACCCATAAGGGCATCGTAGCTGGGTACTCTTGGCTGTTGCTCTCAAACGCCGTTAGTATCGCAGGATATGCTGCCAACACATCCGTAATCAGCTGATACATGTCAGCCGACATCTCAACACTACGATCTAGGACACGATTCAGCATGTTTTCTATGGCCCATGCTAGCTCGGCGCTATAGTTAGCCCCTACCATACGGCCAGACCCTTTCAACGTATGGAAACCACGGCGGATATCTTTTAACCCATCTAGGTCAGTCGCTGACAGCTGCCAGCGCTCATACAGAGGTACGATTTCGATTAATACGTCGTTGGCCTCTTCTATGAATATCTCTTTAATATCGGGATCTGCATCATTAGTATCGGCTGATAACTGCTCAGACTCGTGAATAAAGGGTAGCAATATCTCTGGTATCTCTAACTTGGCTAAAAAGTCTGCTGTGTTACTCGCTTTATCATCATCAGATAAGGACAGTTCAGCATCATCAGTGGTGGTCATTGAGTCACTTAAAGCACTTTCTACCGATTCATCTGAGATGTCATTGTTGTCAGACTCTGATATCCTCAATCCAGTATTGATAGGCTGCTGCGCCATGAGATTGTTACTTTGCACGATAGTAATTGCAGGATCAAAGCGTGCAGGTTGCTGCGCCTCAAAATCTAATACCAGTACCGATAAACGTTTCGTTGTCTCTATCACAAAGTTTACGACGTCGTCTGTGATAGGTAACGCCTTATTTAGCAAACAATTGAGCAAGTGTTCGATTGACCACGCTATCTCACTGATACTAAACGCACCGACCATACGGCCTGACCCTTTTAGCGTATGGAAACCTCTACGCACCTCAGTCAGTGGTGTCAAATCCTGTGAGTCCTGTTCCCAAATAGGCAAGAAATCCCCTAAATCAGAGATAACTTCAGTCGCCTCTTTGATGAAGGTATTATGGATATCTGCATCCACTTCAAAGCTGTCAGGTTTGACTTGTGTACGAGCATGCCTTAGCGCACCACTTTCTGCTGAATCGATAGTAGAGTCTACTGCTATCGCAGGCGCAATCTCGCCACTATCATCATAGCGCGTCACGTTATGAGTCGTCATTGCTTGTTGGACAAGCCACGTATCATGTGGCACTTCTGGCGAGTCAAGATACATATCCAAGAGCTGGTTTGCTCTAGCCGTATGTTCATTAGCCAAGGTGAGTAACTGCTGGTCGAAAACCTGCTGCGCCATCCTATCAAGAAACAGTTCAATCGATGTTAAGCTTTCAGCCAATGCTTGGGTCATGTCCCAGCTCAATACTGCCACCTGATGCATCGTCAATGTTGCAAAGACACTGGCTATATCGCTGATAGTTTGGCGAACACTGGCAAGCCCCATATCATTGAAGGCATTTTCGAGACGAGAAAAGGCGGCTGCCGCGGGCAACAGCTTTATATCTTGGCGCTGTGTATATCCATCGAAGCCTTGCTTTATCTCTTCTACCGCGATACGTAGCTCGCGCAAGTCATGGTCAGTAGCAACCGTCTGCTGTATAGCGCCATCTTGTCTGTCATTGCTCTCAGATACATCAGGCACGGTAGAAAAAGAAGCTGACTCACCAATCTTGAGTGATATGATTTGCTCGGTACTATGAATGCTGTTATACAACTCTTGGAGTTTTCGCTCAATCTGCCATTGCTCTTGTGCAAACCCTGTGTCTGAGGACATTGCCTGCTGCAAATCTGCCAGAATAGACTCAACTTGTGACTCATAATAGCGCCAGCCACGACTCTCAAACTGATGCTTTATTTGCTGCAAAGGTGTGATAAGAGTCTCCGGCTGATCCAGCTCAAAGATAAGGGTATCAAGCTCATTCATCAATCGAAGCAAAAAGCGTGGCGCTGCGGTGTTGCTTTTTGACACCTCATCTAGAATTAGCTGTGTACGGTCACTTCTGTTTACGAGGTAACTTAGCTCAATATAGACTGCCGTGATGAGGTCTTGGACAGCCTCTGACGACAATGAGATTTCTGGCTGAGCACTGGACTCTATGGCATGATCTAGCTGACTCAATAAGGGTGCGTAATATTCCGGCAATGGCGTATCGTTATCAGCAAGATCATTTAGCCATAGCTCGGTGAGATACCAAAGGCGCTGAAGATCCATCTCTTCTGCCGTTTGCCAGAGGTAGTGGCTGACTTTTTGTAAGATTGTTAGCACAGACGATGTATTGACATTAGCCACTAGCAACGCTTGCACTTGCTGTCGCCAAACCAATAACAGCTGCTGATATTGATGACTCTCTAAATGGGTGACAGCGACATTGGTTGGTATGACCATGTCCATGCTGCTGACAATGCTCAGGCTTGCGTCATGACTGGTGTCAGTATATATATGTTCTTGTTGGGCATTACGTGTGCTAATAGACGACGCTACTGAAAGACCTCGTTTGGACAATGCTTGAACCAACTCATCCTCAGCGCTATCTACTGTTGCGATATAATGGCTACCAATGCGTGCATGTTGGTTGAGCTCATGCTGCAATACTCTATGAGAATGTTGCCCCATGCGGCGGTCTTTGACAGATAAATCGGTATCAGACGCCAATCCTGCTAACAAACTCAACTTGTTAGCAAGGCTCGCTAAAGAAGACAGTTTTATCATGGTCAGTGCACCACTGACTTGATGATAGTTCGCTGCCATCTGCTCATAATTGGCATTGACAGCATCTACTTGCCAGCCATTAGATACCTGTGATAATTGCTGATTGAACAATGGTAGTAGCCACTCAAGCGTCACTATGTCATTGGGCTGGTTTTTCATAGGGTCATCCTAACTCGTCTAAGCACTTATTTAGGCACTAATTTTTTGCCACACATTAACCTGTGGGTGCGCAATACGGCGCATATTTGAAGGACGCCAAAACAGCGCCTCACCTGGAGCCAATACAATATACCCCTCTAGCGCACACTGCTCTGATAGACGCGCCAAAATATCACGCTGATCAAATTTTCTAAAATACAACAACATATTTTGGCAGATAATCACGTTTTGCAGATACGCTGTGGGTGGTCGGTGTTCGATAATGTTATGCAAAGTAAAACTAACATGTGATTGTAAAGTAGAGGCAATTTGCCAATGCGGCTGCATATTATCCATCATTGACACAGTAGAGGAGTGATTGGTATTTGAACGCTCTATAGCACTCTCAACGGCTAACGGCTGGATAAATTGCTGACAATCTGCTGGAATTAAAAACTGCTGCCTTTTATCATACTGACCCAAGCGGGCGTTTCTAATGGCCTCTTCGCTGACATCCGTTCCTAATATTTCATAGTTTGGCAGCTGGACTGCTGCCAAACTCATGGCCACAGACCAAACCTCTTGACCACTTGCACAACCCACACTCCAAATACGAAATACGTCGTCAGTATCCTTGGCACTCGCTTGATGTTGCAAGGCGCATTTTTCGACAAAATCAATAGAAGGCTTGTGACGAAAAAAACGGCTTTCATGAATCAAAACTTTGTCTAGCAAATGTTGGCGCAGTTCATGGTTTTCTGGCAATTGGCACCACAGCTGCGCGGTCGTTAATGCATGCGATACTGCGGTATGCTCAATCGCATTTTTGAACCACTGCTGCTGTATATTTGGCAGGATAAAGCCGATCTCTCGCTCTATATAGCGTTGCCACTGTTTTACATTAAAACTGTCGTTTTCCATTACAGTATCATCCAAGGAAAGATCGACTGTCTTAATCAAGTGCCTATCTAATACCAAATATGACACTCATCATGACTTCAAGAACAAAAAACAGTACGATTCATCAAGATAGTTTCAAAATCAAAAATACTTGTTGGAGATTTTCTGTCTGTATTAAACACTTGCTGACATTGCACTCTCAGCTGCTAGCATATCATGCGCCAACATATCATCATCATTAGTTACTTTAAAACCAGTCACTGACTCTTGTAGTGCTGCAGCCATCTCACTCAGCTCACCGATAGAACGAGCGGTTGCCATCGTACCAGAGGATGTCTGTGAAGTAATATCTTGGATAATATTCATCGTATGAGAGATATGACCCGCAGACTCAGCCTGCTGCATTGCTGCGTTTGAGATGTTTTGAATCAAGTCTGCCAAAGTGTTAGAAACACTCTGTACTTCCTCTAGTGCTTCCCCTGCATCTTTTGCTAGACGGGCACCGCGTACTACCTCAGAAGTCGTTGACTCCATTGACATGACGGCTTCGTTGGTATCTGCTTGAATGGTTTTTACCAGTGTTTCAATCTGTTTGGTGGCGTTTGCTGAACGCTCAGCCAGACGCTGAACTTCATCAGCAACAACCGCAAAGCCTCGCCCTGCTTCACCTGCCATAGAGGCCTGAATCGCAGCGTTCAATGCCAAAACGTTGGTCTGATCAGCAATATCGTTAATCAAGCCGACGATGTCACCAATTTCTTGCGAAGACTCACCCAAGCGTTTAATACGTTTTGAGGTTTCTTGAATCTGGTCACGAATCACGTTCATACCTTCGATAGAACGCTGTACAACCTCAGCACCATTATGAGAGATCGCAACTGAACGCTGTGCGACCGTTGCAGACTCTGACGCATTGTTTGAAACTTGGTCAATTGATATCGTCATCTCATTGATCGCCGCTGACACACCAGCAATTTCTTGTGCTTGATGCTCAGAGGCTTCAGCCAACTCAACCGCATTCATCTGAGTCTGATCTGAGGACTGCGATACTTGGTTGGCCGTGCTGTTAATAACCAGTACCAATTGGCGCAATTGGTCAATGGCAAAGTTTACCGAGTCAGCGATCGCCCCTGTAAAGTCCTCTGATACGGTCGCATTAACCGTCAAATCACCTTCTGCCAAATCACCCAACTCATCAAGCAGACGTAAGATTGCAATCTGGTTACGTTCGTTTTCTTCTTGAATCTGACGAGCACGCTCAGACTCTGCTTCGGCTTCTTGACGGCGGCGTAAGGTTTCTTTTTCAATCAGTAAGCGCTCTGAGCCACCACGTTGTCTGAGCAACTGGTATGAGGCAAACAAAATACCCAACGCACTGACGGTAAAAATAGCAACTGGCAAAATAACCGATTGGCTAAAGTTGCCAAAATACTGACTCACTGATGATAACGAGTTAATCAGCCAAATCAGACAAGCCACACTCAATATGGCAAAAAGACCCAATAATAGCTTCCACGTATTATCAGAATTTTTGTTATCTGCCGCTGTGCTGGCCATGCCATTTACAGGTTTTCTTATAACATCACTCATCTTGCATATTCCTTTCAAACCATCATCAAAGTCTTATCGTGTCTGACTTTGACAATCTTATTGTTATCGAAACAATGATTAGCAAAGCCTGTATAAATGCTGACATGCCACTGCTTTATATCAGTCGCTATTATTCTGTCACTGCTCAGCAGACAAATATTCTATTGTCTATGATTATATTGCTGCATCTGCATACTGTAGATCTTGTGCGAGCAAGCTTGGCATAAAGACATACCACTCTTGTTCTGCTTTAAGAAATTTACCATGATTGTAAGGCGCAAACGGCGAATCGTAATCGATGGCCTCTGCACGGTATTGTTCACGAGTGAACTGTTCAATACCCAGCACTTGATCAACCAATAATCCTGACAAAACATTGTTATATTCAACAACAATCACTTTGCGTTGGCTCATTTGTGGCACTAGGCTCGGGACCTGCAAAAAATCGGCCAAATCCGTGAGTGGTAATAGACGACCTCGGATATTGGCAATACCGAGCATCCAGGACTTGACTAGAGGTAAGCTTGTATATTCTGGCATGCTCAAGACTTCTGATACTTGACCCATAGGCGCAACCAGTCGTTGTCCACCGATCTCAAACACCACGCCTTGCCAATCAAATGCTTGTCCACCGCGACGGCCGCCTTTGCGCGCGCGCGCCAAATCTGCTGAACGCAGAAGCTCAATAAACCCTCTAGAAGCCACGAATTACTCCATCACTGTACGAATCATATTGACCAATCTATTTTCATCAACTGGTTTGTTCATGTATTCTTTGGCACCTTGACGCTTGCCCCATACTCTATCTGTCTCTTGATTTTTAGTACTAATCATAATGACTGGAATATGAGCGGTAGTTTTGCCTCGGGTGATTTTTCGCGTTGCCTGAAAACCATTCATTTCAGGCATAACCACATCCATTAAGATAACATCTGGCAGGTGATCAACCGCCATCTGGCAGCCTTGCTCACCATTAGTGGCTTCCAATACTTTAAAATGATTCTTGGCAAGCATATCGCGAAATTTCGCCATTTCTGATGGCGAATCGTCAATGACTAAAACAGTAGTCATAGAAATTTCCTTTGTTTTCAGATATCCGTAAGGATATATTCATATATTATTGGGACAGTACAATTGAAAGTAGTATCTCAAAACTGACTGATACGATAAATCCCCTAACATTCGTTAGTTAGGACTCGTCATCAATTGTATGAATTAATCGACAGATTGCTATATATACTCGACTAACGGTACTGATTGATGGCATCAAAAAGCTCATCTTTACTAAATGGCTTGGTCAAGTACTCATCAGACCCGACAATCCGACCACGGGCTTTATCAAATAAACCGTCTTTTGACGACAACATGATCACTGGTTTGCCAGCATAATCAGGGTTATTCTTTATCAATGCACACGTCTGATAACCATCTAAACGTGGCATCATAATATCGACGAAAATAATATCTGGGTTATTATCGACAATTTTTGCTAACGCATCAAAACCATCTATGGCAGTGACTACCTCACAACCCGCTTTTTGTAATAAGGTTTCTGCAGTACGGCGAATGGTTTTTGAGTCATCGATAATCATTACTTTCAAACCAGCAAAATTATTTTCCATTATCATTGTCCTATTAACGACTATTTATTCGTAACACTATCTGTCAATACAAAGTTTTAACAGTCATCTTAGTTTGTGACATCACTTATTATTGGATCGATACGAACGGTTGAGTTTGTATTATAAAGTGTTATGACAGCGAATATCTTGTTTATCAGTAATTGCTGTCAAACGAATCACAAATATCAGCTATACCCCTACTTTGCCATCATTTAGCTCAATAAGAGAGCGTTCTATAGCTATTCATGCTCATTATTGGCGCTTACTATCTGCCATATTCGAACAAAGACTATTGCTTTCAGAGCATTAAACGTGATCAAGGCATACTGTTTTTATTGTTTTTACATTATATAGAGTCAATATATACCTTGCTGTATAATTTTCTTTTGTAATAAAAATGTAGTGGTATATTTCATTATGTTGTTTTAGCACAGTTATTGACTATTTTCCAGCTATTAGTAAATTAATGTTCAAACTCGTAAGTATCATAAATAACTGTCTTTATTGGAAAAACCACTATCTGTTTCAATTATTTGATATCAGCTTTTAGCTCTCTTGACTGTAGCAGTAGTGCATAAACATTTCGTCATACCTCAATTCACTATATAATAAAATGATGACTATAATGGTGACTGCGATGACAGCTTCTACACATATAAGAACTTATATAAATAAAAGAAAAAGCCTCTGCGTATTCATCGCTTTGCTGCTGGCAGCGTGTCAGCCGTCACCACCTAAAGACGTGCCCTCAACCATCGAAAACGAAGCCATCGTAGAGACGCCACTTGTGATTACGAGTGAGAGCGTCACGATGACATCAGAACAGATATTGAGTATCAAGCCTACCCGCTATCAGCCAAGTCTTGGATTGCAAGGCCATATCGAACCTATCAGGCAAACCAGCTTTGTTGCTGCACATCCGCTTAAAGTAGAAAAAGTGCTGGTCAAAAAAGAACAATGGGTAGAAAAAGGAACGCCCCTATTTATTGTCAAACGACTGAGTGCAGTGGACGAAACCACCAATGACAATTCGACCGTAAAAACGTCGACTCAGAACGATTTAGCGACTAATGATAGTAGTGACAGTAATGATATGACACCTAACAACTCGCAAAAGATTAGTGTCAGTCAAAACGCTGCTCCTGATAGCGAAATCACGGCGCACGCAAACGCAACTGCTGGCAGTAAAATCACATCAAAACCAAAGACAGCTGATGCTGATGGTAATAGCATCGATGTTGATGTTGACGATAGAGCTGCGAGCAGTATCGACGATACCAAAAAATCTTCCCCCTCATTTGACCTAATCACCGTTCGTGCCAGCTTCTCAGGCCGTATCGAAAATCTATATGTTAAAAAAGATGACCAGCTAGATCCTCGTACGACACTGCTGCAACTGAGTGACGAAACCAAATTGCATTTTATGGCGACGCTTCCTATTCAAGCAAAGCCGCAACTGTCGGTTGGTCAGACGGTCAATTTTACTACCGAAGGCTTGTCAGGTCAGTTCACTGGGCAAGTGAGCAAGCTGACAGCCACCCGTCAGCCAAAAAAGCTCTTAGTCTACGTCAATGTCATCGATAATGAGATGAGCCGTGATAAATTACAGCCCAATATGAAAGTGACAGGGCGAATCAATTATGGTCAGATAGAGGTGGGTACTATCGTGCCTAAGCACGCGTTGCATGATGTCGATTTGACAGAATTACAATCACCACCCTATATGCCCCTAAGTCCGCTTACCGCAAATGTATGGGTTATTGGACAAGATCAACTGTTGACACGCCAACCCATCGAAGTAGTCGAGTACGATCCTACAACGAAACAGTATTTGATCGCTGGTGTGAGCAATGATAGCTTAATTTGCTTGGCTGACTTACCCCTTGATTCTAAAGGTAAAAAAGTCATCGTCTCATAGCGATTGATGATGACAGTTACATTGCGTAGAAACATTAACAAAGCCTATCTTGTTTTGTAACAGCATAATTAGGCAATATGGCGGTATTATATATAACAATAACCGAGTATTTTAAACGGTTTATGTTTTTTCGAGCGGTTCCTATTGATGAGCCACTCGTGTTTGAGAGTTTCATATTTTATAGGTTTGAAAACATAGAGGCTTAAGGATTTAATGGCTAAAAGCATCCAATTCTTCGGTATATTTACCGATAATTAGATCTTATGGCACGTTCTATCTTTAGCAAACCATAACAACAACTAGAGGGTATCCCATGAGTAAGCAAATTTTATTGATTGAAGATGATCCGGATTTGGCAGAGTTGATCAGTGATTACCTCACGATGAACTACTATGATGTGCATCATGCAGGACTGGGTCAAGAAGGTCTTGAACTACTAGATACCAAAGAGCGTGGTATTGATTTGGTCGTGCTTGATCTGATGCTGCCTGACATGGATGGTATGCAAGTGTGCCAAAAAATTCGTGGCAACAAGAACAACATGACCAATAAAGTACCGATTATCATGCTGACAGCAAAAGGTGATACCACTGATCGCGTGCTCGGTCTAGAGATGGGTGCAGATGATTATATTTCTAAACCTTTTGAGCCACGTGAGCTATTGGCGCGTATTCGCGCTGTAATCCGTCGTCATGAGCAGCCAAATCAAGCGGATAGTCAGTCGGATAGCCTAACTTTTGGGCGTTTGAGCGTCTTCCCTGATAGCCATGAGGTCACCATCGATGATGAGGCTGTACGCCTGACGACGCATCAATTTCAGCTATTACATTATTTTGCGACCCATTCTGGCAAAGTGCTCAATCGCGAACAATTATGGCAAGCAATGCCAAATGACGACAGCTCAGACAATATTGACCGCGCTATCGATGTCCATATTTCACGTCTGCGCGCTTTGATTGAAGACAACCCACGTCAGCCAAAACGCATCATCACAGTACGCGGTGTGGGTTATCAGTTTGCCACTGACCAAGTCTAACCGTATTAAATGATGGAATAATGCGTAAAAACTACGTAAACTCCAATTGTATGCGTCGATATCAGCATTCAATAATAGGGTCATAGAGATTATTTAATGCAGCAATTGGGTTTTCGTTCCGTTTTTGCCAAGCTATTTGCCAGTGTCATGCTGGCACTTATCTTGTTTGCAGTTGCCATGGTGCTCCTGACTCAACTTGTCCATGACAAGGATGCGGGCATACGATCAGAGATACTTGCCACACAAATCTTGGGACAAATTGACCCATTTCTGCATGAGCTCAATATCTCTATTGGCAAAGACAACCGGTTACAGTCACGGTTTATGCTTGCTGTTGTCAAAAAGAGCTTTGACATCTTTGATGAGTCCCTACAGGCAAAAATGGGCTTGTACGACAGCGAAGGTCGGTTGCTCATGCAAACGGACAACAGTGATTTACCATTAGCCCTACCGCCTACCCCTTCTTTATTCTCACGCGTTTTCCCTTCTTTTGCAGAGACCTCACCGACCAAACAAGCTCAAGTGTCTAGCAGCACCGGTTATACCTTGCTGTACGAATCTCGTCTGACGCCCAAAAAACCGGTACTCTCTGCCGCGCTCAATCTGTTTACGGGTACGCTGCTATTACTCGTTATCATGGCAGGCGTCTTATGGCTGATCGCTCGCACGATGACCTGGCGTATCGATCAGATGAGTCAACAGATGGCACAGTTGGGTGATGGCGATTTTACGGTGCGAGTCAATGCTCGTGGTAATGACGAAATTGCCTCGCTCGCGCGTGGGTTTAACCAAGCGGCCCAAAAGATTGAGCACCTTGTTGATGCCAATAATTTACTGCTAGCTCACGCCTCTCATGAGCTACGTACGCCCATCACTCGTATTCGCTTGCAGATTGAAATGATGGATATGTTGGCTGCTGCGTTACCCTCTGATACTAAGGCAAAGTTCGACAAACGCGCGCACGCCATCACTCGAGACTTGTCAGGACTCAATGATTTGGTAGAGAGCATATTGTTGGTCAGCCGTATGGATGCAGGTCACGCGCTACAGCAAGTTGAAACCTTGGATATATATGACCTCGTCAATCAAGAGCGCCAACATTATCCTGAGGCCACCTTAATTGGGGAACACATCGTTATAGATGGACAGTCCTCGATGTTGACCCACCTCATTCGCAACTTGCTCACCAATGCGATGCTGCATGGTAAACCGCCTGTGACGGTCTTGCTATATGGGATTCAAACCCTTGATGAAGCAGAGGCTGTTCCTGACTATTTGTTGCAAACCGTGCTATCTAGCAGCTTTGCGGATTATAACAGCCTAGATTTTGATTCCTATGATGAGCAAACTGACATCAATATTAATAAAAATCCAGCCTCTCGCTCTGAACTACATACGTCTCAAGCACTGGCTGATCAAAACAAAGCGGAATCAATAGCGGCTGATCAAGAGCTATTAGCGCCATCGATTTACAAGAATGGCGAAAATATCCTTTTTAATACGGATATGGATGTTGAGACTGGCTTAGATAATGTTGGTAATTCTGAGTCAAATGAGGGTTTATTAGCAGTACCTCTGTCTGGTCATGATGCCAGCAATAATAACTCAGGTAATATCAAACACTCGACAGGCAACCACAGCCTATTGGACAGTACGCTCACAGATAAAGCAAAAGATGCTTCATTGTTTGCCAACTATCAAAACTATACCAGTGAGCTCGCTGACAAAATTAAAAAAGTCATGTGGCGTGTTGTTCCAGATGGTACAGCGACAGAATCATCAGACATTGCCGTTAATCAGGACATGCCTATCCCTACAGTCGATATGGCACAAAAATCGCCGAAACCAACGACTGACAATACTACTAGTAAAAACAATGGCACAGAAAGTGACAGCTCAGGTACATCACGCAAAGAAGGCTTATTTGCTAAGCACATGAAAAAAGCCAAAAACGATGCCACGCCACCGTTACCAAAATATGTCGTACTAGCAGTGATTGACGAAGGTACAGGTATTCCTGAGGGCAAGCGCGAAGAAGTATTTAGTCCATTTGTGCGCTTGCAACAGAAGAATAAAGGCTCAGGTTTGGGCTTGTCTTTGGTTTCTCAAATTGTCACTGCCCATCAAGGACGTATTATCACTGATACGCTCAATGGTCATACACGATTTTTGGTTACCATACCTGTCAAACACGACCCTCATTACAACTATCATGAATAGGGCATAACGATACTTTCAATGATGCTTGCAGCAACACTTATGATAAAACCTAGGTAAGATTTTTGGTGCTTTTTCCCGCTAGATGATAGTAAATAGTTTATGAGTCCTTAGACTAGGGCATGTCCTCAATTCAAACGATAGTTATCTAACTGGGCTAAAAATAGCTAAATTTTGCCAAACATCGTCAAATAGCTGACCAATATCTTGATATTATCTACACTATTTTTCTCGTTTGACGGCAATTTATCTTGTTTTTATCTCCATTTTTGAAATGAGGACACACCCTAACAGCACTGCATTTTTTACATTAAACCCGTCATACTCTACGATTGTTAATCCATCCGCGCAAGCCTCCCTCACTTAATCACGATTCATCATAAGCCCTTCACGTATGTGCATATCCAAAGTGCTGGATAATATGCTATATTACCGCCCCTTATAATAGGGTTATCGACGGTTGTGTTTAATAGGCCACTGACTATTGGTCGCAGTTTAACCACTAGTAGTAAGCGCTTAACAGCACGTTTATGACCATAAAAAAAATTATTGAATCTTGAGCCCTCCATGAATGACATGATTGTCTTAAACGATGTGACCAAAAGTTTTTTAAGCGACCGATCAATCAAAGACAAAAACGGCAAACCGCATTGGTTTACAGCTGTTGAACCCACGTCGCTCGCGATTAAGCAAGGCGAAATCTTTGGTCTGATGGGTTATTCAGGTGCGGGTAAATCTACCTTACTGCGCCTCATCAATATGCTTGAGCGCCCAGATTCGGGACAAGTAGTCATAGACGGTACGGATTTGACCACTTTATCAGCCAGTGAGCTACGTATTGCCCGTCATAATATCGGTATGATTTTTCAGCAATTCAATCTGATGTCCAATCAGACCGTTTTTGACAACGTGGCATTCAATCTCAAGGTCTCAGGGTATCCAAGTCGTGATATTCATAAACGGGTCATGGAGTGTCTAGAGATTGTCGATTTAACGGATCGCGTTGGTCACTATCCTGCCCAATTATCAGGGGGACAAAAACAGCGCGTCGGTATTGCCCGCGCAATTGCACCCAGTCCAAAAGTACTGTTGGCCGATGAGCCAACCAGTGCGCTTGATCCTGCAACCACGCGCAGCTTACTCACCTGTTTACGTGACATCAATGAAAAATTGGGCGTGACTATCGTTATCGTCACCCACGAAATGAGCGTTATTCGTAGACTCTGTGATCGCGCCGCATTGCTACATCAAGGACAACTATTAGAAGTTGCAGATGTCAAAGACGGTCTGATTCAGGCAACCACCCCTATTGGCCAAGGCTTAGTGCACGAAGACTAATGAGGCAGGAGAAAAAACATGTTAACTGGTAGTGAATTATCCGCCTCGATAGATAAATTGTTGGTACTGCGCAAAGAAATTATAAGTGCCTTTATTGATACGTTTATCATGCTCGGCATCTCAACGACAGTAGCCATCATCATCGGCGGGCTGTTTGGCGTGTTCTTATTTTTATCTAGTGATCGACAGTTTTTACAGAACAAGACCTTATACGGTGTACTTGGTGGCATTACCAACTTTATGCGCGCCTTCCCGTTTGTCATTTTGATGATTGCCATGAGCCCGTTTACCAAGGCCATCGTTGGTACAGGTATTGGCCCTATTGCCGCATCATTAGTACTCGCTATCGCGGGTTCGTTTTACTTTGCCCGTCTGGTCGAGCAAAACTTACGTGAAGTACCACGCGGTATCATTGAAGCGACTGAGTCGATGGGTGCACGGCCTTTTACGATTATCAAAGTCCTGCTGAACGAAGCACGCTCAGGGCTGGTGCTGTCTGTGACCATTCTCTGTATCAGCTTGCTTTCTTACTCGGCAGCCGCTGGTATGATTGGCGGCGGTGGTCTAGGTGACTTGGCCATTCGTTATGGCTATTACCGTTATCAAACTGAGGTCATGATTTTTATCGTGATTGTACTATCGATCATGGTCATCTCGATTCAAGCCTCTGGTAATTGGTTCGCCAACCGTTTGGACAAACGCTAAAAGTATCATGGTATGTCAAGCAGTCCGCTACTAATAGGATATGAATAATAGGTAGATCTTAGCGCCAATTCATCATAAGTAAAGTGCTTGACTTTGTTACTGAGACCCTTTAATTTTGACACCAAATAACCAACCGTTAACTTAGCAGCATTACTATCCCTAATGTTGCTTTTTTAATGGTCAAACATTTTCGTTCCATTACCCTTAATAAGGAAGTTCTATGAAATTAACAGATATCAGCCGTCAGTTAGCCACTGCATTTGCCGCAGTTGGAGTATCAGGCCTAGTTTTGGTAGGTTGCAGTAACTCATCAGCTCCAGAAGCGACCAAAGAGCCAGTTACCGAAGGCGCAACTGCAGAAACTGCCGCTAGCGATATCGATCCTGACCATACCAAAATCATTATCGGTACAACCGAAGGCGATTTCGCTGATATGGTTCGTAACCAAGTAAAGACTACACTTGAAGCCCAAGGCTATGAAGTTGAGCTGATTGCCTTTACCGATTATGTCCGTCCTAACCTTGCATTGGCTGAAGGCGACTTAGACATCAACATCTTCCAGCACAAGCCTTATCTTGATAATTTCAAAAAAGAAAACAATCTTGATCTAGTAGAAGCATTCCAAGTACCAACAGCTCCACTTGGTATCTACTCAGGTAAAAAGACCAGTCTTGATGCCGCTTTCAAAGGCATGAGTGTCTCTGCACCAAACGATCCAAGTAACTTTGCACGTGCTTTGGTTATGATGAATGATCTTGGTTGGATTACCCTAAAAGACAATATCGACCCATTGACAGCATCAAAAGCTGATATCGCTGATAACAGCAAATACGATATCGAAATCGTTGAGTTAGAAGCCGCTCAGTTACCACGCGCCCGTGATGAAGTTGACTTTGCTGTTATCAACGGTAACTACGCCACTGACGCTGGTATCGAATTGACTGATGCCTTGTTCCAAGAGCCTAGCTTTTCGTATGTGAACTGGTCAGCCATCAAATCTGCCGATGTTGGTAAAAAATGGGTTGAAGATGTGACCAATGCTTATAACTCAGAAGCGTTCAAAAAGTATGCTCACGAGACATTCCCTGGCTACAAATATCCAAAAATCTGGGGCGGTGATCACGGCGCGCATACAGATACCGCTGCTAAAGCTGAAACTGCAGAGCCTGTAGCAGCTGCTCAGTAAGACTTTATGTAAGTCATGAATATTTGATTATAAAGGTATTTTGATTATAGAGACGCCCATTACACTAGGTAATGGGCGTTTTTTATGGTCTCAGTTTTAGGGTAATTGATGCAATTTGAATATCGACTACCAACCTCTCTCATCTTCAAAATCACGTTACAGCCTGTTTGCCCTTTGTAGGAAACCGTCACTCCCCCTTCCTCTTAGCCTTCTTTTTTCTTATAGTAGACAAGCTCGATAGCGACTTATTAGTGAATTGATAGTGACTTACTAGCTAAATCTCGCTATTGATGACATTTAAAATGAATTAACAACTATAAGATACAAATAACAAGGATAATAATATGAGCGCTAAAAAATACAATATTCGTACTGCTGGACAAGCAAGTATCCCTATCTTAGGCTTGGGTACGTGGCAATCTACCGGACAAGACTGTGTAGATGTGGTCAAAAAAGCGTTGGAGATGGGTTATGAGCATATCGACACGGCTCAAGCTTATGGCAATGAAAAAGAAGTCGGTGAAGGTATCAGACAATCAGGTGTGGCTCGTGATAAATTCTTTTTGACTACCAAGATATTTCCTGATGATATGAAGTTTGAGCCAGAAAAACTGGTGGCAGCAGCCAAACGTTCTTTAGAAGATTTGGGTACAGATTATGTCGACCTGTTACTACTCCATTGGCCTGATGATCGTGTGCCATTGTCCGAGACTATCCCTGCGCTTTGTGAGCTACAGAAACAGGGCTTGACGCGTCATATCGGTGTGTCTAATTTTAATATCGCCAATATTATCGAAGCCGAAAAATACGCAGATGTGCCAATCGTGGTCAACCAAGTCGAGTTCCATCCGTTTATCAAGCAAAATACATTACAGACTTTTTTGAATAATCATCATATCTTGTTAGAAGCCTATTCGCCACTCGCGCGTGGTGATGTGTTTGATAATGACATTATTAAAGGCATTGCAGAAGCACATAACGTCACGCCAGCGCAGATTTCATTGGCATGGATTCTATCGGACAAGCATCGTGTCGCGATTCCAAAAACATCTAACCCTGATCACTTGCAAGGCAACTTAGATGCGATTGATGTAAAACTAAGTACGGATGAGCTAGAACAAATTGGTAAGCTAGCACGCTCAGATGGTCGCAAGATTGCACATCCTGACTATAGCCCTGTTTGGGATGACTAATATAGCCGGCGAACTATTAAACCGCTACGGTGTTACCCTCCCTAGAAGTACTATATGTACAATCTGCGGTCGGCTGCCTTGTAGCTGTTTTAGATTTCTTTGACTATAGCACTAACGATTAGTTGATTAGCTAAACGTAGCCCAATAAAAAAGCCACCGATAATCGGTGGCTTTTTTATATGGTATGAAAATTCATAGTTTTTACTGTTGTAAGGTTTCGGTCTCATGAACCTTTTGGGCAGGATTGTATTGCTCAGAAGAAGGAGTGGCACTATTACGATTGTTTTCTTTCATCGATTTGGCGACCTCTGGTGGCATGTAGTTTTCATCATGCTTTGCCAATACTTCACCAGCCACAAAAGTATCTCCCTGCATCTTACCTGTGGCGACGACACCAGAATTTTCGGCAAACAAATCTGGCAAGATACCTTGATAAGTCACTGGTACTGTCGATTGGAAGTCTGTAATCGCAAACTCTACATTTAAAGGATTGTCTGCAGCACGCTGCACACTGCCAGCGACGACCATACCACCGGCACGGATACGCTTATCTTGCGGCGCTTCACCTTTAGCGATGGCGGTTGCATCAAAGTAGTAATCAGTCTGCTGCCCAATTGCATAAAGAACCAACACCACGGCTATCGCAGCCCCTGCAAGCGTAAACATAACCCACATCAGCTTTTTGCGACGAACTGCATTCATACCACTACCTCATTGATGAGTCACTATTTTATAGACTCTAACCGCTCTTATATACATTATCGTAAACAGGCCATCACGCGCTATAAAATAGAAAATATTAAAGAAACTACCATTAGAAAAACGTTTTAAAAACATCGTTCTAATCGTACTCTTCTAATGTCTATATGATAGCATTTTTCGGATAAATCAATCTGTAAGCGCTTAGTGATAAAGACATGAAATGAAAACACTCATTTACCCTTAAATAAGTGTTATCTGATAAATCAAAATTTTGATGGTGGCATGGTCTTTAATCGAGGCGCTTGGTTGCGGGTGTCGTGGTTTTGGTCGTGCGCTGTGCCTGACGTGCTTGCTGAATAGTCAGCTGCTTGATCAAAGCTTGCCTTTGTCTACGACTATACACAACAAAAGCCAGCATCACGCCGACCGTAATCGCCCAACACGACCACACAAACACCCCATGCTTACCCATGGCGATGAACTCAGATACGCTATAAAAATAAGGCTGCATAATAGGTTCCTAGTCGTTATTTTTGTTGACCACGAATGTATTCTTTGACCCATGCTTTGCCTTGATCACGATACAGAATTAAGGTATTGGTACGATAAATTGCCAATGTTGCAACCAATAAATAACTGCCAATAATCATCAGTAACAATGGCAGCCACATGTCTGCTGACATCTTTGGTGCGGCTGTCAGACTAAAGGTCGAGCCTTGGTGCAAGGTATTCCACCATTGTACGGAGTACTTGATAATAGGTAAGTTCACCGCACCCACGATAGATAGAATAGCGGCCGCTTTGCCGCGATTGGCTGTGTGCTCAAATGCGGCAAACAATGCCATCACACCAGCGTACAAAAACGCCAAGATAAGCATGGAGGTGAGACGCGCATCCCACACCCAGTAAGTACCCCACGTCGGCTTTGCCCAAATAGACCCTGTCAACAAACTGATCACACACAGCAAAAACCCCATCGGAGCAAGTGCCTGTGCAACGAGGCTGGCTGTCTTGATTTTCCAGACCAAGTAAATCACCCCCAATACAGCAAGGGAGAAGTAAATAGAGATGGCTAGACTGGCTGCTGGCACATGGATGAAAATAATACGGTAGCTATTGCCCTGAAGATAGTCAGGCGGCGCAAAAGCAAGACCCCACACGCTACCGATGAGCAAGAAGATACTGGCCAATATCGCAAGCCACTTGACCCAAGGGCTAAAAATTCGAAAAAACTGCTTGGTACCCACAGTGGTCAAGAAGCCCTGCCAAATGCGCTGCCACAAGCTAGGAGATGATACGTTGTTCAGATTGGGCATGGGAATGAACCTATTACACAGCTTACTGGTGATAACCGACAGAGCATACAGCCGCTCTTAGATCAGCGTACCGACTGGCGTTAAACACTGGATAAAATTTACAATGCGCGGTTTACGTATTTGAGGGGCTATTATAGCAAAATTGCCAGTTTTCACCATGATGTTAATGCAATGGGTTTGGACGACCGCGTTTTAGTTCAACCATGACATTTTTAGGGTCAAGGCAATCACCCATGGCATCACTAAAACGGAGAGTATGCTCCCTGCTAGTAATAACGCCAAAATAGGCAAACCATTAAGTCCCGTCGCAAACAAATCAACTGCCCCAGTCGCAAATATCAATACAGGCAGCTGCATCGGCAAAGCAATCAATGGCACGAGCACAGCGCCGTTTTTTAGCGACAATGTCAAGCTACTAGCCACTGCCGATAGCATCAGTAACATTGGACTGCCTGTCACAATAGATGCCATCAATATCCATGCCTCAAACCAGCTAAGCTGAAATAAGGGCACAGCAAGTAAGCTAAGTGCTGCCACAATCCCACTACTGAATATCCAGTGAATGACTAGCCTAATCAGTACCCACAGTGGTAATGATGCCTTTGCAACGACCAGCTGTGCGAGCGTACCATTGTCAAGCGCAGGCTTAAACAAGCCATCGACACCCATCACCAGTGACAGCAATGCGGCAATCCACACCGCTGATACACCAAGACGCTGCAACAGTGCAGGCTCGCTACCCACAGCGAGTGGAAATAGCGTAATAATGACTAAGAACAATACCAATGGATAAAGCCATTGCACTGCCCCTTGCTGTTTCACTTGCCATTCGCGGCGCCACAGCTGCATAAACCCAATCGCCCGCGGCATCGTTGTGATAACGCGTGGTTTATTATCCGCAGCAGCTATTGGGCGGGTTTGCATCGGACTGTCTGTCATTATTGGTCCTTTCACCTATACCGATTGTATGAGCACCTATTAAACTTATATCATGTAATCTGACAAATCGAGTACTTGATTGGCCACGCCCACTGCCTGATGACTGGTCGTTAATATTGCACCGCCTGCATGAGCAAAGTCGTGTAAACGCCTTTCCATTCGTGCCACCATATCGACATCTAGCGCCGTAAAAGGCTCATCAAGTAGCCACAGCGGTGTCACATCAGGAGTAAGTAAGTACAATCGTGCCAGCGTGATACGCCGCGTCTGTCCAGCGGACAGATGACTTGAGCTGATTGTCTCAAATCCTTGTAGCCCTACCCAAGTGAGCGCATCATCGATATCGCTAGCGCTTGGGTTAATACCGTATAAATTTAATAAAAATATCAGGTTTTGTGCTACCGTTAGATCTGGATGAATACCTAACTGGTGTGAGACATACAAAGGCTGAATGGGCAAACCTGCCTGCCCTTGATATGAGACCGTGCCTGTCATGACAGGCAATAACCCTGCCAGCTGCATCAATAGCGTGGTCTTCCCCGTACCATTGGCACCAATCAGATGACAAATGCTACCGGCAGGTAGCTGCAAGCTGACCGCTTCGCACAGCGGTATCTCGCCGCGTTGAACCGTCAAGTCGGCAAGTTCAAGTATAGACGTCTCTAGAACCGTCATCACAACCTCTGGTTATTTATAAAGCGGCAGTCAATATTCATCACAAATACAGACAATGTTCGTGGCATAATACCTTATCTATGACACAACCGCACAGTATAACAAATTGTCGATTACTGTAATCTGAAAACTATAACTTCAAATATATGACCTCAAAATCTATGCAGACTTTAACAGATAGCCAAAACAACATGACCAATGACACAATTGATGCCAGCTTGTTAAAAGAGCCATCAACCCGTCGTTTCACGATAGATAGCTTGATCGATGCGCAAGTTGGTTTTATGCAGCGTTGGCTGCACGAGCAAGCTGAGCCACTAGCGATGGAAGCTTGGCAATGGTTTGGCGTACAGCCATTCAGCAAATACATCAGCCGTGAGCATTTACAGCATTTGATGAAAGACTGGCTGTTAAATCAGTCAATGACTGAGGTGATGCGCACCGATATCCGCGATATTTTGCATACCCTTATTTATCATCCCGTCAATGATAATGTACCGCTGTCTGAGCTGGTCGATGATACCCAAGTCAAGACGCTTGCCAATTATATCGGTAGTCATGAGCAGCAGCGCAATATCCTGATTCACACCCTCGTCGGCAACGAAACTTTTGCGGATTTATTGACCCAAACGCTCCATCACGCTATCAACGACTTTATGGAAAGTACGCTAGACAAGGCGGGTGGCGTTGGTAAATTGATGAAGCTGGGGCGTAGCTCTTTTGAAAAAGCCACCAACAGAAATCTTGATGAAAAACTGCAAACCTATTTGCACCGCAATATCAAAGATTTGACGCGCAAAGCCGAAGCCAATGCCCAAGCACATCTGTCTAATGAGGAAGTAGCGCGTCTGATGGTCATGGGCTGGGATCGCATCAAAGACCAGCCTATCAGCGAACTGCAGACGTATCTGAGCGATGAGCCAGGTAATAGCAGTATCGACCATATCGAAGCCAGTATTCAGCAAAGCTATAACCGTCTGCGCGTGTCACCTTATCTACACAGCTTGGTAGAAGCGAGCATTGACACTTGGTATGCCAATCATCAGTCTGACACGATGGCGACCATTGCCGCAAGCTTGCATATTGACGAAGCGGCCATGAAACAATGTAGTACTGCTCTACTGCCTATCGTGTACGATGTTATTGAGACGCCGTGGTTGACCGTTCATATTCGTGAGATGCTAGAGGCGTTTTATGCACAGCCGAGTATTCAAGAAGGTTTGGCGCTCAATCACGATTAACTTATAACCCTTACTTGTCAGCATAATATTATGAGTCAACGCAACAAACTCAGCTTATGGCAAAAAATAAAACGATTTCTGACTGCGTCAGCACCGCAGTCAGTGGTTGATCATAATGGGGTCAGTACACCAGTGCCCTCCTCATCTGTTGATGCCACTAATAGTGAATTTGATAGCTCTACAAATACTTCGACTCAGCTGCCTGACAGTCATCTCATTCATAATACACCTACCGATTCTGAGCGAAGTAGCAGTCATGATAGCAAGCAAGCGCAAACAGATTTGCTTGACCTAAATACGGACGTGCCAAACACAGAACCACAGAATCCTAGTGATACACCCATCGTTGATTGTTTAAAACAGTATTTTAATAATAAACAATGGCACTATACGCATTATCGGCCCAAAGCCAAAGATAGCACCAATGGCCAGCCGCAATCTCATCATTTGTCCTTAAGAATGCGGCATAAGCAAATAAACTGCGGATATCTGTTTAGAGTTCAAGAACAAAACAAATTACTGGCCATTTATGGCATTTTGCCATTTTTGATACCCGAGAGTCATCAGAGCGCCGCGATGCTACTCATCACCCAAATCAACTACGACATGCTGATTGGCAATCTAGAAATGGATGTCAATGATGGTGAGATACGCTACAAAAATGCGATCGATGTCGAAGCGGTCGGTATCGATAATGATATTATTAAGCATTTATTACAAAGCGTGGTATCAATGACCACGGTCGCCAACGAGCTGTTTGGTAATTTGATTAATAATCAAGATCCCGATGAAGATATGCAGTCGTTACTGGCAGACCTACGTCAACAATCGGATGCGCGCACGTTCTTTTTACCGACTCAGTTTGTTCAATAGCCAATTTTTATTCATTCGGCTTTTCGATAAGTCAGTTTATCCAGAAAGCGACGACTAGCGTTCGCTCTCACCGCGACCTTAGCTTGCTCTTCCACCACACCATCAATATGATGCTAAAAATACTAAGCTAGAATTCTTATGCTAAAAATTGCCTACTCTGACGTCTTTCGCTATTCCGTACCCGAAAAGCACCGCTTTCCTATGCAAAAATATATTTTGATTCCTGAGCGCTTACTAGCAGAAGGAACGATCAGCCAAGATAACTTCTTTGTGCCTAAATGCTTAAGCGAAGATGAGATTTTGACCACGCATACCGCAGAGTACTGGTATCAACTAAAAACCCAAACACTACCGCGCAAGGCGGCGCGCGCCATCGGGTTTGAGATGACGCCGCAGTTGGTTGAGCGTGGTCGTTATATTGCCCATGCAACGTATGAGTGCGCGCTGTATGCGCAGCAATATGGCGTGGCCATGAATGTTGCAGGTGGCACTCATCACTCGTTTGCCGATCACGGAGAAGGGTTTTGCGTGTTCAATGATGTCTGCATCGCTAGCAATCTATTGTTAAATCGCGGACAGGCAAACAAGGTTTTAATCATTGATTTAGACGTTCATCAAGGCAATGGTAATGCCAGTATCATGGCGGATGAGCCGCGCGTCTTTGTCTTTAGCATGCATGGTGCCAAGAATTATCCATTTCGTAAGCAAGTGTCTGACTTAGATATCGAGCTGGACAATGATACGGGTGATGCAGAATATCTACAGATATTAGAAGAGACGCTGCCACGTTTGATTGCAGATTTTGCACCAGATATGATTTTTTATCAGTCGGCGGTCGATGTGCTAGCGACGGATAAATTGGGTAAGCTTGGATTGACGCAAGCAGGTTGCAAGGCGCGAGATGAGTACGTGCTGCATCAAGCAAAAGCTGCCAATATACCGGTTGCCATTGTGATGGGGGGCGGCTATTCAGAAGACATCGACGATGTGGTCGAAGCACACTGCAATACCTTTCGCGTGGCACAGCAGATTTATTTCGGTGAAATAGCGTAAAGGGCGTCGCACGTTTACAATAACGCAGCAATGCCTTGCCAGCCAACGCGTATGCCAAGCACAGTTAATATCACTAAAATAAGCTGACGAAAACGTGATTGCGGTAAATAACGACGCAGACGAATCCCAATCAACAGCGTAACAACAGATATCACACTTAACCACGCAATCAGCTGCCACTCACTGCTACTGAGTGCCATAATCGGCTCACGTAGTACGACGATTTGGGCAATTTTACCCAAAAAATAGCACATGTTACCCACTTTGGCGATGGTGTTTTTATCGTCGCTAGCAGACAACAAATACATCATCAATACAGTCGACATGGCATTGGTCGAACCGCCAATAACCCCCGCGCCAAATCCAACTGCAATTAATACAGGCTTGGTATCTGGCAGACGAATCTGCTTGCCCAGTAAGCTACTGACAACATAAAAACCAATCACTGCCGCTAACAATAGCAAGATATAAGCGCTATCGACCCACAGTAGTAGCTTGGCACCCAAAATACTACCGAGCAGACTGGTCAGTGCCAGTAGCCAATAGCGTCTGCCGTAATAGATAAAATTTTGCCAAATGGTGCGCTCCCCACCTGCTAACCATGTCATAGCATTAACGACTAGCGAGGGGAAAATCACCAACACAATGGCATGTGGCAATGGATACATACTAGCAAGCGCGGTGGTCGTCACTAGCGTTGCGCCAAGCCCGCTAATACCATGCAGCAGTGATGCCAATGCAAAAACAGCCATCAGCACTAGCATCTGCGTGCTATCGTTATCCACTATATTCGTCATCGTTTACACACTTTTTTGTACACCATGCCCGATACCTAGTAACTAGCATATGCGCTGTTTTAACGTTAGCAATTTTGATATTAGAAACTTTGACGTTGACCAATGGTTTCGCCAATAATAGATGCAAGCTGTTCAGCAATTTTATCTTTGCTTGTTTTTTCGAGCGTGATCGCTTCACGCTGATGACGCTCAGAGAAAAACACTTGCATGGCATTGTCATCACTTGCAAACCCAATATCTGCACGTGAGACATCATTACAAGCGATGAGGTCTAGATCCTTAGCGACCAATTTTCCACGTGCATAGTGCTCAACGTCTTGCGTTTCAGCCGCGAAACCAACCACAAACAATTCTGGGTGAGCCAAAGAAATCGTTGCCAGAATATCAGGGTTTTTGACCAAACTGAGCGCCATGGCATCTTGGGTTTTTTTGATTTTTTGCGGAGCAGCTTCTTCCGTACGATAGTCCGCGACCGCTGCCGTAGCAATAAAGATATCAGCAACTCTCACGCTATTATCGGTGCTAGTCGTCACAACATCATGCTCGTCTCCACAATCGCAATCACTGTGGTCATGTGAGTGGTCATGGTCATGATGATGCTCGTGATCGTGGTCGTGGTGATGTTCATGCTCATCTTCCAAGACCCACTGAAGCGCGCTATGCGTACCCTCTACACATTGCTGCGCCGCAACGAGCATGTCTTTGGCTGAGAGGACATCAATCCGCGTGACATTGAGCGGTGTCGGCAGTGCTATTTTGCCACCAGCAATCAAAATCACCTCTGCACCAGCTGCCACACAAGCTCGTGCTAATGCAAAGCCCATCTTACCGGTAGAGTGATTGGACAGATATCGTACCGGATCAATTGCTTCTACGGTTGGACCTGCCGTAATGACCACTCTTTTGCCTGATAGCAGCTGCGGCGTTACATGCATCGCTTGAAACAATAGCACTTCATCTAGCAACTGCTCAGGCTCAGGCAATCGGCCTGCTCCTACATCACCGCACGCCTGCTCACCGCTGGCTGGTTGAATAATCTGATAGTTCATATCACGCAGTGTTTGCACGTTTAGGTTGACTGCTGGGTGCGCCCACATCTGCTGATTCATCGCTGGTGCAATGATGACGGGTGCCGTGGTGGCAAGACAGACGGTGGTCAGCAAATCATCGGCCATACCCATGGCAAGGCGCGCAAGCGTATTGGCAGAGGCTGGCGCGATAACAACTAAGTCTGCCCATTTCGCCAGTTCAATATGCCCCATCCCTGCTTCAGCACGCTCATCGAGTAATGAGATATGTACCTCATTACCCGTCAGCGCTTGCAGCGTCAGTGGCGTGATAAATGCTTGTGCGCCTGTCGTCATGATCACGCGCACATCAAAACCTGCTTTAATCAATAAGCGGGCAAATATAGCAGATTTATAAGCGGCGATACCGCCAGTAATAGCAAGCACAATATTGGACATAAGCGTATCATCAACAAAAAATTAAAAGATAAAATTGCGCTTATAGTAACAACTATGAGATAAATTGGGTAAGGTTTTCCGCATTTACCTCACACAACAGCTACCGATCCATTTTCAAGGAGTGATGATGGCGATCAAAGACTGGCACGAAGATGACCGACCACGAGAAAAACTATTGAAATTTGGCGCGTCTCATTTGTCTGATGCTGAGATATTGGCCATATTTTTGCGTACAGGCACCAAATCGCAGTCCGCTATTGAGTTGGCTCGCCATCTAATCGATGAATTTGGCAGCTTAGCAGAGTTACTCTCAGCCCCTCAACAGACCGTGCTTGCCTGTCATGGTATCGGCCCTGCCAAGTACGCACAGATATTGGCATCGCTTGAGATGGGTACTCGTTATCTGGACAGCAAACTTAAAATGGGTCAAGCCCTTGGGCGCTCACAGGTGGTCAAAGACTATATCAGTACCCAATTGCGTGGTGAACATCGAGAAGTATTTGCCGTACTGTGTTTAGACAATGCGCTGAATCTGTTGAACTTTGAGATACTATTTACTGGTGGACTCTCGTCCTGCTCCGTCTGTATCAAACACGTCCTCAGACATGCATTGAGCCATGCTGCTAGCCAGCTCATTATCACACACAATCACCCTCATACCGATGCGACACCATCAGGCGCAGACAATCTACTGACTCATGAGCTAAAAAAAGCGTGTGATTTGTTGGATATCTCGCTTGTTGATCATATCATCGTCGGACGTAACGATACCTTATCTTATGCCGAAAGTGGTCTTAGCCCTTTTGGCTAAGGTTATGTACATTAGTCAAATATATAAATTATCATAGGCTTAATAGCTAGTAATTACTCTATAACACCATTATTCATGCTATTTGATACATATTGTCGACACAGCGTAGCATTTTGGCTATTGATAGTTATCGACAATCGTTTCATATTAGTGGATGGCTTTGTCATTCATTTTGCAAGCCCATTGTGTCGCACATGCAGTCACTATTGATGCATTGATAGGGTATAACCGATCCCATCAAAGCCCTTAGAATGTACTGCTTGGTTGGTCATTAGATGTTTCACACACCTCCAAACAATATAATAATTATCGTTTTTAAACCGTTTTACTCACATATTTTTCATGCTTTTTATTGAGCGTCATAAAGGAGATAGTCATGGCAATTGGCTTGTTTATTCTGGCAGTCATCATTCAATTAGCCATGGTCTTGGCCATTTTTTTGCTGTCGCTGTCACGAGTCACTGGCAGTATCACTGTCCTCGTCACTGTGGTCATCACCGCAGTTATTAGCCCATGGTCATTGATCTTGGGCTTGCCAATGGCGTTGCTCTGCTTAGTATTACTCATCTCCTCTGTTCGCCAGTCATTAATTACCAAGCCTGTCTACAAAGCGCTAGGCGGTGCGATGCCAAGTATGAGTGATACTGAGCGCGAAGCATTAGATGCGGGCACTAGCTGGTGGGAAAAAGAGCTGTTTATGGGTGCGCCTAACTGGGACACTTTTGCCAATTATCCCTATCCACAGCTATCAGAAGAAGAACAGAGCTTTATCGACAATGAAGTAGAAGTGCTGTGCGGCATGCTCGATGAATGGAAAATACAGCATGAAGATAAAGACTTATCCCCTGAGGCGTGGCAATTTATTAAAGCCAATGGCTTTTTAGGTCTGATTATTCCAAAAGAGTTTGGTGGATTGGATTTTAGCTCATATGCCCAAAGCCGTATCATGAGCAAAATCGCCTCGCGCTCACCCACTGCTGCGGTGACCTGTATGGTGCCAAACTCACTCGGACCTGGTGAGCTACTGATGCACTATGGCACAGACGCGCAAAAACAGCGCTGGCTACCTGGTCTGGCCAAAGGCGATGAGGTGCCTTGCTTTGGTCTGACTGGACCAGAAGCAGGCTCTGATGCAGGCGCGATTCCTGATACAGGTGTGGTCTGCTACGGCATGCACGAAGGCGCGCAAGTACTTGGTCTGCGTATGAATTTCTCAAAGCGTTGGATTACCTTGGCACCTGTTGCTACTGTTGTTGGTTTGGCATTCAAGATGCATGACCCAGAAGGCTTATTAGGCGATCCTAAAAAAACCGATTATGGCATCACCTGTGCATTGGTTCCTGCCAATCATGAGGGTGTCGTGACAGGCCCACGCCACAATCCAATCGGCTCGCCATTCATGAATGGTACGGTCGATGGCAAAGATGTCTTTATTCCTTTAGATTACATCATCGGCGGGGTCGAAAACGCAGGCCGCGGTTGGCGCATGCTGATGGAATGCTTGGGTGTCGGTCGCGGTATCTCGCTACCAGCACTGTCCACGTCCGCCAGTGAGATGACGTATCTGTCTGTCGGAGCATTTGCCAAGGTTCGTGAACAGTTCAAAATCTCTGTTGGTAAGTTTGAAGGGGTACAAGACGCGACAAGTCGCATGGCCAGTAACACTTATATGCTAGAAGCATTTCGTCATCTCGTCACGTGTGGACTGAACCAAGGCGGCACGCCATCAGTAATGACCGCGATGGCAAAATACTATGCCACTGAGACCATGCGTAGTGTGATTAATGATGGTATGGATGTGGTTGGTGGTCGAGCGGTACAAATGGGGCCACGCAACTTTTTGGCAACGCCGTATCAAGCGATTCCTGTGTCTATCACGGTCGAGGGTGCAAACATACTGACCCGCTCGCTGATGATTTTTGGTCAAGGCGCGATGCGTTGCCATCCTTATCTATTTGATGAGCTACAGCTATTACAAAGCGAAGACAAGGAAGCAGCCACCAAAGAGTTTGATGTTCTGTTCTTTAAGCATCTAGGCTATACCTTTAATCGCGGTGCCAAAGCATTTATTGCAGGCTATGTCGGTGGCAGTAATAATGCACCAAGCTTTGCAGACAGCTTTACCCGTCCCTACTACAAACACATTAACCGCTTAAGTGCGGGCTTTGCCTTGACCGCCGATATGGCGCTAGGACTACTGGCAGGTGACTTAAAACGTAAAGAGATGCTTTCTGGTCGCTTATCAGATATTCATAGTCACTTGTTTATTGCGACGGCTATTTTGCAGTTTTATGAACATGGCAGTAAATCAGCGTCTGAGCGTTTACATGCCGAAGTCGCCCTACAGAACAGCTTGTACACCATTCAAGAAGCCTTTGTTTCCTTCTTTGCCAACTTCCCTAACCGTCTAGCAGCCAACGTCGTGAGCTTTGTGACTTTCCCAAGTGGTCGTATCTTTACGCCGCCAAGTGATGAGCTCAAACGCCAGTTGGGTGATACTTTTATGGATGATTTTGCAGCAAACCCATTCCGCGACTACCTTAAAACCATGGTCTACTACAATACCGATGCAGACGATGTGACTGGGCGTATGGAGCATGCGTATCAGACCTTGACCAGCATCGAACCGTTATGGCAGAAGTTTAAAAAGGCTGAGCATCAAGACAGTTTTGAAGGACTTACCTTTGAAGATCATGTCGTGCATGCCAGTCAAAATGAAGACATCACTGAAGAAGAAGCTGAAGTGCTTATTCAATATAATGCCATACGCTTTGACTCGTTATTGACTGATGTCTTCGATGAACATCTATCACAGGTTCAAGAACGCGCCAATCCACATAGCCTCGACAATGCTGTACAGCAGCTGACTGACTATGCTGAACTAAAAAGTGCGGCACAAGCTCGAAATGGTATTGCGACTGATAGCGATGCGCTAGATGATGACTTAAACACTTTTACTGATGCCGATGTTTCTACTAGTACCGATAAACCAACAGGTGATGCCAACCCTGATCATGGTTATGAGGTTGACGGTGATGTCGAAATGGTTGCTGAGCAGGATACTGTTGAAGAAGTACAGGCGCAGACTGACTTTGAAGACTCTGATCCTGAGACAGAAGCACTTGATCCTCGTTACCGTGATGCAGAATCGCATTTAAGCGAACGCATGAGTAATAACCATCGACTCAATAAATACAATGCTGAAAATTCTGATAGCGTGGATAGCGCTGACAAACCTGACCATTTTGACGTTGTGAATGACAGCGTACAAAAATCCAATAATCTGGATAGCATTGAAAACCCACAGGTAGAAGATAACGTAGAGAAACCATCTTCATCCGATAGCAAGTGGCGAGATGGTCTGCGTCGCGATGAAAGTGATAATGTGTAAATGCGGCAATATATAAATATAACCGTATTCAAGAGGTAAAATTCTCAAATTCTACATAACTATTGTTTAATTTAAAAAGACTGTCCAATTTGGGCAGTCTTTTTTTGGTTACAAACAAAAACTTTTGCTTATCATTAGTGGAAAAAAGCAGTATTATCTGCTCTCTTCAAATCGTGGGTAGCCTTATAAGCAGCTTTATTATTGGGTTTATCTCGGCTGAATCATAAAAAAATGTTGCAGTTACCTTAACAATTATTTTATATTGTTTGAGAACCTGACATAAAATGACCAATCAAAATTTATAGACGTAGCAAGATCGGGTGTAGAAACAACAATCATTTATGCATTGATTTATTGCCATACCTGCTATTGGACGTTGTACACAAAAGGATAGAGGTTATGTGGAAAAATATGGGACTGACGGGCAAGATCATGGTTGCCATGGCGCTCGGTATCATACTGGGTTTGTTTTTAAACTATTCCGGACTAAATGCTGAAGGCGGCTTTGTTAATACGTATATTACAAACGGCTTCCTCGCTATTATTGGCAAGCTGTTTGTTAACTCACTCAAAATGCTGGTCGTACCACTAGTACTTATCTCATTGATTTGCGGTGTTTGCGGTATTGGTGATATTCGTCTACTTGGTCGTATTGGTACCAAAACCTTTATGATCTATATGTTCACCACGGCATTGGCAATTGCTACAGCGATTGGACTTGGTGTTCTGTTTGGTATCGGTAAAGGTATGGACATCGGTACTGATGCTACCTTTGAAGCCGCGTCTGCGCCACCACTTCTTGACGTGTTTTCTAACATTATCCCATCGAACCCCATCAGTGCGATGGCCAATGGCGATATGTTATCCATCATTTTCTTTGCGATTTTGATTGGCGTTAGTATATTGATGGTTGGCAAGCCTGCTAAAGGCTTGGTTAAAAGTTTAGAGCTTATCAATGAAGTCATCTTAAAAATGGTGACAATCATTATGAACCTAGCTCCTTACGGTGTCTTTGCACTATTGACTAAAGCCATGGCAGAGCTTGGCTTAGATTTGATTTGGTCATTGCTGGGTTATGTGGCTGTATTGATCGGCTCATTGGCATTCCATTTCTTTGTCACCATGATGATTGTCCTAAAACTTGGTTCAGGCTTATCAATCAAAACCTTTTTGGCAAAAATGCGTGAAGTACAGATTTTTGCATTCAGCACTTCAAGCTCAAACGCGACGATTCCTATTACCTTACGTACCGTTACCAAGCGTATGGGTGTCAATAACTCTGTTGCCTCGTTCACCGTTCCTTTTGGTGCCACCATCAACATGGATGGTACGGCAATCATGCAAGGTACTGCGACCATCTTCATTGCCAATATTTATGGCATTGATTTGGGTATAACAGAATACCTAACCGTTATCTTGATGTCAGTATTGGCCTCTGTCGGTACCGCTGGTGTACCGGGTGTTGGCTTGATTATGCTATCGATGGTATTTGCACAAGTTGGTTTGCCAATCGAAGGTATTGGTCTGATCCTAGGTGTTGACCGTATCCTAGACATGCTACGCACTGCTGTGAACGTAGGTGGTGATGCTGCTGTAACAGCCATCGTGGCAAAATCAGAAGGTAAAATGGATTTGGCTATTTATAACGATCCTAATGCTGGTGCAAAGGATGTGTTCGATGGTCATATCGATGAAGACAACGAGCGTGAATTCTCTGAAGTCTTTAGTGATGGCATCATGGGTAGCGAGTATGATGATGTCGATCGTCGCAGCTAACCACGCTTGCTAAAGAGACGTCCATAAAATAAAAACCTCAGTCAAAATTGGCTGAGGTTTTTTTATAATCAATAACCAGTAAAACCAACAACTAATTAGCCAAATACGTATTTAGTAATCATCGCCAAACACACCACCACGATCATCGGACGAATCAGCTTACTACCGCCCTTGACTACCATATGGGAACCAAAGTATGCCCCTATCGTTTGTCCAACCATCATGGCCAGTCCTACTTTCCACAGTACATTGCCACCCAAAATAAAGAATATCAATGAACCAATATTGGTCGATAGATTCAATACTTTTGCAGCGCCTGTCGCTTCTATAATCTGTCGACCGCGCAATGCCACATTACCGAGCGCAAAAAACATGCCCGTGCCTGGCCCAATATAACCATCGTAAAAACCAATGATTGGTGCAACGACTTTTTGCCATTTACTTTCGGATATACGCGGTGCTGCTTCTACTTCACCAAGTCTAGGGGCAAACAACGTATAGATACCAATAGCGGCAATCAAAAACGGAATCAGCTTTTCGAGCAAATCTGGTGGCGACATCTGAACGGCAATCGTACCAATAACGGAACCAATAAAAGCAGCAATAATACCTACTCTTATACGTTGCGGCTTTACGACACCTTTTCGAATCATCGTAATGGATGCTGCTAATGCACCTGATGCCGCTTGTAGCTTATTGGTACCTAGCGTGAGTACTGGTGGGATATTGGCCAGTAGCATGGCTGGTATGGTCAGTAAACCGCCGCCGCCAGCGATCGCATCAATAAACCCTGCCAATGCCGCCACCGCAGTGAGCATTAAAATAACCTCTAACGAGAATGATAAATCCATGACCCTGACCTGCAAGATGTTGTGATAAAAAAAAGAATAAGAAAAAAGCTACGATGGTATTTTTGATTGGACTATAGGATGCTGCTCAGACCAGATTATAATTGTTGTAAACTCAAAAAATAGCACCCAGTACGTCCACTATAGTCAGCGAACTGCTAAACCGCTACGGCGTTACCCTCCTTAGATGTACTACTTGTACAATCTGCAGTCGGCTGCCTTGTACCAATTTTAGACTTCTTTGACTATGTAAGGGCATCAAGCCTCGGTCATTATAAAGACAAAAGCGCCAAAAACATCATAAAGTTTGCCAGATTTGTCGAGTAGGATACCAACACTTGTGCACAAAAAATATTTTTTTAAAAAGATTTAACGACTTACAACTGTATTGACCTTCATATCCCCTTTATAATATTGCTGTTATTGATATAAAAAAGCGAGCGGATGGTCTTCGCTCAACGTATTTTGTTGTTTATATTAATAAGAGTATGAGAAACTGTTAGGGTCTATCTGCTATCGTGAGACAAACAGCGAGACAGACATTTGAAGTTATTGAATGATTTAGTGAATTATATTTAGCAAACGGGGATGATATGGCAATACGAAGGATTAAGGCGTTTTTTGAGTTTGAAGCAGCGGGCGGTATCGTTTTAGCCTTGGCTGCCATTGCTGCAATGATCATTGCCAACTCCCCTCTCAACGTATGGTACGAAGGTTTTATTCACGCGCCTGTCTCCATTCAAATTGGTGAGTTCGCGATTGCCAAAGATGCTCACCACTGGATCAATGACGGTCTGATGGCCGTTTTCTTTTTCTTGGTCGGGCTAGAGCTCAAGCGCGAAGTGCTGATTGGCGAGCTGTCTAACGTCAAACAAATCATCTTGCCAGCCGGTGCAGCACTCGGCGGTATGATCATGCCAGCAGTTGTTTATCTACTGTTTAACTACAATGAGCCTGAGTTTTGGAAAGGGTGGGCCATCCCTGCCGCAACGGACATTGCTTTTGCCCTCGGCATCTTAAGCTTACTCGGTAATCGTGTACCCAATTCTCTAAAAGTATTTTTGGTCTCTATTGCGATTTTTGATGATATCGGCGCCATTTTGATCATCGCTTTGTTTTATACCAGTGAGCTGTCATTAGAGTCACTAGCTGTGGCTGGCCTATGTTTGCCGTTCTTATATGTTCTTAATCGCCGTAACGTCACCAATATCACACCTTATCTCTTGATTGGTCTGATTATGTGGATTGCCGTGCTCAAGTCAGGCATACATGCGACCTTAGCCGGTGTGGTGCTAGCGCTGTTTATACCGATGTTTGACCGTACCGATCCTGAGCACTCTCCGCTTGAGGAGCTAGAGCACGATTTACATAACTCGGTGGCGTTTGGTATTTTGCCTCTATTTGCCTTTGCCAACTCGGGTATATCGCTTGAAGGAGCAGGCATGGCTGAGCTATTCCACTCAGTACCGCTAGGTATCGCGGCAGGTCTGTTCATCGGTAAGCAGTTGGGTGTGATGTTCATGTGCTGGTTAATCTTTAAGCTTGGTATCTCAACCATGCCAAAAGGCATGGACTACAAGCAAATATATGGCGCAGCGCTATTGTGCGGGGTTGGTTTTACCATGAGCTTGTTCATTGGTGGCTTAGCGTTCGCTGGCGAGGCGACCATGTTTGATGAGCGCTTAGGCATCATCATGGGTTCAATTGTTTCAGGTATCGCAGGTTACATCATGCTCAAGGTGAGCTTGAAAGATAATGCCAGTGGCACATCCGTTGATTTGACCCGCTCTCATTAATATCAAAACGAGCGACTTATGAGCACGACGCTTGTAAGTCGCTTTTTATTATCTACAAAAATACTGCTGAGTTGCTTGGTAGGCAATATGGACTTAGCTTAATCAGAACAGACCATCAGCGTAAATTGATTGATATTCATTGATAATATTGGCTATAGGGAATCACTATGTACCGCTCTGTACATCATGTCATACGTCAGCTTGCCTTAGGACTGTCTATCATTAGCAGTGTCTACCTACTCTCAGGCTGTGCCACGCTCTCTAAACAAGAATGTGTGGTCGGTGACTGGCAAACCATTGGCTACAACGATGGTGTCGCAGGTTACCACTCAGACCGTCTGGCCTCTCATACCAAAGCTTGTGCCAAAGCCGGCGTAGCCCCTGATTATCAGTCATGGGAGCGTGGTCGTCAGAGTGGGCTTAAGCAGTACTGTACTGTCAATAATGCTTATAACGTTGGCAGGCGCGGCCGTCAGTTAAACACTGTCTGTCCTGTCACTAACGCCCGTGTGCTGCAACAAGCCAATCAGCAAGGTCTCGATTACTATAAGCTGGACAGTCAATTGGATGAAGACAAACGCCTGTTATACACTTATCAAGCAGAATTTGATAAGCTCGAAGGTGGTGCAATGTTAGACTTCGCTAATGAAAAAGAAGCCCGTGCAAGATTGCTCTCCCTCTCTGAGGAGATTCGTCAGACGAAGCGGCGCATCCAATCTACTCAAAAGCAATTGGATTCATCTATTCGCTCGTATCAGTAATTAGTATAAATCCCAGCCACAGTACAGATACTATCCTAGCGTTTAAGCATAAGGGTGTTTAATTAAAAAGGTACTTGATAACATGGATAAGAAAACCACCAATACAGCAAGTACCTCCACGGGCAATAACCATCCTCCATTACTGGCTTCTTATCAGCATCACGGACGCACTACGGCTATAGATGACCACAGTGATCTACAGGTTTTGAAGCGGATTAAAAGTTATCTGCTGCCAAAAGACTTTGCTATCTCACCTGCGCTGCTAGAAGAGATGGTGGCAGGCTACGATATCGGTGACCCGCTCGCAGATGCATTGGCCGCTGAAAATATCCGTTTTGCAAAGCCCTTACAGCAGAGCATTATTGCAGGCGACTCAGATAACGACCTTGCTAGCAACCCATCCTTTAGCGCACTAACCGAGCAATTTGGCAGTCATCCCGATTGGTTTGACCCCAGACTTGCTCAGATTGGTGCAGTCGCTTATCGGCGCTATCCACTCATGCTGATTTGGCTACTGCGTAATGTCGCGCTGATGGCCGGTTATAGCATCCCTGCCCTATCACTGCCACTCATTCAGACGGGTGCACTGATGCACGATGCACTACCACGGCTCATGCGTACTTATGCTTATATACTGGCGGTGTCTGAGCATCCACACTCGAATATGGGCACGCGTAGTCAGCGCAAATCTATCGATCAAGTATTGGCCATTGGCTCTGAAGGCTGGCGACAATCCATTAAAGTACGTCAGATACATACTCTAGTACGGCAGAATTTACTCAAAGGTAAAGGTAATGCAGCGACAGGCGTGATACCAAGCGCTGATCAGCATCATAATCCTGATGGCAGCTGGAATACTGACTATTGGGGCATCCCTATCAATCAAACCGATATGATTGCCACCCACTTACAGTTCTCCTTATTGATTATGCGCGGCTTACGACTTCTAGGCGCACGTATTAGCACAGAAGAAGCCGAAGGTATCTTGCATCTCTGGAATCTGGCCAGCTATTGGATGGGCGTTGATTTAAATCGTCTGCCAAAAGATGAAGCGGCATGCTGGGAGTGGCTATATACGTACCTATCCATTCAGCAGCTAGATTTTAAGATGGGACAGCCACTGGCAAAAGCCTTGCATGACTTACCACGCCAGTTAATGGGTGAAGATAATCGACGTGGACGTTTCGTCGAGATGGTCAACGCCAGTGTCACTCGCACCTTGGTCGGTGATGACATTGGTGATGGGTTGGATTTGCCAAAATCGAAGATACGATTTAGCGTGCTGTCTTCTGTGCCTATTTTATTTGCACTAGATACCGCACGGCAGCACAATAAAACTATTGCTGATAAGCTAGAAGCCTTTCGTGCTCAGCGCCAAGACAATATGAACTGGTGGCTAAAAAAGAACGATGACTATTATAAGTAGATGACTATTATAAGTAGACGACATCTATCAGCGTTTGTTTTCTACGCGGTAGTACCACTCTAGCTGTCGGTCAAACCCTGTTTCTAATAGGTTAGCAATCACACGTCCTGTTAGTCCCCACACTGTCTCACCATCGACTTGCCAGCTCGGTGTAAAGATAGTGGCTGCCTGCTCTTGCATTGTGTATTCAATTTCATACTCAACCGTTGGCTGCGTCACCAATGACTCAAAATCTGCCCAAAATATACGCGATATCTCTCCTGCCTCTGGAACTAATACCAGATCTGGGGCAATGAGTGCGACGATTGGTCGTACGCTCATGCCACTCTTAGAGGTTTGGATCGGCAGCTGCCCAAGAAGCTGAACTTTATTGGGTGGTAGTGCCGTCTCTTCACAGGCTTCACGTAACGCAGTGACGACGTTATTACCATCACCAACCTCATGTTTACCACCTGCACAAGATACTTCACTCGCATGGCTGTTCATGTGTGCCGCACGCCGCGTCAATAGAAGCTTAGGCTTTCGTTCATTGGTAATCGCGACCAGTATTGAGGCATCAGCAATCGGCGTCTGATACAGACTATCCAAGATACGCGTGCTGTACGAGGTGTCATTAGTCTCGTACATCGCAGGACTCGTCAGTGCATTTAAGGTTTCATGTTGCACTCGCTCAGCCAATTTTCTAAGCGTAGGATGGCGAATAAAAGTGGGTACAGCGACTGATAGGTTATCGAAGCTTACAGCCTCTGGAAGGAGTAACATTGTAATTGCCCTATATTTTTGTCATTATCAAGCGTTATCAAAAGTATTGTTTGCGGATCTAATTTTAGATGACAGCTTTTCCTTCATCCAATGTATGCACACTAAGCAAGATGGTTGGCCACCCTTTTCTCTTATTTGGGCTATTTTTTATGAGTATATAGTCAAGGAAGTCTAAAACTGTCAAAAGGCAGCCGACTGCAGATTATACAAGTAGTACATCTAGAGAGGCCAACACCATAGCCGTTTAGTCGCTCTCTAACCATATGGTATTGAGTGCTGCCACTGTCTCACTAGACTAGCGTAATCTCATGCCAGCTGCATGTTATTTATGTGACTGACTCACTACTTGGCCATGCTGGATAGTGTTATTTATAACAGACCACATTTAGTTTCCTAGTGCACTAGGGCATGTCCTCAATTCAATCGATAGTCATCTAAATGGGTTAAAAATGGCTAAATCTTGCCAAACGGCGTCAAATAGCTGACTAATATCTCGATATTATCTGCGCTACTTTCCTTATTTGACTGCAGTTTATCTCATTTTTATTACCATTTCTAAAATGAGGACACGCCCTAGTAAAATGATACGTTACTGTTATCCTGATTCTGTATGCCAATAATATGTGCTATCTTAAGACCACAGCTGTTTCTTAGAATAATCTCTTATAGATAGTTGAGTTCAAGTAATTGCGATACAAAGAAACTGAGTGCAAGCGATACATTAGTATGGCTTGCAAGGGTGGCGATGTAGCGGATTTATATGAATTTGATTATAGTCGGTTCAATATCATTTCGATACAAGGAAACCGAGTGCAAGTTATACATTAGTATGCTTAGCGAGGATGACGATGTAGCGGATTTATATGGATTTGACTATAGCAGCATCTCAAAGTATGGGCTTTATAGCCTACAAAAATTACCATGCATAATAACTTTTCTAATAAGGTAGTCGATATGAGCTATTGTCTCCAATGCGGTCATGAAGCAGAACGAAAAATCCCACCTACAGACAATATGCCGCGCTTGGTGTGCCCAAATTGCCACTATATCCACTACGAAAACCCGAAAGTTATCTGTGGTTCGTTAGTTGTACACGATGATAGAGTGTTACTGTGCCGACGAGCGATTGAGCCTCAATACGGTCTATGGACCATACCTGCAGGCTTTATGGAAAACGGCGAGACCATGGCTGAAGGTGCCGCACGCGAGAGCTACGAAGAAGCCGATGCTACCGTGATAAACCCTCACCTGTACTGCATTTATGACTTACCAGATATTGGGCAGATCTACTCTATTTATCTCGCCGATCTAAAAGATGGCGCCTATGGTACCGGCTCAGAAAGCCTCGAATGTGCCCTGTTTAGCGAAGAAGATATCCCATGGGATAAGCTGGCCTTTGAAGCCATTCGCCGTACTTTGAAAAGCTATTTTGCTGATCGTAAGCAGTTTGATGAATTGTCTGATTTCCCGATTCATCAGGATAAAATTGGTAAAGATTTGAGTATCAAGCGATATTAGCCAATTACTTAACCGCAAAAAGCCAAGCATAATGCTTGGCTTTTTTGTGCTCAACTTTTAATCTAGAACAAATCTAATGGTCTTAGCTCTTGATTCTACATACCTCAAAGCCAAGACCTTTTACTGCCTCTTCTTTATCGTAAGGCGCTAGTACCGCACGTACGTGATCCTGCCCTTGTAGATATTGCTTGGCAACACGCTGCAAGTCATCGATCGTCACGGCCAATATTGACGCACGCATTTTACGCTGCCAGTCGACACCGCGATGATGCAAGTTAGCAAAGCACGCTTTGATCGCCTCACCTGCAGGAGAGCCTGGCTTATCCATACCTGAGATGATACCTAGGATAGCTTCTTCTAATTGCTCATCGGTTTGTGGTTCGTTCAATATCCACTCGATACTGGCATCAAAGTGCGCAAAGGTCTCAGCACACTGGGGATCACGATAGCTAAAGAACTTAAAGGCACACGCATTGGCATCATAACCTGCGCCGCCACCATAGGCACCGCCGCGCTCACGAATAGCACTGTGCAAATAGCCGTTACGTAAGTAAGGCGCTAATACCATGAGTGCAGCGGTATCAGGATGGTCAGCAGCAGGGACAGTATAAGCACTGGCATTGTGATAGACGTTGGTCGGCACCAACCATGCTAAATCTGCAACCTCGAGCACGTCGTTTTTAACATCGTCGCCACTCTCTAACGCCTTAACTGCATCAGTCGCACCGTTTAACGCCGTATCTAATTGCAGATTGGCAAATTCACTTGGGACATTTGCTTCCGCGTTCGTTAAGTTACTAGCAGACTTTACTACTTGGCTGTCTTTCCAGCTATCAACGATTAAGCTGCTTAAGCGTTCGCTTTGCTCAGCTTCACAGATAATAACCGCATGCTTAGGCAAGCTGATTAAGCGTTGATGTAAATCCATCAAGCTCGTAGCCAATTGATCCCACTGCGCATCATCTGTACTGGCATGCGTTAAGAAGTCTTTTAGCGCATTCAATGCTGGCAGACCGCTGCGCACATATTCTAGCTGTGCTTGACGACTCATACCACGACTGGCAGTTTGCATGGCGTAAGAGTGACCAGACCCTGCAAGGTTTGACTGCCAACCTGCTTGACGCTGTTGCAAAATTTCTTTGATACGGTCATGCTCAGAGAAAATACTGTGTTCCATGACTTCTTTGAGCAAATCAATTGCTTCAGGCTTGCGGTTAAGTGCACGCGTTGCCACAACGAAATAACTGCTAATCGCTTGGCTATCATCGATATTGGTACGCTGGCTGATACGAGCAGTCACACCAGAAGAATGCGCCGCTTGCTTGGCTTGCATTTCATGGGCGCTGAGCGTGTCCGTCCCTAACTCTGACAACAGACTTAAATAGATAGGCAACAATGGATGGTTGATCACATCATTGACTGGTAGCGCATCTGCGTTCGCATTACCAATCGCATCGGTCAACGGGATGATGACTTGATAGTAATAGATGCCATTGGTGCCCGCTTCATACTCAAATAGCGTGCTGTCTTGCCCGCTCAAACGCACCTGCTTTTGCGTGCCTTCTTTAAAGCTAATATCGGTTGGGACGTCTTCTAGACCTACTTTTGGTAATAAGCTTAAATCATCTGGCGCAGCTTGGCGTGCTGCTAAATCTAAGGCTTGTTGCTTCAAAATAGCTTTATCATCAGCAGTCAAATCCATCGCGATAGTATCTAAACGAGTTTGCTCAGCTGCTGCCAAACAGGCTGTTTTTTCGCTATCAGGGGTCATCGTTACGCGTACGCGATGCTGATTGTCCAACAGATGCGTTTTAATCAAGTTCGGTAGCCACTGCGGATCGACGACTTGTTCACGTAGCCACTGTAGATGCTCATCAACTTCCCATACATCGATAGGGTTGCCATCATGAATGGCGGTACTAAAGCCCTCTAGCATGAGGTTTAGACCATAAGGAATGCTGTCGCCGCCAATGTGACGCTGATCTATCTCAATCTGATGCAGTATGGTCTCGATTGTCTCATCATCAACTGGTGAATTTGCCACGTCAGTCAGCAAGTCGATAATGCCTTGCTCGACCGCTTCGGCATGTTCAGGGTTGGAGCCGCGCAGTCCCGTATAAAAGACCATTTCATAATGACTGTCATCGAGTCCCAATAGCGGACTTGGCGCTTTACCTAGTGGATGGCTATCAAGATAAGCACGCAATGGCGAGCCTGCATGCTCGATCAATACGCCTTCTAGCAAACGCAATGCTAAGCGCTGCTTAGGATCGGTAATCGATGGCAATAACCAAGCAAGCACATGATGCGTCTGATCTGGGCCCGCTTCGTCAGCAGTATAAGTATCAACCGCGTTGACAGGCGCTGACAAACGCTGTTCTGGACGCGATACATGCTTCTTGCCTGCTTCAAACTGAATCAAGGCATCTTCATGAATTTTGACTTGCGTCTCAGCAACAGGAATATTACCGAAACTCATGATGACACTGTTTGACGGATGGTAATGGCTTTGATGGAACTCAGTCAGCTCAGTGTGCGTCAAGTCAGGGATATCGGCAGGATCACCACCTGAATTATAATGATAGGTCGTCGTTGGGAACAGATGATGAGCAACCGTATGATATAGCTGGTCAATCTCACCACTCATGGCGCCTTTCATTTCATTAAAAACAATACCCTTAAACTGCGGCTTATCATTTTCGTCAAGCTCAACACGAATGCCTTCTTGGGCAAAATCGAGCGGATGAATATTTGGGAAAAATGACGCATCTAGATACACAGCGAGCAAGTTAAAATAATCGTTTTTGTTTTGCGTCGCATACGGATAGGCAGTCCAATCGGCTGCAGTCATCGCATTCATAAACGTGTTTAATGACCGTTTAATCATCGAAAAGAACGGATCACGTACTGGAAACTTGTTCGAGCCACATAACGCCACGTGCTCTAAGACATGCGCCTCGCCTTTTGAATCCATTGGCTGGGTGCGGAAGCCGACTAAAAACGCATTTTCATCACTTGGGTGTGCCAGATGATAATGCATCGCTCCTGTTTTTACATGCTGACTGATCAGCACATCCATCGATAGCGCCTCAATATGGCGATGCTCAATCAGCTCAAATGCTGGATGCAGCGTTAAATCAGCAGTAAATGGCGTGTCCGTCATAGTTATCCTTATCGCTTATCATGCGTATAGTGCCCTGACTAGTAGGGAAAATAGAGTAATAAATTGGCTAAAAAAGAGTTGGCTTAGCGCTATTAGTGGGGCTGCGACATCGATAAGTCAAGTCAGCAACCATGTAATAATCCACCACACAGTAATCTACGCGGGTAGCCATTAAAGCCTTAAAGTTACAAATCCATAAATATCCACAATTTTATTATGGATTTATAACTTAACAAAGACGGCCTGCACTGCTATAGTTAATTCAGTTTAAAAGAATTACAAGGCAACCGAGTGCAGATGTATATGTGATACCTCAAGCGAGGTTAACGCCGTAACTCTTTTATAAAGGATTGACTATACTATAAAGTTAACTATTAATAGGAGTACCTTATGAGCTACCAACACGTTTTACTGGTCACTGACTTACTATCCGATGCGGACACAGTGGCGCTAAAAACCAAGCGTATCCTCGCAGGCTCCCCTGAAGCCAGACTGTCCGTCTTGCATATCGTTGAAGATGATATGGTACGCTTTGGTTATGAGCTCGTGCCTGCCTCTAGTCTCTCGGGGGATGTCGATAGTGAAAAGTGGCAAGAAGCACGGGCTAAGCTGGCGCAATTCCTCGCACGTAACGAGCTAGAAGCGATGAACTCTGAGGTAACCGCTGCCATCTCTAATAGCAAAGGTATCATTGACTACTGCCGTGAAAAAGACGTCGACTTACTTATCATTGGACGCCATGAGCGCCATGGCATTGCCGCGTGGTTGGTAGGAGCGACTGCCGATAGTATATTGCCAAATGCTCCTTGCGACAGCTTAGTGGTTAAGCTTGATCGGCCTGTATCAGAATAATTGGCATCGCTCTCATCCGCTGCTAAAGATGACAAGCTTTACTTAACAGCGCCCTAGAGTAGTGCTATAGTAAATACTATCTGACATGAGGAAGACGCTATGAGTTACGAACATATTTTACTGGTCACCGACTTACTCTCTGATGCAGATATAGTCGCGCAAAAGGCCAAGCGCATCGTCGAAAACCGTCCAGGCTCTAAGCTATCCGTTTTGCATATTGTCAAAGACACCATGGTTGGCTTTGGCTATGAGCTGGTACCAGCCTCTAGCCTTTATGATGAGATTGATGATGAGCGCTGCCAAGAAGCGCGCGCAAAGCTGGCGCAATTTCTTGAACGCAATCAGCTAAATGCAGCAACGTCAGAAGTCACAACTGCCATCTCCAGCAGTGAAGGTATCGTCAGCTACTGTCATAAACACGATGTCGATCTATTGGTCATCGGTCGTCATAAGCGTACTGGTATCGCTGCATGGATCAGTGGCGCAACTGCGGATAATATCCTGCCCAATGTACCTTGCGATAGCTTTGTAGTGAGACTGGACAAACCTGTTTCAGCATAAAAATATGCTTTGATTGTCTTATATTATCTAGAGCATGTCTTAAACAAAAAAGCGCAGCGTAAATTTCAACGCTGCGCTTTTTTGTGGCTAATAATTTTTAGACTTATCGTTTAACCTTGTTGAATAATATCTATAAAGATTTGCCAAATTGGGCTTTGGTGACGGGCTTTATGCCAGACCAGCCACCATGTACGCGATAGATCAATTCCCGCCACGTTCACTTGTACCAGCTCACCTGTCGTCAGTTCTGTCTCAATCACATGCTGTGATAGACAACCAAGACCAATATCTGCACTCACCATATGCTTAATGGCTTCGGACTGATGTATCGCCTTTACCACTTCTGCATTGGGTAGATACTTAAGCAATTGCTCATCGATAATCTGCCGTGTGCCTGACCCTGCCTCGCGCACTAGCAACGGCAACTGGGCTAGCTGATGAATGGTCAGCTGATAGCAGTCCTTATCTTGGCTATAGGTAGCCACATTCTTTAGCCACTTGCTATCACGCTTGGCAAATATCATCAGCGTATCAGTACGCCATTCACGCTGCTCAATGGCTTTCATATCTATCGGACGCGGCATCCCTTCTACCAGCGCGATATCGATATTGAGTTGCTCAACCTCGCTTACCACTTCTTGAGTATTGGCAATATACATATCGACATTGGCATCGGGTAGCGCCTCATATAGCTTGCCAAGTAATGATGGCAGCACGTAGTTGCCGATAGTGGTACTGGCACCGATATGAATCTGTCCTGCTTGATACTGATGATAATGCTCAAGCGTGAGCGACTGACCCAAGATAGCCTGTGCCTGTATATAAATCGGATGAGCATTGGGATGCTGATTGAGCCGACGACCGACGCGCTCAAATAACGGCATCTGTAGTCTGGACTCTAACTCTGTCAATGCGCTACTGACTGCTGATTGTGATAAATGCAACTCTTTACTGGCACGGCTGGTGCTACCCGTCTGGTAAATACTCACAAATACCGCCAATTGCTTTAGCGTAATCTTTGGCACTGTCTGCACAGATTTTTTCATGTTATTGATGATGCCTTATGTCAGTTTTCAGCCTGTCTTATTCGCTCTACCTGTCTTTTTTCGCTGCTTATGCGCAGTATGTTGACTTATATCATAAATATTAACCTAAAAAATCGATAGTTTATATCTTATTAATCTGTTTTTATTATAAATGCAGCGGGCATATACTGTCTATTCATAAGCTTATGCTTATCTTAATATAAGTAATAGGATGCCGTATCATGCACACACTCGTCCAATCAGTCAGCAACTCCGTGCATAACTATACCCCTAATCACCGTCACCTAGCGGGATTAGCGATAGTTCTGATCGGTAGTTTGTTTTGCTTATGGTTGGATAGCAGTTTAGATGTATGGTCAAACGGACGTATCGTCGGCTTATCCTCTTTAACGCTAGCGATTTTGCTGGGCATGATCTTGGGTAATACCATTTATCCCAAATTCGCTGAACGTTTAAACGGCGGTGTTTGCTTTGCAAAGGGTCAAATCTTGCGACTTGCGATTATGTTTTATGGGTTTAAGATGACCATGACGCAAGTTGCTAGCGTCGGTATGCCAGCGATTATGACTGACGCACTGGTACTGACTTCGACCTTTCTGCTAACCTATTGGTTGGGTACTAGATGGTTAAAAGTCGATAAAGAAACGGTTATATTGATTGGCTCAGGCGCAAGTATTTGCGGTGCTGCTGCCGTCATCGCCGCAGAGCCAGTCGTCAATGCCGACGCTCACAAAGTCACTATTGCAGTGGCAACTGTGGTGGTTTTTGGCACTATCGCGATGCTGCTATATCCTTTTCTCTATCATCTCGGTTGGTTACAGCCTTGGCTCAGCGCCCAGCAGTACGGCATGTATACTGGCTCAACCGTTCATGAAGTGGCGCAAGTCGTGGTCGCAGGTAATGCAATCAATACTGAGATTGGCGATACCGCTGTCGTGACCAAGATGATACGCGTCATGATGCTCGCGCCTTTCCTGCTCGTGTTATCTTTTGCGCTAACCAAAGATCGCACCGTAAATAATGCCGCTATAGAAGACGAGAGCAATAAGAGCGATGTAGCCTCATTTATGACCCGCGTCAAACAAGTCAAAGTGCCATGGTTCGCGTTTATATTCATCGGCATTGTGTTGATACATACTTGGGTGCCGATGTCTGAGAGTATCGTACGCAGTATGGTGATGCTGGATGATGTGTTACTGACGATGGCCATGTTTGCGCTAGGTCTGACCACTCATCTAAGCGCGATCAAACAAGCTGGTGTTAGACCGCTTATCTTGGGTGCTATTATGTTTGGTTGGTTGATACTGGGCGGCGGTCTGATCAATATTGGCATTAGCTTTATATAATAAACCGACTGTCCCTTTTTAGCTGCTTACATCACTACTTAATAAAAAAAACACCTCCGGCTATACAAATAGTCGGAGGTGTTTTTTTATCTGTCATTTTGACTAGTATGATTGGCTTAAGCCTTTTATATAAGGCTGTCACTAATTCTAATACCAATGTCTTAAATACTAAATCGCAGACGAAAAAAAACGAACCCGAAGGTTCGCTTTTTTACATCTATTCATCTATCTGTCTATAAAGACAAATTAGATAGCAACGATGTTATGTGCTTGTGGGCCTTTTTGGCCTTGAGTTACAGTGAACTCAACTTCTTGGCCTTCAGCCAAAGTTTTGAAACCTGAACCAGTGATTTCGCTGTAATGAGCAAAAACGTCTGCGCCAGTTTCTGGAGCGATAAAACCAAAGCCTTTAGCTTCGTTGAACCACTTAACTGTACCTTTTTGAGTATCTGACATATTGATAATCCTACTTTTAAATTTATTAATGGCCTAGTGACCGGTAACGCTTGCAAATAGCTACTGAACGATAAATATTAAAACGAAGGATTATAACTAATACTACGAGGTAATGATTTGGTGCAGAACTGCTCTTAAGCTTGGGCGTATTATAAGGGGTACATCCTAGTATCGCAAGTCTTATCTGACTTTTCGTGTAACAGAAGCCATTTATTGACCGATTTTGGCGCAAATTGCAACGATTTTAGGCATTCGGTAAACGGAACAAATACACCGCTACCCCACTACAGACAGCGGCTACCAGCCATGCCACCCACATCGTATCGGCAGGCAAACGATAAAACAACATAATTGTCGATGCGGCCATCATTATGGTTGCCAAACACTTGGCATATAGCGGAACGGCATGATTGTTTTCCCAATCACGGACGAATTTGCCGAAGTATTTATGATTGATCAGCCAAAAATGAAAGCGCCGAGAGCTACGCGCCCAGCAACCTGCTGCCAATAGGATGAAAGGCGCCGTAGGCATCACGGGTAATAATATACCGATAATTCCTAAGATAAAAAATATCCAGCCAAGCGTCAAAAACGTCCAACGCAGCATTGGGCTTTTGGATTGATTGGTCTTGGGTCTGTGATAAAACGCTTTTTTATTATGAGTCATATAAGTGATGTCGTTGGACGATACAGTGGTTGAGGTAAGTAGCATTAAACGCTGTATACAACAGCTACCTGTTTAAGTAGCTAAGCATGCAATATCATTAAAAATTGTACAAGACTATTTATATGAGGTTTTTGCTATTGATAGGTATGTTTGGTTAGTCATTGGGTAAATGTTGGCGCTTACTATCAACAGACTTGCGTCATGACTTATATGTCATCTATGATGGCGAGTATCAATCAAAAATAATGCAGTACCTATCAATCTTGTCGGGGTGCTTTGATTTAATGCTGTAAATACAGCCCACATCATCGCTGAGACACACCCGTGAACCTGAAGCAGTTAGCACTGACGTAGGAAACAAGCGTGACACGCCTTAAGAGGTCTATAAATAAGAGCAGTCTATAGAGGATGTACTGGTGATAACCATATCAAACGCCAAGCATCTGAAAGTTAGTATCGAGACCTCGCCTTTCTTATTTGGCCTTTCTTGTTTTACCTTAATAGTATCAGTCTGATTGTTTTCTATAATCAAAAAGGAGACAACAATGCAGCCGACTACCAAACTTACTCTGACCCTCGAATGGTTTTTGAACCCTGATCACCTGCCCTTTATCGCTGGTGTGAACACGGGCGCATATGAGCAGGCAGGGCTTGATATCACTATTATCGAGCCGGACGACCACTATGATGGCTTTGCCGAATTACAGAACCAGAGCATCGATCTGCATGTCAATGAGCCTATCCATTTGTTCGAACATTACGCGCCTAATCTACGTGCGCTAGGCTGCTTTTTTGAGACCGATGGCGGCATATTGATGCAGCAGTCCAGCATAGATAAGCTAAAAAACAATCAGCCTATCCGCATCTGTACCCCTGCTGCTGAAGAAAAAACCAATCGTATTGGCTTTGAGATATTGGCTCGCTATGCCAAAAAAAATGGCTTTAGTATCAGCCGTGATAATGTGAGCTTTGTGCAAAAGGACTTTTATCATATAAAAAATCTGCAAGAAGACCCAAGCCTCGATGGCGCATGGCTATGCTTTTATAACTTTGAAGGCGTTGAGGCAACTCATGAAGGGTTGGACTTTACGTTTATCGATCAGCATCTGTCACCTTATCCGAACTTTTCAGCGTTAGAGATTCTGACAACAGATGAGATCTATAGCGCGAAAAAGGATGCGATAGATACCTTTATTCAAGTGACCAACCAAATGACGGAACTGTGCAAAAACGAGCCAGCCACCGCTCACCGTATGTATTATGACTATAGTAAAACCGAAGCCGATACGCTGATGAATGCCATTATTGATAATACGCTGGGCAGATTGATCACGCCGATCACGCCTGATGCAAATAAATGGCAAGAGCTGCGTGAGATGCTAGCCGATATCGATATTGTGACCTTGACTGATGAGCAATATCAATCGCTGTGGGCGTTGTAGATATTTTAGAAAAAAATTATTTTGAATAATAAAAAACCGCCATCGTATTTGCTGTGGCGGTTTTTTATTTAGCTGCAATCGAATAGTGAGGTTAGCGCAGTAATACTTTTATAGTGAATTGACTATGCCTAGTTGCTTGGCTTCTTTTAGCCACATTGGGAACTCTTCTAGCATATTTTCATACAAGGCTTCTTCGCTGATGTCATCCAAATCATCGAGTTCAAAAAAGTCGCAATTATCAATCACGCGGCCTGTCATGTCGTCTAGTTTTTTTAGGATGCCATAACCACGTCCACCCAAGCCCACGAACTGCCAAAATATCGGCAGTTTCGCGGCTTCCGTCATGACTCTCGTGATACCGCGATTGTCATTCACCCCGCCATCACTGATAAATAGCACGTAGATAGGCACATCCAAGCCGTCTTTTTGATAAAACTCCGTCACGGCTTTCATGACTTCTGCTTCATTGTTGATGCGCGGGCCAAGTGCCCATTTGCGCCAGCCGCCATGAGCGTTGTCAATGAAACCGTCATAGTTGCTCAGCCCAATCTCGCCCAAATACTGTGGATCTCGGGCAAATGCCCAGCAGTCTAGCGCTTGGTCATCATCGAAGCTCACTGCCAATGGCAATATACGGTTGACCACCTCTTGCACGCGGCCTTTTTTATACTGTCTGTTCATTGAGCCTGAGGCGTCTAACACCAATGCTACCTTTGCGGTTAATTGCTGCAACTGGCGTTTCTCAAGCGATATCGTGGCTTTTTTGGCCAGATTGACCAGTTTTGGCGCTTTGTCTAGCATGACCTTCTCTAATGAAGGTTTTGCTTGAACTGGCGTGGCGGTCGCCTCGAGTACTTGCGGGCTGCCCTCTTCTACATCGCCACCGAAATGCTGCACGATGGCGGCAAGTCCACCATTAAAGCCTTGCGCGACGTTAGATACCCGCCACACGCCACTCTTACGATAAAGCTGCATCAGCATACTGGCTTGCTGCTGGGCAAAGTCAGCTACTTGATACTCTGCCTGCGCTTTTTGTGATTGCTGCCAAATGCCAATCTCTAACGATTGAATTTGATTCAGCGGCGTGTCGGCTGATAACACAAAAAACAAGCTGTCTATATTCGCATCCAGTTTGGATAAACTAACTTCAAACTCGGCTTGGATGCCTTTACTCGCTGTTGGCTGCGACTCGTAATGGGTGAGCTTGATTTGCCCGCACGGTGAGGTTGGCTGATTATAAAACACCATGTAATCATCATTGACCAGTTTGCCCGCTGCGTCTAACGCAAAGCAGCTGATGTCCATCTCTATCGGGCTTTGGCGAGTGAACTTAAGCGTGATCGGTACAGTATCGTCAATAGCAAGATTGCTTAAAGGCGCGCGTTGTCCGACGGTGAGATGGTTCATGGTGTTCCTCTTATTCATACAAAAGCTCTTCAGAAGCCTAAATTTTATCGTTATTTTTAATAGTCAGCTTGCTCAGCTCCTAAAGCTTTCAAACCCTGACTAATATACTCTTTGGTAGCAGAAGGCATTTTATCTTTGATAATTCTTCTCAACTCTTCATCTGATTCGTTTTTCACATGTTTTAGATAGAAAGTCCATATATCTCGGTTGGTTCTCTTTCCATATGTCTCTCTCCCTAGATACATGATAGAAACTAACTCTAATAGCTCTTTGCGATTCAACTCTTCTAGAAAGCTAAAATCTGCAGATAAATGATCTATAGCAAATTTAAACAAACTCCCTGAGCCTATAACTCCCCATTCGTTATCGTCACTCTTCTCATCAGCAGGCCATTTTTCTAATAACGATAATACCCTCGGTACATCTAATGAATTCAAATATATGTAAAATTCTGGGTCATTCTCCCAACTATTATCATTCTCTATAAACTGTGGCGGTCTAGGTGTAATTTGCAGGCTACAGTAAGGTCTAGGATAGTAGATCTTGAACTTCTCAAACCCCATTTTCGAATGTCTAGCATCATAGGCGGGTCCATATGAATTATATAAAGAGTGTCTAGAGACGAAAAGAAAACTGCCTTCGTATACCCTAGTAACACTTTTAGTATCATTAGGAATATATCTACCTTTCCAAATATCATCTTTATACAACTCAGCAGAGGTTAAGTCACCGTTTGCAAACTCTGCATAGCTCACTATTTCGTTATTTTTCTCATATAATCCTGAGTTAATAGGCTTTGCAATTGGTTGCGTTTCGAGAAAAAAATAGCTTTCTGATGGTTTATATTGATAATTGACGTAATGTAACGCTTTTGGTAGGCAATCATAATAAGAACTACCACTCATTAACAACCTAACTTCTCCGTTCTCTTTAACCTCAGCTCTAGTTAAATCTAATCCACCTACTCTAGGTAAGAAGCAATGATTAGCCGTTTCATCGTTCCGAACAATTTGATTTAAGATAGAAACAATAACATCTATATCGCTGAACTCTAAGTAATGAGCATTGTATGGGTTTATTTCCTTTTGAAGATTTATCCATTTTGAAGATATAAGAACCGCAAAGTCTTTAGTCGCTTCAATCCACTTTATTAGTTTTTCTTCAAACTCTTCAATACTTGGTCTTAGCTTAGGGTCATATTCTGTAGCTTTCTCAAGTAAGTCGTGCAAACTCCTCAGCTCTAACTTTTCACCTTCTAGAGCTATCTCCAACATACTTTTAGCTGCAATAGCATACTGCCCATCAAACCCATTTTCATTCCTATTTAGTAGCATCCATAGCGTCACACCTAAGGAATAGACATCTGCTGGCCTAAAATCAGCATCAATATCTTCAACATATCTTAATTCAGGAGCAATGGTTGCAAAATTACCAAGTTTACTTCCAACTTTAGTAATACGCCTATCTTCAGAGGATAAAGAGGTTACTAAACCAAAATCAGCTAAAACGAGGTTTCCATCTAGGTTTAATATGTTGTCAGGCTTAATATCTCTATGAGCCATACCTTCATTATGGATATACTTTACAGCAGAAACAATATTTCGATATTCATCACATATTTCCGTCGCACTTCTATCGATTAGTAGGCTAGAAGCAGAGCTACAAATAGGCATTGTGAACCAGCGAGTAGTTCCAAATGTACTATAGTCATAAATACGAACAATTGACTTATGATCAAAACTTGACTGTATAGTGACCTCTCTATCAAATCTTGTTTTTTTAGTAGAACTTGCACATTTAACAAACTTAATAGCTATTTTTTCAGATTTTGAGTCTTCTTTTGAAGCTGACCAAACTACGCCGTTACCCCCTTCTCCTATTTTCTCTTCTAAAATCCAGTCGATATCATTTATCTTCATTATATTGCCAGTTTCTACATCTTCAAAATTCATTATTGAGGCTCTTATATAATTAGATATCCATTAGTACATTTAGAATTCATCGTTTATGTTACCTATTTTTTCAATACTCCTACTGATTAGAACAAAGTATCTAAATCATCTGGAACAGCTTTATTTCTATCTTCTTTATAGTTCTCAATATCTGTATCCATCCTTTCCTTCCAAGACCTGCCTCGCTTAATATCTTCTACTTTTTTATTCCAACCAAGAACATAATATGTGTTCCAACTTTCCTCAGCAACTTGTGTTTTGACCACATTCAATAGCACCCACTCGCACTCAAGATATTCGTTAGCTTCCACACTATCGCTTGTCTCATGCAGTCTTATAAATTTGTTGTAGTATGACTCATCCATAGTAAAGCTCCTTTTTGAATTACATCTGACTAATAGTACAACTATACAGATAATTGTAGACTTATTTTTAGAAATAAAAAACCACCATAAAATGGTGGCTTATCTATTATGCTTGCTTTTTGCGCGAGGGACGAGCGCCGAGCTAAACTGTTAAAGAATACCGCCCCATGCATCGCATATTTCTATGGTTTAAAAAACTCCAATGCTGAGGCCATGCTCTTTAAGCTTTTGCTTTTTTTACAAAGCCTTCAACTGCTCCATCTGCGCCGTCATCGCAGTCAACTGCCCTTCTAGCTCAGCCAGTTTCGCTTTCTCAGCATCGACCACTTCCGCAGGCGCTTTACTGACAAAGCCTTCATTACCTAGCTTACGCGCGATACCGTCGGCTTGCTTTTGTAGCTTCTCATGCGCTTTGTCCAGACGTGCCAGCTCAGCCGTAGGATCAATCAGACCTTTCATCGGTACGAGTACCCGTAGCTGACCGACCATGCTTGATGATGACAGTGGCACTTCATCACCTTCTTTGACGATCTCTAAGCTCTCGACTTTGGCAAGCGCTTTGAACTGGTTTTTGATACGGGAGAGACGCGCTTCTTCATCATGAGAGACGTTTTGTAGGAGCACTGGCAGACGTACCGCATTGCCCAGTTTCATCTCACCACGGATGTTACGGACGCTAGCGATTAGCTCTTGTAGCCACGCCATATCCGCCTCAACTTGCTCACTGATTTGTGCGGCATCCGTTTTTGGATAGTCAGCGACCACGATGCTGTCAGTGTTTTTACGACCCAGTAGCGGTGCCACCGTCTGCCAGATTTGCTCAGTCAGATACGGCATGATTGGATGACTAAAGCGTAGCGCCGTCTCTAGTACATGCAGCAGTACATAGCGGATTTGCGCTTTACGCTCGTCAGACACTGAGTCATCATTTAGACTGGCTTTGGCAAGCTCAACATACCAATCACAGTACTCATTCCAGATGAACTCATAGATATCTTGGCTGACCATATCGAGACGATACTGAGCGAAATGCTGATGGATATCGGCAATGGTAGAGTTCAGACGACTCATGATCCATTTTTCTGGCAATTCCCATACGTCAGGGTTTGCCGCTTGGTCGATAGGCTTGGCAGCACCTTCGCTATCGACACAGTTCATGAGTACAAAACGACTGGCGTTCCAGATTTTGTTACAGAAGTTGCGATAGCCCTCGACACGCTTTAGATCAAAGTTGATATCGCGACCGGTACTGGCTAATGAGGTAAAGGTAAAGCGCAGTGCATCCGTACCAAAGGCTGGGATGCCTTCTGGGAACTCTTTACGCGTTTGCTTTTCGATTTTGGCCGCGTCTTTTGGATTCATCATATTGCTGGTGCGTTTTTCTACCAGCGCTTCTAGATCAATACCATCGATTAGGTCAATCGGATCTAAGACGTTACCTTTAGATTTTGACATTTTTTGACCATTGCCATCACGTACCAGACCATGCACATAGACAGTCTTAAACGGTACTTGCGGCGTGCCATCTTCGTTTTTCACGAAGTGCATGGTCATCATGATCATGCGAGCTACCCAAAAGAAGATAATGTCAAAACCTGTCACCAACACGCTGGTTGGGTGAAAGGTATCCATCACGCGTGGATCGGCGTTGACGTCTGCCCAGTCAAGCGTACTGAACGTCCATAGACCAGAGCTGAACCACGTATCGAGCACGTCATTATCTTGGCGCAATACGATATCATCGCTGAGATTGTATTTACTACGCACTTCCGCTTCGTCACGGGCGACATAGATTTCACCCGTCGCATCGTCATACCATGCAGGGATACGGTGTCCCCACCACAACTGACGACTGATGCACCAGTCTTGCAGATCGGTCATCCACGACATATACATGTTTTTGTACTGCGCAGGGACGAACTCGATGCTGCCGTCTTCTACCGCGTCAATCGCAGGCTTGGCCAGCTCTTTAACCGCGACATACCACTGATCGGTCAACCACGGCTCAACGATCGTACCGCCACGCTCAGCACGTGGTGCTTTTAGTGCGTAGTCTTCGATATCTTCTAGCCAGCCCTGCTCGCCTGCTTGCGCCACGAGGAACTTACGAGCGGCAAAACGCTCAAGTCCTGCGTACTCGCTTGGCGTGGTTTCTAATTCTGGCTCACGCGTTTGCAAGTCAGGATAAACTTCCATCGCTGGCAAAATATTGGCGCGCTCATCAAGAATGTTAATCAATGGCAGGCTATGACGACGACCCAATTCATAATCATTAAAGTCATGCGCTGGGGTGATTTTGACACAGCCTGTACCGAAGTCTTTTTCAACATAATCATCAGCGACGATAGGCACAACACGACCAGTGATTGGCAAGGTAATGGTTTTGCCGACCAAGTGCGCATAACGCTCATCGCTCGGATTGACGGCGACAGCGGTATCACCAAGGAGCGTTTCAGGACGCGTAGTTGCTACGACCAGATAGTTTTTACCATCTTGAGTGGTTAAGTCTTTATCGGTGAAATGATAGCGGAAATGCCACAAGCTACCTTTTTCATCGTGGTTTTCGACTTCTAAATCAGATAATGCGGTTTGGAACTTTGGATCCCAGTTCACTAGACGTTTACCACGATAAATCAAACCATCATCGAAAAGACGAACGAACACTTCTTTTACTGCGTTAGACAGACCATCATCCATGGTAAAGCGCTCACGCGACCAGTCAACCGAGCTGCCCAAACGGCGAATTTGGCTAGTGATATTGCCGCCCGACTCTTCTTTCCATTCCCACACTTTATCGATGAAGTCTTCACGAGTCATATCACGGCGCTTGATACCTTGCGCCTCCAAACGACGCTCAACGACCATTTGGGTGGCGATACCAGCATGATCTGTACCTGGCTGCCACAGCGTATTGTCACCATCCATGCGGTGATAACGCGTGAGCGCATCCATGATTGCATTGTTAAAACCATGACCCATGTGCAGCGAGCCAGTGACGTTCGGTGGTGGTAGTGCGATAGAAAATGACTCGTCTTTGTCAAAAGTCGGCTGAAAATAGCCGCTTTCTTCCCAGCCCTGATACATGCCTGCTTCGACTTCTGCAGGATTATAGGCGTTTTCAAGTTGGCTTAAGGCCGCTTGGATAGAGGCGGTTAGGTTGTGGTTACTCATAATGGCATTATCTTTTATTGATTGAATGTGATCAAAGTTAATTGAATTAAAGCGAATATAAAAATTAGGAAAATCATGAATAGAGTGATTTTAACGCAGATAGGCAGATTTTGTTAGATGGTAAGGCAATTTATAAAGCCTGAAGGCAATTTTTAATCAAATTGTTAATCAATTAACAACAGCAATTAGCTCGATGCTAAACATAATCAGCGATCGTCATGCGATAGAATATAGCTTCTGTCTCTACGTTAGACATATCCTATATAGCAAAACTATTATCTCTTAACCAGTGAGCTTACCGTGCCCCAAGATATTGATAGTCAGACTAATCATCAAAAAGACCCGCAAGCCTCATTTACAGATGATGAGCATTTGGCGGATGACAGTCATAAACAAGGCCAGCAAGAAAGCAGTTCTAATAACAACGTTGATGACGATGCTAATGACAACTCTAATGACAACGTCGGTGACAATGCTAATAACAACACCAATGAGACAAAAGCCACTGAAGACCTAAAAGATAATGATCTGCCAGAAGAAATCAGTGATGAAGACAAAGAAACCATCAAAAAAGTCGCCAATGATGACAATTTGAGTCATGCAAAAAGCTATGCCAGCATTTTAGTCGAACAAGTCATGGATGCCAAAGAAACGTTTGAGCGCTCGCTTGGCTCACTATTCACTAGTGCCTTTACCGCTGGGCTTGAGATTGGTATTAGCTTCTTTATGATTTTATCGGCGTTTGCGCTTCTAAATGAGGTAATACCAAGTCACTATGCCATGGTGCTGTCATCCCTGCTGTATCCGATCGGCTTTATTATCGTGGTCATTGGTCAGTCGCTACTATTCACAGAGCAGACTTCCCTCTTGAGCTTGCCAGTCTTAAATAAAATTGAACCGTTGCACAAATTGCTGCGTCTATGGGGCATTGTGATTGCGGGCAATATCGTTGGCGGCTGTCTATTTGCCGCGTTGATGGTGGGTTTAGGGCTACATATGCATCTGTTTACAGACCATGCCATCGATGTCTATGCCGAGCATATTTTGGGTTTTGAGTGGTGGGTGATATTTGGTAGCGCCGTACTGGCAGGTTGGATGATGGGTGTGACCGCATGGCTGGTGACCTCGGCACGCGATACACTGAGCCGCATTGTCTTAGTTACCATCATTACAGGCAGTATCGGATTTTTAGGTTTACACCACAGTATCGTAGGCAACATCGAGGTGTTTTCAGCCTTACTGTATGGCAATACTGTCAGCCTCTGGCGTTATCTGGTGTTTTTAGTCGTGGTATTAGTGGGTAATACGGTCGGCGGCGTGGTGTTTGTCGCGGTACTGAAGAACCGCACGTTCTTGTTTGAAATTGAAAAAGTAAAAGAACAAGCTGCCGAGGCAAGAGCGGAATTGGATAGGCGTCGATTCTAGGGCGTGTCTTCAATTCAATCGATGCTAATCTAAAGGGATTGAAAACAGCGCTAAACGCAAAAGCCCACAACAACCTTCATTAGACAAAGGGTATTGTGGGCTTTTTTTAGCAACGAACTACTCATATATCGAGTGTATTACATTCTACGCGCTGCCAACACGCTGCTTTCAACTTCGGTTCTTTTGGCTTTATTGTGCATAGCGGTAAATACTCTGACCATAATACCGGCGGTTAAGAACATGATGAGCGTATAAATAGCAGGGGTCATCGACATTTTATAGTTGGCCAATAGCGTCAATGCCATAAACATCGACAGTGTACTGTTTTGCAGGCCCACTTCCATGGTAATAGATCTTCTTTGAGCTGGGTTTAGGCCGAACCATTTACTGGTGTAATAACCAAGTGCCATCGTCGATACGTTCAAGATCAAAGAGACAGGGCCAGTCGCTATCAAGGCTTCGACGATAATATCTCGTTGCACATAGCTTAAGAAAAGTACCAAGAAGCTCAAAAATATCACGCCAAAACGAGACACCATAACCTGCGCCTTATCTGCAAAATTGGCGGCATAGCGCTTGATTAGCATACCAATACTAACGGGCAGAATAGTCAGAGCAATCAAGCTAACCATAGTCTTGACCACTGGCAACTGAAACTCACTACCAGCACCCATGAAGTACACGAGCGAAAAGCTGAGGACGATAGGAATGGTAAAGACAGTAATGACACTGGCAATAGCAGTCATCGTGACTGAAAGTGCGACGTCGCCTTTGGCCAAATAAGTAAATAGATTTGATGTCGTGCCACCAGGGCACAATACCAGTAACATAACCCCAACGGCATACTCAGGCTCTAGGGACATGGAGGTTGCCAAGAAAAAGCCTACCAGTGGCAAGAATATCAGCTGATTGGTTAGTCCTATGGCGACTGCTTTAGGGTATTTGATGACTCTCTTAAAATCATTGGTGACTAAGGACAGACCCATTCCCATCATAATCAAAAAGATACTAATAGGAATGACTTTTGAATTTACAAACGTGACTAACTCCACACCTTCCATAACTACATCCTTGTAGATAGCGCCCTTACATGGGCAAGTTTATAACAACTTCGTAATGCTCAATCAGCCAATCCTGCTGATATCTTGGGTAAAAGCCACCGACGTTGTCAGCCTTTTATATGATACGTCTTTCGCACAATCGTGTTTTAGAACGACAATTTTTTGATAATACTGGTTTATACGAACCAAAATAATAACGGAACGGCAAAATTTAGTATATCGCTGTAAAAGTGTATGTATTTGATTTTTTTGACTACTCGTCAGTCAACTATGAATTTTTATACTTGAAGACAATCTCAAAACAATTTAAAGAGAGGTTTGATGATTGATAGCAGAGGTAGTGTGAGGGTGGTCAATACTGATGACGGCAGTACCGTAAGCGATGGCTTCTACCATGCTGCCTAATTGATTGATATTGGTCACTTCAAGGCGTAACCCATAAATATGCGTGTAGCCTTTGGCTTTTGCATCAGCGCGCATACGTACGATGGCCTCACGGCGCGCGCGATCTAGCAGTGTCTCGTAGGTGGTTAGGTTTTTGCCAAAGATACTAAGTACACGAGCGATAATCATCTTAAAGTAGTCTTGAGCAATCACCACGCTACCAAGTACCAGCTCACCTTCACTACCAGCTGCCAACTTAGGACGGTATAAACGTTCGCTGGAGACTGTAATATCCCTCAGATCTTGCTCTGCCACACGCAGCTGCGTTAAGTGCTGGCGCTCATGGCGCGACCCAAAAAACCAACCAACGACAAATAAGAAAACAAATGGCCCATAATTGATGAGCACTTGCGTGAGTGAGTCATTCATAGCACGTTTCTCATCGTAAAAAGCATCGGTGCTTTTAGAATTATAGTTTTTAGTATTGTAGGATTAACCAAAAGGATTGAAACGCGGTAAATCATCGGGTGTGACTTGGGTTTGAGGATTTGTGTTTTGACTGGAGTGATCGTAACCACCACTCGGTGGGGCTTGATACTGCTGCTGAGATATCGGTGCGACCTTGACCGCAGTCCCATAAACAAAAAGCTCAGAGGCACCTTGGGCGATACTCGAGGTCGAAAAACGCAGACCGACAACGGCATCAGCGCCGAGCGCTTCAGCTTTGACAATCATGCGATCTATCGCTTCTTGGCGCGACTCTTCTAGCAGCTCGGTATACGCGGTCAGCTCACCACCGACGATGTTTTTTAGCCCAGCAAACAAGTCTTTGCCGACATGTTTTGAGCGTACTGTACTGCCATAAACCACATCTAAGCGCTCAGTAATTTGATAATTAGGCAGGTGTTCAAGATTAGAGAGTTGCACAGTCATGGTATGACCTTATCGGTGACTTATAGAGTAGCTGATAGAATGAGTAAAGCTGTGTGACGCCGCTCAAACAAAAGACAGTACTGGCAGCACTGTCTTTTAGAATCACGAGTGTTGAGCGTGGCCAGTCATTGGTACGAAGTTACTAATTATTGGTACGAAACAATTAGTCGTTGGTATGAAATAGCAAAAATAGCTCAGTCAAATTGCCTTCGATGCTATTGGCCATCTGTACCATTTTGTCTTCGTCAGCACGCATCTGAGCAAGCTCTGGATCTTCATCATCAATACCGCTCAAGACGATCATCGGTAGCGTCAATACAGCGACATCTTCTGCTGTATCTTCATCTTCAAACCAATCGCTTGCTTCATCGCCATACATGGCATCCACAAAGCCAATCGACCAAGCGACGATATCTGATTCGTCAGAGAAATCAACAGCGACCTCTTCGTCTCCTGCATCTTCGCTAAATGGCAGCTCAATAGGCGTCTCGTTTTTTAGCTCTGCCATGATAGAGTCGCGCCAGCGCTTGATGCCATCGATGACGTTTTCTGGAATCTCGCTCACGTGACCTTCAAACAGGGCGTCGAGCCAGTTAGGCAAGGGACGACCGATGACTGTCGCAGTCAAAAACCCATGAGCGGCGACGCTATCGAGCACAAACTGGCTCTCTTGATTGTCCAAATAGTCTAGTAATTCATCAAAACTTAGTTGATTACTCATGGTTCGGTTATCCTTGAAGTATAGAGTATGTCAATCGTCAAAAACGATCGGTTAATGCACGATAGCAGATCATCTGAGCATAAAGGCTGCTTGAATAACCAAAACCAAACAAGCTATTAGATCCAGTGTCATCGAAGCGATGAGCTTTTAACGCTCGCTCGTATCGTAACCGCTCAAAACAACTGTCAAAAGCCAGTCTATCCGATTGGGTAGATGAGCACCGATGATTAAAGCACTTTAGTCAGCTTAAACGAATGATGTCTAGAAATTAGAAATCGTCGTCATCCCAATCATCGCCATCTTCATCGAAGTTGTCGATATCATCCAAATCGTCTTTCAACTCTTTGGCCAGACGCTTTTCTTCTAACAAATTATCAATCAGTCGGCGCTTTTCGAGACTGCTTAGACGTGTGCGTACACTCGTCTCGGCTTCTTCGACCATCTTTGCATCATCATCGTCGACAAAATCATCATCAAAATCGTCGTCAATATCAGCGTCACTCATGACAAACTCCTATCATTTTTAGGCAAGGGTATTAAACATACAGTAATATATATATGCCTTATAAAGTCTCTACTGAATGTTGTCAATCCTTTTTCTCAATATGACCCATCTCATTTTTCAGACTGGGTCTGCTATATGACTCATATAGCAGACAATTGTACTGTAAATAAGCGAGTGCAAAATACGGCTAAGCATCAGTATATATTTAGTCTGCTACTCATCTTCTTCGATCATCAGTACCGCATTGCGAACGTCTGCCAAACGCTGAATCATCGAATCATTACCACCATCAAATATCGCACACTCACGCTCATAGACGGTGGTAGGTCGCATGATACTGTGTACTTGGATATGATTACTGATCTGTTTGAGGCCATTGTTTGGCAATAGAATCAATAATTGCTCTTTTTTACCAATGCTCTGTAATAAGTGAGTCATGGCCTCTGACTGCGCGTCATCACTCACACCTGCTTTTGCAGGTAAAGCAAAGCGCGACAACTCGATATGCTTATCATGAATAATTTTATTAAGCATCAAGTACAACTTGGCAAGCATCACCCCTGCCAGCGCAACTTTAGCATGGCTATTGTCAGCTTTTAGCACCACACTAGCGCCATTGTCTGCAAACTGCGCCTCATTCATGGCACTAACACCGAGCAGCAACGGTTGTTTGAGCAATTCTGTCACCGCTTGATTAAAGAGCTGTGTGCATAGCGCCAAATATGGCAAACGCTGGGCAGGTGCAAGGCGCTCAAGCATATTGAACTCATCATGAAAGACAATCTGTACTCTCACCTTATCTACGGAGCGTGTCGCAGATAGCTTGGATGATTGGTGGCCAGTCCCTGCACTATCGGTCTCAGTGGTATTACCCTCACCTGATAGACTATCTGCATCAGTATCTACCGAGCCGCCAGTCGCATCTGTGGTCTCTGGGTTTTGCTGCGTTCTTAGGTAGTCGTTTACCTCGTTTTGTACATTGAACTTACGCGCATTGGCGACCATGTCATCGATATCGCTTTCACCAGTAGCAGATGGATGACTGTCTACTGCGTCATCAGATGAGCGTTCAATATCTCGATTGTAGCCACGCTGATCGACTTGTGTATATTGCTCAATATATAACTCCTGGATATCATGGCTCAGCGCATTGATCTGCTCTTTGGTCGGGCGTGCCAAGTAGCCATACAGCAGCCAAAGCAATAAATGCAGCAGCATGGTGCCGATGACAAACGGCCATTGCATAGCGATAATCTCGCCTTTACTGATATCTTTCAATGTCAATGCCACGCTACCGATTACCGCATCGCCATTGGTCGCGATTTGACTAATGGTATCGCCTTGCTGCATCGGTGCATTACCGACGGGCACCAATATCTCATCGTTATTGTCTTTAATCAGTATCCGTGTCACGTCTTGCTCACTGGTATAGCGATTGGCAATGACACTGAGACTGACACGATCTTTGTTTTCTAACGATAGCCTTGCTTCATCAATCAGCTGGGCGACCATCTGCTCGCCTTTCAACGCACGACTGTTGCTCAACTGCTGGTCGGTACTGATGACCAATAGCAGCGTCTGCAAACAAAAACTAACCAAAATAATGATGGCAAACAACCCTTGCCGCGGCGCTAAATACGTCATGATATAGTAAACTTTTTTGGAGAGAAGAAATTAAAAAACGAGGCATTCGCTCATTTTTTGGCTGGTTTGATAAAGCTAATTTGCATAGATCAGATATCTATAAAGCGAGGTCAACGCAATCATTTTTCTATAGTACAAGGGATATAGAAGCGTGACTTTTTATCTTGTCCACTATATCACCATAACAAGCCTGATGGCGTGAGTCACTTTATAAATTTATCACAATGACGCGATGGTTTTTTTCTGATCATTTGCGCCATGATTGTGGTTTTTTTACGCCATTGATACTTTGCGTGTCATCTATAGGCGCTGCCCAGTAAAACTGTTATTATTCCCAATCTTATACGAGCATACAAGGGACAATTGAGCCATGCCAAAAAATACATCTTATTCGTTACCAAAAGACAGCAAAGCATGGCAGCAAGCCGTCGACTCTATTGCGGCATTATTACCTGAAGATACCAATTTGCAAGATTTTGATGCGCTACAGTCGCTGCCTGTTTTTGCGCTCATCGTTGTATTGCCGACTCACGTATCTACGCTAGATATTCATCAATATGTTCAGTCATGGGTTGATGAACAGCCGAACTGGCATTTGGTAACGGTCGCTGAAGACACAGACGCCAGTTTTGTCAATATCACAGTCTCTGATACAGAGCCAACGGCCGACGGTGCACAGCGCCTACCCTTTACCCATACTCAAGTATTCCGTTACCTGCTAGTCCCTGTCAATGACACGCTGATGCATCCTGGCAAAAAGACCGCTGCCGCGCACATCATTGATGATCAGCTAACCACACGCTTGCGTCGTGATTTGACGGAAGAGTACAACAATACGCGCAGTGCAGATAGTACTGGCAACATAAACGTCGTTGACTGTCATATCCTATCTGTCGGCCATATGCTACGTACTCATAAGCTTGCCTGCTTTGATATGGATTCAACTTTAATTGAACAAGAAGTGATCGTAGAGCTGGCAAAAACTGCTGGCATTGGTGACGAAGTCGAAGCCATCACTGAGGCCGCCATGCGCGGTGAGATTGATTTTGATGAGTCATTTGCTCAGCGTGTGGCATTATTAAAAGGCACACCAATTGACGTACTGGATGACATTTGTAGCCGCTTGACCGTCTCTGTAGGTGCGCGCACTACCATCAGTGCGCTAAAGGCGTTGGGATATCATACTGTGCTGGTATCGGGCGGTTTTACATACTTTGCCCGTTATATCGCTGAGCAGTTAGGCATTGATGAAGTACATGCCAATGCCCTAGATATCGACGAAGGTGAAGTCACCGGTCATGTACAGTGGCCTATCGTCAATGGTGACAAAAAAGCCGCTATCGTCAAGCACACCGCTGAGCGCTTGGGTATCGAGATGTCACAAGTGGTCTGCATTGGTGATGGCGCCAATGACTTGCCAATGATGGCCATTGCCGATCTAGGTGTCGCTTATCATGCCAAGCCCATCGTGCAAGCACGTGCCGATGCTGCTATCAATGTGACAGGACTTGAAGGCACGCTCTATGCACTTGGCTATCCTGCGCTGTCTGATACCCAATCTAATACTGGGTCTAATACTGAGTCTGACATAAAGCCTGATGCTGAGTAATTGCTAAACATATGAAACGATCTCATAAGCTGGATTAGTGCTTTGTCATTGATCTGGCTTTTGTGCTTTATGTGGTTTTATATTACTTTTGTATGGCAGTCTTACCATAGTGAGACTGCTTTGATGTTTTACCATGATGCATAAAACCCAATTTTAGATAACACTGATTCTTAAACGATAAAGGAATGTTTATGACGGCACCACAATCTCCACGGCCAAACCAGCCGTCAGTTCCGCAACCATCACAGCCATCAGACGTGAGCACTACTCCGACTCGTACTGACAGTCCAAAACAGCTCTTGGGGATCTATGTCAGAGGGATGGCCATGGGCGCTGCTGATATCGTGCCTGGCGTCTCTGGTGGTACCATTGCCCTGATTGCTGGTATCTATGAGCGTCTGATTAATGCGCTTGGTAGTATCGGTCCCAATCTTTGGCAGATATTTCAACAAGAAGGTGGCATCAAAGGTTTGCTCGCCGTTTGGCGACAGGTTGATGCGACTTTTTTATTGTGTTTGGTATTGGGTATTGCCACCAGCTTCGCTACGCTAGCCGGCATCATTAAGCACTTACTGGACAATGAGCCACTGCTCATTTGGTCGTTCTTTTTTGGATTGGTGGTTGCCACAGTATTTATTTTACTCAGTGAGATTGAGCGCTGGAATATAGGCCGTGCAGTACTGTTTGCTACTGGATTGGGCGCTGCAATGGTCATTAGCAGTTTGCCATTACTCACGACCACACCCAGCTTACCCTACTTGTTTTTTGCAGGGGCGATTGCCATTTGTGCGATGATTCTACCCGGTATATCAGGCTCATTTATTCTATTGTTGCTCGGCGCTTATGATACGGTGCTAGAAGCTGTCCATACCATGAATTTGAGTATTGTTCTTACCGTTATGGCAGGGATGATCACTGGGTTACTGTTATTCACACGCGCCCTAAAGTGGTTGCTATCGCGTTACTATCAAGCCACTTTGGCCTTACTGACAGGCTTTATCGCAGGCTCCTTGATAAAAGTATGGCCATGGAAAGTAGATGCCTTAGGTGCTCTAGATAATGAGGCCGTCAATAATGTCATGCCATGGCAGTATCCTACTGGTGCACACTGGCTAACGACCATCGGACTGATGCTACTCGGGGCGATTTTAGTATCGTTATTATCTTGGTGGGGCAATCGTGCCAATCGAGTTTAACTCTTCAGCAAACCTGTCGCCTCTGCCTGTTAGTTGACACTATCTTGTCAAACCCAATCAAACTCCTTCTACGCTCTAAAATAAGCGCCGTTCTTTACGGCGCTTAGCCTATCCTCTCGCCATCAAAAATTGCAAAAACCATCCAAAAAACTAAACGTCAACGGTTGTCGTAAAGTCGCCTCTCCCCTCTTTAGCTTTGTCCAACAACCTCTCATAATAACTTTATTGGAATTCACCTTATGAATAGCGAGATGAATGATGTTATTAACTATATTTTCTTTTGTTGGTGTTGAGGCGTGGGGCGTTATGGCATGGCTCGGCTATGGATTGCTGGCAGGACTGGTCGTGGCCCTTGCTCTATCCTCGCAGCGTTGGCTATTGCTCTATCTGTTTGGCGGTATGGCCTACTGGTTGGCTGTCGAAGTCGTTCAAAACGTTTTGTCAGGTAGCCCTATGTTCTCTGAGCTGTCAGAGTGGCATCGCTATGTCATCGCGATGGGTGTGAGCTGGCTGCCGCTAGCGGGCTGGGTACTGTACCGAGCGTTACGCTATGATGATGTCAGTCAGTCCGTGCAGCAGCAGCGTGCGCTAGAGGCCGCACGCTATATTGAGCATACGCCCGTTTATGACGATGATTACAAACCGCGATTTCATTAATCCTGCCTGACCCTTCTTTCGATATTGCTTTTATCACCATATTATCTTTATGGCTGCTATCACTATAATATCGTTGCTGAGATATCAGGCTTAGCAACGAGTCATGTCATAACGATATCAAATGTTACAAGATGCTTAACACTCTCTACTTAACTCCTAAAGAGTTCAGGTTACTGCATGGTTTATAATTGGGTTATATATTTGTCATAAGAATTGGTATAAAGTACGCCTTATTTTTATGCGTCATTTTTTAGGAGTTTTACTATGTTCACAGTTCCTGTGTTAGACATCAAATCTGATCCATTAGACGCTTTGTTGGCAGTCGTTGGCTATCGTTTATCAATGCTAGCTGATAGCAACGATGAAGCTGTTCAAAAGCTATTCGCTGATCGTGCGGTCACGATCGAATTTGCCAGCACTGAATCTGAGATTGCTCGTCATTTTATTTTTGATAATGGTCAGTTTAGTCAGCAAAGCGGTCATGCGAAAACAGCAGACCTTACGATTACCTTTAAAGACTCTATGACTGGCGTCAAACTTTTGACCAAAGGCAGCTTGCCAGCATTTATGACTGCAGTACAAGAAGGCAAATTAAGCATTGAGGGTGATTATAGCCTCATGATGTGGTTCAATAAATTGGCCAAGCATATCGTGCCGACTATTCCAGAAGAGTGCAAACCGTATCTGGACAAAGCCAAGCCTTATGCATATAAAGCACAGAAATTCGCTGAGCATTGGGTTGGTGTTGCTAAGCACAAACTGGGTAAATAATTCGCTATAGATGAGAGATGTATTAAATGGAATCAAGAGGTGCGTTAATCAGTAGTCATTGATACAATAGATGGATAGTTACTACTTATATACGCCACTGTGATATTTATACATACTCTCCAGCAGTGTTCTGATTTTCTAAAAAGGTTACGGTATACTATATCGCAGCCTTTTTTATTATTTTAAAAACACAAAAACATTTAGATGTACCCAATACCGTTATAAAAGGATTTATCTCATGGCAGGATTACTTAACATCTCAGAACCCAATGCCGATAGCCACGCTCAGACACTCAATCATCAAAACAGTAGCGATGATTTTTTGGCCAGTTTAACCGATGCCAGCCAACCAACTCCGCACAAGCATAGCCGCGAAGAAATCGCCGCACTGTTTGATTTGCCATTGATGGATTTGTTGTTGCAAGCACAGACTGTTCACCGTGAGCATTTCACAGCCAATGAAGTACAGATTAGTACGTTGTTGTCGATTAAAACAGGTAACTGCCCTGAAGATTGTGGCTATTGCTCACAGTCAGGTCATCACCGCGACACCACCAAACTACAAGCAGAAAAACGCATCGAAGTAGACAAAGTCATTGCCGCTGCCAAACGTGCCAAGAATAGTGGCTCGTCACGCTTCTGCATGGGTGCGGCATGGAAACATCCAAGCGCAAAGGACATGCCTTACGTGGTTGAGCTGATCAAAGAAGTCAAGGCATTAGGGCTTGAAACTTGTATGACGCTCGGTATGTTAGATACCAATCAAGCAACGCAGTTGGCGGATGCCGGATTGGACTATTATAATCATAATCTAGATACCTCGCGCAGCTATTATGAGCAAGTCGTCAGCACGCGCAGCTATGATGAGCGCTTGGATACGATAGACAATGTGCGCAACTCAGGCATCAATGTCTGTAGCGGTAATATCGTTGGTATGGGCGAAAGCCGTGATGACCGTATCGATTGGGTACATGAACTGCTAAAAATGCCAAAAGCCCCAGAGTCTATCCCAGTCAATCTACTCGTACCGATTAAAGGCACACCGATTGGTGACAAAGTATTGGCCGAAGGTCAACTGTCTGTACTTGAATGGATTCGCACCATTGCCGTGTCGCGTATCTGCTGCCCAACCAGTTATGTGCGTCTGTCTGCTGGTCGCGAGAGCCTATCAGACTCTGAGCAAGCATTGGCCTTTATGGCAGGTGCCAACTCGTTCTTTTATGGTGATAAGCTACTGACAACCGGAAACTCCAGTCAATCGGGCGATGACAGACTCATGCGTGAGCTTGGCTTAACCAAACAGTTTGCTGCCCCAAGAGCGCCAAAAGTATTGCCTGTACTAGATGCGATGAGTGGTCATCAAACACAAGTGGTATTGGCAGACTAGTTTGACGATGTGCAGCGCCTGTTTATCAATAATCTGCATGTAACTTGTCAACATTTAGCCCCTATAAAAAGCATATGAAAATAAGCCTATGGTGTTTCCTCATTCCAAAGGGCTAATAACAAGAGATTGAGTCATGGCAGATTATTTTAACTGGATTAAAGCAGCACACATCATCTCGATGGTCTGCTGGTTTGCGGCGATATTTTATTTGCCGCGTCTGTTTGTTTATCATGCGATGAGTGATGATACCATCAGCCAAGAGCGCTTTACCATTATGGAGCGTAAGCTATATCGCGGTATCATGACGCCAGCAATGATAGCGACATGGATATTTGGTCTATGGATGGTTGGGCTAGGTTGGGATGTGTACAAAACCCAAGGCTGGCTACACATTAAGCTTTTACTAGTGATATTGCTATCCGGCTATCATGGCGCTTGCGGACTGTATCGCAAAAAACTGATAGATAATCCACACTATAAATCGCATAAGTTTTGGCGTTGGTTCAATGAAGTGCCAGTCTTTGCCTTGGTGATTATTGTCATTTTAGTCGTGGTAAAACCTTTCTAAAATTAGCGCCAAAACTAGCAGAATAATTGATACTGACAAATCAAAAGCGTCCGTCACTTTTATCAGTGACGGACGCTTTTTTTATCACATTATGTGGTGCTGGGGATGCTTAGACACTAGGACGCATAATCTGATAGACATTGCTCACATCATACACGCGATAACGGGCCGGTTCGCGGCGGTTTTCGCCAGCATAACTGAGTATCAGTGCTTGTTTGGCACGCTCATCGACCCAGCCCACAAACAGCCCACTGTGCTCGACGCCATTGTAACCATGATTGATATAATAGAGCCAATCCCCAACTTCAATCTCGCCACTATTAGCATAAGGGCCTTGACCATAGGTGCCTTTATGGATGGTATCGCGCGATACCCCCGCCCGATTGAACACTGCATTTAGATAGTCCCAACAGCCACCTTTGATGATGGTGCGCTCGTTGAGCGCCATTTTACGCGCCATACTCACCACTTCACGTGCAGCCTGACTACTTTGTGTCTCCGCACTGCTCAGTAGCGGCAGATATTCACTATCAACGTTGTCATAATTCCCTGATAAAAACGCAGGCAATACTGATGGATACTGACGTTGTACCTCAGGATAGCGATAAGTAATACTGGTCGTAGATTGAGCCGACTTCTGAGCAATGAGTGCGCTCATGCTGTCTGCATGGACTTGGCTTACCGCGCTACAAGTGAGCAATAATAAACTGCAGGATGTGGCAATTGATGGCATAAATTTAGACATAGAGATAGGCAAACGCGACATGACTGACTCCCGGTCAATGAACGTTCACTGACGGTATGAATAATAATGAGGATGAAGTGTTGCACTGTTACTTATAAACCATTTAGGCACAAATCTGCAAGTATTATTCACCCAACATAGGCGATAACTGGCATCAGAATACTGATGAATGGTAAAAGCAGATAGAGGATGTGGGAGATTTGGAGGAAAAATATTTGAGATATTAGAGCAGGTTAATAAATTGGTTAATGTAATTTTTCATAGCACTAACTGTTGGATGTTAACCTGTGAATGAGTAACTTACTGACCGCTATTCATTTTAATATTGACATGACGTTTGCTAAGCGCTTGCCCTTCTAGGATCGCTTTGGCGGCTTTTGCTTCTTGAACACTCTCAAAACCATTTATATGATATTTATGTACATTACTGCTATCGGTAATCTGTAATTGATCGCCTATCAGCACTATCTTGTCACCATCAGCCAAATGAATATGATCTCGTTTGCCCAGATTGTCATGCACCAGCTCACCTGCACGTACCCACAATGTACCACTACAGATCATACCGCTCATGGCTTTTTTGTGTTTCTGGCGCTGTTTATTAAAAATAAAGCTGCCAATAATAAGCAGTGCAAGGGCACCAATGGCCAAACGTTCAGACAATAGACTCATTGCCATCGCAACTGCCACCGCCCCTATCAATAAGGCAGACCCAAACCAAAACATCCCGTTATCACCAGCGTTTGGCTGACCCTGTAAGGTGATTTTTGCGCCATCATCAGTCAGCTTGAGCATGCATTCTTACCTATTACGAGATGTGAGGATAATTGTCTGTGAAAAAACTGCCTATCAGGAACCAACAGGCAGTTATTAAATCTAAAGATAAAGTACAGTATGCAGTGAAAACTGACTACCAGCCAAGCGCAGTCTGTTGCATCTTAATGAGTTCAGCAATGCCTTTTTCGGCCATTGACAGCATGGCATCTGCTTGAGCGCGCGTAAATGGCTTTTCTTCAGCAGTACCTTGTAGCTCAATGAACTCACCTTTTTGGGTCATGACGACGTTCAAATCTGTATCACAGCTAGAGTCTTCTTCATAGTTCAAATCTAGATACGCCTCGCCATCTTTCATACCGACAGAAACCGCAGCTACCAATCCAATGAGAGGATCGGCTTTGAGCTTTTTGCTCTTTTGAATCGTCTCTAATGCATCAATCAGCGCAATTGCCGCACCAGTGATACTCGCAGTACGAGTACCGCCATCCGCTTGCAAGACATCGCAATCAAGATAGATAGTGTTTTCGCCAAGCTTACTCAAGTCAATCATGGCACGCAGACTACGACCGATCAGACGCTGAATTTCTTGGGTACGACCAGACTGCTTGCCGCGGGCCGCTTCACGTTGGTTACGGGTATTGGTCGCACGTGGCAACATACCATATTCGGCAGTGATCCAACCTTTACCTTTGCCCTTGAGCCAGCGCGGTACACCCGACTCGACACTGGCCGTACATAGCACTTTGGTGTCGCCAAAACTGACCAATACTGACCCTTCAGCATGCTTGGTATAATGGCGCTCAAAGCTGATCGAGCGAAGTTGGTCAAGCTCACGATTGTCAATACGCATAAAAATTCCTAGTACGGTGTTATAAAAGCCATGTCAAAAAATACGCTATTCTTGATCCGAGGATTAACCAATAGGCATTTAGTAGACTAAAATCTTAAGATATCCTAACGTGACAGCGGCGCAATAGCAAGATTCACTCACGCTATTACGCCGCTGCGTTGGTCAAGTTTGATACTAAATTTATTCTAACCCTTCCATCTTACGCAATTCTTTACGCAAGATTTTACCCACGTTCGATTTTGGTAATTCGTCAACGAACTGTATGTGGCGCGGGCGTTTATAGCCAGTCAATTGTTTTTTGCCATAATCAAGCAGCTCTTGTTCTGTGACGTCGCCCTTTTTGACCACAAACAATTTTGGCTCTTCACCGCGATCATCATTAGGAATACCAATCGCACCGCACTCAACGACTGCTGGATGCTCGCTCATCGCTTCTTCAATCTCATTTGGATACACATTGAACCCAGAAACTAAAATCATGTCTTTTTTGCGATCGACAATTTTGATAAAGCCTTTTTCGTCCATAATACCGATGTCACCGGTTTTTAGATAACCGCTAGCTGTAAAAGACTCAGCTGTTTCTTCTGGACGGTTTTGGTAACCAATCATGACCTGTGGACCTTTTACGCAGATCTCACCACGATCGCCCATCGCCACTACATTTTCGTCTTCATCGATGAGCACAATGTCAGTACTAGGCGCAGGAATACCGATTTTTCCAGTAAACTCTGCAATGGTCATTGGGTTAAAGGTCACAACAGGTGAAGTTTCAGATAAACCATAGCCTTCAACGATTGGCAGACCAGTGATTTTATGCCACTCTTTTGCCACGCTAGGTAGCACTGACATACCACCGCCGATAGAAGCTTTTAGATTAGAGAAATCCAAATCGGCAAAACTGTCTTTGTGCACCAAACCATTGAACAAGGTATTCACGGCAGGAATAAAAGCAGGTTTGTATTTGCCCATTTCTTTGATAAGCCCATCAAGATCGCGCGGGTTTGGAATGAGCAACCCTGCATAGCCTTGATACATGCTGCACATACCACACACCATAAACGAGAAAACATGATATAGCGGCAATGCAGTCAAAATAACGTCTCTGCCATCGATATCATCATCGAAGGCACTGTTCATCAACGCGCTGACCTGTAGCATGTTGGCGACTAGATTACCATGAGACAGCATCGCGCCTTTAGCCACGCCTGTCGTACCGCCTGTGTATTGTAGCAATGCCACGTCACTTAGATTCAGCTCAGGGCGCTGGTATTTGCTGGCTGAGGCTTCGTTTAATGCGTCTTTAAAACTCACACTGTTTGGTAAGCGATAAGCAGGAATCATTTTTTTGACATGACGAGCAACGAGGTTGACCACGGCTCCCTTGATCGTTCCTAGCATGTCGCCAATTTTACAGACGATGACATGCTCAACTTGACCTTTGTCTTCCGCATCTTGATACGTTTTTGCAAAGTTCTCAACGATGAACAATGCCTTGGCACCACTGTCATGCAATTGATGTGACAACTCGCGACTGGTATATAACGGATTGACGTTGACCAGTATCATACCGGCACGAATGACCCCCAATGCTACTATCGGATACTGCAAAAGGTTGGGCATCATAACCCCAACTTTATCGCCTTTGACCAACCCTGATGACTGCAGATAGCTGGCAATCTGACGACTGTACAGATCTAGTTGCTTAAAGCTAATAGACGCGCCCATGCAGATATAAGCTGTTTTTTGTCCATAACGACTAAAGTTACGCTCGAACACATCAAGTAAAGACGTACTATCCTCGGGCATCTCAATAGTAGCATCGATGTCATAACGCTCATAAGCACTCAGCCACGGACTGTCGCTTGCGATGGTTGGCATCGTGGGAAATGCACTGCTTTGATAAGCATTGCTGGCTGCATCAGCTTTGCCATCAGTCGCTGCATTATTTTCTGTCGTCTCTTTATTGATATTGTCCGTCATAATTTTCCCTAAACGTTACCGTTAAAAACATAGAATACTTTAATAAAAACACCATTATTTTTTATGATTCATCAATGATGGCAACATCTTGTGAATGAGAAGCCGTTGAATAAAACCGGCGTATCATTCACAGATTTTTAATCAAAGAGGTGTGTGAGATTCATATCAGATAGGCCGCCCTACATAAAACCAAATCACAGATTAGATATATCACAATAATGTGTCAGCCATACAGACCAAAATCATCAATTTTTCAGGTATATACAAAAATACATCGATGGGCACTATAGCAGTTTTGCTAAACATTCTCTATTAATAGTCGCTGTGTCATATCCGCCTTAAGACTGCCCAAAACCATCAAGACAAAAAAATGATAAGACAGCATAGTTGCAGTCTTATCATTTTGGATCATCACAGCCTACTTTGACTCATGTTTCAGCTGTGCTTATCCTTCATCAGTACACTCATAGAGCTCGAGCATTCGACCTTAGCTCACCTTGAGCGTACCTATATCAAACACCGTATCAACCGTGATTTTTCTCTTCGAGTACACGTAGATCTTTACGCAGGATTTTACCCACATTAGACTTTGGTAGCTCATCAATGAACTCAACACGGCGAGGACGCTTGTAGCCTGTTAGATGCTCTTTACCGTACTCAAGAACTTCTTCGGTGGTCAGACTCGGATCGTTGCGTACGACATAAATCTTAGGGATCTCACCGCTTTTCTCGTCTTCGATACCGATAACACCGCACTCCAAAATCTTAGGATGACCGGCCATGACCTCTTCGACTTCGTTAGGATAAACGTTAAATCCAGACACCAAAATCATGTCTTTTTTGCGATCAACGATCGTCACGTAGCCATTGTCAGCCATGATACCGATATCGCCCGTACGGAAGAAACCGTCCGCTGTCATAACTTCAGCAGTCGCTTCTTCACGGTTCCAGTAGCCTTTCATGACCTGTGGTCCACGAACACTAATCTCACCGCGCTCACCAAGTGCCACTTCGTTACCATCATCATCTAAGATGGCCACATCAGTCGCTGGCATCGGTACACCAATGGTGCCCGTGAATGTTTTACTATTGCTAGGGTTCGAGGTTGCAACCGGTGCAGTTTCTGACAAGCCATACCCTTGGATAATGATATTGCCTGTTACTTGACGCCATTTTTCAGCGGTCGGGCTCAGTACTGCCATGCCACCACCCATTGATTGACGCAGCTTGCTATGATCCATCGCGATAAATTCTTCGTTATTGGCAAGCGCATTGAACAACGTATTAACCGCTGGGAAGAATGCTGGTGGATTGGCTTTATATGCTTTTAACAAGCTATCAAGATCGCGTGGGTTTGGTACCAGTAGCACCACACAACCGCGATATAGACCAAACATACCGCAGACGGTAAATGAGAAAATATGATACATCGGCAATGCTGTCATAATGACAGGCTGCTCACCTCTTTGATCAAAATCATCAAAGGCGGTGCCCAAAAAGGTATTAGATTGAATTAAGTTTGCGACCAAGTTTTTGTGTGTCAGCATCGCGCCTTTTGCCACACCTGTCGTACCGCCTGTATATTGTAGGACAGCGATATCGTCGAGTGTGATATCGGTTGGGCGCTTATATTTGCTAGCAGCCACTTGCTTTAGTGCACTCTTAAAAGGAATGCTGTTGCTAATACTGTAATCTGGTACCATTTTTTTGACATGGCGCACGACCGTATTGACCATAAAGCCTTTGAGCGTACCCATCAAATCGCCCATACCTGTAATCACGACCTTATCGACCACATTGCGACCAATATCTTGATAGGTCTTGGCAAAGTTTTCGACCATGATCAATACTTTGGCTTGTGAATCAGTCAGTTGATGCTCAAGCTCTCTGGTGGTATATAATGGATTGACGTTAACTAAGGTATATCCTGCCCGCAGGACTGCAATGACCGAGATTGGCAATTGCAAAATATTAGGCATCATGACCGCAACTTTGTCACCTTTGACCAGTCCTAATGACTGTAGGTAAGCGGCCATTTGGCGACTGTATAGATCTACTTCTTGGAAACTCAACGATGAACCCATGCAAATATAGGCCGTCTTATCACTGTTTTTGGCAAAGCTTTGCTCAAAAATATCAATGAGTGAGGTGTCATTAGCCGGTAGTTCAATGTCGTATTCTAGTCCGAGCTCTTCGTACGTTTTTAGCCAAACCTTATCATCACGACGGGTTAAGTTTACTTGATTTTCCATAATCTTTGTTCTCCTAGTAATAGTACATTATCGCCAACCCAAGCAAACCACAGTGTGATAAACATACCAAAATCCGAGATTGCTTGCCACATAACGGTAGCAAACAAGTCTATGACTGAATCGTATGGTGCTGAGTGAACGATATAGCAGTAAATAGCCCTTTGTTCATTAACATACACACTTTGTACAAACTACTCAATATAAAAGATTGCTGCATGAGTTCTCAAATCACCTTGACGCTAAAAAAATCATTAAATATCAAAATGTTATATTGTATTTTCCATTCAGTCATCGATATTCATCGAGGTTGATTTTGAATATTCTGTAACAATGTTGACACAGTTAATGACTCTTCAGCGCTGCTTTTTATATTGGTTTTCTGCTTTATGATATTTATCACTGTATAAAGAGGCTTCATTGAGGGATTTGACTTCAAATCATACAATCGTCAGTCTCCCTTTACCAAGCACGTCATGCACTGTCGTTTATACTGACTTATGCCTTTTTAATTACCTAAATTTCCTTTACGATAGCACTATCCTATTTATACGCTTGAACCAATTATCTACACCTATTAAAACTGATAAGTGAATCCTATTTTATGTCTGATGTTATTGATCATACGATCGCCCCAATCATTCCCAATGAACCGATGGATACTCGCTCAGTCGCAGAGTTCACTGAGCAGGCCTATCTCAACTATGCCATGTACGTCATCATGGATCGGGCGCTGCCAAATATCGCTGATGGTCTAAAACCAGTACAGCGCCGCATCGTCTATGCCATGAGCGAGCTGGGGCTAAAATCGACTGCCAAGGCTAAAAAGTCTGCACGTACGGTCGGTGATGTGTTGGGTAAATACCATCCGCATGGTGACAGCGCTTGTTACGAAGCTATGGTACTGATGGCACAGCCGTTCAGCTATCGCTATCCACTCATCACAGGTCAAGGTAACTGGGGTAGCCCAGATGATCCAAAATCATTTGCGGCGATGCGTTATACCGAAGCCAAAATGTCTGCTTATGCCAATACATTGCTCGCAGAACTCGGACAAGGTACAGTCGATTGGCAAGACAATTTCGATGGCACCATGCAAGAGCCAACCACCTTACCTGCCCGCCTGCCTAATATCCTATTAAATGGTACAACAGGTATCGCAGTCGGTATGGCAACAGACATTCCGCCGCATAATCTTAATGAAGTAGTACGCGCGGCTATTCGATTGCTTAAAAATCCAGAGCTATCGGTCAAGCAGCTTACCCAATCGATACCAGCACCTGATCTGCCAACGCCAGCTGAAATCATCACCAGTAAAAAAGATTTGCAAGCGATGTATGAGACTGGTCGTGGCAGCTATAAAATGCGTGCGACGTTCCATGTTGACCCTAAAGAGAAAAACCTCGTCATCATCGATGCGCTACCTTACCAAGTATCAGGTAATAAAATCCAAGAGCAAATCGCCAAGCTCATGACCGATAAAAAGCTGCCTTGGATTACCGATATCCATGATGAGTCAGATCATGAAAATGCCTGCCGTATCGTGCTTGAGCTAAAATCAACCCGAGTCGATGTCGCTCGTGTCATGAGCCATCTGTTTGCTAGTACTGAGCTTGAGAGCAATTACCGCGTCAACATGAATATGATCGGCCTAAACGGTAAGCCTCAGGTCAAAAACCTAAAAGAAATATTGGAAGAATGGCTAGTCTGTCGCCGCTCGGTGGTCACGCGCCGTCTGCAATATCGCCTTGATAAAATAGACAAGCGCTTGCATATCTTGGCAGGTTTACTGATTGCTTATCTAAATATTGATGAAGTGATTCGCATCATTCGTGAAGAGGAAGATCCGAAAGCAACATTGATGCAGGACTATGACCTGACTGACATTCAGGCCAATGCCATCTTGGATATTCGCCTGCGCCAATTAGCAAAGTTAGAAGAGATTGAGCTACGCCGCGAGCAGGATGAACTGGCTGCCGAACGTGCCATCATTCAAGAGTATTTGGACAACCCAGACAGTCTGACCAATCTGATGATCGATGAGCTGACAGCCGATATGAAAGAACATGGCAATGAACGCGTATCACCATTGGCAGAACGCGAAGAAGCACAAGCATTAAAAGAGTCTGACCTCGTCCCGAGCGAGCCTGTCACCGCTATTCTATCAAAAGCGGGCTGGATTCGTGCTGCTAAAGGTCATGATGTCGATGCTGCTGGTATGAGTTACCGCTCAGGTGATAGCTATCAAGCACACGTGCGCGGTAAATCCAATGAAAAAATCTACGTGCTCGACAGCACTGGTCGCAGCTACAGTATCGATGCGCATAACCTTGCTTCGGCGCGTGGCCAAGGCGATCCACTGACCAGTGTATTAAAACCACCAGCAGGGGCTAGCTTTGAGCAGTTATTAACGGGTGCTGACGATCAACGCATCATACTCGCCAGCTCAGCAGGTTATGGTTTTATCAATACCATTGGTAATCTAGATAGCAATCAAAAAGCGGGGAAAAACATCATTAACCTAGCGGCTGATAGTCGCTTGCTCCCTGTTGCGCGTATCGATGCGCCAGTAGATTCGACCGCTAATACTGATGGTGAAAATACCAATACGAAGGTAGCGCCTGACCATGTCGCCGTCGCGACCAATGCAGGATATTTACTGATATTTGCTCTCGATGATTTGCCTGAACAGGCACGCGGTAAGGGCAACAAGCTGATTAAATTAAAAGACGGTGAAGAAGTGCTGACTATTACGCCTCTCAGTCAGCAAGACAGCCTTGTCATTACCGCTGGCAAACGTCATGTGACACTCAAGCCAAATGATTTGGCTAACTATACGGGTGTACGCGGCAATCGCGGTGGTCAATTGCCACGAGGCTTTCAGAATGTGACGAGTGTTGAGGTAGGCTGAGCAGTTGGTTATAGCTATGCTTTGTGCACTAATCGCTCAAGCTCACAACGTTTTTAATAAAAAGCCGCTTATACACAATGTATAGGCGGCGTTTTTACGTTGGCTAAACCAACCAATATGAATAATCGCTTTTGAAAATTGAAGCAAGCATCCATCATAGTGAATAGACAATACCAATTTAAGATTCGTTGTAATCAGCACCTTCAAATATCGCTGTCAAAAAGCTTTCAATCTGAGTGCTTTTCATTAAATAAGGATTGAAATCAAAACCTGCTGAGAAACTTTTCAAAGCATATTCCTCATCTTCAGCACTTTCCGTCAGGTGTTTGGTTACGAACCCATCCCATCGAAGCGCTCCTATTTCTTCCACCTTGACAACATTAGGGATAATCTTAAAATGCTCATCAATTATCTTCGTTAGAGCAGCATTGACAGCTGGTCTTGAGCCTTGAATGTTTTGAACAAAGTAACCGTCATTGATCACAAGCGCTGCGACCAACCCACTTTCCTCAAAGTATCTTCGCCACTGTTCAAGAGCACGGGTTAATTCTATACCTGTTTTTAATTCAATGTTTTTACCGATATACGTTAGGCTAATCAGAAGATGCTCGCCATGTCTTTTCCTATTTTCTGAAATTTGACCTGCCGTTGTATGCATAAGAAAATCCATTTATATAATAGGTATATAAATTAATATACACTTTATCATAAAGTATAATCAATTAAACTCTTGGAAATTGACCAAGTTCTTATCATTTACTACCTTAAAATAACACAACGAAAAGTAGCTCAGTCATTGTGACAGCATCATTCTAATCGTTAGAGATTCTCATCTGTATGTGCCGATATACCAATTTTCAATCCACAAACAGGAATCACTAAGGCGTTTTTAATAGTCAAAGATTGTGAGAGTTACTTATGAACATCAACCAATATTTTGTCCAATTGCTAAGAATACACACTCTACCGATACTGGTAACTTGCTTTCATCAAAAAGCCGCCTATACAAACGTATAGACGGCTTTTTTACGCGAGTTAGAATAGACACCCATTATAGAGAGCGGATACTACCCTTTTAAGATTTACTAGATTCGACTTCTTCAAAAATTGCTGCCAAAAAGCTTTCAATCTGAGCACTTGTCATTAGGTAAGGATTATAGTCAGAACCTGCCGAAAAGTTTTTTAGGGCATACTCTTCATCTTCAACGCTTGAGGTTAGATGTTTGATTAAAAACCCATTCCATTGACGCGATTCTATTTCTCCTATGTTGACAATATTGGGGAAAATGGTCGAATGCTCGTCAAGTATCTTTGCCAAGGCAGTACTGATAGCAGGCCTTGTTCCTTGAAAACTTTGAACGAAATAGCCTTCACTAATCACTAACGCTGAAACGATATCGTTTTCTTCAAAATATCTGCGCCAGTACTCAAGTGCACGAGTCAGCTCAATTCCAGAGTCCAAATCGACATTTTTGGCGATATATGTCATGTTGATCAGAATATGCTCGCCATGCCTTTTTCTATCTTCTGAAGGTTGGCTTGTCATTGTAGTCATAAGAAACCTTATTTGTGAGAACCTAATCTAATTTAAGATACACTTTAAGATAAAGTATAATCAATAACATTTTGTTTCTTAATGATTTTTTGTTATCTAGCATCATTGTATTTCTAAAAATACGCTTTAGAATTTTGATGAGATAGGATGCCAATACTTCTCAGAGTACAATTGTACTATAAAAATTGGCATAATTACTGTGATATCATTATTCTAATAATTAACAAGTCTAATCTGTATTTTCCTATAGCACTGTCTCAATTATACCATACGATTTACCCGTGTTTACTCAGTGCTCAAGGGTTACAAACATCAATCAAAACATTGCCTATTCACTAAGCTAGCATGTTTTATAGAGAGGTGAACCTAACTCACGCTCACTAAAAAGCCGCCTATATACTGCATAGACGGCCGTTTACACTGTCTGAAATGCTTGATTGATTAATACCGACCCATCTCAACCGTGGTTTCAGCAAGTACTATATCGCCCTGCCATGCCTGTACATCTACCGTATATAAATGATTTTTACCACCTGAACAAGGCGGCTTATACGCACCGCCTACTTCACCTTTGCGGCTACGGTATTCTGCGACCATCTCAATACCGACTGGTACTTCATAAGTATGCCCAAACACGCGTGGAATCTTAGCACTCGTAGCACCCTGTGGCAGCGCAAACTCTACCATGCCATGTCCCCCATGTTGCATACGTTTGTTACTCACATCGTTATAAACGAATACCAAGCTCTCCGCACCGGCTGGAATGTTTGAGACCGTCATGCTTGGCGTGGCTGGGCTTTTTCCCTCATAGTTTAGACACTGCTGCCCTTCAGGGATTTTTTTACCATTCCAAGCTGCATCGTCAAATGTAACATCCATGGCAAAAGCATTGGCAGATAACACTAAGGCGGTCAAAGCGGTCACTGATTTTAGGGTAAATATTTTCATCATGGTTCCTTTAGATGGCGGATTGGTGAAGGCAAAAATCGATTTGATCTTATTGACTGATCTGAATAATTAGTCATAACTTTATAGTAAATAACCCATACTTGGTTACTCCTATCGTTTAGGATTTTTGTTACTTCTTTGGCTGAGTAGCTAAGGAGAGGTTTGTAGAGACACAGGTTACGCGATAGGTATTTATCTGATTGGCTGTGTTGTAGTAGTATCGAAGTCATCAGTATTGAAATGACTAAAATAATAGGATCATCATGTTTATCGAAGATAAAATCGCTAAAGAAAGTCTGGCTACCAAAATGTCTGTCCCAAAAATCATTTTTTTTGACATCGATGATACCTTGAGCCGTAACGGTATTATTGCTGAGCACAACAAAGCAATGCTTGAACAGCTGGCAGGTACTGATATCAAACTGGTCATTTCGACCGGACGCTCAAAAGCCATACTGCCCGAAGATATTCTAGCGTTGTTAGAAGCAAATGTGCTCGATGCCATTATTTGTATGAATGGACAGTATAGCTTTGATAATAGCGGTCAAATCAGCCACTATCCACTGACCGCTGAGCAAACGGACAAGATCGTAAAGCTGTGCCAACAGAGCGAGCTGATTCATAAATTCGACTCAGCCACTCATATCGCATGGTCTGGTGAAAACGAGCGTCTGCGCGAGTTTAATGCCATCACACCCAACTCTATCGTTGACCCTGACTACTACCAGTCAAACACCGTTTATCAATGCTCGGTGTTTTTTAATAATCAACAAGAAAAAATGCAGGACATCGACTTTGCTCAGCACGATTTAAAGCTGGTACATTGGCATCGAATTGGTGCAGATATATTGCCAGCCGATGCGTCTAAAGCCCGTGGTATCAAAGATGTGTGCGAGTATTATGCCGTAGATGCAAGCGAGTGCATGGCGTTTGGTGATGGTATGAATGATTTAGAGATGTTTGACTTGGTTGGGTTTGCTGTGGCAATGGGAGACGCTCAGCCCGCGCTGATTGCACGTGCTGATTTCGTCACTGGGACGATTGAAGAGTGTGGCATACAAGCAGTGCTTGAACCGTTCTATGCCACCTCGTCCGTAAAGTAATATCTAAACTTGCGTGTGTTTTAGATATTCATTAAGGCATCGTCAAACCACCATCCACAGCAATGGACTGACCAGTAATAGCCATGCTCAAATCAGAGGCCATGAGCAGCACTGAATTGGCAAAGTCAGCGACTGATGTTGCTTGGCGCAGCGGTGTTGTAGTCGCGATATAATCGAATACCTCTTCAGTAGTTAAGCTACTTGCATCGGTGGTCTTTAATAATCCGCCTGCCAGCAAATTAACCCGAATGCCATATTGACCAAGCTCGCTCGCGAGATTGCGTGTCAGCCCTATCAAGGCCGATTTAGCCGTGGTGTAATCATAATAGGTAACCACTGGATTGTAGACAAGATTGGTTGAGATATTGATGATTTTGCCCATCTGCTGCGCTTTCATCTGCGGCAATACGGCCTGTACAGTGTTGACCGCTCCTTTAACAATACCATCCATCTGCTGCGAAAAATGTGCCCACTTGACCGTCTCGATACTGGTGTACTCCGCACTTGGGTTGAATTGATAGCACGGTAAAGCATTATTGACCAAGATACCGATACGGCCGTAACGGCTGACGACTTCAGTGGCCATTGCCTTTACTTGCTCAAGATCGGTGACATCTGCCTGATATGCAAATGCTTGTCCGTTTGCAGCGATGATATCTGCAACCACCGTATCAGCTGCCTCTTTACTATTGAGGTAGTTGACGCAGACGATCGCACCTGCTGCTGCCATTTGCTTAGCAATCTCTGCACCCAGTCCACGACTGGCGCCGGTGACGATGGCGACTTTGTTGGTCAGCAGTGCTGGGATAGTTGAGGTGCTTTGATTCATTGTGTTGCATCCTTTATTATTATGGTATGGTTAATTAACATTTTAGAGGCCAAAGGCTTGTCGCTATTTGGCGCTTGAGCCTGCGCTAATCATAGCATGGTTATATATTATCTTTTCTCGAGCCAATGTCACTCACTGACAGTTCTACCCAAAATCACCTGCCTTTAAGTTATTTTCGCTATTCATTTGATTAGCCAAGCCAGCTCCTTTTATTAGTATTAATAAGCATTGCCTTGATAACAACCCTTTAAATTGCACAAAGTAATAACCATAATAGTTTTATTGGCCATGTCAGGCTTTTGGCTTTTTATTGAATTTTTCTGATTTGCACTATCTTTATTTAGGAGAGATATTTTGACCCACTTATCATCGTCCCATCCAACTACTCACACCTCGGCTAGTGTCGGTCGTATAGTGCCAAAAGCATTATTAGCAGCGGCTGTCGGCTTGGTGCTTGCCAGCTGTAGCAACTCTGACAATGCGGCTGACGGTAGTGCGGCGGCGAGCAATGTGACACTGAACCTGTATAACTGGTCAGAATATATGCCGCAGGAGATTTTAGATGGCTTTGAAGAAGAGACTGGTATCTCGGTTAATTACACCACGTTTGACTCTAACGAAGCCATGTACGCCAAGCTGAAACTGCTCGATGACTCTAGCCAATATGATTTAGCCATTCCATCGACTTATTATGTCGAAAAGATGGCGAAAGAAGGGCTACTGCAAGAGTTAGATAAGTCGAAATTGAGCAATTTTAAAAACCTTGATACCTCATTTACCAATACCAAAGTCGACCCTGAAAACAAATACTCTATTCCTTATATGTGGGGCAGCACCGGTCTAGCCATTAACGGTGACAGTGTCGATCCGAAAACTGTCAATAGTTGGAATGACCTATGGGATCCTAAATATAAAGGTCAGGTAATGCTCACCAATGATGTGCGTGAAGTATTTGGTATGGCACTACTGACCCTTGGCTACTCAGGTAATAGTAACAATCCTGACGAAATCAAAGCCGCTTACGATAAGCTCACCACGTTGATGCCAAACGTCAAAACCTTTAATTCTGATGCCACACGTATGCCGTACATTGAAGGCGAAACGTCGCTCGGCATGACATGGAATGGCGAGGCAGTCATGGCCAATGACGAAGGTCTGACCAGCTTGGTTTATAAATATCCAAGCGAAGGCGCTATCTTATGGATGGACAACTTTGTCATTCCAAAAAACGCCAAGCAAGTTGATGCAGCACACAAATTTATTGATTACTTATTGCGTCCTGAAAATGCAAAAATCGTGAGTGAAGAGATTGGCTACGCGTCACCAAATATAGCAGCACGTGAGCTGATGGACGAAAGCGTCCGCAACAACCCAACAATTTATCCTGCCAAAGACGTACTGGCAAAAGCTGAATTCCAAGAAGATGTCGGCGATGAGGCCTTGCAAGTGTATCAGCAGTACTGGGATAAGTTAAAGACTGGTCGTTAATAGTTCTGATTTAGCACTTTAAAAATAAAGTAGTCTTTCAAAATAAAAACGCTGATCCTAAATGGTCAGCGTTTTTTTGTGCGTTATAGATGTAAATCCGTCTCGCCGCCCTGCTCTTTTATGCGGCGCTGCTCACGGCGCTGATAGCCCAGACCAGAAGCAGCAAACCAATGCGGTTTGGAGATTTGCAATAAGTCACTCAATTGCTGTAACTGGGTTTGCAGCGTTTGTGTCAACCAAAAATACCCTTGCCACTCAAAGGCTAAGTGCTGCACGCTTGGATAGTCTGAAACCGCGATACGAGTAATGGGCCGAAATACCTCATCACTTGGACTGCGCAACACTGCGGCCATGTGCTGCATCGCTTGGGTTAGCTCATTTTGATAATGTATCAACAGTACATGATTTTCTTCATCGATGTCGATATTCGCCAGACGCGGGGCCGCACTTAACAACAAATCAATCGTGCCAATAATATTACGGTGTGTGCGCTGAATCGTCTCTAGCGTCTCTTTTTTTATGCCTGATTCACTTGCTGTCGCCGCCAGATGTGGACGCACGGCAAGCAAGCGTTTATTAATCTGCTGCAATGCTGTGACCAATGTTCTATTAACAGGCACCTCATTAACCGCAAAAGCCACTGTGTTTAACTGCTTGACAGTGTCATCGGTCATCCCATCTGCTCCGCCATCCGTTGCATCAATATGATGACCCACGCCAGCATAGAGACTACTACAAGCATCGAGATTACTACTCAATAAAAATCGCCACATTAGGGTCGATTTCAGCGGTAAAATCAGCGTTACTGCTACCGCGACTCCAGTACCTAACAAAATATTTAGCACACGATAAATACCGTCCTGACCGATGCTGTTATTGCCCAAATCAGAGACAATCATCAACATGGTGATGCCCGTCAGTAGCCCTGTGTAGCCAAGATTTCTCACCGCCAAATAGCCAATGATGCCACTGAGCAAGCCAATGAGGGCATAATCGACCCACAGCCATGCACCTGCATTTTGGTTGAACCATAATACCCCAAGGGCAATCCCAATGCCTAATAGTGTACCAAGCACGCGCTCTTTTGCCTTGGTATAAATAGCCCCTTGATACTGTAATAAGCCCAAAATAATAAATACAGTGATGGTCGTCCATTCGCCATGTGGAAAATTGGTGACCCCGTTGAGTAACAAAGCGAGTATCACCGCCACACCCAAACGTATGGCATGCAAGATATCCGCGTGTTGATAGCGAACATAAGGCTCAATAAATGGCGCAGTAACACGTTGGTAAAGGGTTGGTTTCACGCAAGACTACTCTTTTTAGTTGATAAGTGAGATAGATAATAAAAAGCACAGGTTACTCATAAACAGGCTATCAGTCGAGCCTCTATTTACAAAGTAACCATCAAAAAAACGCCTTTTGCCCATAAAAGGACAAAAGACGTTTGAGGTAAAACCTGCGTATCAATCGCTGGGTTTAGACGAATCTCATTATACTTCCAAGAAATCCAATATACCTTCAGCGGCTTCACGACCTTCCCAAATAGCAGTTACGACCAAATCAGAGCCGCGAACCATATCACCACCAGCAAATATCTTAGGGTTTTTGGTCTGGAATTTAAAGGTCTGCTTCTCTGCTGCCAACACGCGGCCAGAGCTGTCCATCGCCACTTGCTGAGACTCAAACCAGTCAGCAGGACTCGGTCTAAAACCAAAGGCCATAATCACTGCATCACAGGGGATGATCTCTTCTGAATTAGGAATCGGCTCAGGACGCTGACGACCACGGTTGTCCGGTGCACCTAAGTGAGTGGTGACGACTTTTACCCCATTCACTTTGCCATTTAAGCCAATAATCTCAGTAGGCTGGCGATTGAATAAAAACTCAACGCCTTCCTCACGAGCATTGACCACTTCGCGGCGTGAGCCTGGCATATTTTCTTCATCACGGCGGTAAGCACAGACCACTTGTTCAGCACCTTGACGAATACTGGTACGATTACAGTCCATCGCTGTATCGCCGCCACCTAGTACGACCACTCTTTTGCCTTTAAAGTCGATATATTCTTCGGGATTCTTTTCCCAATCATTACAACGGTTCACGTTGGCAATTAGGTAATCTAGTGCATCATAGACGCCTGTCAGCTCTTCACCAGCAAACCCGCCGCGCATATAGGTGTATGTGCCCATACCCATGAACACGGCATCATATTCAGCCAATAGCTCATCAATAGTGACGTCTGTACCAATCTCTGTTTCTAGACGGAACTCCATACCCATGTCTTCAAAAATCACGCGGCGATTGCGCATTACGTCTTTTTCCATTTTGAACTCAGGGATACCGAAAGTCAGTAAGCCGCCAATCTCAGGGCGTTTGTCAAAGACGACCGGTTTGACGCCATTTCTAACCAAAATATCTGCACAGCCAAGACCCGCTGGCCCTGCACCGATAATTGCGACTTTTTTGTCTGTCCAAACAACTTCAGACATGTCTGGACGCCAGCCTAGAGCAAAAGCGGTATCGTTGATGTATTTTTCGACATTGCCGATAGTCACTGCGCCAAAACCATCATTCAATGTACAAGCGCCTTCACACAGACGATCTTGTGGACACACTCGGCCGCAGACTTCAGGCAAAGTATTGGTACGATGACACAATTCAGCTGCTTGAAATATTTGTCCTTCAGTGGCCATTTTTAGCCAGTTAGGAATATAGTTATGTACGGGACATTTCCACTCGCAGTAAGGATTACCGCACTCAAGACAGCGATGCGCTTGTTGTGCGACGGCTTCATTTTCAAATGGCTTATAAATTTCAACAAACTCAGTTGAGCGTGTGGCAATGTCTTTTTTGCTTGGGTCAAAACGAGGTACATCTAAAAACTGAAAATTATTTTCTAAGCGTTTTGCCATGATGCTATCTCTTTTATCTAAGGTTTTTTTGTAGTGGGTGGTGACAGTCAGCGAGTCTCACTTATTTGATACCCAATTTGGGTCAATGCTGAGCGCTATAACTTGCTGCTGTCACTTACCTGCTAAAAACCTGTGAGTTAAAACGTCTCTAAAAACGGAACGCTGGCTACTCTAATTCAATGGTCATCAATCAACACCGACTCAATCGCTCGCTATAAAGCGATGAGTCAGCGTTGTGGATCGGCTATTGTGGATCGGCCATGGTTGTTTTAAGAAGGCTTGCAATGTTTGCCGCTTTTGGCTTCACCAAATAGAACTTACGAACATAGTGTTCAAAGTCATCCAGTATCGTCTGGCCCCATGCGCTGCCTGTTTTCTCTACATGAGTCTCAATCACTTGTTGCAAATGAATACGGTGCTCTTCTGTTTGCTCGCTTGAGATACGGTTAAGATCGATTAGCTCATGGTTGCAACGATCAAAGAAGTCACCTTCCATATCGAGTACATAAGCGAAGCCGCCAGTCATACCCGCGCCAAAGTTGAGACCCGTACGTCCAAGGATCGTGACGATACCACCTGTCATATACTCACAGCAATGATCGCCTGTGCCTTCGATGACGGCATGTGTACCGGAGTTACGCACCCCAAAACGCTCACCTGCTGTACCAGCAGCATATAACTTGCCACCCGTTGCGCCATATAGGCAAGTGTTACCGATAATGGCGGTCTCTTGTGCTATAAAGTTTGAGCCTTTTGGCGGATAAATCACAATCTCACCGCCTGCCATGCCTTTGCCTACATAGTCATTGGCATCGCCTTCAAGCTCAATGTTTAAGCCGCCGGCATTCCAAACACCCAAGCTCTGCCCTGCCGTACCCGTTAGACGCAGTTTAATTGGCATGTCACTCATGCCAAGGTTGCCCCATACTTGCGCAATCTCACCTGAGATACGAGCACCGATAGACCGGTCACAGTTACCAACGAAATAGCTATAATCACCGCCTGAGCCTTGACGAATATTCACCAGCATATCACTAATCATTTGCTCAGCAAGCAAGCCTTTATCAAACGGTTCATTGCGCTCTACCTGACACGTTTGTGCTTTGCCAACGCTGGCCGGGTGACTAAATAACAATGGCGTTAGATCAAGATGACGCTGCTTATCAGTATTGCCTTCTAAGATATTAAGCAAGTCCGTACGACCGACCAGCTCTTCCATACTACGAACGCCAAGTGCCGCTAACCATTCGCGCGTTTCAGTCGCCACAAACTTAAAGAAGTTAATCAACATCTCTGCTTCGCCAATGAAATGCTCATCACGTAGCTTGGCTTTTTGAGTCGCAACCCCTGTTGGACAGTTGTTTAAATGGCAGATACGTAGATATTTACACCCAACCGCAATCATCGGCGTGGTACCAAAGCCAAAGCTTTCTGCACCAAGAATGGCTGCCTTGACTACATCTAGCCCTGTCTTCAAACCACCATCGGTCTGAACACGTACCTTATCACGTAATCCGTTCACTCGTAGAGACTGATGGGTTTCAGCCAGACCTAGCTCCCATGGCGAGCCTGCATGATGGATAGACGATAGCGGAGACGCTGCTGTACCACCATCATAACCTGAAATAGTAATCAAATCGGCATAGGCTTTTGCGACGCCTGTTGCGATCGTTCCAACACCTGGACGCGAGACCAATTTAACGGATACTAGGGCATCTGGATTGACTTGTTTCAAATCAAAAATCAGCTGTGCCAAATCTTCGATAGAATAAATATCATGATGCGGCGGCGGTGAAATCAAAGTCACACCCGGTACTGAATAACGCAAGCGTGCAATCAGTGCATTGACCTTACCACCTGGTAGCTGTCCACCCTCACCTGGCTTAGCACCTTGAGCCACTTTAATCTGCATGACTTCCGCTGAGCGCAGATAGGCAGGTGTCACCCCAAAACGACCAGAGGCAACTTGCTTGATCTTTGAGTTACGTAGTGTACCGTAGCGCGCAGGATCTTCACCGCCCTCACCAGAGTTTGAGCGACCACCGATGGTATTCATCGCCATGGCGATTGATTCGTGTGCTTCAGGAGACAGCGCACCTAGGGACATACCAGCTGAGTCAAAACGCGTTAAGATCTCAGAGATGTCTTCGACCTCATTGACGTCGATGCTGTTGTCTGTTTTTAGCTGTAACAAGTCGCGTAAAGTCGCGACTGGACGACTATTTACTAGGTTGGCATAATTAAGATAGTTATCATAATCGCCTGTACGTACAGCTGTATGCAGGCTATTGATCACGTCAGGGTTAAAGGCATGGTATTCTTTATTGAAGACGAACTTCAGCAGACCACCTTGATCTAACGGGGCACGACGCTTAAATGCATTGGCAGCCAACTGCGCTTGATCAGCGGCAAGATCTGCAAAGGTAGCGCCTTTAATACGGCTTTGTACGCCTTTGAAACACAGGCTCACGACTTCTTCTGAGAGGCCCACTGCTTCAAACAACTGCGCGCCGCGATACGACACAATGGTAGAGATACCCATCTTTGATAGGATCTTTAGCAACCCTTTATCCAAGCCTTTACGGAAATTGACGCGGGCTTGAATCGGGTCACCTAGCAGTTCACCAGTCGCCACCAAATCATCGATGACATCATATGCCAAGTACGGATAGACACAGGTCGCACCAAAGCCAATCAATACCGCTATTTGATGTGAGTCGCGAGCCAGACCCGTTTCAACCACTAGATTGGCATCGGTACGAATACCTTGCTCGATAAGATAATGATGCACCGCACCCGTCACCATGATGGCATTGGCTGGTACTTTGTCTGCATCGATGTCTTTATCAGACAAGACAATCAGTGTATTACCCGAGCGGATGTTATCTGCCACTTGCTCACAGATAGCAACGATAGCATCGGATAGCTCTAGAGTACGGTCATAGTTTAAATCAATGCGAGCTATCTTGAACGCAGGATCATCTAAAGTTTCAAGCTGCTGCATTTTGCTCGCTGACAAGACAGGCGATGATAAGATAATGCGATGAGCATCTCTCGCTGACGGCGCAAATACGTTCGTTTCAGCACCTAGGCAGGTCTGTAATGACATCACAATCGATTCACGTAGTGGATCGATTGGCGGATTGGTTACCTGTGCGAACTGCTGACGGAAAAAGTCACCCACATGACGAATTTGCTGTGACAGCACTGCCATTGGCGTGTCATCACCCATCGAGCCGACTGGCTCTTGACCATTCTCCGCATTGGGACGAATGATTTCTGTACGCTCTTCATTGGTGATGTGATACATCTTTTGTAGGGTTTTTAGCTTATCGCCGCGGCAAGCTTGCGTTGCTAAGGTTTCCTCTAAACGCTCATCATCACGTATACGTGTCGCTTCTTCACGCAGCCATTTACGGTATGGGTGCGCCGTTTTAAGTAATGTTGCGATAGCAGTGGTATCTAAAACCTTACCCGTCAACGTATCAATGACCAGCATTTGACCTGGGCCAACGCGGCCTTTTGCCAATACGTCGGTTGGTTCATAATCCCAAACACCAACCTCTGATGCAACGGTGATATAACCGTTCTTAGTCGTCACCCAACGCGACGGGCGCAGACCGTTTCTATCGAGCATACAGACTGCATAGCGTCCATCTTGAATCACGAGACCGGCAGGGCCGTCCCACGCTTCCATATGCTGCGAGTAAAATTCATAAAACGCACGCAGATCCATGTCCATACTATCGACATTCTGCCAGGCAGGTGGCACCAAAATCGACATCGCATGGAACAGGTTCATACCGCCTGACATCAGTACTTCCAGCATGTTATCTAGGCTTGATGAGTCAGAGCCGGTACTGTTTACTAATGGCGTCAATTCATTCAAGTTTGGCAACTTGTCTGACTTGAGTTTTGGCGTACGCGCCTTAGACCAGTTACGGTTACCTGTGATGGTGTTCAGCTCGCCATTGTGGGCCAGATAACGAAACGGCTGTGCCAAGGGCCAGCGAGGTAATGTATTGGTGGAGAAACGCTGATGGAACACCACGATATGTGAGGCCAAGCGCTCATCTTGCAGGTCTAAAAAGAATGCCGGCAAGTCTGATGGCATGACCAGACCTTTATAAATAATGGTCTGGCAACTGAGTGAGCACACATAAAACAGCTCATCATCTGTCAGGCGCTGCTCTGCTTTTTTGCGTGCGACAAACAACTTACGATTAAAATCATCTGCAGCCAACTCATCTGGTGCATTGACGAATATCTGCTTAAAGTCCGGTAATGTCTCACGGCCAATCTCACCGACGATACTCAAATCAAGCGGCACATCACGCCAGCCTGCGACTTCTAACCCTTGCGCTTTAATCTCATCGCTGAGCACTTGCTGACTATGCTTAGACTTGTCATTATCCAAATTGACAAACACCATACCGACCGCAAAGTTGTCGGTCAGTACCAATTGTTGCTCAGTGGCAATCTGTTTAAAAAATTCAGTAGGCGTCGCTAATAATAAACCACACCCGTCACCAGTTCTACCATCAGCAGCAACGCCGCCGCGGTGAGTCATACAACTCAAACTATGAATGGCAGTTCTTACCAAGTCATGGCTGGCTTGACCCTCAATGTGAGCAATCAGACCAAAACCGCAATTATCAGAAAAATCATCTGGCGTGGCCAGGTTTGTTTGCGAGGAAATCATCGACATAGCTTGTCCTTTTAAGTAGACGGGCAGCTTATATCTCCAATGCGGAGTGTAAGCTGGTACCCGTAGGCAGAACGGGCTGATAAAGGATATTCGGGTCTTAGAATTAGTCAATGGTGCAAGGCTTGGACGTCATACCCTAAAACACAGAAAAACCGTGGTTTTCTTAATCGTTAGGTGAAGTCTCGACATGTGATTCGTATATCAATAGCTTGTGAGTATCGGCCCTTGGTAATGGGTTAAAACCTCTCCCAAAATACCAGTCACGCGCTTATTGATATCTTATGTCTTTTGCTTAAGCATCAATTGTTATGTTGGTTGTCATATTTCAGTTGTAAACGTTTATCTATGACAGATTAATAACAATGCATTTGATTCATCTTGAATATCTGACGCTCTGTATTCAAGTGCTGTACTCACTCTAAAAAAGTGACAATGAGAGAAATTGTGGCACTTACCATCACTTCCTAGTAAACAATTAGTGCCACGCTTGAGACAACAATGTCTGGCAAAGCGCCAAAAAAACAGTATATATACTATTAAGTCATTGTTAAATAAACATTTTTACGATAACTGTACAGAACGTCGCCCACAGTTATATTAGTTAATGATTGACAAAAAATCTAGTCTTTTCTATCGATTCATCAGCCATAATTTGTAATAGTATTTATTACTATTGGTTATAGGACAATCAATAATCATATTAAAATTCGAATATGAGTGACTCATCTGTGACATGGTTAGGTAGGCTTATGATAATCGACTGTTTTTGACCGCTATCTTCTCCTTATCTTTTTAACCAAAAAATACTTGAGCCATAAAAAACCCACTAATGAGTTCATTAGTGGGTTTGATTAAGTCGTATTAAGTATTTACAAAGCGGTCGTTAGTGCCACCATAAACTTCAGGCAAGCGAGGCTATCTGCAAAAAACTAATTACTCTTATCTTCTATCAGCGTTTTTATGCTATCACTATTTTCTTTTGGCGCACTGGTGTTAGCACTCTTAGCATTGGCATTCTTGTTATTGGTGTTCGAAGTAGTGCTCGGCGGTTTAGGCGCTGGCACCACTGGTGGCTTTTTGGTGGTGGTTTTATCCGCTTCTGATGATGCAGGCTTTTTAGTCTCAGACACCGGTTTGCTTGTACTTTCTTCATTTTTGGGTGAAGTTTCAGATGAAGGTACGTCATTACCAATTGTGCGTTCTTCACTCACAGAGAGGGTTTCAGACGTATCAGCTGATTGGCGAATACTTGGCTCAGACTTACTACTAGCAGTATCTTGAGCATTACGGTTACTGTTGTCCGTAGCTGCTTGATCGCTCGCCACCGCCTCCGCTTTTTGGCGAACAGGTATTTCACGTTTGGTTGGTTTCAAGCTAACAGCACGGGTACGCTTTGTACTCAAGTCTTTTACTGGGTCAGGGCGCTCGTAATTGTCAATAATACCAACGTATCGATTGATCTCTTCTGGCAATACACGAACATCCGTAGGCAATTTAAAATCGATCAGTTTGGCAGCCCCTACCGCTTCTTGTGGACTACTCATCAGCCCATAGGTCAACATATAACGAACCTGATTTTCGTCGTCAAGATATCGAAAATAAGCAAATTTCTCGCGATCTTTGCGGCTTTCTAAGTAGCTAACGATCACATCGTTTTCGGCCACATTCATCACTTGCACAGTCCACTTGCCTTTATTGGCCAGTAGATAACGCTTGTCTTTGAATTCATCAGGATAATCACGCAAATCACGAACCGTGGCATCAAAGTTAATGGGTTGCACATCCGTATCAAGCTCATGCAACGACTCTATCTTTAATGGCTGTTCAAACTCATCAGCCAGCATTTGCGGTGCGGATACTGGTGCGTTTTCGATCTTGGCACCCATTGCTGGTGTTTGACTCAGCATCCATACCAATGCGGTGACAATGCCCAACAGCAATGTCACTACTAGCCAAATCAAGGCCTGACGACTGTATGATTGGCTAGCCGTACGTGTCGTCGGTTTTGATGCTGCCATGAGAGTGTCCTTGGTAAAAACATATTTGAGTGCACTAAAGCGTATAGGCATCCCTATACATTTACTAAAACTTTGATAAGTTGCACACGATCTTAATGAGCTACGCGCTGTATTGTGACAATACTTCAGACAACAACTCGTGATCAAAGTCATTGGTCAACACAGCATCGCCTATTGATTTTAACAAAATCAGGCGGATTTGTCCGTGTTTCACTTTTTTATCATGCCCCATCAGGTTCAAAGCAGTCTCTACCTCGATAACCGGCGGTGTGATAGGTAGATTACCTAGGATTAAGACACGCTTGATACGCGCAACCTCATCATGAGTTAGCCAGCCAATCTTTTGGGAAAGCTCAGCTGCTTGTACCATGCCAGCTGCAACTGCCTCACCATGCAACCAATTGCCATAGCCTTCATTTGTCTCAATCACATGACCAAAGGTATGACCGAAGTTGAGTAGTGCACGCACACCTGACTCTCTTTCATCTTGTGCCACGACATCAGCCTTGTACTGACAGCAGCGCTTCACAGCTTCCCCAAGTACTGCCAAATCCAATGCCATCATCGCAGGCAGATTGGTCTCAAGCCATGTCAAAAATGTTTCGTCCATGATGAGGGCGTATTTAATAATTTCAGCGATACCAGCTGATAGCTCGCGTGTCGGTAATGTTTTGAGAGTACTCATATCAGCAAGAACCATTTGCGGTTGCCAAAACGCCCCAATCATATTTTTGCCTTGTGTATGATTGATGCCTGTTTTGCCACCCACGCTTGAATCCACTTGCGATAACAACGTTGTTGGAATTTGGATAAAATTCACCCCACGCATAAAGCTTGCTGCGGCAAACCCTGTCATGTCACCAACCACGCCGCCACCGAGCGCGATGAGCGTGACATCACGATTAAAGTGCTCCGCCATTAGGGCATCATAGATTTGATCGATACTGGTTTGGTTTTTATATTGCTCGCCATCTGGCAACACACAAATCCTTACCGTAAATTGTACGGACAGCTCGTCTTCCAAGGGTTTCAAGTACAAAGGCGCGACCGTCTCATTAGTGACAATCAATACCTGCTGACCACCAATATAAGGCGCTACTTGCTGTGCCATACTGCTCTTTTCTATCGCAGCGTTTTCAGTAATGACGATTGGATAATCATGACTTTGCGTGTGAACCGTTAGAGCATCATAAAACACTGGCATTGTCATGAAAGAGTCCTTAAAGATTGATAATAAGATAAAAAGCAGATCTGAACAGCAACCGTGCTACTCGATCTGCTATTGGTCGTTTTTAGGGGCTGAAGCTGGCGCCATCGTGGTAGCGTCAGAAAAGGTTTCTAATTGCTGTAGCAGTTGGTTGACCATATGCCGCGGATACGTATGGCCCGTCGGCATGATGATATGTGCCACCTGCCGATACAAAGGATCTCGAGCACTGTACAAATCCTGAAGTATTTTTCTAGGATTTGGCTGCTGTAATAATGGTCGAGACTTATCCTTAGCAGTACGAGCCATTTGCACATCTACGGGAGCATTGAGGTAAACGACGATACCACGCTGATGTAAAAACTCACGGTTTTCAGCACACATCACTGCACCGCCGCCCGTTGCCAGTACGATTTGAGGGTTTTGGGTCAACTCATCGATAGCACGCGTTTCACGCTCACGAAAGCCCGCTTCGCCTTCTTTTGCGAAGATCCAAGCAATATCGGCACCGGTTTGCGATTCGACATACCAATCACTATCTACAAAAGTGCGGCCCAATTGTTTGGCCAGTAGTTTACCGATTGTCGTCTTCCCTGCTCCCATCGGTCCCACTAAAAACACCGACGGCAATTCCTGCACCATAGTACTTACTCAGCTAAATTAGGTATGATACAACGTCATTGATATTCTGGCTAGTAATGAGCCATGATTATTGTGAGTAAAATTCAGCACATAAAAAAGCAAGCACGGTGGCTTGCTTTTTTTAATAAAAACCAACTGCCCATTAATTCAAACGGCTTGTACCATCATTGATCAGTTTTGGCGTGACAAAAATAAGTAACTCTTCCTTAGTATTGCTACGTACATCTCGGCGGAATGCACGGCCAATATAAGGCAGGTCTCCTAAGAAAGGTACTTTATCTACGCCGTTACTAGTACGGTTTTTAAACACACCGCCTAGTACAACTGTCTGCCCATCTTCGATAATAACATTGGTCGAGATCGAGTCCTCAGAAATAGCTACCTGATTGTTGATGATAGTCGGTGTACCATTGGTAATGACCAATTTTAGACCAATCTTACCATCAGGTGTGATATTCGGCGTGGCTTCTAAGCTCAGTGCTGCTTCTTTAAAACTGGTCGTTGTAGCACCACTGGCTGATGCTTCTTGATACGGAATCTGCGTACCGGACGAGACTTTTGCTGTTTGCTTGTCTGCTGTCAAAATCTTGGGTGTTGAGATAACTTCACCGCGATTGTCGGCTTGCAGTGCTGACAGCTCAAGATCAAGCATCACATCAGACATACTGAGTAAGCCAAAGGCAATACTACCCGCTGGGTTAGAAACGCCTAAATCAACGTTTAAATTATCAGGACTGGTAATGTCATACGACGGATACGAGACCGTTTGACCATTGACTGTGGTGGTCTCTATGTCAAAGTCTTTGAGATCTGCCAATGTCTGATTACTACCACCAACCAACAAGCTACGGTTGTTTGCTGCGCCATTTGACAGGATGCCCCAGCGAACGCCGATTTCTTTACTAAAGCTATCCGTGGCGCTAACGATACGCGCTTCAATCATGACCTGACGAACGGGGATATCAATTTTGCTGATTAATTTGTGAATATTTTCGATACTCTCAGCCACGTCTTTAATGATCAAAGTATTGGTACGATCATCAACGGTCACTGTGCCACGATTAGACAACAACGTATTGTTTTCATCGGCTCGGCTTGAGGTGCCACTACCACCAGATGAACCACTACCTTGAGAGATCAGCGTCAATACATCTTGCGCTATAGCATAGCTCAAACGGATATACTCAGTCCGCAATGGTGCATAAGACTTCACGGCTTGCTGTGCTTCAAGCTCCTTTGCTTCTTGCTCAGCAAGCTCTGTAGCAGGCGCGACCAAAATAATATTGCCGTTTTCACGCTTGTCTAGATTTTTGCTCTTTAAGATAATATCGAGCGCCTGATCCCAAGGCACATTGATCAGACGCAAAGTGATGTTACCAGCGACTGAGTCGTTAGCAACGATGTTCATCTCGGTAAACTGGGCCAAAATGTCTAATACACTACGAATCTCGACGTCTTGAAACTCCATAGACAGTGGTTCGCCACTATAGACTCTTTCTTCAAGCGTTGGCTCACGTAGTAGTTCAGGTTTTTTGATACCGATATTCAACTGGTTGCCAGACTGATATGCTTGATACTCATAATCATCTGTCATGTTTATGGTGATGACACCATTTTGACCTTGGTTTTTGGTATCTATACTGCTGACAAGACCGCTATTAATATTCAATCGACGTAGCAAGTTTCTTGGCACTGTACTACCAGTCAAACGCACCACTAACTGATTGCCTTGACGCTGTACATCTACTGGAATGGCTTCATTGGCCAGTACAACGCTGATATTACCACCACCATCATTGCCTGCCGAAAAATTCACTGCACTGAGACCGTCGTAACTATACTGTTTACTCACTTGTGAGGCAGCAAGTTGAGGGTTGAGCAGTGGATTGACTCTGACCACCATCGTATCTGCTGGGACTTCTTTTTTCAAAGAAGGCGTGTTCGTACGAACAGCGGCAACCGGAACGGTACTGGTCTCAATAATTGGCGTAACAATTGTCGTCGTCGTGATATTGTTATTACTATTGTTATTGAGCACATCCTGTACCGGATCACTGGTAATCACAGGACGACTCGGATCAGTGATGGTCAGCAATAGCTCGTTGCCCTCAATCGCGGTCGTATAATTGCCCGACTCTTTTAGGCCAACAATAAGACGCGTGGTACTGTCGCTACTCAGTGTAGTGACATCATTGACGACACCAATATTGTATTCATTGAAGCGACTGGCAAGACCGTTTTGTACTTGCTCAAAATCTAACACCAAGCGACTAGGGTCATCCAGTTGATATGCTGCTGGTAATACTGGCGTTCCTGTGAACCCCAAGCGCATTTGAGTCACGGCTGGTGCCGTTTGTACTACAGAGACATTGTTGATGCGCTGTGCAGCATATGCGCTATTGCTCACGGCTATCATGCTGACGGCCAATGCTGAAATGGCAAAAGCGGAAGACACACGATTGCTCATTATCATCACCTTGTTGTTGCGTACTGTCATTATTTATTCCTCAAAAAATCTGCCAACTTAGCTTATAGGGGATACCAGTGACTGGGGTTTTTCAACGAACCCGGCACGACTGTCTGGCACAATTTCAATCAAGTTAACCTGAGTCGGCGTGATTTCAACGATACGGCCGTCATTTAATCCAAGATAATTACCTACTTTCACACTAGCAACCGAGCCATCCGGACGTTGTATCAATGCATACTGCTGGCCTTCCGGAGCAACCACAACACCTCTAAAAATCAGCTGCGTCAGCTCATACTGCTCAAGCGGTTCTTTCGTTCTTGTAATGTCAGGTCGCACACCATCGATTGAGGTTGTAGGGCCCTGTACATTGACCAAACTTGGCGGCAAAAACGGACTGCGCTGGGCACTGGCACTATAGACGAAGTCCTCTACCAGCTCAGCCTTAGGCGGTGGTTCGATAGGTTGGGCTGGCTGATTACGTATGTCAGCCATTGATTGCTCTGCCATACCAATACGATCTGTACAACCTGTCATCAATAGCGTTGCCATGCTCAAAACAAGTAATATCGGCAGTCTCTGAATAGTCATTAGTTGCCTCCTGCTGTAGCTGCAGCGTCAGTTGAGGCAACCGCTTCATCACCTTCAGGAGCCGCTTCTTTAGATCGATACGTTTTGGTCTGTAAAACCAAATTAAGCTCTGGTAACACATCCAAAGTAGGCTGTGGATTACTGACTTCAAAATCGTGCATCGTGATGATTCTAGGTAGTGCTGCCAGACCGCTAATAAAGCTACCAAACTGATGGTAATCACCCAAAGCAGCAATACGGATAGGCTGCTCAATGAAGAATTCATTTTCGATTTCAGGTTCTACTGAGATATCTTGGAAACGTATGTTACTACCTACACCTGTCATATTGATGCCTTCTACCAGCTCTGAGACACGTGTGTCTTTTGGCAATTGGTCTAGCAAAGTATTGAACTCCGTCTCCATTTGGACGACTTGTTCTTGATAGGCTTTTAGGTGACGCGCACGTGATTCTTTTTCACGGTAACTATCTAGCAGCGTTTGTTGCTGACTTTCAGCCGCATTGATCTCATCGATTTTACTACTGATTGGCAGTGCCCATGATAGCGCAGCGATAAAAGTAATAATAAGACCAATCACGGTTACCTTTACTGGCAATGGCCAGCTACCATAGTTATCAGAATCTAATGATTCAAAACTGCGGCGAAACTCGTTTAGATCAAACTGTTTTTTGGGTTTTAAGTTATTCTTTTTGGTCTTGATTAGGCTTTTTTTGCGGACAAGTTTCATAACTCACCTCCCAAAACATCATCCGTAGCGGCAGGCGTCTCTGATTGCACTTTTGTCGTTACCACAAACTGTACATAACTGTCTTCTGGATAAACAGGGCGAGGCTGCTCGCCTGTCGTAACCGTGTTGTTAAGAGCAGGTGCCGTCTCATAAGCGGTGATATTCTGTTGAATATTACTCACTGCTGAATTACCCATCCACTTACTGCTGTCTAGATTACGAATCAAACTCGACACAATGTTTGGATTATCAGCCAGACCGGTTAAGGTTAGGACATCCCCTTCACGTTTGAGATTGTTTAAATAAAGCGCTGGCGGAATGGCTTTAGCCAAATCATCCCACAAACGTACAGGCACCGGACGGCGACCCTGCAAGTCTTGAATCACTTGCATACGCGATATAATATCTTCACGGCGCTGCTCTAAACTATCAATTTCGGTCAATGCAATATCTAAACGTTTATTTTCTTGTTCGATCAACGAATTGGCATCGAGCTGGTCAGCAAGCTCATTATTGAAATAGCTCCATGAGGCAAATGCAGCCAGTAGCGTCAGCAAAGTGACGGCAACCACCAATGTTAAGAATTCTTTATTGCGACGTTCGCGCTCTTCTTGGCGCCAAGGTAAAAGGTTAATACGAGCCATCAGTCAAAGCTCCTTAACGCAAGACCGCATGCAGCCATTAAGCTTGGTGCATCAACAGCCAATTGCTCATTGTCAATATTTGGTGCGATAGTCATATTAGCAAACGGGTTGGCCACACTAACCGGGACACCCAGTTTTTGTTGTGCCATACCAGAGAGACCCGCAATCGAGCTGCTACCACCTGCCAACACCACGTGGTCTATACTGCTATACTGGCTAGATGAGAAGTAAAACTGCAGAGAGCGCGTGATTTGCTGAATGGTGTTTTCTATGAAGGGCGTCAATATCTCAGGATAATAGTCATCAGGTAAGGTACGCTCACGTTTGCTCAATGTGGCCTCTTCTGCTGATAACCCGTAACGATTTTGTATCGCCTCGGTCAACTGCACACCGCCAAACAATTGCTCACGACTATAAATGAACTCACCATTTTTAGCGATATATAAAGTGGTTTGATTGTGACCAATATCCACTAAAGCGACCAATTCTGGCATATTTGGCAGATAATCGACCATCAGTTTAAAAGCACGCTCAATGGCATGTGATTCAATATCCATGACTTTGGTTTGCATGCCACCGAAGGCTAACGCATCGACGCGTTGGTCGACATTTTCCGAGCGAGAAGCCGCCAGCAATACCTGCACCATATTATCGCTAGCCAAAGAGGGACCCAAAACTTCAAAGTCTAAATTGACATCTTCTAACGGGTAAGGCACATACTGATCCGCATCTAAACGAATTTGGGCTTCACGCTCAACGTCATTTAACGCCATATCCATGTCAATAATTTTGGTTATAACAGCAGAGCCCGAAACTGCTGTAGCGACATTGCTGCCCGATACTTGGCAGCGTCTGGCGAGGCTGGTTATGATAGTACCTACTGTTTCTGTATCTACCAAGAGTTTGTCGACGACTACACCTTCCGGAAGTCTTTCGATACCATAAGATTTTAGGTGAAACATGCCATGTTGGCGCTGTATGTCAACCAACTTTACTGAGGTGGCACAAATATCCACACCAATCAAATGTCGACTTTTAGAAGTAAATAGCCTCACAAACTCTATACCTTATATTGAATGTACAATTTGATAGTTATTTGTAATAATTAGATACAATACTTTACTTAATTGATAGTTTCAAGCATTTAAAAATATATTAAAGCACACTTACACATTTATTATGACCTGCCGATTTTGTTCGAGGTATAATATATTGTTCGCTACAAATTCTAACTAATAAGTCTTCTTATGGCCAAAAAAAATGCTACTGCTCGCCTCATTCATTTTTTAGTGGGTGTTTTTATCGCATGCCTAGCATTGGCGGTTGTTTTAGCGCTTGCTGTACCGATTGGTTTTTATGGTATGGCAATGTATTTATCGCCGACCTTACCAAGCACTCAAGAAATTAAGACTGCTAGTTTAGAGATGCCATTACAGATTTATAGTAGCGATGACAAACTGATTGGCCAATATGGCAATCGTTTATCTTTACCAGTCAGTTTTGAAGACATTCCTGAAGATTTAACCCATGCCTTTTTAGCAGCAGAAGATGCCTCATTTTTTCAGCATAGTGGTATCAGTATTAAAGGACTTGGTCGAGCCGTTACTGAGGCTGTGACCGATGATGACGGCCAGACAGGTGGGTCGACCATCACTATGCAGGTTGCCAAAAACTATTTCTTGAGCTCAGAGAGAACGCTAAACCGCAAACTGACAGAGTTATTTTTAGCACGTAAAATCGAAGATGAACTCAGCAAAAACGATATTCTAACACTTTATGTCAACAAGATTTATCTGGGTGAAGGCGCTTACGGTATCCGTGCTGCTGCCAAAAAATATTATAGTAAGTCGCTAGACAGCTTAAGCATCGCTGAGATGGCAATGCTAGCAGGCTTACCAAAAGCTCCCTCTAAATACAATCCTGTCGCCAACCCTGAGCGTGCATTGACCCGTCGTAACTGGATTATTGGGCGCATGCATGAGCTAGGTTATATCACCAAAGCGCAAAAAGACGAAGCCATTGCCGCACCAGTAGGCATCAACCTTTATAAAGAAAAGCTGGATGTCAATATGCCTTATTTGGCAGAAATGACTCGTGCTACCTTAGTGGAGCGCTATGGTGAGCAGGTCATGCATGGTGGTTGGCGCGTACGCCTGACAGTAGACAGTCAGGCACAGATAGATGCAGAAGCGGCCATACTGACGGGTTTGGTTGCCTATGAGCATCGTCACGGTTGGCGCGGTGCTGAAGCAAATGATGAACCGCTAGAGAACTTTCAACGTTATAGCAGTATGTCTCCTGCCAAAATTACCAAAGTCAATTCGCGTAGTTTTGAGGCCACCTTACAGTCTGGTGAGAGCATAACCGTTAACTGGTCTGGCATGAGCTGGGCGCGCAAATACATTTCTGCCGATCGTATCGGTTACTATCCAAGTAATGCCAGCCAAATTGTCAAAAAGAATGATATTGTCCGTGTTATGCCAACGGCGAATGGCAATTGGCAACTGGGTCAAATACCCAAAATACAAGGAAGCTTGGTTTCCTTAAATCCAGAAACTGGCGCGGTTAATGCCTTGGTCGGTGGGTTTGATTTTAACCACAGCAAATTCAACCGTGCATTACAGGGCTGGCGCCAACCAGGCTCAACGATTAAACCGCTTGTTTATACAGCAGCGCTAGAAAAAGGCTATCGTCCAGACACCATCGTCTCCGATAGACCAATACAAGTAGGCGACTGGAAACCCAAAAACTCTGATGAGCGCTTCTTAGGTGATATCACCTTGCGCCGCGGGCTTTACTTGTCTAGAAACTTGGTTTCTATTCGTTTACTACAAGCCATTGGGATTTCTAGTACACGCAATCTATTAGATGAGTTCGGTTTAGACAAAGAAAAGCTCCCCACCACGTTATCGTTAGCACTTGGCGCAGGACAAGCCACGCCACTACAAATGGCAACAGCATATTCAACCTTTGCCAATGGTGGTCATCGCGTACAACCTTACTTTATTGAACAAATATACAATTATAAAAACGATCTATTGTTCCAAGCAAATCCACGTCAAGCTTGTGCGCTATGCTTTAACAAACAACTTGAGCAACGTAATAAGCAATCAATCGAGGCATATAATAAGTCACTCGAAGACGATAGCAATAGTATTGATGAAACAGATACTGATAAAACAGACACTGATGCATCGGCGCTAAAAGCTGATGAAAGCACCGAACAAAGCACTGATTTGACTGTTTATAATGCTGGCCCTCAGTCAGATCGCTTGAAAGCACCTCCTGTACAATACGCAGTGGCCAAACAGGCACCACGAATATTGCAACCTAGAGTGGCATTTGAGATGGCAGATATTTTGCGTGATGTGGTACAGCATGGTACGGCTATACGAGCAAAAGCATTAGGTCGTAACGATATCGGTGGTAAAACAGGCACAACCAACCAGGCTAAAGATGCTTGGTTCGCAGGATTTCATCCTACCAATGCGACCGTCGTATGGATGGGTTTTGATCAACCAGCCACCATGGGTCGCCGTGAGTATGGCGGTGTGGCCGCCCTACCCGTTTGGATGGACTTTATGAAAGCACAGCTCAAAGATACGCCGAGTCAGTGGGTGTCGATTAACAACCGCTCAAAATCTAAGAAACAGCAGCAAGAAATAATCGAAATGACTGATGATGGACTTATCGCTGGTGATGACGATGTTGCTGACAATAGCAAAGCGGCAAAGCCAGTCAAAACCCAAACTCAGCAGCGTCAGGCTCCCACTCCTAAGCCCCCTGAAAATGTGAAAAACTCAGAGCCTCAGACATCTAGCAATAAACGCAGTGATGATAGCGTACCGCAAAACCCATTATCCGTCACACCTGTTGAGCGTATGCCTCCGTTGCCAGAGTAATCTGCTTATCATGGCATACCTGATTCATCGCCATAATCAATATCTGATAAAAAAGGCTTATTCAGCAATCACTGAATAAGCCTTTTTTTTGCTTTGATTAAAGCACCATAACTATCACTACCTTGTCTTCTACTTCTCAGACAATGAACATGCCCCTTATATATAGTCAAAGAAATCTAAAACAGCTACAAGGCAGCCTACCACAGATTGTACATATCGTACCTCTAAGGAGGGTAACACCGTAGCGATTTAGTAGTTCGCTGACTATATATCTAAAACTCGACCATTCCAGCACGGAGTTGCTCAATCAGCTCCAAAAGCTGCTGACGCCATTCACGTATAGTGGCCTCATCAGGCAACCATTGATTCGATAAAGTGACGACATTCACAATGAGATCTGGCGAGGCGGACGAACTACTTGGCGTCTCGTCTACGACGATATCTGGTGGCACAGCATAGAGACAGCGTTGATAAGCGCGATCTATATTGGCAACAAAACCTTGCTGCTGCAATTGCTGCAAGCGTTGGATTTCAGGAGATACCTGTGTGCGCTCTGTCAATGCTTGTTCGATATCTAGCAACGTGGGTGACGTCATATTTAAACTATAAAAATGTCCCAGTTCTTGGATAAATGCCAGCAATGCACCATGCAAATGAAAGATAGCCGTTTCGCAATGGGCTTGGTATAACTGCTTATCGTTGGCACTTCCCGCTGCTTGGCAGGATAAACGACAAAAATACAGCTTTTGGTTGGTTCGATCTGCTTGATACTTGGCGACACGTGTTTTACCTGCCATCTGCTAATTATCCTTTTATGAATAGTGAATTTGAGCGTATTTTCCAGTGTACTATTTTTTCTGATAGTAGCACCATGCCTTTCTCAGTTTTTTACACACACAAAAAAGCCAGCAACGGAGGCTGGCTTTTTATCAAGTTAAAAATGAATCAAAGACGCTGACTGCTCTTAGTTGTCTTGATTTAACTCTTGAGCAAAGGCTTCATCAAAGCTTGCAAAGTCTTTACTATCAGTGCTCGCTGTCATATCAAACGCTGCATTAAGATCTTTATCTTGTAGCTTCTTATCTGCTTTGTCTTTACGTGCTTTATGATAAGCAAGACCCGTACCTGCAGGAATCAAGCGACCAACGACCACGTTTTCTTTCAGGCCACGTAACTCATCCACTTTACCAGTAACGGCAGCAGCAGTTAGTACGCGGGTTGTTTCCTGGAAAGAAGCCGCTGAGATAAAGCTTTCTGTTGCCAGACTTGCTTTGGTGATACCTAACAACTGACGCTCAAACTGTACTGGGAACTTGTCTTCCGCTTCTAGCTTAGCATTCAATGCTTTGATATCAGCATACTCGACCTGATCACCTTTAAAGTGATTTGAATCGCCACCATCGGTGATTTCAACTTTACGCAGCATCTGACGAATAATTACTTCGATGTGCTTATCGTTGATTTTCACGCCCTGCAGACGATAAACGTCCTGTACTTCGTTGACGATATAATCAGCAAGTGCAGTCTGACCTTTCAAACGCAAGATATCATGTGGGTTCTGTGGACCATCAGCGATCACTTCACCACGAGCTACCGTCTCGTTTTCAAAGACGTTGATTTGACGCCATTTCGGGATTAGCTCTTCATGGATCTCACCATCTTCATTGGTAATAATGAAGCGGTTCTTACCTTTGGTCTCTTTACCAAAGCTAACCACACCAGACATTTCTGCCATGATGGCGTGATCTTTCGGACGACGTGCTTCGAATAGATCAGCAACACGTGGTAGACCACCGGTGATATCTTTAGTACCAGAAGATGCTTGTGGTACGCGGCCTAGGATCGAACCGGCTGCTACTTTTTCACCATCGCTGACGCGAATGATGGTTTCAGCTGGTAAGAAGTAAACCACTTCTTTACCTTCGTCCGTGTTCAAGATAATTGCAGGACGTAAGTCTTTCGCTGAGCTTGAACGGTCACGAGTAGCAAGAATCTCAAATGAGCTCATACCAGTCGCGTCATCAACCTTCACAGTAGCCGTCAAGCCATCAGTGATGTCACTGAAGCGTGCAGTACCAGCGAATTCTGTGATGATAGGATGCGTGTGCGGATCCCATTTAGCGATGGTCTGGCCGCCTTCAACATAATCTTCGCTCTTCACAAGAACGCTAGAACCATAAGGTACTTTATAACGCTCACGCTCACGGCCAAGTTCATCGGTTAATGCGATTTCAGCTGAACGCGATACGATGACTAAGTGACCATCAGTATGTTGAACGGTTTTCATGTTTTCGAAATGCGCTTGACCAGCATTACGTACAGAGATGCTATTGTCTACAGAGGCTGAGCTTGCTGCCCCGCCCACGTGGAACGTACGCATGGTTAACTGAGTACCTGGCTCACCGATAGACTGTGCAGCCATGACACCGACTGACTCGCCGATATTCACTTTATGACCACGAGCAAGGTCACGACCATAACACTGTGAACACACGCCATGCTCAACATTACAAGTAATAACTGAACGTACCCAGATATCATCAATCGCGTTGCTGTCAAGGACGTTAACCCAGTACTCATCGATCAAAGTACCAGCTGGAACCAATACTTTATCAGCATCATCATTATAAGTAACATCACGTGCAGTCACACGACCAAGTACTAGCTCACCTAGCTTCTCAATGATTTCGCCACCTTGGATATGTGGTTTCATGAGTAGGCCTTCTTCAGTACCACAATCATCACTAGTGATAACCAAATCTTGTGCCACATCAACCAGACGACGAGTCAGATAACCTGAGTTAGCTGTTTTCAGTGCCGTATCCGCTAGACCTTTACGGGCACCGTGAGTTGAGATAAAGTACTGTAGTACCGTCAAACCTTCACGGAAGTTAGCTTTAATCGGGGTTTCAATGATTGAGCCATCTGGCTTGGCCATCAAACCACGCATACCAGCCAACTGACGAATCTGTGCCGCGCTACCACGAGCACCAGAATCTGACATGATAAAGATAGAGTTGAATGATTTCTGCTCTTCTTCCTCACCTTTGGCATTCAAGATCTTATCCGTTGCCAAGTTATCCATCATCGCCTTAGCGACTTTGTCATTGGTACGTGACCAGATATCAACCACTTTGTTATAACGCTCACCAGCCGTTACAAAGCCTTGCTCGAATTGATCTTCGATTTCGCGAACTTCGCCTTCTGCCACTTCGATGATTTGCTTTTTCAGTGGTGGAATGACCATGTCATCGATACCGATAGACACACCAGACAAGGTTGCTTGAGCAAAACCAAGATACATCAATTGGTCAGCAAACATAACACTCTCTTTTACGCCTACTTTACGGTAGCAAGAGTTGATTAAACGAGAGATGTTTTTCTTCGTCATTTCTTGGTTACATTCATCAAACGTCATACCTTTAGGCATGATGTTCCAGATAAGCAAACGACCAGCAACCGTATCTTTGATACTGATTTCTTTGGTTTCGTTACCCTCTTCATCAATATGCGTCTCTGTAACACGCACTTTGATTTTAGCGTTAACATGTAGATCGTTCGAACCAATAGCACGCAATGCTTCATTGACGGTAGCAAAAACCATGCTCTCGCCTTTAGCATTGATAGACGAGCGACTGATGTAGTACAAGCCCAATACAACATCCTGTGATGGTACGATGATTGGATCACCGTTCGCAGGTGACAAGATGTTGTTGGTAGACATCATTAGCGCACGTGATTCAAGCTGAGCTTCTAGCGTCAATGGCACGTGAACGGCCATTTGGTCACCATCAAAATCGGCGTTGAATGCGGTACAAACGAGCGGATGCAATTGGATCGCTTTACCTTCGATTAGTACTGGCTCAAATGCTTGCAAGCCCAAACGGTGAAGCGTTGGTGCACGGTTAAGAAGCACTGGATGCTCACGGATAACCATGGCTAGCATATCCCACACTTGTGGCTCTTCACGCTCTACCATCTTTTTGGCAGCTTTAATTGTCGTCGCCAAACCATGAGACAATAGCTTGTTATAAGTAAATGGCTTGAATAATTCTAGTGCCATTTTCTTAGGTAGACCACACTGATGTAGACGTAGTGTTGGGCCTACCACGATAACCGAACGACCAGAGTAATCGACACGCTTACCAAGTAAGTTTTGACGGAAACGACCTTGCTTACCTTTGATCATATCAGCCAAAGATTTTAATGGACGCTTGTTACTACCAGTAATAGCACGACCGCGGCGACCATTATCAAGCAACGCATCCACTGATTCTTGCAACATACGTTTTTCGTTACGTACGATGATATCAGGGGCGCTCAGCTCAAGCAGACGCTTAAGACGGTTGTTACGGTTGATCACGCGGCGATATAAATCGTTTAGATCTGACGTCGCAAAACGACCGCCTTCTAGTGGTACTAGCGGACGTAAATCTGGTGGTAGTACTGGTAAGATGTTCATTACCATCCACTCAGGCTTATTATTAGAATCACGGAATGCTTCTAACAATTTAAGACGCTTAGACATCTTTTTAAGCTTAGTCTCAGAACCTGTTTGCGGAATCGCTTCACGCAACTCATCAACTTCAAGATCGATATCGATATCTTTCAATAAGTCTTGAACCGCCTCAGCACCCATTTTGGCTGTGAATTCATCACCAAATTCTTCAAGGGCTTTGAAGTAATCTTCATCATCAAGCAATTGGTACTTCTCTAAAGAAGTCAGACCTGGCTCGGTAACGATGTAGCTTTCGAAATATAGAACGCGTTCGATATCACGTAGCGTCATGTCTAGCAATAGACCGATGCGGCTTGGTAATGATTTTAGGAACCAAATATGCGCAACTGGACTGGCTAAGTCGATGTGACCCATGCGATCACGACGAACTTTAGCGGTCGTCACTTCTACGCCACATTTTTCACAGATAACGCCTTGGAACTTACGGCGCTTGTACTTACCACATAAGCACTCAAAATCTTTTACTGGGCCAAAAATTTTGGCACAAAATAGACCATCACGCTCAGGCTTAAACGTACGATAGTTAATGGTTTCAGGTTTTTTTACTTCGCCATGTGACCATGACTTGATGACGTCAGGTGAGGCTAAGGTAATTTGGATGCTATCAAACTCTTGGTTACCGTTGCCGGTAGGGCTTTGCATGATATCGAGTAAATCTTTCAAGTTGCTTCTCCGTTATCTTTATAATCATCTGATAGCGTATTATTGACGCAAATAAGATGAATGAAGGCAATGAATAGGGTTGAGACAAATCACTAAAAGCAGCAGCGATGCGCGTACTGCTTTTAGGTTGACCACTAAGGATAATAATAGACTGAAGCCATATTTAAGTGGCTTCAGTCCGCCGTGCTTAATGGGTTTGTTTTAACTCAATATTAATACCCAATGATTTGATTTCTTTGGTCAGTACGTTAAACGATTCAGGCATACCTGGATCCATATACTGCTCACCATCAACGATGTTTTTGTACATACGCGTACGACCTTCAACGTCATCCGACTTCACAGTCAGCATTTCCTGCAACGTGTAAGTCGCGCCATAAGCTTCTAGTGCCCAGACTTCCATCTCACCAAAGCGCTGACCACCGAACTGAGCTTTACCGCCGAGTGGCTGCTGCGTCACTAGTGAATAAGAACCGGTAGAACGTGCATGCATTTTATCATCAACCAAATGGTTAAGTTTGAGCATGTACATATAACCGACCGTTACTTTACGGTCAAACTTCTGACCAGTACGACCATCATACAATGTCTGCTGACCATCACGGTCCATACCAGCAAGCTCTAACAAGTCTTTGACTTGGCTCTCTCTTGCACCATCAAACACTGCGGTACCCATCGGTACACCGCCACGTAAGTTGTCTGATAATGCCATGATGTCATCATCACTCAAGCTATCAAGATCAACTTGCTCACCGCCTACTTGGTTATAGATTTTGTCTAAGAAACCACGTAGCTCTTTGATCGCTGCTTGAGATTTGAGCATACCATCAATCTTCTCACCCAAACCTTTGGCTGCCATACCCAAATGCGTCTCTAGAACCTGACCGATGTTCATACGAGATGGTACACCAAGCGGGTTCAGTACGATGTCAACGGTATTACCATTCTCATCATAAGGCATGTCTTCGACAGGCATGATGCGTGATACCACACCTTTGTTACCATGACGACCAGCCATTTTATCACCAGGCTGAATACGACGCTTAACCGCTAGATATACTTTAACGATTTTTTGTACGCCGTGCTGTAAGTCATCACCAGCAGTCAATTTGCGTTTTTTCTCAGCAAATTTCACGTCGATGTCTTTTTGCTTATCAACTAAGTATTCAGCGATTTGCGTCAGACGCTCAGAGATTTCTTCTTCAACTGGCTGGATATCAAGCAATGTCTCAAGGCTCATATCTTTCATATCAGCCAATGCCATAACCGTACCAGCTTTCAGACCAGAACCACCACTGACTTTTTGGCCATCTAATAGATTACCAATACGACCACGTGCTGCGTCTTCAAAGATACGTAGCTCTTCTTTTAAATCTTTACGATAGCTGTCAAGTTGCGACTTTTCGATGGCACGTGCACGGGCATCTTTTTCAACGCCATCACGGGTAAATACTTGTACGTCAATAACCGTACCTTTGCTTGATGTTGGAACACGTAGTGACGTGTCTTTTACATCAGCCGCTTTTTCACCAAAAATAGCCCGGAGTAGTTTCTCTTCTGGCGTTAGTTGCGTCTCACCTTTTGGTGTGACTTTACCAACTAAGATATCACCAGCATCAACTTCAGCACCGATATAAACGATACCTGCTTCATCAAGACTTGATAATGCGGCTTCACCAACGTTTGGAATATCAGCAGTAATCTCTTCTGTACCCAATTTGGTATCACGAGCCACGCAAGTCAATTCTTGAATATGAATAGTAGTGAAACGATCTTCTTTAACCACTTTCTCAGACAACAAGATTGAATCTTCGAAGTTGTAACCATTCCACGGCATAAATGCAATGCGAATGTTTTGACCTAGTGCAAGCTCACCAAGATCCGTTGATGGACCATCAGCCAAGATATCACCCAAAGCAATCTCGTCACCTTGGTTAACAATGATGCGTTGGTTGATACAAGTGTTTTGGTTAGAGCGCGTGTATTTGACCAAGTTATAGATATCAATACCCGCTTCACCAGCGACCATTTCTTCTTCGTTTACACGAACAACGATGCGTGAGGCATCTACATCTTCAATCACACCGCCACGCTTAGCGATTACACAAACACCAGAGTCACGAGCAACATGACGCTCCATACCAGTACCTACTAACGGCTTATCAGCACGTAGTGTAGGAACAGCCTGACGCTGCATGTTCGAGCCCATCAAGGCACGGTTAGCATCATCATGCTCTAGGAACGGAATTAGGCCGGCTGCAACTGATACTACCTGACTTGGCGACACATCCATATGCGTCACTTTCTCTGGCGGCATACGAACGAATTCACCATAGCTACGCACACTGACCATCTCATCAGATAACGCGCCTTCTGCGGTTACTGGTGAATCAGCCTGAGCAATAACTGTACCGACTTCTTCGATCGCTGATAGATACTCAATAACATCTGTCACTTTACCATCAACCACACGGCGATATGGCGTCTCTAGGAAACCAAAGCTGTTGGTTTTAGCAAAGGTCGCTAGTGAGTTAATCAGACCAATGTTTGGACCTTCAGGAGTCTCAATCGGGCATACACGGCCATAATGGGTGTCATGTACGTCACGTACTTCAAAGCCTGCACGTTCACGAGTCAGACCACCAGGTCCTAACGCTGATACACGGCGTTTGTGAGTCACTTCAGACAACGGGTTGTTCTGATCCATAAACTGTGACAACTGGCTTGAACCAAAGAATTCTTTAACCGCAGCCGCTACTGGCTTTGAGTTAATCAAATCTTGTGGTGACAAGTTATCAGATTCCGCTGAGCTCAAACGCTCTTTGACCGCACGCTCAACACGTACTAGGCCAACACGGAATTGGTTTTCTGCCATCTCGCCTACTGAACGAATACGGCGGTTACCTAGGTGATCGATATCATCAACTTCACCGCGACCGTTACGAATCTCGATAAGCTCTTTTAGAACGTTAACGATATCATCATTGGTCAATACGCTGCGTTCACGTTGGATATCTGGATCATCAGTGTTGTCAAATTCAAGACCAAGACGACGGTTAAATTTCATACGACCGACGTTCGATAAGTCATAACGATCTGCGTTGAAGAACATGCTCTCAAACAGTTTTTCAGCAGTCTCAACCGTTGGTGGCTCACCTGGACGCATGACTTTATAAATTTCGATCAATGCTTCTTCACGGCTTGAGGTGCTATCAGCACGTAGCGTGTCAGCAATATAACTACCCTGATCGATATCGTTGGTGAACAAGATACTGAATTCTTTAATCGATTCACTGGCTTCAAACGCGCTCAATTTAACCAATAATTCATGATCAATTGGCGTGTTAGCACGAGCGATGACTTCATCATTAACAATGATGTCTTCGGCTAGAATGCGCTCATATAAGTACTCATCAGGCACAGCAATCTTCGTCATACCTGCTTCTTCAAGCTGACGGATGCGGCGTGCGTTGATGCGTTTGCCCTGCTCTACGATCACATCACCTTCAGGTGATACGATATCGAACTGAGCCATCTCGCCACGTAGACGATCAGCAACCAGATCAATCTCAAACGTCTCTTCGGCTTTATATACGGCGACTTTATCAAAGAATAAATCTAAGATTTCAGAAGTCGTTAGACCAAGTGCACGTAGAATGATAGAAGCCAATAGCTTACGGCGACGGTCAATACGAGCAAAGACTAAGTCTTTTGCATCAAATTCAAAGTCTAACCAAGAACCACGGTAAGGAATGATACGGGCGTTATAAAGTACTTTACCACTTGAATGTGACTTACCTTTATCATGGTCAAAGAACACACCAGGTGAACGATGTAACTGAGATACGATAACACGCTCAGTACCATTGATAATGAAAGTACCGTTAGCCGTCATCAAAGGCATCTCGCCCATGTAAACGCTTTGCTCACGGATATCTTTGATAGCAGCTTTGCTGTCTTTGTCTTTGCTGTCTTTGTCTTTGATGATCAAACGGATTTTGACACGCATAGGCGCAGCAAAAGTTGAACCACGTAAGATACACTCACGCTCATCAAATTCAGGCGTACCTAAATAGTACTCAACAAATTGTAGCTCTGCATTACCAGAGTGACTCTCAATTGGGAAAATAGAGGAATACGCAGCTTGCAAACCAGTATTCTCACGAGCTTTTGGCTTTTTGTGCTCTTGCAAAAATTGCTCATAAGAATCTACTTGAATAGACAGTAAATAGGGAATGTCCATTACAGTGGGCAATTCAGCAAAACTTTTGCGAATACGCTTTTTTTCAGTATAAGAATATGCCATCGAGAGTCCTTACAGTAAACGTGGAAACAAATTAAAAGCGTGGCCAGTATGCATAAATACGATGCAAACGTGGCGACGTAAACGATAATATAAAACGGGTCTTCGTGTTCAGTTCTGTCTTTTCTGTCACTTACTACTTTACTCACCAGTGCTTGCTTAGCACACTTCACTTAATCTTGTCGGTAATGCCAGAGTTTATGGTTGGTGAATCAGTCTATATGACTGTTGCAACCACAAAATTCAATATCACATTGATCTATAATTCATGGCCTATCAGGCCTACTTTATAAATACGCTAATAAAAAATAACGTCTATTAGGATTGCATCTAGGCTACTTGCCATCTAAACTATTTACTATCAAACCAAAGCCGCTACAAATACGTACTGTCTATCAATCCAATCACTGACAGTAAATTTACATTCAGCGAGCAACCTAAGGTCAAAAGCTTTTCAGAATTAATAATAATCGGGGTAACTATAACTTCTAGAATCAGTATAAACTATAGTGTTAATAGGAAAGCATGCAGACACAAAGAAATGCCAAACATCTACGGACGTTTAGCTCATATTAACTGATTTCAAAAACTGGTATGTGTACTTGCATGTATATCGTGTGTCCTTTTGATGGGTATCCACCGTGTTGTTGCATACGACTGTTGGCAGACACAAAAGGTCAAGCTACGAATTATAATAAAAAAAAGCTGGCAATGCAAGGCATTACCAGCTTTTTTTAGTACAGCGTTAAACTTATTTCAGTTCAACAGTTGCACCAGCTTCTTCAAGTTTCTTTTTCAACTCTTCAGCTTCAGCTTTGTTAACGCCTTCTTTGATTGGAGCTGGAGCGCTTTCAACCAAATCTTTCGCTTCTTTCAAGCCAAGACCAGTAGCTTCACGTACGGCTTTGATTACGCCAACTTTCTTCTCGCCAAAGCTGGCAAGAACTACGTCAAACTCGTCTTTTTCTTCAGCAGCAGCAGCAGCAGGGCCAGCAGCAGCAGGTGCAGCAGCAACAGCAGCTGTTACGCCGAATTTTTCTTCCATAGCGCTGATTAATTCAACGATATCCATTACTGACATTTCAGCAATTGCGTTTAACACGTCATCTTTAGATAGTGCCATGAGAACTCTCCGTTATCTGATAAAAATTAATTGATTCTAATATCGCTTTGATTGCTTGCCACAGTTTTAAGTAGTGTTGGCAATGAATTGCAACCAAGAATAGCGATGTTAAAGTTACGTTAAAACAAGCAATTAAGCAGCTTCTTTTGCGTCTTTGATTGCCGCTACAGTGCGAACTAACTTGCCAGGAACAGCGTTCATAGTCTGGACAAGCTTGGTCACTGGTGCATTCATAGTAGCCATCAAGATAGAGAGTGCTTCGTCGCGAGTTGGTAGCTTCGATACGCGCTCTAGCTCTTCTGGACCATAAACAACACCACCGACTGATACTAATTTGGTCTCTAAAGCTTTGTTATCTTTGCTAAAGTCGAAAACGACTCTTGCTGCAGATCCCAAGTCTTCCATAGAGAAAGCCAAAAGTAGTGGACCAGTCATACGGTCTGACATGCTCTCAAACTTAGTGCCTTCAAAAGCGCGTTTTGCTAGTGTGTTTTTTACCACTTTCAAAACAACGCCTTTTTCACGGGCTTGTTCGCGCAGCTTAGTAAGCTTTGCAACACCAATACCGTGATATTCGGCAGCTACTGCTGAGTAAGCATTAGCAGCAACTTCAGACACTTCAGCCACAACTTGTTGTTTTTGCTCTAGCGTTAATGCCATAAGTTGACTCCTTTAATCTTATCAATCTGCTCAGTGTCTTAATGACTAAAAACCGAAGTTCTCAATGATCAAGCGACTGACTTAGATTGACTTGATACGACACGTTACTTCTAAACTCTATAGCAATAGATTTTATTAGTAACGACTGATTACGGCACCGTTATCAGAATGACATCAAGTGATAGATTGAACTATCGGCTCTTATCAACAACTGGGTGGATCACCGTCTGCGTAGGACAACTAAGATTTTCATCTGTCGTCGATTAACAAGAATAACTCGTTCTCATAATTAACCATTCTAAGATCGTTATTTATGATTCTGAACCACTCTCTACCTACGGTCTTAGACAGCGTAGTAAATACTACGCTGACCTAATTTGTTAAATATAGTTTGTACTCATCATTCAAAATATTTGAAGAGTGGGTACTTAATTATTTTGCAGTACGATAAGGAACTGCATCGATCGTTAGACCTGGGCCCATCGTGCTAGACAAGGTAATTTTCTTGATGAAAGTACCTTTAGACGTAGCAGGCTTAGCACGCTTTAGATCTGTGATTAGTGCTTGAGCATTTTGCATAACTTGCTCAGCAGTGAAACCAACTTGACCGATAGTCGCATGGATGATACCAGCTTTATCAACACGGTACTGTGCTTGACCAGCTTTAGCATTAGTCACAGCTTCAGCAACGTTTGGTGTAACTGTACCAACCTTTGGGTTAGGCATTAGGCCACGTGGACCTAGGATAGTACCCAACTGACCAACAACACGCATAGCATCAGGAGCTGCGATCACAACATCAAAGTCCATGTTACCGGCTTTGATTGATTCTGCTAGGTCTTCAAAACCAACGATGTCTGCACCAGCTTCTTTAGCGGCTTCAGCAGCAGCGCCTTGAGCGAATACAGCAACGCGTTTGGTTTTACCAGTACCAGCAGGTAGGTTGGTTGCGCCACGAACTACTTGATCAGATTTACGTGGGTCAACGCCCAAGTTTACTGCGATATCAATAGACTCTTTGAATTTAAGCGCTGGCAAATCGTTAAGGATTTGAACCGCTTCTTCAAGAGTGTATTGCTTTTCGTTATCAATACGGCTTTGAATCTCTTTTTGACGTTTGGTTAGCTTGCTCATTTACACACCCTCCACGGTAATACCCATTGAACGTGCAGTACCAGCGATGGTACGGACAGCAGCATCAAGATCAGCAGCAGTTAAATCTGCAGTTTTGGTCTTAACGATATCTTCTAGTTGTGCACGGTCAACTTTACCGACTTTAGCAGTGTTCGGCGTACCAGAACCTTTAGCAATGCCAGCAGCTTTACGTAGTAAATATGCAGCTGGTGGTGATTTCATGATGAAGGTAAAAGACTTATCGCTATATACAGTGATCTCAGTAGGAATCGGTAGACCCGGCTCTTGGTTTGAGGTCGCAGCGTTAAATTCTTTACAGAACGCCATGATGTTCACGCCTTTTTGACCCAAAGCTGGACCAATAGGTGGTGAAGGATTTGCTTTGCCTGCAGGCACTTGCAGTTTGATGTAACCATCAATCTTCTTAGCCATGATACTCTCCTAAATGGGTAATAACGCTGAATCAAACCGATATATATCCGATTGACTAACAGCTCCCCGGTTGATGAATTCGTTGTGGGTTTAGTCTAGCTTCTCAACTTTACTAAACTCAAGCTCAACCTGAGTTGGCCTGTTAAATACGTTTACAGTCAAATGTAGTTTAGATTTCTCGTAATCGACTTTTTCAACCATTCCCTTAAAGTCAGTGAATGGACCGTCGATAACCAATAACTCTTCGCCTGGCTCAAATAGAGTCTTAGGACGAGGGTCAGTTTCAGTCTGATTCAAACGGTTAAGAATACGGTCAGCTTCTACTTGCGTAATCGGTGCAGGCATCTCAGGCGTACCACCGATAAAGCCCATAATACGTGGACACTCTTTAACGATGTGCCAAGTATTGTCATTCATTTCCATTTGGATCAATACGTATCCTGGAAAGAATTTACGCTCACTCTTACGCTTTTTGCCGTCTCTCATTTCGACGACTTCTTCAGTAGGGACCAATACATCACCAAATGACTCAGTGAAATCACTACGATTGATACGGTCAGTTAATGAACGTTGTACTTGTTTTTCATATCCTGAAAACGCTTGGACAATATACCAACGCATATCACGCTCCTGATCGTTATAAATTAAATTGTTGTCGGAAAATATCAAATTACTAGTCACTAATACGTGCTATTAACCGATAAAGATACCAACAAACCAATTAAAAAAGTTATCTAACAACCAAACAAAAAACCCAGCAATCGCAATCACAACAATAACTTGCCATGTGTATTGAAAGGTTTCGTCTTTACTTGGCCATGTCACTCGGCGTAACTCAACAGTGGCGTCTTTTAGCAAAATCTTAAAAGCACGACCTTGATGCGTTAATGCCAAGCATACTAATGCAAATACAATAAATGCGACAATAATACCAATACGTACCCAAACATCGTTGGCAGGTTGCCAATAGCCTGGTAGGTATTGATTAACTAGAGTCGCACCGATTAAAACAGCTGCAGCAAGTAGCCACAAAATCACATCTTTTATTGAGCCAGTCTTAGCAACTTCAACAGCAGAAGTACCGCTCGCTGAGATATGCTTATCTTTAGACAGCATTCCACCAGCAACTGCCTTGGCATCAGATAACTTAGTCTCGAGGCTATCCTGATTATTGCTCATAAAGAACTCGCTTCGGAGATGGTGGGGTACAACAAAGATGAGATAAGAAGATGGCAGGCGATGTAGGACTCGAACCTACAACCCTCGGTTTTGGAGACCGATGCTCTACCAATTGAGCCAATCGCCTATGGGTGTAAAGGACAGCATTATACAATATTCAGCATAAATTGCAAGCCTTTGACGGTAAAATTATCATTTTTACCTGATTTTACACTTATTTAGAAAGGTTGTAGTGTTTACAACTCCCCTACTATCGCTGAGGTTAGCGACTCGCAATAAGTGCAGCGCCAATATATCAAGCTATGCCACAGATTACAATACGATATATCATAAATAAATTCTGATTTTATCAATTAAAGCTATGAGGGACTATTGATGTTTGAAACAGCACTTTCTTTACTCAGTTGTAGCCTTAAACAAAAAAAAGCCACCCAAAACAGGGTGGCCTTTTTATGACTAACTTAGCAGCTCATTACTGAGACTAATAGATTAGTTTA
>NZ_JADHDA010000033.1 GCF_015277735.1 Psychrobacter sp. NG254 | reverse complement strand
ATCCAAGCTTTATATTATATAAGTGCAAGCACAGTAAAAAAGCGACAATCAATGGCACTAAAAGCGCAATAAATAATGAACGATAATAATGCTTCAGAGGTAAAAAATTCAATGTACTGCCTGCCATTTGGCTCGAAAATCAATCGATAGACTATCGAGCCAATTTGTTAAGCGCAAGTTATAAATTTTCTTCTGCAAATGACGCTAAGCGACTACGCACAACACCGTTGAGGTTTATAGTTGCGCTGCCTTCAAAGTTTTTAAAGCGCTCTACTATGTACGTTAAGCCCGATGTTACTGGCGTTAAATAGTTACTATCAATTTGCGCCAAGTTACCTGTACAAATTAATTTAGTACCTTCGCCGCAGCGAGTAATAATCGTTTTAAGTTGAGATGCCGTTAAATTTTGGCTCTCATCTAAAATGACCACCGCATTTTGAATACTACGGCCGCGCATAAAGTTAACCGATTTAAACTGAACATTAGCCTTCTCCATAATGTAG
>NZ_JADHDA010000032.1 GCF_015277735.1 Psychrobacter sp. NG254 | reverse complement strand
CCGCAGCGTCGGATGCCCACTGTTCGGGCACAGGGCCGTCCTGAAACGCGGTTCCAATGATGCGATCGCCGAGGCCGAGCGCCAGAAGCATCTCGGTTGTTGACGACTTGATCGTGATGACGCGCTCGGGGGCCGAGTCGAAGGTGACATCGAAGCCACAGTTGCTGAGTTCAACCGATTGCGCGGCGGCATCGGGCGAGGTGGTTTCCGTCTCGTCAGCGGCAGCAGTGCATCCGCTCAACGCAAGAACGGAAACCCCCGCCAGTAGTGCGGTGCGAGAGAACGCGGAACGGGACAAAACGGAACGAGACAGTGCAGACATGAAGCCTTCCAAGAAACGGGTGGATGGGCGCGAGAATGCGCCACAAAGAACGAAAAGTGTTTCGAGAAGACCGGCAGCCCAATCCTGGGCAAACCAACCACGCCATACCAAGCGCACGGGTCTGTCGCACCAGTCTAGAGAGGTACAAAGCCTCCTGCCTACACCGACCCACACGGTCCGGC
>NZ_JADHDA010000031.1 GCF_015277735.1 Psychrobacter sp. NG254 | reverse complement strand
CTTTTATGTTTCGGAGTCAAAAATTCGAATTTTCGATTTTTCAAATTTTCTTAAAGTCCGAATATCTTTGAAAAAAAAAATATTTCCGTATAAAAAACTTATAGGTCTTGTAGGAAATTGCCCGGGGAACACTTTAGAGTGGTTAAAATTGCATTTAGAGCAATTATTTTAGGAGTTATGGCCACTTTTCTGGTCCGGAGTCAAAATTTCAAATTTAGGATTTTGCGAATTTTCTTAAAGTCCAAATATCTTTGAAAAAAAAATTATTTTCGTATAAAAAACTTATAGGTCTTGTAGGAAATTGTCCGGGGAACAGTTTAGAGTGGTTTAAATTGCACTTAGAGCAATTATTTTAGGAGTTATGGCCACTTTTATGGTCCGGAGTCGTATAAATTTATATAATTCCAACTAATGGAACCAAAACGGCGCTCAAGGAAACGGAGTCTCGCTGATAAAAGGATCTGCTCTTGACGTCTTGTCCCTAGAAGTCATAAAATGTATTAATTTAT
>NZ_JADHDA010000030.1 GCF_015277735.1 Psychrobacter sp. NG254 | reverse complement strand
GTGGCGTCGTCCTTGAAGTACTGGATCAGGGTGCCGGGCTCGGGCCCTTCGTACAGAATCTTGGCCTTGCCTTCGTAGATCTTCTTGCGGCGGGTCATGTCAGCCTTCCTCGGCGCGAGCCGGACCCCGAAAACGAAATCGCGCGCAGCTATCGATTAGCGCGCGCGTTCCACCGGGACCTCTCGCTCATGATATAAGCGGGCGGAACCTAGCGCGGTTTGGGCCCCAGTGGAAGCGGCGGCCGTTTCTCCCGGCGTGTCGATCATGGAAATCCCGCGTGAAAACAGCGGCTTTTCGGTCATGGTCACGCGGCCGATCGTCGCCCGGAAACCTGTTGTGCATTGCGGGGCGGCCCGGCGCGCTATAATGGACCGCGCGAGCTGAGGTTTCTGGAACGAACATGACCACCTTCGACGACCGCGAACAGGCTTTCGAAAACAAGTTCCCACACGATCAGGACATCGAGTTCCGGGCCGTCGCGCGCCGCAACCGGCTGCTCGGCCAATGGGCC
>NZ_JADHDA010000029.1 GCF_015277735.1 Psychrobacter sp. NG254 | reverse complement strand
GATTCGCCTCAGACCTGCACGACATTCAGGGACACCACCTGCAAGTGATCGCCCTCAAATCTGAGCTGGCCGAACGGATGCTCGCCATCGACCCCGAGGCAGCCCGCGAACACATTCACGAAACTCGGATGATCGCCAAACAAGCCCTCGAAGAGACCCGGTCACTCGTGGCCGGGTATCGCGAAGTTGAGCTCGACAACGAACTCGAGAACGCGCGCGAAGTTCTCGCGGCTGCTGGTGCTCAGTGTGATCTGGCCGTCGGCACGGTGCGCGAGGCCACGACGAATATCCTGCGACACAGTGAAGCAACCCAAGTGTCGATCCAGCTCGACAGCAACGACAGCGAGAGCACGTTGGTGATCAGCAACAACGAACTGCGAAGCTCAGCCTCGGCGGGCGAAGTTCTCGGTAGTGGGCTAGTGGGACTCCGAAGCCGCGTCGCCACCCTCGGCGGAACACTTGATACCGCCGTCGATGACGCCGGAGATCGCTTCGAGCTGAGCGTGCGAATTCC
>NZ_JADHDA010000028.1 GCF_015277735.1 Psychrobacter sp. NG254 | reverse complement strand
GTTGTCGCGGCTGCCGCTCTCGAGAGCGGCGACTACACCGCAGAGAGCACGTTCCCGAACCCTGCAGAATTGCAGTTGCCGGAGAGCACCTTCGTCATCAGCAACTCCGACAGCGCGACGTGTGGCTCGGGCAGCACCGCGTCAATTGCTACGGCCATCCGCCTGTCGTGCAACATCCCCTTCGCTCAGCTGGGTGCAGAGCTCGGTTCCAACGCTATTCGCGAGCAAGCCAACCTCTTCGGCTTCAACGAGAGCGTCTCCGTGCCACTGGCATCAACCGAGAGCGTTTACCCGCGCGCTCTTGACGCTCCCCAGACGATGCTCTCGGCCTTCGGTCAATCCAGCGTTCGTGCTTCCCCGCTGCAGATGGCCATGGTGTCGATGGCGATCGCCAACAGCGGCACTCTGATGCAGCCCAATCTTGTTGAGAGCATCGTGTCCTCCGATCTCACAACCATCCAGTCCTTCGAGCCAACTCTGTTCAGTCAGGCACTCAGTCCGCAAACCGCCGCCGCAC
>NZ_JADHDA010000027.1 GCF_015277735.1 Psychrobacter sp. NG254 | reverse complement strand
ACTGAGTAAGAGAACGTGGATGCCGCTGGCCGTGGCCGTATCGACTGCGGCCAGTAGTTGGTCGGTGATCGATTCCAGCGAGACTTTGGGGCGCATGATGTCGTTTCCGCCACCATTGAGGCTCATCAGCTGAGGCCGGAGGGCAACGGCAGCCTTCAGCTGCTCCCCCGCGATGGGTGCGAGGAGCCGTCCACGGATGGCGAGGTTCGCATAGGTGACTGGCTCAGGCGATGCGAGCGCAAGACCGAGAGCAACTTGGTCTGCCCAACCGCGCACCCGACCATCCGGCAGTTCATCTCCGACGCCCTCGGTGAAACTGTCACCAATGGCGACGTAGCTAGCGAACTGGTGAGACATACTGCGTTACCTTCCGAAGGGGGAATCGGGGCGGCGCCAGATCACGACGAGCGCAGTGGCGATCGGCCCGAAAATGAGGGCGAGAAGAAACCACACCCAGCGCCGACGATGCTTCATTTCCGCAAGGCCGGCGGTGACAATAGCGAGGGCAATCCACGCCCAACTGCCAT
>NZ_JADHDA010000004.1 GCF_015277735.1 Psychrobacter sp. NG254 | reverse complement strand
CCAAAAATATACTCGCGGTCGGGCTTGACCGTCTTTAGTAGGAATCCCCTTCACTTTTAGGGAGGGGAGGAAGTCAAGTCATGAATTCGTGTGTTTAAATCGTTTTTTCATACTCATTTTTTGTGGCAAATTACTATAGATACAACCATTCAGGCAAGGCTCTAGTCTTCAAGGGCGCTCTTGTTTGTTGAAGTTATTACTATGAGGTAGGCCAAATAATGAGCAATATAACTACATTCTCAGTCACATCTTCAAATCGAAAAATCGACCCTTCACGGCGGCGAGGTGGCGCGTTTAAAGCTGATGGCTCTCTGAATGATAATGACCGTGTCGAGATAGGTCCAACAGATCTTGCTTTCAATGAGTGGGCTGAGCTAGGGTTGACACCTCCTAACCTTACACGAATGCGTGAATATCGCCTCCAAAGAATCGTAAAAGAACTACAGAAAAGAGATCTTGGCGGCATCTTATTGTTTGATCCTCTTAACATTCGCTATGCGACTGACTCCACAAATATGCAGGTATGGGTAACCCATAATCACTCTAGAGCCTGTTTTGTATCTGCATCAGGACATCTTATTTTATGGGGTTTTCACAATTGTGAGCACTTATCAGCACACCTTCTTTTGATCAAAGAAGTCAGAGAAGGCGCTTCTTTCTTCTACTTTGAAACCGGTGATAGAACTGACGAACATGCCTCTAGGTTTGCTTCAGAAATTCAATCTATTTTACAGGAGCATGTTGGAGACAATAAAAGATTGGCTATCGATAAAATTGAAATTGCTGGTTTCAATAAGATAAAACAGTTAGGAATCGATGTTTTTGATGGTCAGGAAGTGATGGAGTTTGCTCGATCTATTAAGAACGAAGATGAAATTAATGCCATGCGATGTTCGATTGCCTCAACAGAGGTGGCAATGAAGTGCATGCAAGAAACAACAGTACCCGGTATCACTGAGAATGACATATGGTCTATTCTTCATGCGGAAAATATTCGTCGAGGTGGTGAGTGGATAGAATGTCGAATTCTTTCTTCAGGGCCTAGAACCAATCCTTGGTTTCAAGAAAGCGGCCCTCGAATTGTGAAGGAGGGTGAGTTACTTGCATTCGATACAGATCTGATTGGCCCTTATGGAATGTGTGCAGACTTGTCTCGAACTTGGATGATTGGAGAGTGCTTGCCAAGTTCAGAGCAAAAGCATCTCTATCAGGTAGCTTATGAACATATCCAACACAACATGACTATATTAAAACCAGGAATGACATTTGAAGAGGTGACAAAATCTGGTTTATTGCTTCCTGAAGAATATAGAGCGCAAAGATATGGTGTCATGATGCATGGCGTTGGTCTTTGTGATGAGTATCCGTCTATTCGTTACCCCGAAGACCTTGAATGCCATGGCTACAGTGGTGTGCTGGAGCCGGGCATGGCACTCTGCGTTGAAGCGTATGTAGGTCGAGTTGGTGGTAAAAATGGTGTCAAACTTGAAGATCAAATCATTATTACAGACACTGGGTTTGAAAACCTTACTAACTATCCATTCGAAGCCGCTTTATTGGCTAATTAAAGATAGTCTATACAAGCTTGTTAAGATAAAGATTTGACATAGGTATAGTGTATTATTTGCGGGTTTAGGTGGTTAGGATACTCATCAACACGCTGATAGCCATTATTATCGTAGTATTGATAAGTACATAAAGTGTCTGTATGTAATGCATACGTGGTTACGCCATGTGCGACGAGATAAGTCTCAAATGCTTGAATCAACGTCGCTCCAATACGGTGGCGACGATAGTCTGGATCTACACAGAAAAACTGTAGCTCGCTATCAAAATCGACTGTCTTTCGTTTCGCACCAGCCATTTCTTTTTTCTGTAAATCACTTAATACCTGTCGACCTTGATCAGATAGACGCAGCTTTTTTTCTATCTGATCAATAATGGGCTTTTCATCGAATGACAAAGCTTTATGTGGATCTTGTCTAGTGATCCCTATCACCACACCGCAAATAATGTCATCGTATTCTGCAACTTGTATAAAAGTAGCATGATGACAGTCTTTAGCTAGAAATAGGGTAGCCAGTTGCTTTTGAACTTGTTTATCTGTTGCGGTAGTAAATATACTCAAGTTCATATTGACGACAAAAAGGTCAACAATGGCTGCAAAGTCTTCAGGCGTAGCACGACGGTATTGTATTGTCATCAGACACTCTCTTTATCATTAAAAGTGCTAGCGTATGCTGATTGACAAAGCATTCATACGCCAGCACTTTGACACTCGTATTTTGCTAACGGACTTAGCAAAATATAATACTTTTTATTTAATAGTCCGTATTTACCACTTCATTTCACCTGTATTTACTTTACTGCCTATTTGTAAATTAGTATCTCCAGATAACGCAGGATAAGCTGCTTCCATGGTAGAAATCACTTTTTCTGATTGCTTAGAGTCTTGCTTTTTTGCCTCATCCAGTGCTTGCTCAAAGGTTTTTAGATAGCTGAGGGTGAAATCAACAGCATAGTCTTTTTTGAGTAGGTTGCCCGAATAGTGACCTGGTATCACAAGGTTTGGCTTTAATTGCTTCATGTGTTCCAATGATTGCATCCACTCGCTACGAGCTTCTTTAGTTTGGGTATCAGCAGTCCATACATGCATACCTGATGTTACCGACACACCGCCGAAAACGGTTTTTGACTCTGGTACCCACATATATGCTTGATGGGTTCCCATCTCCTTGATTTCAATTTTGTGACCTTCTAGGGTCAGTGTAGACTGATCAAGGGTTTGCGGTACTGTGATCTTGGTAGGCGCATGTTTGCCAAGGATTGGACCCCAATGCTTTAATTTTGCATCTTTAGTCGCCTCAATGTGTTCAATAATCGAAGGGCTAGACATAACCTTCACATTAGGGAAGGCTTTGACTAAAGGCTGAAGACCGAAATAATAATCTGGATCGCCTGCCGTGATATAAATCATTTTTAAGTCTTTATTGCTTTTTTTGATCATATCAACCAATGCTTCACCGTCTTTGACACTAAACTGTGCATCGAACAAAATAGCATCTTTCTCGCCACTTGCCAGCACAGAAACCACTGGGAAAATAGCATTTTGATCAGGTTTATATGCTTGTAGTTGTAGATCGGCTGCGTTTGTTTGGGTTGCAAGCAGTAGCACACTGGCCGCCATAGAAGCTGTCATTAATTTTTTCATAATCTACCTGTATTTTCATTTGAGTAAATAGACCGCGTTAATGGCGGCATTCGTTATTAGCGGCTATTATATTCGATTGTATTTCGTTTAAATACGCTATAATTCGGTATTTACTGTTTCATTTTTCGCGCAAATAAGGATGTAGAGATGGATAGGCTGACCGCGTTGCAGGTGTTTGTCACGATCGTCGAACAAGGTAGCTTGAGCCGTGCGGCGGACAATTTAGACATGTCTAGAGCTAAGGTAACGCGCTATCTGACAGAGCTTGAGAGCTGGATGGATATGCGCTTATTACATCGCACGACTCGAAGTCTGAGCCTCACTGCACCTGGTGAGCAGACTCTTGAGGTGGCGTATCAGTTACTTGAATTGACCGATTCATTGGATCAGATACGCAATCAAAATACTTTGGAGCTAAAAGGTCAGCTGCGAATCACTGCCAGTTTTTCCCTGATTGATAGCCTTTTGATGGATGTGGTTGGTCGCTTTGTATCTCACTGGCCGCAGACAGCGATTGATATTCTTACCACTGATGATTCTGTTAACTTAATTGATGCCCGTATTGACTTGGCGATTCGTATCACCAATGACTTGGAGCCAAATGTCGTTGCTAGACGTATCGGTGAGTGCCACTCTATCGTATGCGCTGCACCTGAGTATTTCCAAAAACGTGGCAGACCTACAGATGTACAGTCGCTTGTACATCACAACTGTCTATCGTTTGCGTATTTTGGACGGTCTGCATGGGTGTTTGATGGGCCAAATGGTCCAGAGTCTGTTCCTATCTCTGGCAATATCAGCGCCAATATCTCTGAAGTCTTGCTCTCTGCCACTTTACGTGGACATGGGATTAGTTTACAGCCATCTGGCGCAGTCAAATCTTTGATTGCATCTGGACAACTTATTGAGTTATTACCTGAATGGAAACCTAAAACTTTGGGTGTGTATGTGGTTTATGCCAATCGAAAGCAGGTGACACCACTACAAAGAAAGTTTATTGATTTTCTCGCTGAAGAAATAAAGCGTTCGCCTTATTGGTAGCATTAGCTATGCTTATGAGCATTCTTTGCTTGTTGGGCAGCCCCATACGGTGAGTAATGGATACTGTTATCCATTACTCACCGTATGGGGTTGCCAAATTTAGATTGCTGTGGCCATATTAGGGCGTGTCCTCAATTCAATCGATGGTTATCTAAATGGGTTATAACAGGCTAACGATGGCTATCTTGATAACAAATGTGGTGGAATAAATGATAAGAGAGCTTAAAACGTTCGTCGCCGTTTGCGAGTTGGACAGTTTTGCCGCTGCCGCTCGGCATATAAACCTGACCCAATCTGCGGTTAGTGCGCAAATCAAAACCTTAGAAGACAATTTAGGATTGTCGTTATTTACGCGCTCTGCCAGAGCCATTACGTTAAATCCGCAAGGCACACGCGTTTTACCGATAGCCAAAGAAATTTTGGCGCTCTATTTGACAATGCAACTGTCCTCAGATACCGATATTGCTAGCTATTATGGACAGCTGAAGATTGGCTCGATAAACTCAGTGCAGGTGGGTATCTTACCAGAGGCGTTAAAGGCAATTACGTTGCTCGCCCCGTTAATGCAGACGGAAATTGTCCCTGGGCGTGCTATAGAGTTATTTGAGAAACTGGAAGTCGGGGAGATAGATGCGGCTATTACTATCCAGCCAGCATTTGCCTTACCGAAAGACATCGTTACCCAGTCTATTATGACTGAGCCCTATGTGCTGATTAGCCCCAAAAAATGGCCTTTTCATAGTCTTAGACAAACGCTCGAGCAGCACCCATTCATCCATTACACCTTACAGTCCTCAGCTGGTGCAAAATTAAGTAAATTCTTTAAACAACAAGACATCAAGGTGAATACGATCATGGAGATTAATGATCTGGATGCCATCGTTAGGATGGTTGAGTCGGGCTTGGGAGTGGCTTTGATTCCTTATGCTGGACTATGGATTAGAAGTACGCCTCCTGTCCAAATTCACCATTTAGGTGATAACAGTTTGGTTCGAGAGGTCGTACTGGCATATCGTTATACCGATCGTCAGCAGCCGCAAATAAATGCCTTAAAGCAGGTATTGGGACTGTAAGTTAGTCTGCAATCTTACAATGCCTAGCAGCCTAGTTCGTGTTCTCACTCGGACTAGGCGTCTGCTTGCGCTATTTAAACTTGGCAATTAATTAGCCACTTTAACCCGTCAACCTTTTTCAATCAGTGCAACCTCTCATAAAAAATCTCTGCTATTGAATAAACATCCTTCAAAAAACCTGCCCTAAAAGTATTAACCTCTTTCGATAGAGCCGATACTCAATAAAACGGATATAGTATTTAATAACGCGAAACTGGTATAAATTTTTCTGGCTTGCTGTGCCTATGCCGACAGAGACAGTGAAACATTCATCCCAGTCCCGCTGTATCTTTTTAATATTGGACTGACTATAGACCAACCTTATCTATAATATTTTTTGCTGAGCACCAAAATTTTTGGGGCTGAGAGCAGAATATTTACGTTTTTCTTGCTCTACATTCTCGGTTACGATGGCTCTAATTTTTAGTAACGCCAAGACAATGACTCTAAATAACTAAGCATTGTCTGTTTACTTCTTCAATTTACCTTATCTCTAATAAGCCATAAAAATATGAAACATACAGATAACCTAATCAATGACAAAGCATTGACTCGCATCGAAACAGATTTATTGGGTGAACAAGCCGTTCCTGCTAGCGCTTTATATGGTATTCAAACGCAACGCGCCTCGCAAAATTTTAATATTACTGGTATGCCAATCAGTCATTTCCCCGATTTGATTAAAGCACTGGCGATGGTAAAAATGGCAGCTGCTAAGGCCAATTATCAGCATGGCCTACTCAGTCAAGATAAGCTCAGTGCTATTACTGAAGCGTGTGCTGATCTTATACAAGGCGCGCATCATGACCAGTTTATTGTTGATCTCATCCAAGGCGGGGCAGGCACGTCGACCAACATGAATGCCAATGAAGTGATTGCTAATATTGGCTTAAAAAAGATGGGATTTGAGTATGGTCAATATGGCCATCTACATCCTAATAATGATGTCAACCGCTCTCAGTCGACCAATGATGTCTATCCTAGTGCAGCACGCTTATCGATTGTGTTTGCGGCAAAACCGCTACAAGAGGCCATCATCAAATTGCAAAATAGCTTGGCCGCCAAAGGACAAGCGTTTAGCCATATTCTAAAAATGGGCCGCACCCAGTTACAAGATGCGGTACCGATGACGTTAGGTCAAGAGTTTAATGCCTTCGCCAGTGATATAGGCAGTGAAACGGCTCGAATCGAAGACGCCTGCCTACAGTTATGCGAATTAAATTTGGGCGGTACAGCGATTGGTACGGGTATCAATGCACCCAAAGGGTATGCTGGCTTGGCGATTCGTGAGTTAGCCGATATCAGTGGTCTACCAGTGACCCTTGCCAAAGACCTAATAGCAGCCAGCGCAGATATGGGCGCTTTTATTAGCTTTTCTGGTTCTCTCAAGCGTTTGTCAATTAAACTGTCTAAATTGAGCAACGATTTACGCTTACTATCGAGCGGGCCACGTACCGGTCTGGGTGAAATAAATCTACCGGCTATGCAGCCCGGCTCATCCATTATGCCCGGTAAAGTCAATCCTGTAATTCCTGAGGCCATGAACCAAACCGCATTTCAGGTGATGGGTACAGATATGACGATTACTATGGCAGCAGAAGCAGGGCAACTACAGCTCAATGCGATGGAGCCGCTGATTGTTTATAATCTACTGAACAATGCGCGTATGTTAGAAAAGGCGATTCGTATGCTAGATGAGCGATGCATTCAAGGCATTACAGCCAATGAGACCCGCTGCGCACAGCATGTCGAAAACAGCATCGGTATTGTGACGGCACTGGTGCCTCATATAGGCTACGAAAACGCCAGTCGTATCGCAGGACATGCTTTGTTAAGCGGTTCAGGCGTCGCTGAGCTAGTCAAACAAGAAAAATTGCTGAGTGACGAGGAACTGGCCGCGATTTTATCACCCGATAGAATGGTCAGTAGCATATAGAGGTAGCCCAATATTCAAAGGCTGAGTTAGGGCGTGTCATTCATTAGCGTATTGATGCATTGATATTGGCACATTGATAGATGCGCTATTCTGTACATTAAAAAAGACCTTCAATCGCTTGAAGGTCTTTTTAGTTTCATCAGTAATGTTAGCTTTTTAAGCATTTAACATAAAAGTCACGCTAACAAAATCTGATCAATAAAGAATGGTTTTCATTTCAAAAAATCAGGATTCATAAAGGTAGGGTTTGGATAAGTATAAAATCCTTCGCCAGTTGCAGCACCCATTTTATTTTTATCGATCATCTGCTCTTTTAGATACTTAGCGGCCTTTAGTCTTGCAGGGTTTTTAGTCGTTTCAGCGGCTAGCCTAGTGATGTTGTAGGCCGTGTTGATACCTATAGTATCCAATATGGCAAATGGACCTGACGGCGCGCCAGTTACTATCATCCATGTCTTATCTATCGTATGCGGATCGGCAACCTCTTTTGCAACTAATTGCAAAGCTGCATCTATAAAAGGCGCTAACAAACTATTCATGATGTAGCCAGGTTGCTCTTTATCTAGCGGCGTTGCCACCATACCAATGGCGGTAGCAAAAGCAACGACATCATCAAATACTTTAGGATCTGTGCCTGGGTGCCCCATGATTTCAGCGACATTATGCATCCAAATTTTATTGGCAAAATGTAGGGCTAAAAACTGAGCAGGTCGTCCCGTTGATTCTGCAAATTGGCTAGGGAGCAGGGTTGAGGTATTGGTCGCAAATATGGTTTTCTCTGGCGCTAGTTTTGCAAGTTTTTCGTAAAATTCGATTTTGAGTGTAGGGATTTCGGGAATGGCTTCAATCATGAGATCGGCATCTTTGACTGATTCTGCTAAGTCTGAGGTATAGCTAAGATTGTCAAATGCCTTGTCCAACTGCTCCTGCGTTGCTCTCAGATCTTTTCGAAAAGCCTTGCACATCAATTGAAATTTTGCCTTTGCTTTTTCTAACACGTCATCGTTGATATCGTAAACACTGACATTAAAACCGTGGAAGGCGGCTTGAAAGGCAATTTGATAGCCTAAAACGCCGCTTCCCGCGACAGTTACATTCTTGTACGTCATAATATTAATCCCTTAAAAATAGTGGTTATAAGTCGCTAGATAAATGTTTAGAACTTATAACCCTATTATTAGACTGTTTTACTCTATTATTCAACCTTCATTTTTATAAAAACGTTAAATGTATTAGGGCGTGTCATCAAATCCCAATATTGACCAAATTATTAAGCATTAATTGCATATTCAAGTCAAGGTTTTGAGATAGCAATAGGCGTCAAATCTATAAGCCAGCCGTATCCAATGCCTGCTGACAGGCCTTAGACAAATAAGGATCAATACTGTCTTGTTTGAGCATCCATTTTAGATATCCAGCCCCATCCGAATCAGTCGCCAACTCTGCAATAGCTTTACCCTTATGCTTGCCGAAACTGAAATGAGTGGGTATACGTGCCATTTGGCTAAACTCATATAAGCTATCTACATCAGTGATGACATGACCTTGACTATTCGCCAAATCAATTAGGCTACCCAGCACCAGCTGAGTGAAGTAAATATCATAAACAGCAGCATGTGCATGCTTTGCTTGCGCCCGTGCGACATCGCGATGAAAGTGATAAAGCAGAGAGACCAGCTTATGGCTCTCTAGCGTAGGAAGAAGATAATTGGACATGGCATTGGTGCATATCAGCTTAGGGGTATGAGTCACACCAGCATTTTTAAGAACGGCCATATCAAAATCAATATTATGACCAATCAAATAATCAACACTTTTAGGCAGTCTAAAGTCTGTATGAGGAGGCTCATTCGCAATATCTTCTTCACATATATGTGACACTGCCATCGAGCCTAGACTGATTTCTTTAAGGGGATTAAAACGCTTGGCTCTCGGCTCCTGTAGTACTTCTACCTTGCCATTGTTGATATCAATAATAGAGTAGGCGGCTTCAGTCATATGCGGCTCAACAAGCCCTGTGGTTTCGGTATCGAGTATATAAGTGATCATAATAGGCCTTGTGCAACAGTGAGTTTTTGATAATTATAATTGATATAGGGTAAGGTGATAAGTAGACATGAAAAAACCCCGCAGCATAAAGTTTTCGGGGTTATATTTGGTATCACATCATACTAATAGGGTGCAGCTACTATAGTCGAATCACTCTTAAAGTGTTACAGCGTTAGACTCGCTTAGCCTACGACTGTAGTACTTGCGACTGTCTTGCTTTTATCATCTTTAACATTGATTGACTATACGCAACGACGAGCTTAGTGAACGCTTTTTTAATCAGGGTTTTGTGCTTGATTTTATTATTTTTAACAACAAATTTCACAAGCGGATTCTACAGCAATTTGTGATTGGGTCAACATATGCATGCAACGTAGGTACTGCCAGTAATCTAAAGCAAGTACTTGAAGGTCAATATCTAATAATCTCGCCAGTGTTTGTAGTGAGCTATGCTGAAGAAACCGTAAATTTACCCCGCGTACGTAAAATATTTATTCGCTTATTTGTATCAGTACCAGTAAAATGCGAGACTGTTTTCTACACGAGCTTATGAGTAACCAATGATACGTTTAACTGAAATTAAATTGCCATTAAATCATGCACCTGAAGATTTAACGACTGCTATAACGACAAAACTTAAGATTTCTGCTGAGCAAATGGCGTCATTTGTGATGTTTAAACGTGGTTATGATGCTCGTAATAAAAGAAATATCCAATTAATTTATACGCTAGACATCACCCTGACCGACTCGGATTTAACACATGATTTATTGGTTCAATTTGAGTCAGACAACCATGTTAAAGCAACACCAGATACTAGTTATAAGTATGTAGGTGAAGCGCCAAAAGATTTAACTGAGCGTCCTGTCGTTATTGGTTTTGGACCTTGTGGTTTATTAGCAGCACTTACCCTTGCTCAAATGGGTTTTAAACCTATTATCATTGAACGCGGTAATGAAGTAAGACAACGCACCAAAGACACCTTTGGCTTTTGGCGTCAGCGTAAATTAAACACAGAATCAAACGTACAATTCGGTGAAGGCGGAGCGGGTACTTTTTCTGACGGTAAACTATATAGCCAAGTGAAAGATCCCAATCATTACGGCCGTAAAGTAATGACAGAATTTGTAAAAGCTGGCGCACCAGATGAGATTTTATTTGTCAGTAAACCGCACATAGGTACTTATAAGTTAGTCACTATGGTAGAAAAAATGCGTGCTGAGATCATAGCGCTTGGTGGGGAAGTCCGTTTTGCGACTCGCGTAGACGACTTGCACATCACTGACTCAAAAGTAACTGGAGTGACACTTAATACTGGCGAAACCTTAAAAACCAACCATGTTGTTCTTGCTGTTGGTCATAGCGCCCGTGATACCTTCCAAATGATCCATGATAAAGGCGTGTATGTTGAAGCAAAACCTTTCTCGATTGGCTTTAGGATTGAACATAAACAGTCAACCATAGACCAAGCACGCTTTGGTGACAATGCTGGAAACGAGATACTTGGCGCTGCGGATTACAAACTGGTGCATCATTGTAAAAATGGTCGTTCTGTTTATAGCTTCTGTATGTGTCCAGGCGGGACCGTGGTTGCCGCCGCATCAGAAGAAGGCCGTGTTGTCACTAACGGCATGAGCCAATATTCAAGAAACGAGCGCAACGCCAACAGTGCTATTGTGGTAGGCATCGACCCAGAGCGAGATTACCCAAACCATCCTCTTGCCGGTATCGACCTACAAAGACAACTAGAAACCTTAGCGTTTGAATTGGGCGGCAAAGACTACAGTGCACCAGCGCAAACCATTGGCGATTTCTTAAAAGGTAAACCAGACTCAGAGTTAGGTGATGTAAAACCTTCTTATACACCAGGCATTACCTTAACCGATTTAAGCAAAGCGTTACCTGATTTTGCCGTAGATGCGATACGTGAAGCTATTCCAGCGTTTAATAGAAAAATCCAAGGATTTTCATCTGATGATGGGTTACTCACTGGCGTAGAAACCAGAACGTCGTCACCCATCAGCATTAAACGCAATAAAGAATTCCAGAGCATTAATACCAAAGGCTTATTCCCTGCAGGCGAAGGCGCGGGCTACGCAGGTGGCATATTATCAGCAGGGATTGATGGTATTAAAGTGGCCGAAGCTGTGGCGAAATCGATGTTGAACATAGAGTAAGAGCGGATTTGGGCATTCCCCAATATTAAACCTCTTACCTAGATAAAAACATGCGAGCGAAAGAGCCTTTCAAGCTATGAAGTATAAAGCTTGAAAGGCTTTTTTTTTGTGTTTTCAGGATGAAGACATCGCAAAGTTACATGAACAAACCTTCACTCCATTTAAAAAACCTCGTGGTGGTAAATTGTTATAGAGATGCAAAATTAAACGCTACCTTATTAAATAAAGTCGCTAACTTGGAGTGAAAACTTACGGGGAGTCAACGTGTTTAACTACAGAGGTCATCTTTTACTCTGATAAATATCTTCTTTATTAGGGTGTGTTTTTATAAAAATACTACTCACTTTTAAAAGCTTGATTTTCTACCTCTTTGAAAAGCCAGCTTTTAAATGCTTGTACTCTTGGCAGCGCCGCGCATTCGGGGCGGTAAATAACATAATACGCCAAAGGCGATTCAAAATAAATATCAGGAAACAACCTCACTAACCGCCCAGCGGCTAGGTCATCTTTAGCCATTACACTGCGCGCTAATGCTACGCCGTGGCCGTCAATTGCTGATTGCAGTACGGCAGCAGAGTTATTTATTTGAATGTTCAACAGACCCTATTATTGAATGAATAATCATTCTAATAAGAACCCACCATGCATAATTTGGTGCAAAAGAATACGCAGATGTATCAGTCATAAGACCATGTGCGACCTCATTTCGTAAATTTGGACCACTTGAGCTTGAAAATACAGCTTTTAATTCGAAAATCTCATCTTTACTAAAAATTTCATTGCATTCTTCTAGACCCAAAAGTGTGCTTAAACCCCTTTCGTGTTCAATACCATTTTCATCTAACTGAGGAGTGTGTACTCCACTGTCTTTTAGTTTATTTCGAACAATTAGCTCTACTTGAGGTGCAATTAGATGAATGGCGGTGGAAAATTCAAGCTCAAAACCTAACCAAATCGCGTGTGATATCAAGTGGATGTTAGATTTTGGTACTATAGGGCTTAGGTTGCATATACCGAAAATAGAACTCCTACTTATAGTGTGTTCACTCAAAATTTGCTTAAGAGCTGGGACAACGCTTAATCTGACACTTAACTCTATTTGAGTGCCAAAAGATCTGATCATGTTATTATTAAGTGTGATATCAACTGAATCTTGATCATTATTGAATCCAACTGCAGGCGTTTTATCGATAACTCTTCCGTCGCTTGAATACTGAATTGGTCCGAACAAAGAACTTATAAAGTACTTGCTCATGTTTTCACTTTCGGATTTTTTCAAAGACTCATAATCAGGAATACTGCAGACTTTAGAAAGATAAATAATAGCTTCGTATTCAGATTTTTTATTAGCCACAAAACTCTTGGATGCAGCTATTAACTCATCTGACTTTTCTAAAGGAGTGCTAAAAATTCTCATTTCATCAAAAATGTTTCTTCCTGATTCTCTAAGTTTATGACGAAGTTCGGATATCTTATTATCAACTGAATACCTTTCTCGGAATTTAGCTGGTATTTGTCTATATGCTTGAATAGCACTTTCAAAGAGGTTCGACGACATTAATTTTGGCCCTCGGCCTGAATTAAAGTGTTTATCAGCATCTTTGGCGTAGCAATCAGCTACTTGGACTAAGGTGAATATATGTTTCTCTTCGTTAGATCCTCTTTTATAGTACCTAGAACTTAACTGAAAATGACGGATTGCATTATTAAAATTGTGAGATTTTATAAATTCGACACCCAAGTCTTCTAGTCTTAAAGCAATATCTAGAACTTTGCTTTTTAATGCATTAGTTCTCTCAATAAGATCTGCTATTAAGTACATGATGTTATCAGGCTCAGAGTAAAGTGCATCATATAAATATTGCTCAATTGCTGCCAGTTGCTCTTTATAATTGATCTGTTTTGATAGGCGATAGGCACGCTCAAGTTCTTTTATTTCTATTTTTGATAACTTCTTGGAACCAATGCTTTCGGATATATAACAATCTATAGCTCTTCTTGCATAAATATGTTTATTAGGCTGCCATGAAACCCAAAGTAAATCAAAGATTCTTGATTTGAGAGGGAGGTAGTCGATATTGTCAGCTATCTCCGACAGTGTGTTAAAGTCATCTGAAGAAAAATCAGAGGGTAAAGCTGAGCGTCGACCATCTGACCATACTATCGATGCCTGAAACGGCTCATTATTACTTTCGGGAGTCAACCTCATAGAGGCAGCATTTGCTAAGAGCCGCAATAAATTCCTATCTTCTGCTTTTATGCCATTGTCATTTTCTTTCAATTCTCTCGCAATCATACTGGCAATGTGTTGCAAGTCCTTATCCTGAGAATTATTAATCACTCTTTGTAAAACTTCAAGTACACTTGATTCCATGTGTATATCGTTGTCATTGGACATTATTAAAACCTCTCTTACATAAATACGGTCTTATCACTTTATACTGATAGTGTATTAACAGCCAGAGACGACTAATATAAAAATACCTTGGGTGGAAGTAACTATTATCATCTAGCTTTGTTTAAGTTCATTCAAATAATCAGCCCACGCTTGCATCATTTCACGACTATCTACGTTCTAGCAGTTGCTCTAAATCCATGTATCATCTGTTTCTATCTACTGTAGCCCAGCCACTTTAAAGCTTGATTCATCGTGTTTTCTGACATTGGTTATACAGTCAATGCGCCATGCTTTTGTACCAGCCTTGCTAATATGTACATAAAGACCACCGCCGTCAGCAAGTTTGTATGCCTTGTCGGTTGGTTTGGCTTTCTTAACCTGCGTATCTGTGAATGGATTGGCCCATAATTTGAAGTTATTCTATTTGGCAGTATTGGTCGATACCGTCAATAATACCGCCAAAACTAACCAACATATATTCTTATTATTCTCTATTAATCCTGTCTATTCATGACTAGAAATAAAAAACCCTTGTAGCATAAGGCTTACAAGGGTTTAATTATTACTAATCATATTTTAACTGGTGCGTTTACTAAGAATAAGCTATGGTCTTTTATACTAAGCTATACAATGGTTTTGTAATGAATTTTAACACCAAGTCTGTGTTATTAGAGTGGTAAATCTGAGATCTAGGTAGACAAGTATTGATTAGAAAACATTAGGTGTAAATGTATAAGTGATATTTCAAGTGAGCTTGAAGCGGTAACCTTCTTGGGAGTGGCAAGTGTCTACCATTAGATATTTTCAAGGGTGCTTCAATGAAACTAGGAATAGTTTCAGGAAATATTAAAAGTCCATTTCGTATACATGTCTACGGTTAATTCTCTGTAATGGCGAACGGCACAATAAAAACGCTGCATCGAACAGTAATATAGCATTTCTGTTCGATGCAGCGCTGTGTTGTATGTCTCTGTACCACTCGTACTTTAGCTTAGAAACTGGTTGATATGCTCACCAATTTCATCAGGCTTCTCATCAATCAACCAATGAGCAACATCTTTAATCCAGACAAGCTCTGCGTTTGGAATCGCTTCTGCCAGCTTTGGTGCATATTCTGGTTTTTGGAAAGGGTCTTTATCACCCCACATGATGAACGTCTGATGTGGAAGGTTACTAAGTTCGTCGGTAATAGCCTGAGTATATTCTTTGTTCAACCGTCTGAGATTGCGAAAAAAGGCATGCTTGCCATCTTCAGTTGACCAAGGTTCAAGATACATTTCAATAAGCTCATCGGTCATGACGCTCTTATCATATACACCTTTTGGCAGGAAGCCCCGCATCATGCTCAAGAAGTCCTCTAAACTCATCTCCGACTCAGCACCAGGTTCCTGTAGCGGCTCAAAATCTGGGATAGGCCACGAATCGAAACATATGCTATCTATCAAAACAAGCTTTCGAACTTTCTCTGGATAATTGACAGCTATCAACTGAGCAACACCTCCACCAATATCATGCCCAACAATATCTGCTTGCCGAGCACCTAGGACATCCATGAGTTTTACAATCATGTTGCTTTGCGCATTAATAGACACATCTGCGCTTTTCGGTTTTGCAGATTTCCCATAATTGAGAAGGTCGGGGGCGATGACCCGATGTGTTTTTGCAAGTTGTGGAATAATATTTCGCCACATGAGGCTATTAGTTGGAATCCCGTGCAGCAGGATTATTGGACTACCTGAACCCTGTTCCAAAAATGCAATCTTATGCCCGTCAATGTAGGTATGGTTTTCTGTTATTTGGGTGCTCATAGCATCCTCCTAAAGATGAATATTAATAATCATGAAATCGTTCTACGGAAAGGGGAGACAGTTTTTGTCAGCTAAGACAAGCCAATAACCGACCCCAACGTTATAATAGTAATGTGAAGGAATTCTTCAGGAAGTATGCGATCTCAGTGATCAACGGCAACACGGCTATCAAAAATAGCACTAATTGTGTACGGACTTTTATCTATAAAAAGCTTAGTCTAATCCCATTATTTCCTATTCTTCGTGCTCAATAAAAAGCCTAATGCAATGGCTTTATTGAAAGAACGCGACTCTACCAAAAACTGTCGTACTGAAGATCGTACTGAAGTTAGATAAACCAACCTGATGAAAGTGATTTAATCATACATTAATAGCAAAGGTATTATGGTCTCAGCCGTTATAGGTTTGTACCTCAACCGTTGTTAGTTTGTTGAAAGGTGTGAGAGATTTATAGTGCTAAGGCCTAGCTTAGATTTAGAAAACGATCTCCAGTCCTAGCCACGGCAATAGATATCGAAATTAAAAACCTTGATATTGAGAAGAAAAAATTAGCAGATACTGTCAAATCTGAGCAAGCCAATAGCAGACTGATGAGCCGGTTATTTTGGGAACGACTCAAAAAATATTTTATATCTTAAAACGACAGATTAAATTGAGGAGTTATGCTGTGTTTTTCGGAGATACAGCGGCATATGTGAGGCCTTCGTACTCCGTTGAGACACGAGTACCGCCACCTCCTTCAAGTGTCTGACCAATATTGGTCAGTGAGCCGATGATAGCGGTGTTTCCAGTCGCACGCGCAAACTCGCACGCCGCTGCAACTTTTGGTCCCATAGAGCCCGCAGGAAGATTAATCTCACTTAAAGCGTCTGGATGTGCCTGCAAGATGCCTCGTTGTTTGTCAGTTCCAAAGTCTGTATAAACATACGCCACATCTGTGGCAATCACCAATAACTCACATTCAAGGCTACGGGCAAGTAGCGATGCGCACAAATCTTTATCGATTACGGCCTCGACCCCTTGTAAAAAGCCGTCTTCATCAAATGCCGTTGGGATACCACCACCACCTGCACAGATCACAATCGCGCCTTTTTCAAGCAGCCACTGTATGGGTTTTAGCTCAAATATTTTTTTGGGCTTAGGGCTTGCAACCACTCGCCTAAAATATTGACCATCGGCTTTAACAACCCAGCCTTTTTGCGCACTTAGCTTTTCTGCTTCCTCTTTTGAGTATACAGGGCCGATAGGCTTGGTTGGATTGTTAAAAGCAGGGTCTTTACGGTCGACTTCTACTTGAGTGAGTAGGGTGGCAATGCATGTGTCTCTCGGCAAGACATTCCCAAGCTCCTGCTCGATGATGTAGCCAATCATACCTTCTGTTTCTGCGCCCAAAACGTCTAATGGATAAATATCGACTTCAGTGTAAGCCGCGCCTTGCAACGCAAGCAAACCGACTTGAGGGCCATTACCGTGAGCAATAACTAACTCGTTACCCTCCGTGACCTTGCTGATTTGTTCAACAGCCGTCTTGATATTTTGGCGTTGGTTGTGAGCAGACAGCGGCTCTCCACGTTTTAATAAAGCATTACCACCTAAGGCAATTAGTAACCTCATGATATTTCCCTACGCATTGTCTTCAGTTAACGTCATATCAGGGCGTGTCTTCATTTCAAAAATAGTGATAAAAATAAGATAAATGGCAGTCAAACAAGAAAATAGCGCAGATAATATCGAGATATTAGTCAGCTATTTGACGCCGTTTGGCAAGATTTAGCCACTTTTAACCTATTTAGATGACTATCGATTGAATTGAGGGCACGCCCCGGTAGCACGCGTTGCTAATGTTATACATTAGATATTACCAAGCGCCGAGACTAGAACGGCTTTAATCGTATGCATACGGTTTTCGGCTTGCTCAAATGCGATGTTGTAAGGTGATTCAAATACCTCTTCGGTCACTTCGATACCCTCTGCGAGCTGTGGGTATTTTTCAGTTATTTTTTTACCAACCTCGGTATCTGAGTTATGAAAAGCGGGCAAACAATGCATAAACTTCACGTTTGGATTACCAGTGGCTTTTATTAGATCCATATTGACTTGATAAGCCATTAGCGCATCGATTCGCTCCGCCCAGCTCTCAATAGGCTCACCCATCGATACCCATACGTCGGTATGAACAAAATCAACCTCTTTTGCCGCCGTTTTTACATCTTCGGTGATAGTCAGACGCGCACCTGATGCTTTGGCAAAGTCTGCACAGGTGGCCAAAAAGTCTGCTTCAGGCCATAAGTCTTTAGGGGCGCAAAGGCGTACGTCCATACCCATCTTAGCGCCCATTAAATATAATGAGCGGCCCATGTTATTACGCGCGTCACCAAAATAAGCATATTTAATCTGATGGATTGATTTGTCGGTATGCTCACGCATGGTCATTACGTCTGCTAGCATTTGTGTGGGATGAAACTCATTCGTTAGGCCATTAAAGACAGGAATATCCGCATATTCTGCTAACTCATTGACAATCTCTTGACCGAACCCGCGATACTCGATGGCATCATACATACGGCTCAACACACGAGCTGTGTCTTTCATGCTCTCTTTGTAACCGATCTGTGATGAGTTTGGGCCAATAAACGTCACATTGGCACCTTGGTCATATGCCGCTACTTCAAAAGCACAACGAGTGCGGGTTGAGGTTTTCTCAAAGATCAGAGCAATGTTTTTGCCCAAAAGGTGTTTTTGTTCTGTACCTGAGTATTTTGCTCTTTTTAAGTCACGAGCCATATCCAAAAGATACGTAAGCTCGCGTTCACTATGATGCATAAGACTCAGTAGATCACGGTTGTGAAGATTGAAACTCATGATGGTTCCTTAATTTTTAGTATGTGTTTATTTTGGATGGACTATCACTGTATTTGGCACCGCTATGAGCAGGTAGGATTCAACATGCTCTAATCCGTTGGATCGCGAATGATAGGGCAAGTCATGCAGTGACCACCACCACGTCCACGGCCCAGCTCGGAGCTTGGAATCGTAATCACTTCAATGCCTTGTTTGCGCAGTAACGTGTTGGTATAAGTGTTACGGTCATAAGAGATAACAACCCCTGGCTCAAGGGCAAGAACATTGTTACCATCATCCCATTGCTCACGCTCAACTTCGTAGCTATTGCCGCCTGTTTCGACCACTCTTAATTTATCGACCCTTGCGGCTTCTTCTATTACTTTCAAAAAATGTCTGTCATCTTCGCGCACATCTATACCGTGTGGCTTGCTTTCGTCAGGACGAATATGAAAAGTCGTAATATGATCTGTCACTGCCGGAAACACGTTGACCAAATCAATGTCGCAAAACGTAAATACGGTGTCCAAATGCATCGCAGAACGTTGCTTAGGTAAGGCCGCTACGATGACATGGTCAACCGAACCATCAATGAACAAAGTCTTGGCCAGTCTGGTAATCGCTTGTTGTGACGTTCGCTCACCCATACCAATCAGCACGGTTTTGTTGCCGATAGGCATGACATCACCACCTTCTAAACTACAGCCACTGAGATCTTCTTCAGTGTCATCCATCCAAATTTTGAAATCAGCGCCTTTAAAGTCTGGATGAAATTTATAAATAGCAGAAATAAGGAGCGTTTCTTGCTGGCGAGCGGGCCAATACATCGGGTTGAGCGTCACACCGCCGTATATCCAATTCGAAGAATCGCGAGGAAACTGAGTATTGGGCAGTGGTGGCAATACAAACTCAGTCGTACCTGACAGTGCGGATAATTTTTTGAGTGACGCCCCAATATCATTCGGTAACTCTTCAGTGGTGACGCCGCCAATTAAAAATGAAGACAGTTTCTTGTGTTCAAGTTTGGTCAACCAATCTCTCACTTCGCCAGCCAATAAAGTACCGACATGATTATCAGTGATTTTATGATCCATAATCCACTGCATGGCATCACTATTATCAAGGGTTTGTGCGAGCAGTTGATGCATCTCAACCACCTCAATATCGCGATCTCGCATCTTTGTGACCATATCATAATGATCACTTTTGGCTTTGCTAACCCACATGACATCATCAAACAATAAATCATCGCAGTTTTGCGGTGTCAGTCTTTGATGGGCAAGACCTGGAGAACACACCATAACTTTGTGTAATTTACCGACTTCTGAATGAACACCTAAAGATTTGTCAGACATTTTTGTATCCTTATGCGGTTTGGGTGCAAGTATCTCACCACTGTTTAGAGGACGAACAATCTAAAAAAGCAACTGATGTGACAATTACGACGAACGGATTTTCTGGTGATTACAACGGTAAGGCATTTTATTTAATAGGGTCACTACAAGCTTAACGTACCGCTGTAGAGGCCATAGGCTGCATAGATGGCACTGACAGTAATGACGGCCAGCACCACTTTTTCGGCTGTATTGAACAGCTGATGCTTGTGCTCTCTGCGTGCTTTTATATAGAGAACCACACCAGGAAGATACAACAAAGCGGATAGTAAAAAGTACTGAATACCAGCGGCATACAACAGCCAAATACTATAAAACAGCGCGGTTACCCCAATAATAATATCTTTTGTGGCGCTTTCGGATGGTTTGTAGCCCTCTTTGCGATAGGCCACCAAAAATCCATAAGCGGCAGAAAAGAAATAGGGAATCAAAATCATGGAAGTGGACAGATAAAAGATATTGTTATACGTGCTTTTACTAAAGTAGGTGATGACTAAGAATAACTGTGTCGCTGCAGAAGACACCAATAGTGCATTTACTGGCACATCAACGGCATTTGTTTTATAAAAGAACTTCGGCATAGTTTCGTCTTTGGCGGCAACGAATAAAACTTCGGCACAAAATAGCGTCCAAGCCAATAAACCACCGAGTAGCGAGACGACCAAACCTACTGATATAAAGGTCGCGCCCCACGGGCCAACGGCATACTCTAGCAAATAAGCCATCGACGGGTTTTTCATCGCTGCCAGCTCAGGGAGTGATCTAACACCCATCGCTAAAAAGTTAACCAGCATTAATAGCACTAGCGTAAAAATGAACCCCAATACGGTGGCTTTACCAATATCAGAGCGTTTTTTGGCGCGTGCAGAATACACACTGGCCCCTTCAATACCAATAAATACCCATACCGTCACCATCATCATGTTTTTAACTTGATCAGGGACTGACCCTAGATCCGTTTCTCTGCCCCAAAAGTCGCTATTAAAAAGATCCATATTAAAGACCGTAAAGATAATGACAATAAAGGTGAACAGCGGTATCACTTTGGCGATGGTGATCAACGTATTGACTGAGGTAGCCGTCTGGATACCTTTAGTAATCATGAAGTTATATGCCCACAATAATACAGAGGCACCCACTAATGCAGTCAGAGTATTACCATCTCCAAACACATTAAAAAAATAACCCAGCGTACTAAATATCAGCACATAGTAACTGACGTTACCCAACCAAGCAGAGAGCCAGTAGCCCCATGCAGAGTTAAAACCCATATAGTTACCAAAACCTGCCTGTGCGTAGGCATAGACCCCACTGTCAAGTTCAGGTTTGCGATGTGCTAAATTTTGGAACACGAAGGCAAGCATCAGCATGCCAACGCCAGTGATGATCCAACCAATCAAGGACGCACCAGGGCTTGCGGTTTCAGCGATGTTTTGCGGTAATGAAAAGATACCACCGCCTATCATAGAGCCTACGACAAGGGCAATGAGTGCGGTAAAGTTTAGATTTTTCTCGGATGGATTATGCGTTGTTTCAGACATGGTGAAGACCTTTTATTCTCTGATTGAGAAATATATGAAAGCAACAAAATAGATTTGGTCTTGAAGAATACTTAAAAACATTGTTTAATATATGAAAACCCCACAATATTAGCATGGATTATTATGGTTTTGTTAGCTCAATGTCCATCATTAAAAATATTTATGTATCTATACCAGTTAAATAATTGTGATAACTCATGATGAAAATGTTTGCTATGGCAGCAGTTTTTGTACAACTAGTATTCTGAGTCAGTCAAAAAACTTGCAGGGTTGTATTGGATGAATCATAGGATGCTCAAAATAAATGCAGTTTCTGATAGTTTATTGAGGTGGTATCGAGTACCATAACCACAATAAAATTATGGATTTATTGGTATTTCTTACTAAGTCGTGTCCTAATCGGCTCAATATCCAATGAATTAACTGTATTGCCGAACATGAGTACTGAACATCTTATATAGATCACTTACCATCCCGCCTTGGCGTAGAGAGTGTCTTGTGCCCATACAGCGCCAATATTGCTAGTCATCGTGATCGACACGAGGTGTGCTTAGTCTGATTTCCTACACTCAACACGCCCTATACTAAAAATCATTAAAATTTTTAAATTGAGGACATGCCCTAATACGGTTAAAAGACGTATGGGTTGGTTATTTTTTGTTTTATTTCCGCATATAAATAATATATAGGAACCGTTATGAAGAAAGCATGGGTTTTGGTTCTATTGCTTGTCGTGGCCGCTGCTGCCGGTTGGTATTACTGGCAACAGCAGCAGCTTGCACAAGCCCTACCGCTAGGAATAGTCAGCTCAAATGGTAGATTGGAGCTTGAGCGGTTTGATATTGCTAGCCTTTATCCAGGTAGAGTCGAGCAAATGCTGGTGGCGGAAGGAGAGGATGTCGAAGTCGATCAGCTGCTTGTTAAGCTGTCTTCTTCACAAAGCGAAAGTCAGTTAGTGGCGGCACAGGCAACCGAGCAGCGTGCACATGAAATGGTGTCGCAGGCACGGGCGGGTCGTAAGCAAGGAGAGCAGGCAATGGCGCGTGCCAACGCCCAAATTGATGCGCAGATTGAACAACAGAAAGTAGCCAAAATGGAGTTGGATAATGCCCGCAAGATGCGCCGTGAAGATTTGGTTTCAGACTCAGAAGTGACCAAACGCCAAGCGGCATACAATGGCGCGGTTGCGGTCGTGCAAGCGGCTAGAGCAGCGTACGCAGAAGCGCAGGCAGCCGTTCAACAAATCGATGCTCAAGTAGCGGAAGCAAATGCTGGCGTCAATCAGGCCAAAGCTCAAGAAAAATCTGCCGCATCGATGAATGACGATATGTTGATACGCAGTCCTAAAGCGGGCCGTGTGGAATACCGAATTGCCGAGGTTGGTAGTGTGATTGCAGCAGGCAGCAAAATGGTCAGCCTGCTAGATACAGAAGATGTGTCTATGACTCTTTTTTTACCTAATGGGCAGATGAGTGGCTTACAAGTTGGTAATGACGCGAGAGTCGTGCTGGATGGTCTGGATAGTGTGTGGCCAGCAAAAGTATCATTTATTGCGTCACAAGCACAGTTTACGCCCAAGTCAGTGGAAACACAGAACGAGCGCGAAAAGCTCATGTTTAAAGTGCGTATCAAGTTACCTGTGGCAATAGCCAAAGAATACAAAGGCCTACTCAAGGGCGGCATGACAGGTAATGGATATGTGCGTAGCAATACCGACGTAGCATGGCCGAGCAACCTTGCTATAAACCTTCCTAAAAAAGGCCAATCCTAGTTTCTCACGTTCGAGTATGACAGCAGAAAATGACGTCATAAATTATTCAGAGGGTTTTACAACCGAAGAGTTATCTTTATGAATAAATTAACGATACAAACTGAGAGATAACGTATGGATAGCCAACATACCGCCGTTGAAATTAACGCTGTTTCGCATACATATGGCAAAACGGTTGCTCTTGATAATATTTCCCTAAATATTTTACAAGGGAGCACCGTTGGGCTAATTGGTCCTGATGGTGTTGGGAAATCAACGTTGTTGTCTCTTATTGCAGGGGTCAAGGTCATTCAAAATGGCTCCGTGCAAGTATTCGGTAAGGATATGGCAGAAAAATCTGCACGTGAGGCGCTGTCAAAACATATCGCCTTTATGCCACAAGGCTTAGGGCATAATCTTTATCCAACTCTGTCGGTATATGAAAATGTAGAATTTCATGCGCGACTGTTTGGATTGAATGCGCATGAGCGCCATGTACGAATAGCCCGTTTACTTGAGGCAACTGGACTAGCACCATTTCCCGATCGTGCGGCTGGCAAGCTTTCGGGCGGAATGAAGCAAAAACTGAGCTTATGCTGTGCGTTGGTGCACAATCCTGACTTACTGATTCTGGATGAGCCAACCACAGGGGTAGACCCTTTATCACGCCGTCAATTCTGGTCATTAGTGGCCTCGCTACAAGCTGAACGTCAAGAGATGACGGTCATCGTGTCGACAGCCTATATTGATGAAGCCAAAAATTTTGAATACCTGCTAGCGATGGATGATGGCAAGCTCTTAGCCAACCAGCGGACGCAAACCGTCATGACAGAGCTGAATGTCACATCACTTGAAGAAGCCTACATCAAGTTATTGCCACTAGAGAAACAAACGAATGCAGGCGCGTTGGTTATCACGCCATTTGTCCCTGATCCTGATGCACCGCCCGCTATTGAGGCAAAAAACCTAACCAAACGTTTTGGAGACTTTACAGCGGTTGATAATGTCAGCTTTTGTATTGAGAAAGGTGAGATTTTTGGTTTTTTAGGCTCTAATGGTTGTGGTAAATCGACCACGATGAAGATGCTGACTGGATTGATTGATAAAACAGAGGGCTCAGCCAAACTGCTGGGTCAATCTATCGATGCAAATGATATAGCGACAAAAATGCGTGTCGGTTATATGTCGCAGTCTTTCTCGCTTTATGAAGAATTGAGCGTACGTCAAAACTTAGAGCTGCATGCAACCCTTTATCAAATAGAAGGGGAGCGTGGACAGCAAGCTGTAAAGGATGCGTTAGATAAATTTGACCTCAGTGCTGTGGCGGATACAGCGCCAGCCTCATTGTCACTAGGTATCCGCCAAAGATTACAGCTGGCAGCGGCTTGTCTGCATCATCCCGAAGTATTGATTTTGGATGAGCCAACCTCAGGTGTCGATCCTGGTGCTCGTGATATGTTTTGGCGACAGCTATTGACGCTTTCACGAGAAGATAAAATCACTATATTTATTTCTACTCATTTTATGAATGAGGCCAGTCGATGCGATCGCATCTCTTTTATGCATCGTGGTCGCGTGCTGGTCGTTGGTACACCGACAGAGCTGACACATAATAAACAAGCAGAGGACCTCGAAGAAGCCTTTGTAGAGTATCTGCTCGAAGATGAAAAAAATGACACTGAACCTACCAGCCAAAACGACACGACTGAAAATACACCAGCAGAATCAGCGATCATAGCGTCTGAACCTGATAGTCAAACCGACAAAACCGACACGCTTAAGTATTGGTTTACCACTGTTTGGACATTTGCTACGCGCGAATTTAAAGAGCTATTACGCGATAAAATCAGGCTATTTTTTGCTATCGTTGGACCTATTATTTTGATGGTCATGACCGGTTGGAGTATCTCTTTTGATGTGCACGATTTACCTTATACGATACTGGATCAAGATCACTCTGCACAAAGTCGACAGTTGACGGAGTACTTTTCGGGCTCAGAATATTTTACATCTACGTCACCCGTAGACTCTATAAAGGCTGCTGAATACGCGCTTAGAAGCTCTGAGACGCAATTGGTTATTGATATTCCAGTGGATTATGGACGTGATTTATTGGCCAATAGACAACCAGAAGCGAGCTTTTATATTGATGGGACAGTGCCATTCAATGCGGCCAATATTGAGGGCTATGTAGGAGGGATTATGAGGATATATATCAAAGACCTTCTTCAAGATACTGGCTTGCCTATCGACTTAGATCCTGCCGCTGAAGTGGTTCCACGCTTTATGTATAACCAAGATTTCAAAAGTGTGAACGCGGTCATTCCCAGTGTGCTAATGATGATACTCATGTTGATTCCGGCAATGATGACCACGCTGGGTGTGGTACGTGAGCGTGAAGTTGGCTCGATATCAAACCTCTACACATCACCAGCCAGTGTGCCTCAATACCTACTTGGAAAACAGCTACCTTATGTCGTTCTGGGACTGATCAATTATCTCATACTTGTGCTCATGGCCATATTTTGGTTCAAAGTGCCCATAAAAGGCTCTTTTTTGGCGATGTCTTTTGGCGCATTGCTGTTGGTCTATGTGTCTACAGGACTGGGGCTTTTAGTGTCTAGTTTGGTTCGCACACAGGTTGCCGCCTTGTTTGTCACCGCCATCGTCACTCTGATACCCACTATTAACTACTCTGGGTTGTTGTACCCGCTCTCTAGTATGGACGGCATCGCTTATGCCATTGGGGTCGGGTTCCCCGCATCTTGGTATCAGCGTATCAGTATTGGCGGGTTTACTAAAGGACTGAGTTGGTCCAGTTTTTTGACGGAGTACATGGTTTTGACCGCTTTTGCCTTGGCATTTATCACATTTGCCTCTATTTTCCTGAAAAAGCAGGAGGTATAAGTGCAGACTTTTAAAAATATCTGGACGTTGACCATCAAAGAATTGCGCAGTCTGTTTGGAGACAAGATACTGTTTCTCATGATTGGCTTCGTGTTCTCTGTCACTATTTATACTGTGGCAGAAGGCATCAATACGGATGTACGTAATGCGCCTGTAGGTATTATAGATTTAGACCGCACAGCCCTGACCAGACAAATTCGAGATGCTCTACAACAACCTTACTTTCTGCCTCCTGTCGATGTGAAACGCGAAGATGTCGATGAATTGATGGACAAGAGCAAGCTTATTTTTGTATTGGAATTTCCACCTGGGTTTGAACGGGATGTGCTGGCTGGACGAAAACCGCAAGTTCAGCTGTTAATTGATGCCACCACCATGACTCAAGCAGGTATTGGGCAAGCCTATATTCTCCAAATATTTAATCAGGAAGTGAGTGATTTTTTAAAGCAAGAAGATATACCCTTGTTAGTCAAGCCAGTACTGAACATGATATTTAACCCAAATGGAGACAGCTACTGGTACACACCAGTTATGGAAGTCTGCAATATGATTGCGCTCTTGGCAATAGGGTTGTCTGGTGCCGCTGTTATCCGTGAACGCGAACGTGGCACCATCGAGCATCTCTTGGTGATGCCAGTCAATACAACAGAAATCGTGATTTCAAAAATACTTGCCAATAGCTTGGTGATTTTATGTGCCTCCATGTTATCGATGGTTTTTGTGATCCAATATCTGCTCGGCATTCCCATTAATGGGTCGCTGCTTTTATTCGGTAGTGGTGTGGTCGTGTATCTGTTCTCCATATCTTCTCTCGGCATTATGCTATCAACCATGGCACCGAGTATGCCGCAGTTTGCCTTATTGATGTTGCCTGTCTTAGTCGTATCGTTACTCTTATCTGGCTCTATAGCGCCGCGCAGCAATATGCCCGAAGCGGCACAAATGATAAGCGAGTATTGGCCCACGACTCAGTTTGTCAGCTTTACTCAAAATGTTTTATTCCGTAATGCTGGCTTGGACATTGTTTGGCCTGAGCTATTAGTCATGACAGGTATTGGTGTCGTGTTTCTTATTTTTGCTTTAGCACGATTCAAAGCGATGCTTGAACAGCTGGGATAATGCGCAAAACAGCTTGGCTCAATAAAAGCCAGTCATACATATAACGATATCCTAGGATAGCTTCTATGAGACGTCCTAGGGCGTATTTGATATTCGACCATGGCACTGAATTAAAAATAATGATAGAGAATATAAGGAGAAGAAGCGCATGTTTCCATTATCCAAAATTGTGAGTTTGGGAGCATTGGTCTTGATCTTAAGCGCCTGCCAAAGCACACAGGTTGTACGCCAAAGTGACATTTCTATTCCGACAACATTTGACGAAAACAAAGCGGCGAAGGGCAGTCCAGAAATTAGCCACTGGTGGCGACAATGGCAAGATCCGCTATTAAGTCGCCTGATAGAGCAAGGCTTACAAGACAGCCCCGATATCCGCATCGCTGAAAGTCGTTTTGCAGAAGCAGTGGCAATCAGTCGTCTTGCCACTGCTGATCTTGGGCCACAAGCTGGCGTCAATGCTTCAGCGGGCCTTATAAATGGTTCGGCTCATCTGTCTGCAAATGACAACCTCAGTCGTCTATTGGGTGCTAGTACAGCGCTGCTGGAGACGCACCAAGATATAGACAGCAGTCATGCTAATGCGGGATTCTCTGCTGCGTGGGAGCCAGATATATTTGGCAGAAAACAAAGTGATGCTGATGCCGCACGTTATGCGGCGTTGGGTGTACAAGAAAAAGTATATGGCGCGCAAATGCTACTGGCAGATCAAATTGCTGATCACTATTTTCAAGCCCGTGCTGCCCAGCAGCGTGAAGTCATTACCGCTCGCAATGTAGAGATATTGACGCGCTTTGAGCGATATATAAAAGGGCGTTTTCAAGCAGGTCAAGTCACCATGTATGAAGTCAACAATGTCCAAAGTAAGCTCAATGCCATGCGTGCGAAAAAAAGCACAATCAATGCAAAATATGCCACACACGTACGTAGCATAGCTGTACTTATCGGGCAAGTACCGCAAGGTTTTGAGTTGCCTTCCGCGACTGTAGACATTCTCAATCATCAACCGAGTGCGCCCAGTGGCCAAACGCCACAAGGGTTGCTAGAACGTCGTCCAGATCTGCGTGCCTATGGCGCACAAGTCAATGCCTATTCTGCCAAACTGGCAAGTGCCAAAGCTGATCTGCTGCCACGTTTCTCCATTCGTTTTTTAGGTCAAGGCGGGCGTATTGATGTTGACAGTGATGTACCGGATTTGAAGGGCTGGGGCAGTATACTTAGTGTGGGTATAAATGTGCCGATTTTTACCAATGGCCGGATTGAAGCCAATATTGAAAGCGCCGATGCTCGATTGCAAACTGCGCTACTGCAATATGATCGAAGTCTACTGCGTGCGCTTGGTGAGGTCGATAATACCTACCAAGCACATCAGGCGCTGCAGCAGCAACAAATCTTATTGAATAAGGCTTATCGGCAGTCTGTAAAACGTGCCACCGATGCCGAAAAACTATTTCGTTATGGTTATCAAACGTTAGATGAGGCACTGACCGCGCAGCTGGACTCAGAACAAATACAAGAAAACTTGGTTCAGTCGCAGCTAGCTCGAGCACAAATGCTGCTGAACCTTTATAAATCATTAGGAGGAGGATGGGGAGAGGATATCACTGCGGAGGCATCGTAAATTCAGATAGCTTATGAGTGATTTATGTTGAAAAAAATGTAGAACTATTACCAAGACTACAAAACAAGATTCGAAGCCATCAGCGATATCACTAAAAATGCAGTTTAGTTATTATCGTCTGGTTGCGTAACTATGATTTTCCAAGTTAATGCCTACAAATATAGCCCATAATTTAGTTAGTTAATTTAAATATTTATTTAAGATAAATATTACTTTGTTTAACAATAACATAACTATCATATAAATTTAACTTAACAATAAGGCAACATATTCTAAACTTGCAAAGGTATCTAATATTTATAGGTCGACACATACAATGAGTTTTCAATCATATAAAGGAACGTTAGATTATGCCTTTACACAACCGAAATCGGATAGATCCTATTAGCGAAGACGTTTACGAAGACCCAATGAGTAATACGCTACTCAATAAATTTCAATTGCCTCAAAATAGTACTCAGCCAGAAGTTGTTGCTCAGTTTATAAAAGATGAGCTGCTTCTCGATGGCAATGCCAAGCAGAATCTGGCTACATTTTGTACAACATGGATGGAAGATGAGGTTCATGACATCATGGACTTATGTGTCGATAAAAACATGATTGATAAGGATGAATATCCACAGACTGCTGAAATGGAAGCGCGTTGTGTCCATATCTTAGCGGATCTATGGAATAGTCCACAAGCTCATACGACTCTTGGTTGCTCAACTACTGGCTCATCAGAAGCTTGTATGCTTGGTGGATTAGCCATGAAATGGCGCTGGCGTCAAAAACGTGAATCAGCAGGATTAGATACTTCAAAGCCTAATTTGGTCGTTGGGCCGGTACAGATTTGTTGGCATAAATTTGCGCGGTATTTTGATGTTGAACTTCGCCAAATTCCACTTGAAGGTGATGAGGTTGGTACAAATCCCAAAAAAATAAAAGACTATGTTGATGAGAATACCATTGGTGTCATTCCTACCTTAGGGGTGACTTACACTTGTGTGTATGAAGACGTCGCTGCGATGGCGAAAGAGCTAGATGCTATTCAAAGCGAAAAAGGATGGGACATACCTATCCATGTAGATGCCGCTTCGGGTGGATTTATAGCGCCCTTCATTCAACCTGAACTTGAGTGGGATTTTCGTATTGATAGAGTGAAATCTATCAATGCCAGTGGTCATAAATATGGTCTAGCACCACTAGGTGTCGGTTGGATAGTTTGGCGCTCAGAAGAAGACTTGCCAGAAGATTTGATATTCTATGTAGATTATTTAGGTGGAAACATGGCAACCTTTGCGCTTAACTTTTCTCGACCAGGTGGTCAAATTGTAGCGCAATACTATAATTTTTTACGATTAGGATTTGAGGGGTATAAAGGTGTTCAACAAGCTTGTGTGGATACCGCTCAATGGTTGGCAGATGAAATCTCAAAGTTAGGGCCATTTGAGATTTTTTATGATGGACGAGGTGGACTACCCGCCCTTAGTTACACCCTAAAAGAAGGAGATTGGGGTTTCAATCTCTATGATTTATCTGACAAGGTTCGTCAACATGGTTGGCAAATAGCCTCTTATCCGCTACCAAATGATCGCCAGGATACGGTTATTCAACGCATCTTAATTCGTCATGGTATCAGTCGAGATATGGCCGCGTTGTTATTACGTGATATTAAAGCCGCTGTTGAATACTATAAAGCGCATCCAGTTTCACATTCTAGCTCTACTCGTACCTTTCATCACACATAGAAGAGCATTATGAGTAATCCTACGGTAGTCGGTCAGATATTCGATAAGATAGAGCCTGTTACTGCTTCAGGCTTACATGGATTTTTTCAACTGCTGGATAATCAGCCCATAGTATTTATCTTGTTATCATTAGCTTTAGGTACTTATATTGGTAATCGTAGCATCAAGAATATCTCTTTAGGGTCAACAGCAGGTACTTTGCTGGTAGGGGTTATGCTTTCGATGATTGCACAATCTGCTTATGATATTACTTATGCCATACCAGGGGTTCTTTCAACCTTTATGCTCCTTCTTTTTATGTATGCTTTAGGGCTTAAAGTTGGACCTCAGTTTTTTGCTGGATTAAAAAAAGGTGGTTTGGCATTCATTAGTATCGGCGTCATTGTCTGGTCACTAAACTGGATTATCTGCTTTTTTGGGGCAAAGTTTGCAGGCTTAGCACCTGGATACGCAACAGGACTTATCTCTGGCAGCTATACCATAACGGCCATACTAGGAGTGGGGCAAGGCGCTTTATCGAGTGGTGCCTATATACCACCGTCAGGAATAACAGCGGAAGAAATTGGTGCCAATATGGCTGCAGCCTATGCCGTTAGCTATGTCTTATCCACTGTTGGTATTATTTTACTCATTCGCTATTTACCTAAGATTTTTGGTTACAACTCTGCTGAAGAGGCTAAAGCCGCTGAAGCTAATTATAATGGCGGTGCGACAGATCCTTTACCTGGAGCACCTCAGGCATTAACACTGGGTTTTTCACCGTATGATTTACGCGCCTTTTATGTGACTCACAAAAACATTGTTGGCAAAAGTATCTCAGCGTTAGTCAAAGAGTATCCGCAAGCGCCTATTTTACGTTTGGTTAGAAATGGTGCGATTGTAGAGTTATCAGATGATCCTATCGTTCAACTGAACGATATCGTTACGGTTAGAGCCAATATTCATGATTTGATTTTTGTAGACAATGAGCTTATCGGACCTGAAGCTGATGATCAATTGGCTCGCAATGTTCCTATAGAAGTTGCGGATATTCACATCGGCTCTCATGATATCTCAGGTCAAAATATTGATGACCTCAGCGAGTCAGGAATAGGAGGCGTCACGGTTCAAGCTTTATTTAGAGCAGGTAATGAAATCCCCCTAGGTCCTAAAACACAGATTTCTTTCGGCGATGTGATTAGATTGGCAGGTCCAGATGTGGCTTTAAATATGGCAGGGCAACGCTTGGGAGGACGAGTAATATTACCAACCATGAAGTCTGAAATAATTTATCTTGCCGTTGCGATGGTTATCGGATATTTAGTCGGTATTATAACGGTCCGAATTGCAGGTATTCCATTTGCACTAGGAACTTCAGCAGGGTGTATTCTTGCTGGGATTGCCGTTAGTTATTTTCGCAGTCGCAACCCTGAGTTTGGTGGTCCGATACATGAAGGCGCCAGAAGCTTCTTGCAAGATTTTGGTTTAAACGTTTTTGTGGCAGTTTTAGCCGCCAATGTTGGGCCTAAAGTTATTACAGCCTTACATGGTGATACTCTATTATGGCTAGCAGTAATCGGAATAGCAGGTGCGTTAATACCACCGCTCGTTGCCTTCTGGATAGGGGTGAAATTCTTTAAACTTAACTCAATTATTGCTGATGGTGCCGCAACTGGCGCTAGAAATAGTACGCCTGGACTAAATGCAATTATGGAAGAGTCAAAAAGTTCAGTTGCCGCTATACCTTACCCTGTCAGTTATGCGCTTACGACCGTCTTAGCTTTGATTGGCGGTTATATTTCGATGATTTTATCTTGAGTTTTTAGGACTGAAGTTAGTAGATGATGTGTCCAATGTTGATCTTTGAGCATTGTACGAGGCTAGCAAACGATGTCTTTTTTGTGTGAGAACTTAAAGACTAACCGTTTGCTATTTTTTGCCATCGTTTTATTCCCAATGTTCAACACGCCCTAAATTAAAATCAACTAAAACTCCGATTTTCACATAGCCGCTGTATTCTCGTCTTAACGTGCCAAGTTTCCCTTTTTTGATAATTGTACGGCCATTTTTATAAATGCCTGTGCCGCAGGAGAAGCTTGCCGGGTACTGTGCAGTGCTAAACCAATCGTTCGTCTGTATTGCGGCGCTACTTGTCGAACCACATAGCCATCGGTTGGCAAAGCTTGAGGGAGTGCTAATTCAGCAACAAGGGCAACGCCTTCTCCTTTTGCAACCAAGGCAATTGTCGTCATCAATTGGGTCGTTCTGTAGCGAATATCAGGGATCAGATCCTCGGATGCAAATAGCTTGGAGATGAGTTGCGCTGAACCAGCTTCGGTCAGAATAAAAGGGACATGACATAAATCTTGAAGTGCAATTTCGTCTTTATTCGCCAATGAATGTGTTTTGGGAATAAGAGCAACCATTTGATCTTCAATCAATGCAAAGGTATCAAAATGCTCATCAGGAAGCACCACAAAGCCAACATCAACACGCCGCTCTTGTAACCATTGCACGACCTGCTGATCATTTCCTTCATCAATACGCACCTCAATATTGGGAAATTGCTTACGGTAACCCTTTAAGATCTCAGGAAGTAAGCGCAAAGAGGAAGTGGGACCGAAAGAACCAATACGCAGACTACCCAGCTGCAACCCCTTAATATCAGCAGCTTCTTGGCGTATGGTCTCAGACAACCCCAGTATTTCTCGAGCGCGGGGTAGTAATCGAGTGCCAGCGACAGTCAATTCTGCCTGTGACTTGTTGCGCTCGATAAGACTGACTCCTAAGTCCTCCTCAAGTTTTTTCAGTGCGTGCGAAACAGCTGACTGACTAATACCTAACTGTTGGGCTGCCAAGGTAAATCCGCACAGCTCTGCAACGACCACAAATACTTCAAGTTGGCTAAACGTCATGACCTTTTGCTCATTTTACTATGACTTAACATTAGTGAAATACTATAGCACATATCAGGTTAACTCTTATATTGAGCGACATCATGCAACCAACTACCAGTACCTCTAACGACTTGGCTTTACCCTCTATCTGGCCAATATATTTCAAACTTGTCCTAGTCGCCTTACTGTGGGGAGGGACTTTTATCGCAGGGCGTTTACTGACGGAATCGCTTTCACCGTTAATGTCAGCGATAGGCCGTTTTGGTCTGGCGGTATTTATACTCATTTTACTCACTATAAAACTAGAAGGTAGGCTACCAACGCTATCGCTCAGGCAGGTCGCGATCACCTTCGCTCTCGGTCTTACTGGGATATTTACCTACAATCTGTTCTTTTTTACTGCGCTCTCTGAAATGCCAGCCTCCCGAACGGCTCTATTTGTCGCGTTTAATCCTATCGCGACTGCGGTACTAGTTTCCCTCTTATACCGAGAAAAAATTTCATTGCAGATGTTGCTTGGGATAACTGTGGCGGTATTGGGCGCATTGACCGTGATCAGTAATGGTCATCTACTGACTGTGATCCAAGACAGTGGTCAGGCTTTTGGCCATGGTGAATTGTCAATGCTCTGCGCGGTAATTAGTTGGGCTATTTATACCGTTGTGGGGCGCAGAGCACTGCTTGGTTTATCACCCTTAGTATCAACGACTTATGCTGCTATTTGGGGATTGCTACTGCTGTTAATGGTATGGTTGTTCAATCCAAACATGCAGGTGCTACCAGAGTTAAACTGGAAGATTGGTGCAGCTATTAGCTATTTGGCGATATTTGGCACCGTTATTCCTTTTATTTGGTATTACCAAGGGATCAAAACAATTGGCGCAGCACAAACGTCAGTTTTTACTAACTTTGTTCCGTTATTTGGTGTGTTGCTCGGCGCTTTGCTACTCAATGAGCATATATCCTCTTCGATGTTACTTGGTGGCGCGCTGGTGATCACTGGAGTGGTTTTGACAAATCGGCGTTAAGAGAAGTGAGCGATGGTGAGGATAGCTTATTAGATTATAATAAATAAGTTAAAAATTTTTGTAGATAAAATTAATAATAATTGACCAAATTTCTTGACACGCATCTAAGGCAGTGATACTAATTAATATGGCTATATATTTATTAATGTAAATACATGTCATTAACTATAATCACTATAGGTGGACAAGTTATGAAAAAGAATCTTTATAGAATGTATATGCTCATTGCCCTAGCAATTTTGCCAATGTCTGCGTTTGCTTCTTACAATGGCTGCATGAGAGCTGGTGGAAACTTTTTTAGCTGTTTTTGGGGTGCTGCAATGAATGACCGAATCGCAGCTCCTCAAGAAGGAGAAGGTGTTGATAAAGCTGGAGTTAAGTTTTCTGAGGAACAGATAAAAAAGAGCTTTGCTGAAAATAGCGAATACTGTAGCTCAGTTCCGATTGATGAACAATATGCTTGTTTATCTAAAGGAATGGCAGTTGCTCAACCCAAGGTAGTCAACACAATATCAGTTAAACCTACCAATCAACTTATGAAACAACAGATACAGGTGAGTCCACAAATCAATCAGCGTATGCAGATTAGTAAGTAGTTAATTTTATTTGATAGATTTGAAATTAGCTAAGACAATAGAAACCTAAAATCAGACAAAAAATACCGCTAAACTTAATCGTTAGAGGTATTTTAGTTTATAGCTTTAAGAGGGTAGCAGTTGTCGAACTCGAACAGACACGCTTACAAAGGCAACGGGTTTTGAATCCGTTCTTTATCTTAAATAGCTAAGAATAAAGTCTTACCTAGGCTAGAATTTGTTCGTTTAGCAATTTCAGATGACGATTTTAAAGATTCCTCCGAGTGTTCAAAGTTCTCTATAAATTTAATCAAACGGCAATATTAAGTTTCTTAACTAGATAAAAGTATGTGATCGATAAAGCCTTTCAAGCTATGAAATATTAAGCTTAAAAGGCTTTTTTGTGTTTTTAGAGTAACCTTTACTATTTAAGTGAATATATATCGATGGGTACTTGAATCCCAAGTAGCTTTAACAAACGAGTTGTAACGCCAATTATCTTTATGAAAATAGACCAATGAGTCGTGAGCCTCGAACGTTAGTTTTTGTCGACTTCGATTATTTTCCCAAATTGTCACAATTATCGTTTACCCCAATAAACGTTGTGAGAGGAATACGCTGGATAAAATACTCACCGTATGGACGATCCGAAAATATTTCTACAAATACCATCGCAACCAACGGCTGTGTCCTATCCTTAAGATTTCTCGTCATTCCACCGTGCCATCACACTACTCAAGGTTTGTCGTTACCAGTTAACTGGCTAACTAGGGTAACTAAGCTGGCAACTGTTTGTACTCGGTCACAGTATTCATCCATGTAAAACTCCGCCCACCAAGACCGAAATGACAACATTCCCAAAACGAAGTCATCAATCGGCTATGTCTGCTATAAACTCGCTATAGCTATTTTAGCAAAATCCCACCAATTTCTATAAATAACAGAATGAAGTGAAGAGAAACCTATCTAGTTTCTTACGCTAGTGTTGCCTTTTTTAGAACACAAAAGGTTGTTTGTTGTGATTCTTCTTAATGGTTTATTAGTCATAATAAGACTGACAGAAAACATAAGACTAAAGGAATAGACATGACTAAAGGAAATATAGGTATTGTCGGTTTAGGCCGTATGGGTAATGGTATGGCTCAGTCTTTGCTTCGCAAAGGTTTTAAAGTATTTGGCACGGACATAGGAGAGGCCCAGCGCCAAGCTGCCAAAGAAATGGGCGTGAATGTTGTTGCAGATATTAAAGCGCTTTGTGCTGAATCTAACGTCATCATTCTATCTCTGCCAATGGCAAAGCATGTACAAGCAGTTGTTAAAGGTAAAGGTGGCATTATTGACTGTGCTCAGCCTAATACTCTAATCATTGATACTTCTACCTCAGAACCAGAGGTGACGCGGGTACTCGCGATAGAGCTGGGTCAGTTAGGCCATCAGTTATTGGACTGTCCTGTTAGTGGCGGTCCGGCGGGTGCTGAAGCCGGTACTATGGTGATGCTTGTTGGCGGCGAACGCAGCTCCCTTGAACGTGCTCAGTTGTATCTGGATGCGCTAAGCTCAAAAGTGGTCTACATGGGCAAGTCTGGCAATGGACATGCCGCTAAGCTCATTAATAATCTACTATGTGCCGCACATCTCGTGACTACTGCCGAAGCAGTAGCTTTGGGCACCAAGGCAGGCCTCGATCCTGCAGACCTTATTGCTGGTTTGAATGCCGGCTCAGGTCGTAGTGCAATTAGTGAAGTTAATTTCCCTCGTTGGATTCTCAATCAAAGTTTTGATTCCGGTTTTACGATGCAGCTGATGCGTAAAGACGTACGTCTGGCAAAAAATATGATTGGTGAGATGGGATTAGAGTTGCCTTTGGCGCAGCAGGTAGCTGAGATTTGGTCGCAGAGTGAAGCAAACATACCTGATCAGGATGATTTTAACTGCATTGTAAAAAATGCTGGCTTGGGAGAGTAGGTTATGAGTTTTATCGTAGAAGGAAATGGCGAGCAGCAAGTTGACATATTAATTAATGAACTATTAGGTACTTCTGAATTTGGCAGCTGGATTGATGGAGAATTAGTTACAGGTAATGGAGGCAACATCGATCTGACTAACCCAGCAACGGGTCAGATATTCTTAACCTATCGTGATGCGGGAAAAAGTATTGTTGCTGATGCCGCTGATACCGCTATGAAAGCTCAAAAAGTATGGTGGACAATGACTGCCAGTGCACGAGGTCAGTTAATGTGGAAGTGCGGCATGAAAATACGCGAAGCCGCAGAACCTTTGGCACGCTTAGAGTGTCTCTCTGCAGGCAAGCCTATTCGTGATTGCCGGGTTGAGGTGGCAAAAGTTGCAGAGATGTTTGAATACTATGCTGGCTGGTGTGACAAAATTATGGGGCAAGTTATCCCCGTACCCACAAGCCACTTGAACTACACTCGCCATGAGCCTTATGGTGTCGTCACTCAAATCACCCCTTGGAATGCACCTGTATTTACTGGAGGCTGGCAAATCGCGCCAGCCATCTGCGCCGGCAATGCCGTCTTACTAAAGCCATCTGAATTAACCCCACTAAGCTCAACAGCACTCGTTAAAATTCTTGAGCAAGCAGGTATCCCGCGTGGTTTGGTCAATGTCATTAATGGGCTGGGACACACCACAGGATCTGCTGCCATTGCTCATCCAGCAACTAAAAAAGTGGTTTTTGTTGGCTCACCGAAGACTGGCGCGCTCATTGCTTCGGCATCTGCGCAACGTGTCATCCCTTGCGTATTGGAGCTGGGTGGTAAGTCAGCCAATATAATTTTTCCAGATGCTGATCTGGATCGCGCGGTAGTGGGCGCGCAAGCTGCGGTATTTTCTGCTGCTGGACAGAGCTGTGTATCGGGTGCTCGATTATTAGTCCATCGTGATATCTATAAAGAAGTCGTGGATCGGGTTGCCTCGGCCGCGAGTAAGTTGCCCGTGGGTTTGCCATGGCATGAAGGCACGATGGTGGGACCGATCAATAATCAAAAACAGTTTAACCACATACACTCGTTAGTATCGGACGGTATTGCTGAAGGTGCGGTTGTTGCCGCAGGCGGAAAGGCAGGTGCTATTTGTGGCGGTGAAAACGGTTACTTTTATCAGCCAACCGTTTTGGCCAATGTGAAAAATGATATGCGAGTCGCGCAGGAAGAAATTTTTGGACCTGTGGTTTCTGTTATTTCATTCGATGAAGAAGAAGAAGCGGTAGCGATAGCAAACGACAGTCGTTTTGGTTTAGCGGGTGCTGTTTGGACGGCTGATGTCGGCCGCGCGCATCGGATGGCCGCTCAAGTAAATGCTGGGACATTCTGGGTAAATAGCTATAAATCAATCAACGTCATGTCGCCATTTGGTGGTTTTGGTGAGAGTGGCTATGGTCGTTCGAGTGGCTACGAAGGTTTACTCGAATACACACAGACCAAAAGTGTCTGGGTCGAAACAGCAAAAGACTCCGCTATCCAATTTGGTTACTCAATTCAATAGTACGTAAGGAGAAAACACATGTTAATTAACGAAACCCTACTAGGTGAAGTAAAGCAGTGGCGTCAGCAAATCCATAGTCAACCAGAGCTTGGCTTTAAAGAGTTCAAGACCTCATCATTTATTGTTGATAAATTACAGAGCTTTGGGATGGAAGTGCATCAAGGATTGGGCGGCACGGGCGTTGTCGGTGTTCTAAAGAACGGCTCAGGTCCTACTATTGGCATACGAGCCGATATCGATGCGCTACCAATAAAAGAGCAAAACGATATTGAGCATAAATCCACTCATGAAAACTGTATGCATGCCTGTGGCCATGATGGTCATACTTCAGTTCTGCTTGGTACGGCAAAGCATCTGAGCCAACATAAAGACTTTAATGGCACCATTTATTTTATCTTTCAACCTGCTGAAGAGGTCTTAGGCGGTGCAAAGGCTATGATTGACGATGGATTGTTTAATAAGTTCCCTATGGATGCTGTTTATGGGTTACATAACTGGCCAGGTCTACCTGTGGGAGAGATTGCGGTCAACAACGGGCCTATGATGGCGTCTTTTGATACCTTTGAGATTACTTTAACTGGTAAAGGAACTCACGCAGCTATGCCACATTTGGGAGCTGATCCTATAGCAGCAGGTGCGGCATTGATTACTAATATTCAATCTATTGTCTCTCGTCGAATATCTCCACTCAAGTCAGGTGTTATCAGCGTCACTCAGATGAATAGTGGTGATACGACCAATGTCATTCCTGATTACGCCATTCTAAAAGGAACCGTTCGTAGCTTTGATATGGACGTACGCCAGTCCATGCAAGACATGCTGACAGAAATGGTTACAACACTACCGCCTTTATATGGTGTCACAGGAGAGATGGATTACCACATTCGCTATCCAGTAACCACTAATGACAGCCAAGCCTATCTTGAAATTAAAGAGGCGGCTACTAAAGTGCTAGGTGCTGATAAGGTAAATACTGATGTGGAACCCTCAATGGCTTCTGAGGATTTTTCATTTATGAGTCAAGTCGTCAAGGGCGCTTATTTTTGGTTAGGTGTTGATGGTAATAGCCCCTCCAAACCATTACACAATGCGGCTTATGATTTTAATGACGATGCTATTGAGACAGGAATCAAAGTATGGGTCTCTTTAGTTGAGTCTCAGCTACCAAAAATTTCTGCATAAACCAAATCATCAAAAAACGTAGGCATCATAAAATGCAAAAGGAACTGCTATGAATAATACCACTATACTATCAAGTACAATGACGAAGCACTTATTTGATTGGAAGCTGCATTTACTAGTAATTATTACATCGCTATTTGCAGAATGGATAGGGATCATTAAGATACCTATTGGTATTGGTACACTAGTCTTACTGCCTTTGCTATACGCATTCATATTTACACTACTATTGAATCCCAACGTTATACCTTCAATGAAAGCGGTAATTTCTAGAGACCGAGCAAAATTTGCAAGCTACGCCGTTCTCTTGAGCATCATGCCATTCATTGCAAAATTTGGTGTTGGTGTCGGTCCTAAGGTCGAAGAAATCATAGCCGCAGGTCCCGCCCTTTTGCTACAAGAGTTGGGGAATGTAATGACTGCTCTTATCGCCTTACCCGTTGCGGTATTGGTATTTGGAATGGGGAGGGAGGCTATTGGTGCCACTCACTCAATTGCTCGTGAACCTAATATTGCGCTCATTGCTGATAAGTATGGACTTCAGAGCGCCGAAGGTATCGGTGTCATGGGTGTCTATGTAATGGGTACCTTGTTTGGCGCAATTTACTTTTCATTAATGGCAGGTATTATTGCTTCTATGGATATCATGGATGTTCGAGCGCTCGCTATGGCTTGTGGTATTGGTAGTGGTAGTATGATGGGTGCCTGTTCAGCAGCGCTCGCAGAAACGGTACCTGCTCAAGCGGAAACTATTACTGCCTTTGCGGCGACTTCTAATTTATTAACTTACGCCACAGGGCTGTTCGTCAGTTTGTTTGTGGCCCTACCATTCACAGAGTTTTTATATAAAGTTATTAACAAATTTAAGAAGAATAATGATATTAGTACTGCCACACAAAAAGGTTTTGGTTTAAAAGTGCCAGAGCAATCTATTTTATCAGTAAAGCAGTCTTTATCCCTATTGGCGGTTATCTGTATCGTTCTATTACTCAGTAATTGGGTAGGGCAAGGCGTTGATCCTATCTCTGCTTTACCTGCCATGTTAATTCTGTTCGCTTGTTGTATCGTTGGTGTCTTATTGAAAGAAGTCATTCCTGTCAATGTCCCCGCTATTGCTTGGATATCCATAGTGGCTATTTTGATATCTCTACCACAGTTTCCAATGAGTGAGTATGTCTTAGTAGAAACAGAAAAGCTTGGTGTATTACAGCTTATTACGCCAGTACTTGCCTACGCAGGGTTTGCCATCTCTCAGATGGAAGTAACTTTGTTTAAAAAATCTGGATTTAAAATCGCAGTGGTTGCGCTGCTTACTTTTACCGGCACTTTCTTAGGTTCTGCCATAATAGCCCAGGCCATGCTTTAAAAGGTGCGAAGCCGTTCAGTTCTACGTTAATAGCTATTTCAAAACAGCATCCAGCAACTCAACGTTGCTGGTATGCAGTCCGCTTACAAAGCTTTCATCCATGACTTCATATGCTGTAGTAATTCATTAGGGCCTTGGGATAGATGACGACCCAATCGAGTGACGATATGAGCTTCACCGCTTGACAGTAGCGTATTGTCTATAGGGATAGCTATCAAATGTCCGTCTTTCACTTCTTTGGACACTACAAAATACGGTAGAAAGGTAAAACCCATATTTGAGCGAGCAAAATTCTTTAGCACCGTGAATGAGTCAGTGGTTAGGATAGGGTCAAATCGAATTTTTTGTTGAAATTCGGCCATCGCTAGTAACTGACGCACGCCAAAACGACTTTCAGCCAGCCCCACTGGATATTCCAAAAGCTCCTTTAACTGCATAGGTTTACTTCGATTGGCCAACGGGTGGTCGGGCGAAACAATAATATACATTGGCTGACAACTGATAACCTGTGAGCGGATGCGCGGATGACTGCTAGGATGGAATACTAGGCCGATATGCACTTCATCTTCCTCAACCTGACGAATCACCTCGTTTGATCCACCAGTACTGATTGAAAGTGTTAGCGCCGGATATAAACGGGAAAACTCAGATAATGGACCCAGCATCAAATCCCCAACAAAACCATCACCCATTGCTAGCTTTATATGACCCCGCTGTAATCCTAACAACGCCTGTAATTTGGAAACACAAGTCTCCTCAGCGGAGAGTGATTCCCGATAAAACTGTAAGAGAATACTACCAGCTTCTGTTGGTGTTACTCCTCTGCGGTGCCGTTCAATAAGAATGCATGCTAATTCTTCTTCTAACAGAGATATTTGTCGGCTGATGGCTGAGGGAGCAATATCTAGCTTATCTGCTGCAGCCCGGATCGTCCCCATAGTTACAGCCTCATAAAGATAAGATAACCGCTTTCCATTGATCTCTGTCATTGCTTTCTCTTGCCCTGTTCTTGGTTTCATTGAATAAGTGCAGCACTTTGACCCATGGATGTAGCAATGAGGGCCATTATCGGCATACTACTTAGAGAAACCTATAAAAGTGCCCATGATGTATCAAAAAGTATACCTTAATAAAAATAAACAGTGACCTAGACTTTTTTAAAACGATAAGCTCCCAAGTTTACTTGTACGGTTTCTTCAGCATAGCTCAGAGTATTGTTATTCATTTTCGGAAGTGATTAGATTTGATTGTGTTTGGCTGATGTTTATGCTTAGAATTATAGTCGAAAGGTCACTATATAATAAGACGGTACTAGCACTATAAATCTTCGACTAGTCAGTCTAACGATTGAGCCAATACCTCGAAAACTTTTGAATGACTCATCTGCGCCACATTGAACCGCATAAAGTTCTCAGCATTGTCCGATTGACTAAAAACATTGCCCGGCGCTAATACCACACCCTGTGATAAACAGCGATTGGCCAATTCGGTCGCATTATTATTCTCAGGTAATCGGCACCATAGGAACATGCCTGCTTGTGGGAGCAGCCACGGTACGATGCCTAATTTAGCCAATCGTGGTAGCGTATGAGTACGCGCGCTTGCCAGCCGAGTATGGATATCATTCATATGTTTACGGTAGCCGCTATCAGTCAACGCTGAGAACACAACCGCCGCTGCTAACTGACTGCCACCAAAGCCAGTCGCTATCTTTAAATCTACCAAGCTCTCGACCCACTCTGTAGGCGCTGCAATATAACCACAGCGTAGGGATGCGGATAACGTTTTAGAAAAACTGCCGATATAGAATACTCGTGATAACCCATCTAAAGCCGCCAATCTCGCTGCAGGCTTAACTTCAAAGTCTGCAAAAATATCGTCTTCGATGATGTACAAACCAGCCGCTTGGGCCAACTGTAATACACGGTATGCCGTAGCAGGTGATAACGTTGCGCCCGTAGGATTATGGATGGCAGCGTTGGTAATGTACAGGCGCGGCTTATGCTCATCTAAAATCGCTGCAAAGGCATCTACATCTGGCCCATTTGGCGTATAAGGGACGCCAACTACTTTCACCCGATGGGCAAGCAGCTGTGCTCGAAAGTTAAAATAGCAAGGATCATCTACGATGACCGTATCACCCGGCGTCAGCAAAAATCGAAAAATCAAATCTATTGCCTGAGTGCCTGAATCCGTCAATATGACCTGTGACGGTTCTGCATTGATACTCAATCCTGCCATACGCCGTGTGAGTAATTGGCGCAATGCTAACAGTCCTAGCGGCGTTGCATACTCACTGATAATGGACGCGTCAGCCTTTGCCACATTTCGTAGACCACGGCGTATACCTGCCTCAAACAGCCAATCCGCTGGTAACCAGCCGCAGCCTGGCTTTAGCGCACCATTGGGTGGTTCCAGCGACTGCCGTGATACCCACAATGGATCTACCACTCGATCAATTTTTGGTGCTATATCTGTCAGTGATAGCGGCGCTGTTGTTTCTGCCACATAGAATCCTGCACCAGGCCGAGAGTAGATAACCCCCTCAGTTTGCAGGCGCTCGTAGGCTTCAACCACGGTCGATGGTGAGAACCCATAATCTTTGGCAGCGGCACGGACGGAGGGTAGTCGCGACTCTGGCATGTAGATAACGGTCGCTATTTTCTCTTTTACGTCAGCCATGACAATTTCGATGCGTGTTAACTTTTTATTCATATTTTTTACAGTTTTTAGTAGGTCAGATTCTATGAGGTCTCGTCTCAAAATTATAGATGAGAAACTACATTGATTTGATCATCCGAACTGTATGGGTTCTATAGACCAAACAGTTCTGTCTAATTGTACTGGATTGTATATAGATAACCTACTGCGCTTTTGTTTTAATCATTGAACGTAAACGATGTGGAGGTAGGTGTGTTTCTATTGTGAATCGCACTTACCTCAGTCAATTCAACGATTATTCTTCAAAAAGCAGCGATATATGACCACGAAAAAATATAATAAATATCTGGCTTTTGCCTTATGCGTGATAACGACAAGCGTCAATATTCAAGGCCCACTTTATGCCGTTTACGCACACAATGATGGCTATGGTGTACTAGCAACTACGATAGCGTTTTCCTTTTATGTATTGGGTGTCATACCTATATTGTTAGCTTTTGGTGGATTGTCTGATCGCATCGGACGGCGCAAGGTGATTTTAATCTCTCTAGCCCTATCGATAGCAGCGACGGCTCTTATGTTGTTTTATCCGTACACGCGAGCATTAGCAGTAGCACGATTCGTACTGGGTGTGGGAACGGCTCTGATGGCTGCTACGGCGACTGCCTATATGATTGAGCTGCTTGGCTCATCAGATACGATGCGTGCGACAGCGTGGGTGACAGCCAGTACAACGATAGGTTTTGGCCTTGGCCCTGTATTGACGACGGTTTCTTTGATGTTTTATGAAACCGATCAGCCAGCCAGTTTTTTCTTACTGCTAGCGAGCGGGCTGTTCGCTATGTTTTTGTTATATCAATTACCAGAGACAGCACCTAAACGCACTAATTTGCCCACCTCTATGCTACGGCTACCTTATTTTAACCGTGAGGTCATCTGGTATGGCAGCGGTATTTTGATTTGTTGGGCGACGACAGGTTTGGTACTGTCAGTTATTCCCTCAGTACTGGCCACGCATGGACTCGCTAAGTATGCAGGGATATCCTCTATGTTAGCCATCAGTTGTGGATTGATCGTTCAGCCAATCGCCCGAAAACTTGACCCTCAAGTTTCAAGCAAGCTTGGTCTTCTGATCTTACTACCAGCTTATGCTTTATTGGCTTGGGGGACGTTGAATGCCAATCTACCAGTGATTCTTTTGGCGGCATTTTTGGCCAGTACTAGTTGCTATGGCTTTGTCTATTTGGGCGGTATGTTAGGAGTCGCAAAATCTGCTGGAAATGAGCAGGCACGTGCGAGTGCAGGCTATTTTCTGATGGCATATATAGGGTTTAGTGTCCCCGTCATCTTTACTGGTTTGATTGTGGATCGGTATGGTGCTGCTACTGCATTCTACGCCTTTGGTGTGTTTTCATTAGTTGGTGTGATTGTCTTGTTTGCCAGCCAGCCTATGTTGAAAGTTAGGCGTCATTCGAACAATAATATGCGTAGTGTTACTTAAAGTGAATTACCCGACTATATCTGAGGATGATTTACTTCTTTTATCCAAGTTATTTGCTATAACGTCCGTTATGGGAATAATCGAGGTTTTAGTGTTGTTAGCAATAGCTTAAAAAGCTTAGTATATTCAGACTTAATTATGCATTTATAAGCATGCACTTTGTTAATCATAGTCATTCTTCCTCTCATTACAGCTTTAGCCATACCTATGTTGATATCCTATTTTCTGTTTAAGTCTAAAGGGTTGTTTTTATTAATGATTTGGCTATTTATAGCTACTGAGTTCACTCTATCTTTTTTTTATTCAAATCTAGTAATCTCTACCATGTCAAAGTCAGTCAACTAAACAGTATGTTATGACTATATCTTGCATATATTTATTTTATTAGCTTGTAGATATCATGCGACTGAATAATCACAATTTAAATTGTAATCTAATAAAATTTAACACGCATTTAGGTGCGATATTTTTGTAGTATTTTTACCGTCACTCTATTGTCAGATTATACTGAAAACATCAACAGTAAGTCTTTAAATGATAAATAAGCAGGGTTTTCCATCGTTTGGTATTTGGCGGAATGTGATAGGAGGGCCAACTGTTACTTTTGAACTCGGGAGACTATGCGATTAAAGATAGTATTCACTATGTGGCATTTGAGGCTTAAGCAATTTACTAGGATTCAAATTATAGGATGCTAAGTAAGATATTGTTTTACTATCATTGCTCGCTTGATCGATTACTATTTCTCAAGTTATTTTCTAGGGTAGTGACAGCATAGATCAAGCCGGTTATGGCTGAGAATAAAGTGACTGACATTAAGGGCAAAAGCCTCTGCTACGATTACAATCAGTAGCAGAGGACTATTTGATACATATAAAGATATCTACAGAACCGCTTTGGTCGCGCCAGCCGCCCGTTCGATCAATAAATCCACAGGAGCATCAGGACTTAATGTACCAAAAGCTAGCCCATGCTCATTCCCAATCCTAGAACGACAAAATGCCTGCGCGATCTCCATATGTTCAGTCTGTAGTAGTATCGAAGCTTGTAGCATCAATGCTAGGCGCTCAATCACATGGCGGCTGGTATCCATATGGGCACGCTCGGATGGTGGAGCGTACTGGCTAATGTGCTGTTTTGCCTAGCAGTAATCGCTATTTGTGTCAGTGGCTATATCATGTGGTGGCAGCGTCGCCCTCGTCATGCGAGTGATAGCGCGGGATTAAACCCACCAGCTCGCGGCTTGAATGTTTCCGTCTGGTGGCTGCTTGCTATTCCATTATTAGTTGTGGCTATCATATTCCCGACTGCTATCATCACGATTGTGGCTATCGCGCTATTAGACTTCTTGGTGATTTCTCGAGTTGGGTTTTTGCAGAAATGGTTAAAATAAGCGAACGGTAAGATATCGTTGTTCTCGATATAGCAAAGGAGCGTCTTGTAGTAAGGCGCTCCTTTTTTTGCTTAAAAATTGCTCAGATTAACTGCTACTTAGCTTAAAATTGATCAAACGTTTTATGGGATTGAAATAGCCCGGTTCATGCTAGTAGTTAAAGCATTGCTTACTTAAGCATAGCAATGGCATCTTTACTGGCGCGCTGTCGCTCTTCAGCATTTAGCTCAATGAGACGGCCTTCTTTCATCAGTAATAATCGATCAGCATGCTCAAAATAACCGTCATCATGACTAATAATAAATAGTGTCTTACCCATGGCTTTTAGCTCAGGGATGAGTGTCTGGTAAAATACGCGGCGAAAAGCAGGGTCTTGATCGGCTGCCCACTCATCGAGCAGTAATATGTCCTTTTGTTCAGCGACGGCGATTAGCATGGCCAAGCGTTTTCTCTGACCTTGTGACAACTTATCTGTAGAGAGCTTATGGTCAGACACACTCACTTTTTCTTGTAGGTTGAGCTTATGCAGCCAGTCAGATACTAGGGCCGCATCAGGTTTATTACCCTGATATCCAATCAACTGCTTAAATAAATGTTGGTCGCTAAAAATCGCAGAAAATAGCTGTCTAAAATCGGCATTGTTCTCTGAATTAACGCTTTGTCCATCGACTTGTACCGTTCCTGTAGTAGGAGTAAAGATACCAGTAATGATTTTGGCAAGGGTGGATTTACCGCTACCATTCGCACCGATTAAGAAAACCACGTCACCTCGGCGCAAGGTTAGATTGACTGACTTTAAGATATTATTGGAAGGGTTCAGATTGTTATCACTGTTATCACTGTTATCACTGTTATCACTGTTATCACTATTTTGAGCATTATCATTAACCGCTGTGTCTGATGCATTACTACTATGACTATTACTGCCTATATAGCGATAATTGATATTATTCAAAGTTATGGATTGCCAGTTCTGGGCAACAGTACCTGTCGCAAAGCTTGGCTGATGCTCGGCCAACTCTAAAGACTGTATCTTTTCTAGCGCAACTTGAGCGGTCTGAAATGTTGGATAAGCACCAACCGCATGTAGGAGCGGCGATTGCATAAACAAAATCGTCAAAGAAAAGGTAGTAGCAACTCCCATCGGTATATCGAGATAATTGGCCACTGCAAACACGATACCAATCGATGCGAACATCATAATATTGGACCAGTTCACCGCTGATAAATGAAAAGTATCAGATTTGGTTACGGTCTTCTCGTACGATTTAGCATGAGCCAAGAAATCATCTGTATACAGTTTTTCTGCTCGGTGTTGGTTAAGAGCCAGCTCTTTACGACCTTCTATTATCGATTGATAATCCTGATATAACGCGTCATTAACCTCTCTCAATTCGGTCAAATGTGTGTAGACATGCTTGACTAAAATGGTACTTATCCAAATCGTCATCACAATCCAAAACATGACAATAAACAATAATGGCAACGACAACCAGCCCAGATATAGCCCAACGCCAATAGATAGAATAATACCTTGTACCAGCTCTGGCATGCGGACAAAAGCGACGGTAATTGATTGAATGTCTGAAGACAAGCTGGCAAGTAAGCGTGCGCTACCCAAATGGTCTATCTGAGGAACGGTAGTATCGATGATTTGTTTGACCAGTTTGGTTCTAAGCTCATAGACAAATCTATGTCCCAATCGCGTCAAAGCATATTGCGATAAAAAAGTCGTCACTAGCAGTAATAGTACGAGCAGTGAAAACTGCCCCAAGCTGAGCCAAGATAAAGTATCAAATACTGGCTGACTAATAAAGGTGTGATTGATATAGGCAATAATACCCACACTGACAGCGGCATTGACCAGATTTAGCAGAATGACTTTAAGAAACGGCAGACGATAATTCACCCAAATCATATGATATAAAGAAGCGGTCGTACGAGAGGACGCTGTGGCATGAGAAGACATAGTAACTCAATAATAAAATAAATTTTTGATAGTAGAAAAGGGAGTAGGCCTCGCCTAATCCCTTTTCTGGAACCTAATAAAGCATACTAACAAAGCTTAAAAATCGAACGTTGCCGATACTTTTAAGGCTGTTGGTTCACCTGCATTTAAATAGCCATAGCCTGGTAATCCACCTACAGATTGCCAGTAGTCTTCACCTGTGACATTAGTCACCATACCTTTTAGAGTAACGTCTTGCCCTGCTAGCATAGTGCGATAGCGAGCACCCAAATCTAGGGTAGTATAGCCATCAACTTTTAAGGTATTGGCAGCATCGGCATAACGCGCACCTGTATGGATGATATCGCCCGTTAAAGTTAATCCTTCAACGGCGGCCAAATCATACTCTAGGTTGACGTTACTCTGTAAGGTAGGAAGGCCAATGACGCTGTTGCCATCTAATGCACTATCGCCAGTGTCTTTTTGCTTAGCACTTAAATAGGTAACACCAGCATTGAGACGCATGTTTTCGCTTGGACTACCAAAGACAGTCAGTTCAGCACCTTGATGACGGTTCTCGCCAGTTGCGGTAAAGGTATTATTGTCATCGATATAAGCTCGTGGCTCATCAGTATGGAATATGGCAAAACTGCTACCGATCACGCCATTGTCGTATTTCACACCCAGCTCAGCTTGTTTGCTTACATAGGGATCTAGGTTTTGTCCTGCATTGGTTATTGCATTGCCAGAATTATCAACCAATGGTGCAGCGGCACCTTTGGCAAGATTTTCAATATAGTTGCCATATACAGACCAGTCCATCGTTGGCTGATAAACGATACCGACGCTTGGTGTCCATGCGCTTTTATCATAGCTAGCTGTTTTGGCTTGGGTATTATAGTCATAGCTGGTTGTTTTGATATTTTGATGACGTACGCCTACCGTAGTTTTTAGCTTATCGTTGAACAGTGAGAACGTGTCTGCAAGCGCAAAACTCTGTAATTGAGTTTTACTCGTTCGCTTAGGATCATCAAAACGTCCGCCAAAGAAAGCGGTATCTGACCAAGCATTGTCATAATTTGTCGGACGGTACAAATTGGTCGCGAGTTGGTTACCAAAGTCAAAAGCGTAAGCGCCTTTTTCCTCTTGATCATAAAGATCGGCGGCTAGTACCCAGTTGTGATCAATCTTACCTGTTTGCCATTGACCACGCAGACCAAGCTCAGCACTTTGTACTTTATCTTCTCGAACATTATCAAAGCGGTAGGTTGAGCCAGTGCCATCTGCGTCAGATACTGTAAGGTTGGCTAGCGAGTTGTCCTCATCACCATGTCTGATACCGTAGGCACCATAACCAGTAATGTTGTCATTAAAATCATATTCTCCGCGAATCGTACCAAAGACATCCTCTTCGTTCGAATAACTCCAAGGCTGCGCCCAGTTTTTTGAGCCGTCTGGTGCTTTTGGTACATGAGAGACGCCAGCAAGCGTCACACTAGGTCGAGTCTCTGACAGCTTATTGTCTTGCCAGCCCAAATCGGCTGATAAACGATATTGATCCCCTCTATAGTCCAAACCAAGTGCAGCCAAACCCAAGGTCGATGACTCATCGTCGATAGCGCTGTCACCATCTTGATAAGCAGCATTAAAACGAACGCCAATAGCATCATCGCTACCAAAGCGATCACTGACATCGATTGCGACCTTACCTTGGTCGCCTTGACCATAGCCAACCGTTAGCTGACGTAGCGGCTCATTATCCGCTCGTTTGGGTAATAGGTTAATTGTACCGCCTGCGTTACCACCACTCGGTGCTGCGCCATTTAACATCGCTGAGGCACCGCGCTGTACTTCGACGCGCTCGAACAATTCAGTTGCGATATATTGTCTAGGTAGTATGCCGTATAGACCATTGAACATCGTGTCGTCTGAGGTGGTCACAAACCCACGCATAAAATACGCTTCTTGAAAATTACCGAAACCTCTAGCCACACGCACAATAGGATCTTTTTTGAGTAGGTCGCCCACACTATGTGCTTGTTGATTGGTGATATATTCATTGGTATATGAGGTGGTAGAGAACGGCGTGTCCATGATGTCTTGATTGCCCAAGAGTCCGACGCGGCTGCCTGTCGCCACCTGTCCACCTTCATACGCGCTAGGTAACCCATCTGCTGACGCATCAGCACTACTGGTCACGACGATAGTATCAAGTACCACATTAGGAGTGGTTTGAGCATATACATCATCTACTAGCGCCCATGCCGAGTGACTTGTGGTTAATACGATGACAGAAGTAGATAGACAGGTTGAGCATAGTGTCTTTAAAGAGAGTGATTTCGTCGATACCAATCGCGAGGGTATAGATGCTAATCGTAGAGAAGAACCAGATACATTCGAAAGATTAAATAACGCAGCAGATAAGCGAGATAGTTGCATGAATATTTCCAGCATGTAAGTTAAATGCTTATTATAATGATAATCATTTCTATTACAATGAATTGCTGAATCAATTTTAAATATACTTTTTTTGAGTAAAGTACCGCTGTCGCTTGATAAGGTGCCAATAGCATCATCTATAAATATGACAGTGCTGCTACATTTGGGCGTAGGGTGGGCTCTTTAGGATCAGTAAAAAAGAAGTATAAAGCAGAGGATGGGTTTACCTATTATAGGTAGTTTGTGTGGACAATTTATTCATTTGAGCCAGTTCATGTATCAATGTATGCTATTGTTTTATCATGGGCGTGGAGTATGCTGGTATCGCCCACCAAAGGGGCAGTCAAACGGAATTGACTGATTTATATAATTGAAATGGATTTTTAAGGTGGCGCTTATGTACGCAGTAATTGGAGCAGGTCCAATGGGGCTCGCTGCAGCCCGAAATTTGCAAAAACTCAATATTCCTTTTGTCGGCTTTGAGCTACACACAGATGTAGGGGGACTATGGGATATCGACAATCCGCATAGCACCATGTATGAAAGTGCCCATTTGATTTCGTCCAAGCGTATGACGGAGTTCAAAGAGTTTCCTATGAGTGACTCAGTCGCGGCGTATCCTCATCATACCCAGCTCCGTCAATACTTCCGCGACTTTTCAGATACGTTCAATCTAAAATCACACTATGAATTCTCCACGCGCGTGGTCAGCACGGTGCCTGAAGGGGACGGCTGGCGCTTAGTTAGCGAGTGCAATGGTCAAAAGCAATCGCGACTGTTTGATGGTGTGCTCATGGCAAATGGTACTTTGCATACCCCCAATATGCCAAGTTTGCCAGGTACGTTTGCAGGCACGTTGATGCACTCCTCTGAATATCGTAGCCCGTCAGTGTTTAAAGACAAACATGTGTTGATCGTTGGCTGTGGTAACTCGGGCGCTGATATCGCTGTTGATGCGGTACATTATGCCAAGTCGGTAGATATCAGTCTGCGCCGCGGCTACTACTTTCTTCCCAAATTTATCAAGGGTCAACCGATTGACACACTAGGCGGAAAACTAAAGTTACCGCGTCCAGTCAAGCAGCGCATGGATGCAGCGATGATTCGTATGATCATTGGTAAACCTTCTGATTATGGACTGCCAAACCCAAACTATCGCATGTATGAATCACACCCTGTGGTCAACTCATTAGTGCTGCATCATTTGGGTCACGGCGATATTAAGGCGCGCCGTGATATTCGCCGCATCGATGGGCATACGGTGAGCTTTAGTGATGGTGAAAGTCAGGATTATGATTTGATTCTTATGGCCACAGGATACCTGCTTGATTATCCATTCATTGAGCGCGCTCAGCTTAATTGGCCTGCTAATCAAGATGCTCCGCAGCTTTATATGAATGTCTTTCATCCTGAGCATGATAATTTATTCATGATGGGTATGGTGGAGGCAGCAGGGTTGGGCTGGGAGGGTCGAAATCAACAAGCACGGCTTGTCGCATTATATATTCAGCAGCGTCAGCAAAATACAGCAGCCGTTAAACAGTTCAATAAAGTGAAACGTAAGCGAGCTGGCAAGACACTTGATGGTGGTTATGATTATATTAAGCTTGCACGTATGGCATATTACGTGAACAAAGATGAATACTTAGAGACGCTGTCCAAGCATATCGCTGAGCTCGAAACAGAACAGCCTGTATTGGCATCAGAGGTATGATAGCGGCAGTGGCGTTTGAGCCACGGAGCTTGATTCTACTCAATCTCATCTTGGCGCTGATGATGTTTGGCGTGTCATTGAGTTTACGTCTCGAAGATTTTAAGCGTGTCGTTTTGTCTCCCATTGCGCCGATAGCGGGTCTGTTTGCTCAATTCTTTCTATTGCCCCTAGCCACGTGTCTGTTTACGTGGGCGTTGAATGTCGATCCCGAGTTGGCGCTAGGAATGATTTTGGTAGCGTCTTGCCCAGGTGGTAGTTTTTCCAACATTATGACTTGGCTGGCACGCGGTAATGTCGCGGTGTCAGTCAGTATGACTGCAGTATCAAGTCTCGCTGCTGCTATATTAACACCAGTCAATTTTGCTTTTTATGGTTGGCTTAACCCACACACGCGTGAGTATCTGACAAAGATAACGATTGAGCCTAGTAGTATTCTGATACTGGTTCTATTAGTGTTAGCGTTACCTTTAGTGCTAGGGATGGTAACGGGGCGACGCTTGCCAGATCTGGTCGTACGTATCCAAAAACCGCTACGTATTTTCTCCCTACTCGTGCTGATGGCTTTTGTGGCGATTGCTTTTTCTAGCAATTTCGCGCTATTTTTAGAGCGTTTTCATAGCTTTTTTTGGCTGGTCGTTGGCCATAATTTATTGGCGCTTTCGTTAGGTTATGGCATGGGGCTGATGCTCAAGTTGCCAGTCGCGGATCGGCGTGCGGTGACTTTAGAAGTAGGAATACAAAACTCAGGGCTAGGATTGGTTATTTTATTTACTTTTTTCCCAGAGGCAGGTGGCATGATGCTGATCACGGCGTTCTGGGGTGTATGGCATTTGGTGTCAGGACTGACACTTTCACAAATTTGGGCACGGATACCCTATGAATAAAAGCGCAATAAATAAAAGCATAGTGAATAAACGTATATTAATCACTGGTGCTGCAGGTTACATCGGCCATCAGTTGGGCAATCGTCTGGCTGCTCATTATCATGTAGTAGGCACAGATATTCGCAAGCGCGATGACCTAGACTTTCCAATTCACGTATTAGATGTGCGTGATGAGAGTTTGGCAGCGCTACTAAAAGAAGAGGATATCACCCATGTCGTGCATCTCGCATCTATCTTACAAGCATCAAAAGATTGTGCTCGTGACTATGATATCGATGTCAATGGCACGCGCAACGTACTCGATTGCTGCATCAAAGCAAATATTGCACATATAACGCTCACCAGTTCGGGTGCTGCCTACGGCTATCATGCTGACAATCCTGAATGGATTGATGAGCAAGATGCACTACGCGGTAATCCTGAGTTTGCCTACTCGGATCACAAAAGACAAGTCGAGGAAATGCTTGCAGAATTCCGCGAGCAGCATCCACAATTACAGCAGCTGATTTTTCGACCTGGCACAGTACTAGGCGCTGATACGCGCAATCAAATTGCCAGTCTGTTTATGGCACCGCGCGTGCTTGCGCTCAAAGGTAGTGAGTCGCCTTTTGTGTTTATTTGGGATCAAGACGTGATCGGCGCTATGGAAATGGGGATTCGCGAGGATAAATCTGGTATCTATAACATGGCAGGCGATGGCGCACTGACGATGAGGGATATCGCAAACCGACTTAATAAGCCACTGTTGACCCTGCCAGTGGGTTTGGTTAAAGCTGGCTTACAAGTGGCAAAGTGGGGTGGTAAGCCAACAGGGCCAGAGCAGGTTAATTTTTTGCGTTATCGCCCAGTACTGAGTAACAGGCGACTCAAAGAAGAGTTTGGTTACTCTTTGGCAAAAACGTCTGCCGAAACCTTTGAGTACTTCATCGAATGTAATGGATTGCGTAAACCTTGATAGGGAGATAATCATCGATGCCATCAATGTCATCAATAAATGTTACTTTAATCACTGGTGCTGCATCAGGACTTGGTTGGGCGATGGCACGGCACTGGTATGACGCTGGGCATCACTTAGTACTGGCTGATATAGATGAGCAAGCGCTGACTGCACGCGCTCGTGAGTTAGAAGATTCTGCTAGAGTCATAACAGTCGTCACTGATATCACTCAAATCGATGATATTGCTGTCCTTATTGAGCAAGTTAGCGAACGCTTTGGCCGTCTTGATCTATTGGTGAATAATGCTGGGATTACCCATCGATCACCAGCGTATCAGACTGATCCTGCGGTGTTCCGCAAAGTAATGGCGGTAGATTGGCAGGGGGCAGTGGAGCTGACTATGGCTGCGCTACCGATGCTACGAGAATCTAAAGGTCAAATTATCTGTATCGGCTCAATGGCTGGCTGGATGCCAGTTCCTGGACGGGCAGCATATTGTGCGGCAAAAGGTGCGCTGACACAGTTCTTTGAAGTACTGCGCTTGGAGCTAGAATCTGAGGGTATACATATCCTTATGGTCTATCCCAGCTTTCTTGATACACCTATCGAGAACCACGCGCTCGACCGTGATGGCAGTATCGCAAAGCATCCACGCTCAATGATCGGTAATATGCGTAGTGCTGAATGGATGGCCGAACGGATCGATCAAGGTTTGCAGCGGCGCAAACGTTGGATATTGCCAGACCCACTCTCGCGCTTTGGTAGTTTACTGTGGCGTATCGCGCCAGCTTTGTACTTGCGTCAGGTGAGTAGACGCTTTAAAGGCGAGCTACGATAATCTTTACCATGTCGATCGACTAGACACCTTGTTATGACAATATCTTACATGTGCCTATATTATCGGTCTACAGATATTAGACGATTGAATAAACACAATTTAAATTCTAATCGAATAAAATTTAACACGTATTTAGGCACTGTATTTTCACAGTATTTTTACCTGCGCTCTATTATTAGTTTAGACCGAAAATACCAACAGTGAGTACCTAAGTAATTAAGTAGAGCCTTCTCTCGCTTGATATTCAGCGAAAGACAACAGGAGGGCTAGCTACTATTCTTGAGATGGATACAGTGATCGAAACTATAATTTTGGGGATCGTATTTAGGATTTCAGCATTGACCGTATTTTATTTTCTAAGAACAAACCTGAAAAACAATAAAAGCATCATTCATAGTCTTATTTCCAGCTCCTAAACGTATTTATCTCTCATTTATTGAGGAATTGTCGTGTGCGCGACAAACTTCTAAGCGCTGTTATGAAATTATAGTCTGTAAGCAAGGAATGTCGTCAACGACAAACCTTAACTTATCATTAAATGAATTAATCAGGGATGAATGATGAATAGTAATCAAAATGCTTATGGTACCGATAAGCTTGATCCAAAAATCAGATCGCGTTTTGTTGATAACAATAACGGCTTGAATGTTCATATTTTAGAAGCAGGGTTTGAAGAAACAGAGTCTGAGAAAGGAAGCCGACCAGTTGTGCTGCTTTTGCATGGTCATCCAGAGCTGGCCTATAGCTGGCGCAAGCAGCTGGTGCCTTTTGCTGACCAAGGCTTTCACGTAATTGCGCCTGACTTACGCGGTAGTGGCAGAACGACAGGGTGGGAAACAGGTTTCGACTGTAATCTTGACCAGTTTAGTTTATACAATAACGTGCAAGACATGATTGGGCTGGTATATGCATTAGGCTATAAATCAGTCGCAGCCGTTGCAGGCCATGACTTTGGTTCTCCTGCGGCAGCTTTATGTAGTTTTATCCGTCCTGATATTTTCAAGTCTCTAATCATCATGAGTACACCTTGGTCAGGCACGCCACAATTTCCATTTAATTCAGCCAATCTACCAAAAGATGCCACAAACTATGATCCAACCTTGACCAAAAGTATGGAAGAGCAGCTAGGCTCTTTAGTACCACCCCGCAAACACTATCAGATGTATTTTGCCTCGCCTCATGCTAACGATGAAATTATGAATGCACCTCAGGGAATTCATGATTTTATGCGAGCATACAATCATGCCAAGAGTGGCGATTGGCAAGAGAACAATCCGCACAATCTACAAGCTAAAACGCTTGAAGAGTTTTCTAAAATTCCAAAATACTATGTGATGGATCTGGATAAAAGCATGCCTGAGCAAGTCATGGAGTTTATGCCAACCCAAGCGCAAATAGATGCCTGTGAATGGTTACCCGATAATGAGCTAAAAGTATTCTCTGACGAATTCACCCGCACGCAATTCCAAGGCACTATGAATTCTTATCGCTGTGCCACCAATCCAAAATATTTCCATGCGATAAAAACCTTCAGTGGTAAATCTATCGATGTGCCCGTGGTATTTATAGCAGGCGAAAAAGACTGGGGGCCGTATCAAAGCTATGGCAACTTTGAAGCGATGAAGGCGAGTATCGCGCAGCTAGAGATTCACTTTGTCAAAGGCGCAGGACACTGGGTGCAACAAGAGCAGCCTGAAGCAGTGAATGACATCATGATTGAATTTCTCAAAGATAAAAAATAACAGCGCAAATACTTGGCATTGCAGTTCATTATTTGAATCTGCAATGCTCACTACGTGGCTGATTTTGAATATGGCTGGCTTTAAAGGTAGCAGGCTTTAGAAGTAGCTTTGGAGAAAAACAATGAGTAAATATGATGTCGTGGCTATTACGACCAATGATTATAAAAAACAGGCCAAACAACGCTTGCCTAATTTTTTGTTCGATTACATAGAGGGCGGCGCAAATGCTGAGCAAACATTGCAAGCGAATACAGCAGACTTTAAAAGATATACGCTAAGACAGCGAGTCATGCGAGACGTGTCAGCCGTTGATACCTCAACGACTCTTTTTGGAGAGTCTCTGTCTATGCCGTTGGCACTAGCACCTGTCGGCATGGCTGGACTGTTTGCAAGGCGCGGAGAAGTGCAAGCGGCGAGGGCGGCAGAAAAGAATGGCATACCGTTTACGCTGTCTACCGTAGCGATATGTTCGTCTGAAGAAGTGCAAAGTGCGACCAACCAGCCTTTTTGGTTTCAGCTATATATGCTGCGTGATAGGGCACTTGTGCTAGATATGTTGCATCGTGCTGCTGCATCAGGGTGTAAAACGCTGGTATTCACGGTTGATTTGGCGCTACCTGGTATGCGATTAAGAGACTATCGAAATGGCATGTTAGGTGGCTCTAATAAAGGAAAAGTCTCTTATCTAACACAGTTATTCATGCGGCCAGGATGGTTGCTCGATATTGGCATTTTGGGAAAGCCACATAGTTTAGGCAACCTGAAACACAAGGTTGAGAGTGCAAGTGACCTTGATCGATACAAAGCGTTTGTAGAAAGCCAGTTTGACCCGAGCGCCACATGGAAAGATATTGCATGGCTTCGTAATAATTGGAGTGGCAATATTGTCATTAAAGGCATCATGGATGCAGATGATGCGAAAGCAGCGGTCGACGCAGGTGCAGATGGCATTGTTGTCTCCAACCATGGCGGCCGTCAGCTAGATGGTGTCTCGTCTACCATTGATAAATTGCCGAGCATAGCGAACAGCGTCGGGCAGCAAACCAAAGTTTTATTGGATGGTGGCATACACAATGGTGTCGATGTCGTGAAGGCCATAGCACTTGGGGCAGACAGTGTCTTGATAGGGCGCTCTTGGGTATATGCCATGGCAGCTCAAGGAGAGGCTGGTGTGAACAAGCTGTTGGCTCTTTATCAACAGGAGATAGCTGCGACGATGGGATTGATGGGGGTAAGCCGTATCGAAGAGCTCAATAGCGATGTCATCGAGCGATTCAATCAATCGCTTAGTAATCCGCTCAGTTAAATACCCTCTATTTGGAGAAGCCACATGACTTGCATGACGACTAAGACTAAGACCATGACACATGGCATATATCCCGTTGTTCATACGCCATTACATGAAGATGAAAGCATTGATTTTGACGGTTTAAACGCGTGTTTAGAGTATTACAATCAAACAGATTTACCGGGCGTTACTTTGCTTGGAAGCGGTGGAGAGTTGCCTTATTTTTCAGACAGTGAGCAATATGACATTATTAAGGCAGCTTTTAATTATCTAGATGGTAGCAAGATGATTATTGCTGGTGTCCACGCATATAGCAGTACGCAGGCGATAGAAAAAATAGCCTCATATAGCGCTTACGTTGACTACATATTGCTATTGGTTCCTGATTATTATCAAAGCACTTTTGAAGATTATCTGCAAACACTAGAATGCATTGCGCAACACTCTGCAAGACCTATCTTGTTTTATTATTTCCCGCAAATCACTCAAAAGTCATTTACATCAGATCAGTTGATTGCCATTCTTTCAATTGACAATATTATTGGTATCAAAGACAGCTCTGTACATATTCCAACGGCCAAACGCATCTTGTCTAATGTACCTGACGCACTATATTTTAGCGGGCTTAGCTTGTTATTAGAGCCTTTGATAAAGCTAGGCGCAGCAGGTGCGATTTGTCCTATTGCCTCGGTACTGCCACAGCAAGCACATGAGTATTTTTGTGCCATTAAAAACAGCGATAAAAATCTCACAAAATATAGAGCACCATTAAAGCGTATGTTGCCAATTGTGAATACATTAAATATATCGGAAAAAACCCAGTATCTGGCGTTAAGTCTGCTTAGTGCTAGCCCCGTCAAGTTAATAAAAAATGTGACCAGCTCTCACGCTAAAATCAAAGAAGTTTTGAGATCTAAGGGTTTGCCTATTCAAAGAACAGTTAGAGCGCCTTTACCCAGTCTGTCTGATACAGAAGCTAAAAAAATTGCGCTAATTATGGATAATTTAGCATCGCTTTGATCGACTGTTTAACTAGCATCGTGATAGGCTTTTGAGAGATTTTCCATATTGTTAATAACGATTTTTCCGTATTGAATACAGATAAGCTTGTCCCTCTCCATCTGTTTGAGCTCTTTACTGACGCTCTGCCGAGAGACACCTACCATCCTTGCCAAATCTGCGTGTGAAATAGTAATTTCTAACTCATTATTTTGCGCCATTTTTGAGCTTTGATTGACCACTATCCTATATATGCACCGTGCTAACCTTTGATGTAAAGGGAGCGTCAGATTGTCAGTATTTATCTCAAAGGCCACCCGCATTCGGTGAGAGAACATGATTAGGAGCTGAGTATTTATCTCAGGGTGCTTATGGTTAAGCCGAAAAAAATGCCTCTTGCTCAATACATTAACGACAGAATCACCTACTGAATAGGTATTGGTCGCTCTAGGCAACTCATCTATCAGTCCCTGCTCACCAAAAGTCTCTCCTGACAACAGCGTACCGATGACAACTTCTGTGCCATCTTGGCTATATATATTGCATTTTATTTTACCCGATACTACTTGGTAAAGCTCGTTCGATGCTTCTTGTATACGAAACAAGGCTTCTCCGTCAGATAGCGTTCGCTGAGTCATCGCTGAACGAATGTCCTCTTGAATATCTGCATGGAGTTTTTCAAACCAGTTATAAAATATTAACGTATTCAGAAGAACGCCCTCATGTGAGTTGAGACTATTAATTTAACATGTTTTGATTCAGACATTTCTATTCGTTTATACGAGAGAAGGTGGCGCTGATTTTTATGCAAAAGAGAGATTTGCTTTGGTCTGTCTAGTAGTTACTCTAGGTAGTAGTCGTTTCAAGTAACAGCAATTCTAAGTAACGGTTATTTTAGGTATCAACCAAAAAAATAGAAACTCCTAAGAGTTTCTATTTTAATAAGATAAAGCAGATTTTATGATGATGCTTTTGTTATATCTTGATCCACAGTCTTAACGTTTGAATTGAGAGCATTATAAGTCTCTATCCTGTCTGCTTCTTTGTTTAAGCTCTTATATAGAGTGATACACATGATAAAGAGGAAAATTGAAATCGGGAAGCCAGCAATAATAGAGGCTGTTTGCATAGCCTTTAGCCCGCCAGCATAGAGTAACCCACCAGCAATAATAGCGATTAACACCCCCCAAACAACCCGCATTTTTTTAGGGGAGGTCTGCGCACCTTCTGCATCTAGAAAGCATAAAACATAAGTACCACTATCAGCGGAAGTAATTAGGAACGTGGCAAGTAATATACAAGCTAGAATGCTCAATACCTGTCCGATTGTGTCGCCACCCACACTATCAAACATAGTAAACAAAGCAAAGGTGGTGTCTAGCTGGACAGCTTCAACGATAGGTCCACCAATAAAAGCTTCTTGAGTAGGTAGGCCTGATTCAACCAATGCTGCCGCTTGCGTTTCATAAACGTGGCGAGCATCTTGCTCAACTTTTAGGGCAGAGCCACCTACGACTGACATCCAGATTGCTGTGATTAAAGTTGGCACGAGTAGTACGCCACCAATTAATTCACGAATAGTACGTCCCTTGGAGATACGGGCGACAAACATCCCAACGAATGGTGCCCAAGTCATCCACCACGGCCAATAGTAAGCCGTCCACCAGTTCTGCCAGCCTGAGTCTTTTTGTGCGTCACTCCATAAACTCATGCCTATGATATTTTGAGTGTAGTTTCCAGTGGTTTCGAGCAGTGTATGTAGGATATAGCGAGTTGGGCCGATGACAAGCAGAATGACAATTAAAGAGAGTGCTAATAGCATGTTTAGGTTAGATAAGTACTTCATTCCTTTGTTGACGCCTGTTACTGCAGAATAAGTCGCAATCGTACATAGCACACCCAATAGAAGAAGTTGATTAGATAGACTGTTGTCGATACCAAACACTTGGCTTAGGCCTGTGTTGATTTGGAGCGCACTCATACCAAGAGACTGAGCAATTCCGAACGCTGTAATGACAATAGTGAAGATGTCAATCACATGTCCAATAGGTCCGTAAATACGGTCTCCAATGACTGGATAAAGTATGGAGCGTAAACTAAAAGGCAATCCCTTTCGATAGCTAAAATAAGCCAATGCTAGAGCCGTGATACAGAATATTGCCCATGGATGTAACCCCCAGTGAAAGAAGGTAAGCTGCATGGCCATACTTGCAGACTCATCGCTCAAATTAGCAGCGAAAGGATTACTCATATAGTGATAGATAGGTTCGGCTGCAGACCAAAAAACTAGGCCAACCCCCATACCACCAGAAAACAGCATGGATATCCAGCTGATAAAGCTGAACTCTGGCTCCTCATCGTCTTTACCTAAGCGTATATGCCCAAGACGGCTGAACATCACGAAAAAAAGAAAGCCAACAACACTAGTCATTAGAAAAATATAAAACCACTTAAAATTTTGCAACAGCATAGTTGAAAAGCTTTCAAATACCACACCTGCCTGTTCTGCTTGGAGCGCACAGAACAATACGAAAGCAATAACCAATACTTTTGAGACAACCGTTATGGTTGGATTTAGTCCTTTAAAAATGCCTGATGTAGCTAGCATGATCACTCCTTGAATACGTTACAACAGCCAGATTTCCATAGCCAGCTGCCTGTTTGGGTCATTCAGAGTAGTGCTATGTGCCAGTACCTTTCAACCTATTTATTATCATAAATGCATGAGTTTTATTAATAGAAAACAATTGTAGATATTAGATACAGAGCCTTTCCATAAAATACATGACAAAAACTCATGAATATCTAGCATAAAAGTCGTTTGTCAAACCCCGCAATGTCTAGCAGAATCTTCATCAAGCAGTACACATTACTCATGAATGGCTACAGCCAACGCAAGGAAGTATGCGTCATTTTATTACATGGAGATTCAGCATGAACCAAACTAACCACAATCGCATCTCAATCCAACAAGTAGACAGTGTTTTGCACCCCATCACTGAAGCAAGTGGTATGCCTAATACTGCTTATGTCAGCGAAGAGTATTTCAATTTTGAACGCGATAACATCTTAAGCAAAACTTGGGTATGTGTCGGGTTTGCCTCTGACCTTATTAAAAACGGCTACATCAAACCTGTCGAATTTATGGGATTGCCATTATTGATGATGCGTAATCGTGAAGGTAAAGTGCAAGTGTTCCATAACGTGTGTAGTCACCGTGGTATGAAATTGGTTCATGAAGAGGGCGTGGTACAGGGCGTGATTCGCTGTCAGTATCATTCTTGGAGCTACGATTTAGACGGAAACTTAAAAGGAACGCCGCACGTAGGCGGTATAGGCAAACACAAAGATGAGCGTTTTAAATGCGAAGACCATGGTCTACGTGCATTACGTTCTAATGTTTGGATGGATATGGTCTTCGTAAACATATCAGGGGATGCCGCACCGTTTGAAGCGCATATCGCTCCTTTATTAGAGCGTTGGAAGCCGTTTTGGGGAGAGAATGGCGTCGATCAAATCCACCGTGTGGATATGAGTGAAGGTTTAGAGATTGAGGTAGATAGTAACTGGAAGTTGACGGTCGAAAACTACTGCGAAGCCTATCATTTGCCTTGGGTGCATCCAGCATTGAACACGTACTCAAAGCTAGAAGACCATTACAATATTATGTTTGAAGACCGTTTTGCAGGACAAGGTAGCTATAAATACAACTTGTCTGATACTCAAGGCACTCATTTACCTAAGTTCCCAAGTTGGCCAGAGGATAAGTTGCGTCATGCTGAATATGTGGCTTTGTTTCCAAACGTACTGTTGGGCATTCAGGCAGACCATGTATTTGCAATGATGATTGATCCCATCAGTGCCGAAAAAACAACTGAAAAACTCCGCTTGTACTTTGTTAGTGATGAGTCTGCCAAAGACATTTATGCAGCTTGTCGTACAGCGACGCTAGAGTCTTGGCGTGTGGTATTTAGTGAAGACATTACGGCGGTCGAAGGTCTACAAAAGGGTCGTCATTCTCCAGGGTTTGGTGGCGGTGTGTTTTCACCCGAGATGGATTTACCAACACATTTCTTCCAAAAATGGCTAGCCACACAAGCGAAAGCTGCACTAGAAAAGGAGGCATAAGATGCAACATTACCTTAATTATATCAATGGTGAATGGAAAAACTCACACTGTCAACTGACTGTGATGAACCCTGCTACTGGTGCACCCTATGCCACTGTTGCTCAAGCAAGTATCGAGGATGCTGATCTAGCAATGGCTGGAGCAAGGCATTGTGTGAGCCAAGGGCTGCTTACCGATATACGCCCAGCGCAGCGCCTTACTTGGATGCTCAAGGCAGCTGAGGAAATTCGTAAAATTACGGAAGAGGCCGCTTTAGTGCTGTGCTCAGAAAACGGTAAAAACTTGGATACGGCTCGTGATGAGTTCATCGAAGCAGCCCGTTACTTTGAATATTACGCTGGCATCGCAGACAAAATTGAAGGGATATCTGTGCCATTGGGCAAAGACTACATCAATTTTACTCAATACGAGCCAATGGGTATATCAGTACAGATTGTCCCTTGGAATTTCCCTGTATCAATTTGCGCGCGTTCTTTGGCGCCAGCTTTAGCCGCTGGCAATGCGGTGGTTGTAAAATCTCCTGAGATTTCGCCCATCGCTATGACATTGTTATTTAAAGCTATCGAAAAAGCTGGTTTTCCACAAGGTGCGGTGAACTTACTTTGCGGCAAAGGCTCAGAGGTTGGCTCGCACTTAGTCAAGCATTCAGAAACCAATCAAATTGTATTTACAGGTTCAGTGCCAACTGGGCAACGCATATTAATAGATGCTGCTGAACGCGCAACACCTTCGGTGATGGAACTGGGAGGAAAGTCTGCTGCCATCGCACTAGCAGATGTGGATCTAGACACGTTATTGAGCAGTGTCAAGGTCGGTATTTTCTACAACTCTGGGCAAGTATGCTCAGCGATGTCACGCCTACTGGTACATCGCAGCCGTTATGAGGAAGTAAAAAATGCAGTCGTTGATTTGGCACAGAGCTTAAGTATCGGAGTAGGTGAAGATAACTCTGATTTAACGCCTGTGGTATCTAAGAGTCAACAGCAGCAGATTCTAAAAATGATTGAGTCTGCTCGTGAAGAGGGCGCATGTATTTTGACAGGTGGCAGTGCACCTGACTTAGATGGTTATTTTGTATCGCCAACGATCATCGAGGCCAGCCATGAGATGAGTATCACGCAGCAAGAAGTCTTTGGACCTGTCTTAGTGATAATGCCATTTGACGAAGAAGAGCAAGCGATTGAGATGGCCAATGGTACAGAGTTTGGTTTAGTGGCTGGGGTATTTGGCGAAGGGTTAAGTCAGACTTTACGGGTGGCAAACAAACTGGTTGCTGGGCAGATATTCATTAATGAGTGGTTTGCAGGCGGGGTTGAGACGCCTTTTGGCGGCGTAGGATTGTCAGGTTTTGGTCGAGAAAAAGGGCAGGAAGCCATCTATAGTTATGTTCAGACGCGCAATATTGGTATTCGTTTGAGACACAACAAGTAGTCACAGAGTAAAAGGGAGTAGGCACAATGAAAAAATGGTTATGTATTGTCTGTGGTTGGGTTTATGACGAGGCGAAAGGCTGGCCTGCTGATGGAATCGCACCTGGCACAAGATGGGAAGACATTCCAGAAGATTGGTTGTGCCCTGACTGTCAAGTGACAAAAGCTGATTTTGAGATGCTCGAGATTACCGATGAAGAAGAGGAAAGTATTGGCAACGCTATCGTTGATAATACTATTGAACCAGTCGTTATTATCGGAAGTGGTCATGCAGGTTATCAGTTGGCGTCAGCATTGCGTAGCCAGTCTCCAGATTTGTCTATTACCTTATTCACCGCCGATGATGGATCGGTCTATAGTAAACCCGCATTATCTAATGCGCTTGCCCTAGGCAAAAGCGGTGATGATCTAGTGAGAGAGTCTGCGCTGAGCTGGGAGCGACGATTAGATATTCGTGTATACGCACACACTCGTATCAACAAAATTGATCGTTCACAAAAAAGACTCTACACCACAATAGGTGAATATACCTACGGCCGCTTAGTATTAGCGACTGGTGCAACACCAATCATCATTCCGGTAGAAGGTGAGCAGTCCGCTCTATTCAGTGTGAATGATCTAGCAGATTACAAACAGTTCCGCTCTCATCTAACCGATAAAAAACATATCACTATTTTAGGTGATGGCTTGATTGGTTGTGAGTTTGCTAATGATCTAGCAGCACATGGTATTGCTGTCACAGTGGTAGGGTTGGGCAAATGGCCTATGGAGCGACTAATCCCGCAGCAGTTGGGTAGTGCATTGCAACAAGCATTGAGCGGAATTGGTGTGGAATGGAAGCTGGAGAATAGTATCCGCTCTGTTCAATCACGCGGTGATCGTTATCAGTTAGCGCTACAAGATGGGCAATGTATAGAGACAGACTTGGTACTCAGTGCCGTTGGCTTGAGACCAAATATTGCATTGGCTCAAGCAGCAGGTTTGGTAACAGGCCGAGGTATCCAGACCGATTTAAATCACCAGAGTAGTGACCCTGCGATATATGCATTAGGGGATTGCGCTGAGGTGGATGGTGAATGGGCACCTTATATCAATCCTATTAATCAGGCGCTACCTGCTTTGGTAAATAGCCTATTAGGGAAGCCGACGCCAGCATCATTGAAAGCGACACCCATTATCGTAAAGACGCCTGTTTTACCGCTGAGTATATTGCCAGGGGTCGGCGCTGGGGATTGGAGGGTTGAGCAGTATGGGCAAGAGTTGGCTGCGGGTTTTTATGATAAGGCAGGCAATCTAAAAGGCTTTGCACTACTTGGTGCGACACTGCAAAGCCAGCGCAATCAATGGCTTGAAAAAATCACGCTCAATAAAACGGCAGCTTGAGGAAATAATAATGGTTAATTTACCGAATGATGACAAAAGCTGTGGTTGGTATTCCGTATTACCTACGCCAGAACCTGCCAAAAAACTGCTTGGAACACAAAAAGCCGATTATGCGATTATTGGTGCAGGCTTTGCTGGCCTAGCGGCCGCAAGACGATTGGCTGAGCTAAAGCCAGAGGCGCGTATTATATTGGTAGATGCGCAGCGTGTAGCAGAAGGAGCCTCAGGGCGTAACTCAGGCTTTGTGATAGATTTGCCACATAAGTTTTCATTAGAGCACCCAGATCCTGAGCTTAAGAAAAAGCTATTGCACCTAAATAGAACCGCCATATCTCAGTTGCAAGGATTGGTCGAACAGCACAACATCGATTGTCAGTGGTCGGCAGTAGGTAAGTACCAAGGCGCAGTTGGCGAACGTGGTGAGGAGCACCTAAAAAATTTTGAGCATTTGATGAAAAATCTAGGGGAGCCTTATCACTGGGTAGAAAAAGCAGAGCTCAGTAGCGTTCTTGGAACCAATTATTATAGCCGTGCTATTTTTACGCCTGGCTCATGCCTCATGCAGCCTGCCGCTTTAGTACAAGGAATGGGTAACAATCTACCTGAGAATGTAGAACTGTTTGAAGAATCACCAATTACAGACATACAGAAATTAAATGGTAATTGGGTACTGACCAGTAATAAAGGAACAGTGATTACACCTAAGTTATTACTGGGCACCAGTATCTTTACGCGAGAGTTTGGCTATCTCAAAAATCGTCTATTACCCGTGATGACTTTTGCCAGTTGGACTCGTCCACTAACTGATGAAGAGATGAAGATATACAAAGGTGACTTAAACTGGGGATTAACACCAGCTGACCATGCTGGTACGACATTACGCATGACTGCGGATCGCCGCATTCTTATTCGCAATACCTACAAACATGTACCAAAATATGGCAAAAGCATCAGTGATGAAACACGCCAATGGGTTCAGACGGATCATCGAAAAGCATTCTTAGCCCGTTATCCTGAGCTAGCAGGTGTGCCTTTAACCCATACATGGGGAGGTGTTTATGCCATTTCACGCAATTTTACGAACTTCTTTGGTGAGTTAGAAGATGGCGTGTATGCCAGCGCGTGTGACAACGGTGTTGGTGCGGCGTGGGGAACCATTTCTGGAACGCTACTCGCAGATCTGGTGGTAGGAGCAGACTCCCAAGATTTGCGTGATATTCAATATGTGACTGATATGCCAAGCTTAAACCCACCAGAACCATTTTTAGGACTGGGGGTTAAGTTCCGCATCAATCTTGCAAAATGGCAAAGTCGCAGTGAACTATAGCAACCGCTAGGAGATGATCATGAGTGAAGTAAGATTAATAGATAGTAAGAACCTAGAATTTAGTGTACGTGGCGACTCTCCAGGCATGGCTTATGTTGCTAGGGCATTAACGCCTGACGTTTCTCCAAATATGGGGATAGGTTTTGCTCGTTGGGAAGGTGCGGAGGTCGCATGGCAAGTACTCTACGATGAGGTTGTCTTTGTGATAGAAGGCTGTTTTGAGTTGACGGCTAATGGTCAAAAGTACGAAGTGCGTCCAGGACAGATGCTTTGGATTCCTGAGGGAACAGAGCTTATATACGGTGGCCATGCCTTATTTGGCTATGTTGTGCACCCTGGTAACTGGAAAGAAATCCATGGATTGACATAAATGCGATATTTAAGAACAAAGCTCTTTAAGTCTTAGGATTTAAAGGGCTTTGTTCTTTTATAACCGTTCTTATAAATATTGATATTAGAGTCAATAACAACGCATTTAAGTGATAATGATTAACACACATGTATCTTAGTGTCCTTACTTTTGAAGTGTTGAACACCGCGATCAGTTTTTAAGACTTCTAATGATATACTCAAGCTTTCAGGTGTCTCTATTTACGTTCTAATCTAAGGAATAGATTAGTTATTACTAAGATGACAAGCTAGGAGTGTCGATGAAAATCAAGCCATTACCCCCGATGAACAGCCTTATTATGTTTGAAGTAGCAGCACGCTACCAGAGCTTTACCTTAGCTGCTGATGAGCTAAACGTCACGCAAGGAGCCGTCAGTCGTCAGATACGCCAATTAGAAGAGTATCTTGGCAAAGAGTTGTTTATTCGAGCCAACCGTAAGATTTCTTTATCGCCTACTGGATTGCAGTATTATCAAAGCATTTATGGTGCGCTGATTAATATTGCCCAAGCGACCGGAGAAATCAAAAAATGGCGCGGTGAAAATCAAGTCACAGTAGCCACCACACATGCCATGGCAGCACTTTGGCTATTGCCTAAGGTTGCACGATTTCAGCAAGAAGAAGGCATAGACCTGAGAATACTAGCAACTGATAATGTTGTGGATTTGCATAGTATGGACTGCGATTTGGCTTTGTTTTACTGTCGGGTACCACCTGCAGGAATGGAGGTGACCCCTCTATTTCCAGAAGAAGTCTTTCCTGTCTGTAGTCCGGATTATTTGGTGCAGTTTAATAATGATAGATCGCTAGAGAAAATATTTGGTGGCACTTTATTGAATCTTGATGAAGCACGAATAGACTGGATGACTTGGCCTGAGTGGTTTAGTGAAGTAGGTTATCCTACTATTACGCCTAAAAATAAAGTTCATATCAATAATTACACGATGTTGCTTCAGGCTGCAATCAATGGTCAAGGTATTGCTTTGGCGTGGGGCTCACTTGTAGATGACTATCTGAAAAGCGGTGCGCTAGTGCGCCCAGTGGATACCGTTTTACGTACTGCAGAAAACTTTTATATGTTGGAGCCTTTAGGTCGACATAACACATCAATGAGTGTGACCAAATTCCGGAAATGGCTACTACAACAGCTTCCGGAGATTGTAGGAACAAAAAGCTTAGATTAAAGAGCAACTATTTTGTACTATCAACAACAACCTCACTGCATAATTAACAACAAAAAATGACGTTGCATATTATTTATCAACATTAAGGAGGTGTTAGTAGGTAATGACGAGTGTTTAAAGGGTTTGAGGTAATGCGAGGTTATGTCTAAATACAATAATTGGTGCGCCCACCAAGAGTGGGCTATGACTCTAAGAGTCTTTAATGCCAACCTATACAGCAATTTTATAATTAATTTTAACAACATATTTAACAACATTTTATTATCGTTACTCTATGTTTGCGAGGTAGAAAAAGATTGTAGCTGCTTACAAAAGAATCATGCTAGTAAGCACAAATTATCTGATTTCAGCAATCAATGTCTCATAAGCTGATTCAATCCATGCATGCTCATTAGCATAACCGTTTAATACTGGATCGAAATCAAAGCTGTTACTTTCAAAAATAATCTCTGCAAGATTATTCTCTAGCATATATTCAAGGTCTTGAACTAAGCTTTCTAATATCTCTATACTTTCCTTACTCGCAAAACGTATGATTACATCTGTGTCGTTTGCTCTATGATCGGAGTACTCTGCCTGCCAATCTTGATAGAAGTAGGCATTCATTAAATATATAAATGCATCAAGCATAATATTTCTCCATACCTTATCTTTATAGTCGTCACTTTCGTCACTTTCGTCACTTTCGTCACTTTCGTCACTTTCGTCACTTTCGTCACTTTCGTCACTTTCGTCACGCATTTATACTTATATCGTCACTTTATGATTTTACCTAATCAGTAGTATATACATAAGTGTTTGTATTATATGGCTTTATTTTAATAAATATCTTTTTTATATGCGCAAAATAGGCCTCTAGGGGTGACGAAAAATGACGAAAACACCGTGATGTAAGACTTAGTCACTATGAATATTATCCATGCTATCTTTATATTGATTTGATTTTTATCAACAACACCTGCCATGCCTGTAACTCACCTTTAAATCTGATATAGTTCTCAGTATCTTACTGGACATTTATTTGTTCTAGCTTTTTATAACATTATTCAACCTTGCCAAACAAACAATAAGACGAACCCATGACCAAAAACTTCTCTCAAACAGCGGCTTTCATCTGGTCTGTCGCTGATCTATTACGTGGTGACTTTAAGCAGTCTCAATACGGCCGCATCATCCTGCCATTCACACTACTGCGCCGCCTAGAGTGCGTATTAGCAGACACCAAAGCGGCTGTGGTTGCCGAGAGTGAGCGTATCGCTGAGAAAGGTCTGCCAGAGGAAGCACAAGAAAAGTTCATCATACGTGCCAGCAAGCATGCGTTTTATAATACCTCGCCCATGGATTTGAGCAAGATGGGTCAGAGCGATATCAAAGATAACCTAAACAAGTACGTGCAATCCTTCTCTAAAGACGCGCGTGAGATATTTGAACACTTCAAGTTTGAAGAGTTTGTTGGGCAATTGGCCGATGCTAACTTGTTGTATAAAGTGGTGCAGAAATTCGCCACTACCGATCTTAGCCCTGACGCTATCTCTAACCATGAAATGGGCTTTGTGTTTGAAGAGTTAATCCGCCGCTTTGCAGAGAGCTCAAACGAAACTGCTGGGGAGCATTTTACCCCGCGCGATATTGTGCGCCTGACTACTTCACTGGTATTTATGGAAGATGATGACGCATTGACCAAAGACGGCATTATTCGCACCATTTATGACCCAACAGCAGGGACGGGCGGCTTCCTATCCTCTGGTATGGAATACGTGCTAGAGCTGAACCCTGATGCGGTCATGCGTACCTATGGGCAAGAGCTCAACCCTGAGTCTTATGCCATCTGTAAAGCTGACATGCTGATCAAAGGGCAAGAGGTGAATAACATTAAGCTGGGCAATACCTTGTCTAGCGATCAGCTGGTCGCTGAGAAGTTTGACTATATGCTATCGAATCCACCTTTTGGGGTAGATTGGAAAAAGATATCAGGTGAGATCAAAGACGAACACGAGCAAAAAGGCTTTGATGGTCGCTTTGGGGCTGGCTTGCCGCGCGTGTCTGATGGCTCGCTATTATTCTTGATGCATCTGATTAGCAAGATGCGTCCGATCGTTAGTAACGAGCAAGGTGGTGAGCAAGAAGCTAGTAATGGTCAAAACAGTAACCAAGGCAGCCGTATCGGTATTATCTTAAATGGTTCACCGCTATTTACAGGCGGCGCAGGAAGTGGCGAGAGTGAGATTCGCCGTTATATCTTAGAGGCTGATTTACTAGAGGCCATTATCGCCCTACCTACCGATATGTTCTACAACACGGGTATCGCTACCTATGTATGGGTATTAAGCAATAAGAAAGCGCCTGAGCGTAAAGGCCATGTGCAATTGATCGATGGCAGTAACCTATACGGCAAGATGCGTAAATCACTTGGCTCAAAGCGTAACGAGATGAGCGATGATGATATCAAGACCATTATCCGCAGCTTTGGTGACTTTGAGGTAGTCGATGCGCGCGTGCTAGATAAGCCTGAAGAGGTGAAGTCTAACCGTGGCCGTCAGTCTGCTAATCCTAAAGCTGAGCCTGCCAAGACTTTTGCCAGTAAGATATTTGCCACTCATGAGTTTGGCTATCGCCGTATCACCATTGAGCGTCCGCTACGTCTATCCGCTCAGCTATCCGACGATTCCATCGAAACCTTACGTTATGCCTCTAAACCGTTTGATATGGTCATGCCAGCGCTGTATGAAGCATTTGGTAGTAACTGGACAACTGATAGCGACAGTAATGACAGTAGTAAAAGCTACGGCGACTTATCAAACGTCACGTTAGAAGCTCGGGCAATGATTAAGGTAGACTTTAGCGAGCTAAAAGAAAAGCAAATTAAAGACGTGCTCGATGCAAAGCTCTGGCAAGATCAGCTTGAGATTATGAATAAAGCCAAAGCCTTGCAAGCGGCTATCGGTGAAAAACAGTTCGATGACTTTAATGAGTTTGAGAAGGTGCTCAAACAAGCGTTAAAAGAGGCTGATGCCAGTTTAGATATTAGTCTTGATGCTAAAGAGAAAAAGCAGCTGATGGATGCCATCACTTGGAAAAATCCTGAAGCAGAACCCGTCATCAAAAAAGCGCTTAAGGTTGAAAGTCCGCTCTATGGTGCGTTTAGCTATAAACCTACCGCGACTAATCAAAAAGCAGACAAGCCAGCCAAGATTGTAGAGTTCCAAACAGACAGCGACTTGCGCGATTATGAAAACGTACCGCTTGACCCAAGCCTGACCACCACCGAATTAATTGAGGCATACTTTGCTCATGAAGTGCAGCCGCATGTGCCTGATGCGTGGATCAATAGCGACAAGACAGATGCCATCGATGAAGAGATCGGCATTGTGGGTTTTGAGATTCCGTTTAACCGTCACTTCTATGTGTACGAGCCACCGCGCGCGCTTGCCGATATCGATGAGGACTTGGATGCGGTTAGTAGTGAGATTATGCAGTTGTTGGGTGAGGTGCATTCGTAATGGCGAAGTATCAACAATATGAAGAGTATAAGGACTCTGGGGTTGAGTGGTTGGGTCAAGTTCCTAGCGAGTGGAGTGTTTCACCACTTAAGCTTTATCTAAATACACGAAAAGGAGTTGCTTTTAAGTCAGCTGATTTCACTGATATAGGTATAAGGGTAGTAAAAGCAAGTGATATTAAAGATAAGACTATTCGTCAGTCAGAAGTATTTTTGCCATCTTCTTTTTCCGAGATATATCCTAAATCTGTACTGAAGGAAGGAGAGATAATAATAAGTACTGTAGGAAGTACTCCAGATGTTAAAAATAGTGCCGTTGGGCAGATTGGTATATTGCCATTCGAGCTTGATGGTAGTCTGTTAAATCAAAATACGGTAGTGCTTTCACCTAAGAACAATGTCCTAAGTAATTTATTTCTATTCTATCTTATACAAACTGATGTTTATAGAGAGCATTTAGATTTAAACGCTCATGGTACAGCCAACCAAGCTAGTTTAAATATTTCGGATATACTGAATTTCACTTTTGCGCGTCCTACTATTCAAGATCAAGCTCAAATCGCCAACTTCCTCGACCACGAAACCGCCCAAATCGATACTCTAATCGAAAAACAGCAAACGCTTATCCAACTATTAAAAGAAAAGCGCCAAGCGGTGATCAGTCATGCCGTGACCAAAGGCTTAAACCCTGATGCGACGATGAAAGATTCAGATGTTGAATGGTTAGGGGAAGTGCCTGAGCATTGGGAGGTAAAAGGTATTAAACGTTTATCTGAGATAAAACGAGGTGCTAGTCCAAGACCTATCGCTGACCAAAAATATTTTGATGACGAAGGTGAGTATGCTTGGACACGTATTGCAGATGTTTCTAGAGCGGGTATGTACTTAGATACGACAACACAGCGTCTGTCTGATTTAGGCGCTTCTTTAAGTGTCAAGTTAGAAGCAGGTGAGTTGTTTTTGAGTATCGCGGGTACTGTAGGCAAGCCATGTATAACAATATCAAAAGCATGTATTCATGATGGATTTGTTTATTTTCCAACTTTAAAAATTAATAATAAGTTTCTTTTTTATATTTTTGAAGCAGGACAAGCTTATTTAGGTCTAGGGAAGATGGGTACTCAGTTAAATTTAAATACTGAAACTGTTGGCGGTATCGAAATAGGTTTACCACCTAAAAAAGAGATAGAAGCAATCATCAAATATATAGAAGATGAGAAAGCTAGATTTAACCATCTAATATATAAAGCAGAACAAGCCATTCAACTCATGCAAGAACGCCGCACCGCTTTAATATCTGCTGCGGTTACGGGTAAGATTGATGTGCGGGGCTGGCGGGCGCTTAGTATTGAAGCTTTTTAGGTCTCATTTTTTATACTTTTAAGATATAGTTTAATTTGAATTTTGGAAGCTGCCATACATTCTATATCTTAAATAATTATTATAAAAATCAGAACCTATATATATCAATTTTTAATTTCCCATTATGATATTTTTTATGACAATCGTTACATAGAGTGACAAAGTTAATAATATTAGAGCTACCATCTTCAGAGTAAGGTATAAGATGGTGTCCTCTAGCTTCTTTTTTTTCAGTATTCCAACAGACGATACAGAGATGAGCTTGTAATCTCTTTATTTCACGTTGCTGCTTAGTGTGTGAGTAAGGTCGACTTTTACTCATCACATTGGTCTTCTATTGAAGAATGTATAGCCTTTATCTTACTTGGAAGTTCGCTGCTTTTGCCTTCTACTAGTGTAGCAATGACACTGTCAGAAGTTTCTTTTTTCTTTAATTTGACTATTTCTGAGTGCATTCTGTTTTGTTCGTCTTCTGTCATATTATCAAGTCTTAAAATAAGTGCTCTATCCCTAGGTAAGTTGTTCTCTAGATATAAGGCTTGACATGTGCGACGGTTATGTCCTTCTTGACCACAATTACTACATTTCATTTCATCACCTCAGAATGTAGAGATCTTCAAATCACCTTTACTAACTACCACTTCATTATCACCCTCACTTATCGTCCAAGTAGATGTAATTTGTGGTAAGCCTTCATCTGATTGATTGAGTAGTATAATATCAACGTTACCTTTTTTTCTTTTAACAGATATTGCCATACCATCCATATAGTTAAAGACACTTGATACCTCATCCCCTTTTTTTAAAATTTTTATTTCAATATTCTTTTTATTCATTTGTATTCTCCGATTAACTAACGAAAGCTAAAGTAATAGAATTATTTTTACATCATAAATATTATTGATATTTATTCAGAATATTCTACGCCAAATTTTGACAATTAACATGTGATAGTAGGAGATATATTGTTTAAAGCCAAAGTTTGCGAACATCTATCAAAGGGTGCTATCTTTTCGTAGGGGCATCAGACTGTCATTGGCGCTTTCTCATTTATGAAAGCCAATAGAAGAGTTCAACACAATATTAATGGTTGTAACTCTTTTATCTTATTTCATATAAAATTTATTAAAACCACTAAATAATTAAGTAAATTAATATGACCGACACAACCCACGAATCTGTCTTCCAAGCCGATATTGTCACTCAGATGCAAGCGCATGGCTGGCAAGTAGGTCATGCCAGCGGCTATCAGGCAGAGACCGCACTATACGAGCAAGACGTGCTCGACTTTGTGCAGACCACCCAGCCACAGGAATGGGAGAAGTTTTGCCGCACCTTTCCTATCGATTCAGAGCGTCACTTTGTCGCCGCACTGGTTAAGCAGCTCAATAAGGCCGATGAGCACGCTACCGATAGAGCCTCGCGCACCTATGGCACATTGGGCGTCTTACGTCATGGCCTAAAGATTCGTAACGCACGTTTTGACTTATGCCAGTTTAAGCCTGAGCACAGCCTTAATCCTGAGACCATGGCACGCTATGAGGCCAATATCTGCCGTGTCGTTCCTGAGGTGGTTTATAGCCCTCATACCAGTATAAAAGACAGTACAGACGGTAAAGTCGCTAAGCGTAACCGTATCGATGTGGTGCTGTTCGTCAATGGCCTACCTGTCACAACGATGGAGCTAAAGTCTGAGTTTAAGCAAGCAGTACAAAATGCGATTACTCAGTATAAGAAGACACGCCTGCCAAAAGACCTTGATACTAAAAAGCCTGAGCCGCTGCTGACGTTTAAGCGTGGCGCATTGGTTCACTTTGCGGTCAGTCAATATGAAGTCTATATGACAACTAAGCTGGCAGGCGATAGCACGTACTTCTTACCATTTAACAAAGGCACCAGTGACGGCGGCGCGGGTAACGATATCCCTGACGATATCAGCCAATATGCCACTGACTATCTATGGAATGAAGTACTCACACCAGAGAACTTACTCGCCATCCTCGGCCATTTTATGCACTTGCAGATCGATGAGGAAGAGGACGCTATTGGGCGCAAGTCCAAAAAAGAGATCATGATGTTCCCACGCTATCATCAGTGGGACGTGGTAACCAAATTGGTTAATGCCGCTATTAATGAAGGCGCTGGTCAAAAGTACCTCATTCAACATAGTGCAGGCTCAGGTAAGTCTAACTCTATCGCATGGACTGCCCATCAGCTATCGACCTTGTACAACAGCGACGGCGATAAACAGTTTCATTCAGTCATTGTCATCACCGACCGTACCGTGCTTGATGACCAATTGCAGGACACCATCTATCAGTTTGAACATGCCGATGGCGTGGTCGGTAAGATCAATAGAAAAGAGAGTGACGGCTCAAAGTCTGAGCAACTTGCGGCCGCATTGGTAAACTCTCAGCCGATTATTATCGTGACCATTCAAACCTTTCCGTTTGTACTCAAAGCCATTGAAGACTCAAGTGTGCTCAAGTCGCGCCGTTATGCCATCATCGCCGATGAAGCACACTCATCACAGACAGGCTCTACCGCACGCCAGCTTAAAGAAGTGTTGGTATCAGGTGATATAGAGAGTAAGCAAGGCGGTACTGTTGATAATGCTGCCGAGAATGATGCGCCGCTATCTAGCGAAGACATATTGGATGCCACGCTTGCCGCACGCCGTAGCAGTCCAAACCTCAGCTACTATGCCTTTACCGCCACGCCTAAGCCAAAAACCATTGAGCTGTTTGGACGCTTACCTAACCCTGACTTGCCAGCCTCTAAAGATAACCTGCCAGCCGCTTATCATGTCTACTCAATGCGCCAAGCCATTGAAGAGGGTTTTATCTTAGATGTGCTCAAGAACTACACCAACTACAAAGTGGTCTATCAGCTCAAGCAAAAGCTGGCCGCTGCTGATGATGAAGTGGATACTCGCCGCGCCAAGATTAAGCTCAATAACTGGGTACGCTTGCATGAACACAATATCGCGCAGAAGGTTAAGATCATCATTGAGCACTTTAATGACAACATTAAAGGTTTATTAGGTGGCCAAGCCAAAGCGATGGTAGTAACAGGTTCCCGTAAGGAAGCAGTACGCTATAAGCTAGCCTTTGATAACTATATCGCAGAGAATGGCTATCATCGTATCAACGCCATGGTCGCGTTCTCAGGGGAAGTCACCTTTAATGACAATGACCCTGATAGCGGCGCATTACTTGGCGAGAAGTTCACCGAGCATAATATGAACATCGGGTTAAAAGGCCGCGATCTGCGTAAAGCTTTTGACAGTGATGACTATCAAGTGATGCTGGTGGCTAACAAGTTCCAGACAGGCTTTGACCAGCCCAAACTGTGCGCCATGTACGTGGATAAGAAACTGACGGGCGTGGATTGCGTACAGACGCTTTCACGGCTGAACCGTACCTATAGGGCAAAGCAGAGAGCGGCACGTTTGTGCTCGATTTCTTTAATGATCCTAACGATATTCTTGAAGCCTTCCAGCCATACTATGAGACCGCAACCTTAGCGGATGTGTCTGACCCTGATAAGGTGTTTGATCTTTCTGAAAGACTGCGTGCACCTCAAATTTTCTTATGGCATGAGGTCGAGCAATTCGTTGAGGCCTTCTATAGTAAAAACAAGTCTAACGCCGCCATTAGTAATATCTGCAAGCCAGCAGTTGAGCGTTGGCAAAAGAAGTACAAGCTGGCACGTGAGCAAGCACAGCACGCCAAAGTGATGCTTGAGCGTACCAAAGCAACGGGCGATGTGGTGCTGATGACCAATGCTGAGAATGACTACAAAGGTTTTAAGGCCGATCAAGACGCGCTAGAAATATTCAAAAAGGATTTAGGCACCTTTACCCGCCAGTATGAGTTTATGTCGCAAATCGTGGACTATGACGACAAAGAGTTAGAGAAACTGAGCCTATACGCTCGTAACCTACAGCCTCTACTACGTGAAAGCGTGGACAATGAAGATGAGGTTGATCTAAGTAACATCGTCATGAGTCATTATCGCGTCTCAAAGTTGCATCAGCAGGACTTAAAGCTACAAGAGGGCAAGTCTGAGTATCAATTAGATGGTGGCAGTGGAGCAGGTACAGCAACACCCAAAGATAAACAAGAGGCGCTACTGTCTCAGATTATTGATAGATTAAACGAGGTTTTTGCTGATGAGGACTTTACCGATAAGGACAAAGTGAACTTTATGAATACCATTTGGGATAAGGTCACGGAGAACGAGATTGTGGTCAAGCAGTTCACCAATAACAGTGTTGATCAGATTATGCTGGGCGGCTATCCAAACGCTGCCGAGGACGCTATGTTTGATGCCAAGGGTACGTTTGAAGACATGACCATGCATTTACTGTCGAACCCGAATCGGTTTAAACAGTTTATTCGATTGATGCTTGATACGAAGCTGGGTGCTGAGGCAACGATGTAATATTTCAGATTAGTTTTAAGAAGCGTCCTCTCGCTATAATCGTACCAAAGTGGTTCCATTTTTCCAGCTTTTTTTTGGTTCCAAATTTATCTCTGGTTCCAAGCTGAATCACTTTCCATGACTGGGCTAAGAGTGGTTTTTTATGTTGGAACCAAAGAGAAAACAGGCGTGTTTTGGTTCCAAATATCCACAATTTGGCTGTTTTGGTTCCAATATTTTTCTTTGCTGTCATCAGAGTACAAACAGTAAGAAAGGCATGCGTATTAACGTATGCCTTTCAATATTTCAGTCGTCGAGATAGTTGTCAGCTATGCATAATTGGCTATCATACCAAATGGTGGTATCTCGTTATCTGGCTCAGAAATAACATTAGCTGCTGTAACTGCCTTTTCAGTGTGGGACACTTGGGACAACGGTACAGCGACTCTGATTACTGGATTCGTGGCTGTCCCAGTACTTTTTAGGGCTTGGGACGAATGGGACAAATTAGCAGGTTTATATTTACTTTGTCCCACCTGTCCCAATAAGACTTTGATACTTGGGACGGTCTTTAGCTCTTTCGTTGTATGGTCTGTCCCGTTCGTCTCCGCTGTCCCAGTACTTCTATTGATGTCATAACTTAAGATATTACCTGTAACTGCATAGAAGGGGTCACGCTCTATAAAAAGTGTTTTTGGTGATTTATATGCTTTACGATCTCCTTGATTACGCATTAAAAGATTGGCATCATCCAAAACTTGCAAGACTTTTTTAGCATTAAAAGGTGGGCAGACTTCCTTTTCAAAGGTGTTCATTAAGAAATAATAGTCACCTGTATTAGTATTGCGATAGCCTACACGGTTAGAAGTTTTAGGCTCAAAGTCTGGGCATCGGTGACTATGGCGCGGCTCAAAACGACTTGATCCATGCTGTTCAATAAACGACTGAATATGTTTGATGATCTGGCGCTGCTCATGCTCACCATCGCGGCCATAGTTATCAAGCCAATTATCAAGGCATGTCATAACGGCTGTGGTTGCTTGTCCTGCTTGCCAGCCTGTTATCTCTGCCTGAGTTGCCATCTCACCAGCTGCGGCAACAATAGCGAACCGTTTAGCCACTCTATGTGCTTGTGGTGCAAGGTCGCTATACTTACTCATAAAGTCTGTTACAAGCTGCTTAGCGGTGGCTGTGGTCGCTGCCTTATCAGTGGTGATATGTTCAAGCCATGCTATGCCAGCCACACCATGATAAGCGTGTGATAGCTCGTTGATCTTATCGGCTTGCGCTGCGCCTGTGGGTGCCAATACCAAACTATCAAAAGTCTTTAAGCCTTTGCCAGCATCAGCATCTATATGTGCTACCCGAACCTCAATACCTGCATTGGTTTTCTGTCCTGCTTGCGCCATGATGTTTTGCAGCGACTCTTCACCATTGGATAAAAAAATAATGCGCCATTCTTTGGCTATGCGGTTGTGTCCTGTAGTCGTGCTTCTACCTTTGCCGTGACCATTACCTAGCATATAAACGGCTTTGCCTACTATTTTGGGGGCACATTCGCTGATCTCATCAAGTGGCAGAAAACTGTCGTTATGCTCGCTTGCTGTGCCCTCAAGTGCGTTATCAGTGCTGCGCCATGTCTTAACATACTTATCAGGATTGCCCCATACACTAGCAGCCAACTTAAGCGATAAAGATTTACCCATGCTTGATGAGCCTAAAAGGTGGAAACCACCCCCGTCAGATTCTAATAGCGAAAGTAATTGACCAGCAAAAGCGCAAGCAATAGAAAAAACCAAGCGGCTTTGCTCTGCTAGTGGTCTGCATAACTCATCACGCCATTGAACTAATGTCCCTTTTTGGGATAAAGTACTATTAATTGCATTAGCAGACTGATAGACAATCAACTCCTTGCCATCGCTACCTATCGTCCCATTAGGTAATATGTATTGCTCCTTATGCCAGCCCAACTTATCCACGCATAATGCTCGTTTGTGAATAGGGTAGTCCTGAATATAAGCATCTAAGTAGTTGCGCTGCTTGCCATTGGTAGTAATGCTTAATCCTTGACTGGCAAGCTCACGGCGATACTCACGGGCATCACCTTGCAGTAACGCTAACGGCATTGACCACGTATGTAACACGCTGTCATCATCATGCCATTGCAGTAACCGCCCCCATGTAGCGCTGCTTGTGTCCCGTGTTTTAGCAATAATCTCTATGGGAGAACAAACAAACATTTTTTGCTTATATAGAATATTGCTAGGATCGCTGTCATCGTACTTCACGAAAAACAGACCATCATGGTATAGCTCAAAGCGACCATCATCATAAACCATAGGCGTATTCAGTTGCGGTACTTTGTCGTCGCGCCATTCAGGATAGTAAGTGGTATCTTTTAAATTGATTAGCTGGGTATCATCAGCGGCCAGTATCGCCTCATAGCTATGATTAGCATGTAGCATCGTGACCATATCAGCCACGGTAACCAATGCCCTAGCATTCACGCCTGCCAGTAGATTTATCATCCCTTTGTTATCTATAGTCATCGGTATGGTGACCTGTGATCCGCTGCTCCAATGCTGCACCATCTTTTTAAAGCACTGCTTTGTTCTTTGAGGGCTGATAATAATAGTCTTGTCACTAGCCATCAGGCACGCATAAGTATCAATACCGTTATCCAAATTATCAAACGCAAGCACCTCATTAGCTTTATTCGTGTCACCAATGACGATAGCTCCATACCCTGTAGGATCAATGACAATAAGCGTAGCTTTGCTGTTTGGTGTGTAGAACACAGCGCCTACGGGTTGCTTTTGTCTGTCGGTGATTGCTATAGCTATTGTGCCAGCTGTCGCTTCAGTTTTGCCAATATCATCACCATGATATATAGTAGTGTCGTCTGTAGAAAATAGCAGTCGCTCAGGTTCTACCATGCTGTAAAGCTTGGTCAAGAATGGACAGTTTGCCAGTTGTTTCTCTGTAGCTGGCTTGCAACCTTGTAAGAGAGTATCAGCGCCCATGTTGTCAGCATGGGCTTTTTTATTGTCTATCGTTTGTGGTGTAGGGGTCATCTTTTACCCCTTGCTGGCGACTGGTTCGGCTTGCGTGTAGCTTGATATTTCTTGTAGTAGCTCTTACGCTTGGAATACTTACGGCTTTGCTTTGGTGGGTAGCTTCTCACTGTGCTACCTCCTTGCCGTAACGAGTCAATGCTAAGGTTTGATTGACTTTCTCTAATCTTGCATTTAATAGATTCATCCATGTATTGACAGAATCATTTCTTAAATGTGACATATTTACAATGATATGTGGCTGCATCTTGGCATGGTGAACAAGAGATAATAGATGCCCAATATCATTCAATGCAGCGACGACTCCTTCAATATCACAGGCAATATCTGATAGATCATGTGCTGATAAGACAACGACTTCTCTATCATTATCAGTGGTCATATCAATTATTTTGCGCTGGCTAGTTTGGCTGATAGACAAGGCGTTATCAGGTAAGCCGCTAAGAGCTTCTAGCTGGGTTTTATTGTCATTACTATTCATGGCTTGATACCTCGACTTCAGGCAATGAGACAATATCTCGCATGATGCCTGAGCTCAATTCGCTGGCATGTGTACTGATAGCGAGTAAGGCGGATCTCACCGCTACTATCACACCCTTTGACGCTGGGTCGTCTGCTTCAATTGTATTAAGTGCATAAGCCAAGCTTTCGCAGTCATTGGAATAGTTTTGAATGAGTTCATCGATGTAGTCTAACTTATGACTGTCAACTGCTACTAGGCGTGGTTTTAAAATCTCAATGGGTTTTGATGTCATCATGACTAAGCTCCCATTAGATTATTGGATTGATTGTCTGAGTCTGGCTGTTCGTTGTGAGAATTTACCCAGTGATTAATATCAGACAAACGCCATAAGCTCGCACGTCCAATTTTTATGGGCGTTGGGAATTGATTTTGACTGATGAGATGGTAGATGTGTTTAGCAGAGAATCCGATTATACCGCGTGTAGCATTCTTAGCAGTGACGGTGCGCTGTTGTCCTGATTGAGTCGTATAGGTCTTGGCGATGCGTCCCGATTGGTTAGCAAGGTCTGCCATTCTTAGATATTGATCGTTGAGTTTCATAATATTCACCTCATAGCGGTTAGAGTGATTGCCGGTAATGGCTGGTTGCTATGAGATAAATGATAGGCATGTTGAAGGTCAAAGAAAATATGGCAACTTAGGTTCATCTATATAAACCTAAGTTGCCATACATTATTTTTCGTTTGGTCTCCCTGCTTCACTAGCATAATCAGGTATCAAGCTAAGCCATTTCTTTAAAGTAGCTTTCCTTTCAGGAAGCATTTCACTATGTTCAGTATCAATTAAATAGCTCCATATAAGCTCGCACATCTCACCAATTCGGATTTTTTTATCATAGTCTTTTGACCACAAATATTGTGCGTGCGCATTAGCAACTAACTTTGCTTTCAGTAGTTTTGGGCTGACGCCTTTCCTTTTAAATTCCGAAATCTCATCTATAGGTTGTTGGTAGTCAATAATATGCTTTTCTAACTTTTCTAAATCTTTATGTAAAATTAAAACATCTTCATTTGTTACTTCTAAATTTAATACGATCGTATCTTTGTTACTGTAAATAATGTTTGAGCCTTCATAACTTTCAATTTGGTAGTCTTTGAAGTGGTAATGTTCTAACACAGTTAGATTAATTCTTTTTAATGCTTTTTGAAGTCCTATGTCATCAATATATTCTTTCGGTAAAATTGGTAAGAATGTGCTTCGCTCTACTTTGATTTTATTGAATTTATAGCCGTCGTCTCTATTATTTCTAGGGATGAAATTAGGTGTCAAAAACTCTTCAGTATCATTAGGATTAGCGTCAAGTCTATCTTGAGGTAACAAACCTTCAAGATCTGCCCATTCATCACTAACTTCAATACGATTTGAAAACACAAGTTGCCCTATCATTCTCTTATTTAGCTTCATAAATAAACCATTGCCTATACAGTGCATTGAAGGCATAAAGTCACAGAATATTAAATAAGAATCTATTTTATTAATATAATCTTGGAGGTTTTCACTTCCTTCATCTAAGTCATCCAAATTATTTAAATTATCTAAATTATCTAAATTATCTAAGTCATCTAAATCATCTAAATCACTTATAGAATGTGTTCCAAGTAAGTAAAAACCTTTTCCGTAAAAATAGCTGTCTACATCAAACTCATAGATTCTTTTTAGTATCTTTTTAGGTGTTATATTATCAACATTGTATTTGGTGTTCAGATACTCACTAGCTTCTTGCATGCTGTAATATTCTGCAGTATTAAAACTTAAAGCTATATTTTTATGCACATTCATACCTATACACCCTTAAAATAAAATAGAAGCAAGACATCAACAGCATAAGGGTGCGGTGGCTGGAGTTCGGATATTAATCCTAGTCTTACGTTTGTGATGACAGCGCATAACGCTATAAAATTTGATATGTCAGAGCAATACTGAAGATGTAATATTAGGTTATTTGGCCGGCGATCTGAGCCAATAAGTCAGGCGATATACCTTGAGCTTGCAAGCTTTTTATTAACGTTTCTTTATCATGTAACTCTATATCTGTGGCCTGTACCCTGCGACTGCCTATCTCGCTCGATACCTCACTAGGCGTTAAAAGGTCAAAGCTAACCGCTTTTCCAGCTCGCAAGTCGTCTAAGTGGTCTGCCCAACGGTTCATCATAATTTGACGTTCTGCTAAGTGGGCTGAGAGGTCGTATCGTTTTTTAACACTGGATTGTTCAAGGTGGGCTAACTGGACTTCAATAATGTTTTCTGGAAACTGCAGCTCATACAATCCTGTGCTCGCAAGCTGTCTAAATCCGTGTCCCGTCATTTTAGGGTAGGGATCACCTGTGTAGCCCATGCGCTTTAATGCTTGATTAAACCATACTTCGCTATATGGATTACTGCGCTCAAAGTTGTAGAAAACATAGCCTGTCCGCTCAGTTATGGGACGCATACGCTCGATGATAGCCATAGCTTGTGGTGATAGGGGGATAATGTGATCCTGACGCATCTTCATCTTGTGCGCTGGCACTCGCCAAACGCTTTTATGATAATCAATCTCTGACCATTCAAAAAACCTCAACTCTTTTGTTCTAACAAAACACAGCGTCATTAATTGCATGCCCGCGACGGTCTGTTCATGAGCATTTGGATTATCTACACTGTATTGATCAATATTACGCAGTAGCTCAGGGAATTGGTGTTGTTCTACTGCTTTCATACGCTCAGCCTTATGAGGTCTCAGCGCTCTACTGCGTCCATGAGCAATATTAATAAGATCATAACCTAGCGTGTTGATAGCATACTCAAAAACCGAACTGATAAACGCCACGCACTTGTGTGTTGTGTCAGTCGTCCACTTACCTTGCTTTTCAAAATACGTTTGAATTGCTAATCCAGTTTTAATAACATCTTGAGCAGTAATAGCATTTATAGGATAGTCACCTATATGTGGTGAGACATGCTTGTCTAAATAGGTATGCAGCTTTTGAATATTCTTGGGCGTGGTTTCTGACTTGTCATTGATATAACTGTTAGCAATAATTTTAAATAAATCTTTCTGCTCAAAGTTATTTTTATGAAGGTTTTTTTGGTCGGTAGGATCAATACCGTCGTCAAGTGATGATTTAGCTTTATCACGTGCCAATCGTGCTTGTTTTAACGATACTTCTGGTTTGAAGGAGGAATCTATATCTAGTTTGGCTGGTTTGTAGATACCTATCTGATAGGTTTTTTGCTTAGGTTTGAGATCTTTATTAGATTGATAGCGATAAGCCATTTGCCAAAATAGGGAACCGTTTGGATGTTGTATTAGATATAGATTATTGCCATCACCGTGGCGTGTAATTTTACTAGGTGGTGATTGTTTGGCAATAGATTTTACGCCAGCATCCGTCAACTGGTAGTCTTTTCTCTTTGTCATGACTTGGCCTTAAAGGCGTGGAGAGGTTTTAACAACAAAACCTAAGAGAATTTAACAACAAATAACGCTCTTGTTGAATATTTAACAACATATTTAACAACAGTGTAGTGGTGCTGCTAGGTAATGACAAGTGATGCAGGAAGACGTAATGTAAGTCAATTCGGGGGCTGTAGCGGATTGGGGTAATGCGAGGTTATGTCTGAATACAATAATTGGTGCGCCCACCAAGACTCGAACTCGGATCGATCGCTTAGGAGGCAACTGCTCTATCCTGTTGAGCTATAGGCGCATTATGGAGTGACATTGTAGGAAAAAGCAGTCGTAAAAGCAATCAACAAAAGACAAATAGAGACAATTTATCATTACTCACCATTGCTAAGGGCATCAGCGACATCTACGGGATTATCACCTGTTGCTTTTTTAGCACGTGACGTTGGTTTGAACAAGTCATTCACACTGTTTTCATAACCATTAATATTATGATAATTATATTTTTCTAATATTTCTTGACCCGTACTTGAAAGTAGGAAGTTTCGAAAGCTAATAGCAGTCGTACTGTCTGTCAAAACAATCCCTTGCAGCGCTTTTTTATCTTCAATCGCATAGTCAAAAGCACTGATGGTTTGTATTTGTTTACGGTTGTTTTCGGCAGTATCTATGTCTTTATTTTCAGCGTTAGAGACATCAGCATCAGCTGTATTGACAGTTGTCTGTTGCCGATTTTCTTTTTGGAGAGTCGATTCTATGTTTGCTTGTAGTGGTGCAATGCGTTCTATAGATAGATCCTCATTAGCGATAATTATATCTGTATCAAAGACAGCATGGAGCTGACTGTCTTTAGTCGCCTCGTTTTTTGATACAGCCAAAAGTACATTGGCAGGTACATAGCTTGCCGAAACCTGTATTCGAGGATAGCGAGACTTAAAACTAGCAATAATGTCATCTAAAGGGGCTTGTAGGTTTTCTTCTGCTCGGATATAGAGTGTTTGATTCAAAGCTTCATCGCCACCATCCTCTACAGTCGTAGATTCGTTTGTGCTTACCATGACAGGTAACGGGTCTGTATTTTTGCGGTTGTTGATCCATAGCCAGGTAAAGATGGCAATAAAAGCGGTCAATAATAGCAAAATCAGTCCAGCCAGTAGCAGCTTGTAGTCTTTCATATATTACTGCTCTTTTATTAATGGATTCATTTTAATGGTTACGCGATATTTTGTATTGAGATATCAAAGCTTTTGATCGAGCACTTCCTCTGTCAATACTGCCAACATATCTGCAAACACATCTTCTTCTATGGCAGGTGTTGAGGCTTGTACGCTACCCCTGTGACTGAACTTTTTATTATCGCTGGGTAGAGAAGGGTGAGAGTCTGAAGGTAAGGTAGGTGGGTTGTCAAACATTTTTGACAGTGGGTTGGTGTGGTGCGCCGCTAACGGCGACTCACCAGTGCTCAGCCTATCTTTTAGCCAGCTAAAACCCTGTGCTTCCCACCATGCTTCAAAACGCGCTAACGTACTACCCCGTACGGCAGTAGGTAAGTCTAATGTTCGTAATTTCTGCGCGAGTACGGGATCGCTAATAGACTGATGAATACTTAGGTAGAGTGAGCTATTGTCATCTGTGTAGGGTTTTCTGTTTTGCCACGATCTGTCATCAATCTTCATACGTGGCAATCGCCACAGCTCGCCGCGATAATAGACAACATACAGACGTTGCTTTGGGTGAACAAATATGGCATCAATGGGGCGCAATGGCATAATATTACATGCTCTCGTTAATTAGACTTGTTGGTTAAAATAAATCGTCAGCGCTGATCTGTCTTAAAGAGACAGAAAGCGAGATTCTCTTCTATAGACACACATATAAATAGTACTATAGAGCGACACTGAATGTCGTAAAGTATTACAATACCCGTAACTATACTAGTAAACGATCACCATCAATGGCACACTGATAGCCGGCTTTGTTTGGCCATCTTTGAGTGGTTATGTATGGTTTAAGACAAACATGCTAGCAGAAATGCATCATCGTAACGACAACCAAGTATGCATTGGTGAGTATAGTCAAGTCTATATAAGTCCGCTACATCGTCATCCTCGCTAAGCATACTAATGTATAACTTGCACTCGGTTTCCTTGTATCGAAATTATATTGAACTGACTATATCAATGGTTGCTCGGGTTTTTTAGCGCTTCTATTTTTAGCGCCTTCAAAAGTGTCAACGATACCGTATCTACGCCACCTTTATAAGCCAAAGTATTTTATTCCTATTTTAATCAGATAATTGTCTATGTTTACCATTATTCAGTCGCACCGTACCGAAAACCTCGTCGATAAATTGCTTGAACAATATCAGTCAAAGAACCAGTCGGTCTTTGCACCTTTTATTGTGATTGTGCCCTCAATGGTACTTGGGGATTGGTTGGACAAAACCATTGCCAGTCGTGCAGGCATCAGTACATTAGTGCGTACCAAGTTTTGGGGTCAGTATCAATGGACGCTGATGCAGGATGTGCTAAGTCGCCATAATGCGCATTTGTTACAGACAGACCCAACAGCGATTACATTGAATGTGCCAGAAGTGGCTGTGTTGTCACCAACGGTGATGCAATGGCGGTTATTTGGATATTTGACCTACTATCAAGCAGCCATTGTTGCAGATGAAAAACATCCAGTAAACCCACTGCTGGCCTCTTTAATTGATGAGCCGGATGCAGAGGCGCAACAAGGCAATGCACAGCAAGATAATTTACAGCAAGACAATGTGCGACAGGATAAGGCACAACAAGATGCCCGCATTTGGCAGCTGGCAAGTGATTTGGCACGAGTGTTTAACCGCTATTTAACCCACCGTGAAGATTGGTTGGCAAAGTGGTCGGATGACAGGCCGCTCAATGTGGATGAGATGATAGCTGAGAAAGATGCTTTGTCACTGCGCTTTGATAAGTATGCGCGCGGCACGCCTGATTGGTTGGTGGCGCATTACGCGGAGCTCGAGATTGCTCAGCGGTTTCTATGGTTGCAGTTGTTTGCTGATGTGCATCAGCACCGTGTGGCGCTCGAAAAAACCTTTTGGTCAGCTTTAGACAGTAACCAAGCAAATGAACGTGCGCAGCTGCCCACTGTTCTGCGCATTTTTACCATTCAGCAATTGCCACAGACCGAGCTGGATTTCTTGCAGCAGCTATCAAAATACATGAATATCACACTGCTGCACTACAACCCATCAAAGCTGTTTTGGGCAGATATTGTCGATAAGTCCTGGTTGCAGCGCCAGCAGATTATCAATCCTGAAAGCGTGTTTTTGCGCGATTATGGGCACAGCTTGCTATCGCGTCTGGGCAAGCAATCGCGGGATGCTTTCGCCATGCTTGCTAACTTGTCGGGTAATGAGCAATACGACGATGCACTGGTAGAATGGCAAGATGATTTTGATGATACGCTGAGCGTTGGCTTAAATAGTGATCCTACTGATGCTGATCAGACTAACAATACTCAGAATATGCAACATAGCCCAAGTCTGTTAAGGCGCTTGCAAAATGATGTGCTGATGCTTGATGAGACAGCCACTCAGCAAGCAACAGCGGCAAAAGTCTCTCAAGCAGTGAGTCAGCAACTAGAGCCAAGTTATGATAAAGAGTCGCAAGCCGCCGCTTGGTATGAAGATGAGGCACTAGAGAATAAGCGCTTTGAGATAGACCGTTTTTGGGCAATGTCTTCGCAAGACAATAGCCTAAGCATACATTCATGTCATAGTCTGCAGCGTCAGCTCGAAGTGCTGCGTATCATGATTGGGCGCTGGCTTAACGAACCCATCAAACGCGGTGAAAAAAATCGCCATATATCTGACATTGTTGTGTTGCTACCCGACGTAGAGCGCCATCATGCGCTCATTAGCTCTATTTTTGTCAATGGTAAGGGTCAAGATGGTTTGACATTGCCTGCCAAAGTGACTGGTGTCGTCGATGCGGATATTCGTCAATTATGGGAAGCCATTATTGGATTTTATAAGCTGCTGGGCAGCCACAGCGCCCGTTTTGAGGCGGCAGAGGTTTTAGATTGGCTGATGCTGCCGCCATTGTTTGAAAGTTTTGGTCTAACCCGCGAACAAATGAGCCGTGGGTGTGATTTGTTGATAGAGGCAGGTTTTATCCGCGGTTTTGATGAGCAACATCTTAAACAAACCTTAGATGCCAATGACTTTGACTATCGTTTTAGCTTTGCACAGGCACTGGATACATTGACTTTGGGTTTGGTGATGCCAGAGGCTGGTTTGAGCGATTGTTTGTATCCTTTAACACCAGATGAGTGGCCGAGTACTGCATTGCCAGAGAAAACCATACCGCTGCTTCAAGTGAGCCTAAATGATGCGATTATTGTTGAAGCCCTTTGCCGTATTTATACTGGCTTGACTGCCCGCCGTGATGATCATACCCAAAAGATGAAAGCTGAGGACTGGCTCGATCAGATTGAGACCCAAGTCATCCATCGTTACTTTGGCGATGTGGATCAAACGCGTACCATGCGCGCTATCTATAATGCCATGAACGGCTTTAAATCCAGCTTACGTGCCAACCGTCATTATAAACAGTACTCTAGTGGCGATATCGCCAACAGCGAGGTCGAGCAGAGGCTGGCAGGCGTGGAGCAGTTACCGCTTAAACTGAGCTTTATGCTAGACAGTATTGAGGCGGAGCTTGAGAGTCAACAGGTCAGTGCTGAGCCGACGGGTGTGATTACTTTTGGGCGATTTGGCGCACTGAGAAATGTGCCTTTTAACTTAGTGGTGATGCTCAACATGAATCTGTCTGAGTTTCCTGCACGCGACCGTGACAACCGATACGATTTGATGAAAGCCACCAATGCTCGTCGCGGTGATAGAGTGAGTGAGGATGATGATAATGGGGCGTTTTTGGATGCGTTACTGTGCGCGCGTAGTGCTTGCTGGATATTCTATAATGGCCAAAGCTTGACAGACACGCATGAGCATTTGCCAGCCAACCCTGTTAGTGAGTTATTACAGTTTTTGCAGGGTGAGGTACAGTGGCAAGTCAACTCGCTCGACACTTTGCCTGATAATATTGACTCAACCACCGACAGTCTAAAGCGCTATTTGCCCAAATTGATTAAACAGTGGCTCGTGACAGAGCATCCTGCGTTACCCTTTCATAAAAGTCTGTTTGAAACAGAGATTGAAGCTGCTGATGTGTTTGACCAAGCGTCTACTGATGCCAGTGTCAGTATTAATGTCGGTGTCGGTGTCGGTGTCAATGCTCAGGATGACAGCCCTGTTGATATGATTGACGAGCTAGACGCTATGCTAAATACAGCCATGCGCAAAACCAAACTGGCACAAAAAAAGCAGTTCCCGCCAGCGCCACTTTGGCAGGCTGTGTTTGATACTTTAAAAGGTCGAGTTGCCAGTGAGCACGCGCAGCTGGTTGGTTTACCTACAAAAGCGCAATACAAAGCAGTCGCTCAGGTACTGGGTCAAGGGTTGGGTAAGCTGGGTCAAATAGATGCACAAACGCTGCCTGTATTGGTCGAGCTTCTATCGCTAGAAACAGGTAGTGTCAACAAAAATGACACTGGCGATATCAAGCATCTGACTGAGATGCTTACTCAATCTATATTTGATACACATGAAATAGATATTGAAGGAGCATTGGTGTATCAGGTGCGCCATCCTGCCAAAGCTTTTCTGCGGACTCAAAAAGTACATGTGGTGCAAGGCGAGGAGGCGATGGCGCATCAAGAGCCGTTGTTTTTAGACAATTTAACGACTTACCAAATTAAAGCGCATCTAATCAATGGCTTGGCCTCTAATACTAACAATAGCATCGATGAAGAAAGTGCGACGGATATCAACAGTGCTGCCATGCAAGACAGCCAAATTCTGATGTATCAAAAGATCATACCAGCAGGTGTCGCTCGCCAAACCACCATTCCCAACCAACAACAGAAACTACAACAGCAATGTTTGGCGTTCAAAGAGCAGTTAATAGCCAGTGGTTTTGATGAGGCAGAAGAAAATACCACTGGTTTACAGTTATTGACGCCCACCACCGAGCATCCTGTTCAGATAGAACTGGCGACGGTCTTAAATGACGCTGATCACGAGATGCTGTACAAGCTACTGCCCAACATGATTAAGATGAAAGGCTCAGTACCAATACCAGTACCGATATCAGCACCATCATCAATGCCAATAGATGGCCATCACCATAAAGCACATATTCAGACAGACATGTCTTATGCCAAGCAGTCACCCACGCATTGGTTAAATATATTACCTAGCTCTGCTGGTCCCAAGCATTTACTCAAGTTTTGGTTGTCGCATTTATATTGGCAAGTGGCCAGACGCACTACTGCCGAGCAAGTAGCATCCAATGACGGCGTGAGCATTTGGCGTTTTAATAAGCCCAGCTCGCAAGTTGATGCATACGACAAAGTAATCGCATTTAGACTCAGCCCTATCCTATATAACGACGCAGTGATTGAGCTGATAAAGTGGGCAGTTTTTGCCAATTTATCGGGTCAAGTGCCTATTACCTTACTGCCTGAGTATGCACTCAGTTATCTTGATAAGTGCGCAAATGTCGAAGAGGGTGTGAGTTATTGGCCAAAACGCGCAGACTTCTCAGACTGGTTAAGGCCGAGTTATTTCTCAGACACGCTATACGATACGTGCTCGCAGCATGCCATCTGGCAGTATGTGTTGCGTGATCAAGATGCTTTTAAGGCCTTATCAGCCTCATTGACCACCTTAGCACAGCCGTTATACGCACCAATGTTTGCGGCCTTAGAAGGCTTAGATAGTTAGAGCATTTCGATAGCCAGGTAGTTGCCAGTCGTTAGACCCATAAATAATAATTAAAAGTGTACGCCCCTATGACAGACTTGCCCAACACCACTTCTCTTAACGAAGCTGCTCATCAGCTGCATGTGCTCGATGGGCACTCACATCAATTGCATAATTCTGCTGATATGTCGACTTATACGACTGACAGTGAGCACATGAGTGAACGCAAAACAGGTGTGATACCTGCGGTTGATGTTGATCTAATGGGCAGACACTTAATTGAGGCCTCGGCAGGTACTGGTAAAACGTGGACACTTACGGGCATCGTACTGCGCCTACTGATTGAAGCGAGGCGTGCACCAGAGCAAATCATTGCCACGACCTTTACGCGAGCCGCTGCTGCCGAGATGCGTCAACGTATTCATGATCGTTTGGTGGATTTTTATCAATTGCTGCAATGGGTGAATAGCCTAAGTACAGATCTTAATAATAAGGACACTTTATATCCTGCCGTATTGCAAGTGATGCCTGACACTGGTAAACCGGCCAACATAGACAAGCAGTCTGATTCAGTCATGAGTACAGATGCTGATACAGGCACTGAAGCTGGCGCTGACGATACCAATCAAGATCTCGCTTATGAACATAACAGTGATGAGCAGAACCAAAAAACAGCGGCGAGAAAACGTAGTCAGGCCAAAACTACGCGTGAAGAATGGCTGATTGATCAGGCCAAGTACGCTCGTTTAGATAGCATCATGCAAGATCCCATCAACCTACATCTGGTCGGTTATTTGCTGGATCATGTATACAGCTACCCAATGACAGAGGCTATTAGGCGTACCGCATTGGTGTTGACCACGCTGGATAAACTGTTTGTGGGCACGCTCGATAGCTTGGCGCAAAAATGGTTGACGGAATACAGTAGCGAGACCGGTCATCAACAAGGCATGGGCATTATTGAGGACAGTAGTATTGAGCAGGTGACCAACAGTATTGTTCATGATGAGCTGCGACAGTTTCAAAGCCGCTTATATAGTGAGCAGCCCAAACTATATGCATTGATGGATCAGCAAGGCAAGTTGACTGCGGCTAACGATCATAAAAAGTATGTGACACGTTCGCTTAACTTTATCTCTGCGCCGATTGATGCGGTGGTAGTAAGTGATTTCTCTTTCGAAGGTTACGAGCGCTTGATCAGTGAAATTATTAAGCGCAGCGCTGAGCTTGATGCTTTCTTTGAGTCTGACGGTGAATATTATGAGGTTCCTAAAGGGCAGCTTCAAAATAATAGAGATTCATGGCCTAAAATTATTCAAGCATTAGAGGATTATGGACCGGCGGCTTATAAGTTCATATCTGATAAAAACAATAAAACAGGAAAATTGATTGAGGCTTTTCAAAAGACAGATGATATCGGTAAGCAGTTCTATAAGCCAAAGGACGGTGAGAGAGTTAACTTAATATTTAATGAGTTGCCAGTCGTTCGTGACTTCAAGCGCTATGTTGAACAAAGCAACAAGCTTGATGAATACATCATTACGGTATTGGCCAATCTGAATCGCCATATTGTGCTGGCCGTACGTGATAGGTTGCCAGTTATCCTAGAAGAACGTGGTGAGACGACGTTTAGCTTGCAAATGGTGCGTCTAAACCAAGCATTGACTGGTCGTCAAGGAGAGAAGCTGGCACGTTATATTCGTCACCACTATCCGGTAGCACTGATTGACGAGTCGCAAGATATCAATGGTGAGCAAGCCATTATGATTGAAAGCATTTACTTGCCAAAGAATAAATCTAAACTGTCGGACAGTGATAAGCAGTCAACCACTAGGAGGGCCAATCATGAATTTCTGCTATTGGTGGGTGACCCCAAACAGGCTATTTATGGGTTCCGTGGTGGCGACGTAGCCAACTACAACTATATGAAAGCCCAGTTCGATAAAAGCACTCTTTGGACGCTGGATATCAATCGCCGCTCAAATGCCAGCTTGATTGATGCGCTCAATTGTTGGTTTGGCATGGCTGATGCAACAACTGCTGAGAATAAACTGTCGCAGCTAGGTACTGGTATTTATTATCAGCATATTAAAGCGGCAAAGCCAGAGAACCAGTTGTCTTGGTCTAATGAGCCAGATGCTCATAGCAGCACCTTAGTGACGGATGTATTGTCTGCCCAACCAGTAAGCGTATTGCACCTGCCTTACGATAGAGACAAAGAGCTTGAGTATGATGAGTTTGAGATCACAGCGCGCCATATTGCGACCGTTCTTAACAGTGGTCAGACACTAAAAAATATTCCAATTAAGCCCAGTGATATTGGGGTGCTCGCACGTACCAAAAAAGATCTAAAGCGGGTGGAAGATGAGCTAGTCAAACTCAATGTGCCAACCTTGACCACCAGCGACGTCAGTATTTTTGAGACCATCATGGCAGAAGATGTGGCAGCGCTACTCAGTGCCATGCTATACCCATACCGTCATGACATGATCAATCGGGTGCTAACCAGTCACCTATACGGCCTCAGCATCAAAGATATCAAAATCATGATGACGGATCATGAGTCAGGGATGATAGACGATCATAATCCTAATGGTACTAATGCAGCAGCGATAAATAATAAAAAAAGCTACCAAGACTTTATTACCTATCTAAAAGAGGGCGCGCAGCGTTGGCAGCACTTTGGTATTTTATCGGCGTTGCATTATTTGCTAGATAAAAACCCTGTGCAGCCACAAGGTGTATGGCAAGCATTGGCCGCTCATCCAGAAGGCGACCGTCACATCATGGATTTACGTCACATCATGGATGTGCTGGCGCAATACGGCATCGATATGGGTGAGCATGAGCTCTTGGCTTGGTTTAGACAACATATAGATGCCTCGCCCAACAGCGATTGGGCCAAGCAATATCCGTTGCCTACAGAGTCTGGTGTGCAGCTGATGACCATTCACAAGTCAAAAGGGCTTGAGTTTCCTATTGTCTATGTATTAGGTATGGGCGATGCCAGTAGAAAATCAGGCACCAATGAGAAGTATGGCCTGTATCTATATAATGCCCAACAATCTCCCTCGGCATTGATAAATTCAGTATTGGTGCATCAATCGACAGCGGATCAGACGCCAGAGAGCGAGTCGTTAAGTAGTCAAGCGATTGGCAATCAACGCCGTTTCTCACCGGTACAAGGTTCTGCTACCAAAAAGGATTACTACACCGACATTGAGACAAAAGAAGATTTTGATGAGATGCGACGACTGGGTTACGTGGCATTTACTCGAGCCAGTGAACAGCTTTATGTAGTGTTAAAAGAAGCCTATAGAAACACTGATTGTGCCTTAAGACCAGTATGCTATTGGTTTGAATCCGAAGAGGCCAAGTTTGAACTGCCTGATAGGCTTAAGGGCACTATCGGGATGATACGCGCGCATAATGTGCATGCGTTATACGACAACACTGGCGCCAATAATAATGACAGTGACTCTAGTGATGCTAATGCAGTCGGTTCAATGAGTCATGTCGCGTTTGCCACAAACCTATCAAGTCTTAATGCGCCTGCAACAGAAATGATTGAGTACATGGCTTTTTCAGATGTCATGAAAACCAACTATTTCTACGGCTGGGCTAAAACTAGTTTTACCGCTTTAGCCCGCCAATTAGATGAGTCTATGCAGGCGATGGCAGTAGTAGATGAGCGTATTGACGATGCCATAGACATCGATATGACAGATGTTTCAGCTTTTAACCTATCATCAACCCATATTAATGAATGGCTTGAATCAGTGACTGAGTTGAGTCTAAAACCAGAAGATGACATTCGTTTTGCCTTTGTGAAAGGGGCCAATACAGGTACATTTTTGCATGAAATATTTGAAAAAATTGATTTTAGCAACAAGTCACAGTGGCCTCAGGTGATTGATAGAGCCATCAGCAGCTATCAGTTGCCATTGGTCTATAGCAGCGTGGAACAGCAAAGCCGTATACTGCAGGCAAAAAATAAAGCAGATAGCCGCCCGTTTAACCCGGACTCAATAGACGCGACTAAACATGAGGCTTTGATTAACTGGATTGAGGAGGTGCTACAGGTGCCATTATTGGCATCGAATCAGCCGCTCAATGCTATTGATACAGAACAGCGGTTTGCCGAGCTAGAATTTAATATGGGACTGTCAGAGACGTTTAGAGCACAAGACATTAATAGGCTGTTTCAGCAGTATCTGCCTGATGACGTAGACAAGCACATCAGCTTAGTGCCACAAAATAAAGCGCATTTGTATCGTTATCTGCGCGGCGAGATTGATTTGGTGTATGAGCATGCTGGCAAGTATTATGTGGTCGATTATAAAAGCAACTTTTTAGGAAATAGCCTAAGCGATTATAGCGAAAACACCCTCAAACAAGCGATGTCAAAAGCAGGGTATTGGTTACAAGCTGCAATCTATCAGGTAGCGTTACATCGGTTCCTTGCTATAAGAATTGACGACTATATAGGCAATGAACACAAGTACCTTGGCGCAGTGGAGTATATGTTTTTACGAGGCACGTATGTCTCAAACTATCAATCTACTGACATATTGGCTGACTCTACTGAAGCCAATGATAGCGGCTCAAGCAGTAAGGGCCAGCATAACCGTTATGGATTGGTGACTTGGGACATTCCAATCGACTTTATCAAGGCTTTGGATGCACTGTTTGGCTTGCCAAATTAGTAGGCTAACCTCATTTAAGAGGTGCTAAGCCAAACTAACCTAAAGAATTAATAGAATATTCAGCGTGTGATCGTCAAATAATAAACATAGAGAAAATACACAATGAGCAATAACAACAGTAAGCATAAGGTAGCCGTTGGCGTACAAGAAAGCTGGGCCAGCAATATCAGTGATTATATATTGCTGCGTCGTCAGCAAACGCAGGTTGCATACAGCACGCCAGATACAGCATCTAATATCCATGGCAAACGGATTGACAATACAGAAGAGCGTCATTTGTTTTCGGCTTTATTCGTGGTGTTAGCCACTCATTTAGAAGAGGGGCATACGGTGTTGACCATTGAGGCAGTTGAGAGCGAGCAACCGTTACAAGGTCACGTGAATGGTGAGTCAGTCACACTATATGCGTGGCAGCAGCAGTTGTTAGAGATGCTAGCGATGCCAGTCTTAGCGTTGATTGATACCCAATCGAATCTGAAAGCCGTAGAGGTGCAGGCGACAGAAACAGCAACAAGCAGTGGGATAGATTTGCAAACAGCAGAAAATCTTATAGTAGAACCCTCACTGTTTGATTTGTTGAATACATTATTTGCTCGGCGTGCGCAGCTATGGACACAGCTGACACTGACCAATCACGAAAAAGAGATATTGACCAAGCGTTTTAATACGATAGTTGCCCTTTATGAGTACCTAAAGAACACAGATTTACGCTCTTTTACTCAGTCAATTTATGAGCATAGGCTGTTTGCTGATGTCAATTCAGGAATGATGCATGATAATAATAGCCTAAGCAAAAATAATCAGCCTATTATTTATCAGATCAATGAAGATGAAAACGACTCGACAATTTCACTCACTTTTTGGCTACACCGCGCATGGCAAGCAGAGCTCAACTTGGCACAGCATATCAATACTATTCTAAATCAGAAAATATCCCCATTAGCTATCAATATACCCGATACGCTAAATCCGCAGCAGGTAGCGGCCATTAATGTCTCGAACAATAATGCATTTAGCATCATCACTGGCGGGCCAGGCACCGGAAAAACTTATACCGTAGCTCAGCTAGTGATTGCACTGCAACAGGCCACAGAGAGTAGGGCAGGTAAGCAGGAACAGATTAAATTCAGTACAGACAGTGCGAGCCTCGCATTAGCAGCACCGACGGGTAAGGCGGCCCAGCGAATGCAAGAGTCTTTACAGGCGGCACTTGATGCTGCGAATGTAGAATTGCAATTGCAAGAGGCCAAAACGATTCATCGCTTGTTAGGTATTGGCCGTACGGGTAAACCTCGTTACGATGCAAAAAACCCACTCGGCGAAGATATTATCATCGTTGATGAGGCATCAATGCTCGGGGTAGAGTTGGCTAATTATTTAGTAAGTGCTGTAAAGCCCGGTGCACGCTTGATACTACTGGGTGATGCAAACCAGTTAGCAGCGGTAGATGCAGGGGCTGTATTGGCCGATTTGTGTCGTATTCCTTTATTGCAACCCATTCACGCAGAGCTGACTGAAAGCCGTCGTTTTAGTGCAGACTCTGGTATTGGCAAGCTTGCGTACCAAATAAACAAAGCAGATGTAGATATTAGAGCGATCTGGCAATTATTGAAACATGATAATGCACTGAGTTTTCAATATGTGAATACACCACAAGCAGCAGATCTATTAGATGACAAGACAAAAAATAGCCTAAGCAATAAAAAAATTATTGAAAAAATGTCAAAAAATTACCATTTATATCTACTTAACATTAAAAATTATCAAGAAAATCCAATAGAAAAATCCATGCCAAAATCGGTAAAAACTATAATTACCTCATTAATGGAAACCTTTAATCAGTTCAGAATTTTAACTGCGGGCCACAATGGTGAATGGGGCGATCACTATATTAATAATTACTTGACCCAGTGGCATCTTGCAGAATTAAAGCTGCCCTTGGGTCAAAACACGTGGTTTCATGGACGTCCTGTTATGGTGCTACAGAACAATTACGAGCTAGGACTCTTTAATGGGGACATTGGCTTTTGCTTGCAGACGAGTGGTGAAAGAAACCAACTTGAAGTGTTTTTTGAAAATAAAACGCAAGGTATCGCTGTTAACCTGCTAAATGAGGAAGTGATGGCGACGGCATATGCAATGACCATACATAAATCGCAAGGGTCTGAGTTTGATCATGTGGCTATTACTTTTGATAACAGTCATGCAAGACTACTTAGTAAAGAGCTTATCTATACAGCGGTAACTCGTGCTAAAAAGCAAGTGACCATCTATAGTACAAAACATGCATTAGAAAAAGCCGTACAAACACCTACTGAACGGCATACGGGTTTGGCATTACAGTTTTAATCATTATCATGCCATTCATTACCATTGTTGGTTTTCTCATTCTGAACACAATAAAAAAGCATCCAAATAGGATGCTTTTTTATGATTTAGATTTAAGCGCTTAAATCTAAACGTTAAACTTTGTCTTCTTTGATTGCATAGATACCAGGCAAATGGCGCAGGTAACCATGAAAGTCCATACCACAACCATAAACATAACGATCTGCCACGTTGATGCCCACAAAATCCACATCAAACCCTTGAACCTTACGGTCATGTTCTTTGTTAAGCAACACACAAGTTTCGATAGACAGTGGTTTTTCTTTGCTGAGTTCTTCCACGACTGCTTTTAGAGTAATACCTTCATCAAAAATATCATCAATCAGCAATACATGCTCACCTTCGATATTAACATCTGGCTTAAATTTCCAATCAAGATCATTGGTGCCTTGGTTATCACGATATCGAGACGCATGGATGTAATGCATACGATGATAGAACGTCAGGTGTGTCAGTAGCTGACCCGCTGGAATCAGTCCGCCATTCATGACGACCATAACAATAGGGTTAAGCCCAACATAGTGTAGGTTTAGCTGAGCGGCCAAACGCTCATAAGCAGCAGCAACTTCGATACTGCTAATAAGGCACTCTGAGTTGCGTAATGTTTTTTCAATTTCTTGGTTACTGATTTGGGTCATCGGATGCGCCTTTGGTAAAAAGTGCCGCTTATTTTAGCAAATTTTCGTGAATTTTCCCAACGTCATATGACTTTTGAGACAAAATTAATCCGATTTAAAGGGTTATTCTGGCTTTTGAATAATAAACGGACGGTAATAGTTGGCCAAGCGGTTCAATGAGTCGTTTGGTAGGTCGGGCAACAGCTTATTAAGTGCCATACTCATGCCTTTATCAATGGCTGATTTGGCGACTGGTACGGATTTTCGCTTAATCATGCCAAGCTTCAGTGTTTCAGCGTAGCGACTGACAAAGTGAGTTAGTGTCGCCTCGTTCATAGTTTCGAGTGCTGTTTTAAATTTGGCTTTATCGACGTGTTCTGGAGTGATAGCAGCAAACCCTTCATCGATTATTTTTGCATCTGTTTCAGACAGCTTAAATCCCACACGTTTTACGCCTTCATTATCTATAAAGGTTGCATGATCTCGCAAAAAATTAAAACTTGGCATCACTTCTTCATTATTCTCTTTACCAAGTAAAATATTGAGTAGGGTATCAGTAGCACGTTCAATTGTCACAACGATTTTTCGCATAGAGGCTTGACGCTCAGGATTTGGGATAATGTCTACCAAACCAACCAACAGATTATCCGTCAGATCACGTGCGGTCTGATGAGTGAGCGCATCACGATACGGGTAATAATCTACTTGCTCATCTGAAGCAATGACCTGTTCGGCCTCACTGATTTGTGCTTTTAGTTTGTCTGAGGGTACGAATCCAAAATAATGTGCCATTGTACTTCCTTTATTTGTTGTTTTTCAGGTCTTACTTACGTTACATTTGTCGTCAAATCGGTTACTATTCAACCAGAATTTTAAACAAAGGCTCACCACACTATATGCTGATTAGTGACGTGCTCTAATTTTACAGTGCAAAGGTTTATTGATTGATGATTAATTTACAATCTTCCTAAGATATTATCCTATATAGGATTTGTCTAATCTCAGGTGAGATGAGTCACTCACCGCACACTAATTTAGCATATTTTTCATATTTTGATTCAAAAAGCTTGAACTTATAAGGCTATCGACTACTTGTCTAGGGAGAGATAAGATGAATAGTGCTATTGTATTGGTATTCGCTGTAGCTGCTATGTTTTGCGGCTACTTGTTTTACTCAAAATTTATTGCCACTAAGATTTTGGCATTGGACAACAGTCGTCCAACGCCTGCACATACAATGAAAGATGGGGTGGATTATGTGCCCACCAACAAATATGTATTATGGGGTCATCATTTTACCTCAGTCGCTGGCGCTGCACCGATCATTGGTCCTGCTATTGCTGTAATTTGGGGCTGGGTGCCTGCCATCATTTGGGTGGTATTTGGCACTATTTTTATGGCTGGTGTACACGATATGTCGGCCATTTGGGCAAGTATGCGCAACAGAGGCCAGTCGATTGGTTCTATCGCTGGTAACGTCATGGGCACACGTGTCCGTAGCTTGATGATGGTCGTTATTTTCTTATTGTTATTAATGGTGAATGCTGTATTTGGTGTTGCTATTGCTAATATGATGATCAAAACCCCATCTGCAGTATTACCAGTTTGGGGTGCGTTGGTTGTTGCCTTTATCATTGGTCAGTGTATTTATCGCTACAAAATGAACTTGGTTTGGGTATCCATTATCGGTGTTGGTGCCTTATACGGACTTATCTATCTTGGACCTATGTTCCCGATTGTGTTGCCTGAAACCATCATGGGTTTACCTGATAACGCTGTCTGGATTCTTATTTTGTTTGCTTATGCAGCGGTCGCCTCATTACTGCCTGTCTGGATGCTGCTTCAACCACGCGATTATATCAACGGTTTGCAGCTATTTGTCGGTTTGATTCTGCTGTACGCGGCTATTTTTATTGCGACACCAACCATTGTCGCCCCAGCAATCAACACGGCATTACCAATCGGCACGCCTTCACTGATGCCGCTATTGTTTGTCACAATTGCTTGTGGCGCAATTTCAGGGTTCCACGGTCTAGTGGCAACTGGTACGACATCCAAGCAGATTGATAAAGAAGAAGACGTTCGTTTCGTTGGCTACTTTGGTGCGTTGGGTGAAGGTATGCTCGCACTCGGTGCAATTTTGGCGGCAACGGCAGGTTTTGCTACGCTTGGTGATTGGCAAGCGGTTTATCAAAAATTTGGTGACGGTTCTATCGGTGCTTTCATCGATGGCGGCGCGACCATCTTGAATGCTGGTGTCGGTATCGATATGGTGCTATCACAAACGATGTTGACAGTAATGGCTGCGCTATTCGCTGGTACTACGATGGATACTGGCGTACGTTTGCAACGTTATATCTTCCAAGAATTTGGTGAGATTTATAAATTGCCTGTATTGAGTAAAAGTGTCGTCGCAACGTTACTAGCAGTCGGAAGCTGTTTGCTATTGGCATTTGGTGCCGGTGGTATCGATGGTGCTGGTGGCATGATTATCTGGCCACTATTTGGTACAACCAACCAGTTGATGGCAGCGCTGACTCTGATGATTGTCACTGTTATTCTGTTGCGTAAAGGCAAGCCTGTTTGGTATACCTTAGCACCATTGTCATTCTTGTTGGTTATGACCGTATTTGCACTACTGATTCAGCTCAAAACCTTCTTCACAGATGGCAATTGGCTACTTATCATTATGGACATCATTATCTTGGTGGCCACGATTTTAGTGACATTTGAGAGTCTCTCGGTGCTACGCAAAGAATGGTCGCTACACAGAGGTAACGGCAACATCAAGGACGATACCTAACGCTAGTGAAGTTCATATATTGCACAGAATCAAAAACGCTAGCAGCAATTGCTGGCGTTTTTTGTATCGGATAGGCATGATGGATTATAAGTATTAAATAAAATAAGAGGTCATTATGGACGACGAAAGCACCCCAAACGAGCTAGAAAATACCCAACCATGGTGGCAACGGTTTGTGGCTGGATTGAATGAGTTCTACCATGCGCCATATCGACAGACGATGGCGCGTGCTGCCCGTGATGAAGAAGATTTTTTTATGTTGCTCATGTTTGCCGAGAGTTTGGGCATTGATAACCCAGCCAGCTTTTATACACTAGAGCTACAGCCGTTGTTTTTAGAAAACTTCCATGAATGGCACACGCGCATGGGTATGGATAGATGCCCCTTTGATCACGTTGGTTGCTGCTAATAATAGCAGTGATAAAAATAAGCTAAACATTGATTGCACAATGAGACAAAAGACGAGATAACAACATGGCATTACACCCTTTACATGGATTGGTAGAGCAGCTGGCGACGCAGCCGATTATATTTATCGGAGGGAAGGGCGGCGTGGGGAAAACCACCACTGCTGCTGCACTAGCGAGCTACTATGCAAGCCAGCAGCAAAAAACCTTAATTGTTTCAACTGATCCAGCACATAGCTTGGGCGATGTACTCAATACGCGTCTAAAGAACGAAAAAACCACGATATCACCTTATCTGGATGCCATTGAGTTAAATCCTGACGTGATTGTCGATGAGCATTTTGCCCAAGTTGAACGCACAATTAAATCCTATGCCAATCCAGATATGATGCCAAAAATTCGTGAGCATCTGCGATTATCTAAATCAGCACCTGGTGCCCAAGAAGCCGCGATGCTTGAGTCTATGTGCCATCACTTAGTCGAGGCGGCAGAGGCTGGTTATGAGCATGTTATTTTTGATACTGCACCGACAGGACATACCTTGCGACTGCTCATACTGCCTGAGATGATGGGTGCATGGACGGACGGTCTGCTCGCTCAGCAACGAAGGCAGGCCAAACTGCGCTCGGTGGCGACGCATTTGGACAGTCATAATCAAAAAGGCGATCAAACAGATAGCCTCAAAAACGATGTTGCTAATCCGTTTGCCGCAAAGAAATCCGATCGCTGGGAGCAAGCCGTATCAGTACTGGAAAAGCGCAAGCAGTTGTTTCGTCAAGCAGGATTATTGCTGCATGACCGTGCCCAAACGGCGATCGTATTGGTTATGACCGCTGACGTCTTACCGTTGGCTGAGACCAAACGAGCTATCGAGCAGTTAGAAGACAGTAAGCTCACGCCAGCAGCAATCGTCATCAATCAGCTGATAGCTCCCACGCAGTCAGATGATTTCTGGCAGCGTCGGGCAGATAGGCAGCAGCAACTCATGCAAGATATCGAGCAAGGCTTTACCAAGTACCCGTTATATCCAATTTATCTGCAGCAAACAGATATACGTGGCACAGAGGCATTGAGTGCACTGTTAGGTACAGTAAATCAACCGCATGGTTAGTAATTACTAGTGAGTAGTCATGCCGTGATTTAGGAATATAGCATTAAATAATCATGAATCACGCTTATACGACTGCAATTTACCTGACAGTGACCATGCCATGTCTGTGCGCAATAACTGCGCTTGTTCAGACTTCCCGCTGCTGAGCGATGACCATTGCGGTTTACCTCGGGCTTTTTTGAGCTCACTTGGTAATTTATGAGCCGGCCATACAGTAATTGGATTATTGTCTTCATCAGGATTATTATCACCTCCTGACGTTTCAAGGCTATTTTTCTCGCCTTTATACAATAACTGAGTGGCGTCCGTGGCAGCATGACCACGGTGACGAAGTGCAGTTAGCAGGTCTAATGCTCGCGTGGCTAGTAATGTTAACGTCGCAGGATCAATATACAAGCGTTTTACCCCAGTAATCCTATCTGCAATACTGCTGGTGTTTGATAGTAATCCACCTGCGATACCACCTATCGCAGCGCCCAACCCTAATGTAGTGCCAAGTGCTGCCGCATCAATCCCCAATCCGAGCAGCGCACCAGCAGCGGCACCAGACGTCGTACGGATGCCGTAACTTTTGAGTAACTCAGGGTCGAATGGGTCTTGTTGATAGGCTTGTAGCTCAAGCGGTGTTGCCGAGACAGCATTATCATAGAACTTATAGAGGTTAAGTAAGTTGTGCTGCATCGCACGCTCACTTTGTCTAACGGCTTCTTGCATTTGTTCTAATACAGGCAGTGGGTCGTCGTCATCATTGATCTCGCGTACAAAGGCGGCGACATTCAATAAAAAGTCAGCAATGATGATATTGGCTTCATCATACAGCTGAGCCCAGTCTTCCGTTCGACGTTGCATCAGCTGCTCAAGCATCTCAAAGTGGGTGAGCATGGTGGCTAAGTTTTTCCATAGGCGCATTTCATCCTCAAACTCAAAAGCAACTGAATCAAAACGCGTTGAGATATGCAGATTACGTCTTGCCAGCATCGTTTGCCAGTCGTCGATATTGGCATTCTGGCTGTCTGTAAAATTAAAAACAGGCATCACGGGGATAGCAGCCCAAGACAAAATCGCTAGCTCATCTTTATATTTACCCAATACAGGCTCACGAGCATCTACCACGTAGATAGCCATATCACTTGTCAGCAACTGACGGATTACTTTGGCTTCTTGGCTATAATCATAGGGCAAGTCATAGCTGTCTGCACCTTGAGCGATATCCGCCGCCAAAAACTGTTGCAAGCGCTCAATACCATCGCGGCGACTGGCAGTGTTGTCCTCTAGCCAGTCCATAAGCCCTGATGCATCCTCCAAACCAGGTGTATCGTATAATGCTACCAGCACCTCACCAGTGCGACTGTCTGTCAGCTGTGCCTGCTCGACGTGACGTGTGGTTGCAGCTTCGTTTTTGACTTCACCAAAATATACGTCACGCAATAAGGTGCGCAATATAGAGGTTTTACCCGTATTAGTATGACCGACAACGGCTAATTTGAGCGGTTCACCACTGGCAATCGTTTTCTTTGTTACCCTTGACGCTGGTGCTGTCGTTGCTGATGTATCGGTTGATACAGGTTGATTATCCTGAGTAGCTATTGACTGAGCTACTGTAGATTTTGAGGTGTTGTCTGAAGGAGTGCTTGAGACATCAGGGGTTGGCTCATAAGCCTTGTCTGCAAAGAGACCTGCAGGCTTATTATTCTCATGATTATTGTTATTGTTATTGTCATTATTCATAGTAACGTCTTATATTTATTGATGGCAAAAACACATAGTAGCCATTTATTGTAAAACAAATCTGACTGGGTATCGGTTATGAATGCGTATAATCCATATCATAAATCGTAGTCCACGCATTTATAATCATGCTCTAGTCGGTTCAATATAGTTTGAATACAAGGAAGACGAGTGAAAGCACTACAAGTAGTAGGCTAAGCGAGACTGACACCGTATCCAATTTATAGAGGATTGACTATATTAGACAGCACTAGGTGGACGCAGCAGTACCTTTAGCTTTTTCTTAAGCCCTTTGGCACGAAAAAAGCGCTGCCACATCCGGTAAAAGACCCCAAATATCAGACTAATAATATTGTCATGGCTGGTTTCGCCAACCGCACCGTATTGGACGGGGTTATTGACGGTATTTTCTTCTACATAAGTGCCAAACCAGCGATCAAAAATAATGAGAACACCGCCGTAATTTTGGTCAATATATTCGTCGTTGGTGCCATGATGGGCGCGGTGATTGGATGGGGTATCAAAAACATACTCAACCCATTTTGGAAATTTTCCGACTGTTTCGGTATGGATAAAGAATTGATAAATCAAATCTAAGGCGTAAAAGAAAAATACCCACACAGGATGTACGCCCAACATCATCAGCGGAACAAAAAACAACCACCAACCCGTCACAGAATATAACAGGCTTTGACGCATGGCAGTGGATAGATTCATAAGATCGTCTGAATGATGCACGACATGCGCTGACCAAAACCAATTCATACGGTGTGACGCGCGATGGAACCAATAATAGCTAAACTCAACCGCGACGAATATAGGGATGGCAGTGAGCCATGTCACCTCAATAGTGAATAGTCGGTATTGATATAACCATAAGCAGATAGGTATGACGATAAGCGCTTGGACAATCAATTCAAACCCTAAATAAGAGCCACCTAAGCTAAAATTGGTCATCGCACGGCGCCAACTAAAGCTTTTACCATTGCCACGCTTGGACTGATAGAACCATTCTGCTAAAAATAATAAGAAAAATGGGCCACCAGCCAGCGGTAGCAGCCACTCTTGCCAATATGCAGGTAGAATGCTCGCCAGCATTGGCTGCCATGACTCTGGCGCAGCCGTTAAGATACTTTGGTTTAATGCCTCTCTGTAACCATCCAATAGTTGACCATACTGACCTAGGGCCATAAGGGAGTTGTCTGCTGCCATCTTGGGCTCCTAGCCACTATAAAACATCCTTGTCATCTTAATATGACGTCACAGCTATTAAGACGTATAATATTTATTTATTGTAAATCATGCTAGTCATAATGATAAGTTAAGATATGAGTAACAGATTAAAAATTAGAATGTGTTAAGTATCTATCTCAACCAAGCCAATCTTTCGTGCAGAGAGCGCCGTTTGCCACTGCTGATAACGAACCGCTTGTTTGTCTGATGGCTCATCATCGGTACGTGCGTCAGTTAATCCCGTAGAAACGCTGTTATTACCAATCAGCTGTACGATAAGCCCATCTTTGGCGTGAGCAGCGATTTGATCGAGTTTACGTAGCGTGCCGCGATCAGGTAGCGCTTTGCTATGAATGCCAAGCAAAACTTGCACAGAATGACTGTCTAAATACGTCTTTAACCGTGCCATATCGTCACGATCATCTAATATGCCAAAATTTTCCACATCGCCTTCAAGTGTATTATCAAGACCTGATTGCCACCATTTGTCCTGATCTGCAGGGTATTCAAGCAGCGCAACTAACTTCTTGCCCGCACTGACCGTCGCTTTTGGAGCGATAGGGGCTGGTGCTTCTGTAAAGTCATCAGCATCCACCACGTGCCGCTGCCAAAAGTTTAGGATTTTTTGATAATAGGGCTGTTTGATATCCAAACGCATTTTTTTGCGGCGGAACATCAATGCACAGAACGCCCATGCTATAGCTCTAGGTACAATGCCGTACATTAGCAAGCTACCGATTAGTAACCCTGCCCATTGCCTTGCAACAGACAGCGGCATCGCTTCGGTGACAAGCCTGCTCTGTGCGATCGCTGTACTATCTGGCACACCAAATCCCACCATACTAGGTAGCCAGCCTAATACCTGAGTCAAGCTTACAAGCGCTTGATCAGAGAGTAAGGTTGACTCCCAGCTAAAGCTATACTGACGTACAACCAGCAAAAATATAATCGCAAGTAGCATACCGGTCAATGTCGCAAGCCATAACTGATGGCTAAACCGCCCCAAATACCAACGCATACCGCTGTGCTGCAACTGCCGCTCATACAGATCGACGGCAGCCTTGGTCACATCGTCCTTACCACGTATGAGATAACTTGGACTGACAAAGCTCGCAAACCAACTGGGCGATTGCTGATCTCGATTGACAAGGGTCATGACAAGCCAGCCACCAAGCATAATGGTATGAAAACCAAGTAGACAGACCAACACATAAAAGAAGTTCACAACATTAGACTGCAATAGCGTGAATAACCCCAAAAACCCTGAGATGCACCACACCACGCTCATAACGATCATGATGCCCTTTATACGGCCGTCAATCTTACCCAGTACACGTGCAAGCGCCCCGTTGCTGTCTATACGTGACGCCCGTCGATGCAGCTTTTGGATAGGCGTGCCATCCTCGCCCTGTAGCTTTTCCGTGATTAATAACGGGTCAGTGGCAAAGACGTGCTGATCGGTCTCTAAGGCTCGTACCAGCTCGGTCAGTTGATCTTGGGGTAATAGCATAATGCGATAATATCCGTATGAAGGCGTCAATATAAGAAATAGCAATCCGAAAACAGTCGCTTTAATCGTTATAGATTATTGTAGCGTATATAGAATAAGGATGACTTGTATTATTTTTATCATAGTAAACCCTCATAAAATCAGCCAAAATAAATATAAAACCAAATCTTGTCAAAAAGCGTATCAAAAAAAGGAAGGTGCCATATGAATAACGAAATGAATAATAAAACCTATCTTATCATCGGTGGAACAGGCGGCATTGGTCAGGCCATGGTGCAGCAGCTAATACACACAACGACTGCTAATCAGACGGACAATCAATCTCATCAAAGCCATCGCACACAAGTATTTGCTACTTATCATCGTAATGAGCCAAACATTGAAGCAGAAAATCTACATTGGCTGCCAATGAATGTCAGTGATGAGGATAGTATTAAAAAAGCTGCCGATACCATCAAACAGACAGTCGGTCATGTGGATTGGGTGATAAACTGTGTGGGGTTATTGCATACAGGGACAGCGCAGCCAGAAAAGGCCTTGCGACAGATGGAAACGGAGTTCTTTTTGCAAAACATGCAAATCAATGCCCTAGCCAGTTTGCTGATAGCAAAACACATCAAACCGTTACTCGGCAAGGCTAATCGCAGCGCCAATCATCCTGCTATTTTTGCGACCGTATCAGCCCGCGTCGGTAGCATCACTGACAATCAGCTAGGCGGCTGGTATAGCTATAGAATGAGCAAGGCCGCTCTTAATATGGGGATGAAAAACCTGAGTATCGAATGGAGCAGATCACTTAAAGATGTGTGCGTGGTCGTTATGCAACCAGGCACTGTCAACACTCAGCTGTCCGCGCCGTTTCAAGGCAATGTCGCTGAAGGGCATCTGTTCTCGCCAGCGTATAGCGCGGAGTGCTTATTGGAAGTACTCTCAGGGATGACGGCAGCCCAATCAGGCAGTTTTGTCGATTGGGCTGGAGAGTCAATACCTTGGTAGTATAATAAGTAATACCATGATAACGTCAAAATACTAGACTAATGAGCCATAAACAGCGCCATAAACTCATTAACAGGCGTCTGTTCTAGTCTTTCTTGATCGTCGCATAACTCAACGATCTGCTGACAACGACTTTCGATAAAGCGAGTGGCCAGACTGGCGCGGAACTTTGCTTCCAGTACAGGAATGCCCTCAGCTCGGCGGCGTTTGTGGCCAATAGGATATTCAACAGCCACTTTTTCTGTACTGCTACCATCATTAAAAAATACTTGAATGGCGTTGGCAATAGAACGCTTACTTGGGTCATGATAGTCTTTTGAATACTGCGCGTTTTCTTCTACAACCATCTTGCTGCGCAGCTCATCGATTGACAAATGCTGTTCGTGATAGTCATCCTCGTAGTTCTCTGCCATCAGATCGCCTGTCAACAACGGCACAGCCACCATATACTGCAAACAGTGGTCACGATCAGCCGGATTGGCAAGTGCGCCTTCTTTTGAGATGATGCGAATCGCTGAGTCATGGGTGGTTAGGACAATTCTCTCGATATCGTCGATTCTGTCTTCGATGTGTGGGTGTAGAATCACCGCGGCTTCACAAGCAGTCTGCGCGTGAAATTCAGCAGGAAAGCTTATTTTAAATAAGATATTTTCCATCACGTAACTACCGAAATCCCGCTGGAATTTAAAACGACGATCACCTTCAGGCTTGGTCGCTAGATCCTTATTGGTATGGCTAAATAGCACATCATAGAATCCCCACTGCGGTGCAGTTAATGCGCCAGGGATACCCATTTCACCACGAGCCGTTATATCTACCAGACGTACCGCACGACTGGTCGCATCACCTGCCGCCCATGATTTTCGGCTGCCAGCATTGGGTGCATGACGATAGGTACGCAGTGCCTGACCATCGACGATGGCTTGTGAGATCGCTGCCATGATACGCTCACGTGGTAGCTTATAAAGTTTGGCGACGACGGCTGTTGAAGCCAACTTGACCAAAAACACATGATCAAGACCCACACGGTTGAATGAGTTTTCGAGTGCCAGTACACCTTGAATCTCATGCGCCATGATCATGGCTTCAAGCACTGCTCTCATGGTTAATGGTGCTTGTCCTTGGCTGATGTTTTTCTGACTAATATAGTCCGCGACCGCCAAGATACCACCCAAATTATCAGAAGGATGGCCCCATTCGGCAGCAAGCCATGTATCGTTATAGTCAAGCCAGCGCACCATACAGCCGATGTCAAAAGCGGCTTTGATGGGGTCTAGCCTATAGGATGTGCCAGGGACGCGAGCACCATTCGGTGTTATTTGATCGGGACAATCAGGCCCTAAGTGCTTGGTACACTCAGGGAAGCGCAGCGCCAATAGACCACAGCCAAGCGTGTCCATTAGACAGTGGCGCGCAGTATTCCACGCATCAGCAGGGTTGGGGGACTGCTCGTCTATTGAATAATTGAGAACGTAATCGGCGATTTTTTGAATTTCATCGTCATATTCTGGACGAACGTTGCTCTCTACCGTTGCATCGTTAATATTTGAATTGGCTGTGTCTACATTGGTTATATTTGACATGGTTGTTACCTCATCCTGAGTGTACTACTTCCTTGACTGATTATCTCAGCCATCGTTTTAAAGGAGTCATCATTTAAAAGTAGCATACTCAATATGGAACAACCAATTTGAATTATGTTAAGAATTAAGACCTTACAAGCTGTCTAAATCATTAAATATAGCAAGCCTAGAATAAACATTGCTGCCAAGATAAAGAGTAGAGAGCTTAAAACTTTGTTTGTGGTTGACGCAGTATCCGTGCTCTCTTTTTTGATTTTGTTTTTCTTAGCAACGTATAGCACCATCTTCACATGTTCGATATTGTCCTCGAGATAATGTTCTCCTTCAGGTACAAAACCCAAAGACTCATAAAAGCTAAGTAAGTAAGCCTGTGCAGAGATAATAATCGGTCGCTTCTTACCATAGTTTTTTCGGCAGTGTGCAATGGCCTGAGTCATCATCTGCCGTGCTAGGCCATCACCTCTGTGCTCTGACAATACCAGCACTCTACCGATGGCAGGCATAGTAGTATGGTTGGTTTTAATCGTAGGGTCAGCAACCGATAGATTGGATTTCAGCTTATTAAATTCAGGCGGGACGATACGACAGTAACCCACTAACGCTGCATTTTGATGAGCGATCAGGTGCAAGCAATCGAAATCCACTTCGTCCATATCTTGATACGCACAGTTTTGTTCGACGACGAACACTTGCGAGCGTGCTTTTAGGATATGGTAAAGATCAACTGAAGTCAGCTCGTCAAAGGTTTTTAAGGAAAATTCACAATTCATAATAGTCTAGCTTCTGGCGATAGGCGGTAAAATAGGGGCATTATAACGATTTAGGCACACATTAACCATTCCTAACCGTTTAGGGTTTGGCTGATTTTGTCCAAGTTTAGGCTATCAGACATGGCGCTAAAGATTTCAAAATATTTGCCGCGCTGGGCATAGAGTGCCTCGTGCGTACCTGTTTCAACCACTTCGCCATTTTCTATCACCACGAGATCATCCGCATCAATGATTTGGGCAATATTGTGCGAGACCATAATGACGGTACGGTCTTTTTTGATCAGATCTAGGCTCTTTTTGACCTGCTGACTGGCGATAGCGTCTAGACTGGCGGTTGGCTCGTCCAAAAATACAATGGGCGGGTCTTTTAAAAACATCCTTGCCAATGCAATACGCTGCTGCTGACCGCCTGATAAGGATTTGGCGGTACTCTCGTAGCCATCTGGTAGAGACATGACTTGCTCGTGGATAGAGGCCTTTTTTGCCGCCACGATGATGTCATCTTCGCTGGCATTCATATCACCATAGCGGATATTTTCACTAATCGTACCTGAAAAGATATGATTGCTCTGTAGTACCAACCCGATGCGCTGACGCAATTCGTGGGTATCACAGCCAGCCAAATCATGTCCATCTAGGCAGATCGTGCCAGCATCTGGCGCATAGAATTTAACCAATAGATTGATGATGGTGCTTTTGCCAGCACCAGAGAGACCAACCAGTGCAGTGATACGATTTGGCTTGATAATAAAGCTGACATTCTTTAGCGCTTGTGTGCCATTCGGGTAGGTAAAATCAACGTTTTTAAGCTCGATATGGCCTTTTAGGTTTTCGCTACTGATGCCATCGATGTTTTCGACTTGCTTGTCATCTTCTAAAATATCAAAAAAACCTTCGGCATAGGTCAGCGCATTATTGATTTGATCATAGATGCGATGCAATTGACGAATAGGAGCGGCGACATTCTGAAATAGCATGACATGAAACAAAATCATACCAATGGTCATCTCGCCTTGTAGCACAAAATAAGCGGTGAGAAGAATGATAACCACCACACCAATCTGCTCAATAAAGGTTTTGATGGCATCATAAACAAAACCAATACTGCGAATGCGCAGTTGATTGTCGGTCATTTCCTTTTGAATGGCTAAGTGCTTTTCAGCCTCAATGGATTCACGGACAAAGGATTTAACCACACTGATCGAATTAATCAAAGAGATAACCAAACCGCTTTTGGCTTCTCGAAACCCCCGCATCTGCCGACGAAAACCTTGCAGGCGGCGTGCTTGCTTTTGGCTGATAAAAAAGTAAATAGGTATGATAATAAGACCGACCATGCCAACCCAAAAATTGGTCGAAAACATGATAATAAGCGCCACGATTGCGTTGGCAAATAACGGCAGCATGTCGATAAAGAAGTTCTGCACTAGGCTTGTAAGACTGCTGACCCCATAATCAATGCGTGTTTGCAGCTTGCCACTGTCGTTCTCACTGCTGGTATAAAACGCCATGCGATAGGTAAGGATGCGTTCAATGATTTTTTGGGACAGGTCGCGAGATAAGTTGATACGAATCTTTTCGCCAAAAAAACGCTGACCAAAAGAGATGAATATCGACAGTATCTCTTTGGTCAGGAGGACCGCACTGATAATCCCTAGCATACGTAAACCCGCTTGCCATGGATCGGCAAGCGTGTCAATTTCGGTCAAGGTATCGACGGTATAACGCAGCACAAACGCATTGACCTGAGCGGTAAAGGATCCTAGGGCGGTCAGCACTAAGGTAGCAATGATAAGTACGCGATAAGGTTTAGCAAATACCGCCAGTTTTTTTAGAATATCCCACAGCAGCGCCCGTCGTTCTTTTTTCTCGACGGGAGGTTTTTTGTCTAATTGCACACGGCGTGGCTGGGGAGATGTTGGCATAAAACTCTATCGTAAATTAAAATACGCCATGACTACGTTTAAAACGCATCCGCTGGCACAAAAACTTCACCCACCATGATACGCCTTGCTGAGCGGCTCATCGACACTTTTTTGGCTTGCCAACGCCCATCGACCAGTTCGGTTTTTCCGCCTACGAGTAATGTACCTGATGGATGGCCAAAACGCACCTCTGTCAGCTCGCCATCGCCTGCTGCTTGATTGACGAGTGTGCCTTGTGTGGTTGCTGCGGCGGCAATAGCGACTGCTGCTGTGCCCATCATGGCATGATGCAATTGACCCATACTCATGGCACGTACGACTAAGTCAATCTCTCCTGCATCGACCGACTTACCACTAGAGGCCGTATAGCTCTGTGCTGCGCCAACCCAAGCGACTTTAGGAATGTGTTGACTGGTCTGTGCTTCAGAGACATCTTTAAACAATCCCATCGCAACGCCGCCTGTGGCACGGATTTTTTCAAGCTTGGCAAGTAGCTCACCATCGCTATTGATGTCGCCTTGTAATTCAGTACCCGTAAAGCCCAAATCTTCTGCTTTCATAAAGATGGTGGGGATGCCTGCGCTAATGAAGGTGGCTTGGACGCTATCGGTATTTAACCCGCAGCCAGTAACATCGAAGTCATCGACCAAGTTGCCAGTAGGGAACATGTCGCTTGTGGCATCAACAGGATCGATAAACTCAATTTTGACTTCAGCCGCTGGGAAGGTCACACCATCTAATTCAAAGTCGCCCGTTTCTTGAACTTGTACTTTGTCATTTGCGTCTTTATAGACGGGAACATGGGCAATAATCGTCTTACTGATATTTTCTTGCCAAATGCGTACTTCACAAATACCGCTTTCAGTATCTTCGTCGATACTATTAGCAATTTTGTCGGCATCGACCAAACCTATATTAATGGCACAGGCACCAACGGCTGCGGTTAAGTTGCCACAGTTACCCGCCCAGTCAATCATTGGTTTAGCGATATTAACTTGTCCAAACAGATAATTCACATCGTGATCTGGTCTGTCAGAGGCTGATAAAATAACCGTTTTTGACGTACTAGAGCTACCATTGCCCAAACCATCAATCTGCTTGCCGTAAGGATCTGGGCTGCCGATGACCCGTAATAGGAAGTTATCACGTGACTTGCCAGCGACTTGGCAACGCTCAGGTAAATCAGATAATTTAAAGAAAGTGCCTTTTGAGGTACCACCGCGCATATAGGTAGCAGGAACGGATATTTGCGGGGCAAAAAAGGGTTTTGATTGAGAGTTAGTTTGGGCCACTTTATTAAGTCCTTTTTATATTGTTATAAGATTGGGTGTAGTGTAATCGACAAACAAACCCAAACGACTAAGAGCGCTCGTCAATAATGATAGCGGCAAGAAATAATCGTGAGGTAATTATCATCGACGGCATATACCAAACGATTAGCGTCATCAATGCGTCGGGACCAAAATCCTGATAGGTTTTCTTTTAGAGGTTCAGGTTTGCCAATGCCTTCAAATGGACTACGCCTACATTCGGTAATGAGTTTGTTAATGCGTTTGATTGTTTTTTTGTCTTGTGTTTGCCAGTACAGATAGTCCTTCCACGCAGCATCTGTCCATGCTAGTTGCTCATTCATTATCAGACCTTTTATGTTCATTAAAGCCTTTGAGCTCAAGCATTTTCAATGTTGCTATCCGTATGCTCATTATCATCACTGTCATCTACCATATCAATTAACTCACGCGTAACAGTCTTGCCAGCTTGGTATTGAGCAATAGACTTTGCTAAGTGAGCCGCATTGGCAGGAGATTTTAATAAATGAACGGTTTCCATCAGGCTATTGTAATAGTCTAGTGACATTACAACCGCATCATCGGCGTCACGGCGGGTCACGATAGTGGCGTTGGCATCATCATTTACCGTGTCTAGGACGGACTTTAAGTGCTTTCTGGCTTCTGAAAAACTAACGACTCTCATGGCTTACTCCTCTCAAGACATACTTTATAACTTGTACAATATATCGTACATATTACGCTATCGGTGAAGCAAACTCAATATTTAGCTATAAGTGAGAAAAACCAATGTGTAGAACGCAAAAGAAAATAAAAGCCGATGTCATATAAACAGGTTATACAACATCGGCGACTTTTATACTTTGCTACTTATCACACTAAAAACTACAGGATAGCCTTAGACAATATCGAGCGTACCTTCGATAAACTCTTTAGCAAAGCGTTGTAGCATACCGCCAGCGTTGTACATTTTGACTTCGTCAGCAGTATCTAAACGGCAGATAATTGGCGTCTCAGTAGTGGTGCCATCAGTACGATGAATAACTAGTGTCATCAACCCGCCAGCAGAGACTTCGCCCGTTACATCAAAAGTTTCTGAACCACTAATATTGAGCGTATGACGATTGGTGCCTTCTTCGAACTGTAGAGGTAGAGCACCCATACCGACTAAATTTTGACGATGAATACGTTCAAAGTCTTCAGCAACGACAGCTTCTACACCAGCGAGACGGACGCCTTTGGCAGCCCAGTCACGGCTTGAGCCTTGACCATAACCATCACCTGCGATGATGATAAGCGGCTGCTCACGGTTCATGTAGGTCTCAATCGCTTCCCACATACGCATGACTTGACCTTCTGGTTCAACGCGCGCCAGTGATCCTTGGATGACTTCACCGCTGTCGTTGAGTACCATCTCGTTCAATAGTTTAGGATTGGCAAAAGTGGCACGTTGCGCAGTTAAATGGTCGCCGCGATGGGTCGCATAAGAGTTATAGTCTTCAGCAGGCAAGCCCATAGTATCGAGATATTCGCCAGCTGCCGATGCACCAAGAATAGCATTCGACGGTGACATATGGTCAGTGGTGATGTTGTCACCCAATACTGCTAATGGACGCATACCTTTTAGTTTGTTCATCGCTGCCATTTTGCCTTCCCAATACGGTGGGCGGCGAATATAGGTCGTCATTTCACGCCAGTCATATAGTGGGCTTAACGCTTTACCTGTGTCTTTTTTAGCTTCGTCAAACATTGGGATATATACAGCATTGAATTGCTCAGGCTTCACGGCAGCAGCGACGATAGCATCAACCTCATCATCATCAAACCAGATGTCTTTTAGGTACACGTCATTGCCGTTTTGGTCTTTACCCAATGAATCTTTTTCGATATCAAAGCGGATGTTACCAGCGATGGCGTAAGCGATAACCAGTGGCGGCGAGGCTAAAAATGCTTGCTTAGCATACGGATGGATACGACCATCAAAGTTACGGTTACCAGATAGCACTGCCGTGGTAAATAAGTCGTTATCAATGATTTCTTTTTCGATATCAGGGTCGAGCGCACCGCTCATGCCATTACACGTCGTACAGGCAAAACCAACCACGTCAAAGCCAATTTCTTGCAATTCTGGCATCAGACCAGCTTCTTCTAGGTACATTTTGACGGTTTTTGAGCCGGGTGCTAGTGAAGATTTCACCCAAGGTTTCCGTAACAAGCCTTTAGCATTGGCGTTACGGGCAACGAGGCCTGCAGCAACCATGTTGCGAGGGTTTGAGGTATTGGTACAACTGGTGATCGCCGCGATAATAACCGCGCCATCTGGCATCAAACCGTCTTTTGGTTCAGGTAGCTTTTGATCAGGAGCGTGGGCGATACCTTTGGCAACCAAGTCAGTAGTCGATACACGGGCATGTGGACGCGATGGGCCTGCCATATTCCGTACCACTGCTGATAGATCAAACTCAAGCACGCGGGCGTACTCGGCTTTTTCCATACCGTCAGCCCAAAGACCTGTTTGCTTGGCATACTGCTCAACCAATTTGATCTGAGCCTCAGAACGACCAGTCAGACGTAGATAGTCAGTGGTTTGCTCATCGATATAGAACATCGCGGCAGTGGCACCATATTCAGGCGTCATATTGGAGATAGAGGCACGGTCACCGACGCTCAGTTGACGTGCGCCTTCACCAAAGAATTCGATATAGGTAGAGACCACACCTGCATCACGTAAAAACTCGGTCATCGCAAGTACGAGATCCGTACCGGTAATGCCTTTTTGCAGTTTGCCCGTTAATTTTACGCCAACGTAATCAGGTAGGCGCATATATGATGGGTTGCCTAGCATCACACTTTCGGCCTCAAGCCCGCCAACACCGATTGAAATAACGCCTAGTGCATCGACCATCGGCGTGTGGCTGTCGGTACCGACTAACGTATCGGCAAATGCAACTTCTTCACCCGCTTTATTATGCACGACCTGTACGACAGGCGACATTTTTTCTAGGTTAATCTGATGCATGATGCCGTTACCCGGTGGCACGACGTTCACATTATCAAAAGCGTACTGACACCAGTTGATAAAGTGAAAACGGTCATCGTTACGGCGTTCTTCGATAGCACGGTTTTTCTCAAAGGCATTTTCTTCAAAGCCTGCATGCTCAACAGCTAGTGAATGATCAACGATGAGCTGAGTAGGAACGATAGGGTTTACTTTAGACGGGTCACCGCCTTGCTCAGCGATGGCATCACGTAGGCCCGCCAAATCAACAAACGCCGTCTGACCCAAGATATCATGACAGACCACGCGGGCAGGGTACCAAGGGAAATCAAGGTCTTGCTTGCCTTCAATATGCTGCTTTAGCGCATCCGTTAACTCTTCTGGTGGGCAACGACGTACTAGGTTTTCACACAACACTTTTGATGAGTACGGCAGCTTGTCATACGCGCCAGCCTCAATACTCTCGACAGCCTCACGTGTGTCAAAATAATAAAGATCAGTACCTGGAAGCGGCTTTTTAAATTGTTCGTTCATTGGTTGTACTAGGGCGTTGTCCATAAGTCACCTTTGGCGGTTGGCTGATTTAAATGAATAATTAAGCGTCAATATTGGGTAAAAAAGTCATTCCTTTAGCAAAATCATCGTTTGTTCTTGTAGGTTTTGCTAAAAAAGCGATATTGGAAGTTAGTGAAACATGATTTATATAACTGAGAATGAGCATATAACGATCAAGCCTAAACAGATAATAGCAAGGCTCAATCATCATACCTTATACCTTTATCAGCTAGCATTGCCGCTAGCTGATAATGATTGTTCAGCAATAAGCAATGAAAAACAATTACTTAACGCGCACTCATATCTGGTACAGGACGTAACTCTTCACCTGTATATTCCGCACTTGGACGAATGATACGGTTATTAGCACGTTGCTCAAATACATGAGCGGCCCAACCTGTCAAGCGTGAACAGACAAAGATAGGGGTGAACAGTTTGGTTGGGATGCCCATGAAGTGATAGGCAGAAGCATGGAAAAAGTCAGCATTACAGAACAGCTTTTTCTCGCGCCACATGACCTCTTCACAGCGTACCGATACTGGATATAACACTTCATCACCAACGTCCGCAGCTAGCTTCTCAGCCCAACCTTTAATCACGACGTTACGCGGATCTGACTCGCTATAGATGGCATGACCAAAGCCCATGATTTTGTCTTTACGTGCTAGCATGCCCATCATTTCTTCTTCGGCTTCATCAGGTGAGCCAAAGCCTTCAATCATGTCCATCGCCGCCTCGTTAGCACCGCCATGCAATGGACCGCGTAGTGAACCGATTGCGCCAGTGATACAAGAATGAATGTCAGACAAAGTAGACGCACACACGCGAGCAGTAAAGGTCGAAGCATTAAACTCATGCTCTGCGTACAAGATAAGCGAGACGTTCATGACTTTTTCGTGTAACTCATTTGGCTTTTCGCCTTTGAGTAAATGCAAGAAATGACCGCCAATAGTAGCGTCATCCGTATCGGTCTCGATACGTACATTGTCGTGGGTAAAGCGGTACCAGTAGTTAATGATCGATGGGAATGTTGCCAGCATACGGTCGGTTTGATCATTCTCTTCATCAAAACTCATCTCGGTCTCAAGGTTACCGAGCATAGAGCAACCTGTACGTAGCACGTCCATTGGATGCGCATCGCTCGGGATGCGTTCAAGCACATCTTTTAACGCTTGTGGTAGGCCGCGAAGGCTTTTGAGCTTAGCTTGATAGGCATCAAGTTCACTTTGAGTAGGCAAGTTGCCGTATAGCAGCAAATAGGCCACTTCTTCAAAAATACATTTATCTGCCAGCTCTGATACATCATAACCGCGATAGGTCAGACCAGAGCCTGATTTGCCAACGGTAGAGAGAGCGGTCTTGCCAGCGACTTGACCGCGTAGACCTGCGCCTGAAAGTTCTTTTTGTGCTGCCATGTTTACATTCCTTTTGTGGGTAGCTTTTTTGGGTGAAAACGGTGTTTCTAATAATAAATTTATCAGTTGATGACTGACTATAGCGCCAGTCTAGCGTTACGCAGGCTGTTCAGGCTGCGGGCCATCTAAATCAACCTTACAGCGCGCAAACTCAGCTTCGATAGGGCCATTTAAGACTTCCATCGCGCTGCCTTCGCCTTCTGCATTATTGATCTTCATATATTTGACACCCAGTGGTGACTCCATGAATGTCTGAATCTCAGTCATCTCTTCTGGAGTAGGATCAGCCATTGGTGTTGCAATTTCTTCACCATTCATGACGCGCAGTTGCTCATTGCCAAACGTAATCAGCTTTTTCCCTACCTCTGACGTATAAAAGCCATCTAGCTCTTTTAACTCTGCATCGGTAAACTGACTTTTATAGAAGCTATCGACTTCGGCTTTACCCAAGTCTTTGTCGCGTGATTCGAGGCAGCTGACTTGCTCTGCACTGAGTGCACCGCTATTGATAACCGGTGCAAAAAGTAGGCTGTTGACGGTATCTAGCGTAATCGTCGTCATGACCAAATCATCTTGAGTGGCAGGTGCAGGAGCCTCTTTGGTAGCATCAGCTTCAGCAGTGCTTGCAGCACTGGTCGTATCGTCGGCGGTTTCTGGTGTTTTATCACAGCCCGTCATGAATAACAGCGCAGCAAGTGCACTGCTAAGTAGTGACGTTTTAACAACAGTATTAGACGTAAAAAATGGCATAAATAACCTAAAGGTAAGTGAAGACGGATTTCGAAAAGATAAAGCCTTCAAAGATGATTTATCTTTTCAGTGTTGCCAATGACTAATGATTGACTATTTATTATTAGCAAATAGCTTGTCTAGCATTTGCTCAAACTCGTGATAGTTTAAGAAATCGTAGAGATCCATACGGGTCTGCATGGTATCGACGACTTTGTCTTGCGTGCCATCATCTAATAAATGCTGATAAACGTTCAACGCTGCTTTGTTCATAGCGCGGAAGGCTGATAGTGGATAAAGCACCATCTCGACACCCACACTATACAACTGGTCAGTGGTGTATAGATCTGTCTGACCAAACTCTGTCATGTTTGCCAGTACTGGAATGTCGAGTACATCAGTGAACTTACGATACATTTCGATATCGGTTAGCGCTTCTGCAAAGATCATATCTGCACCCGCTTCTTGAAAGGCAATGGCGCGCTCGACAGCAGCGTCCAAACCTTCTACAGATAACGCATCTGTACGTGCCATCACCACAAAATCAGGGTCAGTCTTGGCATCCAATGCGGCTTTTAGACGATCAACCATCTCTGAGATGCTAACGATTTCTTTGTTTGGGCGATGACCACAACGTTTTTGCGCCACTTGGTCTTCGATATGTACCGCTGCGACGCCTGCTTTTTCCATTTTTCTAATGGTTTGGGCGATGTTAAACGCGCCACCAAAGCCAGTATCGATATCAACCAATAGTGGCGTATCAACGGCATCGGTGATACGGCGAGCATCTTCTAGTACATTATCAAGACTGGTCATACCAAGATCCGGCAAACCAAATGAGGCGTTTGCCACGCCAGCACCAGAGAGGTACAACGCTTGATGACCAACTTGGGTCGCCATCATCGCTGTGTAGGCATTGATAGCGCCTGCAATCTGTAATGGTTGGTTATTATCGTTTTTTTGAGTGAGAGCACTGCGAAAGCGCGCGCCAGCTGAAGATGAAGTCATGTGATAATCCTTACATGGAGGGAGAATATTCTAATTGTTGTAGCTGATTATACTCAATTATTCATGCTTGAAAAGTTTGGGTTTTTAACAATTGATTAATTTATTTAATAAACTTATTTAATAAATTTAATATTATTCATAATTCAAATAGCACTATGCAATTAATGGTATTTTCTCACCATAAGTATTCATATTACTTAAAATCTCAGGTTTTGGAACATTATAATTTTTACATTTAGTTACAATTACTCAGGTTATTGCTTCATGGTTACTGTTTCATTAATTTAATGACACCTATCAAAAAGCCCCAACAGCTGAGCTATTAGGGCTTTTTTATATTCGTATAGGACGATTAAGCTTGGAGTCTTATATCAAGCAAAAGGTTAAGCAAATAATCCTGCAAGATTAGCCAAGAACAATAAGGCAAAACCTGCCAAGAATATCAAGCCTGCGATAGACAGTGCATTCATACCGAACGACAGTTTTTTATGCTTTGTGACCAATGAGTAGTTTAACCAACCAAAAATAGGCGCAGAGACGAACGCTGATATCATGGCAAACTTAAGCATTGAGCCTAGCTGTCCGGTAAAGAACGTGATAATCACTAGCCCGCCACCGATAGCATAGGTGGTCCAAAAAGCGACTTGCTTTTTGTTGATTTCACTTTGACCTTTGAGCAAGCGCCAGCACTCAGCATTAGCACGGCCGTAACCATCTGCACAGGTGATCGTGGTGCCAAACATACACATAAAGGCGACGAAAGCGACCAGCAGTCTCGACCATTCACCAATGGTGGCGGTATACATATTAATCAACTGATTGATATAAGCGCCGCCGACTAGCTCGATCTCTTGTCCTGACCCATATTGGACAAACACGCCTAGCGATAAGAAGAACAATGCCAAAATCGCTGAGACGGCATAGCCCACGTTAAAATCTAATAAGCCTTGGCGATGGGTAGTGTGATCCGCTTTAACTTTGGCGGAGGTCCACATAGAGGTAATCGCCGCAAACTCAAGTGGTGCTGGCATCCAGCCCATCAGTGCTACGATAAATCCCAATGTGGCTAAGTTCCAAGGAGAGGCGGCGACAAAATCCACTGCCATGACGGTTGGCTTACCAGCGGCAATAACGACCGCTGCTACCGTTGCTGTGGTAAGCGCAATCATAATCCACTTGGTCACGCCATCGAGCAATTTATAATGCCCTGCAATCAAAAAGAACCAAGAGACCGCGACGATAATGAGAGATAACGCCATCGTCGACAGACCGAGTGAGGCGGGCAGCATAAAGCCTAAGATCACAGCGGCAATGAGTGAGACCGCACCCGTACTAATAACGGCTGACAAGATAGAGAGAATGAAATATACCCAAAGATATACCTTTGAGCGTTTGGCGTAGCCTGCAATCAAACTCTCGCCTGTATCATAAACATAATCGGTTGCGAATCGAAAAAATGGATACTTAAACACGTTGGCTAAGATAATCATAATAGCCAACTGCCAGCCATAGATAGCACCGGCCTGTGTTGATGAAATCAGATGCGAGCCACCAATGGCAGCAGTCGCCATCAAAATACCTGGGCCAAAGATGCGCCAACTAAAGCCTTCTTGCGGTACGCCTGCGCTATCCTCAGCGGTACGTAAATTGTTGAGTGGTTGTGTGGTCATGAATACCTCGAAATGTTTAGAACGGCAAATTATCACTTACCTGTGTCAGCTTGCCAATGATCAGTAGAAAACCATCTTATAATACACTCAAATATAAAATGATTCATATTGTATCGACTTTACCACAGCAATACTGTCTAGGAGAATGATTATTCTAGTTATTATTACTATTTGTTTGCATTGCCATTCTTGTTAGTTAGCATATTTATAAAATAATATCAATATTTAAAACCAATTATTTTTGGCGGTTCTTTATAACATAATATTCACAAGATATCTGCCCATTTAGGCCTGTGACACAAAATTTTGCTGCCGATAAGTGATACCTCGTTGTTCGTAGACATGATAGATGGCCGTGAGCAAGTCCGGTATGTTTGGATGTACGAAGTCTTTAAGCGTATGCAAGTAGATAGGAGAGGTCACATTTTCGTGAATCAAGCGTTGATAACTGATCTGTTCGGTACGCACCGTTTGAAGGCTGGCAGGCACAAGCGTAATGCCTTCGCCTGCCGCAACCAAACCTAATGCCACTTGCAAATCACTCACCGTCGTGGTCATAAAGGGTGAGATGCCGTATTGTGCAAACAGGTGTAGTAAAGGCTCGGTGATGGCCTCGCTAGACAATGATGTTTCGTGAGTCGCACGGTTTACTGTACTGGCAGACAACTCGTCGCTCGCTTGGGTTACTATCTCTGTCGTCACAGTTGACGATACTGGCAAATGCGTTTGATGGTATAAAATTAAGCGATTGTTCGCCAAGTCTATCAGGCGCTGCTTGCGTACATTGGCGAGCGGGTGCGATTTTGGCAATGCCACCACATATCGCTCATGACGTAAGAGTATTTGTTGAATCCAAGGGTCTTGATGAGCAAATCGGCCAAAGCCAATGTCAATCTCACCAGACTTGAGTGCGTCCATCTGCTGATATGAGCTGATGTCTTTTAAATTAACGTCAATATCGGGACTGAATTGTTTAAGCGTGGCGATGATTTCGGGAAGCAGTCCATATAACACTGAAGGCACAAACCCAATATTGAGTGCGCTACTGGGCGCAGATAAGCGCTGGGTCATGCTAGTCACGGTATCAATTTCTGTTAGTATCGTGCTTATTTTGTCATAGAAAAATGAACCGGCTTCAGTCAGATTCAAAGGCCTGTGGTAGCGATCAATAAGCACCACGCCCATGTCAGTTTCAAGCTGTTTTAGCAAGCGACTCAAACTGGGTTGTGACAGTCCTGTCTTTGCGGCAGCTGCGCTAAAGCTGCGTAAGTCTGCAACCGCAATAAACGCATTAAGCTGTTTTAAATCCATATCATTAAACCTGCTATGCTAACGATGTTAGTTATCTAATAAGTACGGTTGTTATAGAGTCAATTTTAACGTCTATTTAGTGAGTTATGCTAAGAGGCCTACATAAATTAGCGATATCGGACAAATTGTGCTTGAAGATAAGAGGTTGAGCAACTATATTGGGAGCTCACAATACTGTTACACTTTAGCAAGAAATATTACCTCTTCATTCCAGCAGTCATTTAATACCAGTAGCATACACTGGTTTGGTATCCCTTTATGAGCGACGACGATAAAGACATCAGTACTGATTTTGAAGAGGCGCTGGCAAAAATTGTCAGCCAAAAGGCGCGTACGCGTCATAATGATGATATTTATGAGCGTTTCATCAGTCGGGTGCAGATCGCTGACAGTGACAATTCCAGTAATGACAACGATGACTCGCTAGCGCTTGAAAGCGCAAAAAAACTTGCTGCATTTGAGCCTTTGAGTGCCGAGGAACTACAACTGTTTGAAGAAGAGAGCAGTCAGCAGGCGCAATCATTAGAACTGGTAGATATCACGACAACCAACGCTACGTTTGATTTTTCCAACAAAAATACGCCTGTACCAAACAAAGTACCGACGGCAGATGAGCCTATCAATAGCAATCAGGCTGATAGCAGTTTGCGGGACACTGCATCAAACCATCATATCCTAGATGATGAGGCAGAAAAATCATTGTTTATCGATACTGATGAGCAAGAAGCTCTATCATCGAGCATGCCGATATCGATTAAGTCTGACGATGACTTGTTAAATACTGTAGACGTATCTGCGGATTTAAATACTGATAGTATCCAAACATCTCTAAAGTCACTAAATAAGCCGGCACGTCGCAAAAAACCGCTTATGGTTATGGTCGTGGGTGGTTTATTGTTGATAGCAGCGACCATACTGGTGCTGGTTTTCACTGGTGTTTTAGCGACTCCCACACCAGATAATACAGCATCAGACGATATAACTAATAGTGCAAGTAGCAGTATAGTGTCAAAGATGACAGTAGAGGATACACAAGCCTCCAATCCCAATACTGAGCAAACACCTACTCTTAACGATGCCCCATCTGCTAATACCACGAGCCAATCTACATCTGCACAGCAAGCAACTGACTTAAATGGTGATCAGCAAGACGCGCCAGCTAGTAGTGCAGCAGCAGAAAGCACAGAGCTGACCGACAGTGCGCCACCTAATTCAGAAGCTGTTATTACTTATGAAGACTTTAGGCAGGAATCACAAACCACGTTGTACCGCGAAACCAACGATTAGAACAGTGATTAAAATGGTTAAAGTTTGATTGAGTTTAATCAATGAAATAACCGTCTATCAACCTATTCTAGACGCTCATTCCAGATTATGTTGCAAAACAACATATAATTGGTATCATTATGTAAAAATGCGGTTATTTACCGCTGATGATATGAATTGGGTTGGTGCGCAACTATGAATGACTCAGAAAACGTTAGTGAGTATATGGAGCTGAAAGGCATCAGACCGCGTAGTCTTGTTTTCGCTATCATCAGCGTGATCTTCATTGTTCTAATGTCTACCTTTTATATGTCTAATCGTATTTCTTCCACGCTATCTCAAGCATCGACCACTAGCAACGGTCTGACAGTGAGCAATATCACTAAAAATAGCCGTTCTATTCAGCTACCACCACATAAACTGAATGATCAGAACATAACTACAGTCTTTGATATAAAAGATAGCAGTGCCATTAGCTATAACAATGTTGAGCAAGAGGCGCTATTCCGTGAGGAAGAAAATATCATACCAAAGTACAGCACGCATAGTATGGTATCTGTGGTTAGTGTTGAAGACTTTAGAGCAGCAGTACATAAAATGTTGTATCGTGAATCCAAGTATTAGAAGTGCACGGACCGTCACGAGCTGATATATGAGTAGTATTAAGCCTCATTTCTCTGATATACAGATAAATGGGGCTTTTTTGTGGGTTTAATACGCCATACTTTGCTGTATGTCATCTGTTGCGTTTAATGCTACCGCGACGAAAGCGGCAACCGTCGCACTGTTATTGGTCTGCTTGTATTGGATATGCACGGGTATGTGGGTGCTGACATTGTTTAGCGTCATAAAGTGACACCCGCCACTATAAAGCTTGCGCACACAATAGGGCGCAATCGCCACACCTAAGCCTGCAGCTACCTCGGTCACCAATGTCTGCATGTGCTTGGGTTGACTGATGATATTGGGCGAAAACCCAGCTTGTTTACATAGCATGATGGTTTCATCAAATAGACCAACCGCTTCATCACGGTTAAAAATAATAAACTTATCATCTTTTAGCTGCGCCAAATCAATGGTTTTTTGATCGGCTAAGGCATGGCTCTGGTTCACAATCGCCACCAATTTATCAATATAAATACTGTGGCTAACAAAATCATTAGCAATAGCGCTTGGCAATGGCCTAGAAAAACCAATATCGATGCGGTCATTGTTGAACGCTTCTATCTGTTCGGTTACCGTCATCTCAAATAATGACACATGCACGTGCGGAAATTTTTCTTTATAACTGCGTACCAGTTTAGCCATAAAGGTTAGGCAGGCCGAGCTTAGATGCGCAATATTGAGCGTACCTACCTGTCCGTCATGTGCTCGTTTAACTTGTGTTTTCGCTTGCTCTGCTAAGCTCAAAATAACAGCGGCGTCTTTCAGTAGTTGCTCGCCAGCGGGCGTGATAGTTACCTCACGAGAGGTGCGGTTAAACAGAACAACACCCAATTCTGTCTCTAACGATGAGATATGGCGACTGATAGCAGGTTGTACGGTATACAGCTCACGCGCCGCTTCCGAAAAGCTCTGGTACTTGGCCACTGCCATAAAGCTTTTGAGTGTTTTTATATCCATATCATTAATTCCTTTTATTAATGTCTTTCATCAAAATCTTGCTCAGTCTTAAATTTTTTATCTATACAGTATTTGCATGGATTCAATCATATATTATCATTTTTGTTATTGATTAAGGCGCTTTATAATCACCACATGATTGATTAAATGATTAGAGATAAAAATGAATAAGCCCGTACCAAGCCAATCGTCAAGCCAGTCGTTAAGCAGATTTATTTTACTGTTAATGACCGCAGCGATTGCCGCAACCGCCGCCAACCTTTATTACAATCAGCCGATTTTACCGCTCATTGGCCATGAGTTTGATTTGACTGACTCACAACTGGGTAGTATTCCGGCATTGACGCAGTTTGGTTATGCCTTTGCTTTACTGTTCCTCTCACCATTGGGCGATTCGATTGCGCGTAGACGCCTGATTGGTATTTTATCCTGCTTATTGGTGGCAGCATGCGGCTTTGCTGCCATGTCACCAAGCTTGCCTATACTATTGCTATCAGTATTTTTGATTGGTGTCAGCGCCAATATTACCCAGCAGCTTATTCCTTTTGCCGCATCCATGGTGTCTCCTGAAAACAAAGGCGCAACCCTTGGTACCCTGATGATGGGATTGACCATAGGTATTCTATTATCCAGAACCTTAAGTGGGTTTGTAGGGGAGCAGTTCGGTTGGCGCCGCGTGTTTGTGATGTCTGCAGCACTTGCCGCTATCTTTGGGGTATTACTGCGGGTATTTTTGCCAACCAATACGCCGCAAACCACATTGCGTTACTTTCCGCTTATCAAAAGTAGCTTGTCACTATTTGTAAAACACAAATCCCTGCAAAAATTCACCTTGGCTGGCGCATTTTGGTTTGCTTCATTCAATGTGCTGTGGGCAACGCTCGCGATTTATGTCAGTGATGCGCCTTTTAATTACAATGCACAGCAAGCAGGATTGTTTGGTGTGATTGCGCTGGCAGGCATGATAGGGGCTAAATCCTCTGGCAAATGGGTCAATAAACTGGGCTCTAAAACCTTAGTGATGATCGCATTGGCACTGGCTGCTACAGGTTTTGCTATTACAGGATTGTTCGCAGGTAATTTGGTGTCGCTGATTGTCGGTATTATTTTAATCGACTTTGCTGTATTCAGCGCGCAAGTGGCCAATCAGGTTCGCGTCTTTAGTATCGATTCAGCCGCCCAAAGCCGGATCAACGGTATCTATATGTTGGGTTACTACACAGGTGGGGCATTGGGGTCGATGGCGGGTGTCAAAGCTTTTGCCTTATACCAATGGCCAGGAGTGGTGGTGGTCAGTATCGTCTTTATCATCATCAGCGCAATATTTAATGCATTCGCCAAAAAATAAGTGATATCAGTACAGTTATATCAATAAAGTTATATTCGTACATAGATATCGAAACGACTAGGGACACATATGAACCAATTAAAAACCGCAGGTAGTTTAACCTTACTGTGTATTGCCAGTTTGACCATTATGGTCGGTACGTTACTGGCACCCGGCTTGGTCAGCATTTCGGCAGGCTTGGGCATTACCGACAACAGCGTGCTGTTAATCACCTTGCCGTCATTGGGTGCGGTGGTATTTGCGCCACTGGCTGGCAAGTTAATCGATAAATATGGTGCGTATAAACTCTTGATGATTGGTTTGTTTTTATACGGACTTGCAGGTGCCAGTGCTTATCTTCTACATGGACCAGCACAGGTGTTTAGCAATCGGTTTCTATTGGGCGGTATAACGGCAGTCGTCATGGCGAGCTGTACGGTACTAATCTCCACGTGGTATCAGGGGGAGGCTCGCTTAAAGATGATTGCCAAGCAAGGTATGTCCATTGAGCTGGGCGGGGTCATATTCTTATTTTTAGGTGGCTTGCTGGCTTCACAGTTTTGGGCATTACCGCTATCGATTTATTTAGTAGCGTGGGTGTTTTTAGCCATGCTGCTACTGTTTGTACCACGGCATCATGTAACTGCTGTAAACAACGATCAGATTGCCGAGGACGATAGCAAAACCATCATTAGTGGCTTATCGCTAAAAAATGTGTATCTTATCTCAACCCTAGCGATGACCATATTTTTTACCTCAACCGTGTTATTGCCCATCACCATGCATGAGTTGAGCTATAACGAATCACAAATTGGTCAACTGCTGGCCTTTATCTCTTTGGTGGCGGTCGTTACCGCAGGCTTTATGCCAAAAATAATCAAATGGTTGAATGAACCAAAAGTATTGGCACTGGCATTTTTAGCATTTGCGTTGTCGTATATCTGCTTTACGCAAGCCAGTACCTTGCTATTAGTATTAGGCGCGCTATTGATTGGTATTGGATTTGGTTTTAGTATTCCGCTGTTGAACCACATGACCGTCGAGCTAAGTGCTGCTAACGTACGAGGACGCAACTTATCTTACTTTACGATGGCAGTGTTTTCGGGTCAGTTCTTCACATCATTTATGGAGTACATGCCAGGCGGCGCGCACAACGTGTTTATTATGTGCAGCGTGTTGAGCGTCATTATTAGCATGGTTTTATTTGTGAAAGGTCGTAAATTTGCTTGATAGATTGCTATAGTGGGATAGAGATAAAGTAGAAAAAGGGAAGGGGCTAATAATCCTTGGCCAACCCTCGTCAAACCGTCTGATTCTGTATTACCAACAGCATCAGACGGTTTTCGTTTTAATTAAGCCAGTTGCTTTTTAAGCGTTCGTAAACGGCTTTTGAACTCTGAGCGGTCAACATAACAGCCTTTGAGACGACGCTCACCGACGTTTTCATCAAATGCATTACGTCCGTGCAGGACGCGGCGGTTATCAAAAACCACCATTTGACCCGCTGCTAATTTTAATTCAATCTTATAGCGACTGTCTTTCAATCGAGCCATCAGCTCTCGATAAGCAAGATAGTAGTCGTACATAACATCACTTGGCAAATCAAAAACATCTGCAAGATGGGCGTTGTATTTGATTTCGACAATGTTGCCAAAGTTGTCTAGATTGATAACAGGGTGGTGCTCACGGATATCATGGGCAGTGTCATGAAAACGAAAGGGGATGGCATACTCGGCAAGCAAGCGAAAATACTCAGGCTGCTCTTCTCGTAACCCTTCTAACACCTTTAATCCGTCTACGAAAGTAGATTCGCCACCTATGCTTTCATTACTCAAAAAATGCAAAAATTGATAGCCTGGAGGCAACTCCTGATTTGGCAAGTCGGTATGCAAAGGTAATGAGAGTGACGTATAAGCCAAATTAATCGGCGATTTTTCTGATATCACATCAAAGGTCATGCCAAAATTAGTCTGCCGTAAATAGTCGACTCGCATGGCTGTTTGTACACCAGCGTCAGAATCGTTCGGCATATTATCAATAATGGTAAGCCCATATTTATCTAGCGCACTCATCCACTCATATAAAGCACTGTCACTGGTCATGATGCTCTGTTGGTCATACATGGGGATGTGGTCAATAAACGTGCCATCCCAGCTTTCATAAGGACTGCTATGGTCCTTGGCCAATGTACTAGAATAACCAAACTCACGTAACCAGCTTTGTTCAAAGTGGCTGATATGTGCTTGTTCTGACCATTCAATCGTCAGCGTTGTCTCATCAAAAGAGACGCATAGTGGATGGATATCTTTTGAGATACTCAGCAAATCAAAGCTACGCTCGCCAGTTTGCGGATGAAAAGCCGACGGGCAGTTGTCACGCAGCCAGATATAGTGGTACGTACTGTCGATACCATCATTCCAGCGTATTTGAATGGCGCGGTCAATGAGCGCAACGGATTCTATTTGAAAGTCATTTGCTACGGCAATGTCTAGAGATGGTGTTGCTTGAGGCGTTTCCATTGGAGCAGACCCTACATATACATGAAGTAAAAATATATTTTACGGTATCTTGTTAGGATCGGTTATTCAAACAATGAATTACGAATCACCTAATAGGTAATATCAATCAACCAGTACTAAATCGTGATTTGGATTTAGTGTGCTATTTTTTGAAGGGCTTTAAAAGATTTGAGGCTTCGCGAACGAAACCTCAATATTTAGCGACAATTATTATAAGTGTTCTATCTATCTCAAAACTACTTAGCGAAAAGCTACCCTAACCAGTATTACGTAAACCAGCTGCTAGTGCATTAATACTACGGATTAATGGGTCTTCTACATTAATGTCGCCATGTGCCGAATCGTTCGGGGTATCCTGTTGTCTAGAACGCTTCAACAGCTCAATCTGTATATAGTTGATCGGGTCTAGATAAGCGTCGCGCCATTGCAGGGATGAAGCAAGGTTTTGCTGATTAGATAATAAAGAGTCTTGCTCAAGCAGAGAGTTTAGGCCTGAATTGGTCAGCGTGTGTTCATCGGTGACCGCTGTCATGATTTTTTCGCGTAACGGCTTATCATCACATAGTTGGCTATAGGCTTTGGCAATATTCATATTGGCTTTGGTAAAGGCCATTTCAATATTACTGATAAACACGCTAAAAAACGGCCAGTGCTTATTCATCTCTTTCATTAACGCCTCATCAGCTTTGACACTATGCAGCGCACTACCTACACCATACCAAGCAGGTAGGGTAAAGCGTGCCAATGACCAGCCAAACACCCAAGGAATCGCTCGCAAGGTGGTCTTACTTGGTAGGCCTTTTTTGCGATGGGCGGGACGTGAGCCAATGTTTAATAAAGAGATTTCTTGTACAGGGGTGACCTCGGAATAGAATTTATAAAACCCTTCCGTATGATCGGTCAGCTCGCGATAGCGTTGTTCACCTGCGTCTGCTAAGCGTGCGAACAGCGCTTCGTAATTTGGCAGCTCAGTAGGTTGCACCACAAATCTGGACGAGCAGGCTTTGAGTGTGCCCGTGATACCCATGGTCAGCTCAAATACAGCGGTATCAGTATTGGCGTACTTGGCATATAGCACTTCGCCTTGTTCAGTCACTTTAATCTGACCATGTAGCGTGCCAGCGGGCTGTGCGGCGATGGCATTATGCGTTGATCCACCACCACGGCTCACAGATCCGCCGCGACCATGGAACAGTCGTGTTTTGATGCCATATTGCTTAGCGATATGGTTGATGGTCTGCTGCGCGCTATAAAGCTGCCATGCTGAAGTGATGATGCCGCCATCTTTCGATGAGTCTGAGTAACCCAACATGATCTCTTGCGTGTTATCGGTATTCTGTAACAGTCCACGATACAGCGGATTGTCTAACACGGCAGGCAAGATTTTATCGATGTTTTTAAGATCTTCAATGGTCTCGAACAAGGGTGCGACAGGTAGGTCAGCAGACAATTGACCGTCATCATCAATCCTGCATAAGCCTGCAAACCGCATCAATAGCAACACTTCTAGTAGCTGACTGGCATTATTGGTCATGGAGATGACGTAACTGCCAAAGGTGTCTTGACCAACCAGTTTGCGTAGGGTGGCGACTGAGTTCATCAGTGCCAACTGCTCGCGTGTTTTGTCTGCTAGGTTGTCAGTATAGATGAGAGGCGTGCCCGGTTTTTCCAGCAAGCGTGTCAACCAGTCACGGCGTTCTAGCTCACTGAGCGCTTGATAGTCTGGTAGGTTAGAAGCACTGGCAAAGATATCGGCAATGACTTCACTATGATAAGACGACTCCTGACGGATATCGAGCGCTGCCAAATGAAAGCCACAGGTCTTGACCAGACGAATCACATCTAGTAGTAATCCATCTGCATGTGCTGTGTCATGAGTGTTGACGCTATGACGGATAATGCGTAGGTCTTCTAGTAATTCTTCTGGGTTGGCATACGCATCTTTTTCAGCCTCAATATCAGTGCCTTTGCTTTGGATACGGCGATTGGTGGCTTTGACTTTAGTCAGAATGATAGAGAGCAGCCGACGATAAGGCTCATTACTGTAATCATCGAGATTGTAGTCAAATACCCGCTGATCGAGCTCATCATAACTTTTGATCTTTGCATATACGTCAGAAGATACGGTCACAATAGTGTCGCTATGAATAAGCTGTCGGCGCAGTTTTTTGAGTAATACTTGATAGTGACGCAGCACGGTATCCGCATGCATCAGTACAGCACGTTCGGTGGTTTCAAAAGTCACAAAAGGATTGCCATCTCTATCGCCACCGATCCAAGAACCAAAGCTCATAAAGGCAGGTAATGGATAATCGGTCAGCTCTGGGTAGATATCGACGATGGCTTTTTTGATATTGCGATACACTTTAGGAATGGCATTAAACAAGCTGGCATTAAAGTAGTGCAGGCCGTTATTGATCTCATCATATACCAATGGCTTACGTGTACGCACTTCATCGGACGACCATAATAGATCAATCGTCTGCGCAGTTTGAGCCTTTGCTTGCTCGTAGGCAAAACTGTTTTGGGTATGGTTCAAACCGTCGCTATGAGTGAAGAGACTTTGTAATATATTCATCGTCGTACGGCGCCGCGCTTCGGTAGGATGCGCGGTAAATACGGGGATAAATTTTAGCTGGTCAATCAGCTCTTTCATCTGAGCGGGCTCAATATTTCGCTCACGACACTCAAGCAAGGTACGACGGAACGAGCCTTCCCAGCTATGTTCTGATTGCATACGCTGGGCGTGGCGTTGCTCACGCAAGTAGTTTTCTTCACTTAGATTGGCTAGGAAAAAATAGATAGAAAAGCCGCGTATGACATTTTTTAAGGTTTGATTGTCCAAAGAGGCAATAAAGTCGATAAGCTGCTGCTTATGCGTGTCATTAGGCTCACGGCGTTGCTGGATAAACCCTTTACGTAGCGTCTCGATCGTATGTAGGGTGTGTTCGCCAGATTGGCGAGAGATTGCTTCGCCCAAAAAAGAACCCAATAAGCTGATGCGTTCACGTAGTACATTGTTATCTAGAGTCATCCTTAACCTTCCTATCAAATGAGTGGGAATTACATCGTGCTGTCTGCTTTATAACCTATCTTGCTTATGCTCATATACTTGCTTATGTAATCGTTTAAATAAACCGCTTTAGTTCGAGCACACCCTAGGATAACGTCTTTTAGAAAAAACGTCTTGTTATTTCTATACAAATAAGTGCGCATCTATAGATAGTGATAGTCAGTCCAAAATAAAAGTGATACCAACGTTCATCGTGTTCTGCTGGTATCAATTTCCTAGTTAAGGATGGTTTCGTAGCTCATCTATATAATCTGCCCAGTCTTGCATCATCTGTACTCTGGTCTCGATCTCATCGAGACGATTATAAGCACCGCCATGGGTGTCTTTGATACGGTGACCCAGCTGTAACTCTGTCACGATATCTGAATAGCGCAGCTCCGGTTGCTCCATGAGCAAGGTCTTGGCAGAGGCGCGAAATCCGTGGGCACACTGTACATCTTTGTATCCCAATCGATGAAACACTTGTACGAGCGCAGCTTTGCTGATGTATGCATTGCTCGAAGCACGCATCGATGAAAACACGTATTCGTTATGTCCTGTGATTGTCTGCATGTCTCGCAAACGCGCAATGACTTGTGTCGCTAGCGGCACGACCAAATGCGACACCATGTCTTCACGACCTTCGCCTTTGGTAGGCGAGAATGACCATACATGGTTATCCCAATCGATATCATCCCAGCGCATCGAGCGCAGATCGATACTACGCACAAACACATAAGGCAATAAATTCATTGCCGCGAGCGTCGTGCTACTGGCACCATTAAAGACGGCCATATCTTTTAGAAGCGTCGCAAATTTTTCAGGCTTAGTGATGGCGGGCAAGTGCTTACCTGAGTTGGCAGGGGCCAGCTCGCCGCGAGTATCGATAGCCACATTCCTGTCACACAGTCCGCGTGCGACCGCAAATGAAAATACTTTTTCCGTATATAGCCGAGTGCTCGCACCAACGAAGGTCGCTTGGTTCTTGTTGTTTTGAATCGACTCGCACACGGTCAGTATGATTTCACTGGTGATGTCATTCATTCGTAGATCACCAATCTCTTGACACATATAGCCCAAACACAAATCCCAAAACTTGAGCGTTGATTCACTAAATGCCGCTCTGTTGGCTTTACCTTTACCGCGCCCTGCTATCTTGTTAGCGCGCCATGCCTGAACCACTTCAGCAAAAGGAGCGTTTTTTAGATGGGCGTATTTATTGGTTTTTTCTTGTTGATGACGCGCTTTAGGATCGATACCTTTTGCGACTAGCTCAAGTATCGACTCTGCTTGGTATTTGACCTCATATAGACTGAGGTCTTCCACATTACCCAGCATCATTTTGGGACGCTTGCCCGTCAGATGTGGATGGCTATAGCGCAGATAATATGTCTTTTTGCCATTGGGAGAAACCCGTACACTCAGACCGGCAATACCCGGCACATTGACTGAATATTGCTTTTGCTTAATAACAAGGCTATTGATATCGCTAAGACTGTGGATTGGCATTCATTATTCCATGATGGTTATATAGTCGGTTTAAGACCATTTGTCGTTAAATAAACACACAACGGTATATATTAAATGTGGTAGTAAATAACTGAATGTCTTGCACAGTATAGGCTTAGCGTTAGTAAATTAACGTATGACATCTGCTTTATCTCTATACCCACTTATTATTTCTCAATGGACACCAATAAGGACACCTGTTTTTTAATTGTTTAATATAATATTATTTTTATCAACTAGTTAACTATTAATCATCCCCAAGTTACCCTTGGGGATGATTATATCATAATTGGCAAAATAATGAGCTGATAGGGCACAGACTAAGAGTAAGCCGTGCATTTATTGGCTTATATGCGATTATCGCTAAATTTTATAGACATAAGTAATGGTGGTAAATAACGCTAACCCCTTACTCATTAAGGATTTTATGAGATTTTTGACATAAACAGTGCTCGTGTACGCGCACAGAATAATAAAAGTAGGGTCATAGTACTACTCTGTGCAAATTTAAAAACCAGTTTTTATCGTTAGTCGGTAGCGATAACGAAAGTGAGTACCATCATTGGTGATGGCGACTTGGTGTTTAGAAACAGAAACAGAAGCTACATGACTGAAGCTACATAACCGAAATTTGAAATATTAGAATATGGTTGACAATATCAACCATATTATATATAGTTGCTTATATCAACTATATATAGAGGGTCGTATGTCTAAGAACTCATTGAGCGAAACATTGCATCAACTGATGCACACTTATACCAATCTATTGCTTGAAGGTATTAAGCGTCAAAAGCTGGAATTGTCAGTGACACATATCAGAACCCTAAAAAGCGTCTATTACAATTCTGAGAGTACAGCCAAATCCATTGCGGAGCGTATTGAGCGAGATAAGGCACAAATCACACGTGCATTGAATGATTTGCTAGCCGCTGACTTAATTGTCAAAAAAGCCAATCCGCTAGATGGTCGTAGCCAGCTGTTACAACCAACCGCTAAAGGCGAGGCAGTGATGGAAAAGCTTAATGCAGCAGAAGACTGGGCGCGTGGGCAACTGACAAAAAATCTCACCATCGTTGAGCTGTCACTGTTTTTTCAAGTTAGCCGTACGATGATCGACAATGTCAAAAACAGCGCAAGCAATAGTGTGGGTGAATAAGTAGTCGTTATGAATTAACCCTCACTTGCCACAATGTCAGTAGCAATGATTGAAAAATTTCGATTAACGATATCCAAATCTAAATAACAGTTAATAGCTGCAAAATGGAAAAATATTATGAATAATACGATTAGCCAAACACCTGTACGAGAAGTCATGATCGTGGCTGATAAGCAAATGCTGACGCCGCATTATATTCGCATTTATCTGACCGCACAGCCTGATACGATTGCCAATATTGCCACCATGACCGTAGGGGCAAACAACAAAGTAGCCATTCCTATCGATAAAACCCAAGCCCTTGACCTCAATGATAAATCCAGCTTTGTGATACGTACTTATACTCATCGCGGCGTAGATGTCGAAAAACAACAGATCTGGATTGACTTTGTTGCTCATGGTGATGCAGCTCCTGCCTCAGGCTGGGCCACCCATACTCAAGTAGGTGATGAGCTGGGTGTGATGATGAAGCCAAAAAACAAGGCGCTGTGCCCTACCACAGATCATATATTATTAGCGGGTGATGCCACTGCCATACCAGTGCTTGGCGCGATACTAGAGAGTCTGCCTGCTACGACTAGCGGCCACTGCGTCATCGAAGTGCATGGGCTCGAGGACGAACAAGATCTGCCAACGGCCGCCAATATAAAAATGACATGGCTACACAACGCAGACCCGATGCAAGACAGTCAATTGATTGATGCCGTAAAAGCGCTCACGCTACCAGATGCCGCGCAAAGCCGCTTTGCTTATGTGGCGAGTGAGTTTGAATCAGTCAAAGGCATTCGTCAGTATTTAAAAGGTGAGCAGCAGTGGTCGAAAGACGAGCTGTATGCTTTTTCTTATTGGAAAGCAGGTGTGGCTGAAGATCAGTCCGCAAACGCTCGCCGCGAAGAAAAAGACGCAGAGTGATTCAGACGATATTGGTTACGATAGGAAGGTAATAATGGCTTTGCAAAACAGTTTGTTGCTTAATACGAATGGCAAAAAAACACCGCTACTTCATAAAGTGTTGGTAGTACTCGCTATAATGACGGTTATGGGCGGGTTATTGACCGGCATTATGACTTATATGAATGTGGGGTATACCAGTAGCTTTTTTAGCGATTGGTCTAAAGCCCTGCTATCCGCTTTTGCGGTGATGCCCATTGGTATTCTACTCATTGGGTTGATAACTAAAGGTGTTAACCGGCTGCTACCTGATATGAAAGCACATAAGCGTAATCTCATCGTTGGCGTACTGATGGCTTGCGCTATGGAGTCTATGCTGGCTTTTAGCACCGCGACCAATACTATTGGTTTTTCGGACACAGCAGCCTTTTTGCATGGTTGGCTAGTAGGTTTTTTAGCGGCTCTGCCGGTTGGCGTGACATTGATGATCATTATTTCTCTGACCATCAAACCAAAGATTGAGGCCTTTTTAAAGAGTTAAAAACGAGCATTGCAAACAGTCATACTAGGTCGTGTCTTCAATTCACTCGATAGTTATCTCAATGGGCTAAAAATGGCTAAATCTTGCCAAACATCGTCAAACAGCTGGTTAATATCCCGATATTATCTGCGCTATTTTCCTTGTTTGACGGCAATTTATCTCATTTTTATCACCATTTTTTAATTGAAGACACGCCCTAAAATATTCGACTAAAAAAGTCCAAAAAACGCTAGTTTTTTGGACTTTTTATTTATTTTGGCGTTCTATATTATGTTATTTCGATGTTATCGAATCATCTGTGAAGTGTTGGCTCAACGCCTGAATATGCTCAGGGCCAATACCGCAGCAACCGCCAATCAATGATGCACCTTGCGCGTGCCATTTTTGCGCCCAGAGCAGATATGCAGGCGGGGTGAGATCGTCACGCACATTATTGAGCGTATCATTTGCAGCGGCATCTTTTGGTTGTGGCGGAAAGGCATTGGCATATGCCCCTAGCTTGATATGCGCCGCGTCTTTTTCTTGCAACACGTTTTGGGCAGTTTCTAGCGCCTGATCGATCACTTCAGGCTGGCAACAGTTAAACAGTATCGCCTCGATATCAAGGTCGGCCATTTTTGCCACCGCTTCTTGCACCGTCTCCCCTGAGCGCAGACGAGGTACGTCGATATCCATATTGTCTTCTAAAGTAAAAGCAACCCACAGTGGCTTATTGTCCTTATCTAGTGTGCTCAGTAGCTCACGAACTGCCACAGACTCTGCGATTAGGCTTTGGGTTTCAGCCAGCCAAAAATCCACATGCGGACTCAACCCTTTTATAAGCGGGGTGCCAATATCTTCTACGTGGTCAGCATCAAATAAATCTGCGCGATATGAGCCAAATAGTGGCGGGATAGAGCCTGCTACTTTGGTCGCAGTACCTTCCATCGTGACTGCTGCACGTGCCATCTCTCCTGCCGATGCAGCCAACGCTTGAGCTTGATCAGCAAACCGCTCTGCGCCAATATGAAAGGGGACTAGGGCATAGCTGTTGGTGGTAATGACATCTGCACCGCTTTGGATATAAGCGCGGTGTACGTCACGGACAATTTCGGGTGCTTCTATCATCGCGAGCGCCGACCATTCAGGTTGACGAAACGGTGCACCGCGCTTGGCAAGTTCTCGTCCCATGCCACCATCAATAATTGTGGTTGTTTTAATTGGCATAATAAGTCCCTCTTTATTGTGAGTAGCTGAGCCTACTATGGCTCGATAATCGATCCGATATGAAAGACGTATGTCAAATAGGGTGTCTTTCAACTGACAGCTGATAAATCGACTATGTTTTAAAAAATAGAATGATATTATGGGGCAAGATATTAGGCGCAATGGCAGATAGATGCAACCAAGAGTTTGGTAAATTCGTAAATTTTAATCTTAAAACTTAAGCCTCAAAACTGGGTACTTAATCTTCTTATCTAATTATTCTAGATACGTCATTATTATCAAACACAAAAAAGCAGATATCATCGATATCTGCTTTTCTATAGTTCAGAATCACTCATACAAGCAATAATTAGCCCTGAGGCGTGATCAAGTACTTCTCACCAGTGGCTTGTTTGCCATATTTGGCGATTGACTTTAATTGTAAGGCTTCTTCTAACGTCACTTCATGCGTATAGCTGCTTGCAAAGGTAGTGGTGATCTCTTCTGCAACTCTTTGACGCATTGACATGACTGTTTTGGTACCCAATTTGCCTAGCGCATTGAATAATAAGAAACCATTCACACCCCAAGAAAAACCAAAGTTACGATTTAGCGTGATAGGACCACGGTTTAATGCCCCATAGACATAGGCTTGTTTGAAGGTGTTTGAGCCATAGACGCTATATTCTTCTACATCACGGGTAATGGCCGCTTCCATGCAGTTCAAAATATCGCTGGTTAATTGACCGCCGCCGATAGGATCGAATGAGATAGTGGCGCCTGTTTCGACAATCGCTGCCGTCAAGTCCTTGAGGAACGTATCACTGCTTGAGTTGACCACATATTTTGCACCCATATCACGTAGTAGTTTTTCTTGCTCTTCCTTACGCACGATATTGATCAAATCAACACCGTCGGCCATACAGATGCGGTTAAGCATTTGACCAAGGCTAGATGCTGCCGCTGCATGAATAATGGCTTTGTGGCCTTCCGCACGCATGGTTTCGACCATCGCTAATGCAGTAAGTGGATTCACAAAAGAAGAAGCCCCTTCTTTAGCCGTCGTGCCTTCTTTTAATACCAAGCAGCTTTTGACATTGACACAGTGGTACTGACGATAAGTACCTCCACCGATGACGGCAACCATCTTGCCCATCAATGCTTGCGCTTCAGGCGATGAGCCTGCGGCAATCACAGTACCAGCACCTTCATTACCTACTGGTGTGTCTTTACCAACGCGAGTTTTGAGTGATGGCATATACTTGGCTGGCACGTCAGCAGTAACGACTGGGCTTTGCTCGGTGCCTGACTGTACTGCAGTCGACATGTCAGCCGCGCTGAACATAACCCCAAAATCAGAAGGATTCAATGGTGCCGCTTCAATACGAACGACGATTTCATCCGCGCCCGGCGTTGGCATATCAATGTCTTGCAAGCTTAGGGTCAGTTTGTTGTCATCACTAACCGTTGAAATAAGTTGTAAGTTTTTATCTATCATAAAGTTTGCTCCTGCAAATCGTTATAGTTATTGAACCAATGACGGTATTGTATTGGCTCTCTTTTTAATCATTGAATAAAGGTCGTTCTGTAGTTAAATACTTTTTAATCTTGAACCAGTTAGCATCGAACTAGCCAGCGTTTGCGGCTTTAATTTGGGCGGTCACATGCTGCATGAATTCAGGCATGTTCGCTTGGCTATCTGCCTGAACGCTTTGTGCGATGTCGGTTTTACTCATGGCTTTGTTCCATTCTTTCATGCCGTCCACTTCCGCCAGTACATCCCACTCAAGCTGAGTAGATCCAAAAGCGTTGACAATGGTATTGACGTGATGCACATAGATGTCAGCCATGGTGAATTGCTCGCCTGCAATCCAAGGCGAGAATTTACATAGGCGATTCATGGCAATAATACCGCGGCCCAATACTTGGCGTACTTCATCCTTGATAGCGTTAGGCGCATCAGTGCCAGAAAACACATAAGGGATCAAACGGCGACTTGGTAGCTCAAAATACAGCTCTGCGATTTTCATTATTTGACGTACGGTGGCACGTTCTGCTGCATCTTTGGGGTAAAGCGGTTTTTCAGGGTAAGTCTCTTCTAAAAAATCACAGATCACGCTCGACTCTGACAGATTAAAGCCGTCAGCTGTGGTGATAGCAGGTACTTTGCCCACTGGGCTAACGGTGAGTAGATCATCACTACCAGCGTATAGCAGGTCTTCTTGGAATGGCAGTTCTTTGTATAAAAGGGTGTGTTTCACGATATTGTAATAGTTGCTTGCGGCAAAACCATGCAAAGTAATCATAAGTCCATTTCCATTATTAGAGTAAAAGTTGTAGTTTTTAATTTAAACACATTATTACTGGTTTTAATGTGGTTATATATAAGGGAAAACGTGAATCACTATTGCTTTTTAAGCAACAATAAGACCAAAATACTTAAAAGTAGTGATTAATCAATGATCAACTAGCGATGAGATGGAGAGGTTAATTGGATCAATTACGGGCAATACGCTATTTCAGCAAAGTCGTCGAGACCGGCAGTTTTACTAAGGCGGCAAGTGCATTCAATGTACCGCCATCCTCACTATCGAGACGAGTATCTGATTTAGAAAAGAGCTTGGGCGCGACATTATTAAAGCGTTCGACCCGAATCGTTAAATTGACCGAAGTAGGGCAGGTCTATTATGACGATATGCAGCAAGTATTGGATCAGCTCGAGCAAAGCAAAGAAACAGTACGCAGTTATCAAACGACACCAATGGGGCGGTTACGCATCAGCTCTATGGTGGGTTTTGGTGAAAAAATACTGCTACCACTGTTGGATGAGTTCGGTGAGTTGTATCCAGAGATTGTGCTGGATGTCAGTCTCAGTGATGAATTATCCGCATTGGGACGTGACGATGTCGATATTGCGATTCGCGGTGGTTATGCGCCAAATGAGCGTGTGCTTGCCATTAGGCTCATGGATAATGGGTTTATACCGGTTGCGTCGCCCAGTTATTTAGAGATGCATGGCGCACCTAGTCATGTGATGGAATTAAAGGAACATAAAGGCCTGTATTTCAAAGCCCCAAATGGGCCAACACCTTGGCTCTGCTATGTGGACGATCAGTGGCATGATGTCTCAGGGCCAGCAGTCGCAATTTCAAACAATGGACCATGGCTTGCCAAAAAGGCTTGTGACGGGGAAGGTATTTTGATGTCCACTCGATGGGCACTATCCTCATACCTTGAGTCAGGCGCATTGCAAGAGATTAAATTTGAGCATCCATTAGCAATCACGCAGCACGCTGATATGGCCGTATATCTGCTGTATCAAAAGCAGCGCTATCTAGTGCCTAAGGTAAAAGCCGCCGTCGATTTTTTGGTTGAGAGGATAAAGGGTGGCTGAAGTGAAGGTTTAGTGATTAGTTTATTATAGTTGTAGTTTTTCAAATAAGATTATCAAATGCTTTTTAGGTACTTTATAAAAAATATAATGTATCTTATTTTAAGATATTATAAGTCATCAAATGAGAAATGTAAGATATCACACTTAAATCATATCGATCAGGATTACGTAGTCTATGTTAAGAAAGCTAACGCAAAAAGAAGAGCAGCCTATAGCTGATTTCGAAAACAAACAACCTGAGGTTCACCAACATCCTATGATCTGCTTGTTCGATTTTGATGATGATGTGCATCAAGAGCTTAAGCGATTGAAGTTTAATTGTGTTAAGGGGAATCTGGGATCTAGCATTAAAGTAAACAATCAGCCATATACTGAAAGGTTAATAAGGCTGAATTATGACTCTCCGAAAAATTTGCATGAGTTTGATATAGTCATGTTAGACATGACAGGCACTAAAATAGAAAATTATTCAGCTAATGATCACAGTCTAGAAAATGCTAAAGGCTCCAAAGCTTACGCTTTTCGTAGCCACTTTCCTGAACAGGTTTTTGATCCAAGACCTATCACTGTAAACATAATATCTAAAGAAATTAAAGATATAGTAAAAAAGCGATCGATCATCATTGCCTTCTTTGGGCAAGAAAATAAGGCGGACTATGAATTTGTCGAAATTACATCTCGTGGTAGCGTAGTAATAGATAGACCTTCTTACTCTAATTTAGATTTTTATAGCTCAAATGTTTTTAGAGTGGAAAGGCATGGAAGTAAAGCCGTTGCTGTAAGAAATGAAAAAATATCTTCGATTCTTGAAAAGCACCTGAGCGAAATTGAGTACAGTAATGTTTTTAAGCATCCTACTACATGGAGAGACGGCACAAGTCAAAAAATTGAAGATTTTATTCCACTACTACTAAATGATCGCGAAGAAATTATAAGTTATGCTCATTTGGTTAACAACTGTTTGATTTTAGTTTTTCCTGACATGAAAGAAAAAAGTCAGTTTATCAGTGAGCTTTTTAAAACATATCTTCCTGATGTAATGCCTGATATTTTTCCTTACCATGGTGAGTTCGGATGGTTGAATAATGGAGAGTATTTACTGCCAAATGAAGGTGCATTATTAAGACAAAAGCTTGAGCTGAGTGTTGAATATAGAAAAAGCCTTCAAAACATTGAACAATAGATTGAAGAGACAAGAGAACAATACCGTTTTTTGCATGAATTAATTTTTCAAACTGGTGATGAGTTAGTTAAGTCTATTCAAAAATATATGGATTGGCTCGGTTTTGATTCAATTGTGGATATGGATGAAAAAGTAATAGATGTATTTGAGGAAGATCTTCAAATTGAAACAGATAAAGGGCTTCTTGTCATTGAGATCAAAGGCATTGGTGGAACATCAACAGACAAAGCTTGTTCGCAAATCAGCAAAATAAAATATAGAAGAGCTGAGCAACGTGGAAAGTTCGATGTATTTGGCTTATATATAGTCAACCATCAACGATATTTAGCTCCGGAAAATAGAGCAAACCCACCATTCACCGAAAATCAAATTAATGATGCTAAGCTTGAGAATAGAGGGCTTATCACTACTTGTAGCTTGTATGAAGCATATTTTTTGATTGAAGATGGGATTATAACTAAAGAAGAAGTTAGAAATAGTTTGTTCGATTGCGGTTTAATCACGCTAGAGCCAAGTAACACAACATCGATTGGGATTTCAAACGAAATATTTAAAAATGGCAAAGTAGCAATTTTAAATCTAACTGATACATGCACTATAAAAATAGGTTCAACGTTAATTGGTAAAAAAGATGGAAAATTATCAAAACTAGCTATAAATTCAATTCAGCTTGATGGATATGATGTCGATGAAGCAACTATAGGAGAAGTAGGAATCGCCTTGAATTTGCCGATAAAAAAAGGAACAGAGCTTTTTCTGCAAGAAGTGTAACAAAGCAATTGATAGAAAAAGCAGTTGGATTTTTTCTATTTCTTCCTCAAGTTAGTTCCATTAAAAGAAAGTGATAAGCCTTAAAGTACAGTTTCCTGCATAAATCAAAATGAACAAATTTAAGCCGGCTGCTATCCATAGTGCATACCAACTCAAAGGTTCATTCTCCCAAATAGCCAAACTAAGCCCAAATGGAATACCCACTAAATTGGTCAAAAACAATGCTTGTGCAACGGTGTGATTCGAAGGTGGCTTAACCAACGTACAAAATGCAAGTTAACCAGCTAATTAGTAAAGATTCAGAGTAGTTTTAACTAGTGATTTAATTCGTTTATTGGACTAATCGTAATGCTTTAGGCCCTACATATATATAACTAACTCATTTACTTTATTGACCCTGTCCTAGATCCTCTAAGATAGCGCAATCTGCATTGTCATCGCCTGCACAGTGATCAAAAGAGTTCTGTAGCGAGTCGACCATCTCCTGCAATTGCACGATTTTTTGGTTTAACGTTTCGATATGCTCTTGTGTCAGTTGCTTAACATCTGCACTCTGACGATTGGCATTTTTACGCAAGTACAGTAACTCTTTCATTTGCTTGGATGAGAATCCCAAGTCGCGAGAATGTCTTAAAAAGCATAAGTCGTCTATATCGTCTTTAGAGTACAAGCGATAACCTGAGTTCGAGCGATTTACTGTTTCTAGCAAGCCAATCTGCTCATAGTAGCGAATCATTTTGGTAGAAATACCTGATTGCTTTGATGCTTGACCAATATTCATATTTATCTTCCTAACCTAGAAAGGGTTTAAGCATTAATGTTTAAACCCTATATGGATATCCTTTACGATTCTACATTCACTCTGTAGCGGTTTAGTAGTTCGCTGACTATACTTTAAAGTACTTAAGACGTAACGCATTACCCAATACGAACACAGAAGACAGTGCCATGGCCCCTGCCGCAAAAATAGGTGAGAGCAGGATACCAAAGGCGGGATACAAGACACCTGCGGCAATCGGGATTAAAGCAACATTATAAATAAATGCCCAAGCCAGATTTTGTCTGATATTACTGATGGTGGCTTTACTCAAGGCAATTGCAGTAGGCACGCCTTGCAAGCTACCTGACATTAGCACCACTTCAGCCGCCTCAATCGCTACGTCTGTGCCTGTACCAATGGCCAATCCAACATCGGATTGAGCCAATGCAGGGGCATCATTGATACCGTCACCAACAAATGCCACTCGGCCATATTGTTCTTGCAACTGGCGTATTGCATCCACTTTGCCTTCGGGCAATACTTCTGCCACTACCTGATCAATATTTAATGTTGCGGCAATCGCTTGGGCGGTATGGCGATTATCACCTGTAATCATGGCCACTTTTAAGCCTAACTGATGTAGTGCGGCGATGGCGGCATGAGTCGTCTCTTTAATAGGATCGGCAACGGCGATGATAGCAGCCAACTGCTGGTCAATCGATACATAGAGCGGGGTTTTACCTTCTTGTCCCAAACGTAGCGCATCTTGTTCAAAAGGCGCAACATTAAGCCCCAATTGCTGCATGTAACGATCAGCCCCAATGTGGATCACTTGGCCTGCCACGTTTGCTTGAATACCCAAACCTGTTATCGCCTCAAAGTCAGTGATAGGTAGCAGTTGAATATTCTGTTCTTCTGCGGCTTGTACAATGGCCAAGGCAATGGGATGCTCAGATTTTGCTTCAACCGATGCCACCACACGTAAGACTTGTTCTTTCTCAAACCCTTGTTGGACTTGGAAATCCGTTAGGGTAGGTTTGCCTTCAGTCAATGTGCCTGTTTTATCAACGGCCACTACGCTCACATCCTGAAGCATTTGTAGCGCTTCACCTTTACGGAATAATACACCCAATTCTGCACCGCGACCCGTACCGACCATAATAGAGGTGGGAGTGGCCAATCCCATTGCACAAGGGCAGGCCACAATGAGTACGGCAACCGCATTGATTAAGCCAAAGGTCAAGGCAGGGTCAGGGCCAAAAATCAACCAAACTATAAAGGTCAATGCTGATAAAAACATCACCGCTGGTACAAACCACATGGTGACTTTATCCACCAATGCTTGAATCGGTAATTTAGAGCCTTGGGCTTGTTCTACCATACGAATGATTTGTGCCAATACGGAATCTTCACCAATGGCCGTTGCTCGAATATTCACAGTGCCGTTTTGATTGATAGTACCACCGACCACTTGATCGCCTGCTTGTTTTTTCACAGGGACAGGTTCACCCGTAATCATAGATTCATCAATATAACTGTGACCGTCAACCACCTCGCCATCAATAGGCACACGCTCGCCTGGACGAATCTCAACTATCATCTGTGCGGTGACGTCCTCTACAGGGACTTCAATGACTTTGCCATCTTGCTGTACACGGGCAGTCTTTGCCTGCATGCCCACTAAATGCTGAATGGCCCCAGAAGTACGACCTTTAGCCTTTGCTTCAAAATAACGTCCTAATAATATCAAGCTTACAATCATGGCAGCGGCTTCATAATAGACGTGCACCGTGCCTTCAGGTAACGCTTGCGGGATAAAGGTCGCTATGAGGGAAAAGCCGTACGCTGCGATAGTACCAATCGCCACTAGCGAGTTCATATCTGGCGCAAAACGCAATAAGGCTGGCACGCCTTTTTGATAAAAGCGTCGCCCTGGAAAGAGTAATACCAATGTGGTCAAAACAAACTGTATCAGCCAACTTTGCTGAGTACCGAGGTTATTCACCACCCACATATGAAAGGCGGGAATCATATGCGAGCCCATTGCTAGAATGAATACGGGCAGTGATAATAGCGCAGAAAGTCCCAAATCTCGTTTAAGCTGATTTTGCTCCGAAGCTTTCTTATCTTGTCGATCACTTTGGGCTTGTTCTACCAGTTTGGCCTCGTAGCCCGCTTTTTTAACGGCCTCAATCAATTCACTCGTTTGTATTTGCGCATCACCTTTAATCCAAGCGCGTTCAGTCGCAAGGTTTACTGTGGCTTGTTGCACGCCAGCGACTTTGGCCAAAGATTTTTCTACCCGCCCAACACACGAGGCACAGCTCATGCCTTCTATGGATAGCTCGATAGGCTTGGTTTCAGTCACTTTATAACCTGCGCGCTCTACCGCTTTGTTCAACTGGGCAACATCTACAGGCTGAGATGAGTAAACAGTCGCCTGTTCAGTAGCAAGGTTTACCTCGGCATTTTCAACGTGTTCAATGTTTTTTAATTGTTTTTCGATACGCCCAACACAAGACGCGCAACTCATGCCTTCAATGCTCAGCACTTCATGATAAGTAGGGGCTTTAGTATTTTTTGTTTTCATAACAACCTCTGTCGTTTTTAACTATATTTTTAATCTTATTTTCAAATCTATAGCTACAGCATATAGGTTGACATCATGGTAAGGTCAAGCGTATTTCTATAATATTTTCAAGAAATTACTCCTAAGCCTTGCTGTGATGACGAAGTAAGGGGGCGGAAGGTTAAAATGAGAGAAGTTGTAGATAACAAAGGAGGGTATTGCCGATAACTTATCTCATGGAAACAAGGGCGGTTCCCTAGTGAAGATTTGAATACTTGGCTGTGTACATGTAGTGAGCTTTTCGATGTTGAATCGCATTACTGCTACTTGTATTAAATAATTTAGCAGGTAGCCTGATGGGTACTACACTAGTAGTCACCGTAATTAATTTTCAAGAGCAATAAAAATGAGTAGCTTAGTCAATTATGATAAAAACATATCCATTCAGCTTGCACCAGTTTCTTATAATGAGTTTGGCGTAATGTGCAGCTTGGAAGTAAAAACAGAGCTGATATGCTTGGATTTTAAAAATGTTAATGAAGTAAATAGATATATGTCATATGAGAATATAACTTATCTGAAAAAACAACTTACAAAGCTGGATAATTTAGATCAGTTTGAAGATGAGGATGAACTAGTCTTTTCTATCTATCCTATTGATATGTTCTTCACTATGGATATCTTTAAATCAAATGACTACTTGTTGTTTATCAAGCTAAGAGTGCCTGTTGGAGTTTATACAAACGGTAAAATTACAGGATATGACTTTGGTTTGGATTTTTCCGTTAGGGCAAGTGCTTTTAAATTATTTTTAGAGGATTTTCTCAATGAATGCCAAGAAATTTCGATTTCTTAATAATCTATCTGTAAGTGAGGTGTCCTTATGGCGAAACAATCAGGTACTTCCACTGGTTCGGTACCCTAGTGAGGACTCGAAACTTGGGCTGTAGGCTAATGGTATCAAGGTTTTGAATTATTGTGATAACTGTAGTGTACTTCATGGTGTACTGTTTGAGCTACTCAAGATTATTTAAGTATGATGGTATCTATACTCAAATATTTATCACTTGAAGTTATAATTATAGACACGTACTACCCCAATAGTAGCATCAGGATTATCTATCACCTCTTCGCCACCGGCGAAAAAGAATATTCCATCAATGAACTGTCCTTTATCATCTGCTAAATAGTGTGCATCTTCTGTATCATCCAAAACTAACGCATGGTCTATATCTCCGATACGACTGCCAATTTTGATACCACCATCAAAGATTTCGCCTTGATAACCTTCACCAACTTCAATGAAGATAAGCGTACCTTGTTCAGAAAAACTAAGCTCTAGTGTAGGATTTTTAAAGAATATTGCGTATCCGTTACCGTATGACGAACCCCATTTATATAGTAAGACTCCTTCATTATTGTTTACCAAATCAACATTCCAAGGAATTTTATTGCCATCTACACTCTCATCGACATAATGCAAAAAACTTTGCAATTTTTCACCTAGTGCGAACCCTGCTAAGGATTTGCCAATCTCTGCTTTAGCATGTAAATCCAAATGAGCCATTTATTTAGTTAACCTTATATTGATTAATAAGCTTTACAAGCCCAAAAATAGTATTAAATCGTGATCGGTGCGCTATACAGGCATCGAACTGCTAGTGTTAGATAAGGATTTAATGATTATGGAATTGTCAGAATAGCTCATTACTTTCCATGATCTCAATTCTGTAATGGTTCATAGGTAAGTGCTAGTTCAAAGTGTGTGGCAATTCCCTTGGCTTGCATTTTTTTAGCAGAACCCTCTCTTCATATACCAAACTCATCCTTACCTATCCATTTAGGCCCTATCTCAACCTCAATATCACGTGCAGTAATAGACTCAGAGCACTCAGAGCATACTGTCACAGGATGCATAATCTGACCGCATGTCTTGTGTCTATGTAGCAGCGGTGCCCCACGTTCATCAGCCATGTATTTATCACCCCAACTGACCAATGCCAGTACGATAGAGTGCAAATCTAACCCGCGCTCTGTCAGCCTATATTCCTCACGTAGTGGTTTTTGCTGATAGGCGACTTTTTTTAGGATATCGTATTCAACCAATTTTCGAAGACGATCAGACAGGACATGGCGTGTAATACCTAAGCGTTGCTCAAATATATCAAATCGTCTAACACCTAAAAAACAGTCACGTAAAATCATGAGCGTCCAGCGATCACCAATGACTGCCAAAGTGCGAGCCACCGAGCAAGACTGTTGATCCAGTTCATCCCAACGCATATGTTATCTCCTTCATCTTTGAGTCATAGGTTAGCTTGACAGGGTCTAAAAATAAAGCTATATTTTTGTTAGTTCTAAAAAGGAACCTACAAGGAAATAGACATGGATAGAGCACCCGTAGCAGTTGTAATCGGCGCAGGCGATGCCACTGGCAGCGCTGTTGCCAAGCGTTTTGCGAGAGAAGGTTTTACCTTATGCGTGATCAGAAGGAATGTTGAGAAGCTGAGCGCATTAGTCAGTGATATCGAAGCAGCTGGAGGAGTAATTAAGCCATTTGGTTGCGATGCGCGCGTAGAGCAGGAGATGGTTGAGCTGTTTGCTCATATTGAAAAAGATATTGGGCCGATTGAAGTGGTGGTATTTAACATCGGTGCAAACGTTCATTTCTCTATTGTAGATACTACTGAAAGGGTCTATCGAAAAGTGTGGGAAATGGGTGCCTTGGCTGGATTTTTGACAGGGAGAGAAGCGGCCAAAGTCATGATTCCACGCAAGAAAGGAACCATTATTTTTACTGGCGCGACGGCTTCTTTGCGGGGCAGCAAAGGTTTTTCGGCTTTTGCTAGCGCTAAGTTTGCTCTGCGGGCACTGGCACAAAGCATGGCTCGAGAGTTAGGACCAAAAGGCATACATGTGGCTCATCCTATTATTGATGGTGCCATTGATACCGCCTTTATTCGTGACAACTTTCCTAAGCGTTATGCGCTTAAAGATCAAGACGGTATCTTGAATCCAGAGCATATCGCTGAGCAATATTGGCAATTGCATTGTCAGCCAAGAGATAGCTGGACGCACGAGCTGGATCTACGCCCGTGGATGGAAACTTTTTGATTCTATCTAATTAACAATATCCGAAATTTTCTAATATACGTTGCAAGGAATGCAAAGATGAGTAAACAAGTAGAGTTTTTCTTTGATGTGGGCAGCCCAGCCAGTTATTTGGCATGGACACAATTAGCGAGTATCGCACAGCGTCATAACGCTGAGATCGTTTGGCGACCTATGTTACTTGGAGCGGTTTTCCAGGCTGTTGGCAACACCTCACCAGCTGCAGTACCTGCTAAAGGGGCTTATATGCTCAAAGACCTTAAGCGTTTTTCAACTATCTATGACGTGCCTTTTCGCTTCAATCCGTTTTTCCCATTGAATACCATGCAGCTCATGCGCGGTGTTACGGCTTATTTGGGTACGCCTGAATTTGAGAGTTATCTATCGGCTGTCTTTAACGCGCTATGGGCTGAAAAATTAAATATGGAGTCACCAGAAGTCGTCGCTGAAGTTCTGTCTAAAGCAGGCATTGACGCGACTGATTTTATGGCGCGTATTAGCAAACCTGAGGTCAAAGAACACTTGAAATCTAGCACCGAAGAAGCGGTAGCACGAGGTGTATTTGGTGCGCCGAGTTTCTTCGTAAATAGTGAGATGTTCTTTGGACAAGATCGTTTGAACTTTGTTGAGACTGCTTTAAAAGAGTGGTCTTAACTAGCAAGGGTATAGCATGAGTTGAAAGCGTTTAGACTGTGCTCTTTCCTAATGATGACAAAGACCATTGCCGTAACGTCTCTATCACAAAACTGCTGCCACGCATTAGCAATGATTTATCACTCTTCAGCTACCTTTTTTCGGATTTAAATATTACTGACTCATCGCAAATAGTAGTCAATCTTTGCTAATGAAGTGGATCAATAAAAACAAAGGAATATTAAGGTATATTTATGGACGACACTCTCTCATCATCTTTTGAAAACCTAAAGCCACAAGGCGATATTATAGCAGCGACTACTGGCGCTGATATCAAGACTGAGATAGAAGTTTATTCACTGAGCATTCTGACCGATCGGAATCAAGCGCTGGCAGCAACCGTGTATCGTCCTAAAAGTGCGGTGAAAAAAGCGATTATGATGGCACCTGCAACAGGTATTAAACGTCAGTTTTATCATAACTTTGCCACTTACTTAGCAGAAAATGGCTTTGGTGTCCTAACCTATGACAATGAAGGTATTGGCGACTCGCTTACTACCGATCTGGCAAAATCTGACGCATCATTGATAAGCTGGGGACGATATGATATGCCAGCCGTGCTTGATACCTTGCAAGATGAATTTTCTGATGCTTCTTATCATTTGATTGGTCATAGCGCGGGCGGTCAACTGATTGGCTTGATGCCAAATTATGAGTCTATCGCCTCAGTATTTAATGTCGCTTGTTCATCAGGTCGCATTAAAAATATGAGGATGTCCCATAAACTTAAAGCTAAGTTTTTTATGGACATATTTATTCCCTTAAACAACCTCATGTTAGGTTATACCGCTTCAGATAAAGTGGGCATGGGTGAGCCTTTACCTAAGCATGTCGCTCGTCAATGGCGCGAGTGGTGCAATGGCGCAGGTTATATCAAAACGGCGTTTGGTAAAAGTATACACACGCATTTTTATGACGACATTGCCATGAAAGCACTATGGTTAGGCTTTAGCGATGACGACATTGCCAACAGCAAAAACATGGATGACATGATACGAGTGTTCAGTCAGATGCCAGTAGAAAAACGCTTTTTTGATCCTAAAGAATTTGGTCTCGATAACATAGGCCATATGCTTTATTTCAGCCGTAGAACGAATAAAAAAGCACCCGAGCTATGGCAGATGGCTGTTGACTGGCTTAAGGCCTCTTAAGTATTATCTTCCTTTGCTAAGTGTGGTGGCAACTTCAAATAACTTACCATTTGAGATAGCTGCCCTATTCTTTAATCGCTGTGCAATAGTTTTGGCACTATTTTAAATATAAATGACATGATTAAAAATCATTGAGCCGAGATCATTTAGACATGTTCTTAGACTGTACTGAACATATTTTTTGGCTATACCCCAAGGGAACCAGCTATTTCACCCTTCAAACCTATTAACAGACTACTTAAAACAGACTGGTATAATGGAACCACTAATAATAGACCGCGAGCCTTGATACTCTAGATCATCCTTAACTAGACGTTTCTCAAATTGTGAAGCGTCCTTAGAAAATTGTTTATCAATGCATATTATGCGGAGATTATCATGGTTATTCTACGCATTCTACGTGTGTAGGCGCATGTTCATGGAAATAATAGCGTATCTACGTTTCGGTGCGGTAATAAAGAACAGCCATTAATTTGACTGCGATCAGAATGAAGTAAGACGAATACAGGTCAAATACACTGCTTATGTTTACACCATACAAGGCATTGATGCAAAAAACTCAGTAAGGTTATCAATAACCTTGAAATAGGGTAGGATAAATGACTAAGAATAAGATAAACTGCCTCCGCGAGCGTTGACTCGGTTCAGCGCATTTCAGATTGAGCAGCGATATTTTATTACTAGAAAGTAAAACCCCAATAATAAAGAACGCTGATAGCAGTGACAGAATCAACTGTCATAAGCATTTTTGCTAGATTAATGATGAAAGAACACTTTATACAAGACCATTGATATTAAGGCACATTACTATGGAAGAAGTACCAAATACTATAGAACAAAGACCCGTATTCATGCCGAAAGTCAACAGTGACAATTTGGTAAAAACGGATATGGTTATGTTTGAGCGGCATGTGGGGTTTGCGAGCAGACAAAAGAAAAAGTCCATCAATGACCTACAACAAGTCATTCGCAAAAAGTATGGATTTAAGCAAGTACTCGAGCTCTCTAGCAAGTCTGGCAATAAGCTAAGTTTTCCGCTAAGCCCGTTCAGCTTACAGATTACGGATGAGCATGATGGCAATCCATACAGTGTCGAAAATGCCTTTCAAGCCAGCATGATCTTTGAAGATGGTGGTCCTTACCTTGATTTGTTGACAGTAGCGCCAAGACAAGCCCGCAAAGATGAGCGACTCACGACCTCAGGCGAGCTCATTGGTTATAATTATTTTGGTATGGAGTGGGGCGTAGAGCCATTGACCACGTTTTATGACTGGCTGTACGTGAATGCTCTAAAGCAAAACCCTCAGCTACATGAGGAAGTGATTCAATATCAAGGGTTCACTGATATCACCTTCAATCCTAAAAAGTCCATCCATAGTGCGGCGTATGCGTTAGCGTTATTTGTGGCGCTGCATAAACGAGAGTTGCTCGAAAATATTGAAGATCCGATGACGTTTTATGACTTATGCAACGGTTTCAAAATCAGTAATACTGAGCATCTATTGGAAGATGGTTGGGTTTAATGCTCAGCCCACCGCTCAATTTAGCATGAGATCTTTTATTCACACGCTAAAAATTATAGGCTCAAATTTGTGCGTTAATGCCACGGACAGTTGACCGATAAGTACGCTATCGCTCAACTGCTGGGTATCTTTATTGCTGATCAAGATACCCATCTCAAACGCTGTAGAAAACCAATCGGCAAATCTAGGCCGTATGCCGCCAGTATGCCTTAATGATGACATCCGCTCGGCTCAAATCAAACCGCGCTCTTAGCTTATCTCGAACGGCCTTGACAGTACTAGCCTCTAGTGCACCCCACACCTTATCAATCTGTATAGCATGCCGGCTCACATAATCACTCAGTTTGTCATCAATCACTGTGGCCAAATCTTGCCCTAAGGTTATTTGGTTTGCAGTTATGTGTAGTACGGTCACGGCATCAGGAACGCAGTTTTTCATACCTTGAATCCTATCAGCACCTTCAAGACAGTCGTTACTACTAACGCGACTGCGCATTTTAACGTCATCAAAATAGCTCTGATCGGCTATGTCCTGCGTGACACAAATGATTAGTGGTGGCTTAGGGTTATTCCATAGCTCCAGCAGTCGTGCAGCTGTCGGCATTGATGTCTCATCGACAATCAGTACCGCTTGACCATCTCTTAAGTGCTCAACCTTTTCAGGAAACTCCCGTTTGGTCACTATGGTATCGCCTGCTTGTAGCGACTGAGCCCAGTTGCCACCCGGCGTATCTCCATGTAAAAAAACATCTACCCATGCTCGTATACCATCATCGGTATGCCATGCTTTTCTTAGCGTGTAATAACAGTGAGGACGAGTAGGGCGTACGTTATCTTTTTCACTGTCATTAACTGCATCGTCATCCGCTTTATTGTCATCAATGCTATCAGTCATCAATACCTTCGTTGTCGCATTGTGCTCTAAATCAAACAAGTACGCGTAACCCGCTTCGTTGATAGGTACTGACATTGCGCTTAGTGCGCCGTTAGTATTTCTTAATTGAACGTCATTTAATGACGGCATACTCAACTCAAGGCGCAGCATATTTTTGCTGATGTTATAACTGTTTTGCACATCAAATACTTGCTTGGTCAGTTTGATGGTTTTTTTGCCCAGCTTTTTGTCTGCTCTTTGTTTGAGCAAAATATATTGGGTTTGTAAGTCATCAGGATGGGTAATGGGTGCGACAAAAGTAATAAAGAAAGCTTGGTCACACAGGTTGTTATCTTGAGAGGCTAGCGGTCGCTCTAGGTGTTTTGGGTATGTTTGTAATGCGATACCTTCAGCGTAGATCGCTGTAATTTTTGCATCTACGTGATTTAATTCGGCTGTAGATATAGAGGTAAATGCACTCAAAAATCCAAGCAGCTCATCAAGATGCTCTTCATTGATATGAGCGATGATGTCGTCTATTTCAGGGGTATCCAATAGAGTATATGAATTGTTTTGCTTATAAAGGAGGTTTTCAGTAGGTAAGAGGATATTGGCCATTTTAATACTCATAAAGAACAGTAAGTTGAGAAGTGGAGCCTTCTATTGTAGTTAATGATAATTGTTTTTATTATCGTTTACGAGTAAAATCAACTTTTATTGTCGTTTTGGCTTTAATAAAGCGATTGCCATCGACCCTACTTTCTTCAATTTTTATCAAAAATGAGTGCTTATATGCTACGTGCAAACCAGCTGACCATCAGCCGTCAAGGAAATACTCTATTAGACAATGTGAGCTGTGATATTGATACCAATCAATTAGTGGCTTTGGTTGGGCATAATGGATCTGGTAAGTCGACCTTGATTAAAGCATTGGCAGGCGAGATGGCAAGTAGTAGTGGCGATGTCACATTAGACAAGCGCAGTATTAATGATTACGGCAGCAAGGAATTGGCACGGCAGATGGCATATCTACCGCAGCAATTACCTGAAGCTGCTGGATTCACGGTGCGTGAGCTGGTCATGTTAGGACGCTACCCACATCAGAAATGGCTACAAAAGCCAACTCAAATAGATAAAGAAAAAGTCGCGCAAGCATTAAAATTGACTCAAACTGAAGCGTTTGCTGATCGGATCACGGCCACACTATCAGGCGGTGAGCGCGCTCGTGCTTGGCTCGCGATGTGTCTGGCACAGGATACCCGTTACCTATTGCTCGATGAGCCACTTGCTGCCCTTGATATGCATTATCAAATCGAGGTCATTCAGCTTATTCGTCGTTTGGTGGATGAGCAAGGCTTGAGCGTGGTGATTATTATCCATGATATCAATTTGGCCGCGCAGTATGCCGATCGAATCATCGCCCTGAAAAATGGTCAAATATGTCACAACGGTGATATCGCCAGTACCATGCAACCTACCGTGCTACGCGATATCTTTAATGTCGATATGCAGCTGCTCAGTCACCCCATTACTGGACAGCCTGTCGCAGTCGCTTAACCTCTAGTTTCTGCTCCCTTTTTTTTAATTCGCCTACAAAGATATGCTTCTATGCCTCCCATTTTTTATACAGAACAATCATCGACGTCATTGACAACACTGAAATGGTTCGCGCTCTCATTGTGCTTGGTATTGACGGCCTGTAATAACCAGACGTCCACACAAAACAGTACCGATCAGCTCGATGAATTACCATCAAGCACTACCTCAGCAGCAGAAAACAGTGATAGAGATAGGATGAATATCGCCTCTCCTGACTGGGGCAATGCGGCGACTTTGACAGCGATGGGGCATGCACCAATTGCGACAGGTGATATAAGGGTTTGGGACAGATGGGTTGGTAGTCCCAAACTGCCATCATCAACCGTAGATTTGGGTATCCGCTATCAGCCCAACGCTGAGCTAATCGCCCAACTGCCTGTTGATATGGTTATAGACAATTACTTTTATGAGCATGCACGTAACTTATATGGTGATGTACCTGCAGAATCTGTGATGTCTGCGGCAAAAGGAGAGACAGCAACGTGGGCTGACTATACCGAACCAACGCGGAAGCTTGGCATGCTGATCGATAACCCAAAGATGGCTGAGGACTATATTGTACAAAGTCAAAAAGACATACAGCTGGCCAGTCAGCAATTGCAGCAGCGCTATCCAAGAGTCAAAAAGTTTGCGGTGGTGCAGTTTGCGGATGCTAATAACATGCGTATGTATGTGGCAAACAGCTTGTTTCAACCTACGTTAGAGCAGATGGGTAAAGAGCTTGTGGTATTGGGCAAAGGCAATAATTGGGGATTTGTGCCGATACGAATGGGAGATTTGGCGCAATTAGATGATGAGACTTGTTTATTAATTATCGATCCACTCAGTCCAATCACTAGAGCTGAAATTGATGACAGCCTTATTTGGCAGCGTTTAGGTTATGGCAATACCCGCTGTGTGGGTGAGTTACCACCAGTATGGATTTATGGCGGTATGTCGTCATTGGTAAGCCTAGCAAATAACTTGTCAGACGTTTCATTAAAAGGCGGGGATGTACTATGAGCGCCAATGCAAATACTCACAACAACCACAACAATAACACCGATAGTGCTCATACGATGACATCAGCTTCTGAAACCGTAACGACTCCAAAACCATTATCGTCGTCATCTTCATTGACGTCATCAAAACAGTCATCGCTGCCGTTGAATCTGCCACCCAATCAACCCAATTCCCAGACTTCTTTGTTTGCCAGTATGTCTTGGCGACTATGGACCATGCTCATCGGACTAGCGGCCTTGTCATTATGGAGCAGTTGGGTACTGCTAGATCAGCAGTGGACACGCCCAATTAGTGATTTGCTCATACCAAGCTCGCAGTTGGATATTGCCAGTATGGCGGTACAGCTACATATAGTGGCAACGAGCGTAGTGGCGTTGTTGGCTGGCGGGCTATTAGGCGTGGTCAGTATTCTACTGCAGCAATTGGTAAAAAATCCCTTAGCATCCGATACGACGCTAGGTGTGGGCGTGGGTGCACAGTTGGCTATACTTATCGTCACGTTATTTTTGCCAAGCTTGGCTATTTATGGCGGACTTTATGTGGCCTTTGTAGGGGCTATCATCAGTATGGGTCTGGTATTTGCCTTATCAGCACCCAGTAGATTTAATCCATTGATTTTGATATTGGCCGGTTTGGTGGTCAATATTTTGCTGGCCGCAGTGGCCAATGTACTGGTGCTATTTTTTGCTGAGCGTAGCAATGGCATGCTGTCATGGGCGGCTGGGTTTTTGGCACAAAACAGCTGGCATACCAGTATCGCGCTAGTCATCACTGCTATTTTGATGGCGGTTGTATGTCTGCCATTACTAAAGCCATTAACGCTGATGAGCTTAGATGACACGCAGGCAAAACGTCTGGGTGTGCCTATTAATGGCATTCGCGCACTTGTTGTATTGGTTGTCGCCGTTGTGACCGCCTTAGTGATTAGTGAAGTTGGTTTAATTGGTTTTATTGGTCTTGGTGCGGCAAGTTTGGTCAATGCGCTGGGCATCTCTGCGATTGGTAAGCGTTTGGCCACTGCCTTTGGGTTGGGAGCGCTGCTGTTGTTATTAACCAGTAATGTCGCGTTACTGCTTGAGCCGATACTTGATATGCAGATTCCAGCTGGTGCCATGACAGGTATCTTGGGTGCACCATTGATTATTTGGCTAATTTTGCGTCAGCGCCGCGCGCGGATAGAGACAGTGACGCCGATGCTTACAGGTAAACATACATCCATTGCATTTTGGCGATGGGGCGCTGGCGTGCTCGCTGTCATCATGCTGGCTTGTCTGTTTGTGCAAGATATCAATGGTTGGGTGCTCAGTACGGACTGGGCGCTCACGCAGCAGTACCGCTTGCCTCGTAGTTTGAGCGCTGCGGCCACAGGCTTGATGCTGGCAGTCGCCGGTGTACTACTACAAACATTAACGCGTAATCCTATGGCCAGTCCTGAGGTGTTGGGGGTCAGTTCAGGCGCAGCACTCGGGGTGATTTTAGGGTTTTTATTATTACCAAGTTTAGGGCTATCTGCTGGAGCAGGAACGTTGCTGATTTCAGGACTCTCAGGTGCGATGGCTGTTCTGCTATTGATTATTTGGCTAGCACGTAGGGTCAGCTCAGGTTATTTATTGTTAGTAGGTATAGGTATTGCCGCCATGATGGACGGGGTGATGCATATGGTCAAGCTCTCAGGAGACCCGCGTTTAGAAGCTATGCTCAGCTGGCTGTCAGGGACAACTTATAGCGCCCAGCCCAGTACGGTATGGTATCTCATTGGTATTGCCGCTATCTTATTTATACTCAGTCTACTGCTGATAAAACCCTTGCGCGTCCTTGGCTTAGGTACAGGTGTGGCGCGTAACCTAGGTGTGGCAGTTACGCCCGTTACCTTGTCACTACTGGCACTAGTAGCAGCGCTTAGTACAGCCAGCACGCTTGCCGTTGGTCCATTGAGCTTTGTTGGTTTAATGGTGCCACATTTGGCTACTTCGCTAGGTGCTGTAAAGCTTGAACGCCAATTGCCATTAGCTGCCCTCTTAGGGGCAGGGGTGATGGTGATAGCAGATTGGATTGGCCGTTATGTTATTTTCCCTTATGAGCTGCCTGCGGGCACGATTGCAGCGATTATCGGTGGTGGCTACTTCTTATGGCTCATTCGTAAGGTACCAGCCACAGTGAGTAGATAGCTGCTGTCTTTATATAGCTATTAATCAACGATATAAGTCAGCACAGATAATCCAAAACTATCTGTGCTGGGTAGCTGTGCGTCACTGACTGGTTAGTGGTCTGTGATGGTTTCCTTCATCTTTAATTCATCATGCTGAACTTCACGCTAACAGCTCTCTTTATCGTGTTCATCTACCGAAAAATTCGCATACTGGGTTGACAGTCAATCATTGCTAGTAGATACTACGCTCCATAAAAGATAATGATTATCATTTACATTATCATTCAATATAAATGAGTGGTGCTTTATGAAGTGAGTACCAACTATTACTTTTTAATGTTTATCCAAGACGACTGACAATAACAAGGCTGAAGCTATGGACACGATCCTTTTAGACGAACCACTTGATAACGAATGCTACTTACACCGTCAAGAACAATTTGAATCGAAGGTTCGTAGTTATCCACGTAAGCTACCTTTTGCGATTCAATCAGCCAAAGGGGCGTGGATTACTGATGTTGAAGGTAATGAGTATATCGACTGCCTATCAGGTGCTGGCACGCTGGCACTTGGACACAACCATCCCGTAGTCACAGAAAGCATCAAAGCGCTATTGGACAGCAACCTACCGATGCATACATTGGACATTACCACACCGTTAAAAGACAAATTTAGCGAGTTCATGTATAAATTGCTTGCTACCAATAGCGATGAGTATTGCTTGCAGTTTTGTGGCCCGACGGGTGCTGATGCGGTAGAAGCGGCTATTAAATTGGCCAAACAAGTCACGGGGCGTTCAGGCGTGGTTAGCTTCAGTGGTGGCTATCATGGCATGACGCATGGCGCTTTGGCTGTGACAGGGAACTTGGCACCTAAACAAGGTATCGAAGGCCTGATGAACTCGGTGCAATTCTTACCTTATCCCAATATGTATCGCTGCGCATTTGGCTTACCTTTTGAGCAAAGCATCCATGCCCATATGCGCTACTTTGAAAACTTCCTAAAAGATGTAGAGAGCGGTGTGGTAAAACCAGCCGCAGTCATTTTAGAAGTCATACAAGGGGAAGGCGGTGTCAACCCTGCGCCCATAGAATGGCTGAAGCATGTGCGCCGAGTGACAAAAGAGCTGGGCATTATGCTGATTATCGATGAAGTGCAAACAGGATTTTGCCGTACAGGACGTTGGTTCGCTTATCAATATGCGGATATCGATCCCGATATGATTGTGATGTCAAAGGCAATCGGTGGTGGACTACCACTTGCGGTATTGGGTATCAAAAAACAATATGATGTATGGCAGGCAGGCAATCATTCTGGCACGTTTAGAGGCAATCAATTGGCGATGGCGACTGGCCTTGCCACCCTTAATTACTTAAAAGACAATAACGTTGCTGACTATGTTTTAGAAATAGGCGCGTGGTTTATGGCGCAGCTAAAAATACGCCAACAGCGCTATCCAAAAATGGGTCAAGTCAGAGGGCGTGGTCTCATGATTGGCATAGAGATTATCAATCCCAGCCTACCTAAGCAAAATGATGGTAGCTATCCAGCAGACAGCGATGTGGCTGCCAAAATCCAACAAGCGTGTTTTAAGCATGGATTGGTGATTGAAAAGGGCGGTCGCGGTGGCACAGTACTGCGATTATTACCGCCACTCAATATAACCAAAGATGAGCTACAGCAAGTCCTCCAAAGACTTGATATGGCGCTAGAAGACAATCAATAGTCTTGCCAGCGCTTTAGCATGATTCACACATTTATAAAAACTCTGATAACTACTCTAATAATAAGTCACTTATTTGCGATTTATACCATCGTAGAATAAACAAGTGAGGACATTTTGCATTTATTAAATCAGCAAACCAGTGAGCAATATGTCACGCATATGCAAAAAACCAGCGCTGTCATCAAACAGTGGCTAGACGACAATAACGTGTACTTGGGCGGCACGCCGCAACAAGTGCAAGCGACCAATACCTTTAGCATTTGTGAGCAAGGCCGAGACATCGACACGATACTCGCTGATATTCAAAACAAGTTTTTACCCAGTTGTGTGTCGACGGCCAATGCGAATTGCTTAGCCCACTTACATCCGCCCACACTGGTTATTGGTCAGATTGCTGAGATGATTATCGCGGCTACTAACCAAAGTATGGACTCGTGGAATCAAAGCCCAGCAGCGACCTATATCGAAAAAGACTTAATCCATTGGCTGTGTCAACGTTGTCAGTTTGATGACATCTCTGATGCCCTCTTTGATGAACAAACAGGCAGTAACGCTGGTGGCGTCTTTACCAGTGGTGGTACGCAAAGTAATCTGATGGGTCTACTGCTGGCACGCAATCAATTCTATAAGGCTAAGGGCGTTGATGTGCAAAAGGACGGCCTGGTGGGTCAGTCTAGCGGCAGTATTCTATGCTCAGACCAGGCGCACTTTTCTATCGAAAAAAATGCGGCGCTATTGGGTTTAGGTCAACGTTCCGTCATTAAAGTAGCGACTGATGCATCAGGTGCCATGCTGATGTCTGACTTACAACATCAGATAGATAAGCTAGGTGCTGACAATGTGATGGCTATCATCGCAACCGCTGGCACAACGGATTTGGGTGCTATTGACCCTCTCATGGCTATTGGCAAAATTTGCCGTGATGCACAGATATGGCTACATGTCGATGCAGCATGGGGCGGGGCATTGCTATTATCACAGCGCTATCGACACTTGATTGAGGGGCTGAATCAGGCTGACTCTATTACCTTGGACTTTCACAAGCATTTCTTCTTGCCGATCAGCTGCGGCGCTTTTCTCTTACAAGACAATCGAAATTTTGAGAGCATTCGCCATCATAGCGAGTATCTAAACTCTGCTGATGACGAACAAGACAATATCCCAAACTTGGTGACGTACTCTTTACAGACCACACGCCGATTCGATGCCTTAAAACTGTGGATGGCGCTGGACTTACTGGGAACGGATGACTATGCAGCCTTGATTGATAGCTGTCTGGATACTGCTAAGCAGGCGGCACAGCTGATTGATGCAAATGAAAATTTTGTGCTGGTACATGAGCCCATTATCAGCAGTGTTTTGTTTTACTTTACACCCAAAGATACCGCGCTATCTGATGAGCAACTCGCACAGCTTAATCGCCACATCGCACAAGAATTATTGGTCAATAACATTGCCAATGTAGCCACCACACAGTTTGAGCAGCGCCTTTGCCTTAAATTCACCATTCTAAATCCCAATACCCAAATCAATGATATTGCAGACATCATTGAGCAGATGGCTATTGCTGGTTTTAACCGACTCAATTCTGACAACCTGAACGTTGATGGGGAAAAAATAACATGATGCAGCATAAAACGCTTGATCGTCTCACACTACAAAATCTAATCAATGCTTACTGTTTTGAGACTGGTCGCGGCGATATTATTGCCGTAGAGCAGCAGGATGATATACAGAAGCAGGCCTCACAAAACAAGCCTCTATTAGTGCTAATGCTATTGCCTTCGAACACGGTAATGGTCGTACCTGTCGATAGAGTGAGCCAATTGGGTCAGCATCGTTTGGCTGGCACGCCGCTTACATTGAATAAGCAGGTCAGCATACGATCAGACTCAACATTAGACACGCAACTGGACGACCCTTTGCAAAACAGCCTATGGATAAAATCCTCTGCTATGAGTTTAGCGTCTTTGATTATTGAAGACATCGTGCATCGTTATAAAGACAAAGCGACGCTAGATGCCAATGGCGTATTAAAGCGCTGGATTGAGAGTTATGAGGGGCTGCAGATTATTTTAGAGCATCGCAATGATGAGATTGATGACATCGTTGACTATCAGCAAGACTTTATTCAGACCGAACAAAACCTTATTTACGGTCATGCCATGCATCCTACACCCAAAGGCCGTGCCGGCTTTTATGGTGCCGAGTGGGCGAAGTATGCGCCCGAGACCAGTAGCAAAACCCAGCTGCATTACTGGCTAGTGCATCCTGGCTGCATTACAGAAGAATTCGTAGATGGCGAGAGCATTACCACAGCGCTCAAAGCAAAGGTACAAGCTGATATGAGTGGCTATCAGCAGCAACTTGTGGATGAGCATCCTGACTATAAGCTGTTGCCATTGCACCCTTGGCAAGCAAGGTTTTTGCAGCAGCAGCCGTGGCATCAAAAGCTGCTAGAACAAGGTCAATTGTTCGACTTGGGCGAGCTCGGTTGGTATTTGCATCCAACGACATCAGTACGCACACTAGCGGCCTTTGATGCGCCTTGGATGTTTAAACTGTCGTTGTCTGTGGCGATTACCAATTCGGTGCGGATTAACCTGCCCAAAGAATGCAAACGCGGTATGCATGCCTGCCGAATCTGGCGTAGCGACTATGGTACTCAGCTCAAGACCCAGTATCCTACGATTGCGGTATTGAATGATCCTGCTTGGATTGCCTTACGTGTCGATGGAAAAATCATTGATGAAACCATCTGTATCTTACGTGACAATCCTTTCACAGAGGATACTCAAGTCACCAATCTTGCCAGCTTAAGCCAAGACCATCCAACTCGTCTCACCAATCGCTTAGAGACATTATTTAAGTCTATCCATAGACAGACAGATGAGCCTTTAGAACAGGTGGCTGTCCAGTGGTTTGACACTTATTTGCAAGTTGGTTTTATACCGCTGGTTCATATGTACTATCAGCATGGTATTGGTTTTGAGGTACATCAGCAAAACAGTCTCATCGAGCTAACAGACGGCTATCCTACTAAGTTTTGGGCCAGAGACAATCAAGGGTTTGGCTATATTGCGGAGTACGCCACGCCGCTCATTGACGCTTATCCCGAGCTTATTAGCGAAGGAGAGTGCGTCATTCCAGAAGACTTTGCCGATTCACGCTTTGCCTATTATTTAGTTGGCAACAGTATATTTGGTCTTATTACTGCTATTGCTCGTACTCAGCTTGTAACTGAGGAAGCATTAATTACGACGTTTAAAGCATGTCTAATGGCGCTAGAGCAACAATACCCGCATCGTTCGTTATTTGACTTGTTATTGCGTAGCCCTACATTGCCGTTCAAGGGCAATCTACTCACCAGACTCTATGCACTCGATGAGCTGACCGCACCTGTTGAAACCCAGTCTATTTATGTCGATATCCCAAACCCTATGATGACATAGCAAGTCATATTGGAACGGCAAAGATAAGCACACAATAGAAATTAGGGTTCGATAGAAACGAACACCAGAATTAACGTAACCACCAAATCACTAAGGGGCGACCGTGTTAGATATTATTGGTATTGGCGTAGGGCCGTTTAATTTAAGTTTGGCGGCATTACTGACAAAGACCGACGTAACCGCAAAGTTTTTTGAGAAAAAGGCTGAGTTTAATTGGCATAAAGGCATGATATTGCCGAGCACCACACTGCAAGTGCCTTTTATGGCAGACTTGGTGACACTGATAGACCCAACCAGTCCGTATTCTTTTTTGAATTATTTGCATACCCAGCAGCGATTGCTTAAGTTTTACTTTTTAGAAGAGTTTAAAATTTATCGTAAAGAGTATAACCACTATTGCCAATGGGTAGCTGAGCAGCTGGATAGTCTGAATTTTGATGCGGCAGTGATAGACGTGGCGTTTGATGACAGTAATGATGGATTTGTAGTGACCGTCTGTGAGCATGGCATGCAAAACACCTATCATGCTAAAAATTTAGTTATAGGAACAGGAACACAGGCCACGCTACCACCATCGTTGCAAGACATTGCTAAACAAGCGCCTAACCGCTGTATGCATACCGCCCATTTTGCAGATAATTTTGACTTGGATAGCCTCAATCCTAGTAGCCTTGATCTGAATAGCACCAAGACAGACAACAAACTGACCAAAATATTGGTGTTGGGATCTGGGCAGTCCTCAGCAGAGGTGTATCGAACGCTGTTTGATCAGCAGTTTGATGGCGATGATAGTACTAATGACGATCCTAAGTTTCAGTTAGATTGGATGACGCGCTCGGCAGGATTTTTCCCCATGGAGTATTCCCCATTAGGTTTGGAGCATTTTAGCCCGGCTTATACAGACTACTTTTATGAGTTAGACTCAGCAACCAAACCCCAAGTCACTGCCAAGCAAGACCTGCTCTATAAAGGCATGGGCTTTGAGACCATACGCGATATTTATCATCGTCTCTATGAGCGCAGTATTACCAATCAAGATTTGTATTCGACGTTGCTGTCTAACTGTGAAGTGGTTGAGTCAACACTGACAACAATGCTAGAAGTGCCAGAGCCGACAGACACCATAAAACTGGTAGGTAGACAGCGTGAACAGAATCAAGATTTCACTGCTGAGTATGACTGTGTGATTGCTGGTACAGGCTATCGTTACGGTCTGCCTGAGTGCTTAAATACGCTACTGCCTAGCATTGCGCATGATGCGTTTGAGCAGCCAGTCATTGATAGAGACTATGCACTGAAATATGTGCTGACGCATCAAAAAGACATCGCGACCGATGGCAAGATTTTTGTACAAAACCAAGAGGTCCATACTCATGGCGTTGGGGCACCAGACTTGGGGCTGGGTGCTTATCGAGCAGGGTGTATCGTCAATCAGTTAACAAGTGAGCAGACTTACGATACCGATGCCTTAAAAGTATTTCAAAATTTTGGCGCGTAGTTTTTATAAGCATCGTATTTCATAAAAACCATATTAATCAAATAACAATATAACTCTATAACAATCAGGAGCAAGTCATGCCGACCATCACCCAAAACCTACCCGATACGTTTAGCATTGAAGCTTATCAAAAGACGTTTGCGTTGAGACCTGTCAAATACCCAGATGATATGCCATTGCTGTATAAATGGATGCATGCTGAGCATGTGGTTGATCAGTGGCAGCTACATCTCCCAATGCCGCAACTAAAAACACACTTTGAAAAAATGCTGGCCGATGACCATCAGCGTCTCTACCTTATCATTTGTGATGATAAGCCGATTGGTTATACAGAGATTTATGAGACGGCTCGCGACCGATTATCTCATTATTATAAAGCCAAAGAGACAGACATGGGCTGGCATATTTTGCTTGGCGATCCAGCGGTAGTTGGCAAAGGCTATCTAAAGCCAACAGGTATGATGATCAGCAAGTTTATATTTGAGCATACTGAGGCCAAAAAAATCGTGGGTGAGCCCGATAGCAAGGTTGAGGTGTATCAATGGCTAGCAGATAGCTTTGCCTATAGAGTACAACGCCTGATTGAGATGCCAGAAAAGACCGCCGCTTTGTATTTTTGCAATCGCGATGAGTTTTTGGAATCTAGAGGGTATCTCAATTTTTATGGTGCCACTGCTTAATGAGCAAAGCACCTATAAATAAGGCATCTACCAATGAGTCGCCTATAAACGAAGCCTCGAATAGTAATGGTAATGGCTTTACCGACAAACAGGTACAGCAGGTGTTACTGACACTACTGCTCGGCGGTACGGTGGTCAGCTTTAGTAATAGCGCGCTCAATCCAGCGATTCCTGTCTTTATGTCGGTGTTTGATGTCGATATCGTGATGGGCGGCTGGGTGCTAAATGCTTATGTATTGGCCATGAGTGTGGGGCTGATGCTGAGTGGCTACTTAAACAAAAAGCTTCCTTTTAAGCATGTTTATTTGGCGGCAATTTTTGGATTTATGCTGGGCTCAGTCATTGGGATGCTGGCGTCTAGTATGAGCTTTGTCATCATTGCCAGAGCCATACAAGGACTGAGTGGCGGTCTGATTATCCCGCTGTCTATTGGTATGCTATATCAGATTTATCCGCAGCAGCAGCACGGCAGAGTAATGGCGCTATGGGGCATTGTTATTATGATGTCGTTGGCGTTTGGCCCTTTGGTAGGTGCTTACTTGGTTGAGCAGTTTGCGTGGTGGACACTGTTTGCCATTACCTTGCCACTTAGTATGGTGGTCATGGCGATGGTGTGGTGGTTAATACCTGATATGCGCTCACATGATGAAAAAAGCCCTTTCGATACCATCGGGTTTATCAGCTTACTCACTTGGCTGCTTGCGATGATGGTTTGGCTGAGCACGCTGAAGATAGACTTTACTGGTGGATTGTTCAGTAGTGACGGATTATTAAAGATAGCCACGTTGGGTTTATTGTCTGTCGGATTTTTACTGTCCGCGATGGTTTGGTGGGCCTATGAGCGGCGTCAGCGTCATCCGTTATTAAACGTGCGCTTGTTCAATAATAAGACCTATTTGCACAGTAATATCATTAGCATTAGCCAAACAGTCGGTTTGATGCTGTGTCTCTTATTATTACCCGTATTGATACAAGACGTGATGGGCGAAAGTGCTTTATGGACAGGTGTTGTCCTGATGGTCGCGACGCTCGTGGCCAGTATCACCACACATTACGCTGGCAAGATGGTAGATAAGCAAGGTGCTAGAGGAATTGGCATCGTAGGAATTGCGATTAGTGCGCTATCTACCTTGATACTGGCATGGTGCTTGTATCAGCCCACGCTTTGGCTATTAATGCTCATTATGAGTATACGAGGCGTCGGAGTGGGTCTAGCATACCTACCAACCACTACCGTTGGGTTTAGCAGCTTACCCAAAGACTCAGTCACTGAAGGAGCCGCCCTTAATAACATCAGTCGCCGCATCATCTCTACCATATTTATCACGCTTTCCACCCTTTATATAGGCAGTCGAAGTGCGCAGTTATTAGCAGCAGGTAGTAGTGACGGCATGGCAAGCGCCATCCAAGAAATACTGGTAGTCATCGCAGTGATCTTATTATTCACGATTCCTTCAGCGTGCAAATTACCACGATCCCCATAAACAAATACCCCGTATCGGGGTTTACTTTAACTTATTAACGTAAATAATTATCATTCGCTTTAAATGCGTCTAAATTCATACTTTTATTTGATTCAATTTTCAGACAGGAAGCTTATATCTATGTCCAATAATCTAGCAAACTCTACCAAAAACAATAATAGTCATCATAGTACTGACGTTACTTATGCAACTAAACCGTGGCAAGCGCCTGTCGATTATAAAATCATGGCACGCGCTGAGCAACGAGTGATTAAGCAATTGCTACAAGCATTGTTGTATGAAAATATCATTGAGTTTGAATCTGAAAGTGCGAACACTGCTCACGACAGTGCTGATAATGAGGCGCTGCTGAATTTTATTATCAAAGTAGGTGATGATGTCTGTTATACCGCGCAAGGTTATATTCATTACAGTTTTGACATCATCCGTTTAAATGACTTGAATGTACAGCGAGTGGTTAATGGTGTTGCCCAAGACGCCATTCTTGAGCATGTAATCAGTGATATCTTGCTCAACATTGAAGGTGCAGAACTCAAAGACAGCTTTATCAAAGAGCTGCGTCATACCTTAGTGAACGAAACACAATCTCAGATACTGGCTTCTAACATACCTGTGCCTATTGATAAGCTCACTTATGAGCAACTCGAAGGCTATTTGACGGCAGGGCATCCTTATCATCCGTGCTTTAAATCTCGTATTGGTTTTGATTTGCAAGACAACTATGACTATGGCCCAGAGTTTGATCAAAACATCGACGTCGTGTGGTTGGCGGTCAAAAAACAGCTACTGGTGAGCAATACCACTACCGGCATCGATATAAATGAATGGGTGAAAGATTATGTGGGTACTAGTGAATTTGATGCACTTAATGCCAAACTCACAGAAGTACTTACAAGCACAAATGAGACGGCTAATAATTATTGCCTAATACCTGCACACCCTTGGCAATGGCAAAATACCTTAATTCAAGCATTACAACCACTGATTGCCACGCAAGAAGTTATCTACTTAGGTAGTGCGGGTCATCAGTACCGCGCTCAGCAGTCTATTCGCTCATTGACGATGCTTAGTGATACTGACGCCAGTAATAACAAAGCATACCTAAAGCTAAGTATGCATCTGATTAACACCTCAAGCACGCGGATATTAGCAAAGCATACCGTGATGAATGCCGCTGTTGTTACTACTTGGTTAAATCAATTGATTGCAGATGACCAGACAGCTCAAGTATTACCCATTGCATTTTTGGGTGAGACCGTTGGTGTCAGTTTAGACCATGAGGCGTTACGCACACGCGGCTACCAGCATCCAAATATGTATGGCGGGCTGGCTGCGATTTGGCGAGAAAACGTTAGTCAGTATCTATCAAAAAGTCAAACAGCATTTCCGCTCAATGGTGTCAGTTATGTCAATGCTGATGGCTCGCATCTGATAGCATCTTGGCTTGATAAATATGGTGTAGAGACATGGATTGCGCAGTTAATTAAGGTCACTGTCACCCCTTTACTACATATTCTATTTGGTTATGGTGTGGCATTAGAGTGCCATGCGCAAAACATCATCTTGGTACATGAAGATGGTTATCCTGTAAAAGTCTTATTAAAAGATTTGCATGACGGGGTTCGCTATTCACCTGAGCACTTAACCCAACAACACTTGCGTCCAGACTTTTATAGCTTGCCACCTGCACATGCAGCCTTAAATAGAGGCTCGTTCATCGAGACCGAAGATACAGATGGCATTCGGGATATGACGGTTGCTTGCTTATTCTTTGTGGCGTTGTCAGATATTGCGATTTTTATGCAGACGCATTATCACTATGCTGAAGTGGCGTTTTGGCAACAGGTCGCTGACTGCGTGACCGACTATCAAACCTCTCATCCAGAGCATCAAGTACGGTTCGACTTGTTTGATGTATTCGCTGAACAAACGCGCATTGAGTCATTGGCTAAGCGCCGATTATTCGGAGATAAAGCATTCCCGATTAAATACATCAATAACCCATTGTTTAAAAGTCAGGGGTAAGACGATGCATACATTATTTCCTGTACAAAATTCTGCGAAAAACAGCCACCTTGATGCAAACCCTGAGCTAGATGTCGAGGCTGTTCAATGGTCGCTGATTAACCATTTGGTAGAGTGTTTCTTATTAGAGCAGTGGGTGGATGAGCACCTTATTCAAGTGACAACCATCCATGAGTATTTGGCAAATCATAAAACGTCACAAGCTCAAGACGCGCATCAATTTTTAGCGTCGCTACTTTTAGCGTCACTGCCACAGCAGTATCAAGACTTCTTTGACCAAGATAACTCATTGATGGTGATGCAGGTTAGTCAAAATAGACAGTTGTTACTACTGGTAGAGCCTGCTTACGCTTCACCGTGGCGATTATCTAAATCTTGTCTGCCTGTCATACATAACCTTAATAGCAAGCGTCATGTAGATAGCGCTTTGCTAGAGCCAGTAGGCTCACCACAGCAGTTGTTAGATATGTTTTTATCAATGATGGATAGTGCTACGTTGTCTGATGTCGGTGTCTTAAAGTTAAAAGAAAGCTTAAAGGCTTCCTTTATAGCGCAGCAACAGTCAGCAGCGGCAAATATCACAACTACAGTGTGTCAGCACCCGCATTGGCATCAAACCTTGATTGCGGCGGAGCAGTGGGCCTCACTGATGGATCGTCCGTTTCATCCATTGGCAAAGGGCAAGTTGGGTTTTACTGCACAAGAATATAAACGCTATATGGCAGAGTTTAACCAGCCCATTACGCTGGTATGGGTCGCCATTGCCAAAAGCCATGTCATGGTGGCAGAGCATGTTCAAGACACAACAACGCAAAATCCAGCGAAATATCTTTTGGATACTACGCAGCAGCAGAGTTTGATGCGAGAGCTAGATGACAAAGGCATAGCGGAGACGCACATTGCGATGCCCGTACACCCTTGGCAAATGACTCATGTGATTGATGACATGTATGCTGAGGATCTTACCAATGGCACAGTTGTCGCCCTCAAGTTTGATACGCTCATCACTTATGCCAGCTCATCCATGCGCAGTATGTTAATTGATGCTGATACACCAAATAGCATTAAGCTGCCTATAGGTGTGTATGCACTGAACTCAAAGCGTTACTTGCCAGCCCTCAAGCTGATCAATGGTGAAAAAAACCAAGCCATATTGATGCAGGCAAGAACGTTAGACCCTGAGCTATCAGCACAGCTACGGTTATGGGATGAACGTCTGTGGTGGGGTTATATGTTGCCCTCTCATTTGCATGATAAAAGCGCTATCAATCCTTATTTTTATCAAGAAAAACCCACGCATTTAGGCGCGATGCTACGTCAACTGCCAGCAGATCTTTGTGACGATACGATTCAACTGTTACCCATGGCAAGCTTGGGCATGTTGGTCTATAAGCAAGGTGTCAGCCATCACATTTTTGACGGGATTGCTCAGGAGGGCATTCATAGTACTAGCCAAAACAGCTTTCAAGAAGGCTCGCCAAAGAATAAGAAACTCGCTGTCATAGCGTGCTTTAAAAGTCTTTGCGATATGTTTTTGGGGACGATGCTTCGCTGCTTACGCCTAGGGTTTGCGCCCGAGATGCACGGGCAAAATATTGTTATCGTATTAAAAGACAATCGTTTTACCAGTCTGTTATTACGTGATCATGATTCCGTACGTATCTATCCACCATGGCTGGCACGCCATAAAATAGCAGATCCTGAATATCTGAGCCCACCAGGTTTTAAAAATCGTCTATATCGAGAGACGCCGAAAGCGCTGATATTTTATCTACAGTCGCTAGGGTTACTGGTTAATCTTCGGGCGATTATCGAGTCATTGGTTGAGCACTATCATATCAATGAAGAGACTCTGTGGCACGAGGCAATGACTAGTATCGAGGAATCCTTAGTGACTATCGATTTTGATGATGATCAGCGTCAGATACTCCGTGATGGGTTATTAAACAGTTCACATTACCCGCATAAAACATTGCTATTGCCTGTGATTGGGCGTGGTTCTGATCCTCATGGCAGCATGCCAGCTGGAGAAAGTAAAACGATCAACCCATTCAAGCGTGTCAAGAATAGTGGTTAAAATTATGAAATACCATAATGAGAACATAATGAATGATATTGATATTCGCGAACTTATAGACAGTTATAAAGAGATAGGTACTTCTACCATTGGTCATCTGACTGGGAAAGGGTATTTACCAGATATAAAACCGCTTAATCCTTGCACAAATACTATAGTCGGCCGAGTGTTGACGGTGCAACTAATCTCGGACAATACAGATGTAATCAACCAAGCATTGATTCAAGCAACGCCTAACGATGTGTTATGTATTGATGCTCAGGTATTAGGCATCAAGGCATGTTGGGGGGCATTACGCACTTGCGCAGCTATCTATGAGAAGCTATCCGCCGTCATTGTCATTGGACAGGCAACGGACTCGGTACAAATTCAGCAGCTGGGCTTCTCTGTATTTGCACAAGGTATCAGTGCTGTGACCACATTTAAAAGCGATCACATACAAGGCACGCTAGCATCCGATATTGCCTATCGCTTTGGTGAGCAGACCACGACGATTCGTTCAGGTGATATCGCTATGATGGATAATGATGGCGTATTCATATTGTCTGTTGATGTAGCGCAGAAGTTATTACCAGATTGCCAAAAAAAGCACAAAGCAGATGAGATAAAGTTTCAGATGTTTTTTGAGGCCTATACTCATAACGCATTAGATGAAATGTTTAATAGCTCGTCAAATACACGATAGACAGTTAAACTTACGATTGTCACAGAGCATTACTTACTAGCAATATATAAATATATATAGAAATAGAAATGATTATCATTTAGAATGTGCTTCACAAAGTTAGTACACACAGTATCATTAGCTAAATATGACTCATACCACTGTCTATCTATCCAACTAAGTGAAATAACATAAGTGAAATAATCATGAAAAGCCATCATCAAGTTGCTCTATCTGTTCTCACCCTTTGTATTAGCCAGCAACTGTATGCTCAAACCAATGTCAATGAAGCGGATGCCCTATTAGATGTGCAGGCTTCGACAGAACTGACGTCAAACTCAGCAGCAAACTCGTCGTCAGATGAGACACCTAATGTGACTTTAGACACTATCAATGTCACGGCTAAAGCCAGAACGGGTACGGCGCTGGCTCAGAAGATTAGTGAGATGCCAGCCGTCACGCAAGTAATTACTGAAAGCGAGATTCAGATGCAGGCGACGGGCAACCGTACCACTGGTGACATCTTGGCACAGCTGATTCCGAGCTTGGGTACCAGTAGTGGTTCGACCAGTAACTACGGCACCACCATGCATGGCCGTCCAGTACAGTTTTTGCTAAATGGTGTGCCATTAAGCGGTTCACGCAGTCTTTCACGTGAGCTTAACAGTATTGATACGTCACAGCTTGAGCGGGTAGAGGTGCTTTCGGGTGCCACTAGTATCTATGGTGCTGGCGCGTCAGGTGGTCTAATTAACCTTGTGACTAAATCTCTGGTGGGTTATGGCCCTATTAGACAAACCAGAGTGGGCGTTAGTAGTAGCCGCGACTTTGACTCAGATTCATTTGGCTATAATGTAGGGCAAACCTTAGGATATGGCGGCGAGCGAGCTTATGGACGCTTAGATGTTGATTATGAGACCAAAGGTGGCAAGTTTGATAGCAAAGGTGACCGAGTTAGCCCAGATGTCAACCAAACGGATCAACAAGATACCGAATCACTAAGTGTGAATGGTAGCTTAGGTATAGAGCTAACGGATACCCAACGTCTTGATCTCGCAGCGACTTATTATAAAGATAAGCAAGACACTGACTACGGCCCAGATTATGGTGATAATTTACAGGTCTTGTTAAAACCTAAGGATGCACCACCGTCTTTGAAAGCCATCGATGGTGCCAACGTAGAAAACCAGCCTTATACCGAAAAAAGCTCCGTGAATTTAAATTATAGTGATGATGACTTCGTGGGTTCAGGGTCTAGCTTAAGTGTAACGGGCTATTATAGAGATGAAAAAGGCCGTTTTTACCCTTCTGGTAAAGATTTCCCTGAACAAGCGGGCGAAGTCTGGGTGGCTAATGGCCTTACCGATGAGAGTACGCTAAAAAAATTACTAGGCGGTGCAGTCGTCGTCACTCAATCAGAAGCTGACATCGAAGTAATGGGTTTGCGAGCAGCCATGCAAACTGAAACTGAAATCGCAGGCAAGAACACACTGTTTAGTTATGGTGTGGATGTCGAACGCGAAAACAGTGAGCAGACCTATTATGGTCAAGACTTAAATATATTTCTTGCTAGTAATGGCTTGACCGCCCAAACCAATGGGCTTACTTATAATGGTGGGCCAGATACCACCATCGATAAATGGGGTGCTTTTGTCAATGCAGATGTTGACTTGACCGATAAGTGGCATACCAGTGCTGGTGTGCGTTATCAAAAGCTAAAATCTGAGACTGATACCTTTACGCCCATTTATGAACAACTGCTTGAAGAGTACTTCAATAACCCTGCTATCAGTAACATAAGCGATGCTTATGGCATTGACTATCAAGCAGGCGACGTAGAAAAAGGCAACACAGACCATGACAAAGTACTTTTCAATCTTGGTACCAGCTATCAGATAACACCGAAAGATCAATTGTTTGCCAATTTTTCACAAGGTCTTGACACTGCAGATATACAGCGAGCACTGCGTGATGTGCGTGCCGGTTTCGTGGTTAATTCAGACAATGTTCAACCGATTGCAACCAATAACTACGAGTTTGGTTGGCAGGGCAAACACGGTGATACAGCAGCACGTTTGAGCGGTTTTTATAACGAATCAGATAAAGTAGTGCGCTTTACAGACAGCTATACTGTCGAGGTTGTAGATACTGATGAGCGTGTTTATGGCGTAGAAGGTTCACTTACTCATGACCTTAGCGATCAGTGGCAAGTAGGTGGTAGTGTGGCATATACCCGTGGTCAATATGACTATAATGGTGATTGGCTGGAGCTGGATGCTGTACGCCTAACACCACTAAAAGGCACCGCATTTGCTCAGTATAACTTTGATGAAGGCAGCAATATACGTCTGCAAGCATTGGCCGTTGGCGGTGATGACAGAGCCTCTAAAGATCAACAAAAAGACCCTGATTCTAGTGCATTGCCAGTTACGGGTTATATGACACTTGATGTGTTGGGACAAGTAGAGATGCCAGTAGGCCGAGTAGGTTATGGGGTTTATAACTTGCTCAATAAAGACTATTTAACAGTTTATCATCAGACCACGTATGGTGATCTGAACCGTTTACCTGCAGCAGGCACGACTTATGGCCTAAGCTATACCGTTGACTATTAAATCAACAGATAATTGAGTTCGAGTAATTTCGATATAAGTCAATCGAGTGCAGCTATACAGTAGTATGGTTAACGAGGATGGCGATGTAGCGGATTTATGTAGATATGACTATAGAAGAAACCTTTTAGGCTGTTAGTTAGCCTAAAAGGTTTTTTTTGCTTCATCACAGTAGCTTGATCGCTGTTTGACCCTGATCTAATACCGGTAGTTCCTGCTCATCTTTTAGCTCAACCCCAGATAGCTTAAGCTCATAAGACTTCTCCATTAATGCTAAGAGACGACTTGCCGCCACTCTGGTTGGCAGGCCAGCACTGCGCACATTAGAGATGCAGTTTCTCATAGCATCATGACTCGAAGATTGAGCGTCCCAAGTATAGTAAATACCTAAGCTATCAGGAGAGCTCAAACCTGGTCGCTCTCCAATCAGCATGACCAGCATTTTGGCATGAAGACGCTCTGCTACCTCATCACCTAAAGCGACACGGCTACCTGTCGCAATGACTAAGGGTGCGATAGTCCAACTTTTCTCCTTAAAAAGCGAGATGAGCTCTGCCACCAGTTTGGAAGCATTCTCGGCTATTGCTCTCGCTGATAAGCCATCTCCCATAACAATAGCAACATCGTAAGACTTGTCCTGACCAAATGTCTCCAATTGCTTAGCAGATTCGATACTAAGCAGTCTTCCCCAATCTGGCCGTTTAAGATATTCAGATTTATCTTGTGCTTGGCTCGTGACTCTCAATACGGTCAAGCTATCACTCATCTGATCGTCTTGGCTATTTATATGATCTAACCCATCTGTAACCAGTTTTAAATCTATCTCGACTATAGAGGAGCGGCAATGTTCAGACAGCTTCACAATTAAAGAATCAACATCCAAATCCTGCAATACAGCATCTTTTGCCTCAGCGTGGTCAAGCTGAAACTTCAGCAAAAGCTTAGTAGGGACGCTACAACCTACACGTCCTAAAGCAATTCTAGAGTCTGTGTATTGTTTTAACTTCTCCCAAGGGTCTAAATGCACTAAATCACTAGCACTGTTTGTATTCGATTTGACAGGATCTTTGACAGTCAATGATGTCTTATTTTGTGAGTAATCAATGGACATAGCATTTCTCTTTATAGTGTATCGACGTTTTCTATACTCTCGCTTAAGTAAGCTTACTACCCATTATCCCCGACAGTAAGGCTGATGGTTTATCTGACCAATTAATGCTATTGCCAGATTGAGTATAGATATCGTTATTACTCAGCCAAAGCGCAAATTCAGGGGCAGGGGAGAGACCAAGAAGTTGTCTAATATATAGAGCGTCATGAAATGAAGTCGTCTGATAGTTGAGCATGACATCATCTGAGCCCGGAATGCCCATGATGAAGTTAATGCCAGCATTGGCAAGCAACGTCAGTAACGTATCCATATCATCCTGATCGGCATCAGCGTGATTGGTATAACAAATATCACACCCCATGGGTACGCCAAGCAGCTTGCCACAAAAATGATCTTCTAATCCTGCTCGAATGATTTGTTTACCATCGAAGAGATACTCAGGCCCGATGAAACCAACCACGGTATTAACCAACAAAGGGTTAAACTCTCTAGCCACCGCATAAGCTCTGGCCTCAAGCGTCTGCTGATCAGCGCCAAAGTTAGCATTACTGGATAACGCACTACCTTGACCTGTCTCAAAATACATGACGTTTTGACCGACGCTGCCACGATTAAGACTCGTGGCAGCGTCATAGCCTTCTCTTAACATCGCTAAGTTTATGCCATAGCTGGTATTCGCTTTTTCACTACCTGTGATGGACTGGAAAACCAAATCGACAGGTACATTTTTATTGATTAACTGTATAGCGGACGTGATATGGGTTAAAACGCAAGATTGAGTAGGGATTTGATATTCGGAGATTACATGGTCTAGTAGTTTCAATAGTTCAGACAAGTTCTGAATGTTATCGGTAGCAGGGTTAATCCCAATGACCGCATCCCCATTGCCATACATCAATCCATCAATGATGCTTGCAGAAATACCCAATAGATCGTCGGTTGGATGATTGGGCTGTAATCGTGTAGATAGAGATCCTTCTAGACCGATGGTATTACGAAATTTAGTGACGACGCGACATTTTTTAGCTACCAAGATAAGATCTTGTACCCGCATTATTTTACTGACGGCTGCGACCATCTCAGGTGTAAAGGCATATTTTAATTCGAATATGGTCTCTGTGGTCGCTGACTCTCCCAACAGCCAGTCTCTTAAGTCTCCAACAGTAAAGCCAGCTATTTTAGAGAACGCTTGAGGGTCATGCTGTGCCACGATGAGGCGAGTGACTTCATCCGTCTCATAGGGTATTAAAAAGTCCTCTAAAAAATCAGTTAATAAGCAGTCTGCTAACGCCATTTGCGCTGCTACGCGCTCAGTTGCATCGCTGGCTGCTACTCCAGCCAGCTCATCACCCGAACGCCTCGGTGATGCTTTTGCAAGTAAGGTTTTTAAGTCTTTAAATTGGTAGCTTCGCTGTCCTACGGTATGTTTATATGCCATGTTAACCACCTTTATTGCGTAATCACATTGATTAGTTCTAATATGTGAGTTGCCAACGAAACTATGTATTATGTATTTCAAATTATCATGACCTTAAGTTTCAACCAAGTTAAAACTTAAAGTCATGTGAGAAGTTTCTGATGAGTTTATATAACATTATAATCAGTGACTTTATAATTAGTGCTTTTAACTCAATTCATCCGCTGCCGCTTCTATTTGCGCGAACTCTTCTTCTGGTGTACCACTGACTAAATGGTGCCGACTAAATATCACAAAATATAGAATAAGTACGACATAAATACCAGCTGCCATAAACCATACTTTAGGATCTACCATTAACCCTGCTATGACAGCAAGTAATGCCAATACTAAAGCCACACCTGAAGTAAAAATCCCACCAGGTGTTTTATAAGGGCGAGCAAGGTCAGGCCGAGATAGACGTAATTTGATGTGAGATGCCATCATGAGAACATATGACACAGTTGCACCAAACACAGCCATAAGGATAAGCAAATCACCTTCACCGGTAAGCGATAACAGAAAGCCTATAACTCCAGGAACAATAAGAGCCAAGTAAGGCGCTTTATTATTGTTGGTTAATGACAGTTTTTTAGGTAGATATCCTGCACGAGACAAGGCGAAGATCTGTCTAGAGTAGGCATAAATGATGGAGAAAAAGCTTGCAATTAAACCCGCCAAGCCAACAAAATTTACAAAACTTGCTAACCAAGAATTACTACCGTACACAGAAGCCAAAGCGTCTACTAAGGGTGCACCTGAGTCCTTCAATGCATCAGCACCAGCTGCTCCTGGTCCTAAAAATAGGATCAGAATGGCGAATGTTGCGAGTATCAACATCGAGCCAATCAGTCCACGTGGCAATGATTTAGCAGGGTCTTTGGCCTCTTCAGCAGCTAAGGGTACGCCTTCAACGGCTAAAAAGAACCAAATGGCATAGGGCACAGCCGCCCAAATTCCGACATAACCGTAGGGTAAGAAGGTGCTGGCACCGGCTTGATTGCCAACTGCGATATCAAAAAGATTTTTACTGTCGAAATGAGGAATCATGGCTACTATAAACACACCCAATGCGATACAAGCAATGGCTGTGATAATAAACATAATTTTTAAAGCTTCGCCAGCACCTTTCAAGTGAATCGCTATAAAGACAATATAACAAGCCAGATATACCATCCACCCACCAATGCCAAATAAAGACTCACAGTAAGCGCCGATGAATACAGCAATCGCAGCTGGTGCAATCGCATACTCGATTAAAATGGCTGTACCCGTTAAATAACCACCCAGAGGGCCAAAGGCGGTTCGTGCAAAGCTATAACCGCCACCTGCGGTAGGTAACATCGTCGCCATTTCTGACATAGATAAGCACATACAAAGGTACATGATAGCGACCACGATGGTGGCAACAAACATCCCGCCCCAACCACCCTGAGCAAGCCCAAAGTTCCAACCTGCAAAATCTCCAGAAATAACGTAGGCAACACCAAGGCCTATTAATAATACCCAGCCGACTGCACCTTGTTTGAGTTGTCTTTTAGCAAAATAATCTTTTTCAGCCTGAGTATTTCCTGCTACGCCATTTATCTGGCCATTAGCGTTTGTAGACATATCGTTCTCCGAAGCTCAGCCAATGAATAGTAAATTGGTAGGCTATTATCAAAATATATTAAGTGCTTTATAAGTAAAGACAACATACCCTTTTCGGTTAAAGCGTGACCAACATCGTCATACTTTCAGCAAAGGCAAATTCTGTGCCATACGAAAAACGGTCTTTTCCAATAAATCAGGTAGGAAAAGCACTATTTTGATACAACTATTTGCGTCATTTCGGTGCTGCAATATGAAAAACGCATATTTTTAGAGCACGTACTTTGAATGCAGAAACGTTTTATATTCATGTGGAGGGATAGCTCATATCAACCACTATCACCGGTACCTCAAACTCAAAATAAAAGAGGGGGTGATGGGCTTAAAGAATAATATATTAGCCGTTGAAAATGCCTTATCATCGATTGGACTGGAGTTAACAAAATATTCGCTATCGATGTAGGAAATTCATTCACTATTGATGAAGTTGTCGTATTTTTCGCGGAGGTAGACGGCACTGTTTTCAGTGTTGAAACTAGTATTGGAATTGGGGTATCGCATGGACTGCTCCCTGTCATGTAACAAAGGTATCTAGAACTACCTAAAATCAATCTTCCTGATCACGTTGTTATTTCATGCTACTGATATTTTCTTTCAAGTTAAAGCTATTTTTTACGTGATGCATTTCAACTATCTATTACTAAAAGTTATCTGTTGAAAGTAGTAAAATACGAAGAGGTAGAAGCCTGATAAAAATATATCGCACACGGATTTACTTTGTACATTTGATGCTCAAGTAAGCTGCACAAAACAAGGCCTATGAAAGACATGTAGAGAGGTTAGTGGCCACTTGATATAAGTGAATCAGCCTTCAATATAGGCGGGGCGGTTCAACACCGTCCCTAGAGCCTTTGTCGTTAGCATAAAGGTATGGCAAGCCGTCAGATTTTGTGCCCTCAATAAGCTTAAAATGCCTGTTAATTATTGCCTAAGGAAGCGGATGGGTTTAGAATTAGACGCGTAAATTTACATTAATCGAACTTCGGGGCGGGGCGAAATTCCCCACCGGCGGTATTTTTTCTTGGGTGACATCATCCAGTTAAACAGCCCGCGAGCGCCTTTTTCCTCATGAACAAGGGTCAGCAGATCTGGTGAGATGCCAGAGCCGACGCTTACAGTCCGGATGATAGAAGGATCGAACAAGATTTTGATGCGCCTAGCAATAGGGGCTTCATCTGTGCTTTTTTAAGCGCAGAGATTGGTACTATTTGTTCTCATCACCCCTGTACATCTTATTGATTGGAGAAAATCAAGATGGCAGGAACATTTTTTATCATGATCGCGTGTTTTACGTGGGCATTGGATACCTTAATCCGCTACCCGTTGTTAGGCGCCGGTTATTCAACCTTGCAAATCGTTCTTATCGAACACCTGACGCTAGTATTATTTGTCAGTCCTATGTTGTGGCGTTACCGCCATGTTTATCGTCATATGTCGATCAGCGGATTTTTCAGCTTGTTTTTTATCGGCGGCATTGGCTCGGCTGTAGGTACCTTGGCTTTTACCGAGGCTTTCCATTACTTGAATCCTACTGTCGTGATCTTGCTGCAAAAACTTCAGCCTATCGTTGCTATTTTACTGGCCTATTGGTTACTCAAAGAGCGTATTGAAGGGCGATTTCTACAATGGGCAGCAATAATTTTGCTGGGCAGCTTTGTGATGATGTGGCCAGATTTACGTACGTTGGGCAATGCTCAATGGCACTATTCGAGCGATACGATAAGTCTGTTCAAAGGCTACGGTTACACGCTGATTGCAGTGATTGCATGGGGCACTGCCACTGTGTGCGGTAAGTATCTATCCCATCAGAATATACCGGCAAATGCCATTATGTCGGGTCGATTTGTTGCTGGGCTGTTAGTTCTGTTGCCCATGGCCTTAGTGCAGTCAGATGGATTGTCGCTGATGACGCCGGTGGATCTGAGCCTTGTCGTCGTCATGGCCTTGCTAAGTGGCTTTATTGGTATGTGGTTTTATTACCAAGGTCTGAAAACCATCCCCGCGCAACTGGCTACCTTGGCCGAATTGTCTTTTCCTGTCTTTGCAGCTGTAATCAACTGGGTATTCCTCGACATGGGGCTGACAGGCTATCAAATCATTGGTGGCCTGATGCTTATACTGGGCAATATCGGCCTACGCATGAAACAAATGAGAATGAATGAGCTAAGCCCTGTTCTGCAATAAAATCGCAATAGATGAACCATATACAGCGTAAAAGTCTAATCAGCCCAGTTTTTTACGCTCTATCAATGTGAGATCATCACCACCAATACGTTGGATACTGTCTGTCTTTACCGACATTATTATAAATGAGCGCCACGATTACTAAAATGATAGCGCCAAGCAAAGTCGGTGTGATTAAAAAACTCCACTTTACTGCGCCCAGCATGACAATCAAAGGGTTGGAGCAAGCAGGTGGGTGCGGCATTCTAAATAACAACATCAACGCAATAGCAGTGTCTACAGCCGTTGCCAGACTCCACCAGTGAATACCGAATAACGCCATAAACGCTAATCCTGTGAAAGTAGCAATCACATGCCCGCCTATGACATTCCTTGGCTGAGCAAAAGGGCTGGCAGGATAGGCAAACATCAGTAAACAACTTGCGCCAAATGATCCTAGAATCATAATAATTTCTACTGAGTTTCCTAATTCAGATGTTTATAACTCAATTAAAAGCGTGCTTCGATAATGTTGATATTAAGGATGCAGCAGATAAGACATTATCGTTGCCGCGCAGACCGGTCAGGAGTCATTAACGTTAGATACTGAGTTTTTATATAGTATTGATTAGGTATTGTCCGCTATCATTATGCGTACCTAAAGTTAGGTTCACGAGTTAAAAGAGGTAATTGCGTAGTAAAAACAATGCCCTATAGTGCAGAGGAAAACAAATGGTTCATGAACCTTAATGTGTAACATATCCTGAGTACAACAGTTCTCATTTAAACTGTTGGTAGTCTTAACTGAGACACCTATAAGCTTTAGTATTAGATATATATATATATATATCAATTTCAATAAATTCAATTGTTTAGAAAACAACCCGTAACTATTTTAGGATTTTTAGTACAAGCTATTAGTTAGCTTTGTAATAAAGATCACATAGTTCTATGATGCGTAACGTAATAGATAAGACAGTTCAGCAGTTTGTTATAAGTAGTTCCATTATATCAGTCTGTTTTAAGTAGTCTATTAATAGGTTTAAGGGCTAAAATAGATGGTTCCGCTAGGGTATACCTTAAAATTCAAGGAGATGAATTTATGCAGTCAGTAAGTTATACAGATATTAGACATAGTGTACTTGATAGTTTTTACTCAAACTTAGTTTCTAAGCCAGAAACAGATCTAACTTATGATAAGGCGCTAGACTACGTTACTTACAGTTTTGAAGTTGGATTTTCAGACGTGGAAATGTTTGTTATAGATTTTGTGGTTTATGTGCTTTGTAGTGATTTCAAAGTGTCCGAAGAGCTCTCACTAATTCTTGAAAGAAAATTATTAACTATTATTAAATCTAAAGATTTTGATTGTTTGATATTTCAAATTAAGCAAGGAGAGGATGATAGAACAGATCTTCTTGCGGATATGTGTATAAAGGGTCTAATATCTCAAGAAAAAATGAATAGTTTGCTTGAAAAATAAAGAATTTTGGTTTGTGCCAAGTACCTATTATCATTGACCTGTGGGCTGAAAGCTTTATTTAATTTACTTGCTAAAAACTAACGTAGCTATAGCTATCTGACTCTAGTTCGAAGCCTGTATAGCGCACCGATCATGGATTAGTAGAAATGAATGCGACCATCAAAAATCGACCTTTATACACACTACTAAACTATATTTGAGGATTGTTCTTAGCATGCTGTAATCTCGCATAAAACTCTGGATCAGTATCCGCTAAGCTGTTTTCATACTCTTCTTCAGAAGTTAAGGACTCAATAAAACAATCAAAACTATCAGCTATTCTAATGAGGGTATCAATATCATCAGCGTAAGAGGACTCATGATCATAAAAGTACACTCCACCATAATGTTTGGGTAGCAAGTAAATACAAAAATAATTTCCAAATGTGTCATCAGAAAATGCAAGTAACCCTGTCTTTCTTATGCTGTTATCATCACCAAAGTTCGATTCTAATCTACAGTATTCAGGACCGTCATGTATACCTAGCATACTGTGTATTCTCGTTTCGCCTTCAGCATCTGATATACTGCAAACAGTATTAATAGGCTCTGCGCCATTAAAATCAAGGAGGTATTTGCGATAATCCTCTGGTAAACGATACTGTATTATTTGTTCAAAATCTTCTAATGTCTTGATGCTAAGCTCTCCATAAGGGTTAGCTTTTTGATACTTTATTTCCATGAATTGATGCCTTGATTTAAGTTGACCTTCCACATCTTACATTATCAAAATCTTAAGAAATAGGAAACACAATCAATATCAGGTGTATCTCTGTTATTTTCCTCGAAATATCAGCCATATGTACACTCACAAGTACACTGGAATTATTTCAATAACTCAAACTGTTGATACCATCATCCTACAGCTAAACATTCTAGTATTCACTAGAGTGCATAATTAGTTTTACGATCATAAGATATAGTCTGACCTAACCGAGATACCTCATGAAGATAGAGCATTTAGTATACAAAGGGATTTACAAATTAACCCTACTTATTTTTATGGCAAGTACATCTATGTCTATTTTGGCATACAGCTCTATAACTACTAAAACGTCAGTCGAACGGGAAAATATAGAAGCTCAAAATAATCTCGGTTCATTATATGAGTATGGTCAAGGTGTCCCGCAAAGCTATAATGAGGCTTTCAAGTTATATCAGGGAGCTGCTGAAAAAGGGTTAGCCTCTGCTCAATATAACCTAGCTGAGCTTTATTATGATGGTTTAGGCGTCAATCAAGATTATACAAAGGCGCTAAATTGGTATCAGAGGGCGGCTGATCAGGGAGTGGTAGAAGCACAATTTATAGTTGGACTAATGTATCACCATGGACGAGGTGTAGCGCAAGATTATAATAAAGCCCTTGAGTGGTATCTAAGAGCCAGCGATCAAGAGTATTCTAGAGCACAAAATAATATTGGAGATATGTATGAGAATGGGGTGGGAGTTGGCCAAAATTATGAAAAAGCATTCGAGTGGTACTTCAAATCAGCAAACCAGAAACAAGACAATTCTTTATCTCAGAATAGCTTAGGTATTATGTATGAAGAGGGTAGAGGCGTTCGAAGAGATTTATCTAAAGCAAAAGAGTGGTTTAATAAAGCTTGTAGTGATGGTATCGAGTCTAGTTGCGCTGACTATGATCGCTTAACAAAGTCTAATTGAGCCTAAATATTTGAAACTGACAAACTTGTTTTATCACTGCGGTGAAAAAGGTATGCAAGTATATTAATTTTTAGATTAATTCAGGATTGGTATAGAGCGATTTGTTAGGAAATACATCAACAGTTATAAAGGTCTGTTTACGACCAATCTGATGGTATTGCAAACCGTCATTCCAGTGCTTAAACATATTAAAAAAGGGACTCTCGTCGTTAGATTTTGATAGACCATTCTAGTACACCAAACAGGGATCGGACAACCTTCACATAGAGTTAATAACCTCGTCGCATGGTCCAGCTGACTGTCTATCAAGACCACATTAGTGATGCTAGCACCTCTCAGTTGACGTGCTAGCTGTAACGACTTAAATCCGAATATTTGCTGACTAATGTCAATATATAGATTGAATAAAATCTAATCTATATGATTTTATGATATGGCTATTGAAGATTAGGTGCAGGTCTTTTCTTGTATGCTTCCTAGCCAAATACCATGATAGTTATGGCAATTACAACTCTGGGGCAAAAAAATAATATCAGCAGCAGAATCTAAAACATAAGTATAAATAGATCAGTATTTTCAAAAAAAAGCCCTAGTCATCTAGGGCTTTTTTTTGGATGTAAGTTTAGCAAATTTTAACGGGCTTCGAAATACATCGTGATTTCGAAACCAATACGGATGTCTTGAAAAGCTGGTTTAGTCCACTGCATGGGATTGCTCCTGAATGAATATTCTTAGTTGATAGGCAATATTAGTAAAGGGAATACCTGATGCTATTACAATCTGACCCCTGATGTCAATTTGTTAGATGTTAACTTGGAACATTTTAGTTACGAAGTTTAGCGGTAATATTCTAGTATACTTATGTTTATAAATATAATGATTTACTGTGAAGTTAGTATTTGGAATTTATTGATGGAGCATGCTAATTATTAGACTTCAGATTTTGTGAGTTAGGAAAGGCTATGGCTAGTACTTATTAAAGAAAAAATAACCAGCTTATGTTCATTAAATAATTAAAAAAGGATTGAACAATTCTTTTGGCTTTGGTATGTTTCAAGCCATGTTTTCATTTGATAGGAATTGAATTCCATCATGCGTAGTTCGGGCCGGTACAATCAGTACGGTCAATCGAATCCTCGTCTACCATTAATAAGGAAATCGCCATGACTAGTGCTGTTGCCCGACACTCCGGCACCGCGCTGCACCCGCTGCATGCGTTTTTTTTGGCCGGAATAGTACCTCTGTTTATCGGAGTCTTACTTAACGATTATGCCTATTGGTCCAGCTACGAGCTGCAATGGAAGAATTTCGCTTCCTGGATGCTTATAGGTGCGCTGGTGTTCAATGGTCTGGCTTTGCTAGGCTCAATTTTATCTCTAGTCCGCGCTGATAAGCGCATGGGTACGCCAGTGGCTTATTTTCTGTTGCTACTGGCCACCTTTGTACTGGGTATCCTCAATTCATTCATTCATGCAAAGGATGTTTGGGCCAGTATGCCGACTGGGCTTATTCTATCCGTTATCACTGTCATTCTGGCCTGTATCGCAACCTGGATTGGCCTCACAAGCTGGCGTATTGGAGGTGCAAGATGAAACCACTCAATATTTTATCAATATCTTTTTTAGTCGCTGCTCTCTTAAGCGCATGTGGCGAAAACAATGTAAACGACGCGGAACAATTAGGTGCCAACCCGACCTTGCCCGAAGCCCAACGCGGTCTGTTACCCACTTTGAAAATCGCTGAGCCAGCAGGTTGGGGTGATAACCGACCCATAGTTCCATCAGGCTATAAAATCACAGCCATTGCCACTGACCTTAAGATTCCACGGCAGACGCTGGTCTTACCCAATGGCGACATACTGATTGCTGAGGGCAAGGGCGGTGGTGCACCCAAGCTACGTCCTAAAGACATTATTGCTACTTATTTCAAAGCCAAAGGCACTACATCCGTCAAAGGAGGCAACCGTCTGACTCTTTTGCGCGACAGTAATGGTGATGGTACTTACGAGACACGTACTGTATTCGCCGAGAATCTGAATGCGCCTTATGGTCTTGCACTAATCGAAGACCAACTGTACGTTGCCAATCAGGATGCGGTAGTGCAGTTCGATTATCAGCCCGGACAGACCACCGCTAGTGGACCGCCACGTAAACTCACCGATCTGCCTAGCATGGTCAATCATCACTGGACCAAGGCGATGACAGCCAGTCCGGATGGGCAATTCCTATACGTGGGCATTGGTTCCAACAGCAATATTACTGAAAACGGACTGGATGTAGAGGCGGATCGCGCCAGAGTTTGGGAGATAGATGCCAAAAGCGGTGCTCACCGACCTTATGCGACCGGTCTGCGTAATCCAACGGCGTTAGCTATCCTGCCTGGCACTAACCAGTTATGGGCCGTGATCAACGAACGTGATGAGCTCGGTCCACGACTGGTACCCGATTACTTGACCTCAGTTCAAGAAGGTAAGTTTTATGGTTGGCCCTACAGCTATTGGGGACAAAATGTCGATCCGCGGGTCAAGCCAGAGCAACCTGATATGGTAGCCGCCGCGATTGCTCCAGACTACAGCCTTGGGTCGCACAAAGCTCCTTTGGGCATAGCGTTCTCAACGACAACCATGGGCGGCAAGTTCAGCGAAGGCGCATTCATTGGTGAGCATGGTAGCTGGAACCGTTCAGACCCAGCGGGTTATGATGTAGTGTTCGTCCCATTTAGCAACGGTAAGCCAGCCGGAGACCCAGTTAATTTTGTCACTGGATTCCAAGGTGAAAATGGTAAGACCTTTGGTCGACCGGTAGGCGTGACAGTGGATCCAAAAGGAGCACTCATCGTTGCAGATGACCTGTCTAATACCATCTGGCGAGTGACTCCAACTCGATAATCGGCACGTAAAAAAACTCCTACGCGTGTTGCTTTAACTCGCGTAGGAATACCAAACAACAGCTGAGCTATGCTGAAAAAACTATAGAACCAAACTTGGTAAACTGACGACTCAATGAGGATTTTATCATGACTAAGAAAATAAGAACCTATAGTACAGCTTTCAAAGCTGAAGCCGTCAAAACAAGATGTCCGTGACGGCAAGCATCAAGTACTCTAATCGCTTCACAGACTTGGATGCCTTCAAGTTGTCTCCCTGCCGGATTCAGTGAAAATGGTTTACCTGTGGGTATGGAACTGATTGTTTTGCCATATCACGAGCCAGATTTATTCCGACTGGGTTATGCATTCGAACAGGTTAATAATGTACGTCGTAAGCCTGAATATTTATAACTTCTTAACTTTAAATAGTTACCTTAACGCTTTAAAATATAGGCGTTAAGGCGATAAAATATAGCCATTATTGAATGGAAAAGCTAAAGTTTTCGACGTTATTAAGTTGATTAATGTCAATGTATAGCTTAGTTACAGCATAATACTGCGGATAACGACAGACGATTTCTATTTCAAAGTTGGAAGTGTCAAGCACATAGACAAATTCACTAATGACATGAATAAACATGCTTTATTAAATTCCATTAAGTGAGTAAAACACTAAAATCTTAAGCTATTAAAATCTTAAGCTATTTGCTATGAAGTCCGCATTATGAATGTGCTGAAATAAAATCTGCAATATATCTATTAACGATTTCTGGTTGTTCAAGCGCTACCGAGTGTCCTGCTTTTGGAATTATGAACATCTGGCCATTCGCTACTGTTTTAGTAATATTTTCTGACAGAGGTACTTCATAGGCATGATCCTGTTCGCCTGCCAATACTAGCGTAGGTACTTTGCACCCTTTAAGCTCATCTAATATGCCAGTGCGATGAATAACGCCATTAGCACTGCGCGCGATGTCCGGTCCTAGTTTTAACATATGATCACGCCAGTACTCACGCTCACTTGCTCGAGTGGCATCTGCTAAATAGTCGTCGCCAAACATGATATACATAAGCGTATCGATAAATGGCTCAGTACCTTGTGCACCTAAGCCTTCAACCAAAGGCAAAAAATCGGCCAGTTTGTATTCAAGCTCTCCGCTAGACCCAAGTACAATACAACCCTTTAGCAAGTCTGGACGGCGAACGGCTAAACGTAGCGCAATGAACCCGCCCATAGAATTGCCAGCAAAAAAGCAAGGTCCTAGATCGAGTTCCTCAATTAATGCTATAGCATCGTTGGTATGAGTATCCATATCGACGCTTTTCAATTCTGAACGGGCACTTTGCCCTTGATCCCGATCATCATAGCTCACTACTCGAATGGTTTTAGATAGATGTTCTATTTGATGCGTGAACATTTTATGATCAAAAAACAGCGAGTGACTTAGTACCAACACCGGAGCGTCTTTAGGACCTTCATCGTTATAAAATAGGGTAGTTCCATTCACGTTAATATCTGGCATGATCTTTTTCCTTGTGTAAACACTATTGATCTTTATAACTCTTATAATAAACAGAGCGTGATATTCACCTTAATCCCTTAATACTTTTATCAGAATTTCTGAGGTATTGAAAGCGATGAATTGTGAGCGTATCGGTTGCTAGATAGTTTATTAATACGATAATTTTTAGCTCTCAGATATGCGTGCAGATGCTTAACATTATAGTGCTGTTTGATTTCAATATAAGCTGATTTACCACTCATTCACTTTGATTACAGTGTGTTTTTTACTCACTAATGTTACGATTCAACGAGTCATAATAGCTAGATGGCATGATGCATAATACGTGATACATGTTATAGCCTAAGGTTAATGTATTTCTTGCTATTGTGGTGCATAGTCATTAGAGCTACTCGCTATTTGGCAACCAATTATTAAAAAAATGAGGCAAGGATGCTGATTTTAAAAACAAAGATCGAACGACCACAATTGCAACAAGTCAGGCTGCTTGAGCGCCCCAAACTACTGCATCAGTTATTTGGAGATAATACTCATCGGTTGGTTTTGATACAAGCCGCTGCAGGGTATGGCAAAACTACTGTTATGTTACAGCAGAGCGAACAGCTAGAGATACGTCATCTCACGGTTGGTTGGCTAACTCTAGATAATGATGACAACGACCCTATACGTCTGTACCAATATCTGTGGACAATATTGACTCAGAAATCTGATGCACAATTATTAGTAGAAGACAGAATAACAAAGAGTCATATTCATCATTTACTGTCTCAGCTTAATACGACAACTTCCCATACATTATTTATTGATGAGCTAGAGGCATTATCCAATCCTGATAGCTTGAATATTATCTGGTGGCTATACCTATTTTTACCCAGTAATTACCATTTAGTTATTGCTTCACGTGCGCTTCCAAACTGGCCACTTGCAAAAGGTGAACTACAAGGATTGGTCCACATTATTAGAGCACATGAGTTGCGTTTGTCGGCACTTGATGCGCATATACTACAGCAGTACCTACACAGTAATTTGATACAAAATACCACGCTTACACCTTACATGGCAGCCAATCAGTCATTATCAGAGATGACAGTAGATGCTGCTAGCCCCTTAACTTTGATTGATAACGAGTTGGTATCAATGCTTATTGATAAAACGGAGGGTTGGCTAACAGGTATACAGCTCATTAATTTATGCTGTACGAATGAAAAAGATTTATACCAACTCGTACATCAAATGAGTGGCGCACAGCGGCAAATAGCTGATTTCTTAGCGGAGCAGATATTTTTACAATGTGATGCGCATGTCCAAAATCTTTTGTTAAATATTAGCGTATTGAGAAAAATAAATGCCAGCTTGTGTCACGCATTAACTGGTGCAACTGATGCGCAGGTCTTGCTGAAAAATTTAAGTCAACAAGGACTTTTTATTCAAGCGATAGATGATCAGTATCAGTGGTTTCGCATACACCAATTGATGAGACAGTTTCTGCAAACAAGGCTACAAAATCAAGCACCAGAAAAGTATTTTGTCACTCATTCTAAAGCAGCAGAATGGTATCAAACGAATAGTATGTTTTTGGAGGTGATCTACCATGCACAGTTAATCGGTGATAACACACTGATTTTGTCAGCTTTAACAGCAGTCAGTCATGATTTGATACTAGAGGGGCGGCTTTATAGTTTGTTAGAGCTGACTGAGTCTTTAACTGATAGTCAGCTGTGTCAACATCCAGCTTTGCTATATGATTTAATTTGGGGTTTGATTCTATCTCGTCAACATTATAAAGCAGCCCGTTATATAAAAGTGCTTGAGCAAGAAGAGCTTTATTTGTTAGATAATGACAACCAAACTTTTATTAGCCATAAAGATAAGCAGTTAGGACTGTCAGCAATGACTGCTTTTATTGCTGATGACTTACCCAAATCTTATCAGTTGGCGCAAATAGGTCTTCAACAACTGTCGCTAGAGGCGTATTTTTTTAGAGCACCGTTATTGGCCATCTGTGCTTTATATCAACTTAATAATGGCAACATCAGACATGCTCATTCGCTAATTTTTCAATCAAGAACTCTTTATATCAAGGATGATAATCCGTACGGCTTAACTTATATAGATAGTATTGATGCAACTTGTGACAGGCTATTAGGCGATATACCATCAGCCACTAAGAAATTTCAGCGCATTGGTATCAGTCCAGATTATGCTCAATTAGGGACCAATGATAGTAATCGCGATATGATGCTGAGTGTGGCAAGCAGTTTAAAAGCGAGCTTTTATTATGAGTGCAATCGTATTGAAGATGCCAGACAAGCACTTAGAGATTTCGACCAAGGTGAAAACATGGTCATCACAGATATGATTACGTTGGGTTTTTTGACAGAATTGAAGCTGGCATGTTTAGCAGGGATGGAGATTAGTGATCAAGATCTCTCAAAAGCCAATAGCAAAGCGGATGAATGGTTGCTCCCTCGGCTAACCAGTGATATACAACGATGGGTTGACGAGCAAGATTTGAAAAAAATAATGCCAGTAATGGTGACAGGAAAATACGACGATAAGAACGATCGGCTTGATTATCAAATAAAAAAGCGATCAAAAAGAGAGGAGGGTGAGCTTAGTGGTTTGACGTTGACTGAATTATTGACTGGACTGGATCTGTTACCATATCGTAAGGCGATATTTTCGGGTAATAGTCAGCAAGTAGCGGAAGTAGTGGTGGAGCTGAATCAACTTCTAAAAGCTGATCTACCCTTTGTGATACGTAATGCTCGCATAAGGTTATTGTTGGCAATGGCCTATCACGTGTTGGATCAACCTATACTGTCTTATAAGGGCTTATTAGATGCGCTGGAACAATTTAAATCAACACAAACACATCGAATCATACTCGATGAGCATCCGCTAATTTTAGTGCTGTTGAATAAGCTTTATCAGTATCAGGGAAATGAGGTTGCCGTATCGTCTGATATCCAAAAATATATAGTATCTATATTAGAAATAGGGGGTCGTGATTTTTATGAAGAAGGCAGTTTTTCATTGAAAGATAAGCAATCTCAAATAGAAAGCGCTATGCAGCTATCTAGTGATAATCAGAGTGATCCTAATAGTAGGATAGTTTTATCAGAGCGCGAAATTGAAATATTATTATTGGTTGAAAGTGGTTTGAGTGATGGACAGATAGCCGATAAGATTTTTTTGTCTATTCACACCGTAAAATGGCATTTACGTAATATTTATCATAAATTACAAGTCCGCTCCCGAACACAAGCCGTTGCGCAAGCACATCAACAGTATATTTTAAAATAGGCCAAGTCGTAACAGGTCATGACCTATTTTTAGAGCATTCACATATTAAACAATAGAATAGCCGCCATCGACGTTGACGATGGTGCCAGTAATCCAACTGGCTGCATCAGAAGCTAAAAATAAAACCACGTTAGCCACTTCTATTGGGTTACCAAACCTTGCCAGAGGCGTTCTTGCCATAATACCATCGGTAAAACCGTCTAATACTTTTAACTGTTGAATCATAGGGGTGTCAATCCAGCCGGGTGCTACAGCATTCACGCGAATGTTATCTTTTGCAAGGTAGATAGCATGAGATTTAGTCAATTGATCGATTGCGCCCTTGGATGATGCGTAAGCAGGCGTGAGTTGTGATCCAAATATAGAATACATAGATGAGACGTTAATAATAGAACCACTAGATGATTTTGCCAATAGTGGTGCCGCGCATTCACTGATATGAAAAACTGCCGTTAAATTAATATCAACAACCTTTTTAAACATAGGTAATTCGTGTTCTGTTGTTGAGCCAATACCCGCGCCATTAAAAAGCACATCAAGCTGATTTAAATTTTTGAAAAAATTAGCGACTTTATTTTCATCAGTGACATCTAATTCCACTGACTCAATATCCAATTGCTGTGGATACTGTGCCTCCTTACTATTTAATCCTAATGCCCAAACTTTAGCGCCTTTTTGTGCAAAGGCAATGGCAACGGCTTGTCCAATTCCTGAGGTTGCTCCGGTCACAACGACAACTTTATGAGCAAATAAATCTTTTGAAAATATATCTGATGCTTTCGTATCCATACGAAATACTCCTTTTATTAAACACCTATAACTTAAGTAGCTAGATAAACTAATAAACTTATTTTGCTGATATATGACCATGAAGCAGGTTAAACAGTTATTAAATATCTCTGTCAGAGTCTACTATCAGACATGCCCTAGTCATATTGATTAAAATTAGCATAAATATCGATAATAAAAGGATGGTTGTACTCAGTATTGTGTTTATAAAAAACCATTCTTTTGAGTGGTTGGCAGTAAGTTTTAGGCGAATATACTAATAGAGTATCTGCAAGAGTTAGGTGCAGTCACGGCTTAACTTGCTCACAACTAGCAGCATCTGAAGGAAACTGATGCTGACTCCGACTATTAATCGTATATCGCAAAAGGAATTGCATTATGTCTATCGGCACCCATCAAGACTATCTATTGACGCTAAATATGAAAAAGGAAGGCGAGATAAAAAATGCCTTGCCAGGCGTTCATATCACGCCCTTTTATTTGAACTCTGAAACAGGGGTATGGGTTATTTACGCCCGTTTTGAACCCAATACTCAACTGCCAGAGCATTTTCATACGGGGATAGTACATTTTTATACCACAGCAGGATCTTGGATGTATTTGGAGTATCCAGATGATGTGCAAACAGCTGGGAGCTATTTATTTGAACCAGCAGGGTCAACACATACACTCAGAAGTGATGAAGGTGCAGAGGGGTTCATCATGGTTGAAGGTGCTAATGTAAACTTCAATGAAGATGGCTCGCTTATGTTTATTATGGATGCTGGTTGGATTGAACAAATGCTACATACTGTTGCTAAAGAAACTGGACAAAAAATGCCCCGTTATATTAAGCCAAATGCTAATAATGATTTTAGTGATAAAGCTACGAATAATCCTACAGTCTAAATACCCATTTGATATCTACTAATAGTGAGAAACATCAAAAGTTATACTGTGATTTTAGCTTCGGGAATGACAATCGTCTTAATAAGACATCCTCTTGAGTCAGAGCGAAGCTATAGTAGGTCTTCATAAAATAATCCTTCTGAGTGATATGCAACTTAGAAGGGTTAATTCAACTCTAAAAAGAGCAGATCGCGAAGCACGCCTTTATCAAAGATAACAGGCGCTTTCTTAGTATTACTCGAATATGTCATATATTAGACGTGAAGCTATCAAGCTACTACGAGTGGGAAAGTTGTGGTATGAGCGCACAGCGCATATACCGTAACAAATGTGAGCTACTAGTTAAAGCAATACATAGTGAGAGAAAAAAACAAAAGATCGTCTACACGCATATCTGAGTTAGCAAAAGTGTAATATTAGCCAACACAGTCTAGAAGCGTTAAAGAACGTGGCATAAAATAGCTTTGGTACAATTTAATTATATTCCACGCATATGAGCTTCAAGTAAATTTCTATACAAGACTTTAATAAAAGTTATGGAAGAAAATAATATTATCATTAGATAAGTGTTTTATGTTTGTCATGACTGTTCTTCTATATAGACTTCATTTAACATAATATACATTATGCGAAAACAAGCCAATGGTTCTAGAAGGTTAGTACATAATAATTTACCGCATGTTATTTACACACTTTGCTAAGTTAAGTATCGATTTTAGCTTTCTACTAACGACAAGCCTCAAGCAAATGCTTACGCAACGTTTTACCATCGTCATCTAAGATTACGTCTGCGATTTGGCAATCTTTATCATTGTCATCACATGATAACTCATAATAAATATCGCTACCTTGCGCCAAGCTGACCTGAACCAAACCTTGCTCAGTCATCGAAAGCTTTTTGTCTTGTGTATAGTCAGGATCTTGAGAATCCCACAGCACATCATAATCAACATTGCATGACATTTGGTTTTTATCAAAATACGCTTGCTCAAGCGTCATCGCTGCTTGTAATTCAGTATTGGCGTACTGCTGTAGCACCGCAGGATTACTCATGCCTTGCTCATCTATGTCTTGTTGATACATTTTTGAAATGGTCGCAATTTTCATAGTTTCCATCGCAGATTGCTTCTGATCTGATTTTGTCACATCCGCTGTAGCAGTACCGACAGTCATCAGTGCTATGGTTAGTATCAATGTCAGCGATTTATATGTTGGCATGTCGTTCTCTACGAGCTTTTATCCTATGAATGTTACAGTCTATTACATCATAGCCATATTAGGACTCTGCTGTATTATCGTATCATTCAGGTTTACTTACTATTATCTCGATTACATAGCGTTTTTATGGTATTTCCTTATTTGTTCTCATGACAATTTATAGTGGTTTATTAATGACTGATTAGCTAGTGACACCTCTTTAGCTAATAACTTTCGCTAATAACTGTAGGAAGGACGATTTTATGACTATATTGCCTACTTTTTTTAAGGGAAAATCTACAACATGGGCCTCCAGTAGCCTTTTATTGCTCGCTCTGAGCGCAACTGGTTGCCAGTCTGCTTCTGAGTCCAGTGAGGCTATTGTCTCTCAATCTACCAGTATCTCGTCAACGCCTATTAGTGCTGATATCAGTCAACAAACCCTTAGACAGCAAGCGCTACGTATTCAGCGTGCACTGGCCAATAAGGACTTTTCTAGAATCACCAATGATATTCATCCCACACGTGGCGTTCGCTTTTCTATGTATGCTTATGTGCGGCCCGAGTCCGACAAAGTCTTTAGTCGCGGACAATATGCACAATATCTACAACAGTCCAATATTCGCTTTACATGGGGTGAAAAAGACGGCACGGGTGATGTATTAATCACGCCACTGCCAATGTACTTGGATACGTGGGTAGATGGTAAGAAGTTCAATAATGCCAATATCAGCATCAATGAATTCAAAAACAATGGCAATTCAATCAATAATTTAAAAGAAATATACCAAGCATCAGATGTTGTAGAGTTTTATTATAAAGGCACTGATGAATATGATGGTATGGACTGGCGGGTACTACGCTTGGTATTTGATGAGTATCAAGGTAAGCGTTATCTGGTGGCCATTATTAATGACCAATGGACGGTTTAGAGTGTATAGGAACGATTGACTGACCACTTTTATAGGGCGCGTTTAAAATGGCAGCCTACTCTATTTGATTATAAATATAATATATTCAAATATTAAGATGTAGTTTGCCAGTTATCGTTACTTGGTTTTTGATGACAAGCTTGTTTATTGCCCTTCTAACGACAACATATTCATAATCAGTTTGATCAAAGTCTCTTTTTGATTGGGGTCAGATTCAGCGACCAATAAAGTTAATGCCGCAAGCCCTGTATTGTTGATGACCATGTCGCATTTATCATTCAGCAGTCGGTGATTACGATGCAAAAAATCCACGAATAGAAACGCACCGCTGCGTTTATTACCATCAGTAAAAGGATGATTTTTCACCATAAAGTACAGTAGATGTGCCGCTTTACTCTCGATAGTTGGGTACGCAGGCTCACCAAAGACCGTTTGTTGTAAGTTACCCAATACACTATCCAAACCATCACCACGAGGTTTAGCAAATAATTCAGTCGCCTCACCCCTATCTATCAGCTTCGATTTCAAATCAGTTAGCGCTGCCATCGCCTCAGACGTACTAGGTAAGACACCACCATCTTATCCTGCAGGACTATCCAGTAGACCTTCATCATAGCGCTGCAACCATAAAAACGTCTGCGTGTAACGACTTATAATCTCAATCAGTCCGCGTCCTTCGTCGGTGTTAAGCTCGGGACTTTGTGCGGTCTTTTTGATTAGTTTTAGCGCTTGTTGCAATTCAGTAGAGTTTTTATCGAAGCGCTGTTGATTGAGTGTATAGCCTTGTACCAAGTACTCACGTAGGCGCTGTGTTGCCCAACGCCTAAATTGCACACCTTGAGGAGATTTTATGCAATAGCCTACTGATATAACCACATCTAGGTCATAAAAAGTCACCGGACGGTCTGAATTTGCAATATGCATTTTTTGCATATTGCTTTTTTCATCGATTTCTTCAGCTCTTATGGCATTGGCGATATGACGAGAAACCATTGATTGGTCACGACCAAATAATTCAGTCATTTGTGCTTGTGACAACCAAACGGTCTCTTGCTCGAAACGTACATCTACTTATGCCTTTCCATCAGCACTTTCATAGATTTCTACTTTTGCCACATTATCATTTATAGTATTAATCACCTCATCTTCCTAATTCCAATATGCTTATGCTGTCTTGAATACAGCTTACTGTCACCATCTCTATAAATATCACTCATAACGGTGTCTGACGAAAGAATTTCACCATAATCTCATAAATATCCGGATAAGCATCTACTAGCTTTTGCGGTGTTTCAAAAAACACTTCACTCAGAACCGCAAAAAATTCCGCAGGATTGGTCGAACCATAACGATCAAGCCCTGATTTACGATGCGTTTGAAAGTCCTCAAAATCTCGCGACATAATCTGTGTCCACCGAGCAGGATCCATATCAGGTTGCATCGGCGGAAAGCCATTGGCACGCCCATTTATCATATCGAGCTTATGCACAAACTCATGAATGACAACATTGTGTCCGTCACGTTCGCCAGAATGCTTAGCGTCCTTCCATGAGAGAATGACAGGCCCACGTAACCACGCTTCCCCGCTACGGTGCTGAGTGCCCTCATGGACGATACCGAACTCATCTACGATGGTGCTGTTGCTTTTATATGAACCCGGATAGATAATAATCGATGACCAGCCAGCATACCAATCGAGACTTAGGTTTAATATTGGCAGGCACGCTTGTAGTGCAATCGATTGTCTGACAGCATCAGTAATCTCAAAACCTTGTGCGCCTGTGATGGACTTATCAGCTAAAAACAATGTCGCGAGCTCGAATAAATGCGTCATCTCGTCAACACTCAATCTGTCGAGTATCACGATACGCTCAGCCGCTTGCATCCAATCGGCATGGGTAAATTCGCTATTATCTAGTATGCGCTGCTCACGCCAGTCTTTTATGATGCCAAACATACACGCCACCCCTATTCTTTTAATATTTCACATACATTGGCATTACTGAATCTGAGTATTTTAGCGGTAATCAGTAATACGCATTTATAATTAATATATTGACATGTATAAGCAAAAAACGCTGCTCATAAATGAATTATTGAGCAGCGCAGGCGTACATCTACACATTAATATTTAAAATTGATATTGCAAACCCAGCTGTACCGAGCTGTCTTTATCATCACGTGCAAAGGTGGTATCGCCATTTAGATACGCGTAGACATTGTTATGAACCTTGTTGCTCACACTCAGCTCAAAACGTCCATAGTCGTCGTCTTTATCTGTTTGGGTAAGACTAACGTTTCTTGTTTGACCGTCCGCTAAAGACGTTGTCGATAAACTGTCTGTTAAACCATCGTCGATAACATGCACGTAAGCGATTTTACTTTGAAGTTTGGCAGGCGTGCCCATCAAATCAAAACCGTACTGTAGCTGGTAACCAAGCTCTGAATCCCATGCTTCGCTAGACGTGCTATCAACCTTAAGCGCAGTACGAGAGTTGTCATTGCCACTGGTATAGCCATCTATGTCTATATCACTGTAATTGAGACCCAAAAAGACACCATGCGCGACGTTTTCCTTGATAAGAAAATTATACCCAAGCTCATTATATGCGCTAAACACATCAGCATCCGTATCACCGCGTTCGCTATTATTGATAATGTTGATGCCGTCATTACCATCCAGTTTTACAGTTCTATTAACGTCCAAGTCATGTTTAGATAAGCTCAGAGATGTGGTGTTCCACCAAGCCGTGTCTTTGCCGCCCAGTAATGAGTAGGCTTGAATGCCATAGCTCCTATCTTTTTCAATACCGTTTTCTACGCTTTTATTGTTTTGGTTAGCAGCTTGCACACCTACGCCAACGCGCCAGCTAGGCTGTACAATATACTCACCATATAGGCCAATATTGGCGAGAGTGCCTTCTTGTGCATTATCAGAATCTACATAGCTTTGAGAGCCATCTACCCAAACCTGAGTACGCGACTCGGAATCAAAAGGCTCCGCATCATCGAGAGTATGTAATGCCAAAGCATTGGCGCGTTCTAGCACTGCTGAGTGTGAGTCGGTGGCATTTATTTTTAACGCGGCGCCCATCGTATTTTGCAGATTGAGCGCACTTTTGGTTGATGCGATGATATCAGCATTGGTTTGCTCCACAATCAACCTGCTGATGATACGAGAGTAGTCGCGCATTCTTTGCGCTATGCGTTCTTCACCAAAGGCGGCAGTAAGCACTTCCTCATTGTCTAATGCAGGGTTATGCCACGTATAGCCGCCTGGAATATCTGGGTTTTCAGTTTGCGTGTAACCATCATAATCAGGCCCAAGGCCCCAGTTGGTTGCCTCAAATCCGACGACCTGCATCACACTATCAAAAGATTCCTGATCGCTGCAGCACCCAACACCATAAGGCTCGTAGGGTTCGGTCTCACCTGGTGCAATAATGGCTGTATTGACCTCTAGTGTAATACCAAGCTCTTTTGCGATGCGCAGCGCATTTTCACGCAAACTTACATTGGCAGCTACTTCATTGCCATCATCGTCGTAAGCATTTCGCCCTGCATTAGCGTACATTTTGTCGCCTGTAATCAGACTGTCTAAGTTAATCATGCCCAACGCTGTTGATTTTTCCGCGTCCGTGAGCTGATCAACAAATGCCTTTGAACCATTGAGACCTCCCTCCTCTGCACCAAATGCCACAAACTGAATGTCATGCTCTGTCTCAATACCCGTCAGGTTTTTTGTCAACTCAGTTAAGACGCCAGACCCAGAAGCGTTGTCATCCAATGCTTCTAGATTTTCGTAATTTGGATAGGCAACGGCAGAATCATAGTGTGCACCGACAAATAGCGTTCTGTTGGTGTCAGCACTGCCTTTTTGGGTCACAACAACGTTATTACTCGTTAACGTTTGACCTCTGAATAGACCACGAGGCGCTATAAAATCAAAAGTTTGACGATTGACTTGGTTGTTACTGCCATCGATGGTCATGCGCTGCTGCATATAATCAGCAGCTTGGACTTCTTTATCAGAACCTGTATAACGACCAGCATAGTCACGGGCAAGCGTCAGCGCCGTTTCTGTCCCATAATCACCGTAGTTGGCCTCTGCAAATACTTGCGAACCTGTAAGCAATGTCAGCGCCGCAACCACTGAAATCTTAAGCGGTGATAACTTAGTATCCAAACTGCTTCTCCTTGGTTAAAGAACTGTAATCAACAGTAAAAAATAACCTAAAATAATGCAGTTTACAAGATAAAAGACATATGTCTGCTTATTTGGTTTTTTAAGTAGTGCAGTGATTCACTAAAACGTTATTTATCTACCTGTATCCAATATTTACGAACTGCTGATTTATCAAGCCGTGTAGGAAGGCTTTACTACTACTGATGCTTAGCATTAGTTATTTCAGCTATGTCAATGGCATCCAACTGCACTGCTACCACTCGTAGCGCCATAGACTTCCAGTCTAAATTTATATCATCGGTAAATACCATGTGGTGACTGATACTGACGTATCCATGCACGATTGCCCAGATATCTAACGCTATTTGTCGACGTTCCGTTGCGCTAGCATTCTCTGACAAATAAGAACCCGCCACTCGTACCAATTTTGCAAAGGCGCTATCTCTGGCAGCAATGGCCTCGATTGAGGGCTGATACCCTGCATCAGATTCCCCAAAGATCAGCCGATAATGCGCTTCATACTTCTCTCCGACATTGAGATACCCTAGGCACGCCTCTAGTACTTGCTCTTTATTTGCCTTACCGTCTGGAATCACATCCATGGCTTCACGGACGAGATTGAATCCCTCTATGTACAGTGCATCTAGTATGCCTTGTTTGCCTTGAAAATGACTGTATATACCAATAGTCGACAGGCCTGCGCGTTTAGAGATACCACGCACGCTCAAGGCATCCCCACCTCCTTCTAAGAAAAGCGCTGATGCGGCATTCAATATTTTGGTTCTGGCATCCATTAGATTCTCACTATGTCTTGACAATTATAACAGTGTTATTCTAGTATATAACACTGTTATGTACAAACAATTATGGATTGATTGTATTGGTAAAAATTTAACTTAAGAGTAAGGACGCTATGAGTATTCAACAGCTAGAAACAGACTATCTAATCATTGGCAGTGGCGCGGTGGGCATGGCTTTTGCCGACGTACTACTTACAGAGACAGATGCCAATATCATTATCGTCGATAGACATCATAAGCCAGGCGGTCATTGGAATGACGCCTATTCGTTTGTCACATTGCATCAGCCATCATCGTTTTATGGTGTCAGCTCACGTGAGCTTTGTGGCGGCATGGTTGATGAAATTGGTTTAAATAAAGGCTTATCTGAGCTGGCATCAGGCGCAGAAATCATGGCGTACTTTGATAGAGTCATGAAGCATACGTTTTTACCAAGTGGCCGTGTGACATACTTCCCGATGTGCGAGTATCAAGGCGATGGTAAGTTTTCATCACTACTGTCTGATACCAGCTATGAGGTCAAGGTCAATAAAAAAATCATTGACGGCACTTACTTCAAAACTTCAGTGCCTGCGACTCATAACCCCAATTTTGAGATTGCTGAAGGTGTGAAATTTGGCCCGTTAAATGACTTGCCGAGTCTAACCAAACCCCGTGATGGTTACGTCATCATTGGTGGCGGCAAAACCAGTATTGATGCGGTTTTATGGCTACTAGAGAATAAAATTGACCCAGACGATATAACATGGATTATGCCTAGAGATGCTTGGTTTATCGATCGTAAAAATACCCAGCCTTCTCGTGATTTTTTTGTTCATACCATGGGGGCGCAGGCTACTCAGGCAGAAGCGATTGCTGAGGCAGAAAGCATCGAAGACCTGTTTAATCGTTTAGAAAAAGGCGGCGTATTAATGCGTATTGATCCAAACGTACGCCCGCAAATGTTCCATGGTGCTACCATTAGTAGTGAAGAACTTACGCAGTTACGTAGGGTTAAAAACATTGTGCGCAAAGGTCGCGTGACTCGCTTATATGCTGACAAGATTTATTTCGGTGATGACAGCATTGATACCACTCCCAACACGATGCATATCGATTGTTCAGCACGAGCGGTACCAGTGACAGAGACGTACGATGTGTTCAAAGGCAATACGGTGGTCATTCAAACGGTGCGTACCTATCAGCCCATATTTAGTGCTGCGTTTACCGCCCATATTGAGGCCAACTATGATGACGAAACAATCAAAAATGAGCTGTGCCGCGTGGTACCAATACCAAACCATGATACAGACTGGTTGGTTGGTGCTGTGGCACAAATGCAAAACCAAATGCGCTGGTCAAAAGAGCCTGAGCTACGTAAGTGGATGATTGGCAATCGCTTAGATGGTTTTACTAAACTGGTACAAGCCAGCGAAGATACAACACCTGAAGAGCTAGCCATTCTTAAGCGTCTAAAAGCAGCAGGGCCAAAAGCCGCTGCTAATATGCCCAAACTGATGGGTGAAGTTATGCAAATAACGGCAGCGCGTCAAGCCAACACCGCTAATACCTAAAAAATGACTGCCAATACTATTTATCAAGAACAACTATCAAGGAAGTGACTATGCTAGAATTTCAGACCAACAAAGCAAACCTAACCCAAGCTCGCCTGCAAGAGACGCCTATACACACTCTCGGCGATGGTGAAGTACGCGTCAAAGTTGATCGCTTTGCCTTTACCGCCAACAACATTACTTACGCGGTCATGGGCGACCAATTACGCTATTGGCAGTTTTTTCCGCCAAATGGGAATGAACCCGAAAAATGGGGCATTATTCCTGTATGGGGCTTTGCCGACGTCATCGAATCAAATAGCGAGGCGCTGCCCATCGGTGAACGACTATTTGGTTACTTCCCGCCTGCCAACGAATTAATTATTACACCTAAACGAGTCACGCAAACCAGCCTGCTCGATGGTAGTGCCCATCGTGCCGAGCTGCCACCCGGTTATAACCTATATCAGCGCGTTAACCACGAGCCGGGTTATGACCGTGCCAATGACAATCAGCGCATGCTACTGTTCGTATTGCACTTAACCTCATTCTGCTTGCATGATTTATTGAAGCGCAATGACTGGTTTGGTGCAGAGCAAGTGGTGATTATCAGTGCCTCTAGTAAAACCAGTATTGGCCTAGCTTATGGCCTCACTGATGATAAAGATGCGCCGCACGTTATCGGCCTCACCTCAAACCGTCATATAGATTTTGTTAAGTCAATTGATGCTTATGACAGTGTGCTTAGCTATGACACGCTTGAGCAGATTGACGCCAGCAAACCAACGGTCATTGTCGATATGTCGGCCAATACCGACGTGCTCAGCCGTCTACATAGACACTTAGGCGACAACATGCGCTACACTAGCAATGTCGGTATCACGCATTGGGACGAACCGCGCCATGTAGACGGTATCATTCAAGAACGCAGCCAACAGTTTTTTGCACCCAGTCATGTACAGCAATGCATGAAAGAATGGGGCCCTGAAGAATTTAATAAACGCTCTATGCGCTATATCATGAACAGCACCGCAAAAACCAATGCATGGCTAAAAATTAAAGAGCTTGATGAGATTAGTGACTTACTAGATATTTATCAAGATGTCTGTGAGGGCAAGATAGCCGCTGATGAAGGTCTGATCGTGGTTATGTGATACATGCTTACCATCATAAGCATCAGCTGAATCAAGATATTAGTAATGAATAACAAAGAGAGTTCAAAAGAGCTCTCTTTTTTCGTTTCGTTTCATAGTGTAGTAGGTTTTTAAACCAGATACCTGTTCTACTTACTCTTTCATAGCTCTAACGTGCCAAGCCTTGATCTGTTAAGTACTCATGTAGCCCTTCGGCGAACTGTCTGTAGCCTGCCGCATTGGCATGGATTTTATCAGATTTCAGCGCATCATCTGATAGCACAGTCGACCAACCATCAGAATATAGCGGTATGCCCTCAGCCTCCGCAATAGCTTCATACAATGGATTATCACTGGCTTTGCCAAATAACGCGCTGGTACTTAAATGCGGCTCAGCGATTAGAACAACATCAATATTTTTAGATTGTAAGGTGTCTATAGTTGCGATGATATTGGCCCGCGTCGTATCAGGTGCAATGCGCTGCAATACATCATTGCCGCCCACACCTAGCAGTACCAAATCAGGATTTTTCTCAGTAATCTCATTCACTCGAGTCAGTACATCTGCAGAAGTGTCACCATTGACACCCGCATTAATGACCTTCCATTTGCTTAGCTCTGCCAGTACCATGGGATACGCTGTTTCAGTATTTGCCCCATATCCATAGGTCAAAGAGTCACCAAGTGCAACCACTGTACTGCCTTCAGGCAAGACCGTTTGCGTTGGCTCACTACCACAGCCTGTCATGCCAATAGTAACTGCAAGTCCCATGCTTGCCAGCGCTAAAAACCTACCACCTAGATTCATATCTGTTCCACTCCTACATTCTCACCAATTGAGCTAAATTTATTTGCGTTAATAATTTGAGACTACTCAAAATCCATTATTTAACTTTTGTTGTATATCAATCAGTATACGTTGTATAGTTAATACAGGAGATAGATTACCTGTTGGGCGCAATACAAGTGCTACGCGGCTTAGCATAGACAGTGTATTCATCATAAAGTATAACTTTACCAAGGATACGTGGGGTATTTATGAATAAAACAGCATCTCAAAGTCAGTCTAGCAATAACACTCAAGACAAAGAAAACGCTGACAATCAAACCCAAAGTCAGAGTCAATCCATCAAAGCGCCCACTACCAAAAGTCCTGTTTCAACGACGGTCAAAGAGATTTTAGAAGGAAAAGAGGCTTTAGAAAAACCTGAGAAAAAAGCGAAAAGTTTCGATGAACTGCAAATAAGTAAGGGTAAGTATCGCCCAGTGGCACAAACCGTTGGCAACTGGCTTGATAACATCAACATGGATGCCCTTAACTATCTAAACGAACAAGCCGAAAACATCTTTTACCGTAAAGGCGTCACCTTTACCGTCTATAGCGATGCCAAAAACATCGAACGAATGATACCGTTTGACATTATCCCCCGTATTATCGCGGCAAGCGAGTGGCGTCTGATAGAAGCTGGTTGTAAGCAGCGCATCACCGCCCTCAATGCATTCTTGCACGATATCTATCATGACCAAGCCATCATGAAGGCCGACATCGTGCCTGCCAGCTATGTCTATGCCAGCGGCTGCTATGAGCCTTGGATGATGGGTATTGAGCTGGACAAACCCATCTACTCACACATCAGTGGTATCGATTTGATTCGTGATGAGTCTGGCAAGTTCTGTGTGTTAGAGGATAATCTACGTACCCCGTCAGGTGTCTCATATATGCTTGAGAGCCGTAAAATATCAGAGACGCTCTTATCTGATATGTTTTCTGACACCGATATTATGGGTATCAGTGATTACCCCATTCGTCTCAAAGCCTGTCTTGCCAGCTCAACGTCCAAATATGATCCACAAATCGTTATCTTGACGCCTGGCCGCTTCAATAGTGCCTACTATGAACATGCATTTTTAGCACACGAGATGAACGTGCCTCTAGTGCATGGTTACGATCTGGTGGTTGAGGACAGCAAAGTCTACATGCAAGGTATTCGTGGCAAGGTACAAGTCGATGTAATCTACCGACGCATTGATGACCCTTATATTGACCCGCTCGCCTTTCAGTCTGACTCGATACTGGGCGTCTCGGGGCTGATGAGCGCTTACCGTGCTGGTAATGTCGTTATAGTGAATGCGCCAGGTACAGGCGTGGCTGATGATAAAAGTCTATATCCTTTTGTACCAGATATGATCAAATTCTATTTAAATGAAGAGCCTATCCTACCCAATATAGAAACCTATCAATGCCGTAAGCCTGATGAGCTCAAATACGTGCTTGATAATTTAGATAAGCTGGTCGTAAAAGAAACCCAAGGCTCAGGTGGTTATGGCATGCTCATTGGCCCGACATCCACCAAGAAAGAGATTGAAGAGTATCGCCTGCGCCTACTTGAAAATCCAGCCGGTTTTATTGCTCAGCCGACTATCTCGCTATCTACCAACCCTACTGCTGTCAGCGATGGCATCGCACCGCGCCACATTGATTTGCGTCCCTTTATCCTCAGTCATGGCGATGGTTCGGTAGATATTGTGCCAGGTGGTTTGACTCGTGTGGCCATGGTTGAGGGCTCATTAGTCGTCAATTCATCTCAAGGTGGCGGTATCAAGGACACCTGGGTCGTCGATGACAGTCACCTGCAGTCTTCAACCAAAAAACCAAACGGCAATGGCGAATCAGGTAAATGCTCGCCTTTATCATCAGAGACCAATACCTCAGATCACGCCAACTATTATGATCGTGTACAGCCTAAAGAAGCTGGCTATGAGATGCTAGATGACGCACCAATGATCTTGCTACTCTCCACTGCCAGTCATCTAATATGGCTAGGCCGATATAGTGAGCGCCTGTATTACTATGATAATGTCATGAAGCAACTGGTCAAAGACGATCTCAAAAAGTCACAGCTTAAGCATTTAATCAGCCATTTAGGCTTTGACGCGAATGCCGATGAGTCATTCAAGACCATGAAAGCGCAGATGATGTCTGATTTGGAACAAAATATCATACCCAACATCGTTCAATCGATAGATGACAATGTACAGGAGGCCAAAGGTGTCATTGGTAAAGACACTGCTGAGCTATACAACTTGATTAAGCGGCTCTCAAGTGCTGGCACCTATCGGGCAGCGACCTTGCAGCTACATGCGTGTAATGCTGCGATGAAACAAGAGCACCCGACCGTGACTTGTTTTTGGCAATTAGGGCGTCATTTTGAGCAGCTTGAGCGGGCTGTGCTACTAGAGGAAGACTCAATAGAAGTCAGTCTTGAATTTAAATATTGGATCAATGAGCTGCCTGAAAACACACGCTGGCGTGAGCTGACACGTCTGGCCAATCAGATGATTAGATCTAAGAAATTTAGTGATTTTGAGCTGATTAGCAAGGAGTTCAATATCATCTTGCGTCAAGGTGTCTAGCCGCAAGATGATTACAGGCGCTAGTGATACAGTCGATTCAAAATAATTTGGAGAATAGAAAGGCGAGCACAGTACTACCAATAGTAGACTAAGCTCGCCTGACGCTCTATCCGATTTATACGGGATTGGCCATACATATGAAATAAACAGAAAAATAGGAAGCTATCATGAAACTTCAAATCAGCCATCAAACCAACTATTATTACGGCGAGCTTGCACAGCGCAGTGTCCAGTATATACGTATGACTCCCATGCAAATGCCGCACCAAATCATTCACAAATGGGAGGTGATGCTCCCCAAAGTGGCGACCAATCAAAAGGACGGCTTTGGCAATGACTGGCTCACGCTAAGCCGTAATGAGGCACATAATAACTTGCAGATGCAAGCGTCAGGTATCGTGGAGATTGATACAGAGACCAAACGTTTAGAGGATATGGCACATGTCCCCTATCTGCTCTTTACGGTACAAACGCCATTGACCAAATGCTCACAAGAGATGCGTGATTTTTCAGCGCCCTATCTAAAAAAACCCACTCATGACAGCCTAAAATCGATGGCCAATGCCCTCATCATGAAGATGCCGTTTGTGAAAGATGTGACTCATGTAGGTACGACAGCGACTGAGTCTTTTGCGACAGGCGCTGGCGTTTGCCAAGATCACACCCATGTGTTTTTAGGTTGCTTACGTGATCAGCATATCCCAGCCCGCTATGTATCAGGCTATCTATACGACGATACCGAAAACCATATGGCCAGTCATGCCTGGGCAGAAGTATGGCTGGACGGTTACTGGTACACCTTTGATATCTCAAATCAGCTGTTTCAACCAAGCTCTCATGTCTACGTCGCCATTGGTCGAGACTATTTAGATACAGCTCCTGTCCGCGGTGTTAGAATGGGCGGCGGTTATGAAAACCTTTACAGTCAAGTATTGGTTTCGAGATTATCATAGGCTATTTTTAAGCCTATTCTACTAAGGATCAGTTATGACTTATTGTGCCGCTATTCGTCTGAAAGAAGGGATGGTTTTTGCTAGCGACACACGTACCAATGCTGGGGTTGATCACATATCAACCTTTAGAAAGCTCTATCAATATGGTGTTGAGGGCGAGCGTTTTATTGTATTACAGACAGCTGGCAGCTTAGCGACATCGCAGGCGGTGTTTAACAAGCTGCAAAACGATATTGACCAACGTCTTGAGAGTAATCTCAACACGGTCCCGACTTTATTTGATGCCGCGCAAATGGTTGGTGAATGCATGCGTGAAAAGATGAACCATGCAAAAAAAGTCGCTAATGCTAGTGTCGATGGTGCCTTTACCAGCTCTTTTATGCTGGGTGGTCAAATAAAAGGTCAGCCGCCTGAGTTATACATGATTTATCCTGCAGGCAATTGTATCAAAGCCACTGAAGATACGCCCTTCTTTCAGTTAGGCGAAAGCAAATATGGCAAACCCATTCTAGATCGTTCTGTCAGCTACAATACAGACGTAAGGCATGCAGCCCGCGCGTTAATGCTGTCATTTGATTCAACCATTCAATCTAACTTGTCAGTGGGTATGCCAATAGATTTTGTACTTTATGACAATGACAGCCTGACCATGCCTAATGGCCGACGTATTGATGAAAATGATGAGTATTTCAATAGCATTCGTCATCAATGGTCAGAGGAGCTCCGCCGTATTTTGGTTGAATTGCCTAAATGTCCTGATGGTTATTGGGGATAAAATTTCCGTATAAAATCATATTTTCTGTACTAAAAAGCCCTTTGTGATAGACAAAGGGCTTTTCTTATAGCCAATAAAAAACCGGAGTAGCGCTGAATAAACAGCCCTACTCCGGTTTTGCTTTAAAGACCTTGAATGCCATCATAATGATGTCACACTCAATTGTTGTGTAATCTACCTCATGACCTGGTACATGGAAGACTCACTGGACTGCACCTAGATAAAGGCCCTAGTGCATTAGCTCAATCACGATTGCGTGATTGCGCCAGCGAGCTAATGACACTAGGGCCTTTATCTAGGTATTAGCAGGACTGAAACAGTCTTCCTTGGGTAAAATGTAATGGCTTGACTCGCGGACGACGCAACGTCGCCCCTCACCGTAAACGGTGAAACGCTAAATCTCACAACGCATTAAGTTTGCCTCATAACAGTTATTATTGTCAATACATAATTGCAAAACCAAATTATGTACGACACTAGGTGTCGCAGGCTATATACTTCCATACAAAAGTCCTTGATATTTTCTCTGAAACGCGCTTTTATGGGTCTACAAAACCACGCGCACCGACAAAATAAAAATTAAGGCAAATTGCTATGAGTCTGTCATTCTCACAAATTCAGCAAGCTTGGCAAGCCCAAGATCCCAGTTTGGTCGATAAACTATGTACATTGGCCACTCAAGCTGATGCGATTCCTGAGGCGCCCATCCCCGAGCACGAACTGACATTTGAGCGATTTTTGAACAAAATTCTAAGTCATCAGTTTCGGGAGCAAAACCCCGAAGTACAGTTTGCAGAGCGTGTGGCAATGATTGCCAAGCTTGAGGCAGACGAAGGCGTCTACCCTCTCCCTGATCGCTACAAAATCCACTTAATATTGACTGCACTGTGGGAAGATGGCAGCGCGTACTCTAGAACTATTCTAAAACAAGCCATTACAGCTTTGCCAGTCAGCTATGGTGTGTGGAAAGGATTGAAGCGCATTTATAAGCAAGCTGAATTTTCTCAAGATTGTGAGATATTTGGACAAATTGCCGCCAAGATCGATTTACAGCGCTTTAATCAAACCGCCAACTCTGCGGTCAGCCTAGCCACTAAAACCTATATGAGCCTCAGAGCATGGCGTTATCTGCGGCAGCTGGGTCAGCAAATGCCAATTGGCTACATTGATGCTGCCGTCTCTGTACTCGCCAGCTATGACGAAACCATGACGGCTGGCAGCCATGAACAAACAAGCAGCTGGGTACTCAATCATATTTGCTTCCATAACAGCCTTGATTATGGCGTCAATCGATTTAGCAGTCACTCACCTCGCAAGCTCTTTGATGCAAAAGGTCGCGCCTTCGCTGAGGCGTGGCAGCGAGACCCTGAGCCACTTATTGAGTTACTGGCTATCGCCAAAAATGAAGCTATCAGACAGTTTGCAACCGATAGCCTAAAACACGACTTTAAGACCCAACTACGTGATGTGAGTGGTGAGACGCTACAATATCTATCTGCTGGACAAGTGCATAGCAAAGCGCGTGATGAGATGATTGTTTGGCTATTAGAGAATGCACCGCATTTTGAAAAGTCTAAATTTCAAACATTGGGCTTGCATCAAGTCGTACTGCAGCTACTCCATTCACACTATCCTGCCGCCTATCAATATGCGATTGGCTATGCCAAAAGCTATGCTCAAAACTTATCTCTTACTGAGCTGATGCTACTGGCCATGTCAGATTATGAGCCTGTTAGAGCATTTGCCATCAACAATATCCTGAGTCGTGACCCTGTTGCTGATATCGGTGTCAACGGTTGGGGGCAGCTATTAGACACAGAGCATCACTATCAAACCGCGAGCAAGCAACTTAGCAAACACTTTACGCGACGTGACTTGACCCCTGAGTGGTTTTTTGAACGATTGACTAGCGGCAGAACACACAGCGTAAAGTTTGCGATAAAAAAACTGCCTGAGCTTTATAGTGCCAAAGAGCTGGGTGCTGAATACTTTATTCGCGTCGCCCAGCAGCTAGATATACCAGAGCAACAGGACTTCTCTGCTCATAACGACAGCGACTGCATGGACTTTGCGTTGGATCAGCTCAGACGTTTGGATTTGAGCCAAGTAAATGCGGCAATATGGCAAATGCTATTATTAAATCCACTATCGCAAGCGACTATTACCGATTGGTTTGATGAAGATGTACTGTCAGCAGCAACGCTTGATATGAGCTATTGGCATGCACTTGCCTATGAGCCTGATTGGCAAGTGAGTGAATATGTTGAACAATTAAAATCTGCTGACACTCCTATTAAAAACTGGCAAAAGCACTTGGCCTTTGATGAGTACTTAGCAGAAAACGTGAGGAATTGGCTGTCTGATGTGCGCCGGTTTGCGCCGATAGACTTAGGTTTCGACTGGCTTATGAATCTTGCGCATAGCGAACAAGCGCTCTATCGTGAATTTGCTATTGAGCGCATTAACAAAGGGTTCTTGCCTGCCGACTTTATCGCATATCTTGACAGTAATGAAGGCGCCTCTACTAACAATGCTTTCAGTAACGCTTCCAGTAATGGCACTGACAATAAAGACTCAAATAGCGATGCTGCTACTGAAGTAGATTTAACCGGCCAACGCTATCTATTCACAGGCAAGATGCAAAGCATGACTCGTGGCGAGGCCGAAAAAGTTGTGAAAGCGGCTAATGGTGCCATCAGTGGTGCTGTCAACGGCAAGTTAGATTACTTGGTCATCGGTGATGATGGCTCACCGTTATATGGAAATGGCCGTAAAGGTAGCAAGCAAGTTAAAGCCGAAAGCTTAATCGCTGATGGTGCGCCGCTAAAGATTATTTCCGAAACCGCCTTTTTACAGATGCTGAGTGGTCAATCGAGAGAGGTGTCTGAAGACGATACTTTTGCAGGTGCCAATGCACTGTGGCATATGGCAATAGATGATGCTACTGCACCTATCAGTGAGCTTGCGATCAGCTACCTCAGTCATCATCATGAACATATCTGCATGGCATTGACAGACAGACCAGTCGATCCCGATGCGATTATCCCTTCTTCGTTCTTTAATGCGGCGCGTGTCATTCCTTTGCTGCAACACCGTAACAGCCAGCTGCGAGAATTTGGCTTATTACTGAGTGAGTATGAGATGGCGATGTGGCAACCAACGCCAGCTCTATGGCTGATGATGGCAGAATCTCCCTATACTGAGGTCACGCAACTATTGAAGCGTGCGCTATTGGACAAGCCATCCGTTGCCAATCGACGTTATCACATCCAGTTAGCACAACTGAATGCTGGCATGTTGAATGCGTTGATTGAAAGCAAAGCGCGAGTCGCACGCCAAATCGGTATCGCCTTGCTGCAGCGTCATGCCAATTTCCAAGATGTGCAGTCTTTATATCGATTGACCCAAAGCACAGACCGTGAAGTCCGTTATGCCGCCGTAACCATGCTATGGAAACACTATAAGGCGCGTCACGTGTCTCCAAACTGGCAACCAACCAGTATCAATAAAGACGCTGTCAAAGACAGCATCGCTCAACCAGTCATAACAGAGCAGACAGATAAACGTTTGACAAGCTTACCTGCAGAAGTTGATCAGTTATTAATGCTGCTACGTCGTGGTCTATTCGAGTTACCACCTGGACGTCTAGGCGGTTCACAAGAGCCAAGTACTAGTGACACCAGTAAGCATAAGCAACAACGTTACTCAGATAAAACCTCAGCATCACCACAGTCATCAGAGCACGCTGAGTCAGATAGCAACATCATGCTAAAACCTATATCTGCGAGTCGTGCCAAACTGGCGTTGATTGAGACTTTTCGTGATGTGGCATTGGCTGACAGCACCTTTGCAGCGCTCATTATGCCCACACTGTTCACCTTTACGCACTCTGCAGGCAAGATGGAGCGTCATGCGTGTTTGGTTGCCGTCACACGGTTATTGCATCGCTATCCTGAGCTATCTAAAAATCTGCAGCCCGTGGCATCTGCTTGATGGCTTTTGCAAACAGATATAGATAAAAGATACTTAAAAAATATGACGTCACCTCAACTGAGATAACACCATGAAAACAATAACACTCCCCTATTGGGGTCAAATTATTGGCTTAGTCAGTAAGGCCAACAGTACTCAAGCGGCAATTCAAAAAACAAGCAAGCAAGATGGGCGCAGTCTTTTTATTACTCGCCAGCAGCAAGCATCTGCGACGGTCTTATACGTCCTCGATCAACAAGGTGAGCAATTTAGCTTATCGACAACTGCACTGCCTTGTGCGATGCAAGCCATCACTAAAATAGATGACAGTACGGTGGTAATGATTGGTGACGATGGTCATCTTTACCAAACGGATTGGCAAGCAAAGAAAGTTAAGAAGACCAGTGCTACATCCTTGCTTGACGCACCTGAAAATAATAACAGTGCTATAGGCCGTGCCATAGCAATGGCACCACTACAAGATGCACTGGCTATCTTATATCCGAAACATATCGTAGTATGGCCTTATCAGGACAGTCAAGCCAGCAGTACTGTCATCATTGAGCCTTATTCGTCTTCTATAGCAGCATCAAGTAAAGAATCCGCATTGACAGCGCTAGCAACCTCAAGTGATAGCTCGTGGTTAGTCATAGCAGATAAAACGGGAGATGTTAGTAGCTATCAATGGACCTCAGATGAAGCCCAGCTTAATCTAAGTAGCCGCAAACAGCTCCACCAAGGTAAAGTAAACGCGCTTTGTTTTGAGCCAGTCGGGCAGTATTTTTTTTCCGCAGGTGTAGATAAGTGCTTATACCGTACACATGTCCAAGGCGATCTACACCCTGTCGATAGAGCCAAGTCTAGCCAACACAGCGAAATGATCACGGCGCTTTGTGTCTCAGACACTCGGCTCTTCACTGCCGCCGATGACAAGAGCGTCAAATCATGGGCATTTGATAAGGGTCAACCAAATAGCTGTAAAGAGGATCTAACCAAAGGTCGACAGATCGTCTTATCTTCTTACGCTGAACAACCAACGCTCATCGTCGTCAGTGCTGATCAGAGCCTACGTTTCATACCTATTGACCATACTCAAAGTGCGTCACAGAGTAGCACCTCGCAAAATAGTAAGCTGCTGCCAGTTACTTATATCATCAAAGACGGCTATCAGAGAATCAGCCAGTTACTGACAGATGCCTCAAACAATAACGATGTGTCGTTTAAAGAAGGCCTAGCGCTGCTACAGGCACAAGCAGATAACCAAACGTTAGAGCTGGTTAAAAAATTACTTGCTGATAGCGACACACTCACGGCCAATCAAGCATTGCAACTGGTAGAGTGGATTGCGACAACAAAACTGGATAAAACTGCAAAGATTTTAGAGCAGCAACTAAGCTCGGCTCACAGTGCAAAAGTACGTCTTGCTGCTTTTCATGCCTTGGCCGACCGCGCAAGTACGGCGAAGCGCCCACTGCATTATCTAGAAGAAGCCTTTAAAAACCGTTACTACGAGGAAGTGGTGGCTTCTGCGTTACAAGGTTACCTAAAGGTCGCGATGAAGGATGCTACGAGCCAGCGCCGCATCTTACCTGTTTTAAGAGACGCTTTGTCACACAGTTTTGCGAATATTCGCAAGCAAGCATTGGCCTCGCTTGAGACACTATTGCCTGACAACAGTCCTCAAGCAGATTTGATGGCATTAGACTGCAATCAGTCAGACATTGTCCAATCAGGGTTAATTCGTCTGTATCAGCGCGGTATGCTAAACCATCTTGAAGTCTCGCGTCAGTTGATGCTGCTACAGAATCATCGTAATACAGAGATTAGGCAAACGGCGTTTTACGTCTCATTATTGTCTCAACCCAAGTTGATAGAGGCGTTAAAACAGCAAGGCGACACGCAAACATTACGTACCCTAACTGATTTTGATGACTTTCGCTTACTGCGCGGCACGCTACTAGATAATGCTAGCAGCACAGCGGTAAATGATAATAATGTTAAACAATCCGATGAGGCGATACGTTTAACCTTATCTACGCAAGATTTTATCTCGCAAGCAGATAGTACCCAAACATCTAAGTCTAAAAGTAAGGCTAAAACGGCCAAATCCAAGAAGTCTGCTACTGAATCTATAAATCTAAGCAATGACACGTTAGAGCCTTTATTACAAAGTTTAAGCAATAGTCATGAAGATATCAGTTTCCGAGCGGCTTATGCACTGGCCTGTCTACAAGACAAACGAGCGTTTGGCACCCTGATTAGCCTAATGAGCCATGATGACAGCGCCATCATCCGTGCTGGTGTCGCCACCGCGCTTGGTCATTTAAATATAGAAGACGCCAAAGCAGTCCTACCGACATTACTAGATGATAAGGACGCTGGCGTGCGCCAAGTGGCCATGCAAGCCTATGGTAAGTTGGCAGACAATGCATTGTCTTGGGCAGCGACAGGTTTTGCTTCTAAACATCAAGATATTCACGAACAATCTTTAGCGCTGTTTTTAAAGCATGTCGCACCAGATAGCTCAAATAGTGGTGATAGCAGTGATAAAAGCGCTCAGATGTCGTCAGAGATGACAGACATACTGCTACAGGCATTGAACAACCCTTTTACCAGCATTCGGTTAGAAGTGGTTAAAGTTCTATTAAACCGCCAATTTAAGCAGTCATCTGACAATGTTTCTAAAAACACTTCTGACAGTGCTATCGTTGACATCATCGAATTATTGCAGCAAAGCCTCTTTGAAGATGTGCATCAAGTTGCGATAGAAGAATGGCAACGACTTTTGCTAGCGATGACATCGAAGCATAAAACAAATAAAGTTGAAGAAACTGATAGTCAAAAGACAAATCAAGCTGTCTTAACCTTGTTTTTTGCAGATACGTTTGCCGCTATCCGTAAGCAAGCCTTTGACATCGCACTTAAGCAAAGCAAGCATTTAGGGTTTGCTGACGTCATGTTAAATGCACTTGCCAGCCCTTATGCTGATACCAAGCAACTGGCCCTTACGACAGTGCAAGCCAGAGCGAATACGACTCAGCTGACACAACTGATGCCAGCTCTCGTGGCCATGTTCGCTGATGACAGTATTGAGCTACGTAAACAAGCTTTGACGGTCGCTTTGGCGCTGACAGACTTACAGCCTACTATTTTAGCGGATCACAGTAGCCTAGATGATAGTAGTACCGATGATCAACCGAATCATCACGAAGCATTGATTACCGCGGCCCTCAACAGCCCTTATCCTGACATCCAGCTAACAGTCGCTCAACTACTGGCCAGCCAATCACGCCTATATGCTGACGAAGAACAGGCACAGCGGAGTGATGAACAAGCGTATCAAGTCTTTAAGCACTACTTAGAGTTGCCTATGCCCTCTCAAGGCAAGAAAAGTGACATCTATACCCAGTGGCACAATCATGTAAGCCAAGCACTGTTTGGTTTGTCTAAACTGGCATACCCATCAAAGCATGATGCACTAGGTTGGTATGCTAAATATCTACACCACCCTGATGCTGATTTTAAACCTCTTGCACCAAAGATTACGCAGATAGTTTCTTTTGAGGACATTGATCTACTGGTGAAATGGCAAAAATATGAGAAAGCCATTATTAGTCAATCAGCCAGTTTATGTTTGGCTATTTTAGGTGATGCTCGCGGGCAGTACTTCCTTACTCATGACATAAGAGACGAAACAGACAACCTTAGTACGCTTGTTGCACCGATGACGCCTACGCATTGGCTTCAAGCGCAGCACGGTTTAGGTATTACACATGCACGTCAACTACAGCCTTTGTTTGAGTCAGAGTCCTATGCCGTAGCAGCCAGACTATTATTGATATTTAATGATTTACAGAATGGCTTGCAAGTTGGCAGGCAAGCTCCTGAAACGAACGTTACCGGCACTGTCAGGCCCAATCGACTGATAGGAGCATTAAGCTTTGCGGATAATGACACGGCAGTAGTCTACGCCAACATACTCGCTCGTTACCCAAATGACGTACAACATCCTAATAACCAGCAAGCACTATCGTCAACGTGGCAGTACCTAAGTGATTACTTGTCACGTCAATTAGGCAGTGTTTTATCTTCTCACTCTGAAGTCATCACGATGATGATGGATGCCATACCAAACACGGTAGATAAAGGTGGTATTAAAAGACAGTCGCATAATACGGTCTCTATCCGAGCAAGTATTCTGACAACCGTCAGTACTGAAAACTTACAACAGCTCGCGAACCTTAGTCGACATCAGCAGCCATTGGTACGCGCGCAAACCATTAGTGTCATTTGTAACTTATCTGAATTACTCGCCCATGACTACTATGATGATGAGGACGATGTTTTTGAGACATTACAAAAATGGCAACGCAGTTTGCAGGCATTGTTAAGTGCTCACCCCGTTACAGCCATCGTTGAGGTAGTAGGCAGTGCGCAAACAGTCGGTAGCTCTCCTACTGACAAACAAGACAGCTCTGAGGTGCATTATCCATACCAGTCCCTTGCTTTTGGCGCTTGGATTGGCGTTATACGCGCAGACGATGATTATTATGCTAATAGCAGAACCACAGACCAAGCCATTCGAGGGCTAATGTGGCTTGCTACTCAATCATCGCAGCTTAACACTAATAACAACACTAATAACGATGAGGACTGGCGAGACAGTACCAGTCGCGTGTTGTTGCCACTACTCAACCACAGTAGTTTTGACACTCGTGAGTTGGCTTGGGCATGCTTGTATAAGCTGGACATGCCTGCCAAAAAGCTGGCTGACTATGCCATGAGCACGCCCTACCGTGATATGGTCAAACGCGGCTTGGATCTATTGCTAGATACCGCAAATAACAATGCCGTACAGCAGCAAAGCAAACCATCGGATACAGCGACTGTCAGTAGTAGCGCTGATCAACAACTCATTGATTTGTTAAAAACCAATAATCACACCTTAGCAGAAGAGACCTATCAGCTGCTAAAAGGTCGACTAGGCCATCTGCCAGCCAGCTTACTTGGGCTACATACCTATTGTCAGTCGTTACTGCCTCAGATCGTTGCTGAATGGAAACAAGTCATTGTCACGCCCTGTGCAAACAGTCAATCGCCGTCAGTGCAGCGCCAAGACAAACTGACGTTTTTGCTGCATGCCATCAAGAGTGATGATTGGAATGCAAAATATCAAGCACTGAGTCAACTGGTCGAGTTTCATGACGTACTCTTTGCGGACAGCACGCTATTTGATAACTTGTTTGATTTTGCTGAAGACGCTCAGTCCAGTAATGAGAAATACCGTAGCTGGAACTTACTCGTTGAGGCACTCACGTCGTACCAATTCATCAATAACAGCACTTTAGAGGGTCGCTTTGAAAGTGGTTTAGAGAGTAGCTTTGATATTGCTACTGCTGAACAAGTTGCTAATGAAGCGCACTTACGATTATTAGCCTTACTTGATGATCCACATATCAACAAACCTAAGCAGTTTATTTATAGTGATATCGCTGACCTACGTAACACGAATCTCGTGGCGCCATTACTACAGCGTTTAGAAAGTCTGTTTGAGCACACCCCGCAAAAAAATAAAGAAGAGCGTAAATATTTATTTGATACCTTAGTAAAAATCAGTGGTTACGATCAAAACATCGATGATTATTTGGACGAGCGTGAAGACACCCGCTGGTTACAACGTCAGCACCCTAGAGACTCGCAAGTCTTGTTGTCACTGTTTACTACGCTTATGAGTCATAGTGATTATGCGCTTGCCGCGCAGCTATTACCGTCACTTGCATGGGTACAATCAGACGACAGCGATTTATCCTCGCGCATTGATAGCGCTTTAGCGCGAGCCTATGAGCAGATGCCAGCTAAATATACTTTTAAATTGGTCGAGACACTGGCCTATCGTGCCAAAAGACGACATAGCAGCATTGCCTCATTACAAAATGCCCTGCGTAATAAAGACGCCGATGTGCAATTTGCCGCGGCTGAAGGACTCGCTAAATGTGGTCATGCTGATGGGGTCAATATCTTGATGGCAACGATAGATTATAACCCTGATGCTGAATTCCGCAGCTGCAGTGTATTAGCCATTGGCGAGTTGCTAGGCAGTAACAACCAAAGTCAAAATACTCACTCGCCTAATGATAGCTCGCCTGCGGACAATGCTGATAAAAACTTACAGGTTCATACCTTATACAAAGCCTATGATAAGTTAATCAAACTGGCCGAAGATGATGAGCACTACCTGCAAGACGTGGCTAGCGAAGCCTTAGGTCGCCTTGCACAAGGTGGTGACTTTGAACACAGCACGCATATCTTTGAGCTACTAAAATCGCATTTGTCGGACCCCGTATTGACAACAACCAACCCAGCTATTATTCATTGGTTAAATGGACTGCGCTGGTTGAATACAATGCCTGCTTGGGAACAAATCCGCAGCTATATACGCACTCATCTTGATAAAGCCATATTTTTCCGTCCACAAAGGCATGCGGTATGGCTACTGCAGATGAATAATAACGATGCCAATAAAGCATTAATATTAGATATTTTAAAGCAAAATAATTTAGACCATGTTGTGCTTATGGTGGCTTATACTGCGGCGCAGAAAACTTGGGGCAGTCTTGCGATGCAGGTTTATCCTTATGACTGGGCAGCCATCCAAAGCCATAATGATGACTTTATAGAAGAGACTGAGCATTTGAGTCTAAAGCGTATCATTGATAATAGCAGCATCGATGATCTGGCAGCATTTATCACCCAGCATGGCGCGCACTTACCATCCGACATCTTGATAGCACTGCAAAATGCCATTATGGCCAAGCAAGATATGCCAACATCACAGCTTACCGCGTTGATTACCAGTAACAACACACTGACACAGCATATTGGACTGTGTTATCTGACCCAGTATCCAACTAACTATTTAGACAAAGAAATGGTTGCGACATTACAGCAGCGTTTTGATACAGCTAGCGAGCAATGGCACACGCTGATCGATACCATCAACCGCAGTCCGACTACTATCAGCAACAACCAGTGGATCGAGATGGTTGAACAAGTAGGTAGCACCATCAAACAGTTGGTTTGGCTAATCATGCGTCATGTGGCCATTACAACTGCTAAAGGTTCTGTCGATAAAGCGGCTACTAAGCAGATCGTGGCAATGCTTGATTGGCTCAATGATGCGCGTCAACCATTGACCATCACCTCTATTCCACTGCTCTCTACGACTGTTAGCGGTTGGTGGCAGCAAGCGCTGTTAGGACTACTGGCCAGACCAGTCGCTGACGATAAGGTGTTATCAAATATAGTGCCAACATTGAGCAGCGTATCAACTACGGTTCAATCGCCGCTCACTTATGACAACCAAGCCTTGCTAGGAACTGTGATTGCTCGTATTGAACAAAGCGGTACATCTACCCAAAAATCCATACTAACTATAGTAAAGAATGCGCTAAAACATAAGGGCTCGTCTACCGAGATACCAATCAATCAACAGCTGCTACAGTGGATCAGAGCCAAAGACGCTGACGCACTCTATCATTGTGCGAGTAATGACAACATGGAGCTGACGGTTCGCATCCGTGCTATCGAAGCGCTTGGGCAGCTACATGATCCAAATATTGAACAATGGCTGACGACGCTCATGGCACATGAAAACTCAGACATTCAGAAGCTTGCTTATAAAGTACTACGCCGCTGGCAACGTGCCATGATACGAGCACAGCAAAAGCGTCCATTATCATCTGGCAATATGGAGGCGCAACCTAGCTCGACCATCGCAGCACAAAATAGTCAGGACAGCAGTCAAAAAAGCAATCAGGGTGAAGGAGACAGTCAATGACTATAGATAATCAATTAGACCGAGCATCAGAAACAGAGTCAGACGTAGTAGCAAACACTGATGGCCTGATGATGCAGTTGGACTACGCCGCACCTAGCCAAATCAGTCAAGTTAACGAATCGTCAGACTCACTGTCGGAGGCGCAAACGACCGAACACACTCAGCATGTGGCACTATTTGCTCAGCTGAATCGATCGGAGGTTAACTTCCACGGTAAGGTAAAGTCTCCCCTTGTCTTTCGTGACAGTTTGCTAGCGCTGTTTGATGTGGTGAGTAGTGATTATCGTTATGTGCCAAAAGACCGCTCAGCGTACACGGTATTTATGCAGATGCGCCGTGCCAGCAGCAATAAAAACCTATTTACTGCGCAGCGTGATTATTTCACGTGGTTGTTCGACAATGACCCACTGGCTTTTTGTATTTTGGACCCGATTATTCAGGTGCATGAGCAAGGTGTTAGCTTTGAGGTATTTAGTCGTGATGAAGGCTGCTATGCTCAATTGACCTTGACCAATGAGATTTTTGGGCAAAGTGCCGAAGCTACCCTTGGCACCACTAGTATTGATTACAGTGCGGCTTTGTTTAACGGTATTGAGAAAATTCGCGATCATCAACAAACGATATTAGACATTGGTCATGAAGCGGTCGGCTTACAATTACTCGAAACCATGCCAGAGACCGCTGAAGCAGATACTGATAGTACAGTGGCCACGCCCACCGTAAAAAAACAGATCATAGAAAAGCGCATCAATGTGCCCAAAAGCTGGGTCAGAGCATTGCTACAAGTTCAATCCGCAGGTCAATTACCACAAGATACCATCCATCTTGATCCTATCGCACTGTACAACGTGCTGTTTGAGCTGCGCATGCATGCTGATATCAAAGGCAAACGCCGTGGACTATTAATTGAGCTTAGACCTCAGCAGCTGCCAGTGATTATATTAGAACCTTTTGACATTACTGTCACCAGCCAAGTTAGCCAACAGCAAAAGCCCTATCAAGGTCAACAAGCGAAGCTGATTCGCTTATGGGGTCGCCGTCGTCTCAGCCTATTAAAACGCCTGTTGCCACATACTGACAGCGTTTCGGTATCTCTATTGGGTCAAGGCATGCCAAGCTATTGGACACTAAAAGGCAAAGGCTTTCATTTCACCTTTGCCATGACAGGCTTTAGCCAAGCCAATTGGTCACAGTCGTTAAACTTTGACTTGTTACTACCCAAGCGCCCACAGCAAAACACACTCAGCGCGGATAATAAGCAAGCACGTGAACAAGTAAGCAAGCAAGTAGCAGACAGTACTGATAGTGGGTTAGTAAAGGTAGTTGATAGCCTTACTCGCCGCCCAAGTACGGTAGATGCATTAACCCAGCAGCTAACAACGCAAGAATCAGAATTAAAAACAGCACCTATCACGCAAGCACAAGTGCGACAGTGGCTACTAGCAGGAACGCAGCAAGGCTTGATTCGTTATGATATTGCGCAAGGGAGCTATTATTATCGTCCATTGACGCAGACACCGCTTGATATGGCGCAGTTTGCTTACCATAATGAGGCAGAAAAACAGGCCTTTGATTTGATTGGCCGTGCGGATGCCGTGCAGAAGTTCTCTGTCGAGACTGTTGCCGTCAAAGGTATTACTATTCGTGCAGATATTCATGTCGAAGAAGACAGACGTACTTATCACAGCCAGCTGCAATTAGGCGATGAAGGGCTAGTCACTAAGGCGGAATGCAGCTGTCCGCAGTACTTGCAACATCGTCTCACTCATGGTGTGTGCGCGCATCTTATTGCGCTACGACTTAGATATAATCAATACGACCCAAATAACACGGGCAATGACAGCTGGCATGACACCCGCATATTGAGTCAGCGTGTGCCTGTTCGTCACCCTATTCGTCACTCTATTCGCCATTCCACTAAAGCTGCCACTCAGTATAAAAACGAGGCGATCACAGCATCTTCAGATTTGGTGATGGATTTATCTGCGTTGTCACAGCTATCAAAACCATCATTAGATAATAAGACAGACAGTATCAAAGACAAAGCGATTGCCACAACAGACGAGACCTGTATCACTTATATCTATCTGACCATCGCACATAAAAAAATAACGATTGAGCAGACCACGGGTGATGACAGCACACATCAGCATTTCGTGTTTAACCAACCTGCTCAAGCCAAAGCGGCTTATTTACAACATATTGCCAGATTTGAAGCCAAAGGCTTTATCGAAAACCAAGGGGTGTAAGGGATGACGACGCAGACAGAGCAGCAGAATGATTATATAACCCCTGTGCCTAATGCCACGCCCTTTGAGCGACAGTGGCAGCAACTATGGCAGGACATTGAGCTGGCAGGCGGACGTTATCAATACGTTCAGCAGCAGCTGGTCAAAAACGGCTTTATGGTAGATCGCCAACCTGTCGATAAAATGAGCCCAAAAGAACGGGATCGCTATAAAAAAGCCTTGAAAAAAGAGGCGGCAGAAGAAAGAATCCTTAAAAAATCAGCGTGGCAAGCCTATAAAGCCCACCATATTGTCCATCTTGGTCACCAAGTCTACTGGTCAGATGACACCAGTGCTGATAAATGGGATATCAAAGACGCGTCCAATCGCCTTATTGAAAATAAATTGCCACTACTCAACAAGCATACTGAGCTGGCAGACGCAGTTAACCTAACCGTGCCCCAGTTGAAAGGACTCTGCTATCAAAGGGACGTCGCAACCAATCTGGCCTACTCGCATTTTACTATTGCCAAACGCAATGGCACGCCTCGTCAAATTTGGTCACCCATACCGCGTTTAAAGTTTGTACAGCGCTGGATTTTGAATCAAGTCTTAAACAACTTAACGACGCATGATGCCGCACATGGTTTTGTTCGTGGCAAATCTATCGTGACCAATGCAGCTGTACATAGCAACAGTGAGCTGCTTATTAAGCTGGATGTCAAAGACTTTTTCCCTAGTGTCAGTTGGCGCCGCGTCAAAGGCGTATTCCGTCATGCCGGTTATCAAGAACAAATATCCACGCTACTGGCGCTATTGTGCACCGAAGCACCCAGACAAATCATCAAACAAGATGGCGTTACCTACTATGTGGCGTTAGGTGATAGAGCTTTGCCACAAGGTGCACCTACTAGCCCTGCACTATCCAATATCGTCTGCTTAAATTTAGATCGACGCTTAACGGGACTGGCTGACAAAATTGGCTTGCGCTATAGCCGCTATGCCGATGATTTAACGTTTAGTTTGCCAGTATCCAGTCAGAAATCCACCTCTGCAAAGAGCGATTCAGACACTAAGCACAACCAATTGATTGGTCAACTCTTAGGATCAGTGAATAAAATCTTACGAGAAGAAGGGTTTGCGCTGAATAACGACAAGACACGTGTGATTCGTACAGGTAATCAGCATAATGTTACTGGCATGGTCGTTAACGGTAGCGGTGTGCCAAGGGTATCACGCCAAATCAAGCGCATGTTACGAGCAGCCGTTCATAACTTAGAGTCAGGCGGCACATTACGCGCCGATGAGACTTTAAATACGCTGTCAGGATATGCTGCTTGGATAGCCTCGGCAGAGCCAGAGTTGGGACATAGTTATCTAGATAGAATTGAGCGTTTGCACGTGCAGCAAGAGACATCTGCATAGATATTTATTTATATTTATAAAAAATGAGTATTAGAAAAATTCTATTTCTAATACTCATTTTTACATCATTACATGTTACTGATGTAAAGACACTGATATAAATATAGCGCCATTACACCAATAAAAATGGTGCAGTACGGCTGTCTTTTGACTGAGAAACGTCATATGGCGTACCTTGGGCAACAATCATTCCGCCCGCATCTCCTGCCCCTGGCCCAATATCAATGATCCAATCGCTGTTGCTCGCCACTTGCATGTCATGCTCAACCATGATGACGGTATTGCCAGCATCGACTAGACCATTTAACTGCGTCATAAGCATAGATACATCAGCAGGATGCAAGCCTGTGGTTGGTTCATCCAATATGTATAGCGTGTCGCCTCGTTGCACACGCTGCAGCTCGGTGGCAAGTTTAATACGCTGCGCTTCGCCGCCTGACAGCTCTGTAGCAGGCTGACCCAAACGTAAGTAGCCAAGTCCAACTTGTAGTAACGCCTCTAATGCACGCAAAATAGGTGCTTCATCGACGAAAAATTCGTATGCTGCTTCCACTGTCAAGTTCAAGACTTCAGCGATGTTTTTGTCTCGATAAGTGATTGCCAGTGTTTCATCGTCATAGCGTTGACCATGACAAACCTGACAAGGCGCATAGACGCTTGGCAAAAACAACAGCTCAACACTGACAAACCCTAAGCCTTCGCAATTTGGGCAGCGGCCTTTGGTAGTGTTAAACGAGAACCTGCCAGCATCAAAGCCTTTTTCTTTTGCTTGCTTAGTCGCTGCAAACAGCTTGCGTACATAGTCAAACAAACCAGTATAGGTTGCCAAATTAGATCGTGGTGTACGCCCAATCGCTTTTTGATTGATATTAATAAGGCGACGGACGTGTTCCATGCCAGCGACGATTTCACCGCTGGTTACCGACTCAAGCTCCTGCTCAAGTAAGTCCGCCTCACCGACAGGCGCTTCTGTGACTGTTTTTTGCCCTAAGTCTTCATTGATAAGCTCTACCAACGCTTGGCTGACGAGGCTTGATTTGCCCGAGCCTGATACCCCTGTGACACTTGTCATCACCCCAAGCGGAAACTCAACGTCTAATCCTGTGATGTTATTTCGCTCAATGTTGGCAAGTTTGAGCCAGGCTGCTGGCTGCCTTGTACTAGATTTTGACTGTGCGTTAGACGTAGCATTGGCAAAGAGATATTGGCCAGTATGCGACTGCGTAACCTCACGAAGATCATCTACAGGCCCACTATAGACAATCTCGCCACCATGCGTGCCCGCCTTTGGCCCAACATCGACTACCCAATCAGCATGTCTAATAACACTAACGTCATGCTCAACGACAAACACCGAGTTACCAGCCGCGATTAGCTCATCCAACGCCCCTAGCAATGCTTGAGTATCAGCGGGATGCAGACCTGCCGATGGTTCATCAAGGACATATACCACGCCAAACAGCTGCGAGCGAATTTGAGTGGCTAATCTTAACCGCTGTAATTCACCAGGAGAGAGTGTCGGTGTGGTACGCTCAAGCGAGAGATAGCCCAAACCTAACCTTGTCAGCGCTTCAACACGAGAGAGAATATCACTGGCGATACGTTGGGCAACGATGGCTTTTTCGCGATTTAATGTGTCATCGGCTACCTTGGTACGAGCGGTTGCTTCTAATTTTTGTGCCATTTCAGTCAGTGTTAGCTGTGACAGTTCACCGATATCCAATCCTGCAAACTTAACCGATAGCGATTCTTTCTTTAGTTTTTTACCATGACATTCTGGACACTCAGATATCTGCATAAACTGCGAGACACGCTTTTTAGTACGCGGGCTTTGAGTAGTAGCAAAAGAGTGCAAAATGAATTTTTTGGCACTGGTAAAAGTACCCATATAGTTTGGCTTTTCGCCTTTTTCGATCGCATCGCGTGTTTGTTCGACGTTGTATTCAGGATAGACAGGTACCGTCGGCGTATCATCCGTAAACAAAATCCAGTCGCGTGTTTTTTTCGGCAGTGTGTGCCAAGGTTTATCGATATCATAGCCCAATGTAGTCAATATGCGGCTGAGGTTTTGACCTTGCCACGCTGGTGGCCATGCTGCAATCGCACGCTCACGGATGGTCTTGCTGTTATCTGGCACTAGCAACTCTTCAGTGACCTCAAACACGCGGCCAATACCTGAACAAGTCGGGCAAGCACCATCTGGCGTATTGGGGGAGAATGCATCTGCGTATAGAATTTCTTGATCTGCCGGATACTCTCCTGCGCGTGAGTACAGCATACGCAGACCATTGGATATCGTTGTTACGCTACCCACCGACGAGCGCACTGAAGGTGTACCCCGCTTCTGCTGTAGTGCGACTGCTGGTGGCAACCCTTCTATGGTATCGACATCTGGCTCATCGACCTGATCAATGAGTCGTCTTGCATAAGGGGATACCGAATCAAGATAGCGGCGTTGTGACTCGGCAAACAACGTACCAAATGCCAATGACGACTTCCCTGAGCCTGATATACCGGTAAAGACCACCAAAGCATTGCGGGGTAAATCAACATCAACGTTCTTTAAGTTATGTACGCGCGCGCCTCTGACCTGAATATTTTCTTGGTCAGGATTATAAAGGGCGTTCTTTACTGTGCTTGTTATACTTGTTTTTTCTTCTAATTTTTTTGGGTTTGTCATAGTGCTACTGTTCCTATTAAGTCGCTGTTTATTCCTAACATGCCTATTTGTCTTTATTCAATTAGCAGAAAGGTTAACACGTACTAATGCAAGGCTATGGCTAGGCTTACGTATCAATAGCATAGATAGACAAAACGATAACTCAAGTCACCCAATAATTAATAATAAAAAACCCGCATCAACGCGGGTTTTGTTTAGCAAAAAATACTATTAAGGTGCTATTAAGATAATGACAGCTTGCACATTAAGACACTACCAACCTCATCATTTAAGTACTTACTTAACGTCTTTTCCAAATTCCTTGAAATCTGACTTACGAATTTTTGCATGAACACCTTTGGTTTTATCAACCACTTGCGACACTTCAAAATCGGTGGCGGCGCTCAAATAAGCATAAGCTGTTGACTCATCGATACCATACTCCTGGTTCAAAAAACGAATCGCTTCACGAGTAGACTTCTTCATTGCCTCATCTAAATCTGCATCTAAGCCAGGAGTGATCCAGAAATCAGCATTTTCTGCCAATGGCTGCTCAATTTTTTTGCCAGGTACAGGGTCCTTTCCAGCTTTCAACAATGTGAATTTAAATGTTGCACGAGCAGATGCTTCTAATGCTGTCAGTGCCACCTCACCATCACCTTGTGCAAAATGACTGTCACCTGTATAAAACAAAGCACCATCTACTTGCACTGGGTAATAAACTGTAGAGCCAGCACCCAATTCATTAATATCTATATTACCACCATAAAGCGAAGGAGGTACTGAATGCACCTTTTCTGAGGTGTTAGCTGCAACACCCATTAAGCCCATAAACGGACTAAGCGGAAAACGAATAGATGGACCAGAAGCAGTCTCTAAGACACCTTCATAATCACCTGAGGCATTTTTTTCTATGGGTGTGAATACCGAAACATTACCATAGCGTTCAGGGTTGGCGGCAGAGGCACCTGCTTGGGGTGTCTTTTTGGGAAACTCTCCAGGTAAAGCACCCTTACCATGACGGTTAGAGATGACACCGTAAGGAACACGCGGCTCTACCTTTAACACCTCGACCTTTAATACATCACCAGGTTTCGCGCCCTTTATTTCAATAGGACCTGTCACAATATGAGGCCCATCTTTATCAAAATCGTGATCCAATGTAGATTTAGTGATAGCTTTTGCTTCATCTAAAATGAATGCCGCGTTAACCCCTTTTGAGGTGAAAAACTTTTCAGCGTCACGCCCCTGATCTTCAAGCAACCCTTCATGCGACACCGTATCAAATGTGACAGTACTACCAGACGCCACAGATAATACGGGCTTAGTATTTTTATTGGGCAAATAACCCCATGTAATGGTATCTAAAGTCGATGGTACGTAATAGTTCCCTTTGTAGTCGCCTTCTTTTAACTGAACAGGTTTGTTAGACATTTGCTTAAGCATAATAAAGCTGTCTGCGTAAGACGCTGAAGTACCAAGTGCGCTAAGAACAACCAAGGAAAGTACTGTATTTTTGAACATAAAAGATACCCTTAATAGTTAAATAGATTATAAGTACATCTATAACTCGGCAAGTTTTATGCCATCTCCCAAACGCCATTTTTGCTAAGAAAAGCACTGTTTTATGGCATCAATTTGACTTAATGTAGTGCATTGCTGAATAAAAAGAACCTCTTTAGCGCATTCAAGTATGTCAAATACACCCTAATATCTTAAGACACCACCAAGCGCATTAGCTGCGTGCTGATATAACCACCAAACGTGCCCACTGCATAACCTAAAATACCTAAGAATACGCCAACTGGAGCCAGTGATGGATGAAACGCTGTTGCGACAATTGGCGCAGAGGATGCACCGCCTGTATTAGCATTAGAGCCGACTGCTAAGAAGAAAAATGGCGCACGAATGATTCTAGCGACGGCAAAAATAATTACGACATGGATGCTCATCCATAACAGACCGATGAGCAGTAACCGCCACTGCGAGACGATACCGGCTAGATTAATTTGCATACCAATAGCGGCAATCAACACGAAGATAAATACGGTACCGATTTTTGATGCACCAACATGATCGAGTCTGCGAATCTTGGTAAACGAAAAAATGACGCCTATTACCGTAATAATCACCACCATCCAAAAAAATGCGCTGGCAAAGCTATATTGCACTGCCCATTGATATGGCGCAAAAAAATCAGCAATCTGGCCACCGACAAAGTGCGCTACCCCGACCATGGCAAAACATAAGCCAAACATCACCATCAAATCATTGATGGTGGCTGGGCGGGCATGATCACGCTCATAGCTCTCAACCGCTTTGACCACTTTATCGATGCTCCTAGTATCAGCGCGTAGAAAACGATCTATCTTTTCGCTGTGTTTTGCCATGACCAAAATAGCCAGTAGCCACAGTGAAGCATTGGTGGTATCGACCAAAATCATCATGCCAAATAAATCATCACTGACCCCGAACAGCTCTTTCATCGCTGCTTGGTTAGCCGCCCCGCCGATCCAACTACCCGCTACAGCAGAAAACCCACGCCATAGCGTATCATCAGTGAACATTTCAGGCGATACCCATTTGGCAATCCCTAAACTGATCGGACCACTAATGATGATAGCGATACTGGCAGCGAAGAACATCGCGATCGCCTTCCAGCCCAGCCCTAGTATTTTTGGCACATCCATTGATAGAGTCATCAGCAGCAAACTTGCTGGCAGTAGATACGTGGCAGTAAAACCATATATCTGTGAGCCAATACCGTCGGCGAACACGCCCAAACTGTTAAGCGTGGCAGGTATAAAGCAGCACAGCACAATACCAGGCAATACGGCATAGAATCTCTGCCAAAACTTGCCAGGCAGCCCTTGGGTATAAAAAACTAGGCCAATAATGGCCATGATGATACCGAACGCTAATGGTAGGCTATCGATTGCTAAGTTTGAGGCGTTAGGCATCAGGGTACTCCGAGAGATACAATGGGCAAAAGTGACTCAGTATAGACAAGCCAAAAAACTCATACAAGGATAAATACAGAATTATCAAACGCAAAAAAGCCAGATAACAAGTATCTGGCTTTTTGATGCTAAGTCATATGATTGATAGCCGGTTGTTTCACCCTCTATCAATCATTAACGATAGCGGTATTACGAGTTGTTACCACGGTTGCCGCCGTTTGGACGACCTTGGCCACGGCTGTCAGAACGACCAGCTGGACGACCTTGGCTGCCGCTTGGACGACCGCGACCTGTTGCAGCGCGCTCACCGCGTGGAACGCCAGTGCTATCACCGCGGCTTGGGCCACCAGTACGCTTACCTTGATACGGCTTGCCACCTGAGCGCTCATTTGGTTTGCCTGACGTGTCACGTGGCTTACCTTGATAACCGCTGTCATTGCTAGCACGTTGACCAGTTGCTGCGCTGCTGTCACTTGAGCGACCGCGAGCATTAGCAGGATTGCCTTGATAGCCACCACTTGAGCGACCACGGCCTTGACCATTACCACCGCCGTTAGAGCGACCACGACCGCGGCCACGACCATTACCTTTGTTTTCGCTAGGTACGTAAGTCTTCTTAGGTTCCATACCTTCGATGATACATACTTCCATTTTGCGATCTAGATAACGGTTGATGGCGTTTAGCTGTGGACGATCATCCATGCTACATAGGCTGATAGCCACACCAGTACGACCAGCACGACCACAACGACCGATACGATGGACGTAATCTTCAGTTTGACGTGGAAGATCATAGTTAATAACGTGCGAGATAGCTGGGATATCTAGACCACGAGCAGCAACGTCAGTCGCTACTAGGATTTTTACTTTGCCATTACGCAAATCTTGCACGATACGGTTACGCTTGCTTTGTGGCAAGTCGCCATGTAGGAAGCTGGCTTTATGACCGGCTTCTTGTAGCTGTTTGGCCAGTTTTTCAGTGCTACGTTTGGTAGCAGCAAAGATAATGATCTGTTCCATATCTTGCTGGCAAACGATTTTGTCAAGCAAACGGTTCTTATGTTCGAAATCATCACAGTAGTACACTTTTTCTTCGATGTGTGCAGATTCTACTTTGATAGATACACGCTCAGGGTTCTTAGTGAAGCTGGCAGCGATTTTACCTACTGGGCCATCCCAAGTTGCTGAACACATGATGGTTTGACGATCAGTAGGAGCAGCACGCAAGATGTCACTGATGTCATCAGCAAAACCCATGTCTAGCATACGGTCAGCTTCGTCAAGTACCAATACTTCTAGGTTTGACAAGTCAACGCGGCCTGCATTGATATGGTCAAGTAGACGACCAGGAGTCGCAACGATAACTTGAACGCCTTTTTTCAAAGCAGTGATCTGACCATTGTACGGTGCGCCGCCAACTAGTGGCACACAGAACAAACCGCGCATGTCTTTAGAATAAGTGCGAACGCTGTCATGTACTTGCTGAGCAAGTTCACGCGTTGGCGTTAGGATAAGTGCTTTGGTTAGTTTGTCAAAGCTAGTAGCACGGCTCAAACGGTCAAGAACAGGGATAACGAATGCAGCTGTTTTACCACTACCCGTTTGCGCTGACAATAAAAGGTCACGACCTGCTAGAGCAAAAGGAATCGCTTGTGCTTGGATAGGCGTTGGGTTGGTGTAACCACTGCGATCAAGTGCAGTTAGAATAGGTTTAGCGATGCCAAGATCAGTAAAAGTAACTTGGTTTTCGTCAACAGCGTCAGTAGCAGCCGCTTGAGTATTAGTGTCAGTGTTTGGGGTGTCAGTGCTTTCGATGATACCGTTTTCAGCGGCAATTGCAGATAAGATGTCAGTCATAGGAATCCTTGGTAAGTATAAGTTGCTGTAAATTCAGCAAACTTGATGCATACCACTGATAACCGTTCACCACGCTGCTTTTATCAAAGAATCATCGAACCACAAAAAGTGTCGATAACCAGAAGCTAAGCCAATAAAGCTCAGAATCTCTATAATAAATGCGTTCGTGCTGTCTGACGTATTTTGGTGGTAGTGCCGAGTGTCTTATCCTTGCTTGACATAAGCGCGTTATCAATGCTTTGTCCAAAGCAGATAAAGGCAAACAACAACCAATCTAGACCCTATTGATAGGCCAGTAGATAAGATATGAGTCAAAAATAACGGATATTTTTATAAAAGGTTATTTAAGTACACAAAATCATCGGCAACAATTACTTATGGTCATCCTAGACCCAAAATCGCAGGCGATGTTATCAATCTCATAATTCACGAAAGCTAAGCTAACGTGGCGACGCAGTATATCACAATAAAACGTTATGTGTAGCTATTTCTTTAACTACTGGGTAAATAATCCCCCTGTTACTGATAATCACTGATGATACATTCATTCAATTATCGAAATAGTAAGTATTCCGCATGCAAAGTATGGGCAGACTTTGTTACTAACGCCCTGTCTTGACCTCGGTGACATAGGTTGGCAGCTGCCATGCGCCGCCAATTTCAATCAGACGGCACAGCCCAGTGCTACTTTCATGACTCTTTTCAAACGCACGGCCAGTCCATAGCCAATCGACCTTGGACACACAGTCGCCGATACCGCGACCTTTTTGTACAGAAGCTATCTTCCCTTTGTCATAGCCTGTGGCACTGGTCGTCACTAGCTTTGGCTTATAAGGCTTACTGTCATTGAGCACCCAAACGCCTGTGCCTGCATTATAGGCGCCTGTCCAGCACTCATGCTGTATTAATACCTGTGAGCCATTTAAACGATTGATACGCCAAGGTGATTTGTCTGACAAGTTTGGACAGTCAGCATCCACATCTTTCATCGTGCCTCTCATTAATGATGCCAACTGAGAAGACTTCATGGCAAACTTCTTATCGCCGCCATTGTCAGCTTTGCCGTTAGGAATCACATAACGCAGTACAGGGGCAGATTTTGGTGGTAATACGCTGTCATTAGACTTAATGATATTGTCACTATTAATAAAGGCGCTTGATGTGCCTATGCGTCCTTGAAACTCATCAGCTTTTAGCATGACGGCACTCGCGCCTTTGTCGGATAGTTGCCAGCGCGAATTGCGTAATGATAGCGTGATTTTGCTAGACTTGGTCAATGCCTCTAGCAGCGCCGCTACCTGCGTCTGGGTCAGATCTGCATGGCCTGCAGCTGCTGAAAACGGTTTGGTCTCACCATAGTCTTTATCGTTGATCATGAGCGATATTCGGTGGCGACTGCCCAATTGTAACAGGGCTTTAGAGGAGCTGTCTTTGGCACCGCCAAGCTTTATCTTACCCTCTACAACCGCATTTGCACCAGCGCGGCGCACCAGTAACACCGAGACCGGAAACTCACTGTTGTTTTCTGCTTGATACCCTGCCAATCGGCAAGTACGGGTATTATCACAGGCCACTTGCCAATCTTGATTGGTCAACTCAGTTGATGCATGTGCCATACTTACTGTACTGAGTAGGCTAGCACTGACAGCAGCGAATATAGGTAATAACTTTTTATTTCTTTTCTTTAAAAAAGCCGCTATTTTTGTTTTTTTAGGCTGAGTCTTCAAATGTTTGTCGCTACCTACTCGGTTAAGATCTTTGTCAGATCTGATATTGTTGATATGGTGCTCAATACCTATCTCGTCGACGCTCAGGATATCTGTGCCTGTGCATTCTACGTCTATACATTGTGAGGTATGTTCCATATAGCTATTGTGCTTCATAATTATTACTCATCAATAGAAGAAGTATAAAAACCTGTCTACAATGGCGGTCGTCCCTATCTTAACGCACCAGTGTTTCTATCTGTTGTACTAATGTATCATTGTGTAAAGACAAAAGAAAGCTTGAGAGCAATATATTCATATTTTTGAATATATAAAAAGGCTGATAAGTTATTTACTTATCAGCCTCTATGTTTAAACTTCGCTGTTATGTCTTGAGCTAGTGCGTGTTCGTTTTAGCCGATTGGTTTTAACTCTAGCTCCACTGCACGTTTGACCGCTGGGCGCTCGGCAATAGCTTTAGCCCAGCGCTGCAAATGTTTATAATCTTCTACCTGTAAAAATTCTGCCGCATCATAGAGTTTGCCCAGTGCCAGCTGCCCGTACCATGACCAAACAATCATATCTGCGATGTTGTAGTCACTCTCATCATTGCCACACAGATAGGTATGGTCTTTTAGATGCGTGTCTAATACGTCAAGCTGACGTTTGGTTTCCATCGTATAGCGGTTGATTGGGTACTCTAGTGGCTCAGGTGCATAGGCATAGAAATGTCCAAAACCACCACCTAGGAAAGGCGCGCTACCCATTTGCCACATGATCCAAGACAGACAATCTGCTCGAGCTTTACCTGTGGCCAGTGGCAGAAAATTATCAAACTTCTCTGCCAAGTACATCAGGATTGCCCCTGACTCAAAAAGCGCGATCGGCTCGCCAGCAGAATGATCGACCAAGGCTGGAATTTTTGAATTGGGATTGATTGCTACAAAGCCTGAACCAAACTGCTCACCTTGAGAGATGTCGATTTTGTAGGCATCGTATGCCGCATCGCTGATACCGAGTTCTGCCAATTCTTCTAATAATATGTTTACCTTGACGCCATTTGGGGTATTAAGCGAATACAATTGTAGCGGCGCATCCCCCACTGGTAGCTCTTTATCATAGCGCGCACCTGATGTAGGACTATTGATACTGGCAAACTTACCACCACTCTCTTTGTCTTGTATCCAAACTTTTGGCGGTACGTATTTATCATTTTGTGTACTGTTGGTTGATTCATTACTCATAAATTGTCCTTGATGTCTGTTTTTTAGGTCTATTTTAGATATTGTTTATTCAAAGGAAGTTGCTTCAAGTACTGATACTGAATCAACTATATATCAATTGCTGACAAGGCTTTACTATACCGAGAACACACAACGACATTAAAGCCCTCTCTTGTAATCAATGTTGCATTTCTACTGCTCAATAACTCAAATAAAAATGGATAAATAAAGCATTACCGCTGAGAAACTTACCTTGTAGTTTTAGGTTGGCTATTCTCCAGTTAGTCATTTTCTGCTTAGCTACTGTCTACCTAGTCACTACCTACTTGGCCACTTTCGACTTCGTTACCTTGAGTCACTTTTATTATGATTCAGGCTTTCTTATACTACTCAGCTTGCATAGCGATCTGCTCGCAAATCCGCTATTTTCCTACCTCATAAACAGACGTTCAATGGGACTGACATGGTAACGCTCACCCCGACTCAAGATAAATACCTACCTTATGTACTGGCGGTGGCGCTGTTTATGCAAATCTTAGACGCCACTATTTTAAACACCTCGTTACCGCAAATGGCACAGGCACTAGGCGAATCACCGCTAAAGATGCAGTGGGCCGTTATCAGTTACGCCCTGACCTTGGCTATCTTCATTCCGATCAGTGGGTTTTTGGCCGATAAGTATGGCACCCGCCGAGTGTTCTTATCAGCAATTATCATATTTTGTATTGGCTCACTATTGTGTGCGGCGTCACCCACCCTAGACTTTTTGGTTGGTTCACGTGTGGTACAGGGCATTGGCGGTGCGATGATGACGCCTGTGGCACGGCTGATACTGGTCAAATCCTACCCGCGCAACAAGCTCCTGACTGTGATGAACTTTGCTGTCATACCGGCATTGGTTGCGCCCTTAGTAGGACCAGTACTGGGTGGCTATATCGTGCAGTACACCAGTTGGCATTGGATATTTTTGATCAACATACCGATGGGTGTGGCCGGATTTATCATGGGCAAAAAGCTGGTGCCCGCTTTATTTGAGGATACTAAGCGTCTTGATTGGACAGGATTTATGTTGTTTGCCGCTGCGGCGTGCGGGTTTACGCTCGCTGTCGAATTTGGCTCACACGCAGGCCGTGGTCTTTACGGTCTACTATTTGGGTTGGCTGCCAGTCTATTTATTGGTGCGTATGTCTGGCATGCCAAGCGACACGCAGCCCCTTTATTTCCACTGAGTTTATTTGATATTCGCACCTTCAAAGTGGGTATCACAGGCAACCTATTCACCCGCCTTGGCATCAGCGCCGTACCATTTCTATTACCCTTGCTGCTACAAGTGGTGTTCGAATACTCACCGTCGCAGGCAGGCTGGTTGCTTGCCCCTATTGCCGTGGGTGCTATTGGTATCAAACCTTGGGTCAGTAAAATCATTCAGCGATTCAGCTACCGTAAAGTGTTGGTCTATAACACGTTGTTTATGGGTTCGCTCATCATTGTGCTAGCGCAGTTCAATGATGCCTCACAGTGGCTCTGGTTTATCCCTATCTTGACTGTCATGGGCGCTTGTAACTCAATGCAGTTCAGCGCGATGAACACCATTACCATCGGTGATCTGCAAGGCGCACAAACCAGTAGTGGTAATAGCTTAATGGCCGTCAATCAACAGTTGGCCATTAGCTTTGGTATTGCTTTTGGCGCAGCTGTATTGAACATACTGCGTGAACGCTTGCAAATGGATACCCTAGCGGCGTTTCAAACCACTTACTGGATATTGGGGATATTGACGATTCTTTCAGGGCTATATTTCTTGCGCTTAAAACCTGAAGATGGGCGCGGTTTATACTAGGGCGTATCTTAAATCGAGACAAGTTTTCTATTAAGTGAGATTTTTTGTACGACTCACCACTAGCCCGTATAGCCAAAACATTACAAACACCCTAGCTATAGACACAAAAAAGCCAGTATGCGATTGAGAGTGCAATCTTATACTGGCTTTTCTTATGAAGACCCACATTAATGGTGAATACTATTATGCGTCATCATCGCTCATTTGCGATTGGATGTAGCGTTCTACACCAATGCTTTCGATCAAGTCTTCTTGTGTCTCTAACCAATCCTGATACTCTTCGTTGCCATCTTTTAAGATAACCAATAGCTGACGAGATACATAGTCAGATTTGGTCTCACATAGCGTGATGGCATCCGTGATGATCGAGAATTTCTGCTTCTCTAGACGTAAATTACAGTCCATCATTTCAGGCACATCTTCAGCGATGAACATCTTGCCATAATCTTGCAAATTCGGTAAACCGCCTAGCAATAAAATGCGTGCAATCAAATCATCAGACCATTTCATTTCAGCAATGGATTGCTTATAAAAACTTTCATTGAGTGCTTCTAGTCCCCAATGACGTGCAATGCGGGCATGCAAAAAGTACTGATTAATTGCAATCAATGATTGACCAAGTACTTTATTTAATGCGCGAATGACCTCTTTATCCCCTGTCATTATCTCTCTCCCTATTCATTTATTATGTAAGCTGAACATTATTCATCTACCTATCTAGCATGATGTTAGATGAGATTAGGAGTGACTTCAGCCATTTGGCTTTGTAGATAATTGGGCAGGCCAATCATATCAATCAAGCGCAGCTGTTGCTCAAGCCAATGCGCATGATCTTCTTCTGTGTCTTTTAGCTGAGCGACCAGCATCTCACGTGTGACATAGTCGTGTTCTGCTTCACAAAGGGCAATAGCATCTTTTAGATGCTTTTGTACTTGATACTCTAAATCAAGGTCGTATTGCAACATTTCAGGTACAGTTGCACCGATGTTGATGGCATCGACCGTCATCTTTGGCGTACCGCTAAGCATTAAGATACGACGGATAATATCCTGTGCATGTAAGGTTTCATCTGCCATTTCATGGTGAATGCGATCATAGAGTTTGCCATAGTGCCATTCAGCATACATCTCTGAATGAATAAAGTACTGATCGCGAGCGGCCAGCTCACCGCCTAACAAAAAATTCAAATAATCGATAACTTTTTGGCTGCCTATCATTATGTATGCTCCTCTATTTATTCTCACAAACCACTGTATATCCACAATTAAAAATATAACGCCAGCTCAATCATTAGACTGATCAGTTATGATCAGGGTCAATAAAAAGCCCTATATTCTTAGACAGATATAGTAGCATATGCAGGCTTTAGGGGATGTAACGTTATTAACTAAGAATAAGATGCTAGTTGAGAATCGTAATTAGATACAGTTAATCCCTAAGGTTAACAGCAATGATGCTCAATGATAGATAAGGCTGGGGTATGAGTGCGGTTATATGGACGCCTGCTAACAGCCCATTATGTATAATGAATAAAGATTAAATGCAAAATATTGAATATATTTCTGATGAACGGTGAGCGTATCAGGTGTACATATCATTAGACAGCATAAGCCAATACATCAAGTTTGGCGTGATGCTCGTCCAGATAATCATTAACCATTGGCTCACAACAGCCACAGCAGGTTGCCACATCTAAGGTATCTTTTAGCCCATCAAGCGTATCGACACCTGAGGCAATGGCTGCCTTGATTTGTTTTTCTTTTACGTTATTACAGATACATACGTACATGAATTGGCTCCCGTGACTATCACTACTCGATAACTGCCTTATACGGCTTATATATTTGCATCATGCATGAGGGACGGATAGAAAATTATTCTTTAACGCTCATGTCATGCTTACTACTTGCAGTATAATAACGATAATTATTATCATTTTCAATAACATTTGATATATTTATTGACCATGAAAAATTATTATCTTTGTAGCAAGTAGTCCATCTATGTAAGCGGATATAAGTATGCATGTAACAGGATATTGTGAAAGGTAGTAAATTAACGATGAACTGTAATTTTGCTTATTTTTTAATCGATTTTGAGGATAACTGCTGTTATATTGAACCCCTACTAACGAAGCCCTATTGGAATCATCCTATGTCTGATAATAATTTTACGATACGACCTATTGATTTGTTTAAAGTCTTATCTGATCCGACACGCCTGAAAATATTTCAAATTCTTTTTAAAAAAGAAGCACGCTGTGTGGGCGATCTGGTAGATATGCTTGATCAACCACAACCAACCATCTCTCGTCACTTGAACCACTTAAAAAAATTGGGTATTTTGAGCTGTGTTCGTGATGGTACTTGGATGTGGTATGAAGTGGCTGATGACTTGCCAGACTGGTGTCAAGACATTCTAGAAATCACCTATGAGCAAATCTCTCCAAGAGCGACAGGTCTAGAGATGTCAGACATTGCTTAGATAAAGCTTTCTGTCCCACTATCTACTCAAATTTCTTGATGGCCTCTAAGACAACCCCTCAAACCAAAAAAGACCTACTATAGCAAGTAGGTCTTTTTTATTGTTTAATATATTCTCTATAACTTTTGCAGCAATTATGATGGTTATACCAACTGTGTTAGCTATGCCAAATCTAGGAAGTCACTGATGAAAGCGCTGGCTGGCTGATGTATCAGCTCCTCTGAGGTGCCTACCTGCTCTACTCGCCCTTGGTTCATTACAACGATCTCATCAGAGACAGCGCGCGCCTCTTCTTGGTCATGCGTTACCATGATGCTCGTGATACCCAGCTCATGATGGATGTTCTTTAGCCATGTACGCAGCTCTTTACGTACTTTGGCATCTAGCGCACCAAATGGCTCATCTAGCAGCAGTAGCTTGGGTTTGACCGCGAGTGCCCTTGCTAGCGCAATCCGCTGACGCTGACCACCAGAGAGCTGATGCGGATAAGCATTGGCCACTTGTGGCAGCTGTACGAGCTCTAACAGCTCTGCCACGCGCTTATCGATATCAGCCTTACTCGGTCGGTCTTTTTTTGGCAGTAAGGTCAGTCCAAAAGCGACGTTGTCTGCGATATTCTTGTGACGGAACAGCGCATAATGCTGAAACATAAAGCCGATATGGCGCTTTTGCACAGGCGTGTTGGTCACATCCAGCTCATCAAATAATACCTGCCCAGAATCGGCGTATTCCAAACCTGCAATGATACGTAGCAGCGTGGTCTTGCCGCAGCCAGATGGGCCCAGCAGTGTGGTCAGTTTACCAGTCGGTACGGTAATATTGATATTATCTAACGCAGTAAATTGACCAAATTTCTTATTAACGTTGCGAATCTCAATGCTCATAATAGTATCTCTTATTATATCTTTTGTCGTATCGTGACTTATTTATCACTGCTATTTTTAGTCGTAGCAACCGTAGCATTCGCACTCACAGGTAGCTCAGGCGCCGCCGCCAGTCGCTCTGACTTGGCAAACTTACGCTCTTGCATCTTGGTCATGACTTGCTGAATCAGTAGCGTTACTAGAGCAAGTGCAGCCAATATACTCGATAAGGCAAAGGCGGCGGTAAAGTTGTAATCGTTATAGGCAATCTCAACCAGTAGCGGCATCGTGTTGGTCTCACCGCGAATATGACCGGACACCACACTGACGGCACCAAACTCACCCATGGCGCGGGCATTGGTCAAAATCAAACCGTATAGCAATGCCCATTTGATATTAGGCAGTGTCACATGCCAAAAAGTCTGCCAGCCACTTGCGCCCAAAGTCAGTGCTGCTTGCTCCTCAGAGTCGCCCTGCGTCTGCATCAAGGGTATCAGCTCACGCGCGACAAATGGGAACGTCACAAATAAGGTCGCCAAAATGATACCAGGAACTGCATAAATCACTTGGAAACCCATGCTCTCAAGCCAGCCACCCATGGTAGAGTTCAGCCCAAATAACAGTACAAACATCAGACCTGCGACAACAGGTGATACTGAGAATGGCAAATCAAGCAAAGTGGTGACCAACTGCTTACCTTTAAACTGGTAGCGCGTGACCAACCAAGCAATGGCAATACCCATCACCATGTTAATAGGTAGGACGACCGCTGCTGTGATTAACGTCAGTTTAATGGCTTGCAGCGCCTCAGGATCGACCAGTGAAGCGAGATACAGCTGCCAACCATTTTTAAACGCCTCGTAGAACACCGCCAATAAGGGTACAACCAACATGACGATCATAAACAGTACAGCGATGCCGATAAAGGTGCGGCGTATCCATGGCGTGTCTTTGGTCGCTGCGTTGCTTTGGTAGTCGTAGCTATTAGATATTTGCATATTAGCGAGCTCCTACGCGGCGTGACAGTTTCCACTGCATGATATTAATGGTCAACAAAATCACAAATGAGATGAGTAGCATAAATAATGCAACAGCAGAAGCACCCTGAATATCAAATTGCTCAAGCTTACTGATGATAATCAGTGGCAAAATCTCAGACTGCATCGGAATGTTACCCGCGATAAAGATAACGGAACCATACTCGCCTGTGGCACGAGCAAACATCATGCCTGCACCCATCAGCAGCGCTGGCAATAGCTCTGGCAGAATCACCTTACGAAAGGTCGTTAATCGATTGGCACCCAATACTGCAGCAGCTTCCTCAAACTCAACCGACAGCTCAGCAAGTACGGGCTGCACAGCACGAACGATGAAAGGAAAACTGACCACAACCAGTGCCAGCCAAATACCTATCGGCGTAAAGGCGACCTGAATATCGAACTTGGCAAACCACTGCCCTATCAATCCATTGGGTGCATAGAGCGTTGCAAGTGAAATACCTGTGACAGCAGTTGGCAACGCAAATGGCAAGTCAACCAAGGCATTGATCAGGGATTTACCCCAAAACTCATAGCGCACAAGCACCCAAGCCACCAATGTACCAAACACCATATTGGTGAGCATCGCCAAAAACGACATCCATAAACTCAGCTTGATGGCGGCAGTGACTTGTGGCTGGGTGATCGTCTCCCAAAAGCCCATCCAACCCATTTGGGTTGTGGTGTAGGCCATCATCGCAAATGGCAATACCACCAGTAACGATAAGCTAAAGACGGTAATACCCATGCTCAGACCAAAACCTGGTAACACATTGCGCTGACGCAAACGTGTCAACCAGCCTTTTTTATGGGCAGGTTTATTGGCAGAAGAAGGTGTTGCGCTCATAGTGATTCCTATTGCCTAACTGATGGTACGTAGGTGCTTTACGTAAGTACTTAGCGAGGATACTCACCGTAGGACCCTCACCGTAAGACTATGGTTAAATTCGTTATTGATTTTATTATTAAAATTATTATTGGTCGGCTTATAATATAAAGGACATAGTGCGTACGACCATGTCCTTTATGGGGTGCTTCATGACTGACTGCGTTAAGCATTAACCAGTTTCAGTGGTTAGCGCAGTAGCTGCTCTAAGCAATTGGCTAGTAATTACTGAGGCGCATTAATCGCTAATTGGTCAAACACACCGCCATCACTAAAGTAAGTGCTCATGATCTCATCCCATGTGCCAAAAGCATCGTTCGGACGGAACGTCTCAATTGGCGGTAATTTGTCACCGTTTTTATCAAGAACGCTTTTGACGCTAGGACGCAGATATAGATCGGCGGCTAGTTGCTGCGCAGGCTCACTCCATAAGTAATCAAGATACGCTTTGGCAGCATCTGTGGTGCCTTTCTTGTCTGTTACAGTCTTCACAATAGCCACAGGGCTTTCTGATTTGATCGAGTATTTTGGATAAACGATGTCTACTTGACCAGCGCCAAAATCAGTCGCTGCTAGGTTGGCTTCGTTTTCAAAAGTGACCAAGACATCACCGATACCGCGCTGTACAAAAGTCGTTGTCGCGGCACGTCCACCGTTTTCATAGACTTTGACATTTTTTAGCATGTCTTTTACGTAGCCTTTAGCTTTTGTTTCATCTTTATTAAAAGCATGCAGACCATAACCGTAAGCACCTAAGAAGGCATAGCGACCGTTACCCGTCACCTTTGGATTGGCCATAACAATCTCAACACCGTCTTTGGTCAAGTCTTCCCAGTCTTTGATATTTTTTGGATTGTCTTTACGTACCAAAAATACAATCGTGCTGGTAAACGGCACGGCATTGTCTGGGAACTTGCTTTCCCAATCTGACTCAACCAAGCCTTTTTTCTCAAGCAGCTCAATATCAGAGCCTTGGTTCATGGTGGCAACATCCGCTTGTAGACCATTGGCCACAGACAGTGCTTGTTTACTAGAGCCGCCATGCGACTGTTTTATCAAGATATTGCTGCCTGGGTGTTCCGCTTTATAATGCTCAACAAACAACGGGTTGTAGTCTTTATAAAAGTCACGTGCCACATCATAAGAAACATTAAGTAGCTCAATGCTTTGACCTTCTGTCGCCGCTGAACCGTCAGCTGCGGCATCGGTCGTTTCACTGTTGCTACAGCCAGCAAGACCAAGTGTCAAAGCAACGCCAGCGATACTCAAAGCACTAAAGGTTTTGCTTTTCTGATGATAACGAGCTACGTCTGTCATAAATACCTCAAAGATGTCTGTTGTGTAATGCAAGTATGCTAACAGCGCCATCTTATTATGTTTAATGATGAATATGCGTATGTTATTGCCAAAAGGGAATAACCAGAGAACAAAGCTAGATATATCAATAATTTATTAAAATAGGCTATATCTATAACTGACGGTTTACTCGTTGGTGACGTTAATGCTGGGATGAGTCCTACCTATCTTATACATCACTCACTGACAGCGGATAAGATAGACAGTTCTATAAACCAAAAACCAATGACTACTTAGCAATTGCCAACTGATCGAAACGCCCGCCATCTACAAAAAAGGCATCCATAATCTCTGTCCATGAGCCAAAGACAGCCACAGGCTCAAACGTTTCAATATCAGGCAAAGTATCTTTGTGAGCAGCTAAGATTTGCTCATCACTCGGACGCATGTACATTTTTGCCATGAGCTCTTGAGCAGGCTTATCCCATAACCCCTTCAGATAAGCACTTGCCGCCTCTGTCTTACCAGATTTTTCAGTCACTGCCGTTACGACTGCCACTGGGTTGGCAATCACAATCGAATAGCTTGGGTATACGATGTCGACTTTACCCTTTGCAAATTGCTGTGCAGTCAAATGTGCTTCGTTTTCGGTAGTGATTAGCACATCACCTAGACCACGCTGGGTAAAGCTGGTCGTCGCAGCGCGTGCACCATTGTCATAAGTGACGACGTTGGCCAGCAGCTTTTTGATAAAATCATTGGTTTTTACAGGGTTTTCATTACTGTTTTCTTTGAATTGGTGTAAGCCGTAGCCATAAGCACCCAAAAAGGCATAACGCGCGGTACCACTGGTTTTAGGGTTCGGGATGACCACATCGATATCATTACGTGCCAAATCTGACCAGTCTTTGATATTTTTTGGATTGCCAGCGCGGACCAGTAGTACCATAGTGCTGGTGTACGGCACGGCATTATTTGGAAGTGCTTGCTGCCAGTCAGCAGCCACCAAACCTTTTTCAACCAACAGATTCATATCACTCTCTTGGTTAAAGGTCACTACATCCGCTTGCAAACCGTTGGCAACAGAGAGCGCCTGCTTACTAGAGCCGCCATGCGACTGATTGATATTTATTTTGCTATTTGGATGAGATTTTTGATAGTCGGTGCTAAATAAAGTGTTGTAGTCTTTATAAAAATCGCGAGACACATCATAGGAGACGTTGAGCAGATCGATATCCTGCGTCTCGACACTGCCATTATTTGCCGCGTCATCTTGCGTCGCTTCTGTTGGACTGCAGCCTGTCATCATTATCGCTGCTGCAAGCATACCGCTGGTGGCAAGTACACGCGCTGTCGTCTGTTTATAGTTTATTGACTGGATGCTAGCAATGCTGATTTGTTTGAATTTTTTTTGCATGATGCTCTCGATAAAAGTAGTAGAAGCGTTTCGTCAAAATCTTGACCATCATCACAGGGCCTACAATCTTTTGAGTTCGGTTGTCGGGATGATGAAAGCTATGCTAGCAGCATAAATAGCAAACGCTTAGTGACGAATTAGCTTATCGACTAGTGAAGTTGGCATAAGTGGGGCTAGCAATCGTTTTGCAGCATCAAGCATAAAAGGAGGTAAATAACTGCTGGCAGGTTTATTAAGTAGACTATGATTTGGGTAGGCTGTACCATTATTTGTATGCGATAAACTTTATTCCCATACGATGCAAACCTTACCTTCCTACTTGACCAAAGGCCCTTATATGAATACTTCATACCGTCAATTTCGTTCTATTGTAGGGCTAATAATGATGACCTCTACCCTAGCAGCTTTAACAGGCTGTAATAGTGTGTCGCCCACTGTGAATAGCGATAGCCACAGCAAGGTCAAATCAGTTGCCAGTACAACATCTACTTTGCCAGCTATTCAAAGTAATATCTTGGGTGACAATGTCTCAGCAGATACGGTTTCAGCGGATTATGCTTCTGCCGACTACGACAAACGTGCCCAAGGCTATGATTGGGTTGGCGTGATAGTACGCGCAGAGAGTGATCGACAGATTGACATTAAAGTTCGTTCACGCAGCGATATTAAAAAACCTACTTGTCATTTCGATGGTAAGGCGACACTCATGGGGCAAGATACCGCTCACGGTACGATTTTTCAGGCAACGGTAAATGACAGTACGGCTTTTTTCCAATTTAAAGACGACAAGCTCATCATCGACAGCACAGATAAGTATGCGTTGAACTATTTTTGCTCAGGTGGTGGCTCGCTTGCTGGAGAATATAAAAAGCTGGCAGAAGATTTAGAGATTTAATAGTCAGCACTAGCATGTGTTAGGGTGTGTTTTCATTTTAAAATAGTGATAAAAATAAAAAGGTGCCAGACCATAAGTCTGACACCTTTTTTACGACTGGCTTAGTACGAGTTATTTATCCTGATGATCTGCCTTTATACTGCAGATGCACCCGTTAATTTAACTTCAGTACGCTCATCAATAGCGATACCAGCGTAATAATCACGCAAAATCTGTAGCACTTCTGGGCGGCTAAAGTTCTCTGGTACATCTTCATCTTCCGATAGTGCTTTACGCAGCTTGGTACCTGATACTTTAACGTGCTCAGAGGCATCATGCGGGCAAGTTTTGTCTGACGCCATCGCATTACAAGCGTTACACCAGAACGTCCAGCCAATTTTGAGCGGTTGGGTGATAAGGTCATCTTTTCCAACGTGTTCAAAAATCGTTTGCGCATCAAACGCACCGTAGTAATCGCCGACACCAGCATGGTCACGACCGACAATCAGGTGGCTACAGCCATAGTTTTGACGGAATAGCGCATGTAGTAGCGCCTCACGTGGACCGGCATAGCGCATATCCAACGGATAACCCGCTTGGATCACGGTATCTTGTCTAAAGTAGTTATCGATCAAGGTTTTAATAGCTTCTTGACGGACGTCTGCTGGGATGTCACCAGGTTTCAATGCGCCTAATAATGAATGAATCAACACACCATCACAGATCTCAATCGCAATCTTGGCCAAATACTCATGTGAGCGGTGCATTGGGTTACGCGTTTGGAATGCGGCCACTGTTTTCCAGCCTTTAGCATCTAAGATTTCACGCGTTTCTGCTGGCGTTTTGTAGATCTCTGGATATAGTGCTGGGAACTCACCTTCGCTTAATACTTCAACGCTACCGGCAATATTGACGGCTTCTTGGCTTAGAACTTGTTGAACGCCTGGATGCTCTGAATCCGTAGTCGTAAATACTTGCTGACACTCATGCTCTTTATCGATGGTATAAGTCTCTTCTACCGTCAAGATACCCATGACTTCGCCATCTTGAGCGACCAATGCTACTTTGTCGCCTTGGCTCAAATTATCCGCAGTCTCTTTTGGCGCAGACAAAGTGATAGGGATTGGCCAAAATAAACCCGCGTTGTCACCGCTTTGCAAGCGCATGTTGTCTACCACACCCTGCCAATCCGCTTGATTCATAAAACCATTTAACGGAGTGAAACCGCCGATACCGAACATGATTAAATCGCCGCGCTCACGTGAGCTTAAGGTAATAGATGGCAATGTGCTGGCAAGCTCTAATGCTTGAGCACGTGCATCATCATTTAATAGTAAAGGTTTAAGCACGTCACTACCATGCGGTGGAACGAGTTTTGACTGGGTCGGAGCTTGAGTTTGAGTCATATAATTTTTAAAACCTCTTAAATAAAAGCATGGTCGGAGAAAATAAGTTGCTGTAAAGTGTCGCTTATATAGGCGGCCACTAGCAAAAGCTAAATAAAGCAATAGTCATTAGAAGAGTGATAGCAATCAGGCATTGAATTCGATACGCATAGGCTACCTAACTTTCGTTATGAAAATTTATGCTGTGTTTGGATATGGATATGTCTGAAAGGAATTTATGATTTTGAGTACAAGCTTATATGATGTATAGCTGAATTATTTACATTGTGAACGGCAATAAAACCTATTACACACGCAAATCATTTTCGTCGCTGATTTTAAGATTAAAAACAAAACTGAGATTACGTCATGTATCAATATAATTACGCTGACCAGACTTTGGTAGAGGAACGAGTTGCCCAATTTCGCGACCAAACCGAGCGATTTTTGGCAGGTGAGCTGCCAGAAGAGCAGTTTTTGCCATTGCGATTGCAAAATGGCCTGTATATCCAGCGTTATGCGCCGATGTTGCGTATCGCCATTCCTTACGGTTTGCTTGCCAGCTATCAATTGCGCAAATTGGCCGAGATTACTCGTAAGTATGATAAAGGCTATGGGCACTTTACCACGCGTACTAATATTCAGCTGAACTGGCCAAAGCTAGAAGATGTGCCAGATATCTTAGCTGAACTAGCCTCAGTACAGATGCATGCTATCCAAACCTCAGGCAACTGTATCCGTAATACCACCACTGATCCATATGCTGGTATTCATAAAGAAGAAATCGCTGATCCACGTCCTTACTGTGAAATTATCCGTCAGTGGTCAACCTTCCACCCTGAGTTTGCTTTTTTGCCGCGTAAATTTAAGATTGCTGTCATCGGGACCAATGATGACCGCGCGGCAACTCAAGTACATGATGTCGGTCTACACGTAAAAACCAATGACGAAGGTGAGATTGGTTTTGAAGTATTGGTTGGTGGCGGTCTAGGACGTATTCCTGTCCTTGGTAAAGTTATCAATAAATTCTTGCCGCGTCAGCATCTGCTGAGTTATTTAGACGCCATCTTGCGTGTCTATAACTTGCATGGTCGCCGTGACAAAGGCAGTAAATACAGATCACGTATCAAAATTTTGGTCGAAAGCATGGGCGGTCCAGCCTTTGCCAAATTGGTCAATGCCGAGTGGGAGGCTCATACCAAAGATGGCCCATTGACTTTGACTGATGAGAACTTTGCAACAGCGACTGGTTTCTTTAGTGAGCCTGACTATGCATCGTTTGACGCACTACAAGTACAGTCTGAGCTACAACAGCAACTGAGCGCTGATAAAGATTTTGCCAACTGGTACAACCAAAACACCGTAGCACACAAAATAGCTGGCTATCGTGCCGTGGTTATTTCTCTCAAAGCAGGCTTGGTCGATGGCAAATATGTGCCATCCGGTGATGTCAGTGAGTCACAGATGGATGCACTGGCTGATCTTTCTGACAAATACAGCTTTGGTGAGCTGCGCGGTACTTATCAGCAGAATCTAGTATTTGCTGATGTGCAAACCAATAATCTTTATGAGTTATGGCAGCAGCTAGCAGAGTTGCATTTAGCGCGCGCAAACATCAATACCTTAACAGATATGATTGTCTGCCCAGGTTGGGATTACTGCTCGCTTGCCAATGCAACGACGCATAACATCGCTGAACAAATCGAAAAGCAGTTTGATGACTTAGACTATCTATATGACTTGGGTGAGATTCGCCTCAACATGTCTGGCTGTATCAATGCTTGTGCGCACCATCATACAGGCGATATTGGTATCTTGGGCGTCGATAAGAAAGGCGAACATTGGTATCAGATCAGCCTTGGCGGCAACTCTAGCGACGATGCCAAACTTGGTAAAATCCTAGGAAAATCTGTGCCTGCCTTTGAGGTCGCAAACACCATACAGCAGATCGTTGATGTCTATGTGGACTTACGTGCCAGCACTGATAACGATGTAGAGAGCTTTGGTCAATTGGTTGAGCGCGTTGGTATTGATCCATTTAAGGAGAAGGTCTATGGCTAATCACCATATTTTGGACAGTCATGGCGTCGATATTGGCAGTCAAGATACGTGGCATGTACTCACCACTGATGCGCTACCAGAGAGCATTGTATCGACTAACATTACGTTGCTTGAGCTACTACAAAAACAAGAAAAACCTGACGTCATTGTGCCGCTCGCTGATTTATTAGACGAATCAGGCGCACAAGCTGGTGGTCTGATCAAAGAAGTTTATGAGCTGATCGTGCAACACAGTAGCCGACTTGGATTGTGGGTTACTGCCGATACTGACGCTGATGCACTAGAAGGACTTAGTGAGTTCTTATCAAAGCAGGCGCTTATCGTGATTGATGTGCCAAAATTCGCTGATGGTCGTCACTTTAGCTTTGCACGTACGCTGCGCCAAGTTGGTTATACAGGCGAGATTCGAGTGGCTGGCGCGTTTGGCCGTGATCAAATTGCTTATATGCTACGCACGGGCGTTGATAGCTTTGTATTGAGCGAGCATGACCTAGAAGCAGATTCTAAGTTTGGCATTGAGCAAGCCTTTACTGCTCTTGCCAGTAGCTATGATGGTCGAAGCGCTTCAGATTTACCGATGTTTGCACAATCGTCAGAGACTTCAGTCGCATAGTTTTAGCGCTGACCATAATTTTTATAGTAATACCTAATATCTCTAATCAATAATTTTATATTAACAACCATTAAGGAACGTATTATGAGCCAATTACACCCAAGCCTAGACCTCGATCAAGCCAACCAAGACTTGCAAGGTAAGTCACCTGAGCAAATCGTTGAGTGGGCACTGACTCAAGCAAAAAACCCAATCATCACGACCAACTTCCGTCCTTATGAATCAGCGATTTTGCATTTGGTTGCTAAACAGCGCCCTGATATCACAGTATTGTGGGTAGACTCAGGTTATAACACTGATGCTACTTATCAGTTTGCCAACAAGCTGATCAAAGACTTGAACCTAAACGTTGTTACCTACATCCCTAAGCAAACCGCTGCGCACCGTGACGCGACGATGAATGGTATCCCAGGTATCGACAACCCTCAGCATGACGAGTTTACTGATCAGGTAAAACTAGAGCCATTCCGCCGTGCATTAGATGAGCTAAAGCCAGATGTTTGGTTCAATGCTATTCGTAAGGATCAAACTGAATTCCGCCAAGGTCTTGATGTACTTAGCCTGTCAAAAGACGGCGTGCTAAAAGTAGCACCATTGTTTGAAAAAAATGATGCTGATTTAGATGTTTATTTAGATGAGCATAACCTACCGAACGAGCATGACTACTTTGATCCAACGAAAGTAGAAGAAAGCCGTGAGTGTGGCTTGCATACTCAGCTATAGTAAGGCGCTGACTATAGCGATTGTTTGTTGAACAATAGCTATATAAATAAAAAAATCCCGCTTGGCTCTTAAAGAGTCGTTAAGCGGGATTTTTTTGTGCCGTGTTCTACCTGTATTCGATACTGACCGCTATTCCTATTATTAGCGAAAATAGGTATTAATATCTCAAAAACGAATATGTTAATGCCAATTCACTAGGTGAGCATAAGCCTGTGATACCTCATAATGGCGGCATTCCTTATATCTTTTCTACCTTTTATAATAAACAATTAAATATATGGTGACACTATGAACACCTTCCCGCTATTTTTTAAATTAGAAGACCGCAAAGTGCTCATCGTGGGCGGCGGCGAAGTGGCACTGCGTAAAGCGGATTTGCTCAGCCGTGCAGGTGCCTGTATCACGATACTTGCACCCGATATCAGCCACGAGCTACAAGCTTTGCTGACTGACGATAAGCACCAGTTTATCTATGAGAATTATAATAAAACTTATATGGCAGGCGCACGGGTAATCATTGCCGCGACTGATGATGAGACGCTCAATCATCAGATTCATGCAGATGCCACTGAGCTAAACATTCCAGTCAATGTGGTTGACACGCCGCATTTATGTGACTTTATCTTTCCAGCCATTATCGATCGTAATCCTATCGTGATTGGTATTTCATCAAATGGTAAAGCGCCTGTATTGGCACGTCTATTACGGGCACGTCTTGAGACATTAATCCCGCAAGGCTATGGTAAATTGGCTAAGCTGGCAGGTGACTTCCGCAGCGAGGTAAAAGCCAAAATACCAACGCTCACTGGACGTCGTCAGTTTTGGGAGCGTGCGTTTGAAGGTCAGGTCAGTCAGCTGATGTTCGCTGGTAATGAAACGGAAGCCACTGCTCAACTGCAAGCAGATTTGGATAGTACCGCCGCTGCTATCAGTAAGAAAAGCGACGATGCAAATGCGGTAAAAGAATCAGACACGATTGCTCCTACTCTATCTGATGAATCAGAAAAAGAGTTACCAGCCGTTGGTGAAGTATATATCGTTGGCGCAGGCCCTGGTGATCCAGAGCTGTTGACATTTAAAGCACTGCGTTTGATGCAACAAGCAGATGTGGTGTTTTATGATGCGCTGGTCTCACCGCAAGTTTTAGACTTATGCCGCCGTGATGCTGACAAGGTATTTGTCGGTAAAAAACGCAGTAACCATACGGTCGCGCAATTGGGTATCAATGAGCTGCTCGTCAATCATGCCAAACAAGGCCGCCGTGTCGTGCGCTTAAAAGGCGGCGATCCGTTTATCTTTGGTCGCGGTGGCGAAGAGATCGAAAGCCTGCGAGCAAACAATGTGCCTTACCAAGTCGTACCGGGTATCACTGCAGCCAATGCCGCTGCTAGCTATGCAGGCATTCCGCTCACCCACCGTGATCATTCACAATCAGTACGTTTTGTGACAGGGTTTTTGAAGGCTGGCGCACCCAACAGTAATTTTGAGAGTTTCTTAAATACTGATGAGACGGTCGTATTTTATATGGGTCTGCACTCGCTGGCACGTTTGACCGAAGGCTTGATTGAGGCAGGACGCAGTAGCGAGACGCCGATTGCCATCGTCTCTAATGCGAGTATGCCCAATCAGCAAGTATTGACGGGCACGCTTGCAACGATTGTGGCTCAGCAAGAACAGGCGCAATTGCCAACGCCTGCTCTACTCATCATGGGCGACGTGGTCAGTTTGCATCATGATTTGGCGTGGTATAATCTGCAAAATCAGCAGCATAGTCAAAACAGTGATGATATAGCCAAAAATTGGTTGCGTGAAGGATCGAGAGGTGAAGCAGTGAAACAACCGATAGATCAACAAGCGCATGCCCTATCGATGGTCGCAAATCTTGCAACGCAGCAAGAAGATGGTCTGGAGCAATTAATTGTTGACTAGTGCTTACTGCTAACCTGCAAAATGCTTAGTGTTAAAGAAGAAAACCCTACCAGTATATTATTGGTAGGGTTTTCTTTTGGCAACAGCGCAAACCTCAACGATTCTTGCTAGAATGAAGACTTTCTACTGCTCATACTTATAGTCTACTTATGTCCATATCCAACACTAGCATGTCCTCCTTACCTATGTCCGCCCCACTTACCATTTTGCACACATCCGACTGGCATTTAGGGCGCAGGCTTTACGGGCACATGCGCTATAACGAATTTGAATCGTTTTTAGGCTGGCTTGAGGAGACAATAACTGCCCAAAAGGTAGATATACTCATTGTGGCTGGTGATATCTTCGATACCATGACGCCTAGCAATAGAGCACAAGCGCTGTATTATGAGTTTTTGGGTAAGGTATCACGCTCCTGCTGTCAGCATGTGGTAATTGTCGCAGGCAATCACGACTCCCCGACTTTTTTAGATGCACCCAGCCAAGTGTTAAAGTTTTTAAACGTGCATGTCATTGGTACGGCTTGTGATAATTTGGACGATGAAGTATTGGTCTTGGGTGATGATGATAACAATCCTCATTGCATTATCGCTGCTGTACCTTACCTGCGTGATCGGGATGTGCGTAGCAGTAGCGCTGGCGAGTCTATGGACAGTAAAGACGCCAGCGTCATCAGTGGTATTTGCGCGCATTATGATGCGGTGGCGGCTATTGCCAAAGAGCATCAGCAAATCATTGCTAAATCCCACAATCAGCATATTCCTATTATTGCCACTGGTCATTTGTTTGCGTCAGGCGGTAGCACTACTGCCGATGATGGCGTTCGTGATTTATATATCGGTAATTTGGGGAAAATCTCTGCCGAGATGTTTGATGAGTGCTTTGACTATGTGGCACTAGGGCATTTACATGTGCCGCAGCGCGTGGGAGGCCGCGAGCATATTCGCTACTCAGGCTCACCGATTGCGATGGGATTTGGTGAAGCCAAGCAGCAAAAACAGGTCTTACTAATACAGTTTGGTGACACGTTAGAGGGTGTTAATACTAAACACAACAATGATCACATAGCCTCTGATATCTCTCAACTTATTAATGCAACTGCGAAGACAGATACATCAGTAGAGAAATCTGCGAACAAAAAAATAGCCAGCCAGAACACAGGATTTATGGATGACTTGTTCGCTTTTGAAGCAGAAGTAGAAACTGCACCAGAGCCAAAGCGAGAACAAGAAATAGAAGCACAATCACAGCGAAAAACCGAAGTAGAGGTGACTGTACCCGACTTCCCTTCTCTTACCGATTCAAATATTACCAATACGACCCCCAATTCAGATGTCACGCTGCTGCATCATGACGAAGCGCGTCAAATGCAGGTGCTCTCGTTACCCATCCCAAAATTTCAAAAACTGGCTCAAATATCTGGTGATTTGCTGGCTATTCAACAGACAATCGATAGCACTATCCAAGCTTTGGCACCGACCGAATCAGTTTGGCTAGAGATTATTTATACTGGCGACGATATCGTTAGTGATTTGCGCGAGCAGATTCAGGCCATAGTCACGAGCTTACCTTGTGAAGTGCTTAAAATAAAGAATACACGCACTTATAACAAGGTACTGAATCAAGAAGCGGCGTCCGAAACCTTGCAAGACTTGAATGAGATGCAGGTGTTTGAGCGCTGTTTGAGTGCCAATGAGGTGACAGATACGCAAAAGCTCATGCTACGTGATGCTTACGCACAGATTATTCATAACATTCATCATAAAGATACTCAGGCTGAATAAAACGCTTTGAGACTGATGCTTAAGTAAAACAAAAACCGTATCTTTGAATACCCACTTAATAACCATTACACAATAATAAGATCTTGCCATGCGACTGATTGAACTGCGACTTAAAAACCTAAATTCTCTAAAAGGCGAATGGCACATCGACTTTACAGATGCAGCCTTTATTAACGAAGGTATATTTGCCATCATAGGGCAGACGGGCGCTGGCAAGACCACTATTCTGGACGCGATTTGTTTGGCGTTATATAGCCGAACGCCTAGATTGGGTGATATCACTGGTTCAACAAACGAGATGATGACCCAAGGCACAGGCGAGTGCTCAGCTGAGGTGGTGATAGAGATTGGCGATAAACACTATCGCTGCTCATGGTATCAGCATCGGGCACGCAAAAAAGCCAAAGGTAACTTATTGCCTATCAAGCATGAAATCAGTGATGCACATAGCAGCAAAGTATTAGAAGAAAAAAAATCCAAAACAGCAGTATATATCCAAGATTTAATTGGCATGGATTTTAACCAGTTCACCCGCTCCATCATGCTGGCTCAGGGGAGCTTTGCCGCATTTTTAAAGTCCGATGTTGCCGACAGAGCCGCGATTCTGGAAAAAATCACTGGCACAGCGATTTATGCAGAGATATCCAAAAACGTTTTTGAAAAAAAACGACACGAAGAAAACCAGCTAGCCAAACTGCAAGCAGGCATTGATAGCTTACCGTTATTAAGCGCGGACGATGAAGCAAAGCTGCAAGCACAATTAACCACGTATAAAGACGAGCAAACTGTGCAGCGGCAAACACTTAAAACAGTGAGTAACCAGCTACAGTGGCTAGATAAAGTGACGGATTTACAGACCAATCTGACTCATTATGAGGCACTAGAGATCGATGCTGTGCAAGCCCAGCAAGGTTTTGTGCCAGAGGCTGCTCGTTTAGAGGCTGCCAATAAGGCATTGGAGATTGACAGCCCGTTTAGAGAACTGCTGTATAGCCGTAAAAAAGCGCACGATCTACGCACAGAACGAGAGGCGGTGGATCAACAACTGCCAATAGAGCAGCAGCAGTGTAAACAAGTCATGTCAGCATTAGAGGCTGCCGCTAGCGATGAAGTACAAGCAGCAACCGCGCTTCATGATGCCCTGCCCATTATCGCAAAAGTTCGTGATCTCGATAGCGAAGTCAACCAGCAAGCCCGTTCAATCAATGATGATACTGCCCATAAAAACAAATTGGCCGCTAACGTAGAAACCTTACGCCGCGATATAAAAGCGCATCAACAAACCGAAAGTAAGGCGAAAAACCAGCTGAGCGCTATAGATCAATTTTTTACTGATTACCCAGAGCTGGGTGACCTTGACACTGACATGGCCACTTTTGACAGCAACTGTGGCAGGCTGAGGACACTATTAGAAGATAATGCCAGCTTAGCAGTCGCTAAAATAACAGAGGAACAAAACACCAGCCAACTACAAGATAAAGCTGATGCACTCGCTCAGCGATTAGAGTTGGATAAGTCAATAATCACGCAGCAGCAGGCGCAGCTTACTAACTTACAGCAGCAACAATCAGCACTCATTAAACATCAATCCATTGCTAATATGCGTGGCGAGCAAGATCGCATTGGTCAAATAAGTAACCAAGTTGAACAAGTAGGCTTTAAGCTCGAGCGTTTGGCTGAACTGTCTGGCCAAATATACAAAAGCAAGCAGTTGATACCGACCTTAAATAAGCAATTAACTGCCCTAGAGGATTTGATGACACGTCATCAGTCAGACATCCAAGCGGCAAAATACCAACAGCAAGAAAAACAGGCACATTTGCAGCTACTACAAAAAGTGGCCAAGCTCGAAGATTATATAATCGAGTTAGAGGACGGCACGCCCTGCCCACTTTGCGGCGCGCATGAGCATCCTTATGGTACAAACCATCCACTGTTAGATCATCATACAAACAGTGAGACGTCTGATAGTAGTCAACCGTCTCAAGCCCAGCAGACTCAGCATAAAATCACTGAGATTCTGACGCTCATTGAAACTTTGGAGCAAACCTTAGCTGCTTACCGTGTCGATTATGCTACCAAGAAAGCCGCCTTAAGTAGTGAGCAGCAGCAACTAGAGAATCTGCAGGCGCAATCAAATACAGTCGCGAGTGATATTCACTCTGCTCTGTCCTCACTAATCCATCCTCAAAATGCGTATGATAAAGCATTGGCAGATACAATTCATCCGCTTGCTGAGCTTATGGATGCAATAGCGACTAGTATCTACGACACAGCGCGTGTTAACCAATTTATTGCTTTGTTAGACAGCGCTAAGCAGCAGCTCAATCAGCAAAAACAGGCTATTTATAAAGTCCTGACTGATTACGATGCCCGAGCCGAACAGATAGCCACCCTTAACAGCGCTATTGAAGTCGACGAAAAACAGCAACAGGCGTTAATTGACAGCATTAATAACTTGACCACTGACATCAAGCTTATGTCTCAAAAAAATGAAGGCATCACGGATAAAATCAATGCCAATTTCTCTGACATGTCTCCTATTATGGCGACTGTATCTACACAAGTAGATAAATATCCTACTGACAAATATGAAGATTATTTAAATACAGCACTTGACGCTGCAGAGGTTCAGGCAGCACTGATGCAGCTGCGCCGTAGTATTGAGACAAAAACAGTGTTATCTCAAGCTGAATACGACAATCATATTAACCCACTACGCCAACAGCGCGTTGCGCTTAACCTATTAAAGCAAACCTTTAATACTCAAATTGCCAAGCAACAGCAGCTCACTAACGATCTGAGTCGTTTGACGGCGCAGATTGGGGCCAAGCAGCAGCAGCTAGCATCTGATGAAATCTCGCTTGAACAGTTAGAGAACAGTCTTTTAGATAAAACGGTCGCGCATCAACAATCAAAAACGGACAGATATCATCTGTTTGCAGATAAAAACCCTGATAGCGAGAGCAATAGCCTGCACACAGCGCTAGATGAGGCCAAAAATAAAACAGCTATTTTGCAGCGGCAAGTAGACAATACTAGGCAAGTTTTCGAACAATCAAAAGTGCGAGCCGATCAATTAGCAGATGACCTCAATACTGCTACTACCGTACTCAATGAACAACAGACAACGTTTACGGCATTATTATCGGAATCACAGTTCGTGAGCGAGGCAGATTTTGAGCAGTCACTATTGCCAAAAGAGGCACGTGATGCGTTAAAAAATCGCCAATTTAGTATTGAGCAAGCCCTTAATCACGCCAAAGTACAGCTGCAGGCTACTCAGCAATCATTGAATGAACAGCTAGCGAACCCACTAACTGATGAGCCAAGAGACATACTCGCTGGCAAGTTACAAAATTTACAAACCGAGGTGGACACACGCTTTGGCGTGTTAGGGGCGATCGAGCAACAACTCAAAGCCAACGAACAGCAAAAAATCGCACAGAGCACGCAGAGTGTGGCCATTGCAGCACAGAAAGAGGCCATGCAAGTATGGCAACAGTTATATGACTTGATTGGCTCTAAAGATGGCAAAAAATACCGTACCTTTGCTCAAGGCTTAACCTTTCAGGTGATGATTGACCATGCCAATAAGCAATTAGGAAAAATGAGTGACCGCTACTTGCTGATTCATGATACAGACAATGCATTAGAGCTGAATGTGATTGATAATTATCAGGGCGGTGATATCCGTAGTACTAAAAATCTCTCAGGCGGCGAAGGATTTATTATCAGTTTAGCCTTAGCCTTAGGACTGTCGCAAATGGCCAGTCAAAACATTCGGGTAGATTCTCTATTTTTGGATGAAGGCTTTGGTACGCTTGATGAAGAATCATTAGATATCGCGCTCGATACCTTAACCAGCCTACAGCAAGAGGGAAAAATCATTGGTATTATCTCTCATGTGCAGGCTCTCAAAGAGCGAATATTGACTCAGATTAAGGTCGAAAAAATCTCTGGCGGCTTTAGCCAAATCAGTGGCCAAGGCTGTCGTAAGGTGGTCGCTGACGATGAGTAAGTATAAGGAGTCAAGTTGCTAGTGACTTCTTATACTTACTACGTTACGCTTATGACACTTAGTAAATCAACTAAAGACATAGCGTAAAACATAAAAAACCACCGAACATTAAGGACGGTGGTTTTTTTGTGAGACAGTTTGGGATTGATATTACTTAGTAACTAAACCACTAAGCTCACTCATCAATACTGACAAGGTTGAGAGACCGATTTGACCATCTTCATCACTACTGTGCAGATCATCTAGCTTTTGCATTTCTGTTGTCACTGCTGCAAGCTGATCAACGTGTCTGGCTCGCCACTCACTAAAGGCTTGCTTGGCATCTGGTTTTGAGAGTACCGCATCCATCAATAGACGCAAGCTGCGTGACAGCTCGTTCACTAGGGCGTGACGTGCACGGCGATCCCAGTAGTCTTGCTGTGGTAAATTGGCAATATTATCCATCATCCAATCTAGCTGCAACACCTGATATGCTTCAAAGTATAATGTGGCAATTTCATCAACAGGACGCTCGTATTGCTCAGCCAATAACGCCGCATCTAGGGCATCGACATGGTATGGCAGCATCGCAAATAAGGTAGCGTCATTATCAGACAGATCTTTTTGCATCAAACGAGTGGTATCTTCTTGTAGATACTGTGCAAACTGTTGCTCGATAAAGCCACTTGGCTTAGTCAGTTTTTCAACACTGTCACTAAAGCGGCCAATCATATCAGCGACTTGTAGGTTTTGACCAAAGGCGTTGATAAACCAGACCACACCGCGCTCAAGCGAATCACGTAGACGTAATTCAAGGTTGAGTAGTAGCTCAGCATCGACCTGATTGTCTAACGCTTCAAGCGCTTTCCATGCGCGTGATACATTGAATACATCACGGCTAATTGCGTAACCACGTACGATGGTCGCCAACGACTGATCCGTTTCTTCAAATAGACGGAACAGCGCTTCGATACCTAAGCGGTTGACCACACTGTTGGTCAAATACGTACTAATGATTTCGCGATGCAAGCGATGCTTGGTCATCTCATCAAAGAAGCGTGACGCGAGCTCATCTGGGAAGTACTTACGTAACTCATTGATGAAATACGGCTCATCTGGCAAATCAGATAACAATAGATTGTCATAGACCCACATTTTACCATAGGCTAAGACCACAGCCAATTCAGGATTGGTCAGACCTGTATCTGCTTTTTGACGCTTTGCAATCTCTTCATCTGATGGCAGATACTCAATTGCACGATCCAGACGACCTTCACTTTCCAGCATTTGAATAAAACGCTGATGATCACTTAGGTTAGCCGCTGCGCGAATATGGCTCAGCTCGATCGCTTGTGGTTGCAGATAGTTTTGACGCAGTACCAATTCAGCTACGGTATCCGTCATGCTCTCAAGCAACTCATTACGCTGCTTAAGCGTCATATCGCCTTGCTCAACCACTTTACCCAGTAGGATTTTGATATTGACTTCATGATCCGAGCAGTTGACGCCGCCTGAATTATCAATCGCATCAGTGTAAATGCGGCCACCCGTTTGAGCGTATTCGATACGGCCTTGTTGCGTCAGACCTAGGTTACCACCTTCCCCAACGACAGCAGCACGCAGCTCATTACCATTGATACGTAGCGCATCGTTCGCGCGATCACCAACGTCAGCATGCGTCTCGTTGGCGCTCTTAACATACGTACCGATACCACCATTCCAGACCAAATCAACCGGCGCTCGTAGTAAGGCGCTGATCAAATCATTAGGAGCCAGGCTGTCAGCTTGGATATCAAACAGCGATTTCATCTCTGGGCTGATGGCGATGGTCTTGTCTTGACGAGAGAATATACCGCCGCCTTGGCTGATGAGTGATGCTTCATAATCCGCCCACGATGAGCGTGGCAATTCAAACAAGCGCGCGCGTTCAGCATAAGAGGCTGCCGTGTCTGGATTAGGATCAATAAAGATATGCAAATGGTTAAAGGCCGCAACCAGCTTAGTACGAGTCGAGAGCAGCATACCATTACCAAATACATCTCCACTCATGTCACCGATACCGACAACCGTAAAGTCATCACGGTTTTGGATGTCCATGCCTTGCATACGGAAGTGACGTTTGACAGATTCCCAACCACCGCGTGCTGTGATACCCATGGCTTTATGGTCATAGCCTACTGAACCACCTGAGGCAAAGGCATCATCGAGCCAGAAGTTGTATTCTGCAGCTAAGGCATTTGCAATATCCGAGAACGTCGCCGTGCCTTTATCTGCCGCAACCACCAAGTAAGGATCATCTTCGTCATGTCTGACGGTGTTGGCTGGCGGGACGATAGTGCCATCGACGATGTTGTCTGTGACATCAAGCATACCACGCAAGAATGTCTGATAGCAGGCAATGCCTTCCGCTTGGAATGCTTCGCGACCATCAGCCATGCTTTTGGTTTTGACGATGAAACCGCCTTTAGAACCAACAGGTACGATTACCGCGTTTTTGACCATCTGTGCTTTGACGAGGCCCAGTACTTCGGTACGGAAATCTTCCATACGATCTGACCAACGCAGACCACCACGGGCGACTTTTCCGCCACGTAAATGCACGGCTTCAACGCGTGGAGAATAGACAAATATCTCAAACATTGGTTTTGGTTTTGGCAAGTTTGGAATGTCTGCTGCCAAGAACTTAAACGACAAGCGATCTTTACGCTGACCACTTTCATCTGTTTGATAAAAGTTGGTACGCACCATCGCATTGATCAAATCTAAGTACCAGCGCAAGATACGATCTTCATCTAAGCTATCGACATCAGCGAGTGCTGCTGTAATTTGCGCTTGGATTTGAGTAGTCTTCGCTTGACGATCGTCTGCACTATATTTGGGATTCATGCGTGCATCGAATAGACTGCCTAGTGCCACACTGATGTCGCTGTTTTTGACGACCGTCTGCTGAATGTAAGCACCAGAGAATGGCGCGCGTGCTTGTAGCATATAGCGAGACAATGCACGTAGTACCACCACATCATACGTATCGAGCTTAGTGGTCAGTACCAGCTCATTGAATGAATCACTCTCAACGCGTCCTGCCCAAATTTGCTTGAGGCTGTCTTCAAACTGACCACGTACCACTTGCATGTTGACGGTATCGACATGCTCTAGTGTCAGCTCATACTCTTGCATCCAGATAGGCTGCTCTGGCAGATCAAACTCATAAGTCTGTGCTGAGATAACCGAGACACCAAAATTCTCAAGTATTGGCAGTACTTTTGACAAGATAACAGGCTGCTCGCGACCATATAGCTTTAGATGTAGCTGATTGCTGGCATCGCCTGTTGACTGATACAAGTGCCAAAGCATTGGCTGCTCTGCTGTTAATCCAGCCAGACGCTTGGTATCTTCGACAGCGGTACGCGCATCGAAACGCTCTTGGTAAGCGGCAGGAATGTAATCTAAGAATCGACGATTTAAGGCATTGGCTTCTTGCTCGCCCACATTGTCGAGTAGCATTTTTTGATAATTATCATCCCATGACTGCATGAGTGCTGACAACTTGGCTTCAAGTGTTGCGATATTAACGTTATTCACTTGACCTGGCACAGTACGGACATGGACATGGACGCGAGCATGAGCAGATTCGTTGAACTCAGTAGTGAATCCTGATGAGGCACCGTTATAAGCGTCTTTTAGGACGTTTTGTACCTTGATACGCAGCTCAGTGTTGAACTTGTCACGCGGGATATAGACCAAGCACGACACAAAACGCTGATAATGATCGATACGGCTAAATAAGCGTAAGCTCTTTTTGTCTTGTAGCTGTGTGATACCTGAGACAATGGGGTATAACTCTTCCACGCTGGCTTGAAACAAGTCATCGCGCGGTAACGTATTGATCACATGCATCATTTTATGATGGGCATGGCCGTCACGTGGCAAGTCTGCCATCGCCATGATTTTATTGGCTTTTTCGCGTAGTAATGGTATTTGCTGTACTGTCAGCTGATACGCTTGTGATGTCAATAAACCAATAAAGCGATACTCACCGATCAAATTACCTTGATCATCGAATTTATGAATACCCAAAAAGTCCATATAGACCGAGCGATGTATCGGTGATACACGGCTTGATTTAGACAGCATCAGTACTCTTGGCTCAGTCAATAGCTGCTTTAACTCTTTAGGCAACTGACTAAAACTCTCTGAGAGCTTGTCTTCTTCAGAGCCGCGTAATAGACCAAGACCACTATTGCCAATGGCAAATAGATCCAAATCACTTGGTTCATTACTGACTGCAATTGCTTGACCACCTTCTAAGCGGTACTCACGATAGCCTAAAAATATGAAATGATCATCTAAGATCCAATCTAAAAACGCCTGAATTTCTTGTTGTGAGTAAAACACTTCTGGCAATGGCTTGGTAGACAGCTCAGTTTTGATGTCATTTAACTGTGCACGCATCTGTTTCCAGTCGCCCACAACGGTATCAAGCGTATCGATTTTAGACAGCAGCATGTTTTGTAGCGCATTCAAATCTGCGTTATCTTGATAGGCGATTTCGCAATGAATCAATGACAAATGCGAGGTCGCGCTTTCGTGTGCGCCTTCGACATACGTAATCTGACCATCATCGTCACGCTTAACACTGATGATAATGTTATAAGTGCGATGAACGTCGATACCTTCAGCTTCAAGGCTCATCAAAATCGTATCGACCAAAAACGGTCTGTCATAGGCAACGATTTGAATGACCGTGTGCGAGCTATGAAAATGCTGCTCTTCTGCGAGAGGGTTCAATACCGTCAGCTGCGGTTTACTGCAATCGTATTTTTTTAGCAGCGTGAAGTGGTGTAGCGCCATACCTGCTAAGTCGGCATTGCTAATAGACTCGGCCGTTTCTTGGTGCAGAGGCTGATAATAGCTATGAATGAAGTGATCAAATAAGGATTTGTCTTTTTGTACATAGCCGGTAGCAATATCGCTTATCTGGCTAATGCGCTCTTTTGCGATACTGAGGGAGTTTGGCATGTCCTGCGTCCTTTTTATAGGTTTGGTTTATCAATTATTTATGGGTTTTCATTAATATGTATTGGCTACTGATACCGCATATTTATCTTCGATTTATGTGGCGGTGGCAGTATATCCATTTATGCGATTTATTTCTCTGATTATGTCTAAAGATTTCTCCTTTTTTCTTATTTTTGTGAATAAATAGCCATTAGGATTCAATACCATCAATATAGTGAAGTGTAACGCAACTGCGGCGTGAGCTAAAGCGTACAACATCATTTCATGAATCAGCAACAATCCAATAACCTTTGCTCATGAGATAATAGGGATTAAAGCAGTAATATGGACGATTCGTGGCTGGCAGGTGGATACTCATAGTAATCATGGGTGTTTTTTTGTTAGAATATGGCGGTATATTTAAGAGCGTACGATTCGCTCATTATTAACTTTAATGCTAAGGGCAAAAAGCATGATGAATATTTTGGTGATTGGCTCAGGTGGTCGCGAACACGCATTGGCATGGCAGTGTGCAAAAGACGATAATGTAAAAAATGTCTATATCGCTCCTGGTAACGCAGGCTCTGCCCTTGAGCCAAAATGCCAAAATGTGGTCCTGACATCTGCTGAGACAGATGCGAGTGAACACAGCGCTGTCATCGCATTTTGCCAAAACAACGACATCGAGATGGTCATCGTTGGGCCAGAAGCACCTTTGGTCACTGGTATCGTCGATGCTTGCCGTGATGCTGGTATTAAAGCATGGGGCCCTACAGCATACTGTGCCCAGTTAGAAGGCTCTAAAACCTTTGCCAAAGAATTCATGGAACAGAACAACATTCCAACAGCCGCTTATCAAGGGTTCACAGAAGCAAACGCTGCCAAAGCCTATGTCGATAAGCAAGGCGCACCCATCGTCATCAAAGCGGACGGACTGGCGGCTGGTAAAGGCGTGATCGTCGCCGAAACCATTGAGCAAGCGCATGAAGCAATCGATGACATGTTGGCCGACAATAAATTCGGCGATGCGGGCAGCCGTGTGGTCATTGAGCAGTTTTTGCAGGGCGAGGAAGCCAGCTTTATTTGTATGGTTGATGGTGACAATATTTTGCCAATGGCAACCAGCCAAGATCACAAACGTGCTTTTGAAGGAGATACAGGGCCAAACACTGGCGGCATGGGTGCCTACTCTCCTGCCCCTGTGGTCACACAAGATGTTCATAATAAGGTTATGGCCCAAGTGATTCAGCCTGTGGTGGATGCCATGAATAACGCAGGTCACCCTTATACAGGGTTCTTATATGCAGGCTTGATGATTGACAAAGCAGGCGATCCTTACGTGATCGAATTTAACTGCCGTTTTGGTGATCCAGAAACACAGCCTATCTTGATGCGCTTGCAGTCATCAATGGCAGATTTGGTGGCTCAAGGGCTGGCTGGTCAATTGCCTAGCGAAGCCAAATGGGATGAACGTCCTGCGCTTGGTATCGTTGTTGCATCAAAAGGCTATCCTGAAACTTCATCGAAAGGCGATGTAATTACAGGCTTGCCAAAGCTAGACGCTAGCAACAACAATGCTGTCAAAGTTTTTCATGCTGGTACAGCATTCTCTGATAATGAAGCTGCGGACAATGAAAAAGAAGTGGTCACGAATGGTGGCCGTGTATTATGTGTGACAGCAATGGGAGACAGTATCTCTGAAGCTCAGCAAGCAGCGCTCGCAGTCACTGGCGCTATTAGTTTTGAGGGTGCACAGTATCGACGTGATATTGGTCATCACGCCATTGCTCGTGAAAACGTTTAGTCAAAGATTACTCATCTGACCATAAACTCTGTATTTGATGAGGGTACTATTTTTTAAGCCCATATCTTTTAAACCTATAGTCAAAGAAGTCTAAAATGGATACAAGGCAGCCGACCGAAGATTGTACAAGTAGTACATCTAGGGAGAATAACGCCGTAGCCGTTTAGCAGTTCTCTGACTATATCTAACTTTTTATACCTTATTTAGCTGATTATTAGACCTAGCATAATGCTAGGTCTAATTTTTTATATTGAAATATAAATATAAGCTGTCGCAGTTTCAGCATTGATCTATACATTGTCAGCAGTTGTTGACAAATTTATGCATGCAATAATTGTGAAAGTCATAAGACTTGTAGTCGAGTTCTCACTTATATTTTTTCTTAAGCGGCAGCCTGCGTTATAGCTTACAAAGTCACTATCAACGACTGACCTATGCTCGTAAACCCAGTACCTTTTATATGATACAATTTTGTACCCGTGCATCACATCTCCCTTGTATTGTAGGTTTCAAACCCGCAAATCAATACCAACTGGATGAATGATTATATTTATGGCAAATGATACGTCTAAAAAATTCAGCAACAAGCAATCAATCGATAACTTAAAAACCTCAGGGTTTGATCGTCGAATGTCGATTGCCAAAACTTCCCTAAACATTGGTCGTCGTTGGGCGGGTAATAGTGTGTCTGGCATGTTTTTGAATAAAGAAGCTCGAACAGCGCGTAATCAAGCATTCATGGAAGCACAGGCCAATTATCTTGCAGCAGAATTGGGTAAGTTAAAAGGCTCAGTGGTCAAGATCGGCCAAATGCTGGCCATATATGGTGAGCATATTTTACCGCCAGAGATTACACGGGCGTTGCAAACGCTTAATGATGACACGGCAACACTGACATGGCCGACCATTGAAAAAACGCTGCGCCAACTGTTGGGTAATAAGATGAGCGAGCTCGACATCGACCCCGTTCCTATCGGCACAGCCTCTCTTGCTCAAGTTCATCGTGCCACCGTACTCGCAACTGGTGAACAAGTTGTCTTAAAAATTCAGTATCCAGGTGTGGCAGATGCTATCAACTCTGACCTTGCTTTATTCAAGCAGTTATTGAAAGTCAGTAACATCGTTCCCCAAACGCGTGCCCTCGATGCATGGTTTGAAGAAATACGTGACCTACTCCATCACGAGGTTGATTACGAAGCAGAAGCCTCTACGACTGAACGCTTTTATGAGCATTTGAGTGGTGATCCGCGTTATATTGTTCCTAAAGTCAACCGAACTTATTCAAAAAAACGTCTGCTGTGCATGTCCTATGAGCCCGGTATCACTGTGGTCTCTGAGGCCCTACAACTTTTGCCACATGAGCGTCGTAACGCGATTGGTCAAGCTGCTATCGAAATTATGATGCAAGAAGTGTTTGTATGGGGTGAGATGCAGACCGATCCCAACTTTGGCAACTACCTTGTTCGAGTTAGCGAAAATGAAGACGATATCGACAAGCTGGTTTTGCTAGATTTTGGTGCTGTCCGCCAGTTTGATGGCAATCTACTTACGATTGCTCGCGGCTTATTAAGAGCAGGATATCGTCACGATCATAAAGCGATGACACTTGCGATGACAGGATATGACTTTTTTGATAGCATGAGTGATAAAGTGCGCTCTGATATCGCCTCATTATTCTTATTAGCGACTGAGCCCTTTAGTGATCCTGCACAAAATGATGATATTCCCACGGACTGTCTCGATGATCAAAATCGTTATATCTGGGCAAACAGCAAACTGCACTCACGGCTATCTACTAAAGCCACTCGCGCAATGCAATCTTTCGAGTTTAATCTACCACCAAAAGAGTTTATGTTCATTAGCCGTAAGTTTATCGGTGCTTATACCCTTTTGACGGTGTTAGATTCTTACACCAACTCGAATAATCTAGTTAAGCCTTATTTGTAAGCTTAAATAATGCACATTTTTGGCCGTCTTTTTGTGACGGCTTTTTATTTAATTCATTTTTATTTGCTTAGGCTATTTTATAATTATAGCTTATAACTACTGAGAACTAGCATCGATATAGCAGGTGCTACTGATATCCATTTTTCTTGCATATTACAGGCAGGCATGCAGAAGCTATGAATGAAATTTACCAATAGTCGCACAGTGAGCTCGTTCTATTTAGACTGTATTTTCTTATGAGTCACATAGATGATCCTTCATATTACTGCTTAGGCTATTTTTTGATATCCGGAGTGCTAGGCTGCCAATGATCAAATCTGGTTTTATACCATTTTGGTTTTCGGATACTAAGCTCCCAACACACCTCTTGCCTTGCTAGATACTTTACTTCAAAGTGAGTGCGTTGACTGTCTTTCGGAACTCGGTAACGAACACTTGGTAAGCACCATACCTTGGTTGCTTGACGCTCTGCATCATTCATATACGCTTCTATATTGGTGACCAGTATCACCTCTCCATCTACTTGTAAGCGTGACAATAAAAACTCAAAAAAAGGCATGTTTAACCATTGTTGATTGGGATTATGTTGTTCAGGATTGGGATAAAGAATAAATATTTTGGCCAGACTGTTGGGTTTGATAGCGTGTACCGTCCATGCAATCGCGTCAGCATGGATCGCATCTAAGTTGCGTAGTTGTTGTGATCTAGCCAATTTTGAAAAGGCCTCAAACTTGTTACGTGTTCGCTCTATCGCTATCAAATGCTTATCAGGATTCTGTAAAGCAAAGCTGAGTGCATGCTTGCCCTTCCCTGCCCCAATCTCTAATATTAATGGTGTTTCATCTTCAGTATCAGCGATTGTTTTTGGTATGATAAAATCTCGCGGTGCGCTGAGCTTTTGTGGTTGAAAGGCACGCTCTTGCTGATGCGTAAGCTCAATGTTTTCAGTCATTCGTTATCCTTAAAGCATTTGTCTTTTGTCATTATTCGGCCCCATGCTATTATATAGCCTATCTGATTGAATAGTAATATAGCGACAGCAACTACGTGTCACTCCATCGTCATTTAGGTGATAATCTATAGAATTTATCGTCTGTGATATGCGAATGATACTATCGTTAACCCTATATAAAAGAAGCATAGAAAAATTGAATAACAGCGCTATAAATAGCAAATGAATTAATCAGTAGCCTGAGCAAAACTGACTTATTTTATTTTTATAACCTTGACCAAATAATAACACTAAGGACGTATCCTACTTTATTATGACTGACTCTAGCCCACAAAAATCCCCCAAAACCTATCCTTGCCCGCGCTGCAGCACTCAAACCACATGGCAGGACAATAAGTACAAACCCTTTTGTAGTAGTCGCTGCAAGCTTATCGATTTAGGTGCTTGGGCAAATGAAGACTACACATTGCCTGCAGAAACCACGCCTTTCTCCGACGAGCTATAACTCATACCTTCTATACCATTTCTCATACCAAGGATGCCTTACATGTCTGCTACTTACCTGATGCCTACTTATAACCGTCAACCAATCAGCTTTACACGTGGTTCAGGCAGCTGGCTCTATACCAAAGATGACACTCCCTACTTAGACGCACTCACTGGTATTGCAGTGTGCGGACTGGGTCATTGCCACCCACAAGTGACTGAGGCCATTCAACAGCAAGCTGCCACGCTCGTTCATACCAGCAATCTATTTGGTATTGACTGGCAAGAGCGTGCAGGCGAAGCACTATGTACAGCAGCCCAGATGGACAGCGTATTTTTTGCCAATAGCGGTGCAGAAGCAAACGAGGCTGCATTGAAGCTGGCAAGACTGTACGCACATAAGCAAGGCTTTAAACGTCCCAAAGTCATCGTCATGGAACAGTCATTTCATGGCCGTACATTGCTGTCCTTATCAGCCACTGCCAATCCAAAGGCGCGCGAAGGGTTTTATACTTTAGATGATGATTTCATTCGTGTAGCTTTTGGTGATATTGATGCTGTTAAACAAGCCGCTTTGGATCATGACGATATTTGCGCTATTTTTGTCGAACCTATTCAAGGTGAAGGTGGTCTCAATACTGCGACCAATGGCTTTACCTACTTAGAGGAGCTACAAGCAGAGTGCGATGCTCATAACTGGCTATTTATGCTTGATGAAGTACAAACTGGTAATGGCCGTACTGGTAAATACTTCGCTTACCAGCACAGCAAGGCTCGCCCTGATGTATTGACGACTGCGAAAGGCTTGGGTAATGGCTTTCCGGTAGGAGCCTGTATGGTACGTGGCCGTGCCAATGGATTGTTTGGTGCTGGCAGTCATGGCTCCACTTATGGTGGTACGCCACTTGCTAGCCGTGTGGTGCATAGTGTGTATGATGTACTGACTAATAGCGACATTATGGATAACGCGGTCAGTGAAGGATCATTTATTCGAGAAAGCATGGTCGATACATTTGGACAACATGGCGTCAGTAGTCGCGGTGCAGGGATGATGATTGGTATCGTTTTGCCTGAAGATATGGACTGTAGCCAACTAGTAGATCGTGCACGTGATGAACAAAATATGATCATCAACGTTACTGGTAGCCATGTGATACGTTTACTACCGCCTCTTAATATGAGCCGAGATGAGAGCACACAGGTTGTCGAGCGTTTGACAGCTTTGTTAAAGCCCTCATTTTAGACCATAACCTAGTAATCATCGTAGAATAAATATCAAAAAAGCCTATCAATCATTAGTGATAGATAGGCTTTTTGCTAAGTGCAATTTAGAAAATATTGATTGTATTAAATATTTGATCATTATAGAAATAATCATAAGCATATAACTTGTAGTTATGACGCTTATCATGACTAATCTTATAGCTAATTCAAATATATCTATAGTCAAAGAAATCTAAAATTAATTCAATGCAGTCAACTGCAGATTGTACAAGTAGTACATTTAGGGAGACTAACACTGTAGCAGTTTAGTCGTTCTATGACTATACACCATCACTACATTGCCCTAACTTGCATGAAAGTATTTTTTCAGCACTTCTAAACAGCGAGTGATCTTAGCAGGCTGTTGGTCACGATTTAAAGTGACCGCATATAGTACAAAGCTTGGTAACTGATAACCAGGCAATACCTCTATCAACTCGCCTCTTTCTAGCTCTTTTTTGATATCCATCTCTAGCATTCTGACTAGACCATGGCCTTCTTTGGCCAATGTCGTCGCCATAAAAACATTATTAGTATAAATACGTGAGTTCATTTTTATACGGGTTTTTTTGCCTGTTCCTGTCTGAATCATATCCACTTGATTGGCTTCTTTCATGATTTCAATAGAGATCAATTGATGATTAGCCAAGTCTTTAGGCGTGTTTAGTTTTTCATGTTGACGTAGGTACTGCGGGGACGCAACGAGCAACTGACGCACATCTGTTAGTGGATGACTACTCAAGCTAGAATTATTCGCCGTTGGGCTCATACGAATGGCGATATCAATACGCTCTTCAATCATATCAACATAATGATTGTCTGCTAGATAAGTAACGCTTAGGTCATCATGCGCCGCCATCCAAGTAGAGAGTGCTGGTAGTATATGATTGACACCCAGCTCAGGCGTGGTAGACACTCGCAAGCTACCTGCTAGCTCATCGCGTAACTGGTTGACTTTAATACGACCTTGTTCCGCTGCACTAACCACATCTTTAGCGGCTTCATAAAAGCTCTCGCCCGCTTCTGTTAAGCTCAACTTACGAGTTGAGCGATGCAGTAGCACGACGCCCAGCTCGTTTTCTAGAGAACGAATCTGCTGACTGACTGCACTGGTGGTAATACCAAGCTCACGAGCTGAGCCACTAAACGAGCCATGTCCGACCACACTGGCAAACACAGCCATACCGCGTAAATTATCTAACATATTCTCACCTAAACGTCATTTCAGTTTTTAATATAACTTAACCATTATAACGACTTCCGATTGCTCTTATCGTTACTAAATATTTCTCTCTTAATCGAGAAAACCCTTTGACTCATAATAAAAACAAAAAATATCAAGGCGATAGAGTGATATCGTCTTGATATTTTATATAAAACCATACTGAGTCTATATGTGTATTTTTAAATAAATTTGAACACTAGTTTGTACTAAGCTTAGTATTAGTGATAACGCTTAATACAATTGTACTTTGCCCATTTTCCCTTCGCCACGGTCAGTCAGATATTGCATGACAGCCGTATCAAGGAGCTTGGCTTCGGCAACAAATTTGGCTTGTGCTAAACGCGTCTGCTGACGACGCTCAGGAGTTTTGTCCTCAATTTGCATGATACTGCTATCTATTTTCAAATCAATATCAGCTTGTGTAAACTGCTGTTGCAGCTTGGCAGCCAACTGCTGAAACGTAATTTGCAAATGCTTGCTGTCCACACTGGTCAAAAATATTGCCTTACCATTGCATTGACCGGTCATCGTACCTTGACGTGCTAGCGCCAATTCATCCTGTGCCAGAACCTCGTTTTCACGAGCCGTCTGTAGCCAGTAATCCCATTTTTCTGGGTTCCACTCGCCTGTTAACTCTTGTGGAGGACAGCGTAGTAACGTGCGCGGATCCTCATCAGATCGTACAGATAACTGAGAATCATTTGCGCTAGGCTCAACAACAGGTTCAGGCTCAACAACAGGTTCAGGCTCAACAACAGGTTCAGGCTCAACAACAGGTTCAGGCTCAACAACAGGTTCAGGCTCAACAACAGGTTCAGGCTCAACAACAGGTTCAGGCTCAACAACAGGTTTAGAGCTTACATGAGTCACTGACGGTGCTAAGTCATAAACTTGGTCACTGCTACTATTACTATTTGCGTCAAAGTCATTATTATCATAAATGTTACTCTGCAGCTCATCATGACTAGGTGTCTGGTAATCAACATCATAAGGCTGTATCAGCGCTGACGTTTCATTTGTAATCGCATTTGCAGGTGGTATCGAAACAGTCGACTCTATGACTGGCGTTTCTGTAGCAGAAACCTTGCTATCATTTGTATAATTCAACATTTCATCGACAGGCAGTGGACGGAAGGCCAGTAGACGTAATATACACATCTCAAGTGCTTGCATCGGTGTACTAGCAAGCTTGACGCCTTCGCGTGCTTGCACAACGATCTCATAATACAGCTGTAATACATCAGGACTGATATGCTGCGCAAGTATATTGATATTTTGTGCTTGCGCTTCATTCACATTCAAAGCAACTTCAGGTAATAATTGAGTCAGTGCCAATTGATGAAGTAATTCAGCGAGTCCATCGAACATACTGGTCGCATCTACCATTTGCGCACGCATTTGCTCAATATGAGCTGCGACAGCAGACTTATCATGGTTGTAGATATCAGTAATCAAACTGACCAAGTCAGCCGCATCGATCAGACCGAGCATCGCATTGACAGTGGCATCGTCCAATGCACCTTGACCAAAAGCAATGGCCTGATCGGTCAAAGACAAAGCATCACGTACTGAACCTTTGGCCGCACTCGCCAATTGCCAAAGCGCAGGCTGCGTGTAGCCAACTTGCTCTTGGGTCAAGATATTTGCCAAATGCTCACTCAGCAATGTCTGTGGTAATGGACGTAGCACAAACTGCAAACAACGAGAGATAATAGTGATAGGCAATTTCTGCGGATCAGTGGTCGCGAGCAAAAACTTTACGTGCTCAGGTGGCTCTTCTAACGTCTTGAGGAGTGCGTTAAAACTGTGGGTCGACAGCATATGCACTTCATCAATAAGATAAACCTTATAGCGACCCTGACTTGGTGCGTATGGGACATTGTCTAACAACTCGCGAGTGTCTTCAACCTTGGTACGCGAGGCAGCATCAATCTCAATAAGATCAATAAACCGTCCTTGATCAATGGCCACACAATTATCGCACACACCGCAAGGCGTACTGGTAATACCTGTATCACAGTTCAAGCATTTAGATAAAATACGCGCAATCGTCGTCTTACCCACACCGCGAGTTCCAGTAAACAGATAAGCATGATGCAAGCGGTTATAATCAATCGCATTAATCAACGCTTGCGAGACATGCGTCTGCCCAATCAGTTCATGAAAGTTTTTGGGTCGATATTTGCGAGCTAAAACTTGATATTGCTGCGTCATAGTAAATGCCAATGTAAATAATACAGGTAATGTAAATAGTACAAATAGAGACAGGGTATTAGGCCGTGCTCTATATTAAGTATAGATTATATAGGGCATGTCCTCAATTTAATCGATAGTCATCTAAATAGGTTAAAAATGGTTAAATCTTGCCAAACGGCGTCAAATAGCTGACTAATATCTCGATATTATCTGCGCTATTTTCCTTGTTTGACTGCCATTTATCTCATTTTTATCACCATTTTTAAAATGAGGACACGCCCTAGTCAGTTCAATATACTTTGAATATAAAAAGGCGAGTAAAGGTCTAACAAATCGTAACGGGTTTAGCAAAGCGATGACATCAATTGATATCAAGAGAACCTAATACTCTTTTTGATAGGTATTACATCAGATTGACTATAGCTGAGCTTTGAGCTGAGCCAGTCGTTCGTGTAAGCGCTTGGTATTTAAATCAATAAATGCGCCTTTTTGATGGAAAATATCCAAGTACACCTCAGTATTTACACTGTCTTCACAAGGCCTGAACTCTACACCAATCAAAAACAATTCATCCATTACGGGCGTTTGCATTTGCGCATTGAGATCTGACAATAAGTCTTGGTAAGACAGACGAACATTCTCTGCACTCAACGAGCTGCTCTCATTCTGAGCATAGAATACCATAAGGTATTGACGTCCAAAAATATGATAAGAGTGCGCATGACTAGTATAACCATCCCAGCGTGATTCTTGGTCAGCCTTTCTGTATGCCAATATTTTTTCTACCAGACAAGCATAAGTATACATTGACTCATCTGCCAAAATATCGACAGACTCAGGGGATAACGGTTGTCCCGCTTTGCGATAACGCTTGAGCAAGCTATTGAATAGCTGATACCACATGCGAGTATTTTTCTGAATCTCAGCCATTAATGCATTGGCAAATTCTATCTGATTGGGTTCTACAGCTTTAAGTAGGTGGGGCTCGATTTGATCGATTAGCTCAGCATCAACCAACTGCTCTTGTATCCTAATCGCTCTTTGGTGAAAATTGGGAGCTCGTAAAAATTGTGTCAGGAGTGTCGATTCATTTTTAAAAGATACAAAATTCGTTAACTGACCACGGTGAAAATCTAAAAACGTCGTCAGATCACTTGGTGTCACTAACTGACTGAGTATAGTGACGAAGTTTCGATGACTAAATATCTGCAAGACACTCAGCTCATCATCCAAGTCTAGAACACAGTCTTCAGCGAAGAACTGACTACCATATTCACAATCAACCGCATAAGAGGATGAGCCCAGTTCCTCGTCTGGATCTTCAAAAGACAGTGACGTCAAACCAATAAAATAAACCGCTTTATCCTCTATCGATGTCTTACCCTCTATCATCGACTGGTTATTTTTCAGATAAAGCTGAGTGTGACGTTTGATTAATGTATTAACCGCCTTTTTTTTCCACTCACGAACCTTGGCACTGTCAACCTCTTGCTTGTTCGCTTGCATCATCACATCATTGACGATCATGTAAATAGTAGCGCTAGAACACTCAAAAACGAAATCATAACCCTGAAGTTTTTCAGGGTCAGCCGTTATTTTGTCGTCAGGCAATTCATACAAAGATAAAGAAAATTGTTGAATCATCTGTCGCCATAATGAAAGCGGTGCTTGCTGAGTATCCATAACATTCCTATAAATGGGGACGCATAAAAAAGCTTAAACCCATTCTATTTCAATAAGTAAAAGCTTTCTTATATCCAATTCACTATCAATGTGGATTTATGGCAAGCAAACCCACTCTAACTATCGTTTTTGCGGCGCATATGCGGGAACAAGATCACATCACGAATACTGGCAGAGTCGGTAAATAGCATTACTAGACGATCGATACCAATACCCTCACCAGCTGTTGGCGGTAGACCATAAGACAATGCTTCGATATATTCTTCATCGAAGTGCATCGCCTCGTCATCGCCTGCGTCTTTTTCGGCAACCTGACCACGGAAACGCTCAGCCTGATCCGCTGGATCGTTAAGCTCACTAAAGCCATTGGCCAACTCGCGACCACCAACGAACAGCTCAAAACGATCAGTAATCTCAGGATTGTCATCACTACGGCGCGCTAGTGGTGATGTCTCAGCTGGATATTCAGTAATGAAGGTTGGTTGACGCAGTTGATGCTCAGCCGTTTCTTCAAAGATGATGGTTTGTAGTTTACCCACACCAAATACATCTTTGACTTGTTGCTTAAGTGTCGTTGATGCATATTCTGCTAGATATTCACGATCATTGATATATGCCATATCGAAGTTTTCGGCATATTTTGCAATCGCATCAGACATCGACAGACGGGCAAATGGCGCTTTTAGGCTGATGGCTTCTTCTTGATACGTCAGCTCTGTGGTGCCCAATACGTCGGTTGCAAGCTGGTTAAACAAACGCTCAGTCAAATCCATCAAATCATGATAATCAGCATAAGCCTGATAAAACTCAATCATGGTGAATTCAGGGTTATGACGGGTTGATACACCTTCGTTACGGAAACTACGGTTGATCTCAAATACTCGCTCAAACCCGCCAACTACCAAGCGTTTAAGATAAAGCTCAGGTGCGATACGTAGATATAATGGCATGTCTAACGCATTGTGATGCGTCTCAAACGGACGAGCTACTGCGCCGCCTGGAATCGGATGCATCATTGGCGTTTCAACTTCCATAAAACGCTCATTTAGCATAAATTGACGAATGCCGCTGACGATCTGACTACGAACCATAAAGGTATCACGAGTCGTCTCATTGGTCATCAAATCAAGATGACGGTTACGATAGCGCGCTTCGACATCTGACAAACCATGGAATTTGTTTGGCATTGGGCGTAGTGACTTGGTCAAGAGGCTAATCTCTTCGATATGTACATACAGATCACCTTTGCCTGAGCGACCGATATAGCCAGATACCCCAACGATATCACCCAAATCTAGTGATTTGATACCGGCACGCGTCTCTTCATCAAGCTCTTTACGCGCCACATACAGCTGGATACGGCCTGTCATGTCTTGGATAACAATGAATGAGCCACGGTTGAGCATGACGCGACCGGCCACATTGACCTGTGTCTTTTCGCCATTCGCCGCTTTTTCTTCAATTTCTTGTTTCGATACACCATCAAAAGCCGCTTGCAAGTCTTGCGCATAATCAGTGCGTTTGAACGTATTTGGGTACGGCTGTTTACCAGAAGCTGTGATGTCGTCTAGCTTGGCCTGTAGCTGTGCAATCAGCTCGTTAGCATCTTCTACCACTGGGGTTTGTTCTTGGATCTGATTATTGTGCTTTGACATAACACTCTCAATATTATTAGGTAATTAAATGGATAAACGAAAACAGAAAAATTAAATCAACCTGTAGAGCGTATTGAACCATCAACACGCCCTATCTTTATAAAAACATCATGATAAAAAAAGACATAACGCTATAGTGTACATAGAATTGGCTATTGCTCCCCGCCGCCAATACTAGCCATCAAGTCAGCCTGATGCTCACGCAACAATGAATCAAGAATCTCATTCAAGTCGCCTTCCATAATAGAATCAAGCTTGTATAAGGTCAGGTTGATACGGTGATCGGTCATACGGCCTTGCGGAAAGTTATAGGTGCGAATACGCTCACTGCGATCGCCACTACCGATTAAGTCGCGACGCATCGAATCAGCAACATCGACTTGTGCTTGCACCTTAACCTGCTGAATGCGTGAGATGAGCATTTTCATCGCTTGTGCGCGGTTTTTGTGTTGGCTACGCTCTTGTTGACACTCTGCTACTGTGCCTGTCGGAATGTGCGTCAAACGCACGGCTGAGTCAGTGGTGTTAACGTGCTGACCACCAGCCCCGCTTGAACGGAACGTATCAAAACGGATATCAGCTGGATTGAGCTCGACGGTATCATCAATCTCAACTTCAGGCATAACTGCAACAGTACAAGCTGAGGTATGCACACGGCCTTGGCTTTCGGTTTCAGGGACACGCTGCACACGGTGGACACCAGATTCAAACTTTAGGCGACCATAGACGCTGTTGCCTGAGACGCGAGTGATGATTTCTTTATACCCGCCATGCTCACCTTCGCTTGCAGACAGCACGTCCAATGTCCAGCCTTGGCTCTGCGCGTATTTTTGATACATGCGGAACAAGTCACCAGAGAAAATCGCCGCTTCATCGCCGCCTGTCCCAGCACGAATCTCTAGGAAAGCAGGTACTTTATCATTTGGATCTTTTGGTAGCATCATAAGATTGAGTGCTTCTTCCATCTGAGCGATGGTATCACGGGCGCTATCAATCTCATCGATCATCATCTCTTTCATGTCAGGATCTGTGGCATCAGCTAGCATCGTCTCTGCATCGGCCTGATCCGTTTCTGCACCCACGTAATTTTGCCATAACGTCGTGATTTCCATCAAGTCGCTGTGCTCAACAGACAATTCACGGAACTTGTTATTATCACTGATGACACTAGGATCTGACAATAAAGCGGTGACCTCTTCATAACGGTCTACCATCTGGTCTAAACGCAGGCGTAAGGATTCTTTCATAAAAGGACTTTTAATTGGATAAGAGGAGTAAGCCCGTGATTATAGCAAATTTTTGGGGGTAAATTAAAACCTCTCAGCATTCTTGTCGATATTCTAAGCAATCTTGTTGTTATCTTCTCAAACATCTCTGTCTATATCTAGATATCACGGCTCAATTTCAATAGCAAAAACGGCAGACAAAAAAATAGCTAAGAAGATTCTTAGCTATTTTTTTATCTATGAGGGGCATTTATTCAAAATACTAGACTTTGCGAACCAGTACCGACCCAATAGAGTACCCTGCACCAAACGAGCAAATAACACCCAAATCACCTGATGACAGGTCATCTTTGTGGCGATGGAATACAATCATAGGACTTGCTGAGCTGGTATTGGCAAATTCAGCGATGACACTTGGGACAATGGCTTTGTCCGCTTCTTTACCAATGACGGTACGTAAAATTAAATCGAGCATATTGGCATTTGCTTGATGCAACCACATCATTTTGACATCAGACGTTGCTATGTCATTTTCTTGCAAATGCTCGGTGATAATCTCTGACACTTTCGGACAGACTTCACGGAAAACTTTACGACCGTTTTGGAGAAAAAGCTTATCAGTGACTGGTGCTTTGATATCTGGATACATCTCAGTCTGAGCCGCTAGATACTCTGAGCGATCCATAAAGCCATATTCGTTTTTGATGTTGGTCGAAAACTGTGTAAATAGCTTAGAGTTCAGAATCTCGTAGCCTTTTGGCGTGTCGAGATCTTCAACGATAGACGCGGTCGCTACATCACCAAAGATGAAGTGGCTGTCACGGTTACGCCAGTTAAGATGCGCTGAGGTAATCTCAACGTTGACCACAGCGATACGCTTGGCCAGACCTGAGACGATAGAACCATGGGCTTGTGACAGACCAAAAGTTGCCGCACTACATGCAACGTTCATGTCATAAGCAAAGCCGCCGATCATACCAATCTCGTTTTGGATCTCGATGGCAACGGCAGGATAGGTACGCTGAAAGTTTGAGCAAGCCAGAATAATACCATCTAAATCATTGGCCTCAAGTCCTGCATCAGCCAATGCGTCTCTAAGCGCTGCTGCGCCCATCTCAGCCATGACTGACAGCTCTTCACCTAGATTACGGTACGCAATAACGGGTGCCATGATTTCAGTGTTTAAGATACCGTCTTTTTCCATCACGTAGCGTGATTTGATGCCTGATACTTTTTCGATAAACGCAGCCGATGAAGGCTCAAGCGCGGTAACCGTCTCTGCGGCTATCTCTTCGGCATGTTCAGTATTATAGTTTTCAACATACTGGTTAAATGATTCAACCAACTCTTCGTTACTGATGCTGTAAGGCGGAATATACAGGCCAGTGCCCGTGATACAAGTCGTCATGATAAGCTTCCTTGTCTACTACTGTGGTGCTTGGAATAAGCATAAATGTGGAAATAATAGCCATTCAATTTCAGTGAATAACTGTAAACTTAAAATCAGTGTGTTTATTATGCCTGAATATTATAATTTTTCTAATACTTTGTTACAAATAACCTGTTTGTTGCCATAAATAAGCAAAGACTGGCCGCATTTTTCGGTAGCTACGTTATAATTAGCATCATTTTATTCTGTATTATTCGTCGAACTATCTTAATTATTCAGAACATTGATACGCGCTCATACTTAGGAATACTAATGGCAGAACTTCTCAACTGGTTATTTGGTCAATACGCTGACTACTCTACGATATTCATTGTCCTTGAATTGATTGCTGTTGTCTTCGGTGTGGCCAGTGTCTTACTTGCCAGCAAAACCAATATCTTAGTCTTCCCTATTGGTCTGGTCAGCACTGCTATATTTGTGTATCTACTATGGAAGTGGCAGCTGTTTGGCGATATGTTCATCAATGCTTACTATACCGTGATGAGCTTGTATGGCTGGATTAACTGGTCAAAGAACAAGAAAAACCAGTCTATTGAGCATGGGGAATCAGATGCCAATAAAGTCCGTATTGAGCATTTGCATGCAGACGACATCCCTATCCTCTCTGCTTTGGCAGCAGCAACGGTAGCTTTTGTAGGATTGATTTATTACTTCCGTCCAGTGATTAATAATGGCTTTAGCCTCGACGGTGCGGTACTTGGACTGCATTTATTTACTTGGGTCGATTATACTGACATGCTCACTACTGCTTTATTTTTAATGGCGATGTGGCTCATGGCACGGCGAAAAATTGAACATTGGATACTCTGGATTATCGCTGATGCAATATCGGTACCGCTATACTTTTATAAAGGCTTTACTTTTACCGCGCTACAATATGTAGTCTTCACTCTTATCGCAATCTGGGCATACTATGAATGGCAACGACGCTATCGCGTACAACCTCGAGCAGCATACGCCTAAATCTGTTATCAACGTCGCGGTCTTAGGCGCAGAAAGTACGGGTAAGACAACATTATGCCGTGATTTGGCAGCTCATTTTAATAGTTCTTGGGTGTCAGAATATATGCGCACCTACTTACAAGCAAAGTGGGATGACGAGCGCCTGACTTGTACATGGGAGGATCTGCTCCCTATCGCACAGGGGCAAATTACACTAGAAAATACCCTAGCCAAACAGGTCGCTCAGATGTCTGATGCCAGTCATTATTTGTTTTGCGATACCAGTCTGTTTGAGCTGATGGTCTATTCCTATTGGTATTATGGCGATTGTCCTAGTGCCCTTGAGCAAGCAGCATTGGCGCATCACTATGATTTGATATTATTGACTGATGTTGATACGCCTTGGGTGGCTGATGACCTACGAGACAGTCCGCACCTACGTGATGAGATAAGTTCTTATTTTGCCAGTCAATTAAGCAAGCATCAAAAACCATTTCAGCGTATTGGTGGCGATAGAAAAGAACGCGTTAAGCAAGTAGTAGCGCAGCTCTCTGATATAGACAACATATAGCCACATCAGGGCTAAAGTGGCTATATCTATAAACTTACTCATATTTATGTCTTTAAATTTTTTTTGTCTTTAAGACTTTCGTGTCTTTAAAAATTAAGAGATACCCATGCTAAAGAAGCTTGAGCTTTACTTAGAAAAAACCATATTTAATAGCCGCTGGATACTGGCGCCTTTTTATCTAGGATTAGTGCTAGGCATTATTTTATTATTTATTAAGTTTGTCCAAAAACTATGGTATATGTTCGCTGACATTCTCACGGCCTCCGAGGCCAGTGTGATTGTAGACATATTGGTATTGGTTGATATCTCTCTGGTTGCCAGTTTATTGCTTATCATTATATTCAGTGGCTATGAGATTTTTGTCTCAAAAATCGATACTGGCACTCATGATGATCGTCCTAGCTGGATGGGCAAAGTAGACTTTTCTGGCCTAAAGCTCAAAGTCATCGGAGCGATCGTTGCTATCTCGGCGATTGATCTTTTGAAGTCCTTTATGGATATATCTAGTGGAATGAGTGAACTTGATGCTGACAAGCTCATGTGGAAGGTTATTATTCATATGACCTTTGTGTTGTCTGGCTTGTTATTCGCTATCATGGATAAAGTCGTTGGCGACACGAAAAAGCATTAACACTCAAAAATAATTATCCGGTAATATCAACTTTTACCCTTTCACAGTTATTCCATCTTTCCTGCACATCTTCTCTTCATACCCTCTCTATGATGTCTTTTAAAGCCACAGTCTGCTATCTCGGCAGCTGTGGATTAAAGGCACTTAGGAGGCGACAACATGCAAAAGACATTATTGACGAAATTATCTATCATTGTAGGACTTTGTATTATCTTTTCGATTGGACTCAGTATGATTGGCTCTATCATATACGAGAGGCAAAACTACGCAGCGTCAGTAATAAAAGAAATCACCGAGCAGCATGTCAATCCACAAGAAGTTATCACCCCATTTATCGCCATTCCTACAACAGTCACACCTGCCTGTCAGTCAGATGCAACAGATACACTAAATGTAAAGCGCAAATGCGAACCTTCATACTCGAAAACTGAGACGGTATTTGCCACTCAGACGCAAGCTGCACAAGACCTAAAAGTAAATACTGATACTTATAAACGCGGTATCTATAGCGCGACTAGCTATGATGGTCAGCTGACATTCGATCAGAGTTATACGTTTGCAGAGACTTTAGAAAATTTAGATCAGATTGGAACTACAATTGACGATGATGCAGATTCAGTCGGTACCTCTCCTAATGCAGATAACACGCAACTGGCTAAAACCATTACCCACTGGAATAAAGCAAAACTTATCATTCCTGTATCTGATTTACGCGGTGTCGCTACCCTACCTACCGTCACAATCAATCAAAAATCGATTAAAGCAAACTATCCGCAGATACCAATGATAGAAAACTTAACCTATGTTGAAGTAGATATTCCTAAAGACGTATTGAATCAATTGATCAATCCTACTAGCCAGCAGAATAAAGAACCTCGTGTTGTCGCAAGCTCAAAGGATACAAATCTAGATAAATCAGGGGTAAGTAGCCAGTTACCTAATCCTAAAAACAATCAAGCACTCAATATTGTGATCGACTTGCCGTTAGCTGGCATTAGCAATTTAACGACTGTACCAACTGGGCAGAACTTTACTCTGTCAATGCATAGTGATTGGCAGACACCAAACTTCATCGGTAAAGCATTACCAAATACAAAGAGCATTACCGCTGAAGGATTTGATGCCAGTTGGCAAAATCAGTATTTGACCGTCGCCAATAACCAATACCTCTCTCAGTGCATCAGCGCACCTAACCATCAATGTACTGTCATGAGTGAATCAACGCTCAATATCGATTTTGAGTCATCGAGAGGTCAGACGGCAGACAGCGTGACAGTGGCTGGCAGCAATCAAAGTGTTCTGCTGAACAGCTTTGGGGTTAGTTTTGCGAGCCCAAATGATGTCTATCTACAAACCGAACGAGCCATGAAATATGCTCTGCTATTAATCTTAGTATCGTTTGGCACTTTCTTTTTGTTTGAAGTGCTCAAATCAAGTCGCATCCACCCTATTCAGTATCTGCTAGTCGGTTGTGCGCTATTTGTTTTTTATGTGTTATTGCTACCGCTGGCTGAGCAGATAGTATTTTGGAAAGCGTATGCCATTGCGGCTAGCGCCTGTATCGGGCTTATTGGCTGGTATAGCTACTATGTATTTGGCGGTTTAAAACGTGCAGTAATCTTTACCGCAACACTTGCTGGACTATATGCTGCATTTTTTGGGATTTTAAGTACAGAGGACCTAAATCTATTACTGGGTGCGCTATTCTGCTTTGTGATACTTGCCTGCGTGATGGTGATGACTCGCAAACTTGACTGGTATAAAGTTACTTAAATAAAGTCACGTAAATTATGCAAGCCACTTAACCCATATTATTTATGAAACCAGTCAGACAAACTGTCAGTAAATGAGAGATTTTTATCTGATAATTTAAAAGAAGCACTTGGCTGCCTTAGCCTATCAATTGAGCTAAGTCAGCCAAGTGCTTATATTATTTGACTATCTCATTGTTTAACGCTTTAGCCCAATTATTGCAATTATCCGCGCATCTCGGGCAACACTGATTGGGGTCAGAGATTTCATCAACGTAACCGCAATACATACAAGCATAATAGACACCTGACTCTACTTGCTCGACAGGTCGATATTGCTTAGGGAAAAGCGGCATACCGTAATCTGTCTTTTCAGAGGTGTGCAATAAAATACTAAAGTTGCCATCTGTCTCGAGCAAACCAACACGAACTTGCCCTAAATGCTCAACGCCCTGCTGACGCATTTCAGCAAAAAACTCATCGTGTGACATCTCCCCTTTTTTGATTTTATCAAGTACTAGCATGCCATCCTCTACAATATAAAGTGACTTGCCTTCTAACAGGTCTTCAAAAGGCTGAAATTTCATCATTGCCCAAGTACAGAGCCTATAGAGCAAAATGACGGTACCCATGATTAATACTGCTTGAATGATGGGCAGGTCTTCGGTGAACATGGGATCACCTGCGATAGAGCCTAACGATAAAATGATGGTTAACTCAAAAATAGAAAGCTGACGGACACCGCGCTTACCAGTGAATCGCAAAAATGTGATAATCAATACAAACATGACAGTGACACGTATTAAGATTTCAACGGCAAACAACCAAGTTGTGTCATGAATAAAAATACTTGCCCAATCCATATTATCGTTTCCTATTTATCTGATTTATTGTGTTTAATGAATGGTGTTCAAATAGTTCGTTTGATGCAAAGCACATCATCCCTATATTTAGACCTTATCGTCAATACAACTATCGTTATTCTGATTTAAAAGAGACTTTTTGCCACAAGTACGACAAAATATCCTGTCTTGTGAGACAGCTATGAATTAGGTTGATAAGTTATCAATCTATTATTTTCGCTAAAAAATAAGCGATCGCTATAACAGCGTATCTAAAAACCTAAAATTGACATCTTATGCTTGCCTTTTTTGTGCCATTTATCCATTGTAGGAATTACTTTTGAAAGCCACTATTTATACCATTATTGCGTTAATTGCCTTTGCCGCAAACTCTCTGTTTTGCCGAATGGCATTGGCAGAAGGCTATATCGATGCTTGGAGTTTTACGATCATTCGTCTGCTCAGTGCGACTGCCTGTTTGATCTTTATCATGGCCATTCACGCATACAGACTGCGGCGCCAAACCTCCAATCATGATAGCGCTGCTGCTCACGCTATATTAAGTGATAAAGGCAGTTGGCTGAGTAGTGTCAGCTTGGTGATTTACGCACTATGCTTTTCGATTGCGTATGTAGAGCTTGATACAGGTACTGGTGCATTAATTTTATTTTCAGCAGTCCAGCTCACCATGATTGGCTGGGGCATCTATAAAAAAGAGCAATTAAGCGTACTACAATGGCTAGCATTTGTCGTCGCAGTGGCAGGGTTCGTGTATTTGATGTTGCCATCAGCTGCCATACCGTCACCATTGGCGGCAGCGTTAATGGCCATAAGCGGTGTGGCATGGGGAATATACAGTATACGCGGGAAATCATGCGTATCACCGCTTCGAGCGACAGGGTTTAACTTCGTGCGTAGCTTAGTCGCTGTGCCTATACTATTACTAGTAGGCATGACGTATTTGGACAATATGGGCTTAAAGAATATCAATTTACAAAGTATTACGACTGAAGGGGTACTACTCGCCTGTGCATCAGGAGCGATCGCCTCAGGGTTGGGCTACAGTATCTGGTATACAGCGATGCCTTTACTAAAGAATACACAAGCCGCTATCGTTCAGCTGTGTGTGCCTGTGATTGCTGCCTTACTAGGTGTGGTATTTTTATCTGAGCAGCTGACTATGCCATTTATCATTGCAAGCACGGTTATTTTGGGCGCGGTATTGGTGTTTACCTTAAATAAAAAAGTAGTCAATAAGAATACAGCTCAAGATAGTATATAGCGACTCATCATTAGTGAAAGTCAGACGTTTGACTACAGCACTTTTCGATGTTTTTTTACTTCAATAGCTTCTAATCAGTCTGTCATGGCTATAGAAAAAACTTTATGCATTACCGTTGTTACTTATGGCAGCTAATTCAGTAAATATAGAGAGGGAAAGCGCAAAAATTTACATCATACATTTACATTAATCTACTGAATAGAAGCGTTTACTGGCTTAATATCGAGTATCAATCTATTCCAATAAATAATACTAAAAAGGATAAAAATCATGTCAAACAACTCTTCTAATAATAATATAGAAAATGAGTCAGTAGAAGCTCCTAAGAATAGTGCTGTGACCTCTGTAGAAGTCTTAAAAGGTGATGATTTAATTTCTGAAGGTGATCACGACGCCAAAGACGACAAGTCTAATAAAGATGATATATTTGATAAAGATTTCAAGTCTGATGAATCTGACAAAGACAGTAAGCCGGATAAAAACGATAAGTCTGATGACAAGTCGGATAGCGATAAGTCGGACAAAGACGATAAGAGTGTGACGATAGCCAATATATATCAGTGGGCAGCTAAGCTAAAAGATGATTTTATATCTGATAAAGGCGATAAATCTGATGACAAAAAGTCAGAGGATGACAAGTCAGGTAGCGATAAGTCGGATAAAGAAGATAAATACAGCGCGGCCGTAGCCAATGTCTATCAATGGGCGGCTAAGTTAAAAGATGACCTTAAGTCTGAAGCTTCTGGCATGACATACGGGGTATCTGAAAAAGCCGTTGCTATGTTATTGAATAAACTGCTTGATGGTGTCAATGCAGAACTGGAAACTTTCGATAAAAAAGCAGAAGATTCTAAAAAATCAGACGCCAATGCAGAAAAAGAGCATAGCAAACTGGTTGGCAAAAAAGAGAAATATCAAAGTATTATTGATCAACTAGAGAGTTAATCAGCAGTTCACCTAATAAATATCAGAGGTGCATGGATCCAGTGTCAGACGTTTGCTTCAAACATCTAACACTGGATTTTTTTGTTTGGTATTTAGACAGATAAATTGGAGAAGGATATTCTTCTCAATCGAACAATACCTTAAACAACGGTAACTTCCAAGCGAGTCTCTACATTGCCGCGAGTAGCGTTAGAATACGGGCACACCTGATGTGTGGCTTCGATCAACTGCTGCGCCTGTGCTTCATCAATACCTGATACTTCTACAGACAATTCCACCTCTAAGTTATAGCTGCCGTCAGCTTTCATACCGATACCTACTTGTGCAGAGGTTTTTGAAGAGGTGACAGGCAATTTCATGTGCTGTGCAGTCATGCTCAAAGCGCTATCAAAACAAGCCGCGTAACCCATAGCAAAAAGCTGTTCTGGATTAACACCTTCTTTGTCTTGCTCTTGAAAAGATACCAAATCAAACCCTAATGAACCATCATCTAATCCAGTATGGCCAGAACGTCCACCAGTGGCTGTCGCGCGGGTTTTATAAAATATTTTCATGAGTAATTATTCCTTGTTTCATGTTATTAGAGGTCGTACTTACGCTGTTGCGATGAAATTATTATAGAACCCTTTGCATTTATGCGTTAGAACAGACCTCTATAACTCTTGCCTAATCCTACAAAATTTCATAGTATCAGACAGTCTTATAAAACAAGTCATCATCATGAACCCAGTAACCATTGAGCACCTTCTTACCGTATTGCCTAGAAATAAAACCATCGAGTCTGCTGTTGCAGGTTTGTTTTTTTACTGTGCAGACAGACCAAGCAAAGCCGTCAGTTATATCCAAGAGCCAAGCATTTGTATTGTACTTCAGGGTGAGCGAGAGATTTACTTAGGAGCTGACTGTCAAAGATTTGATAATAGCAATCTAATGTTTTGCCCCGTCAATATTCCGCTGAGCATGCACATCAAACACGCCTCAATCAAAAATCCTGTCATCGTTTTATCGATGAAACTAAACTTAGCCATGATTAGAGACGTCTTGGCAAAGATACCTTCCAATCAATCCATGGCAAGTAGTCATTTAGGAATAAAGTGGCAACTAGACGATACGATAATGGCAGCATTTGAACGGCTCATAGGCTTGCTTGATTATCCAAATAACATTGATTTTTTGGCTTCGTTGATTCAGCAAGAAATATACTATCGCCTGCTCTCAGCGGAGCAAGGAGGTAAGCTCAGGCAATTGGTTGTCGATGGTAGCCATACACACCGCATCGCCCAAGCGACTGACTGGATAAAGGCGCATTTAGATGAACCTATTATGGTTGAGAGCTTAGCTAGTAGATGCGGCATGAGCATCTCAGGGTTTCACCAGCACTTTAAAGAAATTACCCAATTAAGCCCATTACAATATCAAAAAAGCTTGCGATTAATGGAGGCGAGACGTTTGATTAAGATACACGGCGCGCAAATATCACAAATAGCCATGCAGGTTGGTTACGAAAGTCCTAGTCAATTTAGCCGCGAATATAAGCGATTATTTGGTGTGAGCCCAAGTAGTGAGTTGATGTGATAGCCATTTCATTATTTATATCTACAGCGAATACAAATCATAAGTTTTTTGAGTATCCACCATCATAACTATATAAGGAAATGTCGTGCAAGAATTGAGACGTTTTGAAGATTATCTACATGATAGGCCCAAGCCGACAGGACTCGATGTTACCTGCGGTCTAAAGCACTTTTCTATTATCACTTATGCGGTGCCAGCAGAGAGATTTGAGGGTATATTTCCCGATCGGTTCAAGCTTGATACAGTAATGATAGATGGTATAGAAAAAGGTTTGATTTCTGTTGTCCCATTTATTGACGTTGATTTTACCTCTGCCGTTTTTCCTTTTCCAACCTTCACGATGGGACAGACCAATTATCGTATCTACATCATAGATACAGAGACAGGCGAACGCTGTGTATGGTTTTTGGGTACGACCCTAGATTCTTGGACATTGGCAATACCTAGATATTTATGGAATCTGCCATGGCATAGTGCTGATATAACTTTCGATTGTCACTTTGATAATGAGATTGGTAGGTATACAAAATACTCAGTCACTGCTGATTCAGAATGGGCTACTGCCGAAGTATCTCTTGAACAAAAGGCAGAGGATGTTTTTGCATTTACAGGTTTTCCTGATACTGAGTCTGCTCTTGTTTACTTGACCCATCCATTGGCAGGATTTTACCATCGTCGTGATGGTAAGCTTGGGACTTATCGAGTTTGGCATAAAAGACTCAATGTCAGACCCGCTTCCCTTATCTCTGCCAACTTCAAGCTCTTATCAACCTTAGGTATTGTGACTCCTTCAGAGCAAAACCAGCCTTACAGCGTACTCATAGAGCCATTGAATGAATTTACCATTTATTTACCACCACAGATTATTGATTGACTACTATCTTTTGGCTACAAGAATTCATCTGAGTATCGAAACTCCCATTGATAACTAGGTTTTAAGGCCAATGCCTACTCAAGAGGTCTCTACACTTTCTCATTTTTTAGCCAAAAGAAATTTGTTGTTCAAGCAAAAAACAGTTGACTTTTACTATACATCCGTAATATAACATATAGTATATATTTAAAAAAATGAATGTATTCGAGCTGTTTTCAGTAGATGATATTTGCATAGATTGGGGAGGAGATAACATGATTCGTTTAAGTTACACTCTAAAATGCTGGGCGCTAGGCGTTGCTTTTTTCTTAGGGTTTTACTTTATAGTTGTCATGAGTGACCCAGGTTTTAACAAATATGTCTATATATTGGCTCTTAGTACGTTACTATTTCCCATTGCCAAGCGCTCTGTCGATGTGATGACTGAGTTTTTTACTCCAGATATTGAGCTGTTTGATGGACTCGTGCCTTCATTATTAATAAACATCGTGATTTGGGCATTAACCCCATTTATCGTGGCAATCACTGTGATTACGTTTGTGCTCTATAGTATGGGTGTGTTGACAGAAAAAATCAGTCATTAAATATTATCCAAATAAAAAGGCCAGATTAGCGATTGCTAATCTGGCCTTTTTATTTGGAACACCGCCTACTCTAACCCATCTTATCCCACATTTTGCTAAGACGCTTTGGTGATACTGCCATACGAGTTTTCATCGGTTGGGCAAACAGTTGAATGCGATACTCCTCAACCATCCAGCGATATTCACTAATGGTCTTATCACTAGCACGATTGCCAAGTCGCTCCATGTGAACATCCAGCGCATAGACACCATCGAGGTCAGCATCAAGGTTGTGCTCAAGACGCTCTAGTCGAATCTGCAGCGCTTCAAGATAACGCGGATACTGTTGCCAATGGCTATAATCCATTCGATAGACGAAATCTGCCAAATGTAGGTCTTCTAACTGATCTTCTACATCATCGATAGACTCACCGAATATCTCACGATCTAGCATCAATAACCCTTGGCGAATACGCTGCCAGCGAGTATAAACATTTTTAAGTGTTTTTATGACGCTCTGACCTGTTAATAAGAAGTTATTTAGTACGACGTCGAGCGTCTGGGTATACTCTTCAGGCGTAAATGGTAACTCCTCGCTCAATCCAACTGCGATATCGTCGGCGCTCTCAGGCAAATCCTCAGTATGATCAAATAAAACATAATGCTCTTCAAGAGCGGCATCTAGTGCAGCATCAATGACGATTGTTTTGAGTTTATCCATGTCGCCAAGTGGCGCAAATGCCAGCTTAAATATACTATCAACTTGACCAGTAAGCTGCTTTTTCTTCGCGCCAAGTTTGCTTTTAATTAAGCTCAACACCCCAATGCGATGTGCTTGAAGCGCTGCATTGACGTCCGTATATTGATGAATCGATACTGCTGTGCCTGCCTCATCAGTGACGAGCGCCGCAAACTGCTTCATGACGACACCTGCGCTATGATGATTTTTGCTAAAAGCAAAATGCTCAGGGAACTCGGTATGTACACCTTGCTGCTCAGTAACCGCTTGGCTAGTCTCAGATGCATGACGAATCTGTAGGGTTTGTAGGTCACGACCCTTTTCGATAATGCGGTTTTTATCATCAACCACACAGATTTGTGGCTGCAAATAACGGTCAATTGTAGAGGGGCTAAAGTTCTCTACCGTCACTGACATAATACCGCGACGATTGAGCGCTTGGCACAGCTGTTTCAATAATCCTTGTCCGCCAGCAGGTTGCAACTCATCAAACAAACTGTCAGCGGTGTCCGGTATCGGTACGATTTGACGACGTATCTCTTTTGGCAATGACTTGAGCAGCTGAAGTACCAGCTCATAGCGCCAGCCTGGCACACCCCACAACAGCTCAATCGCGTCAAGCTGCGGTAATGCCGCAAGCGGCACGCGTATGGTCACGCCATCATCATCGCTGGCTGGATCAAAGATATAACGAAGCGGCAGTTTTAGATCACCCAGCTTCCACACTTCTGGGAAATCGCCTGTGGTGGGTGCTTGGCTATTAAGCACATCATCATCAGTAAAGAATAGATGCTTGGTATCATGCTTCTCTACTTCTGCACGCCAATCTTCAAACGCTTTACGACTAGCGACATGCTCAGGAATTTTCTTATCATAAAACTGATAGAGTGTTTCTTCATCAACCAACAAGTCACGGCGACGTAACTTGTCTTCGATGCGTTCAACATGAGCAACCTTGTCCATGTTATGTTGCAGAAATGGCGCATTGCGACCAAAGTTACCAGTCACTAATCCATCACGGATAAATATCTCTCGTGATTCAACTAAGTTTACTTGCTCATAATTGGTCAGCTGCTTACTGATAATGATTAATCCAAACAGACTAATCTGTGCGTAAGCTTTGACTCGTCCTGTTTTCTTGGACCAATGCGGCTCAAAGTAATGATACTTTAGTAAATCGCCTGCCGCTGAAATAATCCATTCTGGTTCGATTTTGGCAACGGTACGCATAAAGACTTGTGAAGTCTCCACCATCTCAAATGCCATGACCCAAGATGGTATCTGTTTAAACACTGTACTGGCGGGAAATATCTTGGCTTTTTGCTGACGCGCAGCCAAATACTCACCGCGGCTTTCGGTCTTGTGCGCGATGATAGATAATAAACCCGTCAATAACGCTCTATGCAAATTGGCATATTTGACGGCTTTTAGCGCTTCGTCTTCGATCGCAGTTGGGTCATTATTGGGAATGCTCTGATCAGATGCTTTTGATTCATTGGCGTCAGTTAACTTCAGCTCAGTGACCATCTGCACCAATTGACGATGCGTCTGATGCCACTCACGCACACGTGGGAAGCTTAAATAGTTTTTCTTAGCGAACTGCTTACGCTGATTGCCAGACAGTTTATTACCGTCTTCATCCTTTTCAAACAGCGCTTTCCATAGACTCAAATAGAACAAAAAGTCAGAATCATCTTGACGGAAGATCGCATGCTTTTGATCTGCCTGCGTGCGCTTATTGGCAGGACGCTCACGGGGGTCTTGCACGGCAAGCGCGGCCACAACGATCAGCATCTCACGAATACAGTCAAAGTCAGAACCAGCCACCAGCATACGTGCCAGCCTTGGATCGATTGGCATGCGTGCCATCTGTTGACCAATACGGGTGAGACTTAAGTGGTCTAACCCTTTTCTTGCTTTTGGCTTATTGGTTTTATCTTGAGCAGTGGCGTCTTTTTTAGAAGTAATCGCCCCCAGCTCATCGAGCAGTTTGTGACCATCAGTAACCAATCGGCTATCAGGTGGCTCGATGAATTCAAAGTCATCCACGCTACCTAAACGTAGATTGGCCATTTGTAGTATGACTGACGCTAAGTTGGTGCGTAAAATCTCAGGCTCAGTAAACTCAGGACGACCACTAAAGTCCTCCTCAGAATACAGTCGAATACAAACACCTGGAGCAACACGGCCACAGCGACCTTTACGCTGATTGGCAGCGGCTTGCGAGATGGCTTCGATAGGTAATCTCTGTACGCGTGAGCGATATGAGTAACGCGAAATCCGTGCAAAACCCAAGTCAATCACATAGCGAATACCCGGTACGGTCAATGCGGTCTCAGCAACGTTGGTCGCGATAACAATACGTCGACCCCGACCCGATGGCTGAAATATACGCTGCTGCTCTTCATAAGTCTGCCGCGCGAACAGTGGCAACACTTCGGTATGGCGAGGGCCATGACGCTCAAGCACTTCTTGCGTTTCACGAATCTCTGCTTCGGTTGCGGCAAATATTAGGATATCAGCTTGATCGGCATGACCTTTATTCTGCGCGTCGCTAAAACACTCCTCGACCGCAGCAACCACTGCACGCGGTAGATTCTCTTCAAAATCATCATAGCTGTCATCGTCTGAGCTATTCACTGGCTCATCTGTTAGCGGACGATAGCGCACCTCTACCGGAAAGCTACGCCCTTCGACATTAAAAATAGGCGCAGGAACTTGCCGTTTGAGCTTGTTGTCATAACGGCTAAAGTATTCACTAAAGCGCTTGGTATCGAGGGTGGCTGACGTAATAATGACTTTGAGATCAGGACGTTTGGGCAACATCTTTTTGAGATAACCCATAATAAAATCGATATTTAAACTACGCTCATGCGCCTCATCGATAATAATCGTATCGTACTTACTCAAAAACCGATCATGACCAAGCTCAGCGAGTAAGATACCATCCGTCATGAGCTTTACAACAGATTGTGCTGTCCCTTGCTCATTAAAGCGAATCTTAAAGCTAACCGTATTACCCAGTGGCTCACCTAGCTCCTCTGCGATACGATTTGCCACGCTGCGAGCGGCTAGTCGTCTTGGCTGTGTGTGCCCTATCTGCCCAGTGATACCGCGTCCTGCCAACATCGCAAGCTTAGGCAGCTGTGTCGTTTTACCAGAGCCTGTTTCCCCAGCGACGATAATGACTTGATTATCGATAATGGCTTGAATTAAGTCATCAGCGCGTTGACTGACCGGCAGATCAAGATTTAATTTGGCAGGTAAGTCACTTGGAATGCTATCTATACGTGCTTGCACTGCTTCTTGAGAGCGTGTTTTTATTTTATCGTATTGAGCACGTTTTTTAGCAAGCACATCGTCTTGATTATTCTTCTGTTTAGAATCATGGTCAGATTTTTTATTTTTGGACACAGCGGTACGTGCCAGCTCTCGCTCAAGACGGCTTAAATAGTAGCTGTCTTTGGCAAGTACCGGTAAATCAGAGGCAATGCTAGGCTGAACAGGAGTTTTATCGTCGCTGGACTTGTTATTCGAACGGCTTTCATCTGAATTTGTTGTCTTACTTGTTTCTTCAACGCTGCTTTCACTAGGCATTTTTGGTTTATTCTCAGAATTATTGGACATATTTACTTAGGCTATTTATTATGTAGAAGTGTTTAGATTATGGGGGTAATTTAGATGTGATTCAAGTTGGTCGAGTGCTGATTGCTCCCATACTCATGATGTTTGAACTGTTACATACTATAAAATACACCTGAATTAAATATATCCATTGTTTTCATTTAATCAGGTATATATAAATCTACTTTTGTAAACTTTAGACAAACTTATTATAAAGCCAATTTTTTCAGATTCTTAATGCTGAGATAGCCCACGTACTCTTTGTCTTCGAGAGCATTCAACTCGCCTGTATCACTGATAGGTTCAATCAAAAGTTGAGCGTTTGAGAGAAGATCATTCACGTTATATATGTCATCTATACCTACTTCAAACTTATCATCGATATGTGAGGCAGCGTCAAAAGGCGATGCTTCATCTTTAAAAGTAAACTGCTTATAAAAGTCGCTTTTCTTTGCTTGTTTGATGGCATCCGCTTGATTAGGAGCAACGATAAGTAGCTTATAATGAAACTCTTCAAAGCTCCCCTGCTGATACCCCCCTAGATTGATAAAGAATAACTTCAAATCAGCAGAGTTCTCTACTTTCTCACTTGATTCAATCAACTTAATGGCAAAATTATCAATTGTAGTAATTGCTCGATACGAATCAATGTGCCATTTATTTTTTACTTCTGGCCAATGTTGATTGATATCATCTACCAGTTCGCTGACCTGATTGGCAACACCAAAAAATATATCGTGCTGCTCAATCAAACGACCTTTGGGACGACCCCCAAGTTGAACCATATATAGTGTTAGCATAAAATATTACCTTCTAAATGACTTTAGTCACCACCATTATTAATTTATCAAAGCACTTTTAAGTCTATTTTTTAATCACTCATCAGGTTATCCAGCAAAAACTGATGCACAACGCTAACCGTTGCCACAGGATCTTCTTCGTGCGGCACATGACCTAAGTCATCAAATACCTTAAGTTGGCTGTTAGGTATGTCTCTATGAAATAACGCTGCGTTTTCTACAGGAATAAGATCATCTTTTGCACCCCATAGGATTAAGGTCGGTAGAGCTAACTGCTTTATTTGCGCTTGATCGCTCTCATCATCAGTCTCATTCAAACGGCGACTCAAAGCTTGCCGGTTACCTTGGCGCAGTGTCAATTCATAATATCTATCAACCAAGCTATCATCAACTTTACTATCATCTGCATACACACTTAAGACGCTTTTCTCAACGACACTTCTAGGTAAAATACGGTTCAAAATCGGTGCCAATGCCGGATACCTAGCAAGTTTAAAGCCAATAGGGACATGTTTTGGCGTTGCAGGATAGCCAACTGCGTCTACCAATATTAGCCGTCCTACACGCTCAGGGTACAACGCTGCCGTACGCCAAGCAATCTTACCCCCTAGTGAATTACCCGCTAGCGTGACACGATCTAAGTTCAAATGATTGAGCACTTCAATGACAAACGCCGCATAATTTTCGCTGCTATATGCTGTGCTCTGGTCTGTATAAGGGCCTGTCAAACCAAATCCTGGCAAATCCATGCTCACGACGCAGTATTGATCAGACAGCGCCTTTGTCCAACCCTGCCACGTATGCAAGCTTGCCGATGTGCCATGCAACAAAACGATTGTGTCAACTGATGATGTATTAGTATCAATCGCCTTTTCGATTGGCACATTGCTATGATTCGAATGACATTTACCTGCCTGCACCACATGTGCCTGCATACCTTGTATGTCTATAAATTCGCTGTTGGGCAATTGCCATTTTTTTAGCTCAGACACCGTACGATCAGGTTCCCAGTATCGTGCTATCAGCACAGCCAGTACGCCGATAATGCCCAAAATAACAAAAATGGCTATTTTTAATAAATACGGTGTCATGCGATCAAATCCATTTAATAATATGACGTTAGTTGTGGGTGCTAACTTATAATTTTCTGCTACAGCCAACCGCAATCAATATGTAAAAGCAATGCTAGCACAATTGCTGCTCACGACCGTACAAGCTCAAACCATAGCTATTTTATACAGACATTATGCGTAATAAGAAATAAAAAACCCGATGTTTAAGTCATTCTTAAACATCGGGTTTGATTTTCTATGAATACATATATTTATATTGGCTACTGGATTATATCAAGAAAAAGTACGCCCATAATCCAACAACAATGGTTGCGATAATATTTAATATGATACCTGTACGAATCATCTCCGTTTGCTTGATGAGTCCTGTACCAAATACAATCGCATTTGGCGGGGTCGCAACAGGCAGCATAAAGGCACACGACGCACCGATACCAATGATCAAGACCAGCACTTCATGCGGTAGACCCATCTGCTCGGCAATAGCGGCAAACACTGGCACTAATAGTGCAGCCGAGGCCGTATTAGAGGCAAACTCCGTCAAGAAGATAATAAAGGCTGAAACGGCCAGCATCACAACGATGATCGGGGCAGAGGACAATGCGTTGGCCACAGTCTCACCCAGTACCAAGGATGCGCCAGAGACTTTCAAAATCGTGGACAGTGCAATACCGCCACCGAACAGCATAAGCACGCCCCAATCCGTATTGTCTGAGACTTGTTTCCAAGACACCAATCCTAAGCTGACAACTGCCGCTGCAGCAGACAAGGCGACGATCGCATCTGTATCTGTAATATCAAAAGCGGCACCTATCTGTTTGGAAAATATCCAGCTTAACGCCGTAATGACAAAGACGATGATGGTCACTACACGCGGTTTGTTCCAAGCGATTGGTTCATCTTCAACGAGTACGATTTTACGATTGAGATTGGGTTTTAAGAATAAGTACATCGCGCCCAACAGCAAGGGCAATAGTACCAGCATCATTGGGATACCAAACTTCATCCAGTCTACAAAGGCAATATCGAGTGCCTTTGCGGCAATGGCATTGGGCGGAGAACCCACGATAGTACCTAGACCGCCAAGGCTGGCTGAATAAGCAATACCCAGTAGTACAAACACAAAAGTACCGCGATCTTTTTCACGGTCAACTTGCGTCAAAATACCCAATGCCAACGGTAACATCATCGCGGCCGTCGCGGTGTTCGATATCCACATGGACAAGAATGCGGTCACACCAAATATCAAAAATACCGCTCTGCCTAGATTCCCACCAGACATCGATAATATCTTCAATGCTATTTTTTTATCTAGCTGCTGCACATGCAAGGCAGCTGCTAGGGCAAACCCACCAAAGAATAAATAAATAGTGGGATTGGCAAAGCTTTGCAGACCAATCTCGGCATCGAAATCCGGTATACCAACCAATGCGCCAATTACGACCACAAGCAATGCGGTGATCGTTACATGCAATGCTTCTGTAAGCCACAGTACGCCAATAAAGAACAATACTGCCAAACCTTTATTGGCATTGATATCGAATGGCAGTACATTGTAAATAATCATCGCGATAATTGCTGCAATTGCGACAACGATCAGCCCTTTACCTGTGCCTTTTGGAAAGGTATCGGTAAATAAATACTCATTGCCATCGTTAGGAAGATGGCTATCTAATTTTTGCTCTGACATAAAATGTCCTTATTGATCCAAAGACAGTGTGGAAACTCAAATATAAAGACACAGGTTGCGTATGAGTACGCCCTGTATCCTTATGCCTAAAAATGACTATCGGAATAAAAAATGGCTCAAATATAATACTTTTGTATCGATAATGATAATGATATCGATGAGTTTCGGCTTTATGTGATTATAAATTCCTGTGCTTAAAGTAACGCTTACACATAGTCACTAAACAAACCCATAACGCATCTGTACAAAGTATCGGCGATATCCCATACTAAATAGGTTAAGTGAAAATCATATACCAGAACAAGTATTCAAAAGGTTTAGTTACGACACTTATAGTAAAATCGAAGAATACAATGGAAATCGAATAAAAATATACTGGAGTAGCTTATGACAGACTCAAATAAAATCGATGCAACGACTAAGATGGCACCAAAAGACATCAACCAAGATAGTCTGGCCAAAGAAGACCAACAGCGTACTGATGATTCCATGCTAGATATGATGCAAGGAATGCACGAGCACGAAGATCATAAAGAGTAAATTCAAAGATAGCTTGCTGCTTTGGTATTTTGCTATTTTATACCTAAATAAGCTTTCAGAGGCTTAAGAATAAATACGATCGGCATTTATCATTATGATAAATGCTGATCCTTTTTTGGTTCTCTAACTTCTGGGAGATGATCTGAGACATAGTTGTATATAAAGGCTGCTGTCAAAACAATTGTGATGGGAACGAACAAAGCATCATAGCTGACTTTGGCAAACAAAAAAGCACCTACTGCACTACCACCGCAAAAGCAATACCAGATAATGGCTTGGAATCCTAAGGTTGGTTTACTAATAGATCGACCAGCAAGCCAATTACCGATTGCAGCCCCCATATCCGATGTCAGCCCTGTTAAATGAGTCGTACGAATGACCGCCCCACTATAAGTTGCGACCATCGCATTTTGCAATCCGCAGGCCATCGCTGCTGCTAATTGCCCTAAGTAATCATGTTGCTGGTATAGCCAATAGCTAATCAGCAATAATGCGGCTTCTAGATATAGCGCGCGTCCATAACGGCGGCCAAGCTTCAATGACGTCTGCCCAATGACAAACCCGCTCAGTATAGCGCCTGCCAAAAAAGACAGCAACAAGGTGCCAATATATAAAACACTACGCGCGTCTGAGTGCGCGATAGCCGCTGCAAACAGACTGACATTGCCAGTGACGTGCGACACTGATAAATTGGCAAAACCCATCAACGCAGTCGTATTCACACAACCAGCACTGAACGCCAGTACCGCTCCGCCCCATAGTATCCACTTTGGTAACTTGGTTATCATATCCCTCGTCCAAAGGCACGTAGCTAAAAAGGCGCATCGCTAAAAAAGCACGTGGCCAAAAAGACTCCTAGTATAACCAGAAAAGGCAGCCTACTGGCTGCCTTTTCTATCATCAAACGAATCGTTTATAACCATTATTATTTTGCAGGTTCATCAAGCATCATTAACTGCTCGCTGATGGCAACGGTATTAAAACCTGCATCGACGAACATAATCTCACCTGTGATACCAGACGCCCACGGAGATAGCAGGAACAATGCAGCATTACCAACTTCTGTTTGAGTAATATTGCGCTGTAGTGGTGCAATCTTTTCGCTGATATCGAGCATTTTACGGAATGATTTGATACCGCTAGCAGCAAGCGTACGAATAGGACCGGCTGAGATGGCATTAACACGGATACCTTCGCCGCCCATAGACGTCGCTAGATAACGGACGCTCGCTTCTAGACTGGCTTTTGCCATACCCATGACATTGTAGTTTGGCAATACTGAAATACTGCCTTCATAAGTCAAAGTCAGCATAGAGCCATGACGCATCGCTAATAATTCACGAGCCGCTTTGGCTAAGGCAACAAAGCTATAGCTTGAGATATCATGCGCGATGTGGCTACCTTCACGAGTAGTGGCATTGACAAAATCACCGTCTAGCTGATCCATTGGTGCAAAACCAATCGCATGTACCACACCATCAATACCATCACCCCAATGAGCCGCAACTTGCTCAAAACAAGCAGCAATCGAGTCATCAGAGGCGACATCACACTCTAGCACCAAATCTGCTTCGAATTTTTCGGCAGCCATATCCACGCGTTTTTTGATTTTATCGTTCGGATAAGTCAGGATCAATGATGCTCCTTCACGGTGTAGCGCTTCTGCGATAGCCCATGCGATAGAAAGCTTACTTGCGATGCCAGTTACGACGAATCTTTGCCCTTGCAATAGCATAATATTTCCTTTTGAATCGATAGAGATTATTTAGAATAAGAATTTATTTAGAGTAATTAGAAGATTTAGACTAATGAATAGTACAGATGAAAAGATGAGTTATTATACACGAATTAATTTAAGTAAACAGTCGTAAACTGTATAAGGCTACTGTCATTCTAATAAGCTCATACCAAAATATAGTCACTATGATTCATCTGATTGCATGTTTGACCCCTATCTATTGATTAAACACGCAGCGGCTTGCCACAGCAGTATGAAGTTGAGCAGATTTCAAGTATAATCACAGCCCTTCCCAGCTTGCACAATTTTTATAAGAATCCGGACTCGATAGGATTCAACGTTAAGCTACACCCACATTTTGGATGGCTGCCAAACTTATGAGTAAGACCCCTATAATAACCCCAGATTATAAAGAAAGTACCGAATCTTATCGTCAGTTGATTGCCTCTACTGGCGAAGACTTAGAACGCCCTGGTTTATTAGATACACCAGTTCGTGCTGCAAAAGCATTTGCTCATTTGACCCAAGGCTATCATCAAAGTCTAGAAGAAGTGGTCAATGATGCTGTTTTTCCATCAGCCAATCGTGAACTAGTACTGGTGCAAAATGTTGAGTTTTATTCTTTATGCGAGCATCACATGTTGCCGTTCCATGGTGTCGCTCATATTGGCTATTTGCCAGATGGACAAGTACTGGGTCTGTCGAAGTTTGCCCGTATTGTTGATATGTTTGCCCGTCGTCTGCAAATACAAGAAAACCTAAGTGAGCAGATTGCCCAAACGATTATGGATGTTACTGGCTGCCGCGGCGTCGCTGTGGTCATGGATGCGTCACATATGTGTATGATGATGCGCGGTGTGAATAAACAGCATTCAACCACACGCAGTACAGCGATGCTAGGTGAATACACACACAACAATCAAGCGCGTAATGAGTTTTTGGGTGCGGTTCCAAAGCGCCAGCCAGCATTTTAAGTTGTAGTTAATTGTTTAAGGTGTTGTGAATAACACCCAAATAAAAAGGACGCCGTAGCGTCCTTTTTATTTGGGTGTTATATATGGGCGAAGATTTAATTTATATAAATTAATCAGAAAATCTTATTGGCCAAATATGTAAGATACACCTACTCGTCCACCAAATCTTGAATCAGCAAAACCAAATGCACCACTAACTGATGTTCGACCATTATCTAACATAGTGGCAGCCCCAATAGCAACAGCGCTTTGTCCTTCATAATGACCCATGCCGCCAAACACAGCCACATTGCCTGGGCTGAGATTGGGAATAGCCTGCTGTGTCGCTAAAGAGATCGCCACACCACTATTTGCAGTTTTTTCCACATCATCAACTCGACGATTTACACCGTTAGAATAGCTTTGAAAGCTGCTATTCAAAACATCATATTTGTTATCAGTATAGGTATTAGCTTCGGTTACAGCATTGATTTTTGCGGTATTCAACTGTCTGATATTGGCTGCATCTGTATTCTGTGTTCCATCAGCTACATTGATCACCTGACGCTCACTACCTGCTGCGCCAACTGACACTGTGTTATCACGGGTTGATGTTGAATCACTTCCAACAACGACTGCGTTGTTGACTGCAGTACTAATGCCATTTCCTAAAACGACCGTGTTATTGCCAGTTACCGTATTATTATTCCCAAAGCTATAGCTGCCTGAACCACTGACTGTGCTTGGATCACCAATCGCGCCAGAATTTTTACCTGTTACCAAATTACCTACACCGATACTAATAGATTGACTGCCTTCAGCTACTGCGCCATTACCTATCGCAATGGCATCTTTGCCTGTCGCTTGGGCTGGTGTGGTTGTACTATTAGAGGTCTGTATAGCGACATTGATATTAGCATCCTTACCTGCTTCGCCTGTATCGCCCTTAGCGCCAGTATCGCCTTTCACGCCCTGAGCACCAGTCAGACCAGTTTCGCCTTGAATACCTTGGTCGCCTTTTGCGCCATTTAATCCAGCATCACCCTTAACACCTGTATCGCCTTTCACACCCTGAGCACCCGTCAAACCCGTGTCACCTTTAACACCTGTCAGACCGATGTCGCCTTTATCACCCTTAGCGCCAGTATCACCTTTCACGCCCTGAGCACCAGTCAGACCAGTTTCGCCTTGAATACCTTGGTCGCCTTTTGCGCCATTTAATCCAGCATCACCCTTAACACCTGTATCGCCTTTCACACCCTGAGCACCCGTCAAACCCGTGTCACCTTTAACACCTGTCAGACCGATGTCGCCTTTATCACCCTTAGCGCCAGTTTCACCTTTGGCACCAATCTCACCCTGTACACCTTGAATACCTTGGTCACCATTTAATCCAGCATCACCCTTGGCACCAGTAGCACCAGTCAAACCAGCGTCACCTTGGATACCTTGGTCGCCTTTTGCACCAGTTAGCCCAGCATCACCCTTAGCACCAGTATCACCTTTCAAGCCCTGAGCACCAGTCAGACCGATATCGCCTTTATCACCTTTGGTGCCAGTAGCACCTGTCAGACCGATGTCGCCTTTATCACCTTTGGCGCCAGTAGCACCTGTCAGACCGATGTCGCCTTTATCACCTTTGGCGCCAGTAGCACCAGTCAGACCGATATCGCCTTTATCACCTTTGGCGCCAGTAGCACCAGTCAGACCGATATCGCCTTTATCACCCTTGGCACCAGTCAACCCCGTGTCACCTTGGATACCTTGCTCACCTTTAACACCTGTCAGACCGATGTCGCCTTTGTCACCCTTAGCGCCAGTCAGGCCAGTTTCACCTTGGATACCTTGGTCGCCTTTTGCACCAGTTAGTCCAGTATCACCCTTGGCACCAGTAGCACCAGTCATACCTTGAGCACCATCCATACCGTTCATACCAGGCATACCCATAGGACCCATAGCACCAGTCATACCCTGGATACCCTGTTCGCCAGTAGCACCAGTAGCACCAGTCAAACCTTGAGCGCCTGTCAGACCAGTTTCGCCTTGATCGCCCTTGTCACCTTTGGCACCAGTAGCACCAGTCAGACCGATGTCGCCTTTATCACCTTTGGCGCCAGTTCCGCCAGTTGTCAGTTCTGCCAATTGTGTGTCACAAGTATCAGGACCACCCCCATAGTAGGTCCCATAACTGAATGTACAGTCGGCAATAGTTGTCCAATCTGCTGCTACAGCTTCTGCTGTTAGACATATGCCACTAATAGCTAACATACTGATTGCTAGATACGATGCCTTTTTACCTGCCTTATAATCTTCTTTGCAAATAGAAGTAACTACGGTTGTATCTACAACAGAATTCTGTGATTTTTTCAACATAGCTTGTGTCCTCTAAAGTTTTTTAAAGTTTAAATACTAAAAAATCAAAATTTAACTAAAAGTATACATTTAAGTAAGTATATTACAAAAAACATTTCAAAAGAACACGTTTTATTACTAAATAGCAAAGATATTGTATTAGGCAAAAAAATGCTCACTATGTCATTCAGACAATAGTGAGCGTTTTTTTGTATTAATAAATTAATATTAAGCAGCTGGCTTTACATCATCTACCCAATTACCATAACCTTCAGCTTCCATCTGTGCCAGTGGAATAAAGCGCATTGCCGCAGAATTCATGCAGTAACGTTTACCTGTTGGTGCTGGGCCGTCATCAAATACATGCCCCACGTGTGAATCTGCATAAACACTGCGGATTTCAGTACGGGTTCCAAATATTCCTCTATCTGGCTTTTCTACAACCAAGTTAGCATTCAATGGACGGGTAAAGCTCGGCCAGCCTGTTCCAGACTTGTATTGATCACGAGAAGAATACAGCGGCTCACCTGATACGACATCGACATATAATCCAGGTGCTTTATTGTCCCAGTACTCATTATCAAAAGCGCGCTCGGTACCTTCTTTTTGAGTGACTTTATACTGAATATCACTGAGCGATTTTTTTAGCTCATCTTGTGATGGTTTGATAAACGTATTTGGATTAAAGCCAGTACCTGCCTTTGTGCTTGCGATAGGCATTTTGCTCGCGACCGTTTTCTGTGCACTATCGGCAGTAGGTCTGAATTGACTGAAGTCAAGCTCATAATCTTTGCCATAGACGCTCTCGATAAATTGGTAGCGACCCGAATTGAACGTATATGCCTTATAGCGTAGCGGATTCTTTTTATAGTAATCTTGATGATACTCTTCTGCCGGATAGAAGGCACTGGCAGGAACGATTTCTATCACAACTGGCTTTTTGTACACCCCCAAATCTTGCAGTGATTGCTTGGCAGCTTCCGCTATCTGTTTTTCTTGAGCATTGTTATAAAAAATAGCGGGACGATACTGCGTGCCTCGGTCTACATACTGACCCTTGTCATCAGTGGGATCTGCGATGCGCCATAAAGCTTGCACGATACCGTTATAAGTAATTTTCTTAGGATCATAATATACTTGCGCAGCTTCTGTATGACCAGTACCACCTGCTGACACCTCTTTATAGGTCGGGTTTTCAGTGTTGCCACCAGTGTAGCCAGAAACCACTTCTACCACACCCGGTATTTTCTCATAACCTGCTTCAACACACCAAAAACACCCACCAGCCACTGTTGCCACAGCCAATCCAGGGGTTGTAGGTGCATAAGGGTTCGGTGCCATTGCATTTTTTACAGTAGTATTGCTTTCAGTGGAGGCACAGCCTGCATAAAATACACTGCTTGCCATGACAACGATAGCTGCTACTCTAGAGGATAATATACGACTCATAATGCTCTCCTAAGGGTAATCTCATTTAATACTTAATATCATTTAATCATCGTAATGCATATGTGTCACCGCAACATTCCTGCATTGTTACATATTTACAATTTATTAAGATAATTTTTATCAACTGAGTGTAATCACAAGATAAATTAAACGATGAAATGAGGGTTATCATTTACTTTAGTATAGCTAGCATGTGAAGATTATGGACAACATATAAAGTCAAAGCAGAGGTTGTAAAAAACTCTATTACCTTTAGTGTAATGAAAAAGCCCATCCTCAAAAGAGCGATGGGCTTTTATTTATCGTCAGTCTGTCAATGCAAACAGAAGATTATGATGCTTTTTGAGTATCCTTATTAGAATGCTCGTCACTTGCCTGCTTAATCTTCGTTAAGATTTCTTTGATTTCAGATGCTGAGAGATAGGTTGGGACGGCATAGGTGTCGCTAACTTCTTTTGCAGCGGCTTTTGCAATACTATCAAAATCGCTGGTTTGCATGCCGCCAACTGTCGGATCAATGTTTAAATCTGCAATCAAACCTCTGACTTGTGCGACAAGATGATCTGCTATTTCGCTGTCGCCATTACCAGCTTGACCATCCTGCACCATACCGGTTCTCTTTGCCAGTGCTGCCAGTCGTTTTTTACTTCCTTTACGATTGACATCAAGCACGTAAGGCAAGACGATAGCATTAGCGCGGCCATGAGGAATACTATAATACGCCCCTAATTGGTGAGCGATGGCATGCACATAACCTAGACCTGCTTTGTTAAAGGCGATACCACCGTAATGCGCTGCTACACCCATCTCCTCTCTTGCTTTTAGATTGCCGCCGTCTTTGTATACCAGTGGTAGATAGTGCATGACAGATTTGACAGCAGAGGCTGCATAGTAGTCTGTTTCCACACTTGCATTGGCGCTCATCCACGCCTCTAATGCATGGGTCAGTACGTCAATACCAGTATCCGCTGTGATGTGCGCTGGCATGCCTTTCATGATCACAGGGTCAATTGCTGCCGCTAACGGTACCATTCTTGGATCGATAGACAATGCTTTTTGATGTGTCTTGTCATCGGACACTACTGCACCAAGCGTGGCCTCTGAGCCTGTACCAGCCGTCGTTGGTACGCAGTATAAAGGAGTCGCAGGCTTTCTTGCTTTGAGAATACCGATCAGTTGCTGAGGTTTGCACTTATTGCCTTGAGACATGGCGATCATTTTGGCCGCATCAATCACTGAACCGCCACCAATGGCGATAATAGAATCGCAATTGGCGGCTATCGATTGGCGAAGTCCTTCTTCAACGACGCTAAAAGTAGGATCTGGCGTGATACCATCATAGACATGGTAATTGATGTTTTTTGCGTCGAGATAATCGGTGATTTTGGCAGGTATGCCCAGCTTGTTTAGTACGGCATCAGTGACGATAAACACATTGGTATTGCCTTCATTGATGAGCATGTCACATAGCTCGTCACAAGCAGACTCACCAACGAACAGCATTGGTCTTCTGATAGGTATCACATAAGAGACGGCTTTGAGTACTTTGGCACGAGTCTTGGCAATTGCCAAATAACCCGCATACTGGAGACTGAGTTTGCTACTTTGTTTTTTCATGGGCACAAAATCCTTTTCAATGATGATTTTAACCGCGATAACAACCGCTTTAATCAGCTGGTGATGCCTCATTAATGCTTGCCGATATCAGACTAGATAAATATGTGTGTAACAGAACCGATTATAGATCGGCGTTTAGACTGATTGTACCACTGACGTTTTTGGTATGTCGCTATTATTGTGCACTGCTCGCCTCTAATAATTGCTTGGCATACAGATGCTGCGGTTGAGTAAAGATATCCTCGGTGTGCCCCGACTCCACACACACACCTTGTTTTAATACCATAATATGCTGACACAGTGCGCGCACTACTTTGAGATCATGACTGATAAACACATAGCTGATGTTCATTTTTTCTTGAATTTCTCGTAGCAAGTTGACCACTGTGACTTGGGTAGTACTGTCAAGCGCCGAGGTAGGCTCATCCAATATAAGCAAGCTTGGCTGCATAATCAAAGCGCGTGCCAATGCCACACGTTGACGTTGTCCCCCTGACAGTTCATGCGGATAACGCTCTGCGAACGCGATAGGCAGATGTACAGTGGTCAGACTCTCCATCACGGCCTGCTGGCGCGCCGCCTTACCCACGCCTTGTACCAGTAGTCCCTCTTCTACAATCTGCATGACCGTCATGCGAGGGTTGATACTGGCAAATGGATCTTGAAATACCATCTGAATTTGCGAGCGAAAGGCGCGTAGATCTTTTTTGGAAAGCGCTGCGATATCTTGCCCATTGACGACTATCTGTCCTGTCACATCAGCTTGATTACTGAGCAACTGGCTAAGCGCAAGTGCCATCGTGGTTTTGCCAGAGCCTGACTCACCAACGATACCCAATGCCCGTCCCTTTGACAGTATCATATCGACATCTTTGACGGCATCAAACCAGCGCTTGGTCGTGCCAAATAGACTTTTTTCAATCGGAAACCGTACGGTAAGCCCTTTTACCTGCAATACATTGGGGGATTGGTCTACGTCAGCATTGATCAAAGTCAGCGCTTTGCCAAAGTCTTGCTTAATAAGCGTGCGAGTATAATCGGCTGACGGATGTGCGAACACAGTCGCGGTTTGACCTTGTTCAACCGTCTGCCCTTGGCGCATAACGATGACCTCATCACTATAGCGCCTGACTAGATTGAGGTCATGGCTGATGAGTATCATCGCCATATTGTGCTGACACTTGAGATCATTCAATAGTGCCAAAATCTCATGCTGCAGAGTAACATCAAGCGCTGTAGTCGGCTCATCAGCAATCAATATATCAGGCTGCTGCGCCAATGCCATTGCGATCATCACGCGCTGACGCTGACCACCGGAGAGTTCATGCGGATAGCGACTAAGCTTATCTACAGGGTCCGAGATATTGACGTCCTCTAGCAAAGAGATGGTAGTCTCTCGCCATTGCTTTTTGGGTACGCCGCTTAAACGCAGTGATTCAGCGATTTGTTTAGCGACCGTATGTAGTGGATTTAAAGCGGTCATCGGCTCTTGAAAAACCATGCCAATCCGCTGACCACGAATAGACCGTAGCGCAGTATTGCGTGACTTATTATTTGCTATCGGTAATTTGGACATATCTGATGTGCTTGCTAACTGAACGTCACCTGTGATGGTTAAACTCTCTGGTAGTAGACCGAGTAGCGCAAGACTGGCAATGGATTTGCCAGAGCCTGACTCTCCCACGATGGCCAGAGTCTGACCCTGTCTTAGCTCATAAGACAGCCCATCGACTAACTGAACGCCTGTAGTCGTCGTAATAGTGAGCTTGTCTACGGTTAGCATGAGCTTATCTTGTACATGATTGACACTGTCATTTGGCGCGTTTTTTTGCTCAGGGGCAATAGTATTTTCGGTCATATCAAGAGCGCCTCGGATCAAATGCATCACGCAGTGCTTCACCGACGAAGATGAGCAATGACAAAATAAAGATCAAGCTAAAGAATCCTGATAAAGCAAGCCAAGGTGCATCAAGGTTGTTTTTGCCTTGTACCATCAGCTCACCCAGTGAGGGCGAACCAGGCGGCAATCCATAGCCCAAAAAGTCCAATGCGGTTAGCGCAATGATATTGGCGGTTAAGATAAATGGTAATTGTGACAAGCTTGAGGCCAAAGCATTGGGCAAGATGTGCCGGAGCATGATTTGGCTGTCCGAAACACCCAGATTACGTGCAGCGCGCACATAGTCAAAGTTACGAGCCCGCAAGAATTCTGCTCGTACCAAACCAACCAGTCCCATCCAGCCAAATAGCAACATCAACGCAAATAACATGGTGATACTGGGACTAAATAAGCTGACCAAAATAATAATCATAAACAGCTGAGGCATACCGCCCCACACTTCCATAAACCGTTGACCTGCCAGATCGACCCAACCACCATAGTAGCCTTGTACCGCGCCGACAATAATACCAATCAAGGCACCAGCGAGCGTCAGGGCCAAACCGAACAGCAGCGACACGCGTAATCCATACAGTATTCTTGCCAACACATCGCGCCCTAGGTCATCTGTACCAAGCCAGTTCTGGCTATTGGGTGCCGCAGGATACGGTAGACCCAACTCAACATTTGGCGTTTGATCGGCAAAGGGAATGGGCGGCATCACATAAAACCCTTGCTCATCAATCAGCGTCTGCACGGCAGGGTCTTTATAGTTGGTTTCAGTCTCGAACACCCCACCAAAAGTCGTCTCAGGATAGGCTTTGACGACCGGAAAATAATAGTCGCCTTGATATTGCACCAGTAGAGGTTTGTCATTGGCAATCACATTGGCCGCCATACAAATGACAAATATCACTGCAAAGACAAACAGCGACACCATTCCAAGCCGATTTTGGCGAAATCGATTTAGACGCGCCTGCCAAATAGGATTTAAACGACGTTTTTTATTAGTCGACACAGAAGATAAAGTCGAGAATGACGATTGATCAGCTATTTTATTTGACATTGATTACCGCCCCTCAAAATCAATACGAGGATCAATGAGGTGATAGCTTAAATCACTGATTAATTGCAGCAATAGCCCGACTAAGGTAAAGATAAATAGCGTACCAAATATCACGGGATAATCGCGTTGCTGAATGGCCTCAAAACCAAGCAAACCCAAGCCATCAAGCTTAAAGATAATCTCAATCAAAAAGTTGCCCGCAAAGAAAATACCAACGATAGCCGCTGGAATACCTGCAATGATAATCAACATCGCATTACGAAATACATGGCCATATAGTACTTGGCGCTCACCCAAACCTTTGGCACGAGCAGTCAGCACGTACTGCTTGCCAAGCTCCTCTAAAAAGCTGAATTTGGTCAAATACGTCAGACCCGCAAAACCGCCCACCGTACTTGCCAGCAGTGGCAATGCCAAATGCCAAAAATAATCTTTTACTTTACCAAGCGCGCTTAGCTGATCGAAGTTTTCGGACGTGAGCCCTTGCAGTGGAAAAATGTTCCAGTAGCTGCCACCAGCGAAAAACACTAGCAATATCACTGCAAAGACAAACACCGGTATTGCATGCCCAATCGCAAGCAGCATTGCCGTGGCTTTATCAATGCCTGAGCCATGATGCATGGCTTTGTAAACACCCAGTGGAATGGCAATCATATAAATGAGCAGCGTACTCCATAGTCCAAGCGAGATTGAAACAGGCAGTTTCTCTACAATCAGTTCGGTCACGGATTGACCTTTAAAAAACGACTCACCAAAATCCAGCCGTACGTAGTTTTTCAGCATCAGCCAAAATCGCTCTGGGGCAGACTTATCAAAGCCATATTGAGCATTAATGGCAGCGACCATTTCATCAGAAAGACCACGCGTGCCTTGGTAAGTGCTGTCGTTACCCCCTGCACTGCCCGCGCCAATATTGCCACCGAGTGCTTTGTCTTTTGCGCCTTGTTCAATGAGTGCAAGCTGCTGCTCAACTGGCCCGCCAGGTGCTGCTTGTACAATCACAAAGTTAGCAAGCAATATCAAAAATAGTGTCGGCAATATCAATAGCAGTCTTTTTAAGATATAACGACCCATAATGGCGACTTCCTAAATAAAGAGAGATAGCAATGACGTTTAGCAGCGGATTGCTTTGTGTTGAAGAGGCGTACAAAAACATTTTTAAAAGTTATTTTTCAGCTCACGTAATGCCGCAAACACCGTTAATGACTTCTCATCGTCGATAGGCATTTTGGATTTCACCCCTGCAATCACGCTCGGCTCTTGCGTACGTAAAAACACATTTATTGCACGCTCATGCTCTAGTGTCACTGGCAGTGTTGGCAGACCTTGTTCAGTTTGCGCCTCTGCTTGTGCTAAGGCTTGCTGCATCGTTACGTTGACAGGTTCAATAGACAGACCAAAACGCAGGTTGCTCGCTGTATACTCATGCGCAGGATACAGTAGCGCCTCATGAGGCAAGCCGTTCAAACGTTTAAAGCTCTCATGCAATTGCTCAATCGTACCAGTAAACACACGCCCGCAACCTGCACTAAACAACGTATCACCGCAGAAGCAGTGCTTTTGCCCATCTATATCTAAGATATAGGCCATATGGCTAGCGGTATGCCCTGATACATCCCAGACTTGCGCAGAGCAGCCCCATGCACTCACCGTGCTACCATCCTTTATGGTTTGATCTTCATCAACGCCATGCTCACTATGTGCGACCAAATGAGTCATCGGATACGACTCCTGTAACTCTGCGACACCGCCGATATGATCATGATGATGATGTGTGGTCCAAATAGAGGTCAGCTCTAACTCGTTGATCTCTAAGTAATCCACCACTGGCTGGGCTTGACCAGGATCAATGACAATGGCTTGTTTATTATTATCATTGATTAATGTCCAAATATAATTGTCATTAAAGGCTTTGATTGGGTGAATACGGATAGTCATTTTACATCCTTACTGGTTGTTATTTTTATTACTGATATCTTTACTAGGGAATATTCATAATTTACAGACGCTTCTGTTTGCTATCTTAAGCGTAGAATACTGTTTTGAGTATTAAGCACTATTTTGAGCACTGGTCAGTATGTTGAGTATTAATCACTGTTTCAGATACTGATTAACACGTTTTTCTGCTTCTTTATCCACCCACCAATAGTCGATGCCGACGGCATTTGATGGTAGGTTTTCAGTATGACGGTATTGATCCCAATAAGCGACGTTGGTGCCAGATTTGCCATACAAGGGTACGACATAATGACCGGCTCGCAGCAGGCGATCAAGCACTTGTGTGTACAACACGATATCGTCGCGATTTTTGGCATTACCAAGTGATTTAACCACCCGATCAATGGCAACATTTTTGATACCAACGCTATTATGGTTACCCGGTTCATCAGCCGCAGCGCTGCCCCAAAATGCCGCTTGCTCAGCGCCAGGAGACAGACTTTGGGCAAACACATCAACGACCATATCATAATCGAAGCGGCGCATACGCTCATAGTATTGTGGGCCATCCACTTGGCGCAAAGAGACATCAAACCCCAAGCGCTTTAGGTTGCGAATATAAGGCAGCAATACACGTCCCATGGTCTCACCTGTCATGAGAACTTCAATCTGAGCCAACGTTCCGTCAGGCTGATACAGCTTCATATCTTCATAATAAAACCCAGCCTCTAGCAATAGCTGGCGCGCCTTTAATAACCCTTGACGATTAAAGCCGTTCCCATCACTGGTGGGTAGATGCCACTCAGCTAATGTCGCGTTACGTTGAATCGGTTCAAGCTCAGACAATAAAGGCGTTAACACCTGCATCTCTTTGTCAGAGGGTGTGCCAGTTGCTGCCAGCTCTGAGCCATGAAAGAAGCTTTGTAATCGCTCATATTGCCCATGAAATAAAGTCTTGTTCATCCACTCAAAATCGTACGCGGCTGTCAGCGCTTGACGCACTCTAATATCTTGAAAAATTGGGCGACGCATATTCATGACCAAGCCTTGCATCGGCACGGGGTTTTGACTGGCAATCGCTTCTTTTTTGATCAGACCTGCCGTGACGGCAGGAAAATTATAACCTGTTACCCAGTTCGATGCTTTGTTTTCAGGACGAAAGCGGTACTGGCCAGATTTAAAGCCCTCAAAGGCAATCTCATCACTTTGATAATACACAAATTTAATCATATCAAAGTTATAACGACCACGGTTGACCATCAAATCACGGCCCCAATAGTTAGGGTCACGTATGTAGCTTACCGAACGACCAGCATCAACACGCCCTAGTTTATAAGGGCCACTACCCATCAATGGTGTTAAGGTGATTTTTTCAAAGTTAGCGTCGATTGAAGATTTGGCAAAAATAGGAAACTGTCCAACGGTCAGTAAAATCTCTTTATTCTCAGTAGACTTAAAAACAAACTTTACTTGCTGCTCATCAATGATTTGGATGTCTTTGATATCGCCCAAATAACTGCGAATATACATGGGGCCTTTGTTTAATATGGCCTCATACGTCGCTTTGACATCACGACTGGTCACTGGCGTTCCATCCCAAAAGCGAGCGGCAGGATTCAAATGATAGACAATCCAACTGGTATCCTCTGGATCATACGTCACCTTGCTTGCCAGCTGCGGATACATGGTAAAGGCTTCATTCAATGAGCCCGTCATCAAGGTATCATAGAGATAGTCAGTGCCAATCATGGCTACACCAGTGGTCATCCACTTGTTGGCACTATTGAATGTACCACGAGTATCTAATGACAAAGTACCGCCTGATGGTGCCTGTGGATTGGCATATGGCAGATAAGGCGCATCGATATATGCTGTTGGACTGTTGTGACCAAGCGCTGATGTGGTGATAGGTGCAGCGATACTGCTTGGCAGCCAGCTGACAGTGAGGATTAGCAACACAGATTTTGATAGGGCGTTTTTTATCATGGTGTTATCACAAACCTTTATGCCAACCAATTTGGGGATCAAAACAAGAATACTGACGGAAAAACAGCCTGAGTGCAAAACTTTATCATAACAAAGTTGGGCTGTCTCACCTAATGGTTTGCTAGGTTATGTCTTATGCTTCCTGCATTATTGACCTCATAAAAAAAGCGCAACCGTTATCAGTTACGCTTTTTTTGTACATGACTGCATCCTAAAGCTTTATTGAAAGCTTATAGCCGAGGGGTTGCCCACTCGCTTAGCCATGCTTCTTTTCGAACGCTATCATAAAATCGACCAACTGCTGTACCCACTCAAGTGGCACGGCATTATAAATGCTAGCACGCATACCGCCCACATCGCGATGCCCTTTTAGGTTGAGTAACCCAGCTTCTTCTGATTCTGCCAAGAATACTTTATCCAGACTGCTGTCTGCTAAAGTAAACGGTACATTCATGATAGAGCGGTACTCAGTGGCAACTGGGTTGTTATAGAAACTGCTGTCATCGATGGTCTTATAGAGCAAGTCTGCTTTTTGCTGGTTGATTTTACCGATAGCAGCCACGCCGCCCTGTTCTTCTAGCCAATCAAACACCAATCCTGCTAAATACCAAGAGTACGTTGCTGGCGTGTTCGACATGGATTCTTTATCAGCTTGATGCTCATAATTCAGCAGCATAGGGCACCATTCGCTGGCCTTACCCAACAAATCTTCACGGACAATAATAATGACCAGACCTGCAGGGCCGATGTTCTTTTGTGCACCCGCGTAGATCATGCCAAACTTAGACACATCTATTGGCTGTGACAAGATACAAGAGGACATATCAGCGATGATGGGTGCATCGACTTGTGGTGGCTCAAATATCTGCAGGCCATGAATGGTTTCATTGGCGCAGTAGTGAAAATAAGCCGCACCTTCACTGATATTCCACTCACTTATGGCTGGCACATCTGTAAAATTACTGTCTTTACCTGTCGCGACCAAATTAATCTCGCCCAGACCAAGTGCTTCATAGCGTTTTGCTTCTTTGATTGCCTTGCCTGACCATGCCCCTGTCGTCAAATAATCGCCGCGGCCACCATTTAATAGATTCAATGGAATCGCAGAAAACTGTAAGCTAGCACCACCTTGCAAAAACAGTACTTTATAGTTATCTGGTATTTCCATTAGCGAGCGTAGCTTAGCTTCCGCTTTGTCAGTAATCGCTATATACTCTTTGCTGCGATGGCTCACTTCCATGACCGATACGCCGCGACCTTGCCAGTCAAGCAATTCGCTCTGGGCATGCTCGAGCACTGATGTTGGCATGGTGGCGGGCCCAGCACAAAAATTGGGTACGCGGCGCGGCGCGGTTGTGTTTGAAGAGGGAGTAGATGTTGGGTTGGTAGGCATAATCACAGTCCTAGATATAATGAAATAAAGGGGAATACTTTACTTCAGTTTGTTGAGAAAAACGTGTGTTAATACAGTAAATTTTTGATAAGGCAGGTTGGCTGTACTATAACTCAGAGAGCTATCTGATTCCACAGTTTGCGCTTTAAACCGCTGTCTTCTAGCATATCATCTAATATCGGCACCACTGTCAGCGTAGGATGTTCGATACCATCCGGTAATACGGTCAGCGCTGCGACTTTTATTTCTTCGCTTCGACCCATTCTAAACACATAACCTGCAAGACTAGCGTTGGCAAGCTCAGCAGTATCCATCCCTTCACAGATTGGAAATGATGTCGTCTCACAGGATATTGATAGCGCGCTTGTGATATTTTTCCACAATTTTTGACTGTCGCTAGTGAGTGCTTGGATATCCACCAGTATGACCCAGTCGCCATAGCGTCCACCTTGTAAAGTAAAAGGCGCGACCTTTTTTTGGCTTTCATTATGCGTGTTTTGATCAACATGACGCTCAAGAACAGGCGCAGTGGCTGACTGCACCGCCTCATCTATAAAGCTACTGGCGGTGCGATTGGCTGGTGATATAGTAGCGCTTTCATTATCAGGCGTATCTGAACTTAAACGGTCAAAACTATAAGTGACTGGACTTTGCTCATTGATAGTCTGAGTCTCTGTGAACTGCTCATCCATATTCCTAGCTGTACCAATAGATATGTTGATCGGCACCTCAGTAGCGACTGATTGAGCGCTTGGCGCTCCAACGTTTGGATACTCATCGCCTAGATATTCTGTATTAGGTAACGTAGTACTAGGCTGGTCAATGCTCAAATATTCAGCGTTTGATTGACTCGCTATATCCATAGCAATATCAGCAATATTGATGGTTTTTGATTCAGGCTGTATCCACTGATTGATGCCCATCATCGCTAGAATTTGGCGTTGCTGCGCACGGTGCTGCAATACAGTTAGCGGATCTTGGATATCACTCATACGACTTTACTATCCTACTTATTTTATTTGTATCATTGATAGATTGGCGAATTAACTGTCATCCGTTTACTATAAAAAACATGACATGGGAAAAATGCAACCCAGTTGCGTGTCATCACGTATCTATTCTATATAAGACTGACCGTCTATTTTATCCAGTATGCATCATGCTATCAGACATTTATTAAATAGTTATTTATCAGATAAGCAATAGTTAAACAACCACTTCCTAATCGATCATTTATCAAAAAAGCTGCCGAACACCCAGCCAGCGCTCTGACATAGTAGTCAGGCAATCATATTCATCTTGGCTGATTATCGTATCGTGTAGCATAACGGTATGCAAAGTACTGAGCCATTGTCGATACTGATGGTGTACAAGCTTGGCGGTGTCATGGTCATGGTCATTGTAATCTATTTGACCACCATCCTGTTGCCTGTCTTGATGATTATCACGATAATTATCGGTATTCGGAGTATCGACCATGTGAGTGCTTGTATACTGACTGGACACCGGAACCGCAGAAATAATCGCCAATAACTGAATACTATTTAGATGCTGGGTTGTGAGCAGTAACCACTGTAGATTAACATCACTTACTGTCACAAGATCAATATCAATCAAGCGCGCATGACGCCTCAAGTCTACAATATAATGTGCCACGCTCTCATCATTTTCACTCAATAACGATCGGTCATGCATTGAGATCATCTGGCCCTTAGCATCTTTTGACAGTCTATAAGCCAATAAGACAACCATTGATATTTGTGTAGTATCAAGACTATTAAACACCTGCATTGAAGGATCAAGCTGCGTACATATGTCTTCCATGCCAGCTTTTAATATCTGTGGCCATACAGCCTGCGCGGCTGTATCACGTAAAACCTCGGACAATATCGGTAGCAACTGCTGCAAATGTAGCGCTTGCCATAATGACAATATTGGCGATATTGGCGATTTTTGTGGTGCTCGTGCTGATGAGCTATTCAGTGCAATCGCGATTAAATGAGAGCTATCACTAGATATATTTTTATCTGACGAATCATAAGCTAGGCTTTTGGTTAAGTCGGATGTCAGCTGCTGGTTAAACAACTCAAATACACCTTGCTGATAGCGCAGCAACATCGTACGGCATTTCTCTTGTTTTACATAGTACTGATGACTATCGTGACGATGATCGTCATTGCTTTTGGGCTTTAGGTTTTCAATAAGTAATTCAGATAAATCATATTGACACAATTGGGTTAAGGCAAGCTCAATCAAAGCACTGTCCAAACGCCTATCTAGGCTGGCTATTATCGTCAGTAGCTTAGAATCTATCCTATGTGGTAACACTTGCTCATGGGAGGTCGAGTCAGTCGCTACAGAGAAACCACCATTCCAAATATCATTTAGACTATAAGTAGCAGTCGTTGATAATGGTTGATGCTGATGACAAAGCATAACCGCTTCGATCAGTGCTAATGCGCCTAAAGGATGATGACTATGATTAAGTATATACTGCGGTAGTGACACCTTTTGGATATCACTGACCTCAATCAATGTGTTTTTTGGTAGGTCAGCGTCAGGTTTGGCCTGCCACGGTTTTAACATCCCACAAGTATCTGTGTCTTCAGCCTGTACTTGAAACCGCCCGTCAACCACCATATCAGCTTCTACGGTAAACTCTAAACCGTCATCAACCTCTGATTCATCGCTCTCTCTGTTACGACCGTCGTTCCCAGACTCAACAGGAATTTTTCCGTCACTTGTCTGTTTATTGTCTTTTATATTAATCGTCGCGGCTGTTTGAGATCCAAGTAACGACGACTGCTGCAAGTTTTTTTCTGGGAAATATTTACTTAGGCTATTTTCTTTTGTTGCTCCCCAATCACCTAAGCGTCGTTGCCTATATATCTCTTTAACTTTTTGCTGATTTATTCGCTTTTCTTTGGCGACTTGTACCGCGAACTTATGATAAGCATCCGCATTAATAGCGCCCATACGCTCAGTCAAGCTTGGATGGGTGGCAAACCATGACACATCACCCAAGTCTGCCCCACTACTAGCAAAGAAAAAGTGACTGAGTCCATTGATATCGGCGATGCCAGACAAACGCGAGCCGAGCGAGTCTTGATTAATGGTTTTTAAGGTTTCGATAATCGCAGGCGTACGTGTCAATTGAACACTAGTGGCATCAGCGAGTAGTTCACGCTGACGGTTGAAGCTATGCTTAATCAACTGCGCGCTTGCCATACTAGAGAAGCTCAAGCCATGCAGTAACAATGTCCAGACACTACGCGGGGCTTGACGATCTATTATAGGTGGCGTTTGTACCCACTTAGACTGACGCTTAGCTGAGGACTGCTGTTGTTGTGATTGCTGCTGCCAGTAAGCGACCCACTCACTATGCGTGGTAAAATTGGCGGTTTGCGCTTCTGTATTACGTGCAAGCGTATCAACCTGCCTCTGTGATAGAGACTTTTGGGAGATATTATCGCTATCAAAGTGACTATAATTAGAGAGACGATTAGAGATTGGATCACTCCAGTCATATAGTATTTGCAAGCCTGCCAACACCACCATCAGCTGTAAATTGAACGTAGCATCACCGTGCAGTATATGGCCGTACTCATGACCAATGAGACCATACAATGCCTCATCAGACAATTTATCTAGTGCACCTTGGGTGACGACTAATACCATATCTGAGCTATGACGACCAGCGACGAAGCCATTGATACCCTGTTCATCAGGTAATACATATAAAATCGGTGTAATTAAACCCGAAGCAATAGCTAACTGCTGGGCTATTTCATAATAGCGACGATAGACGGGTGGAAAATCACGCTCATTGCGCACGGCTATATGACGCGCACTATAGCGAACTTTCTCTTTGGTTTCGTGTTGATGCGCGACCCCGTGGCTATGCTCCCATGCCTCCTGACTGCTATCGATAAATAGCCTAACCGCCCCTACTCGCTGAGCGATAGCACGGCCACCTGCTCGCAGACGTCGATACTCTAAAAAACTACCGCCAACGAAACTACCTAACGTCAAGACAATGACCAGAACCAGTACCCAGTGATATATACCGCCTGTAAATACTGTCAGCAATATAGACATGACAGCCAGTCCTACAGCCATATGAGCAAGTACAATCAGGAAAAACAGTCCATAAAGTAATAGACTGCGCCGCGTACGTATCCGCTGTTCACCAAAAAAATCCATCAGATCAGGCTACCTAGAGTTCGCCAAAATTATCTAAACCTTAGCCCATATTGACAATCGGTGCCTGAGCAATCGCTTCTCTATCTTCGAATACTAACTGACTGAGCGGACGAAAGCCAAAAGTCGTACTAACGAGGTTATTAGGAAATACTTCACGGTCGTTGTTATAGAACATCACGCTGTCATTGTAATGCTGACGCGCAAAACCAATGCGATTTTCCGTATTGGTTAACTCATCCATAAGCTCCTTGATCATGCTATCGGCTTTTAGCTCAGGGTATGCCTCAACGACAGCAGAAAACTGACTCAATGCTTTAGAAAGCATACCTTCTGCTTTTGCAAATAGTGCCATGTGCTCTAGTGAGTCTGGCTGATGCTTATTAGAGTCTTGTAGATCTTGAGCATGATTACGCGCACTAATGACTCGGGTTAACGTCTCTTCTTCATGGCTTAAATAACGCTTGGCGGTTTCGACCAAATTTGGAATCAAATCATGACGACGCTTCAATTGCACATCTATTTGAGCAAAGCCATTCTTTGCTTGGTTACGTGCGCGTACCAATTTGTTAAATACTGATACGCCAAACACGACTACTAGCACTATAAATGCAATGAATAGCCAAACAAATATCTTCATAATCAAACCCCAAAGTGTCTAGAATGTTAACAAAAGTTATTACATTGTATTTTAACTCATATTAATCAATGACGCTTTTAAATTGAATAGAGAATTAAATGGGTATCGAACGAAATTTTGGACAAAAAAAAGCCCTTTACAATGAAGGACTTGATACATCATAAGAGCGTCTTTAATACTTTTTGATGTAAATATCAAATTTCAGGCAAAAAAAAGCGACTCCAAAAGCACATCCTCGGCACACATCATAACTATTACCGTTGCTACCTTCCGGTCCTGGCGGGATTCATAGAACAATGTTGCGAGGCTACCAATGGAGCCACCAGATGCAGATTATACAAGGATTTTTTTATTTTGCAACCCCTGTGATAAAACTGTTTGTTTTGCGCGATAAATAGCCTATAGATTGGCTCACAAAATTGTCACAGTAACTTATACATATTTTGTTACTTTATAGAATGAAGCTAAGCAGCTGTTTTAATCTAAAAAATAACAGGCTTGGCTTTTATATAAAAATAAAGGTAGACACCATTCATATGGTTGCTAAACATGAAAATTCACTTAGGAGATAATAATGAAAAACACTTTATTAAATAAAGCAGCACTAGCTTCTGGTACAGTTTGTCTCATGACCGCCATGATGGGCAGCGCCCATGCAGAGCCAACAGGCTATGATCAACTGACATTTCAAACAGAAGTAAAAGAAGAAATCCAAAACGATGAAGTGCGCGCCAGCTTATACAAAAAAGCACAGGCAACAGACTCGAAGACATTGGCCACGATGCTCAGCACCTCTATCAATAACGCGATGAAAATCGCCAAGCGCTACCCTAGCGTGACCGTGAGCACAGGACAGCAGCGTACCTATCCACGCTATGACAAAAACGATAAGATTATCGGCTGGACAGGACAGGCAAATATAGATCTGAAAAGTACTGACTTTGCAGCAACCAGCCAGCTCATTGCTGACTTGCAAGAAACCTTGGTCATGGATAATCTAAACTTTGGAGTTTCAGACACCAAAAAAGACGCCCTTGAGCAAAAACTCATGACTGAAGCATCACGCGCCTTTCAGCAGCAAGCTAAGAATCTCACTCGAGCATGGGATGCTCGTAACTATCGTGTCGTGACGGTCAATCTAAACACAGGTAGCAACTATCCACGTCCGATGTATAGCTCTATGAGCATGAAATCGGGAATGGCAGACGAGTCAGTACCAAGCCAAAGCTTTGAATCTGGCAACAGTACGGTATCGGTCACGGCCAACGGCACCATTGAGCTAACCAAATAAGTCAACGTACTTCTAAGATCACCAATTGACATTAAAAAAGGCAAGCATCATCAAGGGTGCTTGCCTTTTTATTTGACCAACGATATCCATTATATTTAATCGTTGTCGTTATCCTTATTGAGACTGGGACTGAGCAACTTCTTTTTGAGTCATTTTTAACTTCATTTTTTGATACCAAGATAGCTTTTGATAAGCCAAAAGCTGCTGCGCGAGCTTTTTCTTGTTTTGTAATGTGGTATTGTTTTGAATCAAATAGATAGTAATGGCTACTTGCTCAAGTGTTTGGCCTGTCTCGCTTTGTATCACAGCTTTCACCGTATGAGCACCTGGCAACACATCAACCGTAGCAATCGATGTACTCAGCCCCTGTGCCACTTCCTTATCATCCAGATAAATACGCACGCTGTCACCTACTTGTAGCGCAGGCTTGATTTGCACCGCCACATCGATGCTTTGCACTGGGCGACGATAAGCTCTCTCTTTGCTGGGTTCAGCAATCGTTAGTTGATAGTTGACTGGTGCTTTCACTGTCGCAGTCGTTGTAGCAGTGGCAGGTACATTCAGTGTCTGTGTCGCCCCAACTGGCTGAGTGATGACATCAGAACTACTTGTTGAACTGCTACCTGCTGTATTAGCAACTCCTGAGCCATTCGTCTCATTGCCTGTTGTGATGGCTATTTGGCTGATTTGTTTACCAGTTTGCTGCTCATAACTTTGCGGACGATCGGTAAAGGTCACTTGACCGGTCTTTTCATCAACCACTTTATAGATGGGTGCAGCCTGTGCAAGCGTCATACAAAGACTGGTAGCCATTGTCAGAAGCCCTACCTTTACACCGCCTGTCAAAAAAGAAGATTTTGATAATAATGCCATAGTCAGTCAGCCTAATTAGTGTCTACTATTAATATGTTTTAATACAACCATTATGCGATACTTTTGTAGTGAAATCAGTAGTACTCGATATGAAATCGGCAGTAATATCAAAGAAAATCTCACCATAACGATTTTGATCTTTATAAAAAGACATAAAAAAACCAGCTAAGTTAACCTTAGCTGGTTTTTACGACTCAAAATAACTGAGTGCTTTAGCGACTAATTAGCAGCTGTAGTACATATCAAACTCAACTGGATGTACAGTCACGTTTAGACGTTGTACTTCTTCTTCTTTCAAAGCGATAAACGCTTCTAGCATGTCTTCAGTGAAGACATCGCCTTTTAACAAGAAGTCATGATCATCACGCAGTGCTTGCAATGCAACATCTAAGCTCTCTGCAACCGTTGGGATTTGTGCTTCTTCTTCTGGTGGCAAGTCATACAAGTTTTTGTCCGCAGCTTCGCCTGGGTGCATCTTGTTTTGGATACCGTCAAGGCCAGCCATTAACAATGCAGCAAACGCTAGGTATGGGTTAGCCGTTGGATCAGGGAAACGTGCTTCTACACGTACCGCTTTAGGGCTGCTCACGTGTGGAATACGGATAGACGCTGAACGGTTAGATGCTGAATAAGCAAGTTTAATAGGCGCTTCGTAATGTGGTACTAGACGCTTATAGCTGTTGGTTGAGGGGTTGGTAATCGCGTTCAATGCACGAGCGTGCTTGATGATACCACCAATAAAGTACAAGGCTGTTTCAGACAGACCAGCATACTCATCACCTGAGAAGGTGTTTACGCCGTCTTTTGAGATAGAGATATGCACGTGCATACCTGAACCATTGTCACCAACGATTGGTTTTGGCATAAAGGTAGCTGTTTTGCCAAACTGATGCGCCACGTTATGTACAACGTATTTCAATTGCTGAACTTCATCAGCCTTACGTACCATCGTGTTGAACGCTACGCCAATTTCAGACTGGCAAGACGCCACTTCATGGTGATGCACTTCAACTGAGCCTTCACCAACAATCTCTTCAATGCGTTCACACATAACGGCACGCATATCGTGTGAGCTGTCGATTGGTGGTACTGGGAAGTAGCCGCCTTTGACACGTGGACGATGGGCCATGTTGCCCCACTCGTAAGTCTCACCTGTAGACCATGCTGCTTCTTCAGCCGTGATTTTATGGCTCACACCTGACATGTCAACTGACCATTTTACATCATCAAATACAAAGAACTCAGGCTCAGGACCGAAATAAGCGGTATCACCAATGCCAGTAGATTTTAAGTACTCTTCAGCACGGCGAGCGATAGAACGTGGATCGCGATCATAGCCTTGTAGCGTTGATGGCTCGATGATGTCACAAGTCACTACTACGGTAACGGCATCGAAGAACGGGTCAAGAAACGCCGTCTCTGGATCAGGACGCAAGATCATATCTGACGCTTCAATGCCTTTCCAACCTGCGATAGATGAGCCGTCAAACATTTTGCCATCTTCCATCACATCTTCGTCGACGCTATGCGCTGGGAAGCTGATATGTTGTTCTTTACCGCGTGTATCGGTGAAGCGAAAGTCAACCCATTTAGCGTTAGAGGATTTGATAAGATCTAATAGTTTGTTCGACATGAATAATCTCCGTTGTGTTGATCACGTTATTGCGATTTAAAATTATTAGTACAAATTTTTTTAAGAATATCAGCTGTGCTGATACTACCAAATAGCGCATTCGATATTATGCTTATTATCAACACTATTTAGTATATTAGTCAAGACGCGCATCTAAAGCGCTCACTCAACCCAACCTATCATCGTTTCCGTACCACCATAAGTCAAATCAATTTTGATTATATGTGACTCATAATGCTGAATGCATTCATTAACAGCTATTTACGGATGAATATTTTATACCACGCTTTTGTGGCTCTAAATAATGACAACAGCGGTTATATAAGCAGCTGCAAAGGTTATGCCAATATTTATAGATGAAACGCTATAAAAACACAACAACTTATTTATTATTAATAATTACAATTACTTATAACACATACCTATTTATAAAAAATTTAACATCCTCATGACTCGATAATCTATCAGTCATGAAGCATCATTCGCAGCCATTAAATAGCACTAAAGTAGTGCATAAAAACATAAATAACCAATGTGTGTTTTAATTTGGTGCAACCTGCTCTATTTACGACTTACTCATGCAGTCAGCCTGCGCATTTGATGGTGGGTAAAATAGTGGTAAGATAACCGCCTATCAAAAAGCATGATAAGGCTGTAGCGCATGGCTAGAGCCGATACTAAATAAAATGGATACAGTATTTAATAATGCGAAACTGGTATAAATTTTTCTGGCTTGCTGTGCCTATGCCGACAGAGGCTGTAAAAAATTCATCCCAGTCCCGCTGTATCTTTTTCATATTAGACTGACTATATCTACGGATAACGATTGAGACATCGCTTGGGCGTGTCCTCATTTTGAAAACATAGAAAATCGATAAGTTGATACACTCATGATTCTGATGATCGATAATTACGACAGTTTTACGTACAATATCGTGCAGTACTTTGGTGAGCTACAGCAAGATATCACCGTTTGGCGTAATGATGAAGTCACTATTGAACAGATTCAGACGCTTGCGCCAGACATCATCGTTATTGGCCCAGGCCCATGCGATCCTGACCGTGCGGGCATTTCGCTTAAGGCCATCGAGGCCTTTAAGGGCATTATACCGATACTGGGGATTTGCTTGGGGCATCAAGCCATTGGACAGGCGTTTGGTGGTTCAGTTGTCAAAGCTGGTGAAGTGATGCATGGCCGATTGTCGGCAATTTACCATGACAATCAAGGTATATTTGCTGGATTACCCAACCCTTCACAAGCCACACGCTATCATTCGCTCGTCATTGACAAAGCCAGCTTACCTGACTGCCTTGAGATGACCGCATGGACACAGAATATTGATGGTAGTATTGAAGAAATCATGGGTATCCGTCATAAAACACTTGCCGTAGAAGGTGTGCAGTTTCATCCTGAGTCTATCTTAAGTGAAGTGGGTTATCAGTTGCTCAATAATTTTTTACAGACGCATGGTTTGGCAATATTAGCATCAGATGCGCTACCGCAAGTGGGTTGATTTTCCCTTGTAGCATGATTTGCTTTCATTCAAACCAGTCACCCATATTTCAAAAAATTTCTCAGTATTTCACACAAATCATCATAAAAAACAATATTAAGCGAGACCATAATGAGCGCAGAAGAAATAAAAGACACGCACACACCAGAGAGCATTGAAGCACTTTCTGATACAGAAACGCACAAGCTGCTAACGACCGCCTTGGGTAGAATCTTTCAGCACATTGATTTGACCTTTGATGAGATGTATCAAGTGATGCTGATTATCATGCAAGGCAGATGTAGCGACGCGATGATGGGCGCTATTTTGACCGGTCTACGCATGAAGGGTGAATCTATTGATGAGATCACCGCATCGGCCAGCGCTATGCGTGCATTGGCCGCCAATATCGAACCAAAGAACTGTGCGCATTTGGTCGATATCGTGGGTACTGGTGGCGATGGCGCCAACCTCTTTAACGTCTCAACGGCCTCGGCATTAGTAGCGGCAGCAGCTGGTGCGCAAGTGGCTAAGCATGGTAACCGCGGTGTCTCAACCAAATCGGGCAGCTCAGATTTACTTGAGCAGGCTGGCATCAGCCTGACGCTCACCCCAGAGCAAGCAAAAGACTGCATCGAGAACCAAGGTATTGGGTTTTTGTTTGCGCCTAATCATCACAGCGCTATGCGTCATGCCAATCCCATCCGCCGTGAGTTAAAAGCCCGTACTATCTTTAATATATTAGGGCCCTTGACCAATCCTGCTGGCACGCCTAACTTAGTCATCGGTGTGTTTACCGCGCAGCTATGTGAACCCATCGCCAAAGTAATGAAAAACTTAGGCGCACGCCATGTCATGGTTGTGGGTGCCAAAGACGGTCTGGATGAAATCAGTCTGGCGACATCGACTACTGTTGCTGAATTAAAAGACGGTGAGATATCGGTGTACGAGATGATGCCAGAAGATGCTGGTATCGAATCACAAACCCTCATCGGACTCGATGTCGACTCTCCAGCACAGAGCCTTGAGCTTATTCGCGCGGCTCTATCTGGTGCCGATACTCATGACCGTGCTGTGCTAAAAGCCCGTGATATGATTGCACTGAATGCAGGGGCAGCGATATATACAGCAGGGCTTGCCAGTAACTATGCCAATGGCGTCAGCCGAGCACAGCAAGTCATTCAAAATGGCGATGCGCTACTCAAGCTTGAGTCTTTGGGCAAGTACACACAGCAACTGGCTGCTCAGATTTAGCCAAGCATAAGTAAGCACCAATTCGGTGCAACACTCTCTAACGTTGTCTATTTACATTTAACACTATTCGGATACCAGCATGACTACGACTCACTCAGACATTCCCTCAGTACTACAGCGCATCGTCGCCACCAAAGTAGAAGAAGTAAAAGCGGCACGCGCGCGTCTTTCTCTTGAAGACTTGCAGGCAAAAGTCGCAGCGGATAAAAAATCACGCCGAGGATTTGCGGCAGCTCTACGCGCGGCTAGCACAAAAGAGAACGGTGTCGGCATCATTGCCGAAATAAAAAAGGCTTCGCCCTCTAAAGGCGTTATCAATCACAACTTCACGCCTGCTCTGTTCGCGCTACAATATGAGCAAGCGGGTGCCAGCTGTCTATCAGTATTGACCGACCGTGATTATTTTCAGGGTGATGATACGTATTTAATTCAAGCAGCCAATGCCTCAAGCCTACCGATATTACGCAAAGACTTTATGATCGATGTGTATCAAATCTATCAGTCTTACCTGATGGGTGCTGATTGCATCTTACTTATCATGGCCTGCTTAGATGATACCCAAGTTCAAACGCTGCATGCGCTAAGTATTGAATTGGGTATGGATGTACTCATAGAAGTACACACCAAGTCTGAGCTTGAGCGCGCACTACAATTGCCACGTTCGAACCGCAACATCTACGGCATTAACAATCGTGATTTAAATACGTTTGATGTCGACTTGCAAACCACGCTTGATCTAAAGCATATATTGATCGACGCACTGGTTGCTGACCCTATCGATACCACGGAAAGTGATAACGACGTACTAAAACCACTCATCGTCACCGAGAGTGGCATTCATAGTAGTAATGATATTCGTCTGATGCTAGATAATGATATTCAGCACTTTTTGATCGGTGAGCAATTTATGAAAACCGACCACCCAGGTCAAGCGTTACAATCCTTACTTGCAGGCGCTGCACTAGACGGGTAAAGTGATTCAATACAACTAGATCGCATTGAGTAATACGTGTGCTATACGGATTGCTCAACCAACCTTTCATCAATCAACGATACGTTAACTTTTATGTCAAATTCTCTATTTTCAAAAGAAATGCAAGACCAACTCAAAGAGCTAAAAGGCCAATTGAGTAAAGGCCGTGATACCAACTCACCTGATGGTGACAATCAAAAACCCACTGAGCCTGTGTCATTGCCCACGCAAAAGCAAGTGAACAAGACTGTCAAGCAAATGAACAGCGAACATGTTGATGATGATAAAGTGCTATTCATGCAGGCGATGCACGGTGTCAACCAACTAGAAGACAAAAACGTCCGCTCACCTGCCAATGCGAGCAAAGCGGGCAAACCTGATGCGACCACACTCTCTAAACGTGCAGCTGCCCAAGGTAGTGAAGCGAGTGACTTGAGTGCAGGCTTATCAGATATGCAAGCACTGCTAAACCCTGTCGCTGCGGAAGCCTTTTTATCGTACAAGCAGCCAACCTTGCAAAATAAAATCTTTGATCAACTCAAAAAAGGCAAGCTACGCTGGTATGATGCCGTCGATATCCATGGCTGTACGATAGAAGAAGCGCGCGTCGCCATGACTCAACTATTGAGCCAAGCCAAGCAAAAGAACGAAACCATGGTAAAAATCGTCCATGGTAAAGGCTCTGAGGCCATTCTAAAAACGTGCGTCAATGGTTGGTTACGTCAGTTGCCTGAGGTATTGGCGTTTTGCTCTGCACCACCAAAAGATGGTGGCAATGGCGCGGTATTGGTCTTGCTTAAAAAGCCGAAAGCAGATGGCGAGTAAACATCAGTATTAGCAATAAAAAAGGACTGCAAAGATGCAGTCCTTTTTTTATCTATCAATTTGATGCTGCTATGATAGTTCCTTATATAATAGTGGCTTACGACGTGGCCTTATCTATATATATTTTAACATTAGCATTAGCATCATCAATATACTCCCCTGCCATCAGAGCGATACCATCATGACGATACAAACTATCGAAAACACAGATCAGCTGCGCGAGCATATCACAGCGCTAATCGCTATTGAGCCCAAATTTGCGCCTATCTATACACAGGTTGGCATACCGAGCCTCAAACACAATTCAGGCGGCTTTGAGCAATTGATGAGAGCCATGGTCGGTCAACAGCTGTCTGTCGCAGCGGCAGCCAGTATTTGGCAACGGTTGGTTGATGCAAGCTTGACGACACCGAACGCAATCATTGAGGCAACGGACGAGACTTTGCGAGAAAAAGGACTGTCTAAACAAAAGACTCGCTACGTTCGATCATTGGTTGAGCATGATATCGACTTTGCCGCGCTACCATCCATGTCAGATGAAGCCGTTATCGCAACGCTAACGGCTGTGATAGGCGTCGGGCGTTGGACGGCTGAGATGTACTTATTGTTCTCACTGCAACGTGCAGATGTACTCGCGGTTGATGATTTGGCAATCAAAGTTGCGGCCATGGAGTTATTAGGCTTAGCAGATCGCCCAACACCCAAGCAACTCAAAGACCTAACTCAGCACTGGTCGCCTTATCGTAGTTGCGCTGGCCTCTTACTCTGGTCGTATTATGGAATATTACGCAATAAAACCGCTCTACCTTTATAGCAGAAAACCCTGATAGCAACTGGCACTGGCAATCATTATCCTTACTGCTTTAAAGTGATAGACTAGGGCGCGTTGAACATTCAAATATTTGGGCTGCTGATTGTTAAAATTGCACCAAACTAGGTGCAAACCGACGATAATGTCGAGACCTTAGCTAGGTTTGTAACAACGTTTGGGGTGATTTTAGCATCAGCCTTTCAGGGCAGTACTCTTTTTTGCCAATATATGGCGAAATTGTTTAACCTAGAATGACTAGGCATCAAAAATTTCACGGCATATTGTCTAAAAAATAGTCACTGCCAGCACCACATTTGAATATCAAACACGCCCTATCAACGCTTACTCAGCAGTCTGCTTAGTTCTGATTCCATATAGATAAGCCAGGTTTTCTCTTAGTATGTTTAAACTTGCTTTTTCTGAGCATGCGGCTTTTGTGCTTCAGCGCTTTCATCGCGCCACTTTTACTGACGGTTGCCAGAGATAAGTGATGGCTGTTGATACCGGCACTCTGTTTGGTTTCTTCACTATTTTTATCACTATCCGTTTTTTTATCAAGATCTCTACGGTCATGATTATAATCAATAGTTTCTTCTAAGCTGCCATTGGTGTCATGACTATCCATATCGCTACCGTTATCCGAGATGCCGTCCACGGTTTCAGCGGTGTTGTTTTCTATATGATGGTCAAGCTCAGTTTGATTGACGATGAGCTGCTGCGTTGGCAGAGCATGCTCGACCTTGTATTTGGCCACTTGGGTTAATATATCGACAAATAAAATATTCTGTTTGTCATAAAATTCAATAATATCCACGGCATTGACATAAGCCTGCAACTGAATGACATAGCAGTCTTGACGCAGCTCTAAAATATTGACCTGATTCCATTCCTGATTGGTCAAATCATGCGCTTTTATAAATCCATCCAAGTCATTGACCATTTTAAAGATGACATCAAGATCGGCAGTACGTTTAAGATATAGCTGATGAAAAAATCGGAACATGTCCCTTGAGGTAAAGTTTTCAATTTGCATGGACGAAAAATCACCGTTTGGTACCGTCACAACGGTACGGGTCAAGGTACGTACCCGTGATGAACGAATACCAATATCGATGACCGTGCCTTCATAAGCCCCAAATTTACAATAATCACCGATGCGTACTGGTGAGTCTGCAACTACAACGACACTACCAACAAGGTTTTCGATGGTTTTTTGAGCACCAAGCGCCAAGGCCAAACCACCGACACCTAGAGCGGCGATACCAGTGGTTAAATCAAATCCCAAATTGCCAAAGATAACGATGACGGCAAATATCAGTAGCAGTGCTTTGACGACTTTGCGAAGCAGCCCCAAGATAGACACACGCTCGGTATGGTTTCTCTTATAACTTAGATTGACTGCCCGAGTAAATATCGCATCAATCACGCGTAGCAGCAGCCAAGTGGTTGCTACCCATGAAGCAATATCGGTAAATCGATTGACTGGCTCACGTAGCGTCACTGATACGCCTGCATATACCATGACCTCGGATAATATCAGTGCCATAATAACGACAGCGAGTGGCAGTATCACTTTGTTCGGCAATGGCAATGGTGCACCGCGTACATAAGGATAAGTCATTCGCAGTAAATGGTACAACAGCCACACTGCGATATACGTCAGTACAAAGCTACTGATAATCATGGTTAGCGCAGCGACCAAATCAGCCAATTGGTAGCCGAAAAGTTTTTTACCATCTAAAGAGTCAACGGTATAGCGAGATACTAAGGTAGGTTCCGTGTTTTCTATCACTTCTGGCACTGAGCTGAGCGTATCACTCGAAAACTGCCAATATTGTTCGTCGTCTTTAGACACCACTCTTTCTAGTAGCAGTGGCACACTTCTCTCACCGACATTAATCACGCCGACATTTTCTTGGCTTGGTGGCAATTGATCCGTTAGATTGCCTTCAGGGGCATTGCTGATCTGTAAATCAGGCTGAAAACGTCCACCTGCATCCAGTGCCTGCTTGAACTGGCGAACTACTGTGGTCGGGTTGTCAGATTTTGATAAATTGAGGTAGTTGCTGGCGAGCAAGTAATCGTTTTCGCCCAGCGCACTGATGAACCCTTGTACAGTATGCCGCGGTGTATCGCGCCCAAACGAGTCAGGCAGGTTTGAGATAACAGACTCTCCGCTGCTATCGCCACCGACACCCAAAGCCCCTGCTTCAAGGGCAAATGCGCTGTTTGGAAGAAAAAAACCCATCACCATCGCCATCAACAATACTATGATAGTTAATGGCTTTTTGATGATAGAGCTGAGGGGATAAAGCGCCACACTGGGAGTCAGATCATGCTTGGTAGACAAAACAAACCTCTTATTTTTATAAACGGTACAATGGAGAACATTCAAGATTTGCACTATAGTAACAATTATTTATAACAGCAGTGCTTTTGATTACATGATTTTTGGTCAACGGTGTTGGTTTTCTATCTTTTGACACAGCATACCGGTCTGATAATGTCTGCTAAGAAAATATCCATCAATGAACAAACCATAGTCAGACGGATAATTAACAACTCTATAATGAATAACATTCAGCCTACCCTGAGTAAAAATTAGGTTAAAGTGGTTTATAAAGCCTGCCATATTGTAGATAATGTATATAGTTTTGCTTATATACATCTTTTTGTAACCTTTGACATGCTTAACGTCAGACTCGTTACCTTTTATTTCTGCCTTTTTATATGATTACTTTGGAATCAACTATGTCTTTATCACGTTCATCTTCACGTGCTTATCTTCGTTTGAGTATCTTAAGCGCGCTAGGTCTGCTCGCTGTGAATACCGCAATGGCAGCTACTTTTGAAAATACTTCCATCAACGATAGCGACCTACCACAAGTTGAGCTTGATAAAATTGTCGTAACAGCCACCCGTACTCCGACTAAGACCAGTAATATTATCGCTCAGACACGGGTAATCGATAAAGAAGAATTACAACGTTATCAAGGTCAAACCGTGATTGATGTACTAAAAAATCAATCCGGTATGAACATTGCTCAAAGTGGCGGTACAGGCACAGTCAGTAATTTTTATATGCGTGGCTACGATAGTAAGCAGGTGCTTGTAATCATTGATGGTATTCGCTACAGCTCTATTTCTACAGGCGCGCCAGCACTAAATCTATTATCTGCCGATCAAATTGACCGTATAGAAATACTATATGGCGCATCAGGTTCTAGTATTTATGGTTCTGACGCGATGGGCGGTGTCATTCAAATATTTACTAAAGGCAATAACGTAGAACAATCTAACGTTTCAACGACTGTTGGTTATGGTAGCAATAACCATTACCAAGTAGGCGTAACAGGTCAGCTTAAAAATGAGACTTCCTCATTGAGTTTGGGTGTCAGCCGCAACGAAACAGACGGTTTTAACGCGATTGCTAACCCTAGTTCTTATGATTACAATGCTGATGATGATGGTTTTAAATCTACAAATGCCAGTCTAGCATTACAACATAAGATTTCAGACTCTGTAAGTGCTGGACTCAGCGCATTATATTCTGACTCTACAACGGATATTGACTCTGCAGGCAACGCTTTTCCAAATGCTTATTCAGATCAAAAAAATGGCAGCGCCAATGTTTTTATTCAGCATCAAACACCATTAGCTGTCACTAAATTTAGCTATGGCCAAAGTATCGATAAATCCACTACTCATGATGCTAACTCTATTGATTATCAAGATGGCAGTCAATTTGATACCATTCAACAGCAGGCACGTTCAGAAACAAGTATCAATGCACAACCTGGTACCGTTATCATTGGCGCAGAATGGTTATCACAGAAATTAGAAGCATCCGATGTTTTAGATTTTTCAGGTTTTCCTGCACCTGCAGCTCAAACTGCTTACGATCCTGAAGATAGAACTGTCAAAAGTGGTTTTGTGGGCTATCAACTATCAGAAGATAGTTATGACCTACAAGCCAATTATCGCGTCGATGACAATTCACAATATGGCAATGAGGACACATACAACATAGGTGCCGCTATACGTCCATTAGATGGCTTGCGTATCGGTGCAAGCTATGCGACAGGATTTCGCGCACCAACCTTCAACGATTTATACTACCCTGGTTACAGTAACCCAGACTTAAAGCCTGAGACCAGTAAAAATACGGAAGTGTTTGTAGAGTACAATAAAGGAAATCAAATCTCCCGTCTGACTGGCTATCATACTGACGTTGATGACTTGATTGGTGGTAATACCAACACGAGTGAGGCACAAATCAAAGGATTAAGCTTGACTTCAGACTGGAGCGTTAGTTCGTTTGTATTCGGTTTGGGTTATGACTATCTAGAAGCCAAAGACAAAACCACCAATAGTACTAACTATAATAACGACCTTGTATACCGCCCTCAAAATAGCAGTTTGATTTATGTTGGTTATCAGCAACCTGCTTTTGATGTGCGTTTAGAAGCTAAATATACTGATGAAAGATTCTCTGATGCTGCAAATACTACTAAGTTGGATGACTACACTCTACTAAACTTAAGTGGCGTTATCTATCTGACGACCAATCTTCGTGCTAACTTGCGCGTTGACAATATCACTGATGAAGATTACACACTATCTAATCAATTCGGTACAGAATATGCCACTGAAGGCACTAGCTATTTTGGCTCGCTAACCTATGATTGGTACTAAACTCATCGAAAATTGAGATAGTATTTATTGCAAACAATAGAAAGGCCATCAATCGATGGCCTTTTTTTATTGCCATAAAAATCTGAAATCAAACATAACACTGCTGTCTATTATTTCTATTAGCCAGTAGGTGACATTTTATCTGTCATCTATTACAATGACACCCTCCGAGAGGTGTTGCGCCATAATAATTGATTATTGCATCTAGGCTTCAAAGCCATGCTAATCAATCATTATGTTAGGCTCGGTTAACTGTCGAGCGTCCTATTTTGGTCGCTCACAGAGCAAACAACGGCACCTGCGTTTTTATTCTTTTTATCATAAATTAACCACTGATAGGAGCATATTATGGACGCAGTGTCTAACACCCCATCTGCCCATACGATCGATCCCTCTTTCACTGACTATAAAGTCGCTGATATCAGCCTTGCTGATTACGGCCGCCGTGAAATCACCCTTGCTGAAGCCGAAATGCCGGCCCTTATGGGTTTGCGTCGTCGCTACGAAGCCGATCAACCGCTTAAAGGCGCGAAAATCGCTGGCTGTATCCACATGACCATCCAAACTGCCGTACTTATCGAGACACTAGTCGCGCTAGGTGCTGAAGTACGTTGGACCTCATGTAACATCTTCTCAACTCAAGACCATGCTGCAGCTGCAATTGCTGCTGCTGGCATCTCTGTTTATGCTTGGAAAGGCGAAACAGAAGAAGAGTACGAGTGGTGCTTGCGTCAGCAAATTCACGTTGGCGGCGAAGCGTCTGGCCAACTTTGGGATGCCAACCTAATTTTGGATGACGGCGGTGACTTAACTGCTTTGATTCATAATGATTATGCTGAGCTGCTTGATAGCATTCATGGTATCTCAGAAGAGACGACTACTGGTGTCCATCGTCTGGTTGAGATGCTTGCCAAAGGTACACTTAAAGTACCAGCAATCAACGTCAACGACGCCGTTACCAAGTCTAAAAACGACAACAAATATGGCTGCCGTCATAGCTTAAACGATGCTATCAAACGTGCAACTGACATGTTCCTTGCTGGTCGCCGCGCTTTGGTTATCGGTTATGGTGATGTGGGCAAAGGCTCTACGCAAAGCTTACGTCAAGAAGGCATGATCGTACGTGTATCAGAAGTCGATCCTATCTGTGCGATGCAGGCATGTATGGATGGCTTTGAAGTATTGTCACCATACATCAATGGTGATAACACTGGCGGCGCAGACAACATCAACACGCGTTTGCTTGAAGATACGGACATGATCGTTACTACCACTGGTAACTACCATGTTTGTGATCGTCATATGCTAGCAGCACTAAAGCCTGGTGCAGTCGTTTGTAACATCGGTCACTTTGATACCGAAATTGATACCCAATTCATGCGTGACAACTGGCGCTGGGTTGAGATTAAGCCACAAGTGCATCAAATCTTCCGCTCAGACGATGAGAACGATTATTTGATCTTGCTTGCTGAAGGTCGTCTAGTGAACCTAGGTAATGCGACTGGTCACCCATCACGCGTAATGGACGGCTCATTTGCTAACCAAGTATTGGCTCAAATGTATTTGTTCGAAGAAAAATTCGCAGACTTGCCTGCTGACAAGCGTACTGATAACTTATACGTAAAAGTATTACCTAAGAAGTTAGACGAAGAAGTGGCTGCTGCTATGGTTGCAGGCTTCAACGGTACTTTGACCAAGCTAACTAGCAAGCAAGCTGAATACTTAGGTGTCCCTGTTGAAGGTCCATTTAAGCCTGACGCTTATAAATACTAATCAAAGTACTGAGGAGCACGACGATGAGTAAGCCTGCTTTCTCTTTTGAGTTTTTTCCTGCCAAATCTGAGCAAGGGCACGAAAAACTGCTGAGTACTTATGATGATCTTAACGAGCTGGCACCTGCGTACTTTTCGGTGACTTATGGTGCAGGCGGCTCAACCCGTAGTCGCACCTTAGACATCGTGCAAGCCTTATGCGCGCGCGGTGACACTGAAATTGCACCGCACATCTCCTGTATTGGTGATGACAAAGTGCAAATCGCTGAGCTACTGACGCACTACAAGAGCTTAGGTATCAGGCGTTTGGTTGCCCTGCGTGGTGACTTGCCATCAGGACAAGTTGGCATGGGCGAGCTACCATTTGCACTTGATTTGGTTAAATTTATTCGCGAGCATTCAGGAGATCACTTCCATATCGAAGTGGCCGCTTATCCTGAAATGCACCCACAAGCACGCAGCTTTGGGTTCGATATTGATAACCTAGTGAATAAGTACCAAGCTGGTGCAAATGCGGCCATCACTCAGTTTTTTTATAATGCTGACAGCTACTTATATTTGCGTGATGCATTAGAGCAGCGTGGTATTGATACTGTTGCTAAGCCATTGGTTGCTGGCATCATGCCAATCACCAACTCTAGCAATTTGATACGCTTTGCTGACAGCTGCGGCGCTGATATTCCACGTTTTGTGCGTAAGCAGCTGGCTGACTTTGGTGATGATCGTAAAGCCATCCGCGAGTTTGGTTTTGATGTGGTATATCGTCTTTGTGAGCGCTTAATCGCCGAGGGTGTACCCGCCATGCACTTTTATAGCATGAACAAAGTTGAGCCCAATAAACGCTTGGTTGAAGCCTTGGGGTTGACTGCTTAGTCCCTCACCTCTACTGAACTTACCAATAAAAATGGCGCTCCTAGGAGCGCCATTTTTATTGGTAGAACTCTTATTGAGAACCATTCGTAATTATATTTGTACACTTCGTCTTATTTTATTATTAAAAATATCTTCACTGTGCAATAATATTGTTTTTATAAAAATAACCTTTATTAAGAAAAATTCTCATAAAATAAATGTCTTTAATTGTCTCAAGTGATATTCTACCAACCCGATAATAACTAAGCTTAATCAAATAATAGGAATAAGATAACGTGCGACGTTTTTTTTATAGCCATGGAAGTGCCAGCGCTGATACCTCGCTCTCAATCGAGCTAAAAGCGCTCTCAATAGGTAGTGAGCTTGAACTACCAGATAATATTGTTCATCATTGGTGCCGCGTATTGCGAGCAAGTGTTGGTGATCAAGGTATCTTGTTTGACGGGTTTGGCGGTGAATATCAAGTTCAGCTTAAGAGCATTAGCAAAAAATCGGCGACAGCCACATTGCTATCGCAAGTTACAGATGATAAAACCGCACCGATTATTTGTAAAATAGGTCTGGTCATGAGCCGCGGAGAGCGTATGGATTACGCTATCCAAAAAGCCACTGAGCTTGGCGTCACGGCCATCCAATTGCTTAGTAGCCACCATGGGGAAATCTCTCTAAAACCCGCTCAGGTAGACAAAAAACTCGCACACTGGCAACAAGTGGCTATCGCTGCCTGTGAGCAGTGCGGTCTCAACCGCCCACCGTTGATTCTCTCCCCTTTGTCTATTAATGACTGGCTAAAATCTTTCGATTCTGTTACTTCTAATAGACAGCTGACCGTCAGCCCCCTTGTTTCTCTGCTCAGTCAGGACGCTTATTATCAAGCCTTACTACAACCTGCAGACCTGTGTATGCAAATGAGTGTGCCAGCAGCGGGTCAGCCTGCAATGCCTGATAACTTACTCCAAATCCTTAAACAAGAAACCCCTTATATTAAATTACTGATTGGCCCTGAAGGCGGTTTAAGTCCTGATGAGCGTCAGCAGGCATCATCCGTTGGTTTTAGTCCTTGGCAAATTGGTACCAGAGTACTACGTACCGAAACAGCGCCTGTGGTCGCACTGTCTACCTTGCATGCATTAAGTGTTTGATAAAACTGGTAAATAATGGAATAACAATAGCATTTTAGATCATTTACACCTACTATCTAAGAGCCTGCTGTTTTTTATTTGTCACTGATTAAGCATGCCTTGATAGTTCAATTCTTATTTCCTATAAGCCATTCTCTTTTGTGAGATCTTATTATGAGCAATTTTGAACCCTTGTCAGTATTGACCAAACAACAATTAATGACCGAACTGTGCGAACGCCTCGAAGATGCCATATTTATATTAGATAGCAATTTACGCTATCTATCTGTTAATGCCAGCTATGAGCTTATGATAGGCTATAAAGAGGCCTTTTTGGTTGGTCGACCACTAGGTATTTATGCTGCTGAGTTTTTATCAGTTGAAGAACAGTCTATTTTAAGAGACATCCATCACAACTTAGATGAGCACGGGTTTTATGAGCTTGATTTTTCCATGGCCAATCGCTATGGACAGACATTAGATTGCCATATCACCTACCGTAGAATCCATATCGAGCAAGGCACCTACCATGTTTGTATGATACAAGATTTATCTTCGGCGGTGAAAGACCAAAAACAGCTCGCACATTTGCTCAACTACGATCAATTGACAGGACTGCCTAACCGAAAAGTTTTTTTGAATCAGACCAGCGATATATTATTAGACAGTTACCAAGAAGTGGTGGTGGTACGTCTGAATATCGATCGCTATCGCAATCTTTCGAGCTTGTTAGGACCTGAAGGTACCAATAAATTAATAAAGAACTTTGTCTCAGGTGTCGAAGCACTCAAATTAAAAAACCTACGATGTTTCTCCCACTTTGGTGGTGACGACTTTGCCTTGCTGTTTGAATATAATGACGCCAACCTAGTACGCCATCAGCTAGACACACTCATGCAAATGTGTGAACGTCCTTTTTCTTTGGGAAAAAATCAAGCTGCTGACAACAATATTTATTATCACGTATCTATTGGCGTCAGTTATTTTCCAAAAGACGATTGTGATGTCATAGAACTACTGACCAAAGCTGAGAAAGCCTTACAATATGTCAAACAACATGGCGGGGATGACATCCGCTGGTATGATGATGCCATTGAAGAGGATACTGCAGGCAGCTTACAACTCGAGGCTGAGCTTAGGCTGGCTACCACAGCAGGTCAGTTTGTCCCCCACTATCAGCCAAAATTCTCATTAGATACTGGTGAGATTACAGGATTTGAGGCACTCGTGCGTTGGCAGCATCCAACTCGCGGACTGTTAAAGCCCATACACTTCATCGATGCTATTCTCACTCATAAGCTGTCGTTTGAGCTGTTTTCACAAATGGCCATTCAGATTGCAAAGCAGCTGTCAATTTGGCAGCAGCAAGGATTTTCTCAGCATGTTTGTATCAATGCGGATGCCGCTGAATTTAGTCATCCTGAGTTTTTTTCGATGGTAAGTGGCTTGCTGGTGGAGCATGGTATTGCCGCACATCAATTACATATTGAGGTGACTGAATCTTCTTTGATTCAACGTCATGATAATGTCAGAAAACAACTAAATTTACTAAAAGAGTTGGGAATTTGTCTTGCTCTAGACGATTTTGGTACTGGCTATGCGTCTTTGAGCTACTTACAAGAGTATCCTTTTGACTTTATCAAAATCGATAAAAGCTTTATCTCAAATATTGATACCGATCGCACCCAGTATGCTATCGTCAAAGCCATTTTGGATTTAGCAGTTGCGCTAGACATGCAGGTCGTCGCCGAAGGCATTGAAACGGTGGAACAGCGTGATGTTTTATTGGACATGGGCTGTGAGAACGGTCAAGGTTATTGGTTTAGCAAACCAGTAACTGCTGATGCTGCGACCAAAATGCTAATGGAACAGTACGCTGCCAAATAGAACTGCTGTCAATATGCCCTATTGATGGTAAGCATGACATCCTATCAGACACAGTTAACAGAGGCGCCGCTGCAAATACAGTTGTAGCGGCTTTTTTAGAGCATCGCTTTAGTGTGGTTCAGTGCAATCAATAGCGGTCTAAATCGGCTAAAAAATGTAGCGCGCTAATGATGATAATTCTTAGCATCATGAAAGTTTTCATAGGGTTATTACGATGATTTTTTTGCGCCTAACGTTGATTGTATAATTGATGCAAGATAGGTTCATGACTTATCAGTCCTGTCACCAAACTTGTATAATTTCCTATGAACGCCTATCTTTTATAGTGAATTTGTTAGAACTCATTTAGTCGTCTATCGACTCTAACAATCATGATTTTTTCAATACTATTTTATGTCATCAATAACACAGTCAATCTGTTTTTATACTTACTGCTGGTTTAATTTTTAGCGTAAGTCAGGCCGAATCCATGCACCACATACCAGTGCAATTTTATGCCTAATACTGACTGTGATTGGTTACATTCCAAAAAGGACAGGAAGTTATGCAATACAAAGCGCCCTTACGTGATATTCAATTCGTTATGCATGAACTACTAGATAGCGAAAGCCACTACAAAACGCTACCTGCATTTCAAGAAGCGGACCGCGAGCTGATGGATAGCCTGTTTGAAATGGCTGCAAGCTTTGCTGAAAATGAGCTGTCGCCACTCAACCAAAGCGGTGATGCTGAAGGCTGTAAGTTTGAAAATGGTGTTGTCACCACGCCAAAAGGCTTCAAAGAAGCTTATAAAGCTTATTGTGAGCTTGGCTTCCCTGCTTTGTCTGCTGAAGAAGCATTTGGTGGTCAAAACATGCCGTTTTCACTGTCAACGGTCATCAATGAGATGGTTGGTACGGCTAACTGGTCATTCTCTATGTACCCAGGCCTATCACATGGTGCGATCCAAACCATCGAGCATCATGGTACTGATGAGCAAAAAAATATCTATTTAGAAAAAATGATCAGCGGTGAATGGTCAGGTACGATGTGTCTGACTGAAGCACATGCAGGTTCTGACTTGGGTATCATCCGTACCAAAGCTGAGCCTAAAGAAGATGGTAGCTATAGCATTACTGGTCAAAAGATTTTTATCTCAGCCGGCGAGCATGATTTAACCGACAATATTATTCACATTGTATTAGCGCGCCTACCAGGCGCACCTGCTGGCACAAAAGGCATCTCTTTGTTTATCGTTCCTAAAATGACGGTTCAAGAAGATGGTAGCGTTGGCGATAGTAACAATGTCGTTTGTGGCTCTATCGAGCACAAAATGGGTATTAAAGCCTCTGCCACTTGTGTCATCAACTTCGATGGTGCCACTGGTTACTTGATCGGACCTGAAAACCGTGGCCTACAGTGCATGTTCACTTTCATGAACGTTGCCCGTATCGGTACTGCTGTTCAGGGCTTGACTGCTGCAGAGTACGCATTCCAAGGCTCATTGACTTATGCCAAAGATCGTCTGGCCATGCGCTCTTTGTCAGGTACCAAAGCACCAGAAAAAGTAGCTGACCCGATCATTGTACATCCAGCGGTTCGCAACATGCTATTGACTGAAAAAGCCTTTGCTGAAGGTGGTCGTGCATTGGTCTATTATCTCTCACATTTTGCAGATACCGTCGCAAAAGGTGAAGGCGAAGAGTTGAAATTTGCTGACCAAATGCTGTCACTATTGACACCAATCGCTAAAGCATTCTTGACCGAGACGGGTCTAGAAGCGGCCAACCATGGCATTCAAGTCTATGGCGGTCATGGCTTTGTAAGTGAATGGGGTATGGAGCAAAACGTACGTGATACCCGTATCGCTTGTCTATACGAAGGTACGACTGAAATCCAAGCACTTGATCTATTGGGACGTAAAGTATTGGGTTCACAAGGTAAGCTGCTTGCAAACTTTGTCAAAGTTATCCAAGACTTCTGTGATGAAAACAAAGAAAATGATGAGATGGGTCAATTTATCCGTCCACTAGTCAAGCATCTAAAAGAATGGGGCGACTTAACAGCGCGCATTGGCATGCAAGCCACTGAAAGCCCTGAAGCAGTAGGCGGTGCAGCGGTTGATTACATGTACTTCAGTGGTTACGTGACTTTGGCTTATTTATGGGCACGTATGGCACTTGTGGCACAAACCGCTATTGCTGATGGCAGCAGCGAACCTGCGTTCTATGATGCTAAAATCAAAACGGCACAGTTCTATTTTGCCAAATTGCTTCCACGTACTACCACACACGTAGAGCGTATCAGCACTGGTGTTGAGCCGTACATGAGCATGGATGTTGAGCAGTTTGCCTTTTAATTAAAGACTTTATAAGTTAGCTAAGATACATGATCGGCAACATACCACGGTATGTTGCCGATTTATTTTGTAGCGCTGTTCATCTTGTTAGTACCCTACGTCAATGGTGGATTTAGCACTTGAGAGGTATTTCAGCATCACAATAGTCGCTACTAACTTTTGGTGCACGCACAATTCACGAACAAATACACTCGCTCACACGCTTATTTGTTAAACTTTGGTTATTCACCTCTAATGCTATATCAAGAGAACCATTAATAATCTCAAAGAATCTAATTTTATTCATTTGAATCAAAGGAATGTTTATGGCTGTTTATAATGCCCCTCTTAATGACATGCGCTTTATCTTAAATGATGTATTTAATGCGCCTAAATTTTGGCAAAATAATGAAAACCTCGCTCATGTCGATATAGAAACAGTCGATATGATATTAGAAGAAATGGCGAAATTGTCTAAAAACGTTCTATTGCCTATCAATCGCAGTGGTGATGAAGAAGGCGCAACCTTTCATGGTGATGGCGTTGTCACTACCCCAACAGGTTTTAAAGAAGCGTACAAGCAATTTGCTGAATCAGGTTGGGTTGGCTTAAGTGGTAATGCAGAATACGGCGGTCAAGGGTTCCCTAAAATGGTGACCATGCTGACAGAAGAGATGGTATTTACTGCAAACCAATCGTTTGCACTGTATCCAAATCTAACCGTTGGTGCGACGCTATGCCTAAACGCAGCAGCCTCTGAAGAGCAAAAACAAACTTATCTAGAAAAAATGTACAATGGTGAATGGGCAGGCACCATGTGCTTGACTGAACCGCATGCAGGTACTGACTTGGGTATTATCAAAACCAAAGCGGTGCCTAATAATGATGGCAGCTATGACATCTCTGGTACCAAAATCTTTATCACGGGCGGTGAGCATGACCTCACTGACAACATCATTCATCTGGTACTGGCAAAAACACCTAATGCACCAGAAGGCTCAAAAGGTATCTCGCTGTTTGTGGTACCAAAATTCTTGGTCAATGCAGATGGTAGCTTGGGCGAGCGCAATACATTAGCAGTTGGTTCTATTGAGCACAAAATGGGCATCAAAGCCTCTGCCACTTGTGTGATGAACTTTGATAATGCCAAAGGTTGGATGGTTGGTGCAGAAAACACGGGTCTGTCATCAATGTTCATTATGATGAACTACGAGCGTGTCACCATGGGTCTACAAGGCCTTGGCGGTTCTGAACTGGCTTATCAAAATGCGGCACTATATGCCAATGACCGTGGTCAAGGTCGTAGCGATACACAGCTTCAAAGCCCAGAAAAACCTGCTGATGCCATCATTCATCATGCTGATGTACGCCGTATGCTATTGAATGCCAAAGCCAATACTGAAGCCTCACGTTGCTTTGCGATGTACGTTGCCAAAAACCTTGATGAAGAGAAGTTTAGTACCGATCCTGCATCAGCAAAAGCGGCCGCTGCTCGCGTTGCTCTACTGACGCCAGTTGCTAAGGCTTTCTTGACTGACAAAGCTCTAGAAGCGACGGTTGATTGCCAGCAAGTTTTTGGTGGTCATGGCTATATCCGTGAATGGGGTATGGAGCAAATCGTACGTGATACCCGTATCGCTCAGATTTATGAAGGCACCAACGGCATTCAAGCACTTGATCTATTGGGTCGTAAAGTGGCTCGTAACAATGGTAAATACGTCACTCACTTCTTGGGTGAGATTCGTGACTTTGTCAATAATATGCAAGCAGATCACGGTATCAAACAAGCCACGCTAGATGCTGCAGATACGATTGAAGCGTTAACCAATACGGTGCTCAGCAATATTGGCGAACGCAAGAACGAAGTTAACGGCTGTGCAGTAGATTATATGCATGCTTTTGGTTACTTGTCTTATTCATACATGTTTGCGATGATGGTCGAAGCTGCTGATGGTAAAGAAGGTGATTTTTATACCAATAAAGCCAAGCTAGCCGATTATTTCGTCGGTCGTATATTGCCACGTATCGAGTCGCATGCACAGATGGTCAAAGCTGGTAGTGATCCAATGATGAACTTTGATCTTGATTACTTCGATGTACCTGCTAGCTAAATGGTCATCGCAAAGATTCTATAAAATTCTAATAAAAAGGACAGTCTTGTTACTGTCCTTTTTTTTGTCAAAATAACTGCTAACAAAATAATTCACTATCGATGTGTGGTTACGATTAAAATGATGCAGGACAAAGTGTTGCTAAAATAAAATTAGAACCTTACCAAATTTCAAAAACGCATTACTCCCCACTATGTAATGCATAGTATTAAATAATAAAAACGATTGAAACAACTATGATAAAGGGTGCGACGTGTCAGAATTAAAACGCATTTTACAACAAATTACCGCCCTCAGTGATGTGCCCGATCCTTCGGTGCTCAAACGTTTGATTGATGAGCTACGTGTCAGCGATAAAGAACCTGCTTTAGCCAATGAAAAAATCCAAGATCTCATTGATATTTTGCATCAGCATCCAGAATATGGGGACGGTCTGTCTAGCTTTGTGCTAAAACTAATTATCCAGTATCGACAAATCGCGCTGTATACCGATACGGGCATCATGTCAGATCAAGGATTCTTCAACAGTTTACGACGGCTGATCGGTCATCGTTTTTTGCCGATATTACCTCAAGACGACTCAGTGGTTGAACTGGTTGGTTATTTGTTTGACAAACGCTCTGATGAACGTTGGCTCAACAATATCGAAAAAGACAAATGGGATGATCTCGTCAAGCAGATCAAAGTAGAAGACAAGCACTTAAATTTAGTAGCGACGGCAAAAAACAGCATTTTGAATGCCATCATTATTCTATCGTATCGTATTAGTGGTCTTGGTTTGCATCCTGATTTGATGGACTCCTATCCGCAAATGCTGAATTATTCAGCCTCTTTTGTGGCACAAAACCAAGAAGCGGTACTGTTTGTCAATCAATACCGTCAAGCGCATGAATTGGATACCCTCACGGACATTACCCCTGAGCATGCCGTTGATCCAGCACCTTTACTGGTCATGTTAGAGCAATGCGAAGACATAGTAGCCACGGTACGTAAACGTATTTATAAAACCGGTATCTCTATTCGTTTGACCAATATGATGCTGCGTTTGGATCAAAGTTTGCAGCGGATACGGATTTTGACGGAGCTTGTGACCGATGACAACCAAAAGCGAGATCGGGCCGTTATTGAGCTGATACAAGCCCTGATTACCACTGCCAATCGCCGTTATAGTATCGGCTACCTGATTGATAACAACACCAAACTGCTCTCACGTAAAGTCACCGAAAATGCGAGCCGTGTGGGTGAGCACTATATCAGCACCGATAAAGCTGGCTATCAAAAGATGCTCAAAAAAGCCTCTATTGGTGGTTTTGTGATTGCCTTTATGGCAACCATAAAGATATTGGCTTATCATTTGGCACTTGCCCCTATGGGCCGAGCATTTATCAATAGTATGATTTATGGCTTAGGCTTTGTTTTCATTCATGTTATTCGTGGCACCGTAGCAACCAAGCAGCCCGCCATGACAGCAGCAGCCATTGCCTCTACCATCTCTGAAGGCTCTGGTAAAAAGTCTCACCAGCTGACCAAACTTTCAGAGTTGGTCGTTGATATTTTGCGCACGCAGTTTATTGCCATTATGGGTAACGTCATGTTGGCTATACCTGTTGCGCTTATCATCTCTTTTGCTTGGTTGCAGTACACAGGTGCGCCAATGATTGGCACTGAAAAAGCAGGTCACCTACTCCATGATTTAGACCCCTTTCATTCGTTGGCACTTCCTCATGCAGCCATTGCTGGTGTGTACTTGTTTTTATCTGGTTTGATTGCCGGTTATTATGACAATCTAGCCGTGTATAACAATGTTGGCGCTCGTATACAGCGCCATAGACTATTACAGTTCCTACTGCCAAAAGCATGGCTGCAACGCTTAGGAGGCTTTATAGAAGCCAATTTGGGCGCTATCATGGGTAATTTCTTGTTCGGGGTTTTCTTAGGCAGTACCGCAACGATTGGCTATTTATTTGGCCTACCAATTGATATTCGTCATATTGCCTTTGCCTCGGCCAACTTAGCACACGGACTATTTAACTCCTCGATTGATGATATAAACTGGAATATCATTCTGCTGTCCATACTTGGTGTGGCACTTATTGGTATGGTCAACTTGGTCGTCAGCTTTTCGCTAGCATTATTTGTTGCTCTGCGTTCTAAAGAAGTGCGCTTCTTTGAATGGAGTCGCCTCACAAAGCTCGTGTTTGGTCATATTATCAGCCATCCCTCTGACTTTTTTTGGCCACGCGATAAGCCCATGAAGTATGCACGGATTGATAGCCAAGGCCATATGATATTTGATGATACCTCGGCGCAAAAAAATGGCAAAGCCATACCAAGTAATTATGTGGTGCGCCGATTGTCTGATGTCAGAATATTGCCTGAGTCTAAGCAAACCACTCAAACGAGTACAGACATATACTATGACAATCAGCCAAACGGCGATTATACTCAGCCTCACACCTCTCCCAAAAAAGTCATGGATTTGGATGATGGCTTGGTAGATGATGAACTGAACAGCATGCCGTATACTGATGATATCCAGTATGATAAAGCCACTAAGACCATCAGTACCATTGATAGCGAGCACAATGATATTATCGCTGATGAGCATAGTGACACCGACCATGATGACAAATCTACTGGTGATGCCAAAAACCCTTTGCCAAAACCTAAAAAACCACCAAAGCTACCCAATTAGATGGGTGACTTTGGTGGTTTTGGTACATTGCCTGTTAATCTAATGTATCAACCACTAAAATGAACTGTAAGAACGGCTTTTATGCTTCAACTATCAATGTGGCAATGAGCGCTAGACGTGATTACTTGACCATTCCCCAACCGATAAGCCAATAAATGGTTGCCCCAAACACAGCCACCATCAAGTGCACGCACAGTTGGCAAATCAATCTCGGCTTTTAGAGCAGCCCAGTGGCCAAATAATATCTTACGCGTACGCGGTACTGGCCACTCAAACCAAGGAAAGAAACCGTCTGGCATCGGCTCATCTAACTCCCCTGAAAAGCTAAACTCAAGCGTTCCATCTTGCTTGCACAGACGCATCCGAGTGAAGTAGTTGGCAATCGCGCGCATCTTGGTAAAACCATTGATGCTTGCATGCCACTCGTCAGCTTCTTTGCTATACAAATTCGGTAGCAATCGATCGAGCTGTTTTAAGCTGCCTTGTAGTTGTGATTCTAGCTCCTGAGCGTGTGTTTCTGCCGCGTCAATAGTCCAGTGCGGTGGAATACCAGCATGTACCAGCACCGTATGATCATCTGGATAAGCCAGTATCGGCTGCCGACGCAGCCATTCGAGCAGCTCATCACAGTCATCAGCGGCAAAAATAGGTGCTGTTTTGTCTTTACGCTTAATTTTTGCAGCACCGCGCCATACCGCAATCAAGTTGAGATCATGATTGCCCAACACAGTGGCTGCAGCACCCTGCTCGCACAATGCCTTTACATCACGCAGCGTATTCAATGAATCTTCACCACGCGCCACCAAATCACCGGCAAACCATAGCTTGTCTTGAGCAGGATCAAAATCTAGTGTTTTTAGTAATTGCAGATAAGCTGCATGGCAACCTTGTAGGTCACCAATGACGTACTGATGGCGAAAACTCATAATACCTCAATCTTTTAGAGATGATAATGGCAGAAAAATCAGCACTTATACTTCTAAATGCCTTGAATGGTTGCTTAGATTGACAAAATCTGTGACGCTCAAGGTCTCAGGACGTGCTTGCGGATCAATACTGCACGCTGCGAAATCATCTTCGCTCAGCGTTGGTAACAGCGTTGATTTTTTAAAGATTGCGCGTAATGTCTTGCGGCGATGATTGAAGGTCTCACGTACGACAATGGCAAAATGTTCTTCGTCGTTCGCAACGATGGGCTTGTTGATATGCGGTGTCAGGCGAAAGACAGCACTGGTCACTTTTGGGGGCGGATTAAAAGCGCCTCGAGGCACTGTCAGCAGATAATCTGTATCACAGTGGTACTGCATGATGACAGACAAACGGCCATAGGTTTTGCTACCGACATCGGCCGTGATGCGCTCGACCACTTCTTTTTGCAACATAAAATGCATGTCTTGAATCACATCCGCATAACTAAGCAGATGAAACAAGATAGGCGTTGAGATGTTATACGGTAGATTACCCACCACGCGCAGCTTACCGCGTTCTTCACTGTAGAACTCACGATAATCTACATGCATGGCATTGTTTTTGACAATCTCAAAGTTTGGATGGCTATTGGCGCCGATACGAATACGTAAGCTGTCTGCCAAATCACGATCTAGCTCTACGACCGTCATCGCATCCACCTCTGCCAATAACGGCTCAGTCAACGCGCCCATCCCCGGCCCGATCTCGATTAAATTGTCATCGCGCTCTAAGCGAATACTTTCAACAATCTCACGGATAACACTACGGTCATGTAAGAAATTTTGGCCGAAGCGTTTACGCGGTTGGTGTTTAGCAGCACGTAGGCTATTAGAAATGGTTTGAGCATCAAACGAAGTTTTGGACATAAAAAGGGCTTCATGTATAAAAGAGAAATGGGCTATGGCAGCAATGTGCTGGTATTATAATGACAAATTATACCACAGCTCATAATTAGGCTGTGTTTTTGAGACATTTTATCGATAAAATGCCCATACTTTAGCGCAACCGAGCCGGTGGCTTTTTACCTCTAAACCCATTTACCATAAGACCCGTTATAAAAATAAACAGTAACTCTTAAGCTCCCTAATATTTTAATCGTTGACCTATACTTTATTGACTCACTTTACCTTCTTTCTGCCTGTCTGAATAAGCAATACGCCGTTAAGTATCAGTAGCAAGGCGACAATTTCTACATAAGTGATAGCCTCTCCTATAATCGCGCCGATGATCACAGCAATGATAGGTGCGATATACGTAGCACCAGCAGCACGCACAGAGCCTAAAGTCTCGATGATAAAGTAGTAAATCAAAAAAGCGGCGCCCGTTCCTAATATACCAAGTCCTAGTATAGTGCCCCACAGTGCTTGGGCATCTGTCGCTATATGAGTAATTCCGTCGAAATCAATGAGCACGGCAAGCGTCATCACCGCAATACCAATCTGCCATGTGGCTAATGCCAATGGCGGTAGCTTTAGATGCGATAAGAAACGACGTACGTATACGAATGATGCGCCAACACTCAAAGAACCAGCGAGCATCCATAAAACACCTATCAGAGATATATTTATACCGCCTTGCCATGGACGTGCACTCAATGCAATACCAGCAAACCCTAATGCAACCCCTAGCGCCATCTGTTTAGTGGGTTTCTCCTCTGGCAAAAAGAGCGCTGCTCCTACAAAAGTAAAGATAGGAATTGAGCCACTTAACAACCCCGCGATACTACTGGGCAATAACGCAGTACCCGCAATAAACCCATAATAGTAGAAGGAGGTTGCGAGCACAGACATGACGATAAAATGCGGCAAATACGCAAGTTGATCCCGAGTAATGACTTTATGACGCCATGCAATTAACGCTAAAGGTATAAACCCAAACAACACTCGTAGAAAGACAGTTTGAGAAGGCGTTATCAAAGCGGTGGCCCACTTCATAAAAATGAAGTTTGATCCCCAAATCACACCAAGCAATATTAGTGCTGTGTATGCTCTAAACATAGCATTGACCTTTATCAAATAGAGTGAGTTACACCGCCATCAACGCGTATGCTCTGACCAGTAATATATCCAGCCGCCTCTGATAATAAAAAGGCAATCGTTGCAGCAACTTCCTCAGCTTTACCGTAACGTCCCATCGGAATATTTTCACGGCGCTCATCGAATTCAGGCAAGCTGTCAATCCAACCAGGTAAGACATTATTAATGCGAACACCTTGTGACGCATAGTCATCAGAGAAAATCTTAGTAAAAGCACCCAGACTGGCTCGAAACGCCGTCGAGGTTGGGAAGGTTGCTGTCGGCTCTGTGACCCAAGTTGTGGAAATATTGACAATAGCACCGCCGCCTTGTGCCACCATGATCGGCGTAACTAAGCGAATCGGCCGCACCGCACTGAGAAAATAAACCTCCATACCTTGATGCCAGTCTTCATCGGTAATCTCTAAAATAGGCGCACGTGGACCGTGACCAGCAGAGTTTACCAGCGCATCAATACGGCCCCATTTATCCATTGCCAAATCAACTAAGCGCTGTACATCAGCATCTACCAAGTTAGAACCCGTGACACCAACCCCGCCAAGCTCTTTCGCTAATGCTTCTCCTTTACCTGAGGACGATAAGATAGCCACTTGATAACCATCCTGAGTGAGCTTGCGAGCGGTCGCTGCACCCATTCCTGAGCCACCTGCCATAATCAGAGCAACTTTTTCTATAGTCATGATTTTCTCCATTAGTGATTGTTTTACTTATCATAACTAATGGCTGCAGATATCTCGCATGATATTAAAAGATGCTAGACTGTAGAAAATCTATTGCCAGATTTATTATTTAAGGAATGGCTGTGTCAAACGTTTATCGCGCTTTACCCTCTTTGAATGCATTACGTGCATTTGAAGCGGCGGGGCGTCATTTGAATTTTCGTGCGGCTGCCGATGAGCTTTTTGTGACACAAGGGGCTGTCGCTCAGCAGGTGCGTATATTAGAAGAACACATAGGGTTTGCGCTGTTTCACAGGCTACAAAAGGGGGTGGCTCTTACTGGTCAAGGCGCAATCTACTTTGTAGAAGTCACGCGGGCGTTTGAGATTTTAAAAAAGGCCACCACTCAGATACTCAAAGAACCTAAGACGGTGACCATTAGTGTGACACCAACGTTTGCCACTAAAATTTTACTACCCAATCTTTCGGCGCTAGCAACTGCTGTGCCTGACATCGACTTACGTACTGTCGCTACTGAATCTATTGCAGATTTCGACCGTGATCAGGTAGACATAGCGGTACGGCTTACGCGTCCACCATTTCCCTCCTCTTTTGATACGCAGTTATTGTTCAAACAAAAACTGGTCGCCGTTGCTAATCCTTATTTTGTCGCTGACATCACGCTTCCTATGTCACTCAAGCAACTAAAAGAGATGCCACTGCTACATGATTCACATAACCATTGGCCACGTTTTCTTAACACGACAGATAAGCTGCCAGGCGCCGTATTTAACCAAACTGCGCTGGCGTTAGATGCGGCTTTGGCAGGACAAGGGATTGCGATTGCTTGTCAGGCGTTCGTACAAGCAGATCTGTCTGCGGGTCGTTTGCTACAAGTCAGTGAATTAGATTTAACCGTTGAGCCTGATTACTATCTTATTCGTAAACGCACATCGGTGTCACAACCTGCTGTCGATGCGATATGGGAGTGGTTTATTGAAAACTTAGTTGTTGGTTGATTAGTCTGTAATAGCTATACCTAAATTGCTATTACCTTTTAAAAGAGCTACTTTCCGATATATCTGGAGCGGTTCATAATCTCTTTGTGGCAAACCTAATATTATTCAGTATCTGCGCTATTTTCCTTGTTTGGCTGCAATTTATCTCATTTTTATCACCATTTTTAAAATGAGGACACGCCCTAATGTAATTATCCATAAGTTACTGATTCGCTTGCCTATCAAGTATTCATGGTCGAAAATTCAGATTAAGTAGAACATTTCATTACATTATTCACGCTAGTATTTAACTAAGTTACAACCAATACAACTAGCTTGAGATGCGTTAAGCGACGTTTAATACACGTAAAATAATGGATTAGATATGACCGAAAGAGTAACCAACAAAGCCATTTTCAGTAGTAGAATTTTTTCAATTAATTATGTCACCTACCCTACTAACCACAGCGTTATGAAACACTGTGACCCCGTGCAAAAAGGCCGTTATTACAAATTAAACTTTGTTTTAATTCAGCCTAAAGTTGGTGGTGTGTTCGAATGTTCAAACTGTATTATAAACCTGTTTGACAGAGTTTATTTATTTCGTCCTGATAAGCATGAGCACAGTGTTTCACGAATTCAGTCTGGTAAACGCGTGTTATTGAGTTTTGCTTTGAATATTTAGCCAAAGCTTATTAAAGCTGGGCAAACTGTCGAATTATTTTCCTTAAGGGAAAATATCTGATTGGTTTGCCCTAGGTGTACTTCAACGGAACCAGCTATTTCACCCATCAAACCTATTAACAGACCACTTAAAATAGACCGCTATAATGGAACCACTTATATTAGAGTATGTTTGATGATGCGATGATGCATAGATAGGCATTGCTGATATTAAAGTGACACAATACTGCGTGACAAATATCTCTAAGACATTAATTTATGCAAGAGGTCTATCAATAAGTGATTTGTCAGCCATCTCATTGGCCATACGCAGTGCTTGATATAAGCTGGTCGCACTTGCACCGCCGCTTCCTGCCAAGTCTAGCGCCGTTCCGTGATCGACCGAAGTACGAATATAAGGCAAACCTAAAGTCAGATTAACCGTATCACCAAACCCGTGCGATTTTAGCACTGGTAAACCTTGGTCATGATACATGGCGATAACGGCATCACAGTTTGCTAGATGTCTTGGGGTAAACAATGTATCGGCTGGCATCGCCTCTGATATATCCACGCCCGCAGCGATGAACTCTTGTAACACGGGATTAATAATATCAATCTCTTCCATACCCAGATGTCCGCCCTCGCCTGCATGAGGATTGAGGCCGCAGACTAAGATGCGAGGCTGCGTGAGACCAAATTTCTCTCTCATGTCATCAATAACGATTTGTACGGTTTGGCGTACATTTTCTGCTGTGATAGCGGCGGCTATGTCTTTTAATGGCAAATGCGTGGTAACCAGCGCGACTTTCATTGCTTGGTTGGCGAGCATCATGACGACTTTTTTACGATTGCTTTGCTGCATAAAAAACTCAGTATGACCACTAAACATCGTGCCATCTAACAGCTTGATATCGGCATCTATCAGCGCTGATTTTTGTAGTGGACCTGTGACGATAGCAGCGACTGTGCCACTGGTTGCGAGATTATGTGCAATCTCTAACTGCTTCGCCACCATCGCTGAGTTAACGATATTGATTTGGCCGCACACGACTGGTGCTGCACAAGGAATATTCAGTAAAATAAAAGCACTATCAACGTCTATATCTTGCTGTGATATCTGCATTACCAAGTTAACATCGAAGTTAGCGGCATTTATATCTGTATTGATAGTATGCCAACTAGGCGTACTTTCGAGCACGCCTGCTGCGACCAATTCATCTGCGCGAGTTTGCATGGCTTTAGCGTCAGCAGTCACCCACATCGGAAGAGCGAAATCTTGCAACTTACCCTCGGCCGCCAGTCCTAATACCACATCCATTCCAATGCCCGCAGGCTCACCTGTGGTAATCAATAGTGGTTTTTTTTCTTGTGTCATAACAATGGCCTTTTCTTATATTAAATCATTGATTCTATTGTATTTATAGTGGATCTTATTAATTTATATACTTGGATGTGGCATGCTTTTTCCAATTCATAAGGCTTGATAGTTTTTGATTTAGTTACTCATGAGGTCTAAAAAAAGCACATTATGTGTTAAACTTTCGCCTTTGATTGTAGCATTTACAGGCAGATGTGAGACCACGTTTTGGTACGTCTCTCGTAGAGAGATGCCATAGTTACTTTGCGATATTATTAAAATAAATACGGATACCGAATATCCGTTTATCTTCTTTTTTTATACCTTCTTTTATATAGTCAGTTCAATATAATTTCGATACAAGGAAACCGAGTGTAAGTTATACATTAGTATGCTTAGCGAGGATGACGATGTAGCGGATTTATATATACTTGACTATATCGACTTTTGACACATTAGGCACTCATGGCAGACAACGAAAAAACCGACGACTTACTCAATCAGACACCGCCGCACAATATTGATATTGAAAAAGCATTGCTCGCGTCTTTGATGAGTATCGAAGAGGCATATGACAAGATTGCAGATATTGTCACCAAAGACGACTTTTATGCTGGGCGACATCAGTATATTTTTGATGCCATTGCCCATTTGGCAGCAGTGAATGAGCCTTATGATACGGTCATGGTACACGACTGGCTAGAGGCTCAGAAACTACTCAAAGGCGCAGGTGGTGACGGTTATTTGGCCGATATTTTGAGCCAAAGTCCTGCAACATTGTTTAACCTGACCGCTTATGCCCAGCGTGTACGTGAGCTGTCCACCTTACGTCAGCTGATTACTACGGGTAACGACATGCTGACGCTTGCCTATAACCCAAAAGACCAAAGCGTCAGTGATATCTTGGACAATGTTGAAGGCAAGATTTTTAGTATCAATGAGCAGCATAACAAACGTGCTGAGCAGCGCGGCCCTGTCGGCATTACCTCTGTGTTGACCAATGTCATCGACAAAATTCAAGAACTCAAGTCAAACCCAGACGGCATGATTGGTTTGCAGACCCCATTTGCTGAGCTCAATAATAAAACCCAAGGCTTACAGGCAGGTGATTTAATCATTGTCGCAGCACGTCCTTCTATGGGTAAAACCACCTTTGCGATGAACTTGGCAGAAGGAATTTTATTCAATGAAGATTTGCCCGTTGTGGTGTTTTCGATGGAGATGCCTGCCGAATCTATCGTGATGCGTCTGCTCTCCTCATGGGGTGCGATTAACCAGACGCATCTACGCTCTGGACAAATGAATGAAGATGAATGGGCAAAAATGATGAATGCCATTCAGCACTTACAATCCAAACACTTATATATCGATGACAGTACTGCCCTGCCACCGTCTGAGATGCGTTCGCGCTGCCGCCGTATTGCCAAAAACCATGATGGCAAGCTTGGTGCAATCGTGGTCGATTATCTACAGTTGATGAAAGTGCCTGGCTTAGATGGCAACCGTGTCGGAGAAATTTCTGAGATTTCTCGTAGTCTAAAAGCGCTAGCACGTGAGCTTGAATGCCCTGTGATTGCCTTATCACAGCTTAACCGCAGTCTAGAAAACCGCCCTAACAAGCGGCCTATCATGTCAGATTTACGTGAATCTGGTGCGATTGAGCAGGATGCCGATTTGATTATGTTCATCTATCGCGATGAGGTTTATAATGAAAACTCAGATCATAAAGGTGTGGCTGAAATCATCATCGGTAAACAGCGTAATGGCCCTATTGGTACGCTACGCTTAGGCTTTGAGGGTCAATTTACCCGCTTTATCAATCTAACACCAGAGTACTATCAAAATGCCAGCTATGAAAATGATGAATAAAAGCTTTTTAAAGAGACAATATTCGTAAGATAGCGAACGATTTTTAATAAACTAGCCAGTGCAGCATTAGCCCAATTAATGTTGCACTGGCTTTATAACTTCATAATGTTACTTATAAAGAAGGCAATTATGCGCACGATTACTATAAAACCAAAAGCCATTACCCATAACCTCAATCAGGTAAAACAGCGCGCACCGCATTCTAAAGTGCTCGCCATGGTAAAATCCAATGCTTACGGACATGGCGTGGCGGCAGTCTTGCCAGCCCTGCAACAAGCAGATGGTATTGGCGTTGCTACCTTGACTGAAGCGCTAGAGGCTAGACAACTGGGTTGGAACAAAACCATAGGTCTCGTAGAGGGTGCATTTAGCGCTGATGAATGGCAACAAGCGATTGATCATGATATTAGCTGCGTGATTCACCACCGACCACAGCTAGAATGGGCACTACAAAATATCCCGCCTGCTGGCAGTGCCACTCGAGTGGCTTGGCTGAAATACAATACGGGTATGAACCGTTTGGGTTTCAATGCTGAGGAAGTGTTGTCAGTAGCAAAACGTCTACATGAAGTAGGATATCAATTAATACTGGCCACGCATTTTGCCAATGCTGACGAGCGTGAACACCCATTAAATGCAATGCAGATTCAGCGTTTCTCAAGTGTGCTGGCGACTTTGCAAGCGACTATTAGCCCAGACATTCAAGGCTCGTTGTGCAATTCAGCGGGTGTTGTTAATTTCCCAGAACATCATTATGACTGGGTACGTCCAGGTATCATTTTATATGGTAGCTCACCTGTCGTTGATAAAAGCGCACAGGAATTAGACTTGCAACCAGCGATGGATTTTAGTGCTCAGATTATTGCGCTACAGACTGTCAGTGCCAATGATGCTGTTGGTTACGGCAGTCACTGGCAAGCTCAGACAGACACCAGAACGGCATTGGTAAGCGTCGGCTATGGCGATGGTTATCCGCGTGTGGTCACAGGCGACGCTTATGTCACTGTCATCGATGCCGATAGCACCCAACACTACCGCTGCCCTGTGATTGGGCGCGTGGCCATGGATATGATTGTCATTGATATCAGTAACGCGCTTGAGAGTCTTGCTTTGGATAGCAAGGTGGTATTATGGGGCGATGCGCCACGCGTCGATGAAATCGCAGGACATGCCGGCACGATTAGCTACGAGCTACTGTGTCGCCTCAGCATACGTCCAAAGCGTGTACTAGCCTAGACATCGAAACCTGTCAAGATTTGATGGCTGGCCACTCTGTTTTAACGGATTTGGTGAGCCGTTGAATCTTGATAAAATTGCCCGTTTACATTGAAAGTAAATACGCTATACTAAAAGTTTGTTGTCAACCCAGTATACGCACTGACGCGATGCTATTGAACACTGATGACGTTTCACTGACTGCGATCGACTGCTAGGATTACTATGAGTTTGCGCCATTTTTTGACCTTATCTGATTTAACCAAACAAGAACTAGAAAACTTAATCAAGCGTGCAAGCGAATTGCGTAAGATGCAACATGCAGGCGAGATATACCAGCCTTTTGTGGGTCGTACGCTTGGCATGATATTTGAAAAGTCATCGACTCGTACCCGTATCTCGTTTGAGACAGGCATGGGTCAATTTGGTGGCAATGCCATATTTTTATCACCGAACGACACGCAGCTCGGTCGCGGTGAGCCATTAGAAGACTCAGCACGTGTCATCTCTAGCATGGTCGACATCATCATGATTCGTACCTTTGGGCACGAAAAAGTTGAAACCTTTGCTGAATACTCAAGTGTACCTATTATCAATGCCTTGACTGATGAGTACCACCCTTGTCAGTTGCTTGCTGATATGCAGACCTATTATGAGCATCGCGGTAGCATTGAAAATAAAATCGTGACTTGGGTTGGTGATGGCAACAATATGTGCTCATCATTTATGCAGGCTGCCAATCAATTTGGTTTTGAGCTACGTGTGGCAGCACCATACGGGTTTGAGCCTGATCCAAAACTCATGGAACGATTTTCACATTGCGTCAGTTTGGTAGAAAACGTGCAAGATGCGGCAAAAGACTCTAACTTAATTGTCACCGATGTGTGGGCAAGTATGGGTCAAGAGTCAGAGCAAAATACGCGCGCACGTCGTTTTGCGCCTTATCAAGTGACGCCCTCTCTATTAGACAAAGCCGATCCTGAAGTGGTGTTTATGCACTGCTTGCCAGCCCATCGCGGCGAGGAAATCTCCCATGACATGCTCAACGATCCGCGCTCTGTCGTTTGGGATGAAGCCGAAAACCGCTTGCATGCGCAAAAAGCATTGATGGAGTTCTTGCTCAAAGACAAAATCAAGTTGCCTGCATAACCTACTTTATAAAAAGAGAGTGGTGTAACGCATTAACAAGTTCCCAAATAAAAAAGTCGTCCAAATCTGGACGGCTTTTTTTTATGTATCAGTATCAATAACAGTTGTTTATAGTAGATTAACGCGTGAGCGTCGTTACCCCATTTGCACTTGCTTTTAGCAAAACGTCTGCTTGATTGGCTGCAAAGATACCATTACACACCACACCCACGATATTGTTCAGCTCTTTTTCCAATGCTATTGGATCACTCACATCCAAGTCATATGTATCTAGAATGACATTACCATAGTCGGTGACAAAGTCTTCACGGTAGACAGGCTCACCGCCCAGTCTGGCCAACTGGCGAGCCACATAAGATCGTGCTTGTGGCAATACTTCAATCGGTACAGGAAACGCGCGACCTAGTATCTCAACGCTTTTACTCTCATCAACCATACAAACGAACTTATTCGAGGCAGCTGCTACAATCTTTTCACGAGTCAATGCGCCGCCACCACCTTTGATCAATTGCAAGTGCTCATTGACCTCATCAGCGCCATCGATATAAACATCGAGCGTACCAGCGAAGTTCAAATCAACTATCTCGATACCAAGGGCACGAAGTTTGTCTTCTGTAACCTGTGAGCTGGCAACCGCACCAGCAAGCTTTACTGTTGGCAATAGCTCAATCAGACAATTAACCGTACTGCCCGTCCCTACTCCAAGTATCATACCATCTTCGATATAGCTTAGAGCAGCTTTGGCTGCGGCTTGCTTTTGTGCTTGCTGATCACTCATCATAAATCCTTGGAAAATAAACGGACAGTCAGTCCTATATAAACGGGATATGGCGCTCGTTAGGCTCGCTTAGACTACCACTGGTAGCACGTCCACTCGCCCACCTTGTATCCAAATTATCTTGAACTGACGATATCATTATAAAAGAGGTAAAATGCGCGGCTATTATAACCGATGATTTTGATGGATGTTAGCGCAATCATGACTCTAATTTTCTAGGTACAGAGCGTCTATCTTTCGCACATACCACTACTTTGTGTACATTCAGACCTGAAATCCTAAGAAAACTGCAATTGAGTGTTGCAAGACACTCAAAATCAGCATAGGCTAATCTATTTCGTTTTTGTATTCATTTATACTTTTATATTCATCTACATTTTGTTTAGGAATTACTATGCTGTCACACTGGGTACGAGCCATCTTACAAGCCACCGTCTATGACGTTGCTATTCAAACACCACTTGAAACGGCGCCCAAGCTGACCCAACGTTTTGCCAATGACATTCGATTTAAACGCGAAGACTTACAGCCGGTCAAATCCTTTAAATTGCGCGGCGCTTACAACCGTATCAGCCAGTTAAGCGATGAGCAAAAAGCGCGCGGCGTCATTTGTGCATCAGCAGGTAATCATGCACAAGGCGTGGCTTATTCTGCACGTAGACTATCACTAAACAATATCATCGTGATGCCAACCACCACGCCCGACATCAAAGTCGATGCTGTCAGAGCGCTGGGTGGTCATGTTGATCTGCATGGGGACAGTTTTGACCAAGCAAACCGCTATGCGATTGACCGCGCTGAGCGTGAAGGCCTCACTTTCATACCGCCTTATGATGATGAATTGGTCATTGCAGGACAAGGTACGATCGGACTCGAGCTGACCCAGCAGTGGCGTAATATGGACTACGTGTTTGTGGCGGTTGGTGGTGGTGGTTTGATTTCAGGTGTTGCCGCCTTCTTAGGTGAAGTGGCGCCGCACGTCAAAGTCATCGCGGTGGAGGCTGAGCAGTCCGCCTGCCTCAAGGCCGCACTAGAAACTGGCGAGCGCGTCAAACTTGAACAAGTTGGATTGTTCGTCGATGGTGTGGCAGTGGCTCAAATTGGCGAGCTGCCTTTTGATGTGATACGCACTCAAAAGAGCGATAATTCAGGCCCTATCGTTGAACCTGAAGTCATCACTTGTACCAATGACGAAGTCTGTGCAGCGATTAAAGACATCTTTGAAGAAAACCGCAGCATCGTTGAACCTGCTGGTGCATTGTCAGTCGCTGGCATGAAAAAATATCTGACAGCCAATAACATACAAGACAAAAACTGCGTTGGTATAATTTGCGGTGCCAATATGAATTTTGATCGTCTGCGTTATATCGCCGAGCGTACTGAGATTGGTGAGAAAAAAGAAGCCATCTTTGCAGTGACTATCCCCGAGCAGACTGGTGCATTCTTAAACTTCTGTCGCAGTCTGCATGGCCGTAACATCACTGAGTTTAACTATCGTGCGGACAGCAAAAAATCACCAGACTCGAGGGAGCCTGCCTCAATCTTTGTTGGTATTGCCTTAAAAGAAGGCGATAAAGAGCGTCAAACCATCAGTAATCAGTTGGCGGCCGATGGCTATACGGCGCACGACTTAACCGATGATGATATCGCCAAATCGCATATTCGCCATCTAATCGGTGGGCATGCTCATGTCGAAAATGAGCAGCTGCTGAGTATCGTATTCCCAGAGCGTCCAGGCGCACTACTGACCTTCTTAGAAAAATTGGGCGATGACTTTAACATCACCCTATTCCATTATCGCAATCATGGTGCTGCTGAAGGTCGGGTGTTGGTTGGACTACAAGCCTCAGAAGGCAATTCTCGTCAGCTACAAGATGCCCTTCTAGATATTGGTTATGACTGCACCATGCTCAATGACAATATTGGCTATCAGTTGTTTTTAAAATAGCAAAAGCGCGTTAGCAAGTCAGAGCATGTGAATAAAAACGCACTTAAAGTATCGTACGCGCTGGCAGTTTCTCGATTGATTGAAACTGCCAGCGTCAGATTAATCGTGATTATGAGCTAGTAGGTATGGCACAGTGATAAATAAAATATTAGTGATAATAACCTTACTGATTTTCGTGCTGATAGGTTATAGATTGCTTCAACCCAAACATACGATCAAGCAACCTGCAACCAATGCAGCAGCAAATGTTGTCACCCAACCTGCTCTTACCGCTACTGATATTGATGACATACCGCTTACCTACGTGGATGTAGACCCCTCTTCAGAGTCCACTATATCTCCTGTTCTGAATACCCAGCCAGCAGCTTCAGCGTTTTCATGTGACGGTAGACAACACTGCTCTCAAATGACATCCTGTGCAGAGGCCACTTATTTCATTAATAATTGCCCGAGTACAAAAATGGATGGCAATAACGATGGTATACCTTGTGAGCAGCAGTGGTGTCACTGATATAACCCCCTTAAAAGACAGATGAGGTATTACAAACGAAAGCCATTGCTAACGCTGTTGCTCATTCATTCACGTCAGCACTGTCCCTCATGTCATAGTCATAGTCATAGTCATAGTCATAGTCATAAAATCTATTTGCAAATATCAAATTTGCCCTAATATTAGTTAGTATAAAAACAAATACAGAGTGGCACTTATGAAGAACAATACTGACAACTCTCAAGGGTTGGTCAAAATCCGTCTCGATAAATGGCTGTGGGCCGCACGTTTTTATCGTACACGTACCCTTGCCAAGCAAGCGATCGAAAGTGGCCGAGTACACTATGCCGGTAGCCGCGTAAAGACCAGTAAGGAGATCTCAGTCGGAGATGAGCTTACCATTCGTCAAGGTTCAGCCACTGCCATGACGGAAAAAACCGTCACCGTTGAGGCCCTAACGGCACAGCGCGGCAATGCTGCTGCCGCCGAGGTCTTGTATTCAGAAACCAAAGAAAGTGAGACACGACGTGCTTACTATGCTGAACAGCGCAAACTTGCTAACCTCGCTCGTCCGGATAATAAGCCCAATAAGAAAGAGCGTCGTGATTTGCATCGCTTTAAAAGCAACCAAGAATAATATAGCCCTATCCTTGGTTGCTATTTCATTACATGATATTGCTATGCATAATACTGCGTCAAAACCATGACAAGTGACGCTATTGTTTAATCTCTATCCTTGCCATTCAAGACATTAGGCGTTACGCTAGCAGCTGATTCAATCGATTGCATGCTAATAAAAGCCGCGCTAACACTGTGAGCTTCTTATGGCATGTTTTTTTTGTTATAGAAGGTCACATTATGTTGATGAAATCCTGTACGCCCTCTTCTGTACTATTGGTTTGTTTAGGTAATATCTGTCGTTCTCCAACGGCCGAAGAGGTTTTTCGCCAGCAAGCGGCGATTGCCGGATTGTCAATCAAGATAGACTCAGCGGGCACCAGTGATGTGCACGTCGGTGATGCACCTGACAAGCGTTCACAGCGCCATGCAAAGTCACACGGCTATAAGATTAATAAGCTCATCGCCCGCCAGATAAATGCCAATGACTTTCAAAAATTTGATTTGATTTTGGCCATGGATGCGCAAAATTTGGCTGATCTACAAGCCATCAAAGATGGCATCACAGATACAGAAAACACTTTGGCAAAGCTCGCCTTATTCAGCGAAGAAGACCCTACCTATGGCGGTAATGATGTGCCAGATCCTTATAAAGGCGATGGTGATGATTTTGAAGAAGTGATTGAGCGCATCGAATCCAGTGCACAAGCTTGGATAGAAAGTTGGAAATATTGCTAAGATAGGTTATAGACATGCCCTGATTTTAAGGATGAGGACATGATTTTTAAGAATTAGGACATACCTTATCGATAAGAGCTATATTTTTACGACTTCTACGCGCTGTATCCTTTATAATAAATGTGATGTAATTTGTTATCTATTTGCCACATAGGCTATATTATGACCCAAGCTGCACCTCTTGATCTGAGTACTCAACCATTGACTGCAACTGGTTCTTCGATAGATCTACTAGCCAGCAGTTCAAGTGATCTGTCACAGGCCAATACCATGGCATTAGCCTGTCTCGCTGACACAGTTGTCACATTGACGGATGAGGCACAGCTTGACGATTTTATGACAACGTATGCTGAAGGTGCAGCACGTAAGCGCCCACTATTTGTGTTATCTGGTGGTAGCAATGTTCTCTTGCCAGCAGAACTAAACGCCATAGTATTGCAGCCAAAAATGCGCGGTATTGATATCGTTGCTCAAACGGATGATTACGTCGATATCGAGGTCATGGCAGGTGAAAACTGGCATGATTTGGTGGTACATACCGTCAATCAAGGGTGGTACGGGTTAGAAAACCTTGCGCTGATACCGGGTCTCACTGGTGCCGCACCGGTACAAAACATCGGTGCTTATGGAGTACAGCTAGAGGATTGCCTACAATACGTACGTGCATATCATCTACCCACCCAGACTTGGCACCACTTATCAGCGAGCGACTGTGCATTTGGCTATCGTGACAGTATCTTTAAGCGTACACCAAACACTTGGCTAATCAGCCGTGTGGGGTTCAGACTGCATACTGATCCAACCAATATTTTAGCCAGTTATGGTGATGTTCAAACCATAGCGCAGCGCTACGCTGATCAGCAAGGACGCAAGCTGCCCACCCCGCATGATGTGATGCAAGCGATTATAGATATTCGTCAACAGAAACTGCCTGACCCTAAGCAATTGCCCAATTGTGGCAGTTTTTTTCAGAATCCTATTATTGCTCAGGAGCAGTTTATGGCGCTGCAAGCCATTTATCCTACGATCGTTGGCTATCCAATGCCTGATGCGATGACGAAAGTGGCTGCAGGCTGGCTCATTGAGCAGGCAGGATTAAAAGGTGGCGGCGTTGCCCCTATTGTCACTCACCAGCAGCAAGCCCTAGTGTTAACCAATCATACCCCTTATCAAGCCACTCAAGAAGATGTCGCGATAGCGCAGCATTACATCGCTGACACGGTATATATAAAATTTGCGATTCAGTTATCGCGTGAGCCTGTATGGGTAAACGCTGATGGCTCGACTGGGTCTGCTGAGCATGTGGTTTAAACCATCATGGTCCAAACGTTTGTGGCGAAGCTATTTGCGTTCAGCTGAACGCTTAATAAAGCTATTTCGCATCATCAACGTCACCTTTATATTAGGCTCGACGTCTGTTATTTTAATGCTGATAAGCCTATTCACACCGCTGTTCTCACAAGCGGTCGTTTATGTATTGATGCTATTACCACTGCCCGCCATGCCTTCTGTCGCCACAAGCTCACCGCCTACCGCTTACGTCGTGCTAGGTGGCGGACTGACCAATGACAATAATAATCAGATCATTCTCAATCGCTATAGTCTCAACCGTGCTCGTACCGCAGCGGGTGCTTATCATGACCTGCCTCTACCCATTGTATTGAGTGGCGCTGAAGCCCCTTGGCTTGGACAATGGCTGATAGAGCATGGTATTGATGGACTGATCAGTGAAAACGCCAGCATGAACACCTGTGAAAATGCCCGTTTTACTGCCAAACGCATCCCACTACATCATGTCTACCTCATTACTGACAGCTACCATATGGCACGTGCTCGCAGACAGTTTGCGTTAAATGGTATCAACAGCACGCCTCTTAGTGCGCCTTTGCCTGTACGACGCGACTGGATGAAACCTGCACAAAACCTGAGTCATTCACGCCGTGCTGTTTATGAGATTGCCGCTTATCTACGGGATGTGATACGTCCGCAGATGAACTGTCGCCATGCCAATGACGTAACGGCGCAGCAGCTGCTCACTCCTAGAGGTAATGCGACAAAAACACCAAGTGAATAACGATTGACCTGAACTAAGTCATTTGACGTAATGATGGGTGTATAATAAGAGATTGCTACTAAAGAGATCGCTATGCTTAGTATATTTTTATTAATCCCATTGAGTCTTATGTTGTTTGTGGTTGCGATTTGGGCAGTACGCTACGCCGTCAAATCCAACCAGTTTGAAGACCTGGATAATGCCTCACAGCGTATTATCTTAGAGGATCGTCAAGAGCGTCGTCAAACCATGCAAGCGCATGAGCGTCCCGTATCAAGTGTATCACCTCATGACGTCCTGCTTGATGATGACCTCTATGATGACAGTGCTAATAATAGTGGGCATGCCAATACCGTGAAGGATGCAGACACTATCAGCCATTCTGACATAGATAAAAATGCCAAACGCTAAGCCGTGCTTATTAGGCTTAAAGCGCTAAAGACTACCGATAGCCAAAAAAGATGGTGCTATAAATATAGGCACATTGACTAACATTTTTTAATAATGATATTGATAGTTTTGCTTTTCACCATTTGTAGGAGATGCATTCATGACCACAGCTTTACTCGTTGCGGCATTATTCATGGGATTTTTTGGGTCACCGCATTGCTTAGGTATGTGTGGCGGGCTGGTGACAGCGTTTGGACTGTCTATGAAAGATGTCAGCCCCACTAAACGCCGCGCACTGGTTGCCACCTATCACATTGGACGCTTAACGAGTTATGCCACGTTGGGTTTGGTTGCAGGATTGATTGGTATTACTGTATTAGAGCCATTGATGCGCGGCAATAGTATGCCGCGCATCTTATTGGGACTGGTACTAGTATTTGTGGGTGTTACCATGCTTGGCGCGCCGTTTTTGACCAAGCTTGAGCGTTTTGGGATGCGCTTTTGGCAGTATCTTAGTCCACTACGTCAAAAGGTATTTCCGCTCAATACGTTTCCAAGAGCATTGACCGCTGGCCTGCTGTGGGGGTTTTTACCTTGTGGACTGGTTTATGGTGCCCTGCTGATTGCCGTGGTCGCTCATAATCCGCTGAGCGGTGCCGCATTGATGCTCGTTTTCGGTTTAGGAACTGTACCGATGCTAGTCGCCACACATGAGACAGTTGGTTGGTTGCGTGACAAGATTGGCCGTTTTCGCTTGAGACAGCTTAACGGTGCTGTCATGGTAATATCTGGGTTGGCAGTTGCTATCGTGCCCATCATGATGGCAGGTATGCATGGCGGGCATGATATGGCTGCCATGGATCATAGTAGTCATACTGCAATGATGTTGGATGCTGACATGGCAGAGAATCATGATATGAGCGCCATGCATCATGAAGGTCATGACATGGGGTCAGAGATGACGATGGATGAGGATATGGAGCATAGCATGCATGACATGAGTACCATGCCCGCTCATGCAGAAAACGAACAAGAACCAACAGCGCACGCACATTGAATAGTGACGAAGTAATCCAGATCAGTACTTAGCTGACAAGGTGTATAAAAGCCATAACAAAAGAGCCTGTAAAACATAATTGTTTTACAGGCTCTTTTTATTGTAAGGGTCAATATAGTACTATGGCTGCCACTGCTCTAATGCAAACTTAGTGTCCAAGTGCTTTTCTAATGCGGGTACATTAAAGGCATCATCCTCACTCACAAAACTGATGCTAATCCCTGTCTGGCCTGCGCGTCCCGTACGGCCGATACGATGTACATAATCGTCTGGCTGATCAGGCAGCGTATAATTGACCACATGGCTAATATCATCCACATGAATACCGCGTCCTGCGACATCTGTCGCGACCAAAATAGAAGCATGACCATCCTTAAAACGCTGTAAGTATTTCTCACGTTTTTGCTGGATCACATCACCTGATAACATGACAATGTTATGCGCTTGGCGCAGCTTGTGATACAAGCGCTTTACTTGATCTTTGCGGTTGGCAAATACAATCACTTTTTCGACTGCTTTATCACTGATAATACGCTCTAACGCTTCTAACTTTTGATCTTCTGTCAGTAAGTAAAAATGCTGATCGACCAATTCACTGGTTTTATGTTCTGGCTCGATTTCGACAAACTGTGGTTCATGTAACCAGCGATAAGCCAAGTTCATCACGTCTTGATTAAAGGTAGCAGAGAACAGTAGGCTTTGACGATCTGTGTTGGCTGGCATCCGACCAACCAAGCGTTTTATATCAGGAATAAACCCCATATCAAGCATGCGATCTGCTTCATCTAATACCAACACTTCTACGCGGTCTAAATAGACCATGCCTTTGTTGGCAAGATCAATCAGACGACCAGGTGTCGCCACCAAAATATCGACATATTGACGTTCAAGCTCATGCTGCTGAGTCTCATAGTTGGTACCACCCATGATACAGACACTATGAAGCGAGGTATATTTGGTCAACGTAATACAGTCATCAAATATCTGTTGCGCCAGCTCGCGAGTTGGTGCCATGATCACGGCACGCGGCTCACCCAAATAACGCTCTTCATCATGAGCAAAAGGACGCTTGAGCAACGCTTCCATGATGGTTATCAAGAACGTTGCGGTCTTACCCGTTCCAGTTTGCGCTTGTCCAATCGCATCTTGATGGGCCAATGTATGGGGTAATATTTTTGCTTGAATAGGCGTCAATGCAGTAAAGCCCAAATCACTCACTGCGCGTAAGGTCGCATCCGTAAGCGGCAGATCCGTAAACGTCGTAAAATTACTCAAAAAAATATCCTTTTAAATTAATTGCTTGTATTTTATTCATTCTAAACACGCTTTATATTCTCATGCATATTAAGGTCTGTTGAACCGTAACGGTCATGGTATCAAATCTACAAATATCGCGGCGTCACTTTAAAAGCGATACGATACTACTGATATCGATGTGTTGCCGTCTTTGATATGTCCCAACTTTGATATGTCCTAGCTTTAATATACTTCAGGCAAACATGCTATAAAATTTATAACCAGAGCATATATCTATTGGTCTCTCGACTTTATTGCAAACCGACTACCGTCTTTCTAATTGCGGATAGACATAAGACCGACAAACATAAAAAAAGCCAAGCCCAAATCTGACCCTACCAAATATGCTGCCTTTTTCTCAGCATAGGTAAGACAAGATGGGCTTGACTTAGTAGTATATCAGTAGTTCGTACAGACATTATCACTAAACCGCGCTAATGCCTGAATAGATTACTCTTCTGTCTTTCTGACTTCTTCAGCTTGTAGGCCTTTATCGCCTTCTACCACACTGAATTCAACCTTTTCACCATCTTTTAGAGAGCGATAGCCATCACCCTGAATCGCACGGAAATGGACAAAAATGTCTTCTCCGCTGTCACGTTGAATGAAACCAAAGCCTTTTGAATCATTAAACCACTTAACGGTACCTTGTTCACGAGCTGACATAATATTACTTCCTAAAAAAGTTCGCTTAGTCCCAAATTCCTTTGCAACATTGCATATAAACGGGATCTAAGATTGTGAAATCAAAAACTTAACAGTCTGACGTTTATTACTCATGCTTATATTAAACATCAGTAACAAACTTGCAATATATATTGCATAAAAAATATCATAGCACGGGTTTTTAGCAACATAAAGACTTTTAACATGCTTTTTGCCGCCTAGGTGAATTTTTCGTGTAATTTTTTTATACCGCAGCCTGCGAGCTGTTATGATAAAGCGCTGAGATAAATCACTTGCTGCTATTTAGCAAAGAAATACATCATCTGATTAAAAAGAGAAAAGTCAGCTGAAATGATAGATTCATAGACGAAGGCTTTGTGATACTAGGTCGTGTTATCAATTAAGAGATCTTTATCTTAGACGCCTGTATTTTTTAATATGCTTGTATTTTCTAAAATAGAGTACCTAGTATATAGTCACTAACGTATCGACTTTGTTTTGAATCCACCATGCATGCCCTCTTAACCAATTATAATTACCGAGACCATTATGACGCCATCTACCCCCGCTAACGAAGTAGAAAAGCCAACTGACCAACGTACTGAGCAGGCGCTTACCCATAAATTACTGTTGGTGAATGGGGTTAATCTAAACTTACTGGGTAAGCGTGAGCCTGAAATTTATGGTTATATGACGCTCGCAGACATCGAAAACAGATTGATCCAGCGTGCAGCCGAACACGGTATCGAGCTGATGTGTATACAGTCTAATCACGAGGGTAATCTGGTGGATGAGATACAGCATCATGGCTTATTGGCAGAAAAGCCTGCCCAAGTGGATGCGATTATTATTAATCCTGCCGCATTTACGCATACTTCTGTCGCCTTACGCGATGCCCTACTGGCCACGCAAAAACCCTTTATAGAAGTGCATTTATCCAATGTCCATGCACGTGAGTCTTTTCGACAGCACTCTTATCTAAGTGATATTGCCGTTGGTGTTATTTGCGGTTTGGGGCATATGGGGTATCAGATGGCACTAGACTACTGGTTGAGCAACACCTACTCGATCGATTTGGATCATTAATAGGAATCTGATGATAGGTTTTGACAGCTCATTGACTTTAGGCAGAACACAGCAACGTTATGATTCAGAAAAATCAGGCTGCTATCACACAGTAGTCAAACAGTAATTTTATACTGAAAATAATAGAATTGTGACTGAAAAACAAACCACTATATGGTGACATGAATGGCAAAATCTTCTGGAAAGCGCTTTATGAAACTTGCTGGCATGACAGCGAGCATTGCCGGAAAAGCCGCTAAAAACTCATTTAAGCATCTCTCAAGTGATGAAGAAAAACGGATACAAGCTCGTTCAGACTTGATGCAAGATGTGGGTATTCAGATTGCTGAGACCTTAGGTGAGATGAAAGGCGCGGTGATGAAAGTGGGACAAATTGCCTCACAGTATAAAGACGTGTTCCCTCCTGAAGTGGCCACTGCTTTAGAGAAACTGCAAAAAGATGCCCCGCCGATGCCCTATGCGCAGATACGAGCACAAGTCGAACGGGAGCTCAAAGCCCCTATAGCAGAACTGTTCCTTGAGTTTGAACAGACCCCATTTGCTGCCGCCTCAATCGGGCAAGTGCATAAAGCGACGCTACCCTCTGGACAAAAAGTGGTGGTCAAAGTTCAGTATCCCGATGTCGATGAAAACTGTGACAGTGACCTCAAACAAGTACGCATGGCACTTAAAATCGCAGGCGTGCTCAATATGAGTAAGCAGCTGCAAGAGCAGTTGTTTAATGAGATTCGTCAGAGCCTGCATGACGAGCTGGACTATGTCAAAGAAGCGCATAATTTGCGCGTATTCGGCGCCTTTCATGCAGAAGACGAAGGTCTCATCATTCCTAAAGTAATCAGCAGTCATTCCTCTAGGCGTATTTTGACCTTGACCGAAGAGATGGGCGATACGTTGACAGTGGCTGCGACATGGGACAATGACACCAAGCAAAAGATAGCTGAGCGTTTGTTTCATTTTACCGCTGGGCAATTATTTGGCTTGTACCGTATGCACTGTGACCCACATCCAGGCAATTTTGCTTTTCGCCATGACGGTAGCGTCGTGGCTTACGATTTTGGGGGTATTCGAAGTTATAGCCATAGCGAAGTACAGTTGTTTCGCCGCTTTGCCAAGCATGCTATCAAAGGTGATGTCACGGCGCTCGAGCAAGATCTTGTGGCATTAGACGTTCGACGTCAAGATGACAAAAACATCCCAGGTGAGTTTTATGAGAAGTGGCTATCCATTGGCTTAAAGCCTTTGTCTATCAGTCCGTATCAAGAAGGGGCGTTTGATTTTGGTAGTAGTCAGGTACATCATGAAGCCATTACCCAAATGCGTACCTCATTAAAATACTTTGGACAGTTTCAACCCTCTGCCATGACCATGATGCTGGACCGTACTGTATCAGGTCAGTACTGGAATCTGGTCAATTTAGGCGTTGAGATTGATTTGTCTGCACTGGTTCATGAGTACACTGAGGCATCATAAAAGACATGTTTAGAATGAGGACACACCTTAGATATGCAGCGCGTGTCCACAACGATCACAAAAATCTGCGCCTAGCGCGTGACCGAATTTGCCGCAGTTTGGACAGGTAACCGGATTGAGCTGAGGACGCATATTACGAGCCAGCTCAGAGGTAAAGATACCCGTCGGAACCGCGATAATCGAATAACCGGTGATCATGACCATGGTTGCAATGGCTTGTCCCAGTGGCGTTTTAGGTGACATATCACCATAACCAACCGTGGTCATCGTAACAACGGCCCAATAGATAGACAATGGAATACTGGTAAAACCGTTTTCAGGGCCTTCTACCACGTAGATAATTGACCCAAAGATGGTGACCAATAAAACCAAGGATAAGAAAAATACGGTGATTTTTTGCTGACTGGTCTTAAGCGCTGAAGCCAAAAACCCTGCTTGTTGCATGTAAGCTTTGAGCTTGAGCACTCGGAACACGCGCAAAATACGTAAGACACGTATCACGAGTAGATACTGTACACCCACAAACATCAGACTCAAATAGCTTGGCAACACGGACAATAAATCTACGACGCCAAAAAAGCTAAAGATATAGCGTAAGCGGTTGGGTGCTGAAAACAATCTGAGCGCATATTCAATCGTGAATAAGATGGTAAAAAACCATTCTGCATAAAAAAACAGCACGCCATATTGCAAACGCATATAGAGCACACTGTCTAGCATAACAACAGCCACACTGGCTGCAATCGCAATCAGCAACACAATATCAAACAGCTTACCCAATCGGGTATCAGTACCTTCAATGATGATATGCGTGCGGTTACGCAGATGTGTAATGGCTTCAGCAGTTGATTGCTTCATAGGATCAGTAACTTTATAAACTCAATGACTTGATGACAGTCAGTGACTTAAAATAGGATGAATAAGGGCAAGTTGGTGAAAACAGTCAAAACTGGTTTATAATATTGCTCACTTGTCGTAGCGAAGACAATCTATAAGTTGCCACAGTGTAACAAAAAAGCACTCTGAACAACATACAAATCGTCAACGCATGAGTAGCGCTATTACCTCAAAATGACAAAGTAATGATACTATAAAGACAAGTAATCACAGACCTAAGGGTGTTCTTGATCACCCCTTTTTATACATAATAATTGATACCTAGAACTTAAGGATGTTATATGGCAGGCCATTCAAAATGGGCAAATATCAAACACCGCAAAGCCCGTCAGGATGCAGTAAAAGGTAAGGTATTTACCAAAATTATCCGTGAAATCGTTTCTGCTGCCAAGCAAGGTGATCCTGATCCCGACAAAAACCCACGCTTACGTGCTGTCATTGAAAAAGCCCTATCAGTCAATATGACGCGCGACACGATCAATCGTGCTGTCGACCGTGGTACAGGCGGCGGTGATAATGAAAATATGGAAGAAGTCAGCTACGAAGGCTATGGAGTTGGCGGTGTGGCGGTACTGGTCGAAACCATGACTGACAACCTCAATCGTACGGTCAGTGAAGTGCGTCACGCTTTTACCAAATGCGATGGCAATCTCGGTACGTCAGGCTCGGTTGCTTATTTATTTACTAAGCGCGGTGAGATCTCCTTTAATGATATCAACTTAGAAGATGAAGTCATGCTAGTCGCACTAGATGCGGGCGCCGTTGATATTGAAAATGACGGCGAAAGCTTGCTCGTTATCACTGAATGGGAAAGTTTTGGTCAAGTCCAAGATGCTCTCAATGCTGCAGGTCTCATCTCTGACAATGCTGAAGTTACGATGTCACCATCTACCACAGCTGAGATCGACAATGTCGATGATGCCGAAAAAGTCCTAAAGATGATTGATATGTTAGAAGATGCTGATGATGTGCAAGAAGTTTATACTAACGTTAACTTCTCTGCTGAAGTCATGGCTCAGCTTGAGGGTTAGCTAAAACAGCTTCCCATATCAAGGGCTCTAGATATCGTACGATAAAACCAGACAGTTGCTTATTGCTTACTTACTGTCTGGTTTTTTTATCATACAAATAACACTTTATACCGATTGTTTTTCTTATAGACGAGGCATATAATCACACAAAAATCGTAATGGTTATCATTTGCACGAATGCAAATAACTAAGGACTCTCTATGAGTGTGACAATTACACCTTCTTATCCTACCTCAACTCACTCTCCTACTCTTTCAGATCAAAACCTATTACCTTTGTGCTCATTATTAGACCTCAATAAACGTCAACCTGCCATGATTGAAGATATTGTCTCCAATAAACGGTTTGGCGAGATAGATGGTGCTATCAGCCAAAGACTAAAGGACTTAGGATTCTTGCCCAATACGTTGATTCATATTGTTGCCAAAGGACTCTTTGGTAAGCCGCCTTATGCTGTCCAGCTGAGTACAGGTGCTCAGTTTAGCTTACGCGCTGATGAGCTGATTAAAATTAGATGCCGAGTGATATCGTCAGTATAAGGATAAGCGATAGTCTTGCACTGATTGCTCGATACTGACCTGCTTTATCCAACCTCCCCATATAAATCTTCAGAAGTGATGCATAAGCCTATGTCCTCTTCATTATCCTTTTCAATACCAATCGATCAAGTAAAAGAGCGTACAACGCCTATCACGTTGGCGTTAGTTGGTGCACCCAACTGCGGTAAAACGGCGACCTTTAACGTACTGACAGGCTCCAAAGCCAAAGTCGCCAACTATTCTGGCGTCACCGTTGATAAGCGCAGTGCTGCGCTGCTTGGTCACGATAATGTCAGCATTTTAGACTTGCCCGGCACCTATAGCTTAAAGACCGCCAGCTTAGATGAAGAGGTCACTCGCAAAGTCCTATTTGGTCAAATGCCTGGTGAATCTATCCCTGATGGCATCATCTTTGTGGCAGATGCGACCAACCTACGCATGTCCTTAAGAATGCTGCTTGAGCTAAAACACTTAGGCTTACCAATCATTGTCGCACTCAATTTGAGTGATGTGGCGCATAGTCGCGGGCTAGTAGTAGAAGCATCAGTATTGTCAGAGGAGCTCGGTGTACCCTTTGCCAAGACTGTTGCTATCAAGCGTAAGGGCTGTGATCAGCTACTAACCTTGGCTGACGAGCTGATTGATTATATTGGTAATAATGATAAACCCATTCATTTCTTTGGTGGTGATAGCGACACGCATATCATGTATCAACAAGCGGATGATATTTTGAGCCGAGCGGTCACGAGTGCACAACGCTTGCCAAAGTGGCATGAACGTTTAGATCAGCTGACATTACACCCTGTCATAGGGGTTGTTATTTTGTTGACGATTCTTTTTGTCATCTTTCAGGCAGTCTATGCATGGGCTGCACCTTTGATGGATGGTATTGAATGGCTGGTTGGTAGCGTAGGCATACTGCTGATGCAATGGCTACCAGATGGTATCTTACAGAGTCTTATCGTAGATGGTATCGTGGCTGGTGTGGGTAGCGTCATTGTATTCATACCTCAAATCACGCTGCTGTTTTTGTTCTTATTAATATTAGAAGACTCAGGATATCTACCGCGTGCGGCGTTTTTGTTAGATAACTTACTCGCAAAAGTGGGACTTTCTGGACGCTCATTTATTCCACTGCTCTCAGGGTTTGCTTGCGCTGTACCAGCTGTGATGTCAACTCGTACGATTCCAAGCCATAAAGAACGCTTAATGGCGATTGCCGTCCTACCCATGTTGACTTGCTCGGCTCGTCTACCGATTTATGCGCTCATCATTGCAGCAGTCATACCTAGCCAAACGGTGCTCGGTGTATTCAATCTGCAGGGCATCACTTTATTTACATTGTATGTGGTTGGCACTTGCTCAGCGGCATTTGTCTCATGGTTATTCAAATGCTTTCATAATGCCAAATCAGAATCATCTGCTTTTCCTTTGTTGATGGAGCTGCCTACTTATCGCATGCCTAATGTTAAGCATATCGCTGGTGAGCTTTGGGATAAGGTAAATGCCTTCTTAAGAAGAGCAGGTACGGTTATTTTCACTTTGTCCGTGGTGCTATGGGCATTGGTTACCTTTCCATCTGCACCTGCTAATGGGACTGGCCCTGCTATTGATTATAGCTTTGCTGGCATGCTTGGGCATTTGATTGAGCCTATTTTTGCCCCTATTGGTTTTACGTGGCAGATGTGTATTTCTTTGATTCCAGGACTGGCCGCTAGAGAAGTCGTCGTAGCAGCGCTGGGTACAGTCTACGCGGTGGGTAGCGTTGGTGATGAAGCTGTCAATCAAACACTTATCCCTATTATTCACGCCCAATGGGGTCTGGCCACTGCATTCTCATTCTTGGCGTTTTATGTGTATGCCCCCATGTGTTTGGCCACTCTCGCTGTGATTCGCCGTGAGACCAAGTCTTTTAAGCAGACCTTTGCCATTACGGCCTATCTATTTGTCTTGGCTTATTTAATGGCTTGGGTTGTTTACCGAATCACTGGAAGTATTTTTGGATTTTAAGAAACTCACAAAGGAGTCAACAATGAATACAGCGGTAGAATACCTCATCGTTTTTATGATCGTAGCGGCCTGTTTTTACTACGTATGGACAAAGATTATATTCAAGAAATCAGCAGGGTGCTCGGGCTGCAAAAAATGCAAGTAGCAATCAGTAGACAAAACCCTTAGCTATAGTAACAACCTACAATACTGTGACTTATTCTCATATAAAAAAACGCCAAACCCTGATATGGGTTTGGCATTTTTTATAGGCTCAATCATCAATAGACAGCGTTGACATGCTCTAACAGTCTACCCCTTCTAAGCCTAACAAGAATCTCTTTTTATCCAATCCGCCGGTATAACCACCAAGCGTGCCATCGCTCGCAATGACTCGGTGACACGGAACAATGATACTAAAAGGGTTTTTGCCATTGGCCTGCGCAACCGCGCGAAACCCTTTTGGACTGTCCACACGCTTTGCTAATGTGGCATAGCTAATCGTTTCGCCATAGTTGATGTCTTGCAATGCTTGCCATACTCTTTGCTGGAAATCAGTGCCCATAGAAAAATCTAGAGGCAAATCCAACGTCTTACGTTTACCATCAGCATAATCTTTGAGCTGGAAAATGGCTTCTATTAATAATGCTTGAGTAGCATCATTCATGCCTAGGCTATTACTGTCTATAAAGGTAAAGTCTTGATCTACTAGACCATAATACTTTTTAAGTTTAGGCACAGATTTTGAGCTATGCCATGAGTTACCTGCCAGCAGCCAATTGGCTTCAACGAGCATAGGGTGACCATGCTCGTTGACACGGGCGATTAGCGTTAATCGATGTGATCCGAAGGCTGCTGTGGTAACTATCATGGCTTCTACTTCCAAATTATCTTAAAAATGATTTACTAGCTGAAACTGGCTATCTTATTCTTTATCATCGGTCTCAAATAAGGCGGCGACAAACTGCTTCGGACTAAAAGAACGTAAGTCATCAATCGATTCACCCACACCAATATAGCGAATAGGCACGTCAGTCGTTTCAGCGATATTAAATACCACACCACCTTTAGCCGTACCGTCTAGCTTCGTAATAGTAATACCTGTCAGCGGCACAACCTTATTAAACAGCTCAACTTGATTAATAGCATTTTGACCCGTGCCAGCATCCAGTACAATCATACCTTCATGCGGCGCGCTCGGATCGGCTTTTCGCATCACACGGACGACTTTCTCTAACTCTGCCATCAGATGTGTCTTGTTTTGCAGACGTCCAGCGGTATCGGCGATGAGTACATCAATGTTTTTTGCTTTGGCAGACTGCATCGCATCAAAAATGACTGAAGCACTGTCAGAGCCATGACCTTGCGCCACCACTGGGATATGATTGCGCTCACCCCAGATCTGTAGCTGCTCGGTAGCTGCCGCACGGAACGTATCGCCTGCTGCCAGCATGACTGATTTGCCCTCGCCTTGTAAGCGTTTGGCAAGCTTGCCGATGGTTGTGGTTTTGCCCACACCATTGACGCCTACGACTAATATAACAAATGGTTTTTTGCTGGTATCAATCACTAAAGGTGCAACTTTTGGTGTGAGGATATCAACCAGCTCACTTTGCAATGCTTTATATAGTGAGTGTGCATAAATCAAATCACCACGGGCGGTCTGCTCGGTGAGGCTCTTGATAATACGATTTGTCGCGTTGACACCAATATCAGCCACCAATAGCTGATCTTCGACTTCTTCTAATAGCTCGTCATCGATCTCTTTACCACCGATAAGAATGCTGACCATACCTTCGGCTAAGTTCTTACGTGACTTACTCAGCCCCGTCTTCATGCGATTAAACCAGCTGCCCTTCTTTTTATTTTCTTGAGTCTCTTGTGACTCTACTGCCGGCTCTTTTGGAGTAGCCGTTTGTGCATCATTACTCGCAACTGGACTCACGCTTGGTGTATCCCCTAATTGCGCTTGCAGTGGCATGGTCGGCGCAGTATTGGCTTTGCTCGTAGCGTCTGCTTCTTTGGCGTTTGAGAAACTTTCGGAGTTACCTTTAGGTACGTTATGTTCTTCTGTCATGACAATCGGCGTCGCCAAAGCAATATTTTCTGCTGCATCATTGCTTGAGACGTCTTGATTTACCGTACTGTCCTTTTGCGGCGCGACACTCTCAGCATCATCAATGATGGGCACAGATTGCACCGGTAGACTGGGTAAGGTAATATCGTCGTCATCTAAGTCGTCAAGACCATCATCCAAGTTGATGACCACACGATTGCTATTATTTTGGTTATTCATAAGTTTGCCCTAAAAATTATCACTATCAATTATTTGTTTATTATCAGTGGATTTGTAGATTGTCATGAGTTTTCCGGTGACATGACAATTCGTTTTAGCCCATTTTAGCATAATTCAAGTCGTGCTCAGCCCCTACCATTATAGACTAGGGCGCGTCCTCATTTTAAAAATGGTGATAAAAATGAGATAAATTGCAGTCAAACAAGGAAAATAGCGCAGATAATATCGAGATATTAGCCAGCTATTTGACGCCGCTTGGCAAAATTTAGCCATTTTTAATCCATTTAGATGACCATCGGTTGAATTGAGGACATGCCTTAGCATCAAAATTTGTCCGCTCAAAAAATTTCTAAACGATTTGAGAAAGTCTTGCTTAAGGTTTGGACACAAAAATCTGACCCGCAATAGACTGAACTTAACTTAATCTATGAAGCTATATTTATAAAAATTATTAGGAATCACCCATGAAAGTATTATCAAGCCATAGCAAAAGACTTACCGCGATTAGTATGCCTATGCTACTAACAGCGATTGTTCTGTTTACAACCGGTTGCAGTACCACGCAAGAGTTTAGACCGACCGCTAGTGTCTTGGTTGGCGCGCAAACCTCTTTGTAATACCTTTTATTGCTATCGTCAATATTTTCAGTCATTGTTTATATAAGCAGACCATACCATGTCATTGTCCTTACCACTCTATGCTACTCCCTTACGCATTGCCTATGCCTTAGCATTAGCCACCACTCTTAGCGCCTGTCAGACCACGACGACCACGAAACAGTCTCATTCTGCTATGGCAGCTAAAAGCACAGTGGTAGAGGCATCGACTAAAAATATTTTGGATGAACACAGCACAAGCGCAGAGGCTCAGCCATCAGCATTGGCAATGGATATGTCGGGTCGACATGAATATCAGTTAGAAAATGGTCTAAAAATCGTCATAAAAGAAGATCACCGTGCCCCAGTCGCCATGACCCAGATCTGGTATCGGGTAGGTTCAGCAGATGAGCCACTTGATAAAGGGGGCATATCTCACTTGCTCGAGCATATGATGTTCAAGGGTACGACGAATGTATCAAGCGATGATTATGAGCGGCTTATTGCTAAATTTGGCGGAGTAAACAACGCGTTTACCAGTTATGACTATACTGGTTACTACGAGCTATTCCCAGCCAATCGAATGCCTCTAGCACTAGAGCTTGAGGCAGATCGCATGAAAAACCTTATCTTTAATGATAAAGAATTTGCCAAAGAACACCAAGTCGTTATGGAGGAACGTCGTCAACGTACAGACGATAACCCTCTCGCCAAAGCCTATGAGTCATTTCGATTACTCGCACTGCCTAACAGTCCAAAAGGCGAGTCTGTCATCGGACCTATGAACGAGCTGCAATCCATCACGCTGCCAGACTTAAAGGACTGGTACAAAACATGGTATGCGCCAAACAATGCCACCTTGGTGATCGTAGGTGATGTACAACCTGAAGAAGTATTAACTCAAGTCAAACGTTACTTCGGTGAGCTTGCGCCAAGCAACCTACCCAAACGTGCCGCTGTCAGTCAAAAAGGCTTTCGCGGTTATCAAAAAGTAGACTCGGAACAAGCGGTACAGGTGCCTGTTTTACTTATGGGTTACAACGTACCGAGCCTTATCACGGCGGGAGCCAATGATACGAAACAAGCGTATGCCCTGTCGTTGGCGCAAGACGTACTCGATGGTGGGCTAGCTGCACGCTTAGAGAGTCGCCTGATACGTGAGCAAGGCCTACTAACGACCGTTGGTACTTCTTATGACTTGCTTGATCGTGGCGATGGGCTGTTTTTGATTCAAGCAACACCGCGAGAAGGTGTCAGCTTAGAACAAGCACAACAAGCCATCACGTTAGAGATAGAGAAACTTAAAACAGATCCTATTGCCGCAGACGAAATCAGCCGTGCGAAAACCAACGCGGTCACGGGTCTGGTCTATGCGCAAGACAGCATGGAAGGACAAGCCCGCATGATTGGCTCATTACAATCTATCGGTCTAGATGATAGGCTACTTGCGACGCTACCGACCAAACTCGATGATATCAGTGTGGCTGACATTCAATCCGCTAGCAAAAAATACTTGGTTAAAGATAACTTGACGGTGATGCATATCGTGCCGCCCAAAGAAAACACAGCAAAAGTAAAATAGCTGTCATCTATTATCAGACGTCTAATAAAAATGACGATAAAACCGCATTCTCAATAAGAAGAAAATCATGACTCAGAATCAATATGGTGTGCAAACAAGATCAGCCGCTTCAAATGTTGCCCGACTGACCCAAAAAAACAGCACCATCTCCTTTAAAAAGTTATCTGTCCTTAGTACTGGTGTCTTTTTTGCCTTGAGTTTATCTATGAATACGGCTCAAGCAGACATTGCTAGCGCTGAAGACGCTCGTGCGCCTTCCATCGTCGATACGAGTGCGCCCATTGCTGCCCTAGCTACACTGACCAGCATTGATGATAGCAAGCCTTTAAAAGTCACGGTGCCAAACATTCAATCCTTTAAAACCAAGGCTGGCGTCACCGTACTTTTTGTACAGACCACGGCGCTGCCGATTGTTGATATTGATCTGCGCTTTAATGCTGGTAGCGCGCGCGACGATAGCATTAGAAAAGACGGTTTTGGTATTGCCAATATGACCGCGACCATGCTTGAACAAGGCTCAAAGAGCCTAGATGAAAATGCATTCACTCGTGCCGTTGAAACATTAGGCATCAACCTAAGCAGTAACGCGTACAAAGACATGTTTATCGTCTCCCTACGCAGTCTGTCTGATGACAAACATCTATTACCTGCTATTGATTTAATGACCCAAATGGTGAATGAACCTGCATTCAACAATGAGGTGCTAGCCCGTAATAAAGCAAGGTTACTGGTCGGCTTACAGCAGCAAAAACAAGACCCTAACAGCCTTGCCAGCATTGCTTTTGACAATGCTTTATATGGCAGCCATCCTTATGCGCATCCATCCGTCGGCACACTAGAGAGCATCCCTACTATTGAGCAGCAACACCTGATAGATTTTAAGAATCGCTATTTGGTTGCAGCCAATGCTTCACTCTCTATGACTGGTAATCTGACATTGCAGCAAGCGAAAAAAATGGCTGAAGACATCACTGATCAACTGCCTGCGGGTCAAATAGCTGCCAAATTACCTGAGCCTGCACCATTAACCCAAGCAAAACATATCCATATCCCATTTCCAAGCACTCAGACTACCGTACTGATGGGACAATTGGGCAGTCAGCGAGCGACTGACCCAATCGCTCAGCAGCAGCAGACCAACTTTGCAGTGGGTAATGAAGTGATGGCAGGTAGTGACTTCAATGCTCGATTAATGACTGAAATTAGACAGAACTTGGGATATACCTATGGGATTTCAGGTTCAATGAGCCCGATGTTGGCGCGAGGCCCTTATCAAATTGGGTTCTCGACACGCAATGATAAAGCGCGCGCGGCCATCGATGCCAGCTTAGACGTCATCGATAAAACGTTAGCAACTGGTATCACCAAAGATGAGATGCGCCTGACGACAGACAATCTTAAAAATAGCTTTCCGATGGGGTTTTCGAGTAATGCAGGAATCAATGGGCTACTGGCAATGATGAATTTTTATCAGCTGCCTAGCAGCTATCTGGCAGATTATACTGATCGTATCGATCAAGTCACGCTTACAGGGGTTAATAATACCCTGCGCAGTACGCTACAGCCTGATAATTTTTTGATTGTGACCGTGGGTCAAGAAGATCCTTGGACAAAAAAGACGTCGGCAAAAAATTCAAACAAACAATAAATCAATAATACAGGGTATCGTAAACCAACTCGATGCAGGATAAGTGTCAGTAAGTCATACTGTTCACAATATTGATGCTGACGCTGATCATCATTGGCACATTTGATACATTATGATATTTGTCAGTCATAGGCTATCAGGCGTTTTCAAGTCACTGTCTTTTAGTTGACCACTAAAGACAATGGCTACTATTATAAATACTGTTTATCAGATAACTTGATAGCAACATTATAGGTAAGTGATTCAGGCTTGTGCGTTGCACCGTTGTAGCTCAGTCGAACGACATGCTTATCATATGACGTTACCTGATAATTGCCATTGGCAAAATTATGCAGCGTCGGTACGATGAGCAATGTTTCTATTTGATTATTATCAACTTTGACAGAAAGCTCTTGACCCTCTTCTGGATATAAAAAATAATCACAGTAATCATTTACCATGACTTCAGAGATACGCTCAATCGTTTGACTTCTTTGCTCATCTTGTAGCAATTTTGGACAGACATCAGAGCGTTTTGAGGCCAAACGAGCATAAGAATTTTTGATGCTTTCTTCTATATTGGCAGAGCTCTGTATGTTTGCGTCTAAATGTTGAATGGAAGGGTCTGTGACTAGGGCACTGTTATCAGTAGATGCCTCTGAGCTACAGCCACTCATGAATAGCATAGACAAAAATGCCGCTCCTAGCAACGCACTGTTTATGGCATGTGAACGCGGCAGATGTCGGGGGATTTTATCTCGCTTGCTGTATCGGACCAAATGATAATTTTTCATAGATTTCGCTTACCATAAACGTGGACATATTCCTTTACGTACGTCAAGGATACAAAGGTAAAGAATGATCTTAGGATATTAAAGCACACTTTTATAATTCTAAACAAATTTTCAGTGAACTTGTGTGTTCAACTCTGTATTTTACCTTTTTTTTAACCATTATCAAGTAGGTAGGTATATTATATTCAAAATATGGCATTTATATGAATGCCTAATACTTAGCTGTTGCCACCTTGATTTTGATCAAATTATTTTCATTTACCAAGTATCTACTCGCTTGCTAAGCCACTGCCTACTTGCTACTTAGATTGATTGACGATAGTCGGTTCAATATAATTTAAATACAAGGAAGCCGGGTGAAAGTACTACAGATAGTAGACTAAGCGAGACTGACATCGTATCTAATTTATAGAGAATTGACGATAGTCGGTCTAGTAGCGGCAAGAAGAGCTACTACTGGCATGATTAAAACCCCATTTACGATAGCCGTCCGTGTCTAGATGAATGGCACCCGTCGCATATAGACCTAGGCCAAAATTATAAGGCTGTCCTTGATATTGCCAAAATTGACATAGACCGTCTTGCATCGTGCTCAGACGCCATGAGTTGTCTTCGTACTCTGGCACCCAAATATCTATCGCACTTGCATTCATATGTTTACTACTATCAGCGCCGCCTGCACACTGATTGAGTCCAGGACTGCGATATACTGAGCGTATCTCACTGCTCAGTGGCAAAATTCCTTGGTTTTTGAGTTCGCTATACAAGCGTAAAGTGGGTACAACATTCTGCCACAGCTCTTGCGGTGGTAACTGATATGGCTCGTAACCACACTTATCCCAACTGCGCGCAGTGCTCAATAATTGCTCCAGCGGTGGTACGTTCTGTGCCCCAATTCGTGATCCGAGATAACGCTGATATTCTGAGACTTGCTGAGCACGGTAGCTATTACTGTTGAGCCATGCGGTAAAGTTCATATCCATAGCATTGTTCTGAGTACGGTTATAGGTATTATTTGGCGTACTGTAGCTGCCATTATTACTATAGACCGTGTTATAAGTAGGTGTTCGTCTCACGACGTTGACACGCTTACTCTCTTCGATAGACAAACGAGCATCCAACTCAAAATCGCGCTGTTTTTGCACAATTAAGCTTTGCATACTATCGCCACTAGCAGTATTTGTGTCGCTCAGTGTAGTGGCCGCAGAGCGTGGATTTGAGGAGTTACTCGGTGAGCTAATATAAGCATTACTGCCTTGACGTATTTGAATACGGCGTTCAGTATGGTCACTGACGAGATCAGCATGAGCAGAGATACTGCTCGCGCACACAACGAATGTGATAATAGGCTGAGTGATGTACCTACGGGCATGGATTTTTGACTTTATCATTGCAAGAGACTACCGCTAAAAACGTTTTATCGATACTATCAAATTTTTATCAAGCAGGCTAAACTATCGCCTATAATCAGAGGCCTAATATTCGTAATTAACACTTATCCTCATTATGGTTATAATTATGTGACTTTATTACCTGAGCGTGAACCATCTGCTTATTTTATTGTCTGTGCACTTTTATTTGACTCATTGTAGCCTTCTAATTTCTGATGGTATTTGCATGATACGCTCATTGATACCGAATTTTCAGATCGCGCGCTTCTCTTACACCAACTGCCAGCCAAACTCTGCCTATGTCATCTAACCCGCAATATCGTTTTTCACGCCAAAGCCATCACTTAGGCCAAGGTCATGCGCCAACACTCTGGCAACGTATCCATATTGATCCATGGTTAACCCTACTCCTGCTGACCGTTTGTTGCATTGGTTTGACCATTTTATACAGTGCCGCTAGTCAAGATATTGGCATGGTCATACGTCAGATGGTCAGCTATGGTGTGGCATTTGTCGTTATGTTCATCATGGCACAGATACCGCCAAGCCTTTATCGTAGCTTTACGCCCATATTTTATGTGCTAGGACTTATCTTGTTGATATTGGTCGACATCATTGGTGAAGTGCGTATGGGGGCTCAGCGCTGGATCAATTTACCTGGATTCGGTAGCGTCCAACCCTCAGAATTTATGAAGCTTGGTATGCCAATGATGTGTGCTTGGTTTTTGTCAAAGCGTGATTTGCCGCCATCAGCCTCTAGTATCGCGATCACTTTGGCATTGATTGTCGTACCCGTATTATTGATTGCCAAAGAACCAGATCTTGGTACCTCATTACTGGTCGCTGCGAGCGGCATGTTCGTCTTATTTTTGGCAGGACTGTCTTGGCGTTTGATTTCTGCTGCTGTCATTTTAGCAATACCTTTTGTCGCTTTTGCATGGAATTTTTTATTGCATGACTATCAGCGTACGCGCGTTCTTACCCTACTCAACCCCGAAGCTGATATACAAGGTGCTGGGTGGAATATCATTCAGTCAAAAACTGCCATTGGATCAGGCGGATTAACGGGTAAAGGGTATTTGGAAGGCACACAGTCACATCTTCATTTTTTACCAGAAGGTCATACCGATTTTATTATTGCCGCTTTTTCCGAAGAGTTCGGTCTATTTGGCGTGATGCTTCTCATGTTTATTTATTCTTGTCTGCTGACACGTGCATTATATATTGCGATCACGCATCCTGATATTTATAGCAGATTATTGGCAGGCGCAATTTCTATGTCTTTCTTCGTTTACATCTTTGTCAATGTTGGGATGGTTGGTGGTATTTTGCCTGTGGTTGGTGTTCCATTACCGTTCATTAGCTATGGTGGTACTGCTATCGTGACGCTCATGGCAGGGTTTGGTTTGCTCATGTCTATTCACACCCATAAATCGGGCTGACCCTATATTAGGGCACATTATAAAGCCTCCCTGAGCAAGAACTTTGCTCCAATATTGTTCCTTATGTGCCCTAAAATAGCCTGTGAAAATTCTGAGTCAGAATAGAATTTGAACCACATTCATCTCATTCATATCTTGTTACTTTTAACAAATACTACATAATCTGCCTTACGCATCACTCTCATTGTAGTCACAAAGCTGACATAAGTAATTGTTATTTAATTGCTTATGTCTTAATTTTATCGAAGATAAACTACTTATCCTCTAGTGATTGTCAATCCTAGCTGAAATATTTTATTCCTTGTTTTTTACAAAAAATTGCGTTAACCTCTTTTAACTGTACATTGATACACAACCCGTACACAGTCACTAATAAACTTTGCACTTAATTATATTTTGGTTGTAGCTTGGCCGTATAGTTAGCATCTTGTAGATTTCACGCTTTCAAATTCACTACTTAATTAACGGTTTAATAACAAAGCATTACTTTAGACGATTAATTACATAGTGTAGATAGCGGGTTTATTGAATACTTGATAAATACAACATATTCAGTAAATCGTACAGTGACACTGGTACTCGATTTTTATTCTAAAGCAAAATATTAGATGAATGTCGCTAACGATCATTTGAGGGTATCACCAGTAATTTTGGCCGTTATGCCTATTGCTTGTGATAATAAAATGAACACTATCATAGATTGAAACCTATAGAGACCTTTGTATTAATCCCCAAAAAAATAAAAGATTAATATAAATGCTCTAAAGTCTGCGCCACTACTGGATTGATCCAATATTGTCACATTCTATCTGAAGTTTTAGCATTAGGTTTTGATGTATAAGTTATAGAGGTATTTATGAATAAGCGTTTATCTGGTTTACTTACAATGTCAGCAGTTTTGTTTGCTGGCTCTGCAGTTGTTACAAATGCAAACGCTGTAGAACCAAAAACCTCCCTTGCGATCATGTCGCAAGACAACGCTTCCCATATCGACCGTGTACTGGGTGAGCTTAGCCGTCAACATGACGGTGCATCTAGCTTGGTAAAATCAGCTCGTCAACCGACATCTCTTGCACTTAATAGCTCTTTGCTCGCTAGTGATACCTCACAAGTGAGTAATGATGAAGATGTATTAGAACGCCTAACAGCAGTCGCTTCTAATTCAGTGAGCAAGTTTAAGCAGACAGGTCTTGCCTCTTGGTATGGTCGTAAATTCCATGGTCGTAAAACAGCCAGTGGTGAAACCTTTGATATGAACGGTTTGACAGCAGCGCATCGCTCACTACCGTTGAACTGCTATGTAAAAGTAACCAATAAAACTAATGGTAAGAGTGTCGTGGTAAAAGTAAATGATCGTGGTCCATTCCATGGTAACCGTGTATTAGACTTATCTTATGGTGCTGCTAAACGTTTGGGCATCACAAGCAAAGGTGTTGGCAACGTCGCGATTGAGCGTGTTTCAGGACCTTAATCCTAGGCTTAATATATAAATACTCAGAGCGCCACCTCGCTAGAGTAAAATAAATATGACACCATAAAAAGCGCCTAACTCACTTGTAGTTAGGCGCTTTTTTGTGGCTGAATTTTATGCTTTTCAGTCGAACCATATTTATTGTGCATTAAGGAAAAACATTACAGAATCAATCATTCAATTTAAAAACAATACCATGCTTCTGGGATGAATCTTACGAAGCCTCTGGAGTGCGAAGCGCACAGCAAGAGAGCAAAATTTATCCTAGCAGAACGCTATTTCTAACGTACCTCTTTTAAACTGAATCAACTATAGCTCAAACGCACTTTCAATCGCCTCATCAAGACGCTCGACCGCGATTACATTGATTCCCTTAAACTGAGGTGCATTCTTAGTAGGCGCATTGGCCTTTGGAATAATCGCATGTTTAAACCCATGCTTCATTGCTTCTTTTAGGCGCTCTTGACCATTAGGTACTGGGCGAATTTCACCAGATAAACCCACTTCACCAAACACAGCCAATGATGAGGGCAATGCTCGCTCTTTAATACTTGATGCGCACGCCAATAGCACGGCTAAGTCAGATCCAGTTTCTATGACTTTAACACCGCCCACCACATTGACATAGACGTCCTGTCCACTGGTATGAATACCGCCATGACGGTGCATGACTGCCAATAGCATCGACAAGCGCTGAAAGTCGAGGCCCAATGCCATACGTCTGGGCGAGCCTTGAGAATCATCAACCAAAGCCTGCACTTCGACCAATAAGGGACGCGTCCCTTCACGGCTGACCATCACTACAGATCCTGCAACAGGTTTGTCATAACGACTCAAAAATATCGCTGATGGATTGGCAACTTCCTTTAGACCCATATCGGTCATGCCAAATATCCCCAATTCATTGACTGCCCCAAAGCGGTTTTTGACTGCTCGAATCATTCGAAATTTAGAGTCTGACTGGCCTTCAAAATACAGTACCGTGTCAACCATATGCTCAAGCACGCGTGGCCCTGCTAAGGTACCTTCTTTGGTCACATGGCCGACCAAAAACAGAGCCGTACCCGTTTGCTTCGCGTAACGCGTCAAAATCGCTGCTGACTCTCTGATCTGGCTGACCCCGCCCGGTGCAGAATTGATAGCGTCGGTGTAGATAGTTTGAATAGAGTCAATAATGGCAATGGCTGGCTGCTCTTGAGTCAATGCTGCACAGATGGTTTCCACATTGGTCTCAGCCAGTACCCTGAGCCTATCAGCAGGCAAATCTAAGCGCTTAGCTCGCATCGCCACCTGTGCAAGCGATTCTTCACCAGTTACATACAGAGCACTCCCTGCCAGTGAATCTGCTCGTGCCATGTTAGTCGCTGTCTGCAATAGAATAGTCGATTTACCGATACCAGGGTCACCACCGATCAACACCACAGACCCGGCCACTAAACCGCCACCAAGCACACGGTCAAACTCACCAATGCCTGTTGGCAAGCGCGTGTCCAATCCTATGCTGACCGCATTGAGCGGCATAACCGCACTATGTGTACCTGCATAGTTACCAGCTGGCGTGCCACCTGATGCGCGAGGTGCTGCTCGATTTGCGGCGGGCTTAGAAGCGGTTTTGTTATGATGCGGCATACTGACGTTGGGGGCTTCAACCAAACTGTTCCATTCACCGCAATCTGTACACTGCCCTGCCCATTTACCAAAATGCGCGCCGCAATGCTGACAGACATAACTGCTTTTATTTTTTGCCATGACTTATGAGCCTTATTCAGATGATCAGTCGAGAATAATGAATAGAATATGATTATTTTTGTGAGAGCAAATTGATATGAGAGCGAATGTAAGAGTGCTGATGATGAGCAGTCAGCCATCAGTATGACAGGCTATCTTTTAGATAAAGGAGTATATTCTGACTGGCTTTATGCATTTATCGCAACTATAAAGCCAGCAGTCAGTATATATATGAGAAAAATTCAACAGTATTTCTGGATTATACTTGGAAATCTTTACCTAAGTAGACAGATTTTACCAAATCATTTTCCAAGACTTCAGATGAGGTGCCTTCAGCAATGATAGCGCCTTCTGAAACGATATAGGCTTTTTCACAGATAGCCAAAGTGTCACGAACATTATGGTCAGTGATTAACACACCAATACCGCGGTTTTTTAGCGTCAAGATAACATCTTTGATATCGCCAACAGAGATGGGATCAACCCCAGCAAAAGGCTCATCTAACAATATAAATTTAGGGTCGGCTGCTAACGCACGTGCGATTTCACAGCGACGACGCTCACCGCCCGAGACACTCATACCAAGTGAGCTACGTACATGTTCTAAATGGAACTCACCGATCAATTTTTCAAGCTCTTGCTGCTGTTCAGCTTTGCTCAATTCTGTACGGGTCTGCAAAATAGCTAAAATATTATCTTCGATAGACAACTTACGAAAAATCGATGCTTCTTGCGGTAAATACCCGATACCTGCACGAGCACGCTCATGCATGGCATATTTGGACAAGTCCATTTTTCCTAGCGTGACACGGCCTTTGTCCATATTGACTAGACCAACTACCATATAAAAACTGGTCGTCTTACCTGCACCATTAGGGCCTAGCAGTCCAACCACTTGCCCTTGGTCAACAGAGAACGAAACATCTTTGACCACCCAACGCTTACCATAGCGCTTGCCCAAATTTTGCATTGTCAGTCGAGCGACAGGCGCTGTGTTAGCACTTGACACCAATGGATCTATGTTTTGATTATCGCTCATAACTTACTCTTACTTTCACAAAATTTAGGCACTATTAAAAACACACACGCCTCTACTATAGACTGATGGCTAGATTAGCGCACACCACTCTGGCTGTTGCTGCTACTAGGCGGGAATACCAACTCTACTCGCTGGTTACCACCAGCAGTGGCTTCTACATCACCTGCTTTTAGGCTATAGCGAATCACATTACCCGCAAAGCTTGCACCATTCTGAACCAACTTGGCGTTTCCTGTTAAAGTAATGATGCCAGATACTGCATTATAATCAATTTTATTGGCTTGGCCTTTTGCTAAGCCTTTTTCTTGAGTCACGATTTGCTGCATGGTGGCTGGACGACCTGTCGCTACGGCAGAATTGATACTACGCTGCTGCGATAGATTGACCGTGATATTGTCGGCCGTCATTTTAAAGGTACCCTGAGTAATAACAACACCACCTGAGTAACTTGTGATACCTGTACGCTCGCTGTAAGTGGCCTTGTCCGCTAGCAATTTTATTTGCTGATTGGCATCTGACGGTAATGCATGACTATACAATGGCAATGCGATTAGCAGACCCACTGGCAAAGCACGTAATGTAGATAAGCTCGGTGCGGCTTGACCCAAACGTACTGCTAATGAGCGCAAAGTAGGCAAAAATTTAGGTTTCATATAAATGACTCGTTTCATAATTGGTGATAGGATTTGCAAACTTCATGCTAATGGTGGTTATGTCATATAACAGATAAAAGAGATCTTGGTTTTTGGCTAAAACAACGCTTTGTCTTTACGATCAGCAGGCATAAAATCGACGGCAACTTGACCAAACTCATACTCTCCTGTCTCAAGATTGGCAGTCATACTAGAGGCTTCGAACCGGTTCATCCCTTGCTCAATCTTCACAGGTGCTTCACTATATACTTTACCTGACTTTGTATTACCCTTCAGAGCGCTACCAGTTACTTTTATTGGTTCCACATCAGGCTTGTCTTTATTGCCTTCACTGACGAGCGTAAAACCTCCGGACAGACTGAGCTCTCCTGTCTCCTGACTGATAGCAGCACTACCAGCCTGAATACGGTAGCGCTGTTCTGGTGAAGGCTCCCAATTCATAGTAATGCCTGACATTTCATCCTCATTGGTCTCAGGATTGTGCGTCAAAGAATCCGCCGTTAGCTCATACTCAGTTTCGCCTTGATCGTTTGTTTGAACGGCTTTTATGTCCGTGGCCTCATAATCAACATCAGTGCTTTCAATGTTGACTGGCGGTGTTACGTCTCCTTGCTGCTGAAAGAACCAACCAGCAATCCCTGCAATGATTAATGCGAGTACAATTAAAACACGTGTGTTCACGATAGTTTATCCTAGTTTGGGGTCTCATCCAGTGTATAGTGCGAGATAAAGTCTTGATATTCTCCGTGACCTTTTAAGATAAGGTCACATACCTCACGTACCGCGCCAGTGCCACCTGCACGAGTGGTCACCATATGGCTACGCTTGATCACTTCTGCATGAGCATTAGGCACTGTGGCCGCAAACCCCACTGTTTGCATCGCTTTAATATCTGGTAAATCGTCACCCATATACGCACAATCAGCAGCGCTAATATTGAGCGCCGGATCAAGAGAGGATAATAGCTCATTCAATGCGACAAGCTTATCATCACGTCCTTGTACTACATAGTTAACACCCATCTCGAGGGCACGTTTATCTACCATAGCACTGCTACGACCAGTAATAATCGCGGTCAAAATACCATAACGAGCCAGTGATTTGACACCCACGCCATCATGTACCGAAAATGCTTTGGTCTCAATACCGTTGGCATCATAAATGATTTGACCATTGGATAAAATACCATCGACATCCATAACCAATAGCTTTACTTGTCCTGCTTTTTTTATCAAATCTTGCATGAGTCATCTCTTATTATAGGCTGATAGTCTGAGTGGTATCTGCGCGTAATTTATCATTCAATCATGAATAATACTCTAACGGTTAGAGCATATTGAAAATTTAGCAATCTCAAGCAGACGCTATTTTACGCCAGCTTGTAGCAAATCATGAACCGTAATAATGGCTTCTAGACGATCTTCATTATCAATAATCAATAGCTGACTGATACCATTTTCATTCATCACACTTAGCGCATCTGAGGCGCGCATGGTTTTACTGATACTGCGTGGATTTCTGACCATGACCTCACCCATCGTTGTCTGGAGATCGATCCCTTTTTCTAAGCCACGGCGCAAATCACCATCGGTAAACACGCCAACCACTTTATCAGTATCGTCGGTCACTACCGTCATACCTAGGCGCCCAGCAGACATGGTAAACAAAGCTTGTTGGAGGGGCGCTTGCTGATGAATTAAAGGCAGATCATCTGATTGGGTATGCATGAGATCTTCGACACGAGTGAGTAGCTGACGCCCTAATGCACCGGCCGGATGTGAGAGTGCAAAGTCTTCAGAGGTGAAATTGCGTGCATGCACAAGCGCAACTGCCAACGCATCACCAAGTGCCAAGGTCGCCGTCGTGCTTGACGTGGGTGCAAGATTGAGCGGGCAAGCTTCTTGTGACTGACCAAGCGTCAACACGATATCTGCGGCCCGTGGCAGCATCCCGCGCTTATCACGACTGATACTGATCAGTGGAATTTGCAGATGCTTGACCACTGGTAACAGCATTTTAATCTCATCTGACTCACCAGAGTTTGAGATAGCAAGTAGTACGTCGCCTTTCACTAGCATACCCAAATCGCCATGCCCAGCCTCACCTGGATGCATAAAGAAAGCTGGCGTACCAGTCGATGCAAAGGTCGCTGCTATCTTGCGTCCGATTAATCCTGATTTACCCATACCAGTGACGACCACTCGACCCTTGCAAGCCAAAATAATATCGCAGGCCTGCGCAAACCGATCATCTATCTGCTCGGTCAGCAATGCCAATGCAGATATTTCAGTATTAATGGCCTCTATAGCGGTGGTAATAAATTGCTCATGGGTTAGGTTGTTTTTAGTATCACTCATGAATGTGCTCTATTTTTATAATGAATCCAGTATTTTACTATACTATGCTTCATATTATTTTATATTGTTTCATATAAACAACCATCTACAGCCATGCTTTCTACTGCCATATCTTGATCGCTGTTCGATACGCTTATTGTTGACAATATATATGAATCTATACAAAAAAAACCCACTGTATCAGTAGGTCTTAATCAAATATATCAATGCTATCATCTTAGACAATACAGTTGCCACATGCCATTATCTAGTTGTCACCGTCATTAGACCCATCATTCGGCTTAGCTTCGAAACCTGCTCCATCTGCTGGCATATCAAAACCACGATCTTGACCGAAACCACCACGCTCAAAACCACGATCTTGACCTTGGCCAAAGCTACCACGTTCAAAACCGCGCTCTTGACGCTCTTGACCTTGGCTAAAGCCGCCGCGATTGAAGCCACTACGATTAGAGGCAAAACCACGTTCTTCAAACCCGCCAGCAGCTGCTGGATTGCCACCACGTTCAAAACCGCCACCTTGGTAACCAGTTGGCGGAGTGCTTTGAGATTGAGGCGTACTGCCAGTCGCTGTTGTGCTACTACGTGGGTTACGGGCTGGCACTACAGTTGAGATGGCATGTTTGTAAACCATTTGACTAACGGTGTTTTTGAGAAGTACCACATACTGATCAAATGATTCAATTTGGCCTTGTAATTTAATACCATTGACCAAGAAAATAGAGACAGGAATGCGATCTTTACGCAGCGAGTTCAAGAACGGATCTTGTAAAGTTTGTCCTTTCGACATGAAATCTCTCCTAAATATTATATAATTATGTTTTAAGTGCCAATTATTTTACGTGTTAATTTAATTATAATGGCTAAAAGGTAGATACAATAATATGTTTTATTTATAAAACGTATCTAAACGGATATTCGCTGATGTTAAGTAATTCCACTTTATCGCGAATACATTATTATTGTAAATAATTAAGTAACTACTTGTTTCATTGATTGTTATTTAACAAAATAAATCAATACTTGTTGAGAAAATCACTATATCAATGTCTATCTATTCTATATAAATACTCTCTTGCAGTATTAAGCCTACTATTTCAGCAGTTTTAAATTATAGCAGTTATCTATGCGATATTTTGAAACTAATTGTGATTACTGTTTTCAGACCTTCTATAGGTATCTACAAAGCACTTATAACAGAAATTTTTATGACACTTTACGACAGATAATCTCTGGCCTGTTGCATCGTAGTAAAGGTTTTAATCGTCAGATTTGCCGTGTCATTATCAATGTGTTCAGATCCAGCAATGCTATCTGTTGATACGCTAGGAAGCTGCACAACTTTGCGTAGCCAAGTATACTGGCGCTTTGCCAGCTGTCTTGTAGCATATAATGCCTTATTTTGCATTTGCTGACAAGCAAGCGCCTTGGTCTCATCATCAGGCACCGCTGATCGTTGAAAGTCACTGATTGGGTTTTCTCGCTCATCGCTTGCATCTTGACTCACTGCAAAAGCGTCATAAAACTGTGCTTTATCTAAATGCGACAGCTCAAATACGGGGTGCGCAATATGCACAAGATATTCTAATACCTGACGGTAGCCGACACAGCGCATAGACGCCAAGTTGGGTGTCAATGGATATTGCTCAAGCAGCTCAATTACCTCAGTAACCAGTCCTTCATGCCACATAATATCTAAACGTTGCTCTATACGCTGATGCAGCCACGGGCGATCCGGCATGACTGCCAATGCATGCCATTGCTGATTTGGATTGTGTGCTAGCGCCTGCTTTGGCTGACGCTGCCAGTCACTTATCGGTATGTCTGTTTGCAGATACACTTCAACCGCTCGCGTGATACGCTGAGTATCTGTCGCATTCAAACGCTGATGGCTAACTGGATCAACGCTACCCAAATAATCATACAAGGCATCGATGCCTTTATCTTGTCGCCACTGCTCTACGCGCGCGCGTACGCTATCATCACTATCAGGCACAGGCGATAGTCCATCAAGCAGCGCCATGTAATACATCATGGTCCCACCGACTAGCAATGGAATTTTCCCGTTTTGATGACACTCATCAATCAGGCGCGCCACATCACTGACAAACTCAGCCACGCTATAGCTTTGCATAGGATCAATGATATCGACCAGATGGTGCGGATAACGTGACAATTCTGTTGCTGTTGGTTTGGCAGTACCTATATTCATATCACGATATACCAGTGCTGAATCTACCGAAATCAGCTCATAGCGCCCTGTATCATATAGCTCATATACCAGTGCTGTTTTTCCGCTGGCCGTGGGTGCCATCAAGCACACCACACTATTATCTGTTAGCTTATGAGATAAACCCTCAGACGACTGTCCCATAGGATTGCCTTTAATCATTGTTCATAAAAAATTGACTAACTTTTAAAGCAAAGGTTAGTTTATAAAGGGTTCGGACGTAGATGAGAGCATTGACATCACCAAACGCTCACTATCTATTACTTTGATGGCATGTTTTGTCAGCAATGCTGTCATATCTGTAGTAAAAACCACCGAGTCTTGGTCAGACATCTGGGCATTGACCATGACAAGTTGCTGGTTAATTTCGTTGGCACTATTTGGGGTTTGGGCTTTAGCTAGCACGTCACGACCAAAAACTTGTGATTCAAAAAGTTGGCCTACCTTTTTATACCAGTCATTTTCAGCAATTAGTATGCACTTCCCCTGATGATAAAACAGTAGCCAAGGCAGCATTTTATCATCGAGATTTTGATCAATCACAACGCCCATTGTATTAGCATTCAAACTGCTGATAACATCTAAGCATATTGGTAAAGGTGTCGTGGCTTTAGGTGCGTTATTTAGAACAAGAGTATTTAGAAGCGTGCTCTTACCATCCAAAACATCTTCAACACTAGAGGTTATTGACTGTTGGAATGAGGATTTTCCTGAAAATGGCTTGCTTGAAGCCGTTTGATAGGACTGGCTAGGCGCTTGTACTTGCTGATTTTGTCTTGAATGGTCTATAGCCAAAGTATTTGCTAAATGCGTGTCTGACAGCGTTCTTACAGAACCATCCTCTTTTGATGTGTCTAAAATGTCGGAGCTAGTCACTTTTACTGTATTAGCATTGAGCATTTTTAACTGTGAACGAATCGCATGATTTAAGTGTGCCATGACATTGTTTAGCGGACTGATCTTGATGCGCTGTTTGGATGGATGGACATTGATGTTCAACCACTGCGTTGGTAAATCAAAATAAAGGGCGTAACCCATCCCTGCTAGCTCTGCACCCTGTGCCAGTTGACGCAGTTGATTACTAATTAAGAGCTCTTTCACGAGCCTACCATTGACATAAATCAGTTTTGGTAGTGCCGTTTGCTCATCGTGCATGGGCCATAACCACCCGCTAATCGCTGCTTGCCTAATAACACTGTCATTATCATACTCTATAGACTGCTGCATCAGACTCGATAAATCTATGGAGATCTCCAATGCACTGTCCGTTAATGGTATTCCAGTGGCTTGTTCTAGACGCGGCAATGGCAAACGGTTGACAGTATCATGACTATTACTTGTAGTGCTGGCAGATAATGACAAGCGTTTTTTATTATCATGAAACAGCGTAAGGGCAACATCGGCTCGTGCAAGCGCCACATCACGAACGATGGCTTCGATATGACCGAACTCAGTGGCGATAGACTTCAAATTACCACGGCGTGCTGGCACATTAAAATATAAGTCTTTCACCATAATCGTGGTGCCACGACCATGCACCACTGGTGTCAGTTTTGGTGTGTCATCCAATACGCCAGCAACCTGTAACTGACGACCCACACCGCTATCATCATGACTACTGGTCAGGGTCAGACGGGAGACCGCTGCCATCGCGGCCAATGCTTCACCGCGAAAACCCAACGTCGTGATGCCATGTAAATTGGCAACATCAGCGACCTTGCTGGTCGCATGACGGGTGATTGCCATGACCATATCATCAGGATAAATCCCTATACCATCATCGATCACTTCGATCATGCCCATGCCGCCTTGGGTGATTCGCACTTCAATATTGGTCGCGCCAGCATCGATCGTATTTTCGAGCAGCTCCTTGACCACGGCTGCTGGACGTGTCACGACCTCACCTGCTGCTAATTGATTAATAAGCAGCGGCGATAGTTTTTTGATGCGGGTATGGGTGTGATTATCTGGCATGGATGACTTTCATATTTTTAGCTGGTTTGGAAGTTAGTAATTGACCCTATTCAGAGGGTGAGGCTTGATAAATCGATACCTTGTGCTTGTCCTGCTATCGATAGTCGCAGCACCACTTGACGAGATTCATTACTTGTACCACTGGTCTCTGCATCATCGCGCTCACTTTGCGTCATATCGATGAATAACGTTGGCAAGGGTAAATAGCCATCCGCGCGACTGGCCCATTCGATGATGACCAATGCATTAGGCTCGTCTAGATACTCATCAAAGCCGATGAAAGATAACTCTTCTGGATCTTGGAGACGATACAAATCTGCATGATAGACAGGCTTCACCGAACCGTTATTTTGCTCGATACTATAGGGCTCGACCAAGGTATACGTCGGGCTTTTCACCGCGCCTGTGTGACCCAGTGCTTGTAGCCAGTAGCGTGTCAATGTGGTCTTACCTGCACCCAAGTCACCTGCTAGCCATACGCTGCCTGTAAGTGGCAATGTCGCTAATTGCTCAGCCAATGATTGAGTGTCTTTCTCAGAGTTTAATATCAGAGTCTTTAGGTATTCGCCATTTTCTATAGATTGATCCTCACGCATCAGACTGAACCTGCTTGTACTTGCTCTGTCTGTACCTGCATGGTCACAGTCGGGTTGGTAAAGCTCTCACCACGAATTAGCTTGGCGTACAGCTCAGAATCACTCCATTCAGCACTGACTTGCTCGCTAAATTCAAAGTCCTCTAAAACCAGCTTCCCCATTTGGTCATTGGCAACATCTTCAGCGAAACACTGCGCGTAACCTGTTGCTGTCTCATGGGCAATCACTGAGTAAACACTGACATCAGCTTCACCATTTTGCATTTGTGTCTGACGCAGTATCTCCTGCGCCCAAAAGAATATCACTCGCGAAAACTGCTCGGCTGATGGTGATACTGGCAAACTTATCCAGCGTGCACTAAATTTCTTACAAGCTGCAACGTACTCTGGATCATCTTTGTTCCAAAAACAAATGGCGTGATCGAAGCTGTCAATGATGTCTTTGATAGAGGATTTGAGCAAGCCAAAATCATAGACCATTTGTCCATGGTCTAAACGGTTGGCCTCTAAAATCAGCTCAATCTGATAACTGTGACCATGAATAGAGTGCTTGCAACGCTCAGAGCTACAGTTGCGAACGATGTGAGCATTTTCAAATTTAAATAGTTTACGAATACGCATAATAATTTGACCAAAACAGTGAGCAGCATAGTGCTAGATGTGAATAAGTAAGGGTTTGCCGCATTTATTAATCGGTTTATCATTCATTATAGCAAATCGTCAGGTATCCGTAAGTAAGCACTTATTAACATGATGATTGATTGAGCGAATCTATTGATCTTTCATCGCTACGTCCATTTATATAAGCCACGTTATTTTGATAAAAGACCACTTAGCCCAAACCACTTATTCATATTACTTAGCCAACAGCCTAGGACGATTAAATCGTAAATGAATTATGCGAGTGCTATCTATTATTAATGCTTAGGCCTATACTCAATTTAGTAAACGACTATGTTAGTCGTAACCATATCGCCTCAAGCCAGCTCAGTTTGGCTTAGAGAATCATATGCGTTGTCTAAAGAGGAAACCACCATGAGTAAAGGTCAAGACAGTAAAAAGAATGTCAAAAAGAAGCCACTTTTGACCGCGAAAGAGAAAAAAGCCGCCAAACAATCAAAGAAAGATGGCAACAGCAGTATTTTAGGTAATCACTAATATTTTATGTATATAAATATTAAGTAAATAGCTATTAGGTCAATAAATATTAATCTCATAGAACGGCTCATCATTAGATTTGATGAGCCTTTTTTTTGACTAGGACGTGTCCTCATTTGAAAAATGGTGATAAAAATGAGATAAATTGCAGTCAAACAAGGAAAATAGCGCAGATAATATCGAGATATTAGTCAGCTATTTGACGCCGTTTGGCAAGATTTAGCCATTTTTAACTCATTTAGATGACTATTGATTGAATTGAGGACCCGCCTTAGCCACTGCGCGGTGCAAACATAATAATCGCCATGCCTAGCAGTGCAACTACTGAACCTACTATATCCCAGACGGTTGGGCGAATACCATTGACTGTCCACAACCATAAAATCGCCATACAAATATAGACACCACCGTAGGCTGCATAAACTCTACCTGCAGCAGTCGGATGTAGTGACAATAACCAGACAAACGCTGCTAAGCTAAGTGCAGCGGGAATCAGTAACCAAATCGACTTACCTTCTCGCAGCCATAAATAAGGCAAATAACATCCTGCAATCTCAGCCAATGCTGTCAGCGCAAACAAGCTAACCGTCTTTAATTCTGTCAAACTTACCTACTCCTCAATCGTGATAAACCCAGTCAGATACTGTACAGCATGGCCAGAAATATGTACCCTATTACCTGTTACTACACAATCGAGTACCCCACCGCGACTAGAAGCTTGGTAAGCAAGCAATTCATTTTTCTCCAAACGCTCAGCCCACAATGGTGCTAAACCTGTATGCGCAGACCCTGTCACTGGGTCTTCATCACCACCATTTGCTGGCCAAAAGTACCTCGATATAAAATCGTAATTATGATAGTTTTCTGACTTTGCCTGACAAGTCACAGCCACATCATAAGGTGCTAGCTGCTTTAGGGCGTCATTATCACGTTCTACTGTTAAGACGTCAGCTTCAGAATTATAAATCACAAAATACGCTTGAGCATTGCGATAAACGTCAACAGGCGTAATAGAGAGACCCGCCAATAAATCATCAGGAATATCAGTCACCTTTTCAGGCTTTCTGTTTGGAAAATCCATTTGTATTTTGCCAGAATCCATCTGCACAACGGTTAACACCCCCACCGCTTTGGCTGAAAGTTTAATCGACTTGAAAGTCGGATTTTTCTTAAACAACACAAAGGCTGAAGCCAAGGTCGCATGCCCGCAAAATGCAATCTCAGTAAACGGTGAAAACCAGCGGATATGGTAAATATCTCTGTCATCAGTTTTATCTAAAACTAAAAAAGCCGTCTCGGATAGATTGTTCTCCATCGCGATAGATTGCATCAGCGCATCGGACAACCAACTGTCTGTGATAATAACCGCGGCTGAATTGCCCTTAAAAACGTGATCAGTAAAAGCATCGATGACATTCATTTCTATTTGCATTTTATATTCTCGTTTTTATACATTTTTTAAAGATTAGTTTTGGTCATCGTCTGATTCCGAGAAGTCAAAATACAGAATATTTGACCAGAGTCCAAGGCCGAGATCGTAGATAGCTTGTTCTGGGTTATTCGCGGACAATGCTTTTGGCGGTGTTGAGCGACGACCGAACAGTTTTGCCAAGAAGCCAATAGGTTTAGGCTGCTCGCTCACTACTGGCGCAGGTGACAACAGTGACTGATATGCCGCTGCTATCTCAGGCTGCAGGTTCTGCACTTGATTAAGAAGTGACAGGTTTTGTACCTCTACTGGTGTTTCACTCATCTCAAAGATCTCACCACATTCTAAAATAAAATACTGGCTTTGATTTTTTGGGTCTTTTAAGAACTCAAGCGCCTCAGCAATAGGGACTTGTGCCTCAGGCAAGACAATTTTGGCTAAGAATACCTCAAGGTTTTGCACACCACTGGCATAATCTCCAATGAGAGCAATCTTTTCAGGGCTATCCCAAATTACTGATGTACAGGCTTGCGGATTACCAGAGAGCAAAATTTTAAAAACGATCGGAATGTCGTAATTATATTCTGAGATACCAGTTAGCACACGGCTACTCTCATTTTGATTTGGTTTGGGGATAATGTTGGTCGAATAAAGATAGCTACGGTTTGCCATAACACTCATTCCTATTGCGGTTAGCGCCATTATTGACTATACAATATGCCCTCATTAAACTGACACTATTGATATAAAACCAAAGTAAAATCTATCATATCAAATAATCCTCTGAGATAACGCTCTGTTGAGGCACTACCGATCTATTGAATAGGAATTTAACGTAATGATGCGTATTGGCTTGTTTTTGTTGACCAACTTAGCCGTTATTGTAGTGTTTAGCATTGTATTTGGCATACTATCCAGATTTTTTGGGATTGGCGGTGTGCACAGTGCAGGTGGTCTTAACTATATCAGTCTTACCGTTATGTGTGGTATCTACGGTATGGTTGGCTCGATGGTGTCGCTATTTATATCAAAGTGGATGGCTAAAAGATCAACGGGTACAGTGGTGATAGAATCCCCTCGTAACTCGACTGAGCAATGGCTAGTCGATACAGTAGCCAAACAAGCGCGAGCAGTAAATATCGGTATGCCTGAAGTCGGTATCTTCAATAATTCGCAGCCAAATGCTTTTGCGACTGGTTGGAATAAGAACAAGGCGCTGGTGGCGGTATCGTCTGGTCTATTACAGAATATGACAGCCGATGAAGTCGAAGCGGTACTGGCGCATGAGATTGGTCATGTAGCCAACGGTGATATGGTAACCCTTGCCCTTATTCAAGGCGTGGTGAACGCCTTTGTGATGTTCTTTGCCCGTATTATCGGTAGCTTCGTTGACCGTACTGTGTTCAAAAACACCAGTGATCGCCCAGGTATCGGTTACTTTATTACCAGTATTGTGATGGATATCTTACTTGGATTTTTGGCATCTGCCATCGTGATGTGGTTCTCACGCTTACGTGAATTCCGTGCAGATCAAATGGGCGCAAAGCTTGCCAGCCGCGAAAAAATGATCAGTGCGCTTGATGCACTTCGCCCTTCTGCACAGCGCCCCGACCAAATGCCTGAGAGTATGAAAGCATTTGCGATCTCATCAGGACAAACTCAAGGCTTTAGTATTGCTAATCTATTCCGCTCACACCCCACGCTTGATGACCGTATTGCGGCGTTAAGGAATTATAATCCTAATCAAGACTGACTTGAGTTGCTGTTCTATGATGAGTTCTGGGCGTAATTTATAGTTCGATTTAATGGTCTATAAATTATGCTGTGGTATGAAATTGAAAACTCATTCAATCTAAAAGCAACATCAAACCAGTCTAGCTAAAACCTCGTCCATATCCATATCCATATCCATATTTAATCCTATTTCTCAAATACCAGAGAGCTTTCATAAATATTGTTCGCTATATATCAACCTTGAAAATACTCAGCTCTTTATCATAGTTAGTAGTATCTAATCACCCCCAATAAAAATAGTGAATCAAGCTTCTCTTTTTTACAATACAATCAGACACAAAAAAGCCTATCTATAGAAGATAGGCTTTTCTAAATCAAACTCGTTATTTAAATATCAAACTCTAGTGCTCTATCGCCTTCGCTATCTTTGATACGCGTTGGCAAACCAATCTTGTTTAATAGATTGATAAACGGCTTGGCATCTAGCTCTTCGACGTTGACCATCTTTCCTGCATCCCATTCGCCAGTCGCGACTAGTATCGCAGCAGCAACAGGTGGTACGCCTGCGGTATAAGAGATACCTTGGCTACCAACTTCGTTATAAGCGTCTTTGTGATCTGAGACATTATAGATAAAGACTTCGCTATCAACACCGTTGATCTTGCCTTTGACTTTATCACCAATACAGGTCTTGCCTGTATAGTTCGGTGCAAGCGAGCTTGGATCTGGTAGTACTGCTTTGACCACTTTAAGTGGCACAACTTCTTGGCCTTCAGCAGTCATCACTGGCTGCTCAGATAGCAATCCTAAGCTCTGTAGGACGGTGAAGACATTGATGTAATGCTCACCAAAGCCCATCCAAAAGCGAATGTTTGGCACATCTAAGTTGGCTGACAATGAATGAACTTCATCATGACCACTCAGGTAACTATTCTGTACGCCAACCACTGGCAAATCGTCTGTACGTTTGACTTCAAACATTTTATTAGACTGCCACTTGCTGTCTTGCCAAGAGTAAACGGTACCAGTGAACTCACGGAAGTTAATCTCTGGGTCAAAGTTGGTCGCAAAGTACTTGCCATGGCTGCCCGCATTGATATCAATGATATCGATATCGGTAACTGAACCTGCATCCATCATGTCATAGCCAAGACGCGCATAAGCATTGACCATACCAGGATCGAACCCTGCACCTAAAATGGCAGTGACATTGTTGTCTGCACAGCGCTCTTTACGTTGCCATTCGTAGTTGTTGTACCACGGCGGCGTCTCACAAATCTTGCGTGGATCTTCATGAATCGCCGTGTCAATATAAGCAACACCTGTCTCAATACAGGCTTCTAATACCGTCATATTGATAAATGCCGAGCCGACATTAATGACAATCTGAATCTCTATTTCTTTGATCAATTGCACCAGCGCTTGGCTGTCCATCGCATCGACTTGATGCGTGTGCAAGACCGCAGCTTGCTTAAAGCTGTCTTTTTCTTTTACGCTTTGCGCGATATCATCGCACTTGTCTTTGGTACGTGAGGCGATATGAATCTCACCAAGCACATCATTATGCATCGCACATTTATGCGCGACCACTTGAGCGACACCGCCTGCTCCGATGATGAGTACGTCTTTTTTGTTGGGCTTAACTGGTTGGTTTGTGTTCAATGAACAATCCTCCTTTGTGTCCCTGTCGATACCATTGATTGTGGCTATGCAAAACAGAAACGAGTGAATGATATGCGTGAATTAAAAAGGAAGACCGAGGAAAACCCACGCACCCGTCGGGCAAATACCACTCTAGTATTTGCCCGACGCGATTATAACAATTTTTATAACATCATCGGTAAAAAAAATGTATAAAAAACACAGATGCTAAAATATTCACCAATATAAGCTAAGCCTTTGTTTTTAATTACTTAAAAATATAAAAACTCGACAATAGCATGGTAATAAAAATCAAGCACTGGTGTTAAGCATTAAGATAGGCTGGCTTTGTAATCTTGATAGTCAAACTCGCGCTGCACATCAATCGATCCATCAAGGCGACGAATCACAATGGCAGGCATGTTGACACCATTGAACCAGTTTTTCTTAACCATCGTATAACCTGCGGCATTACCAAAGGCAATCTGATCGCCTATCTGTAAATCACTTGGCAAATCATACTCACCAAAGATATCCCCTGCTAGGCAAGAACGGCCATAAATGAGCGTACTGTCTGTACCGTTTTCGAGCGTCGGTTCTGACGTCTCAATCACTGAATGGCCGATAGGAGCGATATCCACCGCTGTATTATTGATAGCGGCAATGGGTGCTGACTCACGATAAATCAGTAAATCAAGCATATGCGCCTCAATAGAGGAATCAACCACGGCAAGGTTTTTTTCATTGTGCATGGTGTCCAAAACGGTGGTAACCAATGTGCCAGCGCCATGAATGCTCGCCTCACCTGGCTCAAGGTAGACTTGCACACCATAGGTTTCGCTAAACGATTTTAAGCGTTCGGCCAGCTTCTCTAGCGGATAGTTAGGAGCGATGAAATGAATACCGCCGCCCAAACTGACCCACTCAAGCTGCTGCAAAATATCACCGAATCGTACTTCGATATCAGCCAAACTTTCGCTAAAATCCTCAAAACTGTCGTTCTCACAGTTGTTGTGAATCATAACGCCCGTAATGTCGCCAAGCACCGCTGCAATTTTGTCTTTATCATGCTCGCCCAAACGACTAAATGGGCGCGCAGGATCCGCAATGATAAAAGATGAATTGCTGGTTTTCGGGTTAAGTCGTAGTCCTACAGGAATGTTTTTCGAACGTGCTTGCGCACTAAAAGCATTGAGCTGCGAGATTGAGTTAAAAATGATCTTATCAGCGTATTTTAATACTTCAGGCATCTCATCGGCACTATAGGCTACGCTATAGGCATGAGTCTCTTTTTTGCCTTGGCTATTAGCATCGTCATTGTTGCCAAAAGTTTCATACCCCAGTCTGACTTCATTGAGTGATGATGAGGTTGTACCATGCAGATACGGCTGCATGACATCAAACACGCCCCACGTAGCGAAGCATTTTAGTGCCAATAATGCCTTGGCACCAGACAACTCACAGAGCCGCGCGATGATTTTCATGTTGGCCACGATCGCGGCTTCATCCAATACATAGTAAGGCGTTGGTGGCAATGATATGCCGACGAATTGTTCTAAATTTTTTGCATTCATAATAGATTACCTAATAGAAACTCTGCTGTTGGTATCTTGACAGACAGACATAAATATTTGCGCTATAGTAGACTAAACTCATCATAATTAGAATATTTTATGTCATTATCAACGGATTATTCTACTCCTGCTAGTCGATCTCATTCACCGCAGCTCGATTCAAAAAGTATAAATCTGACGCATCTCGATGCTGACGCATGTGCTGTCTTGGATTTTTGGTTCGATAAAGACAGTGAGCCTTATTGGTTTGTACAAGACGATCGCTTTGATCAGCAGATAAAAGATAAGTTCGGCGATATTTGGCAGGCAGCGATACAAGGTGAATGCGTAACGTGGCGTACGGCGATGTCCTCCTTGGATGGTAATAGCTCAATCACCGCTTTGGCAGGACGACTGGCCGAGATTATCGTATTGGATCAGTTTTCACGTAACCTATGCCGCGGACAAGCCAATGCCTTTGCGCAAGACAGTATGGCATTGGTACTGGCCCAAGAAGCCATTCAGCAGCCCTATTTTAATACGTTACCGATGCAGTGGCGCAGATTCATTCTTATCCCATTTATGCATTCTGAATCAGCGCTGATTCATACACGTTACTTGCCATTGTTCGAGCAGTTAGACGACGCCACCACCTTAGATTTTGAACATCGTCACAAAGCAATTATCGATCAATTTGGTCGTTATCCGCATCGTAATGACACACTGCATCGCGAGTCAACAGAGGATGAGAAAAACTTCCTCAAACAACCAAATTCATCCTTCTAAAAGATTCCCAGTTCAATTAAGAATCCTCTAAAATGACTCAAAAAAATGGCTGAACCAGTGATATGATTCAGCCATTTTTTGTGTGACTTTGACGATGCAATCTAAATAGCCACTTACTCTAGTAATTGACATTACCTGTGGTAAAGGTAAATGATTGCTGCTTTAACGTTTTATTATCAACTAATACATCAAAACTTACTTGGTATTGAGTATTGCCATAGAGTCCGCAATTGCCGCCTTTTTTGCTACCTACCTCACAGCTTTTGAGGGCATCGGTCATCGGTAAAATAAATGCTTCATTCGCAGGTAATGCATAGTTGGTATTGAGATAAGGATCATTGTCGACATCAATGAGCTGACTCGGTACATCTGTCGCCCGTTGCAGATCTCGAAATTTGACATTGCTGACCTTGATGCTCTTAGCAGTTGGCATACTGATATAAATAGGCTGCCCGATAGGGTCAGTACGTAAATTGCGCCCAGTACCTCTCACTGGATTTGGCGTCTCATTATATAGTGCAGTCACTGTGCCTGTCACATTCTGACATGGGTACGTAAATACTCCTGAGAACGTATTGTCTGCTGACGCTTTTGTCGCTGACGCATTGCTCACCAGTACATAGCCCCGATTGTTAGCAGCGTTTTTACCATTGGGGTTATAAGTGAGCATCCCCGTCCCCACTAAAACAGAGGCTGGCATCATGAGCGAACGCAGGTGATAAGGCGCTGATAGCAACGATTTTGCCATCGAGCCTGCCACCATCTCTGAGCTTAAAAAATCGCCTGCTGAACTATAATAGACAGATTGCGCGATGTTTTCGGTGACACCATATTGTGAATTAAAATAGTTTGCGTTGATTAAACGATCTGCTAGATCTAATCCATTAAAAAAAGGATTATTGGCACCTGTCACATTTGCGATATCGGCAATTTCATTTTCAAAGTGGGAGTTAAAGCTGGTCGGTGTACTGTTTGCAAACACGTGCTTGATATAGTTGGCATGCTGAATCGCAATGTCATCGAGATCCGTATCAACAGACAGACCTTTTAGGCCGCAGCTCGTTCTGGCAATACTGAATTGATTGTTGGCACTGAGCGCGGCCTGTGCGTTATTGTCTGGATTATTATCCTTGTCAACTGGTACGCTCGGGGTATTTCCATCATTATCAGGTGTTTCGATGATTGGTGCTGATAGTATGGGTTCTGAGGTTGTTGGTTTAGGAGTGCTCTCTGCTTGAGTAGCTGGTGATGGGTCATTAGATACAGGCGTACTATCAGAGTCTTCGCCGCTGCCACCACAAGCCGTTAGGAACACTGCAATAAACAGCAGTGCCGCTAGATTTTTTTGGGAAGTGTTGGCCATTATCTCTTATCCTTAAAAAATAACTTATAAAAAACAACCTATACAAATTGTGATGAAAATGGAAATCCTTTATGTGAGTATTGGTAGTCGGTTCACCTTTTGCTATTTCGATACAATCTTTATTGTATTATAAACTAAAGGCTTTTGCTTTCTAACTTACAAATAAAAACCTGCTACTCGTTATCAATGAGTAGCAGGTTTTTTATTCGAGACAATATCTTTATTTCGCTTAGGCTATTTAATTTATTCGCTCACTTGCTGATGCATGCTCGAGTGCTCTTTTCACCGGTGCAAAACTGCGTCTATGTTCAGACAAGACACCATGTTTTTCAATCGCCTCCATATGCGCGCGCGTCGGATAGCCTTTATGTTTGGCAATGCCATACTCTGGGTGCTCGGCATCGAGTGTATACATGGCTTTGTCACGGCTCACCTTTGCCAATATACTGGCGGCAGCGATACTGGTATGACGGGCATCGCCCTTTACCCACGCTTGGCAGTCAATGGCGCTGGTCTCTATACCTAATGCATCAAATATTGATTGGTTCAAATCAGGACAGCGATTACCATCAAACAATACCTGCGTCTGTAACTGACTTGGCTGATTATCTATAGCTTGTAAGGCCAGTGCCTTGATAACTGTTTCTAGCAGCACTTCTGTACATAGCCTCATACCGAGCATCGTTGCTTGTAGAATATTGACCTGATCAATGACCGCTGCCGGTATCTCCGCAATGATATAACCCACTGCATGCTGTTGAATCAGTGGATAAAGCAAGTCTCTCTTTTTTTCACTCAATTTTTTGGAGTCTGTCAGTATTGATAACGGTGTTTCCTTAAGCAGCTGCGCTTCAATCAATCCCGACCAAGTGGCTGGTAATATCGCTGCTGCCACATTGACGCTACCCAGTAGCGGACCACGTCCGGCTTCATCTACCCCAATCTGTAAGACTGACGGCGTTGAACCTTGCTTACTCTGCATTGGATACTGAGCCTGCAACTGGGAGACGTTTAATTGTCCAAATAAGCGGATAGGTGTGGCCAACTCGATATACTGACCTTTAATATCGATTTTTTCGATATCCGCACCAATTGGCTTAATCGTGTTTTCTAGCTTAATAACATTTTCTATTTTGGACTGAGTATTCATAGCGCTTTGCTGTCTGTCTTATTGATAATAAATGAGAAGTCGTTGGCTGTGTTAATCATGCGTTTGAACAAAGAACTGGTCAATCACACTATTGGCAGGCTCGTGATTGCTCTGCTGCTGCAAGGCTTGCTTGGTGGTGATAAGGTCTTTTAGCTGCTCAGCATAAGCGCGTGGCTGCAATAAACGCATGACCGTACGGCAAATATTATCTCCACTCGCCTGCTCTTGTATGAGTTCAGGAACAATAGCCGCACCTGCTAAAATATTGGGCAGCGCCACATAAGGGACTTTTACCAATCGTTTGGCAATCTGATAGGTCAGCTGGTTCAGCTGATACACCACCACCATCGGTCGCTCGAGCAGCAGCGCCTCTAATGTGGCGGTACCAGAGGCGAGCATAACGATATCTGACGCGGCCATCGCGTGCTGGCTAAATTCTGGCTGTGTATCATCGTAGACGACGACAATGGCTGCACGCAGTTGCTCTGAGCACCGATCAATGACGTCTTGGACAATGTATTGATGGTTTTGATCGACCGTTGGAATAATAAAGCACAATTTTGGGTCTAACAGTATGAGCTTTTGAATTCCATCCAGCATCAATGGCAAAATCGCTGTGATTTCGCCGCGGCGTGAGCCTGGCATCACACAAATGAGCTGGCTCACATCATCAAAGCGCTCGATAAAAAACTGCTGTAGACCGTCATTGTGCCAAACGAGCTCACTGCGGCGCTGATTAATCGGCACCTCTATCAGCGCCTGATCGATGGTTCGTAGCAGCGGATGCCCCACGCAGATGGCTGGATGGTTGTGACGCTCATAGACCGACAGCTCAAAGGGAAACAAACACAAGACCAAGTGGGTCGCCGCTTTGATATTATGGATACGTGACTCGCGCCACGCCCACACGGAAGGGCTAACATACTGTACACAATATATACCTTGAGGCTTGAGCTTTTTGGCCACGCGCAGATTAAAATCAGGCGCATCAATACCGATAAACCAATCGATATTGGCCACCTTAAAGGCACTTAATAGCTCTCGGCGCGCTTTGAGCAAATCAGGCAGCTGCGCCATGACCTCGACCAAACCCATCACGGCCAGACGCTCCAATGGAAAAATACTCTGTAATCCTTGCGCCTGCATTTTTGCGCCGCCCACACCTACCCAGACGATGTCATCGCGTAGGTTATTCATCTGCTGCATAAAATCTGCGCCCAAGCTATCGCCTGACACCTCCCCTGCGACAATGGCGATCACTAGCGGCTCGACATCTGTTTTGGCCGCTTGGGCATGCATCTGGGTCTGGTAAATCAGCTCAGCTTGTTGATGAGACATCGCAGAATCTGTCATGATAAGCTCTCAATATTAAAAACATACAAATAAAATAAAAAGCCGTGATTGTGAAATACAACACAATCCATCGGCGATAGCATCCTATGAATAATAAACGTTTTGCGCCTTTATTATTTTAGCGGTCTACTGTTAGGGTGTGTCTTAATGTTGCTATCATACGTGACCATGATACAAATAGCTAAATTCGTCTATAAAATCTAAGCATTGACGGCGTCCATGTGTCACCAAACCTTATAGTTAAATAGAAAAACCAAATGCTAAAGCGGCATTTAAGACACTAAATATCATGCCAAGTACTTATAAGTATAACTAAGTTTTGGTTTCCTCATTCCAGTTATCAGTCAATTAACTGCTCGACTACCCTTGTCAACCAACACTTTTGTCCGCATAATGATTGTTCCTATAAATCAGCTAGACGATATATAACCATGACAACATCAGTTACCCATAATGTAGATATTGACGACGTGAATATTGAAAAATTTATTCCTTTGATTACTCCCGATGAGCTAAAAACCGAGCTACCTCTATCAGATGAAGCCTATAAAACTGTACTAAACGGTCGAAAAACCATTCAAAACATCTTGGATGGTAAAGACAAGCGTCTGTTTGTGGTCATCGGACCTTGCTCTATTCATGATATTAAAGCAGCTCACGAGTATGCTGATCGCTTGGCCGTATTGGCAAAAGAGATCGAAGACAGCGTGTTTGTTGTGATGCGCGTTTATTTTGAAAAACCGCGTACCACCGTCGGCTGGAAAGGCATGATCAATGACCCTGACATGAATGACAGTTTCGATATCGAAAAAGGCTTGCGTACTGCTCGTAAATTACTTCTTGATCTGAATGAAAAAGGTCTACCCTGTGCGACTGAAGCACTGGATCCAAATACCCCGCAGTACATGCAGGATTTGATCAGCTGGTCAGCAATTGGCGCTCGTACCACTGAGAGCCAAACGCATCGTGAAATGAGCTCAGGCTTATCTTGCCCAGTTGGGTTCAAAAACGGTACTGATGGTGGTATGACGGTAGCAGTCAATGCGATGCAAGCGGTTAAGGAAGGTCATAGCTTCTTAGGTCTATCCTCAGATGGTAAAGTATCAATCATCAAATCTAAAGGCAACCCTTACGCTCACGTGGTACTACGCGGTGGTAATGGTAAACCGAACTATGATGAAACTGCGGTTGCTCAAGTCGAAAACGAGCTAGCAAAAGGCAAAACCAATAGTAAAATCATGATTGACTCAAGCCATGCCAACTCAGGAAAAGACCCGTATCTACAACCGATGGTCATCCAAAACGTTGCAGAACAAATTCAAAATGGCAATAAATCAATTATTGGCATGATGATTGAGAGTCATCTAAAAGGCGGCAATCAAAAGCTGACTGCTGATTTAAGCCAGCTTGAGTATGGTAAATCTATCACTGATGGTTGCCTAGACTGGGACAGCACTGTCGTAGCCATGCGTAGCTTACATGCGATGGTAAAAGATGTACTGCCAAATCGTTAATATCGATTGCCGATTGTTTGCGTTTTAGAACTTTGCATTTTAGAACACAGTCATATCAGCAAATAACAAAAAGCCCGTTTGGCACTAGTTATAAAGTGCCAAACGGGCTTTTTTTGTTCGTGTCTCTTTAATTAACTATCTGCAGCACCTAATACGCTGTCTAAGCTTTCAATGACATGTTTAGACGTCACGTTCTGCTGTAAATCTATCAGCTGATCCTGTGCTATTTGACGGTGCGGCTCCGCCAAGGTATTCCAGCGTGCCAGCACTTGAACCAGACGCGAGGCTAATACTGGATTGGCATCATCCAGTTTTTTGATCACATCGGTATATATTTTTAGACCCTCTGCTGTCCATAATACCGTTGGCTGTGAGCTAAAGGCGCTGATCACTGAACGGACACGGTTTGGTGTATTCCAGTCAAAATCTGCATGCTTAAGCAATGATGTTACTTTATCAGGGGTTACATCGTCAGCGGCAGCTTGTACGCTGAACCACAAGTCAATCACCAAATCATTGGCTTGAAACCGCTCATAGAAGTCCGCCAAGTAGTCGTCAGCTAGATCCAGTTGATGGTTGACCATTGCTTTTAGTGCGCCAAAACGTTCTGTCATACAGCTGGCATTGTCATATTGCTGCTGCGCCCAATCGGCTGCTCCATCCACATCGGCAGTCAATGCCATATCAAGCACGACATTACGCAAAGCACGAGTCCCGCGAGCCTCAGCACTGTCTTTATAAGACTGCATTGGCAGAGTCGCATATAAGGCGGCTAACTGATCTTTTAGGGTATCAGCTACTTGCTTATATAAGCTATTGCGTTGGTTTTTGACCAATGCGGGATCATAGTCTTTGTGAATGGCAGAAGCCAGCTCTTGCGCGGAAGGAATATCAAGCAACCTTGCGGCCAGCATCGCATCATCAGCCGCCAAGACGGGCAATGTCTGTGCCAATGCTTCTAAGTATACATCAGGGCTGCTTTTCGCACCTTGACCTTGCAGCAAAATACGATTCACCAGCATCTGAGTCACTTGCCAGCGATTGAAGCCATTGGTCTCATGCTTGAGCAAAAATGCCAAATCTGCGTCTTGATAATCGTAGTTGAGCTGCACTGGCGCACTAAAGTCTCGCAGTAAAGACACCACAGGCTCACTTTCGACATTCTCAAAGACAAAGCTCTGGGCAGCTTGATCGAGCAGTAGCATACGCTCAGCGACGATATCGCCAGACTCTTTATCAAACAGTGCAGTCGCCACCGGTATCGGCAACGGTTTTGGCGCGTCAAAACCACTAACATGGCGAGTCTGCTGACTTAAGCTGATAGTCAGTGTTTTTGCAGCGCTGTCATGGTTTTGATGACCCGAAACCACTGGTGTACCAGGCTGACGATACCAATCAATGAAATCCTCGATTTTGTCATCAGTGATACTGAGTGCTGATAGAAAATCCTCAACCGTCACTGCTTGTCCATCGTAGCGGCGGAAATACTCATCCGTGCCCTTACGGAAGTCATCTGGCCCTAAGGTATTGGCAATCATCCGCACAATTTCAGCGCCTTTCTCATAGACGGTGGTCGTATAAAAGTTATTAATCTCAACAAAGCTCTCTGGGCGTACTGGATGTGCCAGTGGGCCTGCATCCTCGGCAAACTGATGGGCACGTAACGTTGCTACATCATCAATACGCTGTACCGCACTCGATTGCTGATCCGCTGAGAATGATTGGTCGCGGTAGACGGTAAAGCCTTCTTTTAGGCACAGCTGAAACCAATCACGGCAGGTGATGCGATTGCCTGTCCAGTTATGAAAATACTCATGAGCGATGATGGCTTTGACGCTAAAGCTACGCGCATCGGTGGTCGTCTCAGGACTAGACAACACGCAGGCTGTATTGAAGATATTGAGGCCTTTATTTTCCATCGCACCCATGTTGAACTGACTGACCGCAACGATCATATAACGATCTAAGTCATAGGCTCGGCCATAATTGACCTCATCCCATCTCATGGCGTCTTTTAGCGCTTGCATGCCAACATCACATTTATCGATATCAGCAGATTTTGCATATATTTCAAGCAAAACCTCTCGACCTTCACTGGTTGTGTAAGTATCCGTCAACACATCCAAATCAGCGACGACACAGGCAAACAGATAGCTTGGCTTATTGGTTGGATCATGCCAAATCGCGTAGTGACGATCTGGTGCATCGGCCACCTCACCTGCTTCAACTAAGTTCCCATTGGCCAATAGCGTTGGGTAACGCTTGTCTGCTTCGAGTCGAGTGGTAAATATCGCGAGTACATCAGGGCGATCAGGATAAAACGTAATCTTGCGAAAACCTTCTGGCTCACACTGCGTCACAAACATCGTATCAGCGCCACTACCTGCCATATATAGACCCTCAAGCGCGGTATTGGTCTGCGGACAAATACGTACCTGAATATCCAAGGTAACTTTATCAGGGGCATCATGAATCGTCAGCTTACCCGCTTCTTGGCTGTAATGCTCAGCTGCTAGTTTGTCACCATTCATGGTAATAGACAGTAGCTCTAAATCTTCGCCGAACAGGACAACATCACTCGCTGTCTGACGCGTCATTTCAAGCGTACTATTAACCTGCGCATGATCATCAAACAGCTTAATGTCTAAGTGGACAATATCAACATCAAAACTGGGCTTTTGATAGTCTTTCAGATTAATTTTGCTTGGCGAATGTGGCGGTACATCAGGCATGTCAGGATTGATAATTTGAGCATCCGTTTCAGCAGTAGACATAAGGTTTCCTATTATTATTGGTGATATGGTTGATAGCGTCAACACTACTTTAAGACGGATACCTATCAAAGGGTCAAACACGCTTTAGCGCATGTTCTAAGATATCGACTCTATATTGAGCTGACAATCATGATTGTGATATTAGTAAGCGAATTGTTATAACTAAATTGACCTAAATCGCCAAATTTCAAGTGTGCCGATGCAGATAATTGCGTTTATAATCTACGTGGTATTTAGACATTGCACCATGGCACTGCTGTTTACCCTTTATCGTAGATTGACTATCTCATCGAACATGATTTAATAGTCATACCAATGCTTCCTATTGAACCGACGGCCTATTCTATGACAACACCTACGACCAAACACTCAAAGATTACTTTACCGCTATTGATAGAGTATGTCGATGCACTGCTGCCTTCACTAGATATCCAAGTGCCGCAGACCGCAGAGTCAACCAATGATACCACTGAAGTGCTATGGGTGGCGCAGGACAAAGCAGCATTATCAGCACTACAAATACAGTTAAAACACAAGATGGCCTCGGCAGATGCTGCGACAGCTGAAACATGGGATATCTCAATACTGTCAGCACTTATCAAGCAACCCTCACTCAAGCGTTATGAGCTGGTTTGTTTTTGGCTACCCGCTCTATCACAAGAGCAAATACAGCAATATGTGCCACTACTCATGCGCTATCGTGATCTGTATGCAGCGCATCTACTCGTCGCACTGGACGATTCTATCAACTTACAACCTTATGGCTTTACGCCATTTGATATCCTAAGTGAGCCCTCTTTAAATATAGAGGCTATGGCCGCGATTACCTCATCGACCACATCCGCGACGCTCTGGCAGTTTAATCTATATGATTATAAGCAATTGCCAAACTGGCTCAATGCTGATTACTGGGCCAATCCTGAAAACTGGGGCAAGAGCCGTTGGTGATTTGCAGTATATCTATATGTAAATTCTAAGATAATTTACAGTAAAACTAATTACATAAAGTAACATCTAGTATATTATAGACAGCAATTGCCTAATTTTTATCGTGAGCAGTTTAAAAAAACAAATGTAATTAAAATTTTAGGAGCTCGTCATGTCAATCAGTTTTTCTAAGATCGCTGTTCTTGCTGTATTATCAAGTGCTGTGGCTATCACCACAGGTTGTGCTACCAAGCGCGCCACTTCTGAAGTCGTTGTCGCGCCACTAGGTATCCCAGGTGGACAAGCTGGCTATAATGGTGCTGTAATGGTTGGCAATTCAAACGCTGTCATCACTGGTGCTGAGAACATACAAGCAGTGGTTTACTTTGCTTTTGATAGCAGCGAAATCACTACACAAGCAGCGAGCGTCCTTAACCAGCACGTAAGTTTGCTAAACTCAAACCCATCAGCTGGTGTCGTTGTCGCAGGCCATACCGATGAGCGCGGTAGCCGAGAGTACAACATGGCCCTAGGCGAGCGCCGTGCACAAGCAGCACGTGACTATCTGGCAGCTCAGGGTGTCGCTGCCAACAACATCCGTGTCATTAGCTACGGTGAAGAACGTCCTGCTGCCGCTGGCAATGCTGAAGATGCTTACGCACAGAACCGCCGTGCTGAATTGTCTTACTAAGGTATCCTTCTAAGACACGCATTAAATGCAAAAAAGCCCAGTAATAGTAAATTACTGGGCTTTTCTGTATTATTTGTTCAGATAAGGAACGTGTTTCTTATATCAATATACTTCAATTATGACCTAGCTATTGGCTTAATGCTAACAAAGCCCTACTCCTAAAACCTATAATAAACAGAACCAACAATGCCAACGATACCGTTAACTCATATCCAGCATACCCAGCTCAACCCGACGACATGGTGTATGACCGCACGCGTTAGTGCTGCATCTTTTGCTATAGACAGTATAGATATATGGAATCATCTATCATGGGCATACTTCTTTAATACGGTATCTATAGACACCATCAGGCTTGATAATGTTGACTGGCATTTTCATAGACAGCAAACACGCCCATCAGCACGCCGTATTGCCCATACTCAGCGTCAACAGCAGCGCCAAGGGGTGCGACAATTATTACAAATGCTGCTACATAAGCTAGAGATTGATGACACTTTGGATGAATCGAGCTTTCCTTATCGATTGACTAACAGCAGATATTACGTTTGTTTCAGCCATACAGCTGCCAGTCATAAAAACAATACTGATGAATCATTAGATGAAAAAATCAGCAAAGTTTCCTACAATCAAGTAGCAGTGGTTATCAGCCATCATCGCCCTGCTGGGATCGATGTGGAGACCAGTAATATTGCGTGGCATGTAGTGACCCGCTTCTATTCAAACAATGAAATTGCCCTTTTACAAGCGATGCCAACGAGTCAGCGAGATATGACGGCCAAATTTCTTTGGCAGATAAAAGAAAGCTTTATCAAAATACATCAATATACCTTGGCTCAAGGTTTAGGTAAGGATTATGCCTATCTTATTCCTAGCCTATCGAGCACTAACTTGCCTGCGCTTGATGTATTTAGATCCAATAACCACCAGCATGCTATAGAGCACCTCTATACAATAGATAGTACAGAGCATCAAACCCCTTACCGGATTTCCGTATTATTATCCCAGCAAACCGTCATTGTATTTTAAGTTGGCCTTTTATATTGCTGTAGAACCTTATCGTCATATTTTAGACATAAAAAAACGACCCGTTTAGGGTCGTTTTTTTATGCTTACTTTTCTTCTAACAACAGTACTTAAACTGTGATTAGATTAGAAACGGTAAGTTGCACCAACTTTAACGATTGGGAACCATTCTAGGTAATCTTTATCTTCAAGCTCTTGCTCTGCAGCTTTAGCAACGTCTTTACCTGTAACAACAGTAGTAGAAGTATTATCACTGTTTCCAGATACAGCTGTAACTACACCATCTGGGTTGCTTGAGGTAACAGTAGCGTCTGTTTTACCCATGTAAGCGGCACCAATTTCACCAAATACACCGAAGTTATTGGTGATGTTAGGGCGGAAACCGATAGTTCCGTAAGGTGCTAGCTTGTTACGATGCTCGATCGTACCTGATAACGTACCAGTCTCTGAAGCGTTATAATCAACATCATTGATTCTGAAGTTCGGACCTTCTGAGTTAGCACGTACATCGATATCGTTATCAGGAACAATGATACCAGCACCTACTGTGAACCAGTTAGCCATAGGACGTACTTGTACGCCTAGGTACGGGTTGCTGAAGTCTGAATCTACATCATAGTTGATGTCGTTTGCATCAAAGTCACCGCCGAAAAGGTCAGCAACATCGCCACCTGCCCAACCAGCTTGCAATTCAGTTTTGTCATTGATTGACCAACCGATGTTAGCACCATAACCTAAAGTACCCGCTTCAGCGCTAACAGATGCTGGGTTAATAGCTGTTTGGAACAAAGTCTTAGTACCACCAAAGATAGCACCAGTAGTGTTACGAACTGCACCTGTCGTTTTACCGATGATGCCAGTGTTAGTTTCTTCTGCTTCATAAGCAACTGCAACTGGTTCAGCTTGATAAGCTACCGCAACTGGCTCAGCTTCGTATACAACTGCGTCATTGTTATCAACAACGATAACTGGCTCAGCTGCTAATGCAGCAGTTGATGCCAAAACTGCAGCAGAGATTGCTGTTAATTTAATAAATTTCATAGTTACGCTCCTAAAGTGTGAAATAAAACCCGCCCGTAAAAAATGATAATTCTGCTTTTTTTAGACCATCATTTTGTTGAGCGAATTAAAACAATTTTGGCATCAAAAGTCACCCCTAGTGATGCTCTTTTTATTTGCCATTATGTAAAGATTGCATAGATACTGTAATAATTGCTACACCAATCTGCAAAACTCTGTGTTTGAGTTACACAACGCTCTCAAAGTAACCGAACAGTGTAAACATGAATATCGAGCTGCTTAACGTTCATGTAAGGGTATTACAAAATATGTCTGTATAGTGACCAAAATTACGATGAGACTCAATGACACTTATATAGCTTATTACTACAGAGTGTTGCATTCTGTGAATGGGTGTATCTAATGTTACTTTTGCGAAAAATCAGGGGTTATTGGTTAAATCAGATAAATGTGCTCATAAAGGCATACTAAGCCTTGTCTCAGCTGCATATTGTGCTAAATTAGAGATAACTGAAAGATAACAACGAACTCGTCATAAGGCTTCAGGTTTATGACTGTTTGTCTTATTTATGAACACTATGAACACATTGTAATGTGCCTTTCTTACTACTACTGAGCCATGTATATGCCTAAAGTATCGTCGATTACCCGTGTGCTGGAGATTATAGAAGCCGTATCTTATGCCGCAAAACCACTCTCTCCCCTTGAGCTATCACAAGAGCTGGATATCCCAAAACCGACCATCCATAGACTGATTCAAAATTTGGTCGATGATGGGTTTTTAACCGTTGATATTGGTGGCGGCATTATTCCTGGTAAGCGAGTACGTAACCTAAGCGTTGAGCTCTGGCAACAGCGTCTGTTTTTTAATGAGCGACAGATGATTTTGCAAAAACTCGTTGATGAGCTCAAAGAAACTTGTGGTATCGGTATTCCTTATCATATGAATATGATCTACACCAACCGAGCACAGACGACGTTACCGCTACAAATATATCTTCCTGTAGGTGCAAAATCTCCGATGTGGTGTACCGCGACAGGTAAGCTTTATTTGAGCCAATTGTCTAAGAGCAGCCGTATGAAAATACTGCAGGGTTTGCCATTAGATAAGTTCACCAAAAACACCATCACTGATATCGATGCATTGAATATCGAGCTGGATCATATCGCTGCCACTGGCGTCGGTATCGATAATGAAGAATTTATATCTGAGATGGTGGCAGTCGCTGTACCTATCTTGGATAAAAAGCAACGCTATCTGGCCTCACTCTACTTACATGCGCCCACCATACGCGTCTCATTAGATGATTTGCTGACGCACGTACCAAGACTGCAAGAAGCAGCACAAGATGTTCAGAGTCTCGTATATGACCTACAAAGCTAATGTCTTAATAGACAAGTCACAAAAAAGGTCTGCGCTCTAATGAGAACGCAGACCTTTTTGTTATTATCTAATTTTATGTTTATAGAACATTTTTAAAATAGAGAATGTTTAGATAACACTTGTCACTAGCAACTTTATATGAATTTGACGATAGCACTAAGACAATAACGAGACATCATGACGTCCTATGATACTAGAGAAGTCTTTATCACCATTCTCTATCGTATGTGATGCATATAGCTCCGTCGCTTTTGCCCCCATCGGTGTATCCACCTGCGTATCTTGAGCCGTTTGCATTGCTAAATTCAAATCTTTTTGCATCAGCTTACTCATAAATCCGCCTTGGTAGCCATTGCTAGATGGCACATTTTCCATGACTTTTGGATAAGGGTTATAAACTTCTAATGTCCAGTTACGCCCTGAGCTCTGTAGCATGATATCTGATAGCACTTTGGGATCTAGACCGTTCTTGACTCCTAGATTAATCGCCTCTGCCGTGCCTGCCATCAGAATACCTAATAGCATGTTGTTACAGATTTTTGCCACTTGTCCTGCGCCGTGCTCTCCAGCATGAAAGATGTTTTTCCCCATGACAGCGAGAATAGGCTCAGCCTTGGCAAAAGCTTCAACGCTACCGCCAACAATAAAAGTCAAACTACCCGCAATTGCTCCGCCTGTACCACCAGAAACTGGTGCATCCAAAAAGTCGATCCCTGCTTTACTTGCCGCCTCTGCCACTGTCCTTGCATCAGCCGCCGCAATCGTACTACTATCAATCACAAGCGTTCCTTTTGGCAGTTCTGCTAGCAGACCATTAGATCCGCTATCACCCAAGTACACCGAATGCACGTGCTGACCTGCAGGCAACATACTAATCACAACTTGAGCATTACTTGCAGCATCTTTAGGACTTTTTGCGACGCTGGCCCCTGCTTGTGCTAAGCGCTGGGTTGCAACCTCAGACAGATCAAAGACAGATAGCGTGTAACCTGCCTTTAATAAGTTCTCTGCCATTGGTGCACCCATATTACCAAGCCCAATGAAGGCGATATTTGGTTTAGAGTTATTATTATCCATCGTACTTGTATCCTTTGTACCCATCTCATCACTCCTTGATGATTTATGATGTAGCTATTGCTACATACTATTTAACAGTATTTATTAGTAAATCTTGCTTATGTTCTACTTTATAAACTGCTTTTAAACAGCTAGCGGACATACTGACTACCCAAGGCGTCATTACTTAACCAATCGTCTAAAGGGTGCTCACCTGTCGCATAAGGATTGACAAAGTGTTTATCGATATACGCCTGCCCTTCTATACTGAGACAGTCTACTAATGAGCGTGACCATTTAGGACTTCTATCTTTATCGATTAATAGTGCCCGCACGCCTTCTCTGAAGTCAGGATTGGCTGCACAATGTACTGCGACATTAGTCTCTAAATACAGCACTTGCTCGATCGATAGGTCAGCGACTTTATAATAGAGCGCATAGGTCAATGCTGCCGTCACTGGGCAGCCATGGCGATAAGTGGCGACTGCGCGCTGCGTCCAGCTGTCTTCTGCAAAGTCTTGGTTTAGCTGTGCGAGCGCAGTATCGCTTTGTAGCAGCGCATCGATATCAGCCAGACCACCACTATTCATCAGTTGCTGAATAGGTTGCCAATATGTTGCAAGCTTACTATCTGGCAGTTCGGCTACTGGCAACTCAGCAAGCGCACGGCTGACAATACTATGCGCACTATTGTCATGGCATTTATTTGAACTGCTCGTGTTATCGACTGCCTGCCAGTCGCTCTGTCTGAGGCGCTGCATGACGGTATCATAATCCTGACTGGCAACGGCATACTCTGCCAGATTGGCCAATAGCGCATCGCTGCCATTACACATCGCGCCAGTTAGACCTAGAAACAAACCCGTCTTAGCAGGCATGCGCTGCAAAAACCAGCTGCCAGAAGCATCGGGAAACAGTCCAATGGTGACCTCAGGCATGGCAAAACGTGTGCGCTCAGTGACCAGACGATGACTACATCCTGCCATCAGCCCCATACCGCCACCCATGATGATGCCATCGCCCCAAAGTATTAATGGTTTCGGATAAAAGTGCATTTGACGATAGAGACGATACTCATGACTGAAAAACTCAGTAGCATAAGGGTTTGGCATTGGTGCACTGGTAGACATACTGTCATAGAGCTTACGAATATCGCCGCCTGCACAGAACGCTTTATCCCCTGCGCCTTTTAATACCATTGCCACCACTTGATCATTGGCTTGCCACTGCTCTAGCTGCGCTGAGAGCAATTGGCACATATCGACGCTAAGCGCATTGAGCGATTTGGGTGTGTTAAGTGTCATAACCCCAATCAAGTGTCCGCAATCCGTCGGTTCAGTATTGAACAATACAGACGCTTCTTGGGCTGCATTATGTACTGATGCTTGGGGGTTGGTATCGTTTGTCGCTGCTGTCATAAAAGTGACCTACAAAATTAAATAATAAAGATGGCTAAAGTGTTTTTATCGCGGCTTATTTATTTTGCCAACTGGGTTTACGCTTATCTAAAAAGGCTTGTACCCCTTCGCGCTGATCCATCGTGTCAAACAATTTCACGAAAGCTTCACGCTCATGTATGAGATTTTGTGCAGGCGGGGTGTGTCTAGCCGCTTGGATAAGCTTTTTAGAATAACTGACGGCAACGGGTGATTGCTTAGCGACTTTCTCTGCTAAGGCCTGAGCGATTTGCAACCCTTCACCTTTTGACGCGACCTCTTCAACCAGACCGATACGCAATGCCGTATCTGCATTAACACGCTCACCGCACAGTATCATGCGCTTAGCCCAACCCTCTCCTACTAACATAGCTAGGTTCTGTGTGCCGCCAGCACATGGCAGTAACCCAACGCCTGTCTCTGGCAATGCCATCTGTGCGTGATCTTCTGCGATACGGATATCACATGCAAGCGCACATTCTAATCCGCCGCCCATCGCGTAGCCATTGATAACTGCAATACTGACACCACGATAGGCAGACAATGCTTCAAACGCCTCACCAAATGCAATTGCCATGCTTATTGCGCGACCTTTGTCACCGTCTGAGAAGTTGTTTAAATCTGCACCGGCTGAAAAGAATTTTTCGCCATCTCCATGCACGATTAACGCATAGATATCGTCATTGGCATTGAGATCTGTGATGAGCTGCTTAAGCGCATGCAAACTGTCCATCGTCCACGTATGCGCAGGCGGGTTGTTCAACGTCAATGTTGCGGTATGGCCATCAATTGATAGCTTTAGATTGGTATAATCTGTCATAAAACATCCTTGTTTCAGTAAATCAAGATAAATTAGCGCAGTTGACTTAACCCTTCATCCTGTAAAACTTGACGTGAAATAATCACTCGCATGATCTCATTAGTGCCTTCCAAGATTTGATGGACACGTAAGTCTCGTACGTGGCGCTCAAGTGGATACTCATTTAAATAACCATAGCCGCCGTGCAACTGTAGGGCTTCATTAGCAACATCGAAACAAAGATCCGTAGATAGACGTTTTGCCATTGCGCAATAGGTAGACGCTTGTCCATCATTATTGTCGACTTTGTCAGCTGCTAGATACAGCATTTGGCGCGCGGCAATAGTCTGAGTCAGCATATCAGCAAGTTTAAACTGTACTGACTGTAAGCTAGCAATTGGGCTACCAAACTGACTACGCTCTTGTACGTAACTGGTTGCCGTCTCTAATGCAGATTGTGCCGTTCCTACCGCACAAATACCGATATTAATACGACCACCATCTAACCCTTTCATAGCGATACGAAAGCCTTGGCCTTCCTCACCTATCAAGTTTTCTACTGGTACTTTTACATCTTTAAAACTAATTGTCCGTGTTGGCTGTGCTTTCCAGCCCATTTTATGCTCGTTTTTACCATATTCGATGCCAGCACTATTGGCATCTACCACAAAAGCGGATACGCCTTTTGGCCCTGCCGCGCCAGTACGCGCCATGACCACCAATACATCGGTTGAGCCTGCGCCTGAAATAAAGGTTTTTTCACCATTCAGCACATAATAATCGCCTTGCTTATCCGCCTTGGTGCGTAATGATGCGGCATCTGATCCTGCATTCGGTTCTGTGAGACAGTAACTGCCCAGCCACTCACCGCTAACCATATTAGACAAATACTTTTTACATAAGGTATCGCTACCATACTCACCAATCATCCATGCCGCCATATTATGAATGCTCATATAAGCGGCCACAGCCGTATCGCCCCATGCCAGCTCTTCAAATACCATTGCTGAGTCGAGTCTTGGTAAGCCTAAGCCGTCATATTCTGGATTGGCATACAGCCCTAAAAATCCAAGCTCACCAGATTTTTTGATCACATCTACTGGGAAGTGCGAGTTGCGATCCCATTCAGCAGCGTTTGGCTTGAGCTCTTTTTGCGCAAACTGACGGGCCGTTTGGCGAAAGGCGACTTGGTCATCGGTCAATGAAAAATCCATCGGGTCATCCTTGTTCTTTTAGATCAAATAGAGGGTCTTGTCTTTCAGAGAAGCTTTAATACAAGCGCTCATAAGAGTATTGGTAAGTAATTTTATGAGACAAGAGTGCCATATAATAGCGGCATAACGATAATAAAGTGCGTTTAGTGGTACCGCAACTCATCTTAACGTTATGCCGTCAGCGTAAGCACAACGCATCATACCGAAAATACAGTGAGCTGACGATTAAATTGAAATCGTCGTATTAACACCGCGGCTCGCTTCATCATCAAACCAACGTGCCGTCACAGTCTTTGTCTGAGTATAGAACTGCACCGCTTGCTTGCCATAAGGACCTAGGTCACCAAGTTTACTGCCACGTGACCCTGAGAATGAGAACATAGGTAGTGGCACAGGGATTGGCAAGTTAATACCAATTTGACCGACTTGAATGTCTTGCTGGAACTTATGTGCGGCTGCGCCTGACTGGGTAAATATCGCGGTGCCATTGCCATGTGGGTTGGCGTTCAGTAGTGCAATCGCTTCATCTAAGCTCGCAGCACGCATGATACACAGTACTGGGCCAAAGATTTCTTGTTGGTAGATTTGCATGTCGCTTGTGACGTTATCAAAGATAGTTGGGCCAACGAAGTTACCTTTCTCGAACCCTTCGACGGTAATGCCGCGACCATCTAAAATCAAGCTCGCACCCTCTTCTACCCCAGTCCCAATCAAGTGCTCGACACGGGCTTTTGCCACAGGCGAAATCAATGGGCCCAAATCCTTGTCATTTTTGCCAGCTGAGACCACTAAGCTTTCTGCTTTGGCTTTAATCTCATCAATCCACTCACCTGCTGCGCCTACTAGTACGACGACCGACAGCGCCATACAGCGTTGACCAGCTGCACCAAATGCTGCGCCTGCTAGCTGATTTAGCGTTTGCTCTTTATTGGCATCTGGTAGGATAACGCCATGGTTTTTCGCGCCCATCATACACTGTGCACGCTTACCTGATTGGCTGGCACGCTCATAGACGTGTTTGCCTACATGAGTAGAGCCCACAAAAGAGACGGCTTTGATATCTGGATGGTCACAGATAGCATCGACGGTTGCTTTGCCACCATGTACGACGTTTAGCACGCCTTCTGGTACGCCCGCTTCAATCGCTAGCTCTACCAGACGCATAGTCACCATCGGATCCTGTTCAGACGGTTTTAGGATAAATGTATTACCCGTAGCAATCGCCATTGGGAACATCCACAAAGGAATCATCGCTGGGAAGTTAAAGGGTGTGATACCAGCGCAAACGCCGAGTGGCTGCCAAATGCTATAAGTATCGACACCTGACGCAACGTTTTCTACAAAGTCGCCGATTTGCAGATTGGCGATACCAGCGGCGTGTTCGACCACTTCTAGACCACGGAACACATCACCGCGCGCATCAGCAATCGTCTTGCCTTGCTCTGCGGTCAAGATTTCTGCCAGCTCATCCATATGATCACGAATCAGAGACTGATACTTTAAAAAGATACGCGCACGCGTGGTGATTGGCGTTTTGCGCCATGTCTCAAACGCAGTCTGTGCAGCTGCGACTGCTTGGTTAATCTCATCATTGGTAGTTTGCGGAACTTTAGCAATGACTTCTTGCGTCGCAGGATCGGTGATATCAATCCATTCGTCGGTGTTTGACTGTACGAACTGACCATTGATGAGCTGTTGAACGTGGTGCATAAGATATCCTTATCTTTTTTGCAAGACTACCGTGTGACGGCACCTAGATATTTATTGGAAAAATAAAAGCGATGAGTGTTTGTCTATAAAACATTGTTAAAAACTGAATTTTAAAATGATTTATTTTGTATCGTTATTGACTATAACAATAAATCATTTTTACGGTCAAGCGCTTTATCAAACTTTTATATAAACGTATTTTTATAAACCATATTCTGGTTGACTCATAAAACCAAAAAAGCCCATGATTACTCATGGGCTTTTATAAAATAAATCTATTTGTTATGTGAAATAACGATCATTGCTGACTTATAGATGATTGGCTTATAGATCGATACATTGTGCCAATCAATAGTCCTTCATTGCTTGCTTGATCGCATCGATGGCCGAGGGATTATCAAGCGTTGACATGTCTCCTGCTGGCTGGTCTTCCGCTAGCGCACGAATTGAGCGACGTAGGATTTTACCCGAGCGTGTCTTTGGCAGTGCCTGAGGGAAATAAATAGCAGCAGGTCGGGCAATGCCGCCCAAAGATTTGACAACAGCGCCGATGACTTGCTGCTCAATACGGAAGCGGTTTTCGGTAGTTTCAATTTTTGTCTGATCCTTTAGGACGCAGAATGCAATAGGCAACTCACCTTTTAGCTCGTCTTGAATCCCTACCACAGCACACTCTGCCATCTCTGGATGCATACTGATGGCCTCTTCAATCTCTTGCGTGCCTATTCGATGACCTGCGACGTTTATCACGTCATCCGTACGCCCTAAGATATAAAAATAACCCTCTTCATCGGTCACCGCATAGTCTGAAGTTGAGTACTGCTGACCATCAAACAAACCAAAATAACTGCTGACAAAACGCTCGTCATTACGCCACACTGTGGTGAGACAACCAGGCGGCAGTGGTGCTTTGATCGCAAGTAACCCTTTTTCACCCGCCTTGCAAAGTTCACCCGTCTCTTCATTGATGACATGTGCCTCATAGCCATACATGGGATAACCAGGCGATCCTTGCTTGTGCGGTTTATGATTGAATTTTGGCGTATGACTGAGGATGGGCCAGCCAGATTCAGTTTGCCAATAGTGATCCAAAATTGGCACGCCTAGATGCTGAGTCAGCCAACTGGCCGTTGACTCATCTAACGGCTCACCTGCCAAAAAGAACGACTTAACGCTAGAGACATCGTAGCGCGTCATCCAGCTCTCATCTTGCTTTTTAAGCATACGCACACCTGTCGGGGCCGTAAACAAGATATTGACTTTATTGGCCTCAACAATACGCCACCAGATACCTGGGTTTGGTGAGTGCGGTAATCCTTCATACATAACACTGGTCATGCCAGCCAGTAATGGCGCATAAATGGTGTAAGAGTGGCCAACTGCCCAGCCAATATCTGATATTGCCCAAAACGTCTCGCCCGCTTTGCCGTCATAGACATAGTCTATCGATGTCGTCAGGGCCACCGCATGGCCACCGGTATCACGTTGCACCCCTTTTGGTGTGCCAGTCGTACCAGAGGTGTACAGTAAATAAGAGGGAGTATTGGACTCAAGCCAAACGGGCTCTACTATCGCCTGTGCCTCACAGCTGAGTCGGCGTTCAGTGGCATAATCAACATCGATTGCTTGTGCCTCAAACGGTAAGATACCGCGATTGATGACCAATACGTGATCAGGTTTTATGGTGGCTTGCTCAACACCTTGGTTGACTAAGCTTTTATAATTGACGACTTTACCGCCGCGTAATCCTGCATCCACTGTGATGACCATTTTTGCCTCGGCATCATCCATACGAATGGCCAAGTTGTGGGCAGCAAATCCACCAAAGACAACAGAATGTACCGCACCGATACGCGCACACGCCAGCATCGCATATGCCGCTTCTAAAATCATCGGCATATAGATAACCACACGATCACCGGTTTGGATGCCATGACGTTGTAGTACATCCGCAAAATAATTCACTTCTTTATATAGGTCATTATAAGTCAGACGACGCTTGGCATAGTCTGTATAAAACTCGACGTTATTGCCCAAGTCTGTAAATGCATTTGTGACGCCTGGAAAAGTCTCTATCAGCTCTTGGTTGATCTCTGATGACACCCACACAAACGCATCTTGCTCTGCACGGTCTGCCAAATGACGATCGACGCAGTTGTAGCAAAGATTGGTTTCACCGCCAACAAACCACTGCGTAAAGGGCAAGTTACTGTCATCAAGGATTTTTTCAGGGGCTTTATGCCAATAGATGCGTTTTGCTTGCTCAGCCCAAAACTGCTCTCGGTCAGTAATCGACGCATGATAGATATCAGCAAATGTGGGTGTATCTGTCGTTTGGGTAGAAACTGGGGATTTGGAATGGTCGCTCATAGTAGCTGTCCTTAGCATAAACGAGAAATGGGGCAATGTTATTTTATAATCGAGATATTTATAAGCTGGTGAGGTATTGGCCTCGCTTTATACGTTATCCGTGTGCGATTACCACTACTAACTCTACACTGATTTTATGGTAGTAGACAGTGCCTTTATAAATACTGGTCATCCTTGCCAGAAGTCAAAAAACCGATACATAACGTATCGGTTTAAAATGTAGCAGAGCCAACGGTAAAGGTCAACTCTTAAGCGAGCAATGCGCTATGAGATGCCCATTTTTAAGTAAAAATCCTGTGATCATCAATAATACGAACTGTTTTATATTTCAGTCTGATCAGCATAGATTTTACGCATGGCTTTTTTGTCATGCTTGCCAACGGAAGTTTTTGGCAACTCATCTACGAACTTAAACTGACTTGGCACGCCATATTTAGGAATAATGCCTCGCTCTACTGCTTTCTCTGCCAGTGCTTTGATATCGTCAGCACTGGTGTCCTTAGCATCAGGCTTTAGCACTACCAATGCGAGTGGACGTTCGCCCCACTGCTTATCACGTACCCCAATCACGGATACGTCGGCTACGGATGGATGCAATGACAAGATGGTCTCAATCTCGAGCGACGATATCCATTCACCGCCCGATTTAATCACGTCTTTTAGGCGATCCGTGATTTTGATATAGCCATCAGGACGTATATAAGCAATATCTTGGGTATGCATATAGCCGTTTTCCCACAGCTCCTTGCCAGCATCGTCGTTTTTGAGATAGCTTTGGGTCAACCAAGGTGCTCGTAGTACCAGCTCACCTGTATTGTCTGGTCCTGTACCTACGGATTTGTTGCCCTCGCCCCATACTTGAGCATCGACCATCAATACTGGTTGACCCGTCATGCAGCGACGTTCAATATCCTCTTCTTCCGTCATTTCTGGCTCATCTAAGCTAAAGTGGGTCAAACTGATGAGCGGTGCAGTCTCTGACATGCCATAACCTGTATAGACTTCGATACCTTGTGCCATTGCCGTTTTAGCTAGACCTTCCGTCAATCGTGAGCCACCAATGATCATCTTTAGCCCATTGAAACTGGCGTCACGATCTTTGGCTTCTTTGAGCACCATTTGCAAAATCGTTGGTACACAGTGGGTGATACTGACCTTTTCATTGATGATCAAATCCATCAACGTATCGGGCGCATAACGTCCTGGATAGACTTGCTTTAGACCGACCATCGTCGCCGTAAATGGAAAACCCCATGCATGTACATGGAACATTGGCGTCATCGGCATATAGACATCGCCATAGCTGACGCCCTGCTTATCAGGCAGCATACCTAGGGTCGCCGCCTCTGCTAAAGTGTGTAATACCAACTGGCGGTGACTAAAGAACACGCCTTTTGGATCCCCTGTCGTACCTGACGTATAAAAAGTCGTAGCGATGGTATTTTCATCAAAATCTGGGAAATCAAAATCACTACCAGCTGACTCTAGTAAGGCTTCATACTCGCCTGTGACACGGCTTTGATTACTACCAAAGATACCTTCAGCAGTGACACCGTTGTCATCAAGCCAGATAATATGTTCAATGCTTGAGTTTTCAAACTGATAGTCTTTGACCAGTGGCGCAAACTCAGAATTGAGCATCAGCACTTTGGGCTTAGCATGGTTGATGGTATAGAGGATTTTTTCTGGTGATAGTCGGATATTGACGGTTTGTAAAACGTACTCTGACATTGGTACGGCAAAGTACGACTCAAGGTAGCGATGACTGTCCCAATCCATCACTGCCACCACATCACCTGCATCAAGATTCAGACTTGCCAATACATTGGCCAAGCGATTGATACGCTCAAACAAATCTTTATAAGTCAGACGTTTTTTGTCCGCATAAACAATCTCTTGGTCTTGCGATACTGTTTTGGCACGGCTCAATAATTGCTTTACAAGTAATGGATAATCATAGGCCGAAGGGGCACTGTGGTAAATATTTGACATAGATCTGACGTCCTTGTTGGTCGTGCTTATAAGTTATAAATAGTCATGATAAGTAGCAGTGAAAAATACCGATGCAAAATCAAACCATCTCATTATTTTACTTTTTATAGTAATAACATCGTTATTGATAGTAAGAAAAAATCAGTGCCATGTAAAGCCGCCTTACATTAAGTAGCACAAGTTAGTCACTAGAAAAACTATACGCAAGTTTAACGATCAAGCAGCACGTAATTTTGTTTTAACCATACCAAAACTGGCAACGAGCAATGCCAATATCTGCACAAATAAAAGCAGCCATACCGTCAGCGACCATTGCCCTTTTGCATAGGCAATACCGCACAGCCATGCTCCTAGCGTCCCACCTGTGTAATATCCCAGATAATATAACCCCGATGCCAGTGAGCGTCCTTTTTTGACATTAACAGCGATATAACTGATGGTCGCCGCTTGAGTCACAAACACACCGGAGGACATGATGGCCAGCCCTACCACCACGCCCCACAATGGCGTCACGAGTGTTATTAACACCCCTATCATAGAGATAAAAATAGCCACTCGCACTGTACGCGCCGATCCAAATCGACGTAACAAAGTGGTCGATAGTGGCGTAATGACAACGCCTATTAAGTAGACGGCAAAAATATTGGCCAGCGCGCCAGTGCTCAGCTCATAAGGCGTATTGGCCAGATGTAGATTGATAAAGGTAAAACAGCCTACCAGTGAAAACAACACACAAGCACCAAGCAGACAGGCCGTCACGACGTAACGATTGATCAAGTGCTCACCAAGCGTCTGTATCGCAGCGCGAAAGTCCGGATTGGCAGAAAACTGCCGCGATGCGGGTAGCATTTTCCAAACCCATATTGCACCGATAAGGGTCATGACTGCCATCACATAATACCCTGCACGCCAGCCAACGACCTCATGTAAATGCCCAAGCAAAAACCGACCAAGGAAACCACCGAGGACGCAGCCCGACACATAGAACGACATCAGATCGGTCACCGCTCGCCCTTCAAACTCCTCACCGATATAAGCAATCGTCACGACCGTAATACCAGGTACCGACAAACCCTGCATAAAACGCCATAATCCTAGCCAGCCAATACTCGGACTCTGAGCGATTAAAGCCGTGGGTATCGCCAAAAACAATAATGCCCCAACGATAAAAGGTTTGCGCCCTACTGCATCAGAGAGCATACCCAAAAATGGTGACATAATAGCAATCGCCATTATCGTCGCCCCAACGATCATACCAGCTTGGACTTCGGTCGCTGAAAAGTCCATCATCAAAACAGGCAAGACGGCTTGGATAGAATACACCTGCAAAAAAGCAAACATGCCTATCAGCCCAATCGTGAGCTTTAAGATCCATGAGATCGACTGGTGAGGAGTGTGTGATGGTTTTGATACCAGATTTTGAGTTTGAGCGGTAGAATGATTCACAGGGGATCTGACTATATTGGTTATGCCAGGACGGTAAGAGGTCACTGGCGTGGATGATAGAGATATATAACGTCAAATCACGCTACATTTGTAAAATAAAAACACCGTTATCGACTGATAAATGCGCAGCATAATGACAAAAAATCATGTTAGCACATCGACTGAAATACTCAGGTGTCAATGTGTTATTAATGATGGACAAAAGGCACTAGCTGCACAAGAACATTTGACAGAACTATAGACACTTTTTTACTCATACGTTTAATGCCGATGCTATGTTCAGGATACATAGCTTTTTATGAGTAGACGCATGGCCATCATTGCCCATAGTGACATTTGAATAACAACTCTTTTTTATTTTTACACATCTACATTGCTTCTATCTTTTTTCTTACAGACATTACTGCCATAAAAATCAATAATCATATAGTCAATCCTCTATAAATTGGATTCGGTGTCAGGCTCGCTTAGTCTACTATTTGTAGTACTTTCACTCGCCTTCCTTGTATCCAAATCATATTGAACTGACTATAGAGTGCTACAAACAAGTAAAACGATTGAATAAATGAACAATTAAGGAGTAATGTTGATGACTGATGAAATTTATGATCTAGGGGCAGGGTTTTGGAGTATTCGAGGCTCATTTATAAAGAACGGCATACTTGATATCGGTGTCCAATGTGCCCTCATAAAACTACCATCAGGACGATTTATATTCTTAGATAGCTATACGTTAAAAAATGACGTTCGTCAGCAAGTAATGGCACTGACCAATGATGGTCGAGATGTCGAAGCCGTGCTCAACGTTCATCCGTTCCATACGGTATACTGTGCTCAAATGGCGAAAGACTTCCCGCAAGCGACATTTTATGGCAGTAGCCGACATCCAGAACAAGTACCTGAAGTCAATTGGGCAGAGGATTTGGTAGAAAGCGATGCCGTTGCTGCGCGCTACCCTGAACTTAAATTCTCCTTGCCTCAAGGCATCCATTACATCTCACCTGATGAAACGGTTCATGCCAGCTCGCTTCTGGCCTACCACCCTGCTAGCCAAAGCATTTATGTCGATGATACTTTTGAGATACCACCTTCCAAGCGATTCAATGCCGTACAGCCTAACCTAGGCTTACATCCAACCACCAAAAAAGCGCTCAAAGATGACGCTAATGCTAGTAAAGAGTATTGTGATTGGGCAATAGAGCTGGCACATGAGTGGCGCAGTGGCCGTCATTTTTGCGGCGCACATTCAGGCTTAGTGGTGTTTGAGGAAGGTCAATTTGAGGCAACACTCTTGTCAGTCATTGATAGCGCTCGTAATGAGCTTGAGTCTAAGTGATTTTAGACGTTACTATATTAAGAGCGAAAGTTAAAGATTAGCAACAGAAAAGCATGGTTATTTTTTTAACTCAATATATAAAATAAGGAAAACTATAAATGTCAGATAAAATTCATGATTTAGGGGCAGGGTTTTGGAACATACGCGGCTCATTTCGTATTGGCGGCGTGTTGAACATTGGTACCCAGTGCTCGCTGATCAAGCTATCTTCGGGAAAATTTATCTTTTTGGACAGTTACACTTTAACAGATGAGGTTCGAGACAAAGTCATGGCGCTGACCAATAATGGTCAGGATGTTGAAGCCGTGCTCAATGTTCATCCCTTCCATACGGTACACTGTGCCCAAATGGCAAAGGACTTTCCGCAAGCAACATTCTATGGCAGCAGTCGTCATCATAAAAAAATACCAGAAATCGATTGGGCAGATGACTTGGTAGAAAGTGACGCAGTCGCTGCACGCTATCCTGAGCTCAAGTTCTCAATGTCAGAGGGCATTTACTATATCTCGCCCAATGAGATGATTCATGCAGGCTCTCTATTGGCCTATCACCCTGCCAGCCAAAGCTTGCACGTAGATGATACTTTTATGAGTCCACCAATTAAGTTATTAGAAGCGGTATTGCCTGAGCTAATACTGCATCCTACGACCAAAAAAGCACTGAAAAACGAACCAAACGCTGGCGCGCAATACTGCGACTGGGCGATTAATTTGGCTCATGAATGGCGTGACGTACGCAATTTCTGTGCTGCGCATTCTTACCTCGTTCAGTTCAAAGAAGGCGAGTTTGAAAAGGCCTTATTAAAAGCCATTAAGAAAGCTCGTCCAAAGTTAGAAACCGCTTAGTTTTTAGCGTATTCTGACAACTATCTTTGCTAAACATAAAAACGGGTCGCTATTACTGTGTTTACTAATGTAGCGACCCATTTTTGTGAGCTGATCATAGTGATCGTAAAATTATTATCGCAGCCACTATCGACACTATTATCGAAGCTGTTACCGAAACAGCAAAGTAGCCAACTCATCTTCATTATTAAGAATATCTGCTAATGTATAACGCTCAAGCACAGTAATAAATGCGGTGAGCGCTTCAAAGAACACGCTTTTTAGCTGACAGGCTGGACTAATCACGCAGCCTAGTGATTTATTCTTTTTTTCCTCAATGAATGTCACTGGCAAATCCGCCTGATGAGCATCCTGCTCACTATCATTGCGGGTCACTGGTACTGCGAAGCACTCTACCAGATTAAAATCAGGCTCTATCTGTTTGATCAATACGCCCAAATTAATATCTTTAGGTGCACGTGCCAATCGTATGCCACCGTTTTTGCCACGTACACTTTCTATATAACCAAGCTGACCCAGCTGATGAATAATTTTGGTCAAATGACTTTTGGAAATACCATAGCTGTCAGCAATATCGCTAATATTAGCCAATAGTGATGGATCTGGTCGCACGGCTAAATAAATCAATGAGCGTAGCGCGTAGTCACTATAGTTGGTCAGTCGCATGTACTTGCGCTCCTATTTTTATAAAATTTATATATTAAGCTCGACAAAGTAAGTCGCATTTTTGGTAATTGCATTTGAAAACAGTATCGTTAGCCCGCTTTAACCAAATAAACCATCTGGCCGAGGACGTGCCAGCATGGGCAGATAACTGATGCAAAATAGCATAAAACAAGCAATCCAAGCACTTTGCGCCATCATAATCCACATTAGGTAATGATTCATATCTACTAGCGGTAATAGTACGCGGCTAATAAATACTAAGACCATCAAACCGTACATAACGCTTACCGTTTTTGGCGGTTGATGAATACTGCGACCCGTATGTCCCAGAGATACTCTAGTCATCATTGCTAACGTCATCATACCAACACCAGCAATCGCCATTCCATGCATAGCGATGCTATCCGGATAACCGAGCCAAGGCTGTAGTGCATACAATAAGAAACTCAAACACATACCTAAAAACGCAATATACAACGACCAAAGTAATGGTTTTTGCCAAATACCGTGATGATACCACCCTATCAGACGAACGATATTAATCACTGCCACGCCAAGTGCGATCACCGTCAGCAAATACTTATTTGGATAAAATACATCACTAATAAAAAAGGCGAAGAAAAACACTAAGCTTGCGATATCTTGTGTCTTACTATTATGTAGTTTAATGGGTTCTGATGTTCCCATATCTATACTGAGACCACGTTCAATAAAAAACGGCACTACGCGTCGGCCAATCGTTAGCACTAGCCCAATGATCAAGTAGAACCCAAAATAAATGCCTATCTTGGTTGTGTTCATATCAGCATTGATAATGCCCCAATAGCAGAGTCCGTTGCCAAAGGTCAGCAGTGCCAGTTTTGCCAAGATACCCATTTGCTTGTATTGCTTAACTTGCCATACTGCTCGACATATCACATATGCCATCGAGGCGACAAATACCATATCGAAAACGGCTGCTATATATAGCCACGATATACTATCACCTATGAGCGTTATGCCAAGCCCAAAACCCAACCAGCTCAGACGAGCCAGCAACCAACAGACAAAGATACCTAGCAGTTTATAACCATGCGGCATCATCACCCCTGTCCATGTTTTGACCGCGGTTAGCAAAAACCCGGCTACCACTGCTAGGGCATAACCATACACCATTTCATGGCCGTGCCAGTATAACGGGTTCAAAACCTGTGCATCGATATCCGTGTGACCAGTGAACACAAACGCCCATAGCAGCATCGTTACTACGGCAAATAGCGCAGCAGCACTAAAAAATATGCGAAAGCTTAAATTAAGGATAGGATTCGGAGAGCTTGGTCGTTTGCTAGGTAACTTGATAGATTGCATAGCCATCTTCTTAGAGGAGTATAGATGGCTTTAATTATAACATTCATTTTAAATGAACTTTATTAGTCTTTAGTCTAACTATCAAATACTTTACTCACCGAAGTGCGGCGCTTGCGGAAATCTCTAAAATCAATGTCCCAGTTATAAAAATAGAGAAATCAGGCTGGCTGTTCTTTAGCCATGACTTAGTCAATATCACTTACAACTGTAATGCCGCGATGACTAACGATACGACCACTATCGCCGTGACATACTGCCTTACTTTCAAGTAAGCATGACTGATAATCTGCGCTAGATGCAGACTATAATCAATAACCAACAGACTTATAAACCCAATCACTAATAGCCAAATAAAACTAATGGCTGATAAGATTAAAAAACCAAGCCAAAGGCCAAGCGCAATGACGTTGCTATATAGTGGAAGCCTAAAAGCCCACTTATTGTCATCAGATAAATCTAAATGATTACCCCAATGCGCACCTGCCATGAATGAGCCAATTACTAGACCATAAGCACTTAAGACATCGACTACTGAGCCAAGTATAGGCACGTTAACAACGTCTATTATCAGCAAAAATGCACAGGCGACAAACGGAATAGCACCTGCAAAAGTGAGATAAGGACTGGGCTTTTTCATTGTTTAAACCTATCTTATAATTAGTCTAATAATAGTTGTCACCTGTTGAGTGGAAGTTTTCAACATACATTAATCACTCTTTTGAGTGTTGCCTTGCCACTGACGGATAAATTCACCGTTTGGATCGTATTGCTGAGTTTGCTTGTCGAGATTAAACTGTCTGCATCCTCTTGGATCAGCACCCACGCCTGCCAGATACTGCCAATTACCCCAATTGCTACCAACATCGTAATCAATAAGATGTTGCTCAAAGTAAGCTGCCCCGTAACGCCAATCAAGCCCTAGCTCATGGATAAAGCAGCTAGCAACCAGTTGTCGCCCGCGATTCGACATATAGCCTGTCGTACTCAATTGATTCATGCAAGCGTTGACGATAGGATATGGGGTTGTACCTATTTTCCATTGCGCCAACAGCTGATTGTCCAATTGATTCGATGGCGTATGCTGTCCGATGCCTTTGAACCAAAATAACCTTGCCTGATGAGTGACAGCATACCAGTAGAAATACTCACGCCACAGCAGCTCAAACCATATCCAGTAGGTAGAATCATTTGCGATGATATCGCGCTCATAACGACGTAGACGATTTAATACTGTGTTTACAGATAGTGAGCCGTTTGCAAGCCAAGCGGAGAACTTCGTAGAATGTGTCCAGTCATCTAGCGCGTTTCGGGTTGTTTTATAAGTGCTAGGTGCATCGGAGTCAAAATAGGTATGTAAGTGATTCAGGCCATTTAACTCACCACCTCTAAAACTGGATAGCTGCTGTGATGGCTTATCATGCCCTGCCTCATTAGACAACTGAGATTCAAAAAAGTACTCGTTCCTACTCAGCATATGCTCAGGCAATGGAGCAAGTGATTCTGGCGTTGGATAAATTACTATATCTTTTTCTGCATGTAGCAAATCATAATCAGTTTCTATTTGTTTACGAAACTGCGTAAAGCTTTTGGGCAACTGCTCTAACGGCAACTCATCAAACAAAGTTGCCGTTGTTTGAATATGCCACTGTATCTCGGGATATTTCGCCTGTAGAAGGCCATATACTTTGTTTTGATTATAATCTGCCGTTTGACTGATGCAAATATCCATCACTTGTTGCTGCTCTATTAGATAACTCAACTGAGTAAAGACGTCCAATGCTTCATCGCCTTTCTGTAAATACAGCAATCTATTACCACGCTGTATCAATGACGTATTTAAATCAGCTAAGCTCTCATACAAAAACTGCTGACGAGCTTGCCCCATAGCCTCATAACGATAGGCATCGTAATGCTCTTTATCATTCAGTATATCTGTCAACGATGACGCATAAACCAATAGCAGCTTTCCATTAATGGATATCTTAGATGCTTTCAATAAAGTGGCATTGTCCGCCACTCTCAAGTCATTATGAAATAGTACCAATGTGACATTATTGTTCTCTGAGCTGTTCACTGCTTGATTTGACATACCCTATCCTTCTGGCTGTTTAGCGCTTATTTATTACTTTTAAACTTTAATCTCAAAATATCATATACGATGTAAAACATACTTAGGGCGTATTGAACATTCAACCATGATGCGAGCCTAATACTTGTAAGGCAATGCGCTCAGCCCCAGAAACCACTTATAAGCATTGACTCTCATGTGTCTGACTGCTTAAATGGCTTACCTCTAGGAGAACACCATGACTCAAAATAATACTACGACTGAAGAAAATAAATCAGATGAAAAGCGTAAACTTATCAATCGATTTTTGATGAGACTGACAAAAGAGCAGCCTCAAATGTATTACGCGACTACCTCTGAGATATCGCGGAGTATTCATACGATGATAAAAGAACACACAAATCGCTTGTCAGTAGAAGAACAAGCACTGGTAAGACGCATGACTATTGAAGAGATTGAAGGATTACTGGGCTTTCATGCCAGATGAGTAATTGACCAATTTCAAATACATTATGCTCAGTAAAATGCTGAACATCACACAAAAAAAGACCGCTATCAAAGCGGTCTTTTTTATTAGCTATCAGCTAGATGTAATAATTAGTTTAAGACAATTAGAATGGATATTCACGTGGCTCATTTTGCATTGAGATCCAATGTGTTCTAGTGAACTCTTCTAGTACCCATTCACCGTTGAAGCGGCCGATGCCTGAGTTTTTCTCCCCACCAAACGGCGTGTTGCTTTCATCGTTGACTGAGATGTCATTGATGTGAGTCATGCCAGCTCTGATACCGCGAGCGAAGCGCAGACCTTTTTGCATATCAGCAGTGAACACGGCACTAGACAGACCATACATAGAATCATTGGCGATCGATAGTGCATCGTCTTCGTCTTTGGCACGGATGATACCGACCAGTGGTCCAAACACTTCATTACGTGATAGGTCCATTTCGCGAGTCACTTCAGTAAAGATATGCGGTGGTACGACTTGGCCTTCAATCTCGCCACTTAATATCATTTTTGCGCCTTCTTCCTGCGCTTTAGCGATTTTTTCTTTGAGTGATTTGACTTGTTTTTCGTTGATGATTGGACCAACAGCGGTGTCTTGCTTATTAGGATCACCGACGTTCAATGTTTTGACGTGTGCTAAGAAACGCTCTACGAAATCATCATATATCTCGTCTTCTACAATGACTCTGTTAATCGCGATACAGATTTGACCTTGATGCAAAAATTTACCAAAGGCAGCTGCTTTTACTGCTTGTTCAATATCAGCATCTTTTAGTACAACAAATGGACTGTTACCGCCAAGCTCAAGCGCCACTTGTTTGATGTACTCACCACCATTGGCAAGCTCACCGATATGTTTGCCCACCGAGGTCGAACCTGTGAACGACACTAGACTTGGCGCTTTGTGTTCAACGATTGCATCGCCTATCTCACTACCTGAGCCGACTACTACGTTTAATAGACCTTTTGGTAGACCCGCTTCTTCAAACACTTTTGCTAGCAGTAGACCACCAGTCACTGGCGTATCGCTAGCAGGTTTTAGTACCACTGCGTTACCAAGTGCTAGGGCTGGTGCGATAGAGCGCTGGGTTAAATGTAGCGGAAAGTTCCATGGGCTAATGACTGCTACCACACCGATAGGCTCACGATAAATGAAGTTCTCTTTACCAGGAGTGTTCGATGGGCGAATCTCACCATGGACACGATTAGGGAACGTCGCTGCTTCAAGCGTAATCGCGCGTGTTGCACCAAACTCAACCATTGCTTTAATACGTGTACTGCCAGACTCTTTAATCAGCCAATCAACGATTTCTTCTTGGCGCTGATCCAGTATGTTGACCACTTTGTATAATACAGCAGCACGTGTTGCAGGCGTTTGCTTCGCCCACGCTTCTTGGGCTTGTGTTGCGGCATCATACGCTTCATTAAGCTGATCTTTGGTCGCTTGCTGAATCTCTACGAGCGTATCGCCATTGTAAGGATTGGTATTGGTATTAGTGCTATCATCTTTACCTTTTTGCCATTCGCCTGCGATGAACTGCAAGTGAAAATCATTGTAGGCACTGTTGTTACTATCGTTGGTTGACATAATCATCCTTATTTTGCTTTGTTGTTTGACGAATTTATTGTTAATAATCTAAATAGAGTGGTTAAAGCTATCTTGTCAGTAGTAGGTTTAAAGTCTTTATTAAGCTATGAGATAAAATAAATATCTAACCAGTGACTGATGAGAATAAAACCTACCTTGCTAGACGACTGGTCTAATGCTACCATAGCTATTAATAAAACAAGACTACTTTGTCAGTGAATATTGTTGATAAAACGTAACACATATAACTATATCCTATTACAATACGCCATCAACATGACGTTCAAGTGAACGCTAACTGTTTCGACTGACTACTTAATACACAGAACCATCAAGGGAGACAATCCTATTTATGTCTAATACAGACGCTACTACATCAGACACCAAAACGCACTTACTTGCGACTGGTTATCAATTAATAGCCCAAAAAGGCTTTACCGCTGTTGGGCTCAAGCAGATTCTAGATACCGCAGGTGTGCCCAAAGGCTCTTTTTACCATTATTTTTCTTCTAAAGAAGCTTTTGGTGAATCGATCATTAATCACTACTTTGGCTTATATAAGACGCGTTTAGATGTCATCGACGCACAAGACGTCAATGCTCAGCAAAAGCTATATGATTATTTTCAGAACTGGTACGACACTCAGCAGAACGGCTGTGACCATGAGAAATGCTTGGTTGTTAAGCTCAGTGCAGAGGTGGCGGATATGTCAGAGACCATGCGTAAAGCACTTGATGCAGGCTATCAGCAAACCACCATGTGGCTTGCTGAGCAGATTAAGGCAGGCTGGACAGACGGGTCTGTACCCCGTCTCGACAATATTTCAGCTGAGAGTATGGCCAAGCGCTGGTACTTTGCTTGGCTCGGTGCCAGTCTAATGGCTAAAATCAGTCAAACCAACACGCCTTTAGCAGAAATTTGGCATATGACGACCACCCAGATGGGACGTTAACTCTTTTTAAGCAAACTAGCCTCAAGCCAATTATTTCTAAGCAAGTGAATCTTCTTTAGGGCGTGTTGGCTAAGTTCTCAACCGCCGCGCTCTATCATAGCTTGCCATTTGACATCCGCATTTAAACCAGTCTTATCAGTGATAGCAAAAAAGGTTTTGTACGATAGTTTTGTAAAAATCACTAGACGACTGGTCTAATTGGTGTACAATGCGCATCAAGCTTTAGAGCAAATGCAAAATAAGCATTGCTTATCATCCTTTGTTCAACGTCAAAAAATTTGATAGAACCATTTTTATTAACATTAGGAATTTTATGAATAACTTTCAATATTACAACCCAGTCCGCATCGTTTTTGGTGAAGGTCAAATCGAACAACTATCAACACTAGTCCCTACTGAAGCTCGCGTTCTTATTACTTACGGTGGTGGTTCAGCACAACGCACTGGTACATTAGACGAAGTAAAAACAGCATTAGCGGCGAGCGGTAATCGTACTGTATTTGAGTTTGGCGGTATCGAAGCCAACCCAGAATTCACTACGCTACTTAAAGCCGCTGACATGGTGAATGAGCACAACATCGACTTTTTATTAGCTGTTGGCGGCGGCTCAGTGATTGACGGCAGTAAATTCGTTGCACTCGTCTCTTCATTAACTGAAGAAGACGGCACTGTCTCACGTGATAAGGCTTGGGATGCCCTAACTGGCTATTGCAAAAACATCGACTCTGCTGTGGACTTAGGTGCTGTATTGACCATTCCAGCAACAGGTTCTGAGATGAATTCAGGCGGCGTTATCAACTATAGCGAACGCCAAGCAAAACTACCGTTTGGTAACCCACTTGCTTTCCCTAAATTCTCAATTCTAGATCCAATCAAAACGCTAACACTGCCTGAACGTCAGGTTATGAATGGTGTTGCTGATGCATTCGTCCATGTGATGGAGCAGTATCTGACTTATCCCGTCAATGCGAAAGTTCAAGACGCCTTTGCTGAAAGCTTGCTTAAAATCCTTGTCGATGAAGGCCGAATTGTTAAGCAAGATCCAGAAAACCTAGAAACACGTAAAAACATTATGTGGACAGCGACCATGGCATTGAACGGTCTGATCGGTACTGGTGTACCACAAGATTGGACAACGCATATGGTTGGTCATGAGCTCACATCGCTACATGCTATTGACCATGCACGTACGCTAACCATCGTTTTACCATCAGTCATGCGCGAGCTAAAAGAAAGTAAAAAAGAAAAACTGCTTCAGTATGCTCGTAACGTCTGGAACCTTACCGACACTGATCAAGACGACGATGCCATCATCGAAACTGCCATTGTTCATACCGAAAACTTCTTCCGCGAGCTTGGCTTGCCAGTTAGCCTAGAAGACGTTGATTTGACTGAATCAGCCATTGATCCAATCATCAAACAGCTTGAAGTACACAACATGGTCAAACTGGGTGAACACGGTACAAACGATTTAGAAGTATCTCGTCGTATCTTGCAGCGTGCTGTGACCAGCAAAGCGTCTTAATAAGAACTGCGCAAAAACAACCTTAAGAAAAATCAAAACAGTAACAATAACTACATATCGTTATGCTATCTATAGTAGTTACTCAGCTGAGTGCCGAGTAGCTACTACATCTAATACTTCTATAATAATCACAATGAATAAATATAAAGGAGTCCTACCATGAGCTTCGACAAACAACAGAACCAACAAGTAAACCGTCAAATCAAACTTGCCAGCCGCCCTAACGGTGAACCAACCGCTGACAATTTTGATATGGCAACCAGCGACATCCCAACGCCAAATGCGAATGAGATGCTGCTGCGTACCGTATATCTGTCATTAGATCCATATATGCGTGGCCGTATGAGTGATGCCAAAAGTTACGCTGACCCATTAGCCATCGGTGACGTCATCATGGGCGGCACAGTCGCTCAAGTCGTCGATTCCAATATCGATGGATTTGCTGTCGGTGATTTGGTGGTATCAAATTCAGGCTGGCAGGACTATAGCGTCAGTGATGGCGAAGGTATCCTTAAGCTTGATAAAAATATGTCAAACCCGTCTTATGGTTTAGGCGTGTTAGGTATGCCAGGCTTTACTGGATATATGGGTTTAACCGATATCGGTAAACCGCAAAAAGGCGAAACCTTAGTTGTCGCAGCGGCCACTGGTCCTGTTGGCGCAACAGTCGGTCAAGTGGGTAATCAGTATGGTCTACGCACCATCGGTGTGGCAGGCGGTAAAGAAAAATGCGATTTCGCGGTCAATGAGCTTGGTTTTGATATCTGTATCGACCATAGAGCTGACGACTTCGCTGAGCAATTAAAAGCTGCGTGCCCAAATGGTATCGATATCTATTACGAAAGCGTTGGTGGTAAAGTATTAGACGCAGTCTTGCCATTATTAAATGACCATGCACGTATCCCAGTCTGTGGCTTAGTTTCGCAGTACAACGCAACTGACTTGCCTGATGGTAAAGATCGCCTAGGTATGTTGATGGGTCTTATCCTAAGCCAGCGTTTAACAGTCAGAGGCTTTATCATCTTTGAAGAGTATGGCGACCATTTCCCAGAGTTCTTAGCAACCATGAGCAAATGGGTAGAGTCAGGTGACGTCAAAACCAAAGAATATATCGCTGACGGTCTAGACAATGCACCAGATGCCTTTGTAGGTATGCTAAACGGTGATAACTTTGGTAAAACCGTGGTTAAAGTATCTGACGTTATATAATTCATCGTTATATAGCTCATCATTATGTAGCTTACGCTACTTAAATGACTTGTGTTAAATAACCCATGTTAAATCACGGATGTTAAGCCATTAGCGATAGATAATGACCGTTGTTAATAACCACTTAACAACACAACTTGCTAAGATCACTATTGAACATTACGTTCGGAGCAGGAATAATGTTAGCAGTCATCGGTTGCATGAATATGGATTAGCCTCTTAAATAGCATCTATATTTATGCAGATAAAGAAATGTGGCTGCTAATCACTTGCTTCACTCTTATATAAATAATAAACAAGGATAACTATGAATATTTTAATGGTACTAACTTCACACGATAAATTAGGCGATACTGGTAAAAAAACAGGCTTTTGGCTAGAAGAATTTGCTGCACCTTACTATGCTTTTCTTGATGCTGGCGTTAATGTAACCCTAGCCTCTCCAGCTGGCGGCCAGCCACCACTAGATCCTAGTAGTGATACTGAAGACACGCAAACTAAAGACACCACGCGCTTCAAAGAAGACAAAGACGCTCAAGAGCATTTGGCCAATACTAAAAAGCTTGCTGACGTGAAAGCTGAAGATTTTGATTCAGTATTTTATCCAGGTGGCCACGGTCCATTATGGGATTTAGCAGTAGATAAAAACTCTATCGAATTGATCGAGACTTTCGTCAAGCAAGACAAACCTGTTGCTTTTGTTTGTCACTCTCCTGCAGCGCTTAAAAATGTCAAAATCGATGGTGAATATTTGGTAAAAGGCAAAACTGTGACTGGTTTTACCAACTCAGAAGAAGATGCAGTTGGCCTAACAGACGTCGTACCGTTCTTGGTAGAAGACGCCCTTAAAGCCAATGGCGGTAACTATGAAAAAGCGGCTGACTGGGAATCGTTTGTGGTTGAAGATGGTTTATTGATTACAGGTCAAAACCCAGCATCATCAGAAGAAGCGGCTACGCGTTTAATCGCAAAGCTCAAAGGTTAAGACTCAACAGTTAACAAATCACACCACGCAATAAGGTCGATACCATGGTTCGCTTACATCATCTTAATCAATCACGCTCATTACGTACGCTATGGCTCTTAGAAGAGCTAGGTGTACCTTATGAGGTTGTCAGTCATCAACGCGATGCCAAGACTCATTTAGCACCAGACTCTTTAAAAGCGGTACATCCACTCGGTAAATCTCCGGTTATCGAGATGGATGGACAAATCTATGCTGAGTCAGGGGCCATTACTGAGTTATTGATTGAACGATTTGCGCCAGAGCGTCTGCGCCCTGCAACGGGTAGCTCAGACTACGGCCATTATCTAGAGTGGATTGATTTTGCCGAAAGCTCGCTCATGTTGCCATTAATGCTAGAGCTATTTACCAACAAAGCAGGCATCAATGATAATGCGTTTTTGAACGGGTATATCGAGACAGAAAAAACCAGATTGTTTAAATATCTGGATACCTCTGTTGAGGGTAAGTCTTTTATCGTAGGTGATACACTCAGTGGTGCTGATTTTATGCTGTCATTTGACTTGATCATTCTTGCTAAGCGTCAAAAGCTCGATGCTTATCCACATATTAAGCAATATGCGGATAAGTTGGCTAGCCTTGAAAGCTATCAGCGTGCGATGCAGTTAGAAGCAAAGTATGACGAATCAATTTAATATTAACTAGTACTATGTGTTAATTGAAATGCTATCTATTAACTGATCCATCAATTGTTTGATAGACAGAAACAGCTCTCTATAGAGCTGTTTTTTATGCGTGCTCTATTTTGCACTTGCACTAATAGCAACCAGATCGTATGAGTTCATATCATATGAGAGAATAAAAATCTAGCACAAGTAAACAATGAGTGAGTAAAATTACTGCACGTGGCCTATGATTTACGTGTGGATGACAATAGCACCATAAAAGTTATGATAAAATTGCTCCTGTATTTCTTGGGTTATCTCTCACATTCCATCAGTGAATCGACAGATTTTTAGCGCTATAGATATCAATTGCACTGACCTGACCTCTTATCTGAAATCTGTCCTATGTCACTTTATTTTCTTATACAGATTGTGGTACGCCCATGAGTAACGAATACCAGTTTAAGCCCCACGAACAACCAATGATGGTGGGCTCTCCAGCCAACCCTGACCATCCTGCACGCCGTAAAGTATTTTATTTGCTGATTGGCATTTTCGTTGGTCTCACAGCCAGCTTCCAAAATGGTCTACTTGTCGCAAATCTCACTCAAATTCAAGGCCAATTGGGATTAACGCCCGCCGAAGGGGGTTGGATATCTGTCAGCTACAATATGACCAATGCCTGTATCACCGTTCTACTGTACAAAATTCGCCAACAATTTGGCATGTCACTGTTTAGTAAAATTACCCTATTTTTTCTGTTAGCCGCCACGAGTCTACAGTGGCTGATCAGTAGTCACTTATTAGATACGCCCAACATTGGCATCGAGCCCTATTACCTAGAGATTGTCGCAAGGGGACTTAGCGGTATGGTGGCCAGTGGCATGACCATATTGGGCTTATTTTATTGCTTGCAAGGTATGCCAACCGTCAAACGTACTAGTGGCCTCATATTGGGCTTTGGCTTGGTGCAGTTCGGTATTCCACTGTCACGCATCATCTCGCCCTACCTCACCATCGACGGTCAGCTTGAAAACTTGTTTTTATTTCAATTTGGTTTGGCGCTGATTTGCTTTGGGCTGATTAATATCTTGGAGCTACCACCGGGTAATACCGAAAAAGTATTTGAGAAACTCGATTTTCTCAGCTTTGGGTTTTTTGCGAGCGGTCTGGCTGCATTAGCGGTCATTTTGGTGCAAGGTAGGATTTTATGGTGGACGACGCCTTGGCTGGTCTATCCACTGATGATTGCCATGGTTGGAATCAGCATCGCCTTATGGATCGAAACGCATCGCAAAAACCCAATGCTACAAGTTCGCTGGATGCGTAGTCGCAATATTATCGCTTTTATGATTACGGGCGCGGTCATGCGAATTTTGCTGTCTGAGCAAAATGTCGGTGCGGCAGGATTACTTGCCAACTTAGGCTATGGTAATGATCAGCTGGTTACTTTTTATGCGGTCATATTGGCTGCCAGTGTGTTGGCTTTGGTGATTAGTATTTTTAGCACCAATCCGATGGATTTACGTCGACCCGTTATTTTTGCCGTGGCATTGATTGCATTAGGCTCTTGGATGGATGTGGGGGTGTCTATCAATTCTGCGCCCTATATGTTTTATCTCAGCCAATTTTTGATTGCATTTGCCGCGGTATATTTTATGGGGCCGCTGGTTTTTGAAGGATTTTTGCGTGCGATTGCCAGTGGTCCTGCCTATATTATTAGTTTTTCCGTTATTTTTGGTATTTCACAAACCGTGGGCGGCTTGGCAGGTGCAGCGGCAATTCAGGCATTTACAACCATTCGTACGCAAGTGCATTATGCCGATATGGTCAGCTCAATGAATTTGGGGGATCCTGCATTCAGCGCTCAAATTGCCGGTACTCGTAGTGTATTGTCAAACCAAACGACGGACGCAGCGCAAGCGAATGTAGCTGCAATGAGCCAAGTATTACAAGGTATTCAGCGCCAGGCAACGGTCTCCGCTTATGGTGATTTGTTTTTTATCATGGCCATTCTATCAACTGTGGCTACTGCTATGTTATTACTCAATTATTTTTACTATCGTTATCACAAACGCAATCCTCTGGCCAAAGAGCTTGCTGTTATTGCAAAAATGCGTGAACCAAAATAACGCCTTTTATTGCATGAGTGATTTTTCACTTTATTGATTTATCGCCACACCATTTAAGTATTTGCTAATTAAACATTTAGGAGCGCGTCATGAGCCAAGAGAAACCCAGTGAACTGAATCAAACACCTCAGACGTCAACTGATGCTCCCATAACAGACGCACGTATTGCGTCAAATACCGATACCAATCAGGCCGAAAATCCTACAATAGAGCAAACGGATACCTCTGAGACAAATCCAGCTACTGACATACAAAAAGGCTCACGTGATGAGACGCCTATGCCACCAAAAGAACCTATCGCAGCGGCTACTGGCTGGTCCCCAAAGAAAAAATCCTATCTGAATTTAGGATTATTGGTTGTCATGATTGTCATTGGTGTGGCATTGATTTTGTATGCATGGAAGCTCCCACCGTTTACCCCAACGGTACAGCAAACCAATAACGCCTTTGTCAAAGGCCAGACGACCATTATCAGCCCACAAGTCTCTGGCTATGTCACCGAGGTAGCAGTACAAGATTTTGCCAATGTCAAAGCCGGTGATCTATTGATAAAAATAGACGATCGAACCTTTCAGCAGCAGCTCGAACAAGCACAAGCCAATACTGAAGTGGCTGTCACCAACCGCTCTAGTAATGATCAAGACACGCAATCTAGTCAAGCACAAATTGAAGCACGCAAGGCTGACCTATATAGTGCCAAAATCAATGTAGAGAGTGCTCGTGAAGATGTAAACCGCTATCAAGGCTTAGATGCTATCGGCGCTGTATCAAAAGCAGAAGTGGCTCACATCAAGGCACAACTTGCTCAAGCACAGGCAGGTGTGCAACAAGCAGAAGCCAACCTACAAGCTGCTCAAGAGAATCGTGAAAAAACCAGTGGTAGTCGCTCATCCCTAGATGCGAATATCAAAAATGCTGAAGCAGGGGTTAAGCAGGCGCAAATCAATCTGGACAATACCATCATCACAGCACCTGAATCAGGGCAGTTGAGCCAAGTCAGCGTCAAAGAAGGTCAGTATGTTAGTGCAGGCACACAGCTCATGTATATCGTGCCAAAAGGCATCTGGATTATTGCGAACTTTAAGGAAACCCAAATAGCCAGTATGGCCGTCGGCGAGCCCGCTACTATCCATGTAGATGCGCTTGGCGGTGCCAAATTTACTGGTCGCGTCAGTAATATCTCACCAGCGACTGGCAGTGAGTTTAGTGCAGGGGCAGCCAACCCTGCGACAGGTAACTACATAAAAATTGCTCAACGCATCCCTGTACGCATCGATTTAGATCAAAACCAGCCTGAACTGGCACGCTTACGCCCTGGTATGTCAGTCTCAGTGGATGTCGATACCGAAGTTAAATAGAAAGTTAAATAAAAAACAGTGTCAAATAATGCAAATGACTGACATAAAAAAAGCCACTCTACAAACCAGAAAAACTGGATGTAGAGTGGCTTTTTTATACTTTCAAATACTCTAGGATTTCAAAATAAGACAAATACTATGGTAACAGACGCTTGGTTGTCCAACTGACGCTGTCTTCATTACCTTCACTGTTGTCGCCGCTAACCTGTGTATAGACAATTCGGTCATGCATGCGATTGGCCCGACCTTGCCAAAACTCAATCTTTTCAATGGTAATCTCATACCCACCCCAAAACTCTGGCGTTGGCACAGTGCTATTGTCTGGATGCTCCGCTTGTAGCTGTTCAAACGTTTGCTCCATGACAGCACGATTGGCCACTTCACCACTTTGTGGCTGACTGACCCAAGCACCTACTTGGCTATCGTGTGGACGCTTTTGGAAGTAGGCTGCAGATTTATCGGAAGCGATCTTAGCAATACTACCGCTGATACGAACTTGACGCTCAAGCTCATGCCAAAAGAACAGTGCTTCGGCATTGGGATTCTCTTCGATATCATGCCCTTTCGCGCTTTCATAATTGGTATAAAAGACAATACCTGTATCCGTAATTTCGCGTAACAAGACAATACGGACGCTGGGTTTATTGTCTGCACCGCATGTTGCTAGACTCATGGCGTAAGGCTCTTGCACCTTTTGTACCAAGGCCTCACTCATCCAAGCTTTGAAAAGCTCGAATGGTGACGTTGGTACTGATTGCTGATCCAGCTCACCTTTCTCATAGGAGAGGCGTTGATCGGTAAAGTCCATACTCATGATCATTCCTTATTTTAACGTTGTTGTCTTATTATATGAACTGATCTTAGCCTAGTACCGATTTTATATGATTAGCCAGATCATTTGCCATCACATCACACTCTATTTCGTCATCTGACTCGACCATTACTCGAATCATCGGCTCTGTACCTGACTGACGTATCAGTAGACGACCACGACCTTCTAAGGTTGCCTGAGCTTTATCAAAAGCTGCAACCAGCTCTTCATGCTCAAATGGGTCTTGCATCTTAGACAAGCGTACATTGACCAGCTTTTGTGGCAATACCTCAAAACCTTCGACAAGCTCACTTAAGGCACGTCCTTGCGCTTGCATCACTGCCAGCACTTGCAAGCTTGCGATGATCGCATCCCCAGTACGGCTCTTATCTAAGCATAAAATATGTCCTGATGGCTCTCCACCCAATATCCAACCATTTGCTTCAAGCTCATGCATCACGTAACGATCACCTACTTTTGCACGAGTGAACTCAATGTCTGCCTCTTTCAGCGCCAGCTCTAATCCCATGTTACTCATGAGTGTACCAACAACACCTGCAGCTCTGTTTAAACCCTTGGTTGCGAGTACATACAAAATACCATCACCATCAACAAGCTTACCGGTCTCATCAACCATCACAATACGATCGCCATCACCATCCAATGCGATACCGACATCTGCTTCGTGCTCAACCACTGCTTTTTGTAGACTCTCAGGATGAGTAGAACCGCAATCAGCATTGATGTTGATACCATCAGGTGTATTGTGAATAGCAATCACTTTAGCGCCCAATTCACGCATGACTCTGGGTGCAACACTATAGCCTGCACCATTGGCACAGTCGACCACAATGGTTAGATGACTGAGATCGTACTGATAAGGGAAGCTGCCTTTGCAAAACTCAATATAGCGGCCTTTTGCATCATCGATCCGATTGTTCTTCCCCAGTTGTGCTGGGTCTAAAATCGGCATCATCAAACTGCTGTCACTGCTATCGATATTCATGATGGTTTTTAGCTTATCATTGATGGCATTTTGCATCTCATCAGTCAGCTTTTTGCCATCACCTGAAAACAACTTGATGCCGTTGTCATAGTAAGGATTATGCGACGCTGAGATAACCACGCCAGCATCGGCATTAAAACTGCGCGTCAGATGCGCGATGGCTGGGGTTGGCAGTGGGCCAAGCATATGCACATCGACGCCTGCTGCATTAAATCCTGCTTGTAATGCGCCTTCAATCACATAACCTGACAGGCGTGTGTCCTTCCCAATCACCACACTTGGCCTACGTGCAGGATTATCGTTTCTTTCTACCAGCACCTGTCCAGTAACATAGCCCAATTTTAGAATAAAATCTGGGGTAATGGGTAGCTTACCAAATTTTCCGCGAATACCATCAGTACCAAAGTAGCTCATTATGTCTGCTCTCCAAGTTTTAAAATTCGTGATATATCAAAAAGTAAAAGGCCCGATATATACTCAGGCAATACTGTCATTATAATAATTTATTTCTATATTTTACAAAAAAACAGCCAACAATAGCAAAGCATTGTTGGCTGTTTCTATTTTAAAGTCAATGCAGCTCTACAAACCAGCTATCATTAACGCAATACAGAGCGATCAAACACAGTCTAATCTACTCGGTAGTTAGGCGCTTCTTTGGTTATTTGTACATCATGCACATGCGACTCTTTCATGCCCGCTGACGTTACTTTGATAAATTGCGGATTGGTACGCATGTCTTCGATGGTTGCAGAACCTGTATAGCCCATTGATGAACGTAAGCCACCAACCAACTGGTTGACAATACCAGCGACTGGACCTTTATAAGGGACGCGGCCTTCGATACCTTCTGGTACCAGTTTTTCAACGCCATCTTTGGCATCTTGGAAGTAACGGTCTGATGAACCATTTGATCCTGACATCGCACCTAAGCTACCCATACCGCGATAAGCTTTGTAGTAACGACCTTGGAACAGCTCAACCTCACCTGGCGCTTCTTCTGTACCTGCCATCAATGACCCGACCATGATGCATGATGCACCAGCAGCAATGGCTTTTGCCATATCACCTGAATAGCGGATACCGCCATCAGCGATCAATGGAATACTGTCTTTTAATGCACTAGCAACGTTATCAATTGCTGAAATCTGCGGTACACCGATACCGGCGATGATACGCGTGGTACAGATAGAACCAGGGCCAATACCCACTTTTACTGCATCGGCGCCTGCATCACGTAATGCCAGTGCCGCATCACCTGTGGCAATGTTGCCACCGATTACTTGTACATTTGGATAGTGCTTTTTGATCCAAGCAACTTTATCGATCACCCCTTTTGAGTGGCCGTGTGCGGTATCCACTACGATGATATCGACATCAGCTGCAATTAATGCTTCAACGCGCGCTTGCGTATCTGCGCCAGTACCGACTGCCGCGCCAACACGTAGGCGACCTTGCTCATCTTTACAAGCATTTGGGTTGTTTTCAGCTTTAGCAAAGTCATTGACCGTAATCAAACCGCGCAAACGGAATTGATCGTCAATGACAATGACTTTTTCGATACGGTGTTCGTGTAGCAAGCGTTTGATATTTTCGTTGCTCTCACCTTCGTGTACCGTGACTAGCTGATCTTTTGGTGTCATGATTTGGCTGACTGGTAGTGACAGATTGGTCTCAAAACGCCAATCTCGGTGAGTCACAATACCCACCACATTATCAGTGCCTCTCTCTACCACAGGGACGCCTGAGATGTTATTGTCTTGAGTCAATCGCAACAACTCACCAATCGTCATCTCTGGATGTACTGTGATTGGATCAACTACCGTACCCGCTTCAAACTTTTTGACGCGGCGTACTTGAGTGGCTTGCTTAGCGATATCCATACTTTTATGCAGGATACCCATGCCGCCTAGCTGTGCCATGGTGATGGCCATTTCAGACTCAGTCACTGTATCCATAGCCGCAGAAATCAGTGGTAAATTCAGTGTGATATTTTTGGTCAAACGGGTCGTCAGATCGGCAGTTTTTGGCAAGACTTCAGAATAGGCTGGCAACAATAAAACGTCATCAAAGGTTAAGGCTTCATCGACAATTCGCAACATACAGACCCCTAGTGGTGGTTATTTTGATGGGTGGGATTTTTGCATTAAGACAATCAATATTGCTGATACAAATCATTGATCAAAAGCTGGTTACACTAAACGCTTTAGGATCGCAATTGATTGATGGGTCGTTAGTGGATAAAATATAATGTCGAAACAAATATAGTATCGCTTCACGCTTAATGACTCATTTATCCCTTAAAAATAACGCCACATTATAACAAATAAGCGCACAAATCACATGCTATATTTGTCAGATTATTTTACAAACCTAAATATAAAAGCAATTAGAAAGTCCTCGACCTAAAAGCAGTACCTTATCGCATCCTGATGACTCACTCATCATTGTCTTTTAATATATAACGTTCTGTCGGTAAATACTTATTCTGCTGCTGATGCAAGTAGCCCAGCATCTGCTCACGTACCTCACAGGCCAATGTCCAAGCCTCTATGGGGCCTACCGCTGACACGGCACCACGCAGTTGAATGGTTCTTTCAGTCACTTCTACCACAAAAATTTCAGGCTCGGTCTTCTCATCCCAGAGCTTGTTATCCTTGGTCACCGATACAAATTGCTCACGAATGGCATCAATATCTGCCCCATAATCGATATACAAAAACACCGGACAAGTCTGGTGTACTTCTGTATGTGACCAGTTCTCAACCGTATCAGTAATCAATTGGCGCATTGGCACGATTAATCGGCGCTCATCCCATGTTTTTAGGACCGCATAGGTATAACGCAGGTCTTCAATCGTACTAAAGTTACCGTCCATGATCACACTGTCACCAATCCTAACAGGCTGCGTCACTGCCACTTGTACTCCAGCAATGATATTACCCAGTATCGGTTGAGCTGCGATACCAATAACCACGCCCGCGATCCCAGCCGATGTAAGTAACGTTTTGCCAAGACCTTCCATGTTGGCAAACTCACTCAGACCTATCCAGATACTGCCCAATATCATGACAAAGATGAAAACTCGGCGAAATATCGAAACATAAGTACGGCGTTGTCGCACTTTATCAAAGTGCTCCTCTCCTAGATTTTCAATCTGCATGTCTTGATAGCGATTGGCAAAAAAGTTAATCGCACGTATGCCAAACCACATGGTGCTAAACACCAAGCCAATCCAGATAAGCGGACGAGTCGACGAGGCAACCGCATCCAAATAAGGAAATCCGCCCGAAACCAAGGTAAAAACCAGTGAAAAACTGATGGTAAATGTCAGCGGTACCGTCAGCTTACTGACCAAATCTGCTATGCCGTTGGTACTGCCGACGTACATGGTGTATTTTTCATCATCAATATAACGGCTGATGAGCTTTTCCGTGCCTTTACTGAGTAGCCAGCCCACACCCATGGTCAATAAGAAAAACAGCAATAACGAGGCAAACTCCCATAGCGCAATCCCAAAAAATTTGAGCTTAAGCCATGTAGGTAAATAACGCTCGAATTCTGCTGGATGATATTGCTCATACAGGTTGTCAATATTGCCTACCGTCTGCGCAGAAAATACCCAAATAGGTGCCCCGTCCCCTACTCGTACTCGCTGCAAATAAATAGGCACGCGGCGCTCTCGGTAATCGATATAACCCAATTGAATAGAACGTCTCGCAATCCCCATGATACTGCTGCTATTGCCAAGCGGTGGCTCGATGAGGCCGTCAGGACGATCTGGCATATCATCGAAAACATACAGCTCTTTTTCAGACAATAAAAAATCCAGCCGTTTCGTTAAATCAATCGCACGGCTACGTTGGGTAGTCTCATCAATCAAATTCATGTTCAGTGCATAAGAAGCCAAATCGTATTGCTGCTTCATAACTGCTGATTGAAAAAACTCTAAAGCGGCAAGTGGTGTCTCTAGGTTGGGTGGCTGAGCCAGCGGTGGCAGCCCTCTATTGAGCGTGTCGAGTAAATAGTAGCCCTCATTAAACTCTCCGGTCAGTGCAGAGTCACCCTGTAGCGTGCCTGCCTGCTCCACTGCACTGCGCTCAGTAGGATCAAAAATCTCTTCCGCCACAGCAGAGAGACTGATATTTGTGTTTTTTAGCGTGTCCACCTGTTGGGCGGCATATTCCGTTAAACTGTCAGGTTTGTCCGAGGATGAGGATGTCGCTTGTTCATTGCTACTTATCTCATCGTTATTGCTTGCAGCATTGACGGGCATACCAATCGCCATCATAGCAACCACCATATATCCGAGCAGTAATTGCCAAGCATGGTAGAAAATATGACGTGGCTCTTTATTTAGGTCATGATTGTGGTCAGAACTCGTGGTCGTTCTATGACAATCAATAGGGCTATTTTTAAAAGTTTTCATATTTTATCAATCACTGGTTTGCGAGAAATGATGGGACAAAGCTGCACTGAATAAAGCTTAACTTAATTTAAGGTCTATTTCATATTCAACTATTACGCAAAAAAAAGCCAGCGCAACGCTGACTTGATTCATTAAGATAAAGGTAAAGCGCATATATATTTTATCACTCACATTTGCGCATTTAAGGAAGAAACGTTAGAAATAGCACTTTAGACAAAACGATATCAATCACCGTCAATGATTGCCTTTTTCAGTCAGCCATGTTTTAGGCGCGGCGCCATGTCGTACCAGCACGACTGTCTTCAAGCTCAATCCCAGCTTCTTTTAGCTGCTCACGCACCTCATCAGCACGCGCAAAGTTTTTGTTAGCTTTAGCTTCTGCACGCTGGGTGATTAGTCCATCAATGGCCGCATCACTCAAACCGTCTTCTGCCTGTTCCCCAATCACGGCTTGCAAAAACTGATTCACAGGCTGCTGCAAGATATTGAGCACTTGCGCCAATGCCTTTAGTTGCTGTGCCGACTGCCATGCGGTATCTATTTCTTCAGCTTTGATGGCTTTAGTAATATCTCGTGCCAGCCCAAACAAGACACTGATCGCGGTTGAGCTATTAAAGTCATCATTCATTGCTTTGATAAAATCTTGCCCAGCTGCACTACTATAGGCTTCAGTAGTCAGCGCTTCGTCGATTATTAGCGTCTCACCCTTTAGCTGTTCAGCCAATTTTAGAACGTTATATAGTCTGCTTAGGCCATTGTGTGCTTCATCCAATGCGCTATCAGAGAAATTGACTTGGCTACGATAGTGACTCGATAATAAGAAAAAACGTACCGTTTCTGGCAGGTATTTTGCCATCACGTCGCGAATGGTAAAAAAGTTACCTAGCGATTTAGACATCTTCTCACCATCGACATTGATAAAGCCGACATGCATCCAATTACGGGCATACTCACAGCCCGTTGCTGCCTCTGACTGGGCAATCTCATTCTCATGATGCGGGAACTGCAAGTCATGACCACCGCCATGAATATCAAACGTACTGCCTAGGCACTTGGTTGACATGGCAGAGCATTCAATATGCCAGCCTGGACGACCTTGTCCCCATGGTGATGCCCACTGCGGCTCATCAGGCTTTGCCGCTTTCCATAGTACAAAGTCGAATGGATTACGTTTGTCGTTTTCGACATCGACGCGCGAGCCTGCCTGCATCTCATCAAGATTACGCTTGGATAATTTGCCATAATCAGCAAAACTGTCGACCGCATAATAGACATCGCCATTGTCGCCTGCATAGGCATAGTCGCCGGTGACTAGCGTCTCAATCATATCTTGCATATCATCGATATGATCGGTCGCGCGCGGCTCAGCATTTGGCATCTCGCAGCCAAGGGCGGTCGCGTCTGCGTGCATGGCTTCAATAAAACGCTGCGTCAACGTACCAATCTCTTCGCCATTTTCAGAAGCACGCGCAATAATCTTGTCATCGATATCGGTGATATTACGAACGTAATTGACGTTATAGCCCAACTGCGTCAGCCAGCGCACTGCCATATCGAACCCAACCATCACACGTGCATGCCCAATATGACAATAATCATAAACGGTCATACCGCACACATACATGCCGACTTGTCCTGCTTTGAGTGGTACAAACTGACGTTTGCCGCCAGTGAGTGAGTCATGAATGGCAAGCTGAGACATCGCATCGGCAAGTGGTGTGGTCATAGTAAAAAAGCCTTTTTAACAATAGGTAAAATAAAAATAGGTAAACAAAATAAACGAAAGTAATGACATGAGCAGCACTCAATCAATCATCGATAGCGACAACTGTGATAATCATCATAAAACGTAACCCATTATCTTAGCGAAAAGCGCTGTAAAATACTACAATGAGCACGCAACTAACACCATTCAATGGTAAAAACCGTTAAGGATATAGACATGGGCAATCGCTTGAGCAAAATATATACGCGTACTGGAGATGATGGCAGCACTGGTATGGCTGATGGTAGCCGCGTCAGCAAAGCGGACAATCTATTCAGTGTCATGGGTGATATCGACGAGCTCAACTCACACATTGGTCTAGTACGGGCGCAACTAAAAAGAAATAAAGGGCAATCTATTGAAAAGGAGTTTTCTGAAGCCTTAGTTATCATTCAGCACTTATTGTTCAATATAGGCGGTGAACTTGCTATGCCAGAATACGAAGGCGTGAATGCCACCCATATTGAATGGGTAGAGCAGCAAATTGATGCAATGAATACCACTCTGCCACCGCTAAAAGACTTTATTCTGCCAACAGGGTCAGTATTGGTGAGTCAGCTGCATGTCGCACGTAGTGTCTGTCGCCGTGCTGAGCGCCAAGCCGTACTATTGCAGCAGCAACGTCCAGACGCCATTCGCCTGACTGCGGTAAGCTTTATCAACCGTTTATCTGATTGGTTGTTTGTCGCCGCGCGCTTTTGTACTGATCCCGAACAAGTCTCTGAGGTGTTGTGGGACAGTCAAGCATTGCAGTCATTCGCTAAAAACGGCTAATGACAAAGACTAGATAGCGGCTATTGATACTCTTAAACGCATAAAAATCCCGCGACATTGCTGTTGCGGGATTTTTGTTATTTAGCATAGTGATTAAGATTATTAGCTAATAATTAAATGCTACTAAGGGGATAAAAATTAATAAGTAGCGCTGTCATCTTCAATAATCACCATATCGATGCTGTCATCTTTTGGCACCATCTTAGGGACAGCAGGCGTTGCTGGTTTTTTAGGCTCAGTACTGGTAGCCGCTTGGCTATTGTCTGCTGAGCTGCTTTGACTACTGGTCGGTTTGTTAATAGTTGGCGGCGTTGCAGGCTGAGCAGGAGGCGTCGGCTCAGTTGGCGTGACTATCTTAGGCTGGCGAACTGGTGCTGGTTGGGTTCTATTATTTTGCGTAGGCGCAGGACGCTCAGCGGCGCGTTGTGCACGCTGTGCATCCATTGCACCTTTGAGTACAGAACCGGCCACCACATCTGCCACAACTGTCATTAGGGCTGGCTGTCCAGCAATACGTGTACGTACTTGACCGCCCTGAGTACCAACGATATAAGTAAAGGCATCATCAACGAGCATATTGTTATTGATACGGATGTTATCTTGTGCCAAACGTGACTGTAAGCTTGGCTGATTATTAGCCGCTTGTACTTGGCTGGCTTGATACAGATCTTCGCTTGGCAGCGTCATACTGACACTTGCCTGACACGTGGTCATACCATTGTCATTGGCTTGCTGTAGGATAGCGGCATTCTGCACATCAATGACGATACCATTGGTTTTTTCGGTAATAGTGCCACTGTCTAGACTGATCTCTGCCTCATTGGCATAGTTGGCAGCCGATGACTGTGCTTGTTGATTCAGGGTGTTTCGTAGTGCTGTCTTTAGGCGATCTTGTACCATTGGGTCGTCACAGCTAACGGCAGGAGCAACAGCGGTTTCAGACTCTGCAGCGTCCTGCTCAGTGAGCTCTGCTGCCTCAGTAGACTCTTCTTTATCTGAGCGATCACAGCCTGCAAGCACCAAACTACATACCAACCCGATTCCAGCAACTTTATGCCACTTGCTTAAACTTATATTTGCTACGCTCATACTTACTCTACTCCCAATGTTCTGATTCGTACCGTCACTGACTGACAGTGTTTGACATTCAACTGTCGCTTAGCCTCACAAGCGCTTTACACGACGAATTTGAAAACCATACTATTATACGGTGTTTGGATGAAATGGTCATTAGTGTAGCTCATGGATGTACAAATAGCGTCCCTCATTCTATGAAAAACAGTGCTTTTGTTGCAAAAACATAACAAACATCGAAAAATAATTTTTTGGAAAATGACACTTAAATCTGAGTATTGGTGTCACAAATTTCATTAGACGCTGAGAATATGACCCTATATGATGACGTACAAAACCGATCGATAGTCATTTGATATGATAAATTTTAGAAACACGCAGTTATTGGGGCATCGCGGCGCACGTGGGGAAGCCTTAGAAAATACCTTTTCAGGCTTTGAGCACTCTCAAAACCTAAAATTAAAGGGTTTGGCAGGCGTTGAGTTCGACGTACAGCTGAATGCTGATGGTCATCTGATCGTGTTTCATGATGATAATTTAGAGCGGATGTGCGGTCAGCAGTCACGTATCGATCAGCTGTGTCTAAATGAGGTGCAATGCCGTCTGCAGTTTGGACAACCCATCATGACTCTAGCGAGTATCGTGCCCTTGCTAGCAGGGTTTAAGGTGATTGAGCTCGAGATTAAAACGCATGATCGCACTAACTATGCAGTGTTAATCGAGGCACTGGCTCGCGAGGTCATCAATACACCTATTGCCATCTTGCCTGTGGTATTGACCAGCTTTGATACAGAGCTGCATATTCGACTACAACGTCACAAACTACTATCTCGCATACCACGAGGCTTGCTGATTCGTACGCCAGAAGCCTTAGCGAGAGCGACAAATACAGCGCTGCAACTTGGCTGTATTCAATTGGGTATTCACTATCCACTGTTGAGCCAATCAGTGATTGAGCACAGTCATCGATATGACTTACCGGTAAGCGCTTGGACAGTCAATGATATTGCTACTATAGATCAGCTCATTAAATGGAAAACAGATGTCATCATCACCGATTTTCCAACGTCCTTACTGTTGCCTTAAACGACTGATAGATGTTTTACTGTCGCTCAGTAATTTGACTAAGCGTCCTTCAAGTCCCCTACATATCTATCATGTTACTTACATATTCACGTCATGCCTGATAAGTCAGCCATTATTTTGACCAATACAGTCTATAATTCATACAAGTTATTGTTATTTAGCAATATTTTTATAGTGTATAAGTGTTCACTTTATACAGTTTTTCAGGTACTATGGGGACTTAAATTAATACCGTTAAGGATATTATATGATTGCAAAAAAAGCACTTGGCTTGCCGCTTAAAGGCGTACGTTTCGCTATCAAATCTGGCGATGCGTTGATAAAGACTGCCAATAATCAAGTAACGCGTTTCAAAACCCGTTTTGATGAAAAAAAGGCGCAAGCTGCTTTTGATGAGCAACCTATAGCAAAACGCAACTATGCCAAAGCTCCTGAGCAAACTGATGCTCTCACAAAAGAGCAAAGCATAGATATGCGTGAGTTTGAGTTTACAAAAGCACCGATTAACTGGATTCCAGCGACTATTTTGGTTGCGACGCCTATTGCTGCCGCGATTATTACGCCATGGTATCTGTTCACTCATGACGTGAGCGCACCTGTGTGGGGCGTGTTTGGTGCCTTTATGGTATGGACAGGCATGAGTATCACAACCGGTTACCATCGCCTATTGGCACATCGTGCTTATAAAGCGCATCCAATTGTCAAAAACTTCCTATTGCTTGGTTCTACTTTAGCGGTACAGGGTTCAGCGTTTGATTGGGTATCAGGTCACCGTACTCATCATCGTCATGTAGATGACCGTTTAGATGATCCATATTCAGCAAAACGCGGTTTTTGGTTCAGTCATATTGGTTGGATGCTACGCAACTACCCTAGCGGCAAGTTTGACTACAAAAATATTCCTGACTTGACCAAAGACAGAACATTACAGATTCAGCATAAATACTACGGTCTATGGGTCGTTGCCTTGAATGTTGGTATGGTCGCCGCTATTGGTTGGTTATTGGGTGATGTCTGGGGTACGCTGGTTATAGCTGGTTTGCTACGTTTGGTATTGACGCATCACTTTACGTTCTTTATCAACTCGTTATGCCATATGTTTGGTAGCCGTCCTTATACGGACACTAATACAGCCCGTGATAACTTCTTCTTGGCCATATTTACGTGGGGTGAGGGTTATCATAATTACCATCACTTCTTCCAGTACGATTATCGTAATGGCGTAAAATGGTGGCAGTATGATCCAACCAAATGGTTGATCGCAGGTCTATCAAAAATTGGTCTGACTAGTGAGCTGCGTACTGTTGATGACACCACCATCAAGCATGCTGAAGTTCAAATGCAGTTCAAAGCAGCACAGCAACAAATTGATACAGCCACAGTTGGCGGCATTGACTTGCCTCATGCAATGAAAAGCTTCCAGGATCGTATCAAGTTTGAATATGATGCCTTTATGCAAACCGTTGAAGAATGGCAAGCGCTCAAAGCGAAAACCATTGAGCTGAAAAAGACAGAGTATGCAGATCGCTTGCATGAAGTTGATGACAAGCTAAAGCACGATTATGCGAAGATTGAAGAAAAAATCCTTGAGCATAATAGCAATCTGAAGACAGCGTTCCGTTCTATCGGCGCAAATCAAAAAGCTGCTTAAGTCAGTCCATGATTCATATTGAATCATCGTCTTAATCGTAACGTTTCTCCTCCCCTTTATCTTTAGAGATAGAGGGGATTTTTTTGCGTTATTTATAGCATATGCTGTTGTAAGTCGCTTTTTGTCATAAATAATACGTGGTCATAAATGTATCATCAGGATGCATTTTATTATTCTATTTTGAGACTAACATAGGCCTAATATCGTCCTGATAGCGACTGTTTTTTGACTGGATATTACAAGAGATGGACAGAGCGAAATGATGGATGATGAGAGCTATGTTATAGTGAACACTCTCTCTTATATATTAATGGACACGGCCTGTATGCGTTATCAAAACACCTATGTCAACCTAGACACACGCCTCTATCATGAGCAGCCACCCACGTCACTAGACAACCCACGCGCTGGTCATTTCAATACACACGTTGCACAGCAATTAGGCTGGTCAGACGACGATGATTTGATGTCCAACTGGGTTGGGATTTTGGCTGGTCAATACGTGCCAGCCGACTTCAAACCACTGGCAATGGCATATGCAGGTCATCAATTTGGACAGTGGGCAGGACAGTTGGGTGATGGGCGCGGCTTGCTTATGGCACAAGTACTCGATCAAGATAATCAACCAAAAGATTTGCATCTTAAAGGTGCTGGCCTGACGCCTTACTCGCGGATGGGAGATGGACGGGCAGTGTTGCGCAGTACCATTCGTGAGTATTTATGCGGTCATGCATTGACGCAGCTTGGCATCGCCTCCTCTAACGCATTGGCCTTTGTGGTCTCTGATACAAGGGTACGCCGTGAGCGTATCGAAGCTGGTGCAGCACTAATGCGTGTGGCTGACAGTCACATTCGGTTGGGTCATGTTGAGTGGATTGCCAGCTTTGCGCCTGATGTATTGGGTGAGTTTACTGACTATATGATCGATACTTATTATCCAGAGTGCCGTGATAGTGAGACGCCGGTATTGGCGTTTTTGACCGCCGTGGTTGAGCGTACTGCGCGGATGATTGCCGACTGGCAACTGATTGGCTTTGCTCATGGGGTTATGAATACGGATAACTTGTCGATTACAGGTAGCACGTTGGACTTCGGGCCTTTTGGCTTTATGGAGCGCTTCAACCCTGCTTGGATCAATAACCACTCTGATCATACTGGGCGCTATGCTTACCAAAACCAGCCTGCTATCGGTCATTGGAATCTCAATGTTTGGCTACCGCATTTTATGCGCCTACCAGGTGTCACTCGTGAGACCCTCGCTGAGTGCTTGGCGCCTTATGAGGCGAGCTTTATGCAGCACTATCAACAAGGACTGTGCCGCAAACTTGGCTTGCCGCACGAATCTGAAAGTTTGCGTCTAGCCTTTGAATGGTTGACCTTGTTAGAAGATAACTTGCTCGACTATACCAATAGCTTTCGCGCCCTACTAGGCCTAGTCGCGCCAGATGACCATCCCTATGAGAAACAACTACTGTCTGTTCTGACCACTGAACTAAATGCAGAAGCAAGCCTAGTTTGGCAAGAGTGGTCAACCCGTTATTTGGCACAGATTGAGCAGCAATCCCGCAAGGAAGCTATCTTATCCATGCAAACCAACAATCCTGTTTATATTCTGCGCAATAGCATGGCGCAGCGTGCTATCACTGCTGCAGAACAAGGTCAGTTTGAAGAAGTGGATCGGGTGTTCCGTTTGCTATCTCATCCTTATACTGTTCAAGATATTGCTACTGAGCTTGATAGTGCCGCGCCTGCACCTGATGTTGCGCAAATGCCTATTAGCTGCTCGTCTTAACTTCTCTATATTCTGTAACATTTTGAAATATATTCAAATTAAGGTTGATATTTACCCTTATTCTTTGGCATTATTAATCAGATAAATAATGAATATCATTTCATTATATTATTCTTACAAATCACTGCTGCTGACTAGGCAGTGATTTGTCAATAGTGCTAGAATAACTGTCTTTTCTAGCCTGTTTTTTGACCCAATCCCTAACCCATCGTGATGTTTTTGGTCATTAACACCCAATGTTACCTTACCCTTTGATTATTATCATTTAATAATATTTAAGGGCGAGTCATTATTTTTATCACCATTTAATTTATTCCAACCATGGCAATTATTATGAATGACGATACCAATTCGAATACGGATAAGCTTAGTACCGCACAAGAGCAGTTTGAACAAGCTGCCCTGCATTACCATGAGTTCCCACGTCCAGGTAAAATCTCAGTCACACCGACCAAACAGCTTGCTAACCAACGTGATCTAGCACTCGCCTACTCTCCAGGTGTTGCTGTGCCTTGTCTCGAAATTGAAAGAGACCCGACATTGGCAGCCAAATATACGGCACGTAGTAACTTAGTCGGCGTCATCACTAACGGTACTGCGGTACTGGGTTTGGGTAACATTGGCCCATTGGCATCAAAACCTGTCATGGAGGGTAAAGGCGTACTATTCAAAAAGTTTGCAGGTATCGATGTATTTGATATTGAAATCGCTCAAAACGATCCTGACAAATTCATCGAAGCGGTTGCCTCTCTTGAGCCAACTTTCGGTGGTATCAACTTAGAAGACATCAAAGCACCAGAATGTTTCAAAATCGAGCGTGAACTTCGCGCGCGCATGAACATCCCTGTGTTCCATGACGACCAACATGGTACATCAATCATCGTTGCGGCAGCGATGCTAAACGCGCTATTGATTACTGGCAAGAAAATCGAAGAGATTAAAATTGTTTGTTCAGGCGCAGGCGCAGCAGCCATTTCTTGTTTAGATATCATTTGCGCCCTTGGTGTGAATAAAAACAATATCATTGTTTCAGACTCTCGCGGTATCATCAGTACCAGCCGTGAAAACCTTGATGAAACCAAACAGCGCTATGCTCGTGATATCACGGCTACTTCTATCGAAGAGGTCATGGACGATGTCGATATGTTCCTAGGCTTATCAATGCCCGGTACACTATCAGAAGATATGGTTCGCCGTATGGCAAAAGACCCTATCGTCTTTGCACTTGCCAATCCAACACCTGAAATCATGCCAGAATTGGCACATGCGGTACGTCCAGACGTCATCATGGCAACTGGTCGCTCAGACTATCCAAACCAAGTAAACAACGCCTTATGTTTCCCATACATCTTCCGCGGTGCATTGGATGTTGGCGCAACAACTGTCAACGAAGAGATGAAAGTTGCCTGCGTAAAAGCAATCGCTGCGATGGCGCACGTCGAAGCCACTCCAACTACCAGCGCTAGAAACATCGAAAAGATGCAGAGTTTTGGTCGTGACTATTTAATCCCAGGCCCTCTAGAGCCAAATCTAATCATTGAGATCGCGTCTGCTGTAGCCAAAGCAGCGATGGATTCTGGCGTTGCCACGCTACCGATCGATGACATGCAAGCCTACCGTCAGCGTCTGTCTGAGTTTGTTTATAACTCAGCGTTTGTCATGAAGCCAATATTTGCTCGTGCTAAAGCCGATCCAAAACGTATCGTGTACTGTGAAGGTGAAGACAACAATATCCTGCTCGCTGTGCAAGTGGTCGTTGATGAGAAACTAGCACAACCTATCTTGGTTGGTCGCCCTGCTGTGATTGAAGCCAATATCGAAAAACTGGGCCTACGTTTAAAAGCTGGCGAGAATATTACCATCGTTAACGTTGATGACGATCCTCGTTATAAAGACTACTGGCAAGGCTATTACGAGAAAAACAAACGCCGCGGCGTAAGCATTGAGCTTGCTCGTCGTGATGTTCGCCGTAAGACGACTCTGATAGGTTCTTTGTTAGTCGAAAATGGTGCAGCGGATGGTATGGTATGTGGTACATTTGGTCATTACCAATTGCATCTGAAATATGTCGAAAGCGTCATTGGCAAAAAACAAGGTATGAACGACTTCTATGCGATGAATGCCGTATTGATGCAAGATCGTAATATCTTTATCGCAGATACTTACATCCACGAAGATCCCACCGCTGAACAGTTGGCTGAAATGACGGTATTGGCTGCAGATCAGTTACGCCGCTTCGGTATCACGCCACGCGTCGCGCTCGTTTCTCATTCAAACTTTGGTGCTTCAAACCGTACCAGCGCTGTCAAAATGCGCAAAGTACATCAGCTACTGACCGACATGAATGTAGATTTTGAGTTTGATGGCGAGATGCAAGGTGATTCCGCTTTGAATGAACATATCCGCTTAAACGATATGCCATCAAGCCCATTAAAAGGCGCAGCGAACTTGCTTATCTTGCCAACGCTTGATGCATCAAACATCGCTTTCAACCTGCTGAAGACAGCCACTGGTAGTGCTTCTATTGGCCCTATCCTATTAGGTACCAATAAGCCAGTCCACATTTTGACGCCATCAGCGACAGCACGTGGTATCGTCAACATGACTGCATTGACCGTCACTGAAGCTCAAGATTTAGAAAACGAAGCTCAGTAGTCGAAGCTTAGTAGTCAATGATATCTCGTATTCAGTAACAATGCGTGATTAAGGCAGTCGCTGTTATCCATTAACAAAGCCCGTCTGCTATACTAAAAACAGTCAATGCGACCTATAAAGCATTGGCTGTTTTTTTTGATATATCGTTGGAGAACTACTTTTACAATCTGTAGTCGGCTGCCTTGTAGCAATTTTAGATTTCTTTCACTATAGAAAAATTGAGCAGATGATATGTTGATAAGTACAGTGGTGATAAGCACAGCAATAATAAGTACAGTAACATTTTGCTAAATAAATAGAGGCTTTTATGCAGATTTACCTTGTGGGCGGCGCGGTACGTGATCGACTCCTGAAACGTCCGATCAAAGATAAAGATTTTGTCGTCGTTGGTGCCACCGTGGCAGAGATGATTGACGCAGGGTTTCAACAAGTCGGTGCTGATTTTCCAGTGTTTTTGCACCCGACCAGTCACGAAGAATATGCCCTAGCACGCACAGAACGTAAGCAAGGCTCAGGCTATAAAGGCTTTAGCATAGATGCCAGCCCTGATGTGAGCTTAGAGGATGACTTACAACGCCGCGACTTGACCATTAATGCCATGGCAATAGAAGTCACCAGCCTAAATGATGATACCCCTATCAATGGTGACGTCATTGACTATTATGGTGGACTGGTTGATTTAGAAAGAAAAACTTTGCGCCATGTATCCACTGCATTCAGCGAAGACCCATTACGCGTGCTACGAACGGCTCGTTTCTATAGTCGTTACTATGATTTGGGGTTCAGTATCGCAGAGGATACCTTGACGCTAATGCGCCAACTGGTCGATTCAGGTGAGCTGACACATCTAAGTAGCGAACGCATTTGGCAAGAGTCCAGCCGTGCGACTATGCAATTATCGCCCCAAGTCTACTGGCAGCAGCTGTTCGAAATCGATGCACTGACAGAGTATTTTGCACCATTGCATCAGGCTTGGGCTGATACTTCAATACGAGAGACCGTACATACTGCGCTATATTTCGCAGGGCAAATGAAATTGAACTTGTCACAGCGTTGGGCACTGCTAATGAGTAGCCTTAATCCATCTCTATTTACCTCAGAGCCTATAAACAAAAACGCGAACAAAGCAGCCAATATAAAAGGCATCAACGATATAGGCAACATGACCAAGGTACCAAAAGCACACACCCAATTTGCCAATTTGTTTGTAAAACAAGCCGAAAATCTCAGCAAGATAAATAGCCTGAGCGCTGCTGGAAAAATCGACCTGATACAAACTTGCGGGGCTCATAAAGAGCCTGATAAATTGTCTCAATTACTCGTGTGTAGTCATGTATTACAACTGGCCTTACAACACCGTCAAATGATGATAGCGCTAAACAGTTTTCATGCAGTTAATATGGCTGATATTGAGCCAGATCTGCGCGGCCCAGCGATTGGTGCAGCGCTGCGCCAATCTAGAATTGAGCATTTGCAAGCGCAGCACTTATATTAAAAAAGCTTAAAAAGTAGGTAGGAATGTCATCATGAGCCAAGATTTAAATGGGTGTTCATCAGAGCGTACTGACGCTAGTGCACCCGTCATGCTTGTCACAGGGAGTGCCAAACGTATTGGTGCCGCTATCATTACAGCTGCTCATAGCAAAGGTTACCGCGTCATTATCCATTGTCACCGTAGCATAGAGGACGCTACTATCTTGGCTGACCAACTCAATGCATGTCGTGCTAATAGTGCTTTAATCGTTGTTGCTGACTTAAGTATCGTCAATGACGACAGCGCCTTGGATCTGTTTGTTCAAAATATTATGGACGCCTTTGGCCAGCTCGATGTACTGATACACAATGCATCGCGATTTTATCCCAGCCCGCTTGGTCAAATTACCCATGCACAGTGGGACGAGCTGATGTTGACCAATGCCAAAGCGCCTTTACTGTTGAGCCAAGCACTACTACCCTATCTTAAACAGCAACGAGGTTGTATTGTCAGCTTATTAGATATTCATGCGCAAGACAGACCCTTTAGCAATTATGCTGTCTATAATATGGCAAAAGCGGCTCACCGTATGATGGTACAGTCGTTAGCATTAGAGATGGCACCAGATGTACGTGTAAATGGCGTCGCACCAGGGGTGAATATTCTTCCTGATGCTAATAGCGATCAAGCGATTGCTGAGGCGCAGCAGCAAAATATCATCGCCTCTATTCCTATGCAGCGCGTCGGTACACCTAATGATATTGCTCATGCTGTGCTGTATTTGGTGCAAGCCAATTATGTCACTGGTGAAATGATTACTGTTGATGGGGGTCGCAGCCTGACATTGGCTGGTGGTCAGGTTTGATAAAAAATAGCATTTTATAAAAAATATCTTGATAATGGCCCATTTTTTGCTTGAAAAATTCAAAAAATAAGGTATCATTGTCCGTCTAGCGTTAGGGCCCATAGCTCAGTTGGTTAGAGCAGAGGACTCATAATCCTTTGGTCGTAGGTTCAAGTCCTACTGGGCCCACCAAATTTATAGTGCAAAAAAAATCAGGCTTGTTCGCAGCGATGCGGCAAGCCTTTTTTTATGGGTTTTGAACGATATAATATATTCATGACACCCTATAATAAAAAAGCCAAATGCTACCTCTAACGGTAACATTTGGCTTTTTGTGTGTACTTTATAAAATTAGAAAGAGGTACGGCGATAATTACGGTATGTCGGTAACCAAAAATTGGCTTTTAATTGACGCTCTAAATTCTCTGCAGTGACAGGTAGTGCCAATTTATCTTCAATCGCTTGTTGTGCGACTGCATAGGCTATTTTTTCACTGATCTCTCTAATAACTCTAATTGGCGGTAAGATGGCACCTGGTGCTTTTTCGTGTTCCATAGATATATCTGCAAGTGCTTGGCTTGCCGCCATCAACATATTATCGCTAATGCCCGTCGCACGTGCTGCTAAAACACCCAAACCAATACCGGGGAAAATATAGCTGTTATTACACTGCGACACCTCAAAAGTCTGACCCTCATAAGTGGTATGAGGAAAGGGGCTACCAGTTGCAATAATTGCCTTACCTTTGCTCCAATTAGTCACTTCTTGCGGCGTTGCTTCCACACGAGACGTTGGGTTTGACAGCGGTAATACAATCGGATGTTCCGTATTAGCACATAGCGTTTCGATCACTTCTTGGGTGAATAGACCTTTTTGTCCACTGACGCCGAATAATACGGTTATTTTTGCTTGTTTAACCACTTGCGCTAAACCAAGTTTCTTACTTCTATCCCAGCTTGCAATAGCGGATTCTTTTTGCACTAACGGCTCTTGGAATTTTTGTAGCTCTGTCATGCCATCAGTAAGCAAGCCATAACGATCAACCATAAAGACTTGGCTGCGAGCTTGCTCTTCAGTCAACCCTTCACGCTGCATTTGGCGAATAATATGCTCAGCAATACCGCAACCAGCAGATCCTGCGCCTAAAAACGCGATATTCTGTTGGCTAAGCTTTTGACCTTTATTCAAGCACGCGGCAATCAAGGTACCGACTGAAACAGCAGCAGTGCCCTGAATATCATCATTAAAGCAGCATAATTGGTCACGATATTTATTCAATAATGGTGTCGCATTCTCTTGGGCAAAATCTTCAAATTGTAATAATGCCTCAGGCCAGCGGCGCTTAACGGCTTGAATAAACAAATCTACAAACTCATTATATTCATCACCCGAGATGCGTGGATTTCTCCAACCCATGTACATAGGATCGTCAAGCAACTGTTGGTTGTTGGTGCCGACATCTAACAAAATTGGTAGGCAATAAGCGGGGCTGATACCACCACAAGCCGTATATAACGACAATTTACCAATGGGAATACCCATACCGCCAATGCCTTGGTCGCCTAGGCCTAATATACGTTCACCATCGGTGACAACGATTACTTTCACGTTTTGTTTGGTGGCATTTTGCAGCATGTCATCGATTTTGTGACGCTCAGGATACGAGACAAACAAACCACGTTTGCGGCGATAAATCTGAGAGAATTTTTCACACGCTTGCCCAACCGTTGGTGTGTATATGAGCGGCATGACCTCTTCGATATGCTGTTCAATCAGATGATGAAATAAGGTCTCATTGGTATCTTGGATGTTACGCAAGTAAATATGCTTATCCATATCATTAGTGAATGAGCGAAGTTGATGATAAGCACGTAATGACTGCTCTTCAATCGTCTCAATATTATGAGGCAATAAACCCGTTAAATTAAAGCTATCACGTTCTTCTGATGAAAAAGCACTGCCCTTATTTAATAAAGGGGTTTCTAACAATGCTGGTCCAGCAAAAGGGATATATAACGGACGTTTGGTTTGCATAATAAAATCTTCTTATTAATTATTGAAGGTATATGAATAAAATTTAATGATTTGAATGGTTTGACTATTTCATCGAACTCACAGTCATTATTCAAGTTGATTGAGCGATGCTAAAACAATCGTGGCAGTACAATGGATTGATCAACCCACCACTTGACAGCAAGTGTATCACGAGCAAGAAAGTACAGAGCGCTAATACGAAATTCAAAGTCGAATCAATCAATAAGACAGCGACTAATAATGCGCACTTAAGTACAAATCTTTGGTAGCCAGAAGTAGTGACTGAAGCATCATCTCATTGGCAGAATAAAGCCTGTCAAAGCACGCTTTTCACCGCAGCACCCTATTATACTGGAGTTATGGCAATTCTTGAAGCAATCAAATAAATCACACGTCGATTAAATCAAGCGATAACAGACAGAAACAACCTCAAAGATGGGATTTACCATAGCGATAGAGATGGTCAGTATCTGTTCATTCGCTACCCTTCTAGTATGACTCACTCTGGCATTATTGCTTCAATGCATTGACTAAAATGGTCAATGACCTTTATTAGACTAAAGTAATTCATTATTTAAAAGAGAACTGCAATAGCGTTAACGATGTTGAATTGGCAGTTCTTGAATGGGTAGACTGCCTCAATAAGACTCGTCTACATAGTAAGGTTGGTTATGTGTCACCTTTTAAGTTTGAAAAGCGCTATGATGATCATTTAACCCTGTCAGGCATTGCTGCTTGCCTCAAGTTAATCAGCCTCCGACAAAGTCGGGGCGGTTCAGTATTCTCTTAGACCTCTGTATGCAGAATGTATGTTAAAGAATTTGAATAATGCTGAAATCCATATATTAATATTTAAGGGTATTTATGAATCACTCTATTCATAATGAGGCACACCTAAGTAATCGTAATCATTGGTTGCGCGCGGCGGTGTTGGGTGCAAATGATGGACTGATCTCAACTGCCAGTTTATTAGTTGGTGTTGCAGCGGCAAACCCAAGCAGTCAGACGTTATTACTGACAGGGATGGCTGCACTAACCGCAGGTGCGCTATCGATGGCTGCTGGCGAGTATATTTCAGTGTCCTCACAAGCAGATACTGAGAAGGCTGATTTAGAAAAGGAGCTTTACGAGCTGACTCATAATGCTGAACGCGAGATGCTTGAGCTGACGAAAATTTATGAGACTCGTGGACTTGATCATGCCTTAGCGCATCAAGTTGCCATCGCCTTAACAGAGCACGATGCGCTTGAAGCCCATGCTCGTGATGAGATAGGCTTGACCGATCTTAGCCAAGCAAAGCCGATTCATGCCTCAATTGCTTCAGGCTTGTCATTCATCGCAGGCGCTATACTACCTATTCTTGGTATTTTGATATTGCCAGCGCAATCACTAGTCTGGTCGTTAGCGTCTATAACTTTATTGGGATTGATATTACTAGGTGTAGTGTCAGCACGCTTGGGCGGCGCGCCTATCATTCCGGCTACTGCTCGAGTAGTGGTTTGGGGTGTGCTTGCCATGCTAGCCACATCGTTGATCGGACGCTTATTTGGCGTAGCATAAATACATTTATATAAAACCCTGTACTTTATAATTAGAGTAGGATGCTAAGGGTCAGAACTTTTCAAGCAATTGAAAGGCATAAATACCAAACATAACGTATTTTGAAGTATAAAAATTATAAGTTTAGAAGACTATAATGATGACGAAGAGTGTAGCTATGAGCGAAAACAATGAGTTGCATCAATGTATTATATGCAAACTAAAGTATCCGATAGACAGCCTTATACCTCTAGGCACCGTACGGAAAGTGGTTATGGCAGAGATTTCACATGACTTTCCAGAATTTTCATCAAAAAGCTATATTTGTCAGACAGATTTAAGCAAATATCGCATGCAATATGTCCACTCTTTATTAAAATCAGAGAAAGGAGAAGTAACTGATCTTGAGTACGAATTGATCAAAAGTATGCAAGAGCATGATTTAATCACCAAAAATACTGACAGCACGCTAGATCAAAACTGGACTTTGGGTGAACGATTGGCAGATAAAATTGCAACTTTTGGTGGTAGTTGGTCTTTTCTCATTTGCTTTGCTGTTTTTATAACGGTTTGGATTACTTTTAATACGATGGTTATGGTGACACGTCCAGCTGATCCTTATCCCTTTATTCTGTTAAATCTAATACTATCGTGTATTGCAGCTATTCAGGCGCCGGTAATTATGATGAGCCAAAATAGACAAGAATCAAAAGACAGATTGCGCTCAGAAAACGATTATCAAATTAACCTCAAAGCCGAACTTGAAATTCAGCATTTACATGAAAAATTGGATCACCTGTTGATTCATCAATGGGAAAGGCTGGCTGAAATACAAGAAATACAGCTCGATTTATTGTCTGAGATGGGCAAAAAAGATTAGGATAATGCGCACCTTCCTATAGTTGATTCAGTTTAAAAAAGAGTCAAGGCAACCGAGTACAGATGTATAGGTGATACTTCAAGCGAGGTTGACGCTGTCACTCTTTTATAAAGGATTGACGATATTTGAGATAACTCTGAATCCATGTCAAGTAAGTAAAAGCTTCAATGTTTAACGATGACCTATGCAAGAGCGCTAATATTAAAGACGTCACACAATATCCAGACGATTTAGAATAACTGAATAAAAACGTATACCTCTGAAATCAAAGAACGGGCCGTCCACATGCTAATGGTTTGCAGTGGCCAAGGTTTATACGCTATAGTCTTCATTGATGGTATCTGATAGCCAGTGACTTGCATATAATACAAATAGCCTTTTAGATCCTAATCTCTACTCTGTCAGTGCTGTGTACCTACAAACATGAGCGTACCAGCATCCATTCTTCAACCAATTTTTTGACATCCGTGCGAGAACGCACCGTTATTTATCCCACTCAAGGACGATATATGAAAGCACTTAGGACACCTGATTCGTGTTTTGCTAACTTGCAAGATTACGATTTTGAACCGAACTATCTGATGGTCGATGATACTGAAGGCGGTGAGCTGCGGGTGCATTACCTCGATGAAGGCCCAAGCGATGCTGACCCTATCTTGCTATTACACGGTGAGCCTTCTTGGTCTTATCTGTATCGCAAAGTCATTCCGATATTAACAGCAGCAGGACACCGTGTGATTGTGCCAGACCTTCCTGGTTTTGGACGCTCAGACAAGCCCGCCTCACGTACTGACTATACGTATCAGCGCCATGTTGACTGGATGCAATCGGTGCTCGATCAATTAAATTTAAAAAACATCACGTTGTTTTGTCAGGATTGGGGCGGTTTAATTGGTCTACGCTTGGTAGCAGCACATCCTGATAAGTTTGCTCGGGTAGCGGCTGGTAATACCATGCTTCCTACTGGTGATCACGATCCTGGCGAAGGGTTTCGTAAATGGCAGCAGTTTTCGCAAGAGACGCCTCAATTCAATGCAGGAGCGACTATCAAAAGTGGTACCACAACGACGCTGTCACAAGCCGTACTGGATGCTTACGATGCGCCATTCCCCGATGAGTCTTATAAAGAAGGCGCCAGACAGTTTCCGTTGCTTGTGCCCACTACACCAGATGATCCCGCTTCAGCAAACAACCGTGCCGCTTGGGTCGAGCTGAGCAAGTGGATAAAGCCTTTTATCACACTGTTTAGTGATTCTGACCCAGTGACTGGTGGCGGTGATCGAATCATGCAAAAGCTCATTCCGGGTACCAAAGGTCAAAACCATACGACCATTGTCAACGGCGGTCATTTTCTGCAAGAAGACCAAGGCGAAACGTTGGCTGAGCTGTTGCTGAAGTTTATCGAAGATAACCCAGCCTAATACATCTTATTCATCACTGTCTTGATATATTAATAGGTTAAACATAGCATCAAAAAACCGCACGCTGTTTAGCGTGCGGTTTTTTATGAGGCATATAACTACTTTTGTAAGAGAAAGAATTATATTGATGAGAAAAGCAAATTTGTGGTCGATATAGTAGTAAATTTCTTACAACATGTTCTTAAAAATACCGTCAATATATCTTTCTACTGCTTGTTGATCACTCGTCACTTGAGCATAAGTACGTAGACCGATGATTTGAATCTGAAGATAACGTGCCAGCTCGATCGGGTCTTTATCTTTGCCAATCTCGCCACTATCGACAGCTTGTGCAAACAGCGTGGCAAATGATGCCTCAATACCTTCTAGAATGCTAGTGGCATGAGCCAGCAATTCTGGACTGTCATTCTGAGTGAGCTCAGCGACTGTCTTTACAATCATGCACATACCACTTGGCGCCGTGGCTTTATTACAGACAATCACTGTATGAATAAAATACTTTAAGCCGTCAAGTACCGTGTCTTTTTGCGCCATGCAATCAGCCAAGCGCTTGGCACCTTCTACGGCATAACGATTGAGCGATTCTGTAAACAATTTGTCTTTACTGCCGAAAGCTGCATAAATACTACCCGGGTGCATGTTCACCACATCTTGCAGGTTTCGCATTGAGGTTGCGTGATAGCCTTTTTCCCAGTAGAGATTTTTTGCTTTTTCAATCACCTCATCACGATTGAACTTTATCGGAGCACTCATAATTTTCACCTTAATATCTTTGCCTTAACATCTATGTTAAGGCAAAGTTTGTAGAATCAACCTTAGGGCATGCCCCAATCATTGGTTTTAATCACTTTTTATATTATAAGACTTATTCAGCTTTTTTGCTGTGATTAGCTGTTTTTGTCAAAGTTTTGCGGATAAAGCGCGCGTGCAGCCACGTCATCAAAATCAGTTTTGAAATCAATACCTTTAGGGATATCACGGGCTTTTTGCACGGCAGGACGGGCATCAATACTAGCAAACCAACGCTTTAGATTCGGGTAATTATCTAAGCCGCCCTCGCCCAATACAAATGTCGCCTTATCAATCCAGCCCCAAGTAGAAATATCAGCAATTGAATAGCTATCGCCGACCATATATTCACGGCCTTCTAAATGCGTGTCTAGCACTTCGTAGTGACGCTGTGCTTCACGCAAATAACGATTGATGGCATAAGGGATTTTTTCTGGCGCTTTGTGTTGAAAGTGTACCGATTGACCAGAAAAAGGACCTAGCCCTGATGCGACAAACAGTAGCCATGACAGCATCTCACTACGATCTTCTGGCTGCCCTGCCAGCAATCCTGTTTTTTCAGACAAATACATCAAAATAGCGGTAGAGTCGAAAACACGTTTGCCATCATCTTCAAGGGCTGGCGTTTTGGCATTTGGGTTAATAGCACGGTACTCAGGCGTATGCTGCTCTCCTTTTAGCGTATCTACTGCCACAAGCTCGTAAGGCAGCCCAGTCTCTTCGAAAAACAGTGCTACTTTCATTGGATTTGGGGTTTGATGGAAATACAACTTAAACATAATCTTATCCTATTAATAAGTGGTAGTCTGATGACTATAAAAGGGGTAAGAGATAACAAAAAATAGGCATCGTGATCTGAAGCATTTTCTTATTGTCTGACAAATACTATAGCCATAAATGAACGTACGTTCAAGTAGTAATATATTGATATGATCAATTATGTACCCATACAGGCTGCACTACCCATCCTATTAATGAATGATAATAAAGGATTAAAAATGTCTACATTAACGGTTATTGCCCATATAACGGCAAAAGACACTAGCATCGCCCTCGTAAAGTCTGAGCTCGAAAAACTGATACCAGTGACACGTAGTGAAGAAGGCTGTATTCGTTATGACCTATTCCAAGATAACGACGAACCGACTCACTTTATGTTTCATGAGAGCTGGGCGACGCGCGAGTTATGGCAAGTACATATGCAAAACCAATCTCTAAAAGACTTTTCAGCTGCCACAGAAGGTAAGGTGGAATCATTTGTTCTACATGAGATGACACAAGTTAATTAATATCGTCTCGATTCCTTGAGTATTAGAGTCACGATATATCGGTAACCATAAGGAGAGCGATACCCTGCTCTGTTTTTCTGTTTCCTTACTAACACTTTAAGAGGGCAGTTCGATTAACTATCTGAACATTATCAATCTTCTCAACGCCCAATAATAACTTTTCTCTTGTTATTTTCATGTCATTACTTACACAGTGTTACTTTATTAAGTCATTGATATTTATAGCATAACTATAATAAAACTGAGAAGTGTAATCGCACCATTACAATTTACTTGAATGATTACTCAAATAATTATTGAGCGACTGCTCAATATCCTTTATAGTAGTCTCTATTGACTCGCTTACTAAGCAAAAAAGTCGCTGATTTTGAGTAATCACTCAAGCCAATCAGTACATTGAAATTGGTGACTGCTTTAAAGCTGGCATGAAAACTCTAAAACAAACCAAATCTTACACCTATTATTAGGAATAATATTATGACCGACTTTACCCTTCACGATAAAGACAGCGCCCCAGAAGAAAGCAAAGCACTACTTGACGTATCTATCAACGCTTTTGGTATGGTGCCGAACCTACATGCAGTCATGGCTGAAGCGCCAGGTTTACTAGAAGGCTATCAACGTCTGCATGAATTGTTTTTAAACAGCAGCTTTGACGATGAAGAAACCACTGTCGTATGGCAAACCATCAACGTTGAACATGCTTGCCATTACTGTGTACCTGCGCATACTGGTATTGCCAAGAGCATGAAAGTAGATGACGCTATCACTGATGCACTACGTGATGAGACACCACTACCAACAGCACGCCTAGAAGCCCTTCGTGATTTCACGCTTTCTGTGGTTCGTGGTCGTGGTAACGTTGATGATAGCGCAGTTCAAGCGTTCTTGGATGCTGGCTACACCAAACGTCAGATTCTAGAAGTTATCCTAGGTGCTGCTCAAAAAGTCATGAGTAACTACACAAACCATCTGGCCAATACCCCAATCGACAAACCATTCCAAAAATTCGAATGGCACAAAGCTGACTAATCTATTTAGCCGTTTACGATAGCTCAATTTACGGTAATATAGTTTATTTGATGTTTTCATACTGTTGTTCGAAACATCTTCGGGCAGCAGTTTTTTCGTTTTAACTTATCGCTAATGAGGGATCATATGCAGCATTCAGAAAAACCATTACAAATAGATATTGTGTCAGACGTTGTATGCCCTTGGTGTGCGATCGGTTATAGCCAATTGGCTGAAGCATTAAAGCAAACCAACACACCTTATGAGATACACTGGCATCCGTTTGAGCTAAATCCTAACACGCCAGCTAAAGGACGCAACTATCGTGAGCACATCATGGAAAAGTACGGCAACACCGCTGAAGACGTTCAAGAGAACCGAGATAGAATGACAGCAGCAGGTGCAGAAGTCGGTTTCAACTTTCAATTTACCGATGACTTTCATACCTACAATACATTCAACACCCATCAGTTGCTACATTGGGCAGATCAGCAAGGGCGCATGCATGACCTAAAACAAGCATTGTTCATCGCACATTTCGTCGATAATCGCAATGTAGGTGACAGCACTGTGCTTGCCGATGTTGCCGCCAGTATTGGACTCGATCGTACTGAAGCGCTCGACGTCATCGAAGATCAGCGCTTTGCTGAAGACATACGTCAGTCGGTACAACACTCCAAGCAGCAAGGCATTCAAAGCGTACCATCCGTTATCTTTAATGGTCGTCATTTGGTGAGCGGTGCCCAAGGAGTCGAAAATTATAAAAACATTCTAAAGCAATTGGCGGACATGCCCGACTAGCGTTGGCATTCAAAAAACCAAAGCTAAAACCACCCGTTCGCACCTATCTCATACTGCACCTATCACTTAAAAAGGTATCATAATTATGTCAAATTCTACTCATTACGAGCCGCCCAGCGTTTGGACATGGGATGCAGAAAGTGGCGGTAAATGGGCCAGTGTCAATCGCCCTATTGCTGGCCCAACGCATGAGGCAGCTTTGCCTCGTGGCAAACATCCTTTGCAGATCTATTCAATAGGAACACCCAATGGTCAAAAAGTGACCATCATGGCGGAAGAGTTGCTAGCGTTAGGCGTCACAGAAGCTGAATATGATGCGCACCTTATCCAAATTGGTGAGGGAGATCAGTTCTCATCAGGATTTGTGGATGTCAATCCAAACTCAAAAATCCCTGCCTTGTTCGATACTGATACCGGTAGCCGTGTATTTGAGAGTGGTGCCATCTTATTTTATTTGGCTGAAAAATTTGGGAAATTACTGCCCAAAGATGCCGCCGCCCGTACCGAAGCAATGAATTGGTTGTTTTGGCTGCAAGGGTCTGCGCCTTATCTAGGTGGCGGTTTCGGACACTTTTACTTTTATGCGCCAGAAAAGTTTGAGTACCCTATCAATCGCTTTACGATGGAAGTCAAACGCCAATTAGACGTATTGGATCGAGAGCTGGCAGAGAACCGCTATTTGGGCGGAGATGAGTATACGATTGCTGATATCGCCACTTGGCCTTGGTATGGCAATCTGATATTAGGTGAGGCATATAATGCAGCCGAATTCTTGCAAGTTGAAAGTTATAAAAACGTGCGCCGCTGGGCAACCGAGATTCTTGAACGTCCTGCTGTACAGCGCGGCCGCAAAGTAAATCGTACGTGGGGCGAACCATCCGAGCAGTTACATGAACGTCACGATGCGTCAGACTTTGAGTTAAAAACCCAAGACAAGATAGATGCTCAAACAGATAAATAATATTTTATATCAAGCAATAGCCACCTAGTTTAAATAGATTTATTAGGTGGTTTTATAACCAATGTTAACGTTTTCCATGACTACTTTGGATTACTGTAAACATTCAATACTTTTACATTTATGACTGTTAAGGTATGAATGTAAAAATGATAAAAACACCACTAAAAAGGATAATATTATGTCAAACGATTATGCACAAAAAATTCAAGCTGGCGCTACTTTCCCTGAAATGGAAGTGCAAGTGCTGAACGGAGAAATGACTCAGTTAGGTCAGCCTAAAAATGGTCATGATTGGAAACTGGTCGTGGTCTATCGCGGCAAGCATTGTCCAATTTGCACCAAATATCTGAATACGTTAGAGACTGTTCTGCCTTCATTTTATGACAACGGTGTTGACGTGATTGCCGTATCTGGTGACAGTAAAGAGCAACTAGAAGGCCATTTGAATGATTTAGACATCAGCTTCCCTATTGCTTATGGTCTCACTGTCGAGCAAATGAACACGCTAGGTCTATATGTCTCTGATCCACGCTCAGAAAAAGAGACAGATCATCCATTTGCAGAGCCTGCTGTCTTTGTCATCAATGGTGATGGTAAGATTCAAATCGTTGATATCTCAAATGCGCCTTTTGCAAGACCGGATCTTGAAGCATTGGCAAACGGCTTGGTTTTTGTTAGAAAGCCAGAAAACAACTATCCAATTCGCGGTATGCACCAATAAGTACTATTAGTTTGATAATAAATGGCCAGACATAGCACCTTGTTATCTTTGACTGTTTGGCTAATGCACAAATAAGTAAGTAAAAAACGATAAGGGCGTATTGAGGAGAATTCTCAGTACGCCCTTATTTTTGCCTGTTTTTTCGCTATTCTTTTCTTATCTAGGATTTATCATTGGACAACCTATCTATTTTATTCTAGATGGACTATAAGATATCTATTATATAAGATAATCTGTTGTGTATTATTTGTTGTCAACAGTCGTACACTGAGATTTATTTCTGCTAAAATCATACCGTGATATTCTCAACACCTCATCCGCAGTATGAGCAAAAAGGATTTAATATGCGATTGAAATCGATCGTTCAAAAACTACATGAACGTGCGCCTATATTGGGCAAAGCTGCCTCACTTACCACCGCCACTAGCGTTATTACCTTTAATAGTATGCTGGCTGGACTGCCTATCTGGGTGATGGGTACAACCAAAGCCATCACTGGTGCTGCCATTGCGGATAAAGCGGTCATCGATGTGACCAATTACTGGATCAATAGCAATAATGCGCTGATCGATAACGTATTGCCAAAAAAAGACTGGCGCATCAGTTTGCCTGACGACGTGCATATAAATGGTAAGTATTTACTGATGAGTAACCATCAGTCATGGGTCGATACTAGCATCGTGCAATATATCAGCGAAAAACGTTTGCCATTGACGCGGTTTTTTACCAAGTTTGAGCTCATCTATATTCCAGTCATTGGTCAAGCTTTTTACTTTCTTGATTTTCCAATGATGCGCAGACATTCTAAAGAAGCCGTTGCCAAAAATCCTGCATTAAAAGGCAAAGATATCGAAGAGGCAAAACGTGCCTGTGCATTGCTAAAAGACAAACCATTCACACTATTGAATTATTTAGAGGGCACACGCTTCACTCCTTCTAAAAGCAAACAACAGAACTCACCTTATACCCACTTACTCAAGCCACGTGCGGGCGGATTGTCACTTGCTATCAGTGCATTGGGCGAAGAGATTGATGGTATTTTGGATATGACGATTGTCTATCCTGATGGCGTGCCTACTTATAGTGACCTGTGGAAAGGCAATATCAAACGTCTGGGCGTCGATGTACGACATATCGAGATACCTCCAGCGCTATTTACGGCTATTAAAGAAGGTGGCTATGAAGCAGACGAAACCATAAAAGCGCAAATGTTTGAATGGGTCGAACAGATATGGCAGCAAAAGGATCAACTCATCACGGACATGCTTGCCGAATTTGAAACCACAGATGAGACTAAGGGTGCAGCCAAAAGCGCCTAGCAGATACTAATGGCCATCTACTTTATTGTTTGATAACCTTATAATATGCTGCTTGTTTGTCTCTCTATGGGCTAAATAATGACAAGCCCTAGCTTAAACAAGGTGACGCCATACAATGATAAAGTTCCGTGAAAAATGGTTTTGGGCATTATGTCTGGCTGTATTGGTACATGTAGCCGTTTTTTTCATTTTTTATATGAACATGAATAAGACAGACTCGTTAGACGTTGCTAGCAGCAGTATAAATAAAGACGAACCCTTGGCTATTAACAGCCAAGACTCGTCTGTTCCAGATAAAATCTATACCACCACACTCAAAAGTACGACAGCACCTGACAGTACAGGCTCTGACAGTGGTGATACTGCTGTCAATGCTGCTGATCGTACAGGTACTGACACATCCAGCCGTACCGAACTGACGAGCAGTAACAAAGAAACATCTGCTAGCACGTCAAGCAGTATTGAAGATAACGCTCAAAAACCAGCATCTACTGCTAAAAAAACTGCTCAAGAAAATGATCTCCCTACTCAAAAAAGTGCACGTCAAAACAACAAGCTTCTAGAAAACCAATTGAATGAAAACACTCAATCTATAGTGACAAACTCTAATGAAACCCTAGAGACGTTCAGAAATAATGCAGGACTATTGGATATCGACGTTCCCACACGCCAAAGTAATGTCAAACTGGATAAAGACTATTTGTCTGCAAAATCTGAAGTAGAGGAAATCAACAATCAATTAAGCTCAGCCATCAATGAAGTCAAAAAACGCAATCAGCAAAAAATTGATAACAGGCAAGCGTTACGAGATGAGACAATCATTCAAAATAATCAAAACTCGATAGAAAGTTCTGAATGAAATTCTTAGTTTCAAACGTAGGATGCGTGCTCAGTTTACGCACATAATGCCAGTCTATATAATGCAAAAGCCCCAGTCACTGACTGGGGCTTTTGTTATATCTGTTCAGCGTTTATAGCTTTAGCAATTAAGCACTTATCCTTGTACTATCGCTCACCCAGACCCTCTGATAAGGTCTTAGTGATCGGCTTAGTTAGGTAAGACAATACAGTTCGTTCCATCGCTTTGATATCCACTGATGCCGTCATACCAGGCTTGATGACAATTTCATCACCGCGACCTTTAAACTCAGCACCATTAATCACGATCAGTACGCGATAGTAAGGCTCTTCTCCTTTTGGCGTTTGCTCCATCAATGTGTCTGGACTGATATAGTTGACCGTGCCCCTCATCGCCCCAAAAATAGAATAGTCATAGGCATCAAGTTTGACCGTCGCATCTTGCCCTTCTCTAACATAAGCAATGTCAGCAGGGCTGACCTTGGCATCGATAACCAAATCACTACTGGTCGGTAAAATCTGCATAATGACCTCACCTGGCTTGACCACACCGCCGATAGTAGTGACATTGATATTCTTAATTTTCCCATCTGTGGGCGACATCAAACGCTTTTCTTCTAAAACTTGCGCGCGGTCTCGTAACTGTTCAAGCTCAGTATCTAATTCCTCCTGAGCTTTGGTCATCTCAGCCTGTGCTTCTTCAAAGTACTTGTTGCGCTTGTTATTAATCTGCGCTTCGATATCAGCAACTTGGCGGCTCAGCTTGATGACATCAGCCTGACTGACATCGCCATACTTGAGTAATGGCTCATTCATGCTCAGCTCTTGTCGAGCCAGTACTAGCATTTTTTCAAGAGAAGACACCTCTTCATTGATGGCCTGACGGCGTCGATTGTAGAGCGCTCTTTGGTTTTGTACATATTCAGGATATTGCTGTACCCCTTTAGGAAACACCAATGGTTTTTCGAAAATTTCAGCATTTAATCTCGCCAATTTCGCGGTCAACGCCGCTGTTTTAGACGCTGAATTATCGACAGCAGCTTTGGCACGTTCTTCTTCTAAGACAACCAATAGCTGCCCCGCTTTGACCTCTTGGCCTTCTGAGACCGCAAGCTTGGTCAATACGCCGCCCTCTGATGCTTGAATCTCTTGCGTGCGAGCGCTGGCAATGACGGTTGCTTGTGCGCGAGTGACTTGATCAATTTTGGCAAATGATGCCCAAACAATCAAAGCAATGATACCAATCAAAGCGATCCAAATACTCAATCTTGAACGATCAACTTTGGGCTTGGTGGGTGTGTACTTATACTCTGACATGCCTACTTCCCTTGATCGTCTGTTGGTTTTTTAGCACTGATGGGTTTTACACTGATGCTTTGCACTCTAGATCTAGTAGGCGTTGAGTCATCAGCACCCTCTTTTGTCGATTGTTTGGTCTTATCAACGATTTTGTCTTTTTGCTGTATGGTCGTCTTGTTTTTTACTTGATCATTTTTTCGGAGTTCATCGAGTACCGCCTGTTTTGGGCCATCGATAATAATACGCTGATTGTCCATGATAATAAGACGGTCAACCAAATCCAGTAATGCGGTTTTGTGGGTAGACACGATGAATGTCTGCCCCTTCGTCAACTCCTGACGCAGCACTTGTAGGCAGCGCTGCTCTTGGCGATTGTCCATAGAAGCGGTGGGCTCATCTAATAAAAACACATCAGGTTTGGTCAATAGTAATCGGGTGAATGCCACCAGTTGTTTTTGTCCTCCTGATAGACCTTTACCACCTTCACTAATTGGTAAATCAAGGCCGCTTGAGTGGCTAGACACCAAGTTAATCAGCCCCGTTCTATTCAACGTATCTTGTAGGATATCATCGTCGGGTGCAGCCATACCAATCAATAGGTTCTCACGCAGGGTTCCTTGAAACAATCGATGGTCTTGCTGCAAATATCCCAAACGTTCGCTCAGCGTATCACGGCTGATTTGGTGGATATCCAACCCATCCAATAACACTCGACCTTCTGTAGGCGCATACAGACCTGCTAGGACTTTGAGCAATGTAGACTTGCCTGAGCCAATCGGCCCAAGTATCGCTATACGCTCCCCTGGTTTGATCACTAATTTTGGCACATTGATGGCTGGTCGATCATTGCCTTGGTAGTTGAATGTCATGCCATCACACTGATAGGCACCTTTAATATGTGTGGGCGACAACGGGTAGGCAACGCCTTGATTGTCTTGCTCTAAGGCAAATAAACTCTCGATATTTGATTTGGCCGCCTTAGCATGTGCATATTGTACCAACAGACCTGGTATGGCCATCACTGGTGCGAGCACCCTACCACCGAGTATCGAGCAGGCAATCAATCCGCCCATGGTCATATCGCCTTGCATCACGACAAACGACCCGACGATCACGATACCGACATAACTGGTTTGCTGTAGCATCTGCGTAAAATACGTCAGATTGTCGTTGGCATGCTTCATGTCCAGATCATTTTTGATCGTGACATCCATCACATTGAGCCAACGCGACAGAAACTTCCAACTGCCCGCGCCTGCTTTTATGGTTTCAACGCCTTCCACAGCCTCGACGAGTAAGCCTGTTTTGTAATAAGAAGCCTTGGCACCTTCTGCTGCAATCGCATCAATACGTTTGCGTGCGATCAATCCCATCGTGATAGCGATGACCGCAGCAATCACCGGTACGACTGCAACTAAAGGAGAGCCGATAAAAGCGATCAAACTGATAAAAATAATGGTCATGGGCAAATCGACCAATCCGAACAATGTACTGGCCGTAAAAAAGCTGCGTACTTGCTCATAACCGCGGAGCTGCGCTGCCATTGAACCTACTGACCCTGGCATCTGATCGATACGGACTTTAAGTAGACGTTGAAACACTTCTCGAGACAGATACTGATCGAGCCCAACGACCACTTTATCCATGATGCGTGAGCGTGAGAATTTCATGAACGCTTCGAATATAATGACCAAGAACACGCCACTTGCCAAAATAATAAGTGTGTATTCGCTACGTGTCGGTATCACACGGTCATAAACCTGCATCGAAAATAGCGACACAGCCAGCGCGAGCATATTGATCAAAAATGTTGCAATAACTGCTTCAACAAGGATGCCTTTATAGTTGCCTAAATCAGACTTGAGCAAATCAGAGAATGAGGCTTTTCGCTGCTTAACATGGTCGTCTTGTAGACGAATACGTAATACCAATGACAGCTCATCGACACGCGTATGCACTTGCTTATCTGCTTGTCTAAAATTCCAGATTTTTTGCGGGGTTTGGCTGTCGATCACGCCCCAACCGATATCTGAGCGATAAGCCAATAACGGCAGAAACGCGGCATCAGGCTGCTCTAATATTTCAGGCGTATCTGTGATACCAATACCTTTGAGTACTGCAATGACACCGCCCAACTCATGAATGCTTTGGCCTTGTCTATCCGATAGCTCACTGTGGCGCTTAACAACATCATGAAGCCGTATGTTATCGACAGGATAACCTTGCTGCCCAAGCAAATGTTTAATAGCATCTGTCAGCGTCTCGGTAAAATTCGGCTCACTTGACTGTGGCAATGCGTCATGATGACTCACAGGCTGAGAGGATGTCGTTTGTAAAGGTGCACTCATATGAATCACTTATTTGATATTTGAGATAATTGCGTATCCAAGATACTGTAGACGATCTTATATGACGTTTTTTTAATTGTTTGCCATATCGCCTTGGTCGGTTATCGGTGTAATACTATAGTCGTCATTTAACATGAGGTATTCGCCATTATTCAAACTTTGCTCTGCCGTCTCAGGTAAGTTAATCTCAACATACTCTTCTGCTGTGTTTTTACCATAGCCAAAGTTTTCACTAGCCGCAGCCGCGTGTTTGTCTTGCTTCTGCAACCATTCTTTGACAGAGGCTGTCGGGCTAAATAAGGTTACAGGCTTACGATTATGAGAGAACTGTTGCCACGGCATCAGACCAAAATCTACTTGCAACCGATAAAAAGCACCGAGTATCTCCGCACGAGTCTGTACCAGTTGCACCTGATAATCATTGTGCTCACGCACCGCATTGAGTACCTCAAGCCATGACTTACGTCCTGCAATGAACTGTCTGCGATAGGAATTCACCACAATCTGTGCCCCTGCAACCGCAGCCACCAGCGAGGTCTCTCGATCCTTGGCGCTCACAAATTGCTGGTACTGTACTTGAATTTCCTCTATGACATTACGGCGAGCTGCTTCTTGAGACTGTATCAAGCTATTGACTTCTGCTTGTGAGGCACGGGCGAGCGCAAAGTTAGAAAACCCTGCCCCTGGTGCATAGCTTAGCCCCAATGAAAACTGACCATCGTTTTCTTTATTTTCGTGATAGTAAGCATGTTCATACTGAGCATAGACGGTCGGGTATCGAGACGCTTGCTGCGATTCGACACCTTGTTTAGCAGATTCGATTTGAAAGTGCTCTTTTACAACGGTGGGATTATAAAACCCCACCCGATCAAACGCCATTTTCTCAAAATCAACGGCCTGTCTCTTGGCCTCACTCACCAATACTTTGATGTTTGGTACGCTCGTCGAGCTCAATTGAGACAAGGGTTGACCGATGATTTGCTCAAGCCTAGCAGCGGCAATTCGTTGCTGCTCGACTGCCGCCTGATAAGACGTTTGCTCTTGTAAGATCCTATTGGTCACCAGATCCAATTCGATACGAGCGGACACGCCTTGACCCACGCGGCGCTGCATCATGGCCTCAAAATCATCAAGCTCTTTTAAATTATCGATATGCACTTGTTGCTTGTTGACGGCTTGAATGTAGCTTTGCCAAGCCTCAATAGTCGTTTTGGCCACGAGGTTTTGTTGCTCATAGACATACTCTACCGCAGCTTTGTCATCAAATATGGCTTGATTGACATCTGCTGTGAGCTTCCCCCCTGTCCATAACGGCTGACGAATGGTCACCTCTGAGACAAAGTCATTGTCTCGATCGTAACCTGAGCTCACGCTTGGCGTCGGTAAAAGATTCAATTTGGCGGCATTGATTCCTTCCGTGGTCGCTTGTTGGCTCGCTCTGGCCGATCCAACTAAAGGGTGCATTTGAACTGCTTGAGCAACCAGACTGTTGATCTGCAAATCTTGTACTGCCGCTTGCGCTGTCATAGTAAAGCACATACCAGCCACCATAATCGCGATATGATGACGCACTGATAGGCTACAAAATAGCTGCTTTTTATTTAACAATTTTTTCATATGAAGTTTCAGTGGTTGGCCTTGTGAAGGTGCTTTTAACGAGATGTTTAGTGTTTATGCAACAAACCTTACTAAATTTGACTTGATAAGGCAACGAGAGAATCAATCAAACGATGTTCGCTATATTATTCATCATAAAATAAACGTGATGGATTTTTGATATAAATATACTAAAACCTTCTTTCACTTAATAATTTTGCGAAAAAAGATAAAGCCATACTCAGTAAATGATAGAAAAAATATTGACTCTGATACTGTTAGAATTATCGTGATAATGAAATTATACGCCATATCAAGGGTATCAATATCATAGGTGCCAACATAAAAAGTACCAGCGATAGCATCTGACAAAATCTTCTCTGATATCAGCCTTGTAATAATGGAGATAACCCAACAAAGTCACTACCAGTGCGCGAGCCTTTGATCAAAATAACGTCATTCGGTTGCCATAGACTTTTTATATAATTAGCCAAATCATCAACATTGTCAAAATGTGCGCCTAGCATGTCTTTAGGTAGTACCTCGCGTAGATACTTCATTTCTTCACCATGAGTGATAACAAGGTCAGGTTTACTCTCTAGTATAGGCACTGACAAGCTTTGGTGCATCTCTTTGGTTTTTTCACCCAAATCAACCAAGCGTCCCAATACAAAGATAAAGCGTTTATCTGCCTCTTTTTGTGCGCCAAACAATGACAGCGCGTTGACCATAGACTCGTATAGGGCATTCCAGTTGTCATCGATAATAGTCACCTTACCGCCAGTTACTGCAACCTCGTGTGTTAACAGCCGTCCTTCGATAGATTGGTATTGACCAATGTTCTGACAAGCCTTGTCCAAGTCTTCACCCAGCGCATACATCACTGCAAACGCTGCGATGGCACTTTTTGCCATACCTGCTGTTGGCATTGGTATAGAGAATGAATAACTTCCGCGATTGGTATCAAACGCCACCTGACTGCCAAAATAGGTGCTTTCTATGTTTTTTATACGTATTTCACTATCTACATGGTCGCCATATATAAGGACGCTTTTTGCGTGCTTACGGGCATAGCCTAGCACCTGATCAAAGTGCGGTAAATGAGCCCCAACGACTGCAATAGCATCACCCACCAGACCATCAAATACCTTACATTTAAAACGTACTGCCCGCTCTAATGTTTTAACCATCTCAATTTGTGAGATACCAATTTCTGTTATGAGTGCCACGTTAGGACGCAAGAAACGCGTGATGGGTCCTCGGTTCATCCATAGGGCGCTTTGAGCCACCTCTATGACAGCTGCATCATGATTTGGTGATAAGCTTGCGAGCATACCAAGCACACCCACACGAGAGTTATAGTTCGCTAATGAGGTCAACACATGCTGGTCGTCACCCATCATGGTTCGTATCATATGGCAAGTACTAGACTTACCCACTGTACCTGTGACTGCTACAATTGGCTTGGCGAATCGAGTACGAGCAGCAATGCCTATTTCCATCCAAGCTTTTATTGGGTCATCTACCTGCAAGATAGGAAAATCAGGATGCAAATTTTTTGCAGGATGATCAACAATAGCACCTGCCAAACTGTCTTGAAGTTTTAACAGAAAATCATGTCTATCAAATGGTTTTGGTTTTTTTATGCTGTTTTCATGAGCGGCTCGGTTGTCATTATTGTTAGCAACAAACATGACTTTACCAGAGGCCAGACCTACATGACTCCAACCAGCGACGAGAGAATCCACATACCAATCAGCAGGCGGTGCAACCAGCCATTTTCCACGCGTAATTAACGCCAGTTGTTCTGCATTCCACGTACCATTGGTATGATTGTCATAGACTTTATCAGTAAAAGCTTGACGGTAATGCATGTGCTTGGCCAGCTGATCAGAATACTTGACCTTATCAGCTGACAATACAAAATGAAATGGCAATGCCACAAAGGCATGCTGCTTTTTATTGTCTACGATACCCACTTCCAACTGTAGAACACCATCCTCCCATGCGGCCATAAAAGGTGGACGTAACCCGTAAAAGTCGCGATATACCTTATCAGTACGCCAGTGTGAGGTTGGGATGAGCCAGTCACAAGGATCGTGATCAGATCCAACACCCCACGGACGCATTTTTTCAGTAGCAAAGGTGGGTTTTGCCCTAAAACGTATTCGAATATCCTCTGATAATACTTCAGTGGTTTGCCAAAAACTCTCTATCCATAACATGCGGCGGCGGTTAAAAAATCTTGGGCTGGCCCTTACACCTACCAATTGTAATGCACCAAAATGAATCGGCTCAATGCGAGCATCTGCCGGTACCTCATCAAAGACTAAAGCACTACGCTCTTGTGCTGACCACCGAGCATAATTGATACGCGGCTTTTTCAAAGGAAGGATGTTCGCTTTTGGGTTGATAGACGCGGTGCTTGTTTCTTTTTTTAAGCTTGGCTCAATCACCAGCGACAAGCTACCATCTTCATGCAATGACACCTGACTACCCATTGCCGCACACATAGAAGCAAAGTCACGACTGATAGCCACAGCTTGTTCACCCGTTGCAGGTTGCGTTTGACCGTATCCCACGTGTACAGGATAAAACCTGATACGCTCAATACCGCTTAGGCCAATCTCTAGCTGAAAAACACCGCCAGCTTTAGGTGTAGAAACCATAGCATCAAACAGTAGGTCGCCTGCATCATGTATGATCGGCTTAGACTTATAAACCTCTATTCCTTGTAACTGATGAGCGGACGCACCTAATACAGCATCGGCGCCTGCGTCTATTAATCGATGCCCAATTTCTATTTCATCCAAATCAGGTCGATCCACTCGATTGGCACCCCAATGGATCGCAACCAAAACCAAGTCTGATTGCTCTTTGACTAATTTAAACAAAGGCGTGTAAGTGTCTGACCATAGCGGATGATCTTTAGGATCAATATACGCTGCACCCGCAGTATCTTCAGTCGCCGCAAAATACGAAATGGTGGCATCTACCGACAAGATAGCCACACGAATGCCATTGGGTAGTTGATGATACAAAGGGGCGAAAGCGGTTTCTTTATTTTTGCCAGCACCAACAGAGTCAATGCCTGCTGCTGCCAATATCTCTTGCTGCTGTAACAGTGCTACTGCACGGTAATCACCGCTATGATTGTTTGCGCAAGCCACTGCATTTATGCCAGCAGTACACAGTATCTCGACCATTTCGGGACGCGCACGATAGTAGTAATGTCCACCCCTGCCTTTCGCTCTGCCTTGATTACCCAGTACCGAAATCACGCACTCTAAGTTCACAATGGTAAGATCTGACTCTTTTAAGGCGGCTATATCCAATACATTGTCTATACCATAACGCTTGGTTAAAAAATGCTGTCGTCGCCCTAAATTTACATCACCACCCCATGCTATCGTAGATTTATTTGACTCTTTTGCGATTACTGGGACAAGTGGTTGCTCAGTGACACGATTTATGGTCGAGAGAATATTGGGATAAGTATTATTATCAAGCAGCTGTTGATATGCCACTAGCCCTGATAAATAATGCTCTACATCATCAATTCGTACTCTAAATGAGTGATGACGGATAAAAAACCCATGCAAAATGGTTTGTGGCGCTTTAAAAAACATCGCCATCTCTGGAAAGAAAAAACCATTCATCAAATGATTGGCACGCGCATGTAGCGCTTCATAAAACCCTTCAACATCAAAACCTGCTAATACATCTTGAAATTCAGGATGCTCATCTAGTTTCAAAAGCATTTTGTGAAACGCCATAGACAGCTCAAGCAATGTCGGAAACGTAGTAATACGAGTTTTAATAAAGTCGGTATAGCCTCTAATATTATCGACTGCAAACTGAAAGTACTTTTTTTCAGGTTTATATATAATCAGCTCGTTTGAGCAATATGATAACCAGTGATCATGTGCCTCATGATGATTGGCTGCAATAAAGTAGTCAAAAGCCCGAGTGACACAATTAATCCAACGTGTATCTTTAGTCAAACCATATAAACGCATTAATGCAAAAGCTGCCTCACCATCATAATAAATGATACGGTTTTTGGCTTTGAGTGATAAATCCTTACTGTGCAATACATGGGCGAAGCTACCATCCTCTTGTTGCATCGCGATAATACCTAACGCTAACTTGGTTGCTAGCTCATGATATTTACCTGCGAAAGGCGTATCCTCAAATACTTGTAAATACTTCACCAGTGCCAGTATCGCAACCGCATTGGCACCTAGCTTAATCTCTCCGCCTGTATCTATCACATATGCTTTGTCATCATAAATTTGAATAAGCTCATCAATCACATAGCCCATCGCATTGTCAATATTGTTCCGCATATCAGCCAAAGCAGTTGTCGTATCATCGTTACGGGCGGTATAAAAACCACGGTAGGCTTCATAGCCTTCTATCAATGCATAAGTACTACTGGCATGGCGCAGGCTATTGTACGTATCAATGGTACGGTCAAAACAAGGAAAGTGACCATACACGTACTGACCAGAAGGCTTTACCTGCCTAGCAAGGTAATGCGTGGCCTGCTCAATAATGGGTTGGGTGCTGCTTGCCGACAAGGGTCGTAATTTACGGTGGCCCTTATGACGAGGTTTGGTTTCGAGAGTATGGTACTCACCTGTCTCTATATTTATAAATACACCAGCGGTATTAAAGCTAACAATAGGCAGATCATTGTGAAAGTTGGGGATTTGGCTGCTGCCATGACGCGCCTTTAGATACACGTTCAGGTTATTAGCATTGACCCCTGCATGAGAAACAGTATTCCCCATATAAAGGCAAGCATTGGCATTCAATTCCATTTCAGTTAATAATAACCACGGCTCACGCACACCTTCAAATGCGATACCAGAGCGATAATAATTACGCTTAAATCGTTTTAAGCTTTGCTGAAAACTTGACCAAGTGGTAAGCGTGGCTTGATTAAGCCATTCGAGCCGTAGCCACATAATGGGGGCATCAAATTTTGTGGAGAGCTTGTCTAGCTTTTCTATAATTATAGGCAATATTCGTTCAAAGTCAGAGAAGCTATTAGTGTTATGTATTTCATTCAATAACATTAAATCATCAACGATAAAAGAGACGGTTTTGGCTTTTTTGATACCATCAGATACCGACAACACAAAAGTATTTGCTAAAGTATCCAGCGCTGTATTGTTTAGACTCTCGCCTTGCTGATCATTCATTCGAGTGATACGTGTCTGTATCCAGTTATCATAAATAGCTGGTAAATTTTTTTCCAAATAGTTCACTAAGAGATTCGATTTTATATATTCATCCATGTTTTTATTGTCCTGTACAATCTTGCACTTTGTCATATTTTAATTATAAACATACAGCACTTATATTAAGTCTATATTTTTAACTCTATTCATTACACCTCAAAACAATTAGATAAACATTGTAAAAAACGCCTCCGTTTCGGAAGCGTTTTAAAATTGGAATTCGACTAGTCGGTGTTAGATAATATTGGTGATATCCGTATCGATATAAATTTGCTTAGTGGTATCATTCCCTAATTGCCATACATTGTATCCAGTATCAGGAGCAGCTCCGACGTTTGACCAAGTACCATCTACATCACTAAGATCATTGCCATTACTACCCAAATTTACTGTATCATCACTATTCCCTCTTACATAGATAGGATTCGTGGTTCCTGAGTTGGTAACATCTGCTGCCTTGACGGTCAGCGTATTGGCACCAGTACCGCTAATATCGAGCACTTCCGTTTGGAAAATATCAGATAGACTTAGCGTTTGGCCTGATCCAGTTAGGTTGATAGTATCTACTCCATCACCGCCTATAATAGTAGCATTCAAGGCCGAATCAATATTAACAACATTATCAGTGTCATCTATAATGTATTGCATCTGAGCAGCATTGTTTGAAATATTGATAGTATCGTTACCATCAAGCATATCAACTGTATAAACCAGATCAATCACTAAATCTGCCTTATCACTATCACCAGTGACATTATCAAAAATAGTATACGTGAATGTATCTGACTGACCTGATGATGCATAGTCTCCATTAGCCGTATAAGTATAATCACCATCCGCGTCAATCTCTAAAGTTCCGTATTGACCAATAACAGTGATAATACCAGTGTTGATATCAGCTGAAACACCATTTACCTCAGTTACGTTGGTATTAGAAGTAACAATATCTGCAACTAGGCCATCGTCACCTACATCAGGAGCGATTACATTACCCGTTATCTCTATATCCATATCAAAACTATACGTAGTGAGATTACCTGTCACTTGAACGTTACTAAACAGTGTTAAAAGAGAGTCCTCGAGTATGCCAGTAGCAGTAGCAGTAACCAAATTAACGGTATCGTTAAGTAACCCTCCAGCTAAAGGAACACCACCAAGAGCGCCTTGTAGGTCACGAATCAGGTCTCCAGTACTTATACTTCCTGTCACAGGGCTAAGAATACCGAGAATCAAGCTATCAAGCCCTAGAAAACTAAGTAAGCCCAAGTTTAGACTATCTAAGATAATATCTAAACTATCAGACCCTAATACGACATCGTTTACTAACTCAGCAACCGCGCTCTGAGATTTACCAACGACAACTGTGTAATTGCCTGGAGCTAAATTGGGCAAAGTAAAACCGAAACCTTCCTCACCGCCTGTGAGACCGAGTAGCTCTATCCCAAGAACATTGCCTACAAGAGGAGGTGTGCCTGTACTAGCAAAGTAAGCAAGATTTCCATTACTGTCGTAGATCTCTACACCGACTGCACCAGATACTAAGTCTATCACTTCATCAACTTCAACTTTAATATCTATACTACCAGTCGTCCCTACAGGCACATTAAATGTTTGGCTGGGATCGACAGGGCCAGAGATTACTCCCAATAAATCAACTGTGGTATCCAAATCGAAATCTACTACTGGGGCAGTATTCAGCGTAATTGCTAAGTCACCTAAGTCAAGAGTATCTAGATCATCTCTTGCATCGATAACAGGGGCGTCAATATCACCAACCGTGGCAGTTGCTTCGCCAGATGCTGATCTATTACCCGCTTGATCGGTCACCGTGGCGGTCACGGTCAACACCTCACCTTCTGCTGGTGCAGGTACGGTGGTATCATAACCGTCCGTCAGCATCGCAGCGGTCACAGTGACGTCAACACCATTGATAGTTAAAGTGTCATCCACGACTGCGTCAATAGGTAGGCTCACGTTCACTTGAACCTCACCATTTGCGGCCAAGTCAAAGCCATTGACGGTGGCATCACCATTACCAATTGTGACACTTGGCACGCTAGGCGCTACCGTGTCACGTACCGCCTCAACGATGTCCGAATCTGATTCGTTACCAGCAGGATCTTTGATCGTTGCTGTCACTTCAAGCTCAGCACCTTCAGCTGGAGCTGGGACGTCAACCACAATGCTACCAGCGGTGATGTTCGCTGGGGTGATCTCGGTTTCAACACCGTTGACCACAAGCGTGTCACCCGCCACAGCATCTGTTGGCAGTCCAACAGTGACCGCAACGTTGCCATCCACATCAATCTCGTCAGCGGTAATGAAGCCATCGCCATTGCCAATTGTGACACTTGGCACGCTAGGCGCTACCGTGTCACGTACCGCCTCAACGATGTCCGAATCTGATTCGTTACCAGCAGGATCTTTGATCGTTGCTGTCACTTCAAGCTCAGCACCTTCAGCTGGAGCTGGGACGTCAACCACAATGCTACCAGCGGTGATGTTCGCTGGGGTGATCTCGGTTTCAACACCGTTGACCACAAGCGTGTCACCCGCCACAGCATCTGTTGGCAGTCCAACAGTGACCGCAACGTTGCCATCCACATCAATCTCGTCAGCGGTAATGAAGCCATCGCCATTGCCAATTGTGACACTTGGCACGCTAGGCGCTACCGTGTCCACCACGATATTGACCGTGCTGCTGGCGCTTGGCAAGTTACCAGCGGCGTCCGTGGCAGTGACGGTTAGGGTTTCGTCCCCTTCACCCATGACGGTAACCTCTGCTGGGGTCACAGCGACACTCCAGTTGCCATCACCATCAACGATTGCAGAAGCACCAATCTGACCCTCTGCGCCATTGGTTAAGGTGATGATGTCACCTACCGTGCCTGTGCCGGTCACATTAAACCCAGCACCTGCTTCAACCGCATTGATGATGTCATCGCCTGTGACTGCATTGATGACGGGCGCATCAGCATCAGCATCAGCATCGGCATCGGCATCAGCATCAGCATCAGCATCAGCATCAGCGTCGGCATCGGCATCGGCATCAGCGTCTGCATCGGCATCAGCGTCTGCATCGGCATCGGCATCAGCGTCTGCATCGGCATCAGCGTCTGCATCGGCATCGGCATCAGCGTCGGCATCAGCGTCGGCATCAGCGTCGGCATCAGCGTCGGCATCAGCGTCGGCATCAGCATCGGCATCGGCATCGGCGTCAGCGTCGGCATCAGCATCAGCATCAGCATCAGCATCAGCATCAGCATCAGCATCGGCATCAGCGTCTGCATCAGCGTCGGCATCAGCGTCTGCATCAGCGTCGGCATCAGCGTCGGCATCAGCGTCGGCATCAGCGTCTGCATCGGCATCGGCATCAGCGTCTGCATCGGCATCAGCATCAGCATCAGCATCAGCGTCGGCATCAGCATCGGCATCAGCGTCGGCATCAGCATCAGCATCGGCATCGGCGTCAGCATCAGCGTCTGCATCGGCATCAGCGTCGGCATCAGCGTCGGCATCAGCATCAGCATCAGCATCAGCATCAGCATCAGCGTCAGCATCAGCATCAGCATCAGCATCAGCGTCAGCGTCAGCATCAGCGTCAGCGTCAGCATCAGCGTCGGCATCAGCGTCAGCGTCAGCATCAGCATCAGCATCAGCGTCAGCGTCAGCATCAGCGTCAGCGTCGGAATCAGCGTCAGCGTCGGAATCAGCGTCGGAATCAGCGTCAGCATCAGCGTCGGAATCAGCGTCGGAATCAGCGTCAGCATCAGCATCAGCATCAGCATCAGCGTCGGAATCAGCGTCAGCGTCAGCGTCAGCGTCAGCGTCTGCATCAGCGTCGGCGTCAGCGTCGGCGTCAGCATCGGCGTCAGCATCGGCGTCAGCATCGGCGTCAGCATCGGCGTCAGCATCGGCGTCAGCATCGGCATCATCTATGTCCGGCGCCATCATACTAATTGGATCGCTTTCATTACCCGCAGTATCAACAACAATAGCCGTAATCGTTTCACCATCTATCAATGGGTTACTGCTCGTATCAATACTATAATTACCATCACCATCGATTACAGCGGTATAATCGGGTTCACCATCATCGTCAGTGTCTACTTCGATCGTAGCACCAGGCTCTCCAGTCCCTGTAATCTCCATTCCATTTTCATTAATTTCGAGAGTCGGTGTGGCAGGCACCATCGTATCTACACTGATATCTATAGTCGTAGGGTCGCTGACATTACCAGCAGGATCTGTTGCAGTTATGGTTAACTGCTCTGCCCCTTCACCCATCGCGTCCACATCATCTTGATCAACCGGAATACTCCACGTACCATCTGCACCAACGGTAGCAGTCCCAATAACGTTGCCATTACCATCTTTTAAAGTAATCGTATCACCAGTAATACCTGTACCAGTGACATCAAAACCATCTGTTGCTTCGCTGCCATTGATGATGTCATCTCCTGTGATAGGATCGACAGTTGGTGCATCAGGAGCGGTATTATTGTTATTGTTATTGTTATTACCACCGCCAGAGAGTGCAGCACCTGCAATACCTATACCCGCTAAACCTAATAGCCAAGGTGTGGCATTAGAGCCATTTGCAGCGCCTATCCACCAAGGAGATGCTTGTGAGTCTCCACCAAGTGTCTGCCCCTCAATATCACCGGGTTGCAACTCAGTCACCGCATCTACTGCTTCGCCAGTGTTTGGCACATAATAGGAGTAGCTACCATCTTCCGTGATACCTATCAATGCACTATCAATACCGTCATAGAACCCTTCAATAATCAGGTCAGAGTCGATACTTTCATTTTCAAATGAAATATGAAGATCTTTACCCATACGTTTAGTGACAATATTTTTTGGTGCTTGCCCAGCGTCCAGATCAAAAAGCTCATAATTGGTTTTATCGACAGCTTGAATAACTTTAGCAGCACCACTTTGCGTAGCAATTTGATACTCAGCAACTGTCTCAACTTGACTATTAACTTTAACCATTATATTTTTCATAATATCTTCCTTGATTAGTTAATTAATCTTGCATGAGTGTCATTAAAGCCGTTCGATAGACGACAGCTGATTTGACAAATTGAATGAGGTAAGAACAGCGTTCTACTAACTAATATTTTTTGAATGAAAACGAGATTGCTTTTAGGCAAACATGCTATTGAGCATGTTTTTATGAGAGAAAGAAATTGATGGTTTTTAGAACAAAAAGCAGCATGACTACTTATCTTTTTAGGCATTGTTTTGAATGAGTCGATCATACTGGAGTTAAGCAAATCCATATTTGCCTGCGTCGCTTCACAACCTACTAAATTGGCTCTTTTAGCCGATAATAGTACGGCCCTGCTGTTCATAGTACGGTACTCCCTGTACACATGATATAAAGTTACAAATGCATGCTCTGGTTTACTAGAAATCTAAATCAAAAATAAACAGACATACATTACAAAGATAATAATTCGCTTATCATTTTCATTACCCTATCTTCATAATAGCTATATTTGTTTATCGTTCAATATAATTAGTTTTATATATATGTAAATTATATTTATGATAATAAATATAATTTACATATTAAATTTATTGGATATTGGGCATTATATTTGAATTTTTCAGCTAGTAATCAAGCCATGAAATATGCCACATCCCCTTAGAAGTAACCGCTTAATCTCTTGTAATAGTTGGTAAAGTTATTTGTTATAAGATGGATGCTATCTACTCATCCCAATAAATTAGGCATTTCAAATAAACAGCTACAGAGCCTCACTATTTAATAATACTTAACTGCGTTTAATTTTTATTAAATTTAAAATATATCAAAAATTGAATACATTATAAAAAATTAACAAAAAATATCTTTACCTGCATTTTATTAGATGAAATTGGAAAAATTAGATGATTTTCTGCATTATTTTTGGCTCGAAAAGCTGATTTTTGATACCTATTTAGTGACATGTACTTAAATTAATCATTCTAGGTAAGCGATTATCAATCGACAAAATTACACTTACTGTTTGAATGAAAAAACGGTGCTGTAGGTACAAATAATGTGACCACACTTCTGCATCACTGAGCATCAATGGATATCGAGGCAGTTTAAGAGGTGGGTGATTGAGTTTTTAATTAAGCGGAGATACTTCAAAAGAGGAAATGAAAATAGATTTTTTCTCAACCATAGGCTGAGCCCACAAAAGATAGCCAACGACTGAAAAGTAATTGATATAACTGACTTACTTCAAAGTCGAGTCTGTGCTGCTGACACAAGTATTTGCAGATTATCTCTATAGCAGCAAAGTACATAAGAAAAATCTGTACGAGTAGCACATTAATAAAGGAGGCAATCTGAATTGATTGTCTGAATGGACTAAAAATAGCGAATGCATAAAACATATTGAACCTATCCGCTATGTGGTCGGTTCAATATTATTTAGACACAAGGAAGCCGAGTGAACATATTACAGATAGTAGGTTCAGCGAAACTGACACCGTATCTAACTTATGGAGGATTAACTATAGCCCGATCACTTGATCGAGATGCCCTGTCTTGAGATACAGCGTAGCGCCTTCTAGGCCTGCTTTGATCTGCGGATGCTCATCGGTAGGCAGACGTATCCACCCACCACGCGAATACACTTGCCCACCATCTATGAGTATACCTGCCAGCACCAAAAGCTCCGCCCCGCCACTGACAGGTTCATTAAATAGCTGCTCGTCTGCATTGATACGTTGTAAGCTCACCTGCTCATTATCATCTAAAAACAAAGGGCAAACCTCACGGGTACCGTGTTGCTGCCAATGAGCGCTATCTTGGGTATCGATCGCCACATAGTCAGATTCATCCGAGGACATCTGACGCAGCTTAACAAAAATAACTGCACCCTCATCACTATAAGGCGTGTGACCTGAAGCGGGTGGATTACGCAAGTACCAGCCTGCTGGGTAATGCTGGTCATCTGCAGAAAAAGTCCCAGACAACACCAAAATCTCTTCACCGCTCGGATGTAAATGATGCGGGAAGTAAGAGCTGGGCGCATATCGTACCAAGCTGGTAGCGCGGGCTTTCTCTTCTCCTATTCGATCGAGCATGATGCGCTCGACACCATTTTGAGGAGATTTTACCCACTGATGGGATTCAGGTGCTAGAGACGCGCGTTGTGAAAAATCTGCATTGAGACGCATAAAGTATTCCAAAGATATTAGAGCGCGTTCTTAATTAAAAGATAACAACACGCCTTAGAGATGGTATTTATTGAGTGTTTATCGTACTAAGATTACAGGAGACAAGGTACTGGCGATGATTTCTGTCGTGGTACTACCTAGAAACAATTGCTGCCATTTAGAATGACCATACGCCCCCACTATCATAATATCGATATCATACTCAAGTTGAAACGTTAACAGTCCATCAACGGCATCAGCAGCAGATATATGATGCGCTTCGACAATGAATCCTGCATCTTCTAGTTGCGCCGCTGCCGCACTCATGCTTTGCTTGGCGGCATCATTATGGTTACCTACCATGACAATATGACCTTTCAAGCCTTTTAATAATGGACTTTTTCCCACCATCCATGCAGCCTTAATAGAGGTTTTGCTACCATCAAAGGCAATCATATAAGAGCTTGGCTCTTCAAATTTCTCTGAGCAAATAAGTATCGGCACCTCTGAGCCGCGGGCAACGGTTTCGATTTGGCTGCCAATATTGATCCGACTATTCTTATGATCTTCTCCGCGGCGTCCCATCACAATGGCACGGTTTTCATCTTTGAAATGCTCGATACTGGGCAGCAATTTGCCATGACGTTGATAGACACGAACACCCACCTCTGCAAAGCTGCTCTGAACATGGCTTTTGGCATCTTGTACCAATGCATTGCTATAGCTGTTGACCACTTTGGCGCGTTGTTCATCTAATTGGGACAGCTCCTCTAACAAAAACTGGCGGCTGTTTACCCCTATCGCTCCTGATAAGTCTCGTCTGCTCGATGCCGGTATGTCGCTGACGTGTAATATCCCAACAGGCAAATTGAGCTTGCTGGCATACCATGCTGCATAGTCACAAACGGATTCAGTCACTGCCGAGCCATCAATACAGGCCAAAATGTGCTGTGATGTTGTCATAATCTGTCCTTAGATTGAGTTATTTAATCCTATACAGCTGGTCATACTTAACCAAGCTAGGCCTTTTATTGGGGAGACATTCATAGAAAATATATTCCTTAATTCGATGATAACCAATTTAGGCGGCTTCATCCAGTGATGTATACGCTTTTGCCATCATCAGAAATGTGCTAGTCCTAGCATTACTTATGGTTTACAAGAGTATAGTCAATCAATGTTAAAAATGGTACAAGGCGGACGAGCGCAAGTACTACAGTAGTAGGCTAAGCGAGTTTAACGCCGTAACACTTTAAGAGTGGTTCGACTATATTATATTGATGCCTCTATAAACTCTGGTCATTGTCTAACCACAAGCGCTGGTAAAGTTTGCTACAATATGTTTTTTAGCATTTGTGATTTAACTATCGTTATTTAGGTGATTGGATTATGGCAAAAAACGCCCTACAAGCTCAATTATTAAAGGCTGGATTGGTTGATAGCAAAAAAGCCAATAAAATCAGCAAGCAAACTCAACATGCCAAACGTACGGGCGATTCAGAAAGCTTAGAGACGAAAAAAGCACTGGCAGAGGCACAAGCAAAAAAACTGGAGAAAGATCAAAAGCTCAATCAAGAAAAACAGCAGGCACTAGAAGAAAAAGCCCTAAAAGCCAATATTATCCAAATGATTAAGCAGCATCAAATTACGGATACACAAGGCGAGGTCAGCTATCAGTTCGTCGATGAGTCTAAAGTTAAAAAGATTGCCATTACCCAAAAGCTATATGATCAAATCGTGGCAGGTCATGTGGTGATTGCACGCTTAGAGGACAGCTATGCACTGCTCCCTCGCCCACTCGCTGACCGTATTGATTCAAAGATGGAAGGCTTTATGGTGGTGTCTAATGATACTGCCGAAGAAGCATTGGCAGAAGACGATCCTTATGCCGCTTATGTCATCCCAGATGATTTGATGTGGTAATCAGGTATTTGTCTACCTTTTCCTTGTCTTTATGCGGAGGCAATACTGACCCACAGTACAGCCTTCGCATAAAACTATTTTTTGCCTCACCAATACAGTCATCATGACTGGTATAGTCAGTTCAATATAATTTCGATACAAGGAAACTGAGTGCAAGTTATACATTAGTATGCTTAGCGAGGATGACGATGTAGCGGATTTATATAGACTTGACTATAGCTTATGTAAAATACCTTTTAATGACTACTATTCAATAGCGCTTAATCGATTTCAAAATTCCAAATCATTTTATTTCATTGTGTCATACAAAATATTTAGACAGAACATCTTTTGTTTACCTCTAAATACTGGTAATCTACGCACTTTAATTTATCCATACATCAGCCTCTCGTCAAATGCTAGCCTATAAATGTTAAAAACTTGCAATGATGAATGGTTATTTTCCAATATTCCATGTTTAAATTGAACCAAATATTTATTGACTCTTAATATTTTATTTTTTGTATGGTCAGAGAACACTTTCCAAGCCACTTTGCACCTTGCGATCAAAAACCAAGAAACTCAACGTAATAGTCAGCTATAGATCAGCCCTTACGCATAAAGGACTGTCCTATATTGATTGGTTTTATGAGCACACACAGTGCGCAAACCGTACCTTGAACGAAATCACGCCTTACGCTTACCTTTTGACTTCCTCCCCTCCCTAAAAGTGAAGGGGATTCCTACTAAAGACGGTCAAGCCCGACCGCGAGTATATTTTTGG
>NZ_JADHDA010000026.1 GCF_015277735.1 Psychrobacter sp. NG254 | reverse complement strand
TCCGTACGGCTGAACCACGAAGGCTTACCTAACATACGAAATCTACAACTTCGGTGGTGTGCTTGAGCCCCGTTACATTGTCGGCGCGGAATCACTCGACCAGTGAGCTATTACGCACTCTTTGAACGAGTGGCTGCCTCTAAGCCAACATCCTGGTTGTCTATGCAACTCCACATCCTTTCCCACTTAGCACACGCTTGGGGACCTTAGTTGGTAGTCTGGGCTGTTACCCTCTCGACGATGAAGCTTATCCCCCACCGTCTCACTGCTGCGCTCTCACTTACCGGCATTCGGAGTTTGGCTAACGTCAGTAACCTTTTAGGGCCCATCAGCTATCCAGTAGCTCTACCTCCGGCAAGAAACACGCAACGCTGCACCTAAATGCATTTCGGAGAGAACCAGCTATCACGAAGTTTGATTGGCCTTTCACCCCTATCCACAGCTCATCCCCTCAGTTTTCAACCTAAGTGGGTTCGGTCCTCCACGTGCTCTTACACACGCTTCAACCTGGCCATGGATAGATCACT
>NZ_JADHDA010000025.1 GCF_015277735.1 Psychrobacter sp. NG254 | reverse complement strand
GAAAAATCATCAAACCTGACCATGCCTGTTCATGTATGATCAGGTCTTAAATTAGACCTGTTCAGGCCTGTTCATGTATGACCAGACCTGAAATTAAACATGATCATGCCTGATCAGACCTGTCCATGCCTGTTCATGCCTGGCCAGGTCTGTTCATGTATGTTCATCTCTGAAGCGGTAAATACGCTCATGCCTGTTCATCCCGGGAAAAAATGATCAGACCTGATCAGACATGTTCAGGTCTGATCAGATCTGTTCATGTCTGACTCGATCAGGTCCAAAAAAAAAAAAAAGTTGAGCCTGTGGGGATTCGAACCGTAGACGCCGCGCTCTCCAGACTGTTACTTTACCTCGTGACCATATAACTTATCTTTACTTTAGAGATATCTTCCAAACTACTTCAAGTACTTTTAATTTCATACATGACTTATCTTTACAGTTAAGGAAGTTAACTATGCCTAGTTTATTAATTATTAATAATTTATTATATATCAGAGTTATTTGTTTAAAACGTCATTGTGTAGGTCAAATTTTTTTTTC
>NZ_JADHDA010000024.1 GCF_015277735.1 Psychrobacter sp. NG254 | reverse complement strand
CGAGCGGAAGTATTACTTCAGTTAATATAGATGCATTCAAATTAGACAGCCTCGTTTGTTATTGTTTTTAATTAGAGTGTTAATTTTTAAGTTAACTGTATACCAATTCGCTTAATTAAGTGATCTATTTTGAGGATGGAAAAACGTGTTGATAGCTAGGCAAAAAGTTCGCTATTTAGTTGTTCTAAATGAGAATTTTTTAACACAGGTAGCGACACGTTTAGCCCCGCAAAATGATTAAGTATTATTGCGGATTGGTTTAATACTTTGTAACTATTCACCAAGACAAATTATTTTCTAAGGATCTTTTTTAGCTATTGACTGATCCTGCCAGTATGCCAAGCTAGAGCTATTACCCTATCGCTCTAGCTTTAATGAATTTAAACAGCATAAATATCACTGAAATAGTTGAGCAAACTAAAACTCAGTTACAAGAAGATAAAACACTCTCGCCAGCGTTGAAGATGTCTATTGAACTCATTCTTGTTGTCGTTGTTATGCTAGCTAGTAAATTAGGACTTAATAGTCAAAATAGTAGCATTCCTCC
>NZ_JADHDA010000023.1 GCF_015277735.1 Psychrobacter sp. NG254 | reverse complement strand
AACGCGATGTTCGAACCCGTGAAGGCGAGCATCAACGTTGTGAGTCCCTGGATGACCGAGCGTGTGCCAAAGGCAGGCAGCTCGACCGTTGAAGTAGTTCCCGTCGACGGGCGGTACTCGGCGTCAACCGACGCGAGGTCGACCGTTGCCGTGTAGGTACCGGCAGGCAGGTTCGTGAGTTCCCACGCTCCATTCGCGTCGGTGGTGACGCGCACGGTTACCGGACCATTCGGGCCATCCCACACGACATCCAACTCCGCGTTCGGGATGCCCTTGTCGCCACTGTCGCGGACGCCATTGCCGTTCGGGTCATCGAACACAATGCCGTTGAGCGTTGCGCTACCGACCACGATGAAGTCAACGTCGAGGCGAGTCTCACCCGAGACGAGCGTTGCCGTGGTCTCGGAGAACACGTCGCCGTCGAGGTCCGAGCTCGGCACGTAACCTTCGGTCAACGTCGTGGGGTCATAGGAGACCTTCACTTCGCCAGCCGGCAGTCCCTCAACGAGGTAGTTGCCGTTCTCATCCGTCGTGGTGGTGATGACGAGG
>NZ_JADHDA010000022.1 GCF_015277735.1 Psychrobacter sp. NG254 | reverse complement strand
GTTGAACATCTGCTTCCGCGCCTTATTGTTGCTTGGGTTAGCATGAATCCTGTTTGGTTCGCGCCGTTTATGTCGCGGAAAGTGTAACCCATTTCCTGGCCCGCTTGGATGAATGCTATTGACAATGGGGTTCTCCAAGCTGGTTCTTGGTTCCCCATTTATTGATTCGATAGTGTCTAGCATATAAATTTCGCTACAAGTTTATAGAGTTCCGATACAACGTTCCTTGTCTTCTATATTTCATCATCCGTCATATGCTAAAGTAACGCAGAAGAATTTCTAAAAAACGATTTGAGTAAATGGTAAACATTTTTTATAATTTTATATTTAATAATTTAAAATCATTGTTCTAATTTTTATCAACATCTTAAAAAGTATTGTCGCTCAATTTAAGTGATGATTGATCTCTAATACCAATTTTATCAAGTATAGTATAACTATTTCCAGTATGTATAACCCGCAGGCCTTATTACCCTATCGTAGTAAAATAAGGTCTATTTGCAAGGTTTTTGAAAAAATTTTATTTTGTGTTTGTTTATGGTGAAAATTATCAT
>NZ_JADHDA010000021.1 GCF_015277735.1 Psychrobacter sp. NG254 | reverse complement strand
GGAGTATCCCGCCGTCCACTGCATCGCTACTTCGAGCGAAATCTTCTTCTCAGTGTCTTCCGATTCAAAGGCGATGACATCCGGGTGGATGAGTTCGTTCTTCTTCGTCTTGTTCAAGTACTCCACGTAGTCAACGAGTCCACGCTCGTACATGTAGCTCTCGGCGATTTCTTCTTCACCGCGCTCGTCAGTGATGGTGATGCGCAGTCCCTTGTTAAGGAAGGCCATCTGCTGGAAACGTGCGCGGAGCGTCTCAAAGTCGAACTCGACTGTCTCGAAAGTCTCTTTGCTCGGCCAGAAAGTCTGCTGGGTTCCTGTTTCGTCGGTGCTTTCCCCCTGGGCAAGGGGACCTGTCGGCACACCGTTAGCGAAGCTCATCCGCCAGACGTGTCCCTGACGACGAACCTCGGTATCGATTTCTGCGGAGAGTGCGTTCACGACGGAAATGCCCACACCGTGGAGTCCACCCGACACGGCATAACCGCCGCCGCCGAATTTTCCACCCGCGTGAAGGATGGTCATAACGACTTCTACAGTGGACTTCTGTTCTTGCTGGTTC
>NZ_JADHDA010000020.1 GCF_015277735.1 Psychrobacter sp. NG254 | reverse complement strand
GGCTTGCGCTATTATTTTCCGAATGGCTATCACTATAAAAATAATCTGAAGACAATTCTACTTTATCACTTAACTTATCCGTGTAGTTTAGTCCTGCATTTTTTGATGTTGTTATTCCTCTTCCTCCTCCGCCGCCAACAACACTGTACATATTATCCAACTCGCCAAAACTAAAACCAGCAGAATTAATATTATTACCACCAAAAAGAACACTTAATCTTTGGTCGTTATCAAAAAGATTTACCATTGCAGCAGCCTCATAACGCTCATCTGTACCACCTCCTGCAGATGCTTTACCAAAAACACCTTTATTTTTATCTTCTTTAATCGTTAAGTTTATTGTCTTGTTATCAGATTCTGATTCCTCTCCAGTAAAAGCTTCTGATTTTGTTTTAGTATCTGTAATTTGAACCTTTTCTATAATATCTTTAGTAAGGTTACGTGTAGTTATTGTTGGATCATCACCAAAGAAAGGTTTTCCGTTTACAAAAATATTACTAACATCATTACCGTTTACAGTAATTTTACCAGACTCATCTACCTCTACACCTGGTAATTTTTTAAGT
>NZ_JADHDA010000003.1 GCF_015277735.1 Psychrobacter sp. NG254 | reverse complement strand
AGTGGTCAAAACATCACCATCACTGGTGACTGCTGAATCTTTACAGCCTAAATCAATACCAACTTGACCAGTACCACCACAAGCAGTTTTTGGAAACTCTTTAACAGTGATGCAGGCGTACCAGTTGCCGCGAGAATCTTGCACTAATTCACACGTATTGATGCTGTAGAGCGAGAGATTGTAGCTGTCCCACAAATCAATGATCAGCTTTTGACCTTTAGCTAAGCTGAATTGCAGGGTGGTTTTCAAGCTTTTCTTACCTGATTGACGGGTTGCCAAGTTTTTGATAGCCGTCTTTTTAAAAGGAATCCAACCAAGTGACTTGCGTTTGGCTTTTGGGTTATTGGTGCGCCAATTGAGTTTCGCTTTTTTAAACTGTTTACGAGACTTAGCGTGGGTTTCAGTTATAGCTTGCAAGGTTTGGCTGTGCAGGTTCAGGTATTCACCTGCGCCTTTGGTATAAGCAGCTAGATCATAAGCTGAAAAGAAATAAGATGTGCGCTTAAGGTGTTTGAAACTCAACTCATTGACATAATTCCAGACAAAATTAACCGCACCAGCCAATATATTTAGCTGATTGGCGTGTTTGTCTTTGATGCGTAGTTTGAGTGTTTTCATGAGTTAAGTATGATTGTGTGTTATATCAAAATCAATAGCCATTAACCGCTATGTGACAACTGCTGACGCCTGATATCCACGCCCTAGAAGTGACGTGGTTTTACGGCGCTATTTGATAAATGTCAAAAACTTGCAATGATGAATGATCGTTTTCCAATATTCCATGCTTAACTTGAACTAAATATTTATTGACTCTCAATATTTTATTTTTTGCGTGGTCAAAGAACACTTTTAAAGCACTTTGCTATCAAAAATCAACAACCTCAGCCTAATGTTCAGCTGTAAACCAACCATTACGCATCAAGGATTGTCCTATATTGATTGGTTTTATTAGCAAATACAGTGCGCAAACCGTACCTTAAACGAAATCAAGCCTTACGCCCACCTTCTAAAAAGAATACGTATAAAACATCTTATACAAAATAAAAACAATAGTGCATTAAATATATGGGCAGCCACTCAATTTATAAATTTAATATGCTAAACTGCTGCTTTTAAATTTTTAAAAGACTCAAGCACTCGTCACGTCATCATTTAAGGTAAAGGTTTCCATGGTTTTTTCAAAAAATAGGCAATCACTGCTTGTCACTATTGCCTTAACATTTACGATTGGGTTGACGACGGGATGTGCAAGTATAAACACTGGACTGCAGGCTGGTGAATTGCCTCCTAGTGGTGTGTTTCAAGCAGATAATGGCATTCAATTTAATGTCCAGCCGCTCAGCCTATCAACTCTACCGCCCAAACAAACCACGGCAAGACCTAGTAGTGAGTTGGCTCAATTAATCAAAAATTCTGGTCGAACGGACTACCGTATTGCTCAAGCCGATGTTCTAAGCATTATCTTGGTAGGTTATCCTGATATTACTACTGCAGGAGCTGCAGGTTACCCAGTTGATCAGCAGGGCTTCATCCAGTTTCCACTAATTGGACGTATCAAGGCAAGTGGGATGAGCGTGCCACAGTTTACTGCAAATTTAAGTGGACAGTTAAAGCGTTACCTCAAGTATCCAGATCCACAAGTAAAAGTGGCTGAATATCGTGGCAACAAGTTCTTTATTGACGGTGAAGTCAGTAAATCTGGTGAATTCAATATTGCCGATACGCCTGTGTCTTTATACAGCGCGATCTCGATGGCAGGCGGCGCAACACCGACCGGAGACTCTGACAATATAGTATTGAACCGTAACGGCGTCAGCTACGATATTGGGTTACAAACATTGAGAGAAATGGGGTCATCAGCCAATCAAATATATATCAAAAACGGTGACTCAATCCATGTGAATAGCCAGAGTCGCAATAAAATCTATGTATTAGGCGAGTTTGGCAAAGTGGCACCTGTTCCTATTCTTGAGCACGGTATCAGTTTGGCGCAGGTATTGGGCGAATCTAATGGTCTAAACTCCAATACAGCCAACGCTACTAAAATATATGTTGTGCGCGATAATCCTAATTATCCGATGACCAATATCTATTATGTCGATATGCAATCTATTACCAGCTTTTCTCTCGCCAATCGCTTTGAGATGCACCCTAACGATATTGTCTATGTCGATCCTACTGGCTTGACTCGCTGGAATCGTATCATCAGCTCATTACTACCCTCTTCATCGGCCATTAGATCTATTTCAGGTCTATAAAGGAAGATCGTATTATGGGGTTTAATAATATCTTGGTGGTTTGTGTGGGTAATATATGCCGTAGCCCAATAGCTGCTACTTTTTTAATGGATGCATATCCAGACAAGCACATTGAATCAGCAGGATTGTCAGCAGTGATTGGCCATGGTGCTGATTCAAAGGCGCTGGACGTTATGACTGCATTCAATCCAACAATTAATGCAAATATGAACAAACATATCGCTAAGCAGATTAGCGAAGAGCTGACAGTGAAAGCAGATTTGATTTTGACCATGTCAACCAGTCAGAGCAAATGGATTGAAGACAGATGGCCACACTGTCGTGGCAAAACGTTCAGAATCGGATACTGGATTGATCAAGATATTGCTGATCCTTACGGACACGACGAACGAGCATTTGAGACTGCCAAACAAAACATTATCGACAGTTTGGGTCCATGGTTTAATAAAATCCGTTAAATAGTGAACATTTATGAATACAGATTCAAATAACTTATCAAAATCGACTACCGAAAAAAGTAGTAATGATGTTGATTTACTAGCTTTAGTGTTCGTGTTACTACGTGGCTGGAAAATTGTACTTTTTTTTGCATTATTAGGATTGATCATAGGCGTGCTATATAGCCGATATGAAAACCCTACTTATAAGTCAGATGCGTTGATACAGATTGACACGACATCACAAGGAGTTTCGGCCCTTGGTAGCAATATCTCGGATCTGGTTTCGACGGATGTTAGCCCCGCTCAGACAGAGGCGCTACTGATAAAGTCGCGTATGATCTTAAAACCTGTGGTTGACCTGCTGCACTTAGACATTCGATTGAATGATCCTTCAATAAACGCATTAGATAAGATAAACAGTGATCGCACTCATACCCAAATTAATACACCAGAAGGTGTAGCACTTAAAACTGCAGATGGGCAAGTACAGATCAGCCAGTTAAATGTCTCACAAGCCTACTTAGATCAATCTTTTACTTTAGTAAGATCTGGTACTGACAATAACTTCACACTAAGCAATGGCTTTGATGACTTTAAAGGTCAGCTAAATAAAGCAAACTACTTCAGAGGAACAGACGGTATTATCCAAATTACCGTCAATGACTTACCTGATAATCGGCACCCTATCACTATCGCTAAACAATCATTGCAAAACACGACCGATGCCATCAATGGTGCGTTGACAGTGACCGAACTGAACGATAAAACGGGGATTATTCAGCTTTCCTTGGTTGGTTCAGACCAACAACAAATCACCTTGATACTTAAGCAAATTGTTGAGTCTTATATCGATAAGAACAAATCTCGAGGATCTGAAGAAACGACTAAAACGCTTAGCTTTATGGAAACGCAGATACCTTTGCTCAAACAGAAGCTAGAAGCGTCTGAAGCTACCTTTAATGATTTTCGTGAAAGATCTGGCAGTATCGATATCAGTCAAGAGTCTGGACTACTCGTCGCAGAAAGCTCACAGATCGACTCTCAAATAAATGAACTGAAACTTAAAAAAGCGGATTTGACGACGTATTATACCGAAGAGCATCCGTTAGTTCTGCAGATCAATGATCAGCTTAAAGTCCTTAATAATAGAAAGCAGTCAATCAAAGGTGATATTGCCAAACTTCCTGGTACCCAAAGAGAGTTTTTGAAATTATCAGCAGATACAACCATTAATAGAGAGATTTATCTCACTATGCTCAAGAACTATGAGCAATTAAAGATTGTTAAAGCAGGTCAAATAGGCTTTGCGCGTATTATCGATATGCCTATCAGTACCTATCGAACCATTGCCCCGAAAAAACAGCTAATCGTCATGCTATCAATACTGTCAGGTATATTGTTCGGTATACTGCTGGTATTTCTCAAAAGCATGCTCAAAAACACTGTCAAAGATCCAGATCGCTTGGAAATCAAAACAGGCGTGCCCGTCATTGCTACGATTCCACGCTCATCTCCACTCACAAGACTGTCAAAAAATAAGAAGACACCTAATCGTCTGTTGGCCTATATCGATCATAACAGTCTGAGCTACGAGGCCATAAAAAGCCTGAGAACACACCTGATATTTGGTATGCCAGAGCACGGTAAATCTGATCAGCGAGCTAAAGTCATACTCATCTCAGGCGAAAGTCCAGGGGTTGGGAAAACCTTTATCGCAGCTAACTTATCAGAGGTATTCGCACAGCTTGATCAGAAGGTTTTGATTATAGATGCGGACATGCGCATGGGTGAGCTGCACAAGATGTTTAATATAGAACAAAACTTTGGTTTGGCTGATTATTTATCACAGAAAGATAATGAATCTACCACCAGTCAATCGATTACTGAATATGTGCATGCTACTGGTATGGATAATATCGACTTTATGCCTAGAGGCCAGCACCCTAAACAGCCAACTACTCTGCTCGCTAGCAAAAAGTTCAATGACATGATGTCGCAGTTAAGTGCACATTACGATTATATTGTCGTAGACTCTCCACCGATACTAGCGGCTTCGGATGCGATTATCCTGTCACAGTATGCGGATAAACTACTGATGGTGACAAGATACAACAGCTCGATAGAAAGACAATTGGTCTATGCTATTAATCAGTTGACTAAAGACCATGTGCGTGTAGATGGCATTGTCGTGAATGATGTACAACGAGGCGTGATGGATAAATACAGTTATCACTACAGCTATGCCTATGGCAATAACAAATAGATATTGCATCAGTTATTTATAATGCTTATAAAAACTATATGATGAGCCTTAGTATCTTAAAGCTAACTAGGATTAGCTTTATGCTTCTCGCTAAGGCCAGTATAAAATCATGGTGACATATTCTAAATATCAATATTCGTTATACGATTGAGCTAATATCAGCTTATAAATACTTAGATAATAAGACAATTAATTATGATTCCAATACAAGTAAAATTTCCATATGAAAAAATTAAAAATATATTAATAATTAAAGTAAAGTTAATGCTATTTCATCTAACAAAAGTTAATACAATTGGCTAATACCGAGAGTAATAAATACAAGCGCATGGCGAAAAACGCAGGCATGCTGTACTTTCGTATGCTGCTCACTATGGCAGTTGCACTCTATACTTCAAGAGTTATATTACAGACTCTTGGAATTGAGAATTTCGGTATTTATAACGTAGTTGCTGGTTTTGTGACGATGTTAGGGTTCTTGAATAGTGCAATGTCTTCGGCTACTCAGCGCTTTCTTGCTTTTGAACTAGGTCAGTCAGGTAAGAAGGATATGAGAGGCATATTCAGTATGAGTATGAATATTCATATCCTTATTGCTGTGCTTGTACTATTAATGGGTGAAACGCTTGGCTTATGGTTTGTCAGGACACAGTTGACGATACCTATAGATAAGATGGTAGCTGCAGAGTGGGTTTTCCATTTGGCATTATTGTCATTTATGGTGAGTATAGTTAGCGTTCCTTACAACGCGCTTATCATTGCTCATGAAAAGATGAGTATATTTGCTTTAGTTAGTATTTTAGATGTGACGCTCAAGCTGCTGATTGTGTTTATGCTTAGTTGGTTCGGTATGGACAAGCTTATTCTATATGCGTTACTTAGTCTCGCTGTAGTTTTTGCTATATTTTTAGTGTATCGAAGCTATTGTAAATCTAAGTTTATAGAATCAAGGTTTAGATTATATTGGGATAGACGTTTATTCAATATTATGCTTTCTTATACGGGTTGGAATCTGTGGGGTAATATCGCTACAGTGATGAGTGGACAAGGAATAAATGTACTTTTAAATATTTTTTTTGGTCCAACAGTGAATGCTGCGAGAGCGATTGCGATGCAGGTATCTAGTGCTTTAAATAGCTTTGTACAGAATTTACAAGTAGCGATAAATCCGCAAATTATAAAATCTTATGCAGCGCAAGACATGGATTATATGCATAAGTTAGTTTGCTATGGAGCAAAATATAACTTTTTTGTGTTGCTATTACTGGCTCTACCAGTTCTAAATAATATAGAGTTGATTCTTCCTGTGTGGTTGGGAGTTGTGCCTGAAAGCACTGCTATATTTACTAAACTTATTATCATTAATATATTGATAGATAGTCTTTCGCCATCGTTAATGACTGCTGCACAAGCTACCGGTCGGATCAAGCTGTATCAGTTCGTGGTAGGTGGTCTGTTGCTAATTAATGTTCCGGCTTCTTATATCGTACTTAAGATGGGAGGCGCTCCATATACAGTGTTTTATGTAGCTATTGGACTATCTATGTTGGCATTATTGGCTAGAGTTTATTTGATATCAAATTTGACAAAGATGAAGAAAAAGATGTATTTGGTTGACTCTATGATTCCCATACTTTCAGTCGTTACTATCGTATTTGTGATCAACTATTTTTTGGAAGAAAAATTTACAAATTCATTGATAGGTTTTTTTCTTTCAGTATTTGTTTCAGGTGCTTTAGTTATTATTGCAGTATTAATGGTTGGATTAAAGAAAGATGAACGTATTATGTTGAGTAAAGGGTTCTTCAAAATAAAACAAAAGGTATGGCAGTAGTATTATGAATAAACCTCAGGTAATAGCTAAAGTAGTCGATAATGATCTATGTACAGGATGTGGTGTTTGTACTTATTCCTGCTCATCAAACGCATTGACTATGAGTTGGAATGAAGAAGGATTTTTAGTCCCTGAATTGACAGGGAATTGTGATAACGATTCATCATGCATTAGTGTTTGTCCGTTTAACCCAGAGCCTATTGAAGCGGTAAAGAATGAGACTACTATAGCAGATATGTTTCTTTCCGAGGGAACTAAAACGTATGATAAACTTGGCAGGCTAATAGATATATACGCAAGCTATTCAAATGAATTTCGAGAAACATCTACATCGGGTGGGTTAGCAACATACGTTCTTGATCAGCTTCTCAAACGAGGAGTTGTTGATCACATATTCTCTGTCAAACTTTCAGCTAATGATAGTTCACATTATCAATATATTGTATCTAGCAGTGAAGAAGATTTGAGAAAAACATCTAAAACTAGATATTTTCCAGTAACCTTAGCTAATGTACTACCAAAGCTGAATGAACTTGAAGGCAAAGTCGCTATAATTGGAGTACCTTGCTTCGTCAAAGCGATCCGTTTAGCACAATACCAAGACCCTTATCTAAAAGAAAAAATACCTTTTGTCGCAGGAATAATATGTGGAGGTATGAAAAGCAAATTCTTCACAGAATACCTTGCATCAGAAGTAGATGTAAATATTACAAATATTGACTCTCCTGAGTATAGAATAGAAAACATTAATAGTAATGCTGGTGATTATTCATTTGGTTGTGTAGATAAATCTACTAATGAAAATAAATTTATTAAAATGGTAAGTTTGGGAGATATGTGGGGTACTGGCCTATTCAAAGCAAATGCTTGTGACTTTTGTGAGGACATAGTAGCAGAGCTTGCAGACATCACTTTTGGAGATGCTTGGATTCAACCATATAAAGAAGATAGTAGGGGTACAAATGTAGTAATTACTAGAAGTCCATTAGCAGATTCTATAATGCAGGATGGTATAAATAACTCAGAGCTGTTTTTAGAGAAAGTAAGCCCTGAATCAATGGTAGCTTCACAACAGAGTAGTTATTATCATAGACACGATGCTTTATCTGTACGATTAGAAGAAGCAAGGAAGAAAGGTATAAATATCTCTGATAAGAGATATGGGAATAAGTCAGTTTCAATAGACGTGATAGCTATACAAAAATTGAGAAGAATCACTCGAAAAAGTAGTTTAAAGATATGGCAGAAAAATAAATCAGCTAAAGCTTTTAACAAAAAAATGAAAAATATCTTACTATATTTAAAGATAGCAACTTTATTCACTCATAAAAAGCGCAAAACTATTCAAAAGCTAAAAAAATTAAAGTAAATGTAGGAAGTGCTTGTTTTAGTTAACGGACATCCTAAAAAGTATAGTTGAAAGGATAATATTATGAATAACCTTAAAAACACACCATGCCTAATTGTGACACTTTGTAAGTCTTTAAATTACGGAGCTTATCTACAAGCATTTGCTTTGCAGGAAATTCTTACCACTTATGGATACCAAGTAAGTTTTTTAGATATATATGATAAAGAGAATAATATAAAAAGGTATAAGCATTTATTTGGTGGGATTAAGAATACACCACAAAGTTATATTTTCAACATTCGTAAACTACTAGCCTTTAAGAAATACGAAAAAAAACTTACTATTGTTCCACGAGGAAACTTATCAAGATTTAAAGTCGTATTTATTGGCTCTGATGAGGTTTGGAGCGTTACTAACGGTTCCTTTAATAGTGCTCCAGAATTCTTTGGAATAAACCTACCTAAATCATTAAAGTTTTCATATGCCCCTAGTGTGGGAAGTTCTAATGTTGAAGACTTAAATAGTTATCCAAAATATGTTCAGGGTATATCTGAGCTGAGCATGATCAGTGTAAGAGATATTGAGTCATTAGAAGTAGCAAAAAAAGCAAGTATAGACAAAGATATATCAATGGTATTAGATCCAACCTTTCTCCATGATTTTGTAAAGAATGAAGAAAAATACGATATAAGTAAACCGTATATACTTGTTTACACATATGGTTTTGAAAAAAATATTGTTAAAGAAGTTAAGGCTTATGCCAGAAGAAATAAACTCTTAATTCTTTCTGCAGGGTTCTATCATTCATGGGCTGATAAAAATATTGCGTGTAATCCATTTGAATTTCTTTCTATTGTAAGAAATGCAGACAGTGTTATAACAGATACTTTTCATGGTTCAATATTTGCAATTAAATATAGGAAAAACTTTATTAGTTATGGTGGGAATAAACCAAAAGTTAAGTATTTGTTAGAATCTCTAGGTTTAGAAAAATCTTTAGTTGAAGTAGGATACTTATCGAATGATAATACCATTGATACTACTTACTCTAATCTCGAAGCAATTTTAAATCCGAAAATAAATGAAAGTAGAAATTATTTAGAGCGATGTAATACAATGATGCTAAATTGACAAAAAATATTTACAAGTAATAGAGTCTCTTTTATACATCTTATGTAAATATTGAATGCTACTAACCGAACTACAAAATTATTTTTTAATTGATACTTAGAGATAAGATAAATGATTCAAGTAAGATGTGACAATTATCATATTGAAGTTGAGAAGGAATGTTTTTTTTCAATAATAACTCCCAACTATAACTCTGGAGATAAGCTAGTAAGAGCTATAAAAAGTATTACAAATAATGCCGTTTCTTTTGAACATATCATTGTCGATGATTGTTCTACAGATGAGTCATTTATACTGGCACAGCAATTAGGGATCAGTATATCTAGCTTTAATATAATATTCTTAAGTAATTTGTCGAATAGCGGTCCTGCAATATCTAGAAATAAAGGGCTTGATGTTGCTAAAGGCAAGTATATCTTATTTCTTGATGCAGATGACTATTTTATAGAGTGCACACTTGATATTTTATATAATGCTATAAAATCAAATAATATGCCTGATGTATTGACATACAACTATCAAATGATAGAGAGTACAAATGAGATTATAGCTTTAACAAAGGATTCAAACATAGCTAATGTAATATGCAATCCTATTAAAGAATACCTATCAGACAAGATCATATCTGCTCCTTGGGGTAAATGTATTGAGGCTGATTTAGCTAAAAGTTTTAGATTCCCAGATTTGATAGTGTCAGAAGACGCTTTATATAATCTAGATATATTTATCAATGCTAAATCGGTTTTTAAAATCGATTCGACTCTTTATATTTTTGACAAAACCGATTCTAATAGCTTGACTAGGAAGGCCTTTGATAGAAAAGAGTTCATGAAGTTTCATAACGGTTGGGTCGCTTTTGAAAAGAAAGCACTTAAAGAAATTCAGCTTAAAAATAGTCATAGGTTACTTGCAAGTAGGAAAATTAGATTTGAAGTGCTGTACTACATAAATAGAATGATAGTTAGTCCCGATAGCAAAGTAGATAAATTCATTATTGGTTCTATAAAGGAAACTATACATAATAATATTATATTAGCAAGAAATGAGTTAAGTGCGAAAGTAAAAATATTATGTTTTATGTTCTACTTCTTCCCTTCTTTAACCATTAGTTTAGTAAAGTTTTATAAGGTTTTTTAAACTATTTTATATAGATTTACTGGAAAAATCATTTATGAAAGTTTTAATACTAGGCGGTAATTTTGACAACGCTGGTGGTACTGAGCGCGTAGGTTCTATGCTCGCTAACGGCTTATCAGAGGCAGGTTATGATATAACTCTCGCCAGTATCTGGTGTGGTTATAAGCCTTTCTTCCCCTTAAATAAAGAAATTGAAGTTTGTTCATTATTTGATGCAACAGGTCATAATGTATCTCGCACCCCAAGTATTATTTATAAAATAAGAAAGCTATTAAAAGAAAAGAATATCGATACTTTAATAGTAGTTGAAACAATGTCTGTTATGTTTACTTTACCAGCTACTTTAGGCTTGCCAGTTAAACATATATGTTGGGAGCATTTTAATTTTAATACTGATTTAGGGAAGCCACGTAGACGCTTAGCTCGTCAATTGGCTGCGCGGTACTGCGACTCAGTGGTTACCTTAACAGAAAGAGATAAAGCATATTGGCTAAGAGGTACTCGTCATAAATCACAAATAACAGCAATAGCCAATCCTTGTCCATTTCCAGTGCAATATTATGATAAGCCAGAGCACACGAAAATAGTATTGGCTGTTGGCCGTCTAACTTATCAGAAAGGGTTTGACTTACTCCTCCAGTCTTGGCTTGAAGTACATAAGTCTATGCCAGACTGGAAACTAAAAATAGTTGGTGAAGGTGAAGACAGAGTTACACTAGCTCGATTTATTGAAGAAAACGAACTAAAAGAAAGTGTTGAGCTAGTAGGTAATACTAATAATATTAGCGAATACTACAAAGAAGCTGAGATATTTTGCTTAAGTTCTCGTTTTGAGGGGTTTGGCATGGTTTTAATTGAAGCTTTAGCTTTTGGTTTACCTATTGTAAGCTTCGATTGTGAAGTTGGCCCAGCGGAGATCTTGCAAGATACAGGATCTATTCTAGTGCCTCAGAATGATACTAGTGAGCTTACCTCATCCTTAATTAAAATGATGAGCAATGATGAGCAACGAAAAAGTATTAGTTTGAAAAGTAAAGAAAAGGCTGAGGTTTACCAACCTGAAAACATAATGAGTCAATGGATAAATCTAATTGAAGATATCAAGTGAGTTTACAGTAAGTTTATTTTAGGCATGTTTTATGAAAATATTGATGATAATAACTGGTCTAGGTATGGGCGGTGCTGAACACGTTGTCATTAATCTGGCAGATGAGCTTGCCACACTGGGACACGAAGTGAAGTTAGCTTATCTGAATGGCGAAATTGCAGTTAAGGTTTCACCAGAAAATCCCGAAGTAGAGCTAATATCTATCGGAATGCATGGCTCTAAAGATTTTGTAAAGGCTTATATAAGGTTAAGAAAGTTAGTTAAAGACTTCAAACCCGATGTGGTACATAGTCATATGGTCCATGCAAATATTATATCGCGGCTGCTACGTTTGACTATTAGAATACCTAAAGTGATAAGTACTGCTCATAGTAGTAACGAGGGTGGGAAACTTAGAATGTTGGCCTATCGACTTACTGACAAATTAGCTGATATTTCTGTCAATGTGAGTCAATCAGCGGTTGAAGAGTTTATCAATAAAGGTGCTGTCAAGCCGGGACGCATGATTACTATTGCCAATGGCATTGATACTGATAAATTTAAATTTAATGACAGCTCTAGAATAAAGTTAAGATCTCAGCTTTCTATCAATAATGAGAAAGTAATTTTAGCAGTGGGTCGGCTTGATGCTGCAAAAGATTATTCTAATTTGTTAAATGCAATCACACTACTTAAAATTGAACGTCAAGACTTTAAAGTTTTTATAGTAGGTGATGGACCTTATAAAGATACGCTTTATAAGCTAACAAAAGATCTAAAAATTGATTCATGTGTAAGGTTTCTAGGTGTACGCAATGATGTTAAAGAGCTGATGTCAGCCGCTGATATTTATGTAATGTCTTCAGCATGGGAAGGTTTGCCAATGGTTATTTTAGAAGCTATGGCATGCGAACGTTTGATTGTTGCAACAGATTGTGGTGGTATAAGTGAAGCGGTTGGCTCACAAGGTTTACTGGTTGAGTCAAAAAATGAAACTGTTTTAGCACAGGCTCTTGATAAAGCTTTGCGTTTAAGTGATGTCGAGCGTTCTAACATTGGAGCTGCTGCACGTAAGCGTATTATCGATCACTATTCGTTAGATGCGAATGTTGAAGCTTATCTTAACTTATATAACCAGTGAAAAACTGTAGCTTTAACAAAGAATACTAAGTTGCAGCGATAAGTCATTAACAAAGTGCCATAAGAGAAAGGTGGTAATTTATTAAAACCACTATCCAATCATAGAGATAACTAGATGTCAGACTTAAGTTGGATTAATACCTATGGTTTTTTAGGAACTAGGCTTTTTGAATTGCCCAGTCTACTTATATGCTTATTATCAATATCCATGCTCGGATATAAGTTTCAAGTCTCATATAAATATCAGATTATATTAGCCTTACATTGCTTTTTACCTTTTGTTTTAAATGATGTGCTATTTAGTGCCTCTTATATGCCAGATCAATTTAAGTACTGGCATGGTGTTAATGCGCTAAGAAGTGGAGAATTAGGTTTTACTGAAGTACTAGCAAATGGTGGTACTGTTTTGACAGCCAGTGCTCTGCTAGCGTTGATTCCACTCCCAACACCTGTCTCAATCATAAGCTTAGGGTTCTACAATACTCTGCTTTATATAATACTGTTTTTTATCCTGTACGCAAAAAAAATATTTACCAAAGTATCTGTGTGGTTTTATTTACTATTCCCGAGTACTGCTTTATATACTGCTTTAACCTTAAGAGAAACTCTGATATTTTTCTTTATGATTTTCACTGTAATCTACGCCCGCGAATCTAAAGTGTTTAAAAGTACTATCTGTATCGCTCCCTTATACCTAATAAAATTCCAAAACTTTTTTATTTTAGGTCCTATAGTCTTACTATATTTTATATTTAATGTTGCAAAAAAAGGCATGGGGATAACCAAGGCATTGGTTATCAGTGCTATTGCTTTGGTTGGATTACTTCTCTCTGCTCCTGTTACTCTTCCCTTAGTGAACTATTATAGAGTAGCTATGTTTGTCGAAGATGGTGGTGAGGCAGACAAAGTTAGCATTATATCAGGCGCTGGTGACTTTGTATTTCAAGGTCTAACCGCAGCAGTGTACTTTTTAGCCAAACCTTTACCATGGGAAGCTAGCAATGCTCTACAACTGGTGCAATCGTTAGAAAACCTAATCATATTAGCCATCTTATTCTTAATAACCCGACAAGCTTGGAAAATATTTCCTGATAAACTTATCTTTTGGTTACTATTTATGATGTTAGCTATGTCAGTATATGGTCTGGTTGTATTTAACTATGGTACTGCTGTCCGTTATCGTTATCCATTTGTCATGATTTATGTCTTGTTTGTCTGTGCTGATTGTAATGTTAATCAAATTTATGAGCGAAAAAAATTAAAGTCTAACTATAGTAAGCCCTAGCTAATACTAATAAAAACCGAAGGTGTATTATTTTGAAAATAGTTATTATAGGCACTACAGCTTTTACATTGTTAAAATTTCGTTCCGACTTAATCTTGTCTTTAATTCAGAATGAGCATACTGTCTATGCTCTTGCAGTAGACTACACATTGGAACAAAAACAGCAAGTTGAAAGTCTCGGCGCTCACCCTATTGATTACAAATTAAGTAATTCGGGGTTGAATCCGTTTTCTGATCTCAAAACCGTATTACAGCTTAAGAAGCTCCTTAATAGCATTCAACCTGATTTAGTTTTTTCATACTTTTCCAAACCTGTTATTTATGGCACTTTAGCTGCTGCCTTAGCTAAGGTTCCAAAACGAGTGGCTATGTTAGAAGGATTAGGGTTTTTATTTACAAATCAACCGACTGGTCAAAAGCTCAAAACGAAAATAGTAAGACAAATTCAAGTTATGCTATATAAAATAGCATTCCGATTTGTAGACCGCATTGTATTTTTAAATCATGATGATCCCATCGACTTGATTGAGCACTATAAAGTTAAAGTACGTAATGTAAGCATACTCGGTGGTATAGGTTTAAATCTTGATGATTACCCTTATAGTAAGCCAACATCCAATCCTATTCGTTTTATTTTTATTGGGCGCCTGTTAGCTGAAAAAGGGGTTAGTGAGTATACAGCAGCAGCTCAGATAGTTAAGCGACAGTACCCTGACACTGAATTTATAATGCTAGGTGGTCTTGACCATGCAAATCCGGGTGCATTGACTAGTAATTCATTAGATAAGCTGGTTGCGCAAGGCGCTATTATTTATAGAGGACATGTCGATAACGTTGATGAATGGCTCACCAACTCTAGCGTATTTGTCCTACCTTCATATCGTGAGGGTATGCCACGTAGTACGCAGGAGGCAATGGCTATTGGTCGAGCAATAATCACTACAAATGTCCCAGGTTGCCGTGAGACTGTCATAGATGGTGTTAATGGCTTTATAGTTCCGCCCTGGTCAGCCGAGCTGCTCGCTCAAAAAATGATTCACTTTATAGAGCAACCAGAACTTATTGAACAAATGGGTAAAGAGAGTTATCGCCTTGCCCAAGAAAGATTTGATGCAAAGAAGGTTAATAAGGTTTTAATGTCGCTGCTTGTAGATTAGGACTTATTGAACATTCAAAGTTTTAATTAAAGATAGGTACAATCGAGAGTCACCGTATTTGCATAACTCTACTTTAACTTATCGAATTTAGTTACAACCGCTATGTATTTTTTTGACTTAGTAAAAGCATTTACTACTAAGTGTGGGCTTTTGACAAGTGCCCGTCCATATGGTTATTAGTGACCTTAGTGTTCTTTTCTCGAGGAATATTATCGAAGTGGCAAGCGATTTATCCCTTCACATGATCAACCTTTCAGGCCGTAGCATCAAAGATTGACGATAAGCCTGAAAACTCTACAATCATGGCATAAAACCATATAGACCAACACGCCCTAGATAACACATAGAAAAAAAATTCTGTAGATAATAAACTGATCGAAATTGTTAATAAAAAAATTTAGGTTAGTATGTGGTAGACGAGAAAATACTATAGGTATTGGGATAAAACCTGTAGATAGAAGATCGTATAGCGCACCAAACAAAAATGAAAGGCACTTTTGAGGGGTGGGAGGAAATACCGACTTCGTTTTTCTTAATTTAATGGCCACCTATTGTGCGAGTAATAGTTAGGGAGATCATTTATCTTTATAACTCTAGCGGGAACACCAGCAGCAATAGCACTTTCAGGAATATCTTTTGTAACAACAGCACCTGCTCCAATTTGAACGTTGTTACCAATGATAACATTTTCAACAATGCAAACATTAGGACCGATATATACATTATCTCCAATAGTTGCAGCGTTATCGTGATTAGAGCCAATTGATGTGAACTGACTAAGATTTACATTGTTCCCGATTTGAGCAGTATGGTTAACTACAATATTTTGGCCGTGACCAATATACAAACCATAACCAATCTTAGTACTGCTTGGAATGCTTAAAAAATACTTAGTACCAAGACGCCTACGTTGAACCCTAGCAACTGTTGAGACAAGACGATTTTCTGACTTAGTTAATCTCAACCAAAAACTAAATTTAAACCCTGTATGAAAAATATAGTATTTAGAAAAATTATACAAATTTACATTATCTATCCCTACATAACGACATAAATCGCTTTTAATGTAATCTAATACCATCTTGTTTTATCCTTAATATAATCACATGCAAAAAATCACATACTATACCAAGACTTATTGAGCATTCAAAATTTTAATTAAAGATAGGCACAATCGAGAGACACCTGATTACAACTGGCAAGCAAAAAAGCGTACTAACGTCATTGGTGCTTTCTATGCAAAGACGCTATTAGTACTGAATTACTTTGATAAAAATATTAATGGTGACATCTTCTACGATTGGTGCAAATACACACTGATTTCAGGCTTAAGCAAGGTAGTGTTTTGCCCGAGCGCAAGACGAAGGCCACGCCTGAGTGATAAGCTTTTATAAACACGTTCAAAGATTACTCAATAGAGATAGTCATCGTCTGTTATCTATACCAACTTGTAGCCGTGATTTGAACCTTATCGAGAAAAATAGGTATAGGCTAAGTTTCTATGCCAAGGATGGATGGAGACTAATCTACCTAAACTATTTCATGATATGGGCTGTATCGATCTTATAAATAATTAACTATAGACAATCTTTGGTAAAATGTTACTTATGTTACTTATGTTACTTATGTTACTTATGTTACTTATGTTACTGAATAATTACCGTTCTTTTATTTTATATATACGTTATAATTGTCGAGTTTTTCCCAATCTCCAGTGATCTCAGAGTGAAAGAATTTATTTATGTTCAATAAAAGAATCTTAGTATCTTTAAAGTTTTTACCGGTTCAGATATTTGTAGGTTTGTTACTGTGCAATTGGATTCCGTATATATTTTTAGACTGGGGCTACCTAGACCAAGGGCTTAATAAGACCAGTACGTTCAATATTATTGCAAGCGGTATGCTTACCTTATTGACTTTATTTACTCTGAATTTGATACATCAGTTTCCAGGCATTAATTCTACTTCTTACATAATTCCTGTTTTCATTTTCTGGTTTGCTATCGTATTTGGGCTGGCTGAAGCAAGTTACTTTCCATTTTACTTGATCTATTATTTTATCAGTAGCATATGCTTGCTCAGTTATATCTTCATTGTCAATATCATTAACCGTTATTATAAAGTACAAACGCTTGCCTATATTCCAATAGGAAGAGCCATAGACATGCCCGAACAAGTACCGTCTGCCGAGTGGTTAAAATTAGACACAACGACTCTAGCTAAGAACGTAAACGGTATAGTGGCAGACCTTCATAGTTATGATTTGACTGATGACTGGCAGGAGTTTATTGCTCATAAGACTTTGCAAGGTATACCGGTATATCATCATCGTCATATTCGTGAGTCACTGACTGGTAGAGTTAAAATCAACCATATGTATGAGAATGAGCTCGGCTCTCTCTTGCCTTGTGAAAACTATATGTTGATAAAATATTGCTTTGATTTTTTAATTATTTTAGCGCTATTGCCAGCCACTCTCATCATTTGCCTATTTACGGCAATCGCGATTAAACTTGAAGACAATGGTAAGGTTTTCTATACCCAACTACGAGTTGGGCACCGAGGAAAGGCTATCAAAGTTTATAAATTCCGTAGTATGCGTGAAAAGGCGAAGGAAGTCTTAACCGTAGATAACGATGATCGTATTACCAAAGTTGGTCGATTCATCCGTAAAACGAGAGTGGATGAGCTTCCTCAGTTCCTAAATGTCATTAGAGGTGAAATGAGTCTTATCGGTCCTAGAGCTGAGTTTATTGATTTTGCCCTTAAGCTTGAGCAACAAGTGCCTTTTTTCAATTATCGTCATATTGTAAAACCTGGTATATCTGGTTGGGCTCAAGTCAATCAAGGGTATGCAACTGGTGCAGAAGAAACCAAATTGAAAATTGAATATGATTTTTACTATATAAAGCACATATCATTCACATTGGATTTACTGATTTTCTTTAGGACCATTCATACGACCTTTACGGGTTTCGGTTCGCGGTAACACCGCTCACCAAGTATCCTAAATCCGTTGAACATTACAGAGCATAAATGATCATTTGATAAGAACCCCACATAGAGTGCCTACTCTATGTGGGGTTCTTATCATTGGTCTCGTTATTTACCACCATATTTTGTATCAGCCTATCCCATAAAACGTACCTAGAGTCGGCCTCCTTTAAGCCAGTATTGCTGGTTTGGTCGAAAAAGGTAACTCAATCCTCTAATTGCCCTAATTTGAATATATCAACTTGAACAGCCATTCAATAACCACTACAATGCGTTTTTAGCACTTCTGGTGGTAATACTTTGTTTGTTTTTGAGTAATCACTCAATATTGTTCGTATTTTACCTGTGTTTGCTATCTGATAGTCCAGTGCCATAGTGCCCGTTTTATTTGCTTAGCTTGTTTCAATTCACTTTCAGTTTTTCTCAACAAGAGATTATTTATGCCAAAACACCTACCCCTTTCCCTATTATTGCTTCGCCTTGGTATCTTCATTGTGTTCTTTTTTTGGACGCTCGACAAATTTATAAACCCTGAGCACACCGCCAATGTATTTGCTAAATTTTATGCACTAGAAGGCTTAGGCACCAGTATTGTTTACGCCATTGGTAGCTTACAAATCATTCTTATCTTCTCATTTGTCATGGGTTTATTCAAAAAATGGACCTACGGCATCATTTTATTACTACATGCCGCTTCTACATTTGCCTCTTTTGGTCTTTATCTAACGCCTTTTGATAACTTGCTGTTCTTTGCGGCATGGCCAATGCTGGCAGCCTGTTTGGCACTGTTCTTAATGAGAGACTATGACACCCTAACATTGGGTAAAAATAATCTCCCAGTATAAACGTCGATAGCAGTGCTTATTGCTACAGTAGTATAAACATCAGACAACAAGACATAATTTATATACTATTAAGACTGCCGACTTAAATTTTTTATCGTAGTTAAGCGATTCAGACAATTCGATTTGATCGCCACGTTACTCAAATATTGTTACTTAAGTTTAGTTATTCAGATGATGAGTATTCTACAGTCTGAGTAATAACTACGATTTTAGCCTTTGCTCCCTTATTTGGCCGGATTTTCCATGATTAAAAGAATATTTTTAATACTATTAATATTGATATTAGCGGCAAGCTTTTTTTACTTTGACCTAAATCAATTATTGACGCTTGATGGCTTAAAAGGGTCGATGGCGCAATTTAATGAATACAAAGCGCAGTCACCGCTATTGATTATCGGTGGGTTTTTCTTACTATATGTTGTCGTCACTGCCCTCTCCTTACCAGGCGCTGCGATTTTGACGCTAGCCGCGGGTGCACTATTTGGTTTGGTTCAGGGCTTACTCGTTGCCTCATTTGCATCGAGTATTGGTGCTACGATTGCTTTCTTGGCATCGCGATATCTACTGCGTGACACCATCAAACAGCGCTTTCCTGAGCGGTTGGCAGCTATTGATGCAGGCGTCGAAAAAGAAGGTGGGTTTTATTTATTTACCTTACGTCTGGTACCCATATTTCCATTCTTTTTGATTAACCTATTGATGGGTGTAACGTCTATTAAAACATGGACTTATTACTGGGTCAGTCAAATCGGTATGCTGGCTGGAACGTTTGTCTTCGTCAATGCAGGGACACAGCTGGCACAGATAGACAGCTTATCGGGTATTTTATCTTTCAACTTAATTGTCTCGTTTGCGTTATTAGGTTTCTTCCCATTAATAGCAAAAGGAGTGTTGAACATGTTTAAAAAGCGCCGTGTTTATAAAAACCACACCAAACCTAAAAAGTTCGATCGCAATATGATTGTGATTGGCGCAGGCGCTGGCGGATTGGTCACAAGCTACATCGCTGCTGCCGTCAAAGCAAAAGTCACACTGATTGAAGCAGGTGAGATGGGCGGTGATTGTCTCAATTATGGCTGTGTACCTAGTAAAGCCATAATTAAGAGCGCAAAAATCGCTGACCAAATTCGTCATGGGGAAAACTACGGTCTAGAGAACACCGTACCGCAGTTTTCGTTCAAAAAAGTGATGGCACGCGTGCAGCAAGTAGTGGCTGATATCGCACCGCACGATAGCGTTGAGCGTTATACCAATCTGGGCGTCGATGTGGTCAAAGGCTATGCCAAATTGATTGACCCGTGGACAGTAGAGATTCAACTGAATGACGGCGGCATGCAGACCCTAACAGCGCGTACCATTGTCATTGCCACGGGCGCCCGTCCATTTGTACCGCCTCTGCCAGGCATAGAAGAAACAGGATACGTAACCAGTGACACGCTATGGACGAAGTTTGCTGAGCTAGAAGAAGCCCCGAAAAAGCTTGTCGTACTGGGCGGTGGACCAATCGGTAGCGAGCTTGCTCAAAGCTTTGCTCGATTGGGTTCTAATGTGACGCAAATTGAAATGAGCGATCGCATTATGGGTAAAGAAGATCTTGAAGTCTCTACCTTTGCTCACCAATCGCTCACTGATAGCGGCGTCAATATTTTGACCTCACATCAAGCGATGCGCTGCGAGATGCGTGATGGTAAAAAATACATTATCGTCAAACACAATGAAACAGAAATCGATATCGAGTATGATGAGCTACTTTGTGCCGTTGGTCGTAGCGCACGCCTAGAAGGTTATGGTTTAGAGGCGCTAGGTATCGAAACCAATCGTACCATCGTAACCAACGAATACCTAGAGACGTTATATCCCAATATTTTTGCCGCAGGCGATATCGTCGGTCCCTACCAGTTCACTCATGTCGCTGCCCATCAGGGTTGGTACGCCGCAGTGAATGGGCTGTTTGGTAATCTGAAGAAGTTTAAAGTAGATTATCGTGTCATTCCTTGGGTTACGTTTATCGACCCAGAAGTCGCTCGTGTCGGTATTAACGAGCAAGAGGCCATTGATAAAGGCATCGATTACGAGATTACTCGTTTTGAGTTTGAAGAGCTCGATCGCGCCATTACGGATAGCGCGGCTAAAGGCTTTATCAAAGTCATCACACCAAAAGGTAAAGACAAAATATTGGGTGTGACGGTCGTGTCTGAACATGCAGGCGACCTAATCGCTGAGTTTGTATTAGCAATGAAACACGGTCTGGGTCTCAATAAAATATTGGGCACCATTCATAGCTACCCTACTTGGGCAGAAGGCAACAAATATGCCGCTGGTGAGTGGAAACGTGCTCATGCCCCTGAGACCGTATTAAACTGGCTGGAGAAATACCATACTTGGCGTCGCGGTTAGTTAATGGCAGTTTGCTGGTAAGCATCGTTAAATAATGCGACTGGTAGGAAAGCTCTAAAAGACTCCAATAAAGCTGGTTTAGATTTCGTAGTATCTGTTTGGTTTGACATGGCAGACTACGAGATCTTTACCGGCTTTACTAACATTTAAATCATAACGGAAACTTGAATGCACGTTATTACCGCTTTACCGATGCTCAAACGTCTTACGCGCTATAGCACTTACGCTATGGTGATGAGCATTTGTATTGGTATATCAGCAAGCACGGCATCACCTACTACTGCTAATATTAGCCAAGACCTATCACCTTGGCAGCAGATAGAAGCCCAAGGTAGCAATCAAGACGTTTATTTCTATGCATGGGGCGGTGATCCACAGATTAATGCTTATCTACAGTGGGTCGCCGATCAAGTTGATGATAAATATAATATCAACTTAGTCCATGTTAAATTGAGCGACACCAGCGAAGCAGTCAGTCGGGTACTCGCAGAAAAGTCTGCTCATAATGACGATCAAGGCAGTGTTGATTTGGTCTGGATTAATGGTGCTAACTTTGCCACCATGAGTGAGAACTCATTGTTACTTAAGCAATGGGCAAACAAGCTGCCGAATTTTGCGCTGACAGATCCGAAAAACAACCCAACGGTTAATTTTGACTTTGGTGTACCAACCGATGGGATGGAAGCACCCTGGGGACAAGCCTCTCTGACGTTTTATTACGACAGCTTATCAACCAGTAAACCGCCAACAACGCTAAATGAGTTGACCGCTTGGACAGCACAAAACCCTGGCCGTTTTAGCTACCCAAAGCCGCCAGATTTTTTGGGTATGAGTTTCTTAAAATATGTCTTAGTCATGCTACATGAGCAACAAGATGCCAGTACAGGTAGGAATACGAGCGCTCAATTAGGTCTACCGGCTACTGAAGAAAATACTGCGCTCGTATTAGATCCGCTGTGGGCGTTTTTGGATGATTTTCATCCAACCTTATGGCGTAATGGCGAGCAGTTTGTACAGACAGGCGCGCAGATGCGGCGCTTGGTCGATGATACGGATCTGAGTCTCGCCTTTACTTTTTCGGCACCAGAGGTTCCTGCGGCTGTGCAGCGTTATGACTTACCCGAAAGCATTCGCAGCTATGCGATGAGTGACGGCAGCTTAAGCAATACTCATTTCGTTGCCATTCCTTATAACGCTAGTCATTCTCAAGCAGCGCAATTGGTAGCCAACTTTTTGATGAGTCCGGAAGCCCAAGCAAAAAAACAAACCCCTTCTGTATGGGGTGATAAAACCGTACTGGTCCAATCTACGCTTAGCCCTGCACAACAAGCATTATTCAAAACCAAGCAACCTCATCCAAGCGCCCTGCCCTTTGACAGTGTCAAGCGTACAGTGAGTGAGCCGCATCCAAGTTGGGTGGAGGCCATCATGCAGGGCTGGCAAGCACGTTATGGGGTGAGTCCATGAACCAAGGTTTTGATAAAATAACGAAAAAAGGTGATAGCCTTAGACCTATTACGCTTGAGAAAAAAGATCTGTTTACGCGTATCGTATCCTTTAGTCCCAAACTCTTAATTCTCATATTAATACTGCCGGTACTCTGTGGCCTAATCTGTGTACTGCTGCCTGCCCTGAGCTGGGTGCCTGCTTTAGAGAAAACGACCTTGAACCTGCAAGGGTTTATAGACCTGTGGCAAACGCCTGGCATCACGCAAATGGCTGCATTAAGTCTCGCTACAGGACTTATCAGCACCCTACTTGCTTTTGTCATTGCCCTGATGATATTAGCCGCGTTCTTTAACAGTGTTTGGTTGCAGCGTATTGAGCATTTATTAAGTCCCATCTTAGTCATTCCTCATGCAGCTGCAGCCATTGCCGTTGGGTTTTTGATTGCGCCGTCAGGTATGTTTGCACGGCTCATCTCCCCGTGGCTAACTGGTTGGGAGATGGCACCCGATGGCATGTTTCCGCATGATCCGTACGGTATTAGTATCATCTTAGGCTTAACCTTAAAAGAGCTGCCGTTTTTGCTATTAATGGCTTTGGGCGCGCTTGCTCAGCCTGAACTTGGCAAAAAACTGCGTCAACAATATACCGTTGCGCTCAATTTAGGTTATTACCCAATTACTGCTTTTTTTAAGGCGGTCTTGCCTCTGTTATATCCTTTTCTACGTTTACCGATTTTAGCAGTGCTTGCCTATGCCAGCGCAAGTGTCGAGATGCCATTGATCTTGGGTCCTAATACACCGCCAACGCTTGCTGTATCTATCATACAATGGTTTAACGATGTCGATCTTACCCTACGTATTAAAGCATCAGCAGGCGCATTATTACAGCTTGTACTGACAGCAGGTTTAGTCGGCTTTTGGCTGGGCGGCGAAAAAGCTATCAAAGCCATGTTTAGTGTTTCTTCAATCAATGGCAAGCGTCATTATGCAGACGCTATCTGGCAAAAAATCACCGCTATTCTTACCGTAGGCGTGATTGGTTTTATGATATTGTCGCTCGCTGGGCTTGTACTATGGGCATTTGCAGGATTTTGGCGGTTTCCGGCGATGCTACCAGAGCAATTTGTGCTATTACATTTTCAAAGTGCCTTTACCCAAATGAGCACACCATTGGTCAATACGCTTAGCATTGGTGCCGTCAGTACCGCCTTTGCTGTTTTTCTGACTTTGTTATGCTTGGAAGCTGAGCAACTGAGTGCTAAGCCACTATCACACTTCACCAGCTTTATTATTTACTTACCGCTCTTGGTGCCAAGTATTGCGTTTCTGTTTGGCTTAGTATGGTTACAGCAGTTGGCCAATCATCAGTCAGCATTTTTTAACGTGGCATTTGCGCATCTTTTATTCGTGCTGCCGTACGTGTTTTTATCACTGGCCAGTAGCTATCGACGCCTAGATCCTCGTTTTGCTCATGTGGCCGCAAGCCTTGGCGCTGCCCCTATCAAGGTATTCTTTCAGATAAAGCTGCCGCAGTTATTTGCCCCTATTTTGATTGCCATTGCTCTCGGTCTAGCGATCAGCTTTGGTCAGTATTTACCAACTCTATTGGCGGGCGGCGGACGTATTGCCACTATCACGACGGAAGCAGTGACACTGGCGAATGGCGCCAGTAGGCGTACCAGTGCTGTCTATGCCATTATGCAAATGGCGCTACCGCTCATCGGTTTTGTATTGGCTTGGATGCTACCCAAATACTTTTTTAGAAGTGGCACTCGATAGCACGCTAATCATAAACGAAAGCAAACGTTATCAAACATTAAAATAATCAGTCTTAAAAAACGCAACCAAAGGGTTCCTGATGCCATCATCTTTACAGATAAAAGACTTACAACTGTTTCGTCAAAACGAGCAGTTATTGAGTATCAACGAAGACATCGCTGGTGGTGACATTCTAACCGTGATGGGGCCTTCTGGTAGTGGTAAGTCCAGTCTACTAAACTGGCTGACAGGCACTTTGGCGAGCGATTTTACCGCGTCTGGTACTGTCTGGTTGAACGATGAAAACGTGACTCACCTGCCAGCACATTTGCGCCGTATTGGTGTGCTGTATCAAGATGCCCTGCTGTTCTCGCACCTATCAGTCGCGGGCAACATTGCTTTTGCCATGCCAAAAGGAAATAAAAAGCAGCGAGTTGAAAAAATAGCGCAGGCGTTAGCTCAAGTGGGATTAGAAGGGATGGGAGATCGTCACCCTGATAACCTATCAGGCGGTCAACAAGCGCGTGTCGCCCTACTACGAACGCTACTGAGTGAGCCCAAAGCGATACTACTTGATGAGCCCTTTAGCAAGCTCGATACCCAGCTGAGAATGGATACGCGGCAATTGGTGTTTGAGCAAATTCGTACTCATAAGTTGCCTGCTATCATGGTCACGCACGATCAAAGCGATGCCGAAGCAGCAAATGGCAAGGTTATTCAGGTAGGACGATAGTTTCGAGTATCAAAGCCAAATATCAACGCTAAATACCAAACCAAAGTATCAAAATACAAAAGGCAGCTCGCATGTTAGATAAGTTTATCACGCCCGTTATCAAGCCGCTGCTAACCCCAATAGTAGCGACATTGCATAAGCTCGGCGTTACTGCTGATCAGCTGACGGTAGTGGGATTTTTGATTGGGATGCTGGCCCTGCCACTACTGGCATTTGAGCTATGGTATGGTGCATTGGCCGCGATTATTCTCAATCGTGTTTTCGATGGGCTAGATGGTGCGATGGCACGATATGCACAGCAAAGCTCAAGTGCAGGCGGTTATCTCGATATTACCCTCGACTTTCTGTTTTACGCAGCCGTACCGCTTGGATTTATCTTGGCCAATCCTGCACAAAACGCTATTGCAGGTGCATTACTACTGGCGGCATTTATCGGTACAGGTTCGAGCTTTTTGGCCTTTGCAATCGCTGCAGAAAAGTTTGCACTAGACAAGCCTCAGTTTAAATATAAAAGCTTTTATTACCTCAATGGCCTCACTGAAGGCACCGAAACCATAGTGTTATTCATCGCCTTCTGCATTTGGCCACAGCATTTTGTATGGCTTGCCAGTATTTTTGCCGCAGCTTGCGCTATTACAATTTTTACCCGTATACATGGTGGCTATCATACCCTCAAGCAGTTAGAAACGGCGCAGCGGTAGTATGCTATGACAAGATATTATTGACTGAATTTAGGTTAATAGGCCTCAAGATAAAAGATTCAGTTCAAAAACTGAATTCAAAAATCGCTAAGTTAGCTAACATGTAAACATGCTACACCTGAGCAAAATCATCCACTCGCATGGCCTCTATCGACAATGCCATATCCTCAGCGAGCTCATGTACCGCCGAGCTATCGACATTACGCTGCGCAAAAGCACGCAGACCCATGACTTCCGCTTGTAGTCTTCGTCCGAGCCTCACGGCATCTAGCTGATTATCTAGCTCGCCCATCTCTTGAGCAGCTCTAAAGCATTCTATAAAGCGCGTCTCCATACCAGCCAGCAGCATCTCAACCTTATCCAATGCCGTTTGCTCACGAGTACCGAGCTCTAATAAGCTTTTAACCAACATACAAGCTCGGCTCGGTAACGCTTTATCAAGAATCCCCCCAAGCTGTCTGATATAAGCTGCCAGACCTAGCAATGGCGTTGAGTGATGGCTTAATACGCGCTCAAGCTCAGTCAGTCCTAGACGCGCATAGTATTCTAGGGCCTCTTGAAACAAGCCGTCTTTGCTTCCAAAAGCGGCATAAATGCTGCCTGGACGCATATCAAGCGCTTGCTCGATATCCTTCAATGAGGTGGCATGAAAACCTTTTTGCCAAAAAAGCTGTAGCGCGCGCTCCAAGGCATCCTGACGATTGTAAAGTGCGGTGCGTGACATAATGTGCCCCATTTAAAAAGCCGTGACCTCATATAAAAATGAGCACGGCTAGAAAACTTGAATGATTGCTCAATTTTATCCTGAATGGGCATAACAGTAAAGTTAATATAAGAAACGGTCTGGTAAACAAACGTAATGTTAGAGCGCGACCTAGCTATCAACAACCTTAATGATAGCTAGGTGCAAATCTTAATAACAGCTAGCGAGAAACGTGAAAATCTGGTTAATGAGTCAATAATACATGCTTACTCTTTTGATAAGCGGATAGACCGTCACTACCCAGCTCACGTCCGATACCGCTGTGTTTAAACCCGCCCCATCCAGCCTCAGGCAATACAATCTGTTGCTCATTGATCCAAATATGACCCGCTTGGATTTGTAATGCCATTTCTAGCGCAGCCGTTTCATCCGCACTGACGATGGTCGCCGCCAAGGCATACTTACTGTCGTTCGCGAGTCGAATTGCCTCTATATTGTCGGTAAACGTTGTACTGACTAATACAGGCCCAAACACTTCCTCCATCCACAACTGACTGGTCGTTGGCACATTGGTATAAATCGTTGGACGGGCAAAATATCCTGCGCCATCAACTATCTCGCCACCCGTTAAACAATCCAGATTTTCAGCCGTCGCAATATCAAAATACTTTTTAACTTGGGTTAATTGCTGCGCGCTGACCAGTGGGCCCATTTGCGTATCTGTCGCAAAACCATCACCAATTTGCAAATTTTCCGTTTTGACTTTTAATGCATCAAACAGCTGTGTAGCGATATTTTGATGTACAACCAATCGCGAAGTGGCCGAGCATATCTGACCTGCATTGGTAAATATTCCACCAATGATTAAATCACAAGCATGGTCAATATCAGCATCTGCGCATACCACGATAGCAGACTTACCGCCCAACTCTAGGCTAATGTCTTTGACACTTTTCGCAGCTTGGCTCATAACCTTTTCACCAACCACGTTACTACCCGTAAAAGAGACTTTATCAATGAATGGGTGACTGGTCATGGCAGCGCCTACTTCAGCCGCGCCCGGTAAAATATTGACCACCCCTTTTGGCAAGCCTATCTCAGATAAGATATTACCTAGCATGAGCTCTGGTAGTAGCGTCACCTCAGACGGTTTTAATAATACAGTACAACCTGCTGCTAACGCAGGTGCTAGCTTCCAAGAAGTCGTCACCATCGGGAAATTCCAAGGCGTAATCAGCGCGCAGATACCAACAGGCGCATATGTCTTTAACAATCGTATGCCTGACTCAAGTGTGGACACTTCAGACCATGTGGCCTGCTCCGTGATGAGGTTGGCATAATAACGATAGCAAGCGATAGCATCACCGACGTCTATCTTCGCTTCCTCAATTGGCTTGCCGTTATTTAGCACAGACAATCCAACCAAGGTATCAAATCGCTGCTCCATCCTATCTGCAATCTTATTGAGATACCCTGCGCGTTCGCTTACCGTGGTTTGAGACCAGCTAACAGCAGCCTCAGAAGCAGCGCTAACTGCCAATGCTACATGAGCACTGGTACACAGACGCGTCGTTGCAATCACCTCGCCTGAGTTTGGATCATACAACGCATGCTCGTTTGCGTTATCAGAGCCTATATTATTAGAAGACATGACAACAGAATCAGTCGCCAGTGCTTCAATCATAATCCAGTCGCCATTGATATAAGCAGCGTTTAACACAACTTCATTTTGAGCTGTTTGTATGGCACTTTCTCGGGTCAAGCTTTCAGGGTTCAGCGTATCCATCATGGTCAATCACCTTTATTCTTAAATTAAATGGTCTTGATATGCTGCGCTACGAATCATGTCTCTTTTATTAATATGACAGTTGCTGTACATAGCGCGCGTAAAATACTGAGTCAAACAATCGGTTTTCCTACCTACAGAAAAACCGATTGTTTTTATGCGAGATGCTCTATTGATAGTAAACGCAACACTAATAGAGCAGATGCGCTACGGATGTGATAACTACCAAGCTGATGAGTGTACGAAGTACGAAGATGAAGAACAGCTCTAGCACATTCAGTTTGATATTAGATTTCAAAATCAGCGCACCCACTTCAGACATATAGATAATCTGGGTGATTGAGGCAGCACCAACGATGAATCGTGTCATCTCACTCTCGATACTTTTGCCGACCAATGCTGGCAGATACATATCCGCAAAGCCCATAATCATGGCAGGAGCTGCTTTTGCCGCCTCTGGAATCTGTAACCATTCAAGGACTGGTACTAATGGCGTGGCCAACCAGTTAAAGACAGGCGTGTACTCAGCCAAACCAAGACCGATAGTACCAATCGCAAAAATAACAGGGATGAGGCCAAAATAGATATCAAATAGATTGTGTAGGCTGCGTTTGAATACCTGACCCAAGCTTGGCATAGAATGCGCGCGCGTCACAGCACGGTTGACTGCCCACTGATACGTGGTGTACTCAGCAGGAATACCTTCATCCAGCATACTTTTACCAGAGTGATAGGTATCAGGCTTGAGCGATAATGGCGGGATACGCGGCATGATGATCGCAGCGATAAAGCCCGTCAGCGCAATGGTCAGATAAAAATAGACGAAGTTATTGTCCACGCCGATGGTTTTGGCCACCACATAAGTGAAAGCAATGGAGGTAACGGAAAAGGTGGTTGCAATGATTGCCGCTTCGCGCTGGCTATAAAAACTCTTGTCATATTCTTGCATGGTGACCAGCAAACCGATAGAGGCCGCCCCAAACCAAGAAGACATCGCATCAACGGCAGAACGACCCGGCAACTTAAACAGCTTGATAAACACTTTACTGGCTAAAGTACCCAAAAACTCCATCAAGCCAAAGTCTGTCAAAAATGGCAGCGATAAAATGGCAAAGAAAAACAAAGGAATCAGAATAGGAATCAAATCTTCGAAAATGACGCCACCCGTATTACGGTTAATAATAAACTCAGGGCCGACTTGCAGATAAATCATCCAAACAAACAGCGTACCCAAAAATCGCGTGGTCAACCAAAACCAATCAACATCGAACAGCTTTTTGACCAGTGAGTCTGCAGGCAAATTGGGTCTAAGCACCTTGACTGCCAACGCCCCAATAAAGGAGACCGACACGATGGCCATGGTGATATAGACCACAAAACCGCCCAACGCCGCTTGTAGCGTATCGGTCAACACACCCAATAAAATCGTGACCTTACCACCCCATTGAAAGGGAATGATAAATAGCGCAATACCCAATGCTGAAAACAATAGGAACTTCCACATTGCTGCACGCCACTGTCCTGCTTTTGGCGTTTCTGGATCGACCGTATTATTCCCTAAAATCGGCTGCTGCGACTTATCCATATAACTCGTCATTTAATTTCTCCTTAATGGGCGATGATTGCCAGTTTTTCCATTTCTCTGTCTGACCAATACCTGGGTTAAGCGAATTGGTTGGATCCAGTTTTTTATAAAAATAATGTAGTGCCGTTTTTGCAGGGTATACGTGCCCCACATTGTGTTCAGCGGGATACTCAATATGACGCTTATCATAAAATGCCAGCAGGTCTTCCTTGAACTGCTTGGCATCCGTTTTGGGATTTAAAAAATAGTCTTGGTGCATGACATGGCAGAAAAAATGCCCCAGATAAAAGGTTTTACTGACTTGTTCTTTTAGGTGATGAGGTAAAGTCTCATCCCAATCTGTCGCGTTTCTTGGTAAGGCAATATCAGTCGCTAACAGCTCACCAAACTCTGTGTGGTTGAGATTATGGTAGCGAAACATAGCGGCAGTGGCGGCACTGCGAAATACCAATAATGCTTGGGCCTCTGTTTCAGTACACAGATGCAATGCGCCTTTATACTGCCGTATGTGGTTTTGCAAAAAAGCTTTAGCTGCGGCAATAGGGTCTTTTTTATCTTTGCTATCATTATGGCCGGTATCTGTAGCAACGCCATCTGCTACTTTTATGATCAAATGATAACGGTATGAGAGCGCTTGCGTGCTCAAAGGCGCAGGTAATGATGGCGGCATAAACCTCGATGCCATTTGTAATATTCGATCGGGCAATGTCTTGGGCAAGCGCCATTTATTCAAGTAATAGCCAATTCTGGCTTGGAGACGGTACAGCGCGCCTATCTGACTTGCAGGTAATCTCCGCATACTCAAACAAGTGTCACGGCCATAACGCAGGGTGATGTCGTTATAGTCTCTATGCATATACTCAGCAAACACTGGTAGGTTTAGCTCACTTTTTAGCCACTGCTGACGCAGAGCAGTCAAGGTATCTGCATCGTTGGTCGAGATATAAAAGGTTTTCTCTCGCTTAGGTTTGGCAAAGGTCGCCACTCTCACTGCAAACACGATGACCTTGCCAGCCGATCCTGATGCCTCATACAAGCCATTAGGATCATTGTTAAATCTGGCTGGCGTATCGGCATCACAGTCACGTACTTTATGCTGGTAATGATGATTGCTACAAGTATTGCTCTGGCTGATATGGTGAGTGTCGTCAGTAGCGCTAGAACTACTAGCAAGTGTTGAGGCTTTATCAAATGTGCCATTTTGCAGAGTCTCAAGCATCTCCTCTGGCTGCGTCCCCAACTCAATGCCTAGATGGTTGATCAACTCAAAATGACCTGAGCTGTTACGTCTGGCAAACAGCGCCATCTCAGTATAAGCAGGGCCACGCTGCACCAACATGCCGCCTGAGCTGTTGCAGATACCGCCAATCACCGAGGCACCCACACAACTAGAGCCCAATACTGAGTGCGGCTCACGGCCTAATGGCGCAAGGGTAGACTCTAATTGCTGCAGCGTGGCAGCGGGCAAAGCAACAAGCTCTGTCGCGTCATTGAGCAGATAAATACCATCTAATAGCTGCATCGAGATGATAACCAGCGGTCGGTCATACTCACCATACGGCGTTGAACCACCCGTCAATCCAGTGTTTGCCGCTTGAGCAATGATAATCACATCGGCCGTAGCACAGACATTGATGGCGCGCCATAGTGCCACAAGTGTGGGCGGTGTCACAACTGTTATGGTCGCATTCGTGATCGTATCAATCGCGCCTTGCACATAAGCTTGCTGCTGGCTGGGACTGGTCAGCACATTGCTCACGCCAACCGCAGCTGCCAAATCCGATAGTAGATTTGGTAGCTGCTTATGCTTGGCTTTTGAGACGCTTGTAATATGTGACACATTTGACATGAGGGACGTTCTTCCTTGAATGACCAGCCTTGAATTTGGGTGTGTCTGTACGCTTAACTAAAATAGGTCATCGTCTTGCCCATCTCTTTGAGAAAGTCATCGGCTTCGTCAACTTCATAGATGAAAGGCTGCTTGCCATTGATATCTGTTTTCAATGCGTCTAGCAGTTGCTGCTTGTCGGTGATTCTGCGATAACCTGCGCCAAATCCTGCCGCTAATGGCTCAAAGTTAGGTGTTTTGATATTGACACCGATCAGGGGTAAACCGCCCTCCTCCATATAACGGCGAATCTCACCGTAGCCTTGGTTGTTCCATAATAAAATAATCAATGGGAGCTCAAGCTCGGCTGCACAGATAAGCTCAGCAATCGTAAATTGAATACCACCATCACCCATTAGGCTGACTACTGGTAGATTCGAGCCAATCATGGCACCGATAGCAGCAGGCAGACCATAGCCTAATGTGCCAAAACCTGTCGACGAGTTAAACCACTTACGCGTCGCTAAGGCTTCAAGACCAAGGTTGCCGCTATAGACAGGTTGCGTTGAATCACCAACGAAAATGACGTCTTCTACCTCATCACGAATCAGTTTAAGTAGAGCATTTTGACCTGCAAAGTCCGGCGTCGCATTGTTTAATAATGCTTGTTTTGCCTCATTCACTCGTGACAGCGCTTGATGATCGAATGCCTGACCTTTTAAGCGACTACATAAACCACTAATCGCCATCTGTGCGTCGGACAATACCGCAATATCGGCGATAAAGGGACGCTGCAATTGCTGAGCATCGCAGTCGATACGCACCAATGTGCCATTTATCTTAAACCCACCGTTAAAGAACACATCATAGTCAGTCTCACCAAGCTCAGTCCCAATCGCTAACACCCAGTCTGCTTCTGTAATAACGGCGCGGCCTGCGTCTAATGACTGATTACTACCCAGACTTAACGGATGACTAGGTGGTAGTAGACCTTTGGCATTAATCGTCAAAAATGTTGGTGCATCTATCAGTTCTGCTAATCGTTGTGCATCGTGGTCGACATCGACACAGCCGCCACCATAAAGTATTACAGGGTTTTTCGCGGTTTTTAATGACTGTACGATGAGATCTAATTGCGTAGGATTCGGCAGTGGTCTTGTGACCTGTGATAGCGTTAACGTCTCTGTATGAGTTTTTGTAGGTGGTTTATCAACATGACTAGCATCAGCGGTGATGATGTCAATAGGCAATTGAATATGTACGGGCCCTGGACGTGCACCATTAAATAAAGCAAAAGCTTCTGCGATGACTTTCGGTAGCGATTCAGGCTGCCAGATGGTTTTACTAGTGAGTGCTACTTTACTGACCATGCCCTGCTGATCATGCAGCTCATGCAAATGCCCTTCACCGCTGCCAGTGTCTTTAACTTTATTGACGCTAGAGATGACCAGCATCGGTATCGAATCAGCCAATGCTTGCGCCATCGCTGTCATGATATTGGTCATGCCAGGGCCTGTGATAATAAAACACACACCGATTTTTCCAGAAGCACGGTAGTAGCCATCAGCCATAAACCCAGCGCCCTGCTCGTGGCGCGGTGTCACATGACGAATATTGGTATTAGGTAGACCGCGATACAGCTCGACCGTATGCACACCAGGGATACCAAACACCGTCTCTACCCCATAATACTCTAGCCACTGTACCAGCAGCTCGCCACAGGTCAGAGAGGTGTTGTCAAGAGCATTAACAGGCGATGAGTCAGGCATTTGCATTAATTGGGTCATAGGTCAGTCATCCTAAAAATTTTAATAAGTATTGGGTTAAGCTTTTTATTTACAGTAGTTATTTATTTTTAATCATTCTCAAGTGCGACAAATTACAAGTCATGGTGCCGTAACCAATCATCAATCATCAAATTTAAGCGTTTACCTGAAAAGCTAGGAAAGTGGCCGCCATGAACGATACGCACCGGCAGTGCATTTAAGCGTCGCATACTCTTGGCGTAGTCAGACATGTTGCTGTGCCATGTATCTTCGATTAATGGACCGTCATAGATAAGATCGCCAGAAATCAGCGTTTCGCTGGCAGCTTCCCACAAAGCAATGCCACCTGGAGAGTGACCGGGTGTGTGGATCACTTCAAATTGACGATTGCCTAAATCAATCATGTCGCCATCTTCCAGTTGCATGATTTTTGCTGGAGCAACGATTTTATAGCCACAATGGGCATAAGGCTCAGGCGGTAGTGCGTCAAACATCTCGTCATTGACAAACATATCCGCTAAAGTACGGGCATTGTCTGGTTCAGCGAGAATATGGGCTTCAGCAGAATGGACATGACAGCAGTCGAACTCGCTCGCAGCACCAATATGGTCAAAATGGGTGTGACTGGCAACGCCAACGATATCGCGATCTGTGAGCAAAGCAACATGGCGGCGCAATGGTACAGCACCTAACCCGAAATCTACTAATAAATCGCGCTCACTCCCTCGCACGTGCCACAAGTTACAACGAAAAAACGGCTTGATCCATGGTTCATCGATGAGCGTAATACCATCGCTGAGCGTGGTGGTTCGATACCAGTTCTCTGGTTTAATACGTGGTAATGAATTCTCACTCATGAGTCTGCTCCATTAACAACATGCGTATCCTTAAGAACACGCAGGTCTTTAAGATAGTCTTGGTGCGTACGACTCTCATCAATACGGGCGAGATCGATATCTACTATCACGGTGCCAGCCGCTAAGCCAAGTCTGCCGAGCACCTCACCATCGGGACCGGCGATGATGCTACTGCCACAATAATGCAATGCACCTTCCTCGCCTGAGCGATTGATACAAGCGACAAAGCATTGATTGTCCATGGCTCGAGCGCGTATTTGTAATACTTGACGCTCTGAATTTGGCAGCATATTTGCTGTCGGTGACAGGATAATTTGTGCGCCTGCTTGAGCCAGCTCTCTTGCCACCTCTGGAAACTCGTTGTCATAACAAATCATCAATCCCAATTTGCCAAAACGAGTATCGACCACGCAGGACTTTTTACCTGCTGTAAAGAACTGGTGTTCACGATCCCACAAATGACGCTTATCGTAAGTCGCGAGATGCTGCCCGTTATCGTCTATGAGGATGGCAGAATTGCTCAATTCGCCACCCAGTCGCCGTTCAGCAAGCCCGAACAATAAGTGTAAATTGTACTTACTAGCCAACCTAGCAACCTCAGTGACGATTGGGCCGTCGATCGCTTCCGCTAAGTGATCGAGACGTTCAAAGATATTGTAGCCTGTGAATGCAAGCTCTGGTAATGCGAGCAGATCTACTTTTGCCTCTACTGCTAGGCGACAAAGCGACTCTAAAGCTTCTAGGTTGGCCGTAACTTCAGCCCATAGAGGATTGGTTTGAGCAACCATCAGTTTCATAATGACCGCTCCTCTTGAGCTGCAGCAATCGCATTACTAGGACGGGTAAATAAAGTGACACCTAACCAGTAGAGTCCGCCCGTGATGATAAAGACAGGCAATGAAGCGCCAAAAGATGGTGGAGCGATTAAAGTCCAGTAAGCAGCAAGAGCCGCACCAATTATATAAGCACCGATAGCAATCTTTGCGGTAGGACGTCCCAACTGATGAGTGGCATCGAGCAGCTTTGCCGTATAGCCTTCTTTACCGACAAGGTAATAATCGACAATCATGACAGAGAATGCTGGGATGAATAGCGCACCTACAACTAACAAAAAGTTTTGGAATTGATCTAAAATACCTGGAATTAGCGCCCCAAAGATAGTGACCAGACCAATGATCAAAGCAGGTTTCCAAAAGCTCATATTAGGCTTGATGTTCATACATGAAAGCGTTGCACTATAAACTGCCATGACATTGGTGGTCATTACTGAGAAGAAAATAACCAATGCTGCTGGCAAACCAAAGCCAAAGTCAGCGAGCAAACGTGTCGGATCGTAAGTCTGCTCCATGCCATACATGATAGACAGACCTGAGATCGTAGCGCCCAAGCCCATAGCAACAATGGCTGCTACGATATAACCAAAATAGGTTCCCCATATGGCAACTTTTGGGGACTTGCAATTGCGATTATAATCGGCTGCCGAAGACATCCAAGAAAAGGCGGTGGCGATGACTATGTCAAAGGCGATACCTAAGGTGATTCCATTACGCGACTCAACAGGCATCTCAAACAATGTTGAAACGTCATAATGTTGGTTAAGTTGATAGAGCACTATGACAGTAAGCGCAGCCATGGCCAATGCTGCCCAGCGTTCGACAAGCTCAATGCCCAGGTGACCGCGTAGCACGATCAGCACCACGACCGTCTCGCACAAAATAACAAATAGCGGCAGATTGCTATAACCTGTGGTGGTTTCGATCGCATAGTCGAGACTCATACCAGCCAGCAGCGCCTGAATACAACTCCACGCAATCAGTACGCCCATATTCACTACTGAGATCAGCTGACTGCCAAATGGTCCATAAGCTCTACGCGTCAGTGCCATAGAGGGGAGACCTGTACGCTGACCCATCAAACCAACCAACAACAGCGGGATTGCCCCGATCAACGAGCCAATGAGTACGGTGGTGATAGCCGTGGTAAACCGTAGGTCAGGTACTAATAACATTCCCGTTAAAATAGTCGTCACGACGATATTGGCACCAAACCATAGTGCAAACGTACCAATCGATCCTAGACTGTGTCCAGCCTCATTGGGGGAGAGTGTATCTTGACCAAAAAATGAAGAAGGTTTACTCATCGGGGTCTTCCTTAACCGAATTATATTCATACCAGCAACTCAAGAACACTGGTGACCATGTCCATGCAGCTATCCACTCATATACGGTACTTGGATAACTGCCCTACTCGTCAAATCTAGCCAATAAGCAGCTGCGCTTAATAAACTGCTTTGACCTTATCGTCATAGCGTACGCCCGGCAGGATACATAGCATCTCAAACAATAAGTTTGCAGCCAGTACAGAGGTGTTGCCAAATGGGTCATAAGGTGGCGATACTTCTACCAAATCACCGCCAACCACATCAAGACCGCGCATACCGCGAATGATTTCGATACCTTGAGTAGATGTTAGACCACCGATCTCAGCAGTACCCGTACCTGGTGCAAACGCAGGGTCGATACCATCGATATCAAAGCTCAAGTAGACAGGGCCATCGCCTAGCTTTTCGCGAACTTCTGCCATGAGCGGCGCCAATGACTTGTACCAGCACTCCTCAGCAGGTACCACGCGAAATCCTTGCTGGGTTGACCAATCAAACTCTTCTGCGCTATAGCCTGTACCGCGCAGACCAATTTGTACCACACGATTACCGTCGATGAGGTTTTCTTCGACCGCGCGGCGGAACGGTGTACCATGAGCGATTTTTTCACCAAACATATCATCATTGATATCAGCATGAGCATCGATATGTACCATACCGACAGGGCCATGTTTTTTGGCAAGGGCACGTAGAATAGGCAATGCGATGGTATGGTCGCCGCCCAGTGTTAAAGGAATCGCGCCATGTTTGACGATTTTATCGGTATAGAATTTTTCGATGATATCAACGCTTTTTAGCAAGTTGAACGTGTTGATAGGAACATCGCCGATATCAGCAACTTGTAGTGACTCAAAGGGTGCGGCGCGTGTGGCCACGTTGTAGGGACGAATCATTCTTGATTCATCACGAATCTGTCTTGGGCCTAGTCTTGCGCCACTACGGTTCGATGCACCAATATCTAAAGGTACGCCAACAAACGCCACGTCTAACCCTTCGGCATCTGCTTGGGTTGGCAGGCGCATCATAGTGGCGAAACCGCCAAATCTTGGCATCTCATTACCGCTGAGTGGTTGATTGAAGCTCATACATTACTTCCTTGTTCTATTTGGTTTAAGTACACAATTTGCTACATGCCATTGACAATACATAAATATAAGCGCATGAACCATGGTAAAATTCAGAAGTAAACTTCTGGTTTTTCGTAGTAAAACAGACTTATACGTTATTAGCAGAAGTTTGTTGAACAGAGTATTTATTGGAGGATGGTTCTTGATATTAGATGAGTTGATAAAAATAGACGTAAAAACGCTGCGTAGCTTTATGGCTATTGTAGACTGTCAAGGGGTGACAGCCGCGCAGACACGCCTAAACGTCACACCTTCAGTAATCAGCGGTCATTTAACGCATTTAGAAGATCGGCTGGGCATGACATTATGTCATCGTGGTCGCGCAGGGTTTAAGCTGACAGAGGATGGCGCAGCGGTTTATGAGGCTTGCGTCGCCTTTACTGAGTCAGTCGCCAATTTCCAACATCAGCTGCATTATATTCAGCAACTAGACTCCGTTCATGGCGGCCATATCAGACTGTGCCTAACCGATCAAATGCCCAACTTTTTTTATGACGTGCTTAGACAACGGCTTGCTAACAGCTACCGTAATAACCCATTGATACACTTTTCTATCGACGTGCAAAGCCCTGAAAGCATGTTAGAGAAACTGCTCAGTAATGAAAGCGATATTGGCGTTGGTTATTTTGGTAGCTTTCCACCGCTACTGACGTTTAAGCCCGCCTTTGTAGAAAGACAGGTCGTGTGCTGCGGACGCGAGCATCGGTTGTTTTATAATGCAGAAGGTTTGACATTAGAGGACTTAGAACAAAACCATCCTTGGATAAAAAGAGGCTATATCACTGATGTCAGCATCCATCATGTGCGCCCCAAAACCTTGAGTGCCACCACATATCATATGGAGGCAACCGCACAGTTGATTCTAGCCGGTCACCATGTTGGCTATCTACCTCGTGATCTGGCAGCCCGTTATGAGAAAATGGGACTAATGAAAGTTCTACTGCGAGAGGAAGCCAGTTATGCTGTCGAGCACCACTGGGCATACCGAGAAAACCAGCACAAACACATCGCTGATTTTTTGAATAAAATGATGAATCTGCTATAGGGCGTGTTTGTACACGCCCTAAAAACTACTGATATTACGATGTAACTGCTACAGGCTCTTGGTATTTTAGACCAATGTTTCTGAGCTTACCTTTGTCATCTACTTCTTTGATAACCAATGACCATTCATTACTTATCACGACTGTATCGCCTGAGACGGGCGCTGTACCCAAATGTGATGTCACATATTCAGCGACCGTCTGCTCCCACATATTTTTTGCAAGGTCTTCGTCTGTCGTCTTTAAGGTTTTTACCAGTGTTTCAGATGTCATTGCTTCCGTAAAAAATGGCAAATCCCCAAGCTTAACATTGGGTGATAGCAACCAATCGCCATAAAAGTCATCAATAGCCTTACGATCTAGGGTAGTGTCATTAAAAATCTTGGCAATTTTGCTAGCATGATTGCCTCTCATCGCATACCAAACACTATCGCCAAATTTCAGTTTGGTATTCTCATCTACGACCACGATCTGCTGACCACGCACCAATGCAAAGACACTGATCTCATTAGAGCTGATGCTCTTAGAGATGCCTTTTGGGTGTCGACCAATTGCAAATGCGCCAGATTTTGCCTCAAACTCATATAGCGTGATACTTGCCTTATCTGATACCCATACTTCATGCTCTTCTTTAGGATCTTTATTGGTTGGAATACGTACTCTAAATAAATTTGCCATCGTCGGGATGGTCGTACCTTGCAAAATTAGCGATAGTACTACGACGCCAAAGGCGATATCAAACAACATAAAGGCATTATCTATCCCCGCCATGACGGGCAAGATAGCAAGCGTAATAGGCACGGCACCGCGCAGACCGACCCAAGAGATAAACCCAATCTCTCTGTCTTTAAACTTAAAGGGTTTGACGCTCGTGTAGACAGCGATGGGGCGAGCGACAAAAATCATAAAGGCGGCAATGGCCACCGAATAATGCCAAACATTTAGCACATTTGACGGCGTGACCAATAGCCCTAATACGACAAACAGTACCGCTTGTGATAGCCAAGCAAAGCTGTCCATCACTCGCATGACATGCTCAGTCGAGCGCACTTTATGGTTACCGATTAAGACACCAGTAAGATATACCGCCAAAAACCCACTACCGCCTATTAGGTTGGTCGCGGCAAAAACAGCCAAGCCTGCAGAGAGGATTAAGATTGCATACATGCCTTCTGCCAAATGGATTTTTGGTAGTAGCCGAGATAGAAAATACCCAAACAGTAGGCCCATTCCTAGCCCAAAGCTTAGCTGCTGCACCAGCAAAACGAGGAAGCCAAATACTGTCTGACCATCAGGATCAACATTGAGCGCAATCAAACCCGTGACCAATAAAATGGCCAGCGGATCATTGGCACCAGACTCTAGCTCAAGCGTGGCTTGGACACGATCGTTGAGTTTGACGCCGCCATTTCGTAATAGAGAAAATACTGCTGCCGCATCAGTCGAACCAACGATGGCAGCCATCAGCAACCCAAAACGCCAGTCGACATCGAGCAACCAAGTGACGAATACCCCAAGCACCATCACCGTGACCAAGACACCCCATGTGGCTAAGGTAATCGCGGGCTTGAGTCCGACGCGAAACGACTTAAACGAGGTGCGTAAACCACCATCTAACAAGATACAGGCAAGGGCTGCCTGTCCAACAAAATTGGCTAACGCGTATTGCGAGAACTCAATACCCAAGATACCTTGCTCACCTGCCAGCATGCCCACTATCAAAAACAGCAATAGCAAAGGTACACCCAAACGTGCTGATAAGGTGCTTGCCATAATACTGGCAAAAATTAATATCGCGCCTACCAAGTAGAGGATATTTAAGGTATCCATTTTTTAAGCCCTATTTTGTCGTTATCGTGATTATATTTGTGGTTATATTTATAATGAGTGAGATATTACTTGATTCAAAAAAAATTTACGTTGTCGCACTGTCAGTAGATATCACACCAGATAAGCGCCTATCCGCGATGGTCAATCGGACACTGCCAAGCGTAACACCTACTATCAAATTTTATAAAAGATATTTTAGCCAAATCATATCAATTCATAGATGAAAGCTGTCTGTACTACCTCATGTAAACGTCAACTTTTATTCAACGATAATTGTCATCTGTATCAGCTAATCTAAGCCTGAATGCTTAAGCTTGAATGTATTGCCATGTCAGTACTAAGATAGCCGCGGCTATCATCCAAGCGACGACGCCCAATAGTAAAGCCTTATATAAGCTCATATAGCCAATACTGAAAAACACCACAAAGGTATAAATCAAATGCGGTATGACACCGAGCATGCTAAATATTAGTGCTACTCTTAAATCAGCAGGACTACGCTCAGTGCCGACGATGAAGTGGCTGATTAACGTAAATGTGGGAAATAGTGGCGCAAGTGCAGCCAAATAAAAAAATCGGGTTTGGGCGAATAATTGAATCGCCAGTACCATCAATGCGCCGATAAGCATTTTTAACCAAATCACGTCGGGTCCATCTCCTATTGAATATAAAGGCTGAACGTAGCCCAATCCGCCATGATACTAAAGTCTGTAGACAGACGTAAGAGCGATATTGGTTTAATTCATTCATATAGTAAAGATACCAAAAAAACCCCACCTAACAATATGCTAGATGGGGTGATTTGATTCTGTTGTCTGTGTTATTTGCGCATTGTTTTATCTGCGCATTGTTTAATCGGATTTTGGTTTTAGTGCAGCGCTGATGTCGGCAAGCAGTGGCGGAATATCATGCTTATCGGCAATGACCTCTATCATAATAAGCTTATCGGTGGTGGCGGCGGCCGTATCAAACGCCGCTTTGAGTTCTCCTGCGGTTTCGACTTTCAGCATGAGACTGTTTTCTTTGGTGGCACCAAATGCTTGCGGCATGATCTGCCAGTCACATTTAGGAATATCGTTGTAGTATTGGTTTTCACCATGAATCGCACGCTCTACCGTATAGCCATCGTTATTGATTAGGACAATGACTGGGTTGATACGCTCTTGAATCATCACCGCTATCTCTTGAATGGTCAATAATGCTGAACCATCACCAATCAATAAAACACTGCGCTTGTTTGGCGAGGCAATAGCAGCGCCTAGGCTGGCTGGCAAGGTATAGCCAATTGATCCCCACATCGGCTGACCATATGACGTCACCCCTTCTGGTAGACGCACATCACTGATACCAAAATAGGCCGTTCCTTGTTCAGAAAACACCAAGTTGTTGTGGTCTAAGCGATCAGCAATGATGTGCCAAAGATCGTCTTGGCGGATGGCTTCATCATCTTTGCCATTTTGCTCATGTGGGTTGACCGGCTCACAAAAGACCTTTGGCACGATATTGATACCAGAGGTCATGACTTCATGCAACGCTTGCAGCGCGTCCTTCAAGGCAATCGGTGCAAAGTTTTGACCACTGATAGAAGCCCGTTCATAATGCAAGTCTACTACGGCATCTTCGTTGATATCTTGGCTAAATCCTGCGGTGGTGGTGTCGGTATACTGCACCCCTATTTTGATCAGACATTCGCAGTTCTCTACCGCATCTTTGACGACAGGACGTGAAGCAACCCCTGCATAAGTCCCTGCCCAGCGCTCGCTGTTTTCATCGAGTAATGTCTTACCCCAAGACAGCGTAGTATAAGGAATATCGGTATCAGCAATGAGTGCTTTGAGCTGATTTTGCAGCCCTAAACGATGCACCATCAAATCTGCCATCAGCGTCGTGGTCTTGTTTGGCAAAAACTCTATTAACGCTTTTTTAAAATCCGCCAGTGCTGCTTGACTGGTAATATCTTCTTGGCTATCAATCAGCTTAGTCGTTGGTGGATAAATTGGCATTTTTGCCACATCAGGCGATAACAATAAGTAACCAGGGCGGTGTTTTTTAAGAATCAGACGAATGACACGGTCAATCTCTGAGGCAGCGTTTTCTGGTGTAAGCTGTGCCCGTGCCACAGTTACTGGCTCAACCATCTTAATAAAATGATTGAACACCCCATCACCAAGCGAATGATGAATACGGCGTTTTGAGTCTTGCACTGCCGTACTTGGCGCGCCCACGATATGAAGTACTGGTGCATACTCTGCAAAAGAGCCTGCCGTCGCATTAATCGCAGACAACTCACCCACACCAAAAGTCGTGACCATAGCCGCAAACCCACGCTCACGAGCATAGCCATCAGCTGCATAACCTGCATTTAGCTCATTGGTATTACCCACCCAGCGTAGCTTATCAGAGGCTAGCACATTATCTAGAAAAGTTAAGTTGAAATCACCAGGTACGCCAAATATCTCAGAAGCACCTGCTTCTGCGACACGATCAAACAAATAATCGGCGATGGTATAGTGTTGACTCATTGTATATCCCTATGACTTATCTTTATAAGCATTAATAATTGTGAATGTGATTTAAGATTAAATTATGAAATGTATCCCAGCTTATTTATGCAATACAAAGCTTTTGGAATACATATCATAATAAACCGTTATAACATACATACACGGCCTTAGAAAACGCCTATTTTATTAACTTTGGTTTTTTTCGTTTTGGGTGTTGACACACCAAAAAAACTGCGTATAATACGCCATCATCAACTGACGATAGTTAATTGATAATTAGCGGGAATAGCTCAGTGGTAGAGCATAACCTTGCCAAGGTTGGGGTCGAGAGTTCGAATCTCTTTTCCCGCTCCAAATACTTAAAAAGCCTCACTTAACAGTGAGGCTTTTTTTTGTCTAATTTTCGGGGCTTGTAGAAGATTTATCGAAATATCTTTTTGAATATAGTTAAGTATAACTACTCAAATAAAAATCCCGTTTTCATGACGGTGCCCATTTGGTGCCCAAACTGTGCCCTGCCCTAAAACCTCACATACATAACTGACCACAACCTAGCTATTTTTGGCTAAAAAACCATCATGACACCTAACCTAGTAAATTTGGCACTATGATGATTTTTGAACCCAACCTCAATTCAACAAAAAACGTGTTTTTCAGAGGTCTAATTTCTCTAAAATGAATTTTAGCTTTATAACATCCAAAATTAATTGTCGTTTAAACAGTAACGACCACAACCTGATATTTGAAAACAATAAGGACGAGTAGAATATTTATCAGCGCTAAGCTTGATGATTCCCGAGACACTCCAAAGAACTATTCTAATAAGCATTCTAACTTTCTTCTGAACCCCCTTCCTCACAATCTTCTTCATAGAGGATAATATCGCCGGGTGTGCAATCTAAAAGCTTACAAAGCTCATTTAATGAATCAAAGTCTATTCTAGTGACTTCATTATTGTACATTCGATACAAAGTAGATCTTCCTAGTTTAGACATCCTGTCAGCATCAGCTACACGGATGCCTCTTTGTGCAAATAAAACAGGTAAATTAAGCTTAATCATTTACAAAATCCCTAAAGTGATAAAAAAGTGCTTGCAAGTGATAATATTTATAGATAATATGTACTCATTAGTGATAACTAATCATTCACTAATAGTAAATTTATTTCACATGGAGAACTATTATGTCACAGACTTATCTCACTACTCAAGAATTAGCCGATCGTATCAAATACGATGCACGTACTATCCGTAACCAACTTAAGGACACTGTTTTGATTGAAAACATCCATTACATTCGTCCTTTTGGCGGTCGCAAGATTTTGTACGTTTGGGAGCGTATCGAAGAAGATATGTGTAAGCCTGTCATGAGTGCGATCAACGGTATGGCTTTACAGTAAGTTTTATTTAAACAAGGAGTCAAATAATGGCGTCAATAAGATCGAGACGTGGCAAGCTATTCGTAGATTTTCGATATATGAATATGCGTTGCCGTGAGACGACTAATCTCACAGACACTCCAGCTAATCGAAAGAAGCTGGCTAAAATTATCGAAAAAATGGAAGCAGAAATAACTTTAGGCATCTTTGACTATGCTGCTTACTTCCCAAAGAGTGAACGAGCGCAGGAGATGACGGCACTGGCTGATAGAGCCGAAGCTTGTATCAGTCGCAATCCGACCTTTAAAGAGTTTTCGGAAACGTTTTTTGAGGAGAGGAAGATTGAGTGGCGACCGAGCTATCGGCAAAAGATACAGATTATTTTAAATAAGTACTTATTACCGGCGTTTGGTGGTAAAGCAGTACATACCATAAAAAAAACAGACTTGCTGACCTTCCGTAGCTCCCTCGCCAAAGTTTGTTACGGTAAAGATGGTCAGTCAAGTCTGTCAGTAGCACGAATCAATCAGATCATGATACTTCTTCGTATGATACTAGAAGAAGCGTCAGATCGCCATGATTTTGAGATGCCTTATAAAAACATTAAGAATCTCAAGCAATCTCGTCCTGATGTAAATCCTTTTACGCTGGCTGAGGTATGGTTATTTTTAAAGCATGTCCGCGCTGACTATAAGCCCTACTACACCATCCGCTTTTTTACAGGGATGCGTACCAGTGAGATTGATGGGCTTAAGTGGGACTGCATCAATTTTGATCGCCGTGAGATCAGTATACGCGGTGCGTTAGTGAATGGTGAGATGGGTCCGACTAAGACGTTAGGCTCACAACGCGATATTGCGATGTCACAGTTAGTGTATGACGCCTTATTAGAGCAGAAGACGCGCACCTTTGGTAAGTCAGAGTTTATATTCTGCAATTCACAAGGCAATCCAATGGAGTATCGCAATGTGAATAGACGGGTATGGAAACCCACGCTTGCCCTACTCGGTCTGAAACATAGGCGTGCTTATCAGACTCGGCATACCGCAGCGACGCTTTGGCTCGCTGCTGGTGAGAACCCTGAGTGGATTGCTCGGCAGATGGGTCACAGTAGTACGGAGATGTTGTTTCGGGTCTACAGCCGCTATGTCCCTGATATTACCCGTCAAGATGGCTCAGCGATGGATAACTTGCTACTAGCAAGCAAGGAGAAGTTAGCAGGTGCATCGCATAGCTTTGACACTGAAGGACTCATCACAAACTCGCAGACTGACAAGGAGACGTCACGATGAAAATTATCAATTATGAGCAGCTATTTGGTGAGTTTAAACAGGATGGTGCTATCAGTGAAGATGCAAATCTTATCGCTAATTCATTGATACGTGAGTTGTATATTTCATCTAATCATAACCTAGCACGCTTTTTAGGAGTGAAGCGTTGCTTTGGTAACGATATGGCGATGCGTGTGTGGGTGCAGAAGCGCTTGGATGCTCAGGATGGGTACTTTGTGGAAGATATAAGCATTAAGCTTCAAGCAGAGCTCTATGAGCTATTACCGCACTCTGATTATGGCAGCTACTAAGGAGAGTATGATGAGTGTAAAACTTCAGCCGAATATGACGCAGAGCCCATACGATATCAAAATATGTGAGGATTACTGGGCATACGATAATAAAAGCGGTTTTATTAAACATGTGAAGACGCTTTGTGAGAAGTATGAGGTAAGTCCTCAAGTATTCTTTGAGACAGTCACTCAGTGTTATGCCTACTTGGACGATGTTGTATGTGAGTACTGCGGTTATGCTTGTCAGATTGAAGTACCTGCTGATATTCCTTATATGCGTGCCAAAAATAGTTGGTTATGCATAATATGTGAGCATGCTTTATGGCGGACAGATCAAGCAAACAAATGAGCATTAATCATCCAAAAAGCCAGACAGCTTAAGTTGTCTGGCTTTTCCGCATATATCATTCGAATACTTATTTTGTGTTCCGTTAGTTGAGGGATATAAATATCGATTTTGATAGTTAAGTTTTCTTATTTATTAAAAACATTAACAAAAACTGACTCTACTCTTCTTCAAACTCCGAATTATTGAACCCTAAAACATTACAATTTTCTTTAATTGTACGCTGTAAAGATTCATCGAAGCCATCCTGAGATTTAGCTTGTATCTCAACTGAAATAGTTACTTCAATACCTAGCTTAGCTGTAAATTGCTGAACAACTTCATCAACAATAGTCGCAAAATCCATCTTGGCTTTTACTGAATCAAGGTCAACACTGCCATAAAACTGTTTTTTAATGGCAGTCGGTTCTGACAATACTCCTGCAGATACAGGTAATGTCGATTGTGGTATAGCAGTTGACACCAAGTCAATATCGGTACCAGCATAGCCACCGATGTTATCGTCGTCTGGTTGATTAGTAGTTTCTAATTCAGGTGCAGGCTTTATTTTTTCTCGATAACTTAGCGCAGTATCCTTTTCAATCAACAATGCAGTATCATCTAAATAAGGTAATCCACCATTACCAAAACAAAAACCTAAATATTGATCGCTATCCTTACCAGAGGCAAAACCAAAGAAATCTTCATTTTCTAAACCATTAACGATAGCATTTTTATATACTTGTTCATTAAGAAGTCTTGGCAAATATAGGTACTGACAAATATCGCGATAAACCTGTAATGCACTTATATCAGACTTAGAATCAGGTGTACCTTTTTTGAAATACAGCTGTTCTAGCAGTTTTTTCAAATGTATAGGTGACCACTCTGTAATAATCCACTCTTCCTCGTGTAATCGATTTTCGATTTCCTGAATTAAATTTGAAGAATTAGTTGAGACAGAAACAGTTTGCCACTCTATATTTTTATCAGTCGCTTTAGGTTGCTCTGGACAAAGCACCCATTTATAAGCTTCACGGGCCATTTGTTTAAGGCTAACTTGAGCCTCATTTGCACTGTTCTCTGCAAGTTTTACTTGAAATAAATCAAGGTTTAACTTACCTTCATTAATATCTGAAACAATAGCGCGCCAAGCTAAATATGTACGAGCAGCATCTTTCAAACGACCAACAACATCTTTATCTGCTGCGAAGAAAATTAAACGATTACGTTTCTGGCGAGGTTGTTCTCCACGGTAGGATAAAATATTTTCAGCAGCAGCAATAGCATCATTACCGTCTCTTTTCGCGTAGCTTTCATGGGGAGGTAAAACTACCAATCTTGGGCCAACTCCCCATTCATCTGGTACGTCACTTGAGTTCGTAAATACATGAACACCTGCAAAAAAACCTTTTTTAGCAAACATAGCCGTTATATGACTTTTTAATTCACTATTTAGAACAAGTTCATCTATATTTTGCTTACGGCTTTCCATTTCCCGTCGTAAGTTAGGCTTAGTATCTAACCAGAAACGATCTTGATCTGAGTAAAGATAATGCAACCTATCTCGTAAGCGTTTAAGTACATCATCAAATACTCCGATATTCTGTCCAGGCTGAGCAGAGCCTAATATAATTCTTTCTAACTGAATACCTTTTATGACTTGATTACGTGAACTTGGTGCACTGCCTAAGAATATAGAGCGCATAGTACGTTTCGCTGCTTGCACACTACCAAAACGAGTATCATCTCCATCTATACGGTATGGTTCTGAACGATCGCCGTCTACTTCACGTTCAATTACAGGCTCCCATCCTTGTGGCAAATAATGGATACTTTTATGGCGAACTGTACTATCACTTAAGGGAATAGAGCCTGGCATAATCATGGCATCCTGATTATTATCATTCCATAAGCGATGAATAATAACTGCCATATACTGAAGTACCCCCCTTGTACGTTGAAACTTATCTAATGTAGACCAGTCTTCATACAGGCGATCAAAAATCTCTGGATGAATAGGGTAAGAAGAGCACATTCGTTCGTAGTAAAGGTGAGTTATTGTTTCTTCTGGGAAATATCGTGCATTTTCTTGATAGAAACTACTAAAGTTTTGACAGGTACTTTCAATTTGATTTCTTTCACCAGCTGACTCGAATAGACGCCGACGAACAATTTCAAATGCCTCTTCAGCCGCGACAGGCTTCCAAACAGATTCGACACGGCCAAAATGCTTTTCTAAAGCATTTAAGGTATTTTGACCAAATGTATCGCCAACTTCAGTTTCAGATTCTGGGAGCGATGCTAATAATACAGCATTGGGCACGGTTTTAAATGCCTCTGTTAAGGCTTGTATAAACTTTAAGTTAGCTTCATATGTACCAGCATTAAGAGGTTTTCCTGGTGTTAAGTCACTGAAAAACTTCTGTAACTCATCTATCAGTACGACACAAGGAGCGGCTTTAGTAAGTAAGTAAGTCAATACATCTTTACCCGGTGCTGTTCCATCACGATCAGAAGCTGCGACTAGTGCATAACCTTCTTCTCCTAATAGTTGCCAAGCCATTTCTCCCCATAGAGTGTTTGCACAAATTTCACCATGTTGTTTACCTTGACTCACTGATAAAGCAATGCCGTCTAGAATGGCAATGTTAGCTCTAGGTAAATCGTTAATACCTGCTTCATCTAGTAAAGGTGGAATACCTTGTAACTTATCAGTACTAACCTCACGACTTGCCAAGTGCAAAACAGTCAACATAGTATGTGTTTTACCACCACCAAATGAGGTTTGGAGCTGAATAACTGGATCACCACCCTTGCCTACTAGGCGTTGAGCGACTGACATCAGCAATAACCTCATGCCTTCAGTGATGAACGTACGTGCAAAAAACTTTTCGGCATCCTGATATTCAGGTGGCGCCGTTCCATTAGCAACTTGCGTAATATCTGCTGCGAATTCCGATTGCTTGAATGTACCTTCTAAAACATCTTTATGTGGACGTGCTATTTCACGCCAAGGTCTTAAACTCATAACCAAACCCTTTTAATTATCTTTGATAAGTGTGTAACCGAATTTATTTAGTTAAGCATGATTGAGCCGAACAGCCTTTCAGCTTGCTCCTATTTTCTGAAATATTTCAGTTTGATTATTAATTCTTGACCCCTAAAAATCCAATTCTTGTGTGGTGCCATAATGTCTTACACCTGCTTCATGCGATGCTGCGACAATAGCATGCCAAGAGCCAATAAGTTCGTTATAGGCTCGAGCTTCTTCCGCCCACTTTTTACGTTCACATAAAGTATACAAATGATAAGCTAACTGACGAATTGGCTCACCACGCTCGGGCATATTTGCCAAAAGTGCACCAGCTGCGCTTTCACTATCTTGCTTCAACGCTCTAATCAACTGATGACATGCTTCCCAAATCGGCGTACGAGTGTCAGTATGGGGATTCCAGTCCTTTGGGTATTCACCCCATTGTAATAGTCGCACCTTGCCTCCTGCGGCTTCAATTACACCTGCACTATGTACGCCATCCACAGAAGTACCTTTAGCCCGAGCAAGCGTATCAGCTTCACCAAATGGGCCCTCTCCCCAGCCGTATTGACTAAACCAATTATCACAAAATAAGGTATCGGCATCGAAGTTACCACTATCAGGATTTAAATAATCAGTTATAGAACGGTTAATTAGCACTAGTGCTTCATGTACACTTAGCTTACTACCATCTTGATTGAGAACATCCGCGTACTTGGAGTAAATAGCCATACCAGGACCAATAGCTGCTTGAGCTAAATCTACTGGTGCAATAGGGGTCGCTCCAGTTTCACCACCGACCATCGCCTCTAGCGCTTCAGGCATTTGCTCACGTAATTCACGTTGAAACTCACGTCGTGAGATAGATTCAGCTTCAATCTTACGTTTTTTACAGACTAGCACTACTGATGAGGCTAAGGCGTTAGTTCCTGATCCAATCATTCTATTAGCCATCTCAGTTCGCATAGGCCAAGTACCATCAATAGAAAATCCAGCACGAATAATGGCTTCCAAAAATGTCTCCCAACCTGTACTAGAGGTACTACCTTCTTTCGTTTCAGATTGTTTAAAAGCGTAATAGATAGTCACAGGAAATGCAGGATGTGCTTTTTCAGCTAGATTACTTATAGCTTTAGTCATACCATCTAAAAAGAAAACTTCCGCTTTTTCTTTACTACCATGACGATAAGGTGTGGCTACAAGCTCTTCTGCTTTTGGTACTGCCATAGTAGAAAATAGATCAGGATAAATCGTTCTAAGCGAACGGCGCATCCAAACATAAAAGAAATCAGATAAGTCGGCATAGCCGATATTGTCATAATAAGGCGGATCAGTAGAAACTACTTTATTAATACTGATATCTTGGGTTGCAGCATCTCTTTGAAATGCAAAACCTTCGCTATTACATGGTGTATGAGCTAAGGCTTTTACTGTCCAATCTGTCATTGCTATCCAATTACCCGAAGATCTACAAAATGGATTAGCTTCAGCATAGTCCCAGACCATAGGTATAGCTTGTCTACCAAATGTATTTCTCATTTTCTCACCAGACGAGTGCCAGCTACAAATCGATGACCAATAGTCAGAAACTTTATCCGTTATAAAACTTAAGTAAACCGCTAACGCATCCCCATAAGCCGTCGCACTATTACCATTTTTATCTATTCTCAGGCAATCATCTTTAATTCCAGCTATCTCGGCATCATAGATAGCTTTTTCTCGAGCTTCTTGAATCAGATCAGAAAAGGTAGTGATTGCAACAAGTTGGCGAGATGTAAACAGATGTGAAAATTTAGTTAAGCCATATAATGGTGTAAACATCGATCTTTTATCATGCGGAATATCTGTTTCAGGAGCCCATGTCGGTATAGCTTGCTCTGATATATCTTCAATATCTTGGGTTGGTGATAAATATACACGCCCACCCTTACCTTCTACAATAATGGCCATAAGCTTAGCATTCATACGGCCCGCTATACCTTCAGCTTTGATATATTTGCCATCAAGTGGTGATCCTGAAATAATGCATACAAAATTTGGTCCTCTAGCTGCTTTAGTTCCTTTTTTTGCTTCAACTGAAAACGTTCCAACCTTAACATCAAACCTGTATTTGTCACCATCGATTACCGGTTGAACATAAGCTTCTTTGCCTTTTTTGCTAGACAATATAAAACTAGAGACAAGTGGCACGTCAACATGATTGAATGCCGGGTTAGGACTTTTAACCGTTCGTGCCCAAAGCCAAGCAATAACAGTTAGCTCTTCCCCTTTATATTTTTCAAGATCAGGACGCTCAGTAACCATATCATCCGTAATTTTTACTTTAGGATATAGATGGCCAATGCGTTTAATAGCTTCTTCACGCATCCAATGTCCATATCGACGTACATCTTCCGCTAAACCTTTAGACCCTTGCCAATCTTCGAGTAGATTTTGTTGCTTATCACCTTCAGGTATTGGCCCTACTGGAACTTGTCCCGCAAACTTTGGTGGAATTTCTATCATTGCCTTGTTGATCATGACTGCTACTGGATTTAAATCTGACGCATGACTTTCTAGCCCCAAACGTTGTGCTTCCAAAGGAATAGCACCGCCACCAGCAAATGGATCATGAAATGCAGGTAACTCTTCAGGATTAAATAATTCAGCAGCCTGTGGATGCTTGCGATTTAAGTAGCAAGTCTCACGCCAGCTTTCTCTTATGGCCTCACGTGCGCGGTTCAGCACCTCTTCGTTATTGGTATTTTCCCACTTCACGAGGTCACGAATAATATCAAACAACTTCTCTCTTTTTATTTCGGCTTCTTTTTTATTAACACCGTACTTGAAGCCATCATCTTGCTGATAACCAGGATCATTAACCATTTGTGCGAAAATTACTGCACGTGCAGCAGCAAGAGGTCGACGAGCCCACCACAGATGCAGCGTACTTGGATGACCATGACGTATAGATTTCTCACGTGATGCTGCTGCATTAATTTCATCTAGTGGCAGTGCTACTTCAATCAGTTTTTTGGGGCTATAGATTTTGAACTCGTTTGGGTTTGACATTGAATACTCTTATATATAAATCTTAGATAGTTTCACTTGGTGAAACGGCTTTTGATAGCAGATCACTTAAGTCATAGTTAATACTGGCAACACCAAATTCTGGCTCAGTCGTAAATGGGGTCCTGATATAGTACGGTCCTTCATAGTCATTATTATCTACAACCACAATAGCAAGAATAAATTTATCTGCTTGGTTTAAGCCATAAATAATCTCATTACGACTAACAGTAATAGTAGTCTGTCCTTTGGAGCGACCTTTTACTTCGATATGCCGATCAGGTAAGATAGATCCATCAGGATTAATATTGGGACGAGCAGTAATGTCCCACCCACATTTTTCTGCACTCATATCGGTCACTTCATGACCCATCTCTTGTTCAGCTTTTATAACAGCATTCATAGCTACGCGCTCTACTCGAGCGCGAGCAGCAGCATCTACAATGAACCCTGTATCACCTTTTCGCTGGGCCAATAACCCTTGCGGGATTACTAATGCACCACCAATCACTACTGGCGTACTTGATACTACTTCTTTGAGCTCTATTAGCTCCTTAGTACGCTGCTGTAGTCTTGCGCTTAGGTCATCTACGCGACGACGTGCCATTTCTGGTTGCATTCGAGGTTGTTTTCCAACTTTTACAGCATCTTGGAGCGTAATATAACGATCTGACCAATAGTTAATTTCTTTTACCAAACGTTCATTCACTGCAGCAAGTGTTTTGTCTGATTGAAGCTCTCGCCGGTATTTTACAACATCAAAGTGTTCAGGTGCCATCTTATTGGAAGCATAGCCCACGGCTAAAACTTCAAGATTGTGGCTTAGCCAATCTGCATGCAGAATATCACTTATAAGCTGATAGTCATAATCTTCTATAGGCTTTAAATCTAAATGTGGCGCCCATCCTGCATTAGTCGCTTCGCCTTTTTCATTCACTTTAATGAATTGTAATCGTCGTGAGGCTATAAGTGCTTCATTACTGGATTCTCGTACAGTGTGATCTATCATAAACAGTATCTTAACTTCAGTACTATCGTCATTTGGATCGACCAATACAGCACCTTGCTTAAGCTTCGATCGGTGCGCTTGTAATATTAAATCAGTGGTAGCGTGCATCAAAGGATGAATAGGATGAATCATGTCTGACATTGGCTTGCCAGGTTGATTGATATATCGTTTTTCAAAGCATATTCTTTCGTATTTCTTTAAGACTGGTGTACGGCTTTCACCAATAATTCGATCACGTTCACGAATAGCAGCTGGTACATGACTTACTTCATAACGGCCTGATTCGCGTGACCTTAAGTCACCACCTAAAGACTTAAACGCCTCTGTAAAAAATGCTCTGATGAAATATGGTTGTAGTTTTCGGGCTTCTGCTTTTTCCATCTCCTCTTTAATGGCGTATAAACCATCAAGACCCATATGCTGATCTACTAAAGCATTTCGTTTAATAATTTCTTTAAGATGGTTTGTATCAAGTGCGCCCTCGATTACCTCCTGCATCTTAGCCTTTATTTCAGGGTCGTCACCATAGCGAATCGCTTCTATGAGCAGCTCTTTAAGTGAGATATTATCAAAAGCCTCCCCCAAGACGTCAAAAACCTTTCCACCTAAGGCTTTTTTCTCTATTTCTATTTTCTCAAACAGCTTTTGGAATACTGCTCCTTCACGTGTTTCATCCGCTACGATATTCCATAAATGACATATTTCCGTCTGCCCAATTCGGTGAATCCGACCAAACCTTTGCTCTAGTCGGTTTGGATTCCATGGTAAATCGTAATTCACCATTAAATTGGCGTTTTGAAGGTTAACCCCTTCTCCTGCTGCATCAGTGGCTACCAATACAATGACTTCTGGATCGAATCGGAACTCTTCTTGTGTCTGACGCCGTTTATCTCGACTCGTGCTACCAGAAATAGTTCTTACAGCTTTGTCATTACCAAGCATATCTTTAATACGTTCCACTAAATACTTCAAAGTGTCTTTATGCTCAGTGAATATAATCAACTTGCGACGAGTTCCATTAGATGTAAACATTTCAGGGGTGTCCTGAAGTAAATAAGACAACTCTTCCCATTTTTTATCGTTACCAGATTGTACAATGACCAATGCCTGATGTTCGAGACTCTTAAGGCTAGCTATTTCTGCCTCAAACTCAGGAATAGTTTCAGCAGCAGATGCTCGGTCAACAACTTGCTCTGTATACATCTCATACTCTTCTGCCGTTAAATCCTCATCAAGTTCGTCGAGATTATCTGGTAAGTCGATTCTTTTTTGTACGTTGTATTCAACGAACGTTTCAGCCACTGTATTTGTACCCTTAGAACCTCCACGTACTAGATGCTTAGTTTCTTCTAAGCGAGACTCTAAGCGCTTACGACGACGTTTTAGAGATTGGTATATTGCCTCAGGGCTTGAAGCCAAACGACGCTGTAACATAGTCAATGCAAAACCAATATTATTTTTCTTTTGACCTCCAAGACGATCAGCTCGGTTCATTTCTTCACGAACGTAGGTTGTCACTTCGTCATAAAGTAACGCCTCCATGTCAGAAAGCTGATAGTTTGCAGTATAGGCACGGCGCTCAGGAAATAATGGTGTACCATCAAACTTAAGTAACTCTTCTTTTACCATACGGCGCATTATGTCAGACACATCTACTTTATGCGCACCTTCACGGAACTTTCCATAAAAACGATCACCATCCAATAATGATAGCCAAATTTGAAAGTCTTCTTCTTTACCATTGTGCGGCGTTGCCGTCATTAGTAGATAGTGTCGTGTAATAGAGCCTAGAAGCTCCCCAAGAACAAAACGCTTAGTTTTCTTTATCTCATTGCCAAAATAGTTCGCAGATAACTTATGTGCCTCATCAACGATAATTAGATCCCACTCAGTATTTCTAAGTTTGTCTTGTAGCTCTTCACTTCGAGATAATTGATCGAGTCTGCAAATCAGCTGATTTGACTCATCAAAGTAATTACCAGATGCGCATTGCTCTTGTTTTTCACGACTAAAAATATCGAATACAACACCAAATTTTTCGAGAAGCTCATCTTGCCATTGTTCAGTCAGTGATCCCGGGGAAACAATAAGGATTCGCCTTGCATCGGCTCTCATTAATAACTCACAAATCAACAAACCTGCCATAATAGTTTTACCTGCGCCTGGGTCATCAGCCAGCACAAAACGCAGTGGTTGCTTAGGCAACATCACTTCATAAACAGCTGAAATCTGATGCGGTAAGGGCTCGACGTTAGAAGTATGAACTGCCATCATAGGATCAAATAAAGCTGCTTGGCTAATCCGATACGCCTCTAGCCCTAACTGGAAATCTGCGCCTGGAGCGTCGAATCCCCATGCTCGGCCTACTGTCGCCAATTCTAAGCGGGCTTCATCAGAACGAAACAACATCTGCTCACCTAATTTACCCTGGCTATCTTTATAGTAGACAGTAACAGCATGTTCACCCACTCGTTCAACCTGAACAATACGAACAATTTCGTCAGATTGAATACCACGTATCTGAGCATCTTTTTTGATACTTTCGAGCTTTAGCATTACTGTTCCTTAATCTACTTTTTTTATATAACAACAAATTCCGAAGATTTAAAAATAATGAAACAAGCATATTAAGCTATACGTTTTAATTTTTGTTCTATATCTTCCTGCAGGATTTTGACCATATCATATCTATGTGAATCGATAGTCTTAATGTTCCAGTTTTCTTGAGCAGTTTGCATCATTAACTCTAACTTTAGACTCAGTGGCGCCATTCTATTACGTTGGCTATTTAGTATCTCAGTCTTCTGTTTAGGAGTATCGTTACTTAATGATGAATTCTCACTGCTACCCATTAAACATAGATTGCCAAAACTGTGCAATTTAGCTTGAGGTAATATCTCATCGATTCTAGAAGTCTGAGGTGAGAAGTGCTCTTTAGAACTCTTGAAACTAAATCTAAATTCTTTTTTCTTCGGAATAGAAACATTGCTGTCTTTCCATAATAAATAATCTAAGTAATTAAAAACAAAAACAGCAACCTTGTCATACCCTAAGTGACTTTCAAAATCATAATTTGGATCGCTTAGTTCATATGGTAGTACACTGAGCTCTGCACAATCAGCATACATAAATTTTGAGTAATCATTGGGTTTAGCTATCAGGTATCGATTCGCCATGAAAGCTTGCGCAAGACTTTCTAAAAACCCTAAATAATTTTCTGCATTAATTGGTACTGAGGACTTATCTTGGCTTAACCAATACAGTACTGCAGATAACCAATTTTTGCGAGAGTTGGTTGGGTAAGAAACATGAAATGCTGATATAAGCATCAAGCAAGATAACGTACTATCATTCAGATGATCTTCGTCACCACTAAAACTATCTACATAATTGCTTGAGCTGCTCTCATACAATTTATAGCGCTTCAAAGCCCAACTTTCTCTATTACTAGCATTATCTCTTTTAATAATATAACGATCAAAAAGATAGCGAGTTTTGAGCAAAATGAAAATAAACTCCTTTACTTTAATAGCTTGTGGATCTTTGAAATTATCAAATGCTGAGAGTAGATTTTTATCATCTAATGCCGGAAGTTCCTGAATAGAATTTGATGAAGGGCTATGATAAATACGCAGTACATGCATTAAAAAGTTAGGAAAATCTATTACACTATCAAAACGCTCTTGTTTAATATCTCGAGTATCAGTTATTTGTTGTTTATCTGTTCTATGTATTGCACCTTTATAAATAGAGGTAGCTAACGATAATGGTTCAAATTTATTATTCTCTCCGTCAGAACTATTCTTATAATCTTTACCCAAAACGGCAATTGCAATCTTATCAAAGCTATCAATTATAAAATTTTCTGCACTTGAACCAAATATCGCTTTTCGTTCAGCAACTGAAAAACCTGTTTGCACATAACTATTCATATCTGCGCAAGCAAGCCACACTTTTTGGAGGGTAGCCATAGCTATGTCTTTGTTATGTAAATCACTTTCTTGGATAATAGACAGTAGGTGAGCTTTAACAACCTCATGCTTCTCTAACTGTTCACCACGATTATTCATCACTTCAAAGTAGTGAGTAACATCAGTATTTTTTGGTACTATTATTCTAAAAATTTGAACATTATTTAATAGATAACTCGCAAAAACTTCTAATTTATTTTCCTGTTTAAATGTTTCTGAAATCACTCTTTCGATAATTTTAAAACCATTAAATATTGAGCTGTTAAACTCCTTACTATAGCTAGTTTCAATCAAATTCGAAAATATATTATCAGTACTGGTTTGACTATTAAACACTTCAAAAATTCTATTTATAGCTAAATCTGATTTTGGTCGACTTTCAAAACATAAATTAGGTCGCTTATATTCAGGAAAAATTGAGGGAAGTCGATATTTCAAATAACACGCAATCAAGCTTAAAGTTGTGAAACGTTGCTGTCCATCTAGTATTTCAAAAAAATCTGCTTGTTTGTGTACTACTAGACTACCTAAATAGTATGTTTGAGAGTTAACTTTTAAAGAAAAATCCTGAATATCATTTATGAGCTGTCTAATTTGAGCCTCTTCCCAGTCATAGTTACGTTGATAAACAGGAATTCTGTAATTATCTTCGTTGAGTAGTGTTTGTATTGTCAGGCTATATTCTTTGTTACTACTCATTTTTTTATCCTTTTTTATTAAGTTGGCAGGTAGCCAAGCTTTGTAAACAGCTCTCTGATACCCTCAACATTCGTTACATCTACCTTTTTAGGCTGTGGTAAGGGTTTACTCAAGAAATCGACGGAAGATAATGATTGCTGTAAACGCTCAAATAAATTATCTGTCCCAATATGCTTTTCAATACTTTCTAAGTAAACACTTTTCTTCTCTAAACGTAATGAATAAGCCCAAATAAATATATATTCTATGGCTCGCGGTAAATTATGACTTCCAAAACGATCGTAGTAGCATAGGACTAATGCATCAAACATACGCCGTACATATTGGTCGCCTCTTCTTGAGCGTCCCTTGTAAGAATACCCAGGCAAATCGGTGTTAAGCACTAAAAAAATATTAAATGCTGTTGGTCTTTTTGCTATTTCTTTAATAGATATTCCTGTTTCAGTGTGGTGGTTACTTGTTATGGTATAGAGCCATTCCTGAGAATTGCTACCTATATTTTTGTTCAATAATGGCTGGATCATCTTCTGATAATGCGCAACCCACTCAAAAAAACGGCGTCCATTAATTAAGGTTTGAGTTAATTGAAATGGGTATGCCATTGTTTGTTGATCAAGCAATCGATGTGCATGATGGTTATAGCTGTCGACCGTATTGTGAATTATCTTTAAATTTTGTTGAAAAGGATAACTATCGCTATCTAATTTCATACCTTTGAAGACATTAACCTCAGACTTAGAGAAGTGTACAGCTTGCTTTCCAAGACTCCAGCGGCGAATAGGGTAAAGATAGTTAGCAAATAAAAGCTCTAGACTTTTAGTGTTTTGCTGCTCCCAAAATTCAACAACGCTCTGTTTTAAAAGACTTTCAGAATCAGGAAACTCGCGTAAGTGGAATGCTTTTAGCAAGTCGTGAGGATTTAAATCAAGTCCACGTGCATTCTGTGAATCGAAGAACTGAAAAGCTTCTGATAAATCGTGAAGTGTTACTTGAACTACTTCACAATGATTAAGTAGAAAATCTAAAACTTCAGGAGTAAATTCTGGACTATTCACATGTCTTCTAATAAGTTCATAATTTTTACTTAAGTTTTCCTGAGTTTCACTACAGTCAGGGAGCTCTATTTCTAAAGGCATAAAACTATTAAACTGCTCTGCGAACCTGTTTGATTCAAAAGCTGATTTCATTATTAACAGCAACGTTAATGTACGTTGCTGACCATCAACTAAGTCAGCATTTGTCTGATGACTTCTATTATTAACATATTGGTGTAAAACCACAGTTCCTAAGCGATAAAAATTATCTGGATTATCAGGACTGCCTAACCTATGACCCATTCTTTTACACTGGTAGTACAGATCTGACAGTAAATCAACTATGTTTGTTGCTGTCCAGCGATAAGGTCGTTGATAGACTGGTATTACTAATTTTTTATCTAGATACTCTTCTTTAGATAAAAACTCTGAAATTTTTATTACTTTGTAGCCTGCATTATTAACATTCGATGGAGTCATTAATCTATACCTATTAGATTTAAATTTTTTCTGCTACTGAGATTACATAGCTATTTTTTTATTCTTCAAGTGCAACTCTAAGATATTTAAAGGTAACAATAATTAAAATTAAACGGTTTTATATAAATAGTATCAGCTAAGCCAAAGCATAAATCGCTTTTAAATGAAAAATATTGAGCTCATCAGTCATACTTGAGCGGTAATATATAGATTCACCAATATTAGATAAAAATCCTTCAACAGCATCTGCTACGTAAGCAAAAGCTTCCATTAGTAAGCTTTGAACGCTCTCCATTCCAATAAACAACCCTTTAGTATGGCGTGCTGTTGAAAGTTGATTCACTAGCTTATGTGTTGTTACTTTTATTAAATCTGATTCAGATTCACCTGTGGCACTTGCTTGAATGAACTGGAATAAATTGCCACACTCAAATAAACTTTTAATATCTACAACATCTATACCGATGATGGTACTTGCAGCGTTTACATCAAGTAGCTCGGTAACATCTTTTACTTCATCAGGCTGACATCTAATAATGCCCTCTATGATATTTAAGTGCTCAAATTCACTATTATCTATTTGCAATCCCACTAAAAACCAAGCCTCTGACTCCTTTTTTAGCTCTAGTAGCGCCTGCTCATCCCAATCCTCGCTGATAATAAAACAACCAATAGCAGACTTAGGGTAACGATCCATAATTCGTTGGTATAGGAATGCATTAGGTGTGTCATCTATATATGATTCGTCCATATGGCATTTCATCGCTATATAGTCAATCCTCTATAAAAGAATGACAGCGTTAACCTCGCTAAGCATACTAATGTATAACTTGCACTCGGTTTCCTTGTATCGAAATTATATTGAACTGACTATACTCACCGATAATTAATGTTTCTTGGTATGGTTGGAAGTATCAAGTTTTAGTGCTAGTTAAAAATTATTCCGTTTTGTCTACTTATATTGCTGGTCATTCATTTGCCTTAGCATATTGATAGTGTTTATATCGTAACTGCCTGCATAAAACTGATATAAAAGCTGCTCAAATACACACTTGTTACCAGCGGCAAAAGCAAATAATGTTAGCGAAGATTGCAGCTTCAAATTGTCCGGTGAACCAAAGATGTTTAAAGCGCTTTTATCAGGATGCAACAGCAGTATTTCAGTACACTCTATTAGCCGTGCTCCAAGCACCTCATGCTGCAAATACGCTTTCGCTTGCTCCAGACTCCCTATTGCAAATCGTCGAGACATTTTACTGTGACCTAACCCTTTTATCTGTGGAAAAATAAACCACATCCAATGCGTGCGCTTGTGACCATGGGTCAGCTCTTCAATCACTTGTGAATAGATAGTATTTTGAGCTTGAATAAAATCATCAAATAAATCTTTATCTGTCGTTGTCATTTTCTGCACTCCTTGCAATTTAAGTAATGAACTCTCATTTACCTGACACGCTCACAACGTGAGTAAAACCATGTATAGTTAATGCTAGGCTAACCAGCCACATACATCGCTCCTACCCAGCAATGGTCAGGTTTATCAACCATCCTATTACCGTAAAACACTTCTGCATCATCAGCAATCCGACTTTCAATAGCAGTTATGACGATAAAAAACTCATCAAGAGATAGTTTATGATCGCTTTCAATATCAAGCATCATATACTCGATACTAAGACCTTCAGGAATTTGATTGAGCAGATGATTAACGGCTGTCTCTAATTGCTCTGAATCAGCTGCACCCATTACAGTAGTCTGTATAAACTTGGCAGACTTTTCAGCCCCGCAGGATCTTTTGATATCGTTAACATCTATACCAACTTTATCTTGCACCGATAGTACCGATTCGAAGACTGTCATCACCTGCTCGACTTCATCAGATTCACAAATAATAATACCGTCTATCACCTCGAACTTATTAATGAGCTTGTCCGTAGTTTGCAGAGCAAACAGTGTTCCCAAACCTGTTTTATGTTTTAGGTCTAGCAGTGAGTTTTCACTCCAACCATCATCAATGATAATAAATCCAACCTCAGACAAGCGATAATCACCTGCCTGCAGTGTGTATAACATGGTAAAAGAGATAGGTTTTATCCGAAGCTCGTTATCAGGCTCTTGAGCAATATTATTTGTTAGAGACTCTTGATCTTTAGATATACTATTTACTGTCATACATGGTTCCTCGTTGGGTGACATCATTAATCGTTATTATAAAGCTGCATACCACTTTCTAGATGCTCAAGAATAACTATCTTTAACTCTAATGGTTCAATGACGACGGACAATTGCGACATACTTACCAGCCAATCTTGCAGACGAGTAGTATTAGCAACCGTAGCGCTGACCTGATTCTAAGTGTCATCGATAATAGTAATTTGCTGATTTATCGATAGTGGGCGCTCATAAAGATGCTGACAGGCATATTTCTGTACTTTTAAAACCAAGTTGATTTCAACATTTTTACCAAACTCTAGCTTGCCTAGCTTCTGTAAGCTATTTAATGTAAAAACGTCACGCCCTACCCAGTCAGGTATTAACTTATTTATTATGCTAGCTTGGGTAATACGGTTAATTGCAAAATTGCGATGTGCTTTTAACAACTCCTTATTATCGATATGATCGTTTACTGGATAAAAGCCTGTCAGATACATCATGTTATCGATAAATACCAAACCGCACGTGATAGATCAAACCTATATATTTATCATAAAGGTTAGTATATCTGACTACATATAATTTTATTTTCTAGGTTCGATTATAAAATCACTTAAATAGCATGAGAGTAATACAGAGTTGCTTTCTATAAATAAAAAGGCGATGAACGTTTCGCTCATCACCTTCTATACATTATTTGAGGACAGTGAGTTTTAATACTCTCTCATCATATCTTTTTGAGCTTTATCGTATTTAAAGCAAAAAGGTTGATCTACATAGCTGTCAGACATTCTATAAGCATCGATATCACCAGAAAAACAAAAGCGGTTAGATTTGATACTAAAATCAAAATCAATCGTATCACCTTTCTTGTTAACAATTATTGGCTTACCATTTGATCCAGTTGCCGCTGATAATGAATAACCAAAAGGCACTACTGTCTTCTTAGCAGGGTCAATCACGACTAAGCGATAAGGTTTTTTGTTGACGTACCCTGTGATATTGGTGTCAAAGATATAGATAACCTGATTACCATTGAAGTTAGGCTTACGTTCTTTCATAACGGTTGCATAGCTTTTCAAACGACTGTCTGTGCAAAATTTCTCGTCCTCATAATCAAAATCACACTCAACCACTGTGACACCATATTTCGTTTTAGGTGCTGCATTAGCCGTAGAGGATAGACCTAAGATAATTATCGATGCTGCTAATAGCATGCTTGTCTTTTTGAACATGAGATTTTTCCTATAAATTTAAATAGATTGAGTACTGTTATTTTTCTATGTGGCTCACTTTTAGATCTCAGTAAATATGCATCTTTGATGATATATTTTAGAAGTTACTGATCGTTTTACGGATAGCGTTCTTGATCTATCTCACTCCAATCTGTATAGGTTTTTTTGGAGAGCACTTTGCCTTGGTGGTCTAGCGTATAGCGCGTGATACTGTCATAGCCCTCATCATAAGCATTAGCACCTTTGGTATTTAGGTTATAAACATCGAGCTTTCCATTTTCATAGCGGCCGCCATCGACATCTACCGCATCCCCCATTGGTTCTATATAAGCCATGTCATATTTTGGTGAAACAATGACCTTACCTGTTTTATCGATGACGCCCCATTTACCACTTCTATAATCTCCAATCTTGACAGCAGACAATCCTTCTAAAAACTCCATTGCCTCATCCCATTTGGCTGCTATCACGGTTTTGCCAGTGGTATCCACAAAGCCTGTTTTGCTATCTTCATCACCCAATGTAGACGTGTTATATCTGGCCAACCCTTCTGAATAGTCATCTAGCCAATTAAATTTAAATGGCACGACTGTTTTACCTGTTTTATCAATTGCTCCAAATTTATCGTCCTTACTGACCACTGCCAGCCCATCATTGAAATCACCAGCACTCTGATATAAGTAAGGTATGGTCATTTTCCCTGACTTATTCATATAGCCATATTTACCGTCTTTATATGCGGCTACCATACCTTCTTGGAAATCTCGAAAATCAATGTAATATCCACCAGTCATCGGTGCTTGATGCTCAACAGGTATGACTAATTTGCCCGTTTCGTTAATATAGCCTTGCCAGTACAGATAGTCTTCGTAGTCCTCACCGCCGTCATAGCCTTTGACCATACCCATTTTCATGATTGCGACACGAGCCATGCCTTCAGAGAAGCCACCGCAGCTATCATATTTTGGAGGTACGATGACTTTTCCTCCGGCATCTTTGTAGCCACACTGAGGTTGCTCCGTATTCTCCAACTCAAAGGCTTGTAAGCCAGCGGTTGCACTACCTGCGCCAAATGCTGCACATAGACCTAATACTATGGTCGCTTTACTATTATATTTTTTCATTTAAGTCTCGTTTGTAAAGTATAAATGCTCTCTGTAATCCACAAATATATCTATGATATACAGCAAATAGATGTCACTGATTTAATAAACAATAGTAGTCAACTTTATTTCAATAATCAATATATATGTTATCCGATGCAGTAATTTTAAATAGTCTTGAAGAATCTATAAGCATAAAAAAGGACACAACGTCATCGTTATGTCCTTCTGTATATTTTATGAATGTTTACTATGGCTTCGCTCTGACATAATAAAAGATTTAGGGTTTACTGTTCAGACTGTTAATATCATTTTTGAAATTCATAAACAGTCTACTTTATCTATCCTCAAAATTTTTAGAACTCAAAAAATATATTATTTCACTCGACCAGTTATATCTACTTCGTTAATAAAATATTATTAATGTAGAAATATAGCTTGTTCTGTATATGTAGCGTTTGTATCGCTACTCATATACATGACTGCATTAAATAAATTTACTTTTCTTAGCTGCTCGACACTGTTAACAGAGGTATTACCAAGATTAGGATTTGCTACTACGATAGCCAATGTTTGCGCTCTAGAAATCGCCACATTAATGCGGTTTTTATCGAATAAGAAGTCCATACCTCGAGGCGACTCATTGGCATCACTAGCACACATACTCAAAAATACGATTGGAGACTCTTGGCCTTGAAATTTATCTACGCTTCCAACTTTTGCTTGTTTGCCCAAGACGTTTTTTAGCTTACTAACTTGATGATTGTATGGGGCGACAAACAACATATCGTCCCATGTGATTGGTCGAACAACTGCCTCTCCATTATCTTTAGTCGAACCAGCATGAAGCATACGACCCAGTAGCGACTTAGCCAATTGCTCAATCATTGCCACTTCCTCATCAGAAGCTTGAGTATTACCCTCATGCTCTACAGGAACAAAAATAATGCCTGCCTCGGTGTTTACGTGCATATCTAACGTTTGGGGGGCCATACTATGACTGGCTGTGGGTTCTAATACTTTTAAAATACGCTTATCATTATCAAGGTGAGATCTTAATTTGCTTTCATAGATTAGCTGACTGATAACTGTGTTTACCTTACTATGCATACGATAGGTCATGTCTAAGAACACGCCCATATCTGCAGATATGGTTGGTGTATCATGTAATAAATAGTCCAGTATAGATAGCCCGCTTTCAGCAGGATGCGTACCTTGTGAAGGTTGACCTAGTTGCATCTGATCACCCATCAATACCAGATTTCTAGCGCTACGACTCATAGCAACTAAGTTGGCTGTTGATACTTGACCTGCTTCATCAACAAAAAGATAATCGAGCTGATCTGTCATGTCCTCACGAGCAAATCCCCATGCAGTCGTGCCGATAACACATGCTGGCTGAATATGATTGGCTAATTGATTGTTGCTTATTATGGTCACGTCATAATCAGAAAGTTCATCATCTGTTTCTTTGGTGCAGAAAGACGATGCTTTTATATTATTCTGTTTACAGTGCTTGGCCGTGCTAAGTAATAGATTGTTGATCGCTTTATGGCTATTACTTGAGATACCAATTTTCGCCCCTGACTTAAGCAAATGAGCGATTGCATATTTCCCTGTGTAAGTTTTACCTGAACCCGGAGGACCTTGTATCGGCAGGTAACTACTATCGAGATTGCTAATGGCTACGATGACTTGCTTTAAGCGAGCATCTGGTTCCTCACTGCTGACGATATCACCACCTTTGTGATTTAATATTCTTGGCTTTACACCCGTTAAAAAATCCATAATGGCAGATTTTTTCTGTCTAAATAAACTTTGTTCATACTCGGCCACCGTTTTGAATATTGCTTCTGCAATCACCTTGCTAGGCACAAGTTGATCGGGAATGAGCGACACTATACTTGGTGGTTCATCTTTAGCTTTGAGTACAATTACCCCATTTCCTAAATCACTATCATCTGTCACCAACCCTACTTTTACGTTTTTACCTTCAGATGTTTCTACCCCAAGCACATAAAAATTGTTTGCAGCGCCTTTGAATTCTTGATTAATATCGAATCGGTATTCGTAACTTAGATTTCTATCTTTTGGTGATGATTTGAATGGCACTCTTTGTGTACGCTCGCAAAGAGCAAGACAGTCTAGGTCATCCATAAGCATCACCTCCTCTGAGCCAAGCCGATCAAATAGCTTCCAAAATAAAGGCTTGGCCTCGCGGCGATGAAACTCTAACATCCATGCTAGATTCTCAGTGAGTTGTGCTTGCTTAGAGTCGACTAGCAACTCTGTTTGGGCTTGGGCTAATAGACGGTCACGCAGTGCAGTAACCATGGTTGCTTCTTCAGATATTTCTGGCTTAATAACTTCAGCTTTACCTAAATAGTCAATCTTATGAATTGTTTGTTGTTCTCTTAACCATACCGCTAGCTCTTGCGTAGAGTTACAATCATCAATGTTATAATCTCGAATATCACTAAGTATTTTTGAAGTTTGCCAAGTATCTCCTTCCTCGCCCCGTTGGTATAATTCTCGCCACTGATCATAAACAATGATCGAATCACTGCCGTTACCCACTTCGGTATTACGCTTACTACGGTATAAAAGCTCCACATTTTTAATCGAGTACCGAGGAGCACCTAATCGCAAGCCACCCTTTACTACCTTGTATAAATCGACAAATACTTCGTTTCTTAGTAGTTGATCAACTTCAAATTCACAGACACCATAGCGTCCCATCAGCTTACGACAAGCTGTAACTTCGTAACTGGCATAGTGGTAAATATGCATACTGGGGTCTTGTTGCCATCTATCGTAAGCCCAATGGATGAAATCTTGGAAACACTGTTTTTCCTGTTCACGATTGTGAGCCCAAAAGTCCTTGAACTGACGGTTGCCGTCCTCATCCAAATAGTTATTACCCCATAGATATTCCAGCCCACCTACATCGAGCGGGAAACCTTCAATATCAAAGAATACGTCCATCGGAGAATCAGGTGGCAGTAATGCCAGTCCTTTTTTCTCACCTTGCGCAGGTTTTATTATTTCAAACTCTGGTCTAGCGCTATCAATCATCACCTCTGGTCTTTGACTTTTTAACTTACTCTTTATTTGTATACTCGCTTGAGCTTTAAGTTTAGTAAATATCGTAGAATGCATACCACCCACAGAAAATATAGATGGGTCTGCAAGCTGCTGCATAGTATATATACCTACCTTATTAAGCTTCTTAATTTGTCCTTTGGTAATACTTGCTACTTGGCATAAATGATCTTTACTGAGCAAAATCTGTTCGGCATGGTTACTCCAGTTACCCCAACTTTCAGAATCAGCAGGGTTTGGACAATGATCTATGTGGAATTCAGCATGCTCTTTTAGAAAGGTGTCTTTCAATTTTAGGTAATAATAGTAAAAGTCATAAGTCCTTAATACTTGTACCTCACCATTGCCAAGAGCAACCGTAATATACTGAGGTAAACATCCTTGAATAGACTCAAGCATTTGAGCATAGCAACATAACTGAATGATAAATGTCGGCTTTACTCTACTGGCAAGCTTAGTATCCCATACCTCATAATGCCAATTACCAAAACTACTTGGTAGATGCTCTGGCTCATGATTCACCTTGACCAAGAAGTCAGAAAATCCTGCAAACTGACCCAGTTCCAGCCTTGCTTGCACAATTATTTCAACACCACTTTGCATTGCTTCCAAAGTTTTAGCATATCTTTCATCATTGTTCTCCCCCTCAATTTTTATTAGATTCTTACCTTCGGCTATAAACATTGCCTCCAGCTTATCCTCATGCTGATAACCTTTTTGTTGCAGCATTACCATAAGATCATCGTTGGGATCTTGCTTTGGTGCTAACTCTGGATATTCTTGAGCAAACCTATCCATCCATGAAGCGAAAGGACTTTCCATATATTTGGTTAGATCAGATGGGGAGTAATACATATGCTCTTTTTTATACATGAAATATCCTGTTTTTCGAAATTTATAAGTATATTAATCATACTTATTTCCGCGACACTGATTGTCGCGGAAATAAGTATTCGTATTGCAATTTTTATGGTTATAGTAGATATTAATGAAAAGATGTCTACTTATCAGGTTTTTTATCCTAGCTTGATAATATAGTCAATAAAAATCTCTCGATATTTTTCATTTTAAAACACGGATAATATTTCAAATATTGAAAGACTATTAGGTTGGACACTTAAATGATTTAAGGCTTGTAAGTGATGTTTAGACAGTAACATGAATCCAAACTAGCCAACCATTCGTGAATGCCATGGAAATTTCAAACTTAAAAGTTAACTACTTAGGAAGAGCAAAATGACAATTAAAAAAGATCCAACTATCAAGCCGTGGATGGAAGAAATCTGGGTATGGGCAGATAAGCTTGAGCTCTCAGAAGAGCTAATGCCTCGTGATATTAATGCTTTACTGGCCTTGACTGAATTAATACTAATTGAAAAAAATATCACCGAAGTACCAGATTCTATAGGTAACCTTAAGAACCTTAAAGTCCTTAGTCTTAGTGAGAACTATAAGCTAAAAGCACTTCCAGAAAGTATTGGCGATCTTGTGAATCTAGAAGAATTATCACTTTATTACAATGCATTGAATGCGTTACCTGATAGCATTGGCAAACTAAGAAATTTAAAAGAGTTTAATTTAGATGGTAACAAACTTAAGGTACTTCCAGAAAGTATTGGTAATCTTTCGAACCTAGAAAAATTATCACTTCATTACAATGCATTGAATGCGTTACCTGATAGCATTGGCAAACTAAGAAGTTTAAAAGAGTTTAATTTAGTCGGTAACAAACTTAAGATACTTCCAGAAAGTATTGGTGATCTTGTGAACCTAGAAGAGTTGAATCTTGACGATAATGGGTTGAGTACGCTACCTGATAATATTGGTCAAATGAAAGACTTGAAGATACTTGGCTTAGGAGTTAACAAACTTAAGACACTTCCAGAAAGTATTGCTCAAATGAAAAACTTGGAGAAGCTCAGTTTAAACGGCAACAAACTTAAGACGCTTCCAGAAAGTATTGGTAATCTTGAGAACTTAAAATACTTGACAATTGAATATAATAATACTTTAAGCATATTACCTGATAGCGTCGGCAAATTAAGAAACTTGAAAGAATTTAATTTAGACGGCAACAAACTTAAGACACTTCCAGAAAGTATTGGTAGTCTGGCAAACCTTGAAGAATTGAGTCTTAACGATAATCTATTGAGTACGTTACCTGATAATATTGGCAAAGTAAAAAGCTTGAGAACGCTCAACTTACAAAGTAATAAACTTAAGATGTTTCCGAAAAGTATTAGTGACCTCTCAAGCCTAGAGTATCTGACAATTGCCTATAATACGTTAAACGCCTTGCCTGATAGCATTGGTCAAATAAAAAATTTGAAGTCACTTAGCTTAGAAGGTAACGAACTTAAGGTAATTCCAGAAAGTATTGGCGATCTTGTAAATCTAGAATATTTGATTCTTAACAATAATATACTAAATATGCTACCTGATAGCATTACCAAGCTAAAGGATCTATATTCGTTATCACTTTGTGATAACTACCTAACCGGTTTATCTATAAAAGTTACTCAATTCTTGGAAGAATTAGGAGACACTGTTGATGATTGGAAACCAGATACTTACGATTTAGCTGTAGCACAAGAGCCTCGTTATGAAATTTATTTAGATGAAGTTCCTGATACTGTTGCTATTGATGAAGTAAAGTTAAATGATGACACTATTGAAGCAATAGAAAAAGAAGTTACAAATGTTCTTGATAAAATTATTAGGGATAATATTACTGGTTTTGATCAAGACGTAGGTTACAAGGTACGTCCAGGTTATGGTTATGATAAGTTTTATTTAGATTTTGTTGATGGTTCATTTGACATGAGCTTACAGAGCTTAGTACATTATATTATGCATGAAGACGGTCATTATCAGAAATTCTTAAATAGATCGCAATATGCTAGATTACTATATACATTACAACAGTATCCAGAATCTATTTTCAATCTAGACCATGATTTAGATGAGAATTATGATCGTATACAGCATGACATGTTAGATAGAATTTACTATCAGTCTGTTAGATTTGTAGGTACAGCTTTGATAAAAAATGGATTTGATGTAAGAGATACTTTCGAAGAGTATCTAGATGGTTGGGATGTGAATATTGATGGAGATAAAAATGCGTAATCTCAATCTGACTAGTAAAGAAGATTCATTAGAAATTACTGAGCCTTCAATGCTAATACGAATTAATGAGCTGTTTCGAGACGATATGTCAGCTGAAGAGCTTTATAATGCCACTCGGAGTAGCTGGAGAGTGAGTCTTAATCGAGCCAACAATGTTGAATATGCCCTATCAGTATATAAGGGTATTGTACGTGAAGTATATCTGATAACAGCATGGCAGGAAGCGGACCCAACGGCTCATGAAAAAAATAATGGCCGTTTTGAATTCATTGGTAATATTGCTGAAGATACAGTTAGAAACAAATACAAACTTAAATCAGTAAAGCATTATTTCAAAAAAGGAAATATGGCTCCTTTCATGTATATCAACAGCTGAGTAAATTAGCACTTACTGAAATGTCACCAGATTGTCGAAAGCTCAATGTTAAGAGACGATGACAATCTTGGGGCTAATCATGACCACGTATATACTCGACACCGAAACAACAGGAGTCATTGAGCCACGCATAACTGAGGCAGCATACTCTATTGTTAATATCATCAATGGTAAGGTAGCAGTGCTACAGGAGCCAAGATCTAAGCGCTTTAATCCTCTGAAAGAAATTAGCTTGAGCTCTATGGCAATATCACATATCTGTAATGAGTGAGGATGTGGTGGATGAACCACCTCATACTGATTTTAGACTGCCTGACAGTGTTGAGCACTTGATTGGTCACAATATTGATTTTGATATGGCCGTTCTCAAAAATGCTGGCGAGACACATATACCTAATCTTATTTGTACCAATGCGATGGCTAACTACCTTCTTCCTACGCTTGAGAGCCATAAGCTAGTATCTCTTCTCTATCACTTTCACTTTCACTGGGATATATCCCGAACTCAGGCAAAGGATGCACATGCTGCCATTGCCGATATTCACTGAGCTGGTGCTTGGTAGTTTGATTGATATGGCCCATAGTCGGGATCATGAAATAATTGATGTGAACAGCCTATATGAGTTTAGTGAAATGGCACGTGTACTGACGCATTTGAGCTTTGGCAAACATAAGGGGGAGACTATCGTAGATTTAGCAGATAGTTCTGAGTGTGCTGGCTATCTCAAATGGCTACTTAAACAAGATAATGTTAACCCTTAGTTAGCTCAGGCTTGCCAGCAAGTATTAGAGTCGATATAAACCTATTTATATTTATACTGTTAGCCCAGAGCTCTATTTGACAAGGCTATAAGAGCTCTAGATTTATTGAAGTCTTCTATAAATAGTGAGATAAGACTTGGATTCTAATTTTAATAAGCTCCAATAATATTCAGCAGCTGTTCTCGAATCTCTAATGCAGTCGCTCCCAAATCCACAGTAGCGAATTGAATCTTGTGATTCTGCATGACAACATACTCATTAACATCTTCACCGACTGAAGGATGAAGTAGCAGACCAGAAGGGGTATCGTTAAGCAAGTCTTCACTACCCTCTTGAGATCTTAAGTAGGCATACATTTGATAGAGATAGCCACTACGTAACGTCTCATCTCTATACCAACCACGTGTAACCACAGCATTGAATTTAGTATCAATAACTGTACGATGCCTTACCTCTTTATTGTCGATAATAATATCTGTCTTCATGTTAGGAAGTATCTTATCGATGCCTGAGCTCTTATCATCGATTTGCCACTTAAGCGTTTTGCCAGCACTGACACGCCAGACACTTTTTGAAAGGACGGTATGATAAAACCCAGCAATCCCTTTTTCAAAGAGCTTACGAAGCCACGGTAGATTATCTCTTGCTGGTAAAGACAGCTGCCTTGTACCGGCAGACTCAGTTGGCAGTGCTAGATTAAAAGCTAAGTGTGCTGCAGCAATCATTGGTTTATCTTCAACGTCATGTCTTCCAAACCGGTCTACAGAAACTTCACTCCGACTAGGGCGTACCTGACTGACTCCCATGCGCCTTAAGCGCACATCCAATGATCGGCATCTATGAGCCAACTCCTTGCTTTTAACAATCTTAGAAATCGTTTCAAGAGCGGCTCTGACATATCTATTACGTGGTGTATCAATCGTTAATTCATCAAAATGGCAAGCGACTTTACCACGGTCAAGCAACCTATTTCTCTCAGTGCTAAGCAAGTCTATTCTTCCACGTACACGATTGAGCATCGCATCACGTGACTGGTAACTGTAGCTTAAATTGCGCTGAATACGATGCTCAACCCGTCGACAAAGTATTTCTGCAACTAAATCTGGGATGTCATCAGGATTGTCTTCAACTGCTACTTTGGCTGCATCAAGCTCCCTGTAGAGCTCCGATGCATACAAAATGAGCAACCAAAGATTACGAATAGGTATCTCACCTATTCGCTCGACTTCTTCATAAGACTCAGACAAGTGATCGACTTCAAAAGACATCTGCTTATAGACCCGCAATCAAGCGTTTCTGTGCGCTCTGAGACTTGTCTAAATTATCGAACCAGTACTCATCTAGCAAAGGACCTATCTCCGTTTCTACGACCTCACTAAACCATTCTTTAGCATCCGTAATATTCATACCTACAGCAGGTGTCACGTAGCTATGACCTACTTGAAATTGAGCACCAAGACTTGCATCTGTAGATATCTCATCATTCAAAGCGTTGATACGCTTCTCGATGTCATATAGAAAATCTGCATCAATTCCGTTTTTATCTTGTACCCAGTTACGCCAAGCTTTACCAAGTGTAGGTTCAAGATCAATGAAAGCGAAACGACGACGCAGCGCAAGATCCACTAAAGCAAGAGAACGGTCAGCGATATTCATCGTGCCCACAACATAGAGGTTATCTGGTATAAAAACACGCTCACCATTTCCTTTCTTATAAGATAGCTCTAACGCTTCATTTGGTGTTCTCTTGTCTGTCTCTAAAAGCGTAAGCATCTCACCAAAAACCTGAGCGGGATTGCCTCGGTTAATCTCTTCAATAACAATAACATATTTTGATTCAGGGTCTTCTATAGCGACCTTAATCATTTCCATAAAAGGGCCATCTACCAATGTCAGCTTACCTTCACCAGATGGTCTCCAACCACGTATAAAATCTTCATATGAAAGGTTTGGATGAAACTGTACCGCTCTAATTTTACTATTGTCTTGATGTCCGATCAAAGCAAAGGCTAGTCTTTTAGCGAGCCAAGTCTTACCCGTTCCTGGAGGACCTTGAAGTATGATATTTTTCTTAGCTTGAAGACGCTTAAGTACCATCTCAATCTTAGATTGGGATAAAAAACATCCGTCAGCTGCAATATCATCAACAGAGTATCTATCAGGAACTACTTGGGTATAAAACTTAGCAGATGTTTCGACACTAGAATCACTGACCAGCGCCTCATCTAGCAAGTTATATACTCCTTTGCTAAGTAACTCTATTTTCTCGTCCCTAACCATTTCTCTTAATAGGTATTTAATGGTTCCTTCAACATCGCTCCTATTAGGAAATCTTTCTTCAAGCTCATTGGTAAATCTTTCTAAAAATTCATCTACCGTAAATTCATTAGACTGTTTGTCATGACAAAGCTGTTTCACTTGAGATAAAACTATATCTTTCCAAGTCATATTAGATGATTTTTCCGAATTATCTGGCTGATACTTATATGCGGCATATGACAATGCTGGAAACGAATGTACAGGATAACTGTCTTCTTTGAATCGTATATCAAGATTAGCCATCAATTCTAAATAGTCATTCGCATTACAACGTCCCTTTGGACCGTTCATACTAATCTCAATATTAAGCTTCTTATTGATATATTCTTGAGACTGACCATCTAGTGTCAAGAAACTCCAAGGTCTGATCCAGTATAAACCTATAGTAAGATTCCAACCAACTCCATAAATACTCATTGTATTATTATATGCAGTAGCGAAATGAGTATAACTCTCCTCACCATTTTCATTTAAATCAGCAAATGAGACAGCACTAGAAAACATTTCCCATAAGTTATCTATATCATTTGGTTTACGCTTGTAACTATAACCGAAGAACCATGTTCCCCTATTATTGACAATAGGAATGCCATCGAACGATTCTGGCACTGGCTGCGATACACCAAGTAAATCAGCCAATTCTTTAGCTATTATTTTACGATTAGCATCAGTAATACCACGATTGAAAAGAGCCATGACTGTAAATGGGCATATATCTTTTAAAAGCCCTCCTACAATATCCTCCTCATACTGGTCATTGAGCACTGACATAACATCGCTCTTTTCTGCTATTTTATGTACGCCAGTAACAAGCTCATCACGTCGATCTCTAAAAGTAATCAGTTTTGATGCCATCTCCTCATAGAAACTCGTCCACTTAAATGATGAATTTTCTTTAGTATTATCACCAAATCTTTCTCGCCAATATGGATCATTGCGAAACATGTCAATATCCTGAGCTTTGCCATGAAATGTAAAATCTATCAAACCAGCCCTTAGTGCAGTCTCAGGAATAACCTTCCAAACCGTATTTCGACTTGTGAAGAAATACCACTCTCTAAGGGCAGAATCTGCTTCCCAGTCTACTTTTAAATTTTTGCCATTCCCTAAATTCTCTACTACTGTACCGATAGCTTTAATCAACATCACAGAAACAGAATGTCCTCGGTTATCAAAAGGTAGTTCGTTTTTTCTGGTATAAGCTGACTTGATAGCAATTCTATCGCCAGCCTTGATAGATTTTATTGAATCAATTGGTTTAGCTTCAGAATTGAACTCCCAAACTCCGTCTTCAATGAATCTTTCAGTATGGTCTTGATCATTGTAGATAGAGCCAACGAACCAATAAGACTGTGTCTCAGTTACATTTGAATTATTACTCACTTATTCTTCCTTAAAAAAACGATAGTTTTTAAAGTACTGGCTAGTAAGCTCGATGAGCATTACTACTATTAGTATATTTATTATGCATAATCGGTGATCTACTTAAATGACTAAACGGCATAAGCAAATTTAGAAATACATTTACATTACTTGTCAGCCTCTAAGCCTGGGCAGTAAGCCAGGGTTAATAGTTCGTAGTTTGATACTTGGCTTTGGTGACCAGACTAGATCCTCATGTTCCACTGCTATTTGATAAGCCCACTGGCTAATTGTTTCAGAGCGAAGTTGACTAGTCGTAAAGCCTATAATTTTTGCTTCCTGCTCAATCGTATGGCCATGTTGTTGATTGCGTTCTAGCCACTTTTCATAAAATAGCTCTTCAGCCAGATAATCACGCTTACTATTATTGCAGCTATGATCTGTAAGTACGAAATTATGAGTCGTATCAATTGGATATTTCGACCAAGGAATAAAGTGATCAACTTCGATATTGTTTCTCAAGGGTCTATGACAATAGAAGCATTTTCCTTGCTGAGTATCAATCAGGATAGGTATTAATACTTTTAGACTTTGGCGTGATTGGTCAAACAAGAACTGCTGCAAATCAATATCATCACTAAAATGTATTTGGTTACGACTGTTCTTACGTACGAACTCTGTCCAGTATTGCTGGCATAACTTGTTAATTATTTTACTAAAGCGTGTAAAACAGTATGCAATACTAGGCTTTAAAGTTATTACCTTTGATTTTGAGTCATAGACATATAAGAACTCACGACTAACTTTGTCCTCCGCACTTTGCAGATATCTTGCAGGGTACTTTTTGATAGTTGAGGAAATATCTTTAATAGTGGATTGCCATAGTTTGATATTTTGTGTGCGAGCCATAGTCAGACTGGTTGTCTTAGTTTTATGCTGCAAATCTAGAATGCTATTAATAACACTAGCCTGCCCTGTTGTACTGCTTTGTCTGAGTACAGAATCACTACTTTGATCCGAGTATGGTAAAGCTTGTGTCCAATAAAGCTGTATAAACTGCTCTGCTAACTGCTCATAAGAAATACTGTGTTCACTATCATCATTAATTCCAGACTCTATAGACAGATTGACCATTGCCATTAATAAGGCAAATTTATAGGTCGAGGTATAGGAGCTGGATTCAAGCATCCACTGAATACGTCTTAAAAAGTTGAGCTGGAATTCTGCCGTGGGCACTATAATAATCCTTTAAAAATACAGTAGCTCATTCTAATAAAATTACTACTTATACTGTCAAAAATATCTATGTCAAATTGGTAGAATTTCGCCGAACAAGAGTTTTTTAATGTTTTAGAGTCCAATTTTTCAGGCTCGGTTTTTTATCTTATAAACAAATCAAGTCGTTTATTAGTTGTATTTAGAGGCGGTATAACTACAGCGCATCATTTCAACAACATTAGCTCCTTAACCGAATACAGTCAGTCCACAATAAAATTAGTACAACCCATATCATGGAACAGCTTAGGTAGATTATTCAAGATCACTATATCATAACGTAGCAATTTCTTTGACAATGCTCTCATAGGAATTTTTTGGAGCGTATTAAAGAACGAGATGGCTTATCACCAAGACTATAAAACAAAATTTGGCGCCATCAATGATATCGCTCAGCACATTGAACTTAAGTATAACCAAACTAAAATTTAAAAGGTTTGAGCTACAAGACTCCAGAATAGATGTGATGTGATTTGATTTTTATTATCAAGCTGTTTGATTAACCTTCCCCCTAAGTTAATGTCTATAGACTTAACAGCATAGCTCGTCATAACACCTATCTCACTTAGAGAAAATCCACTATATAGATTTATTTCATAGCTAAGAAATATTGGATTCTATGACACAACCTGTCACTTCCTTTGACTAAACTAGTCTTTAGTACAATACAATTAAAGAACAAATCATATGGATTGTAGCGATAAAGCCATAATATTAATTATACTGAACTACTAAATTTCTTAAACCATGCCTACTTTTTGGCAGATACTTTTTTATTCTGAAAATATATTAACAATATTATCAAACACTTGCTGTAGTTATAGTCAGATAAAGTTCAAAAGTAATTGATAAGTACCGATTATAGTGCATAATTACATTTTTGTTATTTTTTAGTAACTTAGCGCAACTGAAAGCAGAGTTACCTTGCAAATTGAGTAATTATGAAATTTGGAAAACATGAGAGACTTGCGTATCGACTATCTGACATTATCGTTAGACTCAACGCCGGTGAGCGTTTGAATATTTTTGAATTAGCAGACACCTATAAGGTCTCTATTCGCACTTTAAAGAGAGATTTTCAGGATCGTTTGACTTTATTAGAGCTCTATGAAGAAGGTCCACAGTTTTATCGCTTGCACCCTAATAATATTGGATATCTAGATATAGCAGATATTCAGCGCTTTGCTAGCTTTGCTAGCGTACAAGGCTTACTACCGAAAATGGATCGTCAGTTTTTCCAAGAAAAACTCAACCAAAGCGTTTTCGTTAAGGGCTTCGCTTATGAAAATATAAGCGAGCGTACAGACGACTTTAGAACCGTAAACCAAGCCATAAATAGTTTCCAATATATTGAATTTGATTACCGTAAGGTAATTGACCATGCCGCTAATAATAATAGTAAACACTACCTATTAGAACCTTATCATCTACTAAATAAAAACGGCATTTGGTACGTAGTCGGTCGCTGTCATGGACAAACACGGACTTTTTGCTTTACTCAAATTAGTAACTTACAAGTGAATACTGAAACCTTTAAATGCTGTGAAGACGTTAAGACAGAAATTATTGCTACAGATAGCCTGTTCTTCGGTAATCAGATCAGTGAAATTATCGTGCAAGTTGATGCCAAAGTTGCTGGCTACTTTGAGCGCCGTAATCTACTACCCAATCAAGAGTTGATACGCCAACTTGATAATGGAGATTTGCTACTGGCATGCAAAAATATTCATCCAAGAGAAGTCATCCCTATCGTGCAGTACTGGATACCGCATATTCGGGTGATTAGTCCGAGTGCTATTAAGAAAGATTTAGAAGCTACTATAAGCAAGTATTTAATGGGATTTTAAACGATGACAAAAAATAAAAGAAGCAAGTCAATAGTAAGTTTTTTTGAACTTATTGTTGTAGCAACTATGAGTTCTGGGAAATCCACACTAATCAACTCGATGTTAGGACAGGAACTGCTTCATTGTGCCAATGAAGCAACAACAGCAACTATAACTAGAATACATAATAAGGATCAACAGCCTCACTTTATTGGTTCTGCATATAATTTTAAAACTATAAACTTAAATGAAAAAGCCATATTGAAATTTGTAAGTTATGAAAAAAATATCGATAGCAATATATTGAAGACATGGAACGCAGATGAAAAAATTAATTACATTAGCATAACAGGCAACATCCCTTCTATAAAAAACTCTAATAAGAATATTGTTTTATATGACTCACCAGGCCCTAATAATAGCCAAGATAATACTCACGAAGCCTTAACTCTTAATTTAGTATCCGATGGTCGTTACGGTATGATTGTGTATGTATTAAACGCTACTCAAATCGGCATTAATGATGATAAATTATTTTTATCACAAATAGCTAAGGTTTTGAAAGCTGACAGTCGTAAAAATATTATATTCATACTTAATAAAGCAGATATTTTAGATGCAGAAAAAGGTGAGAATATTGAAATTATTGTAGAGAACATAGTTTTATACTTAAAAAATATTGGGTTCATAAACCCTATTGTTATACCAGTATCTGCACTTGCAGCATTAAATGCCAGAAAAGCATTGAACCAACAGCCTCTTACTCGACGGGAGCGCAACACGCTACAACAAAACTTAAATGATCTTAATAACGATAGACTTATAAAAGCAGCTCATAATGTAACTGATAAAATCAAAGTACTATCACTACCTAATAAAGAGAGAAAAGACACTCCAATTATAATAAAAGACGGATTACAGATACCAAGGAATCAAATCGAAAATCTAGTTTATTTTAGTGGTTTACCACTGTTAGAAAGCATTATTAATTATAAATTTCAAGAAACTATTTTATAACATTAACGGAGTATTTCATGATTAAAGTAGAGATCACACATAACCCTTTTACAGTTGAAACTTATTTCCTAATCGACGACCAAAAACCTGAGAGTAATTCTCAGTTTGCTGAATATGAAAATCAACGTTTACAGCTATGGATTGAAGGTTTTTTTCAGAAGCTATATGATATATTCAATTGTGAAAAAGAGTATAGGGTCCATTTTAAAGGAGTTGAAGCAGACTGTACTGATATGGAAGAAGCAGTTAAGCAAGCCAACAAGGATGGCTTAGATGTCAAGATGTCGTGTGAAATAGTACCAGGTTCAGAAGAGCGCCTAGAAAACATTCAACAACTTGTGTTAGAAGCCAAGCAAGATCCGTTGTTCAAACAGTATGTTAATACTCCCGATATACTCAAGAAGTTTGATACGGCGTTTGACAAAAATTTTGATGTCTATGTAGTGGCAACCATGTCATCTGGTAAGTCTACCTTGATTAATGCTATGTTAGGTTGTGACTTATTGCCAGCGTTAAACGAAGCAACCACAGCTACGATTGCTAAAATTACTGATAACGACCATATGCCACAAGGTCACTTTACGGTAAGTTGTACGGATAATGAAGAATATATAGTCAGTGAGAAACAAGAATTAAATCTTACAACAAAAATAGGTGCTGACTCGGCATCTAAGCTAATGAGCGAGTGGAACAAATCACCTGATGTATTCCAAATTAATGTAGAGGGGAAAATACCTGCAATAGAAGAACGAGAGAGTGTTCGCTTAGTTTTAACAGATACCCCAGGACCTAATAACAGTCAAGACATCGAACACAACCTAACAACTATGCGGTATATTGGTGATTCTGATCGTAATCCCTTAGTTCTATACATCCTAAATGGACAGCAACTTGGTATTAATGACGATCAAAGTCTGTTAAAACAAATTGCTGATGTTATGAGCAAAGGAGGCAAGCAAAGTAAAGATCGCTTTATTTTTGTCATTAATAAAGCAGATGTTTTCGATCCAGAAAAAGGAGAGTTCGTTAAAGATGTCGTTACACGTGCCAAACAGTATCTAAAAAACAATGGTATCGCTAATCCTTTGGTATATCCAGTATCTGCCAACTTAACCTCCCTATTTCGTAAGCGAGAGCTTAGTATTGACTTATTAACACGTACAGAGCGTAATCAATTAGTAGCAATGGAGGATTTATTCAATGAGGAATCACTAATGGATTTGGTTCAATATATGCCCTTATCTAAAAAAACTCAGGAAAAAATAAATAATAAGAAATATCCAACAGCGTTATATCGTAGTGGCCTACCCGCAGTTGAAATGATGATAGACGACTATATCGAAAAATATAGCCTCCCTAACCGTGTAACACGAGCCAATCAAGCACTCAGTCAGATAATACAACAATGCACTAATGCTGCTGAACTACAAAAGTCGCTTGAGATTGATCAACAAGAATTACAGACTCTCGAAGAAACAATAAACTTATTAGAAGCTAAACACAAAAAAAGCTCTCAAACAGATGGTTACATTACCAAGCTTAAAAAGCAGAAGAAAAGCTTACCAAATAATGCCATGCAAAGCTTTATGTCTAAGCAAGCAGGGATTCGTAAATTACTTGCTGACTTTGGCAAAGGTTTTGATGGTAAAGGTACACAGTCTGAAGCAAATAGACAACTGGAAAGACTTTCTAGTGATGTAGAAAATGAATATCGTAGAATGATTATCGATTTAGAAGAAATTATCAGTGTAAGTCAACAGCATATCAAAGAGCACTTAACAAACGAGTATCGAAGATACGTAAGTGACTTATTCAGCGATGTGGCTAACCTAGAACTTCCTGTTTTACAAGGTTTAGAAAACCAAATAAATAACTTTGATTTTTCTTTAGAAGATAATGAGGTACAAACTGAGTATATAGAAGTATTAACTGGCACAAGAACAGTTAAAACCTCTAAATGGTATAAGCCTTGGTCTTGGGGCAGTACAGAAGAAGTTAATGAGTATAAGACAGTTGAGGAAGAATATGTCGATTTTGTAGATGTTTGGAAAAACCGTGAAAAAGATATAAGAGGGAATTTTCAACAACTAACTAAAAGCGCCATCGAGAAAGCTGAAAATAATAATAATACGCTCACTCATATGTATATTAATTTTATGAGTGAACAGTTTGAAGATAAATTCAATGATTTGATGGCGGACTTAAAGACAAAAATTTCTGATGCAGACCAACGCAAGATAGCGATTGCCGACGCAGAGGATCAATTGAAGAAAATAGGGTCTTTTAAAACAAAAATTAATAACGTATTGCACATCTAACCTACTAAGGACTAATAATGAAAAATAATTTTAATAGAGAAAATCTTATAAATAGTATTTCCGATGGTTCAGTAAATACTAATGAAATAGAGTCAATTCTTCAAGAAATGCCTGACTCTGATTTTGAAAATTTTAATGATAAAATTGCTCCGATTGAAACTAACGAAAATAAGTGGCATGAAAATTATTTTTTAGAACAACTGAGTACCTTAAATCGACGAGAATTCTCAAAAAAGAGAGCTGAACATATTTTGAAGGTAAAAAAATACTTGCAAGATAATAACATTGAAGGTTTTCGCATAGATGACACAGTGTCTGAAAATATCTCAAATGAAAGGGGGGTAGTTGGTAAGAGAATAATTGAAGACAATCTAGAAGAGAATAATGAAGATTTTTTATTAGATTCAGATAACTTACTGAGTAAGTATATCCCAGCCAATGATTTAGAGCAGGCGATACAGCAAAAATATTATCAGGAAATACAGCTAATATTAGACTCAAATCTTAACAATTATAGAATGTTAATAACCGATATTGTTAAAAATATTCTATATGTGTATAAGACGCTGCCAGAAGCATTTGAGGGTTATAAAGTAGATGAAATTACTCCTGCTATTCAAGAGATTCAAGAGGAATGGGACACAGATTATTTTTATTTACAGCAAAGCTATCTTAACCATAACTTCTCTATGGAAAGATTGATGCATCTCATTAATGTGCGTGAATATTTTGCACAGCAAGGTGTGGAAGGTTTTGAGCAGATAAAGGTTCAGCCAACACCTCAAACCCAGGCTAATCCAAAATCTAAGATAAAGCCTCATCCTAACCATACTTCCAGTAATAGCGCACACCGCAACAACTCGGATTCAGACCGCAGTTGCTCAAATAATAGACAGTCGTCTCAGAGAAAGCAGGAAGATGGCTTTATAAAGACAGCTATGAAAATAGGTGGTGCTGTTCTAGAACACATACGGGCTTTGATAGCGAAGTTAAGATAACTATAAAGATAGGATGAAATATGACTAACCAGATAGCACTTGCTACTAAAACAGAAGCTGAACTTATACGACAACAAGCATTCAATGCCCTGCAAGATGCTAGTAATCTTATCAATAAAAGCTATCTATCGGAATTGCGATATTGCGATATTGCGCCACGATTTGATCACAAAATTAACTTGAGCTCTGACGTTAGAATCTTTAAAGTTGAGCGCATCGTCCTTGAAAATAAGCAATCAGTTTTAGAAAGTATGACAGCAGCTTATAATGCGTTAGGTGCGGCTGGTTTTTCTGTATTTATATACTTAGACTGTGATGGTTCTGAAACCCATTTATACCTAGGTACTCGTGGGCAGTCAGGTCGTGTTCAAGGCAGTACAGCAGGCCAACTATTACAAGAGACTTTTAAGGGTCATTTTTCTGGTAGTGAGCTTTTGCCACTAAATGGTTCAGAAACTAAAGTCTTAATGGATGGTCTATACTGCGAAAATCATGATGGAACATCTACTGTCCAGTCAGTCACTGCAGTTACTGGTGTTCCTTCCCTATCTGTAGAAGAAAGAGAGCACTTTATGCAAGGGCTCGAGCGCTTCATTGATGCTGCCGAAGGACATAATTATTCTGCAATTATTCTAGCTGAGCCAGTTACCCCTACTCAGCTTTCTCATATTCGGTCTGGTTACGAAAGTGTCGCCACTCAACTCTCCCCATTACTAAGACAGCAAGTATCTTATGGTGAAAATGATAGTGAAGCTATGAGCTTATCTATCAGTCATGGGCTCAGCCAGTCATTAAGTGATAGCTTGAGCCAAACTGAAACCTCTGGCGTTACAGAAGGAACAAACACCTCTAAAGCTTATGGGACTTCAGAATCACTTTCTGAACAAACCAATAAATCTAAAGTAGCGTCTTTTGGTGGAACTGCTATTACATTAGGCGCTACAATTATAGGTGGCGCAATGGGTAACGTAGCAGGCGCTGCTATCGGCTCAATGGTAGGTAGTAATATAGGTAGAATGCTAAGTGATCCATTCACTGAAAATAAAACAGCTGGTACTAGCTATACAGAGTCGCAAGGAATTAATAAAGGTACTAGCTTTAGCAGTGCAGCAGGTCGAACAACTGGTGAAACAAGCACTGATAGTAAAACTACGGCTAAATCGGATACGCAGACTATAGGGTCAAGCCGTCAACTAACCCTTGACATGACCGATAAGAGTATTGAGCAAATGCTTAAGAAAATTGATAAACAGTTAGAGCGTGTCGATGAAGCATCTCGCTATGGTGGCTGGCAAACAGCTGCGTACTTCATTGGAAATAGCACTGCCTCATCTGAAACGCTAGCTAGTATCTTCTTAGGTTTAATGCGTGGTGGCAACTCAGATACTGAAGACTTTGCTTTGACTACATGGGATAAATCTAACAATAGTAAAATGAAAAGTGTGCTTGAATGGTTGAAGGTTCTTAACCACCCTAGGCTTAACGCTAATTTTTTTAACACCTTACCACTTAAATATCTAACTCCAGCAACATTAGTCTCTGGTAAAGAGATGGCTATTCAGCTTAGTATGCCACGCCGCTCTACTTCTAGCACTGCTGTGGTCGAAACTCAGGCATTTGGTAGGCAAGTCAAATCATTGGATGGTCATAACATTGCTACTAATAAAAGTATCGAGCTAGGTGTTATTCGACACTTGTGGAATGACTTACCACAAAAAGTTAGCTTAGATATCGATAATTTAACCAGTCATGTATTTATCTCAGGCTCAACAGGATCAGGCAAAAGTAATACGGTCTATGAGTTAATATACCAGCTAAAGAAAAAAAACATTCCATTTCTGGTTATTGAGCCTACTAAAGGTGAATATAAACACGTCTTTGGTCATCTAGATAATGTTCATGTTTTTTCAACCAACCCTTCTCAAGCTCCCCTATTAAAAATTAATCCTTTTAAATTCCCGAAAAGCATTCATGTTTTAGAACATATCGACAGACTGGTTGAAATATTTAACGTGTGTTGGTCGATGTATGCTGCGATGCCTTCTGTACTAAAAGATGCTATTCTTCAAGCTTATGAAGCCAGTGGTTGGAATATAAATAACTCATATAATTATTATTCCGAAGATATTTTCCCAAACTTCACTGACTTGTTAGAATCAATTAACAACGTTATTAATACGTCCGCATATTCAGACGAAGTTAAGAGTAATTATATTGGTTCCCTTGCAACGCGGGTTAAAAGTTTGACCAACGGTTTAAATGGTCAGATTTTTGCTTCTGATGAGATTGATAATGATATACTTTTTGACTCTAACGTTATTATTGACTTAAGTCGAGTTGGTTCACAAGAGACAAAATCTCTGATTATGGGTATATTGATCATGCGCCTTAATGAGCGCCGTATGGCATTCTCTGACATGAATCAACCTCTTAAACACGTCACTATCCTTGAAGAAGCTCATCATCTTTTAAAGCGAACATCTACTGAACAAAGCTCTGAAGGTTCAAATGTGGCTGGTAAAGCCGTTGAGATGCTTTCAAATTCTATCGCTGAGATGCGTACTTACGGTGAAGGCTTTATTATAGCTGACCAATCACCAAGTGCGGTAGACAGCTCAGCGATACGTAATACCAATACTAAAATTATTTTGAGACTGCCTGATGAACAAGATCGTCGCTTGATCGGTAAAGCAGCGGCAGTCAGCGACGATCAGCTTGAAGAAATTGCAAGGCTACCTAGAGGCGTTGCTGTTATTTATCAAAATAACTGGTTAGAGCCTGTCCTTTGTAAAATCAACCGTTTTAGTGGGGAAGAAAAAACATATGAGTGTTCCACTACTACACAAGTTACTGTGTGCAATCAGCGTAAAGAGTTTAATCTTCACTTAGCAAGGTTACTACTGCATAAACGAATGGATGAGACAGAGCCTTTTGACTTACAGATACTCAAAGATGGTGCTAAAAAATATAACATAGCTACTAATTATAAGATTGGGTTGCTTAATTCGATACAACAAGTTGAAAAAACTGGTCATACAACAATTTGGTCTGATCATACTAATGCAATAAACTTGTTGCTTTCTGTGTTAGGTATACGAGAAACGATTAGTTCTCAGTTAACTCGTATGTCAAGTGAGGTGGAGCTGAACGTATTAGCGGATACTTTACTAAAAAATCATTTAACTCAACTATCAGATAATATGACACGCAGTATTCATAGTGATTTAAGCACTGCCTGGAAAAAAAGTTCTAAGGATATGATTTTATGATGGATTTTATTAAACAAACTGAGGTTTTCAAAACACTTGATAAGTCTATTCTTAATGAAACAATATTCTCTAAAGATGAGTGCTGGGATACCTTTCCCTCTAATAAAGAAGGTGACATCTTTGCTAATGATCAGCCTTGGCCTACAGAGCATCATCCAAAGTCTGTCGAAATTTTTCCATCTAGCACCTATCTACCAGTAAGTAATGGTGAGTGGATAGATGAAGTAGGCAACTCAGTATGGAATCCTGATGATGATTTTGTACCTTTAAAAGCAAATCCAGATAACTTAACTTGGGGTGAGCTCAAAGAAAAATATGATATCAATGGAATATCTTTTGAGGATGGTGACCCTGATTTTTCAGAAGTAATGAAAGATGAGGTAAAAATAGACAACTTCACAACTGAAAGAAATATGAACTTTCCTCAAGCTGATGAAAAACTTGCTGAAAAGTGGGAGTGTACACCTAGAGAGGTTGCTAATTGGCGTAAAGAAAATGGTTATACTTGGCATGAATGTAAAGACTGTCAAACTATGCAACTTGTTCCTTCTGAAGTTCACAATAACATCCCTCATGAAGGCGGTATATCTGTTGCCAAAAAACAACTGGTAACTACCAAATAACTAAGGATTATCAAATGGATATTTCAAATCTATCATTTAAATATGGCTGGCGGAAACCTATTAAATTTAAGCTTAATGAACAGGATTTTGTAATAGATTGCGTTTTCAGTGCGTTTCAAGGAGAGCAAGTTACTAATGAGCAAGAGCAATCCTACAAAATTTTCGATAACAATCATTCAGACTTTGAGTTAAAAGTTTTAGAACTGTTAAACGATTATACAGGGACAAACAATATTACTAATTCGGTGGTCCAACCTACTGCATTACAATTTAACCGTGATGGAGAGTTTGCCTTACTATGTAATTGTTCTTGGGATGAGGAACATGGTATAGCAGTTATCCTTTATCCTCAGCAGAAAGTGACTATGCAAGACGACTTTCTATAAGTCGGTTTTTAACCATGAAAACTATAGATGGTACCAATCAAATGCCTGATGTAATGTTGAACCGCTACCAATCCCAAAAGTCTGAATTCTCTGACCCTTTTCGCTTACGTATGCACCGCTCTTTGAGCTGGCTTGCTAAAGCGGTCAGTGTTAATGATGATGATATTCGCTTTATTACCTTATGGATAGCCTTTAATGCCGCTTACGCTCGTGAAGTGGCGCTATTTGCGAGTAGCTCTGAGCGCAGTGAGTTTCGGCGCTTTTTGCAATTAATATGCCGATTAGATACTGACCAGAAAATTTATAAACTAGTGTGGGAAACGTATTCTGGTAGCATTCGTATACTGTTAGAAAACCAGTATACTTTTCAGCCATTTTGGGACTACCATAACGGACAAATCAGTCAACAGGCTTGGGAAGAGGACTTTAAACGCGCAAAAGATAAAGTACATCGCGCACTGAGTAACAAGGATACCGATACAGTACTAGCGGTAGTTTTCGACCGCTTATATACGTTACGTAATCAAATTATTCATGGCGGCGCTACGCATAATGGCAAAGTAAACCGGGCTCAAATCAAGGATAGTGGCGCTATTTTGTCCTCTATTTTGCCATTAATGCTAGAGATTATGATGGCGCATCATAGCAAGATGGATTGGGGCAAACCTTTCTATCCAGTAATAGATAAAGAAAAATATATAGTCAGCCCACTATAAAACTGGAACATCCTATATAATCTTAACTTGCAAGATTAGTACTGAGCAATGCCAGATGGCAAGAAAATATTACGAGTCATATAATGAAGCTGTTGCAACATCACAATCTAAAAAGAATGTAGCAGAGCGGCATTACACATTACGCAAGAAAGATTTTAAATCATTTAAGCATGTCACACTAACTATAAACTCACACACATATAGAGTATAGGTTCAAGCCCTGTATGTTGGTGAATACCTGGCACCTAAACGCAAAACTTTATTTAAAATATCTATAAATTATTACATAGATGATTTTGAGAAAAGTGTAAAAGAATTACTTAAAGATCCAATACTATACGCACAAATTGACGATGAAATTCAAAACAAACTTCTGTTTCAAGATAGTATTTATGTATTATGTTTTCGCCAATACAAAGATACCTCAGTTTTTTATAATGTAAAATTGCGCAGTCAGTATGAAGCTGAAATTCGTGCAGAGCAGCATTATGAATCTCAACTTGAACATATGAGAAATGTGTTATCTACTTATTCTAGTTCTTGTTTAGCTTTATCCACTCCAACCTGTTGAAGTTACCACGCTTATGCTGGGAGCCTTTTTCAGATTAGATACATTAACCGTTCAGTCCTTGATTGCTTCTAATATAAAACCTTACTTCGACTATACCCTTCCCCTGATTACTTGGCATATATCCTAAAACACTATCAGATTATGGATTATAAAGTGAAAACAAAACAATACTCACTCAGTTATATATCAGAGCATTTTATTACTTACCATGACGATTTTAAGCAGCTATACATGCTAACTCATGAGGTATCATCAAAACTAGAAAATGATTTTCTTGAGATGGAGATCGAAAGAGCTCTAGCAGCTACTACATTCATCATAATCATAGATCAAGATTTCATTTTTTTGAACAACTACATTTTGGCATTCTTTTGCAAGAGATACATCCAGCAGGCTACAGTTAAGCAAGTACACTGTATCTGTATTAATACCAACGAACTCCCTGAATTTCATAGGTTAGAAAGTGTTTTTTATGAACTTATTAACTTTCTCAATAGAGCCATTCGTAGCCAAGAAAATCTAAATTATTATAAAGTCCATCAAGATCTAAAAAAAGCTCTAACTGAAAAGCAATGCCAACACTTATTTGGTCTTAACAATTATCCCATAATACTCTTTTGCTCACATATGAACATCCATCAAAATACATACGATAACGCACGGAATAAGTCAAAAAATAGTGAGAAATATAATGCCTGATGATAGTGATCAAATTGTTCTGTTGACTGATGACCAACTTATTGAACAAGTTGATTTTTTAAGCGTTGAATATCCATATAACTACAGTGAGGACTGGATAGCCTCACTAAAGGAAATTGCCACTTCAATTAATTTAAGCATTCAACGACGATCGCCACCTTTAATACAGCAATTAATAGCTATAAAAAATGGTTTACTTTTTCAAGAAGAAGTCGGTAAAAAGACGCTTAATGCATTACCTCCGATTCTACAACCACTTTTCTTGTTAGCTAACTTAAGTGATGATGAGCACAAAGAAATAATATGGTTGTGCATATCCATTCACACTTATTTATTATTATCACATCACAAAAAAGCAAAGACGCATTTAAAGAATATAATTAACCGATTCAAATTACCCGTATTTTCCAACTCTAAGAACAATCGATGGATTTGGGAGATATTACCAAAACTTGACGATCTAGAAGGGTTATCAAATACAGTAGACTTCATCTATTTATTCTTTGTAGGACAATTGAGAATAGTAGCGTACGAACAAGAAGTACGAAAAGAGCTACTAACAAACACTGAGGAAAGTGAAGCAACAGTCAAATTTCGCAGTACGAAATTTAAACAGCTTGATGCGATTGTTAAATGCTTTGAGCAAGCCTACTATCCTAATAAGAAAATTACTCGCCAGCGTAAAAAGAAAGATAAATATTTAGATCCTTTTAAAAGCGAAGCCACCGAACAGTTAGCTGATTTTGTGGATGGTTCAACTTGGGTAGGGAATAGTTATTGGAATCAAAATAAATATGATATTGAAAGCGATGCGCCACATTTATACTATCAGTATCCTGCAATATTAAATTTTGATTATGAACTGTATTCACCAAACTCCAGAAAACCTAGAAATATTGAAGAGTACATGGATACCTTAGAACGTCCACTAATTGTCAGTTTAGATTTACCTGATAAGAAAGTTCGTTACATGCAACCCTTACAAAGAATAGAGAAAAACGTTCATCACAGCTATATTAGTCAGCGAGAGTTAGAGCTTAACTCTAATGTCAGAACGCTTTCTGTAGCAGGCTTAAAACAGGTTTTTGGCAGATTAGCGATAGATTCACATCGACACGACTATAAACACAATAAAGCCTCTTTAATCTTACTTTTATCAATGATGACAGCTGTTCCTGTAGAGTTTTTGATAACAACTGGTTTCATTGCAGATTCTGGGTTATTCACTGTTTTAGAAAATACTGCATATTTGCAGTATCAGCTACAAATCACTGATCGTAAGCAGGGTTATGATGAAAGTATTCATGAAAATCAAAAAAGCATCATCCGCCTACCTATGCCAATGGGGTTAATAAAATTTCTTTCTCATGCAAGAAACTTACCAAATAAAGAGGACATTCTAGACTATATCCACACTATAAAAGAAGAGATATATCTGCCTTATCTATCAGTAGTACGTATTGAAACCGCTTTACATATTATTTTACACAGATATATTCATGGTAGTAATCAACATATTGCCGATCTGATTTGTCGAATACCAGCCTCTCTTGCACCTTCTACCTACTACAGCAGTCATAGTAACGAATTTCTTATTAAGCATTATCATCAAGCGATAGAGCTACTTAACTATGACAATCAATTAGACGATAGTTTTATTAACCAGCCCAGCACCCGAACAGATTTTACTACCGGCTCTGGGTTTGCATTGACATTAGAATACGTCAATATTTTTTTACAGAATTTATCGGGGTGGGTTGATGATGACGACAATAGAGAGGAGCACTTCAACAGGTATAGCGCTCTCATTTGGATCCAATTTTGTTTGCTGACTGGTACTCGTCCAAATAATGGACTGACTAATGTTAAAGATATTGACTTAGAGGTAGGTTGGTATGAAGTTGCAGATAAACCTAATAAGGTGGCCAAAAACCATCGGCTAATCCCATTGTGCCCTACTCTTTTGGCAATTTTAAAACAATACCAATTATTTCTTATCGATTATCAGCCTTATGCGACTGCCAAGGTCGATAAACTTATTCATCAGATTACACAAGAACAAGATGAGTTAACCCTGCTTAATATGCTATCAGATAGTTACGATGAACTTATTAAAATTAAGCGAAGCCATATCTCAAAATTATTATCAGATTACATGCCTTTTGAGGACTCTTATTGGACACGGCACTTCTTACGTACCCAACTTGAAAAACTTAACGTCTCAATGATCTTGATCAACACAGTGATTGGTCATGAGAAAAACCGACAAGAGGCATTGGGTCAATTCTCATCAGTAAACAAGCAACAAATCTGGCGAGTGCGTGATACTTTAGAGAAGATCGCACAACAAATGAATTTAAGAATGTGATAGCAAATGAAGCCATTAAAAAATAAATCAAATAACGACAGCCACAGGTCGCGCAAAGAATTAGCAAAGCCGCATCAAACTAAGAGACCTAAACCTAAGAAAAAAGGTAGGACTCGTGATATAACAAAACAGCCCATTAATCCGTCAATCATAAATAAAGATATTTTTCCACCTAAAATCATTGCTGGGTTTACCGAACGAAAAGGCGATAAAAGCATATTGAGCGTAAATCAAAGTGACGTATCAATATGCTTTTATCAAAAGTATGAATTGCTGAATATATTTCAAACTTTATGGGACGACATCCAAAAACAAGCGTTCCAACACTTTCAAGATCTAGTCAATCAAACGAACGTAGATAAAAAATTTTACGACTACAAGATACTTTCAACAGAGAAATACAAAAAGATCTACCTAGAAAGACACCCCAAGCCAACTGATGATAATAAACTAAAGCAATGGGAAGTAGATTATGCTGATTATTTAGAGCAATTAGCATTAATCACATACCCACTTGATGAACAGTACTTCGAAGGTTTTTTAAAACAAGCAAAAAAACTGATACATCAAGTCTGTTCTAAAATTTATACTTCAATGGCTCAATTTCGCTATGCTTGGGAGGTTTTGACTAAATTTGTTAGCTACTACAACACGTTTTATATGCAATCGGAGTATCACTACCCCTTACCTAGCGAGCCTGTTCTAGTAAAGGAAAATCCACTCTCAATTGATGAAAACTGGGTAAAAAATGGCAAACTTTTTAATGAAATAACTAAAGCAGTGATGGCAGACTGGGCGGCGGCAAGTAAAGATCAAAATCAGTCCTTAGCGTCGCTTGTGTTTTCACTAATAGCTTTTGGCGGAATTAACGATAAAGAACTACTGGCTGCTTTAGTCAATACTCTGTTAGATCAACCAGTCTTAACTGCTTTCAATGATCATCATGTCATTGTTTCTGTACGTTACCCTACAAAAAATTATGGTAATGAAAGAGTGGAGTCTCCTAATGTAAAAAAGAGTTCTTTATACATTACTCAGCAAGTCTCTCTAGACGTCATCAGCCAATGCTGGTTGTACCGATGTAGAAAATTTAACGATATTTTCAAGGTTAGGACAAGCACAGATATTGAAAGATTACTAAGGAATCATTTAAGTGAGGTTTTGCAAGTATCTAAAAACAAGGTTCCTTCTCTACCATGGTGGCTAAGTCATGCAAGTTATCATTGGGAAATGATGCCCAATGTCTTTGTTGATCAAGCACTAATAGGAGTTGCACAAGGCAAGCGTAAAACCACAGGTCTACTCACAGATGATTTTTCCACCTTGATAAATAAAGAGTATAAAACTAACAAACCATCTTTATCAGTCGAGGCACCTCTATCCAAAGTCAGCAAAAATACCGTAAGGTATGCTGAGCTGGCCGAAGTCCGCAAGATAGATATCGTTAAACGTATTTATAAAGAATTAGACAATCATTACAGCACTCGTCAACAAAAAGAAAGAATCAAAGACAACGAATATGATATCAACTACTCTTTAACGAACATGTTAAATGAAGAACGTGATATTGCTGAAAATATTTTAATAAAGTTTGTATTATCTAGATCTAATGCAACGCCTCGTCCCAAAAAAGAAACTATTCAAGGCTATTTGAGCTCGGTAGCTTATGAATGGCTTTATTTCCTATCAGGACAGCCTTTAAATACTTATAGTAGTGAGGATTTTGAAGAATGCTACGAAGAGATTTTAGAGCATAAAGCTGTCTATCGTAATAACAAAGACATTCAATATTCAGCAAAGCTGCTGCAGCGTCTACATGACATAGGGGTTAAGTACTATCATTTCCCTAAAGTAAGTATTAAAGAAGCTCAAACACAAAGAGTGGTACGTAGCGAATGGATTTCACCACTAGCGTATCAAGCAATCCTATTAAACATACCAAAGCTTGTTGATCCACTCGAAGTAGATATGTACAAGCTACTGTTTGTTCTAGCATATCGTACAGGCATGCGGAAGAAAGAATTGCTTGGATTGAGGTATGCAGATATTGAGGGATTCACCCTTGGCGAACCGTCGCTAGTTATTCGTCCAAATATTTACCGCAGCACAAAAACTCAAGGTAGTATTCGCCGAGTAGCAGCCTTTTCATTACTATCTGATGAGGAACTGAATTTCTTTAATCGATACGTACAACTAAATAAGCTCAACAAAACAGATTATATATTTAGTCCTTCATACGATAAATACCCAATTGATGATGCAGAACCTCTTGCAGTACTGAGAAAAATATTGAGCTTACTCGAAGCAAAGGACCATACATTTCACGCATTTAGACATACAGCAATTACCAATTTATCACTGATTTTGAATGCTGACGATCAGCTTGTGAAAACATTAACTGGTTACAGTGATCAACATATTGCCAAGATCAAAATTGGGCTGTTGGGAGTTAATCATGATGCTCAAGATAAATGGTATGCCATTTCAGGAATAGCTGGGCATGTGTCTCCTAACCGAAGCTTTGAGTATTATATTCATTCAGCAATGCTTATGACTACATACGCTATTGCCAATACAGAAATGCAATTAGATTACGTTATCTTTAAAAATATTACTGATATTAGTAAAGACAGGCTCAAGTCCAATAGTATTCCAATTATCAATAACAAGATATCTATCTCCGATACTCGCAAGTTGACAAAAAAACTAACCTTAAATCAAAGTCGAGATATTCCAGTGAATCTTGCTATTGATATTGCTGATCGGTTCAAGGAAAGTGATGTGTTCACTACTAACATGGCAGATGATAGAGTTCACCGCTATGGCATCAATCAACTAATCAAATTCTTACAGCTGCTAGAGGAAAGTGGCGATATCAAACTATCGTCAAACCATTCATTTATAAAGTTAGAAGATGGGCAGATATTTGCCAAACGCGCTGAGCAAATAGCCCATATTACTACTAGCCAGGGGAAGTGTCGCTTCATTGAAACAACTGATCAACGACAACCAAAGAGTATTAAAAGTAGAGAAAGTTATGAGCTGCTACCATTCATATTAAAGTCAGTTTGGAGCTTACGTGATCAGCAACATGCAGATTACCTGTGGTTTCTACAGATAGTTAGACAAAAAATCACTATTAATAATGCTTATCTTTCATTTCCAGTAAAAGATATAGAAGAATTTCTAAGGTTTGCACAGATCAGTGTGAGGCTTTTACCTGCACAGTCGTGGATGATTGCAGGTAATAAACATGTAAAAGCGGCTCTTAACGATATCTATAGAACTACTGATAAAAAACCAGAGACCTCAAAAATTATTTTCAAGCCTTATAACTCTAGCACTATCAGATTTGGCATTTGTATTACTAACGAACAGGCATCAAATGGTAAAGAATTTTCTGGCTTGCTAAAGTTTTTAGTACACCTTTTTATGATAGTGGATGATGAAGTCTGATAAATATTCCATAAGAAAATACGGTAGATATACAGCCATATGATACTCAATTGGACGGACATGCATTTGCATAATAATTATCATTTAAATATATCTCGATGCATTTAAGGCCAGAAACGGCAAGTAAAAAATCAAAGATTCACTGCTTCTTAGGGAAAATACTAATCAAGTCATCAAATATAACTAATATTGCAGTAGATTTCGCTTACCCATCGAGTAGGGGTAAGTGGTCAAAAGACCCTAATATTAGGGTGACCATGTTCAGACTAAAAAATACGTTTACTTAATCCACCCTTAAAGGTATAATTTATTATCTATCTTGAAGACCTTATATATAAAGAGATGCAGGTTAATGTAGTATTGCATATCTCAATAAAAATCGAGTGGTCAACATTGCCAAGGTTGGGGTTATTCTCAATGAGGTCATAAATAGTTTTGCTCCAGTGAGAACTCACATTTAAAGTAATCCCATTGCTGCTTTCACTAGCTTTCTTATTATCTGTATTATTGTTATTAATCAATTCTTTATATAGATTTGAAAACACACAAGTATTTAAACTATCAATACTAGCTACACTTAAGTTCATTTTAGACTCTTGTAATGCCCATATTCTTGTTTCCCGCCATAATGCTTTCCAACGCATTGCTATTTCAACAAACTCCTCTCCCTTTTGTGTCAAGGTGACTAGCTTTTCACCACGTCCACGTATGAATAACTCACAGTCAAGATGTTCCTCTAGAGCGCGCAAACGATGACTAACTGCCGATTGAGAGATGAACAGGTTTTTGCTCGCTAAAGATAAGTTCTTTGTTTCTGTGATCATCAAAAATGTTTCTATTTGCTCAGTCTTCATTAGATTACCTCATGTTTATATATTAATAGTTTGAATATATCTAACCGTTTTAATTCATTATTATAATATTAACTGTAATGGTAGATTTAGGAGTGGATAAATTTTGTACCAATAGTTGCAACATTGTTCCTACAGCATTAACTAGCCTTGCAGGTTAGAACCTCACATGAACGTAACACATAGGAAGTGTCATTATGCGAAAAAAAAGATGCAACTAAGTACGAAAGTGTTCATTGGATTTGCCATAGGTATAGCCGCAGGCATCTTCTTTAAAGAGCAAGCGCTGATCGCAAAGCCCATTGGAGATCTGTTCTTAAACCTAATCAAGATGATAGTTGTACCACTCGTGGCTTTCTCAATAGCAAGTGGAATCTCCAATATGGGAGACATACAGAAGTTAAAACGTGTGGGTAGTAAAACGTTACTATTTTATGTCGTAACCACTTTGTTATCAGGAGTCATTGGACTTATTGTTGCAAATTTATTGATGCCTGGACAAGGTTTTGAGATGAATATTATTTCAACAGATCCAGTGGCAGTAAAAGAGATGGCTAGTGTTTCTGAAACTCTGCTAAGCATGGTACCGACTAACCCTATTCAAGCGCTCGCTGAGGGTAATTTGATGCAAATTATTATCTTCTCTTCCTTTTTTGGTATTGGGATGACAATACTAGGCAAACAAAGCGAGCCCTTCAAGAAGGTTGTTGATAGTGGAACGGAAATAATGCTTAAGGTTACTGACATTATTATGGGATTTTCTCCTTATGGTGTTGCTGCACTAATCGCTGCCTCAGTTGGTGAGTATGGTTTTGAGATATTTGGACCGTTGGCTAAATTTATTTTGGCTGATTATGTAGCGATGATCTGCGTTGTTCTATTCTTATATATTTTCCTATTAAAGTTCGTAGCTAAAGTAAGTTTAAAAGAATTTTTCAAACATATCCCTGCCGTTTGGGCTATTACGGCGAGCACAACAAGTAGTTCAGGCTCTCTTCCCGTCACTATGAAAGTCGCAGAAGAAAAATTTGGTGTGACAAAAGAGCTAGCAGGTTTTTCTCTTCCTCTGGGCGCAACGATTAATATGAATGGCGCAGCTGTTTATTTCGCCGTTGGGACTATGTTTGTCGCTCAGATATATGGCATCGAGATGACACTCTTTCAACAATTTATGACCATCACTATGGCAACGCTAATAGCAATTGGTTCACCGGGGATTCCAGGTGGTGGCATCGTGATGATGGTTATTCTATTGGACTCAATTGGTTTACCTGCTGATATTATCGGCTTAATTGCGGCAATCTACAGAATAATTGATATGGGACATACCACACTCAACGTAACAGGCGATATGGTTTCAACGCTTTGTATTGCCAGAATAGAAAACTTATTTGAAGACGAGATTGAACCCAATCAAGAAGTAAAATCAGCCAAAACATAACTCTCTTACATTAAACAATAGAGCTAAAACTATTAAACAAAGCAGAGAATACGGTGTTGTGATTTTATTATCTGCTTTGCTTGCGCACTCTTAATTTTTTAAAAATAATAGGATAATCGTCATGAAATACAACATTGAACAAGGTGAGCTTTTTAGTGAGTCCTTGAGTGAGATGATTAAAGACAAATTTTATCACGTGGATATCGACCCAATTAATAAAACAAAAAGGCTTTTTTTCGATAACTCAGGCGGCTCGTTTAGATTGAAAGCGGCCAGTAATATTTTTAAAGAATTAGATGAATTACCAGACTGTCCGGAACATGGTAATACAACTGCGAAATGGCTGATGGATATCCAAGAAGAAGGGTATCGTTCCATAGAAACCATCTTAAATATTGATAAAGGCAGTATCGTTACATCGCTCACTGCCTCTATGGTCATGTTTGATATAGTCAGAACCGTGATGGAGAATGTACCTGGCAGTAATGTGGTGACAACCTTGTTAGAACACCCTTCGGCTTATGACGCAATGGCTTCTTATGCCAAAGCGACAGGGAAAGAATTAAGAGTGGCTAAGACTAACCCTGTGACGGGTGGCGTCGATGTTGAGGATGTGATCAAACTGATTGACCAAGATACCTGTCTATTAAGTTTTATGTATGCATCAAATGTGTCTGGTGCCTTATTGGATGAAGCCAAAATAGTGGCCGAAGCAAGAAAGATTAAACCTGATCTGTATATTGTGGCTGATGCCGTACAACATGCACCACATGGGATTATCGATGTGAGCAAAGTCCCCGTTGACGGGATTAATTTTGCGCCTTATAAGTTTTTTGGTCCACGTGGTTTTGGAGTTGGTTACGTATCAGAGCGATTGGCGAAATTACCACACAATAAGTTAATTGCGAAACCACACGATTATTGGCAACTTGGTAGCCCTGCCCCAGCACATTTTGCAGCAGTCACTGAAGTCGTCAATTATGTGTGTTGGTTAGGAGAGCAATTCATTACGTCAACGAAAAGAAGAGAGCTTTTTGTAGAAGGTATGACCCGTATCAAATTGCATGAAAGAGCATTAATGCACGCAATGTTAGAAGGCACTGAAAATGTACAAGGATTAAGGCATATAGACGGCGTAAATGTCTATTTAGATTGCAAAGACTTGACCCAAAAAGACTTTATTATGGCTATTGGTTTTGACAATTTAGAATATAAAAAAGCGGTAGATCATTATGAAGCCGCAGGGGTAGTCACTTTCGAACGTTTATTATCAAGCCCTTACTCATCAAGAATGTTGGAATCATTTGGTTTGAAAGGTTCAATTCGTGTATCACCCATCCACTGCCATAATCTACAAGATATAGAGGAGTTTTTAGAAGTCACTAAAACACTTTGTCAGATGCAGTAATTTAACTTAGCTTAAAGGCTTTTAATCATTCCGACATATAACAATTTTGACTAAAATGAGGTGATATTATTCCCCTCATTTTATTTAAAATATAGCTAATACAACGAGTTTGCCAAGTTTTCTTGTATACCTTTTTTAATATAGAACGACATAGGTTGCGCAATATTTATATCGTTAGTATCATTTCAGTTTTGAAATGACTCAATTATAACTAGGAAAAACCTTATGGCAAAATTAGAATCAAATATCGAATTAGAAGCAGCGGCATTTCGTCGCTTATTGGCTCATTTAGACGAGCGTAAAGATGTACAAAATATTGAGCTAATGAACCTTGCCGACTTTTGTCGCAACTGTTTATCCAAATGGTATAAAGCAGCTGGTGAAGAGCGTGGTATTGAAATCGAATACGAAGATGCGCGCGAGCTTGTTTATGGCATGCCTTATGCTGAGTGGAAAGAGAAGTATCAACAGAAAGCAACGCCAGAGCAGTTAGCACGCTTTAACGAGATTGAAGCGGCCAAGAATAAAGCGGATTAAAACTGACCGTGATGGCTTAAATAAAGTAAGCCATCACTAGGGCATGTCCTAAATAAATATATCGAACAACCAAACATTGCCGCTAATTTAGCGGCTTTCTATGGATTTGAGTATGCTACTAAACCCTATGGTTCCTTGTTTCTGCATTTGACGATCAAATAGACGACCGATTAATGGCAATGGTATAGTTATTCGACCCTCAGATACCCAAGTCACATGTGTGGTGCCATCGCCCAAATCTTTTAAATCAATGACGCCTTTATCATGTTGCATTTTTACAGGTTTAGATTTTTCGATTTTGTATTGCATATGAGTGGGACGCTCAAACGCCGTAATTCGCTCCCAAAATTTAACAGGTCCCGTTTGAATGGTACGTAAAGCTCCAACGCCATTGCGCTCCTCGTCACCTTCATTCACCAACTTAGCAACCCCTACCGCCTTAAATGAGCCATAACTGGCATGGTCACTCAGTGCCTCAAACACCTCATCAATCGGTTTTTTGACAATTCGTTCTACTTTTATTTTAAACATGATATTGTCCTGTTAAGGTTATTTAGATTAGGATCTGTTGAATGTTTGTTCTCAGCATCTGAGCAAAATCTGCATTAATCAACTTACAAACTCATCTTTCACATTACTTAGCATCTAATAACTTGTTGAGCTCATCTATCATAGCATCGTCTATGATACTGTCCTCTACATAGCTTATTATCTCATCTACAGTCGTTAAATCCATTGTACGTATATCTAAACTGGCCAATTGCTCATTGATAGACTCCAACGTATCGTTATCTTCAGAAGCGTCCAATAAGTCCTCTTCGAACCTTCCTCTGACGAACCAATACATTTTTTCTAGCACGGTGTCTTTTTTGGTCAAAGTAGAGTAACCATCACCATAGATAAATAGATTGAAATGATAAGGTATCTCTACATCGTTAATGAAAAAAGTGCGTTGGCATTCTAGTGTATATGCTTTGATATCTTTATCTTCAACGCCTTCCTCACTGTTATTATCTTCATCATATTCAATCGACTCCTCTACCAACCCACCTAGCAGTTGATAGCCGCCTACTTTGACTTTGTGATTGTAAATAATAGCAGCATCTGCGATTGCATCAAAAATAATAGCACTGACATCTAAGGTATTGTTATCAATGTCGTAGAATGCTTTCAGTGCTGGCAAAAACTCTGTCAGCTTCTCTTCAGGCACTTGAATGAGAAACTGCTGCTCGTGTATTTTTATCATATCTTCAGGATGATAGGTATTGGCAGTATCAGTCTCGTTTCTACCGGTAGGCTGCAAAGGTAAAAAATTATACGGGTTATTATCGGTCATTCGGAACGGCCTTGTGATCTGGTGAGCGTTGTTAAACATCTATACTATATATTGTCTCTTATTCAGGCAATTTTAGATAGCCGATTATAGACATACAAGGTTAATTCCGGTTGATAGAAAGTCGATTTTGGCTAATCACCTATGCAATGATAATACTGTTTAGAGATAAAACCGTTTAACTCATTTCAGGCCAAGGTGCTGATTATGCTATCGTCTACATCTAAGGCTATTTCCATGTCAGTTATTCATTTACTTGCTGCCATCCTGACGTTGTATGATGCTCATCTTGATGTGCAAATAAAGGATGCGCTTGGGCTTCTTGCAAACTCAGTACAGGCGTCACACAGACATCAGTTGCCGCAAACACACGCTGCCAATGTTCAAGCGTTTGCGTAGCAAATATCTCCGTAAGCGTCTCTATCGCTGATAGGCTATCAGCCATATTAGGCAGCATACCCAGCTGCCAATGTATTTTTTTGAGTGCGGGCAGCTCAAGTACTTCACACAGACCTTGCCAAAACTTCAACTCCAAAGCACCAACGGCCATATAACGATGGTCTGAGGTTTGATACAGTCGATAGCAAGGCAGCGCACCGCCCAAAAAATCATGCTGCGGCAGTAGCGTGTCGTTTAGGCCATGTCCTGAAAGGCGATTAATCAGTTTGCCTGTGACCTTTGGCATGACCATGTGATTATATAGGCTATGCGTCATGCTAATAAAAATGTGGCGTCCTTGACTTGTGCGCTGCGCGGCAAATACAGCAGCCAGTAGCGCAATCACTGCGGTGTCACTCCCACCTGCCAAATCCGCAAACTGAATATTGGGCATGGCCTGCTCGCCCTGCGCTGTTTTTAGCTGGTCGAGTACACCACTCATCGCCATAAAATTGATGTCATGACCCGCTTTATCGGCCCAATGATGACTGACTGGATCACCGTCTTCTGAGTAAGTAGCCTTTTCTAAGTAGCTACCTGCTACGCCATAGCCAGTAATAGATACCATTACTAGTTTTGGGTTAATAGTATGGAGTGTCTTAGCATCTAGCCCCATATCGGCTAAGACACCCGGCCGAAAACTGTCTAGCATCACATCGGCATGGGTCAGATGTGCCTTAATAGCTTCAATCGCTTTGGGATCATTGAAATCATGTTTTTCGGTCGTCTTGCCGTGATTGAGAGCCGCGAATAATTCGCCAAACACTCTGGCAGGGTCGCCCTGCTTGGGTTCAATTTTAAGGATATCGGCACCCAAATCGGCAAGCAAGCGCGTGGCAAAAGGCCCAGGTAGATTACGAGTCAGATCGACCACTCGTAACCCTTGTAGACAGTCCCCCATTTGATCATGATTTGATACATGCCTATCAGTCATCAGAAAACGCCTCACCTTTTGCTGCCATGTCTAACAATATCTGAGCAGGCTCAAAACGTTCGCCATAACTTGCAGCCAGCTCACGACTACGTTCAACAAACGCACTCACGCCCATCGAATTGATGAACTGTAGGGTCCCGCCCTGATGCGGTGCAAACCCCCAGCCAAAGATCGACCCTATGTTGGTATCGGCAACCGAGCGCACCACGTTTTCTTCATAACACTTGGCAGATTCATTGGCTTGAATAAACATCAAACGATCGACCAAATCTTGCTGCGAGGGTTGCTCTGATTTTGGTGGGTATAAAGTCATCAGCTCAGGCCATAAATGCTTGTCGCTTCCTGAGGGATACTCATAAAAGCCTTTGCCATTTTTTTTGCCTTCACGCCCATGCTCATTGACCAGTGTTTTGAGTATCTCGTATGAAGGACGTACCGCCATCGGCTTGCCTTCTGCTGCCATATCAAACTGTTGCTGTTCGCTGACATGCAGTGCTAGACTTAACGACACCTCATCTTGTAATGCTAATGGCGGCATCGGCATGCCTGTTTTTATACCAGCGACTTCAATGCTGCGCGGATGCACGCCCTCTCCTAGCATCGCAATACCCTCTGATACATAGGTGCCAAATACCCGCGACGTATAAAAACCGCGACTGTCATTGACGACGATAGGCGTTTTGCCGATTTGTAATACATAGTCAAACGCTTTGGCCAACGTCGCATCGTCTGTTTGCTCACCCATGATAATCTCGACCAATGGCATCTTGTCTACTGGCGAGAAGAAATGTAGACCAATGAATTGATTTGGGCGTGTACTGGCTTTTGCCAGTCCTGTGATCGGCAGTGTTGAAGTATTAGACGCATAAACGGCAGTATCTGAAATCACCGCTTCACTTTGCTGGGTACACTTGGCTTTAACCTCTCGGTTTTCAAACACCGCTTCGATGATAAGATCGCAATCAGCCAAATCCTCATAAGAGACTGTTGGCTTGATACGTTGTAGAAGGGCTTGTTTTTTCTCTTCTGTTGAGCGTTTACGGCTGATCGCTTTGTCCAAAATATTGGCAGAGTACGCTTTGCCTTTTTCAGCGCCTGCCATGTCAGTGTCTAGCAGAACGACATCGATACCAGCTTTGGCAGTGACATAAGCGATGCCAGCACCCATCATGCCAGCACCCAAGATACCGACTTTTTTGGTGGTTGTGCGTGCAAATCCTTGAGGGCGAGACTGACCCTTTTTGATGCTATTGAGCTGAGTCCACAGGGTATTGATCATGTTTCTAGATTCAGCAGACAGCACACAAGCTGCGAAATAACGTGACTCAATCTCAAGCCCTGTATCGATATCCACTAAGCAGCCTTCAAACACACAAGACATAATATGAGTGATCGCAGGATAGTTGCCGTGTGATTTTTGATTCGCCATAGCGGGTGCGATAGAAAAAATCGGTACGACGCTAGCATGCTTGCTATCACCGCCGGGGATTTTAAAGCCTTTTTTATCCCATGGCTGCTGCGCGCTTGGATTATCCTGAATCCAGTTTTTAGCCTGCAACATCATGTCTGTTCGGTCAGTGGCAGTGGCATCGATGAGACCGATACCTTTTGCCGCTATTGGGCCCAGATCACGACCTTGGGTCATCAGTTCCAGTGCTGCTTGAATACCCACCAATCGAGGCAAACGCTGCGTACCACCGCCACCTGGCAACAAGCCCAACTTAACCTCAGGTAGACCAAGCTTGGTTTTGGGTGCCTCAATAGCGATACGGTAATGACACGCTAACGCAAGCTCTAAACCGCCACCCAATGCGGTGCCTGTCATGGCAGCGACGACAGGTTTCCCTGAGGTTTCAAGCTGACGCATACTGCCTTTGAGCCCTTCAGTCAATGTAAATGCTTGCTCAGCTGTCTTGATGGCAGACAACTGATTAAGATCTGCCCCGACTACGAAGGTGTCTTTGGCCGATGTGAGAATTAGGCCTATGGCTGCCTTATCATTGATGAAAGCATTGACCATCGCTGCAAACGCCTCTGCAAAACCCTCACCGATGACATTCATTTTGCGGTTAATTTGATCTATCATCACAGTGACGATGCCTGCATCGTCACGCTGGGCTGAAAAACCTTCTTGTTCGTTAATTGTGTTTGCGCTATCTGCTGTCTGATTGTTTGTCATCATTTTTATCCCTTAAATGATTCTTTATATATTATTTTTGGCCTAATTTTTTCAGTCTATTTGAGACAGAGGTCAAACGCGTTCAATAATGGTCGCAATACCCATACCACCACCCACGCATAACGTAATCATGGCCGTCCTTAAGTCGCGGCGCTCTAGCTCATCGAGGACCGTCGTCATCAGCATCGCACCTGTTGCTCCAAGCGGATGACCCATAGATATTGCACCGCCATTGACGTTAACAATATCGAGCGAAATCCCGAAGTCGTCAGCAGTATTAAGCGGTACGGCAGCAAATGCCTCATTAATCTCCCAAAGGTCTATGTCAGAGGCTTGCATACCCGCTTTGGCAAGGGCTTTTTGGCAGGCAGGCGTTGGGCCGGTCAGCATGATGGCAGGCTCTGAACCAACAACTGATGCCATTGTGATTTTGGCGCGTGGTTTGAGACCTGCTTTTTTGCCCGCGGCCGCGCTACCAATCAAGCAAATTGCTGCCCCGTCGACGATGCCAGAGGAGTTACCCGCATGGTGTACGTGATTCACCGTTTCAATCGTGGTATATCTGTCCAAGATAACGCTATCAAAGCCCATTTTGCCCGGCATGATAAAGGAAGGCTTTAGGCCAGCTAAGGTCTCGACATTGGTATTGGGCCGGATGGTTTCGTCTTTATCCAATAGCATCATGCCATTGATATCGGTGACAGGGACGACAGACTTATCATAATAACCGTTCTCCCAAGCCTGTGCCGCGCGGCGATGCGACTCAGTGGCAAAGGCATCAACATCCGTACGACTAAAGCCTTTGAGCGTCGCTATGGTATCCGCGCCCACCCCTTGTGGTACAAAGTGCGTGGCTTCATTGACACGTGGATCCATGTACCAAGCACCGCCATCGGAGCCCATCGGCACACGGCTCATAGACTCCACACCGCCTGCCACGACCAGGTCTTCCATACCTGACATGATCTTGGCCGCTGCTAAGTTAATAGACTCCAGACCAGAGGCACAAAAGCGCGACAAGGTAAGCCCTGCCACACTTTGCGCCCAGCCAGCATCAATAGCGGCAATGCGGGCTATATCAGAGCCTTGCTCACCCACTGGCGTCACGCAGCCAAGCACCACATCATCGACCAAACTGGTGTCCAAATTATGGCGCTGCTGCATCTCTTTTAACAAAGTTCGCGTCAGCCAAATCGGTGATGCCTGATACAATGAACCGTCCTTTTTTCCTTTGCCACGTGGCGTGCGGATGGCGTCATAAATGTAAGCGGTCTCAGTCATAAAAAATCCTTTTTTTATTTTGTAAATTCTGTAAATAATACGCTGACGTCCTATTTAGCTTGCTAGATAGGACATGGGCTTGTAACCAATCAATAAGCTACGCGGCTACATAAAGCGTGATGCCAACTCTTTCATAATCTCATTGGTACCGCCATAGATTTTTTGCACGCGCGCATCGGCATACAAACGTGCAATAGGATACTCTGTCATATAGCCATAGCCACCAAACAGCTGCACACACTCATCAATCACTTCACACTGCTTTTCTGTGACCCAGTATTTGATCAATGACGCATGCGGTACGGACAGTTTGCCATCTAACATCGCATCGACTGCTGCATCACACATAGTGCTGGCCGCTAGATAATCGGCATAGCATTCTGCCATCTTAAAGCGCGTATTTTGAAACTTCCAAATAGGTTTGCCAAAGGCTTCACGGCCTTTTACATAATCTAAGGTTAGATTGATCGCCAGCTTCATCGAGCCAACCCCAGACAACGCAATGATTAAGCGCTCACGTGGTAGCTCCTGCATCATCTGGATAAAACCCATGCCTTCTACCGTGCCCAGCAGGTTGGTTTGGGGCACACGGACATTGCTAAAGAACAGTTCTGAGGTGTCTTGAGAGGTCAGACCAATCTTGTCAAGATTGCGTCCACGTTCAAACCCTTCTACTTTATCCGTTTCTACAATGATAAGTGAGACGCCTTGCGCGCCTTGTTCGCGGTCTGTTTTGCAAGCGAGTAAGATAAGGTTGGCATGCTGACCATTGGTGATAAAGGTTTTTGAACCATTGATAATATAATCGTCACCCTCTTTTACCGCATAAGTCTTGATGTTTTGTAGGTCAGAGCCAGTACCAGGCTCAGTCATGGCGATAGCACCAATATATTCACCCGTTGCCATTTTGGGTAGCCACGCCTGTTTTTGTTCCTCAGTACCGTGGTATAAAATATACGGCGCGACGATACCTGAATGCACCATACCGCCAAAGCCTGATTGATTGGCCTCAGTCTGTGCGTAGATAAGCGCCGCTTCATGACCGAAATCCCCGCCACCGCCGCCATACTCGCTTGGTATCGCCGCACACAAGAACCCCATCTCGCCTGCCTCCTCCCATGCAGCGCGATCAATCATACCGTTTTTGCGCCACTGCTCGTCCTTGGGATCCCAAGATTGAAACATTTTCAGGGCGCTATCGTGCACCATTTGATGTTCTTCGGTCATCCAATTGGGTGTGAATTTTTCAATACTCATGGTGTCTATCCTTGACAAGGTGAAGTAAATAACAACTATATAATCAAGTCTATATAAATCCGCTACATCGTCATCCTCGCTAAGCATACTAATGTATAACTTGTACTCGGTTTCCTTGTATCGAAATTATATTGAACTGACTATAGCTAAGTCGTTTTAAAAAGTTTATGGTAATTTATATTACCGTTATAGATATACTGGAAATTCTTTGTATTCTTTAATATAGAAGTCTTATACTAGGACAGGAAAAACCACTTCGCAATCAATTAAATAAAAATGGTAATTCATATTACTTATTGATTTAATGATGATGGATTAACAAATAAGCCATTAAACTGGTAAGCCGCATCGAATAACCAATACTCTAAGAATGAATAGATATGAAAAACTTCAGTCAGTCAGATAGCATCACGCAAACTCGATCTTTAGCCCCTCTATCCGATATGCGCCCTGCGACTTTAGAAAAAATAGAAAAAGCCGTTCGTAAGGTATTTGCAGGATTCGATGCCAATGAGGTCACCATGGCGCAGATTGCAAAATCTGCAAACGTCTCCCTGCAAACGCTCTACAAGTACTTTGGAGACAAGCAAACCCTGTTTTATACCATTATGGATATCGTGCTGGGCAGATTGGCCGCTCGCATCATGGATCATTTGCAAGGGATTGATAGCGTGCAGGAGCGCTTACGTAAGACGCTGTGGGTCTGTTTCGACTTTGTCGATGCGCATCCAGATGCCGTGATGGTGCTTTCTTCGGTCTCGGTATCACGGATACGCAATATCGCGATCTATGAAAACAAAGAGCTGATTGGCGCGTTTTTGGCCGTGTTGGAAGATGGTCAAAATCGCGGTGTGCTCAATAACACTGTACCGCTACACATACTGTTTGATGTGTTTATGGGCTTTATCAGCCGACTCGGTTTGATGCATACCATTCGCCAAACAGAAACGCCATTAAATGCAGAATTTGATGCACTGTTTGTGATTTTGTGGCGGGCTATTTCAAAGCCTGATGTCTGATCTTTAACAAACTATAGTCAGAGAACTACTAAACGGCTATGGCGTTATTCTCCTTAGAAGTACTATTTGTACAATCTGCAGTCGGCTGCCTTGTATCCGTTTCTGACTTCTTTGACTATAACGTAAACACTAAAAAGCCCCACAATAAAGTGAGGCTTTTTTATACTTATTTTTCGGTAAATGGGATTATGCAGTCAACATAATTAACAGGTGACGCTGCTTATACGCTCAAAATTTTTTAGATACTGCTAGATTTTGGCAGTCCATACTCTGCACGGTCGAGCACATGATTGTCTTGTTCAATCGTCAGTCGATAGCCTTTGATAATACCGTCATATGGTAGATTGCCGTCATACTGCTGATAATGCTCGCAAATGCTTTCTTGAATCACTGACTCACGTGCAACCTTGCCCAGTTTGGCAACGTTATTAGGCAGCGTGACTTTTGCTAAACTTGAGGCAGCACCGCGAGACATCCAATTTGCGCCACCTGTAAACGTAAAATCCACTTCCGCTCGCAAACGATAGCTAGGCGTAACGTCAGCATCATTCGTTAAGCCATATTTGATCTGAGCAATGTCTTCTGCGAATGGCTGATACGGTATTTCCAGCACTTCAAATAGCTTGGCTAAAAACTCATCAGCCGTAAGGTATTTGTCCATGTAACTACCATCAAGTCCAAGATATCTATTGCACAGTACATGGCGCAGGCGGTCACAGGCAGGTATGGTGTGCTTAAGCGGATAGCCCATTTTTTTAACGATGTTCTGCGGGCGCAGCTCAGACAACTCTATTTGCTCGATGATATATTTCGCTAGAGAATGGCGCGGTTGGTAACGGCGGGTATATTTGGATTGATTGGTAATGTGGCTCATGATATTGAACACCTTAAACTCCTGTTACTCCGACGAAAAGGTTGAAATACACCCAAATAGGCAAAAATCAGGCACAAATGAGGTTGTCGGAGTACAGGCTCATGCGCTTTACCAGAGTTGTTTTATATCGTGCTGGAAGTTGCAAGGTTTGTCACGCTACCATTAGACTGTTGTCATGGTTGGCGATAACAAAACTGTTAAACCCACGATAAATCGTTCAACGATGATAGCACATCATGTGCCAAAAAATAAATACTGATATTTGTGAGCGTTTGTGAATAACTCCTTTTCACTTTACGCACTCAATCTCGGACACCTCTATACACTACTTATTCAGGTGCTAACACGAGACTAAATATCGAAAAGTCAGTGTTGAAGCATTTAAGTATATTACCGATGGCTTAACGATTGACGTCAACGACTATTCGACCACGAACTTTACCGTCCAATAATTCGCTTGCCGCCGTAATCACTTCACTCAGGCCAATCTCTCTTGTGATTGCATCTAATTGCGTCATATCCAAACTTGTACTCAAACGTTGCCACGCTTCTACCCGCTCATCATAAGGTCGCGTCACACTATTGATACCAAGCAAACTGACACCGCGTAAAATAAATGGCGCAACAGTAGCAGGGAAATCCATGCCTTGAGCCAATCCACAAGTAGCGACTAGACCATCCTCACACGTACTGGCACATACATTGGCCAGCGTATGACTGCCAACAGAATCAATTGCGGCAGCCCATCTCTCCTTACCAAGCGCGCGTCCCGGACTACTCAGTTCAGCACGGTCAATGATCGTCGTTGCACCAAGGCTTTTTAAGTATTCGGCTTCTTCCAGACGTCCCGTAGAGGCGGTGACAGAGTAACCTTGGTTTGCTAAAAGTGCGATGGCAAAGCTACCAACACCGCCATTAGCACCCGTCACCAATACTTCGCCACTCTCTGGCGTCAGTCCATGACGCTCTAATGCGATTAAGCAAAGCATCGCAGTATATCCTGCTGTACCTATCGCCATCGCCTGACGTTCAGTCATCGATTCAGGGAGCGGGATCAGCCAGTCACCGTTTAATCGCGCTTTTTGTGACAGACCGCCCCAATACTTCTCACCCACACTCCAACCATTTAACAACACCTTGTCGCCAGCTTTGTAGCGAGGATGGCTGCTTGTTTCGACGGTGCCCGCTAAATCTATCCCTGGAACCATGGGGAATGTGCGTACCACAGGACTACGACCCGTGATAGCCAGTCCATCTTTGTAATTGAGCGTGCTATATGAGACACGAACCTTGACGTCCCCTTCTGGCAATTGCGTGTCCTGTATCTCAGTCAGGTTAGACTGATAAACATCGTCATTTTTTTCAATTAATATTGCATTAAACATGGTAGCTCCTATTTAGACCAATCGTCTATAAATGGTTAAAAAATTTAGACCGGTCGTCTAAAAATATAAATAAAAAAATTACTTCTGCATCCCTGCTGCAAATCCTCGGAAAAAAGTATCTAATGGACTGACATCTTGTGTCAACTTAGCACGCAAAACCGCACCTTCCCAACCAATCCAAAAAAAAGCAGCAAGCTCATCACAATCACTATTAGAATGTATTTGCCCTTGTTGTACTGCAAGACTCAAGCAAACCGCTAAACGCTTCTGCCAATCAAGCAATATGTTTTCTAACTCACAACGAAAACTCTCAGGCAACACTGTAACTTCTTGACCTAAGTTGCCTACTAAGCAGCCGCGTCGAAATTCATACTTAATCATTCCCGATTTAGCATCCTCAACGAAGTCATTGATACGCTGCATAGGAGATACTTGCTCATTCAAAAAAAAATGATCTAGCTTGCGAGCAAAATATAACGCGTATTGCCGCAACACTTCCTGCCCAAACGCTTCTTTGTTTTTGAAGTAATTGTAGAAGGAACCTTTAGGTACATTGATACGTTTGAGTATGGCATCGATACCAGTAGTCGCAAAGCCTTGCTCTGTCAGCATCTCCATCCCAGATCTTAAAAGAGCCTCACGGGTATCCGTAAACTCTCGTTCAACATTGGGTGGACGCCCTCGACGGGCTTTTAGCTTAGTAATTGTCATGCATAGATATTATGACCGATCGTCTTTAATGTCAATAAATTATTTTTAGCGGTTTATTTATCCATTAGCCGCTCTAGTTTTTTGACTGTCATCGCTATCAGTCTTCACCATGATATGTCGCTTCGTCCATCCAAACGATGGGATCTTCACACAAATGAGTTAAGTGATACCAGATATCACTACTACGAGCGATACGGTGATGACCGCCTGCAAAATAATCGACTTCCCAGCTGTCAGGCAGATTTACTAAGGTTCGCCTAGCAACTGCCACATCCAAGCTTTCATCGTCGACTTCTACCATAACTCGTACCATCTGAGTGTTAGAGGTAGGGAACGACAGCTTCATATCAGCCATGTCAGGGATACGGTCCGCCAATACCTCATTTGGATAGATACAAGGCGCAATTAACAGTGCCCGCAAGTTGTATTTATGCGCAAAATGATTGGCAAACCAGCCGCCAAGCGAATGCCCTGCCAACACCACTCGCGGGTACTGTGCCATTTTTTCACGAATCAAAGCATCATAAATCTCAAATATTTCTGCAAAATTGTCTCGATAATTAACCGTTTGACAGTATTTAGGCTCACGCGTGATACAGGTATATTTACTGGTCTCATTGCTTGAATCAAGGCCATGAAAAAACAGTAAAAAAGTATCGTTGTTTTCGATAGGAAACATCATAAGGTTCTCCTTTTTTAATTATTATTTAGGTTTATTCTTAATAATTTGGCTATAAATTAAACCGATTTTTGGCTAGCAATCTGCGCTTGATACAAGCTCAAAATCTCATCACAAGCCTGCATTGAGATATTTTTTGCAAAACCTTCGTTAAACCAAAAATCATAAACTGCTTGGACAATGGCTTTCACTGCCTCCGTATTTTCTGGCTTTTGTTCTGTTAGTTTCATCGCAATGTCTTGTGCCTGTATATCCGACTCGTTATAGGGCGCGCTCCAGCCCACACAATAACGATAGAGCACATCATTAATGGCCAATATGAATATGGCATTTGAGACACCAAATGAGCCAATAAGCCTCTCTAGCATTGCACAGCGCTCTTCGTAAATACTGACCTCTATCGGCATATCAGCTTGCTCAAACAGACAATCACAACTCACCATGTGCGAGGGCTTACTAAAATCATCCCATAGCAGTGGATAAGTTCCGCGAATTCCGCCTTTTTCTACTATATTAAAACGCCAAATTGCATAATGAGTATCTGGCCCCTCGTAAGGCACATGTATGAACCACTGCATCATCGCATCACTGTCATACATAATATGAGTACTACCAATCCACACGCCCTGCTTAGGCAGTACATCCTGATATACGCTATCCATGCCATCACTATAAAGCTTCACTTTATGCAAGTTTTCATCACTGACATCGCCTAGCTTTGCTCTTGCTTCTTCTATGTTTCGATAGGGTTTAAAGGGTGCTACCCAACTGAGCGTCTCATCAGTATTATTCACGAAATAAATATCATCTTCATAATTGTCTAGAGAGACCGTTTCGAGGTAAAACAATGGCTGTTTTCGTACTCGGCCTTTCTCATCATTTGCTAGTGCCGTTATACCAGATAGCTTTGAGCCATCCGACCATTGCATATTGTCTAACCGTTTTTGCTCAAATTGATACGTTAATCTCGTCATATTTATATCCTTATTATTTTGATTTTGGTTTTTTAGCTGCAGTCCTTCGTTGTTGTTTTATTCTGAGCACTGATTTCAAGCCAACCGAATCTATTCGCCATTGTGTTTAAATGACGTCACTATCTATAGAATTAAGTAAATTAATCGACTTGGCAAGGCAGGATTTTTTTTAATATTGATTGGTTTTTAGCCACAGCTTTTCATTGTCGCATTGCCAATACTTTGGCAATGCCAACGAGCATTTTTTCTATTTATTAACAATGATGGTTTGTAGAATTTGTACAGACGAAGAAGTTTAGAATAAACGAAAATAACATTGCGAAGGTAGCATGCTAAAGACAACTCAGTTAAGAAATGAAGCGTTGCGCCCCGAAGGTTAACTGTCTGCCGCGTTATTTTTGCCTGGCCCAATAACTATAATATAAACCCATATAAAAATAAAGTAGTTTGGAAGCCTATACGACAACTGGTGTCGCCTATCCTAATTTAATAGGGCGCTTAACATAGACTTATTATGGCTAGGCAAAGTCAGCAGTGATATAGAAGTATTGCTTTTGTCCATCCTCATTTTGGAATGACACTCGATAGCCATTGATTACCCCATCAAATGGAATATTTCCTGTCATAGCCATGTAATGTGCTCTAATTAATCCTTCAATCACTTGTCGCTGTCGGTATCTATCCAGTAGGCGTATCTCATCGTGCAACCCTATTCTCGTAAACTTAGAAACCGCCATCATACTCATAAATGAAGGTTTGAAATCGTCGCTAAAAGTGACATCTGCATAGACAATGGGCTTAATAGCATTTAATACCTTGTGAGCGTACTGCTCCAGCTGTTGTAAAAGTGGTAAATACTCACTTCTATCAATCTCCAACACTTCGCACAGAGCATGAATAAACTCAGCAGATGAGTATTTGAAATCATAACTGGTTTTGGTCAGGCCTAATTCTGAAGACGACAAGACATGCTCTAGACGTTTTAGAGCGCTAGTTTGAGTTTTGACATTAGTCTGATAGCCCATAAATTGGACAATTTGGGCGTATGATAGATTTTGTTGTTCAATGCGCTGTAGGATTAAAGACTGCAATGTCATTGCATGGTGACCAGTAATCGTCATGGGATGCTTCCTTATACTCTGGCCTATTTAACTATGCCGATAAAGGTAAAAGCACAGTTACCTTGCTGAAAGTTGCAGAGTAATAAGGTGTTGTGCGTTTTACCAGTTGTTGTTTTTCATCGTGCTGGAAGTAGCCTTAAACCCACGATGTGCTTATATAGTAGCAAGGCTTATCAATATATGTCTAGATGGGCTTCGATATGAGACGACAATAACTGTCGCTTATATTTACGCGAATAAAATTTGAATAATTAAGGAGGGGCTTAGCATAATAGTTAAGCGGTAATAAATTTTTCGAATAAATGCCCAATTAACAATCCTTATCAAAAAACAACTTCCACGATCGACGTGGACTTGCTATCTTGCCCCGCAAACCTTGTATTCTAACAAAGCCTGCCCCACTTTGACCTATCACACGTAGTATCTGCATCTGTATTGGATTTTATGACACATAACATTGAGGCCAGCTCAAACGCTCGCCGAACTCAGTATTTTCAAGTATTTTTGATGGGCGTTAGTGCCTTTATTATGAACACCACAGAATTTGTCCCTGTGGCGCTGTTGAGCGACATTGCCCAAGACTTTTCTATCACGACGGCAGAAACTGGCTGGATGTTGACGCTCTATGCTTGGATTGTCGCGGCGATGTCATTGCCGCTGATGCTACTCACCAGTCGATTTGAGCGCAAACGTTTGCTCTTGGGGCTTTTTGTGGTATTCATTGCCAGTCACGTGCTATCCGTATTTGCATGGAGCTTTGACGTGCTCCTCATTAGTCGGGTTGGGATTGCGTTATCGCATGCTATTTTTTGGTCCATTACAGCCGCAATCGCGATACGTGTCGCACCTGAAGGCAAAAAAGCCATGGCGCTTAGTGTACTGGCAACTGGTACGTCATTAGCAATGGTACTGGGTGTGCCATTGGGTCGCTTAGTCGGCCAATGGTTTGGCTGGCGGGCGACATTTGGCGGTATCGGCGTGATTGCCTTAGTTGTATTCATCCTACAAGCAAGGCTATTGCCGACACTGCCTAGTATGTTTGAAGGGTCTTTTAGAAAGATTCCAGAGCTACTAAAAAATCCCTTATTGGTCTGTCTGTACCTGCTTATTTTATTGGTCTTTACAGCGCACTACACGGCTTACTCTTATATAGAACCATTCATGCGTCAGGTCGGTAATATTAGTGAAAACGCTGCGACTTTCGTACTGTTACTATTCGGTGCGGCAGGCATTGCAGGCAGTGTGATATTCAGTCGTTGGGGTGATAGATTCAATACCAGATTGATGCTCATCTCTACGATCTTGATACTCGTATCTATGCTCACCCTACTCTTGGCAGTGTCTTCTATATGGGCACTGAGCCTGATTGCACTTCTCTGGGGTGCAGCGCTCATGCTACTGATTATCTCGATGCAGGCCAAAGTCATCATGGTCGATGTCAATGCGCAAGATATGCTGATGTCGATGTTCTCAGGTATTATCAATCTAGGGATTGGTACGGGTGCGTTATTTGGTGGTTATGCTGTGACGCATATTTCGCTCTCTAGCGTGGGATACACAGGTGCAGCGTTCGCTAGTATCGCGCTACTCCTCATGCTATTTATGATAAAGCGTTTTCCTGAGTTGAGTAAACGACTTGGCTAACTAATAAGCCAATATCGAAGAAGAGCCAAAAAATAGCAGTCAGGAAATAACAAGCAGAATGCCAGCCATGTAAATGGGCTGGCATTCTGCTTATGCGTCAATACAACGATGTAGCATATGAATCATATTAAGGATTGCTTAGATACTCATTGAACGAACGTTCAGGTGCAGTTATACTAATTTTATTGGACATAAGTATACTTAGGCTATCAGTATATGTAATAAAAGCCTGATAGAGATTAAGCACAAAAGGATGAGTGTGAAATGGATACTATTCAAAACAAGGAAGTCATTACCTCCGGTCTAAATTTAGTGACGATGGATATCACCAACCTTCAACTGGTCGGAGATTCGTGATGTCTGGTGAAACGATTCAACAAGATAGTCAAGATCAAGGAAATCAGGATAGCTCTGCTCCTCTTAAGCTAGGCAGGTTACATTATGCTTGGATGGTCGCTGCGACAGGCTCTGTGGCGATGTTCTGCGGACTTGGGCTAGGACGATTTGCATTTGGCATGTTACTACCATCCATGTCGGCTTCTTTGGGATTAAATTATACCCAAAGCGGTATATTGGGATTCACCAACCTGACAGGATATCTCGTGGCGGTGCTTCTAAGTCCTCTCGTTCTACCTCGGTTTGGTACTCGAGCAACTGCGACAGCTAGCCTACTCCTCATTGCCGTCTCTATGCTCGGTATGGCTTTTACCACCAGTTTTCCGATACTCTGCGCACTCTATGTGCTGACAGGTATCGGTAGCGGCGGCGTGGTCTTACCGATGATGAGCGTCATGTCTCATTGGTTTTTTCCTTCACACCGCGGGCTTGCTCTAGGACTGGTCATGGCGGGTCCTGGGTTTGGTATCATTTTATCGGGCTTCGTTGTACCCAAACTCTTACCCATCTCTACCCTACTGTCTTGGCAGACAGGCTGGCTAATTTTTGCCGTTATTAACATTGCGGTGGCTTGGCTTACTTTCACTTTGATACGTAACCATCCAGACGATGTCAGTCAAAGTCCTTTTGGGCGCGCACCTACTCTGCCTGTCAAAAACAAGAAAAAACTAGAACGCAGCAATATTAAGCTACTCGTACATTTGGGTATTATCTTTGCCATTTATGGTGCCACTTACATGGTTTATGTCACCTTCATCGTCACTAGCATGGTGGGCTCGTATCAACTGAGTGAAGCGACTGCGGGTGGCATTTGGGCATGGATTGGACTGCTAAGTGTCTTCTCAGGTATATTGTTTGGCTGGATTTCTGACCATATTGGCAGACGCCTTGGTCTTGCCTTGGCCTTTTTCTTCCTTGCTATCGCTTACCTATTGGTCGGACTCACTGATTGGCATTCAGGACTGTATTTGTCAATTATCCTGTTTGGGACAGTGGTATGGAGTGTGCCTGTCATTATGTCGGCCTCAGCGGGTGATTATTTCGGGCCTGCAGCAGCGGCAAGTGCACTAGCGGCACTGACTTTTGCCTTTTCAGGTGGACAGGCTCTCGGGCCAGTGGCTGCAGGTTATCTTGCAGGAATCACTGGGGACTTTAGTATCAGCTATATGGTAGCTGGCATCGCAGCCTTTGTAGCGCTTGGACTTTCCTTGTTATTACGTCCGCAAAAATTAGCTTAAGGCTAAGCTCTAAGATATTGATTATGGTATCTATACTCACTCTACTCTTAGCAGTGATATCTATACTATAGTCAGAGAACGACTAAACTGCTACGGTATTAGTCTTCCTAGATGTACTATTTGTACAATCTGCAGTCGACTGCCTTGTAGCAATTTTAAATTTCTTCGACTATACATAGGCAAGCATTTCGCCTAGTTGTACTGCTTCGGATACTATATTGATGCCATTTATGATCAGGCGGTTTTATTGCGATTTTACAATCAAAACGATTGCTAGGTTTTCAAAAAGTGGTTACACTTGATTGACAAACTATTACATTTACGACAAGGAAGTCGCTATGCCTCGTAACACCACTCGCCCTATTATCAATCCTACTACTCTCAAAACTTTTACAAAAAGTGTGCTTGCTATTAGCTTATCTGTCGCTGCTATGGCTCACGCAAATGCCTATGACAGTGTGACCTTTTTTGGTGACAGCTTGACCGACGGTGGATATTTTAGTCCTTTGACTCAAGGTGCCTTTGGGGTTGCTGAATCAGGTCAGTTCACTACCAATCCTGATAACACATGGGCAACCTCATTCGCTGAACAACTGGGTACGACTGCTGTTGCCAATACTTTTGATGGCAGTCAAACGGGCAATAACTACGCTATCGGCGGTGCAAGAGCAGGCGTAGATGTTACTGCTTTTGATATTCCAGTGGCTTCTGCTAATAGCCAAGTCGACAGCTATATCGCCAATAACAAAGTAGATCCTAATGGGCTATATGTCGTCTGGGCAGGGGCAAATGACCTGCTTGCTGCAGCGGCCGATCCTGCTAATGCTCAAGCTACCATACTAGGTGCAGTAGCCAGTCAAACTGAAACTATCAATACCCTAAAAGACAATGGTGCAAAATATATTTTAGTACCCAATATTCCTGATGTTGGTCTAACCCCTAGAGCTATTGAACAAGGGGCTGTAGCACAAGCGCAAAGTACTGGTGCTACTCGTCTATACAATCAATTCATGCTTAGTGCAGCAGCAAATACTGGTGCTAATATCATACCGCTAGATATGTTTAGCTTGACCCAAGAGATCATTGCGTCGCCTGCTCAGTATGGTTTCACTAACGTCACTGATGAAGCCTGCGGAGATAGCAGCTCTCTCACTTGTGGACGTGATACGCTTGTAGAAACAGATGCCAACGAAACCTATTTCTTCGCAGATGGTATTCACCCAACCGGTCAAGCGCATCAACTGATTGCAGACTATGCAAATGCTGTCGTCACTGCACCTAGCCTAATCGGTGTACTGCCTCATATTGCGACCACAACCGGACTTGCGACCAATGAGCGATTACAGTCGCACGTCAATCAAATCCAAAGCAGTGCGCAAAAGCCTGCCCGTACACTATGGGCTGTCGGTGAAGTGGCCAATCAAGAAATTGCAGGATTCGATGGTGATAGTAATACACAGGTATTATTGGGCGTAGATTTTGCTCATCCGAACTCAGCCAATGCAGTCACAGGCTTGTATGGCAATATCACCCAAAAAGACTTTGAAAACTCAGATGTCGGCACAGGTTTAAGTGATATTGATCTAGGAGAGATCGGTTTTGGTGTCTACCATAGCAACAAATTTGGCGGCTTACAGATCAATGGTGCTGCAGGGTTTGGCAACATGGATGTCGATGTCACTCGTGCAGTCACGCTTGGCAGCAACCAACAACAGTTTAAGTCAAATGCTGATGGTAAGCGTTACTATGCCAATGTGCAGGCAGGCTACCCGATGCAGGTAAGCAGTCTTGCTATCACACCTTATATCGGTGCAACAGCGAGCCGTGTAAAAATATCTGGACTTAATGAAAAAGAGATGTCTGGCATTGCCATGCAGTTCGATGAGCAAAAATACTCTACGACATATGGCAAGCTTGGGCTAAAAGCCAACCATACCTTGATGGAGGACCTCAATGTATTTGGTGATCTTCATTACCAAAAGCAGCTGAGTGACAATCGTGAAGCGGTAACCGCACGCTTGAACACGCTACCGAATATCAGCTTTGAGACGCCTACGATCGAAACTGACGATGATAATTTTGCAATGACGCTTGGTCTGTCTAAAAGCTTCAGTTTGTTGAACGCCAATGTGGGTGTCACACATTCACAAGGTGATGATGACGACTCAACCAGCCTATTCGTTGGTCTTAGCGGCGAATTCTAAATAAGTAACGAATTTATCATTACGGTATAGGCGATTCACTATCGCCTATACCGATTTACATTTAGCAATAGCTATCATAGCGTTTACCCTTCAATACCCTCTACTGCAAATAGCCTTTAACACTCACATCTGCTATACCCATATTTCTAAAAGTCAACTTTACCGCGCAATACTTTCGTTTTGCCGCGCTGGGTTTTCTGATCCACCCGTTTACGTTTTGCATTTCTGCTGGGTTTGGTGGATTTTCTGGTTTTATTCACGTGAGTGGCTTTGTTTATAAAGCTTTGTAGCCGCTCAAGCGCATCTATTTTGTTGCGTTCTTGCGTACGAAACTGCTGCGCCTTGATGACCAGCACACCCTCTTTGGTTATTCGACTGTCTTTGCTGTCTAGCAGCCTCTGTTTGTACTCATCACTTAAGCTTGATTCATGAATCGCAAAACGCAGGTGAATGGCAGAAGACACTTTATTGACATTCTGTCCACCAGCGCCTTGTGCTCGTATGGCGCTGATCTCTACCTCATTATCATTGAGGCTAATCGTGTTATTAATAAAAATCATAGGCTGCTTTTATAAATTATGAGTCAGTATGATAAAGCATTATGGATTTGTCTGCTACTTTGCCAATTGTTGACGGCTACGCTCAATCACTGACGCGTCGACAGCTTTTAGACGCTTACTATTAGAGATAGCGATGATATATTCGCAAAGTTTTTGTAGCGCTATAGTCAATCCTTTATAAAAGAGCTACAGCGTTAACCTCGCTTGAAGTATCACATATACATCTGCACTCGGTTGCCTTGCATCTCTTTTAAACTGAATCCACTATACTTTGAGATATTAGGATTCAGATCTATTAACATTTAGCGAATCGCTTTCGATAAGACCGTCTACCAGATTGATAGTCCGATCACAGGATGCTGATAGACGTGGATCATGGGTAACCAATAACACACCGCAATCACGCTCGCGGTTGACTTTACGAAACAGCTCGAACACTTCGGCAGCCGTTACCGTATCTAGATTACCTGTGGGTTCATCCGCTAATAACAATGCAGGCTCTGTGATGAGCGCGCGAGCAATAGCCACTCGTTGTTGCTGGCCACCTGAAAGCTCATTTGGTTTGGTATTAGCAAACTTCTCCAGACCCACCGAAGCCAGTAACTCGCGCGCTTTTTGTATGGCAGATTGATTCGGGCGACCCTTGGTCAGCATCAATGGCATTAATACGTTATCTAACACAGTAAATGCCTGAATAAGATGATGAAACTGAAATACAAAGCCAATACTATTGCCTCGCAGTGCCGTGCGACCAGCATCATCCATATTACTCGTTGCCTGCCCGAGCAGGTACAGCTCACCACTGGTCGGTTTGTCTAGCAAGCCAAGCACATTCAACAAGGTGCTTTTACCAGAGCCAGAGGGACCAATGAGCGCAGCAAAATCATTATTATCGATGCACAAATCGATACCATGTAGCACTTCAATCTCATTGGGTTGGCCAATATTATAAGATTTTTTTAGTGCCTCTAAACGCAGCACTTCATGAGAGTTATTATTAGACATAACGAATAGCCACCACTGGATCCAATGCGGCAGCTCGGCGCGCTGGTATAGCAGCAGCCAATACACCGGTTAGCGTCGCTAGCAACATTGCTAGTAAGATAAGCTCTATAGACACTGGAATATAAAATAAACTTGGGCCAAAAGTGTTGAACGCCCACACTAGAACATAACTCACCGCACTACCCAAAACAGAACCCAGTAAACCAAACACAGCGCCCTGAATCAAAAATATCCATAAGATTTGCTGACGAGTCGCACCAGTGGCACGTAAGATTCCAATTTCTCGAGTACGCTGTACCACACTGACCGATAGTACGCTCGCAATACCAAAGGCGACCGAGATACCCACAAACACAATAATCATATTAGTAGACAGGCTCTGTGCTGATAGCCCACTCATTAATTGTGCATTGGTCTCGATCCAGCTCTCTGCCTGCAATGATGTCAGACGTCCTACTTGCTCAGCAATATTGTCCGCCTCAAAGATATCGGCAACCGTGAGGTCAATCACGGTGACACCTCCTGGCAAGCTGAGCAATGACTGTGCTTGCTTTAAGTCCAGATAGACGTAACGCGCATCCAGCTCACGGACACCCAACTCAAATATCCCAGCGACATTTACCACGGTATTGTCCTGCTCACCAGTGTCTAGTCGCAGTTTGCTACCCACTTGAACACCGAGATTATTGGCAAGCTCACTACCGATGAGCACATTATCAGCGCCTACTCGCAGATCACCACTGATTAGATACTCATCAAGCGGTATGATTTTCTGGTATCTTTCGAGTTCTGTTCCGATCAATACCACCGACTCTAACGCTTCTCCACGCCGAACAAACGCAGGTCCTGATACCACAGGCGATACTGCTGTCAGTAATGGTAGTTGATCTAAGGTAGCGGTAATCTGTTGCCAGTTATTGATTGATCGTAGCCGCTGAGGACGCTTGTCTTCTTGTATCAGCTGTGCGGTTCCCGCTGCTACTGGTGCCACTAGATTAACTTCATCTGGTGATACCAATTGAATATGAGATTGGCTGCCAAGCGTTTTATCAATTAAATTGGTTTGTAAACCTTGAATCAATGCTGTGATAAACACGATAACAGCCACACCAATAGCCACACCTAATGTAATCATCAGCGACTGTACCCGTCCCTCGCGTAAAAAACTGATCGCAATGACCGCGTCGATCCATAAGCGCCCGAACAAATTTTTCACTTGGATGTTACCGCTGGTTCATTACGGGTTGTTGACTCATCAGTGCGCACTCGCTCACCATCGACCAAAGATGCAGTTGCATCGGCCAGCACTTGATCTCCGTTATCCAACCCTGCTATTACTTCCGACATAGCCAGACCACGAAGCCCTAGCATTATTTTTTGACGCTGTACTTTACCATCACGTAATAACCATACTTGAGCCGTATCCTCTTGGATATTCGCTAAAGCATCATTGGGAAGCACCAATGCCTGCTCACGGCGACCTGTTTCAATATTTACTGAAACGGTCATGTCTTGTCGTAGAAACTCAGGCACAGGATCAACCAAGAGGCGAACCTCTACAGTACCTCGCTGCGAATCGATACTCGGTGCGATGAAATTAATACGAGTAGGAAAAGGCTGGTCTGGATACGCATCAGCGATGGCAAGTGCTTCTTGTTGCAATGCCAAACGTGATAAATTACGCTCATCAAGCGGCACATGTACCTCTGTATTGCCAGCAAGCGCGATAGTAAATAAGGTTTTACCGGGCTGTACCAGATCGCCCGGCTCCACGTCACGAGTCAGTACTGTACCAGCAACCTTGCTGCGCACTTCTGTCTTAGCCAATTGAGCCTGCAATGCCGCAATACGTTCACGTAGTAGCGCCTCTTCAACACCGCCAGAAGCCAATGCCTTTGCTCTTAGACGCGCCGCTTCCAAATCATTACGAGCTTGGCTCTGGGACTGCTCCGCCTGCTCCATCTCTTCATCCGATATCGCTGAAATCGCTGCCAATTCACGTCGACGCGACACATTACGAGTGGCTTGTGCAAGCTGCACCTCAGCTTTTGATAGGTCAACCTTTGCTTGTGGGCGCCTACTGGTCACAAGCTCAGCCAATTCAGCCTCTGCTTGACGTACTTGTGCAGCCACATCATCCGAGCTGAGTACCAATAATAAATCGCCTTTTGCCACTTGGTCACCTTCTTGTACCAAGCGCTCAAGCACGACCCCCGTCACCTCACTACCAATTTGAGTACGTGATGTCGTCACGACACGTCCAGTCGCAACCACCGTTTGTACCAATGGCATAGATGAGACTGTATAGCTAGGCAACAGTGGTCCTCGCCACCAACGAAAGATAGCAAAGCCCACTGCAAGCACTAGCAGAACAATCACAATCAAATACTTATAGTTGACAGCTCGCAATGAGTTTCTCCGATTTTGAGTAAGAGCGTTTGATACTGACGGGCAATATGGTCTATGTATAGTCAATCCTCTATAAATTGGTACGGTGTCAGTCTTGCTTAGTCTACTAGTTGTAGTACTTTCACTCGCCTTCCTTGTATCCAAATTATATTGAACCGACTATAGAAATATTTTATGCACAGTAATATCAAGTGAGAAAATCATTATATCAATAATAGTAGTGTTGATTTAACAAACTTTAGCTACTTATCCAATAGTTGACGGCTGCGCTCAATCACTGGTGCATCTACCATTTGACCATTTACTTTAAATACGGCCTGCCCACTGCGCTCATACTCCTCAACCACGCGCTGAGCAAATGACAATGCTTCGTCTGTCGGTTGTAACGTCTGTTGCACGACTGCTACTTGCTTAGGATGAATGCAAAGCATTCCAGACATACCCATCTGTGACCATAAATTTACTCGCGTGCTTAATCCGGCTTTATCATTAAAATCAGGATAAACCGTATCAATCGGCGCTGCTAGCTCATGTACTTTAGATATCAGCATTAATTGATAACGAATCTGATTGGCAACGATATCTGCGGCAGGCGTACCTACTTGTACCCGCAAATCATTGCACAGATCTAAAAAACCATAACTAAACGCGGCCAACCCGACTGCTTTTGCCATACTATCGATTTGATACAAACCAATCGCACTCTCAATCAATGCAATCACAGGCAAATTGATAAGTTGGTGCACGCTCTCAATGTCGGCGACTTGCTCAGCTTTGGCCAGTAACACGCCGGCTAAATTTGGCATTTTCTGACAGAGCACTATGTCTTTGAAAAACTCTTCACTACCTGCCTTATTAATACGTAGCCAAATCGGCTGATAATCTTTACTGTCATGATATTGTTGTAATACTTCGCGTCCGGATGCTTTATCTTCTGGCGCAACGGCATCCTCTAAATCGACAATAACTGCATCTGCGCCACTATCAAAAGCTTTCGCCACTCTATCGATGCGAGTCGCTGGCACGAATAGCCATGTTTTATTTTGAGAAATCGTTTTTATTTTATTTTTGATAACTGAATCCATGCGTGACTCCATTATATTGTCCAAGTAGCTATTAGCACATTTATTATGCCACTATACAGCTGATGCTCATTTAAAATTAGCAATTTATTCGTTAGTACAAAACCAAGATTACTTAGACATTCTATTAAAAAACCAAACCAAAAAAACCGCATGAAAATAAATCTCATGCGGTTTTTAATTAACTTTTCTTGAATTTATATTCCAAGCTTTCTGATCGGCTAATTAAGCCAGCATACCACCGTCGACAACGATAGTCGCACCTGTGGTATAACTTGATGCATCAGACACTAGATACAATACTGTGCCAGCCATTTCATCAGGATTCGCAACGCGCCCTAGTGGAATCGAATGTAGTGCCATTTTTAAGACTTTATCATTGGTCGTCAAAGCAGAGGCAAACTTGGTATCGGTTAAACCTGGCAATAGCGCGTTGACACGGATATTCAATGGGCCACATTCTTTAGCAAAGGCTTTGGTCATGCTAATGACCGCCGCTTTGGTAATTGAGTAGATGCCTTGTTTGTCGCCCGCTACTAAACCGTTGACCGAGGCAGTATTCAAGATGACGCCACCACCTTGCTCTTTCATCATTTTGCCAGCGGCCGTCGACATAAAGAAGTAACCGCGGATATTGACTTCAACGGTCTTATCAAAAGCGGCTAAATCTGTATCTAAAATATGACCATAGTAAGGATTTGCCGCGGCATTATTAACTAAAATATCAATTTGGCCAAATTCACTTTTGATATGCTCAAAAATTGCGTCAATCTGCGCCATCTCACCCACATGACAAGCAAAGGCGCTGGCTTTATGACCATCAGCGACGATGCTATCAGCGACTGCTTGGCAGGCATCAATCTTACGGCTAGAGACGATCACATGCGCGCCTCGTGATGCCAATAGACGGGCAATAGACTCGCCAATACCGCGGCTAGCGCCAGTAACCAAAGCAACCTTACCGGTTAAATCAAATAAATCTTTCATCATGATTCCTTATATTTTTATAAACTAACTATTTTTAAACAATCGTTTTTGAACACTGAATTCATGTATCTAAAATTGGATAACTAAACGCAGATAATCGCTGTCATACCTAACAGCGATTATCGAGCACTAGCAAATGAATAATGAGCGCTCAACAGTCGCAGTTACGCTAGCATACCACCATCGAGTGTAAAGGCATGACCGTTCATAAAGGTGCTCTCATCGCTGGCTAGCCATGCAATCGCACTAGAGATTTCATTCACATCTCCTAGACGGCGCAGTGGACTGGCCTTAATCGTTGCTTGCTGCGTACGCTCATCCATGGTTGCCATGGTATTGCGTACCATCGGCGTGTCAATGAAACTTGGGCATACCGCGTTAAAACGAATATTGGCGCGAGCATACTCATGGGCAGCAGATTTGGTAAGACCCATAACGCCATGTTTAGCAGCGCTATAAGCTGAAATCATAGGCGCTGAACGTAGACCAGCAATAGATGCCACGTTAATCACATGACCGCCGCCATTAGGTATCATACAATTGACAGCGGCACGCATACAGTGCCAAACGCCTTTTAAGTTCACTGCGATATTGCGATCAAAGTCATCATCGCTTAGCTCATGCATCGGAGAAGGCTTATGATCGATACCAGCGTTGTTTACCACAACATCTAAGCCGCCAAGCGTTTCTACTGCAAAGTCAAACAACGCACGTACTTCATCGCCACTGGTCACGTCTACTTTTTTGAAGACGATACTGTTGCCAGCATCTTGACCTTGTTTGGCAACCGCTTCGCCCATCTCTTCTGCCATATCACCGATCACGACTTTTGCGCCGCGACTGGCCAGCAATAACGCACTTGCGGCGCCGATGCCTGACGCACCGCCCGTGATTAAAATTCGTTTACCCGTTACATCTGATGCAATTCCGTTTGTATTCAGTGTCATGATCTATCCCTCTACCTTAAGTACTAGTTTGCCGAAGTTTTCACCGTTAAAGAGCATCATCAAGGTATCTGGGAACGTCTCGATACCTTCAACGATATGGTCTTTTACTTTCATTTCACCTGCCTGAATCCAGCCAGCGATGTCTTTCATGGCGACTGGATATTCTTTGAGATTATCGAATACCACGATGCCTTCCATGCGGGCACGATTGACCAATAATGATAAATAGTTCGATGGGCCTTTGACTTCTGTGGTGTTGTTATACTGACTAATCGCACCGCAAATAACGATACGCGCATGCAGGTTTATTTGTGTGAGCACGTCATTTAAGATATCACCGCCTACGTTGTCAAAGTACACATCGACGCCATCAGGACAGGTTTTCTTCAGTGCTTTTTTCACATCTTCATTTTTGTAGTCAATCGTCGCATCAAACCCAAGCTCATCGACTAAGAATTTACATTTCTCTGCGCCACCCGCGATACCAACGACACGGCAGCCTTTAATTTTGGCAATTTGACCAACCAAGCTACCAACGGCACCAGCTGCACCAGAGACGACCACGGTCTCACCCGCTTTTGGCTGACCAGTTTTTAGCAGACCAAAATACCCTGTCATACCTGGCATACCTAGGACGCCCAAGTAGTAAGACAATGGTGCCAGTTTTGGATCAACTTTATACAGATTAGCACCATCACTGACGGCATAGGACTGCACGCCATCGTGACCTGCGACATAGTCACCAACGGCAAATTTCTCATGCTTGCTTTCTATCACTTCGCCCACAGTACCGGCACGCATAACTTCACCAATCTGTACCGGTGCAATATAAGATTTGGCGTCGTTCAGCCAACCACGCATCGCCGGATCGATAGAGATGTATTCAACCTTAATCAGTAGCTGACCATCGGTGATAGTCGGTATTTCTGTTTCGGTATAATCCCAAGTCTCAGCACTAGGCTCGCCTACCGGTCTTGCTTTTAATCGCCACTGTTTATTAATTTTTGTCATGTCTCTTTCCTTAGAGTTGTCCTTAGAACCATTCCGTTTGCATATCAGTGCAAACCGAGTTGGTGTTGGTTAATAATTCGATGTCGCGTTTAACTAATGGTAATTCCCAATCAATGAAGTATTTGGCCGCTTGTATCTTGCCTTTATAGAAATTCTGTTGCTCAGCATCTTGCGTCGTACTTAGTAGCTGCTCAGCTTTACTCGCTTGACGAATCCAAATCCAGCTCAGCACAATTGAGGCAAAGATATTCATCAGTGCTTGCGCGTTGCCCGTCAATGTCACGGCTTCTTCGGTTTGTAAAACTTTGCTGAGATGCACCAACACTTCATGCAGATGACCCATGTAAGGCATCAGCTTACCTGCCAATTGAGCCGTTTCTGGTGTAGTGATGCTTTCTAAATCCTGCGTGATTTCACGTTTAAGAATTTGAATACCCAAACCACCTTTTTGCCACAACTTACGAAATGACAAATCCAATGCCTGCACACCATTTGTGCCTTCATGGATGGGATTCAGGCGATTGTCACGCCAAAACTGCTCGGCTTGATACTCACGTGTATAACCTGCACCGCCCAATACTTGAATACCCAAATCATTGGCTTTTGGCCCATACTCAGATGGCCATGCTTTTAATACTGGGGTGAGCAGGTCTAATAATTCTGTTAGCTCATTTTTTAGGGTCTCGTCTTCACAAGTGTTGATACGGTCAATCAAGTTTGAGCCATATAGACATAATGAGATACCACCTTCAGAGTAAGCTTTTTGCGCGAGTAACATGCGCTTTACGTCACCATGATTGATGATAGCGGTTGCTGCATCTTCAGGTTTATTCTTCGGGGCGATTCTGCCTTGCGTTCTGTCTTTGGCATAATCAAGTGAATACTGATAACCGCGATAACCCACCATCGATGCGCCAAAACCGACAGCGATGCGCGCTTCATTCATCATTTTGAACATATAGCGCAGACCAAAATGCTCTTCACCGATTAGATAACCATGGCATGCACCTTCGTCACCGAAGCTCAATGCCGTAGATGTTGTTCCTCTATAGCCCAGCTTATGAATGAGTCCTGTCAAATGTACGTCATTGCGCTCGCCCACCGATGCATCCTCGTTTAAGCGATACTTGGGTACCGCAAATAGAGAGATGCCTTTCACACCACCTGGACCACCTGGCACTTTGGCCAATACGAGATGGACGATATTGTCAGACAGTTCGTGATCACCGCCTGAGATATAAATTTTGCTGCCTTTGACGCGGTAAGAACCATCGTCTTGTTTTACCGCAGTGGTTTTGATGTCAGCAAGTGATGAACCTGCATGTGGCTCTGTTAATGCCATGGTTCCAGTGAATTCACCTGTTAGCATTCGTGGCATAAAGGCGGCTTTAATCTCATCACTGGCAAAATGTGAAATCACATTAATCGCAGCAGTGGTCAAAAATGGATAGGCAGTCGTTGATGGATTGGCAGCCATAAAGTAGCCTGCCACTGCTGTCATCACTGTTTCAGGCAACTGCATGCCGCCGTCTTCAAAACTATAACGACCAGCGATAAATCCTGACTCACGGAATGCATCAAAAGCGACTTTTACATCGCTTATCATGCTGACTTTTTTGCCATCAAACTGTGGCTCGTTCTTATCTGCTACATGGTTATGCGGCAAAAACAATTGGGTCGCAATCTTATTGGCCGTGTCTAACACGGCATCAAACGTTTCGCGGCTATGCTCTGCAAACTTAGCATGCTCGGTTAAATTTTCAGTGCCCAATACATCATATAATTGGAACGGTAACTCAAAGTCGTTGATAAGCGTATCTGCTGCCATAGTATTCTCGTTAGCTGATTAAATTTGGTTATCAATCGATATTAAGCTAATTTAACGCCTTACCGTATTGTCATTTATGACATAATTATGGTCAAATACGACATAAATAGTACTTATATTTAGAAAATTCAGATAAAAAATTGATATTTTCAGTCTTATAATTAAAAGAAGGATAGACACCTGTGCCCTATTTCAAACCGTTTAAAGTCATTATTATTGGATTCGATGGTGTGCTCGGCAGCGCATTAACAGGCGCATTAGATTTATTCTCATTCACTGGTGTCAGTTGGCAACGATTTTTAGATGAACCCGTAGAACCACGATTTAATGTGCAGATAGCAAGCGTTGGTGGCGTGGATATCAGGTGTAGCAATCGCTTAATCATGCAAGCGCATTGCGATATTCAGGAAGTAGCGGAATGCGACTTGCTATTGATTCCGACTATTGGTGATTCAATCGATAAAGTACTGAGCCGAAATGCAGAATTAATACCACATTTGAAACGGTTGGCAGATACTAAGTCAGACATTGCCAGTAACTGTAGCGGTGCTTTCTTTTTGGCAAAAGCAGGACTGCTAGATTATAAAATCGCCACCACGCACTGGGGCTATGCGAATAAGTTTAAGGCAGATTTCCCACTAGTGGATTTACAAGAAAACCAGTTTGTTACTCATTCAAAAAGCAACTCAACAAACCAATCAGGCAACATATTTTGTGCGGCAGGTGGCAGCGCCTTTTATGATTTGGGGTTATTATTAATAGAGCGCTACTGTGGACGTGAGATTTCTACTCAAGTAGCCAAAACCCAAATTATCGATAGCAAAAGAGGCAGTCAGAATAGCTATACCAACGTGACCCTGCACAAACCACATTCGGATCACTTAATTAAACAAGTCCAAGACTATATCGAAGAAAATTTCCACCAGCCACTACAGGTCAGCGCTCTGGCAGCTATGATAAATATCACCCCGCGTACTTTAAATAGACGCTTTCAGTCCTCTGTAGCGATGCGGCCGATTGAGTATATTCAAGCTGTCAGGATTGAGCAGGCAAAGCGCCTGCTAGAATTGGGAGATGTAACGATAAAATCGCTTGCTGAACAAGTCGGCTATGATGATATCTCTTCCTTCACGCGTTTGTTCAAACGCGCGACTGAACTGACGCCAAAAGAATATCAAGACAAGTTTTCGCGGTTGGCTATTTAGTCATGGCAGTGAATATTAGTTAGAGATTAGCATTTAATCAGTTTGCCACAAGCCTTCTGCTTGGATAGCATCAGCATTGATGGTTGGATAGTCGGTAAATGCTAGCTGATAGCCGCCGTCAGTATTAGGTGTTAGCTGACAAGTCGCCCCGAGTGGAAAGCTGTATTTTCGTCCAATATGACCAAAACGCATACCACTATAAATGGGTAATCCAGTCAACTCATGCAGCTGACGAATCACAGTAGCGACATCATAGCGCTTGTCATAGCTGTCCTCACCTGCACCAGATAATGCCCCAAACACAATCGCTTGCTGCCCTTTGAACACGCCCGCTAAGTACAAATCATACAGCATGCGTTCAATACGATAGGCTTGCTCGCCGACGTCTTCTAAGAATACAATGCCGCCATCAATACGCGGTAAATACTCACTACCTGCCAGCGCTGACACCACGCTCAGATTGCCGCCCCAAATAGTGCCAGTTATATTTTTCGGTTCAGTACTTGTTAGAATACTGGGCAAATTAGGACTGGTTAATGTAGCCTCTGATATGTTGATAGCCAGATTAGGATTGGTTATTGCTTCAACGAACTGCCGACAGCTGACCTCGTCAGGTTTAGTCTTGCCAAATTCACTATAGAGCATCGGTGCCGCAAGCGAACTCATATCTCCCTTTGCCAATAATGCGCACTGAATAGCGGTCACATCACTGAAACCTGCGAGTATCGTACCGCGCTCCTTCATAATACGTCCCAGCGTTGCCCAGTCGACCATCGGTAACAAACGCATGGCGCCATAGCCACCACGTACACCAAGCAGCAATTTGGGCGCTGCAATAGCACCCGTAGCGATGTTTTGCAGGTCACTAGCACGTTGTGAGTCCGTTCCAGCAAAGCGTAAATACTGACGATTGGTAATAGCAGGATTTTCTACTTTAAACCCAGCACAAGCCACCCGATCTAATGCCAACTGATTACGCTCGTCACTACCACCGACGTTGGAGCTAGCAAAAAGTCGTGTTTCAATCGTGGGCGTGATACAGCTTGTCTGCGTTAACGACGCCTGTGACGTTTGCGATAGCGAGCTTTCATTTATCAGCGCAGTGGGCAGATCATCTTTAGTCAGCTGCGAGCTATTACCAGAATCAATAGGACTGGCCGCGAGTGCTTGAGAAATACCTTGGCTCGCTAGTACCGCTGTGCCTGCACTCACGCCTATTCGATGTAAAAACTGCCGACGGTTTAGCCCAGATGTCGTTTCAGTTGAATGACTATTTTTATCATCTTTACATGACTGAGTCTCAATACCCATATCTCGCTACTACCTTATCGCTTTTATTTTTATGATTTGTTTTCTTAAACCTTGTGGCAGTATATTGTAGACGCTTTTTCAGCGTTGATGGTTGCCCAATCTTTACCGATATTTACTTTTTCGCTACTGAGACACACAATATAGGCCGACTAGATTTGTTACTGTAAATACAAATTCATCGCAAAGGAAAAAGGTAATAATTATGTTTAACAAAAAAACGGACAAAAACAAAGCACTCGACTCTAATTTGGAATACTTACTCAGCAAAGAAAGTAAACTCAAAGAAAAACTGGAGGACAGCGGCTATCTTGAGCCTTTTAGTGATGATTTAATGTTATTTATGAGTCTTATCAAAGATTATTACAAAGGTGACTACCGTAAGATTCCTTTTAAAACTATCTCAGCTGGCGTTATTGGTGCGCTCTATGTACTAAATCCAATTGACCTCATTCCTGACTCTATTCCATTTATCGGCCATATCGATGATGCGCTGGTACTTAAATTTTGTTTAAAACAGGCCAAAAAAGATCTGCAAAAATACAAAGAGTGGAAACAGGAACAATCGAATACTAAAAATAAATTAGAAGATAAGAACGACACTGATAAGACTGATGACGACAAGACTAGTCCTGATGAAAAAGATAACGACGAGACTGATACTAATCTTAAGAAAGCTTCGTGAATGTTAATACCCTAGAAGGTTAAAAAAAGTGCAGCATCAAAAAAGCCACGACCGCGAATTAATTTTTCGGTCGTGGCTTTTGTTATTTTCAGTGCATTCAATACTATAATTTAATCGGGCACTTCATAATTGGCTTTTTCAGGATTAAGACCAAATGAGTAGACAAAGGTCGCAACCAGACTATTGATAATAATAAAGGGTAAATCTATGGCAGCGTGTCCCAATGCATAGCGACCAATCAGCCACGAGACAATCAGCATAATAATAAAAAACGCGCCCAAATAGGCCAAAATAGTAGGGTGCTTTAGATTGTAAGGCTTCTGAGGTGTGGGCTGTTTTTCTAATACGTAGGTTCTAATCGCCCAACCCGCTGCATAAGAAAATCCGCCCAACACCACATAACTAAAAAAATTCATATTGCTTAACTCTACTGACAAAACCGTTTATAACGACAGACGATCGATCATAAATACATCTATCACAAAATACATTGGTCATAAATAATAAGGGTAGAAAGCGCTTATCTAACTGCTCTCATTGACATTATCGATGATAATATCGGCATGTGGATTGGCCAAAATATCGGTATTGATGTCATCACACTCTACACGGTAGATAGTATTGGCCCCTCGGTAAATATAAGACAGATACTCACTATCCAAAAGTGGATCGATATTTGCGTAGGCAGGCTTGACATGAGCCAACACCAGCACACGATCAGGACGACCAATCACTGCATCGACATTGTCAGGATCAATAGAGAAAAACTGGGGTATCTCGCTATTTTCAATCACCTCGAGCGCCTCAGGATTGTCCCAAACACGCTTAGCAGTGGCAGGCTCTTTCATTTGCATGACCCATGCACCATCTTGTTCACTGACTCGAATCTGTGCAGGCTCATCTGGGCTCACGGTATAACAACCCGCAAACACAGATAAATCTGCCACTTCAGTATTTACTTGAGTGCTACTGGTATCGTTGCAAGCGCTCAAAAATATCGCGCTACTGGCCGTCACACCAAGCATCAGATACGTCATTTTTTTATGGAGGACATTTGAGCGTAAGGACATAATAGGGTTATCCTGCAGTCATGCGTTAGAGATTTTATGGTAGGTATTGCTATAGATATTAACGTCCGAAGACTTGTTATGAGGGCTATTTTAACAGAAAACCAGTCCGTGACTACGACGTTATAAACTGCCCTAAACGGTTTTGCGACTTTGTGCGTCACGACTGCCCATATCTGCGATAGATTTGTTATACTCACAGCGGCATTCTCGGTGTTCAAACCGTATATGCAAGATGCTCGCGCGTCACTCTATATCCTTCATTTATCAGGTCCATACATTTTTATGTCAGAAAATCGTCATCCAGCATCACATACCCATAAAGGTTACGCACAAGATAATGGTGTTGATCCGTTAGCCGCAAAAACCAATACTACAGTGGCCTATACTGACGGTGCTTGCAAAGGCAATCCTGGCGCGGGTGGCTGGGGCGCGCACCTGATATTTAGTGATGGCAGCACACAAGATATGTATGGCGGTGATAAAGAAACCACCAACAATCGTATGGAGCTCATGGGCGCGATACAAGCGCTGACTCATAGCCCGCATGAGCACAATCTTGAGATTTGGACCGATTCCAGTTATGTCAAAAAAGGCATCACTGAGTGGATCGAGGGCTGGAAAAAAAGAGGCTGGAAAACGGCCAGCAAAAAACCAGTCGCCAATCAAGACTTGTGGCAACGCTTAGATGCGCTCTGTCAACAGCGCGATGTCGATTGGCATTGGGTCAAAGGCCACGCAGGGCATGCAGGCAACGAAAAAGCGGACGAGCTGGCAAACTTAGGCGTTACATCGAACAGTGGCCATTCGGCAGTAAACGAATCAGACATCGCTAAAAAAAAAGTCACCCTAATGACTGCTAAAGCACCAGACACCTCTAATGATGATTGGTTAAAGTTCGATCCGCTAGGGCTCGATATAATCGATGACGAAAGTGACCATGAAGATGAACATAATGATGAGCGTGATGACGAGTCACTAGAAACGTACTCCGTAATAGATGAGACTGATAACAAAATCGACAATACCACTAAGACCAATGCGGCTGTACCAACCAATTCTAATGACAGTAGCACACCAATGAATCATACAGAACTATCAGAGGTTCAAACCTTTATGACCGATACCAACATACATAGCAATATTGCAGACTTAGAATCGGACACCCCTAAGTTCGATGGTGATACCAGCCGTGCCAACCCCTACTTTACGCCCCTATTACCAAAACCTATCCATCGTCACGAGACAAATCGTCAGCTTATTATGGATACCGAGACCACAGGACTTGATGCCCTAAAAGGCGATCGTATCGTAGAAGTCGGTATCGTCGAGATGGTCGGGCGTAAATTTACAGGTGAAAAACTGCACGTCTATATCAACCCGCAGCGCGGTATGGATGAAGAGGTTATTCGTATTCATGGTATCTCAGAGGCATTTTTGGCTGATAAACCGACCTTTGATCAGGTCGCTCAGTCTTTGTACGACTTTATGGACGGTGCCGAGGTTATCGCTCACAATGCCACGTTTGATATGAACTTTTTGAACATGGAGTTTGCTAAAGTCGGTCTGAACGATTTTGCCCAGCGTGTAAAAGTGACTGACTCCCTAGTCATGGCAAAGCAGCAATATCCTGGACAGAAAAACACCCTTGATGCGTTAGTGCGGCGCTTAAACGTTGGTAAGCAAGATCGTACCTTTCATGGGGCCTTACTCGATTCAGAGATTTTAGCAGAAGTCTATCTGGCGATGACGGGTGGACAAGTCACGCTCGCTATCGAAGAGGACACGCAGGCCGATGGTGGGCAGACGGCTCATGCCAGTTTTGCTAGTTTGGCGAATCTATTGCTAGCATCGACATCGGATGAGACTGCCAATCAAAGCTGGTATGCTGCGCTAGTAGACAATTATCCTGAGCTTAAAACCCATATGTAATCCCTTTATAATTTGGACACTATACTAACCCTTATATAATATAGTCTTGATTATTGTTTTATAAAGCGTTAAAACATCACTAATAAACGCTCTTTGAGTCATCATTTAAACCACTGCTATTGTCATTAGTACATTATGGAAGAATACTTATGGATCAGTCTGCGCAAATGAAATTAACTGCACCAACGCTTAGTGTTACTGATTTTAACTTACCCTCACTACATTTATTGCATGATGAGGTTAAGGCAACACTCAAAGACACTGAAATTCATTTGAGCGAGTTCAATGATGATAGCCATCAAGCGCCTTTATTATTAGATTCTATTGAAGTATTAAGACAGCTATCTTGTATTTTTGAATTGATTGCATTGGTTGGCGCAGAATCGTTAAATACGGCTATTGCCAATGGCCTGCAACGTCTCTATGAAAACGGCGATAATAATGACACCGACTTAATCATGGATTTGTCAGAAGCCATCATGACCTTGGATCGCTATGTCGAGTTTGTACTGCTGACGGAGTCAGTTGAACCAAGCCTATTGATACCTGTGATCAACAAGCTAAATGCCCACAGTCAAACCACCCCTATCACCACAGACTACTTTTCAGCATTTGGTAGTAGTAGTGTCATCATTGCCAATCCTGAACAAAACTTTGAGCCATTGAGTGCGCTTAATCTAGACACCGAGCTGCTAACCTTTGCCTATCGTAGCGGCTTGGGCGTTGCCCTACTCAATAGCGATGGCCAGGTTGATTCAGGTGATCAGAAAAAACTCGATGCCATGAGCGCGGCTTGTGCCCTAATTGCCTCGAATACCAGTAGCCTATTTTGGCAGGCCGCCACAGCAGCCGTCACTGATATCGCAGCCGTTTTTCCGCTAAACTTACGCCAAAAGCATACCCTTATATATTTAGAGCAGCAGTTCCAAAGCTACTTGCCAGTAATGGACACTCGCTTTGCTGATTTGGTGAGTTTTGCTTGTCAGCGTGATACCGCAGAGGCAGAGCAGCTACGGGAGCAGTATGCAAACAATCACTTAGAAGGCCCGCAGCTCGAACAAATGAAGCGATTTCTGTTTGGCCCAAATCGCGAATTGACTGATACTTTAAACGTTATTATTCAAGACCAAATCAATATCATTAAGGAAAACGTAGACAGCTATGCACGCGGCGATTCTATCCATCCTATTGAACTGCAGACCACACAAATCATCACAGAGCTGACTGAGCTTGGTTCAGCGCTGCGTCTATTGGGGCTCACAAATGCAGCCGATAGTCTGGATACTGGGGCCGAGGCTGTCAAACATTGGAAAGCACCCTCACCTGACGATTTCGATCATTTGTTATTGGCCTTAATGCATGCAGAAAACGCCACTATTGCCATGGCGGAGATGCACACGCCGGGTGCGATCTATTTGCCACTGAACAATCCGCATATCTCATTGCATCAGCTCAACACTGCCAATGACACTCTTATCCAAGAAAGCCGTAGCGCTATTGCCAGTGCAGAGCAAGCTATCAATGATTATCTGGCAGAACCTGAACGAGATATGCTCAATATTCAAAACATACCTAGCATGATGCGCCAAGTGGCGGGCGCGGTACGGTTTTTACAACTGCCAACCCCTGCCAGCATGCTCAGTCAACTGGCCAACTATATCGAGCAACGTATCGAAGGTGGACGACGTATTGAAGACAATACGCTGGCCTGTATCGCTGATGTCATGATGGCGGTGGATCATCATTTAGATGGGTTTGAGCACAATCGCCCAGTCAGTAAACAAGCGCTTGATGTCGGTCAGCAGAGCTTAAGTCATTTGCTTACTGCATAATTATTCATTAATTCAATTTACTGTAAATAGGTCTGTATCTAAATCGGTATAGACTTTACCTCGACTGTTTGGAATTTTACGTATGGCCCATACCTTTGTATTTGATGGTGACACAATCTTATGTCATCAAACCTCAGATGGCTGGTGGCCATTACGTATCCAATGTCCACAAGACAATAGCAACGTAGATGAGCCGTCCTATCAACTTGGTTATGTGGCGCTACATGAGAGCCTACCGCCGAGTCATTGGCTAGCCAATGAGCTTAGCGAGACGGGTGATACTAGTGATATAGCGAAAAATGAGATAGCGCAAGATGACATGGCAAACGCTGGCATTGCACAAGCGACCAATGCCATGACTTATGACTATGCGCGCGCTCACCATGTACCGTTACCTACTATTGATGAAAGCAGTGATGACGCAATCCATGGCAATGCATTTCTCCATTATCGTCAGCTGATGATCCAGATGCCTGTGGCATTGTCAGATCAAATCAGTCAAGCCATCCAGTTATTACGCTGGCAAGCAGACACACAATTTTGTAGTCGCTGTGGCAGTCCTGCCGTTCATGCCGCTCGCTCAGAGCGTGCTATGGTCTGTCCAGTATGTCAGCTACATCAGTATCCGCGTGTGCAGCCTTGTGTCATTACTGCCATTACCAGACCCAATCCAGCAACGGGTGATATGCAAATTTTGCTAGCACATCATCACCGTCATGGGCAGCAGAAAATGCCGCCCATGTACGGTCTGATTGCAGGTTTTGTGGAAGTTGGTGAGAGTCTAGAGCATGCCGTTGTTCGTGAAGTTGCCGAAGAGGTCAATATTAGTGTGTCGGATATCCGCTACGTGAGTAGTCAGCCGTGGCCTTTCCCCTCCAACTTAATGCTAGGGTTTCGCGCCGCTTACGCCGGCGGTGATATTGTCATTGAAGAAGAAGAGCTGTCGCATGCCGCATTTTTTGATCTCTCTAATTTGCCCAAAATACCACCGAAAGGTAGCATCGCTCATGAGCTGATTGCGCAGGTCGCGAGGGAACATGGTATTGAGGTGTAGTGACGTATACGGATATGGCAAGATATGGAGATACCGCAAACTATAAAATATCTTGCCAACCCTTAACATTTCAATATCATTGAACCATACATCACATCGACGTTGTGATTTTGCGCTTATCCCTTTAAAATTAGCGCCTCAATTAGCCGTACTGATATATTAGCGCCTGATGTCTTAGCATCTTATGTCTACACTTACTATATAGCTGACTTTTCATAAAAAGCGTCAAAGCAATTTTGTATTAGCAACTTTATATTGATATCCATCCGATACTTCCATCAAGAGTAACGCTATCACTCTTTTATAAAAAACTGCTCACACTCATACCAACTTTACCATTGGTACCAAGGTCTTTAATTACATGCAAAGTAGTACCAATATACGCCTAGTCAACCTGCCTATCTTGTTTGATGCCCTGCACATCGAGACGCTACCTATCGATGTACAGACGAAAATCTCACAAATTGATGCGTGTCTACCGCAGACGCAGTGCGGTTTGTGTGAGCATCCAGATGGCTGCCTGCCCTATGCAGCGGCTATCGTACTGGATGACGAGCCTTATAATAAATGCGTACCTGGTGGTCAACCAGTGACGGATGCTATTGCTCAGATTATGGGTATAGATGCTGATATGATACTCCCTGCAGCACCCTCTCAATGGCCAATAGATATCACATCTGAGCGACCTACCGAGGTTCGTGCCGTTATCCGTGAGGACGACTGTATCGGCTGTACCAAATGCATTCCTGCTTGTCCAGTCGATGCTATCATTGGTACTGGCAAGCATATGCATACTATTTTTACGGACTTGTGCACTGGCTGCGAGTTATGTATCGCGCCCTGTCCTGTTGACTGTATTGATTTGGTCACAATAGAGCGCGAGATATCCATGCCTGCACGAATCGCAGAGCAAGAGGATTTAAAACAGCGCTATCATACGCATCTCAGACGTGTCACAGAGCAGTTAGCGGACACTAGTAACAGCAGACCTGTGGTCAGTATGGTAGAAGCCAAACTAAACAATGCGGCTAGCCAATCTCTAAACATCAGTGAAGCACAAGCAAAAAATACCATTGCTACCGCCAAGCTGCGTACCAAAATCAAAAAGTTAGAGAAGCAGTTAAGTGTCCGTGCCAATGAGCAAAAACAGATAGAGCTGGAAACGTTAAAAGCAGAGCTTGAGTCTTTGCAGATAGCTCTTTGATAGTAATGACTACTTACATGATTGATTTTTTGATAACTGAGTAGCTAAAAGAGTAATTGCAAGCGCATAATTTTGTATAACCAATCACTAAAATAATAGTCAAAATCCCATGAGTAAAACGGTCAAACACAAAACAGCAGACACGCCGCCCTCTAGACGCATGCCCAATCGCGATGTGCGGCCTTTTTTTGAGAAGCTAGCTGCAACGATTGACGAGCCAGTCACTGAATTAAACTATAAAAGCAATTTTGAGCTGCTAATCGCAGTGATTTTATCTGCTCAGGCGACCGATGTGAGCGTCAATATTGCCACCCAGCAATTGTATCCAGTGGCCAACACACCAGAGGCGATACTGGCATTAGGCGAAGATGGTCTAAAGTCTTATATTAAGAACATTGGCTTATACAATGCCAAGGCCAAAAACGTCATCAAGACCTGTCATGATTTGATTGAAAAATTTAACAGCACCGTCCCCGATAATCGCAAAGACCTAGAGTCACTGGCTGGTGTTGGGCGCAAGACTGCCAATGTTGTTTTGAACACGGCTTTTGGTCAGCCAACCATGGCGGTTGACACCCATATCTTTCGCGTGGGGAATCGTACGGGGCTTGCTACGGGTAAAAACGTGTTGATCGTTGAAAATAAACTGGTCGAACGTATACCAGATGACTTCATCGTAGATGCCCATCATTATCTCATTTTGCACGGTCGTTATACCTGCCAAGCACGCACGCCTAAATGCGGCGCTTGCCCTGTCTATGAAGAATGCATGTTCAAAGACAAGGCGACATTTTTAGAGTTATAGCCTATTGCTGATTTTAATAAATGGCACAGCCAATTGAAACAAGGCATGTTGCACATTTCTTATACCCAAGCAAGTGCAGCTCACTAGAGTTTTATGGTATTTCAAGGTAGAATAACCCTATTTTTGTGTTAAGAGATTGTGGCTATTACCATGCTTCTAATAAGGTCATCTGCACATTCGCCGTAACTTATTAGAGACAACCTTGATTTGGCTGCCCATAAACACAGCCATCAGGGCTTGTCAGTGGCGTCCTATATTGGACGATTTGATGGCTAACCATGCTCATGTTTCACTAAAGTGATGACCAAGAATCCTGCTCAAAACCGATTTTTAGTATTAAGAAGTATCGATTATCTGCCGTGTGAATGCGCGGCTGACATTAATTAAAGTAGCATCCAAGACGTGATGCTTTTCCTACCCTGATTGATTCAATTAAGCGATCCCATTATGCGTGAATACAACTTATTTACCTCAGAATCTGTAAGCGAAGGCCATCCTGATAAAATGGCTGACCAAATCTCAGATGCTATCCTTGATGCTATCTTACATGAAGACTTGAATGCACGTGTCGCCTGCGAAACGTTGGTCAAGACTGGTGCGGTCATACTCGCAGGTGAGATTACCACAACTGCAAATATCGATTTGGAGCGTCTGGTTCGCGATACTGTAAACGGTATTGGTTATCACCATTCAGACTTAGGGTTTGATGGCGAAACCTGTGCCGTCATCAACATGCTAGGTAAGCAATCGCCTGAAATCGCCCAAGGTGTCGATCGTAGCGATCCTGAAGAGCAAGGTGCAGGCGATCAAGGTCTTATGTTTGGTTATGCCAGTAACGAAACTGAAGTATTAATGCCAGCGCCTATCGAATATGCGCATCGTTTGATGGAGCGTCAGTCTGAGCTACGCCGTGCAGGAGATCTGCCATGGTTACGCCCAGATGCCAAAGCTCAAGTAACCCTAAAATATGATGGTAATAAACCAGTAGCGATTGATGCAGTAGTATTATCAACGCAGCATGACCCAAGTATCTCGCAGTCAGATTTGCAAGAAGCGGTGATGGAATCTATCATCAAGCAAGTACTACCATCTGAGCTATTGCATGCAGGTACTCGCTACCACATCAACCCAACGGGCAAGTTTGTGATTGGTGGTCCGGTTGGTGATGCAGGCCTGACGGGTCGCAAAATCATCGTTGACACTTACGGTGGTATGGCGCGTCATGGCGGCGGTGCATTCAGTGGTAAAGATCCATCAAAAGTGGATCGCAGTGCTGCTTATGCTGTACGTTATGTTGCCAAAAATATCGTGGCCGCAGGACTTGCTGATCGCTGTGAAGTACAAGTAAGCTACGCCATCGGTGTCGCTGAACCCACCTCTATCTCAGTCAATACGTTTGGCACCAGCAAAATTAGCAACGATGAGATCATTCGCCTGATTCGTACGCATTTTGATTTGCGTCCTTATGGCATCACTCGTATGCTTAACTTATTGCAGCCTATGTATCAGCAGACCGCTACCTTTGGACATTTTGGTCGTCCAGGCTCAGAGACTGCCTTTACTTGGGAAAAAACAGACAAAGCCGATATCTTAAAAGCGGATGCTGGTTTATAAACGGTATTACTCTACAAAACGCGTGCAAACCCTATTTATATATTAAAATTACTGAAACTTATTATTAGGAATAGCTTATGTCTCAAGACATCAACACTCAAGACGAAAATATCGATACTAACATCGAAATCACTCCTGAAATGCAAGCATTTTACCAACGTGCTGATGCCATCATTGGCATGGCAAATAGCCAGTTGAGCCCTGAAGCACATTCAGGACAAGTAGGCGCTTCATTACTGTATGCAGCAGCACGCTACAGCGCATCAGTGGCTTCTATTGGTTTTGTGCAAGGCGATGACTTTGCCAAAGAAAAAGATGACATCGTCGAGTTTTATGTCAAACAATACCGCCAAATGCTTAGCGATAATTTGACTGACTATGCACAGAACTTCGATAAGTATGTACAGCTAAACCAAGACGATAAATCAGCTAAATAAGCGACTTTCGTCAATGTAGATACATTCTGTTAGAGACCTTATCTGCAAAACAGCTTCTAATAGAAGCAAACAAAAACCCAAGCTTAATTGAGCTTGGGTTTTTTATGGAAGAGGATTGGGTAAATGGCTTTAGATTAGATATTATGAGTAGATAAATATCTCATCAATTTAATAGCAAAATCTATCAGCGATAGTATAGTGCTATCGTATACTACTAATTCATAAGGATATTTTATTATGAAACAAACTCTATTCAATCCACAACTTTCCGTGCTTAACCAATCTTCGCTCAGACCATCATCACTCATACTCACTTTAGTTCTACTATTGACTGGCTGTAGCTCTATGTCTGATATGGGCACGTCTGGTCAATCACCTACCCCACCCAGTCCTGATATCACCCAGCAATTTGAAGATGCTCTCACTCAATGTCCATCTACTAACCCCGCCAACAATATCTGTACAGCACAGTATGAGCCGGTCTGTGTGAAGACAAAGGTCGGAGCAATTATTAGCTATCAAACTGCTAGTAATGCTTGCTCAGCCTGTAATACCCCTGAAGCCATTGGTTATGCAAAAGGTGAATGTCGTTAAGCTATTAAGCTGTGTTATTACCAAATAGGTTTTGAGCATCCATAAAAATACCCAGCCTATGACAAGCTGGGTATTTCTTTTAGCTAAAAATAAACTCTAGCGCTTAAGCATCTTTCTCAAGTGCGGGTGGACCTTTTAGCAAATCTTCATCACGGAACTCATTGGCAGAATTGTGCTCTGCTGACTCCTCAGTGGTGAACCATTGCTGATTGCGATACAGAATCAAACGATCTCGACTCAATCCACGCAATAGCGAATACATCATCACGACGATTACAATGGCAAAAGGAAAACCTGACACGATAGAGGCGGCTTGTAATGCACTCAAACCACCTGCTGCCAATAGTACCGCAGCGATAACACCTTCAGCACCTGCCCAAAACAAACGCTGAATCTTCGGTGGATTGGTATCACCACCTGAGGTCAGCATGTCGATGACAAAACTGGCTGAATCTGATGACGTGACAAACCACAGTACAATCATGACGACAATAAGCAGATTGACCGCATCTGTCAGTGGATAAGACTCCATAAGCTTAAAGATAGCACTGCCTGTATCTGCTTTGACGGCTTCGATCAGACCTGGACTAACGAGATTAGGATCTGCCGCAGCCATCAGTTCCATATTTACCGCAGAACCACCAAAGGCGGTAAACCACAAAAACAAGATCGTGATAGGAATTAATAATACACCTAGTATGAACTCACGAATGGTACGGCCACGAGAAATACGCGCAACAAACACCCCAACGAATGGTGACCAGCTGATCCACCATGCCCAATAAAAAATCGTCCATGAGGCTTGCCAGTTTTCCTCACCTCTATAAGACTCAGTCCAAAGACCCAAGGGTACAATTTCATGTAAATAGTTGCCGATGTTTTCTACAAAGCTATTAAAAATAAATTGCGTCGGCCCAAAGATAATCACAAAACTGAGCAATATCACAGTGAACAATATATTGGTATCACTCAGACGCTTAATGCCTTTATCCAGACCCATAAACAGAGACAACCCTGCTAGCATGGTGATAAAGCCAATCAAAATAATCTGCACCGTAATATTATTGGGTACACCAAATAACGTCTCGAGGCCTGAGTTAATCTGTAAGACACCAAGACCTAACGTGGTCACTACCCCAAACATCGTACCGAATACGGCGAGCGTATCCACCGTATGACCCCAACCACCATAGATTTTTTTGCCCAGTATAGGATACAGCGTTGAGCGTATGGCCAGTGGCAAACCCACTCGGTAATGAAAGTACGCGAGCGACAGCGCAACCATGCCATAGAGTGCCCAAACATGTAGACCATAATGCAAAAACGAGATATTCATTGCTTGCTTGGCAGCAGCGACTGTCTCCGCTTCGCCCAGTGGCGGCGCCATGAAGTGATATAGCGGCTCAGCGGTACCCCAATAAAGCAGCCCAATACCAATGCCTGCTGAGAACAACATCCCAATCCAAGAGACCAAGTTATACTCTGGCCGCTCATTTTGATGACCGAGCCTGATATCGCCATAACGGCTAAATATCATATAAATACTCATGACCAACGTTAAATTGACCACGACAATAAAGAACCAACCAAAGCGCAAAGAGACAAATGCTTTGGCTTGGTTAAACACTACTTCCGCTTGTTCATTGAATAATGCGCCAAAAATAATGAATGCAAGAATCAAAATCGCTGACGTTAAAAATACAGGTTTACTTACCCGCGGAAAAGGGCCTAATCGGCCAACTTTCACATGATCCATAGGTATATCCCCAAAAAAGTGCGTAACCATACCAAGGTATGAACGAATTATCAAATATAACACCTTGTAAACACTGCTAAATGTATAGAAATGGTAGTAACACTTCGGTAATAATTTTCAAAAATTCGAATTTGTACTGAATAAATCTAAATATCTTTATCCAATAAAGAAGCCCCAATTTAAAATAAATTGGGGCTTCTTTTACTAAAAGCTTAAGTAACTGTCTTACTTTGGCTTACTTTTCAGTCACCTTTGACAATCTTAGGGGGTCCTTTGAGTAGATGCTCATCAACGAACTCGTCTGCCGAATTGTGATCGGCTGATTCATCTGTAATAAAGCTCTGCTGCGCTCGATATAGAATCAAGCGATCACGGCTCAGACCACGTAACAGCGCATACATCATCACAAATATGACTAAGGCAAACGGTAGTCCTGCGACAATAGCAGCAGCCTGCAGGGCAGAGAGCCCACCAGCCGCTAGTAAGATAGCAGCGATAACACCTTCTGTGGTTGCCCAAAACAAGCGCTGGATTTTTGGTGGATTGGTATCTCCACCAGCTGTCAGCATGTCAATCACAAAACTGGCCGAATCTGATGAGGTTACAAACCACAGCATAATCATAACGACGATCAGTAGTGTGATCGGTTTTGCTAATGGATAGTACTCAACTAACTTGAAGATGGCACTACCAGTATCTGCTTGTACCGCTTCTACCAATCCTGGGCTGATGCCTGACACAGCAGAGGCAAGCTCCATGTGGATAGCAACGCCGCCGAAGGTGGTGAACCAAAAGAATAAAATCAACATTGGGATCAATAACACCCCAAGTGTGAATTCGCGAATGGTACGGCCACGAGAGATACGAGCAATAAAGATACCAACGAATGGTGCCCAGCTAACCCACCATGCCCAATAAAATATCGTCCAACCACTCTGCCAGTCTGTACCGCTATAAGACTCGCCCCATGTACCTAGTGGCACGATCACTGTCAGATAGTTACCAATGTTTTCAATAAAGCTATCGAAAATAAAGAGCGTTGGCCCCAAGATCACCATAAACGCCAATAAGACAATGGTAAAACCAATATTGACGTCACTAAGGCGCTTGATACCCTTATCCAAACCCATCATTACAGAGGCAGCAGCCAGTGCGGTGATAAAGGCAATCAAACCAAACTGTACAGTAAGACTGTTAGGCGTACCAAACAATTTTTCTAGTCCAGCATTGATCTGCATAACCCCAAGACCGAGCGAGGTGACCACACCAAACATCGTACCAAATACGGCCAAGACATCGACCGTGTGTCCCCAACCGCCATAAATCTTTTTACCTAATATAGGATATAAGGTCGATCGAATCGACAATGGCAGGCCACGGCGAAAGTGGAAATAAGCCAACGACAAGGCCACGATAGTATAAAGCGCCCAAGCGTGTAGACCCCAATGCATGAACGAGATATTCATTGCTTGTTTGGCAGCTTCAACCGTTTCGGCCTCGCCCATCGGTGGTGCCATGAAGTGATACAACGGCTCCGCTGTACCCCAATAGACCAAACCAATACCGATGCCGGCAGAGAATAACATGCCAATCCACGAAAACAGATTGTACTGCGGTCGTTCTGTTTGTTTGCCTAACCGAATGTCGCCATAGCGACTCATTGCTAGGTAGATACAAAGCGCGAGTGCTGCGTTGACTAATATAATAAATAGCCAACCGAACTTATCGGTAATAAAATTCTGTAAAAAACTAAAGACAGCCCCTGCTGTTTCGGTGAAAAGTGCACCGAAAATAATAAATCCAACAATCAGCAGTGACGATGTAATAAACACAGGTTTACTCACCCGTGGAAAAGGTCCTAATCTGCCTACTTTTACTTCTTCCATGTGCAAGTCTCAAATCTTAAGGAACATTACCTTAACAAAATAGCCATTAACTATCAATATATTACAAAATAAAACTATTAATTTACTCTAAAAGATTTGAATAGTTTTATTAAAATAATTAAATATACAGGTAGGTAAATACGTCGTTAATTCGATGTTATTTCGATATTGTTTCGATGTTATTTAGGCAATAATCTGAGCAATTTTGCATCATTACCGTCTTCAAGTGTCCACACTTGTCCATCTACTGCTAGCACACTGCGTACACGCTCACCCATGTCATAACGGTAACGCTCAGCGGCGATATTGTCGTCGCTTATGCCCACTACGATAAGCGCCTTAGACGATAAGCCACTGATAAGCGCATTGCCTTGCCAGCTCGGAAAATCATTATGAGTACCAGCCGTATAGATGCTCATAGCAGATGGGGATATGACAGGTGTCCAAGTAATTTTGGGTGCCACAAACTCTGGCTTTGTATCATGATCAGGAATATCGAGACCTGAGTAATTGCGACCATTGGACACGAGTGGCCAGCCGTAATTTTTGCCTTTTTCAATCAAATTAAACTCATCTCCGCCTCTTGGACCCATCTCGTGCGCCCATAACTTACCGCTATCATCGAATGCCATGCCCAATATATTACGATGACCTATCGTCCAAAACTGCTTGGCAATGTCATTTGTATCATTCGAAAATGGATTGTCTGCTGGAATAGACCCGTCAGCATTTAGACGTATGATTTTACCCAAATTGACACTCATATCTTGAGCTGGGGTTTTTTCTTGGCGCTCGCCTGAACTGATGTATAAATATTGCCCATCAGGTGAAAATAAGAGACGATGACTGTAATGCCCTTGCCCTTTTACTTTTGGAGACTGCTCCCAGATTGGCGTAATAGCTTGTAACGTGGGCGTGGCTGTCTCTAATCCTGAAAGTGTTGCCTTGATGACTTTAGCCCCAAATTTATTACTATCATCTCCCGTTCCTGCTTCCACGTAGCTAAGATAGACGGTATTAGACGTAGCAAAATCTGGCGACACGATGATGTCTCCTAAGCCGCCTTGACCACCGTAAGCCACTGTAGGAACGCCTTCGATTTTTGTCTTATTACCTGTTGCTGTATCCACAATGAACAGCTCACCCGTTTTTTGTGTCACCAGTAATTTTGGCGCTTTGCCATCTGTACTGGGTAGCGCCGTCATGGCCCAAGGCTCATCAAAGGTAGCAACCGCTTTGGTCGTAAAGTCAGGTTTGTCTATGCTGACTTGAGCATCACTTATCTGCACATCGGCGTCAGAGGCCTGCGCTTCTTTGTATTCTACGGTTTCGTTGCTGGTGTTCACTGTCGAAGGATTGGAGCAAGCCGAGGTGCTGAACAATAGAGCCGCGATTATTAACGGCGATGTTAAGGGGAGGCTTACACGTTCAATATAGATCGTCATCATCTTTCCTCTTTATCCAGTTTGCACTTATATGATTAGTCGTCCATTTATTTATAGCATAGTCTTGATATTTAAGAGATATTTAAATGGTAAAAGAATAATAGCGTAAAACGCGCTTTCTCAAATGAGAAACCCCTTATCTACGCTTGCAGATAAGAGGCTGATTTTAAGAGTATCATTAGGTCACACAGACCTCAAAGTGATATTGATTAGCTCATTCTAAGCTTATTAAAAGACAATCTATCGTCTGCGCCAACGTCGACTTTGATGATATCGCCAGCGACAAAATCACCTGCTAATAGTTTCAATGATAATGGGTTTTCGATCTCTTGTTGAATGGCCCGTTTGAGTGGACGCGCGCCATAAACAGGATCATAACCCACGGCAACCAATTTATTCATCGCATCTACTGACAGCTCTATATCCATTTCACGCTCTTGGATACGTTGACGCAAACGATCCAACTGAATATCAGCAATACCTGCCATCTGCGACATACCAAGCGGATGGAAAACCACAATTTCATCAATACGGTTGACGAACTCTGGACGGAAATGCTGCCCAACAGAATCCATTACCTCCACTTTGATATCCTCGTAGCTTTCGCCAACCATTTCTTGAATCTTATGCGAACCCAAGTTACTGGTCATGATAATCACAGTATTCTTGAAATCAACGACACGACCTTGTGAGTCGGTTAGACGACCATCGTCCAATACTTGCAATAAGATATTGAACACATCAGGATGCGCTTTTTCCACCTCATCAAACAGTATGACACTATACGGCTTACGGCGTACCGCCTCAGTCAGCGTGCCACCTTCTTCGTAACCGACATAACCTGGAGGCGCGCCTACCAAACGGCTGACACTGTGTTTTTCCATATATTCACTCATGTCGATACGTACGATCGCATCTTCAGAGTCAAATAAGAAGTTTGCCAGTGACTTAGTCAGCTCAGTTTTACCGACCCCTGTAGGCCCCAAGAACAAGAACGAACCAGAAGGACGATTGGGATCAGACAAGCCAGCACGGCTACGACGTACTGCATTGGCCACCGCTTCGACCGCTTCGTTTTGACCGATGACGCGCTCATGGAGTTTTTCTTCCATTGCTAGCATTTTTTCACGCTCGCCCTGCATCATTTTATTGACTGGAATACCAGTCGCGGCCGCAACCACTTCTGCGATTTCGTTGTCTGTCACCTTGTTACGTAGCAATTTGATACCGCTACCTTCGCCTGTCTGCTCTTTTTGTTCTGCCAAGTCAGATTCAGTGATACGGCGCTCTAGCTGCGGGATGGTTTCATATTGCAGCTTGCTCATAGTCTCATAATCGCCTTCGCGGCTGGCTTTGTCATAGGCAATACGGGCTTTATCTAGCTCGTCTTTTAGCTGCTGACTGCCTTTGACCAGTGCTTTCTCTGCTTGCCAAATTTCATTGAGATCAGCGTACTCTTTTTCAAGCTCTTCAATTTGCGCATTCAGTACTTTACGCTCTGCTTGCGCGCCAGCATCTTCTTCATTTTTGAGTACTTCACGCTGCATTTTTAACTGAATCAAACGACTGTCGAGCTTACCCAGTGCTTCAGGCTTGCTGTCCATCTCCATACGCAAGCGACTGGCTGCTTCATCAATTAAGTCAATCGCCTTATCTGGCAACTTGCGATCAGTGATATAGCGATGGCTCATTCGCGCAGCAGCGATGATCGCACTGTCTTGAATATCGACGCCGTGATGCAGCTCGTATCGCTCTTTGAGACCACGTAATATCGCAATGGTGTCTTCAACCGTTGGCTCATCGACCAGTACTTTTTGAAAACGACGCTCAAGTGCCGCATCTTTTTCAATATACTTGCGGTACTCATCTAATGTCGTCGCTCCGACACAATGCAGCTCACCACGTGCTAGTGCAGGTTTTAGCATATTGCCAGCATCCATCGCGCCTTCAGATTTACCTGCCCCGACCATCGTATGCAGCTCATCGATGAATAAAATGACGTTGCCTTCTTGCTTGGCCAAGTCACTCAATACGCTTTTGAGGCGCTCTTCAAACTCACCGCGGAATTTCGCCCCTGCAATCAGTGCGCCTAAGTCTAACGACAGCACTTCTTTACGGCGCAGACCTTCTGGCACGTCACCATTGATGATTTTTTGCGCCAAGCCTTCAACGATAGCCGTCTTACCGACACCCGGCTCACCGATGAGCACAGGGTTATTCTTGGTACGGCGTGACAGCACCTGAATGGTACGGCGAATCTCTTCGTCACGGCCAATCACTGGATCTAGCTTGCCAAGCTCCGCTTGTTCAGTCAGGTTGATCGTATATTTGTTGAGTGCATCACGCTGATCTTCTGCGTTTTGGTTATTCACCGTATCATCGCCACGCAGCTGCTCAATCACAGCTTTTAGTTTGCTAGCCGTTACGCCTGCACTTTCAAATATCTTTTTGGTTTCACCCTGCTCAGCAAGTGCCAACATGACCCATTCAGTCGCGATAAAATCATCGCCTTCTTTTTGCGCCTGACGATCTGCCAAGTTCAAGATTTTTACCGAGTTTGGGTTTAGGTTGACGTCACCTGTCGGCTCCGAAATGGTCGCTTGATTGTCCAATGCTTTTGCAACGCCATTTTTTAACGCTGGAATAGAAGCACCTGCTTGTTGGCAGATAGATAAATTTGACTCATCTTGTAGTAATACTGCAAGCAAATGCACAGGATCGATACCCGTATGATCGCGACCTAATGCTAGGCTCTGTGCTTCTTGGATGGCGGATTGCAATTTTTGAGTAAACTTCTCAAATCTCATGTCTATATCCTTTTATAATTAGTATTTTCAGTCGCCCCTCTAAGACCTCTCTTAGTCTAGTGCCACTGTTATCTGTCATCTATATAAGGTATATATACACCTATTTCAAGAAGATTACCAAATAAAACCTTACTTAAAACAATGATATTTATTATTAATAATATTTAAATAGGCTATTAATCATAGATAAAATAAATCAAGAGGGTAATAAAGCCCCTTATTGGTGTAAACAAATGATAAATTTCTGCCGAAAATAGTAATGAGCAATGCACTTATTTGTCATAAACTTAACGGTGTTACTCCACGATTCTAATAGGAGTGCCAAGTGTCACCGCTGCCATTATTTCATCCATCTCGTCATTAGTGACAGCGATACAACCATCTGTCCAATCGCGTCGTTGGTTAAATAATGCCAAGTATCCAAAGCCGTTCATTTGCCCATGAATCATAATGTCTCCGCCTGCACTGACTCCTAGTTTTTTAGCATATGCTTTGTCAGCAGTATTGGGATAGCTGATATGAATAGAACGATGGGCAATGGAATTTTCATTCTTATAATCTAGTGTATAAACTCCAACTGGCGTACGCTGATCACCTTCTTGTTGCTTATGACCCACTGGACTACCCCCTAGCGCAATACGATACGACTTAATGGCTTTACCATCGCTCATCAGTTTTAAGACACGATCTGATTTGTCGACGAAGACTCGATCAATCACTATAGAAGGAGGAATAGGATTCTTGGGTTTTGAGGTGCTTTTGACATAAGCAATAGCGCTGGTGCTGACAATGGCAGCAAGACTAAGAACAATAGTAATAGGCAGCCAAGGCATACGCTGCTCATTTGATGAGTAAGATTTTTTATAAAAAAATAGCATAGGCTTTGATTCCCATAATTAATTTTTTGTCATTAATCATATGTATCAAAGTACTATGCCAGATTCTGTAGATACGTTTTGTGCAAAAGTGATGAATCACTCACGAGACTGTTACACCATGCGAATCGCACCATCTAAGCGAATAACTTCACCATTTAGATAAGCATTATCGATGATATGAGTCACCAATTTGGCAAACTCATTGGGATCGCCCAAACGTTTAGGATATGGCACGCCTGCTTCTAATTGTTCGCGTGCCTTTTCAGGAATACTGTCCATCATCGGCGTAGCAAAGACACCTGGTGCGATAGTCATCACGCGGATGCCATGACGTGCCAGCTCGCGAGCAAGTGGCAAGGTCAGACCAACCACGCCTGCCTTGGATGAAGAATAGCTGGCTTGACCTACTTGACCGTCAAAGGCCGCGATAGAGGCTGTATTAATAATAATACCTTGATCTACATTCTTCTCTACATGGTCGCCTGCCTTGCTATCATTAGCTATGCGCTTGGCAATGCTAGCAGCGACCAAGCGGGCGACGTTAAATGAACCGACCAGATTGATATTGACCCCGCGGCTAAATGCCTCAAGGTCTGCTGGATTGTTATCACGATCTAGCAGCTTTTGTACCACTACGATACCAGCACAGTTGATTGAACCTTGTAGGCCGCCAAAAGCTGATTCTGCCATTTTAACCGCTGATTGCACTTCATCACCGTTAGTAATATCACAGCGCACAAAACGTGCGCCATCACCTAGCTCAGCGACTAGTGCTTGCCCTGCTGATTCATTTAAATCAGCGATAACGACGTTACCGCCTTGACCTACAATCGCGCGAGCCACTGACTCACCCAAACCCGATGCACCGCCTGTGACCAAAAAGCTGTTTTCTTTAACTTGCATGATTATTCCTTTAAATTTTTGCTTCTTATTAGATATTTTTCTATTAAATTTATGGATGCTTTACCAACTCATTTATGTAGCAGACAGACTACGCAGCAAAAAGCGTTGAATCTTACCACTTGGCGTTTTTGGTAACTCGGTCACAAACTCAACCTCGCGTGGATACGCATGAGTGGATAGGCGTTTGCGTACTAGCTCTTGGATTTCTTTGGCGATTTGCTCACTGCCTTCAATGCCATCTTTTAGTACCACATAAGACTTGATGGTATGGCCGCGCACTTCGTCTGGCACGCCTACTGCCGCAGACTCTGCTACTGCGTCATGCTCTAATACAGTGTTTTCGACATCAGTAGGCCCTACACGGTAACCTGCGGTAATAATGATGTCATCATCGCGTCCTGAGAACCAGTAGCTGCCATCACTATGACGCTCAACCACGTCGCCTGTCAGATAGTAATCATCTACAAAGGCTTGTTTTTCATTCCAGCTATAACCACGGAAATAAAACGCAGGTGACTGACTGACCACGACCGCTAACTGCCCTTGCTCACCATCTGGCAACACATTCATATCATCATCTAGTACGACTAGCGTATGACCTGGTAGTGCCATACCCATCGAGCCAACAGGACATTCATGCGCCAGTGCATGATGTGCACAGCAAGTCATGCCAGTTTCTGTTTGCCCATATTGGTCTTTGACTTGGCATTCTAGATAGGTTTCGACCCAGTTGACCACTTCAGTATTCAGTGTCTCTCCTGCCGAGTTGGCACAGCGTAAAGACAGCTTGGCATTGGTATCGTTATGAGTCTCTTCATTAACACTATCAAACACGCCGCTAGATTTCATCATTCGAAACGCAGTTGGTGAAGAGGCCAAATTGGTAATCTTATGACGTACCATAAATTCACGGGTATGGGTCGCATCGAATCCTGCTTCATTAAAATAAGTGGTGATGCCCAGTAGCAATGGCCCTGTGATGGCATAGTACAAGCCATATGCCCAGCCTGGATCTGCCATGTTCCAATATTGATCATCTTCGCGTAGGTCGATGGCATAACGCATATATAGGTAAAAAGCAGGTAATGCGGCCAATGGAACACTGACACCTTTTGATTTACCAACCGTACCAGAGGTAAACATTTGCAAAAATGGCGCATCAGTATCGAGCATCACGGGTTCGATCGTTTGCGACTGTGCTGCCATGGACTGGATATAGTGATCGTCACCCCATGTCTGAGCATCTTCTATACTGCCGACCAATACCATTTTGGTTTGCTCAGCCAAATCTTCAAACTTGCTGCGATTTTCTAAATTAGTAAAAACGACTTTGGTATCGGCTTTGTCCATCCGATATTTGATTGAATCATAGCCAAATGCGGTAAATAGCGGCTGATATACCGCTCCGATACGCCATGTCGCCAATACAACGGTTAGCAGCTCTGGCGTGCGCGGTAGCATCGTCGCTACCTTATCTCCTGCTTTTACCCCATACGACTGTAGCAAGTTAGCGATTTGGGCACTTGCTTTGTCAAGCTCACCAAAACTCATGCGCGTTATATTTCCTACGGTATCTTCGTGTACTAGCGCGGCATTGTCAGCGCGGCCATCACGTACGTGACGACCACAACAAGCCATATAAGCATTTAAACGATCGTCCACCTGCTCGCCAAAAATTTCTGACAGCAGTGCATTCATATCAAAATTATTATAGTAATCGGTATAGTTTTTTGGTGTGACGGTAGTGTCTGTATCAATATTCATAGGAGTTTGAGAGGCGGTGTTCATAAGCTAATCCTTTAGCAATAGCAGGTAACTGGTAAAATGGTATTTATGATTGTAAAACGGTCACATCCTATAGACCGTTTCATAGATTCGTACTTATCATGTTCTATTAGTAACGCATTTTTACGTTTATTTCAATACATAACGTATCATTTTTATTTTATAGAAATAAAGACAATCTATAACTAATTATCATTAATTCGCTACAAGCCAATATGAACATCTACAATAACCAATGTTTCATAGCAAGTTTTTGACTTTTTGTTGAAGAACTAGCACTCTACTATTACTATCTAAAACCTCACCCTTAAACATCAGCCCTTAAAAACACTAACAATGCTTTCTCTTCACAGCTTTGGTATTTCTTGGTTCGACCGCGGCGTGCTTGTTTGTAAGTCTCAAAAAACTGCCCTGCCAAAAAACGCTCAATGACAATGGGGTGAATATAAGAGGCACGGCATACGGTCGGCGTGTTACCCAGCTCTGCTGCCACACTTTTTACCATATCAGTAACTAATTGCTGTCGCTCAGTGCTTTCTGGTGCACTATCTAGTATGCTAGCGCCTGCAGACGTTTGTAGTTCGTCATATAGGTAGCTTGCCGCAAGCACACTCGCCATCCATGTGCGAAAATCCTTTGCGCTGTATAGCTTGCTTTCACAGTCCATGCCGCACGTATGCATGCGTAAGTAGTCATTGATATCGCTACTGTCGACGACTTGCTTATGTCCGTTGTCATCTAGATATTTGAATATCTGATAGCCTGGCAGCTCAGAACATGCCTGCACGATATCAATCAAACGCTCGTCTTGTAGCTCAATATGATGCTCTTTTGCGCTTTTTCCGACGAAATCAAACGCCAGTCCATTGTCGGTTTCACTGACATGCTTGCTGCGTAGCGTACTCAGGCCATAGCTTTTATTTTGCTTGGCGTAGCGACTGTTACCGATACGAATCAGTGTCGTCTCAAGCAATTTGACGATGGCTGCCAAAACATTGGTACGTGACAGGGATTCAGTCTCTAAATCTATCTCGACTTGTGCGCGTAGGTTGGGTAGCACTTCTGCAAATCCTATCATCGCATCAAACTTTGCTTGGTCACGAATATTGTTCCATGACGGATGATACAAGTATTGCTTACGAGATTTCTCGTCTCTTCCGGTCGATTGCAGATGGCCTTTTTCATCTTGGCATATCCACACCTCTGACCACATAGGCGGTATCACCAACGCATCAAAACGCTGACGCAGCGCTTTGTCTTTTATGGTTTTGCCCGTCGCATCACGATAAGTAAAGCCGCGACCCCAACGTCTGCGCTCGTAGCCTGGTTCGTCGTCACTCACATAACGTAAATTGGCACGGCGTGCGAGATGCTCATAATCATGGCGCACATCTCTTGTACTCGCCTGCTCGCTTGTCTTTACTTTTACCTTTGCCATAAAGTCATACACCTTTGAGAATTCATGGTTTTAGCATAGTTAATGACAATAATTTTTGCTGTTTATTTGGCACAGACAAAGTGTAATGCTGTGTAAAACATAATTTTCAGGATAGTAGATTAAAATTCATCTGAAATATGACACACAAAAAACGCCAAGCATAAAATACTTGGCGTTTTTCGTTTTGATATTGCTATAACTTAGAAGTCGTTATTTACCGTATACACATAGATAAGCAGTTTCGACGTCTACTTTTACTTGGAACTTTTGGTTGGCTTCAACGGTAAACTGCTCGCCAGCGTTAAAGGTTTGCCACTCATCACTTTCTGGTAGCTTGACCGTCAATGCACCGCTCACCACACTCATGGTTTCGAATTCGCTGGTGCCAAACTCATACTCACCAATTTCCATGACACCGACAGTCGCAGGCTTAGTAGCCGTTTGAAAGGCAATAGAAGTCACTTTATCATCAAAATAATTATTAACGCTTGGCATAATTTTCCTTAATTAAATATTGATTACTATTTTAAAACGGCTGCTTGTTTAAAACTGCTGCTTACAATCCTGCTTTTAGACTCGCTTCAATAAACTGATCAAGGTCACCATCTAGCACAGCACCCGTGTTAAAGGTCTCAACACCGGTACGCAAGTCTTTGATACGTGAGTCATCAAGCACGTACGAGCGAATTTGACTGCCCCAGCCGACATCAGATTTACCATCTTCAACTGCTTGCTGTGATTCCATACGTTTTTGCATTTCTAGCTCATAGAGCTTAGCACGTAGCATCTTCATCGCCGTGGCCTTGTTACCATGTTGACTACGCTCATTCTGACAGGTCACTACTACGCCCGATGGTTCATGAGTAATACGTACCGCAGAATCTGTCGTGTTTACGTGCTGACCACCAGCCCCAGATGAGCGATAGGTATCGATACGCAAATCTGCTGGATTGATATCAATCTCGACGTTGTCATCGATTTCAGGCGAGACAAACACCGCAGCAAACGAGGTATGACGACCATTATTACTATCAAATGGTGATTTACGCACTAAACGGTGAACGCCAATCTCGGTACGCAACCAACCAAACGCATAGTCGCCTTTGATCTCAATCGTTGCCGACTTAATACCAGCCACACTACCAGACGACACTTCAATCACGTCTACTTTGAAGCCATGTGCTTCTGCCCAGCGTGTATACATGCGAAGTAGCATCTCTGCCCAATCTTGCGCTTCAGTACCACCACTACCCGACTGAATATCTAGGTAGCAGTTGTTTGGGTCCATCTCACCGCTGAACATACGGCGGAACTCTAGGTCAGCCACACGTTTTTCAGCATTGTCCAGCTCAGTCTGCACATCGGCGAGCAATGACTCATCGTCTTCCTCTACCGCCAGCTCTAGCATAGCAGATGCATCTTCTAGCGTAGTTTCAAGAGAGACCACTACATCGATGACACCATCAAGATGGCTTTTTTCTTTGTTAATCTTGGTCGCACGCTCTGGATCGTTCCATAGCTCTGGGTTTTCTAACTCCAAATTGACTTCTTCTAAGCGCTCTTGCTTACCATCGAAGTCAAAGATACCTCCGCAAATCCTGCCCACGCTCTGATAAATCTTTAATCTGTTCTTGATACGGATTGATTTCCATAAATATTCCTGTTTTTCTAATAAAAATAAATAACGAATGTGGCGCTATTTTAAATGAGATTGAGGCTAAATGGTTCGCTAATTATCGCTATTGCTAATGTTGCTACTATTACTGGATTGGACAGCCTATATTGACCAATCTTCTACTGCCCAGCGATGCGCCAGAGCATGCGCATGCAGCGCGTCATCAGGTGACACGCAAACGGCCACATCTGCCCATTCGAGCAATGGGATGTCGTTCTTAGAATCTGAATACGCATACGTTTTTTCAAAGGTAACACCAGCTAACTGCTGCTTATTCACCCATTTGTCTAGATGATATATCTTACCTTCTTTAAAATTGGGCTTGTCCGCTAACTCACCTGTATAGCGATTGTCTTTTATCTCGAGCGGTGTTGATAACACATTGGCGGCTTCTATACCAAAACGTTTGGCAATGGCAGAGACCACAAAATCATTGGTCGCAGAAATAATCACGACTTCGTGTCCTTGCTCAATGTGCTGACACAACACTTCCATCGCTTTTGGGCGAATATGTGGCTCGATTTCGCTTTTGATATAGTCTTCTCTTAGCTCATCAAGTCTATCAAGCGGCAAACTGCTCAAAAACTGTGCGACAAACTCATTGTACTCTGTCGCGTCTAGTGTGCCTTCGATATAGTCATTATAAAACTTCTGATTGGCAGTGCGGTACTGCGCCTCATCGACAAGGTCATGCTTTACGATATACTCGCCCCAGAGATAATCACTATCGACATCAAGTAAGGTATGATCTAAATCAAATAATGCCAGTTGCTTTTGTTGTGTTTGTGCTTGATTTGCCTGCATGATGAGACCTTATCGTTAGTTGCAAAAAAATATGAATCGTTTAATAAAACTGGGTACAGTTGTGTATTAAGGATGAGTACATCATTTAAATAGCACATCAATTAAATACAGCGCGCACCCTATAGTCTATCTATTTAAAATTAGCTCGTGTACTTACCCTTAGTCAGGCATCGCTATTTCTGTTAAGCCTGTTTTGAATTTTTGGCAACGCTCAGCATAATGTAGCGCTGACATTTTTAGCATAGCGGCTTGCTCATCTGTTAGCGTCTTGACCACTTTTGCAGGCGCGCCCATCACCAGCGAGTTATCTGGGATAACCTGACCTTCAGTAATCAAGGCTTTCGCCCCTATCAGGCAATTTTTACCGATCTTGGCATTATTGAGTACTACAGCACCAATACCAATCAAACTATTATCACCAATCTCACAACCGTGTAGCATAGCCAGATGGCCGATAGTGACGTAATTACCAATGGTCACCTTGACACCTGCATCGGTATGAATCACGCTATTCTCTTGGACATTACTATAGTCACCGATATGAATACGATCATTGTCACCGCGTATCACCGCACCAAACCACACATTGGCTTGATGACCTAAATATACATCGCCCATCACTTGCGCTGAATCTGCCACCCAACCGTTGAATGGCACAGCAAACTCAGGGGTTTTGTCTAAATACTGATAAATCATAACGATTCCTTGTCATCTTCATTATAGTTATAAAAATTGGGTTTAGTGCTGCGCTGTCCATTGTGGCAAAGCCAACTGTGAAAATCCAGCGCTATTAATATACGCTCGATGTCGAATTTGATAAAAGAAAAGGTAGCTTATATCTGCTTAGGCTATTTTTATAACGTAAGTATCTTTATAAAGTCCTTGTTATTAGCCATGAAATGACTATTAATCCAGTAAATCGGCTAGCTATAACTGTCTATTTTGTATATAATACGCAAAATCTGTGCCTAAGCGAGCGGACATGATGCAAGTTACCTATTCACTATCTAGTGGGTTTTGTAGTTTTCATCAATAATGTCTTCTCGCTTTTTTGTGGAAAATTTTTGTGTATCGCCCTTTTACTACCTTTATATGACAATAGTCAAATGCCGTAAATAAAAGGATACGGAGCAATTTTAGACCAACAAAACATGATGGCACTCACCAATAACAGCGGAGGCAATCCTTGAATTCATCGGCAGAAATACAAGCAATTTTGGCACTAGCAGACGGTACAATCTTTCGCGGTGTCAGTATCGGCAGCCTAGGTCATCGTATTGGTGAAGTGGTATTTAACACAGCCATGACAGGGTATCAAGAAATCCTAACCGATCCAAGTTATGCCCGCCAGCTGGTGACTTTGACTTACCCTCATATCGGTAATACAGGCACCAATAGTGAGGACACCGAATCTGGCAACGGCCACAAAGTATGGGCAGACGGTCTTATTATCCGTGACGCCACCATGGCAACCTCTAACTTTCGTAACTCAGAGTCACTTAGCGACTATCTACAACGTAACGAGACAGTGGCCATCGCTGAAATTGATACGCGTCAGTTGACTCGCCTATTACGTGATAAAGGTGCACAGAACGGCTGTATCATGACCGCCTCAGATGGCGAGACAATCAGCGCTGCTGATGAGCAAAAAGCGATTGAGCTGGCACAAGGGTTTGCAGGCCTCAAGGGTATGGACTTGGCAAAAGAGTGCTGTACTAAAGAAAAATTCGAATGGACAGCGGGCACATGGGATTTGTCAGACACCCTACTCAACCGTGATATTCCTGGCAGTCATGATAGCGGTACTGGCGGCTTCTTTAAGCAACTCGGCACTCACATCGATTCTAAATACAACGTCGTCGCTTATGACTTCGGTAGCAAGACCAACATCTTACGCATGCTCGTCGACCGCGGTTGTCACGTAACTGTCGTGCCAGCACAGACCCCTATCGCGGATGTGCTAGCGTTAAACCCAGATGGCATCTTCTTATCAAACGGCCCTGGCGACCCTGCTGCCTGTGATTACGCTATCGATGCGGTACGTCACATCATTGAACAAACTGATGTGCCAACGTTTGGCATCTGCTTAGGCCATCAACTGATTGGTCTGGCTAGCGGTGCAGATACCATCAAAATGAAAACTGGCCATCATGGTGCCAACCATCCAGTACAAGATCTAGCGACCGGTACGGTGATGATCACCAGTCAAAACCATGGTTTCGCGGTTGATGAAGACACCCTACCTGACAACGTTAAATCTACTCACCGTTCATTATTTGATGGTACCAACCAAGGTATCGAGCTGACCAATAAGCCTGTATTTAGCTTCCAAGGTCACCCAGAAGCCAGCCCTGGCCCACATGACTGCGCGCCATTGTTTGATAAGTTTGCGGATATGATGGCACAGTCTAAAACTGCCCAAGCGTAAATGGTTGATCATAATTAAATAATAAGTAAACGCTTGAATTGCCCATAGCGGTTCAAGCGGCATTAAATAAAGCACGGTAAGCATAAAACGCCACGAGCGTTATCAAAAATAAAGATTACTCAAATTATCACCCAAACGAAGGTAGCTCTAATTATGCCAAAACGTACCGACATAAAAAGCATTCTTATCATTGGCGCAGGCCCTATCGTCATCGGCCAAGCGTGTGAGTTTGACTATTCAGGCGCACAGGCGTGTAAAGCACTAAAAGAAGAAGGCTACCGTGTCATCTTGGTCAACTCAAACCCTGCGACCATCATGACTGACCCTGTCATGGCTGACGCGACCTATATCGAGCCGATTACTTGGCAGACGGTTGAGCAAATCATTGCCAAAGAGCGTCCTGATGCTATCTTGCCAACGATGGGCGGACAGACCGCGCTAAACTGTGCATTAGATTTAGATAAGCATGGTGTATTGACCAAGTATAACTGCGAGTTGATTGGCGCGACCAAAGACTCAATCGAGATGGCAGAAGACCGCAACTTGTTTGATAAAGCCATGAAGCGTATCGGTCTTGAGTGCCCACGCGCTGAAACGGCTGAAACCATGGAAGAAGCGTTTGCGACTCAAGAAAAAATGGGCTATCCGTGTATCATTCGTCCTTCATTCACGATGGGTGGTTCAGGCGGCGGTATCGCCTATAACCGCGATGAGTTCATTGAAATCTGTGAGCGCGGTTTTGACTTGTCTCCTAACCATCAATTGCTTATTGATGAGTCATTAATCGGTTGGAAAGAGTATGAGATGGAAGTGGTTCGTGACAAAAACGACAACTGTATCATCATCTGTGCCATCGAAAACTTTGACCCAATGGGTGTGCATACAGGCGATTCAATCACCGTTGCGCCAGCACAAACCCTGACGGATAAAGAATATCAAATCATGCGTAATGCGTCATTAGCAGTCCTACGTGAGATTGGTGTAGAAACGGGTGGCTCAAACGTCCAGTTCGGCATCAACCCTGATACGGGCCGCATGGTCGTCATCGAGATGAACCCACGTGTATCACGCTCGTCTGCCCTAGCCTCAAAAGCCACTGGCTTCCCGATTGCCAAAATCGCGGCCAAACTGGCGATTGGTTATACCCTAGATGAGTTGCAAAACGATATCACTGGTGGCAAAACGCCAGCTAGCTTTGAGCCTGCGCTTGATTATGTCGTGACCAAGATTCCTCGTTTTAACTTTGAGAAATTCGCTCAAGCAGATAATGTGCTATCAACACAAATGAAGTCAGTTGGTGAAGTTATGGCGATTGGTCGTAACTTCCAAGAGTCCATGCAAAAAGCATTACGCGGTATGGAAACTGGCAATGATGGTTTTGATGAGCAAATTGACTTTGCCGCTATCAAAGACGGTAATCTTAGTACTGACAAAGCACGCAGCGAGATTGTTAATCGTTTAACCATTCCAACCCCTGAACGCATTTATTATATTGCAGATGCCTTCCGCATCGGTATGAGTGTCGATGAAGTGTTCAATTTCACCAAGATTGACCCGTGGTTCTTGGTACAAATAGAAGACATTGTTAAAACAGAAGCCACTGTGAAATCACTTGGTTTTGGTGGACTGAACGAGAAAAACTTACGTAGCTTTAAACGTAAAGGTTTGTCAGATTTGCGTTTGGCCAAATTGCTTGGTGTCTCTCAGAAACAGCTACGCAAAAAACGTTGGGATCTAAACGTTTATCCAGTCTATAAGCGTGTGGATACCTGTGCAGCAGAATTCGCCACCAGCACCGCTTATATGTACTCAACGTACGACAGCGAATGTGAAGCCAACCCAACCAATAACAAAAAGATCATGGTCATCGGTGGCGGTCCTAACCGTATCGGTCAAGGCATCGAATTTGACTATTGCTGTGTACACGCTGCCCTTGCAATGCGTGAAGACGGCTACGAGACCATCATGGTCAACTGTAACCCTGAAACGGTTTCAACCGATTATGATACCTCTGACCGTCTCTACTTTGAGCCAATCACGCTAGAAGACGTGCTAGAAATCGTCCGTATCGAAAACCCTGATGGTGTGATCGTACAGTTTGGTGGTCAAACCCCATTGAAACTGGCTCGCGCTCTAGAAGCCGCTGGGGTCAAAATCATTGGTACTAGCCCTGATGCGATTGACCGTGCAGAAGACCGTGAACGCTTCCAGCACATGATTCAGCAATTGAACTTGGTTCAACCAACCAATGCGCTAGCGACTAGCTTAGAAGATGGTTTGGTCAAAGCAAAAGACGTTGGTTATCCATTGGTCGTACGCCCATCGTATGTCTTAGGTGGCCGCGCGATGGAAATCGTCTATAACGAAGACGAGCTAAGACATTACCTACGTACTGCGGTACAAGCCTCTAACGAAGCACCTGTCCTACTAGATCGCTTCTTAGATGACGCTATCGAAGTCGATGTTGACTGCGTGAGTGATGGCACCGATGTGGTGATTGGCGGTATCATGCAGCATATCGAACAAGCTGGCGTTCACTCAGGTGACTCAGCCTGTTCATTGCCGCCTTACTCGTTATCTGATGAGCTTTGTGATGTCATGCGCGCCCAAACGGTTGCCATGGCAAAAGAGCTAGGCGTGATTGGCCTGATGAACGTACAGTTCGCTGTAAAAGGCGAAACCGTCTATATTCTTGAGGTCAACCCACGTGCCGCACGTACCGTGCCATTTGTCTCTAAATGTATTGGCACGTCATTGGCACAGATTGCTGCTCGCTGTATGGCTGGCACCTCGCTCAAAGACCAAGGCTTTACCACTGAGATCGTTCCTGCATTCTATGCGGTCAAAGAAGCGGTATTCCCATTTGCTAAGTTCCCTGGTGTTGACCCTATCTTGAGTCCTGAGATGAAGTCAACCGGCGAAGTCATGGGCGTGGGCAAAACCTTTGGTGAAGCATTCTACAAAGCCATTATCGGTAGTAACGAGCGCTTGCCAGGCTTACCAATTGAAGGTGAGATCAAAACGGTCTTTATCTCAGTTCGTGACAGTGACAAAGCGCAAATTGCCCCTATCGCTCGCCAGCTTGCTGACTTTGGTTTTAACATCGTCTCAACCACGGGTACGCAAAAAGTACTGAGCGACGCTGGTATTGAGTGCAAGCAAATCAACAAAGTAACCGAAGGTCGCCCGCATATCGTCGATGCTTTAAAGAACGGCAACATTGATTTGATTATCAATACGACAGAAGGCAAACAGGCGCAAGAGGATTCATTCTCTATCCGCCGTAGCGCGCTACAAGGCAAAGTTTTCTACGTCACCACTTTAGGTGCGGCTGATGCCATCTGTAAGTCTTATGCGATTGAATTGCCATTTGAAGTCTATAAACTACAAGACTTACATGAACAAGCAAAGACTATTGCGTAGTTCTATTGACTTGATTGAATAATTTCAGTAGATTAGGCATAACCATTAGGCTTGCCTAAACGCCGATTCAAGCATCACTGTTTATTTGTGATTCAGTGATGCAAAATCTGCGACACCTTTACTGTAATAGACTCAAACCTGACAGACCCAAAAAGCATAGTGGCTAAACTGCGACTATGCTTTTTATTACGTAAGATTATATGCGTCTATTTTTGTATTAAGGTGAGGCCTGCTGATTCATGGCAACCCATTTGTTCATTTCGCCATCTTAATTATCATTCTTTTTATATTCATACCCATTGCAACAATACTGACACCATCTCACTATTCACTAAGAGTAGGAGGTGGTGTGGTGTTATTGGCTTAAGGAAAAAACATGCAACGTTACCCAATGACTCCGCAAGGACACGCGGCTTTAGAAGCCGAATTAAAACAGTTAAAAAGCATCGATCGTCCACGCATCACCGCATCGATTGCTGAAGCACGTGAACACGGCGATCTAAAAGAAAACGCTGAATACCATGCTGCCCGTGAGCAACAAGGGTTTTGTGAAGCACGTATTCGCGATATCGAAGCCAAGCTTGGTGGCGCACAGGTCATAGACCCTGCGACATTGACCAAAGAAGGCCGTATCGTGTTTGGCGTCAGTGTCGTGATCGAAAACATGGACACCGAAGAAGAAAAACAGTACAAAATCGTTGGCGATGATGAGGCTGACTTTAAAGCTGGCAAAATCTCAGTCAACTCACCGATCGCTCGTGGTCTGATTGGCAAGTTTGAAGGCGATGAAGTACGTATCGAGACGCCAAAAGGTGTGGTCGAATACGAAGTCATGAAAGTGATCTACGATTAGTAGAATGTGCTGTTTTGATCTTTTATAAACTTGATGTTCTTAATAATAGACAGTTTGATAAGTAGCCTTTTACATCATAGCGTTATAGATAAGAGACTCTCTAAATAGCGGCAACTTTGAACAATTGCTTCTCTAAATGACAGCTGTCTTAATCAGCTAATATTTTGAAAACGGCAATGATGTTAACAGTGATAGATACAACTGATCGCCTAAGCCCTTAATCTGTTGGATAAAATCGGTATTACGTATTGGTAGCAATTATACCGTTCTGGTTACACAATGCTGCTTTTATACATGATTTGTTTTGGCGCATAATCGTTTTAGTTTTTAGTGCAACGGGGCTTTGGTAAGAAATAACTTGCTGCCAAAAATCTTTAAGATTAGACGATTTGATGTCAGTTAATTCTGTCGCACTTTTACTCAAAATAATGATTATCTGATCATAAACACTAGCTATTGTCAGTACTGATACCCCCGTTATGTGGCATGCTTTTTGGTGTCATCTAGCGGGGATTTTTTATATCTACCGTTGTATTTTTGTCGTTTCACTTACTGCTATTTTTGAGGAATATTTTATGACCATGATGTTTTATAAGCCGACAGCACTGCATACTACATTATCTGCCATATTAACGGGCATGATACTTGCGGCCTCTTCAGCTCACGCAGCGCCCGAGATTGCCGTTAGCGCATCGGCTGGTGGTAGCACCACTGTGGTCGAGCAATACTCTGATGGCAAAACAGCCACTATTACTGCGACGCCAAACGGTATCACGATGCAAGATGGCATGCCCTATGCGGTGACCCAAACGACCACTGTGCCACGATATGTCGTTCGTCAAGGTGTCAGTAATGGTATAAACAATACTGTCGTCACTCAAGGTAGTACGACTGTCACTAGCGTGCCAGTGACCAATCGGGCGACCAATAGTGTCACCAAAGTAGACGTGATTACTACCCCTATCAGCACCGTGACGCAAGTACTTCCTGTCGCAGCAGCTACTCAGTTACCTGTGATGAACGCACCAACGACTGTCATCACAAGCCAGCCTGTAACCAATCAAATCACGACGACGACTTTAGATACCTTACAGTTGTCCCCTACTTTTAGTACACCTGGTGTCGTCAATGCAAATACCAAAGTCATGAAAATTCTAAAAAATGCCGATGGACGTGAAGTGGCCGTACCTGCCAATCATATCGCCCCTGGTGACATCATTGAATATCACACCACCTATACCAACATCACAGCGCAACCTGTCAGCAGTGTAAATGCCATCGTATCACTACCAAGTGGTGTACAAATGGTGTCGTTAAACAGCTCATTACCGACGTTTGCGACCATGGGCGGCGACACCTATCAGACCATCGGTCAAGTTGGCAATACCGTGATGGTGCAAGAAAGTTACTCTGGACTTAAGTGGGACTTGGCAAATATTAATGCCAATAGTGCTCAAACGGTGGTCATACGCGCCAAAGTTCAGTAAAAATAATTCTGAGTTTGAAACTTAAAAACTATTGAATTTGATAAAAGGTCTTGCCCTCTGGTTTAATAGTTGGCAAGACCTTTTTCTGATCAACACCTGCCCGCATTTTATCCTTAAAAAACTCACTTTTTAGATAGTCATACTCTAGGCATCCTTTTTATTATAAAATTATCGCAAACTCAATATCTGCGTAAAACGAACCATGAGCATATTGTCTATTAGAGTACTGCTATTCTGCCTGATTCCGATAGGCCTATTTGTCTTGTTTAGAGCGATTAAACTATTAAGAAACGCATTCAATGGCGATGTACTATTCACGCTGCCGTATCGGGTTAATATAGGGCGTTTTACGGTCTCAAAATCAGGGGCTTATGCCGTTTGGCACAAAGGCCCTCTGTCTAAAAGAACGCCACTTGCACAGTTTCGCCCTCACATTATAAATACGTCTACCAATAAAGAAAGCAAACTTCACAGCTCACTCCTATCTCCGCGCTCAAATAATTTTGCCACTGGCAACATGGAGCTATTTATCTTTAGAGCTGACGTTGGTCATTACGAATTAGAGCTAATATCGGGTTCGAGCACTTTTAGATTGCAAGCGATGATAGGAGGTGCCATACCTTTGGCAGATATTGATTTGAGCCAATACTCTATTGAAATTAGAGAAAGCCAATCACAGGTGCTAACGATACTATCTATTCCACTGATGCTACTTGGTGGTGCATTTATAATTGGCGGTTTAGTCATGGGATTATTAGCCGAGCAAATATTTATATCGTTATAGGTTTAGACAGTCATATGTTAAACAGTGACCCGCTATCTAATACTGACAGCGTTGGCTTTTCTTAAAACACCCTGTCTTCTTAATAGATTGTCCTAACTCACTTCTAAAAACCCTCATCACATCTATCCTGAAATCATATAGATCGGGCGACAACAGTTGTCGTTTATTATTTATATTTAATCAATAAATACAATAGCTTACTGTGTATTTTGATAAAATAACACCCTGTTCATTCATTGGTAATACGCGACTTATGGCAAACATCAATTATGAAAGATTACAGGGCAAACTCAATATCTTGGCCGATGCTGCCAAGTATGATGTCTCCTGCTCATCCTCCGCTGGTACTCGCAAAAACCAAGGCGGCGGTCTAGGCGATGCCTCAGCAACGGGTATCTGTCACAGCTATACCGAAGATGGGCGCTGCGTCAGCTTGCTAAAAATTCTTTTGACCAATCATTGTATTTATGACTGTGCTTATTGCACCTCGCGTAAAAGCAATGATACCCCACGCGCTGCATTCAGTGTCGAAGAAGTGGTTGATTTGACCATGCAGTTTTACCGCCGTAACTACATTGAGGGGTTATTCCTCAGCTCTGGTATCTTCAAGAGTGGCGACTATACGATGGAACGACTGGTCGAAGTCGCCAAACTCTTACGCACCCGTGAGCGCTTCAATGGGTATATTCATCTAAAAACCATACCCGGCGCCTCAAAAGAACTGCTGCTAGAAGCAGGGTTATATGCTGACCGTTTGAGCGTCAATATCGAGATTCCGACCAAATCAGGACTCGCTTTGCTCGCGCCAGAAAAATCGCATGACCAATTAAAAGCGCCGATGGAAACGGTAAAAGAAGAAATTATCACCATCCGTGAGAGTCGTAAAACCCACAAAAAAGCGCCTAAGTTCACGCCAGCCGGTCAAACCAGTCAAATGATAGTGGGCGCCAGCAATGAGACTGATTTGCAAGTGATTCAGCTATCGAGCCACTTCTACAAAACCTATGATCTCAAGCGCGTCTACTACTCAGGCTACGTGCCGATGCTCTCTGACAGTCGCCTCCCAGCGATTGGCACACCGGTGCCGATGGTGCGAGAGAATCGTCTATATCAAGCAGATTGGTTAATGCGTTTTTATGGTTTTGGTGCGCACGAGATTGTCGAGCCGGAGTCGCCTTTTTTGGACTTAGATTGCGACCCAAAGCTTGCTTGGGCGATACGCCATCGTGAGCATTTCCCAGTTAATATCCAGACAGCGACTTATGAGATGATCGTGCGTATCCCAGGTATCGGTACAAAGACGGCTAAAAAAATCGTCAAAGCGCGCAAGTTTAATCAGTTGACGCTATACCATTTAAAAAAGATGGGCGCAGCAGTTAACCGTGCCAAATACTTTATCGCAACGACGGGTAAAAACGAGCATCTTGCCCATTTGACTCGCGATAATTTTCGTCAATATGTACTGGCGCAAACGCAGACCAAGTTTAAAGATCAGCGTAGCGGGCAGCTGGCTTTGTTTTAAAATGACGCTTAAAAACATACTAAAAACTTTGCCACCTCACACCTGTGTCTAGTATAGAAATGTAGGATAAAACATGTCAGAACTTATCCGAAACAACGCTTACACTGTCGGTCAGTTAACGCCTAGTATCATCCTGTATGAGCCTAGCTTTGAGGGTTGGCTGAGTGCGGTATTTTATGTTTATGCCAACAAACTACAAGACGATATGGCGCTAAAGCTCACGGCGCAAGATTGTTATGTGCCCTCATTGATTGCCCAAGCAACTAACGTAGTCACTGATGCAGAACAAGCCGAGCGCGTCTTGGTAAAGCTAAATACGCTGCTGGGTCGTTCAGGTATGCGCAATATCTTGTGGGGATTTTTATCAGAGAAGGACGATATCGGCACGACATTGTTTCGGTTGGTCAAATACGCCATCGACTATCCCAATCGCCAAATCATGCAGGATTTGGGTAATTTGGACGTGCTTGAGCTGGTGCAGACAGTCAAATCTGTCGGTCGCGAGAAGCACCGTATGGAGGCATTTGTACGTTTTGAGCATACCACTGATGATATTTATTTTGCGCGTGTTGAACCGGACTTCAATGTGTTACCACTCATTGGGGAGCATTTTCGTCAGCGTTATCAAGATCAGCATTGGGCCATCTACGATCTGACTCGCGGCTATGGCATTTATTATGATAAGAGTACTAGCACACCTACGCGTCCTGCTGCACTGCAAACCATCACTGATCTTGATGACGCGGTACTCCGTAATCCTGCCAGTATTCACAGTCCTGATGAGCAGCGTTATCAGAAGTTTTGGCAAGGGTATTTTACCAACGTCAATATCAAAGAGCGCAAAAACCCCAAGCTGCATAAACAGTACCTACCGCAGCGCTATTGGAAATACTTAAGTGAAAAGCAAGTATTGCCCAATGCCGAACACCTACAAAAACGTCGCTAACACACTCTATCGATTTTGCCATTGAATGTGCTTATTGCTGTGTCTTCAAAAAACCCCAGTCCTTGTCTCCTCTTTTTATCTTGATGGTTGAGTTTTAATCGCTTTTCACTGACAATAGCAGCTTGATAATATTAACTGGTGACCCTCGCTATTATGAAAATTATGCGCCTACTGTCGTCTTTGAAGCATGATGAATCCGAGCGCGGCATTTTTCATCTTGGGCGCGCATTGGTCAAAAACGGCCACACCTCCATTATTGTGTCTAGCGCCGATGAAAATAATGATTTGGTCAGACGCCTAAAGCGTGACGGTAATCACTACCATCAGCTATACATGAACAAAAAATCTTGGCTGTCGTTGCTACAGGTCTCATCGCTGCGGCATCTGATCGAAAAATATGAGCCGGATGTCATTCATGTACACTCGCGCACCCCTGCATGGATATTGCATTTGGCACTGCGCCGTGCCCGCGTCAAGCGTCTGCCAAAAATCGTCTCGACCATGTATGGTTTTTATCCCATTAATAAATACTCCCAAGCGCTACTCAATGTCGATACGATTATCACCGTGTCAGACAGCGTCACTCAATATCTAAAAAAAGGCCTGCGCCTTGAAGATGCTGACCCCAAAGTCATTACGCGTATCTATCGCGGTATCGATACTCGGCGCTACCCTTATCGGCATAACCCTTCTGTCTATTGGCTGCGTCATACCTTTGCTGAGTACCCTGAGCTTGAGCATAAAAAATGGCTGATATTCCCAACCGTCATTGGCAATGAGTATGGCCAAGAGTGGCTCATTGACATCTTAGGCAATCTGCAAGAACAGTTCCCAAATATTCATGTCATTATTATGGATGATGATTATAAAGATGGTGATGTCGCTCACGAAGACTTCCGTCAGCGTAGCAATAGTTTGGGACTCGCTGAGCGTATCACTTATGTGGGTAGCAAACGCAATGATATGCGTGAGTGGCTATCAGCGGCCAATATTGTGATGGCGCTCGCCAATGAACCTGAATCCATCGGTATTAATGCGCTGCAAGCCATCCATCTAGGTACGCCAGTGATCGGCTGGGATCAGGCCGCCTTTAGTGAAATTCTGCAACCACTCTATCCACAAGGACTGGTCAAAAAACACAATGCCAGCTCACTTTGTAAAGCGGTCAAAAACCAGCTAGAGAGTGTGACTCGGCCTGAGATGACAAATAAATTCACAATGCGTGAAATGATTGACAAAACGCTTGAGGCCTATCAAAACTTGAATGACATGGCATTGGCACAAGAGCAAGCACAGGCCGATGCATTGGCCGTGCGCAGAATCCAAAAAAGCCTTAAAAAAGCGGCGAAGCCTGCCCTAAACGTCGCTGTGAAAAATATCGAGCCTGTTGCTAAAAATCCAAACATAAAGCTCATTAAAGAAAAACCTAAGACAGCGGATACAATAGATACAACTGAAAAAACTGAAAATAATCAACAGCCATAAGCTAAGCCTTTCATTCGATACCTAACTTTATAATCAAAAAAAAGGCCACTTCTCATTGAAGTCGCCTTTTTTGTTAACGATTTAGAACTTTAATATACCCACACTCCGAAGCCAAGCTTAGGTTTAATAAGTCGTCGGTGTGTGTGCACTGACAATACGAGTGATACTATCGGTAGGATTGATAAAGGTATGCGGCTGAATGGTATCAATCACATAGCTATCACCTTGGTTGAGCAAATAGGTGCTATCTTCAATACGGATAATAATCTTGCCCTCGATGACCGTACCAATCTCCTCACCCTCATGAGCGATTTTTTCTTCGGTTGAGCTGTTAGGCTGATAGGTCTCGATCAAAAACCCCAAGTTTCTGGTAGTGCTACAGTTATAGACCTGCTTTAGCGACACTTTGCTATTGGGTTCATTAAGCTCTAATAGATCTTTTGGCGTTACGATCACTCTAGCCTTTGGTTCTTTCCACTCGTCACTAAAGAACGTGGTCAGATCAGAACCCAATACTGTCAAAATCGCCTTTAACGTATTGACCGCTGGACTGACCTTGTTGCGCTCGATCGAGCTGATAGACGTGTTCGTCAATCCTGACAGTTTTGCCAGCTTACGTTGTGAGTAACCTTTTGCTAAACGCAGCTGGTTAATCTTTTTACCAATGTCTTCCTTCAACGATTCATCTGCTTCAGAAGTTGACGCTGTTTCAGAATCATTCAGTTCATCATCATCGATATCGTCTATTTCAATATCAGCTACCTTTTTGTCATCGACACTATCAACATCATTCTCAATATCAGTGACAGCAGTTTCTGCCTTACTTTTAGTCGTGCTATTCGGTTTGTGGTTCTCTGGCATGGTGAATAAATTCCGTGAATAGAAATTTGGACAAGCTGTCTTGCGCATAATTTAACTCAGGATGCCATTGTACACCAATCATAAATGGATGTTGTAATAAGCTGATAGCCTCTACCAAGCCATCGCGTGCTAACGCTTCGACAAATAGACGTGTGCCAACTTTGTTGATGGCCTGCTTATGTAGTGAGTTGACGTGCCATGTTTCACCGAACGCCGCCAGCCTACCCTTGGGTTGAATGATAACGTCATGTACTGGCTGATACTGCACCTCAAGCGGTTGGGTATTGTCTTCCAGATGTGGCTCATAAAACCCTTCTACCTCACGCCAGTCAGGATGCAACGTCCCCTCGAAATACACATTCATCTCTTGTAAGCCTCGGCAAACGGCCAATAGCGGAGTCCCTGTTCTGTCTGCATAAGCCAACAATTTGAAGCTTAGCTCATCACGGCCTAGATCTTGTTTGGCTTCGGTATGCGTCGCGCCATAACGCATTGGTGCGACATTGCTGTAACTGCCCGTCAATAAAATCCCATCCGCCATTTCGAGCAGTGCATCAAAGTTTTCGCTATCGGCAGCTGTGTTTGGCAGCAGTATAGGGTTACCGCCATAGAAATTTACAGCATCGATGTATTTTTGATATACCGCCTGTGCGGGCTGTCCGTCAACCATCTTATGACAAGACACAATAGCAATAATAGGTTTGGAATTTTTCATATCATTTTCTCTTGTTATAGCAAATAGACCTAGGCCGTCTATGTTGTCTAATCCCTTATTTAGCTAAAATTTAACACAAGGTCTCACAAAATGTAAACTATAAACTTCATTAATATCGGTATTTGTATTAAAAAGCTGTATTTGAGTTGTTTTAATATAATTTTAAATAAAAATTGACAATTATAGTTTTCATCCATATATTAAAAGTCATCAGCAATGATACTAAACAGAGTTTAACTTTTAGGCTTAGTAAAAACGCTTGAGAGTACAGACTATAAGTCACTAATATCGTTGACAAAAAATAAAAACATGCCCTATTCAACCAGTCATTTATCAAATGCTTATCTTTCAAGTGTTAGTTATAAATGCCACTAATAGAAAATTTAGACACAACATCCAAAACGTAGCAGCAGCAACAAACCCAGTAATTCTACAAATTCATAGGAAGAATAGACATGACGATAACCAATGGAATGGGCGAATCTGCAAACGACACAGAGTACGTTTATGTGGCAGCAGGTGATATCAATGGCTTACTTCGTGGTAAGCGCATCCCCGCCAATCAAATGGAGAAGGCAAAAGACGGAGCGATACGACTGCCATTGTCTATTTTGGGTGTCGACATCTGGGGTGCTGACGTGATTGAATCCTCTCAGTGTAATGGTGATATCGATGCCATTGCTCGCCCTACTGGTCGTGCCGCTTATCCACTTCTGAACACCAGCGCACCTTCCTCACTCCTACCTATCTGGCTCTATACCGAAGACAATGAGCCGTATTACGGTGATGCCAGACACGTTTTAGACTTTATCAGCAAAAAATTCAAAGCGCTTGGTTTGACACCAGTGATGGCGACTGAGCTTGAGTTTTATTTGGTTGACTACACAGAAGGCGAGACGCCAAAACCACCTATTCGCCCCAAGAGCGGTCTGAGATTAAACAAAACCTCTATTCTAAGCATCAATGACTTATTGCAATTCGATGAGTTTTTAGACGAAGTCTACGCCCAGTGCAAAAAGCTCGACATTCCTGTCGATGCCGCTTTGGCTGAAAATGGCTGTGGCCAGTTTGAGATTAACCTACTACACGTAGATGACCCACTAAAAGCCGCCGACGATGCGATTTTGTTTAAGCAAGTGGTCAAAGCAGTGGCCACTCGTCGCAAGCTCACCGCGACCTTTATGGCAAAACCGTTCGGCCTACAATCAGGTAATGGCTTTCATGTACATTGCAGCTTATTAGACAAAGACGGCAACAATGTCTTTGATGATGGCTCAGCGGAAGGCTCAGATATGCTGCGTCATGCCGTTGCTGGACTATTAAAAACCATGTCAGATTGCACCTTATTGTTTGCGCCACACGTGAACTCTTATCGCCGTTTTGCACCCGGTACCTTGGCACCAAACAATGTGTCATGGGGTTATGAGAACCGTACTGCCGCTGTACGTATCCCTGGTGGGGACTCAAAAGCACGCCGTATCGAGCACCGTGTGTCAGGTGCTGATGCCAATCCTTACTTAGTCTGTAGCGCAGTATTGGCAGGCATGTTATATGGCATTGAAAACAAGTTAGAGGCGCCCGAGCCCATCAATAGCATTACTTATAACGAAGAAGATCTCAAAACCTTACCGTTAGATTGGCTATCAGCCATTCGGCAGTTTGAAAACAGTGACGTCATTGATGCACTATTCCCAAGCGAGATGATTGAACTGCTGATTGCGGTTAAAAAACAAGAAGCCAAACGCTTCTCTCAGCAAGTCACCAACCTTGAATACCTCACCTATTTACAGGATGTCTAATATGTCAAATAGCAAGCCGTCTAACAACACGCGCAATATCCCGCATTATTCAGACAAAGGACAGTATCCTGATAGCTACTATGCTGCCAGTCGTAATCCTAAACCAGATAGACCAAGGCTAGAAAATGATATTCATGTTGAGATTTGCGTGGTGGGTGGTGGCTATAGTGGCCTATCAACGGCGCTGCATCTCATGGAGACAGATCACGAAGTGGTCGTGCTGGAAGGCGCACAGATTGGTTGGGGTGCATCGGGCCGCAATGGTGGTCAGATTGTCAACGGTCTAAATGCCAGCTTAGAAAAAATCAAAAGCTCTTATGGTCAACAAAACGCCGATTTTGTCGGTCAGCTCGTCACACGTGGTGGCAAAATCATTCGTCGACTAATCCAAGACTACGACATCAGCTGCGATTTGAAAGAAAAGAATATCTTTGCTGCCTTAAACAACGGGCAGTTAAGAGACTTGCAGAAAACGCATGCACTGTGGGAAAGCCATGGTATGCATGATCGCGAAATGCTAGACAAATACGGCATGCAAGAGCATATCAAGTCAGAGGCCTATGTAGGCGGGGTTATCGATCACTCAGGTGGACATTTCCATCCGCTAAATCTTGCACTTGGCGAAGCCGCTGCCATTGAATCACGTGGCGGTACTATTTATGAAAACACGCTAGTCGTTGATGTTGAATATGCTGACGACCATATCAAGGTCATCACTGAGTTTGGCACGGTCACTTGTAAGCAAGCCGTTATGTGCGGTAATGCGTACTTAAACAAAGTCATTCCTAAGCTGACTGACCGAGTCATGCCCGTATCGACGCAAATTATCGCCACCGAACCATTAGGTGACTTAGCAGATAAGCTGCTCCCAACTGACGTCTGTGTCGAAGATGTTCGCTATATCCTTGATTACTATCGCCTCTCAGCAGATAAACGCATGTTGTTTGGTGGTGGTACGGTCTACGGTGGTCAAGATCCCTCTGATATCACTGCCAAAATCAGACCAAACATGAATAAGATTTTCCCAGAGCTGCGTGATGTCAAAATCGACTATGCATGGAGTGGTAACTTTGCCTTGTCGTTTTCACGCGTACCGCAAATGGGCAAGCTACATGATCGCGTATATTTTGCCCATGGTTATAGTGGTCATGGCGTGACAGGCTCACATCTATTCGGACAGATATTGGCTGATGCAATCAATGGCAATACCAAAGAGTTCGACACCTTTGCACAAATCCCATGGATTCCTTTCCCAGGTGGCCGCGCGCTACGCGTGCCCTACTCCATGATGGGCTCATGGTGGTATGCGCTAAAAGACACGACTGGCTTATAAATAATGTGATGGCTTCAATTTTCTGCTTAATGATAAGCAAGACTTTGAAGCTATTCATGCAACAGATTGTTATTACTAACTCAATAGGAAGTCCACTCGCACTTCCTATCGATCATTATCTTAAAACAGGATCTTCTCTATATAAGCCATAATGTCACACAAGGAACGTCACCATGAACATGAAGCTCAAGGATGCTGTCGAAGGACAGTATCACAACAAGCGAGTTTTTCTCACTGTCGTAGTGGGAATAGCCATCTATCTTGCCTTTGTCTGGTTATCATCCACCCGAGATCCATCAGAATCTTGGGGTATCCTCTCCCTACTACCGACCATGCTAGTACTCATCATTGCTATCGTGTCGAGACGTCCCTTTGAGTCAATGATCGCAGGCTGTGTTGCTGGTCTTGTGATGCTCAACCCATTCGATCTGGTCTCTCCTTTTGCAGATAATATCTCAGCCGTACTCGGTAACGAAACCATTATTTGGATCGTGCTCGTTTGTGGTCTCATGGGTGGTCTGATTCAGTTGCTCGAAGTGAGTGGTTGCTTAGATGGCTTTAGTGAATGGCTCAAAAGAATCATTAAATCACGTAGACAGTCGTTACTGGCGACTTTTGCATTGGGCGTTGTGGTCTTCATTGATGACTATCTAAACTGTTTGGCCGTTTCGACATCAGTGAAAAAGCTCACGGATACTTATGGCGTATCACGTGAAAAACTCGCCTATATTGTCGATTCTACTGCTGCACCTATGTGTGTAATCGTTCCTATCTCTACATGGGCAGTCTACTTTTCAGGCCTACTAGAAGAAAACGGCGTGGCAGCAGACGGCGCTGGTATGTCTCTTTATATCAGCTCTATCCCTTTTATGGCTTATGCTTGGTTTGCCCTACTTATCGTGTTTTTGGTGGCTTACGGTATCTTAGGCGACTGGGGTCCGATGAAGCGTGCAGAGAAACGCGCGAAAGAAGGGAATCCTGTTCCAGAAGACTTTGTCGATGAACAATTGGTTTCAAATGTCAAAGCCAAACGCACGTTATCGTTCAAAGCCAATATTTTTAACTTTGCATTCCCAATGATTTTGCTTATCGTCTCAACTATTTACTTTGAAGTGGATTTATTAAGAGGCGCATTGCTTACCTGTTTTGTGACCGTTATGGTCTATTGGGCACAAGGTCTTTTGAGTTTTGAGACGCAAGTAGAGTCGATTTTTACAGGCTTTAAGGTCATGTTGTATCCATTATCGACCGTTATTGGTGGTTTCTTTTTGAAAGCCATTAACGACGAGCTTGGTATGACCATGTATGTCATTGACGCTATCTCACCGCACATGACGATTATTATCTTCCCTGCTGTTATTTTCGCTGTCATGGCTTTCTTAACTTTTGCGACCTCATCAAGCTGGGGCCTATACGTCCTTGCCATGCCGATTGTATTCCCAGTAGCAGCCGCGCTAGGTGTTAGCACGCCATTGGTCATCGGTGCTTTATTATCAGCCTCTTCATTTGGTAGTCATGCTTGCTTCTTTAGTGATTCATCACTATTAGCCGCACAAGGTGCTGGTTGTTCACCCATGCAGCATGCCTTCACGCAGTTCCCTTATGCGATGCTTGGTGCTGTGCTATCGGTTGCTACCTTCTTAGGACTTGGTTTCATGATGGCTTAACGCTAGATAGTGAGTAAAGAAGCTGCTACTGCTAAATAACTTCTTAACCACAATACGGTTTAAATACATCACTATTTAAGCCGTTACTATGACCAAACCTCACTTTTGTGACGCTTTATTTTATTCATACAAAAGATAAATTATAATCAAGGAGCTACACCATGCGATCCGTTACTGTTGCCAGCACTCAAATAGCCTGCACTTGGGACAAACAAGAAAACATCGATAAAGCAACCGCATTGGTCACTAAAGCTGCGAAAGCTGGTGCCAACATTATCTTGCTACAAGAGTTATTCGAAACCCCTTATTTTTGCCAAGTACATGATTTTGAATATTTCAACTTGGCTACCGAAGTCGAGCACAATACGGCCATCAATCATTTCAAAGAGCTGGCAAAGTCGCTTGAAGTGGTACTGCCTATCAGCTTTTATGAAAAATCAGGCAACACCTTGTTTAATAGCGTGACCATTATTGATGCCGATGGCGAAATACTGGGCACCTACCGTAAGACGCACATTCCAGATGGCATCCCTTACGCAGAGAAATTCTACTTTACGCCTGGTGACACTGGCTTTAAAGTTTGGAACACTAAGTACGGAAAAATTGGTGTGGGTATTTGCTGGGATCAATGGTTCCCTGAATGCGCACGTAGCATGGCATTGATGGGTGCAGAGATGCTGCTATATCCGACCGCGATTGGTGATGAGCCAACCCTAAACATTAACTCAACTGGCCACTGGCAGCGCTGTATGCAAGGACACTCTGCGGCTAACCTCATGCCGGTTATCGCCTCCAACCGTATTGGCGAAGAAACCATCAGCCAAAATGGTAACGACAGCACGATGCAGTTTTATGGCAGTTCGTTTATCACTGATGGGCGCGGCGAAATTATACAAGAAGCCTCAACCGATAAAAGCGAATTTATCATGGCCACGTTTGATCTGGATGCACTAGCGGAACAGCGTCGTCAATGGGGTGTGTTCCGTGACCGTCGTCCATCAATGTATGGCACATTGCTCACGCACGGCTAACTCCATTCTTCCTATTTCTATAACTGCTTGAGTGCAATAAGGTGACTTTATGTCCAGATTACTGACAGGTTCAACTCCCAAACAAGATGGCTTTTATATGCCTGCAGAATTTGCACCTATACAAAAAGTCTGGATGGTATGGCCGTATCGAGAAGACAATTGGCGACAGAAAGCCGTCCCCGCGCAAGCAGCCTATGCAGATGTTGCTACTGCCATCAGACAGTTCAGTGAGGTTGGTGTCTTGGTCAACGCTGATGATTTTGATAGTTGCCGTGCGCAACTGCCCGATAATATCGATGTGATAGCCATGCCAAGCAATGATGCGTGGGCGCGTGATACCGTTCCGACATTCTTAATCAATGATGCCGGTGATATACGTGCTTGCGATTGGACATTTAATGCATGGGGCGGCGATTACGATGGTCTTTATACGCCTTGGGATGATGATGACAAGCTCGCTGAGAGACTGTGCGAACATTTGAATATTGAGCGCTATCGTACTGACGATTTTGTGTTGGAAGGCGGTGCGTTTCATGTCGATGGTGAAGGTACCGTATTGACCACCCGTATGTGCTTGCTCAGTCCTGGGCGCAACCCTCACTTAAATGAAGCACAAATCGAAGATATGCTGAAATCGTATCTCAATGTCGAAAAAGTGCTGTGGGTTGATGACGGTATCGATCCCGATGAAACCACTGGGCACATTGATGATATTGCTTGCTTTGCGCGACCTGGCGAAGTGGTCTGCTTATTTACGGATGATACTGAGCATCCATTTTATGAAGCCACGCAAAAGGCGTATCAGCAGCTTTCAGAGATGACTGATGCAAAAGGCCGGCAGTTAAAAGTGCATAAACTGTGTTGTACCAAGCATCCTGTCACCTTGCCTGACAATGCTGATATTACCCAGTCTGGCGATGCCAAGTCTCGTAATACGGACGATATTTGTATCGCCTCCTACGCCAACTTTTTAATTTGTAATGACGCTGTCATTGTACCGCAATATGATGATATAAATGATGCTCTCGCTATCGAGCAGCTTGAAAAAATCTTTCCTCAGCATCAGGTAGTGGGAGTACGAACGAGAGAGATTGTGTTTGGTGGTGGCAATATTCACTGTATTACTCAGCAGCAGCCAGCAGCAATGAAAAAGTAATGTCTTAAAAAATACTTATGATGACAACGCACTTGTCATAACAGCAATACTGACTAGAACCATGTAGTATCAATAACAACCCAAAACGGATTTTGAACCCAATAATATTTTAAACTACAGGACAGATTATGAGCGATTATCAAGTTAACAACCCAGCCACTGGTGAAGTAGAAGCCACTTACCCGACCGCCACTGAGCAAGAAATTCAGCAAGTGATTGAGAAGGCTGACAATGCCTATCAAGACTGGCGTCACGTTTCATTAAATGAGCGCAGCGCACTACTGCACAAAATCGCCGACAGCTATCTTGAGCGCCAAGACGAGCTATCCCGTATCGTCGCCAATGAGATGGGCAAACCAGTTGCACAAGCGAAAGGCGAGATCGGTCTGGTGGCTGATATCTATCGCTACTATGCAGACAATGCTGAACAGCTACTAGCGCCTAGCACCATTGATGTTGATAGCGGATCAGCCTCGGTAGAGAAACATCCTGTGGGCGCCCTATTAGGCATCATGCCGTGGAACTATCCGCATTACCAAGTAGCTCGTTTTGTCGCGCCAAACTTTATGGCAGGTAATACCATTATTCTAAAACACGCGCCGCAGTGCCCTAAGACAGCAGAAATCATCGTCGATATTTTCAAAGATGCGGGCGTACCTGAGGGCGTTTATAACAATATTTTTGCCACCAATGAGCAATCAGCGACCATCATTAACGATACACGCGTACAAGGTATTTCGTTAACAGGTTCTGAACGCGCTGGACAAGCAGTGGCAAAAGAAGCTGGCGGCGCACTCAAAAAAGTCGTGCTAGAATTGGGTGGTTCAGATGCCTTTATCGTCGCAGCCGATGCTGATATCGAACAAGCCATTCAAGGCGCCATCTCTGGTCGTTTTGGTAATACAGGACAAGCCTGTAACGCTGCTAAACGCTTGATTATCATTGAGTCTGTCTATGACAAGTTTGTTGAGGGCTTCACCGCTGTGGTAAATGGCATCACCTTGACCGATCCTCTTAACGAAGATACATTTATGGGTCCCATGTCCTCAAAAGCCGCTGCCGTCAATCTACAAGCGCAGCTAGATAGTGCCATTCAAGCAGGGGCAACCGTGCTCGTAGAGGGCGGCATGGTAAAAGACAAGCCGGGTGCTTGGTTTGCGCCTGCTGTTCTGACAGATGTGACTGAATCAATGGATGTGTACCGTGAAGAGCTGTTTGGTCCGGTGGCTGTGATTTACAAAGCAAATGACATCGAACACGCTATCAAGATTGCCAACGACGTACCCTTTGGTCTAGGTGCTTCTATTCAGACACAAGATGCAGCACTGGCTGCTGAAATTGCGGACAAACTAGAAGTGGGTATGGTCACTATCAATGCGCCGTCTGGTAGTGAAGCAAATACCCCATTTGGCGGGGTCAAGCGCTCAGGCTTTGGTCGCGAGCTTGGTACACTAGGTATCACTGAGTTCTTAAACTACAAGCTGATTCGTGATAAATCTTAATCCTATTATTGATTTACTCCAAAAAAAGGCCTAGTATCGAATATTAGGCCTTTTTTATTGGAAAATTCTTATGCATTATTTTCATGCTAAATTGTCTTTATATAGCTAGATGATGCGATGTCGAGTACACTGCCAAAGTCTAGAAAAATGTCTTGCTGCTCATTGGTCATGGTGTCAGCCAGTCGCAATGCTTCAATCAATCATCTGGCACTTGAATCTCATAGCTTTCTCAATAAAAAGCTAGTACTGAGATTTTTCTAAAGCGAAAAAAGCATCATTGACTAGATGGTTTTCTTCATTGAAGCGAACGTATATCCCTTCACTGTCTTTTGTTGCATACCAATACTCGTCGTTTGCACCAATATTTATTTGAAAAAACTTATTGCTTATAATATTGCCGACAGTGTAAACCGAACCTTCCACAAAAAAATCGTTGCCACAGGTACATTTTAGTTTATCCCCACTTCTGATCATACAGTCCACTTCCACAATAATGATAATAGCAAACAAAAGTTATTTATTTTACCTCTTTATTATTAAATGTCAATATACGAATATTATGCTGGCTGATTATTAACTCATTCTCGAACAGAACAAAGACAACGAAAAAGCCTAACGTTTTACGTTAGGCTTTTTTATAAACAATTCATTGTCCAAAATAATGCTATTTTTTATAGGGATTTTCTTTTAACCACAGCTGATTCACGATTTTTAACTCGCGCAATTCTTCTGCCATGATGGCTTCACTTTTGCCAGGGTACTTAATGGTTGCATAACCATATAGCGCCACACCTAATACCGTCCAACCAAAGAAAATCCACCACTCGATAGCGGTCAGCGCAGAAGGCATACCTGGCATGTATAGTGCCAATAAGCCAAAGCTTAGTGCGATCGTGATCATACCCACCAGTTTACCTGCAGGTATCTTGAATGGACGTACCATATCAGGCTCACGGTAGCGCAGTACTAAGAAAGAGATAGCAACACAAGTATAAGCAATGACGATACCAAAGCCACCAGCATCAACAATCCACACGAGCATTTTGCGACCAAATAATGGCGCAAGCGTTGCTAGACCACCAATCAATAAAATCGCATTAACAGGTGTGTTATATTTTGGATGTAATTTGCTTAAAAATGCTGGCAACATATGCGCTTTTGACATTGCATATAGTAGACGACTACCACCAATCAAGAACGCATTCCAGCTTGATAAAATACCTAATACACCACCGATAACCAGTAAAATACCAGCCCATTTACCATGCCACGCATTGGTCATTGCATCAGCGGTCGCCAACGTAGAGTTTTCTGCTTGAATCAATGGCAATGTGGTACCGACACTCCACGCCACTGCGATGTACCAAAGTACTGCAATCGTTATTGATACGATTAGGAATTTGCCGATATTAGGACGGGTTAAATCAATCTCTTCAGCTGCCTGTGGAATCACATCAAAGCCGACGAACATAAAGGGAACCATCACGATAACTGCCATCACACCAGCAGCACCACCAATAAACGCTGGGGCTTGTATCGCAGTCGATGTTGCAGGATTATATAATGCTGCACCAATGAATAGCAATATACCGACAAACAAGATCCCTACAACCGCTGTTTTTTGGAACCATGCACTGACTTCCATGCCTCGTATATTCAGCCATGTCACAATCACTGACCCTAGCATCCCCACACCAACCCAAGTGGCATAGACATCCCAGCCAGCTATCGTCCAGAGATAACCTTGGTTATAATTGGGAATAAAATACTCAACCACCGTCGGCAATGCGACTGCCTCAAATGCGACTACTGAAAAATAACCAAATAGAATACTCCATGAGCAGATAAATGAGACATTTACCCCTAACGCTCGGTGGGTATAAGTATGCTCACCCCCTGTGATGGGCATTGATGACGCAAGCTCAGCATAAGTCACACCTATCAGTATCACTGCCAAACCACCTAGAAAGAACGCTAACATCGCGCCCCATGTACCAGCAGATAAGATCCAGCCGCCAGCCAGTACTACCCAACCCCAACCTACCATAGCACCAAATGCTAAGGCTATAATATCAAACATCCCTAGCGATTTTTTTAGTCCAGACATAACTTACTCCTTGTCTATGTGTCACCCAGATTAATCCGTCAAAACTAAACTGGCTTTAGTGTGTTCGGGCATAGCCCATTATCGTTATTTTCCGTACTTACCCATTCATAGGGCACACCTATGAATGGGCTTAAATCGCTTTATTCATTCCCTGTACTGACCCTGTATATAGGTCACAATAAAAAGCCAGCTCAAAAAAATAACGGCGTCTTGTCATGCAAGGCGCCGTTATTCATTCAATCACTCAGAGTAAGTACTCTTAAGTACTATCAGGACAGGCTTACCATTGCTTTTAAATCACTGCCTTTAAAATATCGCTGTTCAAATTAAGCAGTTAATATGCCGCCAATGATATCAAGGCCTTCTTGTAAGATTTCATCTTCAACCGTCAATGGCACCATCACACGAATGGCGTTGCCATACATGCCACAAGACGCTAGTAGCAAACCTTGCTCAAATGATTTGGCTTTTAGATTGTTTGCAGCGGCTGCATCAGGTTTGCCTTCGCTATCGATCAATTCAAACGCTAGCATAGCGCCTTTATAACGAATATGACCGATGCTGCTTAGGTCTAAGCCTTTTAAGAACGCGGCGATGGTATCACCAATCACAACACTACGCTCAAGCAAGTTTTCTTCTTCAATGACTTCCATGACAGCGAGTGCAGCCACACAGGCTAGTGGATTACCAGAGTAAGTACCGCCCAAGCCGCCTACTTGCGGGGCATCCATGATATCAGCACGGCCGATGACCGCAGAGATAGGATATCCGCCTGCTAAACTCTTGGCAGTCGTCATAAGGTCAGGCTCCACACCTAACTGCTCACCCGCAAATAGCGTACCGGTTCTGGCGAAACCACACTGTACTTCATCAAAAATAAGCACGATGCCATGCTCATCACAGATGTCGCGTAGCGCTTTGGCAAATGATGGCGTTACTTGATGGAAACCGCCTTCACCTTGGACTGGCTCGATGATCATTGCAGCGACTTCACTAGGGTCGATGTCCGCTTGGAAAATCATGTCAAGGCTATGTAGCGCTTGTGCTTCTGTTACGTTCAATTCTTCTGCAGGGAACAATGCATGGAACACAGGTCCTGGCATCGGGCCAAAGTTCTTTTTGTATGGCAATACTTTACCAGTCAAGCTCATACACATCATGGTACGACCATGCCAGCCGCCAACGAAAGAGATAATGCCTGGACGACGGGTTTTAGCACGAGCAATCTTGATGCAGTTTTCGACCGCTTCTGCGCCAGTGGTCAAAAAGAACGCTTTTGTCGGACCAGTAATAGGCGCTTTTTCACACAGCTTTTCAGCCAAATCTACATAGCACTCATAGTTGATCATTTGTGCCGCAGTATGCGTAAACTTGTCTAGCTGCTCATGCACACGTTGGGTGATTTTTGGATGGCTATGACCGGTGTTCAATACTGAGATACCACCGACGAAGTCGATATAACGCTTGCCTTCGATGTCCCAGATTTCTGAGTTCTTTGCTCTTTCTGCAAAGATAGGAAAGGCAACCCCAAGTCCTGTTGGTAAAACAGCTTTGCGGCGCTCAAGTAATGATTGGTTGGTAGTCGTCATGGGAATGTCCTTTTCTTTGTTCGTAACATAAGTGCCATCTAGGGATTGGCGGTTTATTTGATGTTTATCTTTATACTCAGTAGATATCAAATGGTGCTTGTTTGACTTAAAACACCACAGATATCTAAAAATTTGCGCTAGTTTTTGCTTTTCTGACTAGGTAGCCAACTAATTACGTTGCGGCTATCAAGTGATATCAGAGCACCAGTATTTGGTCGTGATGTAGTCTTCGATGCCGTATTTTGAGCCTTCGCGGCCAAAGCCAGACTGCTTCACACCGCCAAATGGGGCAACTTCTGTAGAAATCAAACCCGTGTTGTGGCCGATGATGCCGTACTCAAGACCTTCGGTGACGCGCCATGAACGTGCATAGTCACTACTATAGAAGTAAGCGGCCAAGCCATAGATAGTATCGTTAGCAGCACGGATAACTTCTGCTTCATCTTTGAAGGTAAAGATGGTCGCAATCGGTCCGAAGATTTCTTCAGAAGCGATGTCCATCTCACTGCTAATATCTGTGATAACCGTTGGGTTATAAGTCAGCTCTGATGCGTCATTGACACTACCACCAGTGACCAGCTTTGCACCTTTATCTAGCGCGTCTTTTAGCAAGGCTTGTACTTTATCTAACGCTTTTTTGTTGATAAGAGGACCGATATCGACGCCTTCTTCTAAGCCATTACCCACTTTTAGCTCAGCGACTTTTTTGACAAAGATCTCTAAGAATTTATCTTTGATACTGTCTTGAACATATACGCGGTTGGCGCAGACACAAGTCTGACCAGCATTACGATATTTAGAAGCGATTAGGCCAGTAGCGGCTTTTTCTAGATCGGCATCATCAAAGACGATAAATGGCGCATTGCCACCCAGCTCTAACGATAACTTCTTAATAGTCGGCGCGCATTGTGCCATCAGCGTACGGCCTACTTCTGTAGAGCCTGTAAATGACAGCTTATGAATGCGTGCATCACCCGTTAAGATGTCGCCGATGACAGAAGACTTACCAGTGACGACTTGAATAACACCAGCTGGAATACCCGCTTGTTCTGCCAATACACCCAGTGCCAATGCAGAGTATGGTGTCTCGGTAGCAGGTTTGACGATAATCGTACAGCCTGCTGCTAGTGCAGGAGCAACTTTGCGCGTGATCATCGCGGCTGGGAAGTTCCAAGGCGTGATAGCGGCACAAACACCGACCGGCTGCTTAAGAACGACATGACGTAGCTGCGCGCTATTAGCAGGAATCACATCACCATAGACGCGCTTGCCTTCTTCGGCAAACCAGCGGATAAAGCTGTTGGCGTAGCCTACTTCACCGCGTGACTCAGTCAGCGGCTTACCTTGCTCAGCAGTCATGATGATGGCCAAGTCTTCTTTGTTGGCATCGATCAGATCAGCCCACTTTTGCAATAACTCTGCACGCTCTTTGGCGGTTTTTGCTGCCCAGTCTGCTTGAACGTCATGAGCATAAGCAACAGCTTCGTTGACATCTTCTGTGGTGAGGCTGGGTACAGTACCAATGAGCTCGCCATTAAAAGGATTGTTTACATCGAGCGAAGCTTCATCACTAGCAGCATGCCAGCCGTCTTTGATGAAGCAAGATTGTTTGAGTAAATCTGGATTTGATAACTGCAGCGCGTGTGACATGTTGACGCTCCTTGTCATGTAGGGTTTATTTATAAGAATGGATAAAATAGTAAGTCATAAATAATTATTGATAATTTATTTTTTGTTCAATATAATGAACACGTATTCTATATACGAGACGTCATTATAAGAACGATATGACGCGATTTGCAACCCTTAATCTCATTATTTTAAAAATTATCTTGTACTTCTTTCTTTTATTTCATTTTATTTACTTTTATAGGTTACTTATGAGCTCGACTGCCGTACCTGCGCTAGACAAAACGTTTCAGATTTTGGACTTGATTACCGATAGCTCACAGCCTCTGACAGCGGCTCATATCGCAAAAGAGCTTGGGCTGCCTCGTAGTTCCACTCATAATATTTTACAAAGCTTACTTGGCAAACATGTCATTTATAAAGACCCTGAAAGCCGTTTTTATTTGGGTTCATATTTGATGTATTGGGCAGGCAAGTACGAGCAGCAGCAAGGCGTGGTGCAGTTGTTTAAAGATTTGATTGTGCAGTATCCGGTACTTCTTCAGCACACGGTGACCTTGTCAAAACTTGATTTGGGCGAAGTGGTATTTTTGGCATGCCATGAGTCCCCTGCGCCGCTTGGCTTTACTTTTCGTGCAGGCGTTCGCGTACCTGCCGTATTTTCGGCGACAGGCAAAGCCATGCTATCGACGTTGTCGATGGACAGTATTAAATCATTGTATAAAGATGCATTTCCGACGCCGATGACCCAGCATGGGGTCAATAATTTTACCGATTTGGCCACTGAGCTTGCAGCGATACAAGAAAGCCGAGTGTCTCTCGATGATGGGCAATTACGTGATGGCATGTATTGCTTAGGGACCTATATTCGTAATGCATCAGGTGTTGCGATTGCTGGTATGGCGGTGAGTTTTTTACAAGGAGAGTATGAAAGCAAACGCGAGGAAGTGAGTGCGGTCTTAATTGAGTTGGCAGAGCAAATTGAGCAGCGTTTGGGGTTAATTACTCATTCATAAGCAGTAGATGCAGGGTCTGTTACGACGAACCCTGCAACCAATTTTCTTGCTCTCTAACGCTGATGAGCTTTTAATAATTTCAGCGCTACTCTGCAATGAGCCCCGATAAAAATGCTTGCAAATTATCATTGAGCTTTTGAATGTAATAACCACCCTCAACTAAAACAATCAATGGCTTGTTTAGCGCTTTCATCCTCTGTGCCAACACCTTGAAGCCTTCCGTACTCACGGCGCATCTCGCTTCTGGGTCATTCTCATAAACATCAAACCCCAAGACATGAACTATCACATCAGGGTCAAATAGTGTCATTGCCTCAATAGACTTATCAACATATTCAAAAAAGCCCGCTTCATCGGTGCCATGTGGCATCGGGAAATTGATATTGTAGCCCCCACCTTCGCCTATACCTTTTTCAAATGCATGGCCAGTCACTGCTGGATAAAAGTTAACAGGATCACCATGTACTGAAGTATAAAGCACGTCTTTACGGTCGTAAAATATCTCTTGGATACCCTGTCCATGGTGCATATCCGTATCAATAATGGCTATCTTTGCGTATTTCTGGCGTAGATGTTCAGCGATGATGGCGGCGTTATTCAGATAACAAAATCCACCCGCAGCACTTTTTCGAGCATGATGACCAGGCGGCCGTGAAAAGCAAAGCTGTATATGACTGTCGGCACGCTCTGTCTCTGGCTTCTCATCATTTAACAGTGCTTCAGCTGCATTGAGCGCAGTCTGTGCCGACCAATAGATAGACGTCCAAGAATGCTCGCTGATGGGCGCACTGTCATCCGCTTGATACTTCGCAGCTTTTGCCATGATGCCAATACCAGGATTATCATACGGCACAAAAATTCCCGTCTGCACCTGCGCGCCCAAGTCTTCCTCAACTGCCATCCAGTCATCATAGCCATGCTTGAGAAACTCAACATAACCAAAATCATGTACCGCTAATATTGGCCCAATGCCAATATCGGTCGCTGCGGTCACCTCTAAGCCTAACGCTGCTGGCGCTTTTAAAAACTCAACCATGCGCTCTGGTACTTCTAACGGCTCATGCATCTTTCCATAAGAAAAATAAGGGAGTGGTCTGTGCAGGTTTAGGTTTTCATGACTATAGATTTTCATGCGTCACATTCCTTGTTTGAGACTACTTGGTTTTAGATTTTTTGTTTGAAAAATTCTATTTCCTAGCTTTTATTTTTAGCTTTTATCACTGTAAATATACGGCTGCAAGCATTGCTTTAAATAATCCCATCGGCTTTTAGCTTGGCTATCGTAGCCTTATCATAGCCTAAATTTGCCAGCGTACTGTCAGTATGTTCGCTCAATTGTGGTGGTGGCGTACGGTAAGTGACCGGTGATGCGGACAACTTAATAGGATTGCCAAGTGCTCTTACCGGACTGTCTTGCTCGGTGAAATTAACGATCATCTCACGGGCTTGCGCTTGCGGCATGGCCAAGGCTTCAGCCACGTTATGAATAGCGCCGCATGGAATGCCTGCTTGATCTAAAACCTTTAGCCAATAGGCGCGTGGCTGATTAGCAAAATGCTTAGTCAGATCGCTGCACAACAATTCGCGATTGGCAACGCGTTGTGGATTGGTCGTAAAACGCTCATCGGTATGCCAATCAGCATTCAACACATGACATAGCTTGGCAAACTGACTGTCATTCCCACAGGCTAAGATAAAGTGCTGTTCACCCTGACCTGCAAACACTTGATACGGCACGATATTAGGATGCTGATTGCCCAGTCTTGGCGGTATCTTATCTGAAGCCAAATGGTTCATACCGACATTGGCTAGCATGGCAAGTGCACTATCAAGCAATGCCACATCGACATGTTGTCCAAGTCCAGTATTTTGACGTGCCAGCAGTGCCGCTTGTATACCTATCGTCAACTGTAAACCTGCAAACAAATCGACGACTGCGACGCCAACTTTGTGCGGTTCGCCATCACTAGGACCCGTGATACTCATCAGCCCTGACAATCCTTGGATAATATAATCATAACCGGGGCGCGCGGCATCTGGTCCTGTCTGCCCAAACCCCGTCAACGACGCATAAATCAGCCGCGGATTGGACTGTTTTAGGCTGTCATAGTCTAAGCCGTATTTTTTCAGGCCACCGACTTTAAAGTTCTCAACCAAAATATCACTCTCAGCAATTAGCTGCTTAATGATGTCTTGTCCTTTAGGCGTGGTGATATCTACCGTCAGCGATTTTTTATTGCGGTTAATCGTAGCGTAATAAGCGGAGGTGTCATCACTGAATGTTGGCGGTGCCCAATGACGCGTCTCATCACCGATATGAGGACGCTCAACTTTGATGACTTCGGCACCAAGATCAGCTAACACTTGCGTACAAGAAGGCCCTGCCAACACTCTCGACAAATCAAGCACCTTGATACCATGCAATGCGCCTTTGGCCACGTCATTATCGGTATTGCTATCGACTGTCATAATCATCCCTTATTGTGTCGCGTATTTTTTGATTTTTTAATTATAAAATTGTTCTTCATGATTTAGCTATTTAACCGTTAAATCATGAAGAACAACTGAAAAACGTACGCTACTGCTTATATATGCTTCGTAAAAAGCCAAACAATAACGTACGTTAGGGCATGTGCTAAATCTGAACATTTAACTTAAATTCAGTTTAAAAGAACGCTTGAATGCCTGTCTGCGCACGGCCTAAGATAAGCGCGTGGATATCATGCGTACCTTCATAAGTGTTAACAGCCTCTAAGTTCATGACGTGACGGATGATATGGAACTCATCAGAGATACCGTTGCCGCCATGCATATCACGGGCGATACGAGCGATATCCAGTGCCTTACCGCAGTTATTACGTTTAATGAGTGAGATCATTTCAGGCGCTGCATTGTCTTCATCCATCAAACGACCCACGCGTAGCGCTGCTTGTAAACCTAAGGTGATTTCAGTTTGCATATTGGCAAGCTTCAACTGTACCAACTGCGTTGCCGCTAGCGGACGACCAAACTGCTTACGATCGAGCGTGTATTGACGAGCCGCTTTCCAGCAGAATTCAGCCGCACCCATCGAACCCCAAGCGATACCATAACGGGCTTTATTTAAGCAGCCAAATGGCCCTTTTAGACCACGGATATCTGGGAAAGCATTGGCCTCAGGAACGAATACTTTGTCCATGACAATCTCACCCGTGACTGACGCACGTAGTGAGAACTTGCCTTCGATTTTCGGTGCTGATAAGCCTTTCATACCTTTGTCTAAAACAAGACCTCGAATCTCGCCAGCATCATCTTTTGCCCACACGACAAACACGTCAGCGATAGGACTGTTGGTGATCCACATTTTATTACCCGTCAACTCATAACCGCCATCCACAGCGCGCGCACGAGTCGACATCGATGAAGGATCTGACCCAGAGTCTGGCTCAGTCAAACCAAAGCAGCCAACATACTCACCCGAAGCAAGCTTAGGCAAATAACGCTCTCTCTGCTCTTCAGTACCGTATGCCCAAATAGGATGCATGACCAAGCTTGACTGCACACTCATTGCTGAACGGTAGCCCGAATCAACGGCTTCCACTTCCTTAGCAATCAGACCATAGGCAACACTTGATAAGCCAGCACAGCCATAGCCCTCAATCGTGACACCAAGCAGACCCATTTCACCCATTTGACGCATGATATTACGATCAAAATTCTCGTTGCGATTGGCCTCAACAATGCCAGGCATCAGCTCTTTTTGAAAAAACTGACGGGCGCTGTCGGTGACCATGCGTTCTTCTTCAGTGAGCTGGTCACGTAATAAGAAAGGATCTTCCCAATCAAAGCGTGGGCTGGTAGATGTTGCCATGTGGATCTCCTTGGTATCAGTCATCCTGACTGACGAATAGTGTTTGATACATCATTTGGTCTAACAAGTCATTGACTTCATTATTCCGCTGTGCGAAACTTAGTTTCATAATTTAAAACCATTTAAGCAAACTTTCGCCGCGCTGTAAACCTTTATCCAAAAAAGATGAGTATAAAATGACGAAACCCTTATCAACAGCTACTCCGCTACTCGAACGCATACATGGAATTATGAGCCAGAGCAAGGAAGATAACGACCGACAGTTCGTCACAGCACTGGGTCGTGGACTGACGATACTCGCAGCATTTGAACATGATGATAGGCTCACCCATCAGCAACTGTGTCAAATGACAGATCTGCCAAAAGCAACCATTACTCGGCTGATCCATACTTTAACCACGCTTGGGTTTTTACGTGTCACTGAGCACGGACAGTATCAATTGGGCAGTAGTGCTGTACGTCTCAGTGCGACTGCATGGAGTCGTCACGATATGGTCGCAACGGCTGAACCTTTACTGCGACAGTTCGCTAGCGAAAATGAAGTATCCGTGAATTTGGCAACCGAAGTTGAAGGGGAAATGCGCTATCACGCCTGCTGCCGTAGCCCTGCACGCCTATCGGTCAACTTACAAGTTGGCTCCGCTGTACCTATCGCACGCACTGCCATTGGACGTGCTTTTTATGCGGTAAGTACGCAAGCGAGACAGGCGGTCATCATTAGTAATCTCCAAGAGAATTTGTCTGTTGAAGAATATAACGATGCACAAACTGCCCTAGACAGCGCGGCAGAGCATTATGAAAAATACGGCTATACCGTGTCTGATGGGGAATTCTCTACTGACATATTGGCAGTCGCCATTGGCGTGTTTGATGTTGCGACTGGACAATATACATACTCGCTCAATGCCAGCGTGCCAAGTGCCAACTGGGAAGCGGATGACTATGCTGCCATGATAGTGCCAAAATTGCAGGCGTTGGCGGAGCGGATTGGTTCGGGCGTTTAAAAGAGAATAAACCATAAAACTATAGTATAAGTATCTTGACTTAGTTGATGGGTTTTATCTTATGGAAGATACTTCATTTTAACTCATCAAACCTAAGCCCAAACTTTAGCAGATATTTACGCAATCTATCGCTATCGTTCGGGCTTTTTAGCTTATCGCGCGAATTCGCATATAGATAGCGGCCTGCTGCTGCTTGGTTTTTATGGTTAATACAAATCTCAATCACATACGCCAGTTGCACCGCATCAAACGGATCAATAGTTGTCAGCATATCTTCATCGAGATATTTTATTAAAATATAATGACTACCCTTCTCGATGGTTTCACTATCTAAAGTAGTATCGAGGCTGTTATTACTTAGGCTATTTTTATTCGCGTTATTGCCTTTACTATCACTACCTAACCTATTCAATCCATTTAAACGATCAGGCAATTCCCAAAGATGCGTTAAGCGCTCAATCTCCGCTTGTACATCATCATTGCGAATCACTTTACTCTCAGCCAGCGTGGTCAGACGAATCATACTGGCCGTCAAATCACGAAAGTTCCCTTGCCATGTCGCATCCGCACTCATCGCAAAAGCTTCATACAATTGCCTTGCTTCTGACGTAAATCGATATTGCTGCTGTTGCTCGCTACCCAAACGCGCCAATTCATAGTCGATATTGGCAGGTAAATCCTCTAGCCTATCTTTGAGTGATGGCAAAAAGAACGTCCATGTATTAAGACGCGCAAATAAATCTGCCCGAAACTCGCCATTAGCGACCGCTTGCCGCAAGTCTTTATTGGTGCCTGCCATTAGCTGAAACGACACGCTAATCGGCGTATCACTACCGAGCGGATAAAAGCGCTGCTCCTCCAGTGCGGTTAATAGCATCGCTTGCTCATCAAGCCCCAACTCACCGATTTCATCTAAGAATAATAAGCCACCATCGGCTGATTTTAGTAGCCCATCACGACTCGACGCAGCGCCCGTAAATGCGCCTTTGACATGACCGAATAATACACTCATGGCAGTGTCACCACGCAGCGTGGCGCAGTTTACCTCGACGAACGCATCAAGCGTGTTTTTGCCTTGCGTACTGCTAACTTTGGCTTTTTTGAGCGCGTAGATTTGGCCTGCTAATTGTGACTTGCCTGCCCCTGTTGCGCCCATCAGTAGTATGGGTGCGGTTGAGCGGGTGGCGACCTTTTCGATATCGGAGATGAGCTTTTGATAAGCGGCATTTTGGGTGATTAGATTAGCTTGCAAGGTTTGCCAATGTTGCTGTTTTTCTGCTTCAAAACGCTCGCGCAAGCCATCATAGCGCGAGACGTCCAAATCAATCACTTGATAGCGACCTTGCGGATCGGCTTGGTCAGGTCTTGGGCAAGGCGATGTCTGAATCAAATCTGCAGGAATAAAGCCCGCCTCTACCAATAAAAACCAGCAAATCTGCGCCACGTGCGTACCTGTGGTCAGATGCAGCAAGTAATCGGTATTGTCCTGAAAATCAAACCCTGCGGCAAAGTCATACAGCTCAGCATAAACGTCGGCAAAATCCCACGGACTGGTCAACGCCACATGATGACCAATAACGGTAGTGTTCGGACTAACTTGTGCCACGTCATCGACAATTATTTTAAACAGCCGTTTATCGCGCTTGCTATATAAGATATGCAGCTCATCAACGAGCAGCTCGTCATGCAGACCCAAACTGACGGTTGGTCGCCATCTTTGCCAACGCTTATCATTAAAGCCATTATCTAAAGTGGTGCCGAGGAAGCCGATGACGGCGGTTTTGTTAGACATAAGGTTCAATCATCCAAAATATTGGTGCGTGTACGAAAATTTAGTATGAGCATTATAGGATAAAAATATTAATATATAGAATAAATACTATACCAATAGAATATTTTATAAATTTATTTTTCAATGTTTTTACTAACCTACTTTAAATGTATAAAAATAATATTACTTAAATCATTAATATCAAATACTTACGATTAAATTTTGAGCATATTAAAAACTTGGCACGCCCTTAGCATTATATAAAGTAAGAATTGTCTTTCATAATAAACAAACTTTGGAATGCTAAGGAACATAACATGCAACCAACTACTCATAACATCATTCAAGACGGTGGAACGCCTATTAGACTTTGGACTAAGGGCGTGCCTGTTGATCCAAAAGCACACGATCAATTGATCAAAGCCTCAAAGATGCCGTTTGTATATAAATGGCTTGCGGTGATGCCCGATGTGCATGTTGGTATTGGCGCGACTATCGGTACGGTATTGCCAACCAAAGAAGCGATTATTCCGGCTGCCGTTGGCGTCGATATCGGCTGCGGGATGATGGCAGTGCAAACCACCCTAACCGCGAACGATTTGCCAGATAGCTTGCTCGGTCTGCGTACCGAACTGGAAAAAGCGATTCCACATGGTCGTAGTAAAACGCGTGGTCGCGGGTCACGCCGCGATATCGGCGCATGGGCAAACCCTGATGATACCGTAATGAACGGTTGGGGAACGCTGGTTGATGACTTTAACTATATAACCCAAAAGCACCCTAAGCTTAAAAACACCAACAACCTCAATCATTTGGGTACGCTGGGTACGGGAAACCATTTCGTCGAGGTGTGCCTTGATGAGACCAACCAAGTTTGGATCATGCTGCACTCAGGCTCACGCGGTGTGGGTAATGCCATCGGTCGCTACTTTATTGAGCTGGCACGTGAGGACATGCGCAAGTGGTTTATCAACTTGCCAGATAAAGATTTGGCCTACTTTGCCGAGGGTACAGAGCATTTCGATGATTATTGGTTTGCCGTTGGCTGGGCGCAGCGTTTTGCCTTTAAAAACCGCGAAATCATGATGGAAAAAGCCATCAAAGCGCTACGCCAAATCATACATAAGCCGTTTGATGCAGCCGTAAAAGCGGTGAACTGTCATCATAACTATGTAGAAAAAGAACAACATTACGGCGAAGAAGTATTTGTGACCCGTAAAGGCGCTGTCCGTGCCCGCGTTGGTGAATACGGCATTATTCCGGGGTCAATGGGTGCCAAATCATTCATCGTGCGCGGTAAAGGGAACGAAGAATCGTTTTGCTCTTGCTCGCATGGCGCAGGTCGTATCATGTCACGTACTGAAGCCAAAAAGGTATTTACGGTCGCCGATCAAATTGCGCAGACTGCGGGCGTAGAATGCCGAAAGGACGCGGATGTGATTGATGAGATTCCAGCGGCTTATAAAAATATTGATGACGTAATGCAAGCGCAAAGTGATTTGGTAGAAGTGGTACATACTTTGCGTCAGGTGGTGTGTGTGAAGGGTTAAACTTTTAAAAGGAGATTATTATGAAACAAACTATTAATCTATATGATTTGATCCACCAAATTCATGTTGAAAAAAAAGAGATTGTTTGGCACGGGCATCCTTTCAATACAGGAGAAGAGTCTACGATAGAAGGTTATTATAGAGGCCTCTGTGAAGAGATAAAAAGTCATACTCAAACTCTATTTCAACTAGAAGTAGATCATTATGGTTCAGGTTATGCCTCTTACTGTGATGCATGGTTTTACCAGCAGACTTCTGACTTTACTAGTGATCCTCTCGAAAGTCTTGAGAGCTATGAAGGGCTTATAATTCTATTTCATCGAATGCTACCTTACTATGTCTTTATGCAAGGTTCAAAGTCATGGCCTATTCATGACCCTTCAATGTGTTCTCATTATCTACCAAGCCGTAAAATGCTAGATAACTTGACCAATAGTGCGGTGAAGAATCTTGCTCAGAAAGTAGAAAAAATTTTGACTCGCAAAGGCTTAATTCGTTTGAATACACTTGCACTGACTACATCATTGGAAATAGCTGAAAAAATACCTTCTGTGCTGGTTGATAATTATCTCTCTTATTACGATGGGCTTTTTTATTGGGAAGATTAAAAGATTGGTAATAAGTGCCTCATTTAATTATTTTGAAATCAGCTTTTAAAATTGGAAGCAAACATCATGAAACATGCTCAAACTATAGAAATTATACGAAAACTTAAAGCAAAAAAGTCAAATTTGAACATGGGCTATCTGATGAAGAAGTTCAACAAATTGAAAGTAAATTCAATTTAAGGTTTCCTCCTGATTTACAATATTTTTTACAAAAAGAGCTGCCCATATCTAATGGTTTTGTTAACTGGCGACTAGGTTTACAGTCAAAAATTGAGGCCATGGATATTCGTAAAAGAATAGATTGGCCATTTAGTGGCATAGTGTTTGATATAGAACATAATGCATTCTGGATGGAAGAATGGGGTGAAAAGTCTAATGATCTTAATAAAAATATTATGGTCGCTAAAATTTATTATGAGACTTATCCTAAAATGATACCCATTTACTCGCACCGATACATTCCTAGTGAACTACATAAAACTGGTAACCCTGTCTTTTCTATTTATCAGACAGACATCATTTACTATGGATACGATTTAGCACACTATTTTTCTCATGAATTTCGTTTTGAATTGTCAGATAAATTTCCAATAATCGATACGCCAAATCATATTGATTTTTGGGGCGATATTGAATCCTGATTATAATAAGAGAGAACCAAAATGAAACTCGCAGAAGCCCTACTTATCCGTAGCGATATGCAAAAGAAGTTGGCTCAACTAAAGGGCCGTATTAACGCCAATATTAAAGTCCAAGAAGGCGATACGCCATCTGAGGACCCAAACGCATTGATGGTTGATGCCAGCCAAATCATCGCTGAGCTGTCAAACCTGATTGAACGCATTCACTGTACCAACGCGATTGCTAAGACGGATAACGGTCAATCGATGCTAACGCTGTTGGTAGAGCGCGATACCTTAGAGATGCGCCATAAACTATTGATCGATGCCATAGCTGCCACGCATACCGAAACAGACCGTTATAGCCATCGTGAGATTAAATATAATGTCATGGTGTCAGTGGTTGGTTTACAGAAGCAAGCGGACGATATTGCCATGAAACTGCGTCAAATCAATATTGTAATTCAGTCCAATAACTGGCAAATCGATTTAGCAGAATAGTTCCTTTTAAATCACTACTTTTAAATGACTACTTTTAAATGACTACTTTTATAGTGAAATAACTATAGAACACCCTTTTGGAACCGACTGGGCGAGTGTTAAGACCCCGCACTCCACAACAGGGGGTTGAACAAATACTGCAGTGGCTACTTGGCGTTGCGGGCAAACGTCTTTTTTACTATTCATGCCTCTACTCGTCACTTGTTACACCACACTATTTAGACCTTATCACCAGACACTGACAGTCGGTTTCAATCTTATTTTTAAAGCCATTGATCATAAGCCATGGAGAAATCTTGATTAAAACCCATCTTCCCGACGCATAATCATTATCTAAAAAGGGCGACTTTAATACCCCTAAACGAATATAGATACGGTAGACTAAGATGTGCGTGGTATGTGACCACGGCACAGATTTATAATGATTTTCACATTGAAGCATTTGATAATTACTTTTATATGAGGAAATACCGATGTTAAATATGAACGATATGTTAGGCGCTGTAACAGGCGGTGATAACGATGACAATGGCCTATCAGGCTTGATCGACAGCGCAAAAAACATCAGCAGCGAAGACATACAGAGATACCAAAGCATGTCAAAAGCTGAGCTATTAGATGAAATCAAAAACTCTGAGCACAGCGCAGCCGTCGTGACATTTATCAAAGAGTTATTAGCGAAAAAATTCAACAGCTAAACGTTGATATCTAAAGCTAAACTTTGATTGATTGATCAACAGGGCCTAAAAAATATGCGTCATACCATATTTTTTAGGCTCTTTTATTTGATAATAATTGATAGCAACTTAAGCACGCACGATAAAATAATCATATCCCGCTTTACAAAAAATTAAACTTTGAGAGTGTACCAATGAGCTTTATGCCCAACCAAAGCGCCAGTAATGCCAGTGCCCATACTACGAGCACCAAGCGCGCGACCCTAAAAATAGATGGCAGCACTGGCGAAGGTGGCGGACAAATCATTCGTACCGCTCTCTCATTATCGATGCTGACAGGCATACCCATCGAAATGACCAATATCCGCGCTGGGCGAGCCAAACCTGGGTTGATGCGTCAACACCTGATGTGCGTACAAGCCTCGCAGCAAATATCAAATGCCGCTGTGACAGGTGCAGCGTTGGGCAGCACATCGTTTCGCTTTGCCCCTAATGTTATCAAATCAGGTGACTATAACTTTAATATTGGTTCAGCTGGCAGTACCAGTCTTGTGTTACAAACGCTACTCCCTGCCCTGCTTTTTGCCAATACAGATCAAAACGTTCATTCAACCGTGAGTATAAAAGGCGGTACGCATAATCCATTAGCGCCAACCACGGACTTTTTGCAACACGCATTCGTCCCTGCTTTAACGAAATTAGGCATGAAAATTGATATTAAATGTGTGCAAGCAGGCTTTGCGCCCATTGGTGGCGGCGTGATTAAAGCAACCATTACACCGTTTATGCGCCGTGCTGATTCCAAGCCACTACACCTAACCGAACGTGGAGCGTTAACAAATATCGCATTAGTAGCCAGTGTCCTAAATTTGGAATATGACATTGGCAAACGCGAGATTGCCAGCGCTAAAGCCGTACTGCTTGAAAGCGGAGTAGATGGCGCACTTATTACCACCAAAGCCAATAAGCTGGACGGTATCGGTGAAGGCAATACGTGCTATGCACAGGTTACTCATGAATGTGGCGATCATCTGCATCACGAAATATTTACGCTGTTGGGTGAAAAACGCAGCTCAGCTGAGAAAATGGGCCATCGCTTAGCAGGTTTGGTCAAACGTTATCTCTTTAAAACCAATGCGCTGGTCGATGAGTACTTAACAGACCAGTTGTTGTTGCCACTGGCGTTATCTGGTGGTGGCGAATTTACGGCACGAATCATCAGCCAACATACCGAGACCCAAGCATGGCTGATTGAGCAGTTTTTGTCCGTTGACATTAAGTTTGAAACCATTGATGAGCAGAAAACTTTGGTGCGGGTGATTTGTTGAGAAAGCCATGGCATAAGCACACCTTACTCAATTCCCTCTAAGCCGTGATATCATAACCGTACAATATGCGCGTTAATTATAAGTTAAGATAAATATTATCTGTCGTCGACATCATACGTATGGATGCTTGAGACATATTCTTTTTATCTGTTATATATAATTACCGCGTTTTTTAATTTTCATGTTTTATTACCGAGCCTCGCTATGCCCCAATCTCGTACCAATCTGAATCCCGAACCTACCAACAATTCGCCTTATCTAACAGGTGTTTTATTACGCTACAGCACCTTTGCTGCCGCAATATTGCTGTTTTTAGCAGGGCTATTATTGCTGAACTGGTGGTTGATTCTCATTGGTGGATTTGGGGTTGGTTTGGGTATTTATGACTTGATTCAAACCAAGCATGCCATATTGAGCAACTATCCAGTTGCAGGTCACATCCGCTACGTGTTAGAGGACTTTCGTCCTGAGATTCGTCAATACTTGTTAGAGGATGACAAAGAACAAGTGCCATTCTCACGTCAGCAGCGAGCCCTTGTTTATCAGCGTGCTAAGAACGTCAGTGATACCAATGCCTTTGGGACGCTAGATAATTTATATACGCATGGCAAAGAATGGTTTTTGCAATCGGCCATCAGTGCGCCGCTAGAAAACAAAGATTTTCGTATCATGGTGGGCGGTGAGCGTTGCACACAGCCACATGATATGTCGGTATTTAATATCTCTGCCATGAGCTTTGGTAGCTTGTCTGCCAACGCTATTATGGCGCTGAATCAAGGCGCGAAAATAGGCGGGTTTACGCATGATACGGGCGAAGGTGCGATCAGCCCTCATCATCGAAAATTTGGCGGTGATTTAATTTGGGAGTTGGGTACGGGTTATTTCGGTTGCCGCGATGCCAATGGTGATTTTGATGCACAATCCTTTGCAGAAAAAGCCGTTGATCCACAAGTAAAAATGATCGAAATCAAACTATCGCAAGGCGCTAAGCCAGGTAAAGGCGGTGTCCTACCCTCTAGTAAAATCACCCAAGAGATTGCTGACACGCGTCAAGTACCACTTGGTCAAGACTGCATCTCACCCTCTTCGCATACTGCATTTAGTACCCCGCGTGAGCTCGTGGCGTTTTGGCAGCAGTTACGTGAACTATCTGGTGGCAAGCCTGTTGGTTTTAAACTTTGTATTGGTCAGCCGTGGCAGTTTATGGCGATTGTCAAAGCCATGATAGAGACGGATAACTATCCTGATTTTATCGTCATTGATGGTGCTGAGGGTGGTACTGGTGCCGCACCTGTCGAGTTTATGGATAATGTCGGCATGCCGATGGTTGATGGCTTTCTATTGGTTCATAACACTTTAGTCGGTGCAGGTATTCGTGACAAGGTTATGCTTGGCGTAAGTGGCAAAATCGTCTCTGGTTTTGATATTGCTCGTATGATTGCTTTGGGTGCAGACTGGTGTAACTCAGCACGTGGCTTTATGTTTGCGGTCGGTTGTATCCAGTCGCGCTCTTGTCATACCAACACTTGCCCAACAGGTGTCGCTACCCAAGATCCATATCGCCAAAAAGCGCTTGATGTCCCAAGTAAAGCCGAGCGCGTTGCCAGCTTCCATAAAAACACGCTAAAATCGCTTGCTAGCATCGTAGGCGCAGTTGGTTTACAGCATCCAAGTCAACTACAGCCTTATCACATCGCACGCCGCTTAGACGATGGACAAATCAAACTACTGTCGAAGTTCTTTTACTTTACAGATAGAGGCGCCTTACTTGATCAAAGTGCCCGGGCAGACGTGTTCAATCAGATGTGGGTGATGTCGACAGCGGATAGCTTCCTTGCCGATAATGATGCGCTGATTGCCTACAACAAAGACTCGCGAGATACAGGTAAACAAACCGAAGCGCCAACTTTAAAAGCAGGTGATCAAGCAACGGACGATAAAGTAAACAATAATACTACTGGTATCATGATCGGTAACGTCAATAATACATTCCGTGATTTTCCACCGACGAGTGACTAAAAAACAGTCCTCGAGAATGATTGATAAAGATGCGATTAAGCAGCAAGCAGTAGCAACCTTTAAATAACCTCTATGTTAAAAGACGCGTGATTAATGCCAAGTTCCCTTTTTACCTTAGCTCTATCAACGATAGTGCTTGTGCTAAGCCTTAGCGCTTGCCAGCAATCAAATACTGACACGGCTAGCAGCGATACAGACAGCTGGTCGTGCCAGTCTCAGAATATGCCATTTTCTTACAGTGCGTGCCGAATTACAGCGGAAGCATTGACTGATGAACGCTACGCATTAAAGTTATTTTGGCAGTCATCTGATAGTAGTCAGCCCATGCTTACCTTTGATGCGTTGTTGTCAACATTACCAACAGATAAGACACTCAACTTTGCGATGAATGCTGGGATGTACAATCAAAAATACGCACCGATTGGCTATACGGTTATCGAAGGTAAAGAGATCAAGTCATTAAATTTAAAAGAAGGTGGTGGCAATTTTCATCTGTTACCTAATGGGGTCATGTGGTGGGATAAAGCTGGCAAGGTACAGATTACGGAAAGTAATGCTTTGAGTGAGTTACTGTCAGAGGACAAAGCGCAGCCCTGGTATGCCACTCAATCAGGCCCTATGCTGGTCATTAATAATGAGATACATCCACAATTCAAACCTGATAGCACCTCACTCAAGATTCGTAATGGTGCAGGCGTGTGTGATGATGGCACGATACAGTTCGTCAATAGCGATGAACCAGTCACGTTTTATCAGTTTGCATCCCTATTTAGAGACAATTTAAACTGCCCGAATGCACTGTTTTTAGATGGTGGGATTGCGTCGGCATTATATGCGCCTAGCATCGATAAGCAGGATAAAAAAGAGATGGGCGTCATGATTGGTGTGGTTGAAAATAAAGAGTAATGTGCCCTGATACTATTTATTGTCAACTAAGATTAAAAAAGCACTTAGCATGATTATTTCACGCTAAGTGCTTTTTTATAAACGTTTATTTTTAATATTATAGTCAAAGAACTCTAAAATGGGTACAAGGTAGCCGACTGCAGATTATACAAGTAGTACATCTAAGGATAGGTAACGCCGTAGCGGTTTAGTAGTTCACCAACTATATGTTAAAAACTTAACCGCCCAAGCTCATTTTAGGGCCAAACGGTTCATAGTGAACGCTATCGACACCATGATCTAATCCCACTAACCCATCAATCATACTTTCCATAAATGGCATTGATCCGCATACATAGATATCAGCAGGCTTAGGCAATGTTTCAAGCCATGCAGCATCTAACAACTGTCCTGATTCAAAGTAAAAGATATGTTTTTCTACGCTCTCAGCCTTTGCGAGTAATGCCTCTACCTGATCAGAAAAAGCATGATGTGTGGCATTTTGGCACGCATAAACCCAGATAATAGGTCGTTTAGGATTGGCCAGTACCTGCGCCTCTAACATAGACAGCACAGGCGTAACCCCGACCCCAGCACTCATCAATACCAATGGAATTTCATTCTGCTGTACCAAATCTTGATTAAGCGCGAAGTCACCAGCTGGAGCCGACAATAAAACCGTGTCACCCACTTCTAATTGATCATGCATATAGTTAGAGACCAACCCATGATGCTCATTACGGTTATCACGTCGAACAGCAAACTGAATACCTGCATCGGTACTGGCAGAGTATAAAGAATAATGACGCAGCGCAATATGGTCGCTGTCTGCCGGATCTGTTTTCACCGTAATATACTGACCAGCGGTTAACTTCAATTTACTCAGGTCAATATCTTGATTACTATCTTCATTATCGTTCACTGGCACTACTGTAAAAGCTGCGATATCCGTAGCAGCCGCTACCTTTTCGATCACTTTAAAAGGCGCGAAACTTTTCCACATCGCCTCTTTATACATGCCATGTTCAATCTGAATAAATACCGAGGCGATCTCATCATAAGCTTCCTTCCAAGCGGTAATGATGTCGTCAGTGGCTGCCTCTCCTAGCACTTCTTTTATCGCACCGATCAAATGCTTACCTACGATAGGATAATGCTCAGGCAATATCTGTAACGCTCTATGTTTATGGCTAATCTGGGTCACTTGCGGCAATAGCGTAGCCAATTTATCTAAATGCTTAGCAGCGGCCAATACCGTCATAGCCAATGCCGTCTGCTGACGTCCCAATTTTTGATTGGTCTCATTAAAAATATCTAACAGCTCAGGATGCTCATTAAACATATTTTTATAAAATACAGTGGTAATCGCAACGCCATGTTGTTCAAGTACGGGCACAGTTGCGGTGACGATTTCTAATGTTTTTGATGAAGCCATGTTATTTCTCAGTGTGTGGTCGAATGGATATATTAAAAAACAGGAGATAAGAATCTTTAAGTAAACATCTTAAATAAGAACACCTATAAGATTCATTTTAAATGAATCTTATCATGTTTTACTCAGCATACCAATGCCGAATTGTCATACTGCTTATTTTTAAACAAAAAAAAGCAGCCATTATGTTGTCATAACGGCTGCTTTCATAAGGATTCAATCAGAACTAATAGATTTTATAAGTGATAGTCGATTCAATATAATTTGGATACACGGAAGGCGAGTGAAAGTACTACAAGTAGTAGACTAAACGAGACTGACACCATATCTAGTTTATAGAGGACTGACTATAGCATAAACGTCAAAACTATCGTGCCAAGTAACTGGTCATCTCTTCCACGCCATGCAAGGTCATCGGATACATCTTGTTATCCACGAGTTTTTTGATTTCAACGATGGTTTGAGTATATTGCCAATATGTAGGATTTTCCGGATTGAGCCAAGCGACTTTATCAAAATGATCCAGTACCCGTTTCAGCCATACGATACCCGCCTCGTTATTCATATACTCGACACTGCCGCCCACCGTCATCAACTCATATGGCGACATTGATGCATCACCCACAAATATAACTCGATACTCCCGCCCATACTTATTCAGCAGCTCATACGTTGGCATCGGTGCGCTATGACGACGGTTATTGTCTTTCCACACATAATCATAAAGACAGTTGTGAAAATAAAAGAACTCTAAGGTTTTAAACTCATTTTTTGCCGCAGAAAATAGTTTTTCAAGCGCTTCGACATGGACGTCCATACTACCGCCCACATCAAACAGCATCAGCACTTTCACACGGTTGCGGCGCTCCGCCTGCATATGTATATCGAGCACGCCTTTCTTCGCTGTACGCCTAATGGTCTCTTTGATATCAAGCTCATCAGCACTGCCAGTACGTGCAAACTGGCGTAGATTGCGTAGCGCCATCTGAATTTGACGCGTACCAAGCTGACTATCGTCGTCTAAATTGCGATACTTACGCTGCTCCCAGACTTTGGCAGCGCTGCGCTTACGTGACTCGCCACCGACCCGAACGCCTTCTGGATGATCGCCATAGGCACCAAATGGTGATGTGCCACCTGTGCCAACCCATTTGCTGCCACCTTGATGACGCTCCTTTTGCTCTTTCAGACGCTCTTCTAAAGCCTTCATCAGCTCCTCTAGCGAGCCATATTTTTTGAGTAGTCGACGCTGCTCTTCTGTTAAGTTTTTCGGATCAAGCTTTAAATCCAACCATTCCTTAGGCACGTCCGTCAGCTTAGCCAATAGCTCCTCCATATCCAAACTGTCGGCACCTTCGAAATAATCCGCCATCGCACGATCAAATTTATCAAAATGGCGCTCATCTTTGACCATACATAGCCGAATCAATCGATACATGTCTTCGCGACTGGCAAAGGTGGTCAGGCTTGGGTCTTCTGGGTGCGGCTGCATCATCAAACCCTGCTCAAGCGCAGCATTTAGATCAAGCAGCTCACGCGTACTGACTGGCACGCCGTAAGTACGCAAGGTATAAAACAGTTTAATAAACATAAGAGTCGCATCACTTATTGGCTGATTGGGTTATGACTGAGCCTAGTATTGATAGGCTCAAGCCATGATGACAAGGCAGTTGAGTTGCCCTCTAATGCTGACAGGCTAGCGACGCATCATATTGGCAAAGCGCTGCAATAGACTCACATCGGCCTCGTTTTTAAGCAGCGCACCATATAGTGGTGGAATAGACTTTTCACCACGCAGATTTTCTTCTAGCTCTTCTTGCGCCATATCGTCAGCGAGTAATAGCGTTAACCAATCGACCAATTCAGACGTTGATGGTGGCTTTTTAAGACCTTGAATATTACGCAGCTTATAAAAGATATCGAGTGCGTTATTGACCAGTTTTTCTTGGATATCAGGAAAATGCACCTCAATGATTTGACGCATGGTTTCTTCTTCTGGGAAGTCAATATAATGGAAGAAACAACGACGCAAAAATGCATCCGGCAACTCTTTTTCATTATTCGATGTAATGATCACCACTGGGCGCTGCGCTGCGGTGATGGTTTCGCCCGTTTCATACACATAAAACGACATTTTATCTAGCTCATGCAGCAGATCGTTTGGAAACTCGATATCTGCTTTGTCAATCTCATCAATCAATAGTACCGTACGCTCTTTACTGGTAAACGCATCCCATAGCTTACCTGGTTTGATATAGTTGGCAATGTCATAGACCTTATCATCGCCCAACTGCGAATCCCGCAGGCGTGACACTGCATCATATTCATACAGACCCTGCTCAGCCTTAGTCGTCGATTTGACGTGCCACGTGATGAGCGGCATACCTAAACTCTCGGCAACTTCTTCGGCCAGTAATGTCTTACCGGTGCCCGGCTCACCTTTGATCAGTAGCGGCTTTTGCAACGTAATAGCGGCATTGACTGCCAGTTGTAAATCATCTGTGGCAATATAGCTTTGTGTGCCAGTGAAGCTTTTTTTAGTCGTGTCAGTCGTACTCATAGTCAAATCTCAGTTATGGTTGAGTTATTGTTATAGATAAATAGGTCACAAACAGGCGAAGTAATCATCTAGAAATAGCTGGTTATCAAATTAGATTAGCACAGCCTGAGGCATTGCCAAAATACTCATGCGTTCGCCATTATTAACAAATGTTATGTATGGCGAACAACCCCCAGTTTTTTATATAGTGGATAAACCTTTCGACATAAAAAAAGACACGCATTGGTGTCTTTTTATTTGAGTATTAAGATCTATTAAGATAACGGTATTTTCTAAATACTTAGAATTTTTTACTGCTTGTTAGACATATCATTCTTAGGATTTTTGGCCAATGTACTTTCTTTTTTTAAGCTCACATTGGTTTCAGGCTGTTCGGTTACGCTAGCGCCTTCTGGTAAATAACTACCTGTCGTCATTTGCAACGTTGCTTGTGTATCTTCTGCGCTGCGGCTACGGGCTTTGTCTAAGCTAGAAGCAAATGCGCTACGTATCAGCTGCCATACAAACCCGACAAACAAGCCTGCGACCAATACCACCAAGATAGGCAACATACTGGCTATAGCGCCAGCATAGTCTTTCATCATAATGCCGTAAACCACGCTGATACTGGCTGGTGCCAGCTCACTTGGATCACCAAGCGCCGTACCGGGTGCCAATAACACTGCAAACAGAATCATCCAACTCATTCCGCCTAGCGGCTTGGGCAATACTCGAGCGACCAGCACCCATAAGACCAATACCAAAATAGCGCCGCCAAGATAAGCATACATTGGCAGATCGGCAGGTGGGACATCCTTTACCATTTGGCCCCACCAAATGGCAATCTCACCGAGAATGTCACTGATAGATTCTAACGGTAAGCTGTGTAAGATATTTTTTAACCAGTCCATGCGTATTTAATTACCTGCGTTTGTCATCGGTGACACGTTGTGTGCCAAGCGGCATAGGGTACGTTTTACAGCACTCAAATAAGACCGAATACATCATCGACGCGCACATGACGCACGTCTCTATATGGATTTCGTGACTGCCAGTTTATCATGACTCTATGCCTAAATGCATGTGACCAAATGTGTTATATAGTCAATCCTCTATAAAAGAAGGACAGCGTTAACCTCACTTGAAGTATCACCTATACATCTACACTCGGTTGCCTTGACTGTCTTTTAAACTGAATCAACTATAGCGTCTTTCTCAGTCTATCAACAACGCTCAAAACCAACTTGCCACACACCCTATATAAACCTAATGATTCGGCTATAGCGCTACTAGTCGTAAATATTATCTTGCGCTTCACGGGCGCGTAGCTCAGCTTGGCGGCGCATGACATCCTGCGGCGGCATCTGCACAAAGTAGCCTTGTGATTGTAGCTTGGCCAGTACCTCTTCCTTATTGACACGAGCAAGCGTAGCCGTTGTCGCCAAATCCAGATGCATGACAAACTTGCTACGACCTAAGCCTGCACGAAAGTCTTTTGGTAACACGCCAAGCCAGTCCTTGATCTCATCGGTATCATTAGGATAATCGGGACGAGCGATATAGACGTACATATCGTCATGTTTGGGAAACTTATAAATATCACAATGCATAAAAATCACCTATCAGAAACTATGGCCGTAGGTTAGCATATTTCACGCAAATACCAGTAGTCGCTTTGCGTTTTGCTATCGTAATTTTTGTCAAAAAATGCAGGTGACATGCTGATTAAGAGAGAAAATACTATTATAAAATACATCTTATTTAGCGGACTATCCTAGCAAAACGTTATTTTTGCCAAATTTATTTATTTTAATGGCGTTGATGACTTGTAAAAGCGCTTTGAACCTTTCATAATAAAAGCGTTTTTCAGGAGAGCGTTTGTAAGCATAGATTTTGTATTAAACCGCATTGGTCATACAAAAACATCAATTGCTACAAGCCACCGAAGGCGCATCCACCCTGCCAATCGCTCAGGTAAAAGGACTGAAAAACGCATGTCATTTTTGTTTGGTCGTATGATGCCTATAGCGCACTACATCTTCAAACATAAGGCATAACAAATCTGGAGAGTGGTAAGCACGGACGACGTCTTACCCACCGAAGGGGAGAAAATACGCTATCATCAGCTGTAGGGCTCATACAACTGCCCATTAATGATGATTCGTGTTGAAAATCTCAGGTCACAGGACAGATAGGGCTACTGCCCAAACCGACGTTTAGCGTCCGTTTGGCTCATGTCTTCATCTTTGTTTTCTGTGTCACCCTTTGATGTAATATTTGCACCTTGCAATATTGCTTCTCGCTACTTTTACGTTGCGCATCAAGGCCTACTCTACCGAGTACCACTGATGTACACATAAGGATTTGTTATGACTGATACCCATTCTCAAGACATCACTTCTCAAAACGAGCAAAGCCAAGCCCCTCAGCGCACCCCTTTTTACCAGTCTCACATTGATAGTGAGGGCAAGCTGGTCGACTTCTCTGGTTGGGAATTGCCGATTCATTACGGCTCACAAATCGAAGAGCACGAAGCCGTACGCACAGATGCGGGTATGTTTGATGTCTCACATATGGTTGTGACCGATATCAAAGGCGCTGATACCAAAGCATGGCTACAGAAACTGCTCGCCAACGATGTCAACAAACTCACCACACCTGGTAAAGCACTGTACTCTGGTATGCTCAATGAGCAAGGCGGTGTCATCGATGATTTGATCGTATATCTGACCAATGCTGATGAAACCGAATACCGCATCGTCTCTAACGCAGCCACTCGTGATAAAGACTTAACACAGTTTAACAAAGTCGCTGAAGGCTTTGATATTGAGATTACCGAGCGTCCTGAGCTTGCTATGCTTGCCGTGCAAGGTCCAAATGCTATTGCAAAACTGGCTCAAGCCAAACCAAGCTGGGCCGACACCTTGGCAGCACTTAAGCCTTTCGTTGGGGCTGACTTGACCGATATCGAAGGCACTGATTGGTTCGTGGCTCGTACTGGTTATACTGGTGAAGATGGTGTCGAAGTCATTATGCATGCCGATGATGCGCCTGCTTTCTTTGAGCAATTAAAAGAGAATGGCATCAAACCTGCTGGTCTTGGCGCACGTGATACCTTGCGTATGGAAGCGGGTATGAACCTGTATGGTCATGACATGGACGAAACCATCAGTCCTTATGAGTGCAACATGGGCTGGACGCTTGCACTTAAAGACGAGCGCGAGTTTGTCGGCCGCGAAGCCCTAGTCAGCAAACGTAAGCAGTCAAAAGATGACAACACGGCTATGAAGCAAGTGGGTCTGCTATTGACGACACGCGGCGTGTTACGTGAAGGCATGACGGTCACCATCAATCAAGGCACAGACAATGAACAAACTGGCATTATCACCAGTGGTACATTCTCTCCTAGCCTAAAAAACTCAATCGCGATTGCCCGTGTTCCTGCCAGCTTATCAGACGATGATAATGTACAGGTCGATCTACGCGGCAAAGGTAAATTCGTTGACGTACGCGTACTTAAGCTGCCTTTTGTCCGTAATGGCAAACAGCAGTTTGACTCGTAGGCACTATAAATTCTATTATTGGCTTCCATTACTTTTGTTAATTAACCTCTATCACTTAGGAGAGAGACCATGAGCAACATCCCAGCAGATCTAAAATATATTGCCAGCCACGAGTGGTTACGCTTAGAAGACGACGGTACGATCACTGTTGGTATCACAGACCATGCTCAAGACCTATTGGGTGATGTGGTATTCGTTGAATTGCCAGATGTGGGCGACATCATCGCTGTCGATGACGAAATCTCTGTTGTTGAATCAGTAAAAGCGGCTTCTGACGTTTATGCACCGATCTCAGGTGAAGTGGTTGCTATCAATGAAGGCCTAGAAGACGATCCTGAAATCATCAACTCTGACCCATACGGCGAAGGTTGGTTCTTTAGAATGAAGCCTGACAACATCGCTGACTACGAAGCACTGTTGACAGCTGATGAGTACGAAAGCGACCTATAAGCTAAGCATGCTCTCAGCGAATAGCGAATAGCGAATAGCGAATAGCGAATAGCGAATAGCGAATAGCGAATAGCGATAATCAAAGTACATCGCTATTTGCCGCTGCACTAGTATTTGTAAGAAATTAGCACTGGTAAGACACTCGCGCTTATAAGATATGAGACCTAACTAATTATTTTGGATACTGGTACTGACTGGTATCCATACCCCCTATTTGAAAACCCTTTCTTATCAAAAGCATCTGCTCATTGGATACGCTTATTATTTGAAAGCAGCTTTATATATAGACCGTCACCAATCATTATCGCCCGATGTTATTGCTCTCAAGCGTTGTCACATTGAATCGTCACCACTGGTGCAAAGCCTATTAAACAGGCATTTGTCATAGTGAATCTGAAAACACGATCTCATACCGATAACCCAACTCCCAGCATGGATCCCAATATGACCACCAACACCGATAATACAGACAGCGTTGCCACGCCCACTCATACGCCGCAGCTTCAAGCGTTTCGCGATATTGTAGAGTCGCGCCGCTCAGTACGCCGCTTCACTGATACGCCAATACCTGACGATGTGCTAGCAGACTGTCTGCGTTTGGCTATGCTAGCGCCGAACTCTAGCAACCTACAGCCGTGGGAGTTTTATGTTATCGATGATGCTGACAATCGCAAACGTGCCATCAAAAACTGCATGAATCAAAACGCTGCAAAAACAGCAGCACGCTTAATCGCAATCGTTGCTCGTACCGATGTTTGGCAAGATCACGCCCAGCAAGTACTGCGCGAATACCCTGACCAGCCAGTGCCAAAGAAAGTGAAAGACTACTACACCAAAGTCGTCACGATGGACTTTTTGCGAGGACCGGCCAATGTGGTTTCGGCCGCAAAATGGGGCGCGACGCAAGTGGTTAGACGGGTAAAAGGCCCAATAAAATCGCCTTACTATACCTTTGAAGATACCAAAAACTGGGCAACCAATAACACCTCGCTTGCCGCCGAAAACCTGATGCTAGCACTACGTGCTCATGGTTTTGACAGCTGTGCCATGGGCGGCTTCGATGAGCCTGCCATGAAGCGATTGCTAAAGTTAGGCAGCGATCAACATATCATTATGATGATTGGTGCTGGCGAACGTGCTGATAACGGTGTTTATAACAGCCAATTCCGCTTTGATCAGACACAGTTTGTACATTACGTATAACGCACTCTATTATTTTATAGTCGGTTCAATATGATTTAAATACAAGGAAGCCGAGTGAAAGTACTACAAATAGTAGACTAAACGAGACTGACACCGTATCTAATTCATAGAGGATTGGCTATAGCTATTTTTTTATTACTCCCCTAACCAAGGATTGTCATGACTATCTCTCAAAACCCATCGTTTGATACCTTTCAAGGCTTGTTCAACGAAGCTGAATTTGTCTATCGCCATTTAGGTTCAAATGACACCAAGCAAGCTGACCTACTCAGTGCCGTTGGTTATAAGGACATGCAAAGCTTTATCAATGACACGGTACCTGAGCCAGTACGTTTGCACAAAGAATTGGATTTGCCATTGGCAATGAGTGAGCATGCAGCACTTGCCAAACTGCGTACGATGGCAGACGACATCACTGTTAACAAAAGCTATATCGGTCAAGGCTACTCGCCTGTGCGTATGCCTGCTGTCATTCAGCGCAACGTCCTTGAAAATCCAGGCTGGTATACCGCTTATACGCCTTATCAAGCTGAAATCGCGCAAGGTCGTCTAGAAGCATTGCTGAACTTCCAACAAGTCTGTATCGACCTGACTGGTCTTGAGTTGGCTGGTGCGTCACTACTTGACGAAGCCACGGCAGCGGCAGAAGCCATGGCGATGTCAAAGCGTGTGAGCAAAAGCAAATCAACGCAGTATTTCGTTGATGAGCGTGTCTATCCGCAGACGCTAGATGTTATCAATACTCGTGCCAAATACTTTGGTTGGGAAGTCATCGTTGGTGATTTTGAAACCGCCAAATCTGGTGACTATTTCGGTGCGCTGTTTCAGTATGTCGGCGCAGAAGGCGATGTTAAAGATTTAACAGACGTTATCGCTGCCGTAAAAGCAAACAAAACCTACGTGAGCGTTGTCAGTGATATCATGAGCTTGGTGCTATTGAAATCACCAGCCGATATGGGTGCCGATGTGGCGCTAGGTAGTACGCAGCGTTTCGGTATCCCAATGGGCTTTGGTGGTCCACATGCCGCCTACTTTGCGTTCTCTGACAAAGCCAAACGCTCAGCACCTGGTCGTATCATTGGTGTGTCAAAAGACTCGCAAGGCAATACTGCCCTACGTATGGCACTACAAACTCGTGAGCAGCATATCCGCCGCGAAAAAGCCAACTCAAACATCTGTACGTCACAGGTATTGCTAGCGAACCTCGCTGGTATGTACGCTGTATACCATGGCCCAAGCGGTGTCAAACGTATCGCGACTCGTATCCATGCCTTTGCAACTGCCTTTGCTGATGCCATCACCGCAGCCAATGACAGCAGCTTGAATGTGGTACACGATCAATTCTTTGATACAGTTGTGGTTGATTGTGGTTCAGAAAAGCTTGCCACACAAATCTTCAAAAATGCAGACAATGTTGGCTACAACTTGTGGCGTATAAGCGAAACCAAATTGAGCGTCGCTTTTAGTGAAACCAGTGATCAGCAAGACTTCAACACCTTGACTCAATTGTTCGTCAATAAGTCACATGACTTGCCTGAAACCGCTCGTATCTCACTCGATAGCGCGCATTTGCGTACTGACGATATTTTGAGCCATCCTGTATTCAACTCGCATCACACCGAGCACGAGATGCTGCGCTATCTAAAGTCGCTTGAAGACAAAGATCTAGCGATGAACCGCAGCATGATTTCACTGGGCAGCTGCACCATGAAGCTCAACGCCACCAGTGAGATGCTACCCATCACTTGGCCTGAATTCGCCAATGTGCATCCTTTTGCACCGCGTGATCAGGTCACCGGTTATATCGCCATGATTGATAGCTTACAAGACCAACTCAAAGCCATTACTGGTTTCGATGATGTGTCTATGCAGCCAAACTCTGGTGCTTCTGGTGAGTATGCTGGTCTGCTTGCCATCCGTCGCTATCATGAGTCATTGGGTGAGACCGATCGTGATGTTTGCTTGATTCCAATGTCGGCGCATGGTACTAACCCAGCGACTGCCATGATGATGGGCATGAAAGTAGTCGTGGTCAAAACCGATGAAAACGGCAACGTAGATATCGATGATTTGACCGCTAAATGTGAAGAGCACAGCGAGCGTTTGGGTGCTTTGATGATTACCTATCCATCGACGCATGGCGTGTTTGAAGAAGGCATCCGTCATATCTGTGATTTGACCCACAAGCATGGTGGTCAGGTCTATATGGACGGCGCGAACATGAACGCTCAGGTAGGCATGATGCAGCCTGCAGACGTTGGCGCTGATGTACTTCACATGAACTTGCACAAGACTTTCTGTATTCCGCATGGCGGCGGTGGCCCAGGTATGGGTCCTATCGGCATGAAGGCGCATTTGGCACCATTTATGGCCAACCATACGCTAAGCCCTGTGCATAATGCACAAAAAGACTGCTCAGCCGTATCAGCAGCACCTTATGGCTCAGCGAGCATTTTGCCTATCTCATGGATGTACATTGCTATGATGGGCCGCGATGGTCTATTAAAAGCCACTGAATTGGCATTATTGAACGCCAACTACGTCGCTGCTGAGTTAAAAGGCCATTACCCTGTCCTATATGCTGGCAAAAACGGCCGTGTGGCTCACGAATGTATCATCGATATTCGTCCACTAAAAGAAGAGACTGGCATCAGTGAAAGCGATATCGCCAAGCGCTTGATGGATTATGGTTTCCATTCACCAACTATGAGTTTCCCAGTTGCTGGTACGCTTATGATTGAGCCAACAGAGTCTGAGTCAAAAGAAGAGTTGGATCGCTTTATCAGTGCGCTAAAGTCTATCAAAGCAGAAGCGATGAAAGCAAAAGCTGGCGAGAATGGTTGGACGCTAGAAGACAATCCATTGGTCAATGCGCCACATACGGCTGCTATGATCACTAGTAGCGAATGGGCGCATCCGTACAGCCGTGATACGGCTGCATTCCCACTGCCTTATATCCGTGCAAACAAGTTCTGGCCAAGCGTGGCACGTGTCGATGATGCGTACGGTGATAAGAATCTAATGTGCTCTTGCCCAAGTATCGAAAACTATCTGTAATCATCATTTTCGATAGTTATTTTCTGTAATAAAAAACCTCCAAGTCAGCAGCTGACTTGGAGGTTTTATTTTATGTATAGTGTTAAATAGCATACCTAAACACTGATATATTCAGAGAACCACTCAATGGCTACAGTGCTACCCTCCCTAGAGGTACTACTGGTACAATCTTCGGTCGGCTGCCTTGTATCCATTTTAGACTTCTTTGACTATAGCATTTACCAAAATTACAAAATCAATTTCACTATGTCGGAGCAGCTATGCCACCAAAAACTCGCGTCATTCTGATACATGGCCTGCATCAAACCGCATGGATTATGCGGCCATTGGCTAAGCGCCTGCAAGCAGCAGGATTTGATACTCATCAGTTTGGCTACCGTAGTATGCGTGATGGTATCAAAACCAATAGCGCACGTCTAAATGATTGGCTAGAAAACAACCATCACCCAGATCAGCCCATAGATCTGGTCGGACACAGCTTAGGCGGTTTGATTATTCGTGATTTCGTCGCTCAGTATCCTAAATGGCAAATTGGACGTTGTGTGACCCTAGGGACACCGCACGTAGGCAGTGTCTGTGCCGATTATATCTGGCGACTGACTCCTGCTGTCGTAGGTCGATCCTATGTCGATGCTTTGGATGGAACCGTTGCGCCCTTACCAGCTCATATTACGCTAGGCGTGATTGCAGGCAACCGTCCTTATGGTATGGGTCAGCTGTTTTTGCAATATCATAATAGCAAGCTGCGCAAATCTGACAAGCCACCCCTTAACGAGCAGCTTGTGCATGACGGGACCGTGTATATAGAGGAAACCAAGATTGAGGCCGCAGCGGACCATATCGTCCTACTCGCCTCGCATACTGGGATGCTCGTGAACCCAGAGGTCGCTGAGCAGACCAGATACTTTTTAGAACATGGACGATTTAAACGCTAAAACCTGAAAAGACGCTTAGACAGAGGTGCTCACTCTTATCGAGTGTTATCTTATTGATCTTTGCCTTATCAAGCATGGATGCCCATACCCTGCTGTAGCTCGGTTTTGTGTTTATTAATGACTGGAATTAAGGTTTGAATCACCCAATCATTGCGCCAGCCTTTGAGTCCTTGCGGTAGTTCGCTGATATCTTTATCAAAAGCCACAACTTCATACAGTTGTCCTAGCCATTTTTTGCGCATTAACACGCTGGCAGGTACGCCGATCGTTTGTGCATGATCATCAATCGCCTGCTGCACCGCTTTTGAGAGTATTTTGTTTTTTGATCGATATGGCGGCAACAGACAAGCAGGATGCTCAGCAGATGGCAACGCTTTGGCTTCTCTGACGATCTTAAGCAACTCTTCACCATAGACTCGTAGCATACTACGGTGCATGGTCGTTTTATTTGACAACTCGCGCATGCTGTTTGGCTTTTCGGTAACAATCTCACGGACGGCTTGCTTTTTAATCACAAACGTACGCGGCTGGTTGGTCGCGCGCGCCAACTCCTCACGCCATGTGGCAACGTCTTTTAGTATTGCCATTTCTTGTGAGTTGTAGCGGTAATCTGCCATCGTCAGGTATACCGCTTCATCTTCAATATGCTGCGTGTTATATAAATCACTGGCATAAAGCTGACAATCAGCCCATACATAATCGTATAGCCCTTGCGATTTCAGGGCGTGCTCGATGCTAAGATACAACGCTGGCAAATAACGCACGTCATCGATCGCATACTGCTCTTGCTCTTCTGATAAGGGACGCTGGAGCCAGTCAGACTGGCTCTGCTCTTTATCAATATGCATATCTAGCTGATCTGCCAATGCCTGCTGATAGCCCATTTGCAACTGTCCTGTTAAGTAAGACAATGCAATCTGCGTATCGAAAATGTTGGTCAGCGGTGGACAACCAGACAGCAGATAAAAAATCCCTAAATCCTCACCACAAGCATGCCAAATCGCCACATCTACTTTGCGTAGCGCTTCCCACAGCTCAGCCAATTGCAGCTGCGGGGCGTCTAATAAATAAACATGGTCACCTGTATTCAACTGTACGAGTGCCAAACGTGGATAATAGGTATCGCGCTTGATAAACTCAGTATCCAATGCCACTCGTCCGCAAGTGGCCAAGGCATCGATGACCTCAGCCAGTTCACTTTGCTTACGTACCCAAGTAATAGCAACGTCATCAGCAATATCCAATAATGCATCGATATCAATTACATCAAGATCAAGCGCCGCAATATCAGGCGTATGAACGTCTGGCTCTGATGGTGATGCTGACATTAACTCAGTATTGGCTACTTCCTGTAATAGACCATCATTGATATCAGAAGGGTTTGAATAAGCTGTAGCGTTTGAAGTGTTGTTGGACACGGGCAGATACCTGCATAAATAGAAAAAATAAAACGCTAAACGGCGTCTTAATAAAATAAAGAGGGAAAACAATTATAGCAATTTCAGGCAATAAAGTGGTCGACACTTTGATGAGATAAGTAGAATATAAAGAGATTATAAGAAAGAGCGATTTTGCATGGCTTGACCAAGCGTCATACTATCAAGATACTCAAGCTCGCCGCCCATCGGCACGCCTTGCGCCAGACGTGTCACTTTATTGACATGACGACTCACTGCCTCACGGATAAAGTGAGCGGTGGTCTGCCCCTCAACGGTCGTCCCTGTGGCCAATATCAACTCCTCCACAGGCTCTTGCTTGACTCGCCAGACCAGCTGATCAATATTTAAGTCGTCAGCACTGATACCGTCAATCGGCGATAAATGCCCGCCCAGCACAAAGTAACGGCCGCGATAGCCAGCGGTTTGCTCAATCGCCATCACATCTGCTGCGGTCTCGACCACACATAATAAAGTGTCATCACGCCTAGGGTCTTGGCATAGTGGACAAACCGCATCATCGCTGAAGCTATGACAACGCTGACATTCAACAATATCACGCATGGCATCATCAAGCGCTTGGGCCAGTGACAGTCCTTGCGGGCGTTTTTTGCTGAGTAGATGCAATGCCATTCGTTGGGCACTTTTTTGACCGACACCAGGCAAGATACGCAGCTGTTTGACAAGCTGATCAAATTTGGCTGTAAGCAAAGTAGCTTCCTTTAGTTGACTTTATCTAACTGAATTTATAAATCGTAGCTATAAAAATGGGGTCGTATCGTGTCGATAACAACCCCATTTTTGTCTTCAGTATGAAGTATTTAACGCTTAGAACATGCCCTGCATACCTGGTGGCAGACCCATGCCTGAAGTCGCGCCAGCCATGGTTTCTTCGTATAGTGCATCCGCTTGACGAACCGCATCATTGATCGCAGCAGCAATTAAGTCTTCGATCATATCTGGCTCATCTTCGAGCAAGCTTGGATCAATAGTCAAACGCTTGACCACATGGCGACCGGTCATGGTAACTCTGACCAGACCACTACCCGATTCTGCATGCACTTCTTTGTTGCTTAGCTCTTTTTTGGCATTTTCAACGTTTGCTTCTACTTTCTTTTGCATCGTTTGTGCTTGTTGCATCAATGCTTGAATGTTCATAGTTGCCTCTTTGTCTTATAATAATAAATGGGATACTTTAAAGTTTAAAATAAAATACTGACGGCATTATACCGCTATCTTTACAAACTGTCTAAACCACGTGCTAAGTCTTTGATAATATCGTCTACATCTTCTAGACCTACCGACAGACGAATCAGACCATCTTTGACGCCAGCTTCTGCTCTAGCCTCAGCAGTCAGGCGAAAGTGAGTGGTCGTCGCAGGATGGGTAATCGTGGTTTTGGCATCACCCAAATTATTGGTGATAGAAACCATTCGAGTTGAGTCAATCACGTGCCACGCAGCCGCTTTTGAGTCAAGGCTAGCAGATGGCTTAACTTCAAAACCCATGATAGCACCATAGCCACCTTTCATATGATGCTGACGTGTGGCAAGCTCGTGCGCAGGATGGTCACTCAGGCCGGAGAAATGTACCGTGCTCACATTAGGGTGATTGACCAAGAATTCTGCGACTTGATTGGCATTTTGACAGTGTGCTTGCATACGTAATTTAAGTGTTTCAAGCCCCTTGGTAAATACCCAAGCATTAAACGGACTCATGCTGATACCGCCTGAGCGCACAACAGTAAACGCTTCTTGCATCAGCTCATCACTGCCAACTAACGCACCGCCCAGCACTCGACCCTGTCCATCCAAGTATTTGGTCGCAGAGTGAATCACCACATCCGCACCCAAGTCTAATGGGCGCTGCAAGGCTGGTGTCGCAAAGCAGTTATCGACGACGAGTAATATATCATTTGCTTTGCATAGCTGACTCAGATAACCAATATCGCAAATCTGCGCCAATGGATTACTTGGACTTTCACAATAGATCACCTTGGTATTCGGTTGAACCGCATTGGCCCATGCGTCATTGTCGAAGCAATCAACATAGCTGACTTCAACACCGAATTTGGCCATATAGTTGTTGAACAGACCGATAGATGAGCCAAATAACTGGTTGGCTGCGAGCAGATGGTCGCCTGATTTGAGATATGCCAAGCACATGGTCAAAATTGCACCCATACCAGAAGCAGTTGCCACCGCACGCGCGCCGTTCTCTAGTGCGGCCAAACGACGCTCAAAGGTGCGCACGCTTGGATTGGTATGACGAGAGTAGACATTGCCCGTCTTCTCTCCATTGAAATGCGCGGCGGCATCGGCAGCTGAAGTGTAAACATAAGAGCTGGTGGTAAAAATAGCTTCTGAGTGTTCGCCCTCATCCGTGCGATGTTGACCTGCCCGCACTGCAATGGTTTGCATGCCATAGTCCAGATCTAAATCTAGCGCATCGTTGCGCCAGTTTGAATCTAACCCATCGTTTGATTTTTTTTGGTTCAAACTATTCTCATCGTGGTTTTGCGACTGACTCATAAACGTTCCGTTACTTTGGTTAATATGTTATTGGATGGTATTTTAATTAAGGTAAAATGACTGCTTATTCTTCTGATTATCGACCGAATTCCTCAGCGTTATCATATCATGTCGACTTATTCCGCACAGCTGGTTTCAGATAGCACCTAAATATTATTTTTGCATACCTAAAAACCCCAAATGCTAACGATTAAATTTCTCCACATATATATTTAAACACTACTTAAAAAACAATGGTTTCGTGAGTAAAACCTAACAAAAATAACGTATTTATAATAGGCAGATATCACAACAGCTGTTAAGCTAGCGACGATTTGGACGCAGCCTTAATTGATATTAGGGTAGAACCGTCACCATTGTCATGTTTGAAAATTGCGCAAACCCTTTAATAAGTTGTTTATCAGTATGTTTAGGCTCACTAAGGTAAATTTGTTATGTCACTGTTCAGTCTAGAATCAAGCCACTTATTATTGAGTCTAACACTAGGGCTGACCTTGGCCTTGAGTGCATGCCAAAGCTTGCCCAAGCAGCCGCATCTGCCTGAAAGCCAAGCGTTATCAGAACGTGTACATGAGCTATATCAAAACGATAATAGTGAGACGATTCAGACGGATCTGGTGTCCGCCATCAGTGCTCAGAGTGATATCCACCCCGATTTGTCAGGTTATCATCCGATAGTGACTGGCGCCAACGCGTTTGCCGCTCGTAGTATCTTGACTGATATGGCCACGCGCAATATCGATGCACAGTATTATATTTGGCATAATGATCAGGCCGGTCAACTGCTCTTAAAAGACTTATGGGATGCCGCTGAGCGCGGTGTTATCGTGCGTTTATTGTTGGATGATTTTAATAACAGTGCCAAGTTTGACCAGCACCTACTACGTTTTGCCAGTCATCCTAATATCGCTGTACGCATTATTAATCCGCTGATGCATCGTAAAATTCCGACGTTGAATTACGTCACAGGGTTGCCACGAATCAATCGCCGGATGCACAACAAGAGCATGACCTTTGATAAGCAGATTACCATCATTGGTGGTCGCAACATTGGCAATGAATACCTAAGTAATGACCAAAGTAGCCAGTTTGCAGATTTGGATGTGCTGCTAATCGGTAAAGTGGTCGCCGATATTGACAACAGCTTTGACAGTTATTGGTCATCTTCTTTGTCGTTTGATATTGAGACATTGGCCAAAGTTGATAAGGATGTGACCCTTAATTTTCCAGCCGCATTGGACAAGCTGGGGCTTGATGAAGAAAACAATGAAGGTAGTAGCTTGACAGTCTATAAAGCGGCCATCAAAGACTCTACGATAGACAGTGATCTGATCAATAAACGGGTACCCTTTCGCTGGACGGATATGCAGTTCTTGAGTGATGACGTCGGCAAACTGAGCAAAAGCGTCCCTACCGACAGCAACTTGGTACACCAATTGCGGACGTTGCTCGGTAGTCCAACCAAGAAACTAACGATTATCTCATCCTATTTTGTACCGACCAAAGATGGCGTCGATACCTTGGTAAAACTGGCTGAATCGGGTGTCGATATCAAGATTTTGACCAACTCATTTGATGCAACCGATGTCACCGCTGTGCATTCTGGCTATAGCCAATGGCGACCGAATCTGTTGCGCTCAGGTGTCAAAATATACGAGCTAAAATCAACCGCTGCTGAAGAAAAACGTGATAATAAGCTGTGGCGCGCACGTAGTCAGTCATCGACCAGCTTGCATGCAAAAACGTTTGCCGTTGATGACTATCAAGTGTTTATTGGCTCATACAACGTTGACCCTCGCTCTGCTAACATCAATACTGAAATGGGTGTCATTATCAATGATGATGAACTTGCCAAACAGCTACATGGTGCTTTAAGCGATGATTTGTTGAATCAAGCGTACGAGGTCAAGCTATTAGATGATGGCAGCTTGCAATGGCACACCATGGAAAATGACAAAGAAGTCGTCTATGACTCAGAACCTAAAGTCGGTATAAGTGACCATGTTTGGCTGACCATTATGTCTTGGCTGCCAATTGACTGGTTACTATAACCCCATTAACCTGCCATATCCTTAATGACAAAACGCTATCCCTATTAATAACACTACTTAAGCGAATAACACTTATTTAATCAGAGATTTTGCGACGGCATGCGAATACGGTACGTTTTTTGCATGCTGTATCTATATTGCTAAAGACTGCTGGAAACTTACCTTGTTTTCCTTTTTATAGTGCACAGATCTTCTTGTCCTGATTATATTAAATTGGAAGTGTTGAGTTGCACGTATTGAACTGAGTACGTCAACCGTTTCTCGGACATACTTCAGTCTAAAACACCAAAATTTACTATTTCTAGACCTATTGTTTTGGCAAGTCATTCTTTATAACCGAATGATTTGCCAGTTTTTTATCATGATCGGTTGTCCAAGCGGCCACCGATTTAATGACCACTTTACTCTGTGGATACGTAATCTATTATGCCATCTCGTTCTCAATATGCGTTAATGTCGACCAAAGACAAAAACACGGTACTGTTTATTAGCTCTATCAGTGCTGTGGTGTTTTTTGATTTTTTGATTTATTTGTACATTGCAGATATCGTGTCGGCCGCGTTTTTTCCTATTGATACCGATCCAAATGTGGCTAAGCTACAAGGGTTGGGGCTGTTTGTCGTCGGTTATTTGGCTCGTCCCTTTGGTGGTATTTTATTTGGTCGATATGGCGATATCATTGGTCGAAAACCGACACTATTGTTCAGCATACTCGTAACCGCTTGTAGTTTGCTCGCCATGGCGGCGTTGCCAACTTATGCGCAGTGGGGCGTTATTGCACCCATTTTGTTTATTTTACTCAGAATCATACAGGGCATGGCATTTGGTCTTTATGTGCCCTTGTCTTGGGTGTTTGTCGCAGAGCACGTACCTCGGCAGTATCTGTCGGTGGCCTGTAGCTACGTGACGGCCAGCTTTTTGGTAGGTGTGCTCTTCTCTAATGCATTTTTTATGTGGCTGTCTAGCTTTATGACGTCGGTACAGTTGGCTGATTATGGCTGGCGTTTACCGTTTTTGGTTGCTGCGGTATTGAGCTTTTTGCCACTAGCGTTCTGGCGACTGGTTGGAGAGACACCATTTTTCCTTGCATTAGATAAGCCTAAGCTTGGCAAAGCGGCACGCCAACCGCTCACCATGCTTTTTAAACGCTGTAAGCACAGTATATTTGTGGGCATGGTACTCACTTTGGTGATATCCAGCGTGACTTCTGTCATCGTACTACTACTACCGGATCTGATAGAGCTTAACTTTACCTTAGACAGTGATTTATTTGGTTTTTCCCATAGCTTGGGTATCGTATTCATGATTATCGGCTGCATATTTTATGGAATGATCTCTAACCACGAAAATTTTGGCAAAATACTGGTCATTGGCTCTACTCTCTTAATCGCCCAAATACTAGCCTTCTTTTATCATCTGCAAGCAGGCGGCGATTATATCTTGATCATGTATGCGCTTTTAGGATTCTGTTCAGGTATCGTCGGTATGGTGCCAGCCATCTTAGTACAATTGTTTCCCACCAATGTACGACTGACGGGTATCGCTTTTTGCTATAATATTACTTACGGTGTCGTTGGAGTACTGATACCTTTTGGACTTGGCTATGCCACCACATTGATCAGCTTTTCACCTGCACTCTACATTGTGTTTATTGGCTTTATCGGTATCATTATGGGCATGTATTTTTATAATCTTCCTGAATTCAAAAAGATTGATCACGTCGTCACATAAATATCAGACGGTATACGTACAATGATTGACACTAAGGTGCAATGGTATCGCTCATCCATTGCACCTTATCCATTTATTTAAGACACGAATATTAAGGCTCAATAACCATGGTTGATATGACCAACAAACGCCTCTCAGTCGCTCCTATGATCGACTGGACTACAACAGACTATCGCTACTTTGCGCGACTGTTTAACCCGCATACGTATTTATATACCGAGATGATCAGCACTGGTGCATTGATTCATGGTAATCGCGCACGGCACTTGCGCTTTGATACGCTTGAGCACCCACTTGTCTTGCAGCTTGGCGGCGCTGATATTGATGAGATGACACAGTGCACCGAGTTTGCTCAGAAATATGGCTATGATGAAGTCAACATTAATGTTGGTTGCCCCTCGGATCGCGTACAGCATAACAAAATAGGTGCCTGTCTGATGGCAGAGCCTAAGACCGTTGCTGATTTGGTCAAGCATATGCAAGCCGCCGTCGACATACCAGTGACCGTAAAGCATCGTATTGGTATTGATGATTTTGATAGCTATGAGTTTATGGTGGATTTTGTGCAGACAGTGGCAGACGCTGGCTGTACGCGATTCACCGTACATGCGCGTACCGCATGGCTGCAAGGGCTGAGCCCAAAGCAAAATCGCGAAATACCGCCGCTACGTTATGAGGATGTGTACCGTTTAAAACAGGACTTTCCTGAACTGGATATCGAAATCAATGGCGGAATTGATACGATTGAAGACATCAAAACACACTTGCAGCATGTCGATGGCGTGATGATTGGGCGCGCGTTTTATCACAACCCTTACCTGCTAGCAGAAGCCAACAGCTTATGGGGCGAGGCAATACCCAAACGCTCGGACATTTTGGCGCGGCTTTATCCTTATATACAAAAGCAAATCGAGAAAGGCGAAGCGCTACCCACGATGACGAGACACTACTTAGGACTGTTTCAAGGGCTGACGGGTGCGCGCAAATGGCGACAAGCGTTGAGTGGTAAACCTCAACTAACGCTTGATGATGTTAAACGAGCGGCCGATGAAGTGTTGGCGCTCAATCCTGATGCCTAGCCCAATCTCTATCTATTATTGGCTACATGTATAGTCATTCCACTATAAAAGTATTACTGCGTTAAACTCGCTTGAAGTATTAAATATACATCTACGCTCGGTTGCCTTGTACTATTTTTAAATTGAATCGACTATAGCTGGCTTGACAGAATTCATATGCCAATCATCATATTGGCATGTATCTTAGTTAGGGTCTGTTTGATATTCAAACCTTAGGCTGCTTGCGCGACATACTGCCACATCGCTGCACCGTTATTGACGATGTGTAACACGATTGGCAGTAGTAGCGAGCCGGACTTAATACGTGCGTAGCAAAATATCAATGCCAACACAACGATGGTACTGATTTCATAAATGCCGTACTGCACATGAATAATGGCAAATATCAAACTCGTTATCATACTCGCAACTATCGCACCATAATTCGCTGAATATGATGGTGCTGTGAACTGTTCTGCAATGGCTGACCATAATATACCGCGAAAGACCACCTCTTCATAAATGGGTGCAACGATGACCATCGCAAAAACCAATAGCCATACCGAGCTGACTGACTGATAGAGAGGATCTACAAAGTCCAGCGGCGTCATATCCAGCAGATACGTGAGCACCTGACTGACAATCATAAAGATCAATAACAGCCCAAGCATTCCCATACCCACCGACAGTGAAAACGGCTTTATTGCCAAATATTGCCGCCAATCGCCGCCTTTTAAGCGAATGATAAAAATGCTGGCTGCCAACAGCAGCACGCAACCTACCATTATGGAGAGGCTCACAACCGTTCCATCATTACCGCCAAAAAAGAATATATTCCCTATCGATGCGTTTTGGGTAGCAGGTAATACTAGCTTGCCCGCGACATAGATGCCTATCAACTGACTGACAAAAAATGCAAACACCATCCCTACTGTTAGCAGAAATGTACCCAAGCGTGAAAAGATGGGCGGAGACTTAGGTGAGGCAGTCATATCAGATGGAGCAGTTACGTTTTTTGGCATAAGGGTATCACTTAAAAATACTCTGGCAGCTCATATCCATTACGAGCATGACTAATGATATGTTGCTTTTATTTCGACAGTTGCTGCTTGATCAATCCTAGCACCTGCGTTGAGACAGACTGTGGATGCTCAAGTGGGAACATATGGCCCCCTTCATGCGTTTCATAAGGAATACCCAAACGTGACTTGATTTGCTGCGGAAAGCGGCGCTTTAAAAAGATACTATCTTGACCAATAATCAATGTAACAGGTACTTTGGGCCCTCGATTTGGTGCCAGCCAATACCAAGAAGGATTGGTACGGAACACAGCGACTTCACTGGCTTTAGGAATAGCCAATGTCACTTTGCCATCCGCACGCTCATGCAAGCCGTGATCGATATACCCTTGAAAACTGCGCTCGTCAAAGTTTTTGAAAAACCCCTTATGACGCATTTTCTCATACGCGTCTGCGCGGCTATCCCATACATCGCGGCGATGCTTGGACACGCCAGCGGGTGACAGTTTATCCATCAGACGATTGTTCATGAGGGGTAATCTGTCTGCTGTCTTTGCTAAATGCCACGTCAAACTGACCTTGCCATACAGCCAAGGTGGATCCATGAGCACTGCTTGAGCAAACAGTTCAGGCTGACGATACGTGGCCTGCAAGGTACACATAGCGCCCAGCGAATGACCTACCCCTACCACCTGCGCAACACCATGCTTCTCGCAGGCACTTTTTACGCTATCGATGACTTGTTTAGTCAGACTGCGCCAATGGTCATCTACGGGATAGCCTGGCGTGTCGCCCAGCATCGCGATATACTCAATCGTAAAAAACTCTGACAAACCTTCAAAAAATGGCTCGTAGACAGCACTTGGCATTCCATTGGCATGAGCAAAATGAAGCACAGGCTTATTGGTTATTTTAGAGACAGGTAGTGCAGCAAAGGTCTGCAAATTTACTTCATCACTCATAACAGGCTCTCGTAGAATAGTTTATGTTATATATTATTTTTGGGGCTGTAGCATCATTCAGCCAAACATCGCTAATATAGCAAAATTCATAACTATCGCGGCATTGATAGCGACTTATAGTCAAAGAAGTCTAAAACAGCTACAAGGCAGCCGACCGCAGATTGTACATATAGTACCTCTAGGGAGGGTAACACCGTAGCGGTTTAGTAGTTCGCTGACTATAGTCTTAAACAAGGATTTTATTTAGCATTACATACAATTAAGGCTGAGCACAATTATATGCTCAGCCCCAACAATCATACACAGTATATCTAAAACATTAAACGCTTAACGCATCTTTACGTTACCTTCTTCTTGTGGTAAAAAACCATCAAGACTAACGCTAGAGCCAATGCCTGCACCCAGTTGCACGGCAAAACGATCCATAAACGATTGGAACGGATCGTTCGGACTATAACTAATGATTGTATCCAGCTCCAGCTGCTTGCTAAGGCTAGTAATACTACCCTTTTTATCAGCCAACCCTAGCTCGATAGATTGCTCACCTGTCCAAAACAGTCCTGAAAACAGTTTGTTTTGTTCAGGATTTTTCAGACGGTCGCCGCGACCTTCTTTGACAGCGTTGATGAAATGCTTATGCGTATTCGCCAACACCTTTTCAACATGGTTTTCTTCGTAGTCAGTCAATGGACGTGACAAGCTCAAGATGTCTTTGTATTCACCCGCAGTGATAGTACGATCTTCTACGCCAATTTTATCCATTAAGCCCTTGACGTTATAGCTTGGCATAATGACCCCAATAGAGCCAACCAAACTTGATGGATTGACATAAATCTCATCTGCAGCAGACGCGATATAATAAGCACCTGAAGCACCGATATCACCGATAACCGCGTACAGTTTTTTATCTGGGTACTCTTTGCGCAACTCCATCATTGTCTGCCAAATTTCATCAGACTGTACCGGTGAACCACCAGGTGAGTTAATATCTAGCGCCACCGCTTTTGAGTTACTGTTTGCAAAAGCGTCTCTCAGTGCTTCATTGACATCATAGGCATTGGCCACATCGTCACTACTGATGACGCCTTGCAGTTCAACCACGGCCAAATGCGGCTCGCTGGTATCGACCGCGTCCATACCCGTCGGCGAACTACTGCACCCACGACCAAGGGTCAAAAATATCAACAAGATATAACCAAAGGTCAGTAGTTTAAAAAAGATGCTCCAGCGACGAGCGCGGCGCTGCTCAACCACACTAGCCAATAAGGTGTTTTCGAGCACCTTCCATTCTTGTCCACTCGGCGAGTTTGGTTGCTGCATTTGCGTTGGCTGATTGGCCGAATTATCGGGACGTTTGTTAGGGTCTGGTGGCCAGTTGGGCATATAACTTCCTAAGTCAGAAACAATCTAAAACAATAAAAGATGATAAAAACAGTCAGAGGCTTTCTGACGGTATCAATCACCGGTATTAATAGGCTGCTAAGTATGGTGGTATTTTAATAAGGGTTCAATAGTATAACTGTGAAATATCACCATATTGTAACGCAGATTGGATGAGCGATATTTTAAGGACTTTTGATATTGGTATTGGTATTGGTATTGGCCACATCGTCATGCTTATTTAGAGATGATGCTGCATCTAAAGGTTTATCATCCAAGGTTATGACGTTATTAATATTTTTATGACGCATTATATCAGCGGTTATATGTGAGGTACTATGACCAAGCCATGTCGTTTGGTTTGAGGCGATGATCTTATTAAACCCTTCATCCGAGCACAGTAACGCCCACATCTGCCAAACCCGCTGATGGGTATCGATATTTAGTATGAGCCGTGATACTGCAGGAATTTCTTGATGCTCGGTCTCTTGACTGCTCTTCAGCTTGGCATCTGCCAAACGTGCATGTTCCATATCCATCTGAGTTGTCATATCGGATGACTTCAGAGGGTTTGCTGCGTTATACCTTAGCACTTGTATGGGCAAATCAGTATCGATAGCGATACTGCAGTCCCAGACACTGGCATCATTAATAGTACTCCAGCCCGTCAACACCTTTATCGCCAAGCCGCCACTAGGCAATTGCCATATTTTATCCTGATCGCAGCGCTGGGCACTGATACTTGATGCCCTATCGGCTTTACTGGTGACTTGATAGGCTTGCTGCAGTATAGACCATCTATCAGAGCGTCCCGCTTGCCAGTATTGACTGACAGGTAATTGCTGACTTAACTGAGCCACGGTCATTGGCAATAATTCGGACGTTCCGATATCAGACTCAACGCGTTGATCGTTAGTATTAAGCGTATCCGTCAGTCCGGTACTGTTACTTTGTACAATGATACCGTCTAAATGATTGACTGATAAACTGCCCAGTTGCTGTTCTAAAGTTGCAGACAACGTATCTGCTGTCAGGCTACTGGTCATCGTGCGCGCGGTTGTTGGTCTATGATCTGCCAAAAATAGCCAATGGGTGCTTTTTTGACGATTATTTATGCCTGATCGAGCCGCATTATGAGCAATAGGATATTGTAATAATGAAGCACTAATATACGAGTCCCCAGTAGGCAAGACATATAAAGTCGGTACGGTTGTGAGCGACTGTTGGTTAGCGTACACCGTCATTATTAACAGCGTCAAAGGCGTCAGCGCCAGCCATCGACTGATAAAACCTCGCGGTAATAGCCAAGGCAGCATAAACAAAAACACCATGAACACGATGGCCATATTGACTGGTATATACAGCCAAGCATCTGACAGTAATGACAACGATGTTAGCCATGCAATTAACTCATGCAAAGCGCCAACGATTGCAATGACCAACATCCAGATACTATCCGCTATCACAGGGGATAGCAGATAACACAGCCCTGCCAATAAATTCAACGGCACAATCACCCATCCAAACAAACCGATGGCAAATAGGTTGATCACAAGACCCCATAGCGATGCTTTGCCAAATAAGAGCAATGTGATTGGTAGTAACGTAATAAATAGCCAAAACTGTAATTTGGCGATGCGTCTCACAACTTGCCAAGCGCGGTTAAATATGGTGTGTTTGGTACGGACATTATTGCTATTCGTGCCTAAAGTGACAGGGCGTGGTACTAATGCAGTAGTATCCTGCTGATAGGAGGTATCCTCGTATTTGAGCAATAGCGCCACTGCGATAAAGGACAACCAGTATCCTGCTTGCCATAACACATAAGGATCACGCCATGCCATCAGTATGGCCAATACCAATAATACCTTCATGGTACTGGTAGGCAACATTGTCAATCTAACCAAACCTATCGCCAGTAACATCCAAGCCGTCCGTGCAGCCGGCACATCAAACCCTGTGAATAGCGCATAAATAAAAGCCGCCCCAATCATGACCCACCATCGCACTTGCCAGCGCGGAATATAGCGATAAACTATTGGACAAAATCTATCAAAGAACAGCACCGCAGTACCTGCCATAACAATGGCCAAAAACAGCACATGAGTCCCTGAAATAGCCAGTAAATGCGAGATACCTGCCAACTGGTATAAGTCTTTGGTATCACGGCTGATTAAACTGCGATCACCAGTAAGCAAGCTCAATGTGACCGCTTTTGCTTGCTGCTTCGCGGTAGAATGTAGCGACCAGTTTTTATAAAAATGCTGACGCAGCTGCCAACGGCCTCGGTCAATATAAGTACGGAAGCGTTGCAGATACGATTGAGAGGTCACTACTTGCTTTGGCAACGCCTCATAACTCACGGTCGACGTACTGACCGCCAATATATTAGCCGCACCATCAATGTGGCGACCTCGTAGCCATCGATAGCTGTCAAACCCAGAAGGATTGTTCAGTACTTGCTCAGAGCTCGCCAATGGTGTCAGCGCCAAGCTCATAAACAATTGATCTCCGGGCTGTAGGTCATTCAATGCTGCTAGTGAGTCACCACTTGATGATGGTTTTGGATAAGCATTGAGCAGTACCCGATATTCGATATTGCGATTACTACTCAGAGTATGACTGCTTAGGCTATTTTGCTTATTTTCTAGATGGTTTGCCGTACTCTCCGCCAAGTCTTGAGCATCTAACTCAGCGATCAATGGTGATAAGTTTGTGACCACGGCAACTTGTCGATAGCCACTATCTGTACTGGTATCATAAACACTGTCACTTACTCCCTCAATACGAACCAAGGCTTGTACTCGTATTGGGTCGATGATTTTGGCAGATTCTGCCTGTTGATGGCTGACCAAGGCTTGTAACGCACTACCGATTACCAATGCGATCGTCAAAATAGCAAACAGTAAATACTTGATGATGCGTAAGGAAAGGTTATTGTTATAAGGCAGGTATGTGGCGTGGTCTTTGACGACTTTTTGAATGACTACTGGTGGAGAATTAAATTGAGCGCTGACCATCAGAATAACAGCTAATACGATGAGTAGCAGAGAGAGTTTAGAGACACTGACCATGTCTAATAAAAACAGGTCGACTGGCACCAACGCATCGTCTGCGACTGCCAAAACGCCCATCATAATGATAATTATTAGGCTGCCAATTAACCAGTACACCAGCACTCCTTGCTTGATGGTTTAACGACATAAGACGGTATCAACTTTATAACGAGTCAGCTAAGGCGTGTCATCAATTAAATTGTGAGGCTTAAAATGAGAAAAATTGTAGATAAACAAGGAAGAAATGGCCGTTAATATGAACATATTGAAAAAATTACTGACGATGTTTAGCAAAATTTAGCCATTTTAAAGCCACTAAATGTATTCATGTGTTAATTGATGACACACCCTAGATTTTAATATTTTGATTATAGATATAAGCATGAATACAGCACCCTATCAATAACAATAACTGGCACATCGTTCAATAGCATTTATATTTATATTGCCCTATACTGATGACAGATATTGAGAGGCTGATTGTCTGACATCAGTATCCTATCTATCGTTATTCACCATTTTTATTCATCATATTACTCTATAGCAGTCCATCAAACTGATTGAGCGGGCTATCGTTAATGATTAAAGGCAATCTTGTGCCCAAAAAACGTCTAAAAGATTTACTTCCTACACCAGAAAAAGTCCTAGAAAGTCGCACCTTAAAATTATTTGCACCGCATTTGGCAGATCCACGATTATGGCATTTCAATCGTCACAGCCTAAATAAAGCGGTCTATATTGGTGTGCTTAGTGCATTTTTCCCATTACCAGGACAGATGTTACTGGCCTTGATTGGCTCGCTTATTTTTCGAGCCAATGTCCCGATGGCACTTGGTCTGACGTGGATTACCAATCCGCTTACCAGCTTGCCTATTTTTTATGCCGGATACTATATTGGTGCAAAGATTTTAGATGCACCAATGATCAGTTTGCGACTCATCGGCAGGATGATTGCTGACTTTAGTTTATGGGTATTGTCAAATGGTGCCAATCCATTTATTACCTATCGCGGCACTGTCTCGATTGCCGCATTTTGTATTGGATTGACGATTTTGGCAGTGGTGACGAGTATTATTTGCGGACTGGTATTTAAGGCTGTTTGGCGTTATAGAACTGTCGCAAGTTGGCAAAAGCGCCAGAAAAAATCTTCGGTTGAACCGCCTACTTCTTGATAGGATCAGGCTTTGATGTGGTTAAGTGTCTAAAACTAGCAATCGACGCTCTGACTGAATATCTCAGACACGCCTATACAAGTCATATTTCTTTGTTTTTTTCTATCGCAGCCAATACCTTGTCAGTAAAATCCATATCCATCGGTACAATTTCGATAACTTTATCGTTTTTACATAAGGTGTATCGCTTGCCAGTGGCACTGTCTTGAACCTTCAGATCAAAATCAACCCCAGCCAAAGTAATGGCGTCAAATACAGGTGCAAGCAGATCCATTTGCGACTGTCTATCAATGGTTTCAAACAGGCTCGGATCGATATATGGCTTTAATGGCTCATCACCTTCTTCAGCACTGCCAAAAGCGGCGATTGGATTTTCATCTGCAGTCATTGCATGTGTTCCTATAAAGTGGACATGGCGGCCAATTGATAGCCGCCTATATATCTGTTGCTATGGCATATTTACTTAGGGCGTGTTGAACATTCAAATATTAGGGATGCTGATTGCTAAAATTGCACCAAACTAGGCGCAAACCGACGATAATGTCGAGACCTTAGCTAAGCTTGCAACAACGTTTGGGGTGATTTTAGCATCAGCCTTTCAGGGCAGTACTATTTTTTGCCAATATATGGCGAAATTGTTTAACCTAGAATGACTAGGCTTCAAAAATTTCACTGCATATTGTCTAAAAAATAGTCACTGCCAGCACCACATTTGAATGTTCAACACGCCCTAATCATACAACAATACACTTCATCAGAAAAGACATCATAAGCGCTAATAAACAGCATTTACGTCAGCCTTATATTCTCTGTACACAAAATTGTTAATACTGTGCCCAATGACCATTACGCAGCAATAACTGACGATCAGCAAGCGCTGCCAAATTGCGATCATGGGTCACCATCAATAGCGCCGTTTGCATGGTGTTTTGTAGTTCTGACAACAGACCAAAAACACTTTGTGCGTTGTCATAATCCAAGTTACCCGTCGGCTCATCTGCCAAAATAAGCGATGGTTTGGTCACTAGCGCACGTGCAATGGCGACACGCTGGCGCTCACCGCCTGATAACTCACCAGGTCTATGCATCAATCGATGCTCAAGACCAACGTTTTCCAAAATCTCAATGGCTTGCTTACGGGCGTCTTTCGTCGATACTTCTGGACGCATGAGCAGAGGCATTGCAACGTTCTCGATAGCCGTGAACTCTGCTAACAAATGGTGAAACTGATAAATAAAACCCAAGTGCTTGTTACGCATGGCACCTCGTTCAGTCTCATTCATGCTGTTTAATAATTGACCATGCAACCAGACTTCACCGCTCGTTGGCGTATCCAGTCCGCCAAGCAAGTGCAGCAAGGTACTTTTTCCTGAACCACTGGTGCCAACGATGGCAATACGCTCACCAGCATTAACCGTAATATCAAGGCCCGTCAATACCTGTGTACTGACCGCCCCTTCATCATATATCTTATTGATATTGGTCGCCTTTAAAATGGCAGACATAGCGCTTCCTTTATTTTATTTATTTCGATATTTAGGCGTTTGGGATTACTCATAACGTAGTGTTTGGGCAGGCTGAATCTTAGCCGCTCGGCGTGCTGGGTAAATAGTGGCCAAAAAGCTCAGTACAAACGACGCACCCGTAATCAATACCACATCTAACAAACGCAGCTCTGACGGCAAATAATTCACAAAATACGCATCAAATAGGTTCAGGTTAAAGACTTGATTGATAAAACCCAAAATATCACTGACCGTGAGGGCAAATATCACACCCAATATCGTGCCAGCAACCGTACCGATGACACCGATGACCACACCTTGAACCATAAACACTTGGGTAATCAATCGAGGAGAAGCACCAAAGGTTTTCAAAATCGCAATATCGGATTTTTTATCAGTAACGAGCATTACAAGGCTTGAGACAATGTTAAAAGCAGCCACTAAGATAATCAAAAACAATAGCAAGCCGACCATGGCTTTTTCCATTTGAATCGCACCAAATAGATTGCCATGCGTTTGCGTCCAATCATTAGGATACAACTGCTGAGGTGCAATGGCAGCCGCTTTCTCTGCAGCCACTGGCGCTGTGAAGATATCATTGAGCTTCATACGTACGCCCTGCGCTCCTTCTGGCAAACGCAGCAGTTTTGCTGCATCACCCATCGGGATAAACGCCATGAGGCTATCAACTTCTGGGCTGATGGTAAAGATACCGGTTAAGGTAAAACGCTTGAACCGTGGTATCACACCTGCAGGTGATGGTGACGCTTCTGGCAACACTAAAGTTACCTTGTCCCCTATCTGCAAGCCTAAAGACTGTACCATCTCCTCGCCTAACACAATGCTGAAATCACCGCTTTTCAAGGTATCAATGCTACCTTCAACCATATGCTCATTGATGATAGAGACATTTTTTTCGTACTCAGGCTCGACACCTGTCACCATAATCCCTGCGACCTGACCGTTTGATGTCAGCATCCCTTGCAATTGGATAAAAGGGGCAACCGCCGCCACTTCTGGATCTTCTTTAATCTTATCAGCCAATTGTTCCCAATCACTGATGATCTCGCTTGAGACCACAGTCGCCTGCGGCACCATGCCCAAAATACGAGTTTTTAATTCACGATCAAAACCATTCATCACCGATAGCACCGTAATCAATACGGCAACCCCAAGCGTCAGACCAATCATTGAGATGAGTGATATAAATGAGATAAAGCCATTACTGCGCTCTGCTCGGGTGTATCGTAAGCCAATAAATAACGCTAAAGGACGAAACATATTCAAACTCTTTATCTTATCTACGTGCGACTTTATATAGGCTACAAAACGAGCAGCAACAAATGCATCACAAGCCTGCGCTTGCCTTACGCACATATAAATCGAACACAAAAACAGGGGTTCAGACGAGCCAAAAACGGCCATCAAAAGGGAGCTAGTTTGACACAATTTGGCGGATATGTGCCAGTCATTAGCTAAAACTGAGCGTATTATTCACCAAAAAACTGGGTTTTGTTGTTATTATTTTTTATAGGGGTCTTGCTATTAGGTGTGTCAATACCTATATATTATAGGCTAAAGACAATTGTCATTAACCCCTCATTGCGGTTTCTGATCTTTTGCGAGCTAGGCTGCTGACCCTCATACACCAAGCGCTCAGCGTATTGGATAATGCATAAGCGACCGCCGTATTAGATTAAAACCCCAAGCTGACTTAATTTTGAGTATTTTCATGACCATAAACTATCAATATAAAAACATTCAAGCGCCGACCAAGATCACGCTGACCGATGAGCAGTCTGCCGGTCACGCTGATCACTGGCGTATCCTGACCGATGACATGAGTCATGATGTGCCAGAATGGCTACAAAAAATGATTGAAGTCGCAGCAATGCCTAAAGGTCTCAACAATAATGTGAGCGCGCAAGACAGCTGCTTGTTGCTGTCAGAAGATCAACCATGCCACATCAATCAAGTACTGGCGATGAAAGATGGTAAGCCTGAATGCTTTATTAATGCCTACCCTTGTGTGGACAGCCCTTATGGACTCAATTGCAAAATTGAGCGTGTCATTGCCAATGACAACTCTCATGATGCCGTTTTACGCTTACGTACGGCTGATGGCAGTATCATTTATGCATTTGATCAGCTTTATACGGCCAATCGCCACTTATATCAGCGTGACGCCTATTATTACGTGAACTTCAGCGCATGGGCGCACGAGATTAAGCTCAGTGAACAAAACGAGGTCATCATGGTGGAGGATCAAGAATCTATCCGCTATCACCGTGCCTTTAATGATATTGTTGCGGCGAATGACGGAAATATCCCAGACGATTTACAAGAGCAGATAGCCAAATGGAAATCTGAAACCAAAGAGCAAATGGCACCTATTGAAATCAATTTGGGTCACATGTGTGCGTACTTGTTTGGTGATACCTTGGGTCAAGAGGACGAAGCATGGTGCCAAGGTCAGGTGCTTGGCAAACAAGAAACCGTATTCAATGGCAAGTCTATTATTTTGTTTGATGTCGTGACGCTACGCGAGCAAGATGCAGATCCGTTTGTTGTGCGTATTGGCGCGCTTAATACTGCAGAGACTGCCAGTATTAACGTGCATGATTATGTACAAGCCAATGTCTGGCTACAGGCGGCCATATATAAAGAAAATCAAAAAACCGTTTCACAGTCATCAAAAGCCAGCTAATTAAATAACGGCTATCTAGCTGTCACAGTCATGAAATGTAAAAAGCCTCTAATTTATATTAGAGGCTTTTTACATTTCATGAACTTATTAATTCAGCGACTGTCATGCATGACACATGCACCAAACTGTCGACTAAGTATCAATTAAGCCATTGTGGTCATGGATTTGATACGGGTATACAGTTCTTTTTGCTCAGCACTTGGGCGAGCAGTCTGTACCGCCATCAACTGTGACATATCGCCTTCGACGCGGATTTTACCGCTCATAAAGGCACCCATGATCTGATTGGTATCAAAATCTGTGATGATAGACTGCAGAATACTGCGGTCAAGCAACAAGGTAGTCGTTGCCGCATCATTTAAACCGCGATGCAACAAGCCATTGGTGAAATTGGCTTCGATGTCTTGTTCAGCATCAGAGACTTTTAGGTTCACGATCATATTGGCAAGTGCTGGCGGCAGATTCAATTCGCCCGCTTCATTACCCATTGTTTCTACTTGCTCAAACCATTCATTGCTCAAAAAAACTGCCATCTTATTACCCTTAATTGGTATTTTATTGGACGGACACTACTCGTCAATATACCAGTGATTGGTCTATTGGGGTATCCCTAGCTCGAAGGTCATTATAAGGGTCGACCTGATAATAAGTAAAATCTATTTATAGGCCAAGCAATAGCTCTGTTACAAAACTCCTTTACAAGTTGGCTTTTACCGTAAGGGTTTGAAACGAGCAGCTAGAATAGTGACAACATTGTGTATAAAATACAGGAGTGGCACCGCAATAATAAGTTGCCTGCTCACATTTATACCAAAGAGTTTGTATTTTGCCGCATAGTTCTGATGATATTTTATTAGGATTGCGTTACAATACCCTTAAACAGAGTCGGGAGTTTTAACCAAACATTACATAAACATGTTTTTTGTCAGCTGCCGCTAGCATCCATCTATAGTTAGTGCGTTTTATAGCCCTATAGATAAGGGTATCTATCTTCATTAGTACAGATTTCTTCGTAATAATTAAGATACATATTTAGCCTCATTAGATGTTTGATGTCCAAAAACGGCGCGTCTTCTTATTTACCTTGATGATATATTAACAATCCTACTGTCAATTGGCTTTGAGCATAGCGCATAAAGCGCTTACTTCTATTTATTGGTGTTTACTGATACATAGCAAAAGCTTAGATTAACAGTTAATGACATCACGGTGATAACAGACCAAAAAGCAATATGTGCCACGATAATTATCAGCTTATACATGGCTATAATTGAGATCTCAAATGAAGATTGTGTGGATTATTGGTTAATTCTGTTGATAATTCGGGCTGTAAAGGAATCATCCAATGAGTTTACAAAACACAGCAACCAACCCTAATGACCGTGAGTATGAAATTACAGTCATAAGATTCTTTACGACCATGGCCGTAGTATGGGGCATCGTCGGCATGAGTCTTGGTGTGTTCATTGCTTCACAGTTAGCATGGCCAGCACTCAACTTTGACATTCCATGGCTGACTTTTAGTCGTTTGAGACCACTGCATACCAATGCGGTGATTTTTGCGTTCGGTGGTTCTGCCCTGTTCGCAACGTCTTACTATATCGTTCAGCGTACCTGTAAAACACGCCTGTTCGCACCGTATTTGGCTTGGTTCACCTTTTGGGGTTGGCAAGCAGTGATCGTTTCTGCTGTCATTACCTTACCACTAGGTTTGACTTCAAGTAAAGAATACGCTGAGCTTGAGTGGCCTATCGATATCTTAATCGCGTTGGTCTGGATCTCTTATGCCATCGTCTTTTTTGGTACGCTCATCAAACGTAAAACCTCACATATCTATGTGGCTAACTGGTTTTTCGCCGCTTTCATCATTACGATTGCACTACTACATATCGTAAACAGTATGGCGATTCCTGTTAGTGCCTTTAAGTCGTATTCGCTATTTGGCGGCGCAACTGATGCCATGGTGCAGTGGTGGTATGGTCATAACGCAGTAGGTTTTTATCTAACGGCAGCTTTCCTTGGAATGATGTATTACTTCGTTCCAGTACAGATTGGCCGCCCTATTTATTCTTACCGTTTGTCTATCGTTCACTTTTGGGCATTGATTGCTTCATACATGTGGGCTGGTGGTCACCATTTGCATTATTCAGCGCTTCCAGATTGGACGCAGTCATTAGCAATGGTATTCTCAATCATCCTATTTGCACCTTCTTGGGGTGGTATGATCAACGGTGTACTAACGTTATCAGGCAGTTGGGATAAGTTACGTACCGATCCGATCATTCGCTTTATGATTGTTGCACTATCGTTCTATGCCATGTCGACGTTCGAAGGCCCAATGATGTCTATTAAGACAGTCAATGCGCTATCGCACAATACCGATTGGACTATTGGTCACGTACACTCAGGTGCGCTTGGCTGGGTTGGTATGATCACGATTGGTTCTTTGTATGTACTATTACCTCGTATTTATAACAAACCAAAGATGTACTCTATCAGCTTAATCACCACGCATTTTTGGCTTGCAACTGCAGGAACGATTTTCTATATCGTTTCTATGTGGATCTCAGGTATTGGCCAAGGCATGATGTGGCTTGCGACGAACCCAGACGGTACTTTGGTATATAGCTTCGTTGATACTGTTGAATTCTCGCATTTCCCATATATTGGCCGTGCTTTTGGTGGCTTCTTGTATGTGTCGGGTATGTTTATTATGGCTTATAACTGCTATAAAACACTCAAGATGCCAGAAGGTAAGCCTGTAGATGTCGCTGATCCAACGGATCATGAACCTAGTGTCGAAAAACCTTCGACAGCTAACGTATAAGGAGCGATCATGGCTGGTACACCGCATGAAATTATTGAAAAAAATACAGGCCTGTTAGTCATTGGTATCGTGATTGCTATTAGTTTTGCAACGCTCGTTGAAATCGTACCATTGATATATGATAACAAGGGTCCTGAAGATGGTGGTGTGAATGCGCCACTTCCAGCAATGGAGCCTTGGACAGCGCTTGAGTTTGAAGGTCGTGATATTTACATCCGTGAAGGGTGTCATGTTTGTCATACTCAAATGGTTCGCCCACTACGTGCAGAAGTTGAACGTTATGGACCCTATTCGCGTGCTGCTGAGTCTACGTGGGATCATCCATTTTTATGGGGTTCGAAACGTACTGGACCTGATTTAGCACGTGTTGGCGGTCGCTATTCTGAAGATTGGCAAAAGCAACATTTGATCAATCCACGTTCACTCGTACCAGAATCAGTAATGCCCGGTTTCCCTTGGCTTGCTGAAAACGAAGTGGATGGCGAAAACATTCAAGACAAAATGCGCCTATTCCGCGATCGCTTTGGTGTCCCTTATACTGAAGCAGACATCGAAGGCGCTCCTGATGCTGTCCTAGGTGCCACAGAGCTTGATGCTTTGGTTGCTTATTTACAGCAGCTGGGTACCGCAATGGAAGGACAGCGCTAATGGGTATTGGTGAATTACAAACAATTGCGACCGTTTCTGCCTTTATTGCCTTCGTAGGCGTTGCATGGTGGGCGTATTCGCCAAAAAACAAAAAACGCTTCGAAGAAGATGCACAACTTGCGCTTGATGACGAGGATATAAAATCTCTGTCTGAAGAGCAGCGCAATAAGGATAAATGATGACATTTTTTTGGAGTTCTTGGATCACGCTAATCAGTATCGGCTGCTGGCTTTTTATTCTTGGTGTTCTGCTGTTTGTAATAAAATACAAGCCAAGCTTAGAAGAAGACGGTACGACTGGTCATGAATATGACGGCATCCGAGAATACGACAAACCACTTCCTAAATGGTGGTTGGTGATATTTTTTGGTTCAATCGTTTGGGGCGTCGCTTATTGGATATTTTTCCCAGCTATGTTTCCGAAGCATTGGGAAGGTATCGCAACCGTAGAAGTCGATGGGGAAACTGTCCCTTGGACCTCTAAAAACGAGCTGTTCAGTGATCTTGAAAGCAATAACAAAGTATTCACAGATAACTTTGAAAAAAGTATTCTTGTGAAAGCTAATGCAGCAGGCGCAACGGCGACACTTGGTACGCTAAATGAGCTACAAGCGACCATGCGTCGTAGTGAAAACCCACCAGCAGATTTACAGACTCAAATCGATGGTAAAGTGGCAGAACTTGCTCCTTATGTCGAAAAACTGTCTGAAAATCCAAATGCGCTAAAAGTGGGTAGCCGTTTGTTCTTACAGAACTGTGCGGTGTGTCACGGCTCTAACGCCAAAGGTGCTACTGGCTACCCTAACCTGACCGACAATGATTGGTTACATGGCGGCGAAGCCACCAACATTTTGACCACATTGCATAATGGTCGTGTCGGCGGTATGCCTGCTTGGCGTGATCAGATCGGTGAAGATGGTGTGCGTGCAGCGTCAGAATATGTGCTGTCACTATCTGCTAATAATGGTAGCAAGAGCAATGGTAAGCTGGATCAAACCCTAGTAAACCAAGGTGCAGCCATCTTTAAACAGAATTGTGCATTGTGTCACTCTGAAAACGGCAAAGGTATGATCTCAGCAGGCGCACCAAATCTAACCGATAATATCTGGTTATATGGCGGTGAGCGTGAGACAGTACGCAATACATTACGTTATGGTCGTGCAGGCGTAATGCCACAGTGGGAAACTAAGCTAGGTAATGAGCGTATTATGCTACTTGCTGCTTATATCTACTCACTATCGGACAGAACTGGCAAATCGGCTGAAGCACCAGCTGTAACAGCTGCTGCGGTTCAACCAGTAGCAACTGAAGAAGCGACTGCTAACTAAGCGGCGGCTAATTCTAAATTACTACGACTGTGCTATATATGGATGAGATTTGATAAAGGGAGAACTGTCATTACAGTTCTCCCTTTTTCTTTTATTCATATGTAGGGTCTGTTTGATATTCAAATGTGACGCTGGCAGTGACTATTTTTTAGACAACATGCAGTGAAATTTTTGATGCCTAGTCATTCTAGGTTAAACAATTTCGCCATATATTGGCAGAAAAGAGTACTGCCCTGAAAGGCTGATGCTAAAATCACCCCAAACGTTGTTACAAATCTAGCTAAGGTCTCGACATTATCGTCGGTTTGCGCCTAGTTTGGTGCAATTTTAGCGATCAGCAGCCCTAATATTTGAATATCAAACAGACCCTAGCTTTACGAACAACGAATATTATAAACACGCGAAAATACTTTATCATATCAATTGTTTTTCGCATGCATTCCCCCATTATTAGTAGGGAGAATGTTAGAATAACTGTGTTTTAAAATAGACTGCTAATAACAGATTTAAATGGCTTTGATAGCGCTCTATCGGTGATTTAAAACTCATGATTAGCAAATAGAACTAAGTATTCTGTAGTAGGTGGATCGGCTCACACTGTGCTCAATCCCTTATCCACTAATTACTGACATTGATAACATCACACACTCATACATCTGATCATAAAAGATGTTTGTTCATCATGCCAGCAGACTGATTCTTTTTTTAAAGAGGCACGTTTATGTCAGCACAACCATCCAATAAAATACCTGTACAGCAGATTGATCTTGATGCGACCAAGCATCGTATACACCCAAGGTTTGTGACAGGTTTTTATCAAAATATTCGCGTCATCACGATGTATGCGCTTTTGGCTGCTTTTTTGCTTTTACCATGGCTACGCTATAACGACAGACAAGCAATATGGTTTGATGTGCCATCCCAGCATTACTATATCTTTGGCATGACATTTTTGACGCAGGACTTTTATTTTATAGCAGCATTTGCTCTGATTGCAGCATTTACGTTGTTTATGGTCACTGTATATGCAGGTCGTGTATGGTGCGGTTATGCTTGTCCACAAACGATTTGGACGCATCTGTACCAATATGTCGAAAAATGGGTGATTGGTGATCGCAATAAGCGTATGAAATTTGATAAAGAACCGATGAGTGCGAGCAAAGCATTTAAGCGCACGACGGTATATTCTATTTGGTTGCTGCTCTCTATCATTACCGCTGCGACCTTTGTCAGTTATGTGGCAGGGACAGATTCGCTTTACCATAGTTGGCAGACAGTGGGGATGATTCCTGTGCCTGACTGGCCAACATGGGTATGGGTCTCGATGTTTATCTTTACCTTTGCCACTTATGCCAATGCGGGATACATGCGTGAGCAGATGTGTGTACAGATCTGTCCTTATGGTCGTTTTCAGAGCGTGATGTTTGATAAAGACACGCTGATCGTCTCTTATGATTATGAGCGCGGTGAGCCACGCGGTACTCGTAAAAAAGGCACGAACCCTGAGCATCTAGGTGACTGTATTGAATGTACCATGTGTGTGCAGGTCTGCCCCACTGGTATCGATATTCGCGATGGATTACAAGTGGCCTGTATTCAGTGTGCCGCTTGTATTGATGCCTGTAATGAGGTGATGGACAAAGTCGGCTATGCGCGCGGGCTCATTCGCTATACGACCGAACGTCAACTGGCAGAAAAAGAACCCAGTCGGTTATTACGTCCCCGCTTATTTGCCTATTTGGCATTATTATTGGTGCTATGCGGCGGTGTTATATATGCTTTAACAGATCGCGTGCCACTAGAGATTGATATTCGCCGCGACCGCAACCAGTTATCCTCTATCAACAGCCAAGGCATGATTGAGAACAGCTATATCGTCAAGCTGACCAATAAAACCCAAGAGCCTCACGCCTATAAAATCACGCTGGCACCGCAAAAAGGCCTCAGTCTAGAGCTGCGTTTCAATGATGTGCCTTTAGAGGCAGGTGAAAGTTTTGATATGCCGGTGAGTATCTATGGTAATCCTGATACGATTGAGTTTGGTCAAACTCCTGTGACGTTGAATGTGACCAGTGAAGATGGTAAATACAAAGTCAGTAAACAAAATGTCTTTACCACCCAAGGTCAGTAAATTTTTAGAAGTCAGTGGCTTATTAGAAATCAGTGGCTTGGCTTCAGTCGCTACAGGCTATTGGATGAGTATTTATCCTTAAACTGATAGCATTCTGCCATCAGATTACCGTTTGTAGATACTTCTCGAATAAATATATTCTGAACGGTATCTGCTGAATAATTATTTGATTAATAGGTATGTTATGTCTACTCCAGCACCGAACTTTAAGCATCAAGATACTCAGCCATGGTACAAGAACTATATGGTGGTTATCTTTGTGATTGGCATGCCCGCATTTGTGGTCATTGCCTGTATATATTTCGTTTATTACTCTTATCAAATTCGTGATAGCGTGGTACGAGACGACTGGTATATGGATGGCAAAACGCTCTATCATGACGTGTCACGTGACAAGCTGACTTACGACTTAGACTTGCATGGCAAAATGCAATTTTCAGATAGTGGTGATATTGTGTTTTATTTGAATTATCCTGAGCAAAGCCTACAGTCAGGCAAGCTACTAAATGGTACGCCGCTGACTTATCCTGATACGCTAGATCTCTCTATCTCACACGCCACGGATGTCAAAAAAGACCATGACGTCGTTTTGAAACATGTCGAGGGCAATAAGTACAGCGCGCAAGTAGAGCTCGATTCGGTAAGAGCCAAATACTATTTGCAAGTCAGTAACGATGGTAAAGAAGACTGGCGCATGCAAGATGTGGCAAAACTGCCACGCTCAGAGGTTAGCTTTAATCCACTGCCTGTGTTTGCTAAAAGCTAACTTTGTTAGGCTATGCCCTAATATTGAGACTCAAAAAAACCAGCCATTCATGACAGAATGGCTGGTTTTTTATTGTTCGTACAATGAGTATTAACTCACAAAGCACTCAATCATAAAACACGCAAACACAAAACGTTAAATAACCGGATTGATCGTTGGTATCTTTTTAGCGCTACGTTCATTGCTCTCGGCATCTTCTGATGCGAGCGCATACGGCTTATCACTTGCAAATTTTGGATTAAAGGTTTGTGTCTTGGGTGATACTGGCAAACCCATTTCAGCAAGATCATCTGTCTGCCCTGCTTGAATATTGTCGCCTTCAAACAAACGCTCATTGTCATCACGATCAAGACTAAGCGTTTCAAAATCAAACAACTCACGGTCAGCCAACTGTGATGGGGCCACGTTTTGCATCGCTTTAAAGATAGAGGCCAAACGCTGTGGATGCGCATTATCCCATTCGCGTAGCATGTCATTGATGATGGCTCGCTGTAGATTGGTCTGACTGCCACATAAGTTACAAGGAATGATTGGGAATGCTTTCAATTTGGCATATTCGATGATGTCTTTTTCTTCGACATAAGCCAATGGGCGAATCAGCATATTTTGCTTGTCATCACTCAGCAATTTGGGCGGCATAGATTTAAGTGTGCCGCCATGAAATAGATTCAAAAAGAACGTCGCAAGCATGTCATCACGATGATGTCCAAGAGCGATTTTGGTCGCGCCAATTTGCTTGGCAAAACCATACAACGAGCCGCGGCGCAGACGTGAGCACGCCGAGCAATAGGTTTTGCCCTCTGGTACCACACTTTTGACAATGCTATAGGTGTCTTTTTCTAAGATATAGTGAGCAATCCCTTGTTCATTAAGATAAGCAGGCAAGATATCTTCAGGATAGCCTGGCTGCTTTTGATCGAGATTGACCGCGACGATGTCAAAATGAATGGGGGCAATACGTTTTAATAATAATAAAATATCCAGCAAGGTATAGCTGTCTTTGCCACCTGAGACACAGACCATCACCACATCGCCATCTTCGATCATATTAAAATCCCGAATCGCCCAAGAGACTTGGCGACGCAACTTTTTTTGTAGTTTGCCAAAATCCGTCGGAGCATCTGTCTCAGCAGAATGATCAATAAGGCTATCTAGATGGCTACCATCTTCAGCGGTATCGTCATACTGATAATTTTCAGTACTATTGTTAGCTTCTAAGACAAGACTATCGATACCCGTATTAGTAGAAGCTTCATTTGATTGATCGGTTGAGGTTGGCGTAAATAAAGTTGCTGCGGTCATAAGTTACTCAATATCTTTATAAGGGTGGTTTTACTATAAAGCGGTCTGCAATAAAGCATCGCCCATGACGTCACCTGACTGGCGCTTTAAACGCTGCGATTATAACAAATATTGCTAACAGTTTGAAAAGATGAGCGAAATACGTTATTTATTTTTTGGCACATAGCGTTTGATAAAAAAATAGCCCCTAAAATGCGCTTTGTCACTTTAGTGACGCTTGATTGGGCGCTTCATGGTTCTGTAATAGCAGTATTTTTGCTAAAATAGCCGTTTTCGTAAACCAATAATAGATATCACTATGACAAACATAACTATGCAAAACACCTCTACCAACCAAACCTCCAATGCTGACCTTGATATCCTTAATAAAAATCAAAATGCCGTTGTGCTGTTATCAGGTGGTCTCGATTCGGTGACTTGTTTGTATTGGGCAAAAGCGCGCTATGCATCGGTAACCGCCGTAAGCTTTAACTACGGGCAGCGCCATAACAGTGAGCTGGTCGCGGCAAAAACTATCGCCGATACCGCAGGGGTCAACCATAGAATTATTGATATTGACATCGCACAACTTGGTGGCTCATCGCTGACCGATCACAGCATGATCGTACCAGATGGAGATTCGGATAAATTCCCTAGCAAAAATCGCGACGAAATCGATAATGACGCCATTCCAAACACGTATGTCCCTGCCCGCAACACCATATTTTTATCGTATGCGCTAGCCGTCGCAGAAGTAGCTGATGCCAACCATATCGTAATTGGGGTCAGCTCAGTCGATTACTCAGGCTACCCTGACTGTCGTCCAGAGTACATTGCAGCGTTTGAGCACATGGCCAATCTCGCCACAAAAGCGGGCGTCACAGGCCATCGCCTATCGATCCAAACCCCATTACAACAGTTATCAAAGGCTCAAACCATTGAGCTTGGTCTGTCACTAGGCGTTGATTATGGTCAGACCATCTCTTGTTATCAGGCAGATGCAAACGGTCTTGCTTGCGGTGTTTGTGACAGCTGTTCGCTACGCCGTCAAGGATTCGCTCAAGTTGGTGTCACTGACCCTACTCACTATCAAGCAGGATAGACTGATTATTGGGCGGTGAATACAATCAACATTTGCGCAACATGCGCTTGCATTAATACAGCACGTCACCATTGTATTTTAATCCGTATACTTGGTATTGTATGAACGATTATGTCTACCCCAAAGCATAAATAACTAGGCTAGGCCCTGTCCTAAATATTTTTAAAATGAAGACGTATCCTAGTTATTCTTATGTGAATAACTTGATTATTGACTAAAATTTACAAACTGACGCCATCTGTAAGAGGACATTTATGAAGCTTTTGCCAATATTACCCCTAGCCTTAGCGGCCATCTTTGCGATACCACAAGCCAATGCGACCGATATCAAACAAGACAATATCAATACTTGCGTGAATGGCGCGGTCAAATATAAAGTGGCTGACAAAGGCGATGCGACCAAACTGTGTAATTGTACTATTGGCGTCCGCAGCAAAATGACCATCGGTCAAATGTGGGAGATCGAGAGCTATGCTAAAGACAAAAAAGATCCCTCTGGTCTGCCTTATGTAAAGTCGATGCAAAAGGAATTGCAACAATGTACAGATGGTTTGGATCTTAAGCAACCGACCAAGCCTGCTTAACTGATTACTGACTTGATATACAAAAGACTGGCCATTGCCAGTCTTTTTTGTTGTCAATGAATGCGCAAAATGTAAAAGTGATTATTTATTGCTATTAATCTGCCTATAATAAGCACACTATCAATAATACTAAAACCAATAACACCAAAATCAACAAGGACTTTACCATGGCAAAGCCAACGACGGAAACCCTTCACCTGCCTGATTTTCCAGTGAGCATTGTACGCAAGATTGCTGGCAGTTTTATTCACGATGACATCAGCTTAAAAGAGATGGTCGCCAATACAAATAAAGGTCTTATTCTCTATTTTTACCCAAAAGACAACACACCGGGCTGCACCACACAGGCAACAGAATTTACCGCTCATCTTCATGATTTTGATGAGTTAGGCTACGACATCGTTGGCGTCTCTCGTGACAGTGTTGAGTCTCACAAAAAATTCATCGACAAGTATGACTTACAGATTCCGCTGGTGAGTGACACTGATGAAACGCTCTGTCAGCACTTTGAGGTGATCAAAGAAAAAAACATGTATGGAAAGGTTAGCTTGGGACTGGTCCGTTCGGCATTCGTATTTGATAAAGATGGCACACTGACTCATGCACAGCGCAACCTACGTGCCAAAGACTATACCAGTCGCTTACTAACCATATTAGCGCCTTAATTATTGGAGCCTTGGTTATTGGCTCTATCACTAAATCATTATCCGTCATCAGAACCATAAAAATTAAATAAAAAATATGAGCTAAGAACTCAGTCTATTACTGACTATAATCCTTCCCCTATTAGAGAATAATATGAACAAACAACCTAGCACTACTACTGACGATACGCAGCAAAAAATCACGCGCAAAGTATCTGTTGCCGTTATCGGTGCTGGTACTGCTGGTCAAAATGCATTTCGCCAAGCAAGCAAAATCAAAGACGATGTCGTTATTATTAATGAAGGTTTTTGGACCACTACTTGTATCGCTGTAGGCTGTATGCCAAGTAAGCTACTGATTGCAGCGGCTGATCGTGCACACGATGCCAATAATTCTAGTGAGTTTGGTATTCATGCCACAGCAAAAATCGACGGTAAGCAAGTGATGGGGCGCGTGCGTGATGAACGCGATCATTTTGCCAGCTATATCAAAAAACAAGTAGATAGCTGGCCTGATCACAAAAAAATCGATGGTCGTGCTCATATCAATCAGCAAGGTTTAATCGAAGTCAATGACGAGTTGATTGACGCTGAGCAAATCATCGTCGCCACAGGCAGCTCGCCATTTATGCCAGAGGGTTGGGCGGACAAGCTTGGTGATACTACGCTGACCTCTGACACGGTATTTGAGCTTCCAGATTTACCAAAATCCATGGCCGTCATCGGTGCTGGGGCTATTGGTTTGGAGCTTGCACAGGCATTTACGCGGTTGGGTGTGGACGTCACAATATTCAATCGTGCCAAGCGTGTCGCTGGGCTCAAAGATGATGACATCAATAACAAAGCCATCGACTGCTTCAGTCACGAGCTGACCATGCACTTGGGCAGTAAGATTACCGATGTTGGCACAAAGAAGAATGAAGGTAATGAAATTGCCTTTGTTGAGTATGAAGACAGTGCTGGTGAGTCTCAGCAATGGCAAGGTGAATATGTCTTAGTGGCTACTGGTCGTCGCAACAATATTAAGCAGTTAGGTATCGAAAACTTAGGGGTCGAGCTAGACGATAAGAACCGCCCGAAAGACTTAAGTAAAAAGACAGGTCAAATTGGCGACTTAAACGTCTATATCGTTGGTGATGCCAATGCCAACATTCCATTATTGCATGTGGCGAGCGATGAAGGCTATAGTGCAGGCAATATGGTCTGTGAGAATACAGAAGCTGCCTATATCAGGCCGCCTGCCACTCCTTTTTCTATTGTGTTTTGTTCACCTCAAATCGTCAATATTGGCAGATCTTTGCCAGATATCCAGCAGGACTCAAGCTTAGAGTTTGTCATTGGCAGTGCCAGCTTTGACAATCAAGGACGTAGTCGCGTGATGGGCGTCAATTGTGGATTGTTGCACATTTATGGCTGCAAAAAAACCGACAGAATCTTAGGGGCTAGCATGGTAGGTCCTGATGCCGAATACATCGGACATATTATTGCAACTGCCATCACCAATGACTTGTGTGTTAAGGCGCTGCTCGATACGCCTTTTTATCATCCAACGATACTAGAGGGTCTACGTACGGCATTACGTGACGTCCAATATAAAATGGAGATACCTTTTCAGTCTCAAGATGCTCAGGAAGATAATTCATAGCAGATAGATGCTGAGTAATATCTGCCTATTCAAGTTATCATGGTTAGTTTGACGCAATCATTGCAATGATAACTTGAGGTTGTTTATGATTAAACTGTTCGTACCAATCAATTTATGTAAACACCGCTTACCTGGATGCAAACATGGCAATCGCTAGTATTACTGACTTTTTTAGAGAAATCATTCGCGATTTGCACACCAGTTTATATCTGTCTCTGGGCGGCTCTATAGATGAAGAGTCGATGAACTGGTCTTCTCAAGCAGTAGAGCTGGCGAGTACTGGTATCAAAATCCTGATACTACTTGCCGTATTGGGATTTTTTTATTGGTTGGCCAACTATATCCTCAAACACAGTCGGGCAAAAATTCGCCTAAACGAGCGCCGTACCAAGATCGCCCGCTCAGTATTACGCTACATTTGGATAGTGGCGAGCTTAATCGCTATCATGAGTCAGATAAACTTTGAACCAGAAACCATTAAGGCCACAGCCAAGGCCAGCACTTGGGCGGGTATTTATTACGTACTGTGGGCTTCGTCAGGACAAATTATTCATAAAGTCCTACAGCACTATGGCTTAAATGCTTCAATAGAGCAGCTACTCAAGAACATTTTGTCTGTTCTCCTGTTGGTACTTGGGCTGGCCAGCGTCATGGCACAATTTGGCTTTGACATCGTATCCTTAGTCGCAGGTTTGGGTATTGTTGGTTTGGCAGTGGGTTTCGCCGCTCAATCAACCCTTGCCAACTTTATCGCTGGTATTACTATCTTGCTTGAGCAGTCCTTTCAGGTCGGTGATTGGATTCATATCAATGACAATGAGGGGCGCGTGGTGCTTATCGCTCTGCGCACCACTCATATTCTCACTCGAGACAACATCACTGTCATTATCCCAAACTCTAACGTTGCCTCCTCTGAAGTCATTAACCTAACGTCCAAAAACTTTATACGTTTTGATATTCGTGTGCGCATTGCATTCGAAGATGATATCGAAACGGCTCGTAATGAGATTTTGCAAGTGCTCAGCGATACTGACGCGGTGCTTAATCGTCCTGAGACCTCAGCGACCGTGGCAGAAATCGGAGAATATGGCGTATTTTTTATCGTACGTTTTTGGGTCAAACCAGCAGCCGTTGCCCGTATACCCAAAATTAAAGAAGTATTGCAGGAAGAAATAAAAATTGCATTTGATGCGGCCAATATCTCTACGCCCTATCCCCATATGCGGCTGCTGATGCCAAAGGATGTCGATTACCCTATCGCCACCAAACCTTTTGCAACCACCACTCAAATCGTAACAGATGAGTTACCGCTAGCAAAAGACAAGTAGAGACGCTATTTCTGATTATTCGGCTATCCCATCTTAAACACGGCCACTTTGAACCATCCTACCGTGAATTATGGTAAAATTACCGGTTACACCGTTTATCTCATTATTTGCTTTTTTGTCAATTTAGCCCACAGGTACCCGTATGACCGAACAAACCGCGCCCGCATCTCTAACAGCAGCTTCACCAGCGTTGTCGCTTGACCTTATTATTACCTGTGCCGATGGGCTTGAGGCACCACTGCAGACTGAGCTGACCAGTTTTGGCATTGATAGCGAAATCAAAAGCACAGGCCGTCTGGCCGTGACTGGAGACTTGCCTGTTCTATATAAGATTTGCTTGTGGTCACGTGTGGCCTCACGGGTCTTGATGCTGATTAAACGCAAAAATATCAATGCTGAATACGACGTGGCAGAGCAGCTTTATGGTTTGGCAAAATCAGTCAATTGGACTGAGCAATTCAGCTTAGAGCAGACCTTTGCTATCCGTCTATCTGTCGATAAGCGTGTCGCCGTCAGTCAGCAGTTTGCCATGCTACGTATTAAAGATGCGATTGCCGATACGTTTAACGAAGTTTACGACAGCCGCCCGAACGTCGATAGTAAAAACCCAGACTTCTCTATTTTTGCGACGATCAACGACAAGCAAGCCGAGCTATATTTAGATTTATCAGGTACCAGTTTGCATCGCCGCGGTTATCGCGTGGCCATGACAGAAGCGCCATTAAAAGAAAACTTGGCGGCCGCCCTACTTTATAGCGCGGGTTGGCACAAGAAAAACGAAGCAGGCGACGCACCTTACTATAATGCGTTGATCGATCCTATGTGTGGCTCTGGAACATTCCTTATCGAAGCACTACTGATGCATTGCGATTATGCGGTTGGTATCGACAAAGCTGCCAATCAATTTGGCTTTTACCAATGGCAGCATCATGATGATGTGCTATGGCAAGAGATGATCGATGATGCTCAAACGCGTTTTCGTGATGCATTAGAGATTGCCAATGAGCAGCCAGATACTCTGCCGCTTATGTTGGGCTTTGATGCTGATAATGGCGCGATTATTGCCACAGAGAAAAACCTGATCGCAGCAGGGCTGCAAGACCTACTACCACTACTCGATATTGAACATCGTGCGCTTGATCAACTCAGTGGTGTGCTCAAACCCTTGGTTAGTGATGGTCGATTGAGCAATCCTTTAGTCATCACCAACCCACCTTATGGTGAGCGTTTGGGTGATGAGGAAATGATCAAACCGTTGTATCAAGCGATTGGGCTTATCTTGCAAGACAGCTTTGCCGGTAGTGGCATTGACCCTATGCTTGGCATACTGGCCTCTCATGTCGAACAAGTAGATATTCTACCGATTAAAGAACCAAAGACGTTGCGCTGTCATAATGGTGCTATCACCGTTTATTTCCGCTATGGAACACTTATCGCTGGGCAAACGGGCAACCTCGTTAGTCGCTTTGAGAAGAACGAGATCGACGTAGAAGATGGACAAGACTTTATCAACCGTCTACAAAAAAACCTTGCTAAGCTGAAAAAACTGGCTAAAAAAGACAATGTAAGTAACATTCGTGTTTATGATGCTGACTTACCTGATTTTAAGGTTGCGATTGATTTATATGGTGATTACGCTCATGTACAAGAGTACGCGCCACCAAAGACTATCCCACCTGAGACTGCCAAAAAACGCTTTAATTTGGCATTGATGGGTATTCGTGAAGTGTTCAATATCAATCGTGAACAAATCTTTATCAAAACGCGTGCTCGCCAGTCTGGTAACGATCAGTATAGCAAGCAGAATACCACTGAAAAACGTGGCAAGTTTCATGTTGCGCGTGAAGACGGTGCGTATTTTTATGTCAACTTTACCGATTATTTAGATACGGGTCTGTTCATTGACCATCGTAATATGCGTGCTCGTATCAAAGACAATAGTCGCGCTAAGTCGGTATTGAACCTATTTGCTTATACTTGTACGGCGAGTGTGCATGCAGCCCTTGCTGGTGCCAAAAAAGTGACCAGCGTTGATTTGTCACAGAACTATCTAGATTGGGGCAAGCAAAACTTTGTGCTTAATGGCCTAGATGTCAGCCGCAATAAATATCAATTCGTCGCGGCGGATATTTTTGAATGGATCAAAGAAAATACCGAGCAGTTCGATATTATTTTTATTGATCCACCGACTTTCTCAAACTCTAAGAAGTTTCAAGGTACCTTTGATGTACAGCGTGATCATGCTGCCATCATCAACCGTGCAATGAACCGTCTAACGTCAGATGGTGTTCTGTATTTCTCTAACAACTTTACGCGCTTTGAGCTAGATGAGCAGTTGATCGAACGCTACGATATCGTTGATATCACCCAAAAAACGATTGGTTTTGATTTTAATATCAAAAAACCAATCCATCAAAGTTTTGAGATTCGTCACCGTCAAAGCCTGTAATCAAGCGCTTATCGATACAAGAATGCTAGACAAATAGAGAAATTCATCTCAGCAGTCTAGCTTCTCAAAATTTGGGTTTTTTGCCCAATGACGATGAAACACAATAATGACCCAATCGGCTTTGATTGGGTCATTTTTTGTTGTTATGATAGGGCATTACTAGGCGATGGATTTACGCAGTTATAGCGTAAACCTATCGCCTTTTATTCAATAAAACCTCTAATGTCTAATAACAAGGATAACATCATGGCTTTATCACTTAATAAAGGCGGTAATTTATCGCTAACCAAAACGGATCCAAACCTAACCAAGCTGCTGATTGGACTGGGTTGGGATGAGCGCGCGACCTCTGGTGCTGAGTTTGATCTTGATGCCAGTGTTTTCTTGCTAAGTGGCGCAGGTAAAGTGCGCGGTGATCATGACTTTATCTTCTACAATCAGCTTAAATCTGATAATGGCGCGGTCGAGCATACTGGTGACAACCGTACTGGCGAAGGTGATGGTGATGATGAATTGGTTAAGGTAAATCTCACCCAAGTACCTGCTGATGTCGACAAAATTGTCGTGACGGTTACTATCCATGATGCAGCAGCTCGTAGCCAAAACTTTGGTCAAGTGGCCAATGCCTTTATCCGTGTCGTTAATGAAGAAACAGGTACTGAAGTCGTGCGTTTTGATCTGGCAGAAGATTATTCTGTTGAGACTGCCATGGTGTTTGGTGAAGTATATCGCCACAATGGAGAGTGGAAATTCCGCGCAGTAGGTCAAGGCTATTCAGGCGGCCTGCAAGCGATGTGTCAGCAGTACGGTGTTGATATCTAAGGCACTGTTTTTTGTGATAATTGGACTCGTACAGACCCCAATTACCACATTCAAAACGTCGCGTCTGTATCGTTGCAAATAGTCACAATTTTAATGTCCAAATGACTAGTAATGCGCTACGTTTCGTTTAAAATTATGCATAAAAAGTGGTTAGCAATAACCACTTTTTTATGGTTCATACCTATACTAGGTAGACCTTAGCTTTACGCAACCAGACAGGATGTGTCATGAGACATTTTTATTTAGACTTTATCTTCACCGCGATTGCCTTAGCAGTAGCGGCATGGTGGGGATATTCACATGGCGGTATGGGTGGCTTGATAACCACGCTATCCATTACTGCTATTTTGGCCGTCATGGAGATTTCGTTATCCTTTGATAATGCGGTGGTTAATGCCTCAGTCCTTAAGGGCTGGGATGAATTTTGGAAAAAGATATTTTTAACGGTTGGTATCTTAATCGCCGTATTTGGTATGCGATTGGTCTTCCCTATTGTCATCGTCGCTGTTACTGCCGACCTTGGTATGATGCAAGTGATAGATTTGGCATTGAACGATCCTAAAGAATACTCAGCAAGACTAATGGCACACCATGCAGAAATCTCAGCATTTGGTGGTATTTTCTTATTGCTGGTTTTCTTAAACTTTATCTTTGATGATAAAGAAGTGCATTGGTTTGACTGGTTAGAGAGCCGTTTAGCCAAGCTAGGTAAAGTCGATGCCATGAGCGTATTTGTAGCCCTTATTGTCTTGATGATCGCGGTATCGTGGGCCAGTGCTGAACAATCAAGTGCTGTCTTAATTGCTGGTGTTTGGGGTATCTTAGTTTACCTTGGTGTACAGGTCGTATCTGGCATGCTTGAAGGTGATCTCGAAGAAGACCTAGAAAACGAAGGAAATGGCGCAGCTGCGACCAGTGCTATCATGAAAGGCGGTATCATTGGTTTCTTATACTTAGAAGTTCTAGATGCTTCATTCAGTTTCGATGGTGTGATTGGCGCATTTGCGATTACCAATGACGTCATTGTCATCATGCTGGGTCTAGCAATTGGTGCGATGTTCGTACGTTCGATGACTATTTTCTTGGTAGACAAAGGCACGCTTGACGAGTTCATTTATCTTGAGCATGGCGCGCATTATGCCATCGGTGCATTGGCACTCATCATGTTGCTGTCTGTGAAGTTCCATGTACCAGAAGTGATTACTGGTTTGATTGGTATTGCCTTTATTGGCTGGGCGCTACTAGCGTCACTACAGCATCGTAAAGCTGAAGCTGCAAAACTGACTTAAAAAACACCGTCAGTATTACGTCTTCTGTATCCAATCATAGTTATGAGCAGGTCATATCATCAGATGTGACCTGCTTTTTTTATAGCCTAGGGCCTGTTTGATATTTAAACAGGCCCCTAGTTAAGGCGACACGTTAAAGCGACAAGTTATAAATATATGAGGCATTCATAGGTATATGATACTGACCCATCATTAAAATACAATTCGATGATTACTATCCCCTTTTATTCAGTTAAAATCCCTACCCTCTAACAACACCTTAAAAATACGAATACATGATTAATATACAAAAAATTCTTGATGATATTGCTACAGAGATGGCAAATGAAACAGACCGCGGAAAAGTGGCGGACTACATTCCGCAACTGGCCCATGTCGATCCGAACCAGTTTGGGATTGCTGTTGCGACACCAGATGGGCAGGTCTATACAGCAGGTGATGCTAGTACACTGTTTTCGATCCAAAGTATCTCTAAGGTCTTTACCTTGACCATTGGCCTTGGTAAGTTGGGTAATGCGCTCTGGACACACGTTGGCCGCGAGCCATCCGGCGACCCTTTTAACTCAATCATGATGCTAGAACATGAGTCTGGCAGACCACGTAATCCCTTTATCAATGCAGGTGCCATTGCAGTGGTAGATGCGATTATGATGGGACATGAGCCAAAAGAGACATTGGGTGAGATACTGCAATTTGTTCGTTTTATTGCTGATGATGATTCGATCAGTTTTGATCACAAGGTAGCAGCGTCCGAAATGGCGCACAAAGATCGAAACGCGTCGCTCGCCTATTTCATGAAATCCTTTGGTCGTCTAAAGCATGACGTGGACAAAGTATTGGGAACTTATTTTCATCAATGCTCAATCGCGATGAATTGCCAACAGCTGGCCCAAGCTGGTCTTTATCTAGTTTCCAATGGTATTAATGAGCACACAGGCGTCAGGGTGATTAATGCACAGCGCTCTCGACGGATTAATTCGTTGATGATGATGTGTGGTCACTACGATGGCTCTGGTGAGTTTGCCTATCGTGTCGGCCTACCAGGAAAAAGCGGAGTTGGCGGTGGTATTTTAACGATCGCACCAGGTGAGGGTTCAATCGCTGTATGGTCGCCAGGACTGGATCATATAGGCAACTCTAAGCTTGGTACAAGAGCATTAGAGCGGTTTGTACAAGAAACTGGCTGGTCGGTTTTTGGAGATTAGAGATAGACTCTAGATGCCTTGCTCGATTGATTACTCAGCACAGTATTACTTTTAAAAATTATCAATCTGATAACAGGTCATATCAATATATTTGGTGTGACCCTTTTAGTTTAAGGCCATCTATTTGGTCATAATACTTCTCTGCTACCCACTCTACCTTTAAGCGTTTCTATCCAACATTTTCAATCGTCAAATAATTTACGTTTTCATAACAATACCTTAACGACTATTGCTAAGTTGATTAAAAACCATCAAAGATGCTCAAGAACTATGTCCCTTGGTAAGCATATAGTAAGCGCACAAAATACGCCTTGCTTAGTGAGCAAACGCTTAGTATAGTAAAACCTAATGATATGCAGGGTATGGCGTACAGGTAAGTTTTTTGCCATTTTTCTCTGTGATATCAGTCACTGCACAACTTTTATTTCATTTTTCGTAAATCAATCCACTTAACTATTAATCCAAAGGATATTTGTATGGCTATTAGCTTAACGAAAGGCGGCAACGTAAACTTATCAAAAGAAGCGCCAGGTTTAACCAATATAACAGTCGGTCTAGGCTGGGATCCACGTGCCACTGACGGTCAAGAGTTTGACTTAGATGCGATTGGCTTTTTGGTCAATGAAGCAGGCAAGGTTCGCAATGATCAAGACTTTATCTTTTTCAATAACTTAAAGTCAGATAATGGCGCGGTCGAGCACACAGGCGACAACCGTACTGGCGAGGGTGATGGTGATGATGAAGCGATCAAAGTGAACCTAGCGAGCATTCCAGCTGACGTTAACAAAGTAGCACTTTGCGCCATCATTTATGAAGGCCAAGCCCGTAATCAAAACTTTGGTCAAGTAGGTGAAGCTTATATCCGTATCGTCAATGACAATGGCGGCAGTGAAATTGCACGCTATGACCTATCAGAAGACGGCAGCACTGAAACGGCCATGATCTTTGGTGAGTTATATCGTCACAGCGGTGATTGGAAATTCCGTGCTGTTGGTCAAGGCTTCAGTGGTGGTCTTGGACCATTAGCCGGTTCTTATGGCGTAAATGTTTAACGTTTGATCCAACGTAAACGTTTAGCAAGCCAATTATCATAGCCAGACGTCTGGTTATGATCTAAAAAGCCATCAAGTGTGCCCCTTTAACGCATTTGATGGCTTTACATTTAATTGGACGCTCAATAAAAAATTATAAAGAACGTAGAGATACATACTATAAAAGCGTTAACCAAAGATATTAGAATAAGGATGTACAGCCCATGGCCGCGACCTTCAGTTTAATTGGTACTATTGAACCTTTTTTGCATTGTAATCTCAAAAAAGGCGATTCAATCTATTGTGAAGCCAATGCGATGGTGATGATGGAGTCCAATCTTGAGCTGAAAGGGAAGTTGCAAGGTGGTCTGATGCAATCTCTGATGCGCCGTTTTGCCAATGATGAATCCCTGTTTCAACAACAGATTGAAGCGACTCATGGTGAAGGTGACTGTCTGCTCGCACCTACGCTAGATGGCGATATGCAAATCATCGATGTCGGCAAGCAGCAATATACACTCAGCGATGGTGCATTTGTCGCGGCACAGACGGGTGTCGATATCAGAGCCAATATTCAGCGCAACCTAGGCGGTGCAGTATTTGGTGATACTGGTGGCTTTATGGTCATGCAGACACAAGGACAAGGTCAAGTCGTGGTATCTGGCTTTGGTTCACTGTTTGAGATTGATGTCACACCAGACAAAGACGTCATTATTGATAATGGTCATGTCGTCTGCTGGGATTCAACCCTTGAGTACAAACTGTCCGTTTCAACCAGCAAAAAAAAAGGCATCATGAGCAATATCATCAATTCCGTCACCAGTGGTGAAGGCATGGTTTTAAATTTCTCAGGTACCGGAAAAGTCATCATTTGCTCGCGTAATCGTGACAGTTATCAAGGCTGGATACAGAGCGTTTTAGGTAGTAGCTCTGGTGGACGCGGCGGCGGTGGCGGCTTTTTGAATAATATCTTATAGCACTTTTTCGAACTATTTTACTCACTATTATTATAAGGACACTCACATGGCAGTTAGTCTACAAAAGGGTCAGAAAATATCACTAACCAAAGAAGCTGGCGGCGAGCTTACTCAAGTCAAATTGGGTCTAGGCTGGGACGTTGCTCAAGGGCCACAAAACAAAAAAGGCGGGTTTTTGGGTAAGCTGTTCGGCGGCGGTAGTGGCGGCGATTCAATTGACTTAGACGCCTCATGCATCATGTTCGATGCCAATAAACAAGCTGTCGATGCGATTTGGTTCAGTCAGCTCAAATCAAAAGATGGCAGCATCGTTCACACAGGTGATAACCGTACTGGTGATGGCGATGGTGATGATGAAGTCATTAATGTTGACCTCTCAAAAGTACCTGCCAGTGTGGTTTCACTGGTGTTCACAGTCAACAGCTTTACAGGTCAAACGTTTGAAACCGTAGAAAACGCATTCTGCCGTATCGTTAATGCTAATAATAATAGCGAAGTGGCACGTTATAATTTGTCGGCACAAGGTGGACACACTGCTATGGTCATGGCAAAAGTCTATCGTCATAACAATGAATGGAAAATGCATGCCATTGGTGAGACTGCGTCTGGTCGCACCTTCCATGACTTAATGCCTGCCATCACACCGCATGCCTAAACTATTTGAATAATAGCAGATAGCGTAAAACCCTATAAAAAACAGCCTGCCTATTACTCATAGGCGGGCTGTTTTTATAGACAGTTTGTAAAAATAATACTTTATCTATTAGTACAATCGACTGTTACTTGCTACCACGCTTCCAGCTAAAGCCCCAGTTAAATGCTTTGTCCATTTCTTGATGACCTTTATAGTATTGATTGATACGTTCAACATTGATACTGCCTTGCTGATTGACTAGGCGCGCAATAGCACACATCGGCAAGTTACCAGCACCTTCCGTCAGACGTGTCTCAATCGGTGGTTGCTCGGGCACATGAATGGTCACTACCCCATCGGTTTTCGCCCAATTCGGCGCACCCTCGTAAATGAAAGCAAAGATAAACACTTCCTCAATCTGTGACCACTGCTGACCATTGATATCGAGCCACTCACCACCACTGACTTGCCCCGTTCTATCATCAGCACGCAAGCAAACATAAGGTGCAGAGGGTAAGCTACCAAAACGATTGCCTAGTGCTTGGATAAGCGTTTTTTCACCGTTTTTTAGATGAATCATGGCACCGATATCCAGATCGATACCACCCGCTTGATGCTGCTTAAACAGGTCGCCTAATATGCCTTTTTTGGCAACAGGCTTATCGCTATCCGGTCGCTGATTCCAGTTTAGGTTGACTGAGATTTTACCAAAGTCGTCACGCTTTTTCAGATTGATGCTAGATTGGTTTTTGGTTAAGGTGACTTTACTAAGATTAATCGAAGGACTGACAGGAATCGGCGGCGGTGTGCTCGCCTGAGCAGTGCTACCTGCTTTTTGTGTATTAATAGGTCGCTGCGTATTGATCGGTTGAGCCTGAACAGGTGGTGGATTTTGAGCTTGACTCTGTGGCTGGCTTTGGGCTGGTGTGTCATCAGCGATCTCGACCCCAAAGTGCTCAGACAAAGGTTTTAACCCGCCCTCGAACCCTTGGGCAATAAATCGAAACTTCCAGCTGCCCTGCCGACGATAACATTCCGCCAAGATAATGGCTTTTTCATTACGCCCTGTGCCACTGAGCTGACAAGTCATCAATACCTGACTGCCTTGCAATACCTGTACATCCACATCACCGACTTGCGCCAATGTTTGCGCACTGGAGAATGCTAGGGCGACTTTTTCAATACTCGCAGGCTGTGCTGATAGATTGATATCAAAAAACCCATCGCTATCATGCCCACGAAAGCTGACGCTGCCATCATCGCTGCGTGTCTGCCCATAAAATATCATGTCCCCATCACCGCGCACTTTGCCATCTGTTGTCAGACGATACGCAGCACAATCAATGGCGTTTTGGCTTAAGATGCGAATGCTGATATTGTCCACCGGCAGTGGTGCATTAGCCCCTGCTACTAACGGTTGAGATTGGGCTTGGCTCATCATAAATCCTCTGTATTATTTATTATGTCGTTGTGATTGTTAGATTGACTATCGTTGTATAGTAGCATGGATATCATGAGAATTTTAAATCGAGCAACTGCGTTATAAGCCATAAAAAAACTTGTATAAATACTGATGACTATTTTGTCAGAGGCATTTATAACCTGTGCCATTTGTATATAATGTCTGTTGTTAAAAATTTGCTTTGACATATTGCCACTAGCGCTATGATAACCATATAAACTGACCCGATTCCCTATAAACCATGTTAATGCTGAGAAAATTATGAACAACCCTACCAACGATAGCTTGCACTCGGCACCAGTCGCTGCTTGGTTAGCTGAAGGTCAATCCAGCCAGCGCGATATGTTAGAGAGCTTACAGGCCTTAAAGGGTAAATCGGACGAGCCTTTTGATGTCATTGCTTCGCACCGTCATAACAGACCTGAGATTTTTGAATTTGCTGACGTGATGTATTACGAGCCGTCTGAAGCGGCCATAGAGGATGATACGCAAAAGACAAGCAAGACGGTTATGCCACGCTGGCAATTCGTATTAGAGCACGCCAAAACGAACAATGTAAAAGTACTATTGACTGGGCGCAATGGTATTGACTATGAAGCGCACCGCGAAAAGTTCAATGCGGCTGGTATCCGTTTGTTGACAGGTGCTACTAGCGTCGCCGCCCTTGAGTCAATCGATGATAAGTTTGCCTTTATGCAGCAGTGTCACCAGCATAATATTCCGGTCGCGGATGCATGGCGTTTTGACAATACCGCTGAGCTTGAAGCATTACTGGCTGAGCACGGGCATCAGCCTCTATGCGTCAAACCTGTCGTCGGGATTTTCGCACAAGGATTTTGGCGATTAGACTCCGGTAAAGAATGTGGCGAGCATTACGATAGCTTTGAGCACTTATACTTCACAGAAGAGAAAAAAATTAATACCGCGCAGTTTGTGAATGCCTACGCTAACAGCCAAATGGTACACGAGAGCCCTATTCCAATGCTGTTGATGCCTTACCTATCAGGACAAGAATACTCCATCGATGTGGTCTGTCAATATGGGGAAGTACTGGCCGCCATCACACGCCATAAAACGGGCAAAATCCAACATATCGGCTATGAGCATTCTGTTATGGAGGTTGTGATTCCATTAATTAAGGCCTTTGGCTGTGATGGTATTGTCAGCGTACAAACCAAAGCTGACGATGACGGTCAACACCGTGTCCTTGAGATCAATAGTCGACCATCAGGCGGCATCGGCTATACCTCTCACAGCGGTTTGGATTTGACACAAGCTGGTTTTTCTTATTGGCTAGGCCTGACAGACAAACCCAGCTTAGACGCAAGTATTCAGAAAATAACAGCCTGCCAAGTACGCTCTATTATGATGAGTGTCAAAATTGAAGACGCTGCTGAGTAAGTAAATAAGTGAGCATACACCTCACGAATAACCGATATTGTCAGGCACAAAAAAGGCTTTTAGATTATGATCTAAAAGCCTTTTTTAAGACATTTGCTAACATCATTAGAAAACAAACACTGATACCTACTCACCAAATACAAGGTTTGATTGCTTAGGTGCATTTTTAGAGGCAATGACCCATAGTAAACTTAATACAAGCGCTGAGCCGATAAAAATCATAATCGATGAAGAAATGGCACCTGCGTGTGTGTAGTCCATAGACATCACATAATCAGTCATCGTCATTTCCATAGCCGCCATACCAGTGTAATGCATACCGCAAACAGCAATACCCATGATGAACGCACTACCAAAACGCTGTAACGTGCCACGTAGATTGAATGCCAACCAGAGCGCTGCGATCGCAGCCACAATAGCGATAATGATTGAGGCAATCAGAAGTGGTATGTTGTACGACATGGTTGCGTCCATTTGCATTGATGCCATACCAGTGTAATGCATGGCTGCAACACCAAGTCCAGCCAAAACACCACCACCCAACAGCTTGCCAATGCTTGATTCACCGCGTCCAACGATCACGATACCGACCGCGACAAAACAAACGGCTAGCAGCATTGAAACAATGGTCAAACCTAAATCGTAGGTGACCGGCATTTTCATATCGACTGCCATCATACCAATATAGTGCATCGACCAAATAGCACCGCCAATCGCGATAGAAGATAGTGCAACCCAAAAGTATAGGTCAGTTCCCGGCTTTGCAGACGGCACTCGAATGGCAAGGTTTAGGCCAACATAAGAGCCAAATACTGCGATGGCGTATGAGACTAGTACCAGTAGTAGGTTGTATTCAACTTCGATCATTTTTTTGCCTTATATATTCCATAAAAACGTAATAAAATTGAGCGTCGCAATATAGTTGATTCAATTTAAAAGAGATACAAGGCAATTGAGTGCAGATGTATGTACGATACTTCAAGCGAGATTAACGCTGTAGCTCTTTTATAGAGGATTGACTATACTGTTTGGGGCGCACCGCGATGCCTTGCACACTCGTTCATTTTTGATAGACGTTAGAGAGTCTATGATTTATTTTTTAGCGGATGGTAAATTCACAAATATTGGTACTGCCAGCACCACAATTAGTCTCTTCGACCTGAATCATGTCTACGGCAGGATTGCTTGCTAAGAAGCCTTCTATATAGCCCACAACAAAATGACATCCTGAGTGATTATGGTCTGACGACTTACAGAATGGGCATTTAATTAAATAGATGATATTGTCTTTGGCTTTAACTTTAGAAAGCCCTTTTAGTGCTGGCACAAGCTCACGACTGATCGTCTTAGGCATTTTTAATGGGCTACCAAGCGCATAGTCACGTTGATAGATACCGCCCCCAACCTTACGTCCCAACTCATGTAATGCTGTCATACGTCGATCAGCAGGCAAACTGGCCTCATACTGACTGACGATATCTGCGATTTTAGGATAATAGGCGCCAATGGCTGACAACACGCTTTTTTCATCTAGCACCTTTTTTGCTGGTACTGATGATGAGGCTGCATTGTCGTCTTCATCGATTTCTAGATTAAAGAGGGTACATCCCTCAATGGAAGACAAGTCTTCGATGAGATCTGCTTGCGTCTTAGGTTCTTGGCTTTTGGCAACCACACGGATGATATTACCACCGTTTTCGGAAGACTCTTGTTTCTGAGAAATCAGTTGATAGCCGGCTTTAATAAGTGGCGAGATAACATTCACCAAACGAATGCGTTCAGAAGACGTTTCTAGTGCACAAGAGAATTTCAAAGGTCACTCCTTTACTAAATTAGTGCTAAGCATAGATATACTAAGCCACTGCGATAGACCAAATAATGAATATGGACAAAGTTTTTAAGGTTGTTTTGATAGATAAGTTATTATTTATATGGGTTATTATTTAATAACTGTTAGAAACACCGTATTTGAAAACATCAAATTTGTTATATTTGCGAAGTAGAACACATTTTTATCAATAGTTTTTGAATCTAGCTGTGCAATAATTACTGACCATCTAAAAAGACCATCCATACTCTTGCCAGTAGTTTTTATTATTCAATAAATATATGGCCAGTCGTTCAATCGATTGGCAAAAAATCACAGTACTTAAAGAGGCTGCTAAAGCTTGGTTCGCATACTGCTCACAAATGACAATAAAAACATCAAACAGTGGTGGATATTGGCTACATTATCGCTAGATTTGTCCCTTCTAGCAAGATGTTACCAAACATTGTCCGATAGGTGGTTGCATTGTCCGATAGGTGGTAAATTAGTAAAAAAATGTTTACTTAGTTAACTCAAAATAATGTGAAATTTAGAGTGTAAAAAATTTATGCGATTTTTTGCGCGGCTTATTCATACGGCTACTCACTTTATCCTACCTACTTAGTGTTTACCACTTTAAAGCTTATACAATCTCAAACCGTAGAGCAGGTTAAATTGGAACCAATTACAAGAGCCAAATAGACCTTCTCAATGAGGTTCACCCATGTCCTCATTATTAAATAATCATCGATTAAACGGTAAGCACAGGCTAATATTGAGAAAATAATAAAATAACTATAATCACGTGAAAAGTGATTTGAAGAGGACTAATGAGCACACATACGACATTGGCATTAGGTGCCAACACGGTTCTTACAAGCGCGCAATGCTCGGTCGATTTTTCTACAAATAATGAGCTTAAGTTTGGTCAACAGCTTGGATTATTATGTTTGCCTTTAGATGCAAATCGCAAGGCCGTGTGTAGTCCTGCGTATCTGCATGAGCCTAAAGCGTGGGCTAAGATAGACAATGCAGGCAGTCCCAGCACATGGCAGTTCGACCTAACGGAGTTATTTGAAAAACAAGGTGTTATGTTTTTACAGCTTATCGCTTATGTTTATAGCGACCCAAGTACCCACTCGCCCTCGATAGCGCTAAAAGATGTCTGTCTAATACTAGATGACGGTAAGCTGCGCTATGACTTTACGGCAAATGAGCGTCATGTCAAAGCTGCTATTATATTGGAGATATACCAACGTAATGGACAGCTAAAATGTCGAGCGCTTGGGGAATGCTCAACCCAAGGTCTGGCGAGCCTTGAGCAGCGCGTACAAGTCAGTCTGGATGTTCGTCATCCTGATACGCACGCACGTATACAAGCAGCGCAGCAACAGCAACGCACTCACCCAAATAATGAAGCTCGCCCTCCTCGTCAGGTCAATGCAGGTGAAACGTGGACCGGAACGGCCTTCGCTATTGATTCGTACCATCTGCTGACTTGCTATCATGTGATTGAGTCGGCTCAGATGATTGGTATACGTCAGCAAGGCCAACCCGATCTTGAAGCACAAGTCGTGCTCAGCGATATCGGTAGTGATTCTGCCATTATCAGAGTCAATGACCCTCTGCCTAGTTACCTCACGTTGGTGCAACGATGTAGCGATATCTTGGGTGAGACTGTTACCACGTTGGGATTTCCCTTGTCAGGGCTAAGTAGTCAGCTACAAGTGACGCAAGGTTGCATCTCAGGGCTAACAGGCTTAAATGATGATATCCGTTATATGCAATTTACTGCACCTATTCAGCCCGGTTCTAGCGGCAGCCCTTTATTATTGCCGACTGGCGAGGTTATCGGTATGGTGACGGCTAGCCTGAATCATGAACATGCACAAAATATGAACTATGCGGTGAAATTTCAGTTATTATCTGCCCTATTAGCAAGCGCTGGAATCAGTTTGGAAAACATGACTGAGCCGTCAAGCGCTAGCTCTCTGACTATGCCTCTGACTACACCGCAGCTAAGCAAGCAAAGTCGCAGTGCCTTATGGTTGGTTGGCTGTCAGGGTTGAGAAATCTATGCCTATATAAAATTAAAAGCGCCAAGGAATATAAATGTTAAATGAGCAACACAGCACGACCATCACTCTACCCCGTGGCAAACTAGACCTAACTTATCAGACCAATTCAGCAACGACCAAAAATGGCCTAGAACAGGATGACCATTATCAACTAGAAGATCTGCTTGGATTTGCGCAGCGTATTAACCCAAAACGTGCGTTTTTGTTTGTCTCAAAAGTACTAGGGCGTCATATTCCCGTCGCACCCAGCACCATGCGACATGCATTTACTGACTTAGCCGATTTAGTCCCTAGCGATTTACCTGAGCCAGTTTTGGTCATTGGTATGGCAGAGACTGCTGTCGGTCTATCTGCTGGTGTCCATCAAGCCCTACAAACACGCTATCCACACGCCCTGCTATTGAACTCTACTCGTCATGCACAGCACGATGAAAGTAGTGATGCTAATGGTGCTGACGCTTTGCTGACGACTTTTTGTGAAGACCACAGTCATGCCAGCCAGCATTTGATTTATCAAAGTCAAGATGCTGTGACTCAGGAGCAGCTACTGGCCAGCAAAACGCTGATTATGGTTGATGATGAAGCCTCAACAGGCAATACCTGCGTCAATGTCGTCACCGCCTTACGCAATGCAGGACTCACTCAGTTAGAGCAAGTGCATCTGACGACTTTGGTTGATTGGTCATTAGATCAAGAAAATAAAAACCAGCAAGCAGATGGCGTTAAGCCTGCAAAAATGTCAGATCGCCTCACTGGTATTGAGTTTCATCGTCATCATTTACTGTCTGGCGCATGGCAGTGGACAGATACACCCAACCCTGAACCCATTACGATGCCATCAGTTGATACTACTGCAGCTGGCAGTCAAGCGCTTGGCAATACTGGCAATTGGGGCCGATTTCCAACGCTTAATAGTATAGATGGGTTTGATAACTATCTTTCGAGTTTTCAGGCTGCACTTATGCGTCTTGATGGCCAAGAAAGCTTTGATATTACTCAGTTGCCAAAAAGAATCTTGGTGTTGGGTAGTAATGAGTTTGTTTGGTTGCCATTTTTATTGGCTGAATGGCTTGAGGTAGAGTCTGAAAAACTCAACTCCAACATGGATTCTATTGTTAATTTTAGCGCGTTAACCCGTTCACCGATTGCGCTTGGCGGTGCCATCACTACGATGCTGAGCTTTAGCGATAATTATGGGCTTGGTATGACCAATTTTGCTTATAATGTCGATCCAACAGAATGGGACTTGATTGTGCTGTGCGTGGAGACGGGCGCTGATAGTGTGGATGCTATGTGGCGAGGTTTGGATAATGTATTGTTAGTAAGTCCTACACTTTAAATTGCTCTTTAATTTTTAACCCTATTATGTATGGACGATGTCATGACTACCCCATTTTTTAAGCCCAGCCCAGATATTATAAAACCTTATGCACTCATGGATTTAGACGATACTCTATTCCAAACCCAACGTAAAATTGATGCGTGGGATTTACCCACTACTGAGTCTGAAAACTTAGTGTGTGCAACGGTCAATAAACAAGGCGAGCCGTTAAGCTTTATGAGTCGGCGCCAAGCAACCCTTTTTAATTGGTTACTTGCTAGCACTGAGCTGATAGTGGTGACGGCACGTGACCGTAGTGAAATCAAACGCGTGAAGCTGCCCTTTGATAGCTGGCAAGTATTGACCCATGGTGCGATTATTTTGACTTCTAATGGGCAGCTCTTAAGCGAATGGCAGCAGCGGATGTATCGCAAGCTTGCACCATTGCAGGATAAATTAAATCAACTCAGTCAACTGTTTACCAATCACAGTAAGAGTGAGCAGAGCCACTTAGTATTTACGCCGCATCTCGACAGCTTTAACAATGGTTCTGTGGATGAAGAATTAACGATTTATTTGGCGATTAAACATGCACAAAAAGACCATCAAGCATTAGTGGATCTAGCAGCAAAACTGCCAACATTGATACGTGATTTTGATCAAGATTTTTATGTGCATGTGAATGCCAATAATTTGGCGATATTGCCCCATGCTGTGCATAAGCAACATGCCGTGCAGTTTTTATTAGAGAATCATTTAGACCATCAGCGTCCCAGTTTTGGCTTCGGTGACAGTTTAGCTGACTTGCCATTTTTGCAACTGCTAGACTGGTACGGTATGCCTAATCACGGTCAACTGCATGAGCAATACCAGTCTAAATCGTCAGGCTAAACCATCCGTTTAAACCATAGCATAGCCACGCAATCCCACTGTTATCATCACGAGTGCTATTATTCATACTATGACTTTACCTAATATACAGACAAAAAAAGCTACTCTAAAAAACTATGGCTCAGGCAGCTACCTTGCAAGCGATGTGATTGTCCTACTCGATATGGTCGATAAAGACGCCGTTGCCGATGTGCCCGTTAGTCAAAAAGAAGCGCTTATTCAAAGTGGACAACGTCATTACTCTGATATGTTGACACTAGAGCAAGCACCTACTGCCATGCATGAGCAGCTATACACGCAGGCACTAGAGCAAGGTACTGAGAGAGCCGCAACTGATATCGCTCATTTGGCACATACGCTACATCATGTTTTCCAGCGTAAAGTAAATGATGAGCATCCATTAATTTTAGTGAGCTTAGTGCGAGCAGGCCTACCGATTGGGGTGTTGTTGCAGCGTGCGCTGACTGATACAGATAGGGGCTACTCTCTACCAAGCATACATTACGGTATCAGTATCATTCGTGATCGTGGCCTTGACCCAGTGGCTTTGCAAATGCTATTGAATGCTTATCCAGACAGTCCGATTGTATTCGTCGATGGCTGGACAGGTAAAGGTGCGATTTATAAAGAGCTGGCTCGTAGTCTAGAGACATTTAGCGACACGACTCATGTTAATTTTGCCAATATTTTTCACCAAGGTGCTGATGTCATTCCCCTACTGACCCTTGCTGATCCAGCTGGCGTTGCTTGGCTGGCTGCTAGTGAAGAAGACTGGTTGATCCCATCGGGTTTGTTAAATAGTACGGTATCAGGACTGATTTCGCGCAGCTTATATACAGAGCCCTCATCAGGCCTGCATCGCAGTGTCTTTTATGATGATTTATTAGACACAGATCATAGCTTAGCATTTATCGATCATATCGATGCAGCGAGGCGTTCATTGGCTATTCTGCCAGAGCGGCTGCCAACCTATCAGCAGCCGCGCTATCAGACAGCAGCCTTGATAGATGCCCTCGCAGCAGACTACGGCATCACCAATCGCAATCGGATTAAGCCAACGATTGCCGAGGCAACGCGAGCCATATTACGCCGTGATCCAGAGCGTATATTGCTCGCTACTGCTGATCATCCCGATACCATACTACTGCGTCATTTATGTGCACAACGAAACATCACAATCAGTGTATTAGGTGATAAAATACTTCCCTATCAAGCCATCACGCTTATCAAGCAACGCTCCAAAGACAGTTAATGCCTTTAGCATTGATACATCTAGCATTATTGAACGCTTGCCCTTCATCCCTCTATTTATGATGCCGATTATGTCCGATATAAAAAACCACGAGTCAGAGTTTTACCATGATACCCAGTCTTATACACATCTGATCACTGAGCGTCATGCGATGGTCAGACCGCACACGCACCATCCATATCAGTTAGGTGCTAGCCTATATATGCCTGCCACTCGCCAAGATATTTGGCAAGTGATCAAGCGAGACAAGCTACCGACGATCAATAGTATTATTATTTGTCTAGAAGATGCGGTCAGTCATGAGGATGTTGAGCTAGCGCTTGAGCGCTTGCGCACGCTGCTCGATACGTGGGCTGAGCATGTCAATAGCATCAATGACCCATCTAGAGCCGCTGCCATTCACGCCCAGCATCCAACGCGCCCGCTGGTCTTTGTACGTCCGCGTAGTCCGATGATGCTACAGCAACTGGCTGATTATGCCCATATCGATCTGATTGATGGCTTTGTCATGCCAAAAGTCGATATGTACAGCTTATCCAATTGGCGAATGGCCTGTCAGAACCTGAGAATCGACCATCTGTTGATGCCTACGCTTGAAACGGCTGCCCTATTCAATCCGCATCACAATCAAGAGCTGGCCATCGCTTTTAAAGAAGCCTTTAGTCAGCCAGTGTTTGCGCTACGTATCGGTGGTAATGATTTATTTGCCGCGCTGCGCTTGCGTCGCCCGAAGAATAGCATTGTCTATGACACGCCTATCGGCACCCTTGCCTATCAGCTACTTGGCTGCTTTGTACCGCATGGTTTTTATCTCACCGCGCCCGTATTTGAGTATTTGGATCAGCCGACACTCTTTATGCAAGAGCTAAACCGAGATGTCAGCTTAGGTCTGGTGGGCAAAACCGTCATTCACCCCAGCCAAATCGCATTGGTACAGCAAGCCTACTGCGTGCCACTAAGTACGTTAGACGAGGCGCAAGCGATCCTACACTCTGAGGCCAAAGCGGTATTTAAGTATAACAATACGATGTTAGAACCTGCGACGCATCGTGCGTGGGCAACCGAAATCGTCAACCGTGCCGAAGCATTTGGAACGATTGATGACGGTCATAGCCAGTACAGCTCACGAATGTAGCAGTCAGCTATTTAATCTATTCACACTACGTGAAAAGCCGCTATTAATAAAAGATAGCGGCTTTTTTATATAGATAACAGCTTTAGCAATCAGCAGTGTCTATATGTGAATGTCCAACACTCCTTACATTAAGCACAACTTTCTAAAAACTGACTGAGCACTTTATTTACTTGAGCAGGCTCTTCCACTGTCGACGTATGGCCAGCACCCTTGATAATGGCAAGCTTAGATCCAGCAATGGCAAAGTGCATACGCTCAGACTTGGCATAAGGCGTTGCTGCATCTTCATCACCCACGACGATGAGTGTTGGCGTGGTAATATTACCCAGCTGCTCATAAGTACCTGTTCGCTCAATGACACCCGCTGTTGCCTTGACGACGCCACCCTTACGATTGCTTTGAAGCACCGTGAGCCACTGCTTGCGATCAGATTTACGCTGTTTGTCAGCCAAGAAGGTACTGCCAAACATAATCGACATGACTTTATTGCTCACACGCTTCATGCCAAGCCAGCGAATGGCTTTTACAAGCTTGCGATACTGGGGTATATTTTTTGGATCTTCAGGGTCAGAAGATGTCTCCAAAAGCGTCAAAGACAGCAGAAGCTCAGGTCGCTTAAGCGCAATACGCTGCGCGACAAATCCGCCCATTGACAATCCAACAAAATGACATTTATCAATATCAAGTGCGGTAAGCAATCCAAGCGTATCTTCGGTCAACGTCTCCATATCATAGCCAGACTTGGTAATCTGTGACTGACCCTGCCCACGAAAATCAAAAGCAATGCAGCGATAGTCTGTTTGAAAATACTCTACTTGCTTGTCATACATCTGCGAGCTCCACAGCAGACCATGGGCAAACACGATAACCGGTTTTTGCGTGTTATTTGGTGCGCTGTCTTCATAGTAGATATCAGCATTATTGACATTAATAGTTGGCATAACCACATCCTTGTTTGGTTAAATACATTAAGCGCTGTATCAGATAGTTTCTGATGCTACCCTTAGAATACTAGCATAGTCCAACAATGGTTTAGTGAGTAACCTTTTTACGTACCAGTCGTTTTATTCATACAAAATTTTTGTCCACTTAGTCATGGTTATTTTACTATTCATTTTTTATTACAAGTCTAAAAAACTGACCAGCATTTAGATGTGTCTTAAGCGCTCATAAAATGCACTTTTATAATCCTAGCAAGCTGCTATAGTAATTGGCATTGAATCATTTTTACCTTTATTTCGTACCATTCTCATTGATACAAGATATTAAAACAGTCATTTAAAATAAGGAAATCTCAGATGTCACAGCCTATAGTCGGATATCAAGTTGACCAGCACATCGCGACCATTACTTTTAACGATCCAAAAAGCCTGAATGCTTTTGGTACCCCCCTAAAAAACAACGTATTGATAGCGCTCGATAAAGCAGCGGCTGATGACCAAGTACGAGTGATTATTTTACAAGGCACTGGTGGTAATTTTTCAAGCGGCGGTGATATCAAAGAGATGCTGTCTGAAGGCTTAGATAAGGACATTGTTTCAACCAAATTGAGAGGTATGGTAGAAGGCGCAGGAGAAGTCAGCTTAAAGCTACGTCAGATCCATAAACCGATTATTGCCAAGTTAGAAGGCGCTGTGGCAGGTGCTGGTATGAACTTAGCACTCACTTGTGACTTTCGTATTGCAGCAGACAATGCAAAGTTTGTGCAAGCCTTTGTCAATATTGGTTTAGTACCAGATGCTGGCGGTATTTATTTGTTGAATCAATTGGTTGGGGCCGCAAAAGCCACTGAACTTGTGATGCTGGGTGATAAGCTAAAAGCAGAAGATATGGCGCGCTTAAATCTGGTGAACAACGTGGTTAGTGCTGACGAGCTAGATGCCACCGTACAAGCATTGGCGCTACGATTGAGCCAATTACCAGGCAAAGCGTTGGCCGCTATGAAAGAGAGCTTCAATGTGCATGCTTTCGCTGGTTTGAGCGCAGCGCTAGATACGGAAGTAGAACAACAGACGATAATGGCAAAAACTGATGACTTTATAGAAGGGGTTAGCGCGTTCATAGCGAAGCGTAAACCTGTTTATCAAGGTAAGTAAATAATGCTGTAGCATAATAAATTTGAATAACTGCCCCGCTGCTATTGAATAGCATCATCGAAAAAGCTGCCCATAGATAGGCAGCTTTTTTGTGGTCAACATCATCATTATTCATTAAAAGACAGATATTAGCTAAGCGGTAGATGCGGTCTTATAGTGATAAGGTAAAGTAAATATCTTGTCAAAGATAAAGGTAAACACAAAGTTATAAATCAAGAAAAATACCAGTAAAGCCGCTTCCATCATAAATGCTTGAAGCAAACCTACATGATACCAAACCATATATAACGGCAAGCAGATCAAAACCAAACCGACTTCAAATATCAATGCATGAACACTACGAATAAGCAGCGTGCGCTCTGCTATTTGTCGACGATCCTCCCAAGTCTCAAAAGCAGTATTATATAAGAAGTTCCAAATAATCGCTGCCAGAGATACCATCAAAGCGACAGGCAGAGAGTCCGACGCATCACTATTGCTTAGCTTCATGAGCACAAAGGTAGAAGAAATAATTGCGATAATCTCAAATGCAATCACATAGACAATACGACGTTTGAACGGTGATAAAGTAATCAACCAAGACTCCAAAGCACTTAAGTGCATATCAAAGTATCGGTCCGTCCCGAGATAGAAAAGATAAATATAGTGCAGAGCCACGGTTTCCGCCTGCTCCTATATTATACAGAAAATCGCGTAAAAAATCAGTGAGCACATTTGTAAACAGGTGTAAGCATTCTTATTAACGATTAGCGCCTCTTTTAAGACATACTATTTTGCTGGCAGACCCCATTTATTGGTTTCAGGCTTGGTGTCACTCGCTAAAAATACCAGTAATATAATAGAGCCTATCAGTGGCACCACACCTATCAAAAACCACCATCCTGAGCGGCTAGTGTCATGTAAGCGGCGGATAGTCACAGCCAGACCAGGCAAAAATAAACCAAGCACCGCGACTATATAAAATAAACCTGTCTCTGAGCTGAATATGATGGCATCTAACAACATAGCAACGATGACCACACCCATCTGTACTAGAAAAAAGTACCAATACTCTTTGCGGCGAGCACGACCCGAAAAATTCACATAATTGCGTAAGCACTTTTTAAACCAGTCAATGATGCCATAGTTTGCCTCAGCACTATTATTAGCCCTAACGGAGTTGGGTAATGGTGGCGGTGTCGCTTTATCAAGCATAACTTTACGTTCCATAATATTTGTCCTCAAAACTCTCGCTTATTAAAAATCGTACAGTTGAACAGCCACAACGTTGAGTATAGATACTCAATAAAAGTTTGTAAATAACTACTCGCTTTTTAATTTTATACAAAAAACCCCGCATCATGACGATACGGGGTTTTTTAAAACTTAGAAACAATGCACTTAAGCTTTAACCAACATTAGCTCAATTGAGCAACGTTAATTTTGTCTGCTTCTTCAGTATAGTCTGACATACGGTCGAAGTTCATGTATTGATACACTTCCTCACCCATGCTGTCTAGCATGCCAGCATACTGCTGATACTCTTCGTTGGTAGGCAATTTACCAAGTACTGCAGCAACAGCAGCAAGCTCAGCTGATGCTAGGTATACGTTAGCGCCTTGACCCAAACGGTTCGGGAAGTTACGGGTTGAGGTCGATACCGCAGTAGACTTCGGTGCGATACGTGCCTGGTTACCCATGCATAGTGAACAACCTGGCATCTCAGTACGAGCACCGGCTTGAGCATAGATGTTGTAGTAGCCTTCTTCCATTAACTGGCGTGCATCCATCTTAGTAGGCGGTGCAATCCATAGACGAGTCTTCAGGCTTCCTGCTGGTACGTCTTGTAGCAATTTACCAGCGGCACGGAAATGACCAATGTTGGTCATACATGAACCAATGAATACTTCATCAATGGTATCGCCAGCCACATCTGCTAGTGTCTTAGCATCATCTGGATCGTTCGGGCAGCAAAGGATAGGCTCTTTGATATCTGACATATCAATCGTGATGTCAATCGCGTATTCAGCATCAGCATCAGCACGCAATAGGCTTGGATTCGCTAGCCACTCTTGCATTTGCTCAACGCGGCGGCTGATCGTACGTGCATCGCCATAGCCTTCTGAGATCATCCACTTAAGCAGCGTGATGTTTGAGTTTAGATACTCAGTCACTGACGCTTCAGATAGCGTGATGGTACAACCAGCAGCACTACGCTCAGCTGAGGCATCAGACAATTCAAACGCTTGCTCAGCAGTCAAATCTTCTAGACCTTCAATCTCAAGAATACGGCCGTTGAACTCGTTGATTTTACCTTTCTTATCAACAGTCAAGTACCCTTCTTTGATCGCTTGATAAGGGATCGCATGTACTAGGTCACGTAGCGTGATACCAGCTTGACGCTCACCAACAAAACGAACACGGACAGATTCAGGCATATCAAGTGGCATCACACCAGTCGCAGCTGCGAAAGCAACCAAACCAGAACCCGCTGGGAACGAGATACCCATTGGGAAACGAGTATGCGAGTCACCACCAGTACCAACAGTATCTGGAAGTAGCATACGGTTCAACCATGAGTGAATGATACCATCACCTGGACGCAAGCTGACGCCGCCACGGTTCATGATAAAGTCAGGTAGTGTGTGCTGAGTTTCAACGTCAACTGGCTTTGGATAAGCAGCAGTATGACAGAATGACTGCATCACGAGATCCGCTTGGAAACCCAAACATGCCAAGTCTTTTAGCTCATCACGCGTCATCGGACCAGTCGTATCCTGAGAGCCGACAGTAGTCATCTTAGGCTCACAGTACATACCTGGACGTACGCCTGTCAGGCCACAAGCTTTACCAACCATTTTCTGTGCTAGCGTGAAGCCTTTACCAGTATCCGCTGGCTCTTCTGGCTTAGCAAAGATATCTGAATGTCCAAGACCCATGTACTCACGAGCACGGTTAGTCAAACCACGACCAACGATCAATGGAATACGGCCACCAGCACGTACTTCATCAAGCAATGTTGGCGAGTTTAACTCGAAAGTTGATAGTACTTCATCAGAATCATGCTTAGTGATTTTGCCTTCGTACGGATAGATGTCAAACACATCACCCATGTTTAGATTATCAACATTCACTTTTTCGATTGGTAATGCACCAGAATCTTCCATCGTGTTAAAGAAGATAGGCGCAATGTTGTTACCCAATACCAGACCGCCACCACGTTTGTTTGGCACGTTAGGGATATCATCGCCCATTAACCAAAGTACTGAGTTGGTTGCAGACTTACGGCTAGAACCCGTACCGACGACATCACCAACATACGCCAATTGATGGCCTATTTTTTTCAGTTCTTCGATCTGCTTCATTGGGCCCACAACGCCTTCGTCATCAGCAGTGATGCCGTCACGAGAGTTTTTGTGCATGGCTAGTGAATGCAATGGAATATCAGGACGGCTCCACGCATCTTGCGCAGGTGACAAGTCATCGGTGTTGGTCTCACCAGTGATTTTGAATGTCGTATACGTGGTCTTTTTCGGTACTTCAGCACGGTTCAAGAACCATTCTGCGTCAGCCCAAGACTGAACCACTTCTTTTGCAATAGTGTTGCCCGCTTCTGCTTTTTCAGTCACGTCATTGAACGCGTCAAATACTAGCAACGTCTTTTTCAATGCTTCAGCAGCGTCTTGTGCTACTTCCGCGTCATCTAGTGCTGCAACCAATGGTTGAACGTTGTAGCCACCTTGCATAGTACCTAGGATTTGAACCGCTTTTTGCTTACTGATAAGTGGTGATGAGGTTTCACCTTTCAAGATAGCGGCCAAAAATGCTGCTTTAACATATGCTGCTTGATCAACACCAGCAGGGATACGGTTCTCTAGCAGGTTCATCAAAAACGCATCTTCACCTGTAGGTGGCGTTTTTAGGAGTTCAACCAACTCTACTACTTGTTTTTCGTTCAGTGGTAGCGGAACCGTTCCTAGCTCAGCACGTTCTTCGACATGTTTACGATAAGCTTCTAACACAATAGTCGTCCTCGTTAGTTGGGGTTTAGCACATTACGTGGGTAGTCAGCATGACTGCCTGCGTCGATATACTATAGGGAATAATTATTGGTGCAATCATAGCTTAAAACGCTCTAAATGTTAATGGCTCAGCCAGTAAAAGGCGGATAGTAAGGCCATATCGAACATTTATTATAAAAATAGTGCCCTCTACAATAGCGTTGCATGCCCCATTATCAGTGATGTCCCATTGATTATTGTTAATAATGATTACTTGCTTTATGAGCATACAGTCACCATATGACTGTTATGCAACTCTGTAAGAGATACCTTCAATAAATACTAAGGATGCCGATATGGACGATAGCACCAACTATGACAATGGGCTAAAAGTACGCACTGAGGTCATGGGTGAGGCACACGTGAAGCGCTCACTTGATGCTGCCACAGGATTTACCCAGCCGCTACAAGACTGGATCATTGAACACGCTTGGGGCAGCACATGGCAAGATGACTCAGTACTGCCGCGCAAATATCGATCATTAATCACTATCGCTTTTTTGATTGCCCAAAAAAGCCCAACTGAGTTAAAAGGCCATATTCGAGGCGCGATTAATAATGGTGCCAGTGTCGCTGAGATTCGAGAAGTATTGATGCATAGCTTGCCCTACTGCGGTGCACCCGCCACCCAAGAAGCGTTTCGCGCCGCTATAGATATACTGAATGAGTTAGAGATTAACATAGATATTTAAAACTATGGTAAAGAGACAAGTCGTAGTAATCTTAACGATATTGTTCCAAAATTGACTGCCAAATTTCTGCTATAATATCGCCATTAATAAAACATTCTGATAATTCCATAAACCCTTATAGTATAAAGGGTTAAGAGATAATTCCATTATGACAACTGCCGTACAAACGCATGTACCTGCTGCTAAAGCCAAACCAAAAAAAGCCATTCAAGGCGAAAAGCTGCGAGGCTATGACAAAGTTGCCCGTATCCCAATTAAAGTGATTCCCACCATTGAGGCTAAGAAAAAGCCAGATTGGATTCGGGTAAAAATGTCATCACCTGCTGAAGTGGCTCGTATCAAGTCAACGCTGCGTGAGCAAAAGCTCTATACGGTCTGTGAAGAAGCCGCCTGCCCTAACCTGCCGCAGTGCTTCGCTGATGGTACGGCGACCTTTATGATTATGGGCGATATCTGTACGCGTCGCTGCCCGTTCTGTGATGTCGGCCATGGTCGTCCAAATGAGCTAGATGCTGATGAGCCACGCCATACTGCTGAAACCATCTTGGGCTTACAACTCAAATATGCTGTTATCACTTCTGTCGATCGTGATGATCTCAAAGATGGCGGCGCAGCGCATTTCGTCGAAGTACTCAATGAATCTAGAGCGCTTAGCCCGAACTGCTTAATTGAAATATTGGTACCTGATTTCCGTGGTCGTATGGATGTTGCGTTAGATTTGCTAACGGAAACGCCGCCCGATGTGTTTAACCACAATATCGAAACGGTGCCACGTCTGTATAAAGCATTCCGTCCGGGTTCTGATTACCAGCATTCACTTGATTTACTCAAGCTATATAAAGAGCGCCGTCCTGATATCGCGACCAAATGCGGCTTTATGGTTGGCCTTGGTGAGACCGAAGAAGAGATTTATGCGCTGCTTGATGATTTAAAGGCACATAATGTGGATATGATCACGGTTGGTCAGTATCTACAACCTAGCAAAAACCATGCGCCTGTCGATCGTTATGTCCATCCAGATGAATTCCAACGTTATATGGACTATGGCAAAAAAATCGGCTTCTTTAATATTTGGGCAGGCCCAATGGTACGCTCAAGCTACTTTGCCGATCGTCAGTACTACGGCGAAGACTGCCCTGCACCTATCCGTAGCAAAAAAGCATTAGCAGCAGAAGGTAAATTGGGCTGCTAATCTGACCATACAGCGGATATAAAGTATTCGCTAAGCATACAAAAAGGGTGAATAACAAATTTGTTATTCACCCTTTTTTATGACTGATTTAAAGTATCAATGTAAAAGATATCTATGTTTAAGTGTAAAACTTAGACATTCTACGTTTATATCCATTCACAAAAATTTGAGTAGCCATGAAAACAAGTAGTAGTATTACTTATTTAACCCCAGTTCGGGATAAGCGCTCAAAAAAAAGATAAAAAAAGAAGTCCGAAGTTGCTAAAGTAAGTTTACCAAGACCACTTAAGCAAAAAGGACTTCTTACATGGACAACCTAACCGAACTATACTGCCATATTGACGACTTTTATCAACAATTCAAACCTAAGTTTGAGGCTCACTTAATCGCAACGGGACACCAAAGATTAAGAGCATGCAAGATAAGTGTAGCAGAAATAATGACGGTCTTGATACTGTTTCATCAATTACGTTATCGACAGTTTAAGGCGTTTTACTACCATCACATGCTTGGCATGATGAAACGGGAGTTTCCAAATCTGCCGAGCTACTCGCGATTTATAGAGCTTGTGCCGCGTAGTGTCATGCCTTTATGTAGCTACTTGCAAAGCATGATGGGCGACTGTACGGGTATCAGTTATATTGATTCAACCAAGATAGCGGTTTGTCATAACAAGCGTATTTACCGTCATAAAGTCTTTGAAGGACTTGCAACCCGAGGTAAAAGTAGCATGGGTTGGTTTTACGGTTTTAAGCTACACGCCATTATCAATCATAAAGGTGAGCTGGTCTCCGTCAAAGTCACTGCGGGTAATACTGATGATAGAGCACCTGTTAAGGATATGGCAACGCCTTTGTTTGGTAAGCTATTCGGTGATAGAGGCTATATCAGTAAAGCACTAGGCGCGTGGCTTACAAATAATAGTGATACTAAGCTGATAACCAAAATGCGGTGTAATATGAAACCGCAAGTACTTGAGCCTATGGATGAGGTGCTACTCAATCATCGCTCTTCGGTTGAGACGGTGTTTGGGGAGCTGAAAAACTTGTGTCAGATTGAGCATTCACGCCATCGTAGTGTCACGGGTTTTATCACAAACTTGCTGTCAGGTTTGATTGCTTATTGCTGGTTTCCCTATAAACCCACTATTAAAAACATGACTCAGCAAAGGCAAGTCGCCACATTATAAATAGTATCAATGATTTACAGATCGGCTTATCCCGAACTGGGGTTATTTAGAATAAACTTGTTCGACACAGCTACTCATATAATTTGTGGTTGGTACTAGATATTCACAGCTACACACTAACAGTCGGTTTCGGTGCTTCACTCGTCTTAATATTAAATACTGCAATACCAAGAACAATAGCGCCTCCAACGATACCTGTCATCATCTCAGGATAAATCAATAACAACGCACCAATCGTTAAGATAATACGAGTCACAGTATTCATATTACCTCTAAAATATCCCTCAAGCGCAGCGCTGAGTGCAATCACACCAGTGATTGACGTCACGACCACGGTGATAATATCTACAATAGGGGGTAATGGGAACTCTTTCGCTGTGACTGCCAAACCTGTTGGATCAATCATCAACATCGTTGGGTTATAGATAAACATAAACGGTACGATGAATCCGGCAAGTGCCAGTTTGAGTGACAAGAACCCTGTCTTCATCGGATCGCCGCCAGAGATACCCGCACCCGCAAAGGCTGCTAGACAGACAGGCGGTGTGATATTTGCAAAGATACCAAAGTAGAAAACAAACATGTGCGCTGATAAAATCGGAATATCAAAGCCAGCTAGGGCAGGTGCTGCCATCGTCGCCGTAATGATATAGGCAGGAATAGAAGGTAGACCCATGCCCAAAACCATCGATGCTAACATGGTTAAGATGAGCGTAAAGAATAACGACCCTGCACCTAATGTCACAATAGAGGATGTCATCACTGTACCAAAGCTGGTCAGACTAACCACCCCAATGATAATACCGACGACCGCACAAGCCGCCATTACCGCTAGTGACTGGCGAGCGCCATCCTCTAGTGCGCCTAAGATATCAGACAACCCCATGCGAGTCTCAGCACGTAACATACTGATCACAACGGTGAACCCAATGGTATAAGCCGCTGCATAACCGACAGGGACATTTTTGATTAATAAGAAAACCAAAAACACAATCGGTAGTAGCATATGACCACGGGCTTTTAATACTTCTTTTACCGCTGGCAAGTTTTCTTTGGCGATGCCTTTTAGATCACGGCGTCCAGCGCGAAAATGCACCTGTGCAATCACACCAAGATAGTACAAAATCGCAGGCAGTAACGCGGCCAATGCAATCGTGCTATAAGGCAATCCTGTTGTCTCCGCCATGATGAACGCACTCGCGCCCATAATCGGTGGTAATATCTGCCCGCCAACTGAGGCACTTGCCTCAACTGCACCGGCAAAATCTTTGTGATAGCCAACCTTTTTCATCAACGGAATGGTGAAGGCACCGGTACTGACCACATTCGATAATGCAGAGCCGTTGATACTGCCCATAAAGCCACTAGAGATGACCGCTACTTTTGCAGGCCCGCCCTTTTTATGACCGGCGATGGCTAGTGCCAAATCATTGAACAGCTGTCCCATTCCCGAGCGTGCTAAGAACGCGCCAAAGAGAATGAATAGGAAAATAAACGTGACCGATGCGCCAATCGCAACAGAGTATAAGCCTTCAGTTTTTAAGAATAATTGACCAAAGATATCACCCATGTCATAAGGACGAGTCAGCAGCCTATCTGGCATAAAATCCAAATGACTGACAAAGGGATAAGCCAAGAATATCCCTGCCAATATTGGCAAAATCCAACCTGTGATACGGCGACTGCCCTCTAACACGCAGACCACAGTAATCAGTGAAAATATCACATCGACTTGATTTGCCATGCCGCCACGTGAGGTCACAATATCTTGATATTCATAAATCAGATAGCCCATGCCAGATAGCGACAGCGCAAACCAAATCCAGTCATACCATGCCACACTTTTTCGGCTACTTTTTTTGCTAGCAGGGAAGATCAAGAATATCAATGCGAAACCAACGCCCACGTGTACAGAGCGTTGTAGCAATGCTGGCATTGGATTAAAGGTGATATAAAGGTGAAATAGCGAATAGAGTATACAAACCCCAGCAATCAAATATTTCACTGGTCCTTGGGTAATATGACGCGTGATTGACTCTCGGTCATATTTTTCCAATACCGCTTTGTTGTTCGCCGCCGCTTCAGCGTCTGTATCAACATGAGCGTCTGGCATGGTAGTTACGCTACCGTGATCCGTCACTTGGGAGGTCATGACAAAAGTCCTTGTTAAATCTATCAATGAAACCATACATTTTCGGCATGATTATTACTTCAGAATAGTCTGGCACCCACTGGTGAATCAAAAAACGATGGTTGCCATAATCAATCTCACCTTTGGTCAGTCGAGAGACAACCCAGTTGAGATTTGGCAATTTTTCGTTAATTTGATAGCCCAAATAGCCAGGCTTTTGTATAGGGGCAAGCGTTTCGGTAGAAGGAGTACCTGCACCAAATGCTTCAAAATACGTGGTGGTCAGTAGCAATGTACCTTTTTCCGTACCGCTTTCGTCAATACGCTGGTACTGCTCCTCCCACCACTGCTTTTCTACAGAATGTATCCAGCGCAGTTGAAAGTCAGGTTCGACAAAGTAGCATACCTTATCGTCTCCTTCTAAACCCACAACTCGTACTTCGACAACAGATTGATAAGCGGTGCCCATCCATAACGTAAAAAAAACCAGCGCGGCAATCAATGCCGCGCCAGCTGTTAGCCCTAATGAATTACTTGGCTGCTTGTTCGTCATAGTATTTTTTAGCACCAGGATGGATTGGAGCGACCATGCCTTCACGAGCGGTTGCTAGGCTGATGTCGTTGGCTGCTTGGTGAGCGGTTTTTAGACCCTCTAAATTATCAAATAACGCTTTGGTTAATTTGTAACCATCAGCTTCAGACAAGTCAGAGCTGACCAATAGCGCATTCATGATTGCAGCAGTTGGAATAGCAGCTTCGTTACCATAGGTGCCAACAGGAATCTCAAAAGTTTTGAAATAAGGCTTGGTCGCGATGATTTCTTTTAGCTTGTCTTGGTTGATCGTGACAATCTGTAAATCTAAGCCTTGCTCTAACTCCATCAAAGATGAATTTGGTAGGCCACTACTAAAGAATGCTGCTTCAATTTTACCCGCTTTCATGCCATCTGCCGCTTCTGCAAAGCCTAGGTAATCGACTGTCACATCATCATATGTAATGCCGAACCCTTCTAGCAAGGTACGAGCATTTACCTCTGTTCCAGAGCCTTGATCACCAACAGCAATACGCTTGCCTTTTAAATCTTCAATATTTTTGATGCCAGATTTTTTCGTCGTTACGATTTGCACGACATTAGGGTACAGAACAGCAATCTGTTGAATGTTAGTGATTGGCTTCTCAAAGTTGTTTTTGCCTTCAACAGCATCTGTGACCACGTCACTAAGCGCCAATACCATGTCCACTTTGCCTTGGGTCAATAGATTGACGTTTTCAACTGAAGCACCCGTGGTTTGCGTCTTTGAGTTAACCCCAAAGGTTTTGACATAGACTTCAGACAATGACGTACCGATGATGTTGTAAGGGCCTGATGCACCGCCGGTCGCGATGGTAAGAAATTTGGTATCTAGCTTATCAGCAGCAGTGTCAGTCGCTGCGCTATCCGTTGCAGTACTATCTGTAGCAGCGGCATCGCTACTCTCTGAGCTTGGTGACGAGCATGCGGTAAGGCCTAGTGTGACACTCAGCATCGCTGACAAAAGTAATGGGGATTTTAAAGAACTGATCATTGAATTCATCCTTGAAGTAATCGATTTAATACATTTAATAATATTCGTATTTATACATAAATACGTTACAGACGAGTAATAATATAGCAATTTTTGCAAAAAATAAACCGTAGACTGGTTTCTCTTTTACTTTCAATACCTTATATCCAAAGCCGTTTAAGGACATACCAACGTTTTATTACTGATAATTGAATATATATAGAGTTCCGCCAAGTGGAACTTAGTTTCGATTATTAATTATTTAAGCAGAGTTTGAAGGGGTTGTAAACCTTTATCACAACAAACATCTATTACACATCTTGCATGTTTGATGCAGCGTCTATTTTTACTTTGACAAAATATCGTTATAGATAATGTATGAAACCTGACCAAATACTTATTTTTGATTGCTTTCTATTATCACTCAACTTCTGCTATATTTTGTCTGAGGTATGATTTTAAGATATTTTCTTTATGCCTTTATCAGCTTCAATAAAAAAAAGTTCTTCTATATTAGCAAGGTTGTCTCTGACGACTAAAATTGGATAACACTCATGACAACCCCTACAAAACAAGCATCACTCTCTGCGGATATCGCCATCATTGGCGGCAGCGGGTTGTATCAAATGGATGCGCTCATCAACAAGCGTCATATTACTATTGACACGCCCTTTGGCAGCCCCTCTGATGATATTGTCCTTGGTGAGTTAGCAGGTGTGACTGTTGCTTTTTTGACGCGGCATGGTCAAGGTCATAGACTGACGCCGTCTGAAGTGCCTTATCGTGCCAATATTTATGCGTTAAAAACGCTTGGGGTGCGCTACATCGTGTCCGTGTCAGCAGTAGGCTCTCTACGAGAATCGCTTAAGCCACTAGATATGGTCATTCCAGATCAAATGATTGATATGACCAAGCAGCGAGTGAGTACTTTCTTTGGCGCGGGCGCAGTCGCTCATGTATCAATGGCCGACCCGCTTTGTCCTGCCCTCGCAGAAATCTTGACGCGTGCCTATGACAATGCAGATATTGCAGAAGGCACCAGTCACCCAAAAGCGACCTATGTCTGTATTGAAGGGCCACAGTTCTCAACCCGTGCAGAGTCCCAGTGGTATCGTCAGATGCAGGCAGACATCATCGGTATGACCAATATGCCAGAAGCCAAATTGGCACGTGAAGCCAGTATTGCCTATGCGACCTTAGCACTGGTGACAGATTTTGATTGTTGGCATCCGACTGAAGAAGCCGTCAGTGCAGACTATGCGATAAAAAATCTTATGAAAAATGCAGACAATGCTCAAAAAGTGATTAAGGAAGCGGTCGCTTTGATTGCCGCTGAATCACCTGACTCAATTGCACATGATGCGCTTGCTCAGGCACTGGTGACATCGGTAGATATGATGGATGACGCAACCAAAACTCGATTGGCGGCATTACTTCCTAAACATGTCGATAAATGAGTATTTAACCGAAAATCAATCTATTAAACAGTAAAATGCTATTTCTATAGCGTCTGCCAATATACAAACATCAACAACGAATGACTCATAAAAAAGGCCATTAAGTGAATTAATGGCCTTTTCTGATTTTAATCTCTATATCTTGAATGCAAACCCATTATCTACCTCTAGTTTTAACAACAACCGCCTAATCCAGAGGTTGGTATCACAGACTTGTTAAATGGCATCAGCTCACCGCAGCCGGCAAAAATACCATAGTGACGACTGTCATCACCGATGAACTCAAAATGTGGTGCAAAGCGAGATTCTTTTAGCATCCTAAACGTGTTGCCACAGACTGGAAATACTCGACCAGCCTCAATAGCATGATGCTTATCGAGATCAAAACGATGCGGTGACTGTGCAATAGAGCCTTTGTATATAACCGCTTGACCATGATCTTCGCAAGCATCTTCGAGCGCTGCAATCTTAAACAAACGATAAGTGGCAGAGAAAAACTGGATATCGCCAATTTTTGCCGCCAAAGCAGGATCAGTAATCTCAAGCGGACGATCCTCAACCAAACGTACGTCTAAAAACCCTGCATCTCGTGACAAACGGGTAAAATCTTTCCAGTACAATGCGCCACTCAAGCACTCGCCATACAGGACCGGATCATCTATCAGATGTTGCGGAATACGGCGATCAGCATACACATCAGAAAAATAAAACTCGCCACCAGGCTTAAGCAAACGCTGCACACTGGCCATGACTGCTGCTTTGTCAGGTGAGAGATTGATGACGCAGTTTGAGACAATAATATCAAAACTGCCATCTTCAAGATCCAGCTCATCTAGCTTTTCGATATAGCCATGCAAAAAAGTCACATTGTCATAACCAAACTTATCGATGTGATATTGCTGATGCTCTTTGGCTACGGCCAGCTGCTCATCGGTCATATCGACACCGACCACATGCCCACTCTCGCCCACCAATTGCGCCAATGCATAGACATCACGGCCTGAACCACTGCCCAAGTCCAAAATCCTACAACCCTCAAGCAGTGCAGGACATACTAACCCGCAGCCATAATAGCGACTCAATACTTCATCGTGAATATTGGCCAATAATGGTTTGAGCCACTCTGGCATATTGCTCACATCACAACACGCTGAGGTTTTTAGGTCGGCAGTACCTTGTAACTCTTTACCATAGTAATTTTGCACAACGTCATGCATAACAATATCCTTATTGAGAGTAAAACCTGGTTAAAATCTGAGTAAACATCATAAAAATAAAGCGATACGGTATAAATACATCCATGATAAGCATGTGCTGACTATCACCTAATCATTCGTACTGTCATCTAGTCGTTCGTATGTCATAACTATTGATAAAACTTAAGCCAATCTGATGGTAGATGCTCTAAATCCTGAGGCTCATCAATGTCATGTAACGGTGCTAACAATGCCAATGTCCAGCCCAAATCCGCCACACGCTGCTGGGTCACAGCGGCCACGCTAGCTGTACTCCAAATAATATCCGAAAACAGACTGCCATCAACTTGCTTAAACCCGAGTAGCACATAGCCACCATCAGTCGCTGGAATCATAACCGCATCATAGTTATCGAGCTGCTGTACCGCAGTTTGAATACGCTCTGCCGTCAGACTGGGACAGTCAGACCCTATCAATACGACTCTTTGGTATCTTTTCAGGGCATCTTGACTTGCTGTGATTAAACGCGTGCCCAAGTCGCCATCCGCTTGAGTCGACCACTGCAGTGAGTCAGGCAAATTAAGGGTTTGCCAGCAATGCTCTGTCGCTGCTGGACTGACACATAGCTCAACGACAAAATCCGTAGCGACGGCTTGCTCGACACTATGCAACAGCAATTGCCTTGCCATAATCGCAGCACCCTCTACGCCTAGGGCTGGTTGCAAGCGAGTTTTTGCCATATCACGCGCTGGATATTTGGCAAACAAAATGACACAGGTGTCTGGGTGTTGTGCATTAGTTATCGTACGGGTTGTGTGAGGACTTGAATGCTCAGTCATGCTAGGGCGCATCCTTAATCTAAAGGGGTATTAATGTTTATATAGTTGATTCAGTTTAAACAAGAGTCAAGAAAACCGAGTGCAAATGTATAGTATCGAAGTCATTTGGATTCAACGATAGTAGCGCTGCCTTAATACTTCAGGGGATACGCCACGCCAATAATCAAAGCGCAAATACCACATCAAGAAAATCGTCCGCCACGTACCATGTTGCTGCCAACGCCGAGCTGATGTTGTTACTTTACTCTTTAAGCAAGCAGGTCGGGCAATTCGCTTGAGCCGCTTACAGAGCTCAACATCTTCCATCAATGGCTGGTCGGCATAACCGCCAAGCTGTCCGAACACAGATTTTTTGATAAAAATTGCTTGATCGCCAGTGGCTATACTTACTAGACGTGAGCGCTGATTTATCATTAGCCCAACGATTTTTAATAATGGATCACGGCTATTCAGACGCACATCGAAACGTCCCCAGTCATACTGAATCATTGCCTGCTGAATGTTATCTATCGCATCAATTGGCAACTGGGTATCGGCATGTAAAAACAATAGAACATCACCTGTTGCTAACATGGCACCTGCATTCATTTGCCGTGCACGCCCAGCTATGGATTCTATAACATGCCAATCTATAGCAGTCTGCGCCACACTTGATAAATCGTTTAATAAACGTCTAGCAATACCAACTGAATCATCCGTCGAGCCACCATCCACCATTATCACCTGCAACGGTGGTGGATGGTGACTGTTAATATGAGCAATGAGCTGCGATATATTGTCCGCTTCATTTAGCAATGGAATGATGATAGAGATGTTCAATAAATGCACCATTGTGATGAGTCATCATCATTTTCGCCTGTCTTTGATAAAGACCAGCACCTGTATCGACCAAATTCTAGATTTACTTTTTATTTAAGTTCCAATTGTAATCGGTATAACTGATTTTGATTTTGCCTTGCTTCAAGTCAGCGGTTTGGGCTTTGCTCAATCCCAATGATGAAGAGTAACGACCTAAAAATCCTTCTAAATCGTTGGTACTACGCCAATTGGTCGCAAAGTCTTCTTTGTACCATTTGAAGATTGGCGATACACTCAGCGTATTACCTTTTAGACGATTACGGCTACTGTCTGCCAAAAATTTCGAGGTGGCTTGCTCTAATTGCCCGTCCAAACCTTTGCCAGTGAAAGCATCATCTTGTAATGCAGGGCAGCCAATACTGGCGCAGTTAACGGCGAAGTGAATGCGCGGATCGTTGTAACGCTTAGAGCCACGAATTAAGGTGTGCTCGATCTCATCTAATGAACGAGTCTTGCCCAATAACGGAATAAACTTTTGCTTCCATGGTGAGCCGAATGTCCCACCAATGTCTTTGATAGATTTGATATTAGGATATTTAGTCAATACCAGATCAACGGTACCCGCATTGTAGACATTGATTAAAAATGCCAACTGCTCGTTTTTGTTCCAACGATTAAATTCAGACTGAGACACCTTGCTCGTGGCGTCCAAATAGCTTGTGAGCTTGCTACTATCTGCTTTCATGCCAGCATAGTTGACCACTGAGGCTTTGCCGCCATTGGTCATGGTGACGTGCTTGTTAAGCAAACTGTCCCAGCTTTGATGGTTAAAATCAGCATAAGCGGCCACACTGGATAATAGAATTGCTGTTGCGAGTACTGGCTGTACCACTAAGTTTTTGACTGAAAAGTTAGACACTGGCATAAGATTGGCTCCATTTGAATCGATGATGTTTGGCTATTTCGTTTTTGTTGGCTTTCATAGTACTTACTGGCGAAAACTGTTTATTTGTCGCTAATGTTGGATGTCTGATAATTTGAGATAAATGATTAGACAACCGTATCTTCTGCTAGGTGTTCTACCTTCTCGTCCTCTAACGCGCCACCGCAGCTACTGCCCTGTCCTGCGGTGCAGCCATAACAATGATCAGCAATAGCAATATCATCGCCAGAAGGGTTCTGGGTCAACAGATCGCTTAGATGTCGACGCGACTTATTGGGTACAGGTATCTCAAGCTGCTGATTAAAATCACAGTCAAATAGCTCACCCAACCAATTGACGCTAATGGTTGATCGGCACATAACCCCAGCTACATTGGCAGCGACATAGTTGTCCTTGAGCAGTGTCATATAAGGATGGAATTGATCTTTGGCTAGTAACACCGCACCAAAACGCTGAATCGGCATATTAGTCAGTGCAAACAGTTGATTAAACTCGACGTCGAAATGCTCTTTTAGCTCCCGCTTATAATCGGCTTCCAACTGCTGCTGATTGGGCGGCAGTGTGGCACCTTGCGGGTTGAAGACCAAGTTCAGTGTCAGGCTTGAGTCAGGCTTACCATAGCCCAAGCTATTGAGCTTTTGCAATCCCAATATACTGTCATCGAACGCGCCTTTGCCACGCTGTTTGTCTACATTTTCTAGCGAATAGCATGGCAAAGAGGCCACCACCTCTACTTGATTGTCTGCCAAAAACTGCGCCATGTCCTCATAACCCTCCTCCATGAGAATGGTCAGATTGCAGCGATCGATTACTGTGACGCCAAGTGCGCGAGCCGCTTTTACTAAATACTTAAAGTCCTCATGCATCTCAGGTGCGCCACCCGTCAGGTCAAGCGTGTCGATATTTTGCGCTTGTAGCACTTTAGGTATCAGCTCAACCAACTCTCGTGACATCATTTCAGTTCGATAAGGACTGGCCGCCACATGACAGTGTACGCACGACATATTGCACAAGTAACCCATATTGACCTGCAATATGGTCAATTGTTGGCGTTTAATAGCAGGAAAGTCCGTATGCTCAAGTAGTTCGATAGTCGATTTCATAGTGGTACAAAATCCTTTTAGTTGTACAGCTAAAAAAAATAACAATGTAGAGACAGCGTGTAGATAAGCATTATTGCAATGTAAACGCTTCAACGTAAGCAATGGCTTTTTTACTGTTAGGTCACTTAAAGTATCATACTTCAAAATTCTTAACTTTACATATTATCTAACTAATACTACCTGATTGTGAATGAACAGTGACAAATAAAATATTGGGCATTTTATAATTATGAAAATTAAACATTATGCTGCGCAAGATGTTACAAAACGCTTGTCGATTTGACGTTTGAGATACCACACCCAGCGCCCTTGTAGGCTCACACTCCCCCAGCTGCCAATGGCATACTTATCACCGCAAGATAATAAATACAGCGTATGTGTTTTTGGTTGATACTCTGTCAGCATCTTACTTTGGAGGTAAGCCAGTATATTACCTGCTTCTATCGCGCCGCCATGCACCGCATGGACACCTGAGTGAGCGACATATTGGTCTACTCGTGTTGCCACATCCCCTACTGCAAATACATTGGGGTGCGAGACACTCTGCTGCTGGCTATTAACCGCGACAAACCCATTATCTACCGTTTCTAAATCCGTTGACACTGTCCATGCCGCGCCCCTCACGCCAGTGGCGGCGATAACCGCATCCACCGGAAACGAGTCATTAGAGGTTGACAACTTACCATCACGATATGCTGTCGCGCGTGCCTCAATGATAGTAATGCTGTGGCGGTGCAACTGCTTGATCACTCGCTGCCGAAAACTCGGCACAAACCCTGATAGCAGATTCTCACCGCAGACCAGTGTCACTTGATGATTGTTATTGATTTTCTGTAAGGCAACCTGTGCCGCCATCACCAATTCAGTAGCGGCAGCACCTGCCCCAACGACAGCCAGTCGATACTGCTCAGACTGGCGAGCATCAGCTAAAATCTGCTGCCATTGCAGAGTAAATGTCGATAATGGCCGGATAGCAATGACGTCATTGCTCATGTCATCACGGGTATCGTTGCTCATGTCATCATATGCTTGGCTTAACCCGCGTAAGTCTGTATCGGCACCCGTATTTAGGGACAGCACATCATAATCAAAACGCTCATTGCCGCTTGTCTCTACAGTATTCGATGCGGCCGTTATATTGATAATTGACTGCTGGATGAAACGCACGCCAGCTCGCAAGCACAGCGACTTTGTGTCGATACTGATTTCATCAAGCTGATAATGCCCTGCCATCCAGCCAGGCAGCATTCCAGAATAAAGCGTGTGAGGTTGCTCACTAATTAGATGAATGTCCGTATCTATCAATGCATTCGATGCGTTGTTTTTTGAGCGATCAGCACTGAGTCGGCGCAGCAGTCCGATATGAGCATGCCCTGCTCCTGCTAATAATAGTGTTTTTTTCGACATACGTTTCATAGGTTATCTTGTATCAGTCAGTGGTATAGTCAGTTTAATATAGAAAAGAAGCTGTGCTGGTTTTTATAGATAAGCGCGGCTTTAATCACTTAAACGATTAAAGCCGCGCTTTGGTGTTCTATAGAAAAATACCATACAAATGAAACAGCTTTAAGATTGCTCTGTTGTAAACGTGCGCTGACAGCATTAATAGCGCAAACAATGCCACTTAATTGCTCAGTCTCGATACTATTTACGGTATTAAAGCAGGCATGTTGTCTATTAGCATCTACATACCTCTAGCCATCTAAAATTAACTGTCTAAAAATCGCTTAATCTTTTAGACAGATTATTCAGTTTAAAGGAGCGTCAATGCAACTCAATGCAACTAAGCTCAGAGGTACAAGTGATACTGCAAGCGAGGTCAACGTGGTAACTCTTTTATAGAAGACTGACTATACCATTAAAAATAATCTGCCTGTGTGGGTCACCTAACCTAGCAAAAGCAGGTAAAATGCACTCATGTTCAATGAAATAGACTCTTTGAAGCCCTATAATTATTTAATTTTTTGACATATCATTTATAGTGGCTATTAGCATGTTTCAGATACACTGTCTTTTTATTCATCAGATTTTATTCATCAAAATTATAACGACTGAAAACCCGTCAAGGAATACTACATGAGTACCAGTAACGACCATATTCTCTCCTCCGACAATACTCACTACTTGCACCATAAATTTTTTGAACCAAGCGATGCAGGCGTTGATATCAGTGCCACGTTATTGATTGTACATGGCATGGCAGAGCATAGTGGGCGCTATAGCGACTTTGCACAGTTTTTGGCAGACAACGGCATCGCGGTGGCAACTTATGATCATTTGGGTCATGGGCAAACCGTAAAGACTGAGGCTGATCTGGGGTTTTTTGGAGATGAGCATCCTGTACAGTCATTGCTAAAAGACGTGATCGTCATGGCCGATAGCCTAAAATCGCGTCATCCTAATGTACCGCACTTTGTGCTGGGACACTCTATGGGCTCTTTCATCGTACGCAATGTGCTCAAGCATCACGCGCGTAATTTTTCAGGGGCGATATTGATGGGTACTGCGGATGCAAACCCGTTAACCAAGGTTTTATTGCCTATTAATAAGTTGCTAGCAAAAGTGGCGCCAAGACAGCCAAATACGGTGTTTTCCAACGTAATGAATAAAGTGCTTAATAGTCAGCTGTCTGACCGAGATTCCTCATCACAGTTTGCTTGGTTAAGTGAAAACACGGCCAATATTACAGCTTATGAAGCCGACCCAAAAACGGGCTTTGACTTTACTAACAATGGCTTTATGACATTATTTACCTTAATGAATACAGGGCTAAACAAGGGCTGGGCGACAACGATTGCCAAAGATTTTCCGATGCTATTCGTGAGCGGAGAGGAGGATCCGATTGGTGAAATGGGTAAAGGCATCCGTAAGATTGTCTCGCGCTTGAACAAGCAAAAATTTAGCCGAGTCGATATTCAGCTTTATCTCAATATGCGTCACGAAGTACTGCATGAAACAGACCATAAAGTTGTCTATCAAGACCTGTTAGCATGGATAAAAAGTACGACGCCGGACGCTTAGACCACGATGCATGAGTCATTTTAAGCAGTCCTATTCATATTTTTTATAATACAGACATAATGAGACACTGAACTTATTTGCTAAAAGCGGTCAAATTAGCGACAATACGGCAAGTAATTTTTCAGTCCAAATTTAAGCAAGTATTTAACTGAAACTAAGCAAACATTTAACTATAAGTACGATTTATTTTTTAATTACCTTTAACTAACGTTAGGATTTTTTATGTCATTACAACAAACCATCGAACAAGCTTTTGAAAACCGTAACGAATATAGCCCAAGCACTATGCCGCAAGACGTACGTGATGCTGTCGAGCAGGTGCTTGAGCAACTAGATAACGGTAGCCTACGTGTTGCTGAAAAGAAAGATGGCGAGTGGGTCGTCAACCAATGGGCGAAAAAGGCAGTCTTACTATCTTTCCGTCTGAACGACAACTATGTTCAAGCCGCTGGTGAGCATGTGCAGTTCTATGACAAAGTGCCAACTAAATTTGCTGATTGGACAGAAGCGCAGTTTAAAGAAGCTGGCGTACGCGTTGTACCACCAGCCGTTGCTCGTAAAGGCTCGTTCATCGCAGCTGGTGCGGTATTGATGCCATCGTATGTCAATATCGGTGCTTACGTTGATCAAGGCGCTATGGTTGATACATGGGCGACCGTTGGGTCATGTGCCCAAATCGGTAAAAACGTCCATCTATCAGGCGGCGTTGGTATCGGCGGTGTATTAGAGCCATTGCAAGCCAACCCGACCATCATCGAAGACAACTGCTTCATCGGTGCGCGCTCTGAAATCGTTGAAGGCGTAATCGTTGAAGAAGGTTCTGTCATCTCTATGGGTGTGTTCATCGGTCAATCTACCCGCATTTATGATCGCGAAACTGGCGAGATTCATCGTGGCCGTGTACCAGCTGGCTCAGTAGTCGTACCAGGTAGCTTACCGTCAGAAGATGGCACACACAGCTTGTATGCTGCTATCATCGTGAAAAAAGTAGATGCGCAAACTCGTGCAAAAACATCAGTAAATGAACTATTACGCTTAGCCTAGTATTTCTAATACTTATAGTCTCGTACCCAAACAGTACGGACAGCGACAGATCCTCTTTATTAAAGACGCTGAAGAAAACTTCAGCGTCTTTTTTACAGCTTAATAGAGGGTGGTGCGTTATAATCCCTTTTTTTGGTTTGGCTTTATCCAAACGCAAAATCCCCATATCAGAACCCGCCTTTTTATTACGATTGATAGATGCCTAATCGCCTTATCAATCTTTAACTGTATTTGACATATTATGAGTGAATCACTATTACGCACAGCCGCCATCCCTGTCACTGATCCTGAAGCGGGTCTACGCCTGACAGAGATTTTTTACTCCTTGCAAGGGGAAGCCATCACCTCAGGCTTGCCAACGATATTTGTGCGCCTGACCGGTTGCCCGTTACGCTGCGTGTATTGCGATACTGAATACGCATTCACAGGTGGTGAGCGCCTGTCGCTCGAGGCTATTATCACCACCATCAAAAGCCACCCGTGCAAGCGCATTTGTCTGACTGGCGGTGAACCGTTAGCCCAGCCAAATGCCATTGAACTAATGAAGCGACTGCTAAGCGATGATTATGAAATCTCGCTTGAAACTGCAGGGGCGCTCACGGTAGAAAATGTACCGCCAGCCGTCAGTAAGGTGATGGATCTCAAAACACCAAGCTCAGGTGAAGTCGACAAAAACCTATGGTCAAATCTTGACTATTTGACTCAGCACGATCAAATCAAGTTTGTCATCATGAACCGCGCTGATTATGACTGGGCAAAAGCTATGTTAACCAAACATAAGCTACACGAGTTAGTTGGTACGGTATGGTTTTCTCCGATGTTCAACGTCGCAGATGACATCAGTGAAGATGCTAGTAAAAACTTACCTAGCCCTGAAGTACCGGTACTAGCACGTGAGCTTGCAGAGTGGATGTTGGTGGATGCGCTACCTGTACGCTTCCAATTACAGTTGCACAAAATTATTTGGGCGGATGCCAAGGGCAAATAGCAATATAAAAGTGTAAATAGACACTTTAAATAACTAGCGAAGCAAGTGTAAGGATAGAGTTATGATCAAACTCATTTTATTAGGGTTATTATCGGGCGCATTTTTTAGCTCGACGTTTATCCTAAATGAGCTGATGAGTGCGGCTGGTGGACATTGGTTTTGGTCAGCCAGCCTTCGCTATTTATTTATGTGGTTGATTCTCACCGCCATTATCGTTATGCAACATGGCTTTGGACGTATTAGAGAGCTGCTCACTATCTTTCGTCAACATTGGGGGTTCTGGTGCATTACCGGTAGTATTGGCTTTGGTGTTTTCTATACAGGCATATGCTACGCGGCTGATCATGCTGCGGGCTGGGTCGTTGCGGCTACCTTTATGTTTACCGTTGTCGCAAGTCTGCTCGTCTTAATAGTATTTGGCCAGCGGTTTGATAAGAAATTCATCGCTTATGCACTATTGGTGTTTTTCGGTGTGGTGCTGGTTAATATTAGTGAAGGTATACATGCCGCCTCTGTATTGGGTGCTGATGCCGTCCCTATGAAAGACATGCTGCTTTACGGTGCTTTGCCTGCGTTGGTAGCAGCCTTTAGCTACCCCATTGGTAACCAATTGGTTTGGCAGGTCTCTTATAATGCCAAGCAGAAAAGTACTGAATCACCTGCGCCGACGCAAGCGACCTCTCAAGCAACTGGCCAGATGGCGGAAACTGAGCTGCCGCCTTTATCCGCTATTGATACTCACTATCCGGCCGACTCCATCAGTATTGCTCATACGACAGATGCTGTCTTAGCCGCACCAACCCCTTCTCTACTGCAAGGCTTAATTGCAAAAATTCCCGCTATCCAAACCACCTTACTGCAAAATGCCTTTAACAAGGTATGGCTCATGACATTGGGCAGTGTGCCGTTTTGGCTAGTGTTGGGTTTGATCGTTCATCCTGAATTGCCCGAGACGAAGCAAGTATTTAATACGCTGCTGGTTGCTTTATTGGCAGGTGTGGCAGCCACTAGTATTTTCTTATATGCCCGTGAAAAGGCAGAAACCTCAAGCGAAGTCGCTGGTGTCGATGCCACGCAAGCCAGTGAGGTAATCTTTGCTTTGATTGGCGGTATGATACTGCTCAATAACACCCTACCATCAGCGATGGGATTGTTCGGTATTGGTCTGATTATTGTAGGGTTGATCCTATTTGCAAAAGACGGTTAGGGTATGTCCCGCTATTTGATGACCAGCGGTTTTATATTCAGCTATTTAACATTCTACTATTTTTGATGATTTAGATTTGGTAATACAACCATGGCTCATGCTTTAATTTTTCCTGATATTTTATTGTACTTGTTAGATATGGTGGGCGTAATTGCGTGCGCGATAGCAGGTACGCTACTTGCTCAACATAAAGGCTTCGATATTTCGGGCTGTATCTTAGTGGCGATGGTCAATGCGATTGGCGGCGGTACACTACGAGATATGGCGCTGGATCGTCATCCATTATTTTGGATGACCGACCTCAATTATGTGATTGTCATCACTGTGACATCCCTTATTTTACAAATATTTTTTCATCTGTATCATAAGATCGATAATGCGCTCAAACTCTTTGATGCCATTGGCCTCGCGGCATTTAGTGTGATTGGTTTTAAAATTGCGTTGACACAAGACATGGCACCCCTTATCGCTGTGATGATGGGCGTATGGACTGCAATTCTTGGTGGGCTGCTACGGGATATCATCTGTAATGAGATACCACTGGTGCTACAGCGAGAGATTTACATCACGGCCAGCGTTGCAGGATCAGTCACTTATCTGGTGTTACAGTACTTTGGGGTAAGTGCTGGGGTCAATGAGTTTATTATGCTCTTTGTTATCTTTTTCGTGCGTATGCTAGCCCTTAGATTCGACTGGCACTTGCCTTCTATCCGCTTAGTTGCTTAAGATAGAAATCATGGCTAATCGAATTTTTAGGTTTTGTATTAGCCCTTACCTTATCAATTGATAACCATTGAAAATTTGTGAGACTTTGTCATGTTGGCCCTCTCTGTGGATCCTACAGTACTGATTACTACGTTTGACCCACGCTCTTTGATATACGTTTTTGACATGATTGGTATCATCGCTTGTAGTGTGTCAGGCACGATATTAGCCAAACACAAAAACTTTGATGTGTTTGGCTGCCTACTCGTGTCTATCGTGACTGCCATCGGTGGCGGGACGGTACGCGATGTGATTTTAGATCGTCATCCACTATTTTGGATGGTCGATATGAGCTATTTGACAGTTATTACCCTGTCATCATTGGTCATGCAGATATTCTTTCATCCCAACTCTAGACGCGTTGATAAGTTTCTCAAACTATCAGATACTATTGGCCTATCTGCCTTTACGTTAATCGGTATTAAAGTCGCTGATAGCATGGGTGCCAATGTACCCGTGGCTTTATTGCTTGGTGTGATTACCATCATCGTTGGTGGTATCATTCGAGACATGATTTGCAATGAGATTCCATTAGTCCTACAGCAGGAAATTTATATCACAGCAGCACTAACTGGTGGTATTCTCTACTTTGCGCTGACCAATTTAGGCGTGACAGACTGGATTGCAGATATATCCACGATGGCGACGATCTTTACGTTGCGTATGCTCGCTATTCGCTATGACTGGCAGTTCCCGACGCTTGAGTGGAAATACTGAGCGTAAATCTAGGACGAGTCATCAATATCAGTGCGCTCAAGTTTGCACGCACTGAGCCTGCTCACTTTTAGTCCTACTTTCTTAACTCTGCTTTCTCAACTCTATTGTTTATCCTTGCTCTACCACAGCTAAGTCTTTTACCATTAGCTGTAAGCTTTGCTTACCGTTCCATTCATTGATATCTAGCTGAAACAGTACATGCACTTTTTTGGCACGGTAATCCCATGCATCATTGTCAAAGTTAAAGCAAATTGCCTCAATCGGATACTGAACATCGGGATAACGCAGCGAGAGTTTCAGGTGTTTATCCTTTAATACTTTAAAACTTAATACTTCAAAGACACCATCAAATATCGGCGGTGCAAAACCATGACCCCAGATACTGGCATCCGCCAAGTGTTCAGCGAACCATAAGCTAAAGTCACTCGCTTGCAAATGCCCATCTGTGAATTTCTGCTCAGCAAATACCTCATCATCCATCTGCGCCATGACTTCATTAAATGCCGTGACAAACCTCTCAAAGTTACCACGCTTAATCGTTAAACCTGCTGCCATCGCATGTCCACCAAAGTGAGTAATCAACTCAGGATAACGCTCGGCCACTTGTTCAATCGCATCACGAATATGCACGCCAGCGATAGAACGTGCAGAGCCTTTAATGGCACTATCTTCATCGGTGCGCTCAGTATCTGCTGGTGCAAAAACGATGCTAGGCAAATAGTGGCTTTCTTTTAATCGACCAGCGACGATGCCGATGACACCCTGATGCCAGTCATCCTGATACAAAATAATGCTTCTTTTAGCAACACTGGGCTTGGCACTATTAGCATCAGCACCATTAACAGCCTTATTTTCAGGCTTACTTTGAATAATGATATCGCTACTCTCATCTGTATCATTATCCGTCCCCGCTGCCAACGCGGCCACAATGCTGTCTGCTTGCGTCCGCATCTCGCCTTCTACCTGACGGCGTGTACGATTGAGCTGCTCAAGCTCTTGGGCCAATCGCTGTGCCGTGCTCCAGTCTTCTGTCAACAAGCACTCAATACCAATACGCATATTGTCCATACGCCCAGCAGCATTGATACGTGGCCCTAAAACAAAACCAAAATCCTGTGCATGCAACTGCTTAGGATCGCGACCTGCTTGCTCAAGCAGCGCCAATATCCCCATGCAGCAGCGGCCTTGACGAATTGCCGACAGCCCATGATGGACTAAAATGCGGTTGTTCTTATCCAATACCCCGACATCGGCAATGGTTCCAAGCGCCACTAGATCTAAATATTGGCTGACTTGTACAGTAGACTTACCAGCCTCTCGGCGTAGCTTGGCTAGACGTCCAAGCACGTAGAACGCCACTCCTACTCCAACCAGTGCCTTACTAGCAAAATCGCAAGCGAGTTGATTCGGATTAACCACGGCTTCCGCAGGTGGCGTCTCTTTGGTTGTGAGATGATGATCAGTGATGATCACAGTGATACCATCCGCTTGGGCGCGAGCCACACCTTCATGACTTGAGATACCATTATCTACCGTCACTATCATATCCGGTTGATAGGTTTTAATGCCTAACTCTACAATCTCTGGTGTCAGACCATAACCGTACTTAAAGCGGTCTGGCACTAGGAAGTTAACGACCGCCCCCATTTTTGTGAGTGCACGCATCATCAGTGCGGTACTGGTTGCACCGTCACAGTCAAAGTCGCCAACGATCAGAATACGCTGCCCTTCATCGATAGCGACGTCCAATAGACGCACTGCTTCTGTGACACCGTGCAGCGCCTCAGCCGGTAATAGACCCGATAGACTGGTCTCAAGCTCATCAGGCACAGTGATACCTCGCCCCGCGTATAGGCGAGCGAGGGTCAATGATTGGGCGGCAAGTGGTTGCAACGCGGTAGGCAACTCGTCGATGCGAGTGCTGGTATAACGGGGGGTTAAATTTAGCATGGGTGTATTCTACTGGCTTTAACTGAGTGCCACAACGGCAATCTATAACATCTCTGTACATCATTCCATGTTGTATTCATTCTGAAGAATCCTTAGTTTAATAAGCACCTTTAATGAATAACGCCCTTAGTACATACCTATTGCATACAGCCCTTTATTTACAAAAAGGATGCATAGGTACCCTAATTTTCTGCATTTTGCTACAAAGCAATGATTGTATGGCTCTCAGAAATCCATAAAATAGTAGGCAACTGAGAGACTTGCTATTTATTGAACTTTTCATTGTTTACATGTTAATTATTTATAAGGATTCTTTATGAAAACCACACCAGCTGCTGAAAAACTACCAAACACTATCGATCCTAGCTTAGATCTTGAGCAAGTCCGAAAAGAATGCCTTGGAATGGTAAAAAAACGTGCCAGAGTATCTGCTGGTGTTGCTATCATTCCTGTACCTTTCTTTGATGTGGCGGTTGATGCTGGCATGTTGACTCAATTGATTCCTGAGATTAGTGAACGATTTGGTTTGATTGAAGACCGCCAGTCTGCCATCAATCTAGAATCACGTGAAGTTCATTGGAGTGCTGTTAAAGACCGTACTGTCGATTTTGCGGGTCTAATGGCGACACGTGGTATTGTTAAAAAAACCATTCAAGGCTTTGGTGGTCGTATCGCAGCCAAGCAAGTGACAAAGTTCATTCCATTGGGTGGTCAACTGGTCGCAGCAACCATGGGTTACACGATTTTTAAGAAAATTGCCACTGACCATATCAATGAATGCTATAAACTCGCAAAAAATATTCAGCAAAAAGAACACGGCAAAAACGTTTAGAAAAATAAGCAGATACACACGCAAAGAGCTGGCCAAGACGCTGTTTTGGTCAGCTCTTTTTATGGACCGCCCTTTGAATAGAAAAGTAGCGTGTTGGTTAGTGGTGTTATTGATATGTTTTACTGATAAAATGCAGAGCCGATAACCCATTAAAGGACTAATACATGAAAAAACTTCTCGTTTCGACTGCTATGCTTGCCACTCTTGCGCTCGCTGGCTGTACATCAACAGGTACTGGTACGACTGCTGGTACTAGCGCTAATACAGCTATAACGACCGCAAGTGGTATCGGTATGAACGTATTTAAAGCTGCGATCGACAACCAATGTCGTAGCGAAATCGAAAAACAAACTGCTTGGCGTGTTGCTAGTGTGGCGATGACTGAAACACAGCAAGAATCTGTCAAAACCAACGTTTGCGGTTGTGTCAGTGAGCAAGCACCTCAGCAGGTCACTCTCGTCGAATTAGGTAATGCTGCGATTGACTCAAGCTACCGCACCCAATTGGTGGCGCAAGTCGTCGCAAAATCTATCCAGAGTTGCTATACAAGTTTTGCCAAATAGATTCAGTTGTTATCTAAACAGAATCAGTAAACCAATAAAAAGGGTGCGTTATAGATAACGCACCCTTTCTATTGGCTTACTTTCTATTGCCAATTATTGCCAAAATTTTTATCGCCAGATATTGGCCTCTGTCATTTAATAAATTTGGTTGGGCAGACTGATTTATAACTTACCCGTACCAGATGGCGATGAAGATAAGGCCGCTGTAACAGGTAACACTCTACCTCGGCGAAAATACTTAGAAGAGCTATCAATGATTTTATCTACTTCTTTGGTCAAGTCATTGATCACATCATCGTATACACCATGATATAACTCTGTCTCAAATGCAGTAAATGGATGCTTACGAGAAGCTGAACCGACTTCAGTCACACCTTGCTTACTATAAAAAATATCCACGCGCCCATCGCTATTTAACACACAGTTCAATAAACCACCTTCAAGCTCCATCTCTATGCGCTCCGGCATAAAAATATAGTCATCGACATTGATGAGCTTTTTTTCTACTTCTCGTTTAAAAAATGATTTGATGTCGAACATAGTTACTTCCCTAGCTTTAGAATTATGAGATACGTTAGCACGCTTAATTTTATGATTATTGTTCAGTACTTTTTTGCGTGCGTAATGATGCTTGTTTTGTTCACGTATCCTATAAGATAGGAATAGATTTTTTAAGGTACGATATGTAAAACTGCGTTTAGTGTTGGTAAAAATGACAGGCTAACATGAGACCTCAAACGCAAGTGATTAAAAAAGGAAGCTGCCAATCAGCAACTTCCCCTTTATATTATCGAACCGTCTTATCTAGCTTGATTAAACCCAGCCTTTCTCACGAAATGACTTGAGTACCTCAACGAATACTGCCATTTCATCAGGTCTGCCAAGCGTCAAGCGATTGAAACCAGTAATAGGCGCAAACTCACGACCGACCGCAATACCATGCTCACGCATTCTATCGATATAGGTCTGCACATCGCCTTTTATCTCATGGAATATAAAGCTAGCCTGCGATGGTAAGTAACGTAGACCAAGCTCATCTAATGTCTGCTCGACCATCTGGCGGGACTGGTTGGCAGTTTTCAAGCTCAATGCCAAAAAATCTTCATCATCTAAGGTCGCTAACGCTGCCACAGCACCCGACAAATTGATATTATCAATTGATATAAATGCCTCTAGTTTAGCAATCATTTTAGGGCTAGCGACTGCATAACCGACACGCATGCCAGCGAGGGCGCACAATTTTGAAAATGTCCGCACCACAACGATATTGCCTGAATGCGGCTTTTTTATCCAAGTAACACCACTCTCAAAGCTCGGGTCTGTCACGTACTCTGAATAAGCTTCATCTAGTAAGAAATAGTGATTGTCTGGCGCGCGCTCTACCCAGTCTTTCAATATCTTGGTATCAGTAATCGTCGCCGTTGGGTTATTTGGGTTGCAGAAATAAAGCAAGCTAATACCATCGAAGTCAGCAGCTACTTTTTGCATACTTTGCAAGTCAAAGGCATAGCTCTCATCTGTTAGCGGTACTTTTACCACAGGTACATCGATGGAGGTGGCATACAACTCAGTATAAGCAAAGGTTGGATGCGGCACGATGACTTGGAACTTTTTACCTGATATTAATGCTTGGTTTTGTAGCATCTGAATGACCGTACGGATGTTTTCACTAGAGCCACTGACTAGTGAAATTTGGTTCTCTGTCACGCCGTTTATATCCGCAACTTTGGTAATCAGCGCTGCACGCTGGTCATCTGGATAACGAAAACCGATGTCTAAAGACTCTATGACTGCTTGCTTGGCAGATTTTGCCATGCCCAGTGAGTTTTCGTTAGAGTTTAATTCTATTAAATTATTGGTAAGCACAGTGAATAATACGCCTAGTTAGTACCCATACCAAATATTGAATTCGCAGTGTCAGTGTTAGACTTGCCAAGTTTATTAGACAAAGTGCTTTTGACTGAAAGTTCTTACGACTGTTTATCACTGCTCTCGTTATTTGGAATGATATGATTTATGGATGGAGAGACTCATTTTCATAAGTGCTGATATGGTAAGTGGCATCGATCATTATTACAAGGATTCTGATATCAAATGACGCACAAAAAAATGAGCTACAGAATATGTAACTCATCTTTTCTAACATCGAATAAAAGCCAAATCATACCTTAGATTAAATGCGCTTTTAACTCTAATACTTTGTCACGCGTCTTAGCTGCATCTTCAAACTTCAAGTCACGAGACATCTGTTTCATGAGCTTCTCAAGACGGCTGATTTCTTTGGCAAGCAAATCAGGACTACGTAAGATGCTAATATCGACATCAGGCAGATTACTCTTGATTGGAATCACTTGATTGTCATTGGCATTCTGATCGTCACCCGTATCGATTTTATCCGTGATACTACGGCGCGCACCTTTCGGCGTAATATTGTGCTCAAGGTTAAACGCCACTTGTTTTTCACGGCGACGGTCCGTCTCGTCTATCGCTTTTTGCATACTGTTGGTGATGCGATCTGCATATAGTATGGCTTTACCATTGATATGACGCGCGGCGCGTCCAATGGTCTGAATCAAAGCACGCTCAGAACGCAAGAAACCCTCTTTATCGGCATCAAATATCGCAACCAACGACACCTCAGGCATATCCAAACCCTCACGCAGCAAGTTAATACCGACCAGTACATCATGCACGCCAGTTCGTAGCTCGTGAATGATTTGCATACGCTCGACAGTATCGATATCAGAATGCAAATATGCCACTTTGACATCGTATTCTTTTAGGTAGCTGGTCAAATCTTCTGACATGCGCTTGGTCAACGTGGTAATCAATACACGCTCATCTTTTTCGCGGCGTTTGGTAATCTCCGATAACACATCATCGACTTGCGTCAATACGGGACGTATCTCAATTTCAGGATCAATCAAACCAGTCGGACGTACAACCTGCTCAACGACTTGCTCGCTATGCTCTAATTCATATAAGGCTGGCGTGGCACTCACATAAATGGTTTTTGGTTTGATACGCTCCCACTCTTCAAACTTCATCGGGCGGTTGTTCATTGCGCTTGGTAGGCGGAAACCGTAATTGACTAAGTTTTCTTTACGTGATCTATCGCCTTTATACATCGCGCCAATCTGCGAGACGGTCACGTGCGACTCATCAAGGAACAGCAAAGCGTCCTCTGGAATATAATCGAACAAGGTCGGTGGCGCTTCCCCTGACGGGCGACCAGACAGATGCTGTGAGTAGTTTTCGATACCGTTACAGTAGCCGAGCTGCTGAATCATCTCAAGATCATATTGAGTACGCTCTTTGAGGCGCTGTGCTTCAATCAGCTTGTTATTCTCGCGGAAATATTCCAATCGTGGCTCTAGCTCCGCACGAATGGTGTGACTGGCCGCTTCTAGCTTATTACGCGGCGTCACATAGTGCGATTTTGGATAAATGGTAATACGTGGCACGCTACGCACGGTCTTACCCGTTAATGGATCGAACCAAGTGATCTTCTCCACTTCATTGTCAAATAAATGCACACGTACGGCCAATTGCTCAGACTCAGCCGGATAGATATCTAGCAGCTCACCACGCAAACGATACGTACCACGGCCAAAATCCAACTCGTTACGCATATACTGCATTTCAACTAGGCGCTTAATCGTCGCCGTACGATCTATTTTATCGCCTACGACCACATGCAATAGCATTTTTAAATAGCTTTCAGGATCACCCAAACCATAGATACAAGATACTGACGCCACGATAATCGCATCACGACGCTCTAGTAAGGCACGCGTGGCTGAGAGACGCATCTGATCGATATGATCGTTGATGGCGCTGTCTTTTTCAATAAAAGTATCACTCGCTGCAACGTAAGCCTCAGGCTGGTAATAATCATAATAACTGACAAAGTATTCAACCGCGTTGTTAGGGAAGAATGATTTGAACTCACCGTATAGCTGCGCGGCAAGCGTTTTGTTATGCGCCATGATAATTGTTGGGCGCTGAGTTTCAGCGATGACCTTCGCCATGGTATACGTCTTACCAGAACCGGTCACACCCAAGAGCAACTGCTCATCCATACCAGAATTGATACCGTTGACCAGTTTTTTGATCGCTTGCGGCTGATCGCCTGCTGGCTCAAAATCTGTGACCATCTCAAAGGCACGACTCGATATTTGCGTCCCTGACGCGTTGACACCACTAATTTCAGCTTCGCCTTGGAGCTGAGTGGCCAATTGATTTAACTGACGCGATGAGCGCGGTTCAGGCATACGCATAATGGCTTTCTTCCTAATTCTTATAATGAGGTAAGGTTTAAAACAATATGGGGTCTGAATGATGGTTTTTAAAGGACAATCATGAGCTGGATACGATGCTAACGGGTACCAGTTTTAGCTTATATAGAGGTGCATAAGACCGATATTGTATACGCCTGTTTTGGCAAAAAGTCTAAGACAGTTATAAAAAACTCACAGGATTTTGGCTATATTTACAAAGCTTTTCATGGTTAACAAACTCTTTACACGACCACCTCATAAAGCCTAACACTCAAGGGTTTCAACAGTGATTTAAGCTGCTATCATTCATAACGAATCAACAAGTAGTTCATATATAGAATGTCAAATAAGAACAAATCAAATATTCAATAATAGAAAATGGAGTAAGATATGAGAGAACGTTACGCAAGTGGAATTTCAGACGACATCGCCAAAAAAATGATTGACCTGTTAAATGCGAATTTGGCAAATGTGATTGATTTAACCTTAGATGGTAAGCAGTGTCATTGGAACTTGCAAGGTACTGGTTTCATCGGTGTACATCAGTTATTAGATGACACGTCAGATCGAATCCTTGAAGTGTCAGATACTATTGCCGAACGTATTGTCATTTTGGGCGGTCAGCCGAATGGTCTAGCCAGTCGTGTGGTAAAAGAGTCTATCCTAGACGATTATCCAACAGATATCACTGAAGTCGATCAACACGTCCGCGAGTTGACCAGCCGTTACAAGAAAGTAGCTGAAACGTTGCGCGAAGCAATCGCTTCTGCTGGCGATGCAGGTGATGAAGATACTGCTGATTTATTTACGGAAGCTAGCCGTATCATTGACAAAGATGCATGGTTCATCGGTGCTAACGCCCCAAGTAAATAATAGTAGTACAAGATGATGCATCCTCAGATAGTAGGATGACATAAAAAAAGCCGTCATTATTGACGGCTTTTTTGTGCTTTGGATTAGGAAGCATTGACAGGCAACACTATGCTGAATAGCAAACTGCCTTGACCGCGTTTTTGGATTTTCTGATTAACCATTACTTCATTTAGACATCTGACAAAGTCAAAATATCCGCATTGGGTACAGACAGTGTCAAAATGGCTTCTTGAAACGTGGGGTTACTACGAAACAGATTCTCTATCTCTTCAAATTTTTGAGCAATATGTGCCTCTTTTTGATTACCAGCAATATCTACTGCCGCCACCATAAATATCTTTTTGGGGCCCACCCATTCTAGATGTAGATAGGACACACTATCGATATCTGGGTGATTGAGCAGCTCCTCCAAGACATAATTATGCATGCGCTCAGTTACCCGATATCCTATCAAAAAATCTCGGTTGCGACTGATCAAAAATATCGCGACCACACCAAGTAGCAAGCCGACAATAATCGAGCCAAGCGCATCCCAATACGGCTCTCCTGTATAAGCATGCATGCCCATTGCCATGGCCGCAATCACCAAGCCAATAACAGCGGCCAAATCTTCAAAAAACACACCTCGCAGTGTCGGGTTGGAAGTGTCCATAACATACCCAAGCGCGCTAATATCAAGCGCTTCACCATGTTTTTTGCTCTGTCTATACGCTTGGATCAACGAAAACCCTTCGAGCACAAATGCCACTGCTAAGACAATAAAACCAATCGTGTAATTGGTCTCAGATTCAGCAGCATTCCATTCTTTAATACCCGTATAAATGGACACAATGGAGCCGGCGGTAAATACACCAAAAGCAGCAATCATTGACCAAACATAAGACTCTTTACCGTAGCCTAGCGGGTGACTTTTATCAGCAGGTTTGATAGATTTTTTTTCTGCGACAATCAGCAAGGTACCATTGCCTGTGTCCGCCCATGAGTGTGCTGCTTCAGCAATCATAGAGGCCGAACCGGTCATAAAGGCAGCGACCGTCTTGGCAATCGCGATGATAAAATTGGCACCAACCGCAATGAGCACGGTAACAAGCGAACCTGAATGGTCGTCGTCACTATTTTTTTGGTCTTGGTCAGGTCCATGAGTAAGAACAGAGCTACTACTATCAGTCTGGCCAGCCCCACGCGCACGAGGCGCGGAGGTGCCATGGGAGGGCGTTAGATGATGCTGCGGATTGGCAATCGATGGTTTTAAGCTCATACCAGACTCACTAAAGGAACAGGTGCATACAGTCAATTTCAAATAAAACAGGTACATTGGATAAAGACAAGCGACCGCAGTGTGCTTTGCCTACGCAGACGCAAAAAATGTATCCCAGTTTCGCTGTCTCTTTTTAATATTAGACTGACTATATGACATAGGTTGACTGTAAATAAATGCTCTCAGATATGCTCTATGTTGGCTCAGCCTTATTTTAGTCAGGCCTTACATAGTGCCATTGATAGCAACTGTAATTAGACTACTGACTTTTTTGTTCAGCATCTTCCTTTTTATCTATATCGTTAATCATGCCGCCAAAGTCGCAGCTTGGACGATGTGAGCTTTGCATACGCAAGTTTTTGCGCTCTAGCGCAGCATCAGCACGGCACTGTTGCAGATCATTTTTAATCTCAAGTGGTGGCACTGCTGTTGGCTTGCCCTTATCATCGATAGCGACCATCGTAAAGTAGCAGCTATTGGTATGGCGCACTGTGCGAGCACGAACGTCTTCTGCTTCAACACGAATGCCAATCTCCATAGACGTATTTCCCACATAGTTGACACTGGCAGCAAAGGTCACTAGCTCTCCCACATAAATAGGCTCTCGAAACATCACTTGGTCGACAGACAGTGTCACCACATAGTTACCGCTATACCGGCTGGCACAGGCATAAGCAACCTGATCAAGCATCTTAAGCAAATCACCACCATGCACATTGCCAATGAAGTTTGCCATATCGGGCGTCATGAGTATTGACATATATAGCTCACTGTTTAAAGGAGCTTTTTGAGCGGATGAGCTGGTATTGTATTGCGGCATAACGATCCCTTGATGGTTTGGGCTTATTGGGTCTTAAGACTTTTAATGATATATGTCATTTATACAGCAGGTAATGGGATAGCACAAACAGACCTCTGTCAGTAAATAGTCTAGGTTGTGTAATCAAGGCTATACAAATAAGAGACGCTTAAGGGAATACAGTATAAATTGAAGCGCTTTATACCTGCCATATCATTTTAACTCAACCAGTGAAAACGATAAGCCAACCATGCGACAATCGCGCTCACTGAACCTGTCAAAACACCGCCCCAAACAAAATCTACCAACGCCGTATCTAAGGTAAAGCCTTTATACAGTGCCAAGTTAGTAAAGTCATACGTTCCATATGCCATCAGTCCAATCAAACCACCAAGCAAGAAAATATGACCAACAGATGCGCCTGCTTTGATTTGTGGATATAAAATCAATATGCAGAGTGCCAATATGTAAAACATATAGAACACGCCGGCAGCCATCATATTTGGCTCATCAGCCAATAGATGCCCGATACGTGACTCATAAAAGGCTCCTTTCATGGTCGTCAGCCAAACGGCATCGACACCCAAAAAGATAACCACAGCGGCGAGATAAATAAAAACGTAACCCATAATGATATCCTTAATAAAATAAGCGCAATGAGTAAAAGTTATAGCGTCAGGCGTGGTTGAATAAAGTCCAAAAATGCCAGAATGCGTGATGATATGGCACTGTTTTTGTAATATACCGCCTGTATCGATTCACGATGGTTCGGTCTGACAATTGCTTCAGGCAACACTTCAATGAGTCCTCCTGATGCCAAATCAGCACCAATCATAAAATGCGAGAGCAAGGCAATACCTTGGTGAGACAAACAGAGCTGACGCAAAGTCTCGCCGCTACTGGCTGTCATGTGGAAATCAAGCATGACAGACTTTATCAAAGGCCACTTATTCAACTTGGAGGCATCGTTAAAACCAATCAATTTGTGAGTGGCTAAACCCTCTATCTGAGTTAAAACCTCATATCGCGACAAATAATCAGGACTGGCGACCAATCGCAGCTTACTTTGTCCCAACAAACGCGCGTGCAGGTTTGAGTCTTTTAAGTCGCCAATCCTAATGGCCAGATCGGTCTTGTGCTCAAGCAAATCGATGATATTGTCATGAGAGGTTAGGTCAAGTGTAATGTGTGGATAGTGCGACAAAAACTCGCCGACCAAGGGCGTCAGTTGATGCAACACAAACGGGCTGGCAGCATCAATACGTAGGTGCCCGCTCGGCGCTTGTTTTAGCAGCTTGATCGCCTCTTCACCCGTATATAAGGTATTTAAACTTTCACGCGCATATCTAATAAAAACATGCCCTTCCTCCGTCAACTCCAATCGCCGTGTCGTTCTATTGAGCAGCGTACATTGCAGCGTGTCTTCGAGCCTAGATACAGCACGAGAGACTTTGGCAACCTGCTGATTCAATAAATTGGCAGCGCCCGTAAAGCTACCCGTGTCTACCACGGTCAAAAATATCTCTATATCTTCTGTTTTAGCATGCCCCATCATCTTAACCTTTACAAAATCGACAAATATATTTTGTCATTTATGCTGTTTTTTGCAAACTATAAATCCGTCAAACTGCGCACATCATTTAATTATCAGGATGTCATTATGCCACTCGCTTTATGGGCGCTTACCTTAAGCGCATTTGCAATCGGGACAACCGAATTTGTCATTGTTGGACTGGTGCCAACCATTGCCACCGATTTGGGCGTGAGCTTGCCGTCAGCTGGGCTGCTAGTCAGTCTTTATGCTCTGGGTGTGGCCATTGGTGCACCCGTACTCACAGCACTCACTGGCCGCTGGAATCGCAAAGCCGTACTCATGAGCCTGATGGGTCTGTTCGTTATCGGTAATTTGGTAGCATGGCAAGCACCCAGTTATGAAACCTTAATACTGGCGCGTATTTTAACCGGTCTGGCACACGGCGTATTTTTCTCTATTGGTTCCATGATTGCCACTAGTCTTGTCAGTAAAGAAAAAGAAGCCAGCGCAATTGCCATTATGTTTACCGGACTTACCGTTGCACTTGTCACTGGTGTACCCCTTGGCACGTGGATTGGACAGCATTTCGGTTGGCGCGCTACGTTTTTAGTCGTGTCGGTCTTGGGTTTAATCGCTTTGATTGGCAGCGCACTATTGGTACCAAAAAACCTCAAACAATCTATACCTGCATCGTTCAAAGAGCAATTACAGGTCATTGTAAAACCACAATTACTACTGGTTTATCTCATGACTATCCTTGGCTATGGTGGTACTTTTACCGCATTTACTTACCTTGCGCCTATTCTAGAGCAGCAAACCAAATTTGCACCGTCTGCTGTTGCCCTTATCATGATGGTATATGGCGTATCCGTTGCTATCGGCAATATCTGGGGTGGCAAACTTGCAGATAAACGCGGCCCTATTAGTGCGCTTAGCATTATCTTTAGCGCGCTGAGCATTGTTTTGCTAATCTTTACCTTTACCATGCAATCCAAAGTTACCGCAGTGCTGACGATTCTGGTCTGGGGTGCATTTGCCTTTGGTAACGTACCTGGCCTACAAATCTACGTGGTCAAGCAAGCTGAAAAATATACCCCAAACGCCGTCGACGTCGCCTCTGGTCTAAACATTGCTGCATTTAATATCGGTATCGCATTGGGTTCTATCATCGGTGGCAGCGTGGTTGAAAACATGTCACTGCAAGACACCGCGTGGATAGGTGCTGTTATCTGTCTATTGGCACTCGTCGTTACGCGTTATTCAGGTATGTTAGACAAACGTGCAGCACATCAAATAGCGGCTAACCAAGCATAATTACTGAAAACAAGTGTTAAAAATAGAGACCGTGAATATAGTAGTACTAAATATACAGCCACTGATATACGAGCATCGAAAACCCAGATGCCAACAGAGCAGTCGTCTCGCCCTGCTCTGCTTATTGACATAAAATCAATGATCTAAACGGCCTAATAGTTAGACAGCCGCTGGCAAATCAGAAAAATGTAGCGTATCGATGTTATCAGGCTTCACTGCGGTCACTTGTACCACGCCAATGGTACGCTCCAAGAATCCCCCTTCACAGTAGCAAAAGTAAAACTCCCATAAGCGGACAAAGGCCTCATCGTAGCCAAGGTCTTTAATCTCAGTGCGCTGCTTCATAAAAGCGGTGCGCCAATCACGCAGTGTGTAGGCATAATCAAAACCATAGTCATGCAACTGCTTGACGACCATGTCTGTCTGTTCGGTAAATTGTGTGGTCAGCTCTTGGTTTGAGAGAAGACAACCACCTGGGAATATATGGGTTTGGATAAAATCGACCGACCCTACATAGTCTTGATAGTTTTGGTCGTTGAAGGTGATTGCTTGTAATACCATCAGCCCTGTTGGCTTGAGTAAGCTATTACACTTAGCAAAGAATGTCGGTAGATACTCATGACCAACGGCTTCAATCATCTCAATACTGACCAGTTTATCGTACTGCCCTGTCAGCTCACGGTAATCTTGCTTGAGCAGCGTAATCTTGTCAGACAGTCCAGCTGCTTCGACTCGGCGCTGCGCCTCATCATACTGCGCATCAGAGATGGTGGTCGTGGTGACATGACAGCCATAATGCTTGGCTGCATAAATCGCAAAACCGCCCCAACCTGTGCCAATCTCAATTACGTTATCCTCAGCACTGAGCTGTAGTCGTTGGCATATCAGCGACAGTTTGTGCTGCTGCGCGTCACTCAAGGTCACATCAGGTGTCTTGTACACTGCAGAAGAGTACATCATCGTTTCATCTAAAAAGCGCTCGTACATCTCATTGCCGAGATCATAATGCGCTAGGATGTTTGATTTTGAGCCAGATTTATCATTACTACGCAGCTGATGCTTGGCTTTTTCAAAGGCTTTGCTCACGCCAGCAAAACGGTTCTCTAACTTATTCAATACTGCTAAGTTACGAGCTGCCAGTCGAATCAGCCCTGTCAGATCATCCGTATCCCATTCGCCATTGATATAACTGTCAGCAAGCGCGATAGAGCCACCAAGTAATAGTTGGCGATAGACAGCGCTATCGTGAATCTGCAACGTCACATGTAGCGAATGGCGACCCACAGCCGAGCTACTGATGACACTATCCGCCACAGGACCAAAGCTACTGGTCTTAGGAGCTTGCTTGCCAAATGTTTCAATTAGCGTAAGACTACCAAATTGAATGTGATGTAACGCCCGAAATATCAGTTTTCTAGCCACATGGCTCGCACTATTGCTCACTGGCTGCAATACAGTGCTTTGATTCACAGCTTTACTCACGCGGGCGGTTAGCTTTGCTAATGTGGTGACGGGTGCTCGGTCGGTCGGTCTTGCTGACATCGTATGATTGTCCTTGTCTAAGTGCTTTATATTTTGGGTGAAAGATAAAAATTCTGGCAACTTGTTATTTATGTATTTCTATTTCTGGGTTTACATTTTTAGTTCTGTATTCTCAATGATCAAACACTAGCTTGTTACGCATCGGTATTTTTCTGCTGACTGTCGGCCAGCTTTTCATCGTAATTGATATAAGGAACTTTTTTGATGGCGTAGAGTTTAAAAGCATGCCAATAGATACGAGTCACAGATGTCATGTTCATCAGTGGATTCTGACGCAAGCTTTTGCGCACAGTAGTATCAGTCATCGGCACGCCTGATATCTTGATGCCCGTTTTTAGCACTTCGCCGCGCTCATCACTGATGTTAATGGCAATACGAACTTTCAAACAGTTATCTGATTGTTGACTAACCTTAACTTGCCAGCGATATAGCTGGTCAATAGGATTAAAAGGCGACACATGAAAGTCTTTGTCATGACAAAATTCCGTCTCAGCGCCATCTAGCAAAAACCCATAATAATGACGTTTGTCCCATGGCGTATTGGACACCTCAGCCAATAAATGAGTGGGTGTCTGCTGCTCGTCAAATCCTAAGTAGAAATTGACTGGGCTGAAGTACACACCAATATTACGGCATACGAGTAGACCCAACATATCCCCTGTCGGCACACTACCTGCATGTTGGTTAAATGCTTGTTTAAGGCGATGGTTCAATGCCTGAACAGACGGCAAATCGCTCTGAGTCACATCAATCTTTATACCACCGTCATCGCTTAGGCTATTTGATTTATCCAGGCGTATTCCTTGCAAATAGTCATCAGGACAAAATCGTTGCAATGCCTTTTTCTTTACCGAAAACAGCGGCAAGCCTTTCACTAACAGCGTCTTTGGTAGTATATTTTTCAATGACCATTTTTTTATGACGCTGCTCTCGCCCAAGGCTGTGGTAGTTATTTCGGGCAGCGCCTGTCCTGCAGCCAATGCGCTGATGTTGACACCCCAATAACGATAAGGGTAAACAAACTTGTTCACGCTAGGCAGTAGCCGACTGTGCCACGTCGTGCCCTCAAATAACTGATGTGACAATACAGCTTCGTCAGCGAGCTCATGATTCGGCATAGGACTAGAGGATTGAGCCGCTGTTTTATTTGGCATGACGACGACCGAACAAACTGCGTTTTTTCTTTTGATTGGTATCGATAGCCGTATTCTGCAAGCGCTCAGCATACTCAACGAGCTCTTGGTTGGTCATTGCCATCGTCACTTGACGGTTATTGAGTTGACGCGATTTTGTATCGGCTTTTATTGGTAAGTCCTTATAGCGAAATGGCGTATGCGCGCTATCGGCATCAGGCAGATGCGCCGGATCCACTTCGTCCTTTATCGCAATGTCATGTCCGAGCGCCTGACACACTCGTAGACCGCTCCGTACGCCATCTTCATGAAAACCATTGAACCAATAAGCCCCGCAGAAATGCGTATGCAAACCGTTGCCGGAGATACTCGCCCATTTTGTTTGAGCGTCAATCATCGCTAGATCAAACACTGGATGACTATAATCGATACTTTTAACTATCTGTTTATCATCAACGCCTTTATTGTCTACAGCTGGATTCAGTGTCACCAAATAATTGTGCTTTTTGGTCAAGCGTTGCAGAATATTCATATGATAAGTCAGCACTGGCTTTGCAGGTATCTGTCTGTTTCCAGCTGCTTGTTCCTTACCCTTAACACTGCCTGAGTCCGATTCATCTATCAGATAATTCCAGCTTGCCCATGCCAATGGTTTTTTGGGTAGCACGCTGGTATCAGTATGCAGTACGGCTGTGTTTTTGGTGAAGCGGAAATGACTGAGTACCTCAGACTCTTCAGTACTGGCATCTGCTAAAATTTTGAGCGCCGTGTCTGCATGACACGCAAAAACCACTTCGTCAAACACAAGCGTCTCAACACGATTGCCAGCACTATCTTTGTCTTGCACTGTCAAAATCACTTGCTTGCCATCACGAACCACAGATTGTACATGGCTGTTGACTCGCACCTTACCGCCCGCTTTGATAAAGCGCGGAATCAGTCTATTGACATACTGTTTTGAGCCGCCTTTGATCGTAAACCACTGCGGACGATTGACCACATCGAGCAGGCCATGATTGTCAAAGAACTGTGCAAAAAATACCAATGGAAAATCTTGCACTTCATCGAGACTGGTTGACCAAATGGCCGACACCATCGGCAGCAGATAGTTATCGGTGAACAGCTGACCGTACTTCTGCTGTGTGAGATAGTCACCTAAGGTCTGCTCAGTAAACCCACTGACGTCTTGTCCTTCTGCCCGTGCTATATCATAGTCTTGGCGCAGCTGCTTGATGTGCTTGTTAAACTGCAATACATCTTTGAGAAATCGCCAAAATCTTGGGTATAGCACGTTTTTGCGCTGAGACAACAACGTGTTGAGCGTATGACCATTATATTCAAACTTACGGGCAGTATTTTTCACAGAAAAGCTCATATCCGTTGCCTGAAACGGCACTTGCAACTCATGCAGCAACCGGAAAAAGTTAGGATAAGTACGTTCGTTAAAAACAATAAATCCTGTATCTATCGCACTGCCTTCTGTCTTGCCACTCTTGGCTTTTTTGCCGTCTTGTAAGGTCACATCAATCGTGTTTACATGCCCACCGATATAATCGTCCGCTTCAAAAACCGTTACCTCATGCTGCGCGCCTAAATAATGCGCACAGGTTAATCCTGAAACACCTGAGCCAATGATGGCGATACGCTTTTGGTCTGTGGTTTGCTTGTAGTCTATCGCAGTCTCACTATTGGTAATCTCATTATTGGCAGTCGTTTGACGGTTTGCACGCTTGAAACGAGTAAACGGCATAAAAGCATTTCCTTTGGTATTTTTATGATAAATGACAGGTCTATTAATGCTGATAAATTATTTTTTATTGAGCTTTTCGCTGACTTGCTGCCAGACCAGATCAGGCAACGCCCCCAACGCCTTTAATGGCACAGTCAGCTTTTTAGGGAATTCGATCACGTCATGACCACTCTCAATACCATCACGTATGGCTTGGCTTGCCTGCGCTGTCGTCTGGATAAATGGCATAGGGAAGTCATTCTGTTTGGTCATTGGCGTTTCGACAAAACCCGGCACGACTAAGCTAACTGACACATCGTGCGGAGCAAGGCTAATCTGTAAGGTCTTCATCAAGTAATGAATCGCCGCTTTTGAGCTGCCATAAGCCTCAGCACGAGCAAAAGGCACATAAGCAGAAGCTGATCCGATACCAACCAAACGACCTTTTGAGGCGATTAACTTTGGTAATACCCCTTCGATGGCGTGCGATAATGTGCCCATATTGACGGACATCACTTTCATAAACGCACTGCTATCAAAATTCGGCATGTCTAAATACTCGCACATACCAGCCCCGCAAATTGCCAAATCAACATGTTCTAATGTCTCAAAAGCTGCAATGACCTTGTCTCGATCCATTAAGTCCAAATCAATTGTTTCTGCACCTAGCGATTTGAGTTCAGCCAATGCCTCATCATCACGGCCGACAGCATATACATGATGCTCTGCCAGCAAATAATCTTTTGCTAATTGGTTACCGATACCAGATGTTGCACCCGTAATGAGAATATGTTGCTTCTTAGATGAGTCTGTCATTGTAAATATCCTTTTTGAGTATTGTTATAATATAGAATGAATGGTCTTAAACTGAGCGCTTAGTGAAACCTTAGACCTTTGATAGCAACTATTTATTATTGTTATTTTTTACAGATACCATTGGTCGTATTTCATTAAGCGATAAGCCATTTTATTTAACAAATCTAAATAATTATAGTGGTCGGTGACAGGTTTATTGTTGTGACTTCGCAATTGGCCGTATTTATTAACGATATCAAATTCTGCAACCTTCCACGCTTTTGCTTAAATGGACACTCACACCGCTTATGTTTCCATTTTGGTGGCTTGCACCATAAGACAGTCCACTAAGCACATGCTACAATGAAAAATCAGTCACACAAACCGTTAACAGCGCATCATTGGTCATAAAATGGCTTTGATACCCATAAATGGCTGTTTGTTTTCGTGCTATCTGCAGTGTGCACTGATGACCGTCAAGACGTGATACCGTTAATATAGTTGATTCAGTTTAAAAGAGAGACAAGGCAACCGAGCGCAGATGTATATGTGATACCTCAAGTGAGGTTAACGCTGTAACTCTTTTATAGAGGATTGACTATAGTTATACAATGAATAGTAGACATTTTATATCCCCTCTCCCATATAAAAAGGAGCTCTCATGAGCGAGTTGCAATTATCTGACCGCGTTAATAACATCAAGCCATCACCGACTCTAGCCATTACTAATAAAGCAAAAGAGCTAAAAGCGGCTGGTAAAGATATTATTGGTTTGGGCGCTGGCGAACCTGATTTTGACACCCCAGAACATATCAAAAAAGCCGCCATCGATGCTATTAATAACGGATTCACAAAATACACCGCTGTCGATGGTACACCAGAGCTAAAAGCCGCCATCATTGAGAAGTTCAAGCGTGACAACAATATCAGCTATGAGCCAAATGAGATTCTCGTATCGGTCGGTGGCAAACAGTCTTTCTTTAATCTTGCCCAAGCCTTTATCAATCCTGGTGATGAAGTCATCATTCCAGCCCCCTACTGGGTCAGCTATCCTGACATGGTTATCATCGCAGAAGGCGTGCCAGTCATCGTCAAATGCCCAGCTGAGCAAGACTTCAAAATCACTCCTGAGCAGTTAGAAGCCGCCATTACTGACAAAACCAAAATGCTGGTGTTAAACAGTCCCTCTAACCCAACGGGTATGATTTATACCTTAGATGAGCTAAAAGCACTGGCTAAAGTACTCAAAAAGCATCCACACGTGTATGTAGCCTCAGACGATATGTATGAGCACATTCGCTGGACGGGTGATAAGTTCTACAATATCTTGAATGCTGCTCCTGAGCTAAAAGATCGCGCCATCATCTTAAACGGAGTGTCTAAAGCGTATGCGATGACAGGCTGGCGCATCGGCTATGCGGGCGGCCCTGCTAAGCTAATCGGCGCGATGAAAAAAGTACAATCACAGTCAACCTCATGCCCAACCTCTATCAGCCAAGTGGCAGCAGAAGCAGCCATTAGCGGTGACCAAAGCATCCTAGAGCCAATGGTAGAAGCTTTCGAGAAGCGTTGTGATCTTGTAGTCGATGGCTTAAATGCAATCAAAGGCATCACTTGCTTGCGTCCAGATGGCGCATTCTATGTGTATCCAAACATTGTGCCACTGATCAAAGCCGCTGGTTTATCATCCTGTACTGAGTTTTCAGAATGGTTGTTAGATAAAGTAGGCGTTGCCGTTGTACCGGGTGATGCCTTTGGTCTTGGCGGCTATATGCGGATCTCTTACGCGACCGATGAAGCTACCCTAAAAGATGCCTTGTCACGTATCGAGCAAGCAGTTGCTGAGTTAGACGTGGCTGAATAACGTATAAACTGTATTAGGGCGTGTCCTCATCTGATGCTATTAACAAAAGACGCCTTAAATGAGGCGTCTTTTTTGTGCTTAATAAAACAAGCACTTACCTGTTTTTTTCACAAAAAATGCGTAAAACCCAAAAAAAAGGCTTGACGTATTTTTTATCTTTGTTAGAATACGCCCCACTTAGCAAGAACTCGTTAGAGACTGTTAAGGCTCGTTGTAAGGTCTCAAGTACTTATAGCTTATTCTCCAATAGCTCAGTTGGTAGAGCAACGGACTGTTAATCCGTGTGTCCCTGGTTCGAGCCCAGGTTGGAGAGCCACATTTTAGTAGTAAATTTTTTGAATTATGATTAATTCAATTATGGCATTTGCCAAAACCCTCATCACTTTGATGGGGGTTTTTTTATGTGTCTCATTTAATATTATTTATTACCGTTGCCATTTTGATAAACGCTTACAACTATTTTGTCTCATACTTGATGGTGACAATGATATTTAAAAGTAAATATCATTGTCACCATAGAATATTACTGTAGTAAGTTTTTCATCAGTTAACTTGGCAACAGTGGCAACCAGAACACCAATGCTAATAAGGTCACTAACAACACTGGCGGTGTAATCACTAATCCAATCTTAATATACTGCCCCCAGCTAATTTTGTAGTCCTTCTCTGCCAACACATGTAGCCATAGTAAAGTAGCCAGACTACCAATCGGCGTAAACTTAGGTCCCAAGTCATTACCAATGACATTGGCATAAATCATCAGCTCTCGCGTTGCAGTAGGCACTTGTGCTTGATCAATAGCAAGCGCGCCGACTAAAGTCGCTGGCATATTATTCATAACAGAAGCGACTATAGCGGACAAGAACCCAGTTCCGACGGTAGCAATGACAGCGCCTTGTTGACCCAACCAGTTAAGTACTTGCGCGCTATAGTCGGTGAGACCTGCATTGCCCAAACCATAAACCACCAAATACATCCCGATTGAAAACAGGACGATTTGCCAAGGTGCTTTACGTACTACGTCACTTACCGAGACCACCGCACCACGACCGCCTTGCCATATACGACCAGCGATTGCCATTAGTACAACAGCAGCGATGCCCGTGACCAGTGAAATAGGTAGTCCTAACGGCTCTGTTGCAAAATAGGCGACCAGTAGCAAGCCTAATAGTGGAAAAGCAGCTCGAAAGACTAATGGATCGGTAATAGCAGACTCTGGAGCGCTTAGCTCGCTAGTCGAGTAGGTTTTTGGAATATGACGTGCATAGACAATCCACAACACCAATAGCGTCGCTAAGACAGACACGATATTGACTGGTACCATCACCGCCGCATAACGACCAAAGCCAATATCGAAATAATTGGCACTGACAATGTTGACTAAATTTGAGGTGACTAATGGCAGGCTTGCCGTATCAGCGATAAAACCAGTCGCTATGATAAACGCTAGAGCTGATGGTGGCGAAAAATTCAGACGCAGCAAGATAGCGATGACAATTGGGGTCAATAGTAGTGCAGCGCCATCATTGGCAAAAAATGCAGAAATAAAGGCGCCGAGCACGACAATCATTGGAAATAGTAGACGGCCTTGCCCATTGCCAAGGCGTGCCACATGCAATGCTGCCCAGCCGAAAAAACCTGCCCTATCTAAGATAAGAGAGATGATGATCAGCGCCACAAAAGTAAAGGTCGCATCCCAGACAATATCCCAAACGATACCCACATCTGACAGCTGCACGACGCCAAGCGCTAACGCGATTAAGGCGCCCCCCATGGCGCTCCAACCGATGCCCAATCCTTTAGGTTGCCATATAACTAAGACTAAAGTGACCACAAAAATAGCAAATGCAAGCATTGTACAACCTTACTTAAGCTGACTTTATTCAGCCGATTTAATATAGGGAATTAGATCGATTAGAGGGTTAGATCGATTTTTTATTGACGCGGCTCGATACTTCTTCAGCACTCTCAACGCGTTCTGAATAGCGATCAGTGAGATAGTCTGAACGTCCGCGTGTGAGCCAAGTAAACTTCACTAGCTCCTCACAGACATCGACAAGGCGCAGATACAACGGAGACATATCCATGCGATTGTCGTCGTTGAACTCTAAGAACGCTTTGGGTATCGAAGATTGATTAGGGATAGTAATCATCCGCATCCAACGCCCAAGAATACGCATCTGATTAACCGTATTAAAGCTCTGACTACCGCCGCTGACTTGCATCAGCGCTAGTGTCTTACCTTGAGTTGGACGCACGCCACCTAGTGAAAGCGGTATCCAGTCGATTTGCGCTTTCATGATACTGGTGATACTGCCGTGACGCTCTGGACTCACCCACAGCATGCCTTCTGACCACTGTGCCAGCTCCCTCAATTCTTGTACTTTGGGATGTTCTGAGTCTACATCGTCAGGCAACGGCAAACCGGATGGATCAAACATTTTTACTTCACAACCATACCAACGTAGCAACCGGCTCGACTCTTCAGCGGCCAATCTAGAAAACGAGCGCGCACGGACAGAACCGTATAGCACTAATATTTTCGGCGGATGACGTGAGTCATTTGGCGCAACCAAAGACTCAATATCGATAGGCTGGAGATTATCTATATCAATATTGGGCAAATCATCGAAGTCAGGTGAAAGTAAAGCAGATGGCTCAACTACCAACGCTTGGTCAACCTCAGTGTTTGTCATGAGTAATAACCTCGCCGTCTTCTTTGGTGAAGCTACTTACTGGATTTGCTAGTAGTTCAAACACACGCTCTGACGGACGGCATAGAGCAGCGCCTTTGTCCGTCACCACGATAGGACGATTGATTAAAATAGGATGCGCAATCATGGCATCGATAATTTGATCGTCAGAAATTTCAGGATTATCCAGACCAAGCTCATCGTTGATAGCTTCTTTGCTTCTTAATAGCTCTCTAGGCGAAATCTGCATTTGTGCCAATAGCTCAACTAAACGATCGCGGGTTGGTGGATTTTTCAGGTATTCCACCACTTCTGGCTCTTCACCTGATGCTTTAATAATAGCAAGTGTGTTGCGAGATGTACCGCATTTAGGATTATGAAAGATTAATGGCTTCATAGTATTTATACCTATTTTATGTATTTATTGAATTGATAATTGGTTTAACCATTACCTTGCTCAGCAGACTCATTTACTTCGCAGCCGCTCAGGCTATCCATGAGTGACGCACACAATTCTGGATGTCCCGCACAGCAATCTTGCAGCAGGAACTGAATGACGTTATCCATATGTGAGAGCGAAGCACGATAGATAATCTGTCGGCTATGACGCTGTGAGACCACCCACCCTGCCCGTGACAGCACCGATAGATGGGCTGACATTGTGTTATGAGGGACAGAGAGCTGACGAGCTATTTCGCCCGCAGGTAGGCCTTCAGGCTCATGGCTGACTAGCAGTTTGAAAGCCTTTAGACGAGTATCTTGAGAGAGCGCAGCAAAGCTTGCGATAGCATTAATTATTTCCATATGTCTAATAATATAGACATATAAAAATAATTCAACACTTAGCACTAAAATAATTAGGACTATTTATAAAGCAAAGGTCCTGAGGCTAAGCGATACAAGTCTTAGACAATCGTATGAAAAATAAGCAAACACAAAAAAACCCCAAACAATCTAATGTTTGAGGCGAAACTTGCTTAGACTCGAAAGTCTAAATTCGTTTTAAATATGGCGCAGCGGACGGGACTCGAACCCGCGACCCCCGGCGTGACAGGCCGGTATTCTAACCAACTGAACTACCGCTGCTTAGGTCTCTTAGCTTGTTTAGCCACTTGCTAAGAAGTGGTGGGTGATGACGGATTCGAACCGCCGACATTCTGCGTGTAAGGCAGACGCTCTACCAACTGAGCTAATCACCCTTCGAACAATTGCTAGGCAATTTATTCAACATCAACTGAGCTCTTAGGTTTGTCACTAAGCTCTGCTGCTGTGGGTGTGTATTATATAGGTTTACAGATGCGTGTCAAACAGTATTTACCACTTTCTTTAATATTTTATTCACTATTATGACAAGCATATGTTTTTATTGATTTTATATTTTTAGAAATATTCACTATCTTTAGACTTCATGCTCATTTATTGGCTAGCGCTTGCTCGATATCACTTTTAATGGCTTCCGGCTTAGTCGTTGGTGCATAACGGTCGATGACCTGGCCTTTGCTGTCGACTAGGAACTTGGTGAAATTCCATTTGATACCATCTGTCAGCACGCCACCCTTTTGCTCTTTGAGCCATTCGTAGATAGGATGAGCATTCGCACCATTGACATCAGTCTTTGCCATCATCGGAAAGCTGACACCATAGTTCTTTTGGCAAAACGCACCAATCTCGTCATTGCTACCTGGGTCTTGGCTACCAAATTGGTTACAAGGAAAACCGACAACTACCAGTCCTTGATCCTTATACTGTTCATATAGTGACTCTAAGCCTTCAAACTGCGGTGTAAACCCACATTTACTTGCGGTATTAACGATTAATAATACTTTATCTTGGTAATCTGAAAATGCTTGCGAACTGCCATCCATGCGCTCAGCGGTAAAATCGTAGATAGTACTCATTATTTATCCTTAAATTGAGGTTTTTATTGTTTTAGGTTTTTGTGCAATACTTTTTTTTAATCATATACATAATAAACACTATTGAAAAGGAAGCACTTTGTACTTCCCTCTCATACTTATAATACTACCTAAACCACTTACTTCTCAGTTTTATCTAAATCAATAGATACTGAGTTGATGCAATAGCGCATGCCAGTCGTTTCACTTGGCCCATCAGGGAATACATGACCCAAATGCGCACCGCAGTTACTGCAGGTCACTTCTGTGCGTGTCATGCCTAGCGAGTTATCGACATGCTCTTCGATTGCGCTATTATCGATACCTTGGTCGAAGCTCGGCCAACCACAGCTAGCATCAAATTTATTGCTCGAGTCAAACAAGCTAGCGCCGCAACCTTTACAGCGGTATACACCATCATCAGTCGCATCGTTATAAACACCAGTGAACGGGCGCTCTGTGCCCTTCTCACGCAGTACATGGTATTCGTCAGCACTCAATCGCTCTTTCCAATCAGCTTCTGTTAACTGGCTAATCTCTTCTTTACTTAGTTGATTGTCTTGCATGGTTTATCCTTATTCGAGTATTTATTATCTAATCTCTGTCACTGTTTATCGCCACACTATTATGAAAACGACGTGCCCTATCTGTTGATTACTAGCGCACTATTCAAGGCATATGAGTGTAATGCTGCCTGTATTTTGGAATAAGCATGTCGTTAAATAGAATTTCATCTGCATAAAATATATCAAATTATCTCAAAAACAGAATGGGTAAAGATGTAATTTTGGTAGGTAAACATGTATTTAGATAACAATTATCATCACGAAAACCCAATATAGAGGGAGTAATGGTTAAAACCAACAATAATGCAAGTTATCCTTGCTTTCACGAATATAAATAATTTTATACCCACTTGTAATCATACTAATAATGCAATAATATCTTGCATTACCATTCCATAAAAATAGTGCTGGTTTATATTTTTTCTTTCGCAAATCCACTTTTTAACAAAGGCTTGAACAATCATGGCTGATGACAGCAGCACTCAAGCAGAACGGCTGGTACAGTTACGCCGTAAAAAAGGACTGACTGCTGAGCAGTTAGCACAAGCAATGACCGCAGCAGGTGCAAAGGTCAGCCGCGGTGCAATCTCGAACTGGGAGCGTGGTACCAATGGTATTGTCTCATCTAAATTACCAACGCTTGCTCGTATTTTGGGCTGTAGCGAAGGCTATTTGCTGCGAGGTGAGCTACAGAATGAAAACTCTGATGACATATCATCTAAGCCTAGCTTTTTATCTCAAGATAAAGACCAGCGAGGTGCTACAGCCACAACCGTAGCCGAACAATCAGAAAATCAGGCCAAAACACCATCAATAAACCTCAATGATACTGGCAAAAACACCCAACACAACCCGATAAGTAGTGACACTATGAAGACCATAAAAAAATCTGACAAGTTGCAAAACGTCTGCTATGACATTCGTGGCCCCCTATTGCAGACTGCCAATAAAATGGAAGCAGAGGGCAAACGTATACTGAAATTGAACGTAGGCAATCCAGCGCCTTTTGGTTTAGAAGCGCCTCATGAGATCTTGCGTGATGTGGCTATGAACTTATCTGAAGCGACTGGATATTCGGACTCGCAGGGGATTTTTTCGGCGCGCAAAGCCATTTTGCAGTATTACCAGTCAAAGGGGTTACTGTCGGCTGTTGATGTACGTGACGTCTATTTGGGCAATGGTGTCTCTGAGCTGATTGTCATGACGATGCAGGCACTGATGAATGATGGTGATGAAGTGCTGATTCCGATGCCAGACTATCCACTTTGGACGGCTGCGGCCAATCTCGCGGGCGGTACTGCTGTGCATTATCGATGCAATGAAGAAGACAACTGGCACCCTGATATCGAAGACATCAAATCTAAAATTACGAGCAAAACAAAGGGCATCGTGGTTATCAATCCCAATAACCCGACAGGCTCGCTTTATAGTGATGAATTACTAAAACAAATCATTGAAGTCGCGAAAGAGCACGACTTAATCATCATGGCTGATGAAATTTACGACCGTATTCTCTATGATGATAATGTACATACACCGATGAGTACCTTGACTGATGAGGTGCTGGTGCTCTCTTACAATGGCTTGTCAAAGTCACACCGTATCGCAGGGTTTCGCTCAGGTTGGATGATGGTATCTGGTCGCAAACAGCATGCCGCTGACTTTATCGAAGGCTTGGATATGCTCGCCTCTATGCGTCTTTGCTCTAACGTGCAAGGACAGTATGCTATCCAAACAGCGATGGGTGGGCATCAGAGTATGCAAGACTTAACCTCCGAAACAGGTCGTCTATACAAGCAGCGCGAAATGGCAGTCTCACGCCTTAATGCTATCAAAGGTATTTCTTGTACCATGCCTCAAGGTGCGTTTTATTGTTTCCCAAAGATGGATCCAGCCGTTTATCCTATCACCGATGATATGGACTTTATGATGGATTTACTGATTGATGAAAACGTATTGATGGTACAAGGCACAGGGTTTAACTGGGACAAACCCGATCATTTTCGTTTGGTCTTTCTTCCTAACTTGCTTGACCTAGAAAATGCGATGGATAGATTGGACAGATTTTTTGCGAAAAAACGTAAGCAGTTTGGTACCGAATAAATCGTCATACGTCATTAAAAAACGCTTATCGGCATGATGCTGATAAGCGTTTTTTATGATGCTAAGATAAGCTTTATTAATGGAGTCTATAGCTTAAAAAATATTTACCAATATCAGATAGCTAATTGCAGACATTGAGGCTGCCGCAGGAAGGGTAATAACCCATGCTAGACCAATTGGTTTCATAAGCTTCCAGTTAGTATCTCTATTGACGATACCAATGCCCAGTACTGCACCTACCAAAGTATGTGTGCTTGATACAGGCAGACCCATCGTTGATGCGCCCATCACGACAGCCGCAGCAGCCAGCTCAGCCGAGAATCCAGAAGCTGGATGCATTTTCGCCAGATTGGTACCAACGGTCTGAATCACTTCTTTACCGATGAACCAAAGACCCACAATCAATGCGACGCCAAAGGTCAACATGACCGCAGGTGGTACTGCTGCTTCGGTCGAGATGCTATTGGTACGAATAACATCCATAATTGCTGCAAAAGGACCAACCGCATTGGCAATATCGTTCGAGCCATGACTAAAAGCAAACGCTGATGCCGTAAAGACCTGCATCCAGCTAAACATAATAAAGGTGGCTTTGGTCAAATCTTCTTTATGCTTGCCGCGGATACTCTTAGTATAAATATAGGTTGCCAGCCATACTAGCGCTGCAATCATCCCCATGATTAAGAAGCCTTGCAGCGTCGTCATACCATTATTGACGTTTTTTAGACCTTTAAAGACAACCAGAGAGGCCATGACGGCACCGCCCATAGCTGCAATCATAGGCACCCATTGCTTCAGTGCTTTTAGAGTATCGAGATTGCTGCGTTCGTTCTCAATCTCATACAGCTCTTTGTAATAGTCAGTCTCTAAATCTTCAACAACACAATCATCATCTTTGTAAATTTCTTGGTCGCGTAACATCGCTGATGTATAAGACAACTGCTCAGACTCAGTTAGAGCGTCTAGATACTCTTTATGCGAGTGTTTTAGCGTCTTTTTATTGTCTTTTAGCGTGGCAATGTGCGCTTCTGTTTTATCATTATACTCAATGATATTTTTCTTAATCTGTCCATATAGCAAATAGGACAAGACGCCGCCTAGTAGCGGTGATAGAACCCAAGAGATGGCGATAGTGCCAATCTTACCCCAATTCACAGTTGATAGCGCCATTTCAGTACCACCTAAGGTGATACCTAATACAATGGAGCTACCAACCACGCCACCGATAATCGCGTGTGTGGTCGAAACCGGCAGACCTTTTTTGGTGGCAAATAACAGCCAAAATGCAGCAGCAATGAGTGCTGAGAGCATGACATAAATAAACTGATTGGGCTCGACTGAGAGGCCATCTAGATCGACAATGCCGCTTCGGATAGTATCGGTTACTTCACCACCTGCCAGCACAGCACCTGACACTTCAAATATCGCGGCGATACCCAATGCTTGCGGAATAGTCAACGTCCCTGCACCCACTGACGTACCAAAGGAGTTGGCGACATCGTTACCACCGATATTGAATGCCATAAAGACACCAAAAGCGGTCGCTACAATAAACAGCGTCGTTTGCTGACGCATGGTGTAATCTAGACCCCACCACAAAAAGTAGCTGGTCATCGCAATCAATAAAATGGCAAAAAATAGATTTATTCTCATAGAGCCGACTGATTTGGTTGGCTCTGTAGAACTGCTGCTAATACCCATACGTTAATACGTCCTGCGTAAGCTGATTGAAATTATAGGCGATTGATGACATTGCGCAGTTATCAATATGGATGTCGACATCTCACACTGAAATAACACTATATAAATGCGCAACATGCTTCTTAAACAATGGAGCTTTTAATGTTTGTTTGCTATCGTATCCACAGTCAAGCGTCACTATTTGACGTTTGATTTAAGCTGTCGATATATGCTCTTTACTAAAATACGTCATTTCACATATCACAAAGCCGCAAGTCATATTGCCAAATCATCTGATTACAGCATCTTGCGGCTTCACGACTTTATGGTGTTACGATTATTTCAGGTTGCTAGTATTGGTCTACACAGCAATATTTTTATATACTTCTGCATCAAACAATACAACCGCTATCTGTTAGGATAATCGGTTGCGTCAAAAGACCACGATGCGCCTATTATATTAAATATAAGCACACAATGCATGATGATATTACAAAATTTGTAACCGCACGTTTATGTTGCTCATCCTATTCGTTTGATGAAGCAAATCAAATCGTTTTAGACAATAACGATAGCTGCTCAATAGCATGATCCAAAACATCCAAGCGTGCTTGGTATTTTTCGTTGGTCGCAATTATACACCATGGCGCTGTCTTTGTGTCTGTACGTGCGAGCATGTCAGCGGCAGATTGCACATAGTCCGACCATTTGTCACGGTTGCGCCAATCATCATCAGTCAATTTAAATTGTTTGTGCGGTGTCGCTTGTCGAGATTTAAAGCGTTTGAGTTGTTCTTTTTTATCAATAGCCAGCCAGTATTTTATGACGATTGTCCCTGCATCAGCCAAGTCTGCTTCAAAACGATTGATCTCAGCATAAGCGCGTTGCCATTCATCATCAGTTGCAAACCCTTCAACACGCTCAACCAGCACTCGCCCATACCACGTACGATCAAAAATAGCGATACGGCTGATATGATTCGTTTGCTCATCAGGCAACTTTGTCCAAAAGCGCCATAGATAAGGATGCTGCGTCTCATATAACATGGGGGCACCAATATTGTAAATCTGATACTCGCGTGGATCGAGCGGCGCCACCAACCTTTTGATTGCGCCACCTTTGCCAGCGGCATCCATGCCCTCAAAAGCAAAGACCACATGATGGCCGTCACGTGCACGTAACAGCTCAGCGAGGTGCGCTTGTTTCTCTGCTAGCGCTTTGCGATAGTCGGACTTACTTATTTTAGCGTCATCAATAGAGGTTAGTTGCTTAGGTATCGGTACAGGCTCAAACACGTCTTTTTGTGATTGTGATTCAGACTTTTCAGCTTTGAACTTACCTTTACGCTTGTTCTTATTTTTAGACTTAGCATGATTTTTTGTAGTGTCATGAGCTGCTATTTCACTGCTTGCCAATGCTGTTTGCATTGCATATAAAACCTCGTGACAAAAGTTATCCGCTGCCGTTGACTTATCGTCGCCATCAATGATAACCCAATCATCCTGCGTCTGTAGCAGTGTTGCAGCCACTTCGTTAAAGGTTTCAATCACTTGCTTGTTGTTCCAGTCAATTTGATACAAAAACTGTGGGTCTGCTTCAGTGTCTTTTAGACGGCGGCACAACATCTCTATATCGACATGGAACCAGCATTTCAGTAGTTTTGTTTGATTGGCTGCAAGGTCTTTCTCAAACGCTTTTAGCTCATTTAATTGCTGATGCAGATAGTCCTGCCATTTGACACTAGGCAATGCGGACGCATCAACCTGTTTGTTATTTTTTGGCTGATTCTTGGCTTTTTTATTATCCGACGTTGCTAGTCGCATGACATTGTATAGCAAGTCCGCATACCAATTGCCAAAGTACACCATTACCTCACCGTGACGCGGCAACTCACTGGTATGGGTTTGCCAAATAGGCTGATAACTTAGCGGTGAATGGCCAATGGTTGCCTCAACTTTAAGCAGTCTCGGATCGACCCATTCCCTCAGCTGCTTAACCGCCATACCCTTACCCGCCTGCTCCATACCATTGACGAGCACGAGAAGCCCTGTTGGCTTGTTTAGTGTCTTTGGCGTGGCTGTTGGGGTTTGTTGGCGAGTGGCTCGAAGGGCATACTGTGCGGTGACCAGTGCCAGTCTTAGGGCGTTCTCATCCATCGAAAACTGACTGAGCGGATTGGGCACTAAACGCCGCTCAACGACTTGCTCACTAAATTGTGCACTCACCCCTTGTGGTACCTTTGGTTCAGTAGTATCATTTTTTTGAGACATAATTGCACTCACCATAGTAATTGTTGTTGAGTTAACAGCGGTTATGGAGCTGTTTGGCTATCGTTTAATCATAGCACTGAGCCAATCGAGTAAATAATAGTGCTATGTAACAGTTTGGCATTTGTATTCTTATTTATTTTCTTTTATGGTGAACACCATTTTGCACACTTATTAGGATAGATAATCAAAAATCTATTACACTGTCCAGTACATCAAGTGACTTTAGCCAATTACCCTTTAATTCAAAAAATAATCTACTTCTATAGGATTTACTGCCATGACTGCTTTAGCTGATTTACAACAGCATTTGACTCGTTTTTGGGCCTTGCCACATCATCAAGATGACGAGCTAAACACCAAGCTCAAAGACGTACAATCATGGCAACAAGCACGACTTAAAAAAACGCATCGTGCCTTATTTGAACAACCAAAAAATCAGCTGATGGCAGAATATTTTCTCACACAATTATATGGTGGTGAAGAGTTCAAACTGTTGGCCGAGCAATTGGCACGTATTCTCCCAAAAGCCAAAAAGCTAGAACGTCTTGCCAAAGAGTCTGCGTTAGAGGCGGGAAGCATGGGTATACAAGCAGCGATTTATGCGATTGAGTTGGATCTGCATTTGGCGCAGTGGCTACTTGACCAAAACTTGCCAGTAGATGAAGACAACATGCTAGCTGCCTACCGTGCGGTCAATGAAAAAAAAGAGCGCCGAGTACAAATTGCCAATCTAAAGGATGTCTGCTATCGCACGGACAAACACTTAAACTCGTTTATGCTCAAAAAAGCCTTTGCATTAGCGAAGAGCACGGCCTACCGTCATGGCTATCAGCCACTTTATGATTTTATGGATGCAGGCTTTAAGGCCATGAAGCCGCTCAAAAGTGTCAGCGATTTCATCGAACCGTTTTGTGAGCGTGAGCTGATGATTATTGACCAAGTTCATGATACGGATAATGGCAGTAAGCCAGTAGTGTTTGATGTATCATAGGGTCAATACCTTATACTATGGTTTGCTCGGCTGATAAAACAGCTTGCACACCACCTGATACAGACAATCATAAAAAACAAATTCTAGGACAATGCAATGACCGACACTTCAAGTAACAACACTGCTAACTCTGAACATTCAGTGACGACCAATGGCCATCTGCAAGACAAGCTGGTCAAAGACAGTATCGCCCACAATCAGCAAATCAGCGCGCAAATATTACGTGCTCAGACAGCGGCATCTCATACAGATGATGGTCAATCTACTAGCAACAACGACTTTACCAAAGTTCAAGACCTACCAACCGGAACGCCGCAAGGCCAACAGACCACTATGCCAAACAGCAGTGAAAACAATACTTCTACTAATAGTGCTGCGCAAAACATCAAACAAGCGCTATTTAACCAGCGTGATGACATCAATAATCCCCATACGCTAGAAACTGATGGTGCCGAAGAAACGCATTTTGGCTATAAAACGGTCAATAAAGCCGAAAAACAAGCTCGTGTGGCCGATGTCTTTACTTCTGTTGCTAAGAAATACGACATCATGAACGACTTGATGTCATTTGGTATTCATCGTCTGTGGAAGCGCTATGCCATTAGCCTGTCAGGTGTGCGTGCAGGACAGCATGTACTCGATATCGCTGGTGGTACAGGTGATTTGGCCAAAGTGTTTAGCCGCGAAGTCGGTAGAAATGGTCATGTAGTATTATCCGATATCAATGCAGCCATGCTAGAAGTGGGCCGTGAGCGCCTGATCAATGCAGGCTGTAACAACGTCGATTTTGTATTGGCGAATGCTGAGACATTGGCACCATTTGACGATAACAGCTTTGATTTGGTCACCATTAGCTTTGGTCTGCGTAATGTCACGGACAAAGATGCGGCGCTCAAATCCATGTACCGCGTCCTAAAGCCAGGTGGCCGTCTATTGATTTTAGAATTCTCAAAGCCGATATTTGAGCCACTATCTAAAGCCTATGACTTGTATTCATTTACCGCGTTGCCAGTGATGGGTAAACTGATTGCCAATGATTCTGAAAGTTATCAATACTTGGCGGAGTCGATTCGTATGCACCCTGATCAACAGACGCTCAAACAGATGATGCAACAAGCAGGTTTTGAGAACTGTGATTATCATAACTTAACTGCTGGTATCGTCGCTGTACATCGTGGCTTTAAAGCATAATGCATCATTAGCAAGGCCATATTAGACCTAACCTTAATACCTCATAACCCATGCGCTGATGCTGCTAATGCAGAGGCGCTCATTTTACGATGCGAGAGCTTTATGCTGACTGTCTTACTATTGGCTAGTGCCGAAAAGCTGATTAACATTGCCATTGCTAGTGATGAGATTACCAAAGTGGGCCTTGCACCGCTGGCGGGTAAAGTGTTGCGTCTCAATATGGGACTGCCTGATATTCATTTAGATGTACTATTCACTCACGAGCGTTTACGCTTTGAACCCGTTACAACGGAGAGCGTGTTTGAGCCAAGTGGCCAGATGAATGAACGCCAAAAAGCCAGTATGGAGCGCGCCCGCTTGGGTCATAGCCGTCCGGACTGTACCATCACCGTAGACAATCCCGCTCAACTGCTCAACCTGATGCGCGGCGCGGAGGGTAATTTGCCAATCGAGGGTGATTACAAAGTACTGATGCAGCTAAAACAGCTGGTGGCAGGCTTTGACCCTGATGTGGCAGGTCAACTTGAGCCTTTTATTGGCAAACCAATGGCTAGCCAGTTGCATCTGCTCATCTCGCATCTCAAAGGCAGTTGGCGTCATAGTGCCAAACGTGCTTTTGATGATGTCAGTGATTGGGCCAATGATGTGGCAGGTAACAGCACACCTGATCCTACTGAAGTCGCTGAAGTAAATGACCTCAAACAGCAACTCCTAAAACTGCGTGCTGATGTTGAACGTGAAGAAGCCAAGCTTTCTGCTATCAAAGAAGAGCAGGCCCGTTTTCTCAACAATGCGTTTCATCAGTAATCTGCTTTATTAGTAGCGTATTTGATTAATCATAGGCAAACACTATTACTGATAGTGCTACCTATGCTTAAACACAGCGTCTACCCTATTTTCGTTTTTGTCCAGAGTACCTAATCTCATGCTACTATCCCACCGTGCCCGTCTACTTGAACTTTGGCGTATTGCCGCGACGTATCGTATTGATACCCATTTTTCTGTCGAAGAAGCACCGCAGCTACAACCTTTAGCGCGTTTGATTCGGTCGCATCCTGCAGCATGGGGTAAGAAACACCAACCAAATGCCATCAAGTACGCACTTGAAGATATGGGCACACTGTTTTTAAAATTAGGCCAACTCCTCTCAACGCGTCGCGACTTGGTACCGCCTGAGATTATCGCTCAGTTGGTTCAATTACAAGACAAAGTAAAGCCTTTTGACGCTGATATCGCTGTCGCTCAGATTCAGCACCCTAAACATGGTCTCGGTCAGTCTATCGACACATTGTTTGCTCGATTCGATATCAAACCACTAGCAGCTGCGTCTATTGCACAGGTACATACCGCAGCCTTGCATGACGGACGTGAAGTGGTCGTAAAAGTGGTTCGTCCTGATATCCGTACTGTGATTGTGGCTGATTTTGAGCTGCTACGCGAATTGGCAAGCTGGGCATCCGCGCGTATTGAAGCGGCGCGTGCTGTGCATATTATCGATATTGTCGAAGACTATCGCCAAGTCATGCTTAATGAGCTGGATTTGACGCTTGAAGCTGACAACACGACGCAGATGCGTAATAACTTCTTAGGTTCGGCATTGATGTATGTGCCTGAAGTCTATGATGCGGCCAAAAATGTGATGGTCATGGAGCGCATCCAAGGTTTGCCTATCTCTCAAGTTGAGATGTTTGATCAGTTAGGTTATGACCGTGCAGCACTTGCAAAAAAAGGCTTAACGATATTTTTTACCCAAGTCTTTCGTGATAACTTTTTTCATGCCGATATGCATCCGGGTAACGTGTTCATAGAGACGCCACCTGTGCAAACACTGCATGCAGGTATGGCAGCGGTTGATTTGGGTCATGAGCCACGTTATATCGGGCTTGATTGCGCCATCATGGGCACACTATCAAAAGACGATCAGCTCATCGTGGCGCGGATGCTACTGGCGGTGATGAATAATAACTTTACTGCAGTGGTCGATATCGTGAGCCGTGCAGGATGGATACCACCCAATGCCGATAAGCATGCTCTGATGCGTGATATGAAACGCACCGTTGGCCCCATGCTACAAAAATCAATTAATGACATTGATTTTGCAGGCGTGCTCATGCAAATTTTGGACATTGCTCGCAGGCATCATATGAGTATCCCGCCGCAGCTGATGCTCTTGCTCAAAACTTTGGTACATGTAGAAGGACTCGGCCGCGATTTATATCCTGATCTAGATATCTGGTCACTGGCCAAACCGATTTTGAGTAGTTGGATCAAAGAGCAGTTAGATCCTATGCGTAACCTGCAGCAGCTACGCCAGCAATTACCTGAAATGCTATTGGCTACCACTGATATCCCCAAACTACTGGATCAAGGGCTACAAAGCCTTGCTTCACAAGGCTCTCGTCAAGACAGTCAACTGCGCGAAATACAGCAAATACGCGCCGACATGCTAAATGACCGTCGCCGCGATTGGTTAGCATTGGCAGGATTCGCTATTTTCATTGCTATCGCGACGCAAGTCGTCGGTTGGCTATCACCTATCTTTTATATTTTAGCTATCTTAGTTGTGGTTTGGCGAATTTTGGCTTAAAGGTGTTGGCTTAAAGGTGTTAGCTTAAACGCCTAGCAGTCGCCTGTATTAAAGGCTTATCAACATGCTTGAGCGCATTTTTATGGTCGTTCACAATTGAAGCTTTAACGGCTTCCTTATCATACGATAGCAACCAGTATCCGAAAATAAAATTAAAGCTATAGAGTCAAAAAGAAGCCCCTGCTTTTGATTAAAAGCAGGGGCTTCTTTTTGACTGAATACTGAATACTGAATACTGAATACTATAACATCTGATCAATCGCCATTTGGGTCAATACGCGACCGCGAGCAGTACGCAGTACATAGCCTTGCTGAATCAGATACGGCTCGATCACATCTTCAAGCGTGCCTCGATCCTCAGCCATTGCCGCTGCCACTGCTTCAACACCAGCAGGACCACCATCGAAGCGCTCTTGTAATATCTCGATATAACGTCTGTCTAAGTGATCAAGCCCTCGTCTATCCACTGCTAACATATCTAGTGCACTACCTGCAATCGCACCATTGATGCTACCGTCGCCTCTCACTTCAGCATAGTCACGCACACGGCGCAATAAACGGTTGGCAATCCTTGGTGTACCACGTGCACGGCGGGCAATCTCAATCGCACCATCTTCACTCATGGGCACGCGCATCAAGCGTGCTGCCCGACTGACAATCGTCGTCAGATCAGCAATATTATAAAACTCAAGGCGCTGCACGATACCGAATCGATCACGTAAGGGTGAGGTCAATAGTCCTGCTCTGGTCGTTGCTGCCACCAAAGTAAATGGCGGTAAATCAAGCTTGATCGAACGCGCAGAAGGACCTTCACCAATCATAATATCCAATTGGAAATCCTCCATCGCTGGATAAAGAATCTCTTCAATAACTGAGCTCAAGCGATGAATTTCATCGATAAAAAGTACATCGCCCTCTTCTAAGTTCGTCAGCATGGCTGCCAGATCACCTGGACGTTCAAGCACAGGTCCTGAAGTCGAGCGCAGATTGCCGCCCATTTCACGAGCAATGATATTTGCCAGTGTGGTTTTCCCCAGTCCTGGTGGACCAAATATCAGCGTGTGATCCAGCGGTTCATTTCGGCCTCTAGCAGCCCCAATGAACACCTCCATCTGCTCACGTACGACCGGCTGACCAATATATTCAGCCAACAATGCTGGTCGAATATTGGCATCAGGCGCATCACTTGCGCCTTCTAGCGGGTTAATTAAGCGATCTTGCATCATAGAATTTATCATTATATTAAAAGTTTAGGTAACAAATAGCATAACCAAACGCTGCGCATAAGTCATGCAAAACCTCATTAAGCAGATGCTAAAACGAAAATAAGCGACACTTAATGTCGCTTATCTGTTCGATATGTATTGATGCAATTATTAATAGCATCAGCAGCCAAAACTACTTAAACGTTGATAACTGCTGTAACGTGGCTTTTAATAAGCCTTGAGTATCAGCGAAAGTATCGCCTTTACTCTTGGCCGCTTTAATCGCTAGCTGCGCTTCTTTTTCTTTGTAGCCCAGGCTGATAAGCGCGCCCTCTACTTCGGCAATGATACTGCCTTCATGAGAAACCGTTACCATCTGAGGCGTCAGCTCAAGCGAGCTATTATCAACCTCGATGTTTTTTAGCTTATCTTTTAGCTCAATCAGCAAACGCTGCGCTGTTTTTTTACCAATACCTGGTATGCGAGTCAATGCCGTTTCTGAGTCTTGCTCGACATGCATTTTTAGCTCAGCCGCTGACATTGCAGACAGCATAGCCAATGCCATTTTTGCCCCAACACCATTGATCTTGATCAATTGGCGAAAGACATCGCGCTCTTTACGGTCGATAAAACCATAAAGCAATTGTGCATCTTCACGCACATGAAAGTGCGTCCAGATACTCGCCTGCTCGTTCAGCTGTAGTTGGCAAAATGACGGCAATGGTAGCTCGATATCATACCCTACGCCAGAGGTGGTCATGATACAGGCCGTCGGTGCCATCAAGTACTGCACCTGCCCAGTAATCAATCCAATCATCGCTTGCTACCTCTTATAGGGATTATTATAAAAATGACACTCGCTACCATTACACGACATATAACTGAACTATATCAGCATAGCTTCACTATCAATATCGCTTAAATTAGTGGCGAGCTAGTAAAAATTCACCATACCTTCTAGGCTAATTGGGCGAATTTTGTGCGCTTGACCTGCCGAACCGAATGCTTCAAAACGATTGGTACAGATATCTGACATCGCGACCATAGAGGCTTTAAAGTATTTACGTGGGTCAAATTCGCTCGGATTCTCTGCAAGAAACTTACGAATAGCGCCTGTCGATGCTAGACGCAGATCCGTATCGATATTGACTTTACGAACACCGTGCTTGATTGCTTCTACGATCTGCTCAACTGGCACACCATAGGTCTCACCAATATTGCCGCCATTTTCATTGATGACTTTTAGCCACTCTTGCGGTACTGATGACGAACCATGCATCACCAAATGGGTGTTAGGAATGCGTGCATGGATCTCTTTTACACGCTCAATAGACAAAATGTCGCCTGTCGGTGGACGCGTAAACTTATAAGCACCATGACTGGTACCAATCGCAATCGCAAGCGCATCAACATTGGTATCTTTTACGAACTGCTCAGCTTCATCAGCGCTGGTCAATAGTTGCTCGTGGTCTAGTACGCCTTCAGCGCCAGAGCCATCTTCTTCGCCTGCCATGCCTGTCTCAAGGCTACCCAAACAGCCAATCTCACCTTCGACAGACACGCCGCAAGCGTGAGCCATCTTGACCACTTCACGAGTGACGTTCGCATTGTAATCATAATCCATTGGTGTTTTGCCATCTTCACCAAGTGAGCCATCCATCATCACTGATGAAAAACCGAGCTGGATTGAGCGTTGGCAAATAGCGGCTGACATACCATGATCTTGATGCATCACCACTGGGATATGTGGCCATTCTTCGATAGCAGCAATAATCAAGTGACGCAAAAATGCTGACCCTGCATAACTACGCGCTCCTGCACTGGCTTGAACAATAACAGGTGAGTCACAAGCATCCGCCGCCATCATGATTGCACGCATTTGCTCTAAGTTATTGACGTTATAAGCAGGAACACCGTAGCTGTGTTCAGCGGCATGATCTAGAAGTTGACGTAATGATATTAAGGCCATAAAACGCTCTCTGATTGGATTTTGAATGGTATTTAAAAAATGCTTAAAAGGCATACATAATAATAATAATCACGTCAACATCTACCCAGCCATACTGATGGTATATAGGTTCGTGATGGCTGAATTGATTTGGTTGTAATTATTATGTGTCAATTATAGCAAATATTACGTGATCTTCGTAGCAGTTGCCTGACTATTTGTCAGTCTATACAGTCTTATCGCTCAAATTTAGTCTATATATTAGTCTTTATCGAACAGACTATCTAATTGGTTTTACCAAAACATATAACGCAAAAAGCCTTGGTAATCACCAAGGCTTTTTTAGTATTTTGAGGCTTATAAAGCACTAACAATGACTACTCGTAAAGGTACGCTATCGATAGCGCCCCAATAAATCAGCCATTATAGTGCTTAGTCATTGTATAGCTTAATACTGTTGCTCTGCATCAACTGCAACATCATTTGCGCCATCAGCAACAGCAGCAGCACCGTCAGCAACGGCTGAAGCAGTGCCTTCAACGGCAGTGTTAGTGCCTTCAGCAATAGCATCACCAGTGTTTGCTAGAGCGTCGGTTGCAGCAGCACCAGCAGTGTCAGCGCCTTCAGCAATTTCAGCACCAGCGTCTTGAGCAGCAGCTTCAGCTTCAGCAGCAGCGGCGTCTGTTTCAGCGGCAGCAGCATCAGCGTTAGCAGCGGCATCGTCGCCCGCAGACTCAACAGCAGCTTCAGTGTTTTCTTCTGTTTGTTGGCTACATGCAGTGATTGCAAAAGTACCAGCAAGTAAGCTGGCCAGTAATAAATGACGTTTTAACATAATAAACCTCTCGTAAAGAATGCATGTCAAAATACATGGTCGCGCTATTTTATAGAGTGCGAATAGGACATGCAATAATAATTTTCAGTATATAAACAAATAATTAACGCTTAATAATCAATGACCACCACTTTTTGCTCACCAAATAAATTCAGCAAAATGCCAGTCAAAACATTACTTCCACAGACTACCTGAGATACCAAAGGTTAGTTGTACGTCTAATGTTACCAAAATCTTGAATATTGTTAGATATTTAGGCATTGGTTTGCAGAGCTGCGACTGCAGGGAGTACTTTACCTTCAACGAACTCTAAAAATGCACCGCCGCCTGTTGACATATAACTGACGCCATCCGCAACTTGATATTTATCAATAGCCGCCAACGTATCACCGCCACCAGCGATCGAAAACCCGTCGCTATTTTTGACAGCAGTTGCCAGTATTTGTGTGCCTTGACCAAAAGCATCGACCTCAAAAACACCCACTGGACCATTCCACAAGATGGTTTTTGCATTGATAATTGCATCAGCAAGCTGTGTTGCGCTCTCTGGTGCAATATCCAATATCATGTCATTGTCACCAATCGCATCAACAGACTTGATCGTTGCCGCCGCCTTTTGCAAAGAACCCGTAAAATCAGCAAAATCGATATCACCTTTATCAGCAACGACGACATACTCAGGCAATAAGATTTCAGTCTTGGTCATGATGTCACGCGCCGTATCGAGCAAATCTGCTTCGTATAATGAGGCACCGACGCTATGTCCTTGCGCTGCTAAGAAAGTATTGGCAATACCGCCACCAACGATAATCTGCGTACAGACTTCAGCCAAGCTATGTAACACTTCTAACTTGGTAGACACTTTCGATCCACCAACGATGGCAATCATTGGCTGTGCGGGTGTTTCAAGGGCAAGGCTTAAAGCATCAAGCTCAGCGGCCAATAACGGTCCTGCACAAACCGTCTTATCTGCTTGACGCATCGCTTGGGTGACACCTTCTGTCGAAGCCTGCGCACGGTGAGCCGTTCCAAAAGCATCCATCACAAAGACATCGCACAAATCAGCATATTTTTTCGCTAAAGTCGCATCGTTTTTCTTTTCACCATCATTAAAGCGTACGTTTTCTAGCAATACCACTTCACCAGATTTTACAGCGGCACCTTGCGTCAGATAGTCAGTATTAAGGCGTACAGGTGTTGACAATTGCGAGCCTAATTTGTCCGTCAAATAATCAGCGACTGGTGCCAATGAGTATATGGCTTCAGGATTACCTTCTGTTGGGCGTCCTAGATGTGAGCACACAATGACAGCCGCACCTTTTTCCAGTGCCATTTTGATCGTAGGTAGACTGGCTTGTAGGCGAGCATCGCTCGTGACCTTGCCGTTTTTGATAGGTACGTTTAAGTCTTCTCTGATTAATACCACTTTATCGGTCAAGCTCAGCTCACTCATACGCAAAAAATTCATTACCTGCTCCTATGCATCACTATATCTGTTAATTGACGATTGCTATTATGATTGATATGACCTAACGATCATCTACCATATGTATTTTGACAATTGGGCTTATTACGCTTCACTTTTACTATTTTTATCACTGTGCTCTCATACTAATGATCCACGCACGTTACTGGATCAAATAAGTGACTAGAAATCAGCGGCGGTGTATTCTATCAGCTTTCTATCACAGGCTCATAAACAACCTGCCAAAATTTTAGCAAGAATGCTGTATTGAGCCGATATTTCTAGACCCTGATTTCAATGAAACGATTATAGTTAAAAGCGTTGCGATGATTCAATAAACAGTAACATTTCGTGGTGGTACTCAGCAGTCAGGCTCTTTATGATAGATGCGTTGACAATAAAAATAATCCTTTAGGAGAACACAATGAGTATCAATTTAGACACTGCTAAGCAAAACCTATTAACACTCAAAGATGAATATGAGTCACGTATTGACAAAATCGAAGATCACATCCAAAACCCACAAGATGATCTCAATGAGCACTGGGAAGATCAAGCCATATCTTATCGTCAAAATGACATGCGCAAAAACTTAATGGCCGAGGCACGCCAGAGTCTAATTTATGTCGAAAATGCTTTGAGTCGTCTTGAAAGTGGTACTTACGGTGAATGTGAAGTATGCGGCAAGCAAATCGAAGAGCAACGCCTAGAAGCATTACCCTATGCTACCTTGTGTATGGAACATGCCGAATAAAGCGTCATCCTCCTTTAAAAGCACGTCTTAAGCAGGCGTATTCCATTTGGACAACGCCTGCTGCCATTCATCACAGCGCTGAGCTATTTTCTCAACTGGCAAATCCATAATATCTCCCACGACGGCGATCAGTGCAATTGGTAAGCCTGCCAGCTCTAAGACGTTTTCTGCCGTTAATCCTCCTATCACACATATCGGTATGCCTTGTTGACATCCTTCGATGAGCTGCTGGCGCGAGATTGTATCGGCATTTGGTTTGGTGGTAGAGGCAAATATAGCGCCCATCGCAGCATAGCTTGCACCATCGTTTTTTGCGGCTCTTATTAGCTCAACATCCTCATGACAAGTACGACCAATGATTTGATGCGGCGCAAGCACTTGCAACGCATCATTTATCTGTCCGTCCGTCTGGCCTAAATGCACACCAACACCAAGCTTTGCCGCCAGCTCGATATCATCATTGATGACCACTGGCACATTATACATTTTGGCCAATTTGGTAATTTGCTCTGCTTCCTTAAAAAGCGTCGATGCGCCATTTGGTAGAGCAAGCGTTTTTTTACGCCGAATTTGCAAGAGCGCAATCAGTCCGGTTGCTAGCGCCGTATTCAGTTTTTGATACAAAACAGCAAAATCGTCATCGTTGGTTAGCAGATAGAGCTTCGGTGCAGTAAATGCGATTGGTGACTGAGTCATAATGTATGTCCTGATTTATTAAGTTCAACACAATAAAAAAGCCGTTATATAATATAACGGCTTTTCATATATTCGAAATAGCAAGATATTTAAAGCATCAAACTTATACCGTACGACGAGTGGCCAAACTGTTTAGAATATTTTTGGCATCGCCCCATCGTGTCGCTGAGCTGTTTGCGCCTAAAATCACAATAATTGCTGGACGGTTATTCACACGGGTCTCCATCACCACGCAACGCCCTGCTTCATTGATAAAACCAGTCTTTGAGATACCAATTGGGTAACTGCCATCACGAACCAACGAGCTGGTATTGTTGGCTTTGTAAGTACGGTTACCACTTGAGTAGTTTGAAACAAAGAAGTCATAGCTCTTGGTCGTCGAAAAACGACGAATCACATCATAGTTACCGGCTGCACGTACCATTTTTACCAAGTCATTTGATGAGGCAACGTTGCGCTTATCTAAGCCTGTTGGATCACCAAAAAATGCCGTATTCATGCCCAAGTCTCGTGCTTTTCGGTTCATGGCACGCATAAAGGCATCATAACCACCTGGATAATTACGCGCTAGGCTCTTTGCAGCTGGATTTTCAGACTTCATCAACGCCATCAATAAAATTTCAGCGCGGTTCATGCGATCGCCAGATTTTAGGTTCGAGCTGGCACGCTTAGGACCGACAAAATCTTCTGGATCCAAAGTAATCTCTTCGCGCATATCAAGACCAGCATCAAGCACGACCATGGCAGTCATTACTTTGGTGATACTGGCCATGGGACGTGCGATATCAGCGTCTTTTTCATAGATCGATTCACCAGTTTCCGCATCAATCACAGCGACACTACGAGAGTCCGTGCTGATAGGAATCATATCGCTGCTACCAAAAGCACCACGATAGGTCGTGTTATAGCGATTACTGTTGGTATTGTTACTGCTACCAAAGCTGGTCGTATTTGTGATATTGGTCGTACCAAAGCCATTATCGACTTTCTTTATAGCAGAGCCGCTGGACGTATACATGATGTTGCGAGCTTCAGACAAGCTATCAGCACCGCCCCAACTCATACGGGCGCTAGAGCCTGTATCAGCGCTACCATTAATAGTAAGTGCCGCTTGTGCAACACTGCCCAAACTCAATGAAATCATAGCAGCGATTAATTGCTGTTTGGTTAATGGTAGTTGCTTCATAATGTCTCCTGCTGTCGCTATTACGCCAGTTACAGTGACTGACGCCAAGAACGTACGTAGCGTTTATAGGTGTGTTTGTAAGTACTCACATAGAGTTTTTGTATTTTTAGTGTATCATGGTTTACATTTAAGTTTAATCTATCAAACTGATTTAACGGTTTTTTTTAGTGTCGTTCAAACTTTGCTACAACCACTTGATGTTATAGAAACATTGATTTACATCGTAGCAATATAAATTAACGTTGAACGCTATGCTTGTTGGTATGTTATGGACACTGGTCGCAAGTAATTGTAAGTGTATTACTGACTCTGTTTCGCACTGAATATGGATAGTCTGCAAGCGATGTATGCAGATATACTGACCATTAATACTTAGTATCTTAGTTTTGCGATGGCTTAAACATTTTTTATATTTCATTTAATAGTTATAAAACATTCATTCTGACAAACAATAATAAAGAGTATGGTTATGATTAAAGTATTGGTGGTTGACGATCATGATTTGGTGCGAATGGGCATCAGCCGTATGCTGTCAGACAGTGCTGATATCGAAGTAGTTGGCGAGGCTGATAGTGGCGATATGGCGATCAAGATGGCCAAACAACTGCGTCCTGATGTGGTATTACTTGACGTCAACATGCCTAATATTGGCGGGCTTGAGGCCACTAAACGTTTGATTCAACTTGATATGGGTATTAAGATCTTGGCGGTCAGTAGCATGTCTGCACAGCCTTACCCTTCAATGCTGATTAAGGCAGGGGTAAATGGTTATATCACTAAGGGCACGCCGCTCGATGAGATGATACGCGCGGTCAACAAGATTTATCAAGGAGGGCGTTATTTTAGTCAAGATGTCGCAGAACAGCTGGCCGATGTCTTACTCTCTGATAATGCTAATTCTCCTTTTGACTTATTAAGCGATAGAGAAAAACAAGTGGCCATGATGGTTGTCAACTGTCAAAGCCCTCAACAAATCGCCGATCAGCTGTTCGTTAGTGTGAAAACCATCAATACTTATCGCTACCGTATCTACGAAAAAGTCGGGGTTGATAGTGATGTCAAACTAACACATCTGGCCATTCGTCATGGCTTGATTCAGCCATAAATCGGCTTGGTCATCACCCTATTATTATGGTCAATCTATGAAGCCTGCTAGCAGCCTTGTCTCTGCCATTATTCGTTATGCACATCATGATGACACTCTATCGCTGCCGCAATTACGCAAGCTAGGTATCATCTATAGCAGTTATCGATTCGTCGTTAGCCTGTTTTCGATGCTCATGCTATACATTGCAGCACGTGCTGATAGTAGCGCATCTTTGCCGAGTTTTTTGCAGCAGACGACTCTGAGCTTTTATGTACTCTTAAGCTTGATTTTGCTCGGTCTGTTCTATGTGGTTAGAACTCAGATGCGGCGTCAGCTAGCAGTTGGACTGGTCTTAGACGTCATCATATTAAGTTTGTTACTCTATACAGCAGGTGCGCCCGATTTGCAGCTGACTATGCTATATATGGTGGTGGTTGCCGCAAGCTTTATGTTATTGCATAGCTCACAAGCGCTTGTCATTACCTTGCTTGCGATCATTTTTGTTATCTATCAGCAGTTTTTTTATGCCATTGCCAATAGCATGAGCTTAAACAACTTGGGTGATGCCTTATTAATGTCAGCCAGTTTTCTGGCCGTTGGCGGCTTGAGCTGGTCGATCTCACAACGCTTAGTACAGCTAGAAAAAGTCGCGGCCAACCATGCCAAAGAAGTGGAGCGACTGAATGTCATCAATCAAGAAGTCATTACTCAGATGGTCAATGGAGTCATTGTCATTGATCGACATCATATCGTCTTAGCAAATCTGGCCGCTCACCAATTACTCAGTATTTCACTCAGTCCACTGCGAGCCACTCGTAGTACGTTTAATAATGCAGATGACGTGTTAGACGACACGCAAAGCACGCTTTTATCTCACTTTGAACAGCAGCTTACCCAGCAACATTCGCAGCTGTTCAAAGCCTGTTTGTCTGTTGCGACAGGACAGTCGCGTACCTTCACCTACGATGTGCCTGCGATAGCCAACGCTTCTATATTCGGTAAATTACGTGTACAGATTATTCCACTAAAGGACGATAGCAAGTTAATCCTATTAGAAGATTTGCGCCGTGAACAAGCCAGCGCTCAGCAACTGAAACTGGCCTCTTTGGGACAGTTAACGGCCAGTATCGCTCATGAAATTAGAAACCCCTTAGCAGCCATCTCTCAAGCCAGTCAGCTGTTGATGGAAGATATCGTACAAGCCGATGTACAAAGCACAACAGATGACGGTCTATTGGCAAGCAGCATGTCTGTTGATCTGGCTGGCAATCATGAGCTTTATGAGATGATATTCTCACAGACAAAACGGGTAAACCGCATTATTGAAGACATTTTGAAACTGTCGCGCCAGCAAACCGCCACTCAGCAGTCCATTGTTTTGGCGCAGTGGCTACCAGAGTTTTTGGACAATCATTTCCAAGGTCATGATATTTTTCTACGCGTCAAGACCCAGCCAACTATATCATTTGACACGCATCAACTAGAACAGATATTAATCAATCTCATCAATAATGGACTGCGTTACAGCAGCTATGCCCATCCTCATGCCTACGTAGAGATGGACATTTACTGTGCAGACAACGATGTTATAATCGATGTATTGGATAATGGTCATGGTGTGAGCGAGGCTGACCTGCCCTATTTATTTGACCCATTTTTTACCACAGACAAAGCAGGTACAGGGCTGGGACTGTATTTGTCACAGGCATTTTGTGAGGCCAATCAAGCACGCTTACTCTATATCCCTGAACATCCAAAATCCTGCTTTCGTTTAGTGGTACCTGCCGTCAACTCTAAAAACAACGCTCAAATATCAGAGTGAGTTTTTAATTGATATATAGCTATTTTTAAAAACTCAGGATGGGGTTTTATTATGTGCTGCTATAGTAAATGGATGACAGGCCCTACCCTGAGTACCAATATTTTGTAACCATCGAACATAATGAGATGATGTATGACAACACGTGCGCTAGTCGTCGACGATGAAGTAGATCTGTGCAGATTGATGCAAATCACGTTGACCAAAATGGGCATCAAGAGTGATGTGGCCTATACTTTGTCACAGGCAAGATCATACTGGCAGGATAATGAGTATGATTTCTGTCTGACCGATCTAAATCTGCCTGATGGCTCAGGTTTGGAATTGGTCAAAGAGGTTAGCAGTAGCTCTAACACACCAATCGCTGTCATTACGGCCCATGGTAGTATGGATCTGGCCATAGAAGCTCTAAAAATTGGGGCTTTTGACTTTGTCAACAAACCGCTTGAGCTACCACGCTTACGTCAGTTAGTCGAAAATGCTCTAAAAGTTATGCATCAAGACAACAATGAAGAAGCCACGCCCGAATGCTCTCCTGAGCAAAAAATGTTAGACACTAGGCTGATTGGCAACTCCGCTGTGATGCACCCACTCAAAAACACTATCTTAAAGCTGGCACGGTCACAGGCACCTGTTTTTTTATCAGGGGCCTCAGGTACGGGTAAGGAAGTTGTTGCCAGACTGATTCATGATCTGAGCCCGCGACGAGATGGTAGCTTTGTACCTGTCAATTGTGGCGCGATACCCTCTGAGCTAGTAGAGTCTGAGTTTTTTGGTCACAAAAAAGGCAGTTTTACAGGCGCAGTTACTGACAAACAAGGACTGTTTCAGCAAGCCAATGGTGGTACGTTATTTTTAGATGAAGTAGCAGATTTGCCATTGGCGATGCAAGTTAAACTACTGCGTGCTATCCAAGAAAAAACCGTTCGAGCCATTGGTGACACCAAAGAAATACCCGTCGACATTCGTATCTTGTCCGCCACTCACAAAGATTTGAATCAACTGGTACAAGATGCTGCATTTCGACAAGACTTGTATTATCGCATCAATGTCATTGAGCTAAAACTGCCTACTCTCAATGCACGCCGTGATGACATACCTGTTTTAGCAGAGCATTTTTTGACCATGATTGCTGCTGAGTGGCAACTTGATGCAACGCCCTCGTTGACGCATGAAGCGTGTGAGCGTCTACAACGTCACGACTTTGCTGGCAATGTGCGTGAGCTTCGAAACTTGCTGGAACGTGCAGTGACCCTTGCTGAGACCTCTCAGATTGATGTCAGTCAGTTGGGACTTGCTGATATTGAGCAACCGCATGAAAACCCACAACCCCAAAACGAAGTCACGCCCATTCATCAGACGCAACCAGCTGACCCTAGTATAGAAAACCTAAACCATCAGAGCAGCTCTCAATCAGCACATCCTCTCAGTAGTCAATCTGCCAGCGATGCAATGAGCGCGCATATGAACCAAAGAACCACCAATTTACATCCCTATCGGACCAATACCAACCACTACCCTTCAATGATGCAGCGCTCATCCTCTACGCACGCTAATGTTTCAGAAGCATCAACCAAGCCAATAACGGTGGATGACAAAGAGCCAACCGTTGAAACGGCTCCATTCGCAGTCGATGATACCCTCAATCTACAAGAGCTGTCAGATGGTCAACTTCCACCCAAAGGATTAGAACATTATTTACAAGAGCAAGAAAAACAACTGATCATCACTGCCCTTAAGCAGACTGGTTGGAACAAAACCCAAGCAGCTGAATTGCTAGGAACCACTTTTCGCTCTCTGCGCTACCGTATGAAAAAACTAGATATTGATGAAGATCAAACTTGATGGCCATCTTTTGATTGAAAATTTGAATAATAAAAAAAAGCCTGATTACTAGAGATAGTATTCAGGCTCTTTTGATAGACAGATTAACAAGGTTAAGGTCTGTTGAGTTATTCACTACGTTTAAACCTGCCAGCGCTCCCTTAACTATCTTGTCCATCAAACTACGACTACTTATTTGTCATAATACGGTTTTGATAGTGAGCCATGCGCTACTTGACAGTCGGATCAATAGTCGTGGCCTTACGAATAAATCGAATACCTGAATCAAGGGCACGCGCTTTTAACAAGTCTAACGCCTGCTGCTCCCACGTGCTCTCACTACCTGATAAGGTCACATCAGGCGTGACACCGATACCATCAATCTGTTTGCCTGTCGCTGTCACATAGTTGGCAACCGTCAGTTTGACCGCTTGCTCATCATTTAGTGGTATCACTGACTGCACCGACCCTTTACCGTAACTGACTTCACCGACGATTATTGCGCGTTTTTGTGCCTGTAAACTACTAGATAATACCTCTGCTGCTGATGCTGAATAGCGGTTCTGTAACACCACCACGGGTAGCGGTTTGAGTATCGCAGTGCCTTGGGTGGATAGCACGCGCGCTTTACTCTGACGTGCTTGTACTTGCACCACATCCGTATCGCTCATAAACAAACTGGCGACACTCACCGCTGATGTCAGTACGCCACCTGGGTTATCGCGCATGTCTAATAAGATACCTGACACAGGCGCATCAAGATTAATCAGACCCTCTAGCACTCTTTCACGGCTATTGTTTTGAAAGGCGGGCAGTTTAATAATGGCAATGCCGTCGACAAGTTTGGTCTCAACAAGCTGAGGATGACTGTTATTTCGCTGTAATGTGGTCGTATGCTTACGTCGGCCAGCTTTAGAAGTCACGATGTCGACTTGTGTCCCAGCAATACCTGTTAACAGCTGCTCGACATCATTCACTTGTCGTTCCTCATCAAGCTTGAACTCATCAACTTGGTGTAAGTAATCACCAACAGCGATACCTTTTTTGTCCGCAGGTGAGTCATCGATAACGTCTGTAATGATCCAGTATCCATCCCTTGGCTGATAAGCAACCTTGATACCGATATCGCCTACGTCACCCTCTGTAAAAGCGCGCAAATTCTCATAAGCCTCTGCATCCAAAAACTCAGCATGGCTGTCAAGCTTGGTCAACATACCACTCATTGCATTGTTGAACAGCTCTTCATCATTGACCGCATCTACATACTGACGGCGTACTAAATCCACCACTGCCACAAAAGTCTTGAGCGTTTCAGGAGAAATCGCATTCAATGATACTTGTGCCACTTCTGCTGGAATACTGGTGTCAATCTCATTAGCATCATCGGTTAACGCGCTTTCATCGGCGATGCTGTCTATTGAATCATCAGGCTCATCAGCGACATCCAGCATATCTGCGATGTCTGATAAGCTGTCATCATTCTCCTCTGCAGCGATCTCATCGGCATTCAAGCTAATAAGCTGCAAACCATCTGTAGGGCTAGCGGCCTCTGTAGAAGTCGCCGCATGGGCATGCATCGCAAGCGCACTGATGCCAAGCAGGCTAATGAATAAAGCAGGCTGACAGAGTATCGTCACTATAGAGACCGTTGAGCGCTTGACGCAGATAAAAGACATAAAAAACTCATTTAAATAATAAGAAATATGAAGTAATGGTTATTGTATAGTCAAAGAAATCTAAAATGGGTACAAGGCAGCCGACTGAAGATTGTACAAATAGTACATCTAGGGAGAGTAACGCTGTAGCCGTTTAGTAGTTCTCTGACTATAGTTGATTCAGCTTAAAAGAGAGTCAAGGCAACCAAGCGCAGAGGTAACTTTGATACCTCAAATGAGGTTAACGCTGTCACTCTTTTATAGAGGATTGACTATATTATAATTATATATTGTCGCTTCAATATACGTAACATGTAAAGCGACCGAGTGGCCATGCCTCATTATAATGCCCATCGAAATACTTGATAAGCCCAATGAGGAAATAGCGATATAAAATGTACCACAAAAAAGGAAGCGATAATTCATATCGCTTCCTTTTTATTTTTCATTCCAACCTACTCTGACCATAGAGAGCCAAATTACGACATTGGAAGCAATAGCGTCTTTCCAGTCATCTCAGCAGGCGCATCGATATTCATAAGCGCTAAAATGGTTGGCGCAATATCACTCAGCTTACCACCCTGACGCACGTGCAGTTTTTGCTCACCCACATAAATCAGCGGCACATGCTCGGTTGTATGCTGTGTATGTACTTGACCGCTTTCATAGTCTTGCATCTGTTCGCAGTTGCCGTGATCTGCGGTGATCAGCATATCGCCACCGGCGGCTCGCACCGCTGATTCGATGCGGCCCACACACACATCTAAAGCTTCTACTGCTTTTACTGCAGCATCAAAAATACCCGTATGTCCGACCATATCACCGTTTGCGTAATTCACCACGAGCACATCGTATTTACCAGACTCAATCGCAGCGACCAGTTTATCAGTCACTTCCGGCGCGCTCATTTCAGGCTGCAAATCATAAGTGGCAACATCAGGAGAAGGCACTAAGATGCGTGTCTCGCCTTTATACTCTTCCTCACGGCCGCCGCTAAAGAAAAACGTCACATGCGCATATTTTTCAGTCTCGGCGATACGTAGCTGTGTTTTGCCTTGATCCTGTAGGTACTCTCCCAATGTATTGGTCAAAGACGTCGGATAATAAGCAATGCTGGTTTTTGCATTATCCGCTAAGACATCTGAATACTTAGTCAGCATCACAAATGCCGCAAGTTTCGGTTGCTTCTGGCGAGCAAATCCTGAAAACTCATGGTCTGGCAAAACAAAGGCTTGAGCCAACTCACGAGCACGGTCAGCACGAAAATTCATAAATATCAGTGCGTCATTGTCTTCAACAGTATATGGCACTTCATCACGACCAATCACGGTCGTTGGACTGATAAATTCATCTGTCTCACGCGCTTTATAAGCGGCTTGAACCGCACCATCTGCTCGAGTTGACAAGCGATCAGCTTTGCCCTCAGTGATCAACTCATAAGCTTTTTGTACTCGATCCCAGCGGTTGTCTCGATCCATCGCATAATAGCGACCAATAATACTGGCAATCTGTACGCGTCCACCTTCATAGTGTGCATTGAGCTTGTTGATGTGCTCACGCAAACGATTGATATATTTATCAGCCGATTTAGGCGGTGTGTCACGACCATCTAAAAAACAATGGATAAAGACGTTCTTGGCACCATGGACGAGTGCTGAATGACACATCGCTTCAATATGATCTTGGTGCGAATGCACACCGCCATCAGAGAGCAGACCCATAATATGCACATTGCCGCCCAACTTATTGGCGGCTTTTACGGCATTGACCAGTGCCTCATTTTTATAAAACTCACGATTGACAACCTCGCTTGAGATACGAGTAGAGTCTTGATAAAGGACACGGCCAGCGCCCAAGTTCATGTGGCCGACTTCTGAATTACCAAACTGACCATCTGGCAGACCCACGTCTTCCCCTGAGGCAGAAATAAGTCCATGAGGATACTGCTGATAAATCTTGTCTAAATTTGGCATGTTTGCCGCCGCAATGGCATTGTCTTTATCTTCTTCACGATGACCAAAGCCGTCCAAAATCATTAAGACGTGCGGTGTTTTCTTGTTCTGTGCGCTATTGTTATCGTTACTAGCACTGTTACTGCTAGTGCTGTGCTGCGCTTGAGTATCATTAATAGATTCTGATGCTTGCTTGGTACTGGTCATATATTACCGCTCCTCACGTGAATGAACGCCTATCGTGCTGTATTGGGATATCGAAAGCCCTCTATATTAACACAAATCTCAAAATAGCTGAAAAACTGACAATCTTTCACTTATATAGGAATGATTCAATAGAGCAGCAATACCATGATAGCTATAATCAGCGCACTACCAACACTGCTGATAAGTGACGCTACGTATTAATCTGTAAATCATACTTGCAATCACTCATTTCATTGGTTAAGATAATTATATTCTGAAGTGTTGGCTAGTAGATGTTTATTCCCTGAGCCGATAATGCTTTACCAGGATGTGGTACCTATTGTCTCATTGTGTATGCCTGCACCGCTTGCGGTGTATCAGGAAACCTGCAGAGGTAATGACGCATCCGCCCTGAACTTCACGGTTCATGGGTCACCATCTTACAGCGGCACTTCGGTTGTTTCATTCGGTTTGTAACTATATTGCCTATAATCAATATGTTTACCGCCACTAAAAAGCCCCTTCTGTCATTGACGAAAGGGGCTTTTTTTATGTCTGCTATTTGAGTTATTGACTACTCATCATTGGCAGACTTCGTAATTTTCTTGACATCTTTAGGAATATTTTTGGCAGTGCCATCAACCGTGGTATGTTGTTTGAACACATCACCAAATGGGTTTTGTTGCTGCTGACCAAACGGATTTTGACTATTCATACCATTTGCGCCGCCAAATGGGTTTTGTCCACCCATGCCACCAAATGGATTTTGACCGCCCATTTTTCCACCCATCTGCTTTGCCATCATTTCCATCATTTTTTGTTGATTGTTCATGACGTAATTATTGGCAAAATCTTTTAGCTTCTTTTGTACTGGTGGCAATATCACCAACAGTGCGAGCAGATCACTGAGCACTCCAGGGATCAGTAATAAAATACCCGCGGCAGCCATCGCGATGCTCTTAATCATGGTCGTCTCTGGCGGACGCATCGCAGGATTCATCATGCCACCCGCTTTCATCTGCTGGGCCATTGGATTGAGCGATGCCATGCCCTTACGTATGAGTGAGATACCAATGACGGCAGCGATAATAAACCACATGAACACCCACCAGCCACTCATGAATTGAGCAAGCAAATACCACAGTAGCATCTCGATAATAAACCAAACGATGGCTATACCAACTATCTGACCCATAAAGTGTCGTCCTATAAAATAAAAACCAATAAATTGAGCGCCATGCAAATTAAAATGGCTAACATATGATGTATATGGGGATTGGTTGCTATACTATCAAACTTAAGGCTAATTTTTAAGCCATAAAACAAAATGTAAGCAAGATGGAATACTATGGCAATTATTATCGGGATTGACCCAGGATCACGCATGACGGGTTATGGCATCGTGCAGCAGACGGGAGATAAGCTCACCTACATCGATGCTGGGACGATTCGCACAGATACCAAAGAGATGCCTGAACGTCTCAAGCGTATTTTTAATGGCTTAACGCGCATCACACAGCACCATTTAAAATATGCTGACGAACCCATTTATACGGCAATTGAGCAAGTATTTATGGCAGAAAATCCTGATTCTGCGCTTAAGCTTGGGCAAGCACGGGGTGCTGCGATTGCAGCCATGGTGGCATTGGATTTAGAAGTATCAGAATATACGGCTCGTCAGATTAAGCAAGCGGTATGCGGCTATGGTGCGGCGGCTAAAGAGCAAGTACAGGAGATGGTCTGCCGGATACTCTCACTAGACGTTGTACCCCAACAGGATGCGGCCGACGGTCTGGCCTGTGCCATTTGTCACGCACACTCAAGCCATTCCATGAATAAACTACTACTCAACAGCTCTATGCGAGGACGCGGTGGTTCTAAGAAAAAGGGACGCTGGCGTTTGACTGAGGAAGATTTGGGTAACCTACGCTAAAATTGGAATAGATAGGCAATAAAAAACACGCGCTATTGAACGCGTATTTTTTTGTGAGAACAATCATGGTAGTTTTCAATCTTTAAAATGCTAAATGATAGCAAATCACTCTGCGACTTCGCTTTCAATAACAGCGTCTAATACATAAGCATACTGTTTATCATCGGTATCATCTACTGATGACTCATCGATGGCTAATAAATTGCCATTATCTAGCTGATAGCGCTGCACGCGTAACACTTCTTCATGCCTATTATCATGCTGATAGCCGTCAATTTCACCAGCAAACAGTCGCCATTCTCCTTCATGAATTTTGATGCCTTGATCGTTATAGGTGACGGGTCTAATTTGTAAGCACTGCTGGTTGCCATGCTCTTCACAAGCGATTTTTTTGAGGCTGACTGCCAAAAACACCGTCTCGCCCTTACTATTGTATTTTTCTTGAGAGGTCAGTCTACCATTCCAAACCAAAGTGACATTGTTACTGGTAAGCTGTGTCAATACTGGATGCTCACCTTGCTCAACTTTTATTTCACTGCTGCCTACCATCAACGTATTCAAAGTGTTTTCGGCTTTATCAAGATCGCCACAAGACATTTTGGTACTCATGCCATCCTCAATAGTCACAGTTTGACCTTGTAGCTGATAGGCTGCACTAATCAAGTTACAACCTACGCTAAAACTTAGCGTGTCTTGCCCTTGATATTGGTTAAATGCAAGCGTTACCTGATCTTTAATATTTGTAAAATCAGCCATAGAATTATGGTTCGCATCCATCGCACTCGTCAATGTCCAGCGATGTTGAGACAAAATCGTTATCATTTTTCTCTCAGACGTGATTTCGGTCGAATCAACTGCAATTGTTACAGGACTCACATTAGATGCCAAGCTTTCGCTAGCCACCACATCACTAGGGTCAGTGATACCTGATGCGTCATCTTCGCTAGATAATGATTCAGGTACTGTTTCTTTTTGACAAGCGCTTAGCATCAAACTTGCTATCAATACGCTTGGCAATAAAAACAGGGTCATTGCTGATTGTTTGGCTCTACCTACCATATGATGTACCTCTTAGTAAGCGTGTATCACTTTTCTCTGTTGCTTGTTTCTCATACTTGCTTTGCTTTCATCTCTCAAATGACTGCTTTGGATTATCATTAGTGTAATGGAGATAGACTAACCACTATAACCTTGACGCTATTACCTTATGTAATAAAATGTTGAGTTTTATTATATTTCAAAAGGTATAGTCAAAGAAGTCTAAAGTGGATACAAGGCAGCTGGCCAAAGATTGTACAAGTAGTAAATCTAGGGAGAATAACGCCGTAGCCGTTTAGCAATTCTCTGACTGTATCTATCTATTGGTTAGCTATGCTATGTCATCAATAAAAAAGGAGAGCCAACATAAAGTGTTAGCTCCCCTTGATATTGTCTGTGACAAGTCATCCTCTAAAGATGAGTCAATCTTGCCAGCTGTCTGTCTATTTATCTATTTAATCGTTGGCTACGGCAGGTTTGGCTTTTGCCATATTTTTGATACTGAAACGCTCATTCATCATTTGATAAAAACGGGCCAAGTTTTCACCTTGCTCATTCGGATTGACTTTCAATACTTTGCCAAAATCCAATCCCAAGTACAATACGATGTCAGCAAAGCTTAATTGCTCGCCCACCAAATACTCATGGCCTTCTAGTACTGTCTCAAAATAGGACAGTGCCTTGACAGCACGAGCGATAGAGGGTGCAACGAACTCTGGTACTTGCTCAACACGTTGGGCTTTGGCTGGGTTACTGTGCTGGAATGCCAGCATCAAGTTGTACAATACTTCAAACTCAGCGATTCGGCGCATAGAGCAGACTTGCGCGCGTTGTATGACATCATTACCCATCACCGAGCGCTCGCCATAAACGCGGTCGAGGTATTCGCAAACGGCCTGTGAATCATTGAGTACAGTACCATCAGACAATTTTAAAACGGGCACAGTACGCATTGGGTTCATTGCAGTGAACTCATCTGAATTTTGCTCATTAGCGGCGAAATCAATATCAATGACATCAATGTCGTCCATATCATCAACATCGATTCCTTTTGATGCTAATAAAATTAGTGCTTTGCGTGGGTTCGGTGCCGTACGAGTGACGTATAATTTTTTCATGGCAAACTCCTTGTAAGATGATTAAGCATTGACTCAGTGCAGTTGGTTTTTATAGCGGTTCGTTTTTATGGCTATTTTCTTATAATAAATAATGCTTATCGAAAATATATCATTCAAAAACGATATTACCTAAATATAATTGATGACTTTTTACCTTCATAGCAAAAAACCCCATAACGTCACGTTACAGGGCTTTTATTTTTAGCTAAAGGACAATAAGATCACTCAGCTTACTTGTTTGGTGCAGGTGTGGTACGTAGATAAGGCTTCACCTCGGTATAACCTTTAGGATACTTCGCGGCGATATCTTCGTTTTTGACACTTGGTGGAATGATGACATCATCACCGTCTTTCCAATCTACTGGCGTCGCGATGTTGTACTCATCTGATAATTGCATCGCATCAATGACACGGATAATTTCATCAAAGTTACGGCCACAGCTAGCAGGGTATGTGAGCGTTAGGCGAACTTTCTTATTTGGATCAATGATAAAGACACTGCGTACGGTATGCGTGCTATCGGCATTTGGGTGCATCATGTCATACAATTCAGCGACTTTTTTATTTGGATCAGCGATGATTGGAAAATTCATCTCTGTCCCTTGGGTCTCACCGATATCACTCGCCCATGCTTTGTGGTCTTCTAAGCTATCAACAGAGATACAAATCGGCTTGACATTGCGCTTTTGGAACTCGCCATTGAGGGCGGCTGCGCGGCCAAGCTCAGTGGTACATACGGGGGTAAAGTCTGCTGGATGCGAAAAAAATACCACCCAATGATCGCCTGCCCACTCATGGAAATTGATATCACCTTCTGTGGTTGCCGCGTCAAAATTCGGTGCGGTATCACCTAAACGTAAATGTGCCATGCTTTATTCCTTAGCTATGTTGATGAACGCTTGTATCGACCTGTGGCCTCGCGCTCTATTATTATCATCGACGTGCTCACCATAAAAAAGCAAAGCACATCCGTAAAACTGACTTTATCTTATCAAACTGGTTATGAATGTCTTGTGACGGATTGTAATGCGGTTATTCCATTTACCTCTAAGTAGATGAACAGATACTTTGATAAAAGTTGCTTTGGGAAACCAGTAGTTTGAATCAATAACTAGACCACCATACCTGCATCCCATAGACAAAACTCGCCGAACTTACCCTTTTTGCTAGTACCACCAGCTGTACGTCCAGCATCCGTCAATACCAGCTCACCATCTTGCGCTTCTAAATAACCTGCTGCAAGTAACTTATCATTTAACTCTTGAGTTTTAAAGCCCAACTCTTTAGCAAGCTTGGCTGTGGTCAGCTTAGAATAGTTAGGTGCGGCTTCTGTCGTAGGCGTAGTCGACGTCACTGTCGAATGAGTCGCAATGTTTGCTGCTTTAACATTATGTTCAGGCTTACTCTCAGTTTCGGTTACTTTCTCAAGGGACATTCTGACTTCATCACTGATACGAATAATGCGTTGCGCTTCTTCATAAGTGTCGGCATAAAGTTTGGCATCGTCATTACGATAAATGAGTACGCCCATCTCGTTGTTATTGACTTGGCTAAACTCGTAAAGGTTCAAACTGGTGATAATGCATTCATTTTCATTGAGGTAGCATTTAGCGTGCAGGTTTTTACAAAAGCTGGTGCGAATAAAGGTCAGATTCTTGAGCCAATTTATCTCTTCAGGATGCAGGTCATTTTTGCCATAGACAATTCTAATATCAATTTTCAGACGGTTACGGTCTTCTAGTAGCTCTTTAATACGTTCATTAAGCTTTAAATACGGACTAATAATGATTAGCCTATCAGAAGCATTTTTAATCAACTCTTCTAAATGATAGGTCGTGCCACTACTGTTTAGAAATTTTGCCATTGTCATTCCCTCAAAGATCACTACCAACCACTTTAGAGTTGCATAAAAAAGCCCATCCCTAGCGTACTAGAAATGGGCTTATTTGCAAACTACTATTGTTCAGTATTATGTCAAAACATTCGTTTGAACAATGATACTTCTATACCAAATCAGTATAGATTAAGTAGGCTTATAGCTGTCACGCAAGCTAACGATTTGGTTAAATACAGGTTTGTCAGTGCTATGATCTTCACTGTCAGAGATGAAGTAGCCTTCACGCTCGAACTGGAAGCGCGTGCCAGCGTCCGCATTGACTAGCGACGGCTCAACCACAGCATTTAACTCAGTCAATGAGTTTGGATTTAACGCCTGATGGACGTCAGCGACGCTACTTGGGTCTTCAACGCTAAATAGCTGCTCATACATGCGCACGGTCGCTGGGACGCCTTGACTGGCCGATACCCAGTGAATCACACCTTTCACCTTGCGACCTTCAGGATTTTGACCCAAAGTAGTTGGGTCAATCGTTGCTTTTAGCTCAACGACATTACCAGCGTCGTCAGTAACATGCTCGGTCACTGCAAGCACATAAGTATTGCGCAGGCGGATTTCTGGCTTTTCTGGTGACAAGCGCTTATATCCTGCTGGCGGCTCAATCTCGTAATCGCCTTGGTCGATATAGATTGTCTCAGTGAATGGAATTTCACGCTCGCCCATATCGACGTTAGGATGATTCGGCTGAGTCAACCAAAGCGTCTGCGTCGTATCATCAAAGCGCGCAATAACGCTATCCGCTTTTTCAGATTCCCAGCTGCTAACCGCTTCTGCAAAGTTCGTAATGGTCACTTTTAGTGGCTTTAAGACTGCCATGCCGCGACCCGTTGTCGTCTCTAAAGACTGACGAACGCTAAATTCCAATAAGCGAAAATCAACCACGCTATCGGCTTTGGTCACACCCACACGCTCACAAAAATCACGCAAACCCTCTGGCGTATAACCACGGCGACGCATACCAGCAACGGTCGGCATACGTGGATCATCCCAACCGCTCACGATATTTTCATCGACCAATTGCTTGAGCTTACGCTTGCTGGTCAATGTGTGATCAACGTTCAAGCGGCTAAACTCGTACTGATGCGGCGGCACATCAAAGCCTATTTTTGCGATAACCCAATCATAGAATGGACGATGATCTTCAAACTCAAGCGTACACAGCGAGTGGGTAATCCCTTCTAGCGCGTCAGAGAGCGGATGCGCAAAGTCATACATCGGATAGATGCACCATTTGTCGCCCGTTTGATGATGCGATTGATGCATAACACGGTAGATGACAGGGTCACGCAGATTCATGTTTGGGCTTGCCATATCAATCTTGGCGCGCAAAATAGCCTTGCCTTCCGCGTACTTGCCCTCTTTCATATCATTGAAAAGTGCTAGGTTTTCTTCGACACTAGCATCACGCTGCGGAGACGAAGTACCAGCTTCAGTAAATGAGCCACGGTTTTCTTTGATTTGCTCAGCTGACTGTAAATCCACATACGCATCACCTTGCTTAATCAATTGGATTGCCCATGCATGCAACTGATCAAAGTAACCTGAGGCATGATGCGCATCCCCTGCCCACTCAAAACCAAGCCATTTGACATCGTTTTCGATATTATCGATGAAATCTTGCTTTTCGGCAGTCGGGTTGGTGTCATCAAAACGCAGGTTGCACACACCGCCGAACTCTTTGGCCACCCCAAAGTTTAGGCAGATAGACTTTACGTGACCTAAGTGCAAGTAGCCATTTGGCTCAGGGGGAAAGCGCGTGACAATTTGTGGGTATTTTTGCGCACTGACATCATCACGAATGATATTACGGATAAAATCGTTTTTTGGTTCGTCTTTTTGTGCATTATTGCTTGAGTGTTCACTCATCGGGCATTGCTCCTAACGCAAATTGTCAGCTCATGCTACATGCCATCACGTAGCACGAGACATTCAAACTAAAGTATTAAAATAAAATGGAAATATTAAAAACTCAGACAGTGCGACCGCATCATCAAAATTCGTCAGAAATGGGTAAAGTTGCGTTATTCTATCAGGTTTCACAAACGCATTAACAGCCTGATACATGACACGGGATAAAAAAGCCGTTAGACTACCCGTAACTTTTTATCCATCAACTTTTTACCCACCACTTGACAGTGTCATTTAAGGCGCTGCAATCAAAGAGGAATATCCCATGGTAGACATGCCACCAGTAGTAGAACTTGAAACCAATATGGGTGCGATCGTTATCGAACTCAACGAAGAAAAGGCACCAAAGACTGTCGAAAACTTTTTGAACTATGTAAAATCTGGTCAGTATGACGGTACCATTTTCCATCGCATCATTGATGGTTTCATGATTCAAGGCGGTGGAATGGACGCTGAGATGAATGAAAAACCAACCAACGCACCTGTTGAAAACGAAGCGGACAACGGCCTAAAGAATGATAAAGGTACGATTGCGATGGCACGTACGCAAGATCCGCATTCAGCGACTAGCCAGTTTTTTATCAATGTAAAAGACAATGACTTCCTAAACCACACTGGCAAAAACATGCAAGGTTGGGGTTACACCGTGTTTGGTAAAGTCACTAGCGGTATGGACGTTATCGAAAAAATGCGCGGCGTACCAACAGGTCGTTTCGGTATGCATGCTGATGTGCCAAAAGAGCCAGTCGTGATCACTTCAGCGACCATCGTTTCTGAATAACGATTGTTTCTAAAAGAGCATTGCCACAGCTACCTAGGTACATAGCGTTACCAAGGTAGCAACCATGATAAGGACACCAATAAATGCAAAGTTTTAATCATTTAATCACGACCCGCCCGCATCAGGTGCGGCAGGTATTGATTAGCGATTTGCATTTATCACCTGAAGAGCCTGCCTTAGTGCAGGCTTTTTTGGCGCTGCTAGATGACTGTCTCGCCTTGCCAGCGCTCAAACGCTTATTCATCTTAGGTGATTGGTTTGAGGTATGGCTGGGCGATGATATGTATCTTTCCCTATTAAAAGAGAAAGGGTCAGAGGACGAGCAGCCAGAGGGTGAACAAAAAGCGCATTGGCTGACACCGCTTATCATAAAGCTCAAGCAGTTACGCATCAATGGGTGCGAGATACTGGTCATGCATGGCAATCGTGATTTTCTCTTAGGTCAGCCGTTTTGTAATCTGTTCGGTGGTGAGCTGATTTATGAGCCATACACCTTGACTGTCGGAACGCAGAGCTACCGCTTGGAACACGGCGATGCGTTATGCACCGATGATAAAAAGTATCAGTTTTTCCGCAAAGTCATGCGTAACCGTTTGACCCAGTGGTACCTGCTCAATAAATCTCTAGAAAAGCGCTTGGCTATCGCAGACAACATGCGTCAACGCAGTCAGCAGAACAATGCCAATAAAGCGGCGCACATCATGGATGTGAACGATAAAGCCGTACGTCAAGCCATCACGGCGAGCGATGCGCTATTACACGGACATACCCATCGTCCAGACATACATCAAGCGACCGCTGATAAAAAACGCTATGTGCTTGGCGACTGGCGCTTATTAGATAAAGATACTCGCCAGCCAAAGGTAAGCGCTGTGATTGGCGCTGTGACAGCAGATGACGGTTTAGACAATAACGACGCTCAGTTTGAGCTGTTTGAATTTAAAATGCTTACCAGATAAATAGCGTTTGGCTGTTTTTAACATAAGATATTTTAAATAATATTGTTTGAACGCAAAAAGGGTCTGTTGACAGTTCAACAGACCCTTTTTGCGTTTGTCATAGTAGAGACTCATACAGCTTTGCCATCTAAACCTTTTCTAACTCGACTCTAAATTTAAACAATTAATTTAAACAATCAATTTAAAAAAGTGCTGACGATAGTGCTTAAGCTCACGGATTGAATCGCGAATATCATCCAATGCTAAATGACTGCCACCTTTTTCAAAGTTTCTTAAGATATCAGGACGCCAGCGAAAACACAGCTCTTTAATCGACGACACATCCAGATTGCGATAATGGAAGAAGCGCTCAAGCTCTGGCATTTGGCGCGCCATAAACCGGCGATCTTGACAGATAGAGTTGCCACACATAGGCGACTTACCGCTATCGACCCATTTATTCAGGAATTTGATGGTTTCCGCTTCCGCTTCTGCCAAAGTCACCGTACTACGGCGCACACGGTCGACCAGTCCTGACTGGCCATGTTGCTTGGTATTCCAATCATCCATCTTATTTAGGACTTGATCCGATACTTTGATCGCAAAAACAGGACCTTCGGCAAGCACATTTAAATCTTCGTCAGTGACAACAGTAGCAATCTCGATAATCTCATCGTTTAAGGTATCAAGTCCGGTCATTTCTAAATCAATCCACACCAGCCCTTTTTTGCCTTGATTTCTGATTTTAATCTTATTGGGATGGTCACCGGTGGTCATAAAATATCCTATGGTCAATAAATTGTGAGACAGTTTTAGAAAAACATATGGCGCAAAAGTATGGTGCTCAGACAGTATGATAAGCGTTAATGAGTGGCTAAAATCTCGCCGACATCTAAAACATTACAAAACCACTGCCTGTCACAGGCGCTTTAGGCTGTATGTTAGCAAATTTTCACGCTACACTTAGCAATATTTTTATAATAGGTCAAAAACCCATGGCATTAATCCGGCAGCGCAAACTGACTAAACAACAGATTCGTCGCATTGACAAGCAGCAATTATTAAGTCAAGACAGTATCGACGACAGCTTGATGGATGGTGTGGTCATGGCGCATTACGGTAAGCAACTAGAGGTGCAAGTCACCAGTTTGCCTGCAGTGATACCTGAGCAGCCAGAGATTGGGCCTGATGATCCTGAGCCGTTTTGGCAAACGCTTGAGCTGGGTGATATTTGGCGTTGTCATGTGCGTACCAACCTGCCAATGCTAGCGGCAGGCGACCAAGTGCGCTGGAATGCTGATTCCAATACAGGCTTTGGCCGTATCGAGTCCGTCAAACCGCGCACCTCTCTCGTCTCTCGCCCTGACCGCTATCATAAGCTCAAACCAGTCGCCGCCAACGTCGATATTTTAGCCATTGTCTTTGCACCACTGCCTGCTGCTGCCCCCACACTGATTGATCGCTATCTAGTGGTTTGTCATCTTGCTAATGTGAAGCCATTATTGGTGCTGAATAAAGCCGATTTACTGGCGCAAGAAAACGGCGTCGATACCAATGAGCTATTGGCACAATATGCCGCACTGGGCTACGAGAGCGTCTTAACCTCTGTTGATTGTCCTGAAAATGTCGCGGATAGTGATGAGCAAGAAGGACTAGATGAGCTAAAACGCTACATAGATAAAAAGCTGGTTATCTTTGCAGGACAGTCTGGTGTTGGCAAGAGCAGTCTAATCAATGCGCTACTGCCAGAATCTGGTCAAGTGGTAAATATCATCTCTGAAAACTCGAAGCTCGGTCAGCATACCACCACCACCAGCCGTTTATTACCGTTTAACCCAGACGACTTGACCCAAGGTGGCATCGTCGACACCCCCGGTATCCGTGAGTACGGTATTTGGCACTTGAGTCCAGATGACATTATATCGGGCTTCGTCGAGCTAGCACCGCTAGCAGGTTACTGCCAGTTCCGTGACTGTCGCCATACTCACAACAGCAAAGGCTGTGCGCTATGGGAAGCGGTAGCCGCTGGCACGGTATTGCAGCGGCGCGTCGAAAATCTCGTTACATTGAGAGAAGAGGCTGATACTAAGCCCTATTAATATTTGCTCTATTCGTGTCCGCCTGAATGAATCGCGGCCTGTTAGCAGATGCTTTTTAGTCGATATTTTTATGAGACTCATAGGTAAAATTGCTGCTAAGTTATCGCCCGTTTACTATAGATGACCTTATCGGTATAATAGCGCCTTGTTCGATATCGTTAGGCTGTCTGTTCAGCTTAACAGAACACTTATTTTTTGGAGGTATGGTTTGGATCGTGCGCTGGAATTTGTGGGCAACCACCCGTTTTTATTTGGTATATTGGCCGTACTTGCGATACTGTTCTTTACTATTGAGAACAAACGTAGCGGCAGAAAAATATCGCCCAACACCCTTGGCATGATGGTCAACTCTCAAAACGCGCAGCTGATTGACATCCGTGCGAAAAAGAAGTTTGAATCAGGCTATATTCAAGGCAGCCGCAACATACCTTTTACTGACCTCAAAGACCGCTTAGAAGAAATTCGCGCGATTGAGCATCCAGTAATCATCATCTGCGACATGGGCGTGCAAGCAGGCGCTGCCATTCAGATGATTGGCAAAGCTGAAGTCTATCGCCTAGAGGGCGGTATTGGCGGCTGGCAAGGCGCTGGTATGCCATTGGTGGGTATCAAAGACGCCAAGTCGAAAACCAAAGGTAAGACAAAACCAAGTCTAAGCAAATAGCGAATCGATATAAGTGCTTGAATGAAACGTCTTCTATAAAGTGTTTGATTTAAGTGCTTATACAAGATACTCAGCTTATATTGCTACTGGCTCATTGACGACACCAAAAAAGACACCTTCTTATAAGGTGTCTTTTTTTATGCTATAAAACGTTTTAAGTTAAGACGTCTTGAATTTGCCATGGCCATCCCCACTTTAGTAATGAGCATCACCGAATACCGTTGCACTCTATTGATTGATAACAGACTATATCTATAATCTCGCTGTTATCGCACACATTTATAAATAAGGATTTATCATGACTGTTTCTGTTAAAGTTTATACCACGCCAATCTGCCCATACTGCTCAAACGCCAAACAACTATTAAAAACCAAAGGCGTTGATTATGAAGAAATCGGCATGCATGACATGAGCCGTGAAGAGCGCCAAGCACTGATGGCCAAAACCAATAACTATCGCACTGTGCCGCAAATCTTCGTTGGCGATACCTTCGTTGGTGGTTTTGATGAACTCAATCAAATGAACCAGCAGGGCAAACTTGACGAGCTATTGGCAGGTTAATCTGCTACCTTGCTTTACTGTCTGTCTTTGTTTATACAAAGACAGACAGTAGCGAGCATGGAAGTCATCCAAAGACATCAAGCTAAAAAATATCGAGACAATATCGAAAAATAGTCTCTATTTATATTACAATGACCTTTGATTAAAGTGACCTTTTCCCAATTATTTGATTCGATTTTAGAGGATTTATCATGGCTGAAGAACAAGCACAACCACAATTGGCACTAGAGCGTATCTACGTAAAAGATTTATCACTTGAAGTACCAGGCGCTAGCGTATTCACCAAAGAGTGGAACCCAGAGCTGGATATCAACTTGTCTAGCAATGCAGAAAAACTGGATGATGATCACTATCAAGTCATCTTGACCGTCAGCGTGACTGCAAAGAATGCTGATGAAGCAGCATTTATCGCTGAAGTGCATCAAGCAGGTATTTTCTTGCTAAAAGACATTCCAGAAGACCAAATCGGTCAAATCTTAGGTGCATATTGCCCGAACGTGCTATTCCCATACGCTCGTGAAGTCATCAGTGACATCGTGACACGTGGTAGCTTCCCGCAATTGCTATTAGCCCCTGTCAACTTTGACCAAGCTTACGCACAGAGCCAACAGCAAGCGCAAATCGATGCTGAAGGTAATGCATAAGTTTTAAATCATAAGTATGCTAGCGTTATAAATAGCATGTTTTGATAAAAAGCCGTTTACTTTTTATAAGTAGGCGGTTTTTTTGTGGCTGCTATTTGAGTGTTATTTGGCTTCAACCCGAGAGTCTCTTGACAGCTTTTAAATTAAGCATAAAAAAACCCTGCTAATAAACAGGGTTTTTTTATGTCTAATAGGCTATCTACAATCAATCATTAGCCTTTTAGTGCAGACAAGATTTGCTGCTTAACATCATCAATGCCTTGCGTGCCATCAAACTTGTCATACTTAGGCGCATCAGCACCTTTGCTAGCTTTGTCTTGATAGAAACCAACGAGCGCTGATGTCTGCTCATGATACGTCGCTAAACGGTCACGAATGGTCGATTCTTTGTCATCTTCACGTTGGATTAATGCTTCACCAGTCACGTCATCAATACCGTCGACCTTTGGTGGATTGTGATGAACATGATATACACGGCCTGAGCCTGGATGTTGGCGACGACCAGAGAGACGGTTGACAATTTCATCATCAGGTACGCTGATTTCTACCACGTGATTGATTGCAACGTCAGCATCTGCAAGCGCTTGCGCCTGTGGAATCGTACGCGGGAAACCGTCAAAAATACAACCATTGACACAATCAGGCTTAGCGATACGCTCTTTCACTAGGTTGATAATGAGATCATCAGAAACCAGACCACCAGCGTTCATGATATCTTTGGCTTTTTTGCCAAGCTCGCTGCCTTCTTGGATTGCTGCACGCAGCATATCGCCAGTTGAGATCTGCGGAATATCATATTCTTTAGAAATAAACTGGGCTTGGGTACCTTTACCGGCGCCTGGTGGACCTAGCAAAATAATACGCATCATTATACGAGTCTCCTCAATAGATAGGATTTTAGGGATTAATAAAACTTAGGGATTGGTTGTTTGCAAGGCTACCTTACCTTGTGGCTTTGCAAACCTCAAGTATTTTAATTATTGCTGCAGTGTGTGTCTATGACTTACCTGTTCATATAACGCAGTTGCGCCTTGATGCTCTTAGCAATGAAATCAATGGCATCAAGGCTATTAATATCATGTGTTGTGTCGTTGGGTCACTTCAAAATTAATACTGTACTATCGGTACATTAATTTTATTTCGAACTGACTATATCAGCAACAAACCAATAAGCCTGTGGTCGGTCACATTTAAAAGAATGAAGCATCAACCGAATGCAGAGTTCATACTTCATTCAAGGGTAACGCCGTCACTCTTTTATAGCAAGTTGGCTATAGCCATACTATGGGATTTGTTGATTAATCTCAACATTGGCCTGAGTTTGGTCAGCACTAATCACGACAGGATTGCCTGACAGATCTCCTGACTCAGCGCTCGCTGTTCCACTATGACTGATACGGGCGATGACCGCTAATTGTACTTTATCTGAGCGAGCAGATCCCAGCGTACGCTCTGGCATCATCGCATCCAGATCACTTAGGCTAATAACAACTTCACCTTGCTTAATAGCAGTAATCGGCAAGCGTTTGGCAGCAAATGGCGGACCACCGTTGACATCACGAATGGCCACAAACAGTACATCATCAGGTCTGACCAAGGGTAATAAACTTGCATCAATTTTAACCGTTACCTCGACGCCTTCAGAGGCTTGCTGCTTCTGAACCGTCACATTAGCACTCAGCTCATCTAGGCTTGACAATGCCTGCGTGTGATCGCCTGGTTTGGCAGAGATACTATCACGTAAGCGCTTGATCCAGCCCTGTGCTTGGTCAAAGTTACTGGCACGTGCTTCACCCATTGCCATCAGCATTTGCGCGCCTTCATGAGCTGGGTTCTTAGCCAGTACGTCTTCTAATACGCGGCGTGTATTGGCATCTAGCTGGCCTTTATTGGCAAAGAAGCTGATCTGTGCATACGTCGTGGCAATCTCTTCGTTGTCAGGTGACAGACGATAAGCACGTGACAGTGCCTCTAGCGCCGAATCGGTGGCTTCTAATGATAAGAAAAGCTCTGAGAGGCGCATCCAGCGATTGTAATCGTCTGCATGGCGATAGACATTGGTCTGCATGGCACTGATCAGTTGATTACCATCTTCGATGGCCCAAGCCGGTGGCTGATCAATTTTACCCGTTAATAAATCATCAGCCACTTGACCGACTTTGTCCTCAGCCGCCCACAACTCAAACACCGGCGTACGATTGCCAACCATGAGGTATGCCATTGCTGCCAGCACTGGTACCCAGACCATGATAATCAAACGGCTTTTGATACCTGGTGTGACCATTGGCGCAACTTCACGCTGAGCATCTAATAGCTGGCGTTCCAGCTCAAGCTTTTGGTTGTCATAGTGATTGTCATCAATGATACCACTGTCTTTATCTGTTTTTAGCTCTGCTAGCCGCTCACGAAACACAGCCACATTGATGTCTAACAACTGATTGTCGACAGACTTGCTATGCGTGCGCGGGGCTCTTAGCCACGGTACGATCGCAATCATAGCGAGCACTAAAGCCATGAGTAAGCTTAACGCAATGAATAAGCCAATAGTAGAAAATATGGTCATTTTTTGCCCCCAAGGCTGGTAATATCGTGATCATCTGTATCGTTATCAGCACGTGATAATAGACGATCAAGTTCGGCTTTTTCGGCGACAGACAGTGCTTCTGATGGGCTATCTATCTTGCCTCCGCTTGCGCCACTAGCGACCAGCTGACGTCGTTTGCTTTGCCAAAACCACCCGACTAATAGAAAGATGAGCAACAATGGCGGGAAGAACCACAGGATCCATGTTGAGGGACGTACAGGCGGCTTATAACTGATAAAGTCACCGTAGCGTTCCTGCATGTAGGCTCGAATCTCGCCATCACTACGACCCTCTTTTATTAGGTCATAGGTTTTTTGTTTTAAGTCTTGAGCAATAGGAGCATCAGACCCTGCCAGATTTTGATTTTGGCATTTGGGACAGCGCAGCTCTTCGATAAGGCCACGATACTGCGCCTCTTGTTGCACAGAGTCAAAATCATAGACATCAATCGCTGCAAAACTGGCCACACTAAATAGACAGGCGATGATGAGGCTTGCGAGCTTTACCGCTAACGATTTCATTTGATTGGCTATCATTGACAAGCCTCCGCAACCTGACTCGGATCTGGACTGACGTTATTGCTACTAGCATCATTGAGTACCATTAAGCAAGGCGCGATACGACTTTGCCAATTGCTCTCATTGATCTCACCAATAATATGCTGACGAATAATCCCTTCTCCATCGACAATGAATGTCTCAGGTGCACCCGTCAGACCCAAATCGAGCGCAAACTGACCAGATAAGTCTTGAATAGACATCGAAAACGGATCACCGCCTCGGTTCAAGTATCCAAAGGCATCCCCAATCTCATCTTTATAATTGATGCCCACCAAGTTGACACCGCGCTCCTCAAGCTTCATCAAAAAAGGATGCTCGATGATACAAGTGGGACACCATGAGCCCCAAATATTCATCAAAAACGGCTTATCAGGCAAATTATCATTGGTCATGATACGACTGGTGTCTGACAATAGCGGCAGCTCAAACGCAGGGACAGGACGTTCAAGCGCAGTATTGGTCACGATATCAGTCGGCTTACCCAAACGCATATATAGCATGGCAAGCAAACCAATAAAAATCACTAAGGGAATCAAAAATCCAATTTTCAGTGACTTTTTGCGTTTGACCTGAGTATGACCACTCGCTTCCTTATCAGGCGTGTTGTTTGAGGTCGTCATATTAACGTTCCCCTATCTTTGTAACTGACGTATCCAAATCTTCAGCGGTAGCAAAACCTGTTTTTTTGGCAGCGATTTGTGCTGGTGTTTTGGTTTTTTTGATACGATAGCGATGGTCTAGCATGCTGAGCAATGCACCAAACGCCATAATAAGGGCACCTAGCCATATCCAGCGAATCAGTGGTTTGACGTAGATACGGAACGCCCACTGGTTGCTGTCTTCAGCAATTGGCTCACCAAGGGCCACATAGACATCACGCATGAGACTGGCATCAATCGCCGCCTCGGTCATCGGCATCATGCTGATAATATAGTTGCGTTTTTCAGGATGCAAGGTAGTCACATCTTGACCGTTTTTGCTGACCGTGACTTCTGCTTGTGTGGCATCAAAGTTACTGCCTTTGACTTCACTAAAGCCTTTAATCGTAAAATCGTAGCCTTGGACATTGACACTGTCATTTGGCCCTAGCGCTACATCTCGCTCAATACTCAACGTGCTCGTAAAGGCGATACCAATGACTGCCACGATGACACCGATATGGGCAGTCTGTTGACCCCAATAGCTGAGATGCAATTGACGTAGGCCCCTCAGTCGGCTTGGTGCATTTTTGGTTTTGTCTTTGAAATCGACCACCATCCATAGCAACACCCAAAAACTAATCGCCAAGGTCACGCCAATATTGAGCATGGCTGACGGGCTGGTAAAGTAGGCAATGATTGCAGCCAATACCAAACTGCTCGCCGCAATGACCATGCCGACGCCTAGTAATGGTCGACTGTCTTTTTTCCAGCGGATGTTGGAACCCATACCCATTGCCACTAGCAGCAGCCATGTTAAAGGAACAAACAGCGCATTAAAATAAGGAGGGCCAACTGATACCTGACCCAAGTTAAAGGAGTCAGCAATAATAGGATATAGCGTACCGAGCAGTACCACCAAAGTTGCAATCAAGATAATGACGTTGTTAATCACTAAGAATGACTCGCGTGAAATCAGTCGATACTGACTCTCAACCGTCAAACGCCAGCCGCGTACCGCGAACATCAATAGACCACCGCCGATAATTACACCAAGTATGGCTAAAATGACTAGACCACGGGTTGGGTCAGCTGCAAATGAATGCACGGAGGTGATAACGCCTGAGCGTACTAGGAATGTACCCAGCAAACTGAGTGCAAAAGCAAAGATTGCCAGCATGATCGTCCATGCCTTGAATACCCCGCGCTTTTCGGTGACCGCCATCGAATGTAGCAATGCCGTACCTGCCAGCCACGGCATCAGTGAGGCGTTCTCTACTGGATCCCAGAACCACCAGCCGCCCCAGCCAAGCTCATAATAAGCCCACCATGAGCCAAGTGCGATACCAACTGTCAAGAAGCCCCAAGCAGCTAGCGCCCATGGACGCGACCAGCGGGTCCATACCGCATCCAAACGCCCTTCCCACAGTGCCGCCATACAAAAAGCAAAGGGCACAACCAAGCCCACATAACCCATATAGAGCATCGGTGGGTGAATAATAAGACCAAAATCTTGTAGCACAGGGTTTAGATCAGCCCCATCCACAGGTAGATTGGGCAACGTGCGATCAAAGGGCGATGAAGTAAAGATCAGCATCGCCAGCATCATCATCTGCACGCCTGCCAATATCACCAGCACGCGTGCGCGCATAGACAACGGTAGACCACGGCTAAAATAAGAGACCAGCGCACACCAAGTGGCCATGATGGTCATCCATAGCAGCAATGATCCTTCATGCCCGCCCCACGTCGCTGACAGCTTGTAATACCAAGGCAATAGCGTGTTGGAATGCTGAGTGACATAGACGAGACTAAAATCATTGTAATAAAAACCTGCCATCAGTGCAGCAAATGAGGTAATCATTGCTGCAAACTGCGCCCATGCTAGGCTTGGTGCCAAACGCTGCCAAGCCACGTGGTCACGCATGACGCCAACGGTTGGTAGTACTACCTGCAAGATCGCCAATATAAAAGCGGCCAGCAAAGCAAAATAACCCAATTCTGTGATTAACATACGGTCTAACCTTGTTTACCTTGGATACAATTAAAGGCTCACCGATGGCATTGCGAGCCACTGGTAAACGCTAAATAGTCCTTTATGCGGTCATAAGTTTACGATTAAAAACTGAGGTTTCAATGGCTATAGAAGCACCCAAAACCCGCTACTATCATGGTGATATATCAATACGAATAACTGATACAAACTGCTTGTCTGTCAGGGGTAATGATGATACTGACAGGGAGGTGCTAATACTAATGTGCTCGACAGCGTTCAACAATGTTAAATAGTCATCGACTAACGGTATTAAACTAAAAAAACGGCAATGTAAAATTAAGCGATAATAAAGGGCGATTAATGCCTCATTGCATTGAAGGAAAAAACACCAATACCAAATGCAACCAACCTGCCAAAAACCCTGTCAAGCCGCCCAATACAATCAAGGTCATCTCGTCTTCACGAAAGGCTGGACGCAACAGGTTCTGAAACTCATTGGGTGTCAACGCACGTATCCTATCGCGGAACAAACCAAATATCTTGCTGGCTCGGCTCTCATTTAGCTCAGGATCACGTAATGGCACCATCGTTGCAACAATCGATTTATCAATGATGGTGTTCTTCAGTTGACCATAGTCACGCCGGCCCAGTCCGACACGTAGCGTGGTACTGATCACTGGCGACTCTAGCACGTCGTACAAATGCGACTTCATCAACTCACGGGTTTGCGCGGCTTTATCACCATACATCATCTCATTCATGATGTTCTCTAAAGTGACCAAATCTCGTACGACGATTTCAGCGAAAACCTCAGAGACTTCCTCTTGGCGCTTCATAAAGCCGCCCTGCAAACGATATCGTGCGATATGCGGCATCACTGGCTTGATAAAGGGGAAACGACTCTGTACCGTAAACAACTTTAAATAAGGGATAAAATGCGGCTCAACTGGATTAAAAACCATCCAAATCGCAATCCAGTTGGTGAGAAATCCCCAAATAGCCGCAAAAAACGGCACGGTCCAATGCTGCGGCACCACCAAAAATATAAACATTTGGATAATACCGAATATCAGACCAATCAATGCACTGATATGCCAAATAAAATCAATTTCTTTTTGACCAACTTTTAAAAACATATTGACCATCAAGCGACGGTCTTTTTCCATCGTATTGACGATCATTTTGCGCATATCGACCAAATCTTCGACATGGTGGGTCAAATCTATCACTAGCGACTGCATGATGCTAGGCAGCTCTTTATGCGCTTGGGCATAGACGCGGCGCTTTAACGCATAAGGCAAGTTGCCCCACAGTGCTGGTGAGTGGTCAAGCATAATTTCATCAATCAATGGCTCGAGATTTTTGTCCACGGTATCGGTGACAAATATCGCCATTTGCTCAGGCTCCATCGCCTGAAAGAACTCATCGAGCGAGCCAAGCTTTGAGAGCGTCTGATCAACGATCACACCAGATATCTTACCAGCCTTACGCGGGACGATACCCTGCCACCCAATACCCGGTAATCCAAAAAACGGAAAGTTAGGAATACGGATGCCCCAAAACTTAACAGGGTAAAACAGCATTTTAAGCGCCATCCACACATGTATCCAAGTGACGAATGCCGTCACTGGTGGAATGGTTAGCATGGCGAAAAACTCTGGGTGTTCAGCTATCGTCTGCCACAATGAATTTACGTCCATGACTTAACTAGTCCCTGACAAGTTGATGGTCGTTGCTAATCAAATGTGCTTAGCAAAATTAGAACGTTTCAAATTGACGCTCTGCTCGTAATAACCACGATAAAATAAATCGCCTGATTTTAGCATACTTTGCCATTTATTAGCACCCTGTAGTAATGCCTAGACAGCTATGGTCATCTGTGACTCAGGTGCCTATTTTATCAGTGCTTTCTATATGGCTACTTTATGGCAAAGTTCCAATACACCTACTCCTGCGACGATCTATACTGGCGTATAAAATAGCAACCTACTTACTGCGCCCTCTCATTTGTTCTGTTATAATTTGTAGTGAGGCCACAAAGCGCTAGTGTGTGTAAGCTGATGCTGTCCTTTTTGACTCAAATCACCCTATGTTATTGAAAGCCTTTGATTTATCCTTTAAACTCGCCGCACTTTGGTTGACTCAACCATCCCTCTATTTTTTTATTTACTCATGTCTACTGACCGTTTGGGCGCTGACTTTCTATGAATAAACCGTTAACTCCCAACACCGAACAAGCCAATAGTGTTTTTACCAATCGTATTATTATTTTTGGCATAGTCATATTGCTTGGTTTGGGCGGCTTGATAACGCGTTACGGTTATTTGCAGGTGTATGCTCATGATAAATACACCACGCAAGCAGACAACAATCGTATTAAACTGATATCTGCCCCACCTAGCCGTGGCTATATCTATGATCGTAATGGCGTGATACTGGCGGACAATCAGCCTGTGTTTACTGCCATGATGAGTCCTGACGAAATCGATAATCCTGAGCGCACACTGCATCTGCTCGCCCCTATCTTTGACTTGACAGAAGAAGACATCACCGATATTTTGGCGCGGCTGAGCAAAAATAAAAACGATCCCGTGACCATAAAAATTGACTTGACCGATGCACAATTGGCGCAGTTTAGTGAGCGTAAGCCTTTTTTTCGCGGTGTCTCTATTCAGAGTAAGCTGACACGTGACTACCCTTATGATGAGCTGTTTGCTCATGTCATCGGTTACGTCGGCCGTATTAACGATAAAGAGTCCAAGCGCATTGATAAAGACCGTTATGCTGGTACAGATCTGATCGGTAAAATCGGTATCGAAGACTACTATGAGGACATCTTGCTTGGGCAGCCAGGCTATCAATCTGTTGAAACCGATGCTCATGGCAATATATTACGTCAATTAGATACCAAGCCGCCAACCGCTGGCAATGACATCACATTGAGCCTAGATTACGGTTTACAGACGATCGCACAGCAGCAGCTGGATGGTCGGCGCGGCGCGATTGTAGCGATAGATCCCAAAAACGGCGATGTACTAGCGTTTGTTAGTAACCCAAGCTATGACCCCAACCCCTTTATATCTGGCATCTCATTCAAAGACTATGACGGTCTGCGTGAAGATCTTGATCAGCCTCTATACAACCGTGCCCTGCAAGGCACTTACCCACCGGGCTCTACCATCAAACCATTTGAGGGTTTGGGCGGTATTCATTATGGTCTACGCAACTGGGATACTACCATTTATGATCCAGGCTATTTTAGCTTGCCTGGGGACTCGCATCGATTCCGTGACTGGAAACGCGGTGGTCACGGCACGGTAAATTTAAAGAAATCTATCGCGATGTCGGTCGATACTTATTATTATAAACTGGCTTATGAGATGGGCATCCAACGCTTACACGACTGGATGGTGCAGTTTGGCTTTGGTGAAAAAACAGGTATCGATCTGCCTAACGAAAAATCAGGGATTATGCCATCACCACAGTGGAAAAAAGACACTTACGGTAAGGGTTGGCTACCAGGTGAAACCATCTCCGTCAGTATTGGGCAGGGTTACTTTTTGGCGACGCCGCTACAGATTGCTAATGCAACCGCCATGACAGCCAATAAAGGCCATCATATCACTCCGCATTTATTAAAAAGCAGCGATGGGGCCGCAGAGGTTAAAGTCATTACCAAACCAGATGGCAAAATTAACTATAACGGCAAACCCTCTGACTGGCTACGCATGCATGATGCCATGGAGAGCGTGGTAAAAGAGGGTACAGGGCGCGGTATATATACGCCGCGCTATCGTATCGCTGGCAAAACAGGGACGGCACAGGTGAAGTCTATCGCTCAGGGCAAACGCTATGACAAATCAGCGATCGATAAGCGCCACTGGGATCATGCATGGTTCAATGGTTTTGCACCAGTAGAAGACCCCGAGATTGCGCTTGCCGTCTTGGTCGAAAATGGCGGTGGTGGTAGTGCCGTTGCCGCCCCTATTGGTCGCGCCCTATTTGACTATTGGATGTTGCAGCGCAAAACCGACCCTATCCTGCCACCTTCTGCTGATGAGCTAAAAGTTATCAAACGTCAGAAAGCCTTTGACAAAGCCTTGCGGGATGCCATACGAGACAAAGAGGCCAAAGCATTAGAAGAGAAAAAATCTGCAGAAGCAACAAAGCAAGAAGACATTGCTGAATAATAGTGCTGAATAATCACGATATCTAACTAACTCTATTTACCGATATTGAACTAATGTTACTGATCCGAGCTAAAGATATTGAAATAGTTTGAGAGGCGCTAGCATGAAACCACATAAGTAGCGTTATCTCAGAAGCCATGGTCAAGCAATATAAAATAAGTAATAAAAAGTGAGCGAGACACGATCATGAGAAAAACCGCAAGCATGAAGGGTACTGCAAACGGGCGCACAACGAAGCATGGCACTACCGCCAAAAAAGCAGCGGCAGGTGACGTGCGTATCATCGGTGGGCAGTTCAAACGTCGTGTCGTGAGTTTTATCGATGCAGATGGCTTGCGTCCCACACCAGATCGCCTGCGTGAAACTTTATTTAACTGGCTGTTGGCTGATATTCATGGTGCCCATGTGCTCGATAGCTGTGCTGGCAGTGGCGTATTAGGGTTTGAAGCATTGTCTCGCGGCGCTGCGCACACAACTTTTATTGAAGTAAATAATGCACAAGCCAAGATGTTACATCAGAGTGCTGAACAACTACGGCTCGATGAGACGGCTTATCAAATCATGGTTGGTACTGCCGAACAGGTATTAGCTCAAGAACAGCTAACACCGCGTCATTTTGACATTGTGTTCATCGATCCACCTTATGCTCAGGATTTATGGCAGCCTATTTTAACCACCTTGATTACTCATGATTTAGTGGATGCAAACACGCTCATTTATCTAGAAGCGGACAAGGATTTGGCCACGCAGCTGCAGCAATTGGAAGAGACGCTTAATAAAAATCTAGGTACCCAATCAGGCACTACCCAGCAAATAATCCGCTTTGAATGCTTGAAGCAAACCAAAGTCGGACAAGTTGTTGCTGGACTTTATCGCCTATCATCGTCATAATTGCCTAGTTAATGAAAGCCGTTAACGACTTTTATAAATGTTTAGAACCGCTAAAAACTGGCCAACGCTGCAGTTTAATGTATATAAGGCGAAAATAAACCCCAATGCAGCTTGCAAGCGTAGGCGCTACTGCTTATAATGTGCAGTCTGTTTTTTGAGAGCCCCGTTCCCAGCTAAACTCTCAACGAATTCTAATTTTAAGGTTTTATCATGAAAACACTTAGTGCAAAACCAGCTGAAGTGACCCATGACTGGTATGTCGTAGATGCTGACGGCAAAACCCTTGGTCGCTTAGCCACTCAAATCGCTAGTCGCTTACGTGGCAAGCATAAGCCTTCTTTTACGCCGCACGTTGACACTGGTGACTTCATTGTTGTCATCAACGCTGACAAAATCACGGTAACGGGTAAAAAAGCGCAAGACAAAAAGTACTATCGTCACAGTGGCTACCCAGGTGGTATCAAAGAAACCAACTTCAGTAAGTTGCTTGCACATAAGCCTGAAGATGTTCTACACAAAGCAGTTAAGGGTATGCTTCCAAAGGGCCCTCTTGGCTATGCGATGATCAAGAAGCTAAAACTTTATGCGGGTACTGATCATCCACATGAAGCACAGCAACCTAAAGCACTAGACATCTAAGGATACACTTATGGAACGCAATTACGGAACTGGTCGTCGTAAGACTTCTACTGCTCGTGTCTTTTTATCAAAAGGTACTGGTAGCATCGTCGTTAACGGCAAGCCGCTTGACGAATACTTCAGCCGTGAAACTTCACGCATGGTTGTTCGTCAGCCATTAGAACTACTAAACTCTGGCAACGCATATGACTTATATGTAACTGTTGCAGGTGGTGGTATTAGTGGTCAAGCTGGCGCAATCCGCCACGGCATCACACGTGCATTGATCGAAGCTGACGAAACTTTGAAGCCTGCCCTAAAAGCAGCTGGTTTTGTTACTCGTGATTCACGTCAAGTTGAACGTAAGAAACTGGGTCTACGTAAAGCACGTAAACGTCCACAGTTCTCAAAACGTTAATCAAAACGTTCTCTTATTTCTTTGCTGCTGTGTGCTTTTTCTCGGAGCCAATGCAGCAATACTGAATAAGAGTACAGTTTTGCAAAACCTTATAAGCTGGTCACAGCTTATAAGGTTTTTTTATGTCTAAGTTTTTTATGCTTAATAGTCTCTAGCAATGCGATGGTCGAATGTTCATCACATCCTATCTTCTTATGCTGAGTGCTATTAATCAGTACGGTACAGTCAATAGCCCATCACATTCTAACTTGCAAAGCGTTTGACGCTACCCCATCATATTGATAACTTTTTATCATTAGCCGCGATGTTATAGACAATGCTGTAGAAGGATATTATGAAAGCGCCTGAACAATACGACCCAAGCAAGCCATCTACCGATGGCGTGCCACCAAAGAAACAGCAGTCTCATAGGTCGCCTGCCATACCAGCTGGCACTCCAACGATTACGCAGAATCAAAAACGTACTGCTCAGGCAGATCACAAGCCTTTTCAGTGGCATTTTTTATCTCCTAAATACTGGGGCATTTGGTTACTGTTTTTGGTCATGCTGCCGCTGATATATCTGCCGCTACGTTGGCAGTTCTGGTTAGGTCGCAAGCTTGGTATTTTGATTTATAGTGCTGCAGGCTCTCGCAGACGCGACACGCTAATCAACCTCAAACTGGCTTTCCCAGAAAAGCCAGAAGCTGAACGCGAATTGATGGCCAAGCAAGTCTTTGTCAATCAAGGCATTGGCGTGTTTGAAACCTTGTGTGCTTGGTTTCGTCCCAATGTGTTTACCCGCACGGTTTCTATTTCGGGACTACAGCATCTCGTCAATGCGCAAAATGAGCAGCGTCCAGTTATCCTGCTAGGTGCACACTATACGATGCTCGATTTGGGCGGATTACTATGTGCGCAGTTTTTCCCTGTAGACTGTATGTATCGCACGCAAAACAATCCTTTACTTGATTGGTTTATCTATAATGGTCGTACCAACATATTTGGTAAGCAAATCTCCAGCCGAGACATGCGAAACTTGGTGACCTCTATTAAGGCAGGACACGTTATTTGGTACTCTCCTGATCAGGACTACGGTCTAAAGCAAGGCGTCATGGCACCATTCTTTGGCGTGCCTGCAGCAACGATTACTGCATCTCGTCGTATGGCAAAGCTGGGTAGCAAGACACATCCGCCTGCTATTATGGCACTACATACCTACCGTCAGACACCTGACAATCTGCCACGTGGTAAGCGTCCACATTATCATCTAACGATTACGCCAGAGTTAGATCAGTATCCTAGCAATGACGAGGTCGCTGATGCCACTCGGGTCAATGAAGTACTAGAAGGGCTGATTCGTATCGATCCCACCCAGTGGATGTGGTTTCATCGTCGCTTTAAACATGGGCCAAACGGTCGCAGCAATATTTATAAGTAGCGCTTTATTCCCAAAAATACTGGTAAATTTTGCTATACTTTGCAGCTAATATTTAGTGCCTTAAATAGCGTATAAATAGCAACGAACTTATAATAATTTGATAAACCAAATAACGGATTTTCCATGAGTACTAACAGCACCTCTGACAAGCAAGCTTCTGATATCTCAGCCCCAGTTAAACGCATTTTGACGGGCATCAAGCCAACAGGTACGCTACATTTGGGTAACTATGTTGGTGCAATACGTCCTGCCATCCAAGCTATTCAAAATAGTGATGATGAAGCGTTTTTCTTTTTGGCAGACTATCATGGCATTATTGGCTGCTATGATCCTGCGATCATTCATGAATCGACTAAAGCCATTGCCGCGACTTGGATCGCATGCGGTCTCGACCCTGAGCGTGTGACTTTTTATCGTCAATCAGATGTGCCTGAGATTCCAGAGCTGGCTTGGGTGTTAAATTGCTCATGTGCCAAGGGACTGATGAACCGTGCCCATGCTTACAAGGCGGCTGTCGATATCAATATGGAAAAAGAAGATGTCGATGCTGACCAAGGTATCAACATGGGGCTATTCGGCTATCCTGTACTGATGGCCGCGGATATCTTGATGTTCAATGCCACGCACGTCCCTGTTGGTCGTGATCAAATTCAGCACATTGAAATGGCGCGTGATATCGCTGGTACGTTCAATCACCGTTACAAAACGCTCTTTACTCTCCCTTCAGCGGTCGTTGACGATAATATCCCGCTATTAACGGGGCTCGATGGTCGTAAGATGAGTAAGAGCTATAGCAACACCATTCCCCTATTTGGTGATTCAAATCCGCAAGTGAGTGCTGAGAAACAAATGCACAAAGCCATTATGAAAATCGTCACCAACTCTCAGCTGCCTGATGAGCCAAAAGATCCTGATGACTCAGCCATCTTTGAGATTTATAAAGCCTTTGCCACCCAAGAAGAGATTGCTGATATGCGTGAGAAGTTTGCCGCTGGTATTGGTTGGGGAGACGCTAAGCAAGCACTATTTGATAAAATAAATGATGAGATTGCCCCATTCCGTGCACGTTATGAGGAACTCATGGCCAATCCAAAAGAGCTGGAAGAAATCTTGCAGATGGGCGCAGATAAAGCCCGTCGCCATAGCCGTAAGCAATTAGACAAGACTCGCCGCGCTATTGGTATTCGTCCGCTTGCCAAACTTAAATAATTCATTGGATACGAGTCATTTTTCAAGTATGAAACCGGTATCTGTTGACAGTGCTCATGATATGTCATTGCGCATCTATCAGACACCAGTACATCACCTGCCAGATGACCTGTATGTGCCACCGCAAGCCTTTGCAATTTGGTTAGAGCAATTTGCAGGGCCGTTGGATTTTCTGCTGTACTTGGTCAAAAAGAACAATGTTGATTTGACACAAATGCCAATTTTACCAATCACTGAGCAGTACTTAGCCTATATCAGCGAATTGGATACCGAGCATTTTGAATTGGCAGGTGATTATCTGCTGATGGCATCAACACTCATTGCCATCAAGACAGAGCTACTATTGCCAGCTCCTGAAACACCGACCGATGAGCGCGACCCAAAAGCAGAGTTGATTGAGCGCTTAGAAGCCTATGCGCAAATTAAAGTGGTTAGTCAGCGCTTAGATGATCTAGTACGTTTAGAACGCGATGTGTTCTTAGCGATGGTCAGCATGCCCAGCCAAGACATCATGAATGCAGAATTACCAAACTACTCGGCCAATCTGCTGATTGATAGCTTGTTTAAGATGCAACTACAGCCTGACTATCAAATGCATACTATTAAGATTGATGCTGTACCACTTGCTGATCGAATTGCCAACATCAGTCGGCAACTGAGTACTCAGGGTACGCGCTCCTTTTATGAGTTGCTAGATAAAGCACAAGGTAAAATTGGTGTGGTCGTGAGTTTCGTGGCAGTGCTTGAGCTAATCAAGCGGCAATTGGTTGGTGTGATCAGCCTTGAAGCAGACCGATATACTGATGTAGATAGTAGTGATAACACTAATGAAATCGGCGCTCTTAGCTCAGACAATGAAGCCTCAACACTCACTTTACAGTGGCTTGCCTAATCATCAGTAGCGTACTTACTGATATAAATATTGATACATACCACAATCTAAAAAGAGCCGCCTTCTAATGACAGATACATATAACTCAAAGCAACGTCATGAAAAACAGGCATCACCATCAGCAGCACTACTCTCATTGACCGATGGGCAGCTTCAGCATTTAGAGAACATCAGCAAGCATATTGAAGTGCTATTGCATGCCTCAGAAGCGCCGCTCACTGCCCAGGCCTTAAAAAAGCACTTGTCACTGTCTACCAAAGAGTTGCAGCAGGCATTAACGCTACTACAGCAACGCCTAGATGCAGGTGTACTCCATCTACATGAGACTGCCAGTGGCTATCGTTTGCAAATAGCAGATGACTATAGTCGATTGATTCAGCGTATATTCCCGCAGCGTCAAGAGCGTCTTAGCCAAGCCCTGCTTGAAACGCTAAGCGTCATTGCTTACAAACAGCCGGTGACACGAGGTGATATCGAACAAGTACGCGGTGTCACGCTATCGAGTAATATATTGCGGCAACTGTTTGATAAAGGCTGGATCATTGAGAAAGGCTATAAAGATACCTTAGGTCGCCCTGCACTGCTGCATACCACGCCGCAATTCTTAGATGCATTTGGGCTCAGTCATTTAGATGAGTTACCACCGCTGCCAAACATGGACGCTATCAGAGCATTGCCATAGATACTGTTACAGCCTCTACTAACATAAATCTTATCTCACAAAAAAGGACAGACCGCATAGGATCTGTCCTTTTTATTAAATCACGTCATTAAATCAGTAATATGAAGATATGCTCTAGCATGTCTCTACTGATTAATAACATCAACCCCTTTAGGCGGCGTAAATTTAAACTGGCTGCTGCTGATACTTGGATTGAGCTTAATACCACTAAACTTGATAGAAGTCGTTTGACCAAGTGTATCGTTTAGTACCATCATGACAGGCTTACCACCACTAAAGCTCATTGATAAGCTCTTAAAACTGGCACTGTCTGATTTTGGATACAGCACATAGTAGTTTTTGTTGTCGTATGGCTGGGTAATCTTAAAGTTTTTATCAAGTTTACTTGGGTCGCCTGACAATAATAGCGCTGGCGTATTACCTACTTGGCTGTCTACATTTTGCTTGGTTGCTTGCTCTAGATCTTTGTCATAGACCCACATAGAGTTGCCGTTGGCAATAATGAGCTGCTCTGATGGTGATTTGGTTTCCCAGCGGAAATTGTTTGGACGTTGGACACTCATAGAGCCGCTAAACGTACCACTACTTGCGCCTTTGGTCGTTTGGCTAAAATTGGCCGTCATGCTTTTCGTATTGGTCAGCAGTTTATTCAAACGTGTGGCTGCGGTGATATTGTCCGCTGGGGCTGCTGTAGCAGACTGGGTCAATGCCATCATAGGCGCTGCCACACCAAGCGATGTCATCAATACACCCGCTAGCGCACCACTCATCATTTTTTGTTTGGTTGATTTTTTCGTAGATAAGTTCATCATAAATCCTCTCTAAAAAAGCATAATCGCTTTAAAGTTGTTGCTAAAAATAAAATGTTCTATTGAAATTTTTGTTTTCTATAAATACTGACCTTACCAAGCTAAAACTGGTAACCATCAGCAATGGCAACAGTGTGCCAGTTTTTTTATTACGCGCCTAGTCACGATTTGCAATCTTTACTACGGCTGCCATACACGCTTGTAACCAATGCCGTTACACAATAGCAATTTGCATATATACCAACAGCTATCACAGAGAGGGGACGCTTTGACATACTAACTATTTGACAGTACCAATATTAAGCATTATCTATAAAAAGAATAACCTTATAAACATAAAAAACCCCTACTACCATAAGGCAGCAGGGGCTTTTTTAATTATCCAATCACTTTATTCAAAGAAGAAAATGATTTAAATAGATAATTATGCGTTTTCAACCGTCACATAACGACGGTTAAATTTGCCTTTGGTCGCAAACTTTACAACACCATCATTCAGTGCAAATAAAGTATGGTCACGACCCATGCCAACGCCTTCGCCTGCGTGGAATTCTGTACCACGTTGACGAACGATGATGTTACCAGCTGTGATAGCTTGGCCACCAAAGATTTTTACGCCTAGCATTTTTGGGTTTGAATCACGACCGTTACGGCTCGAACCGGCAGCTTTTTTATGTGCCATGAGAAAATCTCCTTGTTAATTTGACTTACCGCTGATGCGATAACTCTTAAGCATTTAGTGCACTGTTTAGCAAAAATTGCTAAATGGGTAATTAGGCATTAATGGCTTTGATTTTTAACAAGGTGTACCATTGGCGGTGACCTTGTTCTTTGTGATAATGCTTACGACGGTTGTGCTTGACGATACGGATTTTTTCGCCGCGACCATGCTCAACAACTTCAACTTCAACGCTAGCGCCATCAACAACAGGCTGACCGATTTTGACGTTATCGCCGTCAACAACCATCAATACGTCTTCAAATTTGATTGTTTCGCCTTTTTCTGCTTTTAGTAATTCTACTTTAAGCAATTCATCGACGACTACACGGTGCTGTTTACCACCAGTTTTGATTACTGCGTACATATATGACTCCGTTTAACCCGTGTGCCGTGGATGATATTATACCAACGCTTTTACGACGAACACGACAGGGAAAAATTAAAGGCAAGATTTTACGGCTTTTTGCTCAAAAAAGCAAGCCGCTCATCTCGTTTTTGTAAGGTGGTTATCTAAAGAAGCATCATAATTACTGCTACTTATATGATAAATGATAGAGACGCCATCGATGACGATCTACATCAGCACATATAAAACAGTCAATAAAAATAGTAGCCTGTGCCCAACAGGGGCTATTATAACTTATGCAATCAGTTACTTACAGCCTTTTATCACTCATTTATTAAGCAGTCTATTCCATTAGTTAATTGGTCATTCTATGTCATGCCTGCGTTATGATTTATCAGCAATAATATCTATCAAAAGGAGACGCTCATTTTATTTATGAGACGTTTTAACGCACAATTTCGAGATATAGCTATGCTATCATAAGTAAAATAATGCTTTCCTTATGCATGCTCATAGTGAAGGCAATAAAAACTTTCCTTATCATTATTAATATGACTACTTATTATGACCAGTATCTCTTTAGATAACACCCCTTCCAAATCTCCATCAACTCCTAGCTATGCTGATATCCAAGGTATCGTGGCGAATGACTTTGAGGTCATGGACAAGCAAGTATTCGGCAGTCTCAACTCAAAAGTACAACTCGTTATGAGCGTCTCTCAGCATGTGATTAATGCTGGCGGCAAGCGCATGCGCCCGCTCATCACGCTGTTGTGTGCTCGCATGTTTGATGACAATCCATCAGAACAAGCGATGCATCTAGCCGCGATTACCGAGATGCTACATACCGCAACCTTAGTCCATGACGATGTGATTGATGAATCAGGACAGCGCCGTGGTAAGCCAACGGCCAATGCCACTTGGGACAACGCTACTGCCGTACTGGTCGGTGATTATCTGATCGCCCGTGCGTTCAATCTATTGGTTGGCTTTCAAAGCTTACCGTTGTTGCAAGTGTTCTCAGACGGCACCTGTGACATTGCCGAAGGCGAAGTGTTACAGCTACAGCATCAGCATAACCCTGCCGCGACGGAAGAAGATTATTTACGCATTATCGATGGCAAAACCTCACGACTGTTTATGATGGCAACCCAAGGCGCTGCTATTTTGCAAGATAAAACAGAGCACATGGCGGCATTGGGTGATTTTGGTCAGCACTTTGGCAATGCTTTTCAAATCATTGATGATGTGCTTGATTATAGTGGTGATAGCGATGTGATGGGCAAAAACCTCGGGGATGATCTGGCAGAAGGCAAGCCTACGTTACCTACCATCAAAGCGCTTGAGTTACTAAAAGACAGTGATACCGAAGGCTATGAGCAGCTCCGTATTGCGGTGCAAACAGGTAAAACACCAAATGCAGCTCAGCTTATCGAGCTGGTCAACAAGTCAGGCTCATTAGACTATTGCAAACAGCGCGCGCTCGACGAAACCAAGCTGGCACAGCAAGCACTTAGCAGCTTGCCGGACAACCGCTACCGTCAAGGTCTATATCAACTGACAGAGCTTGCCAGTGCACGCTTAGTATAATTAAATAGGGGTCGTCTTTATTATTGATCAGACGGCTCCTTTTCTAACAACATTTTTTTAGTAGCATTTTTTAGTGATTATCATATGAAAAGTCAACAACCAAAAAACCAGCCCTTCAAAGACTAATTTTTCAGCTAAATCGTTACCTTTCTTTAAGTTTCATAAATCCGTGCAGTACTATAATCGTGTAAGTGTTTTTCTGACGTTCGGATGATGCTTGATCACGTTTAATAGAGACTTGCGGACAGTTACTTTTTATGGCTGTAATTAGGGGTTGCTAAAATTGTCATTTTGTTGACAAACCACTATTCTTACTACTTAAAGACCTTTATACACCTAGGGTTTTATAAAAATAACAAAAATTTACACTAAGTGGTAACAGTATCTTGTAGAGCCTTCTATTAGCTGTTAGCTAACGCGACACTTACCATAGCGGTATTTTTTGTATCCGTAAAATGTAATATGGCTGTCTCTTCGCAATCCCTCTCTCTTAAATCGCTTGACTGTGGGGTTACCCCAATAGTTTATAATACGTCACCAAATTTACGAATATACTTTGGGTTTTATCTACAACTTCGCTGCTAAAAAATACCGCATTGGTGTTTGATGCATGGGTCTTTAATATATCAGTATTAGATACCCTATTATCGTCTCTCTACCAAGTTCATTTATTCAAAAATGCACTTGGCAGAGAGGTTATTGGCGCTTAGTCTAAGTAAAGCCTATATATAGAAATTTCATATTCAATACATCAAAATTTATTGATTCACTTTTTATACAGTCATTATTTATATATTGCCGAGGACCTTGATGAAGCATTCTTATCTTGCGCTTGTAATAGCATCTGTACTATCTACAGCGGTACTGGTTGGCTGTGACAAAAACGATGACGCGGCTGGTGAGCAGGCCGCGCAGCAGCAAATGCCTCCTGCAGTTGTCAACGTTCAGACCGTCACTTTTGAGACCGTCCCTCAAGTACAGACTTTTTCTGGACGTACAGCAGCCTATCAAACTGCTGATGTCCGCCCACAGGTCAATGGGGTGATTGACGAGGTGTTGTTCCGTGAAGGAAGCAACGTCAAAAAAGGACAGCCACTGTACCGTATTAATACCGACAACTATGCGTCTTCTGTCACAAGCGGACAGGCATCAGTACAGCAGGCAGAGGCCAACTATCAAACATCACTGGCCAACAATGCCAGTGCAAAAGCTGAAATGGTAAGTCGTCAAGCCTCGCTAGCACAAGCACAAAACGATTTGCAGCGTTTGCAAGGCTTAGTCAGCATCGACGCCATCTCAAAACAGCAATATGATCAAGCACAAACGACCGTTCGTACTGCACAAGCGGCTGTTCAGAGCGCTGCGGCGGCGGTTGGACAGACACAAGCCGGTATCGAAAGCGCCAAAGCTGGTATTCAAACGGCAAAGTCAGGCCTAGATGCCAGCACCTTGGATCTTAATCGTACTATCGTACGTGCGCCTCTTACTGGTCGAACCGATCGCTCTAGCGTGACCGCTGGTACGCTGGTTAGCGCTGGTCAAGCTGATCCACTGGTAACCATCTCACGCCTAGATCCTATCTATGTCGATATCAGTCAGTCCTCATCTGAGCTGTTGAAACTGCGTCAGCAGATTGCTGATGGTAGCGCTCAGGCAGGTATGAACTCTGTGGAATTGGTGTTAGAGGATGGCTCAGTCTATCCCGTACGCGGCAAGCTTGCTTTGTCTGAAGCCAAGGTTGATGCGTCAACTGGCGCTGTCACCTTGCGTGCTATTTTTCCAAACAGCAACAATATCTTGCTGCCCGGTATGTATGTCACTGCACGTCTGACACAGAGCGTGATTACCAATGCAGCCCTCGTGCCACAGAGCGCGGTCACACGTACGCCTAAGAGTGAGACACAAGTTTATATCGTTGATGAAAACAACAAAATTCAAGTTCGTCCAGTCACCATTAATGGTACGTATGACGGACAATGGGTGGTCACTGATGGCTTAAAAGCTGGTGACAAGGTGGTTATCATTGGCGGATCTAAGGTCAAACCTGAGCAAGAAGTGGTCGCAAAGCCATTAGAAAGCGCAAATCCAGCACCCTCTGCAAAAGCTGTGCCTAATGCTAAAACACCGCAACAAGCGGCAAAGACCGTGGATAAAAAGCCAGCTGGTAATGAGACTTCTAACGCAAAATCAACAGAAGCCGCTGCTAACTAATTCCATTCAAAGACAGGAAGACTTAGGGATATACTATGTCACGTTTTTTTATTAATCGCCCTATTTTTGCATGGGTGCTGGCTATATTGGTCATGCTCATCGGGGTGTTATCGGTTCTTAATCTGCCGATTGAACAGTATCCACGTATTGCACCACCGACGATTTCGGTCAGTGCAAACTATCCTGGTGCTAATGCAAAAACCGTTGAAAACTCAGTCATTCAGGTTATCGAGCAACGTATGAAAGGGCTTGATGGCCTGATGTACATGTCATCATCGAGCTCATCAAACGGTAGTGCGTCAGTGACGCTGACCTTTGAAAACGGTACAGATTCCGATACCGCTCAGGTACAAGTACAGAACAAATTACAAGCGGCAATGAGTGCCTTACCTGAATCGGTACAGCGTCAAGGTGTCAACGTCAATAAATCATCTAGTAGCTTTATGATGGTTCAGGCATTCATCTCTGAAGATGGCAGTATGGATCGTAGTGATATTGCCGATTACATTAACTCCAATATCCTTGACTCAATCAGTCGTGTAGAAGGTGTGGGTGATGTTCAGGTCTTTGGTTCTACTTACGCGATGCGTGTTTGGCTTGACCCTTCGCGCTTACGTAGCTACAACATGGTGCCGTCGGATGTCGTTGGTGCGATACAAGCACAAAACGCTCAAGTATCTGCGGGTCAGTTAGGACAAGCCCCTGCTGATACCGACCAACAGGTCATCAACGCGACCGTTACCGTTCAAAGCTATCTACAAACCCCTGAAGAGTTCAAAAATATTCTGTTAAAAACAGACACCTCTGGTGCGCAAGTACGCTTAGGCGATGTGGCTAGAGTCGAGATCGGTAGTGAAAATTACAGTGTTTTGTCTTTGTATAATGGACAAGAAGCAGCTGGTTTGGGTATCTCACTTGCTGGCGGTGCCAATGCGTTAGAAACTCGCGAGGCCGTTGGCGCGCGTATGGCAGAGCTTGAAAAGAACTTCCCAACGGGTCTTGCCTCAGTCGTTCCTTATGACACCACGCCTTTCGTACGCTTGTCTATCGAGCAGGTGGTACATACGCTGATCGAAGCCATTGTCTTAGTATTCATCGTCATGTTCATTTTCTTACAGAACTGGCGTGCCACGATTATTCCAACGCTTGCGGTACCTGTCGTGCTACTCGGTACGTTTGCCGTGCTGTATATTGCAGGCTTTAGTATCAACGTACTGACCATGTTTGCTATGGTATTGTCCATTGGTCTACTGGTCGATGATGCAATCGTTGTGGTAGAAAACGTCGAGCGAATATTGGAAGAAGATCCTGATATTTCTATCAAAGACGCGACCACCAAATCCATGGGTGAGATCAGTAAGATCGTTATTGGTATTGCGCTGATTCTATCTGCAGTTTTTGTACCGATGGCCTTCTTTGGCGGCTCAACAGGTGTGATTTATCGCCAGTTCTCGATCACTTTGATTACCAGTATGGTGCTATCAGCCATGGTCGCATTGGTGTTCACCCCTGCTCTATGTGTGACACTGCTCAAACGTGGCAAGAGCCATGAAAAAAGCAGTACTGAAAAGCAAAAAGGTTTCTTTGGCTGGTTCAACCGTGGTTTCTTTAAACTTAGCCGCTCTTACGAAAACTTCGTTGGTAAAAGTATTCGTTTTAAATGGCTATATATGATTGGTTATGCAGCCATCATCGGTATCATGGCGGTTGTATTCTTACGCATTCCTGGTTCATTCTTGCCAGAAGAAGATCAAGGTATTATGTTTACCTTGGTTCAGTTGCCTGCTGGTTCTACATTAGACGAAACCCAAGACGTACTGGATAAAGTCAGAAACTATTACGACACCCAAGAAACAGACAACATCGCTTCTGTCTTTACCATTGCAGGCTTTAGTTTTGCCGGACAAGGACAAAACATGGGGCTGGCGTTTGTTCGTTTATCAGACTGGGAGGAACGCTCTGGTGATGAAAATACCGCCCAAGCGGTGGCTGGACGAGCAATGGGGTATTTCTTTACCCAGTTAAACGAAGCACAAGTCTTTGCGATTGTACCACCTGCCATTACTGAGCTTGGTAATGCCAGTGGTTTTGATTTAATGCTCCAAGATAGCGGTAACCTCGGACACGATGGGCTACTTGAAGCCCGTAATATGCTGCTGGGTATGGCCGGACAGAACGACCAAGTCGCCGGTGTCCGTCCTAATGGTCAAGAAGACTCTCCACAATTAAAAATCAATATCAATCAAGAGCAAGCCGCCGCTTATGGCTTGTCGCTAAGTAGTATCAACAGTGTCATCTCTACTGCGTGGGGCTCAAGCTACGTCAATGATTTCATCGACCGTGGCCGTATTAAGCGCGTCTATGTACAAGGTGAAGCGAGCAGCCGTACCAATCCTGATGATATCGGCAAATGGTATGTACGAAATGACATGAATAGTATGATTCCGTTCGATGCGTTTTCTAGCAGTGAATGGCAATCAGGCTCACCGCGTCTCACTCGCTACAACAGCTTACCATCCATGAATATCCAAGGTAGCGCTGCGCCAGGCCTGAGTACTGGTGATGCAATGAGCTCGATGGAGGCGATGATAGACAAGCTCCCTGAGGGTATCAGTTACGAGTGGACAGGTATGTCGCTAGAAGAGCAAAAGTCAGGTGCCCAGGCGCCGATGCTTTATGCGCTTTCAATCCTAGTGGTATTCTTGTGTCTAGCAGCGCTCTATGAGAGTTGGTCTATCCCCGTCTCTGTTCTACTAGTGATACCACTTGGGGTACTGGGTGCGGTGATATTTACGTGGCTACGCGGTTTTGCCAACGATGTTTACCTGCAAGTTGGTCTATTGACTGTTGTCGGTCTGTCCGCCAAAAATGCCATCTTGATTATTGAGTTTGCAAAAGAGCATCAAGAGGAAGGCTACAGTCTAAGAGAAGCTGTCATGACTGCGGCACGCCAGCGCTTACGTCCGATTATTATGACCTCACTTGCCTTTGGGTTAGGTGTTGTGCCATTATTCTTGGCAAATGGTCCAGGTTCAGGCAGTCAAAATGCTATCGGTACCAGTGTGATTGGCGGTGTGGTAACCGCAACGCTATTGGGTATCTTTTTTATCCCAATGTTCTACGTCTGGGTACGTAGTGCGTTCCCGCACAAATACGACAATAACAAGCCAAATGACAGAGACGGTGGCGATACGCCTGACTCACACCCAACGACTTCTGAGAGTTATCAGCCTGCAAGCCTTGGAGACAACACACAATGAGTGCTCAAAAAACAATTACTTCTAACGCATCACCGGTCGCTATGACAGCGACCCTTGCTCAACCCGCATTATCTCGGATTCGCAGAAACAGCGGTCGTTTGCTAGGACTAACCGCTCTTGCGATGAGTATGGCCGCTTGTAACACGATCCCAAAAGCGGATATGCGTCCTGTCCTAGTTGAGCCTAACATTGCAATGCAGCAGAGTTATGGCGCATTTGACAAAGAAACGGTCAGCTCAGTCGAACAGCCAAGTATTGCCAGTCAACGCTGGCAGAGCTTTTATAATGACGAACGCCTCAAAGGCCTCATCGCCTTGGGTCTTGAGAACAACAAAGACTTTGAAAGTGCTCGTCTAGCGATTGAGAAGGCGCGTGCGCAGTATCAAATCACCGATATCAATGACCTGCCAGCCATCAATGGCAGTGCAGGTTATACACGCCAAGCGCAGAATCGTACGGATCGAAATGCTAGCAGTAGCTACAACGTCAACCTAGGTCTTGCCAATTACGAGCTAGATTTTTGGGGTAAAATATCTAGCCTAAAAGATCAAGCACTACAGAACTTTTTGGCAACCACCGCAGCCAAAGACGCGACCCAAATCAGTCTGGTCAGCAATATCTCACAAAGCTATGCCAATCTAAGTTATAGCTTGGCTCAGCTAAAGCTGGCTGAGGCAACCGTTGAGAGTCGTGAACGTTCGTTATTTATCGCAAACAAGCGTTTTGAAGCAGGTATTGATCCTAAGCTGCCATCACTGCAAGCCAGTGCGTCGCTTGAAAATGCCAAGCTTGCCGTATTGCGTGCTCAAAGCAGTATCTTAAAGGCACGAAATGCACTGCAATACTTGGTCGGTGGTCCGATTCCAAGCGAGCTAATTCCAACGCCTGCAGTCAGCAATATCACCAATCAGCAGATCTTTAATGCAGGTCTGCCAAGTGAGCTGCTACGCTACCGTCCTGACGTGCTACAAGCAGAATATAGCCTAAAAGCGGCTGGTGCCAATATCGAAGTGGCACGCGCCTCTTACTTCCCCTCTATTAGTTTGACCAGTAGCGTGGGTGTCAGTAGCGGCAGTTTGAATGATTTGTTTAAAAATGGTTCTGTTGGTTGGTCGTTTGGCCCAAGCGTTAGCGTGCCGATTTTTGATGCAGGACGTCTAGATGCCAATTACGACGTGGCTCAGATCGAGCGTGACCAAACGCTGACAAGTTACGAAGCCTCTATCCAGACGGCTTTCCGTGAAGTGTCAGACGTACTGGCCACCCGTGCCACGCTTGGCGAGCAGTTAGAAGCTCAGTACCGCTTGCAAGATAATTTTGAGCAGACCTATCAAATAGCTGATGCACGTTTTAAAGCGGGTCTTGATAATTACTTAGACGTGCTTGATGCTCAGCGCTCGTTGTTTTCTACGCAACAAGGCATCTTGGATTTAGAGCTACAAAAAATCGTCAGCCAAATCGAGCTATACCAAGCGTTAGGTGGTGGTGCCAATCTGGATGTACCAACAGCTATCCCTGTGCCGCAGCATAGCAATTTGGCTCAAATTGTCACAGGCTCTGTGACGAGTGCCAAAACCAAGGCCACAAATGCGATCAAGGCAGCGGGTTCAGCACGTGTGACCTCTACGCAAGAGGCTGTCGCCATTAAGCAATCGCAAGGGGTCGAAACCACGACTTTCAAACCGACTGCTATCGTTGATGTTAACGATGATGGTAGAAAAGATGCAGCAGTGGGTGTGATGACTGAAGAGACTCGCTATGATGACAATACGGTCGAAGCGGTTCCTGTTACACAGATTGTTGAGCCATAAGGGTTTATGGTTTGTGGTTGATTGAGTCGTCATTCATGAAGTTATGAAATCATCACTTATGAAATCATCACTTATGAAACTACTACTTTGTGATATCACGGTGTCATTATATTGACAGTCGATAAGTACAACTTGCCCTACCAGCTGAACGTGGTAGGGCTTTTTGGTTTTTATCACCGCTTTTGGGTATAGTATAGCCCTCATCTGTTTACATAGAAGCCGTTTATACATCCGTGTTTTTTAACTACATTGTCTATAAATATATGACTGTTAATACACAGTAGTCAGTGCCCTGTAGAATCAACTTATCAATAGCGACATCTCTACCAAGCAACACCATAACTATTAAAAAACAGTAAGGAATTCATATGAGCTATACCTTTAATCGCCAATACCCTGCCACTCGCCTGCGCCGTCTGCGTTATAACGACAATGTACGTGCCATGATTCGTGAAGTGGAGCTACATCCTAAGCACTTTATCGCACCCGTTTTTGTACTAGAAGGCCAAAATCAGCGCGAAACCATCGCTAGTATGCCAGGTGTCGAGCGTCTATCAATTGACCTACTGATTAAACATGCCAAAGAGCTATTAGCAGAGGGTGTCACGACCATCGACATTTTCCCTGTCATTGATAACTCACTAAAGACACCGGACGGCAGAGCTGCTTATGACGAAAACGCCCTGACTGCACGTACGATAAAAGCGGTTAAAGACGCCGTACCAGAAATGGTGGTAATGACTGATGTGGCGCTAGACCCTTATACCTCACACGGTCAAGATGGTCTACTCGATGACAGCGGTTACGTCATCAATGATGCGACTATCGAAGTATTGGTCAAGCAGGCACTCGTACATGCTCGTGCTGGCGCTGATATCATCTCCCCTAGTGACATGATGGATGGACGTATCAAAGCCATGCGTGATGCGTTTGAAGCCGAAGGTTTTGTCAATACGGCTATCATGGCCTACTCTGCCAAATATGCTTCTGCTTACTACGGCCCGTTCCGTGATGCTGTCGGTAGTGCTGGCAACCTAAAAGGCGGACACAAAAAGCAATATCAGATGGATTTTGGCAATCGTGCTGAAGCATTGCATGAAGTGGCCATGGACATCAATGAAGGCGCTGATATGGTCATGATTAAACCCGGTCAGCCGTATCTTGATTTGATTCGTGAAGTTAAAGACACTTTTGGCGTGCCAACCTTTGCCTATCAAGTATCTGGTGAATACGCCATGCATATGGCAGCTATTCAAAACGGCTGGCTCAGTGATGCAGTCATTTTAGAGTCTTTGATTGGTTTCCGCCGTGCAGGTGCTGATGGTATCTTGACCTACTTTGCACTAGAAGCTGCCCGTCAGCTAAACAACGCTTAATATTGAACTACCTGTCATGTCGTCAAAAAGCCCCAACTGCTTATGAGTAGCTGGGGCTTTTTTATGATGCTATTCTTTTATAATGAACAGTTTTTAGTTGTATGTATAGAAAACATCTATAACTGAGCACGATCATGCGCTGTCGTAAAATCAATCACAGGGCCGACAGGGACGATACGCGTAGGATTTATACTGGCGTGACTGGTGTAATAATGCTGCTTGATGTGCACCATATTCACCGTCTCAGCGATGCCAGGCACTTGGTATAAATCACGTAGATAGCCCCAAAGATTTGGATAATCAACAATACGACGCAGATTACATTTAAAATGCCCAACATAAACGGCGTCGAAACGTACCAAAGTGGTAAACAGTCGCCAATCGGCCTCAGTGATCGTATTACCCACCAAATAACGCTGAGTTGCTAAGCGACCTTCAAGTGTATCTAGCGCTGCAAACAATTCAACCACTGCCTCTTCGTAGGCCTCTTGTGTGGTTGAAAATCCAGTTTTGTACACCCCATTATTAATCGTAGAATAGACAAAGGTATTGATATCGTCGATGTTGCTCAACAGCTCTGATGGTACAAAATTACCTGCTACTGCGCCAACCTCATCAAAAGCTGAATTAAACATACGGATGATTTCTGACGACTCATTACTAACGATCGTATTGGTCTTCTTGTCCCATAAAATAGGTACCGTGACGCGCCCTGTATAATCTGGCTTGGCCTTGGTATAGAGCTCATAGGCATAGTCTGCATGGATATTCGGATCGGTAACCACACCTTCGCCCGCTGCAAATGTCCAACCATACTCTGCCATAAAGGGATGCACTACAGATATCGGGATGATATCCTCCAAACCTTTGAGCTTACGATAAATCAAAGCACGATGCGCCCAAGGACAGGCGAGCGACACATATAGATGGTAACGGTCAGGTTCGGCTTTAAAACCCTCAATACCTGTTGGTCCTGCATTGCCATCCACGGTCACCCAGTTCCTAAAACCGGCATCCTCACGTTGAAAGCGGCCACCATTGGCTTTTGTGTCATACCATTTGTCCTGCCACTGTCCATCGACCAATAAGCCCATATTATTCTCCGACTATGTCTCGTTTCTATTCAACGCTGTTAGGCATGACTGACTCTAAGTCATTATTATTATGACTCTCACTTCAGTTAGAGAGATATCATACCAGTTATAGGCTCTTATCCATTAAAGTTCGCTCTCTTATTAACAAGAAAAACTACACCAATTAAATTAAATGTTTAGAAAAAATACACGAAAAGCCTTAATATAAATCTCAATACCAAATATTATGATAATAAATTAGAATTACGATAAAAAAGACTTGCAAAGTCTGAGAAACTTGCTAAAATGCTCAACCTAAATAGGCGTATAGCTCAGTTGGTTAGAGCGCTACCTTGACATGGTAGAGGTCAGCAGTTCGAGTCTGCTTATGCCTACCAAATATTTAGAAAGCCCCAATCTCACGATTGGGGCTTTTTTTGTCTGTAATATATGGGCTGTAGCGAAAAAGGAAACTATACGTCGATGCAAATTTCCTCTTTTCTCACTTTCCGCAAACGTCATCAAAAAACGTGTGTGCCTAAATTGTGCCTAAGTTGCGCCTGCTCTCTATTTTGCCTTTCTTTCAGAGTAGCACTTTCGACCTCTACCCTAGATTATCTAAAATCACTTTAAAATTAATTTACTTCTCTTTATCTAGTGGCTCGTTAGGTACATAAGTAAATAAATCACCTACTTCAATATCTAGTGCCTCACAAATTTTATCCATAGTGTCAAAATCTATTCTTGAAGTCTGTTCGTTATATATCTTGTGCACTGTCGACTTGCTAATTCCTGTCATTCTTATTAGATCTGCAACCTTCATACGTCGTTCAGCTAGTAGCACTGGTAAATTACATAAAATCATTAATAATTCCTTAATAGACTAAAAAAGTACTTGTATCGACTAACGATAGCTAGTAAAGTACTTCTATCGAATAACAAATTACTTTTATAGAATTATTTGTTATTTTGATAAAACAACCTAGTTATTTAATTGGCTTACAAGGAATTTATTATGTCACATACCTACCTAACTACCCAAGAGCTTTCTGAGCTCATCAAATATAACCCTCGTACTATCCGTAATGAGCTCAAGGATAGTGTGCTTATCGAGGGCATTCATTATATACGCCCGTTCGGTGGTCGTAAGATTTTGTACATTTGGGAAGAGATTGAAAAAGATATGCGCACTGGCATCGCCGGTAGCATCAACGCCATGGCACTACAATAAGGAGAAATAGGATGGCTAGTATTAGAACCCGCAGAGGTAGCAATATGCTATTCGTCGATTTTTATTATATGGGTATACGCTGTCGGGAGACGACAAACCTGACGGACACGCCAGCGAATCGCAAAAAGCTTGAAAAAGTGATTGAGAAAATGGAAGCAGAAATCATCCTAGGTTTATTCAACTACGCTAAGTACTTTCCAAAAAGTGATAAAGCGGCAGAAATGGTAGCGTTGAACGATCGCAAGGAATGTATCAACACTAATTCACCTTCCTTTGAGCAGTTTGCAAAATTATGGTTTTCTGAAAAAGAAATTGAATGGCGTGATACTTATAAGCGCAAAATAAAGGAGATTATTGATATGTACTTGATTGTTAAGTTTGGGACTAAGCCCATTCATCTCATAAAAAAGACAGATGTATTAGCCTTCCGTTCATCGCTCGCCAAAGTAACGTACGGAAAAGCTAACAAACATCTGTCAGCGGCACGCATCAATTCGATCATGGTACCTTTAGGTATGATACTAAAAGAAGCGGCTAAACGCTATCAGTTTGACAACCCTTATTACGATATCAATGCGCTCAAGCAACCTAAAACGGATATTCAACCATTCACACTGAATGAGGTTTGGACGTTTATTAATGGTGTGAGAACAGACTATCGCAATTATTATCTGGTACGATTTTTCACAGGGATGCGTACGAGTGAGATTGATGGTTTGACATGGGAGAACATTGACTTTGATCGACGTGAGATTGTGATCAAACAAGCTTATGTCAAAGGCAAGATTGTTCCTCCTAAGACTCAGGAATCTTACCGTGCGATTCAAATGTCACCTTGGGTCTATGATGCTCTGAAGGAACAACAGACGATCACTTATAAGCGATCTGACTATGTGTTTTGCGCGCATACAGGTGAACCACTTGACTATAACAACGTGAATAAGCGTGTTTGGCACCCTACTCTTAAGATCTTGGGTCTCAAGAAGCGTAATGCCTATCAGAGCCGTCATACTGCAGCGACGTTATGGTTAGCTGCTGGCGAAAGTCCTGAGTGGATAGCCAGCCAAATGGGACACTCTACGACTAAGATGCTATTCAACACGTATAGCCGTTACGTACCGAATATGACTAGGCAGGATGGTAGTGCATTTGAAGCATTGGTCAATCGCAGTCAGATTGCTCAGGTATCTACTGACAAGGAGACGTCACGATGAAAATGATTGATTACGATAAGCTGCATGCAACGTTTAAGCCTAGTGGCTATGTCAGTAATGGCGCAGATAATATTGCTAATTATCTCATTTGTGAGCTCTGTATTCAGTCAGGTAGTGGTTTGGCTCGTTTCTTAAATGTGGATAGTTGCTTTGATAATCATATGGCGCTGCGCATATGGGTTCAGAAGCGCTTAGACGCTAATCTCGGCTATGCCGTTGATGATATGTGTAGTCAGCTACAGAGTGAGCTTTACGGACTTTTACCACAAACTGGCTATGGATACTAAGGAGGATATTATGAGTATGAACTTCGTCTTTGATTTAGCTCTAGAGGATACAGCAAAGCATTTGTGCCATGAGTATTGGTCTTATGTGTCCCCTAGTGATTATATAGCGCATTTGAAAATACTTTGTTGCGACCACGACATGGAGCTTGATGCATTATTTGCTACGCTTGCAAAATGTCAGGTTTATTTAGATGACATACACTGTGAGTACTGTGGTCGTCCCTATCAATTAGATGTCCCAGCAGATGTACCTTATGCAAGACGTTTAAATTCTTGGTTCTGTGACGGGTGTATCAGCTTTTCTGGTGGACAGCTTGTCTTAGGTAGGTAGAGCTTTAGATAGTGATGAGTACCTGCTAGATTTGAATCAGAAAAATAGAAAAAGCCTCAGCTCATAAGTTGAGGCTTTTTCAGTTTAGTCAGTTCAGCTATATTTTAACTAAAATTTTTATAAGATTACACTTTACAGACTACGCTAGCTTCTTTAGCCTTATCATAGACCCCGTAAGCATCTAGTCCTAAAGACTCTACATCATCAAGATATTTCTTTGTACCTTTTTCAAGTGGACCTTTCCAGTCTGGGTCATTGAGTGGGTCTAGAATATCGACAACTTCGTCTCCTTGATCGATGGCTGCTTGTAGCTGTGTCGAATAAGTCTTATCCCACATAGCCCCTACTTTTTTGCTAAGGGCCATACCTGAATTGTCATCAATAACTTGTTTTAAATCTTCTGGCAGACTTTCATACTTATCACTATTCATAGTGACCATCAAAGCAGAACTATAAAATGGCATATTGGTATGATACTTCGTCAACTCATTTAGTTTGAAAGTTTCCATAGCTTCCCATGGAAAGCTCAATCCATCAACGACTCCACGCTGTAAAGAAGTATATATGTCATTGGCAGGTAGCCCAACCGGGGAGGCTCCCATACTCTCTATGATATCACCTGCAACTGCTGAGGGCCTACGAATACGCATACCTCTCATATCCTCAGGAGTTCTTATCAATTTGTCGGTACTATGCAAGGTTCCAGGACCTGTGGCAAACATAAAGAGCAAGTGTGAATCCTCATACTCATCAGCAATCGTACCGTTATCATAAAGGGTTTGTAGCATACAGCCTGTTTGTGTTGATGAGTTAGATAACCCTGGAAGCTCTGCAATCTGAGATAGTGGGAATCGACCACTTGTATAACCTTGTACTTGTGAGCCAATATCAATGGTTCCTTTTACAGCAGACTCATAAGCTGTATCCGCTTTACTAATGGTGGCCGAAGGATATACTTCAACTTTGAGACGCCCACCCGAGTCAGCTTCGATTTTTTTTGCCCAAGGTTCAAAAATCTCCTCATTAATATCAGAGGTTGCAGGATAGAAATGTGAGAAACGTAAAACAGTTATCTCTTCTGAGGAAGTCGTACCATTACTAGATTGATTTGAACAACCTAAAAGGCCCATCGCGGCTAGCACACTTATCGAAAAAATGGGTGCTAATTTCATTATCAATTCCTTTTGATAGTAGTCATAAGTTCATTAATTTAACTTACGTTTTTATAGTATTTGACGAGTAAGTTAAATACACCATTAGTAATGGTTGCACATAGGTAGGTCAATATATACTTAACGTGTACTTAAATACTCACCTGAAATTATCAACTAAAGTGATAGCTGTCAAATCATTTAATGACTATTCTCTGATGTTTATGCTAATGTAATATCTTACAAACATCGGCTAGTTAGGTGATCTAAGAAATTTAGACGTTGCATAATTTTTCTGATATCCAGATTCTTTTAACGCGTTATTTTAGTCACCCACTACAAGCGATTTTCTTATAAAAAATGCATTGGAGATAAAGAAGTTTAATAAGATAAATAGGTACCTAGTACCATTAAAATGCATTGATGCCTTATAAGAGTCTAATCGATATAAAAGCATTCTTACTATGGCATTGATTGAATTTAAGAAAACAATATCTAAGTGCGCCTATATCAAGGAAGAATAAAATGACAGGGATTGAATTTTATACTAATGGTCATATTGTCAGCGAAGCTGACAGCATGCGCCAAAAGCTAGGTGTTTTAGCAAAACAATATTCTGCAACATCAGCCATCATTATTACAGATGCTGGTATCTCCGAATTAGGCTATGTCGATATCGCTCAGCAATCCTTACAGGAAGCCGGTGTTAATGTCGTTGTGTTCGATAGTGTCGTTGCAGACCCGCCCATTGAAATTGTTGAAAGCGCTATTGAGCGTGCAAGAGACAATCAATGTGACTTGATCATTGGCTTAGGGGGCGGAAGCTCTATTGATACAGCGAAGATTGTCGCTTTGTATCCAAACGACTTTCAGTCCGTTAACGATATTTTAGATAGAGATATTAGTGGGTTCAAAAAACTGCCGCTATTTGCCATACCGACCACTGCTGGTACGGGTGCAGAGTCTACCTTTGTCTCCGTGATTACCGCAAAAGATGGCAGTAAAAAAGCTATTTATACTCCTAAAATCTTACCTGACGTCGCCATTTTAGATGCAACACTGACACTAAAATTACCACGTCATATCACTGCAGCAACCGCGCTTGATGCCATGGTGCATTGTATTGAGGCCTATACAAGTCGTACTAAAAAGAATCCTATTTCAGATGCACTAGCCCTAAAAGGCTTACAGATGCTTTGGAATAATTTTGAAAAAGTGTTAAACCAAGGTGACGATATTGATGCTCGTGCCGATATGCTGTTAGGTTCCACACTGGCAGGCATCGCCTTCGTCAATGCCTCTGTAGCCGCTGTTCACGGGCTCTCCTACCCTCTTAGTATTAACTTCCACATTCCACATGGACATGCTAATGCACTCGTCATGTGTGGTGTTTTCACATTTAACTTATCAGAAGCTGCTCCTCTATACGCAGAGCTTGCTCGTGCTGTCATGCCTACTCAGACAGCTGGAATGACAGATTTAGACGCAGCGACTTCATTTATTAGTCAACTAAAAATGTTTTTGGAAAACAGTGGTCTTAAATACCATTTGAGTGAATTGGATATTACAAAGAACGATATTCCTGCCTTAGCCGACATAGTTATCAATACCTATGCACGACTAATCGCGACCAATCCCAAAGATATGACTTTAGAGGAAGTCACTGCAATATATGAAGAAATAGCCTGATAAGAAATATTGTTTAAATAATTTTGTCTATCAATCAAGGAAGATGATTATGTCGAAATATGAAATAAAAGTTGCTGTTGATGGCTTTCACTATTTAGAAGGACCTCGCTGGTATCAAAATGCGCTATGGTTTGTCGATTTCTATACTCAAGGCGTTTATCGAGTTAACAATGAAGGAGTAGCAGAGAAAATCATCCATGTTGAACAGCAACCTTCCGGTTTAGGATGGTTGCCTGATGGGCGTTTGCTGGTTGTGTCGATGAAAGACCGCAAAGTCTTACGACTAGAAAATGATGGTAACTTGGTCGTTCACGCTGATATTTGGGAGCATTGCGGTGGTCATGCAAATGACATGGTGGTTTCAGCCAATGGTAATGCTTATGTCGGCAACTTTGGTTTTGATTTGATGGGTGGCGCTGACCATGAAAACACAGGGCTTGTGTTGGTTAAGCCTGATGGAAGCTCACAGGTTGTCGCTGAAGGATTGGCATTTCCAAATGGGATGGTTATCTCTGCAGATCAGAAAACATTGATCGTTAACGAGCTATTTGGTAATAAAGTCACGCAGTTTGATATCAAGGAGGATGGTAGCCTCGGAGAAAAGCGTGACTTTGCTAATTTTGGAGAATTAGGTGATGAGCCAAATCTTGGTCTACGTATAGAAAATGCTAGCATATTACCTGATGGTTTGACCTTGGATGCCGAGGGTGCTGTGTGGATCGCAGATACCATAAATCAGCGAGCGGTACGCATAGCAGAGGGTGGTGAAATTTTAGAAACTATCGATACTGCACCTGATGGTATCTTTGCGGTTACTCTTGGTGGACAAGATGGTAAGACACTATTTATGTGCGCGGCTCCAGACTGGGATGAGGCCTCTCGCAAGGCAGAAACTAAAGGACGTATGTTAGCTGTGCAAGTTAAGGTGGGGCATGCAGGTACGCCATAATTAGAAAGTTTTTCAGAACTGAACTTAAAATAACCCGCCTGATGCGGGTTATTTTAATTAGTATATAACTGACATTTTATTTTTTTTGAACAGAGTTCAATATGTTTTTATTGGAACTTTTAGGAATGGACGTTTAATATATATCATAAAGATCAAAGAATTTTTCCGTCAGTAGCCTAAACCTGTTTGTTAGAAACTCCTCATAAGTTTCAGAATTAAATGATTGACCATTCTTTACAAAATCAAGATCATTTCGCGTAGTAAAGGAATACTGTTCAATACTATTAATCTGCTTATTCGCTTGCTCATCAGTCATCTCTTGATTGTCTACAGAGTTTACATAATACTCATAGAAGGTTTTGTCGGCTTTTTTTCTGTTAAGCTCTGAGGCCAATAAGCACAAGTTAGGAAAGGCACTAATTGGAAGCCCTTCTCCTTCCCCTAGCGCAATTTTTTTCAGTCTATCTACAGGAACTAAATGTTCGATATCGAACGTTAGCTCTGATGTTTGATGTTCTACTGGTAGGACGCGAACATAAATATATTTTAAAAACAATGTACTTTGTGGCTTGATAGTTATTCTTTTAGTTTCTCTTTTTTGTAAGTCACTAGCTAACCAGTCTTCAAACACACTTTCCCACTGCTTTCTATCAACTGGCTTATAGTAATGATCATCATGAATCGCATTATACGCCTTTGTATCTCCTGAACCCTTCCATGATTCTTTTAAAATATCAAAAAGATAGTGAAACTTTAAATTTTCTTTTAGCTTAACTCCATTTGCTTTCCAAGAATCTCTAACTTTGAGATTTTCATCATATTTAGAGTGAAAAGCTTTTCCAATCATCGAAACAATTTGCATTTCAGTATGAATAACAGGTGGAGTTTTTTTGTTATTCATTTTCAAAGCTAGCTGAGTTTTTAGACAGTTATTCACAAAATCAATAGCATCTAAAATACATGTCTCTAAATCTTCGATTTTATATTTTGAAAAATCCTTAGGCAGTGTTCTCATCTCATTAAAAGCTTTCCCCAAACATAAATTAACTATATTGAAACCTATAGAGTCTTCTTGTGCCTCTTTAGAGCTAGCTGAAAACAATAAAGGATAATCTTCTGTAAGAAGCTTCCCAAACCCAAAAATATATTCAAAGCAAGAAAATTTCGAAGTATTAAAAGTATCTGAATCATAGTTATCAACTTCATAACCCTCGGTAATCAGAGACTCGTATTTCGCCTGAATCTTATCGATTATCTTTGTATTTGATATTCCAAAAGGTGCGTCGTTCCATGCCGCAGCATAAATTTGGTATTTACTTAGCTGCGTACCCTTAGAGTTGAGTCTTTCAAAAATTATTGGTAAGTTATCGTCAGGACCACTATAGATCAATAGAGGTATATTAAATGAGCTTATATCGGCATCATCTTTTATCTTTTTTATAAAAGATATCATCTTCCTTTGTAGCTTTTTTGCCTTTTCCATATCCATATTCAAATCTAAACTTTCATCTAGATGACTCACTAAATCAAACGAGCTAAACCCTTCTGACTCTTGAAAGCCGCTTAGATTGGTTACCCAGCTTACGATAGTCATCGATAATTGATCTAGTTCTAAATTTTCTTTATCTATTGCATCTTTCAGATCTTTTAGCAGTTTAAAATCAATATTCGTATCATCAAAAAATAGACTGCTTGTCGGCTTTTCTGAATATTGCTTTAGTGTAGTCGCTCTCTGCAGACCATCAATGAGACTGTAGGTTACAATATTATCTCTTGCCCCTGCGTCAAATAAAAGAAGCGCTCCAACGGGGAAACCTTTCTTAATAGAGTCGATGAAAGCTTTTTTTTGGTGTGGGCGCCATACTAAGTTTCTTTGAAACTTAGGTATCAAAACTTTTTTATTATTTGAGTTGTCTGTTATTGCACTTACTAAGTTTGCTACAGTCCAACTAGCTGTTTCAGTATGACTTTTTCCCATAATAATCCCTTTTAATTAAGTTTTAAGTGTATTAGTTGCACTCTGCTCTAACAATATCAAATTAAATCTAGATTTCTATCACTGTATATCATTACACTGTCTATGCTCACTCATTCAAATAAAGCTCAGCCATTCCATCAAGCCTCGCTTTTACCTCTTTCCAGTTCGGCATTACTTGCATTAGTAACCGCCAGAAGTGCTCGCTATGGTTGTGCTCAGCGATATGACACAGCTCATGTAGTATCACGTAATCGATGCATTCCTTTGGTGCTTTAACCAAATGAGGATTAAGGATTAGATTGCCTTTAGTAGAGCAGCTGCCCCACTGCTTCTTCATAACTAACAGTCTGAAAGCTGGCGTACCAGTTACCCACGCTGCTTTAGGTAATACCACCTCTAGGCGTTCTATAAAGATAAGCTTGGCTTTATTTTTATACCATTCATCAATTAGGCTTTTGACGATAGCAGTTCGTTCTTCACTATTTAATGTAGAATCGACTTCAGACAATTCTATATTTAACTTACCGCGACTAAGCTTCACAGTGCTATGTATTACATTGGCAGTTTCTATATTGGTTATCACTTTTAACACGTAACGACGACCCAGATAAAATTGGGTCTCACCGCTGACATAGCGCTTGGGCAATACATGATCTTGTTGCTTGGCAAAGTCCTGTAGGCTTTGCCATATCCAGCGAGCACGTTTCATTATCGCATCATAAATCACCTCATCGGTAGCATCGACAGGTGCGGTCACAACCACACGCTGATCAGGATGTACCTTGATAACCACTTTTCGAGGCTTGGTCTTTTTAGCAATCAGCTGATCGCTTTCAAGCTGTTTTATCTTTTCTTTATAAGTTACTTCTTTACGCACAACTTCATAGTCAATTTTATCTTGACCATAATAAAACACACCATTCTCAGTCATTACCTACTACCCTCTTGCTGCTCTTAGGCTACTTGTCTCTCGAAAGTCCAAGACGGGTAATCTTTAGCACTTCCTCGATGAGCTGTTGCGCTTTATCGATACCCAAATCCATAAATAACATCGGCAGCAATTTGACACTAATAGCATTCTCAATTTCTGCTGGATTAATAGAATACTCAGCCACTGCTGTTTTAACGATATTATCAATCTCAAAGGCGTAAGCGACTAGCTTGTCGTTATCTAAATCTTTATCTACCAAGAAATCAATATCAAATAAGTGCTTAAACAGACCAAAATACGCCTGGGCATGTTTGTTTAACTTACCACTATCATCGATAAACGCATTCGGCACATCAGCGACATCACGGTCTTTGACGGCTTGCTCAAAGTCAGCAAACATCATGTATTGCTTCACGGGTGCATCGAACATGGCTTTAGCATCAGCAATCGCTTGCTTGAGCAATTTAGAAAAATACTCTTGGGCATAAGGGTCATCAGCCAAATCCTGCTCAATCATCTTAGTGACACGACCAGTGATTTTATCGGTTTGGTTGCGTGCTTCATCGTCACTCATCGCTTCAGGCTTAACATTTTCTCCCAGCTTACCTAAGTTATCGACTAGATAAACGCCCTTTGCTTCTTTCACCTCAAGCCCTGCAATATGCTTATCGAGTAAGCTGCGAATATCTGCTTCATACTCATCGTAATCGATGGTTTCATCAGCATCCTCGCGCACTTGCTTACGTAGATTGATAAAGGCTTTTAGATCGGCTTTGTAGCGATCACGCTTGCTATCAAATGATTTATCTTCAAAGAAAGACGCCGATTGCAACGCAATTTTCATGGCGTTAGAAAATGTGGTCAAAGCCGCATAGAAATCATCACGTTCTTTGAGCTTGGTATCGACTACCCTACCATCTATCTCCTGCATTTTTGGTGCAAGCACTTGTCTTAACGCCTGCCCATCCTGTTTATTCTTCACTGATGAGAATATCGCCCACAGCTCGCTATGCAGTCTGGGTAGCTGCTTATACTCAGTATCCATCGCGTTATACAGACCTTTAAGGTCTTCGATATCGAAGCCACCTTGTGTACGCTCGGCTAAGTCTTGGTATTTCTCAATGGTGATATCCAGCTCTTTTAAGATGCCACGATAGTCAATCAGATAACCAAAGCGTTTCTTTTCATGCAAGCGGTTTACCCGTGCAATCGCTTGAATGAGGTTGTGCTGCTTTAGGGGTTTATCGATATACAGCACGGTATTCTTTGGCTCATCAAAGCCCGTTAATAGCTTATCAACGACAATCATAATATCCGGACCATCGTCTTGACTAAAGGCTTCTATAATGGCTTTGGTATAGGCTTTTTCGTCACCACCATACTGATTGGCGACATTATCTTGCCACCAATTCTGGACAATGTCTTTTGACTCACCATCGACGGTGTCATGCCCTTCACGGGTATCAGGTGGTGACATAGCGACCACTGAGGTCACTTTACCAATCTTATCTAACGCCATCTTATAGCGGATAGCTGAGGCTTTAGAATCACAAGCCAGTTGACCTTTAAGGTGCTGCTGTTTAAAGTTTTGGAAGTGATCAGAGATGTCATGAGCGATCAGCTCAATACGACCTTCAACCTGATAGATTTGACCTTTTTGGGAGAACTTACGTTTGAGGTCAGTTTTTTGATCATCAGTAAGCTTTTGGGTAATACGGTCAAACCAAGCATCAATAGCTTGGTCATTGGTATTGAGCTCAGGGATACGCTCTTCGTATAACAGTGGGGTAACGGTCTTATCTTTGACCGCTTGCTGCATGGTATAAGAGTGAATGATGCTACCGAATTTGTTTTCGGTCTTGTCATCCTTGAGCAATGGCGTACCCGTAAAGGCAATAAAAGCCGCGTTTGGCAGGGCTTGCGCCATGCGAATATTATTCTCACCATTTTGGCTACGGTGACCTTCATCGACCATGACGATGATGTTTGGACTGTCGTTATAACATTCATCATACTTAACGGCTGAGCCAAACTTATTAATAATAGAGAAGATAACGCGTTCATTACCATGCCCGATTTGCTGCGCTAGGCGGCGACCAGAAGTTGCCATCGCATCCATTTTGTCGCGATCACTAAGCACACCACCAGAAGCAAAGGTTTTACTAAGCTGAGTTTCAAGATCAACACGGTCGGTGACGATAATGACACGGCACTTGGCGAGCTCCTCTAACCAAATAAGTGCTTTGGAGAAGAAAACCATCGTAAAGGACTTACCACTACCTGTGGTATGCCAAATGACACCGCCTTGCCGACTACCCGACTTACCATCAGAGCCGTCAAAAGTGCTGATACGTTCAATCAAGGCTTTGATACCAAAGACTTGCTGATAACGAGCAACAATTTTGCCAGCCTTTTTATCAAACAAAGTAAACATGCGCGTCATCTCAAGCAGACGCTGGGGCTGCAAAAGACTGATGATTAAGCGGTCTTGGTCGGTGACGGCTAGATCACCGCCAGCAATCAATGATTTATATTCACCTTTGATAGAGGTAGGACGATGAGCAAACAAATTCTCAATTTGCTTAGGCCTGAGCGCTTGGTTCTTTAAACGATGAAACTCAGGCTCAGAGATCTCTTCTTCGACCCATTTTGCCCAAAACTTCTCAGGCGTACCGCAGGTGGCATACAACCCATCATTACCATTGACCGCCAGTAATAACTGGCTATAGGCAAATAGATGCGGGATTTCTTTCGGCTTTTGATTGCGAATATGCTGGGACACTGCTTGAGCATTGGTCGATTGCCACTCTCTACTGGAGTCAGGGCGTTTGGCTTCGATCACTGCTAGCGGCAGCCCATTTACAAAGCAGACGATATCAGGCCTACGACTACTCGTACCCTCGCTATTGAGCACGACCAACTCTTCAGTAACGTGAAAGCTATTATTATCGATATTATTCCAATCTATCAGAGCGATAGTTTGGGAAGTTTTTTTGCCGTCGATAAACTCTGTTACGGTCACGCCATACAGCATGGCGTTATATAGCGCTTCATTTGCAGCCTGCATCCCTAAGTTCATGGCAGGATTTAGCTCGTGCATGATTTTATCAATAGCACTGTCTGATAAATGATGCGCCTTACCTTCAAACGTAAAAGTTTGCTCGGCTAAAAATGCACGCATGATTGGCAATAGCACCACTTGATTAGTGGCTTTATTAGACACTGTTTTTGAGCGCATGGCATTGCATTGACTGGGTGGAATAAATTCGTAGCCCAGCGTGGTGAGTAAAGTTAAAGCAGGGATTTTTGAGCTGAACTCTTCTGCAAAGTTGATGCTGGAGTTAATATTCATAGCCGAACTCATTGAGTAATAGGGTAAGCAATTGAGTATTTAATATTGTGTCATCAGAGTAGCAAATCTAATACTACGCTGTATCTGCTTGTTTATCTTCAGAGCAAGCAATTTTGGGCAGATCTCTTGTTACTCCACTAGACAAGTAGAGTGACCAACTAAATAAATTGTCTAAATTCAGAATTTCTATTCTCATTAACGGAAATGACATGAAAGCCGTTTATAGTTAGTTTCTTCACAACTTCTGCATGAGGATGTTTATCACGATTATTAGTGCTATGAGAAATGGGACAAATCGCGTTACTGAAACCTTCAAGTGCTTGCAAATCGAAATTGTGCTTTGACCCATGATGAGGTACTTGAACGATATCGACATTATTGACATACCCTTTATAGATATCTTTCAATTTAAAACATTTGAAGTCGCTATCACCTGTATATATACAACCAGACATACAAAGACAAGTATGGTAATAGTTTAAATTAGAGGAGAAGCTTCTATAATGACAGGTATGATAAGGTTTACAGTCGTTCAGATCATTAGGTAAATCTGGACCAGAATACAACAACATAGAATTCTGATTAATTTTTCCTTTTAATTTATCGTAGATGGTATGCATTGTCTTTTGCTTGCGAATGACAAGGTCTTCCAAATTGCTAAGAGCATAGTTCGGATTACTCATCAATATACTAGTACTAATTCCTGCTTTATTTAGCTCTCTATCTATCACAATCCTGCGTACTTTATCTTCATAATTATAAGGAATAAAAGCCCATTTTATTGTTTGCCCGTTAACAGTACATGGAATAGTTAAAGGAGTGCCACTTTCAATTTCAATTGATTCGTTTGGATCGTTATTTATTAGCTCTCTTAAGTCAAGAGGTTCAAACCGTCTTTCTATGTCGTAAGCAACAGCTGCTGGTAGAACTCTAATGACAGTAGTATTAGAGCCAAAATAAGATTCAGGGTTATTAATTATACTTTTTAAATCTGCTGAGAACTCGTTATAGAAGTTTAATAACAAATTCTTTTGTTGGTTGTTTAATAGTGGTAGAACAACAATTCTGATCTGTTTTACTGATTTTTTTAAATCAGGTATGGATGAAATATGGTCGCTGTCAAAATGTGATATAAAAAGAATGTCTACTACTTCATCTTTAAATGCTTTTTCAACTACACGTCTTGCCCTCCTTGGAGAAGTGGTTCCACAGTCATACACAATATTAAAGTTGATATGGCGTTCTGAATAGAAAGCACCTTGTCCAACAGGATGGAACGTTCGAATCATGCTAAATTATCCCCATCAACCACTACCCGCTTCTTACCCGTTAACAACACTTGCATCAACGCTTTTTTTTCTTGCTGCAAATCAGCCAATTGCTGCTCAAGCAACTCGATTTCTTTATCGGCATTGGTTAACACGGTGGCGATTTTTTGTTGTTCTTTGAGTGGTGGTAAATTAAATTCTAGATTCCCAAACTCTTTAGTAGTAAAGCTTGCCTGATTGACAGCAGGTTTGGTGATTGAAGTAATGTATGAATCATAATTAGCAGTTTGAGTAAGCAGATATAGGTAGATAGGATCAACTTTATCAGTATTGGGTTTAATACGTAAAATGTTTGTAGTGTAAATCGCATCTACGTCTAGATTTTTTCTGTATATACAAGCTTTACCAATTTGACTTAAACTGTTGATAAAGTTTACTAAAAGATCGCCATCATCAAGTATGTAGTTAGATACATTGGCACCTTGAGGATCATCTAAATACCAATATTTTAAATCTACGTTACTAGTGTATTTTGAACCCATATTATTTGATCTAATTACAGCAATCCCTACATTATCGTTTTCTAATTTACGTGAAAGTCCACTTCTCATTAGATCTAGAACAGACTGCAATTTTACCACTTCCCACTCACCCTCAAACCATTTGCCCGACTCATCAAGCAACCGCTTTTTACCCGTCAGAAGTTGCTGCATTAAGGCTTTTTTCTGCTGGGTACTATTGTCAATTAAACGCTCGGTGATGCTAATCGCTTTATCCCAAGTCGATAAAATTTTGGCGATTTTTTGTTGCTCTGGAAAGGGTGGAACTGGTACTTTGAATTTAGCAATATCAGCCAAATTTAAAGAAGGTTGTACACCAGATTTTGCATAACGATAAATTTCTTTTTTACCAGTTTCTGAGCTCATTACCGAGTAGAAAAAATTAGCATCGTGTTCATCAAAAGAGAGTCTAGCTGTCTGTTGCGTTATATTTGCACCTTCTAAATCTTCAGGCACTATAGCTGTATTTCCAATACTACCAACTATAGTTAGTAGTACATCTCCTTTTCGAACTTGAGATCTTTTATAAGACTGGTGCATTTTGTCGGAAACACGATAGATGCTCTCTATAGGCTGCCATCCAAAAGAATAGTCTTTCGCACGAATCATTAAATTCCCGTTAGGTTCATAAGGACCTGGCACAACTATTCCGTATGTTATTTTTCTCGTCTTAGATACAACATCCTCTAGCTTTTTTACCTCCCACCCATTAGGCACCATAACCCAGCTCCTTTAAAAACCCTGTCATCTCAGTTTCTAGTGCATCGAATTCAGCCTTTAATTCAAGACGCTCAGCACGCACCGCATCCAAATCAATCTCCGCCTCTTCTTCAAAGGTATCGACATAGCGCGGAATGTTTAGGTTAAAGTCGTTTTCGGCTATCTCATCGAAGGTTGCAAGGTAAGCGTATTTATCGACGCTTTCCCGCGCCTTATACGTCTCAATGATTTTATTAATATTATCTTCAGTGAGCTGGTTTTGATTTTTACCTGACTTGAACTCATTGCTAGCATCGATGAATAACACCGTGTCATCGGTTTTATTCTTTTTAAACAGCAAAATAGCAGCAGGAATCCCTGTCCCAAAGAACAGCTTTTCGGGTAAACCAATCACCGTGTCGAGCAGGTTTTCTTCGATGAGCTGCTGACGGATTTTGCCTTCACTAGAGCTACGGAATAGCACGCCATGCGGTACGACCACACCCATACGACCAGTGTCGTTCTTAAGCGTTTCAATCATATGACTGATAAAGGCATAGTCGCCCTTGGTCTTGGGCGGTACACCGCGATGGAAGCGACCATAGGGATCGCTGCTGGCATCTTCATGACCCCATTTATCCAGTGAAAACGGCGGATTGGCAGTCACCACATCGAACTGTAATAAGTGCTTGCCGTCCTTATCGAGTAGCAGCGGATTACGGATGGTATCGCCCCACTCGATACGGTGGTTGTCCTCACCGTGTAGGAACATATTCATCTTGGCCAGTGCCCATGTCGAGCCAATGGCTTCTTGACCGTATAGCGCATACTTCTTGGAATTTGAGTTTTTGCGTACCATAGCCCCGCACTTGATGAGTAGCGAACCCGAACCACACGCAGGGTCACAGATTTGATCGCCCTCAACAGGCTCAAGGATAGTCGCTAGCAAATTGGACACTTCAGGCGGCGTATAGAACTCGCCAGCCGTCGCCCCACTACTAGCAGCAAAATGCTTGATTAAGAACTCATACGCATTACCAATCACATCGAGGCTACCAACACGCTCAACGCTTAGATTAAGGATGTCTTTGCCAAAATCTTCTAACAAGTGGCGGAGTAGCTCGTTCTTTTGCTTTTCTTGACCGAGTTTATCAGTATTAAAGCTGATATCTTGGAAAACGTTTTTGAGCTTAGTACCGTTGGCTTCTTCAATCGCGTGTAGCGCCTCGTCAATACGTTGACCATTGCCCGGCTGATGACGCTGCTCATATAGATCCCAAAAGCTTGCGCCCTTAGGCAAAACAAAACGCTGCTTGGACATCATGGCATGGATCAGTTCTGGATTCTCGTTACCAGAACCGCCAAACTGCTCGACCAGCTTGTTGTACTCATCGCGGTAAACATCAGATAAATACTTTAAAAATAGCATGGTCAAGATAAAGTCTTTATAGGTATCGGCGCTGATGACCCCGCGAAAGGTATCGCAGGCGTTCCATACGGCTTTATTGATATCGTCTTGATTGATTTGGGTAATATGGCTAGCGGTACTGTCGGGCATTTGTTATTCCTTAACGCGCTGGAAAATTGCTGGTTATTATAGTGGTGTAATGATAGCAGGGTATATAGTTGATATCTTAAAATGATGGGCTTTTAATTATTAGACTTTATCAAAGTAGCGGTACTGGAAATACCAAGCTACCGCTTTGCTTGTTCTTACTCATAGCACACTCATCACTGCATCATCAGTTTATCAAATTTGTCTCTATGATCGTTTCAGTATAATACTGTCTTATTTTTCAGAGTAAACCACTGAGATCATCTAATGACTGTTAAGTTTAATAGTTGATATTTGTTTATATCTCTGTTAGATTTTAACTCGATACATTATGTATCGTTTTATATAAAACTGTATTTAAGCAATTGCTAACCCCACGGTGTTCACACATCATATTGTTATAGCAGTTGTATTTGTCATATTTCATTCATGCTAAGGATAGCTATTATGAACAACCATTCAGTCAGTTCACTCTTATAAGCCAAAACTCTTCAGGTACCGATCAAATAGTATTAACTTGAGCTATAAGCCATAGTTATGTGTATTTGATGCTATGAGTACGTTTTGATATCGAGAATAAGTCGAGTCGTATATATCGCTGTGAATACGCTAGGCATTAACTCTAATGCTCTATCTACGAAATGGTTAGCTATCAGTGATCCTTTACGCTATGGCATAAGGTGCTTTTATTTATTCGACATTCATGACGATATTTCATCGTCTAAATATCAACTACTGAGAAGACTCTAGAAAGTATTATTTAATAATAACTAGACTAAGTTTTGTTTATAAGAAGCATTATCTGATGCATACAGTATAATTTTACAGCGTATTTTTCCATGGAAGGGAATTTAAACTATGAGTATTTTTGCAATTTTTTTGTCTTTGTCACTCTTAATATATTTTGCTTATAGAGGGGTTAGCGTATTAGTTTTAGCGCCCCTACTCGCTATCTTAGCTGTTGTTTTAAGTGGTGATAGCAGTCAAACCATGGGGATTTATACTGAAGTATTTATGCAGGGGCTTGGCGGCTTTGCTGTGAAATATTTCCCGCTATTTATCTTAGGTGCGATTTTTGGCAAGTTGATGGAAGACTCTGGTTACGCCTATAGCATCGCACGCAATATAGTGGATAAACTGGGAGACAAACATGCTTTGTTAGCCGTCGTCTTAGCATGTTCAATCTTGACTTATGGAGGTGTATCAGCCTTTGTCGTTACTTTCGCAATATATCCCATTGCTGCCGCCTTATTTAAGCAGACGAACATACCTAAAAGATTAATACCTGGAGCCATTTGTATTGGCGCTCTAACCTTGACCATGACAGCATTGCCAGGTTCACCTGCCATTCATAATGTTATACCGATGCCTTATTTTGAGACCGATGCATTTGCAGCTCCTGGTTTAGGCATTATTGCCTCGATAGTCATGCTAGGCGGAGGTATGTTGTGGATGAATCGCCAAACGCGTATTGCAAGTGCAAATAATGAAGGTTATGGAAATCATACGTTAAATGAAAAAGAGCCTTACTCAGGTATCGACATACCCAATTTTTGGCTCGCATTATCGCCTATTCTCATTGTGATAATAGGCAACTATGCTTTTTCAAAAATTATAATACCGTTATGGAACAACAGTTACTTAGCTGACGAAAAGTTTGGTGGCGTAGCCTTGAGCTCAGTTATTGGTATATGGGCCATTATTTTATCGTTGTTTTTAGCTTGTGTGTTTGTTATTGCTTCGAGTTTCAAAAGAATAGATAGTGTGGCAGAAAGTTTAAACAAAGGTGCTACCGGATCTTTACTGCCTATTTTTAATACAGCTTCAGAAGTAGGCTATGGCTCCGTGATTGCAACTCTTGCAGGTTTCGCTATTATCAAACAGTCTCTCATGGGAATTGCGCCTGGAAACCCTCTCATATCAGAAGCAATTATGGTTAACGTTTTAGCAGGTATTACTGGGTCAGCTTCAGGTGGTTTGGGTATAGCATTAGAAATTATGGGTGCAAGCTATATGCAATTGGCAGAACAATATAATATTGACCCCGAATTAATGCATCGTATTGCTTCTTTGGCTTCCGGCGGTTTGGATTCATTACCACATAATGGGGCAATAATAACAATGCTAACTATTTGTGGTTTGACTCATAGAGAGTCTTATAAAGATATATTTGCGACTGCTGTGGTCATTCCATTAATTGCTCTCACTCTAGTCATCATACTCGGTACCCTATTCGGATCTTTTTAGAAAGATGCGATTTCCTGTCTATGTAGCTATGGACGTTTGCCATACGTCTTAGCTACAACTACTCTTTCCGATAAAGCTCTATCAATAAGTACTAATGAATAGCACGCACTATCACTTGATAGCTGGCAAATAGCATCACAAAAATCAAAGCAACATGGTGTCTCAAAGCCATATAAAACACTTTTCTTACCAGTTTAGTAAAGTCTCCTAGTTTTCTTATCTCATCATAAATACCCTCTAAATTCTTAACATTGAGATTTTCGGTCTATGAATAGAATTGTCATCAGTTTTGTCTACAAAAGCTCATAAGCGTAGTAAGACGTCATCAGCTGTCGCTTAATTTAAGTTTTTGCCTCAAAACCTCACAAATTGGCTTTCAATTGTTTGCTAATACTCGTAAATTATTAGTGGAGGTCAATACACGGGATATAACGACCAAGTCATCAACTCGATATCTTAGTGGGAAAGATATGAAATCACTATCGATCGCTAAGCTACAAACACTCAACGTGCTTGTATATCCAAAAATCATTAGTCTGTTTGATATTTATACCTGCCATATCAGACCACTTCTGAATAGCCAGGCTATCGAACTTGAGCAAAGTAATGCTTGCTCAAAACTTACCTGCTTTATAAAAGAGGAGGAAAAGTAGTTCTTGCTCAATAACTTTGAGCTATTTCATATAGCAAAAAGCCCTTATATTGATTTTGATGTATTAAGAAAAGAAGTAGCCGTGAAATATATATCAAAGAATCAGTTTAATTTTGACATCAGTTTTTACGAGCTTATTGGTCTTATCGCAAAATACAATAAAAAAATAGATATCAAGCTCATTTACACGCAGCTAAACGAGGTCTTGGATCAAGAAATAAATCAAAAATTATTTGGCAAAAATATTTTTGCTATTACTACATTTTGTCGGCTTATAAAGATAAATGAACAAACTTATTACAAGCGACCTTCTGAGGGTGTTTTATGACTGAGAATGCTGAGAATACTGAGAACACTGAGAATACTGAGAATACTGAGAATACTGAGAATACTGAGAATACTGAGAATACTGAGAATACTGAGAATACTGAGAATACTGAGAATACTGAGAATACTGAGAATACTGAGAATAATCATGAAGAGCGTGGGCTTAATCTGAAAGCATTAACAGAAATTATTAAAAAAATTGATAATGACCAAAATTTTATATATCCAGAAGCGGTATCGACTGCCATATCTGAGATCACTTTAGCAGTACACAATAGCTATAGCCAACCAGATGATAATCCCCAAAATCTACTAAGATTAATATTACAGGTATTACAAAGAAGGCCAGTCCCTCAGCTTTCTATGACTATTAGTAGATCAGAATTAGCAAAAAAACCACTCATCATGCAATTGCTCATTCTCATGCAACATTCTATCAATGAACATCAGCATGACTACCTACAGAAACGGTTAATTTGGCTAGCCATAGCAATGCACACAAGCGTACTGCTGACGCAGCACTGGCCAAAACAGCAAACCAAAAATATACTGATGCAATTCAAACAGGCTCAGTTTTCAGGATCTTCCAGACGAACATGGATTTGGCGTGAACTACCCGATCTACCTCAAATGACCATGAATGTGGAAAGCATATACACCATTTTCACTGTTCTATTAGAGCAGCAAAAAAGTGCATATGAATTGTTAAATGATAAGCAAGCTACTCATGCCGAAGAAAAGAAAGTGGCAAAAGATAAACTGAGCCAAATAGAAAAAATAACGACCGCCTACAAAAATGCGCATACGTTACGCAAGCCTAAACCCAAGTATAAGAAACCCCCTAAACATATTAAAATTACAGCTATCAACTTAGCAGATAACACATCGAGATTGCCCTTAGACTCTACTGCAACGAGTCACAACTGGAACACTACTACACTCAGCAATAATGCATGGGGTTACACACGTGATGATATAGAACACAGCGATATCGCCATAGATCTTGCATTTTTAGATGCTAATACTGAAAGCCATGAAGGGTTAACCACCAGCTTTGAAGAGCGTATTGACCACTATGAAGCACCCTATGTCAGCTATGGCGAATATCCAGACCCGTTAATCAAACACTCTATACCGCTCCAAACTATAGATTTATCACTACAGTAAAACTACATGTCTCAGCGCAATCTTGCGCTTAACTCTAACACGCGCTTACTCTCCCTTGCCGGCTATCAAGCGTTATTTGCTGCGCTCAACCAAGACGCCAGCACCTTACCAGAAACAGAGACTGATAAAACCTGTGCGGGTATTTTACTGTTATCTATGATTACTGGACTGCCAGTTAAATCCTTACTAATACCCGGCTATATCGGTCATCCTGATATTTTCAAAATTAAAGGTAAAAAGTATTACATCGAACACAGCTTAGGTATTACCGAAAAGTCCACAAGCCAAACATTGCTCGAAAATGATTATGAAAATACTTCTGATACCATCAAAGTTCCACTGCCGGTGTGGCTGATAGATGATTTATTTGCTTGCGAGTTGCCATTAAAAGAAGATTTTACGGCTTATCTTGCCACCTTACGTAGCAGCCTTGGATTGCCGTACCTGTCCGTCAATCGTATAGAGACTGCACTACATGTCGTGCTCTCTCGTTATACACCTGATTGTCATGCACATATCGCCGATATCATCTGTCGCACGCCTGCGTCCCATGCTCCTGCAATGTACTATAGTAGCCACACTAGCGAAGCACTTATGGCTCACTATAAATCAGCACTGAACATATTTAATAGCAATAGCAATTTTGACCTGACTTATATCACCGCTTGGCGCAAATATACAGTAGGGTCAAGGTTTTCGCTAAAGATTGAAACAGTTTGCGACATCGTAAATGAGATAAAGTACTGGACTGATCAAAGTTCAAACGATGAGGAGCACTTTAATAGAACCAGTATTTTTGTATGGTTTGTCTTTTGCCTTTTAACGGGCGTGCGACCAAATAATGGTCTTGGCAAGATGTACGATATCGATCTTGATATGGGTTGGCTGCTCATCAATGACAAGCCAGTTAAGAAAGTTAAGAGTGATCGTCTCATTCCACTATGCCCTACACTTATACGCCATCTAACAGACTATAGAGCGTATTTGATTAATTATCAGGCAAAACACCAAGGTCATCATGAAGTCAGCGCTATCATTGATAATATCCGTTTAGGTAATGATGAAGCACTATTAAAGCTGTTTTATGAGCGAGCTCCTACTGCTAACTCCCCTACTCTTAAAGACATTAAGCGTGGCGATGCTTATCATATGACCAAGCACATCATTGACGCCAATCCCTACTGGACACGCCACTTTGTTCGTACGCAGCTTGAAAAGCTTGGCGTTTCCTTATCGCTGATTAACACGGTTATTGGTCATGAGAAAGCTCGTCAAGAAGTATTGGGGCGCTTCTCATCAAGTAGTAAAGCAGATATTAAGCGTGTGGCGTCCGTGTTTGAACAGATCGCAGCACAGCTTGGGTTATCAGATATCACAATCAACCATTACCCTAATTCAAATCATGTTGGCACAAACACTGCAGAGGTTGACCATGCTAATAAATGAAATACAGCTGCCAAAAATTATTGATGACTTAGCAAAGTTTGATGGTAGAAAAAAGCGCTACGTGCCTTACCCATCTATACTCAAAGACAGTGACACGGTAAGGACACGTGAGATACACCTACTCTCCGATTTACAAACCGAATGGGAGTCGTTGAAAAGGATTCATCCTGGAAGTATCGGATTCATAAAGTCTTTTGATAAATATTACCAACAAGCGCTTTGGCCCGATGAGCGCATCTTTTCATTTTTGCCAAGCTCTAGCGATTATTTTGATTTGTCATGGCTATCTTGGAGTCAATCTTTAAGCCAGTTTCAGGGAGCGCTTTATAAGCAATTGAAACCATTGTCTCAAGAGGGATTTGATGAGTTTCAGTCAATCATTGAAAGCAAAATTGCAAAAGCTTACGAGTCATCTAGAACACTCAAACATGTCTGGCAAATCGTCGTTAAGTTCGTTGACTATCAAAATAAGCACTATATGCTTGCTGAGCATCACTATCCTAAGATAATTTCGCCACAACCTACTAAAATCAATCCACTAATTATAAATACAGCTTGGTTAAAAGACGGTAAAGCACTGATCAAAATTATTCGCGCAGTAGAGCATAATTGGGAGCAAACAGCCGATTATAGCCAAGATCAGATTATAGGCTGGCTGATATTCTCAGGAATTGTATATGGTGGCATCAACGAGGTACAAATGCTTCAAGGGTGGCTTATCTCATTGCTCACCAAAGAGTATCAGCCATTCATCAAAGAAAGGATAGTAATCTCACCGCGTTTTGTGCAAAAGCGCTTTGGTAACGAGCGAGAAGAAGAAAGTGACCAGCTTTATAACACCAAGCAAATCGTTGTAGATATGGTCAGTCAGTGTTGGCTGATGCATTACCATAAAAGCAGCAGTCAAGCAGAGACCACACCTATCATTGCCAAGCTGTCAGAAGATAAGATAAAACAATATTTGACCGTGGCTTTATCTGACGTAATCAAGCCTTTGGGTATTAAGCCACTTCCCTTTTCAAGGTTTTTATATTACGCCAGTTATTACTGGGAGGAGCTGGAGGGCGCTGATATTGATCATGCTTCAGTTGGGGTGCTGCGAGGTATGCATAACACGGCTGGACTGAGCACGCAGGACTTTGGTCGGTTTTTGAACCAAAAATATCAGTATAAAGAGGAGCCGTATGATCTAGAACATATTTTAACGCTGTCTATCAGCAAAAACTCTGTTAATCAAAGCGAGACATCTAGTAGTAGTTCTACCAAAAAGATAGAGGTTAGAAAGTCTGATTTAATTATGAATCTGACTAAAGACTTCAAAATGGATAAAAAACAGAAGAAGAAAAAACTCAGTCAAACGACGTATACCCTTATCGAAAGAGTACAAAAACGCTATGAGCAATACGATGACTTAAGTGAAAAAATTTTATTAGATTGGGTGCTAAGTTTACTCAATCGAAAAGAGTCAAAATCACTTAGTAATGAGTCTATTTTGAAATATATTAGAACCATAGGCTATGAGTGGTTGTATTTCACAACGGCTCAGCCGCTTGATATTTGGTCAGAGGAAGAGTTTGAGGAACTTTATGAAGATATTTTAGAGTACAAAGCTGTCGTACGGAACAATACTGACATTGGATACTCTGCCAATTTATTGAAGAGTATGCACAACTTTGCCAAGAGCAAATACAACCTACCCTCCGTGAACTTCCAACAGTCCAAAAATGGCCGACGTGTACGTGCGGAGCTGATATCACCGCAAGCATATCACGCCATTATTACGCAGATACTGGGTTCTGTAGATATATTGGAGCAGGAGATGTTCGCGCTTCTATTTATCTTAGTCTATCGTACTGGCATGCGCAAAAAAGAACTGTTGGGACTTAAGTATAATGACATCGAAGGCTTAAAAACAGCTGTACCATCAGTGGTAATAAGGCCCAATAGCTATCGTCCAACTAAGACTCAGAGTAGCGTTCGCCGCGTTCCCTTATTTGCCCTCCTCAAACCTAATGAGCTGAATTTTTTTATTAACTTTGTGCAGAGTAATATTGGCGACAGTTCAAACAAATTTATCTTTACCTTATCATCAGATCAGCGCCCTATTGATGACCATGTTCCGTTGCAGTTACTCAAACGAGTCTTAAAAGATATATCGGTAGATGATAATGTAGCAGAGCATACCTTTCATGGGTTTAGGCATACGGCAGTGAGCAACCTATCTTTAGCGCTAGTAGGCCATTTGGATCTCGTAGAAGCTCTCACCGATTATGACGAAAGCGACGTACTGCGTATAAAAGAAGGCCTACTCGGAGAGCCTACAGATGCACAAGATCGCTGGTACGCTCTATCAGGTATTATGGGGCACTTATCGCCTGAGCGTAGCTTTGAGTATTACAATCACTTTGCTACTCTGATGGCTACTTATGCGTTAAGCGTCTCTAATATAAAACTGCCTAAACACACACTACTTAACCTTAGCAAATCTACTAAGATTAGCGAAAGAAAGATCAATGATAATGCTAATAACGGTATGATCAATATGCCTAGTATACGTAAGCTGTTATTTAAAAATATCATAGAAGGCAAACGCAAGTCACCGAAATTCACGATTGAAAGCCGTGATAAGCAACTTCTCTTGAGTACCAATACGCCAGCCACTGATGAATTGTTTGGTCGTTATGGTCTAAACCGAGTACAGCTGCTACTACAGACCTATGATAAAAAGACACCTTTAAGTAAAGCAGCCCAGTTAGCAAATATTTCCATTGACGATGCAAAGGTTCTAATAGAACGTGCGAGCGAGGTTGCCGCTATCACTACCAAACACGGTAAACCTCGTTTTGTAAAGCTCATAGACTCAGAAACTACTGTCTTAAGTCCACTGAACATTCAATACCAAAGTGATTTAAGATTGCTGTCACCTTTGTTAAGTAATGCCTATCGTCTACGAGAAAAGTCAGAGGCTGACTGGACTTGGTTTATTGAGATATGTAGTCAAAAACTGTCTAGTAGCAGAGCATACCTACCATTTAGAAAAGGAGATGAGAAAGAGTTGCAACGTTTCATTGATATTGCTAAGAAACTGCTGCCTCTAAAACATTGGCTGGTGAATAGCAACGAAGCTTTATTGATGAAAACTATGTCATCTACTGACTATCAAGACATTAGGCAACAATCTAATGATTCAAAAAATGCTTTCCATATCGGTATTGCTAGTCAAGACCATAGAGAACGGACGAATAAATGGCAATACACGCCCCTACTACGGTTTTTTGTGCATATGATGCTGATTACAGACGAGAAATTACCTATTGCGAATTAAGTTTTTTGTTTCAAATCCATTTACCCTAAGAGCTCTTATAAAACGTTACTACCTTAATCTAGCTACAGCAATTACCACGGTAGCTGCGTTCCATCGTAGACAAAGAAAGAACCAGAATGTTTTATTTGCAGATTTTCAATCACATCAATCATGCCGGTAATGCTTTGCGCTGGCGTTATTTTGCCATCGACTCCGCCCATTTCTGTTTTTACCCAACCGGGGTGTATAACTGCTGCTTTTACGCCATCTTTCGAGAGCTCACAGGCAAGCGATTTGATGACTTGATTTAGGGCAGCTTTAGATGCGCGATAACTATAGCGGCCACCAGATTTATTATCATCGATACTGGCCAGAATTGAGGTAAGTCCAATAATGGTTTTCGCTTTGCCTGCAAGAATATTTGCTAATAGCGCTTGGGTAATTAACATTGGGGAAACGGTGTTAACGGTTAATACGTCTAGCCATCCCTTTTGATCCATAGCACCTAAAGATTCACACTGAAACCCACCCACGCCAGCGTTATGAATAAGCACATCTATCGGTCGATCTTTAAATACGGTTGTTAACTCAGTGATCTGATCTTCATCCATCACATTCAGTTCATGAAGTTGAATGTTGGTATGAAGTGTCGCTAACTGAGATAGTTCTGTTGCCTGCGAAAAGTTACGAGCACAGGCAATGACATTGTGACCTTGCTGCGCATATTGCTTTACGAATTCAAGACCTAATCCACGGTTTGCACCGGTAATAAAAACAGTTGCCATTGTTATCTCTCTATTAAAATATGAAAAAAACGCGAAAAAAAGAAGCGATATTTTTACTCTTATCGCTTCTTTTGATAATGCGGTTAGATTCTACTAAGAATTAAGACGTTTGCGTCATCGGTGCTTGTTGTTGTGCTTTCTTGTCTAATGCACCGCTAAAGCGAGTCAATACAAGAGCAATTAATACTACAATCGCACCAATCCAAGGTGTATTCATGAGTCCTACGTTTTCAACAATTAAGCCGCCGCCCCAGGCTCCCAATGCAATCCCAACGTTAAATGCAGCAATATTCAGGCCTGATGCAACATCAATGGCATCAGGTGTATATTTTTCAGCCAGTTTTACGACATAAACTTGTAGACCTGGGACATTACCGAATGCAAAGGCACCCCAAACTAAGATAGTCGCTACCGCTGCAATAGGGTTAACTGCAGTAAAGTTGAACACCAGTAGCACCGCAGCAAGACCTGTAAAAATAATACTTAGCGCTTTAATTGGCCCCATTTTATCTGCCATTTTTCCGCCCCAGATATTACCTATCGCAACAGATACTCCGTAAACCAGCATAATTAGACCGATAGCGCTTGAATCGAAACCAGAAATCTCTTCCAGAATAGGTGCTAAGTAAGTAAATGCAATGAATGATCCGCCGTAACCAATTGCTGTAATTGCGTACACCAATAATAAGCGAGGCTCCGAGAGTACTTTCAACTGCGTTGAAATCTTAGTCGCTGCTGCCTGCTTTAAGTTATTTGGCACTAAAAATGCGCTACCGATAAGTGCAATTAAGCCTAACAGTGCTACGACTAAAAAGGTTGACTGCCAACCGAACGTTTGGCCAATATAAGTCCCTAGTGGAACCCCTGTCACAAGTGCAACGGTTAGACCTGTAAACATGATGGCAATCGCACTCGCAGCCTTTTCTTTTGAGACTAAACCTGTCGCGATAGTGGTGCCTATTGAGAAGAACACCCCATGAGCCAAACCGGTTAATATACGAGCAGCAATCAGCGTTTCATAACCTGGTGCTTGCCATGCCAATAGGTTGCCGGCAACAAAAAGTGTCATAACTGCCAGTAAAACGTGCTTTCTATTCCATCTTCCTGTCAATGCGGTTAATACCGGTGCGCCAATGGCAACACCCAACGCATAAAGACTGACTAGCAGTCCAGCAGAAGGCAATGAAACGTTTAGATCCATCGCCATTGTTGGGAGCAATCCAACAATGACGAATTCGGTTGTTCCGATGGCAAAGGCGCTGAGCGTCAATGCAAGTAGTGCTAAAGGCATAATATTCTCCCCTTTTCAGGTTTAAAAATAAATAATGTATGTGTTTTCATTTGTTAGACGTATTATTATTGATTTTTAACTTATAAAAAACCGTGTTACTAACAAATTACTTTTGTTAGTATTGCAACAATAAATTTTTAAATGGAGGAAGAAAACGTGCTGACTCGTTCTGATGATTTAGAAATCTTACTGATGGTGATCGACAGCGGTGGCTTTTCCGCTGCTGCTGATAGTTTAGATATCCAGGTCGCTAAGGTATCTCGCGCAGTGAGTAAAGTCGAAAAACAGCTGGGTGTCACCATTTTGAACCGCACTACAAGGCGAATCAAATTGACAGATGAAGGGCGCCAGTTCGTTGAATCTGTACGCGTGGGGTTGTCCAAGATTCAGCAAGCAGAAGAAGAGCTTGTTTTTCGCGGTGAGCTACCGGCTGGCAAACTGCGTATTGACGCGGCAAGCCCTTTTGTATTGCATCAGCTTGTGCCATTGATTCATTCTTTTAAAAAAAGCTTCCCTGATATTCAACTAGAGATCACCTCAAATGAAGGTTTTGTTGATCTATTAGAGAAAAGAACCGATCTGGCGATTCGTATCGGCAAATTAAACGATTCCACGTTACACGCCCGCTCGTTAGGAAAAAGTTTACTGTATATGGTGGCATCCCCTGAGTATCTGGCTACAAGAGGTGTGCCAAGAAAAGTGAGCGACTTATCTGGCCATGACCTGCTTGGTTTTACAGGTTCAAAAATATTAAACCGTTGGCCCCTAGCCGGCATTGATTATATTGAACCGAACATGACCGCCAGCAGTGGGGAAACCGTGCGTCAACTGGCCCTTACTGGAAATGGCATTGCATGTTTATCTGGCTTTATGATCAGTGAAGATATTGCAGCAGGTAGACTTATTGCTGTTTTAGAGCAAGGAAAGCTCACTAATACGGACCGCGAGCAGATCAGTGCCGTTTTTTATAAGTCTTCTTCTGTTGCACGGCGAATCTCGGCTTTTATTGATTTTATACAACCCAGACTCACTCTCAATTGATGTTATTGTTGTATTTTTTGCAAAAGAGTTTTGTGCCTATCGCACTGTCTTTTAGCCAGAACATACATACAATAGTGGTTTTAACGTCACCTAATATGACTGTAAATTCACTAATGATAGGCATCTGTTACTATGAAAAGGAAAAGCATATCCGCATGGTCGTATGAAACTTCCACACAATCACTTTTGGCAACAAGCGTCAGTCACTGTGAAATCAATTCAAACGAAATCTTGGTTGAAAACGAGATCGCAGGTATAAACCCTGTTGATTGGAAATTCATTCAATCAAATCCGCTTAACTGGAAAGATGGGCATACGCCAGGAGTCGATGGCGTTGGTAAAGTTGTAAAAGTCGGCAAAGATGTGAGTGAAAGCTTACTTGACCAGAGAGTTGCCTTTCATCAATCATTAAAAAAACAAGGCAGTTTTGCACGCTTTACCGTTTTAAACTCCGAAAGAGTGATGAAGGTGCCAAAAAATATGTCCTCTGCTTTAGCAGGATCATTACCTTGTCCTATACTGACAGCCTGGCAAGCTTTTTGCAAAATACCTGTTAAGGCAGGTCGCAATGTCCTAATCGTCGGAGTTGGTGCAGTCAACAAAATTCTCATTCAGTTATTATCGAAAGAAGGTTTTAATGTCGATGTTCTTTCCAAAAGCCTTTCAGTGGAAGCGTCCGAAGCGCTTGGTGTCCGTCACGTCTTGAGATCCTCTAAAAACGTAACCGATGTCTACTATGCCCTTTTTGATGCTGTTGGCCAAGACAGCGCCAGTCATTTCGTCAAGCATTTGAAGGCAAATGGTCATGTCATTTCTATCCAAGATCGCATTGATAAGCCGCTTGACCCTCCTTTTACCCGTACCATCTCCTATCATGAGATTGCGCTAGGGGCATTACATGATTACGGAGACAATGAAGACTGGAATGATTTGATGAAAGACGGTGAATTACTAATGGAGCTCATTAACTCCAATCAACTGATAATCGATGAACCTGTGGTTTTCTCCTTTGATCATTTACCTCAAGCACTTCAACATAGTGAACAGACAAAACGTAAAACAGTGGTGAAAGTTTCTTAATATTATCCATCATGCTTAGAACTAAAAATGCCGCCTCGTAATGAAGGCGGCATTTTTATTAGGTATTGGTTTGCTACTACTGAAAATGAGGAAGTACGTCACGGGCAATTTGTTCTAGTGAATCTTCGATAGGTTGTGTATTTCGTCGAAAGTGCAAGCCGATATGGTTAACACCTGCTTGTTTCATCTGATCAAGCTCTGATATCAACCCCTTCACTCCCGTTTGTAAACCGAAACGATGTCGTACGATTGGTGCATCTGGGTCGTTGACCAAATCGAGATGGATAAAGCTCACGTAAGGCTTATCTCCTGCCACTGATCGCCACAGTTTGACGCGATGTTCGTGATCCTCCGTAGTGCCGGGATAAGCAAGCCATCCATCCATATGTGCGCCAATCCAGTCAGGGGTTTGTTGAGCCAAACCTGCTGCATATATTGGGATATCTTTAAACTCAGGGAGAAGTTGTAGACCTTCACTCAACTTATTATTATTTTCGTCTTTTAATATCTCCATGCTCTCTCTGAATAATTGTGCTCGTTTATCAAAATCGATATTAAAGACTGGATATTCAATTGGCCTATCACCACTAGCAACGCCTAAAATTAATCGGTTATTACTAAGCTCGTTAATAGTGGCAGCCGCTTTTTTTACAAGCCAGGGTTCTCTCAAAGGAAGAACAATTGCCGCTGTACCTAGCAAAATGTTGTTTGTACAAGCTGACAAATACCCCAGATATGAGAATGGTTCATAAAGCTGAGCAGCATCTCCAAAATTAGGATCATATAATGGTACGTCACGAACCCATGCAACTTTGAAGCCTAACTGATCAGCAAGCATGATACGTTCTTTATGTGCGCTCATATCTGGTACACCAAAGGGCTTATGTTCGTGCAAACGTTTTGCTTGTCCTTCTCGTGTCCAATCGTTGTCTAAAGGAAGTTCAACTCCGATGGTAAAGGTATTGCTTAAATCTTTGTGCATAATAAATCCTGATGTTAAGTATGTGTATCTTCAGCAATGACGACATTGTTAATACTGTACTTAGGATGTTATGAGATTTAGAAAGCAAGAAAAAGCGGAAAAACCACAAAACTGTTTTGTACAAAATAGTTGAAGTAGCTAGATGAAGTTTAAATCTTCTACCAGTATCTCCTTTTTTATAAAATCGAGAAATGAGCTAATTCTTCTTGAAGTACTGGCGTTTTTATAATAAACCGCATGAACCGGTTGTTTAATACTGTGTGAATGCTCGCTCAGCACCTCGATAAGGCGGCCCTGTTTTCTATCGGAGTAAGTCATGAAGTCAGACAAACAGGCGATACCTGCACCATGAAGTGCCAGACAACGTATCGTTTCTCCATTATCCGATTTGAGACTACTCATTATCCGTAGTAGCTTATTTTTTTCATCCATAATTGGCCATTCCCTAAGGGAGTCATGTTTACTAAAACCAAGTAATTTGTGATTGAGTAGTTGTTCAATTGAAGTTGGGGTTCCATTCTCGGCAAGATATGCTGGGCTAGCGATAATCCTTATCCTACTACTACCGATAAAAGTAGCGCGTAATGTCGAATTTTGTAGTTCGCCAATGCGGAATGCGATGTCAGTTTTTGTTCCTAAAAGATCAATATTATCTTCACTTGAGCTCAGAATAATTTCAACATCAGGATACTGATTTTGAAATTTAGCAATATGTGGAGTGAGCACGTGCAGTAAGAATGGCGTCGCTGCGTTAATTCTCAGTAACCCAGAGGGCTTGTACTTCTGACATTGCAACTGTTCTTCGGCACTTTCTACTGCTTCAAGTATTTGTCGGACTTTTTCGAGATAAACCGCTCCCTCATTGGTCACATCAAGTTTACGAGTGGTACGGTTAATAAGGGTTGTTTCCAGTTTTGATTCTAGCCGTGAAACAGATCGACTCACCGCGGAAACTGTGATGGATAACAATTGGGCAGCTGCGCTTATTGAACCGCTATCGATCACTGCCATGAAGGTTTTCATTTCATCAAGAGTTGCTTTCATTATTGATCATTTCTCAAATTATATTTGATTTTTGTTAACTTTACAGAAAAAGCAATGGCGCGTAAAGTTGTCTCATCATTCGTATGACTAACTAAAAATAGTTAGAAAAACTCAAGGAGACAGTATGAAAGTACCATCATTTGGCGTCGGCACATTCCGTTTGGAAGGTGAAGTAGTAAAAAACTCAGTCAGAAACGCATTAGAGGTTGGCTACCGAGTTATTGACACTGCACAAATATATGCCAACGAAGCTGACATTGGAGAAGTGCTCAGTCAAGCTGAGATATCGCGAGATGAACTATTTATTACTACCAAGATCTGGGTTGAGAATATAAACGCGGAGCGGCTAATTCCAAGCTTAAAAGAGAGTCTGAAAAAGCTGAATACTGATTATATTGATTTGGTCTTAATCCATTGGCCTGGCAGCGACACTAATCTCAAAAAATATATGTCCGAATTACTAGAAGCCAAAACATTAGGGCTAGCCAAAGAGATAGGTGTGTCTAATTTTAATATCGACTTGCTACAGCAAGCTATGGATGCTGTTGGTAAAGAAAATATTGCGACTAACCAGATCGAGCTAAGCCCATATCTTCAAAACCGTAAGCTTGTTGCATTTATGCAGGCTAACGACATTCAAGTGACATCGTATATGACCTTGGCTTACGGTAAGGTGCTTAAAGAGCCAGTTATCTCAGAAATTGCAAATAACTATGATGCTACACCAGCGCAAGTCACTCTAGCATGGGCGTTATCTAAAGGGTATTCAGTGATCCCCTCTTCGACCAAGCGAGATAATCTAGCGAGTAATCTAAAAGCATTACAATTAGCGCTAAGCGATGCAGATATCGCTAAAATAGATCAGCTAGAAAGAAATGGTAGAGAAGTAGATCCTGATGGGCTGGCGCCTAAGTGGGATGATTAGACAAACTTGGGCTATTAAAAAGAGCTTAAGAGCCGGTATACAAGTCTGATCGGAGAAACCCTATAAACTAGAAGGTCTTCTATCAGGCGACGTATATCGGCATTTATTGTTTTTATTCAGTAAAGGCTGTCTTTATAACCTGCCCTTCTTGAATGAAGTTGTTAGTTTGATTGGCTTCAAAAAAATCGGTGTTCGTCTTGCATTGTTAACCTGAACTCTGCCGTCAAGTTCGTAAATATTAACTTGAGAGATTATCATTTTGAAAAAGTTTAGGTTTCTATTTATTTTTATTTAGGTATATCCCAGCGCAACCATCTAAAAAGGCTCATTAATCAATTAATAGACTACTATATTGGAATCACTTAATGAGTACTGAGCATCTTCGGTCTTTCCTTGGCTACATCAGCAATCAGATGCCGTGAGTACTTGGTCATACCTTGTATCTCAGAATAGCTATGGCCTGATTTGAGTAGACTAGCAATGATCTTGCGCTTTTCGGTATCTTTTCTACGTCCTGAATACTTACCTTCTGCCTTAGCTCGAGCAATACCTTGCATTTGACGGTTACGGCGATCCTCATAATCTTTTCGAGCACTGGCTGCAAGCATATCCAGCATCATCGAGTTAATGGCCTGCAATACACTGCTCATAAATTCAGTGCTGCTTTCAGGTTGAAGTGCCATATATGAGGTCGGCAGCTCTTTTGATACGATAGATAGCTTTTTCTCTGATAGCATTCTTTTAAGCGTATCCCAATGAGCTTGGGTCGTACCAAGGTAGCTCCTGATTCATTTTCGACATAGAAGGCGGCAACTTTGTGGCCATGATCTTTGGCAAATACTATGAGTTCGCTTTTGGCACGCTTAGCGTCTTGTTCTTTGGTAGACGCTCGTAGATACGCTCTAATAAACATAGACACCTAAAATAGTCTGTTATAAGTGGTTCCATTATACCAGTCTGTTATAAGTGGTCTGTTAATAGGTTTGAAGAACGAAATCACTGGTTCCGCTAGGGTATACCCAAATGAAAACGCTACAAACAAAGTAAAAAAATCGTTAAGCCAGTCGCTTTTCAGGCGGCTGACTTGATGGATGCAGCTGATAAGAAAACAATAAAGAGGGCTAAGATATCAAGTCACGTATAAGTTTTTGCGATTAAAGATGGCTCGATAGAATCCAGCCACCAATGGCGACTAGCATTAAGCCACCGAACATTTCCGCTTTATGACCGATGAGTGATCCCAGTAATTTTCCAAGCATCACGCCAAGCGTGACCATGATGGTCGTGGCCAACCCAATCAAGCCTGCTGCTAGTAGAATATTAACTTCTATAAATGCAAGACTAATACCGACAGCCATCGCATCGATACTAGTACCAAAAGCAGCAACAGCAAGTTTGAAAAAAGAATGTCTTGAGGGGGCTTCTTGCTCTTCATTATCCGGTTTTAGCCCTGCATACAGCATGTGCAGCCCTAAGCCTACCAGAATGACGAATGCGACCCAATGGTCCCATGCTTCAATAAAAGAGGCATCGATAAAAGAGGTAGCAGAACGGCCAATTAACCAGCCAATGATAGGAGTAATCGCTTCAATGGAGCCAAAGATGACGCCCATTCTTAACGCTTCGGTAAAACGGGGATTTTTAAGACTTGCTCCTTTACTAATAGCCACAGAAAAAGCATCAGTAGACATAGAAAAAGCAAGTAATAAAAGTGCAATAGGGTTCATGTGATTTTCTCAGGCCGAGTATAGAGTCAACGACATACGCACACTCTCGACCTGCAGTGTGGATATATCGATGGTCTCGCCAACCGAGAGGTGTTCGTACCATGGCATATGGCCAAGCATGTTGACACGAACTCTTTCGCAAAACGAAAGCAGGCTACTCCCCAAAGAACACTCAGATTAACATGCATATGTTACAAGTCAATAAGAAGGTGTCTAATCAGGCTCTTTTGAAGCTATGCCTAATAGCTTATTGTTCCCCTTGATTAATATCTCAATTAAATTTGGTTCCAATAATCAAACGGCTATCTCTAAGGCAAGAAGGATGTAAGAGATAAAAGGGGCAAATTGAGCATTTGGATGGTAATTGAAATAAGAACCATTCAATATTCTTAAATATAGGATAAATGCGTATTTTAAGTCTATCAGACTGTTATTAAGTAGCCATTCTCAATAACTTATAACGCACTGATCAATAGTAGAATATATATGTTAAGTACACCGCGAAGTACACTGTGACTATTTCAGCGAGTTAAAACGTTGATATTATTAGCCCACAGCTCCATATTCAAGTCCTCACTAGGGTACCGAACCGGCGAAAACACCTGATTGGTTCGTCATACGTATCGTTTAAACATCGCCAAATACTTGACGCCATTCATCACAACGAGCCTCATCTCTTGCATAATAAGTACTCATAGCAGATTCTAGATCTAAATCGAAGGCATCCTCATTATCTTCTGCTAATGCTGTTAGTCGCATGGAGTACCAAGCAGTGACGCCGCCTAGAGGGTTGGTAGCGAATCTTGGAAACTTTGAGTCACCACCTTCAATATTTAACCAGTCATTGGCTAGATTTGGATTTAATGCCATACCACGACCTATACTGACCATATCGACCGCGCCACTTGCAATAGCATCAACAGCTTGCTGACGCGTTTTAAAACCGCCTGTCGCCATAATAGGAATAGTGGTTATCTGCTTTGCACGTTGTGCAAAACTAACGAAGTAAGGCCCACTACCAGAGCTACTGTCTAAGCTTGCAGGCGCTCCTGGAAAATAAGTACCACCGCTGATATCAATCAGATCGATAGAAGTCTGATCAATGATACCAATCATCTCCATAGCATCCTCTTCTGTTAGGGCGCCTTCTAATTGATCGGTTGAGTTTATCTTAATACCAATGGGAAATGCATCGCCCACAGCCTCTCTAACGGCTTATATCACCTCATATACGACACGGAATCTTCCTTCTATAGATCCACCGTAACTATCGGTGCGTCGATTGAACAATGGAGATAAAAACTGACTTAGAAGAAACCCATGTCCTGCATGTATTTGAACACCACCAAAGCCTGCATCTTTAGCAATCATGGCTGCGTTTGCATACATAGCTGGTAACGCCTCGATATCTTCTATGCTCATCCCCTCGCATTGACTAGCAGAGTAAATTTTTTATAATCATTATAAATCTAGTATTTTTAAAACAGCTAACCATGCGTCTGATATAGCATTATCATCCTTAAATACCTTTTCATTAATGATTGCTCCATCTAAAAACAATCTAATTTGTCTTGCTATAAGCTCTTCGTTTTTTACACCCATATTGTTTAAAATAGACTTTATTGTTTCTAATAACCAGTTTTTATGTTCAAATATTATTCGTTCTAAAGAGCTGTCAGGAAGCAGTTCGTCAAGTGCTTTGACAAACATACAGCCGAAAAACTCTTCCTGTTTAAACCATGCACTATACCAATTAAATATACACTTTAGTTCGGATAGACCGTCTTCCTTGCTTGTATTTATTGATCTTAAAACTCCATCTCTAACTAGTTTATCACGCTCAATTAAGCACGCTTCTATAAGATCACTCTTAGACGGGAAGTACTTATAAAATGTCATTTTTGCAACTTGAGATTCAGATATTATTTTGTCCACACCTACGTTTACAAAACCATATTCATTAAATAGTTTGCCTGCCGCAGTTAATATGTCTTGTTTTTTTTCTGACATAGAGAGCCTATTAAATTTTATATTTACAATAAAAATTGAATTTTTTCATATACATATAATTATAGTTAGATAAATAAAACATACTATCATCATATCATAACTAAATAAATTACAGGTAAAGCTGGTTAAGATGTGAATCTCATATTTATTCAGGTATTATACAGACAAGTCTGATTTTTCATTTATTAACAGGAGTGCTAGTAGTTTGTATCTTTCTCATCATAACCTATTACGGCAAGACACAACCCATTTACTTCGCCAGAGCATATCTCATAAAGACTGGCTAGGAAACTCAAAAGAAGTAGAGTCTATCAAAAATAAGATAGAGCAACATCAGCTTTTTAATCATAGTATTATAGAAAAGCTTAATCAAGGTGAGCTCTCTTTACCTCACGTTCAATTTATACATCTAGAGTACCAACATAGTATTGTTGAGATATTCACAGACGCTTTACTTATGGCTCAGTTCCAAGCCAAACAATTAGATGAAAAGATAGTATCTTCTATAAAGATGCAATCTCGGTTTTTACTGTCTTTGAATATCATAGACGAGTTTGGTTTATCCCAAGGAAAGCAAGGTAATATCACCTCTCTTAACGCTCATTTCTGCTTATATAAAAAAGTATTGGTAGACCTAGGTATTAGTCCACAAGATGAGCTGAATCATCAATATACTGATGAGTCCCAAAATCTACGAAATTATCTAGAAAGCGCTTATGAGAGCTACCCAATGCTAATATTATTATTGGCTGTTGCTGAACAGCAAGTAATCGCCTTTTCCTCAGCTCTTAAAAATGCTGTGGAACATTTAGGTGTAGATATTAAGGATGGTTATTACTATGTCCACGGAACGACAGAAGAAGACACAAAGAGTGCATCTGATGATCTTCATGAAAATGATCTGTGGCTATTATTAACTCACTCATTACATTTATCTTCTGTGCCCGACCTAAAGCAAGCTGCTCTTGATTATTGTAATTATTGGGATAGTTTTTGGTCGAAAATGTCCAATATTGAAAATGATAATACAAGAATCTAGCATAATCTTGTTATCTACTACCTTTTTGACTGCTTCTGCTTTGAACATGGCTGATGAATCAAAAAGGTAGAGTACTAGCTCTTTAAGAAAAGTCGGGCGTTACTTTATTAGAAAATATTTAAGCACTTTTCAATGCCTTTGTTTTCCACTATATTCTGACCTCTCAAATACAAACCATTTTAATTGACTTATACAGAGCGAAATGCTAATTTTTAAAAGTAGACAGATAGGTCTGTATATTTCTTCAAACAATGCCTTATATTATGAGAGCCTAAAAAATATAGTTTAAAACTAAATAGCCAAGGCTAATAAATGGAGTTTAAGATATGAGTGATATATTATCTGGTAGTGACTTAACCCGTGCAATATTAGAGCATAATAATAAAGAGGTATTGTGTGCAGTAAGTAATAATAGCGATAATCAGGCTATAGCTGACCAGCCCTGCTTACTTTGTATAGCATCTTTCAATAATGGTCGTTTTGTTTGTAAAAATGGTGATTTATGGAAATATGCAGTACCTGTCAAAAAAATTGCACTCACACAAACTGAGGTCGGTCTTTAGATAAACTATCTCTTAATAGAATATTATTCGACATATGTTATTTTTTGATATAATATTATTCGATACATATTTTTTTACCTTTTATCCAAAAAAAATATTTCATACTAATGATATAGGTATAACAGATCCTTGTATTATGTAGGGCTATATTCTCTGCCATACTTTTTAACGAGATTGTCATTGAAAATAACCTTTCAGAGAGGGTCAACTAGTAATAATCAAAGTAGACTTTATTATTGAATCTTCTTATAGTTTTCTGATCATAGCCAATAAAATAATAAGGAGTCATTAGTATGAGCAATAAATTAACTGGTAGTGATTTAACCTGTGCAATGTTAGCGCGTGGTGACAAGGAGATATGGTGTGCCGTGGCTGACACCAGCGATAAAGAGGCTATGGAAGCTCAAGATACTAATGATTTTACGGCTCGTATTGTATCCTATAATAATGGAAATTTTTTCTGCACCAGTGGCACAAAGTGGTTATTTGCCGTACCGATTAAAATCGTTGAGATGACATACGCCGAATCAGATTTAAAAAAAATTAAATAGCTTTGTTAAGCTACCATTAATGTGGTTGGCTTGAATCTTAATCTTTCGATATTCCACTCACTGAGGACACTGTCCAACATATTTGATAGAGTGAGTTGTGATTATCCTTTAAGTTAGAATGGCTCGAAAACAGAGTCTAAAAAACTGAGTTTCTTTTGGATTTAGATAAGAGTGAACCATTGCGTTGCTAATTACTCTCTATCAACGCCAATACTTTATCTTGCAACCACACCAGTTTTTGACGAATAAACTCGTCATTAATTTCTTGGATCCATTTATGGAATTTTCCATAGCAGCTCTACAATTTACTAATACTCCTATGATCAAAATTAATATGCTTTATCCTTTCTTATTCAGTAATGTCATCTGCAAAACTACCTAAATGTAAAAACATTATTTAAATTATCCTTTCACTCAGTCAGTTGGTTGGTTGATCCCACTCTTTTGAGTATGTTTATGTCGAACCAATCAGGCGCTTTCACTGGTTCGATCTCCTAATGAGGCTTTCAACACTAGGCTATAGGCTAATGATATTAAGGTTTTGATACACTGGAAAAGTCACAGTGTATCTACCATACATATTCTATTCGTGATCAATGCATATACAAGCATCGAACTGCTAGTGTTAGATATGAACTTAATAACTATAAAATCAACAGCATGTGTCATTATGATTGAGCTGTCTGATTAAAACCTCCCATATTAGTTTCTACAATTTCTTCAACATAGCTCACTACTGAGCCTATTTAGGCTCAGTCTTGCTGCTAGCATAAATAAAATAAAGCGCAATTGCCAAACAAACCAAAGCACCTATTCGACTGCCTGAAAGGCTAATCGCCTCATTACCTAACCAACCAAAGTTATCAATTAATACACTCATACTCAGCTGACCGAAAATAACCGCTACCGTTGCTACAGCAGTCCCAATACGCTGGACCGCAACCACCATAATGACAATGTAAGGCACACCGCATAAGGCACCAAGCAGTTGCCATTTAGGGACATCCATCAAAGTAATGGTATGATTTGGCTCAAAAAAGAAAATAAGCAAAGCGGTCACAACCGCACCCACAGAAAAGGTTAAAAAGGCACTTTTAAACACCCCAACGTTGCTGCCAAGGCGACCATTTAATGCTGCCTGGATACTTAAAGCCGCACCGCCAATTATTGCTAATAAAATCATTAAAATAAGCATCATTTAGGTTATCCTTTTGCCATAAAAACAAGTGCGGCAATTATGAAAAATAAAGCGATAATTCGTTTGCTGTCTATTTTTCGTTCCATGGTTTCGAATAAACCATAATGATCTATGATTAAACTCTGAAATACTTGCCCAGCCAATATCCCAATCATCGTCAGCGCAATGCCAATAACAGGCGTCACCACGGTTAATACCACAACATAAACAGGCCCTAAAATACCACCAACCAGTAGTAAAGGGGGCTGTGAGAAAAAGGAAGGGCTATTCCGTGGACTAAAAAACAGCATCAAAAAGAATGTTAAAGCAGCGCCAACACCAAAAATGCTCAATGTTGCCCACAGCTCGCCTACTTGACTCCCTAAAGGCCCAAGTAATCCTGCTTCAACAGACAACCCCATGCCGCCTAACACAACAATGAGTATCAATAAAATTTGCATGAAAAAATCCTTAATGAGCAATACGCTGCAGCTTACAGCAATGTATACCCATTAAAAAACGCTATAATACGAAAATGACCTTTGCATAAGTTGCACAAATGAGTACAGTAGATACCATCAACATACAAACACTATTATTTTTTATAGAGGTTTTTGACGCTCAGAGTTTTTCTGTAGTGGCTCGAAAAGAAGGCGTTTCGGCTTCTAAAGTGTCACGTATTATCAAACAGTTAGAGGACTCACTGGGACAGCAGCTTTTTTACCGTAATACACGCGCTGTTACTCCTACTGAGGCAGGTCGCGTATTCATGCGCTATGCAAAATCCATGACCGAGAGCATGAGTGCAGCACAGCAGGAGCTTCAAGACAGGACACTAGAACCGGGTGGTTTAATTAGAATCAACGCTCCCGTATTTTTTGGACAACGACATATCACACCTTGGCTGCCACAGCTTAGTGCTCAGTATCCTAAATTACAGATAGATTTGAGTTTAACGGATGACTTTATTGATCCTCATCATTATGCAACAGACGTTATTTTTAGAATTGGTACTTTAAATGATTCTGCCTTTCATGCGCGTATTTTTGGCGAGCAAACCTATCATCTTGCCGCCTCTCCATCGTACATAAGCACGCATGGTAAATTGCAAGTGCCAGCAGATCTGAAACATCATAAATGTTTACTATATAAAGGCTCAACAGGACCCAATCGTTGGCTTTTTAGAACAGAAAGTGAGGATTGGACGCCATTTTTAGCACCCGCTTTATTGATGTCCAATAATGCAGAATCTTTATTGGTATCTGCACTCAAAGGTATGGGGATTGTGCTTTTTCCAGATTGGCTCATCGGTGAGCATTTAAAGAGTGGTGAGCTCATCAAACTACTGCCTAATTATAGTACGGCCGTCAAAACCACCCCTCAACATGTCGCAGCTATTTATCCTCATACTCGTCATGTCTCTCTAAATGTTAGAGCATTAATTGATTATTTTGCTAAAGTTTATGGTCGTCCTCTTTATTGGCAACTGAATTAGAAAATAAGAATTTAAAGCAATAAGTATCCATGCACATTATGAGGAAAAGGTGCAATAGGAATATGTAATTGCACCCATTCAGGAGCGTTCCTAACTCAGGTTGTTCATTGTTGAGAAAATTAGGATCTGTTTTGGATATATCCCAGCGGAACCATCTAAAAAGGCTCATTAATCAATTAATAGACTACTCATAGCAGACTACTGAACTAGCTTGTACTGCCCCGAAGCCATGGATCTTTGCATCGTGCCTTTTTTATTACATCGTCTATTTTTTGCATGCGTTTTAGTATTTTGTAGTAGTCATACGCTATTTAAGAGTTTGCGCTGACATATTACAAAATTGCTGGGGCTGATTGACGCTTTACGTGAGCATTCATTTGCCCTACGTGATACTTTCCAAATTGGTTATTAGGTCTACACTCGTGACAACGTTGTCGACGTTAACACATGCACTTTTACCCAAAGCGCCAAGATTGTAGCTTGCAAACTCATGATACAAAGTAACCACATCACCCATAATTAGTAGTGCCGGTGTTGGTAATTTTGCCTCAGCTTGCTGCTCGGCGATATTACCAAGCGTACCGATGAGTAGCTGCTGAGTTGGTAAACTGGCATGACTGATTACAGCAAAAGGTGTATTACTGTCGCGCCCTGCCGCAATTAACCCTTGGGTCATTTCATCTAGTCGATTCAATCCCATATAAAAGACGACGGTTTGCGTACTGTCCAAAAGTTCATCATAGTCATTATTAGGTGCACCTGATTTTTTGCATGCTGTCACAAACTTTACGGCTTGTGCATAATCACGGTGTGTCAACGGAATACCTGCTCTGCTTGCAGCCGCACTAGCAGCGGTAATACCAGGAATAGATTCAAAATGAATACCATGACGCACCACTTCTTGCAGCTCTTCACCACCTCGTCCAAAAATAAAGGGGTCGCCCCCTTTGAGCCTAACGACCGTTTTACCTGCTAGCGCATGTTTGACCAGTAGCTCATTGATACCTTCTTGTGGTAGCGCGTGATTGGCACGGCGCTTACCGACGAATATCTTCTCTGCTGTCAGCGCACACATATCTAAAATGTCCTCTGAGACCAAACTATCATAGAGCACGATATCTGCTTTTTGCATCACTCGCAGTGCTTTTAACGTGAGTAGTTCAGGATCGCCAGAACCTGCACCAACCAAATGTACCGTGCCCGTTTTCACGCTTTTTTCTATACCTAATGGCTCATTACTGACTCTAATATGACAATTTATATTGGGTAAATTCTGTGAAGTTAATGCAGCAATAAAGGTAGATGAATCAGTCATGGTAATAACTCCTAATAACACTGTTAATGACGCGCAGTCCTGCATCTAACAATGACATGCATAAGAAAAGAAGAGCATACAAGATACAATGCAAGCCCTATGCCATATCAGTGATTAATCCTCGTGACAGAAAATACTTAAGACGCATACCTATCGATCAAGGCATTGATTTGACTCACACATGAACCGCAGTTAGTCCCTGCTCGGCATGCCTTTCCGACCGCATGGGCACTCATACACTGCTGCTTTGTAATCGTCTCAATAATAATATTCTCTCCAACTGCCATACATGAACATACCAATGCACCTGGATCAATATAACCTGTCGCTGGACGACCTGCTAGTAACCACTTATAACGCTGATTCTCTGGTATCGCATCAGTACTAGCAAAGCAACTGTTAAGCCAATGAATACTGGGCAGTTGCGTAATTTGCGGCGCAAAACAAACGCTTAGTAGTAGCTGATCGCATGGTATGTCAGACCCTGATGCGCCAAGCGATGTACAATCTATCGCTGTATCATCAACCTTTAGCTGGGTCGAGATGAAGCGAAGCTGCCTCCCCTGTTTGCTAGCAGTAAAGGCGCTATTGATGGGTTTATTGGCGAGAGATGTTTGATAGGTGTTGATAAAGTGCTGCCAATAATCAGAATCAAGCAATTTACTGACGACGCTATCTATGGGACTGGCTAAAGTAATCAAGACGCTATTGGTTTGACGACTTAAACTCCAGGTCAGTGCAGGCAATGAGTTTGTTCTTTCAGAAGCTGCATTTGTATCAGAGGAAGATGTCAGCGTACCTTTATCCTCAGACTCTTTTTCAAAGTTCAATAAGGTCTCACGCAGATGCACTATAATGGTGTCTTGTAGATCAGGATGCACCAGAATCTTGCCATAAGTTTTCATCGGCACAGGCATCACGCTGATTGCGGAATTTTTCAATTCAGGTTGTCCTGAATGCGGATCAACGACCGTTGGAATAAGCGTGCCTACGCGCGCAAAACGAGCAAAGGCATTGCTCCAATGCATCGGCATAAAGGCATCGCCAGCGCTCATACTGTCGCTGATGGCAACTTGTGCGAGCACCTGACTGTCTGTAGTTGTATTGCTGGCAACCATGCGCTGCGGCTGGCTCTGTATTGATAAGTTTGGCTCATAGCTTTTATCATAGCAAGGACGTAGCTGCACATAATCGCCTTGGTCAACACCGAGCTGCTTGGCATCATTTGGATGCACGGTGAGCGTTGGTACAGATTCGTGTTGGTTGAGCTGCGGTGCAAGTCCTGTGCGCGTCATCGTGTGCCATTGATCGCGAAGCCTACCTGTAATAAGCCGTAGATTTAATGCCCCTGAGCTATCCTTATGCAACATATGACTGCTATCATTTTTTTTACTATCAGTGCTTTTCGAGCTCAATCGTTGCGGATGCCTATTGGGTAAGCTGGCGTGACTGGGAGGCGTAATGGCAATGAAACGTGTTTTTATTGGTGCGATACGTGCGCCGCCCCACTGAAACGGTGTCATGACATTATATGTATCATGGCTGAAAGAAAATACATCTTTATCTTGCTGCTCAAGATGGTCTGGCTTTACCTCTATCGATGCTATCGACCTTAGCGAAAGATCTTTTGCTAAATTAAGATAGCGCGGTTGATTAGTTTCTGATAAATCTTGGCTGGTATCATTTCCATAAGCAGTTAGGGCAATATGTTCATTAAATATCTCACTAGGATGGTGGTAATCAAAACCTGCTAATCCCATACGTTTAGCGACTTGCGACAGTATCCACCAGTCAGGCTTTGCTTGCCCGAGCGCGGGCATTAACGCCCGTTGGCGAGAGATGCGGCGCTCCGAATTGGTCACTGTGCCTGATTTCTCCCCCCAACCCTGTGCCGGTAAAACAATATCTGCACACTTAACCGTATCGCTGTCTACGGAGCAGTCAGATACAATCACCAACTCACAGGTAGCCAATGCTCGGCGAAACTTATCGGCTTCAGGCAAGCTAACGACAGGGTTGGTCGCCATAATCCAAATGGCTTTTATACGACCATCTAGTATGGCATCAGCGGCATCACAAGCTTTTACCCCAACCTCTGCAGCAATTGGCTGCGGTGCTTGCCAAAAATCAGCCACCAAGTGACGATGCTGCTCGTTATCTAAATCTAAATGCGCTGCAAGCAGGTTAGATAATGCACCAACTTCGCGCCCTCCCATCGCATTTGGCTGACCAGTGAGTGAAAACGGACTTGCACCTACCCTACCTACTCGCCCAGTATACAAATGAGTATTGATAATAGCATTGACCTTGTCAGTACCACTCGCAGACTGGTTGACGCCCATGCTAAATGCTGTGATTGTTTTATCGTTTGCAGCGACCAGCTCATAAAACTCCCGTACAAGATCCTCACTGATACCGCATGCCGTCGCCACTTTATCAATCGTCCACGTTTTTGCGGCCTCTAAGGCGGGCGTGACATCCTGACACTGCTGAAGATAGTCCTTATCACTACAGCCTTTTTGCTCAAGATAATGCAGCAGTCCGTTATATAAGTGAGTATCGGTGCCAACAGCAATGGGTAAATGCAAATCGGCGAACTCACAAGAATCAGTACGACGCGGATCAATCACAATCAGTTTTTTATTGGCATCACTTTTTTTGGCTGATAAAAACCGCCCGAATAAAATAGGATGACACCACGCCATATTGGAGCCCACCAACACCAATAAATCACAGGACTCTAAATCTTCATAATTACTAGGGACTAAGTCTGCACCAAAAGCACGCTTATGCCCTGCAACCGCTGAGGACATGCATAGACGTGAATTGGAATCGATATTATTATTGCCAATAAAGCCTTTAATGAACTTATTGGCAACGTAATAATCCTCGGTAAGCAGCTGTCCTGACACATAAAACATCACGCTATCACGCCCGTGTGCCACAATGGTGTTATTCAATCGACTGGCAATATCGTCCAACACCGACTCCCACTCGGCAGGCTGAGTATGGGTAGGTTGATCCTTTGCCATCGATCGCTGTTTATCTTGATAATAAGGCTGAGTTAACCTGCGCTCAGTACCCAGTGTTTGTGCCAATGCACTGCCTTTTGAGCAGAGTTTACCGAAGTTTGCTGGATGATCAGGATCACCAGTCACGCTGATGGTCCCTGTCTCATCAATGTTTGCTAGTACGCCGCAGCCAACACCGCAGTAAGGACAAGTGGTACGAATAGGTCTGATCAAATCCTCAGTGTAAGTCGTAATGCGAGAGGGCGGTACAACACTGAGGTCTTGATCGTCATTTAAGATGGCGCTGCTCATGATGCCTCTCCTATTAGGTTTGCGACACTTGGCAAGGCGGATTCGGGCTCAGCTGCTTCTATTTTCTCTAAATCGCAATAGGCTTCGCCAAAGACCAGGTCTTCTTTCATCGATGATATATCACTGCCATCAGTAATCAGCTGACTATAAAACCCCCCTTCGCTCACATCCCCGTATAGTACTGTACCGATAAGTTTGCTTGCTTTAATATAGAGACAAAGATAATGATTGAGGCTCGTTTGCTGATAGACCACCCGCTCTATCTGTGCCATTTCACTGTCATCAAAAGCGATCTGACCTGCTGAAAAAGCCGCGATGCCAGATACTTTTAATTTTAAAGATAAAGGCTTACTGATAAAGGGACGCCAGTGGTTTTTAGATTTGTTTAGTTGTGAGTCACTATTGGCTGTCTTGCGACTTGAGACGCGTGGCGCTTTTAAAACAGAAACCAAAGTATCGACCTGTTGGTTGACAGGGGCTACCATACCGAACAGCTCACCATCTAGCTCTATACATTCACCGATCGCATAGACATGAGGGCAGCTTGTATGCATAAAGTTATCTACAAGGATACCTCGGTTAACCTCAAGACCACTTTGCTGCGCCAGTGTCATATTGGGGATGACGCCAACTGCCATGACAATAAAGTCTGCTGGCAGTGTGCGGCCATCCTTTAACAACAGACCATTGACCTCGTGTTGATCATTGACCGTAATGCATTCTGTGTTGGCTGATACCTCCAGTCTGACACTTCGACGCAAGAGCTCTGCTTGTAGCAGATGAGCGGCAGGCATATCAAGCTGTCGGTTAAGAACATGACTATCGACATGAACAACTGTCATATCTGCCCCTTGAGACGCCAAAGCGCAGGCGGCCTCTAGCCCCAACACCCCGCCACCAATGACGAGACCCTTTTTTTCTTGGAGCGCGTACTCCGTCAATACCTGCACATCAGCAATATCTCGAAATACATGAACCCCCTTAGCATCATGATTGGCAAAAGGGATGACGCGAGCTTGTGAGCCAGTAGCCAGCACCAGCTCGGTATAATCTAGGGTTTGTCCATCACTCAATTTGACACACTGCTGATTGGTTTCGATTGCATCTACCGACGTGCCAGCCAATACCGTGATACCCAATTGCTCATATTCTGCTAACTCGTATAAATATGTCTCTTCAAAAACCGACTCTCCTGAGAGTACGGGTGATAACATGATACGGTTATAGCCCACGTGCGGCTCTTTACTGATTAACGTAATTGGCAAACGGGCGGTGTCATCATTTGATTGCGTGCGAGCAAGCTCAATGGCAAAACGACTGCCTGCCATGCCCGCCCCGATAATAACGATGCCAGCGTTTTTTTGATGACCCGGTACTAAGGCGTGATTGTTGGTATGAGTATCTACCGTAGTGGCGGCTTGCGACATAGATAGCGACATAAACAGAAAATTCCTTAGCCGCGCGGAGCAGCATTGAATGCAAAACAGCGTGTCATGAAAAGTATGCCAACAACAATAAAATGATGACAAACTCTATGAAGCAAATGCCATGCCATACCAGTAGAGGGTTACGCTTAATGAGAGGTTCTGGGTCGCGGCTGTGCGCCTTATTATCGGGGTTAAAATCCTGTAAAAACTCACCAATGGCTTGATAGCGCGCGTTAGTATTGACATGCAGCGCACGCATGAGTGCCTGTTGGCTGGCGTCAGGTACGTTCTGCTGCCTTAGCGGCTGCGCGGGCATCAGTAATGTTTGGTTTGGCATCATTAGTGTCTGGGTATTAAATGGCAATTGCCCCGTCAGCAGTTCATAGCCAATCACTGCAATCGAGAACAAGTCAGAATGCACGCCTTTTGGTGCATCGGTGTAATATTCTGGTGCAGCATAGTGCAAATCACCATTTGGTGGTCGGGTGCTGTCTTTTAAGATAGAGGAACTGGCGGAACCAAAATCAATGAGTTTGACCGCGCCTGATTTGGTTAAAAGAATGTTTTCGGGTTTGATGTCTTGATGCAGCAGATAGTTGCGATGCATGACCCGAACCGCCATGCCAATTTTGGTGAGTAAATCAAAGGTTTGCCACACATCACAAGGCGCATGACGATCCATAAAGTCCCGTAAACTCTCACCGGCGATATATTCAGTCAAATGATATAAGTATGTGGTACTTGCTGGTACTGGATAGTAACGCAGCAGCCCCGATTCACTAAGTCCAGAACCCATGTTATGACCAATATTGTTGGATGCAGGATTGACAGACAATCGATTGGGATCAGCTTGATTGTAAGCCGACTCGCCCGCGCGGCGATGTTTTGATAGGCTCAAACCAATTTTACGTTCTTTTAAAAAATCACGCAGATAGTGACCATCGGCGACCGAATCTAAACTGGGTGATTTTAGAACAAAGTCATTATTGTATTCATCTTGCACCCAGTACACGTGACTGCGAGCCGTACGAGCGATAATACCAATCACAGTAAAGCCATCAATATGGTCGCCTATCTGTAAACCAGTTGGAAGCTGGTAGCGATTCACATCATGTATGACTGTATCCAGATTATCAAAGTCAATACCATCAAAATGACCAATACCTTTAGAACCATTGATAGAAGTAAAATGGGCTGACCGTGTGTTCATACTCAGCATAACCATACTTAGATTGTCATGACTACCTGCACTAAAGGCTTGCTCGCACACGGCTTGACTGGTGTTAAACCCTAGCGGTAATTTGTGTGTAGTAGCCATCAACTGAAATATATCAGTCGCACTGCTGCACAGCTCAAATTGCAACTCTGTGGGCTCTATATGCTCATACACCCCATCCGTCATGATGGCCAAACACTCGTTTTGATGGAGGGTAAATACCGATTGTTGTAGCTCTAACTGGCTATCTGCGCCGATAGCTGCAGCAAGCGCCCCTTTGTCTTGGCCGCGGTGCACGCGGTGATCTTTGCTCAATACTGTCAGGCAATCTACCCCAACGCGGTATATTCGAGAGTCGCCTGTATGAAACAGGTGAATACGGTCACCGATACAGAGCAAGCCTGATAACGTAGACAACAACGGCGGCACTCGTTGATAAGCTTGAGGAAAATATAAGATGTCGTTGGCTTTGTTGACTGCCGTTTTGATGAGACTAGCGACTTGATCATCGTCAAAACTGATGGATGGCGACTCATCTTGTGAGTGTGCCAATTCGGTCAATCCCAAGGTTATTTTGTGAGCAATAGTATTCACCACCAGCCTACTTGCCTGTTTTGGAAACTGGCAAGCACTGACCCCATCTGCCATGAGCACCAATAACGGTGCTGATGAGGGTGGGTAGGATCTTGCTTGAGATATTGAGCGATTTGCACTAGATGATTCTGTACCTGAACATTGATATGGTAGACAGGTGGTGATAAGTAAACTGTCTTGGTTTTCCGTCTTGCGACCTGCCATAGTGAAAAAATCAAGCCACCATAATGCAGCGCTAGCATCATCAACATCCTTACTGTGACCAGTTTCATCAATAGCGTGGCTATCAATACTCTGGCTGACATCATTGGCAACAAACTGACCTGAGCCTATTAGAGATGACGGATTGCCTGTATTAAAATGAACCGCCATCTCATCAGCGTTTTGGTACATATCACCATCCGCATTTTGACTATTGTTTCTATTGGCGTGTGCTATCGTCATCTGTCTTCACCTCGTACTATCTATGACTCACTTGTATTTCGGCAAATGTGCCATCTGGCATCTCTTCAATAATGATGCCTTCTGGCTCTTTTAAGAAAAACAATGCAAAGAATCCAGCCACTGCTGTGGCGGCAATCACAAAGAAAAACACCTGATAAGACACCAGACTCAGCACCGTTAAATACACCACTGACCCAACATTGCCATACGCGCCTGTCATCCCTGCAAACTGCCCTGTCATACTGCGTTTGATCAAAGGAATTACCGCAAAAACAGCACCCTCACCTGCCTGTACAAAGAATGAGCAAAACATCGTAATTAATAGTGCCAATGCCAATGGCCACGTTGAGTCAAGGAAGCCCATCAACAGATACCCGATGGCCAAACCAGCTGTCAAAATCAACAAAGTTATTTTGCGACCAAACTTATCACTGAGCCAACCGCCGCCTGGACGTGACATAAGGTTCATAAAGGCATAGCTCGATGCCAATACCCCTGCCATCACAATCGATAAACTAAAAGTTTCTTGATAAAACAAAGGTAGCATCGACACGACGGCAAGCTCTGAGCCGAACGTAGCAAAATACAAAATATTTAAGATACCTACTTGCTTAAAATCATAACGATGCGCCACTGGTACAGGCGTGGTGAAAACCTCTTTATTAAAGCGGTAGCTACTGATGAACTCGTAAACATACAGTATCGCAAGGCCAATATAGACCATAGTGACACTAGACTGGCTCAGCAAGCTCACACCATCAGGTGATAGTTTCCATGCCAATAATGCCAATGCCAAATACATAGGCAGTTTAAAAACCATCATTAACCAAAAATCACCTGATGACGTCACCATCATGGCACCTGATTTTTTGGGTTTAAAATAAGTAGCCCCTTTGGGTGTATTACGCGCCATCTTATAAAAAATGATGCTATAAAGCGCCATCACGACCCCTGATGTAGCTGTTGCATAGCGCCAACCTTCATCACCACCGAACACTGCTGCTGCACCAATCGCTATAGTCGGTAATAACAGTGCCGCTGCTGCCGAGCCAAAATTACCCCACCCTCCATAAATACCCTCAGCCGTTCCCAATTCATTGGTTGGAAACCAATCACTCATCAAACGAATACCCACCACAAAACCTGCACCCACAAAACCCAGTAAAAACCGAGACAGCGCCAAGGTATTGTAATCCTGAGCGAACGCAAAGGTAAAACAAGGAATAGCACCAATGGCTAAAATGGCGGTATAAACAATACGAGGGCCAAAACGGTCTGTCAGCATCCCGATAATCACACGGGCAGGAATGGTCAATGCCACGTTTAAAATGAGTAACGTTTTGATTTGATCTTTACTCAGATTGAGTGTTTCTCCAATCGCTGATAGAAATGGTGCATGGTTGAACCATACAAAAAAGGTAAGGAAAAATGCCATCCAACCTAAATGAAGGATTTTATTTTTACCCGTAAATGACAAAACATTAAGCTTGTCTTTACTAGGCGCAACGGGGGCTGATGATGACATAGGCAACTTCCTCAAATGATTAACTTCAGGGTTCTGACAACGTACTAAAGGTACTAAGTGTTCAAAAAATGCAGTGTTCAAATATGATAAGTAGCAATGTTTCAGGCGGTGCAATGGTTATGCCAGTTATTTGTGTACGCTGCCAAATCTGTATAAAGGTCAGCACTCGTTAATTATCCAAGCGCCTTTACTGGCGGGTCTATAACCATCGCCACACCTGACGCTTATGCTAATAAAGCATTAACACAGCAGGTTTAAAACACTCCATCAGCCTCCCTTATAAACAGCAATAACATCCAACTTGGGGCAATGCAGTGTCTATTTTGGTGCATTAATTTTTGATATCGCTATCGTTAATAATCATGTTCACCCTGATTTTTGGCAAATAGTAGCGCTAATCATGCTCACGCAAAAACCTTTGTACATAAGCGACTGCTCCCGATACGGCATACCTTTATGTCTAATAGCAACGCGCAAAAACCTAGCTAATCAAAGTGCCATGGCATGATTATTGAATGCTCTGTAATGGTAGGTATTAAATGCTGTTTATCAGCTGTTGTTGAGGGACGGAGCCGTTTATAGCGTGATAAAAAAATAAACGATGACCGTACTCAACCAGCCCCATTACTAAGGACAGACGCATGAGTAGCACTGCATTGAGCACAGAAAGTAAAGGCAATTTGGTGGTGATTGGCAACGGTATGGTCGGTCATCACTTTATTGAACGAGCAATTGAGCAAGGACTACACCAGCAATTTGACATTCATGTATTTGCTGAAGAAGACCGCCCTGCTTATGACCGTGTTTATTTGTCGAGCTATTTTGAACATAAAGATGCCAGTAAGCTGAACCTAGTAGATTTAACAGCCTATGAATTATCAAAAGTTAATTTGCATTTGAATCAGTGCATTGTAGATATCGATTCGGCCAGTCAGCGTATTACTACTGAGGCAGGCGAGATTATTGAGTACTCTGAGTTGGTGCTAGCGACGGGCTCATACCCTTTTGTGCCACCCATCCCAGGCCGCGAGCATCCGCATTGCCACGTATACCGAACCATTGCGGATTTAGATGAGATTTTAGCGATTGCTGAGCTGCCCACTGTCAAAAAAGGCGTAGTGGTTGGTGGTGGTCTACTGGGACTCGAGGCCGCAAAAGCGCTCGTGACGCTAGGGCTGGATACCTATGTGGTCGAGTTTGCGCCGCAATTGATGGGCGTTCAGCTCGATGCCGCTGGCGGTGAGATTTTAAAGCGAAAAATAGAAGCACTGGGTGTCAAAGTACTGACAGGCAAAAACACCAAAGAGATTCTGTCTAATACTGCACCCAACTCTGATGACACCAGCGGTGATGAACAACATTTAACCATGGAGTTTACAGATGGCACCTCTCTAACAACCGATATGATTGTATTTAGCGCCGGTATTAGACCGCAAGATGGCCTCATCAAAAACAACCCCGAATGCGGTATCGAAATGGGCGGGCGCGGTGGCATCTTGATTAATGAGCAATGTCGCACCAATGCCGATCATGTTTATGCCGTAGGCGAATGCGCAGTATGGGACAACAAAGTATTTGGCCTGGTGGCTCCCGGTTATAACATGGCCAGTATCTGTGCCGCGCAAATTGCTGGTGATAGCAAGCAGACATTTACGGGTGCCGACATGAGCACCAAGTTAAAACTGATGGGTGTGGATGTGGGCAGTATTGGCGATGCACATGGCACGAGTGACGGCAGTTTAAGCTATCTGTATCAAAATCCTGCTGAAGGCATCTACAAAAAACTGGTCACCACACCTGATAACAAACGCTTGCTTGGTGCTGTATTGGTCGGCGATACCGAAGACTATAACAACTTACTGCAATTGTATTTAAATGACATTGATCTACCCGCACATCCCGAAAGTCTGATACTACCTAATGTCGAAAAACCCGTGATGGGCATCGACAATCTGCCAGATACCGCCACGATTTGTTCTTGTTATAACGTGACCAAAGGTGCTATCTGCTCGGCCGTCGAAAACGGCGCATACTCCGTCAGCGATGTAAAAACTATGACCAGTGCCGGTAGTGGCTGTGGTGGCTGCGCCCCTATGGTCAAAGATACGGTCAGCTATCAACTCACCGCCATGGGCTTTGAAATAAACAATGACTTGTGTGAGCACTTTGCTTATTCTCGTCAAGATTTATATAGCCTGATTCGCGTGCACGGTATCAAAACCTTTGATGAATTACTAACTGAACATGGTAGCGGTCACGGTTGTGAGATATGTAAACCAACGGTCGCCTCTATTTTGGCATCGTGCTGGAATGACTACGTACTCAAAACCGAGCTGACACCGCTACAGGACAGTAACGATTACTACTTAGGTAATATCCAAAAAGACGGCACTTATTCCGTCGTACCGCGTGTGCCGGGTGGTGAAATCACTGCAGACAAGCTCATCGTACTGGGTCAAGTGGCGAAACAGTTTAATTTGTACACCAAAATCACTGGTGGGATGCGGGTCGATCTGTTTGGCGCACGCATGGAGCAATTGCCTGATATTTGGACGCAACTGGTACAAGCAGGCTTTGAGACTGGCCATGCCTATGGTAAATCTTTACGTACCGTAAAATCTTGTATCGGTAATAACTGGTGTCGCTACGGCGTCGATGACAGTATTGGCCTCGCCTTGAGATTAGAGGATCGTTATAAAGGCGTACGCTCACCGCACAAAATCAAGATGGGTGTGTCAGGCTGTATGCGCGAATGTGCTGAGGCGCAAAGTAAAGACTTTGGCATGATTGCGACTGAAAATGGCTGGAATCTATTTGTCTGCGGTAATGGTGGTATTACCCCGCGTCATGGCGAGCTGTTCGCCACCGATCTGGATACCGAAACCATGGTCAAATATATCGACCGCATCATTATGTTTTATATCAAAACAGCGGACAAGCTACAGCGCACCTCCAAATGGCGCGAAAGCCTTGAAGGAGGACTTGAGTACCTACAGGCAGTCATTATTGAGGACAGTTTAGGTATCGCTGAGGAGCTCGAAGCACAAATGCAATTATTGGTCGACAATTACGTGTGCGAGTGGGCGGCGACGATTAATGACACCGAAAAACTCAAACGTTTCCGTCATTTTGTAAACAGTGAGAAAGGCGATGATAATGTCGTTTTCGTGACTGATCGTGAGCAGATTCGCCCAGCGACTGATGCGGAAAAAGCAACCATCAACCTGGTTGAATTGGCCTAGCCAAGGAGGAGTGCCTTGTTAGTTATCGCAAAAAGCAAGGCGCTATTTTTTGACTCATGTTTTTTGACTCATTTTTCTCAAATCATGTTTTGCAAATTGCAGCTTGTCACTCACGATTTATCACTCATACAGAGCAATATTATCATCACTAAGGATACCGCCTCATGAACCAACAGACTATTTGTACACTTGACGATATCATTCCTGAAACCGGTGTCTGCGCCCTGATAGATGGCAAACAAATTGCTATTTTTCGTACCAAACAGAACGATTTATTCGCTCTTGATAACTACGATCCATTCAGTCAAGCCAATGTACTGTCACGGGGGTTGATTGGTGGAACCACGATTACAGATGATACAGGAACAGCAAAAGAAGTCCTTTATGTGGCCTCGCCCATCTATAAGCAACGCTTTAACCTAGCTACTGGTCAGTGTTTAGATGATGAGAGTATTGTGCTCAATACTTATAAATTCAAACTTGATGGAAATAATGTGGTGGCAAACTACGAATAATAAGCGACGTTGTCTCTAATTTGATATGCCATTAATAATTGCTGTATTAATCTAAAACATCCTTTGAGTCTGAGATTCAAAGGATGTTTGAGCTATGCTGAAGCAACCGTACACCTAAACTTGGTAAGCTAAACGTATTAACAAGAGTTTGTTCATATACCTTGTCTTAACACGATAGACTTGAACCCATTATAAAACCTCTCCAGAGTTAACTCATAGCTCGTATTACGTCCTGAAGCCTCAGATTTTTGCATCATGTCCTTCTCTATCAAATCATTAAATCTTGTAGTAACTAATCCTTTCATCACTGTAGAAAATAGGCTGGACCATAGTCTATTTTTTGGTCTTCAAACTATAGATATTTAACACTATCCCCGACTGAATAGTCTCCATTACTGTATCAATCTCAAAAGCAGCAGCTAGCCCTCCTGTCACCTTTCTCTGAATATCAAGCAAGAGAAGGCTCTACTTACTTATCATTTAGGGATTCACTTTCAATATTTTTGGTCTAATCCAACAATAGAGTAGAGGTAAAAATACTATAAAAACACAGTGCCCAAATACGAGTTAAATTTTATTAGATTACAATTTACATCACAATTATTCAATCATATAATATCTGTAGTCCAATAAAATAGGTACATGTAGGATATCGTCATAATATTTATTTTGGTCGACCTACTTTGACATGGTAGAGGTCAGCAGTTCGAGTCTGCTTATGCCTACCAAATATTTAGAAAGCCCCAATCTCACGATTGGGGCTTTTTTTGTCTGTAATATATGGGCTGTAGAGGAAAATTCTTGCTTGCATCAACTCATAGTTATGATTATTTAATCAGCTTCAAATCAATTGAAAAAGCGAAGGTGAGCAAATGGTGACCAAAACGTGACCAACCCTCAAAAACCATTAAAATTAAAACCCTCTTTTTGACCTCTACTTCAAATTCTAAGCTAGAACCTATTTCTCAGTATTTTTCTCTTTATCCTCTTTTACATATTCAAAAATATGGGAGCAATGGTAGCGTTAAATCAAGCGCTAGCAGGCATAAACAAGCCCAAAGATGTGATTCATCATAGTGATCACGGTGTTCAGTATCTATCCATTCGTAATACTTCTAGTATGCCTGATTTCGGCGTGATTGCTTCCGTTGGCACGACAGGCGATTCATACGATAACGCCTTGGTTGAAACCGTCAACGGGCTATATAAGTCTGAGGTGATTGAGTATATAAAGAAGCAGTAGCACGGGGTAAACGATGTTGAGCTGGCAACCCTTGAATGGGTGAAATAGTTTAATAAAGCCCGACTGCATCATGCAGTTGATTATGTCTCGCCTTTTGTGTTTGAAAAGCGGTATTATGATAATTTAACCCTGTCAGGCATTGCTACCTGACTCAAGTAAACCAGTCTCTGATATAGCCTGCCCGATCAATACCCTTAGAGAGCTCAAACATGATCCTGAAAATTAACGTCAAACTCCATTATCGACTCTCCGCGCCGATGGACCTTTTACTTCAGATCGAAGCCGCCGATCTTGCGGATCAGCGGGTGCGTTCGGCCGAGATTTGGACATCAGACGTTGCGCATTTTTCACGGGTTACCGCCGATGATGGCATAGGAGAGCGGATTTGGATCCGCGCCGAAGGGGATTTTAGCTGCACTTACCTCGCAGAAATTGCCGTTGACCGTCCTATCTTGGACATATCGGCACTGCCCCAAACGCCACTCCATCTTTTGCCCGGAGAGACGATCAAACATTTGATGCCGTCTCGCTATTGCCCGTCAGACGAGTTCCAAGCTTTCGTGGACGCCGAGTTTGGCAATCTCGCTGGCGGCGCACGGATTGCCGCGATGCGTGATTGGATCGAGTCGGCGTTTAGCTATGTGCCTGGATCCAGCCACGCACAAACCACCGCGCTCGACAGCTTTGTTCAACGTCAGGGCGTCTGCCGTGACTTCGCGCATGTTCTTGTGACACTAGCACGTGCGTCGTCGATACCTGCTAGGTTCGCGAGCGTTTATGCGCCCGATGTGACGCCACAGGACTTTCATGCCGTGGCCGAGGTCTATCTCGGGGGAAGCTGGCACCTCATTGATCCGACCGGCATGGCAGATGCCAACACGATGGCCCGCATCGGTGTTGGATCCGATGCGTCTGGCGTCGCGTTCTTAACCGCTTTCGGCTCCATAGAATTTGTCAACCAATCGGTATCCGTGACCAGACAAGCTTAGGATCCTGACCCTAGGTATGCAGGCCTGCGATTAAGACACTGACCGCCGCCATAACAGAAGGTAGGCGGCAGTGGTCTTGCTTAATCGGTTTCGTGCTCTTCGCCCTACATAACAAGGTCTGCGTTCAACTAATCAAGGGTACGGTAGGCATGCCATGTTGTGTGTCCAAGAATAAGCAAGTCCAAGATCTACTACATACGAGTAATTCGAAGAAAATTTTTGGAATAACGACTCTTTTCATTGTTTCAACAAACTACCTCAAATTGGAAAAAGCGATGGTTCAAACCGCTATTCATTATTTTTTACATCTTGGCATGCCCTTGATTATCGCCTATCTTTTTTTCCGTAATGACTATAAACGGGTATATTTAATCTTATTAGCAACCATGCTGGTGGATTTAGATCATCTGCTGGCCACTCCTATCTTTTCACCTAATCGTTGCAGTATTAACTTTCATCCACTACACACTTATTATGCGATGGCAGGATATGTGGTTATGTTATTTTTACCGAAGCCTTATAAAATAATTGGTTTGGGATTATTACTTCACATGCTAACTGATTTAAATGATTGTGTGATGACCTACCTTAATTGTCCCCAGTGTTTGGTCGAAGCTCCTGCCCGTAAGATTATAGAATGGTTGGCCAAAGCCGTTAAGTCTTGAGGCGGCGGTGACTACATCCCTTTATGTTTCTCTTATAGATCGTCTTTTCAGTAACTTCTAGAAGTAGCGTGCATACATCGCTATTCAATCCTCAATAAGTCCTTGCATTAAACCACTTGATACCGATAAAAAAGATAATGCTTAGGACCTGTACCTTTAAACGAACATATCTCATTGAAAAATAATATATTTTATTAACAGACAGCTATTTTACAATTCACTTCATTATCCATGTGCTTGTACAACACAGCTTCATTTCTCATAGTGCTATTTTTAAATAGCAAAAGGACGTTTGCCCACTGAGTCATATCCAAACAGGAGCACAAGCAATGAGTAATGTTTATCCCAGAAGCTTTTCGCATGTTGGTCTGTCAGTGCCTGATATAGACAAGGCCGTCAAATTTTATACTGAGGTAATGGGTTGGTATACTATCGTAGCACCTACCAAAATCGTCGAAGACGATAGCCCTGTAGGTCAAATGTGTACAGAAATATTTGGTAAAGGATGGAGTCATTTACACATAGCGCATCTATCCACTGCGGACCGAGTGGGTATAGAGCTTTTCCAATTTAAGAATCAGGAAGATCCTGAAGATAATTTTGAATACTGGAAAACAGGTATTTTTCACTTCTGTGTCCAAGATCCGAATCTTGAAGAGCTTGTAGAGAGCATCATCGCAGCTGGCGGCAAAAAGCGTATGGAAAAACCCCGTTATTACTACCCAGGTGAAAAACCTTATCGTATGATCTATATGGAAGATCCATTTGGCAATATCGTTGAGATATATAGTCATAGCTATGAGCTGACTTATAGCCTATAAATTAGGCATTTAACGCTACTGCTCAGCTAGTGTTAGATAAACTAAAACCGCCCCAATTTATAACAATCCGGGCGGTTTTGTATGTAAGCTATTATTTTGGTCTGCGATGTATCGGTGAGCAAGGCCTGTTGAACATTCAACTTTTTAACCAAAGGTAGGCACAAGCTAGGCCTCCGTTCATCCGAAATTAATATAAAACCTAACCTCTTTCTGCTAAGTTAAAAGAGATAGCCTTATTGTCTATCGGTTTGGAGGTGTTATGGATAAAGAGCTAAGAGGTAGTGATTTAGCGCGTGCAATGTTAAAAAGTGGTTATAAAAACATATGGTGTGCTGTCGATGACGAGAGCGATGAACAAGCAATGATGGATAATGACGGTAATGACTTTACCGCTTATATCGTAGCATTTGAAAATGGCTATTTTCATAGTGATGGCGGTATGCAATGGTTATATGCTGTACCAATTAAGATAGAGGAAATAAAAAATGATTATTGTGCTTGTGGTCGGCATAGAGACCAATAAATAATCAGAAATACCGTAAATACTTTACCTACCAAAAACAAGTAGTATGTGCTCACAGATTTACGCTCACAACCTGATGGATAGTTTTTGATCATAGATACTATAACCAGTTGAAATGTCAGTACAGGCGCACAGATAAGCAAACCATATTATTTCAAGTAAATTGATTGAATGCGACGATAATCAATTAATGGTTTATAGAGTGAATGTCATAGTTGTCATGCTTACTTCTGATGCAATATTAAGCGTAATCCCGCTGCTAATATAATAACAAGATTTTAAAAATTAGTCGGTTTGAATATTATCTTATCTGTCGTTAAGACAAGCGAACATCAATCTTGCAGAGGGCCTATCTGCCAAAAAACGGGTTTAGTTTATTTTGCTAAACTAAACCAAGCATCATTAATTGCCGTTTCTTTTGAATTAAAGCGAACAGATATGCCCTCACTATCTTCCGTAGCATACCAAAACTCATCATTCGCGCCTACTTTTACTTCAAAGAGTTTACTCGTTACGATGTTGCCAACAGTATATGTCGATCCTGCTTTAAAAAACGGATTCCCATCCGTACATACCAATTTATCACCAGAGCGTACCATGAACTGATTCTCCCATCGTTAAAAATTCATACGGAATGTATATTATTCTCCACTGGATTCCAATTTAAATAATGTTAAACAAATGTTTTCTTTATGTAACTTAGACTTGTATTCATGACTGATAAAAATAACTCTAAGTATGACTGATTCCCCAGATCTATTTCTAGCTTAAGCCATTAATAATAGTCCTATTGGGAGGGCTTAGATGCGAAAACTTACGGATGAGCCAACCGTGAAAGTTGGCGGTTTTGAACTACTGTTAATATGCTTAGTTTGCCAAGTTTGGCTTTATAGTTTTTTCAGCATAATACGGCTTGCAAGTTGAGATGGGGCATGCAGGTACGCCAGAGTTGATCATCTTTTCAAAACCTAACCTAAAATGACCCGCCTGACGTGGGTCATTTTAGTTAGCAGACAACTGATCCTTTTTAACTACTGTTCTATGATAATTACGATAAAGATATCATGCATCACTTGTTCAAATACATCTTAGCCAGCCCATCATTAATCTTATCTCGATCATAATAAAGCGCACCATTCTCAGTCATTCTCTACTGCCCCTCTCACTGTTTTTAGTTTCCTTACCTTTCAAAAGTGCGAGACGAGCGATCTTTGTAGCGACAGTGTTAAAACTGAAACTTTGTTTTGCAATTTAGCATACCTTTTACTATGATTACTTTCTTACGGGAAACTAACGATAGGTAACAATATGAAAATAAACAAGCTATATGCCAGTATCGCATTGACCAGTGCTTTATTGCTCACAGGATGCGGCGGTGATGATGACGGTGAATATATAGTAGGCAACAATGACAATACTGGCCCTATCATCAATAATGAGCTGAATTACACCGTATTCGATGCTTTTACAGATGTGTCAAATGATGAGTATATAGAGGGATGGGGCAAGCTTGCCTACAAATTTAGTAATAGTGGCTTTACAGAAACCATCTCTACCGTTGTGGGCAGCTCGGCTACTGCCTATCAAAACAGCAGAGATGATGAGGGAAATAACTCAAACTACTATGTTGGCAATAAAGTATTCATAAAAGTGAGTGATGAGTTTGACAACCGATTCTACAAGCTAAAATTTACTGATAGTGACAGCTTTGAATCAAGAATTCAGACCGATAATGCAGCCATTGATAGTGTTTATGATATCGAAACTTTAGACCTTAGCGGTATCAAGAAGTTAGCCAATAATGCTGACACAGGCATTAGCACTGTCTTAGACTATGACTATTTCCCAGACAGTATTGCCTTCCCTACTGGCTCTCAGTGTTATATTTTTCAGGAGACACCATCTCAGTCCTATTATTATTTTTATCAGCAAGCTTCTAGGGAAAAAATCACTATTAATGAATGGATCGCCGAACAAAAACAAGGCAACGTGGTAAAAAACCTCGTTCAAGAAAAAGTTGGTCTCAATAACGAACTGTCAGCTGCTAGATATACTGATGAGTATGGCAATATTGTAGCTGCTGTTGAGTACAATGGTTTGGTCTATGATTCTGATTTCTATCAAAAAGGCGTTAAAGAAGATACTGATACAGACTTTACGGCCGATGTTGTCGATTGTGACCTGTACAATACTGTTGCGGCTGATTTCATAGAAACACAAATCAAAGCCAATTATTAGACATAGTTATGTACTAAAAGCTAGCTGTCATATTACTAGCTTTAGCACTAAGCACTCTTAATCTTGCCTCATAAAAGTGACATAAAAATAGCGCCTGCAATGGGCGCTATTTGTATGAAGCAAACTCTATGATTGTGCCAACGTTTCAAAGGCTTCGTTCAACCATTAGCATACAGCTGCTTACTCTAATCTGTACTTTCAATACCTGAGCTCTCGTTTCTCATCAACCAGTCTAATAGAAGTCTGCAATCGCTATAGCATTTATAACCATCACAAAACTGCTATTAACGAATGTCAGACGCGAGTAGCGGAAAATTCAATTATAGTAAGTACTAGTGCGTCTCCTCAATTCAATCCATGATAATCTAAATAGATTAAAACAAATAAAAGGATGGTCTTATGAAAAATTTAGCACTGGGAGTAGTAGCAGGACTGGGATTGAGCGCTTGTGCTAGTGGCATAAGTGGTGGGACAATGGTTAATACCAACCCAAACAACATAATGACTCAATACCCCGTTGAGACTGCGATGCTCAACATCTATACCAAACAACGGAGTGAAAAATTGGTTGCTATTGTAGGTAATCAAAGTGCCTCAGCAGACATTCAAATCACGCCTAAAGGCAGCTTTCAATTCAATAATAAAGCGGTGCAAGGTGCCGAAGTAAATACTATCAATAAAGTGAATAATCGAATTACTGATCAGTCAGTTGCTATTAATTACTTTACCCTGAATCCATTAGTGTTTCATGGTTTCACAGATAGCACGGGCAAATACTCGCTATCAAACCAGACAACCATCATTCCTAAAATGGCTACCGTTGGTGACTCAAATAAGTTGATGACTGAAACCGTCTATGCTGACAGCAGTATGCGTAAAAAAATAGGGTCGTATGAGCAAGACTGGGCTCTTACGCGAGACACCAATAATACGGCATGGCTCTGTATAGAAAACTCAAAAAACTTATTACTGAGCTCTGATCCTATAGGCACTTCATCCGAATGCTACAAAATCAATGCTAAAGGCGATATCTTAGCGAGCAAGGTCACACTAAGGCAGCCATCTGCTAATGGTACGAAGACAGTGGTATTTACCAGTCAGTAGTTTATGCACATATCGTTGTATGTAGAGTAAGCATTGGATACTCATACAAATAGCGAGGTTTTTTCTAACGTATGACCTGTTTTTAGGTTATATATAGTCGGTTCAATATGATTTGGATACAAGGAAGCCGAGTGAAAGCACTACAAGTAGTAGGCTAAGCGAGACTGACACCGTACCCAATTTATAGAGGATTGACTAGAGCAAGCCAACGATATAATTGGCTTGCTCCATTTTTCTAAAATAATTTCCGCCAACCTAAATATGTGTGTTGTCAGCTCGTTTGGAAAAACACCAATATTTTTCCAGATTTTATGATCCATTTACTGTGTAGCGTACGATAACTTCATTATCGAGTACTACATTGTTTGACCAAATGAATTCAGCATCTGCTTTTTCATTATCAAAAATATCTATGAAATTGGTATAAGCTGATTTGTTGTCTACCCCAATGGTTTGGTTACTATAAGTGGTAGCGTTCGGCCAACTAGAGTCATCAAAGTCTGCTTGTTGCCAGTTGGTAGGCAATTCCCAGTGCAAGCCATAATCTGCCGAACCGTCTTGTACATTAGCTGTGGTAACACAATTACTAGATAGTCGCTCGCTACCTGACTCACTAACACAGGATAAGTCTCTAATCGGTGCGGTATAAAAGGTTTGTGCTTTCCAGTTTTCATCAGTCTTGGCGATGATGTTGTTATCTTTATCTTTGATCACAGCGACTAGACCACCATCTCCTGCATGAAATTCTGAGCCATTATTACTCTCTGAACCAACACCTAAGTTTTCTTCCCAATCTACCAAATGCATAGCAACGGTAAACGGTGCTTTTGCTTTGAAACGCACTATATTTGAATTGAACTGAGTAAATGGTACATTGTCACGTCCGACGGCTACGCCATTTACGTACATCTCAAAATAATTATCTGCAAAGACGTAAGCGGTATACACTCCGCCATCTGCATCTATTTCAATGATGTCTGAGCCATCGAGTTGAGCTAACGCTTCACTGGCGGTGCGATAGTCGTTGCCCGTACAAGGGTTGTTTAAGTCAGATGCCACTGGGAAATCTGTATTGAGCAAATTGGTCGCTGCTGGTACTGTCCATGTTTTACCGTCAGTTGACTGGATACTGCCGATGTTGGTTTGACGACCGCGGTCACATTCATAGGCGTTTGTCACGTCAGTCTGGGCAACACCTTGGGTTAAGCTAGCGGTACCAGTATAGCTGCTGGCATCTGCACTACTTATTGATGCTGTCGTTTGCTCATTGGCATCGGTAGCTGCTGAGTCTATTTGAGTTTGGCTACACGCCGCTAGCAATACAGCAGATAGTGTCGTGGTTAGCAAAGCAGGTATTAAAATAGGTTTCATTAAGATTCCTTAGCATTATATAAGATGGTCTAAAACTCAGCTTATTTGTCTCTATAACTGATTATTATCATTAGATGCACATTATTTTTTCTGTGTATCATCAGTGCGTTTATAAGTCTGTACGGTCGTACCCTCTGGATCAATAAACTCAAAAGTATAAGTATCTTTAGTCGCTTCAGTAGCACCCCAACCATAGTTAAGTTTATGCTCTTGACCGTCATGGGTATACGTTAGACTATATTGAGTCGGGCTTATAATTTTGTAATCTGTGATCTCGGCTCCGCGCAAAGGCGTTAGCGCTGGACGAACGCCGTGCGTATGCGCTTGCGGTGCAATCTCATTTTCTGGCGCTGTCGTATCTGGATTCACAGTGACCTTACCGCGCAAACCGGCAATTAAATACGGAAACTCTGAAGTAGCATGGTATTCATAGCTACCGTCTTCATTGAATTTGCCTAAATATTCATCCAGCTCATCATCAGTTTCACCATAGACAGGAAAGCCATCTAGCGCATAAGCAATGGGCTTACCTTCACCAACTTGTGACTGTAGGTGGGTTGGTGCAAGATGATAGTGGTAATCATCAGCGCGTCCAGAATGCCCGCCCCAATTGTCTAACTCTCCGAATGCTTTGGCGTCCTCACCACGATTGTTTAATGGGTTGAATATAGGAATGCCATTAGCTGCAATAGCGATGGCCCCTTTCATAAAATTGTCTTTGGCCATTAAAGGCTCATCGGCAAGCTCAGGCTGTAAGGGAATGACCCAACTGTTATCATCAGTATAATCATGATCGATAGGTACTTGCTGCTGCCAACTGGTGATACCCGTCATCATCTCGTGACTTGGAATACCGTTTGATTCAACATACAGATATTTATCATCATGATGAGTACTGACGTTATCGAATGAGCCAAATACTGACGTCATAAAGTCAGTATCATTGGCAGGTACTGGCAAATGAGCAACCGCCTCTTTAGTCTTTGCACCGATATTTTGGGCCGTCTCAGTACTGCTACAAGCCACAAGCAAAGCAGCTGAACCCAATACACCAAAAACTGAATAAGCTACTTTTGAGGTTCGGTTTTTTTTGTGGCGTATGTTCAAAACATAAAAGCAAATCAAACCACTCGCTAAGACCAAGCCGCCCAAGAGGTAGAAGAATAAAACAGAGCGTGTGTCACTGTTACTCGTCATAACAGACGTTGCCGCATCAGCTTTGTTTAGTGCCGTTCCATTATCATTGGCAATAACAGTAGTATCGCTTGGATTTTGGATAGCCGTTAATTGATTACTACTTACTAGATTTTCAATCACTGCTAGCTGATTGATCGCTTGAATATGGGCGTTTTTTTCCAGAATATAGGTTTGATCATTGGCTGAAAAGTCTGACAAGTTAAAAGAGAGTAGCTGATGGTGACTGTCGGTTAAATAAACAGTATCGTCTTCTAATTTAATAAAATCAGCAGCGACACTAGGCTGGCCTGTGATCTGCCATACTTTGGCAGCGATGGTATGTTCACTAAGGTCATGGGCGTAGGCAGAGGTCAGTGATGAAACTTGTATGGCAGTGACAATAGCAAGCAAGCTGAAAGCTTTAACTGTTTTTGTAAGGGTCATAACATGCTCTCGTTTGGATTGATATTTGAAAGTTAGTCATAGTCAGACAGAGGTACTTATGCGCACCTGTCTAAACGTCGTGGCTACTTATCATTATTCACTCAAAAAATTATAGTGACCAAATAATAAATTCATTGTATTACAACGATAATATCAATTTTTACTTTAGATAAACTTTAAGAAGTGTTAAGCCCTATTGCGTTTTTTACTATGGAAATCCTATAGACTATATTTTCGCCTGATGTCCTATCATCAATTGCTATGCAATGTATGGCGATAACTAGCAGTGTTCTTATATGAGACAGCATCGTGCAAAATCAAAAACGCATCCCACTGTCTTCTAAACATTGCAGCGGATTTTTATCAGACGCACAAGGTTGAATTTTTTTGAGTTCATCAAGCGATAGATATTCAAAATAATTGGTCAGTGCGACACGGGCATCGGGGTCATTTATAAAATAACCATCATCATATATTTCATTTTTCCAACTCGGATTTACTCGATATAAATAAGATTTATAGTCTATTTTAGCTAACGCCTCGTCAGGGAGCTGATCAAAAGGACCATCGTAATAGTTATTTTTATAAACATTATTGGCATTAACGCCTACTAATATGGCAAACTTTTCCATAGGCAAGTACACAAATTGAGTCCTAGCACCCACTTTAAGCACCTCGCCAAAAGGATAATAAAATTCATCATCTCTGGATAAAGGATTAATATAATAGAAGTTATTGGTAGTAGGATGAAATGCCAAATAAAACGTAACCCCCGAATCATCCATCATGGGTAGATTTACTTCAAAACCTTGACTCTCAAGCGTCTTTACAAAATCAGCATCCGCCTCTATCTGATGAATCTCAAGATTTTTTTTGATATTTTTGAAAGTTAATTGATATAAGTTAGGTCGATAACTTTTCAAGCTAAATATATCTGACGATTTATATAGCTTATGATGCGTTTTAAACTCCCCCCGTTCTTTGCCGGCTATGTCATAAAAATATATAAAAGATAAGCTGCCCTGCTGTCTTAACTTATGACCTACCAACATATTGCCTTTTATTAAATTGCCCTGATGGTAAAAGTTAAAGTAATAATAGCCTTCTGAAGGGTAAATAGTGAGGGTATCGCCAGTCTGTGATAGCACGTATGCAAAAACGTCATCTACATTATCAATATCAAGCTCAGTATCTTGATACAGTTCATTGATCATTTTCTCATTGGTATTTAGGGCAGTGGCTTGAGCAGAATACAAAAAAAGCAGACTTACCAGTAGATAACAAAAGGTTTTCATGAATACTCTCCAAAATGTGGCTTAGTACATAAAAAATGACAGCTAAATGTTAACTGTCACCTTGTTCTACTCGTAGATAGCATATGTAGCATTGCTCAATTATTTTGTTAGTTTCATAGACTCAAGCTCAACGTTTTCATCATTGATCCCTACTTTAGTAGTAATACAATTATGTTTTTTTATAGTTTTACCAAATAGATGACCTGCGCTTTGCGCCAGTTCTTCTTCTCCACCCGTAAATTCACGTGCTTTAAAGATCTTGAATGACTTAGTGGTCCAATGCGAATCAGACTTGCCCCAACGATGCCCTTGCGATTTGGTTTCCGCCATCTGACCTTCCATAAAAGTGCCACAGACATCACCGTAACTTTTTTCAGTCATGTTGTTTTTTTCAGCAAACTCGGTTAGAGCTACTTGCGATGCATCCTCTTCCAACGGTAAGCTCACCTTTGAGGACACCATGTTTGCCTTGCCCTTTTTCTTCTCTTTTCCAGTGGTGCTCCAATTATGCGTCCACGCCGAAATCGCACTGTTCTCCGTGACAGTCACACCACTTTTGGCACCCGCCATATCATCGGCAGCATGGCTGAGCCCTATTAGAGACATACTCAGTGTCAGTATCGTTATTTGCTTATAAATATTCATAATATACATCCTTGTGTAAAAGTATTTAATATCAACAAACCACTCTGAATAGCTGAAACTACTATCAGAAGCTACGTTAGGTTTACCATCAAATGATCCACATGATGGATTTTCTCTCTGAGCCTCTTCAGGGTCTTGATTGATTCTTAAAGTCTTCGATAGCTTCAAGAGCTTTGTCTTTTCTTCTTTGCCAAGGCCATCTAAATCCCTCTTCCTTATCTACTTCAACATCATTTGAATTATTAATGGCACTGGATTTATTGTCTGTCGGTACTTTTTCTTTTTTCTGCATACTTGAGGGTGCGGCTTCATTAACATTCATCATTGAGGTTTCAGAGATGCGTAAGTTTTGGGTATTGATATCCTCAGCATAGGCGATGGTGGCTAACGGTAAAATACAGGTGCTAGCTAAGATGGCTTTAAATAGTTTCATTGTGGTAGTCCTTTATAGTTAATGAACTAACAGCACTTTGGACGCTCAGGTGTCGCTACTTCTTTGTTCTTCTTCTGCCAAGGCCAGCGCCACGTTCTTTCTTTGTCCACTTCTACATCGCTGCCGTCTTGAATGGCGTTCGATTTTTCACCCATATGATCATTATCATTGTGCATTTTCATGGTTGCTGGTGCCGCGTCATTGACACTCATCATTGAGGTTTCAGAGATACGTAAGTTTTGAGTATTAACGTCTTCAGCATAAGCGATGGTGGCTAACGGTAAAATACAGATGCTGGCGAGTACAGCTTTTGCTAATTTCATAGTTATCGTCCTTTATGGTTGCTTAACTCCGATACGTGAGATTAAAAATCCATATAGCCAATTAATTTGATTAGCAAAACTAACCAAATTAATTAGTATAACTAGGTATAGCAGAAATATTCATGATTTTCCATGAATATATTTTATGCAATAGATATAGACAGCTTGTCTAAAACCAGATGACAAAATGATGTTTTAACCCTCCCCATCAACCGAAAAGCGCTTCTTTCCCGTCAATAACACCTCCATCACCGCCAGCATTTTCCACCAAATTATTACCTCTCCTGTGAGCAATACTGAGATTGCTATACCAAATGCTGGCATTAGTTGAGGAAACAGCATAACCTTGGAGGCAGTATTTCGACTGAGCAGCTATCGCCACAGTACAAAGCCAATCGGGATTGGGATGTAAATGCTCATCTGCCGTGGGAGACGCCAGTAAACGGCGTCTCGGTCTGATAACGACGATCGAATAAACCTGACATTGTATTTATGGCTATGGCTATTTTTGGAGAAATGATGACTGTTGTAAGCCAATCCCGCCGAGCATCGACATCAGCTGTGCTTGCCCTAATGATATGGAGCGTAAGTTTCTTTCTCCATTTTTTTTGGGAGATGGCACAGGTACCGTTCTTTTCCGGTATGGCCGAAGCGAGACACTGGGACGTAGTCTGGCTTTGTACGCGTGCGACCGTCGGTGATGCCAATATTGCTTTTGGCGCCTACGTGCTTGCGGCATTGCTTGTAAAAGACTGGTTCTGGGTTGCAAAGCCGTGGCGTCTATCGACTTTATCGATATACCTTGGCGTTGGCCTAACTGTGACAATACTCTTTGAATATTGGGCAACTGGCGCTGGCCAAAGATGGAATTATAGTGGGCTGATGCCTGATGTTCCGTTACTGAGCATAGGTGCGTTGCCGCTCGGTCAGTGGGTGGTCATTCCGATACTGTTAATCTACACTGTCAAATGGATGTTCCTAGGTTGGCAGATATCCAAGTAATGGAGGCTAACATTAAAAGCAGTTGGTGTTGTTTAGCTCATTACACCTGAAAGACAGGCGCGAACCCACCTCCTGGTGTACGGAAGTTGGTCGTCTGACCTTGATAAACACGCGCCGCAGGTAGTAGCATTTTTCCATCATACATATAAAGGCGTATATCAACCTTTCTCGTTGTGACAGTGTCATCAATTTTTATTGATCGCTCTCCTGCAGGAACAAAGGTCTGTGCGATATAATCCTCATCCAGAATGTTCTCAAAAACGCGTCGAGTCAGCTTGCTACCGCGATAGACTCCTTTGCTTCCATGACCCGCAACTGGCTTAAAAAACAGCTGTCGCCGAGTACGCCACAACGCTGCTGCCTCGTCTTTTGATACGAGCTTAGTCCTTGGCACAGACCTTTCGAGACATTCTGCTGCTGCATTACTCAGTCCCCAAGCGCGCAAGATCTGCGAATCGGATAGCAAGGTCAGGTTGTGCTTATTGGCTAACATAGCATGCACATGGGGATTGGGTGTCACCACCACAGCACCTTCTAGATACGCACGCTTAAGCAGTGCATGGTCAGGCTCTTCAAATGTGAAGTCGACCAACCGATTGTAGACCATATCGATTTTCTGTCCATGAGCTGTCAGCGCACCATCGACATAGTCGAGTTCAGAGGGATCTAGTATCACAGTATCAATGCCTCTAGCTTGGAGCAGTTGACGTGCTAACTCGAACTCCAAAAACATGAACTGATTCTTAGGGTCATTATCGATAATAGCTATGCGATTAGGCATGGCAATAGCCGATTGTCGCTGCCATTCCTGTTTGAACATAGAAAACACCGATTCCTCAAATGCATCTAACATTTGAGTCGTTGTAACGCTTTGCTGTGAGGCGTTACAACAGCGTTTTTGTGCGCGAGCGAGCAACACATTCAGAAACGCGCCACCAGCATTGGTATTGACCTCTATGAGCTGGGGGCCGTCACGACCCAAGTGAAAGTCATAGCCCATCAGAGCCCCTATTGGACCTGGGTCAAAAGCAGCGATTTTGGGTGCCCACGACATCGCTTGCGCTTGATACGATGGCAGCTTGGCAGCCGACTCGATAGCGTCAACGATCCGCTCCATCGCCACTATCTCTGTTTTGGGGACGAACACTGGTGTTGCTGAAAAAAGCTTATTAAGCTCGTTCGCTCCTATTGGATTGTTTCTATTTTCTGCCAATTGATCTTGCAGGCTTGTATTGAGCGCCTTACGATCGAGGGTAATGCAGTAGCACTCTTGATTCAGTCGATTTGCGAGACCGTCATTCGTCTCATCATTGTTGCTGGTTAAGTGTTCCATTTAAACCTCGTCGTTAAGTAGAGTACTTACGCTGACATACTCTAGTAAGTAGGCAAAGGCCACACCCGTATAGAATAAAAATATTGAAGATATCAGAACTGGAATAGTGAATTTTTTATATAATCCAGGGGCTATGAATGACCAAATTTGATACAGGATATAAGGCATTGCTAAAAATGCGGCGACGAATATCGTTAAGCGATTGGGTGCCATAAAATTTGACGTGATGTCAGTGGCAATCATATGAGTGCCGCTATTTATAAGCGGCGCGCTTCATACTTTGTGCTGATCATCAGTGGTAACAGGGCTGATTTCTGTATCATCAGCCTGAGTCCCTACTTGCGTATTTACATCATTACTTGAAGCTGGCGTACTGCTTTCATGGTCAAGTGAACGATTATTGCGAGCACGCGAGGTTTCTTCATCTTTGACTGCTTCTTTAAAACCCTTTACTGCACCGCCTAAATCTTTGCCCGCATTTTTAAGCTTAGCAGTGCCAAATACGACCACTACCACAACCAATAAAATCAGCCAATGTGTAATAGAAAAGCTGCCCATAACGTGATCCTTATATTTTAAAGTCTTGATAAGACCAGTATGTGTATGTGTGCTTTAGAAACTGATCCACCATACCAAAACTACAGTTTCAAGCGACGCAATCGCAGCGCATTGCCAATGACAGATACTGAAGACAGACTCATCGCAGCGGCCGCTATCATTGGACTGAGCAATAGCCCAAAGAAGGGATACAGAACACCTGCCGCAAGCGGTATACCAAGCGCATTGTAGATAAACGCAAAAAACAGGTTTTGTCTGATATTTCGCATCGTAGAATGACTCAGTTTATGGGCTCTGACGATTCCCATCAGATCACCCTTCACTAGCGTGATGCCAGCACTCTCCATAGCCACATCTGTTCCTGTGCCCATGGCGATACCAACGTTAGCTTGTGCAAGAGCGGGAGCATCGTTAATACCGTCACCCGCCATCGCCACGACCTTGCCGCTATTTTGTAGCTCTTTGATAATACGGTTTTTGTCTTCTGGAGAGACGTCAGCATGTACCTCATCAATATTTAACTTACTGGCAACGGCTCTAGCGGTTATTTCGTTGTCACCTGTTAGCATGACCACCTTTAGTCCAGCCTGATGCAGTAAAGATATCGCTTCGCTGGTACTCGGCTTGATCGGATCAGCGACTGATATTAAACCAGCAGCTTGGCCGTTTACTGCTACAAACATTACCGTTTCGCCGTCTTTTCTACGCTTATCAGCACGTTCTGAAAGCGTACTGTCAAAGCTATCAAGACGTTGCATAAATTTTGAGTTGCCTACAGCGACTTGTTTGCCATTGACCAGTGCCTGCGCGCCTTCGCCAGTGGTTGAGCTAAAATTACTGGCTTTAGCAATATCAAGAGATTTTTCTTGCGCAGCTTTAACGATAGCTTCTGCCAAAGGATGCTCGCTGGCAGTCTCTACCGCAGCGACAAGTATAAGCAGTTCATTTTCATCTAAGCCACCAAGTGCTTCGATAGCAGTGAGCTCTGGTTTGCCTGCGGTTAATGTTCCTGTTTTATCGACAACGATGGTATCGACTTTTTCCATGCTCTCTAATGCTTCAGCGTTTTTGATAAGCACGCCATTCTGAGCACCCTTGCCAGTACCGACCATAATCGACATAGGCGTGGCGAGTCCTAACGCACAGGGGCAAGCGATGATTAACACTGCAATAGCGTTGACCAGTGCAAAGGCCATGGCAGGCGCAGGTCCGAAAATAGCCCAGACGATAAAAGTTATGATAGAGCACATAAGGACAATTGGCACAAACCACCCAGCCACCTTATCCACCAGTTTCTGTATTGGTGCGCGACTGCGCTGGGCTTCAGCAACCATTTTGACGATCTTGGACAGTACTGTGTCATCACCCACGTCAACTGCTTCAACCAGTAAGGTTCCAGTGCCGTTTACCGTGCCACCAGTAACCGTATCGCCTTTTACTTTAGAAACCGGAATAGGTTCCCCCGTTACCATCGACTCATCGATACTGCTACTGCCTTCAAGCACAATACCATCTACAGGGAGTTTCTCTCCTGGCTTAACCCGTAATTTGTCACCACTGATAACTTCGTCAAGGAAGACTTCTGTCTCAACGCCTTGCTCATCTACCCGCCTTGCATTTGGTGGTGCCAATTCAAGAAGAGCACGAATTGCGCCAGAAGTCTGGCTTCGGGCTTTAAGCTCTAGAACCTGACCTAGTAATACCAATGTCGTGATAACCGCTGCTGCTTCATAATAAACACCGACTCGACCGGATGCATCCCTAAAACTGTCTGGGAAAATGCCCGGAACAAAGGTTGCTACCAGACTGAAACCAAACGCTGTACCTACACCTATCGCAATTAGGGTAAACATATTTAGGTTGCGACTTTTTATAGATTGCCAACCTCGCACGAAGAAAGGCGCGGCTCCCCATACAACAACTGGGGTTGCTAAAGCTAGCTGTATCCACTGCGCAATCTGCCCAGCGATAGCGCCCTGACCGCCTTGAATGAAGCTGTCCAGATTTATACCTACCATATCGCTCATTGCGTACAAAAACAAAGGGACGGTCAGCACGGTACAAATCCAAAAACGCCGAGTCATGTCATCGAGCTCCGAGGTATCCTCTTCACCAATAGTAGCAGTCTCTGATTCAAGTGCCATGCCACATATGGGACAACCACTATTCTCAACATCTCTGACTTCGGGATGCATGGGACAAGTATAAACGGTTCCGCTGTAGCCAGCTGGCACCTTATCGTACTTGCCGCCTTTTATAGAGTTTACCTTAGTACGGTCAGTATTCTTTCCATGACAGTGTGCATGACTGTCTTCATCAGCAACCTCGTCCTCAGGTCTGAGAAACATACCGCATATTGGGCAATCGCTTTTTTCAACATCTCTCACTTCGGGATGCATAGGGCAGATATAAACGGTACCGCTATTATTTTCCGGTACTTCGTCGTACTTACTTTCTTTAGTAGGATGGGCATCAGTATTCGACGGGCTATGGCAGCTTGCATGGTCATCTTTCATTGCTACCATCTCGGCAACAGTGTCTTCAGGTTTAAGAGACATTTTGCATATGGGACAGCCGCTATCTGTAACGTCTCTGACTTCGGGATGCATCGGACAGGTATAAACGGTTCCGCTGTAACCCTCTGGCACTTTGTCGTATTTACCGCTTTTGATATGCGCTTGCTTGGCCACATGTTTCATAAAAACTACTCCTTGAAGACCATGAGTAAAGATTCTGATTCAGTCATATCAGTCGCTGATAGCCGTTGTCTCTACTCTTACTTTATACGCTTAATAACTTAGCTAAGAATAAGGCTCAATCTGGTTTACGCAGGTGTTTGAGTAGCGACATAATAATTAATATCAATATGGCCAAAAACAGTAGGGCAAATATTAAACAGACAACCATCATCCCCCAGCTCATCTCGTGCATCATCGATCCATTCATGAGGCCATCCATAGGCCCGCTCATCATACCGTGCATCATAACAATCATGATGAGTACTCCTTACTTGTTATTTCCTTAGTATAAGTAATGATATAGTACTGGCGTGTGAACGTATACTTTTCAATAGGCTGCTTACTTAATGCTACCTAATACAGAGTGCTCAAAGTTTGTGACTGTTTATTCAAGCTCATCAATTAACTGCTTCATCTCAGCGATTTCACGTTTTTGTGCTTTTATAATATCGTCAGCAAGCTGCTGTACACGCGGATCTTCAATATCAGCACGACTACTGGTGAGAATAGCAATCGAGTGATGCGGTATCATCGCTTGCATCCAATCGACTTGGTCGACCGTTGCTTGTGATCTGACGCCCCAAATACCAACAGCAAACATCAATACGCTCAGACCATAGATCATCAAATTGATCTTGGTCTTCTTATACATATTGGTCATAAATGCCAACATGACCACTGCCATACCGGCACCCATGTAAAGCGCCATATAAGCTCGGGTCTCACTAAAGTAAATATGATCCCATTGATAAGTATTGAAATACATCATGATGTACATCACAATCGTAGACGTCACAATCATCAGGGTGAACTTTACATAAGGGTTCATGCCCTGTTGATGATTCATGGTGTTTTGATCTGAAGTATTCATAGTATATCCCCTATTATTTTAATAATATTAAAACCAGAATTTAACTCCCGCAGTCAAACTACTGCTATCAACCGACTCATCTTCTTGACGTCGTTGACCACGAGCCTTGCCAAGCGCTGTCTCATAACTAACACCCACATAAGGGGCTAGCTGGCGACTGAACGTCTCATAAGTCAGCCTAACCTCAGCTTCCATCTCATTAAAGCCCTTGGTAATGTCATTATCATGGTCATCTTTACTAAAGGCTGTCAGTCCAACCTCCGGTATGACTACCCAATGCTGATCCAAACGCCATTCGTACTCTGCGCCTAAATCAATGCGAAGTTGACCATCAGTATATAAGTAAGCTCTCGCATCGGTTTCGATGAAATAAGGCGCGGTACCGACAATACCTGCCATCATTGCAGCGTTATCGTTTTCAGTATTGTAAGCGACACCAGCTTCACCATTCCAAAAAATGCTCAGTGGTTTCCAATAAGCAAGCGAGCTCAAGCTATCTATTTCTTTATCATCTTTAGTCTGAGCACTACCTTCGGTGCGTAGCCTTATACGATTACTATCAGTCCCATACCAACCCGTCGCTTCAAAGTTGATTTGGTCTTCATCGAACTGATAGCCCAAGTCATCTACTGAGACTCCCCATAATGGCATGCTGCCCATCATCATTGGCTTACCATACTGCCCGTAGGGAACACCGTTTGAATAGTCTGGACTACGAGCATCGGCTGGTGGCTGCCCACCTTGCATCCCTGACATATCCATACTGCCATGATCCATGCCCGACATGTCCATACCACTGTGATCCATACCAGACATATCGCCCGACATATCCATACCGCTGTGATCCATGCCCGACATATCACCTGACATATCCATGCCGCTGTGATCCATACCAGACATATCCATGCTGCTATGATCCATATCAGACATATCACCGGACATATCCATGCCGCTGTGATCCATACCAGACATATCCATGCTGCTATGATCCATATCAGACATATCACCGGACATATCCATGCCGCTGTGATCCATACCAGACATATCCATGCTGCTATGATCCATATCAGACATATCACCTGACATATCCATGCCGCTGTGATCCATACCAGACATATCCATGCTGCTATGATCCATATCAGACATATCACCGGACATATCCATGCCGCTGTGATCCATACCAGACATATCCATGCTGCTATGATCCATATCAGACATATCACCGGACATATCCATGCCGCTGTGATCCATACCAGACATATCGCCTGACATGTCCATGCTGCTGTGATCCATACCAGACATATCGCCCGACATATCCATGCCGCTGTAATCCATATCAGACATATCAGCAGCTGTTGCAAAAGAGGATGTGAGCAAAACTAGCGATGACAAACCAATGAATGGCAGATTTTTCTTAGATATTTTCATAATAAGCCTCATATTTGAAGGTTTGTTAAACAACGGCAACTTCTCTGAACATACCGGCTTCCATGTGATAAAGCAGATGGCAATGCCACGCCCATCGTCCAAATTCACCCGTCACATCAAAGCTAATCTTTTGCGCAGGTTGCACCACAATCGTATGTTTACGTACCTGAAAGTCTCCAGATGGCGTGCGCAAGTCGCTCCACATACCATGCAGGTGCATAGGGTGATTCATCATGGTGTCATTGACTAAGGTGATACGCACGCGCTCGTTAGGCTTAATATTGACAGGGGTTGCATCCTTGAACATGACACCATCTAAGGCCCAAATATAGCGTTCCATGTTACCCGTTAAATGTAGCTCGATCTCTCGGGTAGGCTTACGCTGCTCTGCAAATATGGCCTCATCGACAGAGCGCAGCTGACTATAATTCAGTACGTCACGATTGATATTACGCAGGTTGATACCGGGGTCATCGAGGTTCATACGTGGACTGTCGACACGCATATCAGATTTAAAGTCATACTCGGTCTTAGCATGCTTTGCTTTATAGCCTTTATCACCCATCGCACCCATCATATCGGCCATGGTCAGCCATTCGATCTTATCCATAGCAGGTATTGCGGCACGAGCACCTTTTTTGGTTGCAAGCGTGGTCGCGACATAGCCTGAACGATCAATGTTTTGGGCAAATATGGTATGCGCGTCTTGAGTAGGCGTGACGATGACATCATAAGTCTCAGCCACCCCAATGCGGAAATCATCAATCGCAACGGGTGCGACATCAATACCATCTGTTGCTACCACAGTCATCTTGAGACCCGGTATACGCACATCAAATATGGTCTGCGCTGAAGCATTGATAAAGCGTAATTTAACGGGCTGTCCTGCTTTTACTAGTTGTGTCCAATTAGCCGCTGTGGTCTTACCATTCATCAGATACGTAAAAGTCTTCTCACCAGATAGATCGGTGAAATCCGTCGGCATCATGCGCATCTGATTCCACATTTTGCGCTTATCAAACGCGGTTTTCATATCTGTTTCGGCAATATCTGACAGCAGCTTCTTAAAGTCTGGCAGATGATAATTGTCAAAGTCTGCGCGCTGTTTGAGCAGCTTCAGTAGATTGTGCGGGTTGCGGCTGGTCCAGTCACTAAGCACAATAACGTGGTCTTCCTCGATTGGATGACGCTCACGGCCTTTTGGCTCAATCACAATGGCACCCAGCATACCAGTTTGTTCTTGGAACCCACTGTGTGAGTGATACCAATAGGTGCCTGATTGTTTGAGTTTGAATGTATAGGTAAAGGTACTGTTCGCAGGAATACCATCAAAGCTGATACCCGGCACCCCATCCATCTCAAAAGGTACGAGCAGACCATGCCAATGGATAGAGGTTGATTCATCCATCTGATTATGGACACGGATGATGACTGTATCGCCTTCACGCATCTTTAGCGTTGGTGCTGGCAGCGAGTCATTAATGAGTGTCGCCATGCTCTTTTTACCATTCACAATAGCGGACTGTTTACTGACGTATAAATCAAACTCTGTACCGGTTAGAATGGGTACGATATGGTCAGCTTTATCACTATTGATGGCTACATTTTGCTGCCCTTTACCGAGCGCACTATTGGCAATAGACGGCAGTGTGGATAGCATGGATGCCCCTAACAAAGTAGAAGATCCTGTCAAAAAACGCCTGCGGTTAAGCATATTTTTGTTCATAATAATTCACCTGATTTATATCCATAAAGTGAGAGTTGAGTCTATATTTATCAGCTAAGCCTATGTCTTTGGCCGCTGATTAATAGAGCTGGATAAGCTATTTAAACGACAACCAAGCTAGATTTGCTGCTGAGGAGATTCAATAGTGGCATACACTTCTGTGGTACCGTCTTTGTTAAGCTGCATCACTTTATACGGCATAAATTTATCTTGGTATTCCATACCAGGGCTACCGACTGGCATGCCAGGTACGGCAAGACCGATTGCATCACTTGGCGGATTCTTTAGAAACTGTGCCATGTGCTTGGCAGGGACATGGCCTTCAAAAACGTAGCCATCAGTAGTCACGGCGGTATGACAAGAGCGCATTTGCTGAGGTACGCTGTAGCGCTCTTTAAACAGGGACAAATCTTCAACATTCTGCGCGGTTGCATTTAGGCCATGACCTTCGGCATAACCGACCCATTCTTTACAGCAGCCACAATTGGCATCTTTATAGACAGTAGCTGACACACTTCGCAAAATAGTTGATTGGGTATCTAAATGAGCGCTGACAGGCATTATTTCCGCTTTTGGTTGCTCTGTTTGCGCGGTTTGCGTAGTGATAGATGGCTCAGTCGCTGGTGTTGAGTCAGCAGCAGTGGCATTAGGCTGACTACAAGCGGCAATCGTTAACGAGAGTGGCAAGACCACGATCGCTGAGAGCACACGACCAGATATCTGATGATGTGCATTAATAAATCTATTAGTATAGCGTCTCATAAAACCACTCCTGAGCGTCTGTCTGACGAGTAAATTTATAAAAATCAAAGCCGTATTACTGAGTCATGTAATACTGGTATCACTTAAAATGACAATCGCAAAAAGCAGCACCATTGAGCACTGCCTCTCTTACGAAAAATCAATGTTGCATGCCGGATCCATCACCTGACATATCCATCTCACCATCAAATGACATGCCCAACATATCATCGTCTATCCTAGTCGTCAGCATGGTGTATTGGGCTTCATTTAATTCAGGTAACGATCTGATAAAAGCGACCATTGCCCACATTCTATCATCATCGTGCGAAGCGCCCCATGCTGGCATACCTGATGCCATAATGCCGTGTTTAATGGCCCAAAATGCTTGCTGAGCACCTACTTCTGTTTTATAGCGTTCAACCAATTCAGTATTGGTAAAGCTGGGCGGCTTTGGATATAAACTTGCACTAAAATCAGTGCTTTCTACCCCAGGAGACAAATGACAGCCTGCACACATATCTTTGTAGTCTGCCCCGCCCGAGCTGATCATGTCTGTCTTTTCTAAGTTTGGAACCGCAATGTCCTTACTAGCATTTGCTATTGAACGCGTGCGAGCGGTCTCTAAAAAATCGTAAACCAGCGGACTATGGGCTTGATCAGCGCCGATATTTATCACACCACTGGTCACCACCATAAAAATGCCCACAATAGCGACAAAGACAGTAAACAGTATTCCTAGTAAAAACTTCATAGGTTTGTCCTAAAAATCCATTTTATTAATACCCAATTACGGCTCGACAAAACCATCTAACAATAATATTAAATTTCTATGATCCACTTCTATAAGATCAATGTCTAAGAGTCACCTTTACTAGCAACACAGTGCTTCTGGTACATCGCTTTCATTTTGTCCATGTTAGTCATCATGGCTTTCATAGCAGGATCGTTCATATCCATTTTGCTATGATCCATTTTGCCCATCATCTGCATGTGCTTTTCCATTTTTTCGCAGTTCATTTGGTCTTTTTCAGCATGCATCTTAGGATCGTGTGCCAAGGCTGACGTTGAAACGACTAAAGCTATAGCGGTGGCTGTGATTGATTTAGACAGTGACATTGATTTGAGCAGTTGCATTGATTTGAATAGTGACATGGTAAATCCTTATTTGATTTAGTATAAAGTCGAAAAGACTTTAAAATATTAAGTTACTCTACAGCATACTTTATTGATTCTGACAGAGAGATGACTGCAAGATTACAATTCTGTCATCTTACTATTTATGGTTTTTAATGTTGTCAGCAATCCTTTAGTATGACATTAAGGCTGATATTACTTATTACTGCTATATTTGTTTATGAAGTATTTTTCAGACTGTAGATGTTGATCTTTGTGTTCAATCTCACAAGCCACTCTCGCATCGATATAGCTTTTCATTTGTGTGCTAGAAAGCTGAGCATCATTATGATCCAAGTTTTTTGCAAAGTCAGTCACAGCGTCGCAACTACTGATAATCGAAGTGCTTAGATCAGTAGTATGCGCATTAGCAGTGGTAATGCCGATAAGTACCGAGACTGATAGCAGTACTGCTTTTTTGAATGAATCGCGAATTTTCATATAAAACCTCTTTTGCAAGTTGTTAGGTGTTTAAGTTATTAGGTCATTAAATTAATGACCTGTAAGAATAATTCATAGCCGCTAGATATTAGGAACGAGCACCTATGTTTCATTCATATAGATTAGCAAATGAAGACTGACAATCTGATTACGAGCACATGACATCTTTGTCAGCTAGCAGTCAATGCTGTCATCTGTGCTGCTTAGAACGTTAAACAATCATAATCGTACTGAGAAATTCCAATGAAAGTCCTACTGGTAGAAGATGAGTTGAAGCTTGGCGAGTATATAAAAAAAGGCTTAACCGAAGCTGGGTTTATCGTGGATCATCACCTAACCGGTCTAGATGGCTATCATGCATTGATGACTGAAGAATTTAGCGTGATCCTAATGGATGTGATGCTGCCTGATGTTAGTGGCTTTGAGCTGGTGCGCAATTACCGAGCAGCGGGTAAGCATACGCCTGTGCTATTTCTAACGGCAAAAGATGACTTAAGTGACAAGATAAAAGGGATTGAGATTGGTGGCGATGATTATTTGACCAAGCCTTTTGCGTTTGCAGAATTGATCGTCAGAATAAAAAGTCTATTACGACGCGCCAATCAAGCCGATTATCAAAGTACGATCCTGCAAATAGCGGATCTCAAGATGGATATTGCCAAGCGCACGGTACATAGAGGCGGCAAGCCTATTAAGCTCACGGCAAAAGAGTTTTCCTTACTACAGTTTTTATTAGAGCGCCGAGGTGAAGTGCTACCACGCACTGTGATCGCCTCCCAAGTATGGGATGTGAATTTTGATAACGATACCAATGTGATTGATGTGGCGATAAGGCGTCTGCGTATAAAAATAGATGATGATCATGAGGCGAAGCTGATTCATACGGTACGCGGTATGGGCTATCGGTTAGAGGCTGTCGATACAGCGCTTGATAGCAACCCATCTTATGAAGTCGGCAATATCTAAGATGAAATATAAGGTGGATAATCGGCGCTTACCACTATTGTGGCGTACTGTGTTGCTGCTCACGATATTCGTTGTTGTGTCACAGGTCATTATTTATATATGGATACAGCACTCTGTTAAAGGTCATTTTGAGCAGATGGACGCTGAGATTATGACTCATGCGGCTTTTAACTTACGTAAGCAGGTGGCAGAGCCTAACAGCCCTATAGCCTCCCAAACCCCAATAAGCTCTCAAACGCTACTAAACAACCAACAGCCGTTAAGCTCGGCACCTGATGCGAAACCTGATATCAATACGCCTACTTCAGTGGTATCAGATGAAGCTGATCATCTGCACTCTTCTTGGTTAGACTACGATCTAAAAACCGTTATCGCCAATAAAGAAGGACAGATACTGTCTAGTACCCCCAACAATTTTGCTCAAGAGCTAGGAGACGGGTTTAATCTGTCCTCACTGAGACAAGATAATGGTAAGCAACAGTTCGTGATGAATGTCAACAGCCGATACTATCGAGCGATGGTCATTGAAGATGACAAAATGCTTGCGCTTATCGCATTGCCTATCGATGTGCATCATCAATATTTATTACAGTTCAATCGTCAGCTTAGTATGATTTTGTTCGCGATTACATTGTTGCTTGTCTCAGTAGCTGCGTTGAGTGTGTATTGGGGTTTTGCGCCTTTAGCCACTATCGTCCAAAAAATGAAAGGTATAAACCTGCAAAGGTTAGACGAAAGAGTTGTGGTTGGCGATATGCCGTTAGAACTGCGGCCATTAGCAGAGTCTTATAATTCGATGATGGTCAAGCTTGAAAGTAACTTTGAGTCTTTGTCACGGTTTTCAGACAATATTGCTCATGAGCTACGTACGCCAATAGCGACGCTGAGTACACAAACGCAGGTCATGTTAACTAAGCCAAGAGAAGGCAACGAATATATTGAGCAACTGCATCATCAACATGACACGTTAGAGCAGCTGTCAGCCATGATAAACAATATGCTGCTACTGGCGAAAACCCAAAAAGGGTTAAGTGACTCGCAAATCAGTCACGTGGATACGGACCGCTTAATCACAAAGCTTATAGACTATTATGAAATAATTGCCGAGGATCGTGAGATAACTTTTGAGAAATCAGGTGATTTCGAAAAGGTATTAGGTGATGAAGGCTTATTGCAACGGCTGTTTGCCAACCTGATGTCAAATGCCATTCATTACGCAGCTAGCGGTAGTACTATCCTAATATCCGCCACCGTCCTCGCCTCAGCCACCTCAATTAATATGGCTAAAAACGAGGTTCGACCCTCAAAGCAGCCATGGTTAAGAATAACGATGACCAATCGTTTAGACAAACCGTTAGATCAGAGTCAAGCGGATCAGTTATTCGAGCGATTTTATCGTCATGATAAGACTAGCCATCAGTACGCAGGTACAGGATTGGGATTGTCTATCGTGCAGGCTATCGCTAATGCCCATAAAGGTAAAGTCAGTATTACTATCAAAGAGGAATATTGTTTTGAGGTTAAGGTAGAGTTGTTGATGGCCAAGTATTAACCCCTCCTCATACTATAAAGCTTAGGGATTAGAAACGATAAGTATCGATGGATTAACAGAATATTAAGTTAGGTCTACTCATATTGTGAGAATAATGACGGTACCCTAGTGAGGACTTGGAATCTTCGGCTTTAGACTGCTTATATCAATAGTCTGAGTTATTGACATAACAGTGTGTACTTCACATACATATTCGTGATCGGTGCGCTATATAAGCATCAATCACGAGCCAGTTCTATTGATTCAAAACAACTGGTTCACTTTTAATGAGTGGTAATAGACCTAGTCCAAAGCTCTAGTATTTTTAATTCCAGTTTGATTAGGGCGTGTCTTCAATTCACTCGATAGTCATCTCAATGGGCTAAAAATGGCTAAATCTTGCCAAACATCGTCAAATAGCTGGTTAATATCCCGATATTATCTGCGCTATTTTCCTTGTTTGACGGCAATTTATCTCATTTTTATCACCATTTTTGAATTAAAGACACGCCCTAGTCTTTGCATATTTTTAGATATATAGCGCTTCAGCAGGGTAGTAAATATACAGTGTTATCAAAGCTGTAATAAACAAAGGCAGATAAGCGTAAGTCGTTACCCTTCTTAAAATTTCATCAAACTACGCAACGTTTTAATCCCTTATCATTCTTGTTGTCGATAAGGGGTTGATAGAGAGGCGCCTTATCTAATCGAAATCGCTAATGTTAGATGATTTTGCAAACTTGTTTATTCAACCAAGATATATAAAAAGGATAACACCATGAAAAAATTACTATTAGGCTCACTATTAGCTGCTTCAACTTGTATAGCAATGATTGCTCCTGCAACAGCCGCTACCAATACTGCCACGCCAAATTCAGCACAAATGCAACATAAAGACGGTACGCACAAAGGACCACTTTCAAAAATTAATCTAACCGCTACACAGCAAGCACAAGTTAAATCTATTCATGATAAGTATCGCAGCCAAGGCAAAGATGGTCGCCAACAGGCTCGAGCTGAGATTGCAAAGGTCTTAACAGCACAGCAACGTTCGCAGTTAGAGACAATGAAAGCTGAACACAAAGGCACTGGTGAGCATCGCGGTCATGGAAATTAATGCCAGACAGTTAAAGTAACCCCTCTAAAGAAGTGACAAAATAGCCCATCTACAATAGATGGGCTATTTTTCTATGTAACAACAAGAACTATTGGAGGCTTTTACTACTAAGCATTATTGAAGTTACTAGTTTGTACTTTTCGTGACCCTTGCTGTCAATCCCGTAGACTTAAACTTGGGAGATTTTAATCAGACAACTGGCGGGATTTTTTTTAGGCATACCCCAACGGAACCACCCTAAAAAGCCTCTTAAACCTATCCCAAAATCACACAGTCCAGTGGGGTTTCTTATAAGATCTGGCAAGCCTCATCAAAGTCTAATCTTGGGAGACGGCTATATAATTGATCGGGTTCGCCATAACCTATATTAATCAGTAGATTTGAGGTCCAGTTGCTACCTTCAAGAAAGGTTTTATCCACCAGTTCATTATTAAATCCAGACATGGGGCCGGTATCTAAACCCAAGGCTCTACAAGCCAAAATTAGATAAGCCGCTTGCATAGAACTGTTTCTAAACGCCGTTTCTTGTATGAGTTCAGGGCTAGAGTTAAACCATGATCTGGCATCCGTATGTGGAAACAATTTAGGAAGTTGCTCATAAAATTCATTATCATGAGCGACAATCACTGTAATAGGTGCTGTCATTGTTTTTTCGATATTACCTGATGACAGTGCTGGCTCTAAGCGTGCTTTAGCGTCATCAGATCTGAGAAATACAAACCGTGCCGGTGAACAATTGGCCGAGGTGGGTGCCATTTTAACTAAGTGGTATATCTCTTCAAGTAGTGCATCTGGCACGTCTTTTTGTTGCCAAGCGTTAAAGGATCTGGCCTTACCAAACAGTTGATCAAGACCTTCTGGAGATAACGATAGGAAATCAGTCATAGTACGTCCTAATTGATATTAGATTTTGGATAAGAATTGAAGGATTTTGCTGTTGGTTGAGCAGGTCTCAGTGATTGTACTGGCATGTCCACCCGTCACCATTAACTCAAACTGTGCGTTTTGTATACTACTGGCCAAAGCCAAACCACGTTGCCATGGCACCAACACATCATCGAGATTGCTTAAAACCAACGTTTTGTTTTTGATATACTTAGCGTTTATCAGGGGCTGATAAGCTTGTAAAGCTTTTAATCTCGTCAAGACATTCTTAACGGGAGCAAAGTTAGCAATTGCTTTATCTTCTTTTTGTGTGAGTGCTTCTATGTTGTCTGAGATCCATATAGGCGGGTACAAGAATATCGCTTGGGCACGTACAAAGGCTTCTATACCTGTGTTTTCTATCAAGCTTTGTCGCATGCTAAAACATTTAATAGTATGAGGATCGAGGCTTTCCCACCCATTTAAGATAGCCAGTTTATCTAACAACTCTGGCGCTTTATAAGCGACTTCCATACCGATAAATCCGCCAAGTGCGTGACCGACGAAATGACAGTTAGATAGACCTTCTTTTTTCAAAATTTCAATTAATTGTTCTGCTAAATCTTGCATAGAATAGCTGTCGGGTAAGATATCGCTATCAGGCGTTACCCCCTCTTGTTCGTAGCAAATAACATTATAATGCTCGGTAAAACTCTCAATTTGAGGTAACCAAAAATCAGCATGCCCGCCTAAACCTGAACTAAATACGATCGTTTCTGTCGTGTCGTTCTTACAAGGATATTTTTTAACTAACATAGGGTTTCATCCAATTTTAGTAAATTTCAAATTGCGGTAAAAGTATCTAATAGCTTATAAAATCAAGTTAAATTAAACTGACTAAATCAATTCAACGGTACGCTCATCGCTTTCATCATATTCATATACTACGGTTTCTTCGAAGTTTTCGACTTCGCTTTCATCTTTACTTTCGACAGCCTCTTGAGACTTAATATATTTGATTAACGCGTCTATGGTGCCGACCTTTAAATTATGAATATCGGCAAATTTCATCAGATCATTTCTACGAGCCATTTCACCATCTTGGTTGATAATCTCTACAATAACTGCAGCAGGCTCCAAGCCAGCCAGTCTCGTTAGGTCACAACCTGCCTCCGTGTGACCAGCGCGCTCTAGAACACCACCTTCTTTAGCCACTAATGGAAAAATATGACCTGGGGTTACAACATCATCAAAGGTAACGTCTTGAGACACGGCAGTTCTGATAGTCTGAGCTCTGTCTGCCGTTGATATACCGGTACTTACGCCTTTTGCTGCATCAATGGAAACGGTGAAATTTGTACTGTAAGGTGCTTGGTTGTCTTTGCACATCAGAGGTAGTTTTAATTTTTTGCAACGCTCGGAAGTCAAGGTCAAACAAACCAAACCTCTGGCATGTGTAATCATAAAATTAATATCATCAGGTTTGGCCAAACTGGCTGCCATAATCAGGTCACCTTCATTTTCCCGATCCTCATCATCCATGATTATAACCATCTTGCCTGCTTTAATATCTTCAATGATTTCTGGTATTGTATTGATATTCATAAAATCCACCATTTGCATTTATATTTGCTTTTGTATGTTGTTATGTAGAGCCTATTGTCAATTAATCACACGCTCTACATAACGTCCTACGTTTGATACTGCCGTATAGCTACTTCATAGAAATAGTAGTATTTACGCCTTCACTCGCATCCTCATCAAACCAGCGTGATATCACCGTTTTAGTCTGTGTATAAAACTGCACCGCTTGCTTACCATAAGGACCTAAGTCACCGAGCTTACTCGCTCTAGACCCTGTAAACGAAAACATCGGTAGCGGTACTGGAATTGGTAAATTAATACCAACTTGTCCAACATCGATATCTTGTTGGAACTTATGTGCATGGGCGCCAGACTGGGTAAAAATGGCAGTGCCATTGCCATTCGGATTGGTATTGATAATCTCAATGGCTTCCTCAAGCGTGTCGGCATACATAATGCACAAGACAGGACCAAAGATCTCTTCGGTATAGCAGCTCATATCCGTTGTTACATTGTCCAAAATAGTTGGGCCAACAAAGTTGCCGTTTTCATAACCTGCCACCTGACAACCGCGACCATCTAGTCTGAGATGTGCCCCTTCGTCTATGCCGGCTTGAATTAAGCGCTCGACACGGGCTTTGGCTTGCTTAGATATTAGAGGACCTAAGTCTTTGTCATCCTTGCCAGCGGCAACGACTAGCTGTGCTGATTTTTCTACAATCTCATCAACCCACTGTTTAGATTCCCCAACCAATACCACGACAGACAGTGCCATGCATCGCTGACCCGCTGCACCAAATGCTGCGCCTGCTAATTGATTCAGACTTTGTTCTTTATTGGCATCAGGCATGATAACAGCATGGTTTTTCGCACCCATCATACATTGCACACGTTTGCCAGCCTGACCTGCACGATCATAGACATGCTTACCCACTGCTGTTGAACCAACGAAAGATATCGCTTTTATGTCAGGGTGATCGCACAGCGCATCCACCGTATCTTTACCACCATGAACCACATTTAATACCCCTTTTGGTATACCTGCCTCAAGCGCCAACTCGACCAATCTCATGGTAACGATTGGGTTTTGTTCAGAGGGTTTTAAGATGAACGTGTTGCCTGTGGCGATGGCCATTGGAAACATCCATAGCGGTATCATGGCAGGGAAATTAAAGGGAGTAATACCTGCACAGACACCTATTGGCTGCTGAACGGTATACATATCCACACTACTGGCGACGTTTTCAATGTAGCCCCCTTGTTGCAAGTTGCCGATACCTGATGCGTGTTCTACGACCTCAAGACCTCTAAACACATCGCCTCTAGCATCTGCCAGCGTTTTGCCTTGTTCTTCAGTCAATAGCGCCGCCAGCTCATCCATATGTTCACGTATCAGTTGTTGATACTTTAGAAAAACACGGGCTCGTTTGCTGATGGGTGTGATACGCCAGCTCTTAAAAGCCTCAGCGGCCATTTTGATGGCTTGATCAATCTCCTCAGGTGTTGATTGTGGTACCTTGGCGATAACTTCTTGAGTGGCTGGATTGGTGATATCAATCCATTCTGTAGTAGTCGATTCAGTAAATTCGCCGTTTATCAATTGTTGTACGTTGCGTAGTTCTGCAGTCATGACACGATTCCTTAAGGTAATATCAAATAGGGTTTAATTTTATGGATTGAGCTTCAAGAGCGGTTCTGATGTAGCGATTTCTCTCTCAGTGGTCACGCTCATCTCTTTTTGTTTGTTTTTAAAATTGAAAGCGAGGTTCATAAGAATGGCTAAAAAAGTAGCGGTACCGATACCACCCAAATCGAAGCCCGCAATGTTTAGTGAATAGTTGCCAGTGCCTAGGATGACTGGAACGGCGGCTACCAACATATTGCCATTCTTGCTAAAATCAATTTTTGCATTCATCCAAATACGCGCGCCAGCAATCGTGATTAAACCAAAGACAACGATTGAAGCACCTGTCAAAATGGCTACAGGAATGGTACTGATCAAGGTGCCAAACTTAGGGGATAAGCCCAATAGAATGGCGAAGACACCTGCTATGACAAAGACAACTGTAGAGTAAATTTTGGTCGCTGCCATGACGCCGATGTTTTCTGCATAAGTCGTCATACCAGTGCCGCCTACCGAAGCCGAAAGCGTGGTACAAAGGCCGTCAGCAAAGAACGCTCTACCCATATAAGGTGAGATGCTTTTGCCAGTCATGGCCTCTACTGCTTTGAAATGCCCAAGGTTTTCAGCGATCAAGATGATAAATACGGGTGCGATGACTAATATGGCACTGGTCTCAAAGACAGGAGAATACAGTGTTGGCAGACCGAACCAAGCAGCATTCGCAATTGGACTAAAATCGATAGGTTTGCCCATGCCCATCACATTCGTTAATAGGAAATAAATAAAATAGGCAGCGACCAGTCCTATTAACAGTAGCAAGCGTCTGACCATCCCTCTGGTAAATACGGCGACCGAACAGATACACAACACGGTGACCAACGCCATCCAAGAATCAAAGCTACTGCCGATGACGCTTTGTATGGTGACAGGCGCTAGGTTCAACCCGATAATCATCACAATGGATCCAGTGACCACAGGTGGCATCAAATTCTCAATCCATCCTGCACCTGTCTTCATCACCAGCAGACCCATCAATGCGTATAAGACCCCGCAGACCAGTGTGCCCCCAAGCGCAATGCCAATATTTGGATTAATACCAGTGCCGCTATAGCCTGTTACTGCTGCTACCGCCCCGATAAATGCAAAGCTAGAGCCTAAATAGCTTGGTACGTGACCGCCAGTAATGAGAAAGAAAAGTATCGTACCTATACCAGTAATAAGCATGGTTAAGCTAGGATCAAAGCCCATCAGTAAGGGAGCTAAGATTGTCGCACCGAACATTGCGAATGAGTGCTGTGCGCCTAACACCACACTTTTACCCATTGGTAGATACTCATTGATACCTACCGGCGTCGTTTCTAGGTTTCCAGTATAGGGACGCCATTTAACAAACCATTTATCCATTTTCAATATCCTTAAAAAGTAGAGGGATGTTACTTAGTTCGTGCACTTACTTAATTGATGATAGTCTCGATTGAAATAGATGAGACTTTCGCAATCAGGCTTGTGTTTGATATCCAATACTTCACAAATAAGAATATCGTGAGTTCCCACCGAGCTAATGAGTTTGATCTTGCAATCAAAAGAGATACTGGCATCTTCTAGTACAGGCGATCCTGTCGACAGCGTAGACCAACTGCCTTGTTCGAACCTTTCTTCCAGAGATTTTTTACCCCCGAACACACCGCTTAAATCTTTATGTTCAAGAGCAAGTGTATTGACGCATAGCACCATGTTTTCTTTAAAAAAATGGTATACAGAAGCGCTTCTGTTTAAACACACCAATAGGGTTGGTGGTGAGTCAGTGACACTACACACAGCAGAGGCGGTAAATCCTGCCCGCCCTGCTGGACCCTCAGTGGTGATAATGTTGACGGCGGCAGCCAAATTACTCATCGCATCTCTAAAAGATTGCTGCATGTCAGTTAAGTTTGCTGCCGTAGAGGTGAATGATTCTTTAGATTTATGTTTCATTAATGAGGATTGCGTTACTTGGCTTTCTTTAATTACTGTATTCATCTGTCATTTCCTTTTAAACAATATTCCGCCACACGTGTAGTTAACTAAAGCGCCCTACTACAGTCCAATGCTAGGGGTTCCATGTCAGGTAACTTTAAATTCACTAACTGCAGTCATTTTTAAACAGGTCTTTATCCAATGTGCGCTATGGACGCGATTTCAACTAAAGCGTCTGGTTTTACCAACCCGCATTGGATACAAAATCTTGCTGGCTTTTCATTGGGAAAAAACTCTGCATAGACTTGATTGACTGCATCATAATCTGCCCAATCTTTTACAAAGATTGAGTTAAACGTCACATCATCCATATCGCCGCCAGCGATTTGAATCACGTTTTTGATCGTCGTTAACACATGACGAGTTTGAGCGGCTGCATCACCCACGTGTACGACATCGTTGTTTTCATCAAAGGGTAAAGTGCCGGAGACATAAACAATATTGTCGGCCTTAGTAGCAGGTACATAAGGGGCTAATGGCTTGCTAGTACCTTCAGGTATAATCACTTGTTTAGACATATCTACATTCCTAGTGTGGTTAGGTTAAGTATGAAGCGCTTGGTTTAGGTTTTGGTTTCTTAGCTAGCTATTCAAAACATTAGCTATCTGTAAAACACTGCTGCATGCTTGCAACATCAGACACCCAACCAAAAAAGGTTTTTACGTTATATAGTGTGGCCTCATGAGCCTCTACTGGTCCTGCCTGATAACAAGCGTCATCTAATAACACGCCAAAATACTCAAGGAAAAATCCATCTCGAAGCGTAGATTCAACACAAACGTTAGTCGCTATACCAGTGAGTAATAAGTTACGTATGCCTCGTGACCGCAATACACTATCAAAATTGGTGTTCGCAAAGCCGCTATATCGGGGTTTATCTATAACGATGTCTTGAGGCGCAGGGCTAAGCTCGTCGACCAACTCGTAATCCCAGCCCCCTTTCGCCAACAGCGTTCCCTCAATTTCAGGATTCTTACGCATGGTTTTTAAGGCATTTGACTTGTGATAATTAGGCGAGCCACTACCACCAGCTTCGACATACTTGTTGTCCCAGCCATTTCTGAAGTAGATGACTTGTATACCGGCTTGGTGTGCAATATCCACGGCTTGCTTTATTTTATCGATGACGGGTTTGGTCGCTGTGACATCGAACCCAGCCAAATCCAGATAACCGCCCTGACTGGCATAAGCGTTTTGCATATCTACTACGATCAATGCCGTCTGGGAGGGATCTAACTTGATAGGTTCAGGCAACGACTCTAAAACAGGAGAAGATTCCTTGGTAAAGTCTGCACAAATTGTATTAACCGAATTCATATCCGCTCCTTTTATTAGGCTTCGCTGATAGCTTGGCTGGCAATTGGGGTATCGACATTGATACGGCTCTTCATCAGGGGTTGAATTCTGCTACCAAAATCCTCAACACCTTGCACGAAGTCATCAAAAGTAAGTAAGACGCCATCAGTACCTTGTATCTCACCGACTTCATCTAACATGCTGGCGACGTTTTCAAAGGAGCCAACCAACGTCCCCATATTGATATTGACGGGTGAAACGCTCGAGGCCATATGACGAATATTGGTGTCCTTGCCTGATGTTTTGTCCTTGCCACCTTGTGACTGCAACCAATCAATGGCTTCAAAATCCGCACCGTCATTGTACGACTGCCATTTTGCTTGGGCTTTTTCATCGGTCTCATCTGCAATGACCATAAAGAGCACATAGGTCGGAACATTGCGGCCCGTCTTATCCGTGTGTACCTTTAATCGGTCATTGATACCGGCATAAGCGGTAGGTGTGTTTAGACCTTTACCAAAGACAAAGTTGTAATCAGCATGCTTTGCAGAAAACGCTAACCCTGTATCTGATTGACCCGCACAGATAATTTTCATATCCCCTTTTGGAATGGGCTTCACTTGACAGTCATCCATCTGGAAGAACTCCCCCTTCAAATCAGATTGGCCTGTCGCCCACAGATCTCTCAAAATTTGGACATATTCAGATAGGTAGTCATAGCGCTTACCAAAATAATCGTCGCCTGGCCACATGCCCATTTGTCCATATTCTGCTTCTTGCCAGCCAGTCACGACATTCAATCCAAACCGTCCGTTTGAGATACTATCAAGCGTCGATGCCATTCTTGCTACGATTGCCGGTGGCATGACCAACGTCGCCGATGTGGCATAGATTTTTATTTTGGACGTGACCGCAGCCAATCCCGCCATTAAGGTAAAGCTTTCAAGGTTATAATCCCAAAACTCCGTCTCCCCGCCAAAGCCGCGTAGCTTAATCATCGAGAGCGCAAAATCAAAACCATAGTGTTCAGCACGTTGCACAATTTGCTTATTAAGCTCAAATGTTGGCTTGTACTGCGGCGCGTTTTTTGAAATTAACCAGCCGTTGTTGCCAATCGGACAAAAAATACCTATTTCCATAATTTCACCTATACGTTTGAGGAAGAAAGAGCTGTAAAAGAAATAAAGATTATTTCATGTTTTTTACGTAGCATAATTTATGCCAAATTAATTAAGTGTTATTTATCAAATACTTATCGTTTTTGTATAAAAAAATTTTTAGACCATATGGTTTAAAAATATGCATGAAAATAGTGCGGATGTTATAAAATAGTGCAGAATGTTGTAAAATGGTGCACAAATGTAGAAACACTTAAAATGTGTATTTTGACGGCCATCTAGATGAGAATGGCGCTAAGCGAGTGATAAAAAGAAGACTAACTGATACTAGATTGGCACTAGATTACTGAGCTTGAATGACACTAGGTTTCTGAGTTCTCTGACGCTATATTGCTACAGTCAGAGAGCTCATGAATTGACACAGTGTTAAACGCTATCGACGCCATTAGCATATCCGTTTGGGTTAATTAGTGGCTTATGTGCTTGGGTGCTTTGACCCTTTTTTAAATTGAATCAACTGTCACTTAATAGATTTATATGACTTTATAGTGAGGGACAACATAGTGAGAGAAGATGTGCTAAAGAAAGAGATGGAAACGAGTTCAAAGGTATTAAAAAAGAAAAAGCACATCATTAAGGCGGCGTTAATCGTATTTTCCCAAGAGGGATTGAATGGGGCGCGAATGGAGAAAATTGCTGAAGAGGCTGATATATCTAAATCAAATATATTTTACTACTTCGACAGTAAAGAGACGCTTTATATTGCGGTTTTGGAAACGGTGCTGAGTGAGTGGTTGTCACCTTTAAACGAGATGAATGCCAACCAAGATCCAAGAGAGGCTCTTATAACTTACATCGAAGAAAAATATAAAACGTCAAAAAAGTCGCCTGCAGCGTCAAGACTATACGCATTAGAGATTATTCAAGGGGCGCCTCATTTAATGACCTTATTAAAAGGACCTTTGAAGTCCTTAGTTCGAGAAAAAGTAGCCGTGATTGATGGCTGGATTGCAGACAACAAGCTTAAGTCCGTTTCTGCCATCCATTTAATTTTCCATATTTGGGCGGTCACTCAGCACTATTCTGATTTTTCTACGCAAATTGAAGCAGTGTGTAATCATAATTTGAAAAATAAGAAATTCGCTACTAGCGCGTTAGACACTAGTATTCAACTTCTAGTAGACAGTCTGATTGTATGATCTATGCTGTTAATCACAGAATTGAGATAACAACAAGGCATGAGATGCTATTTCTCAAAAACTGGACTATAGTAAATGTCAGTAATATCTGATTAAGCAAACTAAGGGATTAAACCATGAAAACACTGGGAGTTTGTGTTGCAGCAGGATTGTTATTAAGCGCTTGTGCTAGTGGCATAAGTGGTGGCATGACGATTAATACCAACTCAAACAAGATAGTGACTCAGTATCCTGTTGAGACTGCGTTGCTCAATATCTATACCAGAGCCTATAGTGATCGATTATATACGCTGATTGATGATCAATTATTCGTCGTTGATACCCAAATAACACCAAAGGGCGTTATAAAGTTTAATAATAAACAGGTACAAGGTGCTGAGGCCGTTGCGACCACGATAATCAATAATCAAGTGGTGGATAAATCAGTTGGTATCAATTACTTTACTTTGGATCCACTGGTATTTCATGGTTTTACTGGTGATGTAGACGAATATTCAATTGCAACCCAAACCAAACCTATCCCAAAAATAGCCAACATCAATGACTCAAGCACCTATCTAACTGAGCAGGTGTATACTGATAGCAGTAAGCGTAAACATTTAAAAACGTATACACAGACATGGTCCTTAAAACAAGAGAGTAATGACACCGCATGGTTTTGCATAGAAAGCTCTGAAAACCTATTACTCAGCGATGATCCTGATGGCCCCACAACTGAATGCTACAAGATAAATGCTCAAGGCGATATCTTAGCGAGCAAAATTACTATCAGACAATCCAGTAAAGACGGCAGTACTAAGGCTATAACATTTGTTAGTAAATAGTCTATGACATAAACTTAATTGTAAAGTATTCCTTAGATACTAATGCACGTAATGCGTTTAGGTCTAAAATATGATCTGTCTTAAGATTACCTATCTATAGTCGGTACAATGTAATTTGGCTACAAGGAAGATGAGCAAAAGTGCTACGAATTGTAGACTGAGCAAGTCTGACACCGTACCCGCTTTATATGGGATTGATTATCACCAGTATTGACACTATTTGCTTCTATGAATAGTAAAAAAACCACCTATCAAGGTGGTTTTTTGCTGCTGATTTTTTGTTCAAACGTGGTGTATCAGGCTTTCAGAAAATTCTCTTGCGAAGCAAAAATTGCAATTTAATATTATTAAAAAATCATGTGCGCACATAATGCAATAATCGGTAATGAGATAATGGTTCTTAATAGAAAGATTATCAATAACTGAAAAAAGCTCACTGGAATTTTTGTGCCTAGAATCAATCCGCCTACTTCCGACATATAGATCAATTGAGAGACTGACAAGCAAGCGATGACAAACCGAGTTAACTCTGATTCTATTGAAGAGCCGATAATCGCAGGCAAAAACATATCGGCAAAACCTACCATAATGGTTTTTGACATTTCTGCTGCAAAAGGTATATTCAATAACTCTAAGAATGGGATAAACGGCATGCCTAAATAATCAAATACAGGGGTTTCTTCTGCAACGATTAAACCCATCGTCCCAATTGCCATAACGACAGGCAATATCCCGATCCACATATCTAAAATATTTTTTAACCCATCATTTAAGAAGGTAGAAAAGCTTGGACTCTTTTCTGCTTTTTGAACGGCTTTATGTAAGCTGTGGGTAAATAATGTTTTTCCTTCAGGAATGGTTTCGTGATCTCTATCACTATTTTCTACTACATACGTATCGTCAATTTTAGATAAAGGAAATAACCTTGGTACGATTAAGGCACAAACAATACCGCATAAAGCAACCACCCCAATCATATTGAGAAAGTAGGTTTCTAGCTTAACCTGAGAGATGACAACCAAACAGAATGTAATCGAAACTGCTGAAAAGCTGGTAGCAATAACGGCTGCTTCTTTTTTGGTATAAAATCCGCCTTCCAATTGTTTATCAGTTAATAACACGCCAATAGTGCCATCACCCAACCATGAGGTTAGACAATCTACAGAGGACCTACCGGGCAAACCAAATAAAGGTCTCATTACTTTACTTAATAAAACACCAAAGAACTCTAATAAGCCAAAATCAAGCAGTAGTGGTAGCAATAATCCAGCTAAGAAAAACACGATAAAAAGTATTGGCATTAACTCATATAATATCAATCCACCGATACTATCTGAATATATTGCCTCAAACCCAAATTTAAAATAGGTAACGACAACGAAAAACGCACCAAGCATTCTAATAATAAGCCAAGGGGTTGTGACGTTCAGTAAGTTGTTTAAAAATGCATTGTTTAGAATCACTGAAGGCTTCATGACCTTAGTATATAGCGTACAGCACAGTGTAATCATAATAGAGATTACAACAAACAGTGGCAAAAGGCTGCCCATATAACCCTGTATATAATCCTTTAGCACAGAGATAGGAATGGTAAATCCTTCTGCATATGATACAAACTTACCATCTACATAGGGAATTGGAAATACGAAAAGCAACAGACCGATTATAGAAGGTATAAAGAATTTTAAAAACTGTCTGATACTGATATTGCTAACATCTTGACTTGAAGAACTAGATTTAATAATGTCCATATTATTGTTACTCGCAGTCCATTTTTTAACTAGCCTAAATAAATATTTGCAATAAATATATTTAGGCTAGATGCTTTAAATTATTTTAAATATTTAATATTAGTAATTCTTTAAAAGAGACTGTGTAACTTTTTCTAAGATTTTAAATATTCTGGTTGAGTCATCTTTTGAATTGTTATATAAAGGATTAATTTCTGCCATTTCCCAGCAGCATACTTTCTTATTTTTGATTAACTCTATGTTAAGTTGCATGGCTTGTTCGTATGACAGTCCATTCATTGCAGGCGTACCGGTTCCTGGCACGTACAAAGGGTCAACACTATCAACATCAAACGAGACATAGATATGATCGCAATATTCTAGCTTCTTAAAGATCTCCTCTACTGTAGAACTGATGCCTTTTTGAGTTATCTCAGCAACGCTATATAAAGGGATTTTATGTCTTCTAATTAAATCCATCTCTTCTTCTTGATAGTCTCTAACCGCGCAAAAAACCACATTTTCTGGCTTGATTGAGGGTTCATCAGATGCCATAAATTTCAACTTTTCCCAATACTCTTTTTCTTTTTCAGAAAGCTCATTGCGCTGGCATTCTAGATTGTCAATGGCACAAGCCATCGCCAAAGGCATGCCATGCATGTTCCCTGATCCACTGGTGTATGGTGAATGAAAATCAGCGTGTGCGTCTATATAGACCACACCAATTTCAGCATCAGGATGCGCCATTTTTAGGCCATGCATTGTTCCTGCGCAGCTAGAATGATCTCCAGCTAAGACAATTGGGAATTTATTCTCATTTCTTATATCTTTTATTTTATGTGCTAACTTAGAGATAATCGGTTCAATCACATCAGCATATTTTGCATGCGCAAATTGTGATTCCCCTTCACTGTTGCTATCATCCTCAATACTGTCGAATTGCAATTTTTCAAAATAATCTGCATTAAGCTCTTTTGATGACGCTTTTAATGCATCAATGCCTAGAGAGGCGCCTTTTTTATAGCCTGCGATATCTGAATAAACTTCTACTATTCTTATATTTTTCATCATATCAGTCATGATTTTATCTCTATTAAATAAAATAATTTTTACATCATTTCAATTAAATTCATTTTATATATGAAAGCTCTTGAAAATCAGCAGGTACATTTGAAAAATAAACATATCCATAACTGTTCAAGAGCCATACTAAATATAGAAAAAATTTAAAAAATAATTTTGGTTTTAAACCTTATACAAAATTAGACGTACTTTTAGAAGCACTTATCGTTTTGTAGTATTAATTACTGTTGCATTAATCACTTACGACATAGCCACAGATTCAGCTTCATTCGTCATTAGGCTATGATTTTTGCTTTGGCCTTTCACTACCGAATATAAGTTTTTAGGGTCAGCTTGTTGCGGGATTAGATCTAAAATCTCATACCCTCCCTGCTCTCTGATTAAGTCGCGTAAGAAGACCAACGCCGTAAAGTCTTCTGAGGCAAAACCAACGCCATCAAATACGATTAGATCATCAGCTGACGTTCGGGCTTGCACTTCACCTTTGAGGATGCGATGAAATTCAGTAACAGGAAAGTCGCTTGATAGATTTTGAATCTCACCCTCAACCCGTGTCTGAGGCTCAAACTCTACAATCACATGATCTGCTCGCATTAATATATTGCTATCCAGCTCTGTTTTACCAGGACAGTCACCGCCTATCGCATTGATATAAACACCTTTGGTGATTATATCGTCTCGTAAAATAGTGGCATTGGTTTTATCAGCCGTACAGGTAGTAATGATCTCTGCACCCAAAACCGCTTCTTCTAACGTGCGACAAACAATGATGTTCAAACCTGAGTCTGCAAGGTTGTCAGCCGTTTTTTGCGAGGCCGCTGGATCAATATCATACAAACGAACTTCTGAGATACCCATGATGGCTTTCATGCCTAATGCTTGAAATTCAGACTGAGCGCCGTTTCCTATTAGCGCAAGTTTTGTAACACCTTTTGGCGCACAATGTTTGGCCAACATAGCTGATGTGGCAGCCGTACGTAATGCCGTCAGGATACACATCTCTGTCAGCAAAATAGGATACCCAGTTTCGACGTCAGACAAGATACCCATCGCCGCTACGGTCTGCAAGTTTCGTTTGGTATTAATTGGATGACCATTGACATATTTGCAGGCAAACATCTCTCCATCGCTGACTGGCATCAACTCGATGACCCCGTCTTTTGAGTGCGATGCAAAGCGAGAAGATTTTTCAAATTGATCCCAACGAAGATAATCTTGCTCTAAAGCATCCACTAGATCTGTAATGCATTGCTCAACGCCATAATCATGAATCATTTTAGCCATCGCTTGTACACTAACGAATGGCACGCCTTCCTTGGGTGATACGATAAACTTAGACATTAATGCTGTTCCTTTTCATGAATATTGTTTGTTGAACCGACAATTAATATGCTACCAATTATAATTGTCAGTTAAAATGTCAATAAGTTATTAAATATGGGCGTATTTTTGTCATATTGTTAAGTGCTACTTAGCATAATATCAAAACTCACTGAAGGAAGCGTTTTTATGGCGTATTACACTTACGACTCTTTAGATAGCGAACTGATATCTGAGCTTCGACAAGATGGTCGAGCAACCATCTCAAACCTTGCTAAAAAACTCAAAGTTTCTCGTGCCACTGTCCAAAACAGATTGGATAGACTGATTCATAATGGCGCTATTTTAGGATTTACGATTCGAGTCCATGAAGCACTAGATAAAGAAACCGTCAAAGCGATGATGATGATTGAAGTGACCGGAAAATCTACGTCACAAGTAATCAGGAAACTGCGGGGTATCCCGCAACTGATTAAGCTACATACGACTAATGGGGCGTGGGATTTGGTCGCAGAGATACACACGACAAGTTTGAGAGAGTTTGATGAAGTGCTGCGTCAAGTCAGAGAGATTGACGGCATTCTAAATAGCGAAACAAGTGTTCTGCTTTCGAGTTTGTAATATATAGTCAGCGAACTGCTAAACCGCTACGGTGTCAGTCGCGCTTAGTCTATTACCCAAATGTAGAAAGCCCCAATCTGATGACTGGGGCTTTTTTTGTCTGTAATATATAGGCAGTAGTAGAAAATATCCGCCTGTATCAACTCGTAGTCATAGTTCTTAAATCAGCTCTGAGTTGCTGGAAAAAGTGATGCTGACCACAGCAACGGTGACCATTTTTAATGATACTTATCTATTAAAACCAGGTTGTAAAGTTAAAAGATAACGGATACTCAAATTAGGGCGTGTCCTCATTTTAAAAATGGTGATAAAAATGAGATAAATTGCAGTCAAACAAGGAAAATAGCGCAGATAATATCGAGATATTAGTCAGCTATTTGACGCCGTTTGGCAAGATTTAACCATTTTTAACCCATTTAGATGAATACCGATTAAATTGAGGACATGCCCTAGTGCTTCCCTACCCACACTCTGTAGATATGGTAAGGTGGCTGGCCTTGATCGATAGTGCCAGTGAACGGCGGTGTTTTATGTAATTGATTTACCGCAACATATAACCAGCCATTGGTATCTAAAGACACGTTGTCAGGCCAATCAAATCGACTGTCTCGTACCAACGAGGTTAGCTGCCCTTTATTATCAAGCACATCTACGCCATTATCGTTTAGGTTGGTAAAATAGTGGTTTCCATGACTGTCTGTAGTAGCACCATCAGATACGGGCTTGTCACCAACACGGATAATGCTCTTACCAATCTGCTCATCACTGGCTTTCGCTCTAAATAAGGTAGCGTCTAAGCTATACCAAGATTTACCATTCATCGCGCCAAAATAAATCGTATTGTTATCAGCTGACATCGTGATCGGATTGATACCATTGTTTGTCGGCTGACCCCCTAGCATGATATCCACACCATTGATCACCATTTTTGCGTCAGCTTCAGGTTGTAAAGCGACGTGATTGCCAAAACGACGTATTTCATTGGTGTTCATATCAATAGCAATAATGGCTGGATTGGGAATATCGGCTAGATAAATCCATCCATTTTTTCTATCGACCACTAAGTCTTGTACAAAGCTATCTTTTGGTGCGATATCTGTGGGTATGTCAATTTTGCCAATCAATGCACCGGTTTTAATATCAAAGCCCCAAACGCGAGTTTTACCGATATGCTGACCCATATCGACAATCCATAATCCACCTTGATTGTCTTTGGTGATACCTAGAGGTGTGTCAATGGTCGCTTCACTATATTGGCCTTTAGGTGATTGAAATTTACTTGAAGGCCAAGGCTGATAACTGTTGGCGCCAGTCACTTCAAATAACTGCACGCCCTGTTCACCGTCGTTCGGATGCACGGTAGAAAACACCCGACCATCGCTAGTAGCCATGACGTTACCTGGGCGAATAGGCAAACCGATCACGTTTTCTATCTGTCCCACTGTCGCAGCAGCGCTTTTTACTTTAGTCACGGGCTTTACTTGCGTCACAGACATAGTGTCGCGCTCAAATGAGCTACAGCCTGCTAGGACAGTAGCGACCAACCCAATAATCAAAATATTTTTCATCGTGAATTCCTGAATATTTGAAGAGGCCTATAGTGGCTTCTTTATCTGATAGTTACGATCTAATTAAAGATGCTCATAGGGTTTCTACGGATTTGACAGCATAGGTTACTTTACTTGTCTTTTCTCAGCATATCAATCAGCTTGCCTGCTAGTGGGAATGATACCAGCTGTGTCAAGGGCACAAGTATGATAGCTTCAATTAATACCACTACTGGTAGGCTTAAGCCTTGAGTCACAGGCTTCAACAACGTCAATACGATTAGGAGCGTTGGATAAAGTCCGACATACCCTACCAATATACGTATAAGTCTGTCTTTAGTATTCTGATTCATTGCCTACTACCTATTGATAAAAAATCTATACGCGACAAAAGCAACAATCGCGGCTTGATGATTGACTACGTATGAATATCCAACCAGTCCCAATTTCATAAACAAAAATAAGGCCATTAATATTAACGGCCTTATCTCATTTACTGCTCAGCTGCTGCGCTCTTCCTGATATCGTTGATTCAGTTTAAAAGAGGGTCAAGGCAACCGAGCGCAGTTGTATAGGTGATACCTCAAGCGAGGTTAACGCTGTCCCTCTGTTATAGAGGATTAACGATAGTAAGGATAATCACTGTAGCCCACATCAGTACCACCATACATAGTGGCAGGGTCTGCCTCATTCAATGGCCAGTTATTGGCGATGCGCTCTGGCAAATCTGGATTGGCAATAAATGGGCGACCAAACGCGAATAAATCACCGTAGCCTTTTTCTAAAATGTTCACAGCTTTTTGTACCGTATACTTGCCAGCATAAATAATACGACCTGAAAATTCTTCTCTGACTGCTTGATAAAAAGTGTCTGGCAAATCAGGCGCATTGTCCCAATCGGCCTCAGCAATAGACAAGTAAGCAATGCCCGCTTGTTCCAGCAATTTGACTGCTTCGACATACGTATGATGAGGGTCTGACTCTACCAAGCCTAAATACACACGTGTCTCGGTGGTACTGGCAAATAATGGCGCAAAACGTACGCCCAAATGATCAGCACCGACCACATCACTGACAGCAGCGACGATTTCTTTTAAGAAGCGCAGACGATTGGTCAACGACCCACCATATTGGTCATCACGGTGATTGGTATGCTCAGAGATAAACTGATTGACCAAATAGCCATTGGCACAATGCAGCTCTACCCCATCAAACCCTGCTTCTAGCGCATTGCGTGCAGCGGCCGCATACATATTTACCAGCTCACCAACTTCATCGGTACTGAGTGCATGCGGCGCGCTTGGATCAGCCAAAGCACCTTCGCCTGGACCTGTTTCAATAAATACTTTTACGTTATCAGCAGTAATATCAGACGGCCCTACCGGCTGAGCACCGTTAGGCTGCAAGCTGGTGTGCGACACACGGCCCACGTGCCACAGCTGAGCAAAAATAATACCGCCTTTGTCATGTACTGCTTGCGTGACTTTTTTCCAGCCTTCAACTTGGGCTGGTGAATGGATACCCGGTGTCCACGCATAACCTTGGCCTCTTGGTTCAATCTGCGTACCTTCAGTCACCATAAAGCCTGCTGACGCGCGCTGTGCATAGTATTCTGCCATTAAGTCATTAGGAATATTGTCAGGTTGCGTACTACGAGAGCGTGTCAACGGTGGCATCACGATACGGTTTTTGAGCGTATAAGGCCCAAGTGCTACAGAGGAAAATAATGTATTTGTATTTAGAATGGCTTGTGTCATAGATGTCTCTTTTAAAGCAGCTGACGGCTTATTATTAAAGGTATTGAGCCTGTTTTGATGCTTAACCAATCTAATGATTAGGTAAGCAATATGGTCAGCATAGCGTTTTGAAGGTACAATTAGAAACAACCGTTTCTTGTTTAAGATACAATTATGAATGGTATGAAATTATGAATGGTATGAATCGGCTCGATATCAAGCAACTTAGAGTATTACAGGCGTTACTTGATCTAAAGAACCTCTCGCAAGTTGCACGTAAAATGGGGCTGACCCAACAAGCCATCAGTGAGCAGCTGCGTAAGTTACGTGAGGTGTTTGATGATCGTTTGTTTATTCGTCAAGGCAATAGCATGGTGGCAACACCAAAAGCGCTATCGATGCAGCAACCTATTGACCATATATTAAAGCAGTTGGAAGATTTGTTAGAGCCAGAAGTCTTTATGCCGCAAACCTACAAGGGCATCTTTACGATTAGTGCGACTGACTATGCAACGCAGGCATTATTACCGCAATTGTTTAATATTACGCGACGCGACGCGCCAGATTTGAAGCTGATCGTCCGTGATTTTGCCTCGGACAATATCAATCAGCTGATAGCAGCAGGTGAGCTTGATTTGTTGATTACCTTTCCTGAATTTATCCCAGATAACTTATCGTATATCACTCTGTTTGAAGAGCAACATTTATGCGTGACGGGTTGTGAAAATACCTTTGCCACAGAGCCATTAACGCTGGCGCAAGTGGCTGTACACGCGCAGCTCGTCGTGTCACCCTCGCGTGCCAATTTACGTGGCTCTCATGATCAATGGTTTGCAGAAAAAGGTCTAAAACGCAATATTGTGATGTCGGTGCCTAGCTTTTCGGCTGTACCAGATATTTTGCACACGACTGACATGATTGCGTTTTATCCTTCGCGGTTATTGCCGAACAGTAAGGTTAAAGAGCTTGAGGTTGAAGCATTGCCACCTACTTTCAAAGTCATCGCGGCATGGCATCCACGTACCAGAGATAGTGGAATACATCGTTGGTTGATTGAGCAGTTGAGAAATCTATAGTAAGCATAGCGTAAGGGTTGGTAGTTTGACCTTGCTTTTATCTTTATCTTTACAATGAGGAAAGATCTTAGTTTATTGCGCTCGATTGGATAAAATGACGCCAACTGTGCTTAACACAATGCCGCACATCATTGCGATTGATAAGGACTCATTGAGTATCAATGCTGCGAGTAACGCGGTTAATCCAGGAGATAAGGAGCCAAGCAGCAAGGTGCGAATGGAACCGAGTTTGTTGACCGCATAAGAAAACCCAATGGTTGAGACGATACCAACGCCAACGCCCTGTATTAAGATGAAAGGTAGCGCATCGTCAAAAGAGATAGCCCCGAGATTGGTCTCTAAAAGACCCGATAAAATCATCACTAATGTCATAAAAAATGCGGTGTAAGACAGGACGATAGCAACAGCAACTGGACTCAAACTCGTACTTTTTAGGCCTAAGGTGTAACCTGCCCACACCAAACTCGCAATCAGTAAAAAAGCCATCCCCTGTAGCAGACTACTAGGTGTTGGCCCTGCGTTCCCCACCATCATCGTGGCTATGCCAAAGAAAATAATCATGAATGCCAAAAATTTCTTTAGTGAGATTCGCTGGCGATAAAAAACAAAGGATAAGAGTGCAGCAAAGAATACGGGCGTTCCTGTCAAAATAGTACCGACGTAAGCGGCAGGAGCAGTGCTCGCGCCAAAAGTGGCGAGCAACAGAAAGGGAGCACCGCCAAATAAAATAAAAATGACATCAGCCCCTCTCATACTTTTGATTTCTTTCAAACTAGAGAATACCCAAGGCGTCAATAACAGTAGTGGCACGCTAAATCGGATGAGCATGACATCTGCCATGCTTAACGACGATGCCCCAACTGCCCTCACAGTCAATGCAAAGCCTGACCAAATCAATATCACAACCATCATCGCCGCATAGCCTTTCATCAGTGGAGACAGGGTAAACAAGGGATTTTTGCGTGATGAGGGCTGAGAGATGGTATTCATATGGATGGCTTATGCTTGTATATAAAGCCTAATTATCAAGCAAAAATTGCGCTTTTATCTCTATTTTTTTATTGCAAATTTATGATAATTTGGTGGATAATGCCAAATAAAGCAAGATATTCAGCTGAAAACACCACAAAGGTAATGTATGGATAAAATCGACCGTCATATTTTGGAAGTGCTTCAACAAGAAGGACGCTTATCAACAGCTGAGTTATCCGAGCGTGTGGGGTTGTCACCCTCGCCGTGTGCCAGACGCTTGAAGCGTTTAGAAGATGAAGGTTATATAGAGGGCTACCAAGCGAACGTAAACAAAACCAAAGCGGGCATTGCGATGAGTTTTTTTGTGGAAGTCAGTCTGAGCAACCATCAAGAAGGATCGATTACCGCCTTTGAACAAGCGTTATCCGAGATGGATGAGGTCATCAATGGACATGTTGTTTCGGGCCCTTACGATTATTTATTGGAAGTGGTAAGCCCAGATCTCAATGGTTATGAAGAGTTCACTCGTAAATTACATAAGCTGACCAGCGTCAAAGACATACATACCCATTTATCCGTGAGAAAAGTCATACAGAAAACGACGCTGCCCATTTTTATCTGATATTTTTGACGCTTGTCAGCTGTTCTAAGTGTGTGCGCCACTACGATAATGACTGCTGATGAAGCCACGCCTACAAGTGAGGTGAGCAACCAAGGCAAGTAATGATATAATACCCCGATAATCGATATTTTATGACAGGTTTACATCATGGCTCGTACCGCTAACGCATTACATATTTTAGTAAAACACAAAGAAGTGGCTGAAGACATTATCGTCAAGCTTAAAAAAGGCGCTAAGTTCGATGTGCTGGCCAAAAAACACTCAAACTGTCCATCAGGTAAGAAAGGTGGCAGCTTAGGCGAATTTCAAAAAGGCGACATGGTACCGGCATTTGATAAAGTCTGCTTCAACAGTGAACTCTACACCCCGCATTTGGTGAAAACCAAATTCGGCTGGCATGTGGTCAAAGTACTTTACAGAACCTAAGCGCGAGCATCGGCGCTATGATTGTAGACCAACGGCAGTACGCCTTCTACGTTTTAGAATACGCCCTAAGCTTTTTGACCCTTTGACATCATAAAGAAGTGATTTCGACGCCATTCTGGTTGATACAACGCTGGGTATGTTTGTAGGTTTTTGCGGATCTCTCCTCAAAGAGTCCTTGAACTTCCTATATAATATGAGCCATTTCGTTGTTGATAATCCATTCAATTTAGGCTTTTTGAAAAAAAAGCTTTTTATCAGGTAAACGGTGCTTTATGTTTAACGCTTCCACGACTCGTTTAAATAAATACATCAGCGAAAGTGGTATCTGCTCCAGACGAGACGCGGATCGCTTTATTGAACAAGGTAATGTATACATCAATGGCAAGCGTGCTCAAGTAGGCGCGCAAGTGGTCGCTGGAGATGCGGTAAAAGTCAATGGGCAGCTGATTGAGCCACGAGAGGCCGATGATTTTGTTTTTATCGTCTTAAATAAGCCAGTGGGCATTGTGAGCACCACAGAAAGCTCCGAGAAAAACAACATTGTCGACTTTGTGAGACATTCGCTACGTATTTTCCCGATTGGTCGTTTGGATAAAGACTCTCAAGGGTTAATCTTTTTGACCAATAATGGCGATTTGGTCAATAAAGTACTACGTGCTGGTAATAACCACGAAAAAGAGTATTTGGTCACGGTCAATAAGCCGATAACGGACAGTTTTATCGAGGGTTTGGCAGGCGGTGTGCCGATGCTTGGCAAGATGACAAAAAAATGCCCCGTGACTAAGGTCGCTCCTACTGTTTTTAACATCACGCTTATCCAAGGTTTGAACCGTCAAATTCGCCGTATGTGTGAGCATTTCGGCTATGAAGTCGTCAAACTTGAGCGTACGCGGATTATGAATGTAAGTCTCAAGGGTACGCCCGTTGGAGACTGGCGCGACCTAACCCCAAAAGAGCTGTCTGTTTTGCTAAAGTCTGTAGAAGACTCTTCTTCGCAAGACAGTCATTCAGGTAAAAAGTCTCGTAATGCACCACGAAAAAAACCTCGTACTGATACCTCAGCAAAAGAGAAATCACCGTCGAAATCAGCGGGTGCTGCCAAAGGCCGTAACAATTACTCCAAGGATGATGCTAGAAAACCTGCTGGCTCTAAAGGTCGAGATGGACGTCCTGCTGGTCGTGGTAAGCCGTCAGGGAGTAATGGTAAGTCTGGAGGCAATGGTAAACCTACCACCAACGGCAAGCGCCCTGCAAAAGGTCGAGGGTCTAAGCGGTCTTAGCAGCTCAGCTATCCAGTGTAATGATGCTGCTATCACTCGACCAAATCGTTAAAGAGCCATTCACTAAATAATATGCGCCTCATAGCTGAACTTCTCTGCTAGCCCATACGACTCTCTGTATTCGATAGGGTCACCTGATAGATTCTTAGCGATGCGGCATACTTTTACAAGGTTTTCTCGCGTAGTATTGCCCAAATAAGGATCGACGTGGTCAGCGATAAAGAATAGCGTCTCTACGGCAGACGAGACAAACTGACCACATTTGGTGTAGTAAAACGGATATAGCAAATTTTCAAAATCTTCAGGCTCTAGATCAATAAAAGCTTGATAGCGACTCTTAGGTAGCCAAATCTTTTCACTGAGTGATACTTTTCCTTCAATGAGGCGCACACGCTCTATATAAATGAGCGGTTTATTCTTACCAATATCTAGTTTTTCGTTAATCTCTTCAATACCCTCTATCACCATCAGCTTTTTGACCACCCCTGTGGGTGTCGCATAGCAAGCGTCTTTGTCACGAAATTTAAAAAACCTTAATAATGAGCTCTCAAAATTTGGACGCTTCAAAAAAGTGCCGCGGCCTTGGTATTTAGTCAACACACCATCGTCGACCAGCTTTTCGACCGCTTTACGAACCGTTCCAACGGATACTTGATACTTATCTGCAAACTCCTGCTCAGTTGGTAAAGGTGTTTTTTCATCCCACTTACTTTCTGTCAGTAGCGTTAGAATATGCCAGCGTACTTGCTCGTACCGTGGCAATTTAAAACTTTGTAAATCTTTCAACATTTTTTCACCATTACAGAAAGGTTTTTGTTAACTGCATCCATCTTGTCAAATATTGCTATTGACGTAAAACCACATTATCCCTAATCAACCTGTCTGACGTTTTAAGCACCTTCATTTTTAAGTACCTTCAATGTATATCAAATTAATATTAAATCATTAGACATTTATGAACAATCTTGTCTAATTGACGTGGCCTTTTTTGCTATTATTCTACTGAGCCAGACGGGCTTGTAGGACAAACTACAAGCATCTCGTTTACGAAATCACTCGTCACTATTAGTATAATGCGCTTTACTCTGTAAAAACTGCTATGGTTTTTTATAGAATTCATGCAGTTGAGATCAGGGGCAGTCATGACTCTTTATATTCTAGCCGCTATAGTCATATGTATCATATTGGGCTATACCACCAAAATCAATATTGGTCTGTTTGCCATTGCCTTCTCATACCTTATCGGTTGTTTTGGTATGGGGCTGAAAACTCATGAGATTATTGAGCTATGGCCTCTCAAAATCTTCTTTGTTATCTTTGCTGTGACTCTCTTTTATAACTTTCCTCTAGCGAACGGTGCTTTAGAAAAATTATCGAATCATTTAATCTATAGATGTCGTCACTTTCCCGAATTATTGCCGTTGGTTATTTTCTTCGCCGCTACCATCGTTGCTGGATTAGGGGCTGGTTATTACACGGTCTTAGCCACGATGGCACCTATGATTCTGCTGTTGTCTAAACGCACTAATTTAAATCTGGTCGTTGCTACCTTATCTGTGAACTATGGTGCATTGGCTGGTGCTAACTTTATCACCTCACAGAGCGGTGTTATCTTCAGAGAGCTGATGCGCGGGGCAGGCGTCGCAAATGACAATACCTTTACTTATGTTTTGGGCGTCTTCGCTGCGACCTTTTTAATACCAGTGATCGTCTTAAGCATTTATTGCTTTTTCAATGCAAAAAATAGCAAAATTGCGATTCAAACGATAGTACCAGAGCCTTTCAATAGTAAGCAAAAACAATCTATCATCCTAATTTTTATAATGATGGCCATTGTTCTCATTATACCCATCTCAAACTTACTCATGCCTAACGTAGAAGCGATTCAGTTTTTGAACGCTCGAGTTGACATTGGTTTTATTGCTATTTTCTTCGCCTTGATCAGCTTATTGTTAAAATTGGGTGACGAAAAAAAGGTGATCGCTTTAATACCTTGGTATACGCTCATTATGATCTGTGGGGTCGGTATGTTGATCGGCCTCGGCGTTGAGATCGGTGTTATCTATGAGCTAACAGAATGGCTAAGTACCAACGTTCCTATCTGGCTGATACCGATTTTAATCTTCGTTATCAGTGCAATCATGTCTCTCTTTGCTAGTACACTTGGCGTGGTCGCCCCTACTTTATTTCCTATGGTACTGCCCCTAGCCGTCGCCTCTGGACTGAGCCCTTTGTTATTGTTTACCTGTATTGTGGTGGGGGCGCAAAGCTCATCACTCTCTCCTTTCTCATCAGGAGGCAGCCTCATGTTAGGGGCGTCTCAAGTGGTTATCGAGAAAAACAAGCTGTTCAATGCGCTATTATTCAAAGCAGTGCCCTTAGATATTGGTATTGGCATACTAGCCATTTTACTTATCCAGCTGCTGTTTTAGCTAGCTTATGTTGAGAATAAGAACACGCCCTACCCTTAAGCAAACTCCTTAAGCAAATCCCTTCCAAAAGACAGTTTTGACACTGCTGTCTATCGACTGACACATATAACTATATGTCTTAAATAACTATTGAATCACCCTCTAATACGCTTAGTTCCATCTCACTAACCTCATCTACCGAGTTAGCACTTTTCCATATCCGCAACAACATACCCTAGCATATTTATAACATATCTCTCATGTTTATAAATAAATGTAAATGACTGAATTTATTAACTTTTATCGACATCATCTTCCTATATTCGGAAGATTTCTCTGTGTCATTCTTTACTTAAAATTGAACCAATAAATGATTTTTCATCAATCGTTGTGATAGTACCTTAAAATAAAATTCATGTATACATACATATGTTTCTTGTTATTTCTATAATATTCTGTTACTTTTGCAAAACGCTAAAAACTCTACTTTTATGAAGTTTAGCAACCTCTATTATGATTGCCTGAACTTTGTATCTCATAATTCTAGTCTGACTCAGAATTCTATTGAATTTTTTAATCAGCAATACACACAAGGAGTGTCGTGTGAAAAAATTATCCTATCTGGCTCTTGGCCTTTCTGTACTGACTCTTGCCGCATGTAACAAAACCGAAACGACTGCATCTGAAGCCAGTTATGATGCCCCTTCGCGTCCAGAATGTATTGCCCCAGCAAAACCAGGTGGCGGCTTTGATTTGACGTGTAAGCTTGCTCAAGCTGGCCTAAAAGATACTGGTCTCTTGACAGAACCTATGCGTGTTACTTATATGCCAGGCGGTGTTGGCGCGGTTGCTTATAACAAAATCGTTGCCAATGATCGTGACAATAATGATGCGATTATCGCGTTCTCGACGGGTTCTATCCTCAATTTATCGCAAGGTAAATTCGGTAAATTCACTGAGAAAGACGTGAAATGGTTGGCGGGTGTCGGTACTGACTATGGCGCTATTGCGATCAATGCAGAGTCACCTATCAAAGATTTGGCGGGATTGGTCGCTGCATTAAAATCAGATCCAAAATCTATCAGTTTTGGTGCTGGTGGTAGTGTCGGTGGTCAAGATTGGATGCAAACCGCGATCTTAGCCAAAGCCGTTGGTGTCAATCCGAACGACATGACCTATGTTGCGATGGAAGGTGGCGGTGAAGCAATTACAGCGGTCATGGGTAACCATATTACCGTTGTTAGTGCTGGTATCGCTGAGATTATGCCGCAAGCCAATGCGGGTAAATTACGCGTCCTAGCTGTGTTTGCAGATGAGAGACTGGGCGGCACGATGACCGATATCCCAACTGCCAAAGAGCAAGGCTATGATGTCACTTGGCCAGTGGTTCGCGGATACTATATGGGTCCAGATGTGAGTCCTGCAGCCTATGACTGGTGGAAAGGAACATTTGACAAAATGCTTGCTGATCCAAAATTTGCTGAAATACGTGAGCAGCAAGAATTACTGCCATTCTCTATGACTGGTGAAGAGCTACAAGCGTACGTCTATAAGCGTACTGGTGAGCTACGTGAGTTATCTGCTGAATACGGTCTTGTTGACACTACAGCCAAATAGTCACATTGAAACTTAACAATCTTAATAATTGAATGCTAAATTTTCATTGTATTTTTTAAAGGCTGGCCATTACCTGCCAGCCTTTTAACTTCAGTTTTTAGGAATCATACTATGACAATGGAACGTCTATTTTCTGGGCTCATGGCACTGGTTAGTTTGTTCTTAATATACTTAGCCATTGGCTACGTTGCCCCTATTGCTTATGACCCGATTGGCCCTCGTCCTTATCCTATTTTAATCTTTTCATTGCTGGCATTTGGTGCTCTAGTGGTCGCTTTTCGTCCAGCAAGTTTTACTAAGCCTATTGATTTGGCGCTGACTAAACCTATCATTAGAAACTTGATACTTTGTGCGCTAGCCTTATTGGTCTATGGTCTTATTTTTGAAGTGTTGGGCTTTATTCTTGCCACTATTCTGATGTCTTTTGCGGTAGGTTTACTGTTTGCAGGTAATCCTCTAAAAAGCTTTATCTTTTCAGTGTTAATCAGTATTGGCTTATACGTTTTATTTGACACACTTTTAGACGTCAAATTACCACTTGGATTGTTATCAGGGATAATGGGATAGCCAATATGGATACTTTTGATTTTTTGATGCATGGCTTTGCTATCGCATCTACCCCGCAAAACTTATTGATTGCACTTATCGGTGCTTTTTTGGGCACGATTGTAGGCATGTTGCCCGGTCTAGGTCCGATCAACGGTGTGGCAATTTTACTGCCATTCGCCTTTGCACTTGGACTACCACCAGAGAGCGCGCTCATTTTGTTAGCAGCCGTTTATCTCGGGTGTGAGTATGGTGGTCGTATTTCCGCCATCCTCATCAATGTACCCGGTGATGCTGGTGCTATTATGACCACGTTGGATGGTTATCCACTGGCAAAGCAAGGAAAGGCGGGGATTGCTCTGTCTTTGTCGGCTGTCAGCTCATTCGTTGGTGCGACTATCGCTACTATCGGCGTGGTGCTGTTTGCCCCTTTACTTGCCAAATGGGCAATCTCATTTGGACCCGCTGAATACTTTGTATTGATGGTGTTTGCGATCACCTGTTTAAGTGGATTAGTCGGTGACCAACCCGTTAAAACTGGTATTGCGGCATTAATTGGTCTTGGTCTTGCAACCGTAGGCGTTGATGCGGTTACGGGTATTTATCGATTTACTTTTGATTCTGTTAATCTGTCTGACGGTATCCAGTTTACGACTATCGTTATTGGTTTTTTCAGTGTGAGTGAGATTTTAATCTTACTAGAAAAAACAACGACTGGGCATAAGGTTATTGCTCAAGGCAAGCGCAGTTTACTAAACTTTAAAGAGTTTACCTTTGCCTTTGGCGCTATGCTACGTAGTGGTCTAATGGGTTTCGTAGTGGGTATTCTGCCTGGTGCAGGCGCGACGATTGCTAGTGCCATGACTTATGCCAGTGAGCGTAAAATCGCTGGTGATACTGGTACCTTCGGTGACGGCGATCTTCGCGGCGTTGCTTCACCAGAGGCAGCAAACAATGCCTCAGCTTGTGGTTCATTTGTACCGATGTTGACCTTGGGTGTGCCAGGTTCTGGTACGACAGCGGTCATGATGGGCGCATTGACCTTATATAACATCACACCAGGTCCGCAGTTGTTTACTGAGCAGCCTGATATCGTTTGGGGTTTGATTGCCTCGTTATTCATCTGTAACGTTATTTTGTTGGTCATGAATATTCCATTGGTTGGCTTATTTGCCAAGCTGCTTGATGTGCCCAACTATATATTGATACCAGCCATTGCTGCCGTCAGCTTTGTAGGGGTTTATTCAATCCATAGCACCACATTTGACTTAGTATTTATGGTCGCACTGGGTGTCTTTGGTTATTTCTTACGTAAATTAAACTTCCCATTATCAGCACTTATCTTAGGTTATGTACTGGGTGAATTAATGGAGTCTAATTTGAGACGCGCTCTGTCCATCTCTCAGGGAGACTTGGGTATCTTATGGAGCAGCCCTATTACTGTCGTTCTATGGTTATTGGCTATCTTGATGGTATTCATGCCCATCATACGTAGCGTATATCGTAAGCGTTATAAAAAGACGGCTATCTAGTTTTAGCCAGTCTATGCTCTATAGTCAAGGAATTCTAAAATTGCTACAAGGCAGCCGACTGCAGATTGTACAAGACGTACATCTAGGGAGGCTAACACCGTAGCAGTTTAGTAGTTCTCTAACTATAGTTGCTGTTTCTACGGTGGTCATACTCTATGTGTGACCACCGTTTTTTCGGATAATAACATCTTCTATTTTCAGCCAATAAAGAGAAACGTTACGCTAGTAAAGCTTTTATTAGTCATCCAAAATGTGTGAAGCCTCCCTACTTGATATCACTCGTAAAATAGGATTTTATAGTGCCCCTCGTTTTAGAGTTATTGCAATCCATTCCGAATTGGCATTTAGCAGGCTTGTTTTTCGCTGGCATGGTCGCTTTTATTATCTCCACCATCTCTGGCGGCGGCGGTGCGATGCTATTGATACCCGTCACCTCTTCGATGATAGGGACAGCGATTGCACCGCCCGTGATCAACGTGGCTACCTTTATGAGTAATGCCTCACGGCTCTATCTATTCTGGCATGATATTGACTGGTCATTAACCAAATACTATGTCCCAAGCGCGATCATAGGCGCATGGCTCGCCGCATTGGTGTTTAGTCGTTTGGATGCAGACTGGATTCAGTTATTGGTTGGTGCGTTTTTAGTCTCTACTATTTTCCAATACAAGTTTGGTAAAGTAAGTAAAACGTTTGATATGCCAAAAGCAGGCTTTATACCTGTGGGCTTTGCCATCGCTTTTATGAGCACATTAGTGGGTGGCCTCGGCCCTATTCTTAACCCTTTTTATATGAATGCAGGACTAGAAAAAGAGAACCTTATTGCGACCAAAACGGCCAATTCTTTTTTTGTAGGTATTGTACAAATCGTCAGTTACACCTTTTTTGGGATACTCACGCTCAAGATATGGGTGTATGGTCTTATATTAGGACTGGGCGCTGTGATTGGCAACATCATTGGCAAACGCTTTTTGGCAGGCATCAGTATCAGTCAGTTTAGAATAATGCTGCTCATACTCATGGTCATCAGTGGTCTTATTATGATAATAAGAAACCTACATATCCTGTTCTAACCTATCTATCATCAGAGCGTCTCATCTATTGGTATATTTTAGGCTCTTATCGTGGCTAAATCTTTAACCTACAAATGTATGTTCTATTAGGGATAAAGCTTATACTATCGTATCATTCTATACAGTGCTCACATCCTCTCAACCAAGTGAGAGTATTCATCAAAAGCCATCACTTCTCAGGCCAATTATATGACTCCTTTATACACGGTATTGGCTGTACTGGTCACCTTTATTTGGGGCGTGAATTTTACGTTCATTGCATGGGGGTTAGAGAGCTTTCCGCCACTGATGCTCACCGCTCTACGTTTTTTCTTTACAGCAGTGCCACTGGTTTTTTTGCTTAAACCGCCCAAGTTTAATCGCACGTTATTTATCTATGCCATTGGCACCTTTGTCATGCAATATTCTTTTGTATTTACGGCCATGCATTTGGGTGCGTCGGCAGGATTAACCGCGCTATTGCTACAAATTCAGATTTTCATCACGGTATTGCTGGCATTTGTGATGTTGGGTGAATCTGTGAGTCGCATGCAACTCGTCGGTATGCTGATCGGCGTGCTAGGGCTTGGCGTGATAGCACTGAATCTAGGCGGTGACATGCCATTATCTGGGTTTGTCTGTATTTTGATTGCGGCCATCGGTTGGAGCTTTGGCAACATTGCCTCAAAGCAGGCATCCACGCAAGCCGCTGAGAAGGTAACGCTGAAAGGCGAAGATGTCTCTACTGTACCGCCAACGACAGGGAGCAATAAGGCCTCTGCATTATCTGCTCTGACACTGGTCGTTTGGGGTGGTCTCATTGCCTGTGTGATTTTGACGTTATCGTCTCTCATCTTTGAGACTGATACATGGCAGATGGCGACATTCACACAAGCCTCTCTCAAGTCTTGGCTATCGCTTGGGTTTATCGTGTACATCTCAACGCTGGTTGGCTTTGGACTGTGGGCACATCTATTGAGTCAAAACACGGCTTCCAAAATTATGCCGTTTGCACTGCTAGTGCCAGTATTTGGTATGACAACATCGGTGTTGCTCACAGGAGAAGTGGTGACATGGTGGAAGATGCTAGCGATGATGTTGATACTGTCAGGATTACTACTGGCAAACATAAAAATCAAGCTGGGGAGAAAGCCGTTAGCCGTATAACATCAGCTACTTTAATCCAAATAGAATGAGGTTTAAGCACTCTGACCATTTTAATAGCTCTAATAGCTCTGTGAAGTAGTCGAACTAAAAATGCTCCAGTCCGAAACTTGGATGAATATCCTTTAGTAAATAATCAAGGCCAATCTGCTTGAATGTCACGCGCTTTTCTGATCAATATCAATAAGTATAAATAGGGAAATATGGATCCAAAAAGTTGAATATTTTGCTAAGCAGTTACCCAATAAAAAAGCAGGACATCCATAGATACCCTGCTTTTTTATTAAAATATTTGATAGTTTAGCTGCTGCTATCTCTAAACTGCAAGTATGCAGCAGTCATCGCATCCGCATCTTCTATTTGCGGATAGTGTCCCAACATTGGCATTTCAGTGACATTAGCATTAGGAATCAGCTTACGGTAATGATCCATCATATGCTGACCTGAGATTGGGTCTTTTGCGCCAGCGATTAGCTTGACGGGTATCGTACTATCGATGATAGCCCCGACCCAACGCTCGCGGTATTGCTGACGTTGGGGGATATAATTGATCAGCCGATGCATCACAGCCAGACCATTATTATGTGTCAGCAACTGCCATAACGCATCGATCACTTCAGGAGTTGGCTGAGTGTTAGGGCCAAATATGCGTTGTAGACTGCCCATAAACTTTTGCTTATTGATGAGTTTTGATACCAAGGGTCCAAGCGGTGACAGTAGCAGTTTTTGTATCAATATAGGTCTGTGCGTTTCAGGGAATAAACCGCCATTTAAGAAACACACGCTGGCAATATTCATATAATTATTACCATCCACTTGCCTTGCTAATAGCTCTTGCGCCACGGTATCGCCATAATCATGCGCTAGTATGTGGTATTCATGAACATCCAACTGATGCAACAGCGCCTCATAAATATCGGCCTGCTCACGGATTAAGTAGCACGCCTCTTCGGGTTTGTCTGAAAACCCAAACCCTAGCATATCGAGCGTGACCACATAATAGCGCTCAGTAAGTGCCTGCCACATGCCCTCCCAGTCCCAACTGGCACTGGGATAACCATGAATCAATAGCAACACGGGTGCGCTTGTTTCTCCACCACGACGCGTAAATATTTGATGGCCATGAATTGATTCGTATTGCCCTTGCTGCTCCCATTCATTCAAGGTAATCATTGTGGACTTACTCCTCAAATGATGGGTCAGTGCGGCGCAATTTTCTGAGTAATGCAGGCCATGCGATATCGCCGTTCGCGCCTCTGGTCACTTGCTCTGAGGCCGCTTTAATACCTGCCAGTATTTGTACCGGTATTGGTGTCAGTGCACTGCCACCGCTTTGCGCCTTAATTTGAATCTCGCAAGCTCTTTGCATGAGATACATATATAAGAACGCATTTGCCACCGTATCCGCACAAGTAAGCAGGCCATGGTTACGCAAAATCATAAAGTGTGCATCACCCAAGTCATCAACCAAACGAACTTTTTCTTCTGGGTTTAAGGCGACACCTTCATAGTTATGATAGGCCAAGTTAGAGAGCGGAAATAATGACTGCTGCGAGATAGGCAGTAGGCCTTGCTCTTGGGTCGCAACCGCGACACCATCGTTTGTGTGTAGATGGATGACGCAATGAGCATCGTGGCGGGCTTCATGCACAGCACTATGAATGATAAATCCGGCTGGATTGACGTTGTATTCTGAGGGTGCTACTTTTTCGCCCGCTTTATTGACTTTGACCAGACTAGAGGCGGTAATCTCTTCGAATAACATGCCATAAGGATTGATTAAAAACTCATCCTCAGTGCCAGGTACACGGGCAGAGATGTGCGTGAATACCAAGTCGTCCCATCCATAGGAGGCAATGATTCGATAACAAGCAGCAAGATCTACACGCATTTGCCACTCTTGTTCGCTCATATTATGGTGTACACTCGATGTTGAATCTGTTTGTATTGTGGTGTGTTGCATAGCTGTTTGCATAGTGTCATCCTTTACGTTTTTAGATATCCTGAATGAATACTTTACACCATTTTTTATACCCAAATCTGTCAAGAACCTTACACTTATGAATATCAGTCATCATTTACATGCAGACCCATGGTTTACGCAGTTGCCAGCCGCGGTGCAACCGTTACTGTCGCAGGCGGCTGGGCTGAAAACCTATCAAAAAGGTCAGATGATTCATGCAATCGGCGATAGTGAAGATGCAGCGCTGCACTTTATTTTGGCAGGTACGATTAGAGTATGTAATGTCAGCGCGAGCGGACACGCCATGACATTGACGCACTTATCTGATGGCGAATGGTTTGGCGAGATATCTATTATCGATGACAATCCGCGTACTCACGATGCATGGACCATCAACGAAGTCACTCTGATATCTATTCCTAGACATGTGGTTATTCAAACCGCACAGCTACACCCTATCTTGTATAAGCACCTTGCGCTCATCACCTGTGCACGCATTCGTAGGGCATTTGAATGGATTGATGATGCGACATCCCTAAATACCTCAGCACGATTGGCCGGTATGCTCATTGGTCTTATCGAGACTTATGGCAAACAGATAGGCGATGACATCAAAATAGATCTGCGTTTATCACAAGAGGAGCTTGGGTTTATGCTGGGTACGACCAGACAAACCATCAATAAAATCATCAAATCGTGGCAACAGCAATCACTCATCGACATGCACTATGGTTTTATTACGATAAAAGACAAATCTCAATTAATGACAATGATGAATCCTGCATAATAAAAATAGCGATAAAATCTGTCATTGCTCGCTCAGCAAAAAATAGCTAAGAAAAACACCCAACACTCCGCACATTAGCTATATTATCAACATCAGCAAGTCACCTTAACATCTTCTTAACAGCCCCCTTGTTATGGTAAGGAATGGCCCCTCCTACCATTCTGTTGAGAAATATGTGTATGTCAATATCTCAAGTCATCAAGACCAATGTGCTAAAAATCAGAGCACCCGATACCAATAAAAAAGACAACTATCTAAGCAAGCTCTACGGTCGCGAGGTGAATCTCAGTTATCTGCTGATCATCGTTGCCTTATATTTGGTGGCAACTGCCAATATTGGTTTTTTTGAGCAGGTATTAACTGTCTATCCATTTGGACAAAACATCGGCTTTATACTGTCGATTACAGGCTTATTATTTGGACTGATGTGGCTAGTATTACAGCTGCTTTGCTATCGCCCGATTGTCAAGCCAGTCTTAATTGTGCTGCTGATCACTGCCGCCATCTGTGGTTATTTTACCGATGCTTATGGGACCATATTTGACACCAACATGCTAATCAACAGTATGGAGACCGATCAAGCAGAGGCCATGGGGTTATTCGCACCTAGTATGGTCATTCGACTGCTGTTATTGGGCGTGTTACCGGCGTTTATTATTAGCAGAATTCATCTAAAGCGCTTTACTTGGCAACGCAGTATCCTACAAAAAACAGCCACGTTGATACTGTCTATCGCACTGATCGCGGCTTGTCTCCTACCGTTTGGTGATCAGTACGCCAGCTTCTTTCGTCAGCATAAAGAGGTGCGTTCTTATGCTAACCCGATCACGCCTATTTATTCTATGATAAAACTTGGTCAAAATTATGTCGATGAGCTGCGTCGTCCTGATACCTTTACGCTGCATGCGACAGATGCAAAGCGGGTCGCCCCTGCTAACAGTATTAATAACAGCGTCAAACCCAAACTGATGGTATTTGTGGTTGGTGAAACGGCTCGAGCGGATCACTTTGGTTTAAATGGCTATGCACGCAACACCACACCACTGCTCTCAAAACAATCAGACCTCTATAGCTTTAAAGATGCGGTTTCTTGCGGCACCTCTACTGCCTACTCTGTGCCCTGTATGTTCAGTTATGCAAATCAGGAAAGTTATGATATCGACACAGCCGAATACAATGAAAACGTACTCGATACCCTACATAAGCAAGGGGTTAATGTCGTCTGGCGAGACAACAACTCTAGCTCCAAAGGCGTGGCTGATCGTGTCACTTTTGAGGATTACAAATCATCAGACACCAACCCAAACTGTGATGTGGAGTGCCGAGATATCGGTATGCTCGATGGTTTTGATAAGCTTGTGACATCAGGCAGCTCACAGAATGACACGCCCAAAGACACGCTTATTTTATTGCATCAGATGGGCAATCATGGACCTGCCTACTATCAGCGCTACCCTAAGGCATTTGAAGAATATACACCGGTCTGCATGACCAACGAGCTCTCTAAATGTGATGCGCAGTCTGTGATAAATGGCTACGATAATGCCATTCGCTATACCGATTATTTTTTAAATAACGTGATTGATACTTTAAAACCTTATGAGCAAGATTATGATGTGGTGATGGTATATATTAGTGATCATGGAGAGAGCTTGGGTGAAAACAATATTTACTTGCATGGCCTACCCTATAAGTTTGCTCCAGATACCCAAAAACATGTGCCTGCGGTCATTTGGTCACCCAATAGCAATCATATCGATGCAGATAGCCTCTCTAGCATGGTAAATGCACCCGTGTCGCATGACTTTATCACACCGACATTGCTGACATTTTTTGGTATCACAACCGATGAAGTCAAAGCAGAACCAACGTTTTTTACCATGACGCATTAGATTCGTTTTTAGATCGCTTAGCCCTTATTATTCAGTCTTTTTAGGTAGTCACCCTCATGTATAAGATACTCGTTATTGAAGACAACCCCGATATCGTGGCCAATATTTATGCTTTTTTTGAGCCCAAGGGTTTTGAGTTGGACAACGCGCACAATGGCTATAGCGGACTCACACTGGCGGCAAACAATCGTTATGACGTGATATTGTTGGATGTGATGCTACCCGGCATGGATGGCACTAAGCTATGCAAAAAGCTCAGAGAAGAGTTGCATGATAAAACGCCTGTACTGATGCTCACAGCGCGCGATACGATTTCGGATAAAGTGGCAGGGTTTGATAGCGGTGCTGATGACTATTTGGTCAAACCCTTTTCATTGGTTGAGCTGGAGTGCCGTATTAAGGCGCTCATACGTCGCACCGACGACGATCACTTTATACACAGTATTGCTGTGGGTGCGCTATCGCTGAACAATAGTGAGCATACCATTATGCGCGAAGGCAACGCCCTCAAACTTACACCAACTGGGTTTAAAATACTACATATTCTAATGAATGCAGCACCTCGCGTCGTGAGTAAGACGGAAATCGAAGAAAAAGTATGGGGACAGGATATCCCTAGTAGTGATGCGCTACGCACCCATATGCATAGCGTGAGAGCACAGGTCGACAAACCATTCGATACGCCCATGATAATCACTGTGCCAGGTGTTGGTTACCAAGTGATAGATCCAAATAAATCAGAAAGCGCTATAGTATGACTAAAAGGATAGCACCTCATACGACTTGCTATCACTCACCATAACGACCGCCTACTTCTATTAAGTACCTCCATACTATGTTCAATATAGACTCGATAGCCAATAAGTTTCGACTGTCCTACTTCATCTTTGCTTTATTACTATGCGGTGCTTTTGTCAGCATTTTTTTGTACGCAGAAAGCCGAATAGAGCAGGATTTGGTCAAGGCTCGTCTGTTGCAGCAGCTTGATCTTAGTCAAGAAAAGTACGGCGATCAGCCTATTTATACTGCCGATCCAGGCATCAAGATTTACCGCTACGACGCTGCCCCCGCCAATCTACAAGCGATCGCAACTGACACCGTAAAAGAGACAGCGATCACTATCCATAAAGGGGAGAGTCAAACTCGTACCAACCTTCACCTGTTTGCGTATCAGCAAGGCGATCAAGCGTATATTTTGACCTACCTAGAAAACAATGAGATAGTGATGAAAAACTATCCTGTCTTGGCGATATTTGAGCATTTAGAAGACATATTTGCCGATACGCTCAGAGTCGCTGTGGTCTTGAGCTTATTGATTGCGGCGATCTTTTCTCAGTTGTCCGCCAAACAAATCATCAAACCTCTACTGGACTTAAAACAAGCCGTCGAAACCGATCATAAAAACTTAACGGAGCTGACGCACTTGCCTTCTGAGGTCGGCGTATTGGCACGAGCCATCGATGAAAAAAACCATAAACTAGAGCAATACCTCAAACGCGAGCAGCTGTTCACAGGTGATGTCAGTCATGAACTGCGCACGCCGCTGACCATCATTATGGGTGCCTCTGAAGTGCTGGCATCACAGTTGGCAGCAGACAGCCACCTAAACGAATTTACCAATCGTATCAGTAATACGGCAAAAGAAACCTCTGAGATTATCACCGCCTTGCTATTGCTATCACGCGCGCCCGAAAAGTTAGATGCACCGCAAACCTCTATTAATAGCATTGCGGTAGCCGAAGTGCAGCGACTGAATTATTTGCTGCGCTATAAGACCGTCACTTGTCAGGTCATCGCTGAGCAAGAATATAGCGCTTATGTGCGACCTGAGCTCCTAAAAATGGCATTGGGCAATTTGATAAAAAATGCATTTCAGTACACCGATGATGGTGAGGTAATCGTGACTATTGATGACCAAAAAATCACGGTAACGGATACAGGACTCGGCATACCTGAGGTAATGATGCCTTTATTATATGAGCGGTTTGAGCGATTAACGCATGAATATCGAGACGAGGGGACAGGCACAACATTGTCGCCAGAGCATGATATCAATCACAAAGTTGAAGGCTCAGGTCTAGGGCTCAGTATCGTACAGCGCATCATGTCACATATGGGCTGGCAACTAACGCATCAAGCCAACTCATCAGGTGGCAGCACCTTTAGTATTTATTATAAGTAACCATCTCATTTCTCTATATGTGGCGATTACCATCATTTATCTCACTTGTTTTTGATCTCTTAACGCTTTCTTAATCTCTCTCGTCTTATACTCAAACGATATTGATTTGGTGTGACTGTCTGTTCAATCACCCAAAACCAATGTGGCTTGATATTCACAGACCATTGAGAATGCATATGAATCAAATCACTCCTATGACGATTATCAGTAAAAACGGGACAGCTGATCACAGCCCAGAACAGCGCAGTCGCATCGAAACTGTTCATATTGAACAAACAGCTCTCAATGATGGGCTAGCACCTGATAGTTTTGCCAGTCATGCCAAAGGTAACACCGGTCTTTATCGCATTATAAAAGCCGCCAGTTACTCTCTAGATGGGTTCAGAGCGGCCTACAAATTTGAGGCCGCTTTTAGGCAAGTGGTTTGGCTCAATCTTGCACTGCTGGCGGCGGTCATCGTCATGCCTTTTGCGCTTGGTATAAAGATGATGCTCGTCGTCGCTTCTTTTTTATCTTTGATTGTCGAGCTGCTCAACACCGGTATCGAAGCCTGTGTCGACCATACCTCAACCGCCAAGCATCCTCTCGCAAAAATCGCCAAAGATGTCGGTTCTGCTGCGCAATTTTTGGCATTGGGTCTCTTGACTGTCTTATGGTTAATGGCGCTGTCTGTCTTTTTATAGTAGCGCGCAGTGAATATGCTAGCATTTATCACCACTCAATATACGTTATCAGGTGTCTCAATGACTTTAGAAAATCACTCAACGACTTGGGACTGGCTAAAATTACTGTGCGTGACCCTCATCGCCACATTGATTTTTGAGCATAGCCAGTTAGACATACGCATCAGCGCGCTTTTTTATACCAATGGTCACTGGCTATTAGAAAAAGGCGCGCAGCCTTATGCCTTTATTTTTTATGATTTACCTAAAGCGTTGCTGATTCTACTGGCTGTATATTTGATAGTCGTTCTAATCGTTAAGTATAGACAACCCTTGCCTGAGATGGCCTCAAAGCAGCGCAAGACAATTGACCCATTTTTGATTCCTTTACCCGTTCGTGAGATTGGCTATCTACTGATTATATTGGCAATTGTCCCAGCAACCATTGCCACGCTCAAAGGTGTCACTCATGTCAGCTGCCCAAATGACTTGGTTATGTTCAATGGTGACTTGCCTTATCTCAACCTTTGGCAAAACATCATGGCAGCAACGCCAGCCAGATGCTTTCCAGCGGCACATGCCAGCGCAGGATTTTCTTTATATGGCTTGGCGTTTTTACCGACGCTAAGAAAATACCGCTATCAAATATTGACATCAGTCACGGTCTTAGGATGGACAATGGGACTGTATAAGATGCTGTTTGGTGACCATTTCTTTAGTCATACGTTGGTCTCTATGCTGCTGTCATTAACTATCGCCTGCGCGCTCGCCTCTTTTTTCTTTAGAGACTCGATAATGAAAAAAGCCAAAAATGCCGATATCAACACCAATAAAAACCGTTCCGACAGTAGCTTGCCTGACGTTGAACCAGTCAACACTTAGACGCTTATATATTTAAATGATTAGTTAACATCAGTATTTAGAGCAAGCGTTCAGATAGAGTTGAAATAGCCAGCTATCTATTTACCAAAAAAGTACTACTAAGTATTTGAAAAATAATGTATAAATAATTAATAATCACAGGGTTATTATTAAGCAAACGCACGGATAGCAATTGTTAATAAAACGCTCTATATCATTAGTCTACAAAGGAATGTAGCTATGCACCCCTCATGCATTGGACAAAAATTCCCGCATATCTACTCCTTGTCGATTATCCCATTACTGCTTGTCAGCACTATAGGTGATGGTCATGCCGCCAGTTATGCCATCAATCCTACCAGTACCCACATAAGATTTGCGATTGAACGCTTTAAAACCTCTACTACTACTGGTGGCTTTTATGATATCAAAGGTCAATTACAATACGACCCAATGCTAAGAACAGGCGACATCTCATTAATCATACCGATAGACTCCCTCAATACCGGCAACTCCTCTTTTAATAACAGCCTGACAGGGCCTGATTTTTTTGATGCAAAAAAGTTTCCCTCGGCGCGATTTAAGTCGACGAAATGGTATTTTAATCAAGATAAAAAGCCACAGGTAACGCGAGTAGATGGTCAACTGACATTGCATGGTGAGACCCACCCTATTAGCCTGGCTGCCACTAAGTTCGAATGTGACACAAATCCCAGTCTCAAAAAAGAAGTATGCGGCGGCAATTTTACCGCGACGCTTGATCGTACCAAATGGAATATAAACAAATTTGTCTGGTTTGGATTGACCAAAAACCTGAACTTAAATATTAAAGTCGAAGCCGCCAGCCAGTAGCGATTTTAATATTGCAACATTGTTTTTTGATAGTAACCAGTCGCGATTTGCAGAGTGCTCAAAAAGGGAATAGCAATGATTAATCAGCACCATAAGGACATTATGAAGCCACTTTCTGCAGTAATGCCAGCGCGGTCATTTTCTCTAGCCCTGACACTAACATTGGGGCTTAGCGCAACCTCTACGATAGCAATGGCAGATACGGTCAGTCTTCCAATAAACACTTTGCCCAGTCGAATAAGCCTACCCAATGTCAGTCCTGCTAATAGTGCGCTTGCCAACCGCGGTGCTTATGTAGCCCGTACCGCTGACTGTATGGCTTGTCACCGTGAAGACTACAGTGGTGGCGTACCGATTGAAACACCTATCGGCAATATCTACTCGACCAATATCACACCGTCGACACGCTATGGTATTGGCAGCTATACTGAGGCAAATTTTAAAAAAGCCTTACGCAAAGGCCGTGCCCCAAATCATCAGATATATCCTGCCATGCCCTATCCGTCTTATCACGGTATGACAGATGAAGACATAAGTGCCTTATTCGCTTATTTTCAGACAGTACCTATCGTAGATAAACCACCTGAAAAAACCACGCGCCTGCCTTTCCCATTAAATATCAGAAGCCTCATGCTGGCATGGAATGTCATCAATGTGCCGTCTACCGAAAACCGCTCAGGCCTGACCCAAACCCAGCAGCGCGGTGAGTATCTGGTCAATAATCTAGAGCACTGCGGCACTTGTCATACTCCGCGTAACTTGACCCAAGGGCTCGATAAAGACCGCTACTTATCAGGTGCACCGCTTGGCAAATGGTTTGCACCAAACATCACACCTGACAACGACACAGGTATCGGTCTTTGGAGCGAGATGGATATTGTGACCTACCTGCGTACAGGCATGCTTGATAAGCGCGCTTATGCGGGTGGGCCAATGGCAGAAGCGGTAGCGCATAGCACGCGCTATCTCACTGATGAGGATCTGATCGCGATGGCATCGTTTCTAAAAGTCGTCCCAGCCATCAAGACGGATGATTACCTAATACCAGTCAATGTGGCTCGCCTACCACAGCCAGTCAGCAACTCCATTACTTACAATTTGCTAGAGCAAAAAGACTATTTAGCTAAGGCAAAAGCCAATACGTCTCATGTCACTATTAGTCAAAACAGCAGTAAAAACAGCAGAATGGAAAATAGTAATTCATCAAAATCTTTATATTTAGCTCATTGTGCCAGTTGTCATGGCGTCGATGGTTACGCTCAGCCAGATGCCCGCTATGCCTCTATTGTGGGTTTGAGTAGCATCCGCCGCGCAAAACCTGATGCGCTCATTGGCGTGATTGCATTTGGCGCAAAAGGCGCATTTAACACAGCACCAAAAATGCCCGGCTTCTCAAAAGACTTAAGCCACGCGCAGATTGCTAGCATCACCAACTATGTACGAGTGACGTTTGGCGGTCTGCCAAGCAGCAATGTCAGCGCAGCGGATGTGACCCGCGTGATAAAAGAAAAAAGCTAGCTATAAAACTAATTATAAAAAATATGCCCTAATCTTTGCCTTTTATCATATTGCAAAGACCAGCACGATGAGGATAATCATATGAATGACCTGCTTCAATCCCCCACACGGCGGCAACTGCTCTCCATGATCGGCAAGACGGCAGGCGCAACCGCGATGTATCAAGCGATGACCACGTTGGGGTTTGCCTCCGAGTCGAGCTTTCAGCAAGAAATGATGCTCAAAGGCGCACCAGCTGGTGCCAGCATCGTGATTTTGGGCGCAGGATTGAGCGGTCTTACTGCTGCTTATGAGCTACGTAAAGCGGGCTATAAAGTGACTGTACTCGAATATCAAAACCGTGGCGGTGGACGTAGCTGGACACTCAATAGTGGTGACAAATATACAGAACTGGGCGGTGCGACGGTCACTTGTGACTTCAAAAAAGGCAATTACTTTAATGGCGGGCCGTGGCGATTGCCCGTGCATCATTACGCGGTCTTTCACTACTGTAAGAAGTTCGGTGTGGCATTGCAGCCCTTTATCCAGACCAATGACCGCGCGTATCTGCATCGTACCAACCACTTCGATGGTGCACCGCAGCGCTTAGGCGAAGTACAGAGCGATATTCGCGGTTATGTGTCAGAGTTATTATCCAAAGCCGTGAACAAAGGCAGTCTCGATAGTACGGTCAATAAAGAAGACAAAGAAAAACTACTCGAAGGCCTCAAAGGCTGGGGCGTGCTAGATACCAATTACCGTTACGTCAAAAGCTCTGAAACTGGTAAGCATCGCGGCTATAGCGTATACCCTGGTGGTGGTTTGATGCCGGATGCCAAGCCATCAACGCCTATACCGATGGATAAATTATTAGACTCTGGCATGTGGTCAGATATCTATACAAACTATACCGTCCATGTCCATCAACCAGCGATGTTTCAGCCGGTCGGTGGTATGGGGAAAATTGGTGATGCATTCACGCGCGAGTGCCGCGATATGATCACATTCAATGCCAAAGTCACCAAAATCAATCAAGACGAGACAGACGTTACCATTGACTATATCGATAGCAGTAGCCCTAATAGTGCTACCAAAACCGTGCGCGCGGACTGGTGCATTTGTACCATTCCTCTGTCGATATTGACGCAAATCGATATCAACGTCTCCGCGCCAATGAAGCAAGCGATGGCAGCCGTCCCTTATGAGAGCTCTTATAAAGTGGGTTTGGAATTCAATCGGCGGTTCTGGGAAGAGGATGAATGGATCTATGGCGGCATCAGCTATACCGACATGCCCATCTCGCAAATCTCCTACCCGTCACAAGATATGTTTACCACCGGCTCAGGCGTGCTACTTGGTGCCTATGGGTTTGGAGAAGCTTCCTATAAATTTAACTCGTTGACACCCAAAGAGCGGATCAATGCAGCTCTCGCCTACGGCAAACGTATCCATCCGCAATATACCAAAGAGTTCCGCACTGGCACCTCAGTCGCATGGCACCGTATCCCTTGGTCGCTTGGCTGCTACGGTATCTGGAGCGAGTCCAGTCGTGAGCAGTACTACGAGACACTCTGCGAGATAGACCACCGGATTGTGTTAGCAGGTGAGCACTGCTCGCATATTCCTGCATGGCAAGAGGGCGCAATACTATCTGGCATGGATGCTGCCAAACGCTTACATCAAAAGGCCAAAAAACTTGGATAGCCAGCTTTTGGATAATGAGCTTTGAATAATAACTCTGCCGTTCAAGCAAGGATGATAATAATGAGAGTAAGGACATTAGGCATATCGCGAGAAACTATAAACATCGTGACATCAAATTCAATCAAACCATTTAGCCCACTCAGCTCAGGCAAAGCGATAATGACGCTCATTGTTAGTGGGTCGATAGCGTTAACAACGTTGTCAGGCTGTAGTCAATATAAGGTGGAGAACGTCGTCACCATTGCCAGTCAGCAAACAGCGCCAATGGTATTTGACAACCGTTTTGACAATCAAGCCAGTCGCAATCAGGGCGCATGGGGCGGTGTCTATATGTCAAAACAAGCATTGGCGAAACCCACCAGCAATATCGTCGATGTAGACTCAATACCAAAAATGCTCGATGACGCCAGCCTGCAACAGTGGCTTACTAAGTTTGAAGGCAGTACACAAGGTAAAACGGGATTTTTGACCACCAATGGCAAAAAGCTCTACGATGATTCTTGTGCTGGTTGTCATATGCAAAAAGGTGAAGGTGCACAAGGCGCTGGCTACTATCCACCGCTTGCTAACAACAGCAAGATGCAATCAAAGTATTATATTATCAGTGTCGTTATCAATGGCCTGCGCGGTATGCCCTCTTTTCATCGTATGATGAATGACGAACAAATAGCAGCCGTCACACAATACGTGCATAGCGATTTAAATACCTTCACGGATATAGTGACTGCTGCTAATGTTGCGCAATTACGTCATGAGTTTCCACCAAGCGCTGATCCTAGTGAATAAACGAGTCTGTTGAGTTTTTCAGATACGATATTTGCAGAGCAAATATCAGCTTATATATCAAAACACATCTAAAAAAGCCATGATATTGAAGCCAAAAAAAACGCCACTGGATTCAATCCAATGGCGTTTTATGTAAGATAAAGGTCAAATTCTATACTAGACGATTGACCCTATAGAATGGTCGTAGTGATATCAGTCTGTATGAGCAGATCATGAGTACCATTGGTATCAGAGAAGCTATAAACGTTATAGCTGACGCCACTTTGGCTCGTAGTACCATTGCTAGTCCATTCATTGGTCAGTGTCACTGAATCACCATTAATACCGCCATCGCCCTTGATGATTAAATCTTTATCAGTCATGACCGTATCACTAATGATATCCAGCACATCACTGGTCGACAGATTGGTTAGTGACTGAGCACCATTGCCTGTCATATCGATAACTTCAATACTTTCAAACTTGGTTGCATCAAAAGTGCCAAAGTCGATTGTCGTTCCTGAAACGTTAATAAGCAAAGTGTCACTGCCATCGCCACCATTGATGATTAGGTCGTCGGCGTCAAATACTATCGTATCGTTACCCGCTCCAGCATCAATCGTATCTGCACCTACACCGCCACCTATCGTGTCATTACCAGCACCACCATTAATAACATCATCACCTGCGCCGCCATTAATAGTATCGTTACCCTCGCCGCCATCAATCGTATCAACACCAGCACCGCCGTTGAGGATATCGTTACCTGCACCGCCACTAATCGTGTCATCACCACCGCCACCAGTAATGGTATCGTTACCGGCATTGCCAGTTAAAACATCATCGCCAGCATCGCCATTCAGGGTATCGTTACCGCTACCACCGATAAAGGTGTCATTACCGTCGCCACCAGAGTATTTGAGTGCCGCGGTTTGATTGACTGAAATCAAGACATCATCTTCAGGTGTTCCTGCGAAAACCAATGTCGAACCAACGTTAACAGGTAGAGCTGCTGCTGCAGTGGTCAAGCTATCGCCATTTGCCGTTTCAACCGTTTGTAGGCTGATCTGTAGTGTACCTATATATGGTACGGCTGATTTCACAAGCAATTCATTCAACTGATCTGGTGTGACGCCTATAATGGTATAAGTGCCAGTGCCAGTAACCTCATCAAAATTAAACGTAACATTGTTTATAGCAGTGCCACTTTTGGTTTTCACATCGAGCACATTACCATACAGGTTAGTGCCCGTCAGTATTACATTAACCGTTTCGCTGCCATCAATATCGACCATAGCCGCGTTTAAGTTAAGAGCTGTCCACTTGCCTTGAGAGCCAATCACAGGGCTAGGACTGAACTCAATAGCATCAGCAACTGGCGTCACATCAAGCGTCACTATAAGCGGAGAACTCACTACACCGCTATCACTAATCACGCTCATCTCAATACCCGTGATGACACCGCTTTCATTTTCTGGCGCCGAAATAAAGATGTTATCCGTGCCAGCCAGCAGTTTGCTCGCATCGATTGACCATGAATTATTGTTAGCATTAGTTGCTGAAACACCATTGTTGCTGGCTAAAACTAGGTCTCCTAACGCATTGGCGTAATACACCAAGTAGCCATTAGGGACTTCATCCAGAGTAATGGCTGCCGCCGTATCGTTTTCATCTACTTGGTCTATCTGATAAGGTATGGCTATTAGGGTATCTTCATCACCCGTAGCAGTCACTGTTAATGGTTCATTGTCTCCATCATTATTATTGCTCCCGATGATACTGAGTGCATCTGGCTGCGCTGTAACGGTGACATCATAACTATGCTGATACGGGATGATAGCACCATCAGCCGTTCCAGAAACATTGGTCACTTCTTTGTGATCCGCATTTACAGTGATGGTGGCACTACCATCAGCATTCGCAGCAGGGGTATATTGAACAGTGACGCTATCAGGAGGATTAACTAAGTCTCCTGCGCCATTGTTTAGATCGATTATATAATCACCGTTATTATCTGGTGTCAACATTGTACCATTATATTCTAATGTGCCAACGCCGCCTGATCCTGTCGTTAATCCTGTTTCATCAATCTTAATATACAACTTACCATCAACTAATGACACATAGTCACCGTCTGCACTGTTGGTGAGATCAATGACAATATCCACTGCTATATCTTCATCGGTTGAAACGACTGAAACCTGACCATCGTTATCAAAGGCATCAGTGACGGGTTTGATTTCAACTTTAACATCCTCAATTTTGAGATTGTCATCTAAACCTTGATCATTCAAGGCCGTAAATTCAACATTGAAGACAAGCTCTTGACCGTCTTCATTGGTGCTAAAGTCAGCAGGTGGCGTCAGTGTTACTGCTGCTAGTGCTTGATTAGGCGTTAAATTAGCGCTCGCCTCCACACTGATAATCCATTGGCCTGCAATTTTCTGCACCTGCACGTCTGGATTGCTACTGGTCAATACCGTGTCATCTGGTAGGTCAGTCAATGTGAAGCTATAAGCACTCACTGCACTTGCAGGGTCGGAGTTTAACGTCGCATTGATTAAATTAGACAGTACAATAGGCGCATCTTCTGGCTGAGGTACCGAGGTGACTGTCAGCGTATTGATCAAGTCTGGATCTTCAGGGTCTATACCAGTACCTATTCTTGCTAGCGTAAGTTCAAATACTTGGCTATCACTTGCTTCACTACCGTCAATACCCTGCCCGTTAATATCTTGGTTAAAACCAACCACCGTAATGTCATAGGTGTCTGGAATTATATTAACTATATTAATATCTCTGATGAACACCAACTCATACTCTGGTGCTACACCTGTTATCGCAGTATCTGGGACATCCACATACCAAGTAGTACCAGCCAATATACCGCCTTCTACTCGAATACCGGCCGGCACGTTGCTGATTTCTAGACGGGTAAAGCTTTCTGAGCCATCTTGGTCAGGTGAGGTTAATGAAACTGTGACCGAGGCTGTGTCATTTGAGCCCCCATTGTCGATAGTGTTATTAGGAGCCGTGTCCCCTGTCAATGTTATAGGCGTCAATGTTAGAGTCGGTTGGTCAGTAACGGCTTGGAAAGTAACATTTATCTGATTGCCAGTAATGACTGCTGACGTAGTGGTGACAGTTGAACCATCTGGTAATGTGGTCGTGTCAGTATATGTGTAGCCAAAAGGTATGGTGACTGTAGTGTCTAGGTGTTCCACGCCATACATGACTTCTACTTTATCAGTAGCGTCAAAGACATAGTCTTGATTTGTTAACTGCTCTGTGACCAATACTTTATTTTCATCAGAATAGTCCACATCAGTAAGATCTCCATAAACAGTGACCGTACCATCAGCCTCTGTCACTTTTAACATAAGGCCATCACGGATAAGGCCATTACTGGGAATGTCATTACGGATAAGATCTTGCCCTTTAATAACCACACTCTTAAGTGATTCTTGACCTGTCGTGAGCGTACCCTGATCATTCGTAGTGAATGCTGCAACGAAGTTTATCGTTGCCCACACATCCTCTGTCGTCAGCACTTGTGGGTTAACCTCTACACTATCAGCAGCATCAGGTGTTATTAGAACAGATACATTTTGGGTACCATGAGTGACACTGTCACCAGAGATGGTTTCGGTCGTGGTTCCGATGATGGTAAAATCGATCTCACCAGCAAAGTGTTCAGGGGTGACCAGTTTTGCTGTATCATTTTTGAGTGCATCTAAAGATACAGACCAGCTACGCGTAGGCCCACTACCGCCTAAGAACACGGCGCCTGTAATATCAAACCCTATTGGCAAACCAGTCACTTTATAAGTGACTTGTTCGGCAGTAGGTACATCAACATCATAAGCGGTAATGTTGGCCGTGTCAGAGAAGAACTTTGATAACGCGATATTACCAGCATCTTCAGCACCTACATAAGTGTAATCCTTAGTGGTTGCTTGGCCATCAGCAGTTACTACTGCAGCTGTTTCAGTGGCTAAGGTATCATTTAATATAAGATCCGCCTTGCCGATAACAGTAACAGGCAAGTTAAGTATGGCGCTAGATGCACTGATATCACCATCACTCTCTTCACTCACTGCTGACACTTTCAGATTGACCGTACCACTGTAGTTTTCAGGCGGTACAAAGTATAGATTGGTCACATCATTGGTATAATCTGATATTGTCACCGTGCCACTACTGGTATTTAATTCAGTAATAGTGCCATTGTCATCGACATATAGCTTTGCGCCTACTGGAATATCTGCAATGGTCACGTTATAAGTCTCAGACCCATCATCATCACGTGAGCTTGGGCGAATTTGTAGCGCAATACCATTCGTCGGATTAATTACAGCAGTCGATGACCCGTCACGCATATTGCCACCAGCGAGTGCTTGATCTTCATTACCGTAAGCTGGGTCGACGCCTAGTGAAACATTATCAGCCACACCTACCACTTTAAAGGTCAGATAGCTCTCACCACTGATGGCCTCGACCTCAAGGCCTGTATCTTCATCATAATCTATGGTTTTGGCTTCTACTTTGACCGCTGTCTCAGTATCAGCGGCAAGTTTTAAAATGTTGAAAAGGTTGAAGTCGCTATAGTCTTCTGGCGAGATGACCATCACACTATTAAGATAGGCGGCTGGAATATCAACACCAGTGCCACTATCGGTAAGAGTAATAGTGTTAGTACCATCACTATAAGTAAAGACCGCGCCTCCGACTGCCTCAAAGCCGCTAGTATTTTTATAACCAAACGTTAGGTGAGCGTAAGTCTGCTCAGAATCCTGAGGATTATTCGTATGACTTTCTTGTCCAAAGTCGACCGTATCGTCTTGGTTTTCCCAATCATCACGCAATCTAAATGCACCATCAACACCAAGGCTAAAGGCAATTTCTTCTTGTGCAACATTCGTGTATGCATGGTCTGGATTGATGGTTAGATCGTCTATGCCATCACCATCAATATCTTCACCAACTTTCTCAGCCACTGGGGTAATCGTGACCGTTTGGGTTAACGTTGTTGTTGTACTGATAGAGACAGCACCTAAACCTCCGTCATCATCCAAGTCTAAACTTGTCACATCAAAATCAATGGCAGTATCTGTTGAAGATTGCGCAAGTGGCGTGAGCGATAAACCACTTAAGTTGGAAGTGTCCGTAATAGTAATAATAGATGCAGGAGTTCCATCACCTACTTGCGTAGTGCTACCGTCGCTATAAGTCCAGCCTACTGGCAAGATAAACCGAATCGTAGAGATGACTTCTTGAGTGATATTGCTCGACTGATTATCCAACACTTGGAAGTTGAATTGGTCAAACGTGATTGCCGTATCTTCAATAGTGGCAACATCGTTCGCAGTTACTTGCCCAGCCACAGGCGTCACGGTCATATCTACCGTCACCGTACTGATCAGTTCAACCGTTTTGTTTCTTGGGGTCGAGTCAGTATCATGGTCTTGGGTGTATAGAGACACCTTGATATCTTTCATATCGAGTGAATTATAGATGGCTGATTTGATACTGATCTTCGGCTCTGAGCCGCTACTCACAGCCAGTGTAGTCGATGTAGGTAAAGTGGCATTTACACCGATCAATACTTCACCGCTACTGTTAGCAGTGTATTCAGTGACGGTGTTACTGCCCGCAGGTGTGAATGATATGACCGCATCTGGCTGTAAGCCACTAATAACAAACCCATAAGTCTCGCGATTATTGCCACCGCCTACCAAGTCACCAAATGCAGTAGTAATTGGTAAGGAAACCGAGTCGCCCTCTTGGGCACTAACAGTATAAGTACTACCAGACACAACTCCTGTATCACCTACCACTGTAGTATAGCCAAAGGTACTGACATCATCGCCCGCAGCATTATTGCTACTGCTGTCGGTCACTGCTTGCACGTCAACCTTTATCGTTGTGCTAGATGCAGCGCCTGCCACCCCTGAAACGATAGCACCTGTGCTATCGACTTCATACTCTGTCACTGCCATGCCAATAGTGATATTGGCGGCATTATCTTCAGGTGGTGTTAGTTTGATCGCTTCAAATTCAGCCCTTGTCATGGTGATAGTCGACGCATCTTGGCCTAGTGGATTAACAACAGTGGGGCCATCACTCAATAAAATCGTAATCGTTTGATTGACAGTGGTCGTCGTAATACTGCCACTAACATAATCTAACGTCACACCTCTAGGTATGCCAGTTAGGGTAATCAAGCCAATACGCTCAGGGCTGTCATCTGTATTTGCCGTGAGATCATTGGCATCGTTAATGATAGGTGCTTTTAGCCCTAGTAACACAGCGGTATCTTCGTTCGTTGTCACTGATACGGCTGATAAAGTAGGCGCATCTGAGACTGGCGTCACAGTAATATCAAGCGTCTCAGAACCCGATGATCGGTTAGGATTACCGACTGGCAAGCCGTTTGACACATTGGCCGTAATGGTAGGGATAGTGCCACTATAATTGGCAGTTGGGGTAAAGATGTAGCTGCCGTCACTATTCATAGTGATTTGACCCACTATATTTCCATCTATTGTAATGTCGGTTGCAGTATTAGTACCTGCTGTGACTAAGACGGTGGAGCCATTAACCTCATAACTCTCGATCGTCAGCATCTCTCCAATATCAGGATCATCATTATCATTGGTAAAGATATTGCCAGTGAGTGTGCCGTCTTCGAGCATTGTCTCACTATCATCAACAAGGTCAATGCCATCGTTTGTACCTGTAATCGTCACTTGGATATAACGAATCGCACTGGCGCTGAGTTGATTACCATTAGCAGCAGTCGTGACCCCTTCATTATCATTGACTTGTACAGCATAGCGAATCGTTACCGTCTCACCAGGCGGAATAAAGTCAAGCGCAGTAGAAGAAGCATTGATATTCCAACTCGCCTCATTAGTAGACGTTGACGGTTGATTTACGCTAAATATATTTTCTAGTGCCACTTGTTGGTCTGCTGTTAATGACGTCAATGCGGTATTCGAACCAAAGGTAAAGATGTTTTGGTTCGTTAGATAACTGAGCGTTAACTCATTGCTGGTGTCCACATCAGTAAAGTTGATGGTACCTGTTTGCGTAATGACAGAGGCATCTGTTTGCTCTGTGATTTGTCTGCTGTCTATGACACCATTTACGCTGGCACCATTGGTGATTTTTGGCTGGTCATTGGTACCCGTAATAGTGATGGTCAGCGTTGAGTTTGCTAACTCACCATCTTGGTCTCTAAAGCTATAGGTAAACGTCTCCGTCAACGTCTCACCTATTGCCAGCGCTTGTACGTCCGTATTGCCATTGCTGAGCGCGTAATTGTAAGTACCGTCTGGGTTTTTAGTGATACTACCATAGCTTGCAAACTCTGTACCCCAAGTGAAGCTTTGAGTCGGTGTGTTGCCCAAATTATCATTGGTTAACACGTTACCAGAATTTGAACCAACGCTCACATCTTCGGTTAGCGTTAGTGTGTCTGCTACTCCTACCGGCACGATATTATCATTCACACCGCCTGGGGTCGTACCATCGGTCGTACCATCATCATAGATCGTAGTGTTCACTGTATTGTTCACAGGATCAATAGTCACATTACCTGTCGATACTGGTGCAATACTCGAAATGCTAACAGTAAAGTTCTCAGGGCCTTCAAAATTTGTGTCATCAATTAATGGCACGGTAATGTTGACTGATGTTTGGCCGGCTGGAATAGTGACCACTTGGGTAACAGGAGCGATGTAATCTGTACCATTACCAGTTGCAGAGCCTGCAGCAATACTGACGACGACACTAGTATCAAGGGCGCTTGGATTACTTAAGCTGACCGTATAGGTAGCCGTGTTTGCCGACCCATTGGCGGCGGTTTCACTTAGGTTTTCTGTCCCTGCGATGCTGACCACTGGTTTGTCGCCATCGGTAGTGCTGCCATCATTAGGATTACCATTATCTTCATCAAGCACGGTACCTATGGCACTGGCATTACTGCCAACAGTGGCATTGGACGCATTGCTGATCGTAAGTACGATATTTTCTGATTGCTCATAAATATTGTCATCAATCACAGTGACTGTAATAGCAGGTGCGCTCGTGCTACCTGCTGGTATCTTGACACTATCGCCATTCGTGAGAAAGTTTTGAATATCGGTAGTATTGTTCAGAGTGGTCATTGCACCAGTGGCATCTGTATAGCTGATGCTAGCAATATCAGTAGCGATTAGGGTGCTGCTGCCTAAGCTGACCTTAACAGTGGTATCAAAATTACTGAGGTTATTCTGAGCCACAGTAAAGACTAAGGTATTGTCTACCCCCTCAACCGCTTGAGCATCAGTGGCAGTAATACCAACGACGGGCTTGTCGCCATCGAGCTCATCATTCACATCATCTGGGTTGTTCGGGTTGTTGGTGTTATTAACGCGCTGGTCTTCATCAAGGATGACACCAGTTGCAGTACCTGTACCAACAGTGGCAGGCGTTGGACTGTTTGTAGGTATGGCAATGTTAAGCACAAGGTTCTCTGAGCGCTCATACACCACATCATCAATCACAGTGACCGTAATGGCAGGTGCACTGAGGCTGCCTGCCGGTATGTTGACCGTTGCGCCATCCGCTAGGAAGGTTTGGATGTCAGACAGTTTGTCTAGCGTCACCAAACCCCCTGCGGCATTGGTGTAGCTGATACTGGCAATGTCCGCCGCTTCAACGGTGTTGTTACCATCCAAGCTTACGTTAACAGTGGTGTCAAGGTTGCTGAGGTTGGTCTGAGTCACGCTAAAGATGAGGGTGTTGTCCACTCCTTCAATCGCTTGAGCGTCGGTTGCGCTAATGCTGACCACAGGCGCATCCGTTGCGCCGCCGTTTTCATCTAAGATGGCACCGGTCGCACTGATCGTCCCTAAGGTCGAATTGACTGGGCCCGATAGGCTCATGCCAAGGGTTTCTGATATCTCGTATATCGCATCTTGCGTTGGGGTGATGGTAAAGCTTGGCATGTTAGCAAGTTCAGTGCCTGC
>NZ_JADHDA010000019.1 GCF_015277735.1 Psychrobacter sp. NG254 | reverse complement strand
ATGTTCTTCGATAACACTACGTTTGAAGTAACGAACGGTAAAGTTCTTATGGAACTTGTACCTTCGCGTTTACGTGGTGAAACTGCCGCTTTTGATATCAAGAGCGAAGACGGTGAAGTATTTGTTGAAAGCGGTCGTCGTGTTACGGCTCGCCACATCAAGAGCATCGAAAAGAAAGGCATTAAGCAATTAGAAGTACCACATGAGTACATCATTGGCCGTATTGTAGCTAAAAACTATGTTGATGAGTCAACTGGTGAAGTTATTGCAAATGCAAATGACGAGCTAACTCTAGAGCTAATGGCTGAATTGGTTAAAGCCGGTTACACTAAAATTGATACGTTATATATCAATGAAGTGGACAGCGGTGCTTACATGTCAAATACATTAAACATTGACTCTGCAAGCAGCCGTTTAGAAGCACTAGTAGAAATTTACCGCATGATGCGCCCAGGCGAGCCACCGACGAAAGACGCGGCTGAAGCCTTATTCCAGAACTTGTTCTTCTCTGAAGAACGTTATGACTTATCTACTGTAGGTCGTATGAAGTTCAATAGCCGTGTTGGTTACGATAC
>NZ_JADHDA010000018.1 GCF_015277735.1 Psychrobacter sp. NG254 | reverse complement strand
TTGACTTCCTCCCCTCCCTAAAAGTGAAGGGGATTCCTACTAAAGACGGTCAAGCCCGACCGCGAGTATATTTTTGGCTCCATTAACGTCGCGTTGATGGGCAGTTTGACAAGAACTGCAAAACCATACTCTGACACCAAGCCCTGATCTACCTTTCGGACTGTCTTGGCGAGAACCGCAACACGAGCAGGTTTGGGTTGTGTACGCTTCATTTACTTCAATATAGTGGCAACCTGCGTTCACGCATTTGTAATCCAGTTGCCGCTTAATTTCAAACCAACCAGCGTCATAGACGGATTTGGCTAGATTTGTTGAAGTGAATGATTTTGATTTTATCTTTCCAACAACGATTAAGTTATTGGCTTTAACTAATTTATTGGTAAATTTATGAATCAGGTCTTGGCGGGTGTTTTTAATTTTGGCGTGGATCGCCTTTACTCGCTTTTTATGCTTAGCGCGTTGAGCGATTGCTAGTTTTTCAGCGTACTTATGAGTCAGCTTAGTGGTCAAAACATCACCATCACTGGTGACTGCTGAATCTTTACAGCCTAAATCAATACCAACTTGACCAGTACCAC
>NZ_JADHDA010000017.1 GCF_015277735.1 Psychrobacter sp. NG254 | reverse complement strand
GTGACGTCGGTGGCGGTAACGCCGCGCACAATCACAGCGCAGCCGGCATCCGCGAGCACAGCGCTGGCACGGTCTTCGAGCTTTGCGACGACACTGCGCGCGTCAAGCGGTGGCACCTCGAGAAAGTCGAGTTCGTCGAGCACGCTCACGCGGTCGACGGTGAGTCCGTTGACAAGAGTGGGGAGCAGGCGGGCGATCTCGGTGTCGTAAATATAGCCACCGTTGATCACTGGACGGTCGGGGCTCGCGATGCTCGCGATCTGCCGAAATTCGTCCACCGTTTCGGCGTAACGCAACTGGGTGTGATCGCGCGTGAGGCTCTCAATCGTCATGCGCCCCAGCGTGGTTTCGACGCTCAGCCACGGAGAGCGAGTGAATGAATCTGCACAAAGTCGTTGAGCTGGGCCGGATGCCGGGCCGCCATTTCGAGCACCCACTGTCGCAGCACCGTGCCGATTGCTGCCCGCGTGTGCTCGAGGATGTCGTCGTCCACGAGCGATTCGCGGCTTGCCGTCGGGGTGAGCGAAGTGCTGTTCAGCACGACGCGCACGAAGAACGCCCAGTCGGGTAGCAGCGCATCCACGTTCTCGCTCAGCAGCATCCGGCCAAGGTAAACGCGGTTTGCTTGACGAGCCCCTGGCGGTGGCGAGCGGGGCAACACATAGGCGACACCCGTGG
>NZ_JADHDA010000016.1 GCF_015277735.1 Psychrobacter sp. NG254 | reverse complement strand
CTCAGAAGTGAAACATCGTTGCGCCAATGGTAGTGTGGGTTCGCCCATGTGAGAGTAGGTCATCGTCAGCTCTCTATTCTAAAGTAAAAGCCCCCTTCGCTAACGCGGAGGGGGCTTTTCTTTGTGCTTAAAAAAGTGCCAGTGCAGGTTTGAGGAAATCAGCTAGATTTCGAGTTTCTTGATAGATGATTTGAAGACTAGAGACTGGTTTGAACCTGTTTTTTAACGATCATTACCTTATTAGCTGGTTAAATAAGCCTTATCTTAGAATATTTAAATGAATAGTTAGCTTCAAACAAGTCATTAACTCATTAAATGCCAACTTAATATAATATTTATAGAAAGACCCATCCTTTAAAGCCAAACATATCGAATCCCTACCGCTCTCTAACCTATTGAAAAGTATTGGTTATTAAGAAATCCATCAAATAAACCCAAAAACCTTTGATTAAGCGGTTGACACAGTTCTTAAACTCTATATAATACGCCCCACAGCAAAGGAAGCTAGGCAGTAAGTTAACAAACTTATTACTTAGATTACCGAGTTGAGACAATTTATAAAACAGCTTGACAATCCCAATCATTGTGATAAGATAGTCGGCTCGCTAGATAGCTTGACCCGCGAGGGTTTGAGATTAAACAGCAAGAGAGTTACCCTATATATCAGTTACTGGACGACAGTGATTGAGCACTATTTAAAAGCATAACTAAAGAAC
>NZ_JADHDA010000015.1 GCF_015277735.1 Psychrobacter sp. NG254 | reverse complement strand
AGATTGCTGCCCTCATCCGCTGTGGCAGCAGAGACGGTGACTGTCGGTTTGTCGCCCTCAGTGTTGCTACCAGGGTTGGCCGGGTCATTTGATTCATCTAGAATCACGCCAGTGGCAGTACCTGTACCAACAGTGGCAGGCGTTGGACTGTTTGTAGGTATGGCAATATCAAGAATCAGATTCTCTGATTGCTCATAGACCACATCGTCAGCAATGGTCACGGTAATGACTGGTGCCGCCATTTGTCCGGCTGGGATGGTGACGCTTGCGCCGTTGGCTAAGAAGTCTTGAATCTGAGTGGTGGTGGTTAAGCTGACCAAAACCCCTGCCGCATTGGTGTAGCTGATGCTAGCAATGTCCGCCGCTTCAACGGTGTTGTTACCACCCAAGCTTACGGTAACGGTGGTGTCAAGGTTGCTCAGGTTAGTCTGAGTCACGCTAAAGATGAGGGTGCTGTCTACCCCTTCAATCGCTTGAGCGTCGGTTGCGCTAATGCTGACCACGGGTGCATCAATGGCGCCGCCATTCTCATCTAAGATGGCACCGGTCGCACTGACCGTCCCTAGGGTGGCATTGACTGGGCCCGATAGGCTCATGCCAATCGTTTCTGATATCTCGTATATCGCATCTTGCGTTGGGGTGATGCTAAAGCTTGGCATGTTAGCAAGTTCAGTGCCTGCAGGGATAGAGATACTAACCCCAGCAATCGCTTGTGCCACTGTC
>NZ_JADHDA010000002.1 GCF_015277735.1 Psychrobacter sp. NG254 | reverse complement strand
CCGATGGTACCAACGTTGACATGTGGTTTTAGACGTTCAAACTTGGCCTTTGCCATGAGTATTTCCTCTTTTTTTGGTGAATCTTTATCAATCAAAGATCGGTTAATAGCTGTTTGACGGCTCATGATATTTATAAGACCATCAAACCGTTGACGCTATGGCTTACCTAACAAACATTATACTTAATTTTTGAGCTATTGAACATGACAAGCTATTGATACTGCTATGTTTTAATCTAACCACAAGTATTGAAATATATTTATACTACATTCAATATTCATTGATAAATTCACAGCACTAAAAGGCAACACCTCAGTGTCACCTTTAAATTATTTTTTGCTGTAATAATTTTATATGTTTCAATAGTCTATAATTTCGGCATTGAGGCAAAGCTATATATGAATAGCAAAACAAACACAAAAGATTTAAACAATAAATGGAGCTCATATCGAGAATTGAACTCGAGACCTCTCCCTTACCAAGGGAGTGCTCTACCGCTGAGCTATATGAGCGTATGCTAAAAATCTTTGAGCTGCACTAAAAAAAATATCACGATACAGTAGTAATGATAACTGTCGTGATGAATGTTTAATAGTCTTTGCGATGGTGTATATATGGAGCGGGTGGCGGGAATCGAACCCGCGTCATTAGCTTGGAAGGCTAAGGTGTTACCATTATACCACACCCGCATTTACTCTTATTCGAACCAACTCTAATCGAGAGTCGTTAAGTATATCGAGCATGCTTGGCGCTATGACAAACTTAAAAAATATGGTGGTGGGAGAAGGATTCGAACCTTCGAAGCTTTCGCGACAGATTTACAGTCTGTTGGGTTTGACCGCTCCCCAATCCCACCTTAGGTTGCTTTAAACAAAAATGACTTTAGTTTAAGACATATTCATAAAAAGCTACTTTAAGAGAGATGGTGCCGACTGCCGGGATCGAACTGGCGACCTACTGATTACAAGTCAGTTGCTCTACCAACTGAGCTAAGTCGGCTTGTTCTCTTAAAGTGGTGGCTATTCTATCAAATATTTTGAGATGCGCAAGCCCTTTTTCATCTTTTTTTCAATTATCTTAATAGAAAAACTCAAGCTATTGATTAAATTAGCATTTTTTTAAATAAAGATATGGCATTAAATTGGCTTTTTGTTCAAAGCATTTGTTTTTGCCACACAGCTGGCTATTTAACTAGCGAATGTGCAAACCATTACAGGCCATTTTTACCGCTTTTATCAATGACGAGGCTTTTTTGTTGGTTTCATTCCATTCAGTCTCTGGTAGAGAATCAACAAAAACCCCTGCGCCTGTTTGAACATGTATCTGACCACGGCGCATTACTGCTGTCCGAATTGCGATGGCCGTGTCCATATCACCGTTCCATCCCAGATACCCGACTGAGCCGCCAAACACCGTTCGACGCACAGGCTCGACCTCATCGATTATTTGCATGGCACGGACTTTGGGTACCCCTGATAGCGTACTAGCGGGAAAAGTAGCACAGAACACATCGAGCGCATCTTTATGCGGTAAGACTGTGCCTTCTACATTGGATACTATATGCATGACTTGTGAATAACGCTCAATAAACATCTTTTCGGTGACTTTGACACTGTCCTCAATACAGACGCGGCTCATATCATCGCAACTCACATCGATAAACATTGAGTGCTCAGTGGTTTCTTTGGTGTCATTGAGCAGCTCCTGCTCAAGCGCTAAATCTTCTGCTGCGTCTCGACCACGCTTGCGAGTTCCTGCCAACGGACGTACAGTGACTTTGCCATTTTCGATACGTGACAGACTTTCAGGAGAGGCACCGATGATATCAAAACGCTTGTGATCATCAAGCGTGTAACCATGCACTAAGAACAGATAAGGGGATGGATTTAAGTACCGCAGCGCACGATATACAGCCAGCGAGTCACCTGTGTAGTCTGCCGTCAGACGCTGCGACGGAACCACGTGAGTGGCCTCTCCTGCCTTGATATAGCCTTTTATCTTATCTACATCGCTGCAGTACTTCTCTGCGCCTGTCTGTGAGGTGAATGTTGGGGTTGGCATCACTGGCGCACGCAAGTTCGATGGCTCAGCCAGTTTTTCTTCGATTTTTTCGAGTTCACGAATGGCTGAGCTATAGCCGTCCTCAGACTGACAATCGGCATAGACGATGATCGACAAGGTGTTCTCTAAATTATCAAAGACAATGACACTCATCGAGAGCATCAACCACATGTCGGGCATCGACATCGTATTGGGGGCATCAGACACGCCCACACTTGGTTCAATGATGCGCACCATGTCATAGCCAAAGTAACCCACTAGACCACCGCTGAAGCTCGGTAGTGTAGGAACCTCTGCTGCCGTTGGCATCTGATACTGTGCCATAAGCTTACGAATGTAATCAAAGGGATTTTCGACCAATTCCGTATCGGTATGATCGTTCTTTTTGGTGGTCATATTGCCGTCAGCATACTGTACAATCAGATCACTACCCAAGCCTATCATCGAATATCGCGCCCAACGTTCACCGCCCACTAAGGACTCAAACAGGTAAGCGGAGCCGTTCAAATCCCGCACTTTGGAAAAGACGGACACGGGTGTTTGCGAATCCATCAATCGCTTTTTTACCAATGGTGCATGGCTAAAGCCCTGATCTTTAAATGCTTGGTATTCTTCGAAGGTCATCATAGTAATGCTCGCTTAGCAGCCTATCGTCAATCCATTATAAAAAATGACAGCGTTAATCCCGTTTGCAGTAATTTATATATGCCTGCATTCGGATCACCTTGATATTTTTAATGGAATCAACGGCATTGGCAAAAAATAAAAAAAGCCAACGGATCAATAAAAAATAGCGCCAACACCTTGTCTAAATGCTGACGCTAATGCGATAGAAACTCAGTTTTCTTTCCACTTAACAATGACACCTATAAGCCATAAGTATCATGTATAAGCGACTGTTGGTTATACAATACCTTTATTGAATAACCACAATGCCAAGCCAATAATCAAAATGGCAGCAAATACCCATATAAACCAACCGCCGCTCGGCTTTTTCTCTATGTGTCCTGCATTGGCAGGGTTACTTATCTGTTGGTCTGCAGCGTTATTACCTTGAGTACCAAGATCATGAGACTGACCCAGATTTGCCGTGCCAGAGAACTGTGATGTGGCCGCTTGCTTGGCACGCAAGACGTCAGGATCTGCCTCTTCTTGCAGCTCAGTCGTCGTCGTTTTGTCGTGCGCCACTTGGACTGCTGGCTCTTCATCTACTGCTGGCTGCTCTACTAAGGGTTCATTATCCGCAGATATCGTTGGTTCTGCAGCCATCACTTCAGGCTCATGAGAGATAGTGTCATCGGAGATAACGTCATTAGATACCGTCTCTTCCACGACTGGTGTCTCTTCAATTGGTGAAGGCTCTATACTGTCTGCGGCAGATAGCACTGTATCTATACCCGTTTCTTTGACAATTGGCGCTTCTTTAGACACAGGTTCGATCACATCGGTAGTATCAGTAGAGATATTTGGTGCATTAGTCTCAGTCTCTGAGTCAGTCTCACTGGACACATTGTCAGGCGTATCTGTGGTAGGTAAAATGTCTTCGATACCCGTTTCTTTTACGATAGGCTCACTGCTCGTCAGAACGGGTTCTTCTACGATAGGTTGTTCAACCATCTCTTCAGCAATAACCTCTTCAGCAGTCATATCTTCGACAAAATCATCTGCCACAATTGTCTCTTCGACAACAGCATCTTCCATGATAGCGTTTTCTGTTATTGCCTCATTAGTGACCGTTTCTTCAGCCGTCACTGGCTCATCTAAAATCTCTGCGGACTCAGTACTGGCAACAGTATTAGGAACGATTGCCGCTACTGGCTTATCTGCTGTAGCTGTAGGCATCTCTGCTTCATTATCCATTGATGTATGCACCTGAAAAGCAAAGCTAGCAAAGCCAAGCGTGTCATCTACTTGTAGAAGGTTCGATTCATTGCCTTCGATACGTCGATCGTTGATGAATGTGCCGTTAGAAGAATCTAAATCCTTCACGTACAGCTGACCATCTAACACGCTCAGCACTGCATGATTGCGAGATACCTGCTTGCTACCTAATACCACGTCATTGTCGTTACCACGGCCAACTGAGAGGCTATCATCAACCGTTAGCGTTAGATCTCCTAACGCCGCTGTTAATGCATTTAACTGCCAAGTTTTTGTACTTGTTGCCGGGTTCACGCTATCTATATCGTTCGTCATATAATGACTCCTTGATTTTTATTACATTTCAAATTAAAAAAAGTCTTAACTCATTGTGCAAATCACAGCTGACTCATAGCAGCTAGAATTTATCTTTTTATCTTTTTATCTTTTTATCTGCATATCTGTCTGTCTGTTTGCGTAAAAAATGCGGTTTTATAACAGTATCAAGCTTACTGTACGGAATGCTAAGCGTCGGCATACCATAGGCATATGGACCGATAGCATAAGGTTGATAGCGAATATCGATGCCTTTGTCTGTCAATATCACATCATTGCTCAGCGTAAACGGCCAACTTTTCTCATAACTGCTGACATCATCAGTGACCGTTTTCACCCATGTTTGGTATGCGTCATAAGCGAGTGCTTCAAAGCGAGGCTTTTGGCTTGCCAGTAGCATATCTGCCAATTTTATTTGCTTTTTGCTGCCGAGATCAAACATTAAGTACTCGCTATAAGGCATGCCATGGGCACCACCAGTGAATACATATGAATTGATGTCGAATAGCTCAAAATCATTAACGTGACCCAAATACTCAGGCGTTACCATCCACTCATACCCCCAAGACACGTCATTGAGCAGGTCTTGGATTTGGGATGTTGCAAAGTCATCAAGCGCAGCTTTTATCTCTTGTGGAGTGCTTGTCGTCTTAACGGTTGCTGATTCAGTTGGTTCAGTATTGACGACCAAACTGTTGATACGCGCATTAACCGCCTCATTTATCCATCCATGATTACTCTCAAGATATTTGATCTCAATATCTGGGCAATTATCACGTTCCCCGCAGGCTTGCTGAACATACTCGGGTAGTTGGTAGTCAAAATAATGGCTACTACTGATGAGGCTACCTGCATGTGCAGACAGGCTGGTAGCGCCCAAAAGCAAGCCACTTATGAGTAAACCAATTCGATATATGCGGCTTACTCTGTCTGAAAAGAGATGAGTTAGTATAGACTTATTAACGTTCAATGGAGTCATCGCTTCCATGCATCCTTTTTTGTAGATATAAAATGTTACTTAACATTCTATCGTAACAATCGTGATGTATTGTAGGAACACTGTTCGTGTTTTTAAGGGTTTACTGATGGCTGAATAGTGGTCTTGCCCCATCTGCCCTATAAATAACAGACAATAAAAAAGACACGGCTAGCGTGTCTTAGTAGATAACAATACCGCGATGTGGCTGACTTTAATGCTCACGCGTACTGCTAAACGTGATTTCTGGATAGCGGTCTTGCATCAGTTGCAAGTTAACGCGCGACGGTGCGAGATACGTCAAATAGCCACCGCCATCTAGAGACAGTTGGTCATGGGCTTTTTTCTTAAACTTAGCAAGCGCCACTTCATCATCACAGTGAATCCAGCGAACTGTCGCGATTGAGACCGGCTCAAAGATACACTGTACTTTGTACTCTTCTTTGAGACGATGCGCGACCACCTCAAACTGTAGCACACCAACTGCACCCAAGACCAAGTCATTATTAATCTGCGGCATAAACACCTGAGTGGCGCCCTCTTCACTTAGTTGCTGTAAGCCTTTTTGCAATGCTTTTGACTTTAGCGGATCTTTGAGTATCACGCGACGAAACAGTTCAGGGGCAAAATGTGGAATCCCCGTAAAGTTCAGCTCCTCGCCTTCGGTGAAACTGTCACCGATCGAGATGGTTCCGTGGTTATGCAAACCAATAATATCACCCGGATAGGCTTCTTCTAGCGCTTCACGGTCGCCTGCCAAAAACGTCAACGCATCAGCGATACGCACATCTTTACCCAAACGCACATGCTTGAGCTTCATGCCTTTTTCGTACTTACCAGAGCACACTCGCAAGAACGCGATACGGTCACGGTGGCGCGGATCCATATTTGCCTGAATTTTGAAGACAAAGCCACTAAAAGCCGTCTCATTCGCGGCCACTTCACGCTCATTGGTCGGATGTGCTTTGGGCGGTGGTGCATATTTAACTAAAGTATCTAGCACCATATTGACACCAAAGTTACCCAGCGCTGTACCGAATAGTACTGGCGTCATCTCACCCGCCAAAAACGCCTCAACACTGAACTCTTCTAGTGCCATTTGTACCAGCTCAAGCGACTCTTCGAAGGCGTCAAACATGAGCGTACCCAAACGCTCACGAATATCTGGATAGTCATAGCCTTCACGGGTCTCGGAGACCGTCATCTTGCCGCCATTACCTTTTTCATAAAAGTAGGTTTTGTTTTCAGTCAAATGATAGACACCGACAAAATCCTGCCCCATGCCAATCGGCCACGTCACTGGGATACATTTAATCTTTAGCACCGCCTCGATTTCGCTCAGTAGCTCAAGTGGCTCACGAATCTGGCGATCGAGTTTATTGACAAAAGAGATGATAGGCGTATCGCGCATGCGGCAAACCTCCATCAATTTGATGGTTCGTTCTTCGACACCCTTAGCGCCATCCACCATCATCAGTGCGCTATCCACAGCAGTCAATGTGCGGTAGGTATCTTCACTAAAGTCGGCGTGACCGGGTGTATCTAGTAAGTTGACCATGTGGTCTTGATACGGAAACTGCATGACAGAGGTGGTAATCGAGATACCACGCTCTTGCTCCATACTCATCCAATCTGAGGTCGCGTGACGATCCGTCTTACGACCTTTAACCTCTCCCACTACCTGAATCGCCTGTCCCCATAACAACAGTTTCTCGGTCATGGTGGTCTTACCCGCATCAGGATGCGAGATAATAGCGAAGGTGCGGCGTTTGGCCACTTCTTTGTTCAGTTTCTTTGGATCTACACTCATAATTTTTGGCTTCAACCTTAACTTCAAAAAGGCTGTCTTTTAGACAGTAATCTAAATAAATAGAATAAATAATGGGCGTATTGTAGCCGATTTAGCATCAGGGTGCAGAATTAGCACACAAAAAACACGCTCTATCGTTCGCGCGGAACGCGTCAGTAGACTTTCTGATACGCAGCGTGACACTCATCTTGCATTGCTATTGATGCTTGATAACGCTCAATAATAGCGCTCAATTTGTGCTTCCAAAAAGTCTCCAGCCACCTCATTGACGAGGGTGCAATTTACCAAGCCGCGTTGACTGTCAGTATTTGGATCAGTGTTGCCTTTAGCCACATAGTTAGCTTCATAGATATTTTTTGCATATTCAAGGCCGCTGTATTCGTAAGCGGGCTCATCGTCATACTCAAAAAACATGACTTGGGCGGCTTTATGCTCATTGCCTACGCCAACGGCAAACTGCGAGGTGCGGTGGTCTCTATCGTCACTAAAGCGCTGTCTGGCAGCATCAATCCAATTATCTAACGAGGCATAGCCTGTTTTGTTTTTATCGTTGAATGCCAAAAACGAGCGCTCGCTTGTGACCACAGGGATATAGCAGACCGAGCCTTCTGGAAAGGCAATGCTAGTTGGGATTTCAGGATAGTTGTTCAAGTCAGTAAGAATACCGCGACTATCACTAGTCATGCCAGCACTGACGTTTGTATTCGTGCCAGCACTATAACTATTGGCACGAACGCCTGATAAGTTGAGAGTTTGATAAGTTGTCTTATACTCTAGCTTATTATTGCTATTTTTCTCATAAATAGGACGTTTGACGGTACGGCCATCGACCTCGATGTCTTTATTTTCGAGTCGACCTTCAAAGTTATCTGCCAGCACTTTTCTGTCCAAATCATTCAGACTCTGATTGCTATAACTGTTGATGATATTGGTCGTTTTGATGTTGCGGGCACCTGTGCGGTAGGCTTCATCGATTCGTGCAATAGCGCTGGCATTGGCATTACTGTCATAGCTATTGGCAAAGCTTGTCAGCATAATCTTATTACTACCAGAACCATACTCGCCATCGTCTTCTTGGCAACCCAAGAGAGCCACCATCGTCAACAGGCAAACACTCGGTATCGCAATCATTCTCTTCATCGAACACTGTCCTTATGATTCAGATTGTCATCATCTATCTGGATGATACTGTCTAACCAACTATATTATTCATTCTCTTTTTTCTGCGTATGCACATTTCTAACTTTAGCAGCCAGTCGTTGGCAATGGACTGATACTGCATTGGCAATATTAGTACTTATTAGCAGAACATAATGAGACTCTACTGCTGCATCCGGTACTCATAAAGCCTTATTGAAAGCCTTATTGAAAGCCTCATTAAAAGCCTACTTACAAACTTGTTGCAAATATTTACTACTCACGCACTAACCTATACAGATAATTTGCTATGCTGTGTTGTGCGTTCATTCTTATGTACAAAGCCTAGATGTACATGGATGCGCATGCAAAAATAGCAAGGAAACACAAGCTGTCTGAAGTACAGATTATCTGATATATAAAATGTAAATCACCTAAAATATAAGTCACTTAAAATATAAATTATTCAAATACAAAAACGCAAAATAAAGGACATATTATGAAAACGCTATATTCTACCAAAGCAACTGTTACTGGCGGCCGTGCAGGTACAGCCAGCTTAAGCGATAACGATCTTAGCATCAACATGGTACCACCAGGTTCTGGCAAAGAAGGCAACAATCCAGAGCAAATGTTTGCAATAGGCTACAGCGCCTGCTTTGATGGTGCGCTTGGTGCTGTTAAACAAATGGAAAAAGCAAAATTTGACTCAACCACCCAGATCGAAGTCGATCTATTGCAAGGTGAAGGCCACGATTATCAAATTGCAGCCAGAATCCATGTGATCGGTGAAAACACTGAACTGTCTGCTGATGAGTTTCAAGCATTGGTCGAAAAAGCGCATCAAGTATGCCCATACTCTAAAGCCACACGCGGCAATATCGATGTTAGCGTAACGTCAGAAGTCAAATAACGTACTTATCGACCCATTATCCAATAGATAGCTATCAAGTAGATAACGATTAAAGTGATAGTAGGTTAATTATAAAAGAACTCAGCTGGTCTGGGTTCTTTTTTTGTTTGAAATTTTGGTGAAAAAATATTATCGCTACAACATCTCGTAACGCTTAAGCAGTTCGGCATGTCCTCATTTTATCGTTATAATAACCGTATATTTTTATCTAATAGCTGATAAGTGACCTTTATGACTGATCCTATGACCAACTCCAACACAGACAGTGACCACAATTCCCATCAAGCGCTCGACCCAAAGGCCATGCCAAATTTTGACACCATGCCCAATGTGGCGACCATGGACACCAGTCATGTGGACAAAGATCAGCCACCATTTATCTTGGTTGATGGCTCGTACTATCTGTTTCGCACTTATCATGCCCTACCAAAAACCATGCAAAACACTCAAGGCCTGATAACCAATGCCATTCGCGGCACATTAAACGCACTACTCAAGCTGATGCGTCGTTATCACCCTACTCATATGGCAGTTTGCTTTGATACCAAGTCACCAACGTTTCGTCATCATATGTCGACCGACTATAAAGCCGCGCGTCCGCCCATCGATATCGAACTAGTAGAGCAGATTCCTTATATTCATCGCTTGGTCACAGCACTGGGGATTCCGCTGTTGCGTATCGAGGGTGCAGAAGCCGATGACATCATCGGTACGTTGGCCCATCGCGCCGTCGAGCAAGGTCATCACGTCGTCATCTCAACCGGTGACAAAGACATGATGCAGCTGGTCAATGACTGCGTGATATTGGAAGACAGTTTTACGGGAAAAGTGACAGACACCCAAGCCGTCATCGACAAACTTGGTATTAACCCTAATCAAATGATTGATTTTTTGACCTTGATGGGTGATGCATCAGATGGTATTAAAGGTGTGCCTGGTATCGGTAAAAAAACAGCCAAAGATTTACTCGTTGAGTATGGTGATATCGGTAATATGTTAAAGCATATTGGCTTTATTAAAGGTCGCGGGGCAAAAGGCTTAATCGAGCACGCTGATGATATTCCGTTCAATCGGAAACTCGCCACTATCGTCACAGATTTGGCCATCGGCCAAGACTGGAATGACCTCAAAATCAATACTGACCCTAGTGCTCATATAGACGAGTTACGCGAGCTATATAATGAGCTCGAGTTTAGAAATGAGCTGGCGTCACTCGATCACCCAAATCATCCCGCGAATGGGAACGGCGCACAAAGTGTCGCTGACAGTCGCGCTGATGCTGAGTCGCAGGCACAAATCGCCAAATCTCTACAATCGACCAATAGTGGACACATCACAGACCGCAAACATCAGGATAAGGCGTGGCACACTATCTTGGATATGCCTGCATTTGATAGTTTGCTGACGTCATTAGAGGCGTCGTCACACTTTGTTATCGATACCGAAACCACCAGTGTTCATTGGCGTGAGGCACAAATCGTTGGTCTGTCTTTTGCCATGCAAGCCCACGAAGCCTACTACATTCCGCTGACGCACAGTCTAGAAGGTGATGAGCTAACCGCAAAGCAGCTCGACCGCGATACGGTACTGGCACGCTTAAAGCATGTGTTAGAAAATCCAAATATCGGTAAAATCGGTCAGCATCTAAAATACGATGCCCACATTCTTAGTCATTATGATATCGATTTGGTCGGCGCGATACACGAGCAACCGAACAACTGGGCGATGGATACCATGCTTGCCAGCTATGTGATTAATGCAGCGGCCACTCGCCACGGCATGGATGATTTGGCGCGTCATTATCTACAAACTCAGACCATCAGCTTTGAGGAAGTGGCGGGTAAAGGCGCTAAACAAGTCACCTTTGACCAAGTGGCCATCGATATCGCTAGCGACTACGCTTGTGAAGATGCTGATATTACCTATCAGTTGTTTGATGTTTTCAGTGTTGAGCTCGCTAACGATGACAATAATGCCAAACTGCTACATGAGTTAGAGATTCCAACGGCTGAGATTCTGTGCCAAATGGAAGCAAACGGTATCTTGATCAAGCGTCCATTCTTAAACGAGCTATCAAAACGCTTTGATGAAGAAATCATTGCATTAGAAAAACGTGCCTATGAAGTGGCTGGTGAAGAATTCAATCTCGGTTCGCCAAAGCAACTGGGCGAGATGCTGTTTGAAAAGCTTGGCGTACCGGGTGGCAAAAAAACCAAGTCCGGTCAGTACTCGACTGGTGAAGCGGTATTGTCAAAAATCGACCATCCACTGGTCGATATCACGTTGGAATATCGTAGCCTATCTAAGCTCAAGAGCACTTATACCGATGCGCTTGATAATGTCGCAGATAGCGAGACCGATCGTGTACACACTAGCTATCATCAAGCACTGACCAGCACTGGACGTTTGTCTTCGACTGATCCCAATTTACAAAACATCCCGATTCGTACTGCCACTGGTCGCTTGATTCGTCAGGCCTTTATTGCACCAGCAGGTCGTGTGATTTTAGCAGCCGATTATTCACAAATCGAGCTCCGGTTGATGGCGCATTTCTCAGGCGATAATGCGCTTACTCATGCTTTTAACGAAGGGTTAGATATTCACGCTGCCACCGCTGCTGAAGTGCTGGGCAAAGATGTCGCTGACGTCACCTCGACTGAACGTCGTAATGCTAAGGCCATTAACTTTGGCCTACTGTATGGCATGAGTGCGTTTGGTCTAGCCAAACAGCTGCAAATGAGCCGTAACGAGGCGCAAGACTATATCGATATGTATTTTGAGCGCTATCCAGGCGTCAAAAACTATATGATCAATACGCGCGCCAGTGCGTACGAACAAGGCTATGTAGAAACGATATTGGGCCGTAAGCTCTATACGCCTGATATCAATCATAGCAACCGCATGGTCAAGCAAGGCGCTGAACGTGCAGCAATTAACGCACCTCTACAGGGTTCAGCAGCAGACTTAATTAAGCTTGCCATGATTGCGGTCGATAAAGTGCTGCCAAAAGAGCACGCCAAAATGCTACTGCAAGTCCATGATGAACTGGTGTTCGAAGTCGATGCCGATAAAGTAGATGAGGTTAGCCAGCTTATTATTGATGCGATGCAAGATGTCTTAACGACAACCGCTGTCAATAAAGGCTGGCATGTAGACTTTGCCGTACCGTTACTGGTTGAGACGGATAGCGGTCAGAACTGGGATGAAGCACACTAATCACTGATTTGGGTAAATGAGATAGAGTGTGGGTTGTTTTTTTTATACTTGGCACCACTAAAGTTGCTATTCAGCCCACCATCAGTATTACAACATTGCTGATGGCACGGATGATATTAGCCCCATATACGCATTACACAGTGTTCGGTCTAGAGTGAGCCTTTGAGCTCACTTTTTTGCCCTTAAAATCAGGAGTGTCTTATTTTGAATACAGATGGCATTATCGAAGCGCCTGGTATTATCCTGTTGATAGCCTGCCTGCTGCGCAGCTTACAGTACGTCATGCAGAGTCACATTAAACAGATTCAGGCTTTTTGGCTGGCAACTGTACTCGTGTTCATCGCTGTGATTCGCCGCGAGCTGAACTACTTACCAGACTTATTGGTTCCAAACGACTTCTCCTTTCTCAGTCAGTCTTATGACTGGTGGGAAGACATCGTTCTGACCGTTATTTACCTTGTCGCCCTTGGTTTATTTGCTTATTCAAGACGCTACCTATGGGCCGTATTAAAAAGCGTTCATGTTTCTGTCTACCTTGGCGTCACTGCACTCGCTATCGTACAATATATGGGAGAGAACGCGATCGGGTTTCCTCATACGCTGGGCGGTATCGTTGAAGAACTGGCTGAAACCGCGATTTATGCCATTGCCTTAACTTATATTTGGCGCTTCAATTTGACAGAATCTGCAGCAGGTTTTGGCTATCCCTCAGACTATGAGCTAAACCACAGCAGTAAATAACACTCGTCAATGTTTTATAAGTATTAAAGAAATATTTACGGCTACTCGATATGGGTAGCCGTTTTGCTTGCAGCGCGGATACTAATCGCTTGCTCGATAGATTTATCGATAAAAATATTGTCTTTAATCCGTGTGTTTTTAATCGCGCCTGCCGCGCTTTCTTCACGAATCTCAGAACCCACAGCGATAGGCATACCTACCGTCGCTGCAAACCTATTCCCCTCAATCAGTGTGCCGTCATCCTCTACGATAACGCCCTTCTCTACCTGCTCAAAACGGTTATCAACAATTTGATTGTTTTTGGCACTGTCCAAATGGTAGCTAGCAAATGGTGTTTGCTTGACTAAATAAGCACCGCATTCAAAACCTTTGAGATTGCGGGACTGTCTTGATGCTACCCAAACACCAACTGGCTCGTCTTCAAAGACATTATTGGCAATAATATTGTCTCGGCTCGATTCAGTACGTTTAAAATGATTGCCCCGCGTTGGATCATCGGCATGCTCGAAGCAATTGCGATATAGCAGTACACTGCCTGCGCCATTATGAATAAAGTGATTGTTTTCGATACGGTTGTTGCTCGATGAATCGACAGCAATGGCTTCACGATTGGGCTTAAATGTACGAAAACCATTGCCGACAAACACAGAGTTTTTGATCACATTATCGCGGCTACCGAATTCTAAATACAATCCCACTGTGCCTGCGTTTTGGATACGTACTTTGTCAAAAATGATGTCATGTACATGATCACCGATGAACATGCCACTATTGATACTATTGCGACTGCTAACATTAATGATGCGAATACCATTTGGAGCAAGGGCGCGATTGGCAGCAGGATTGATAAAGCCGCGTGCGTAACGCTGATTTGGGTTGCTATATTGGCGAATGTGTAGTGCATGACCATAGCCCGTCACATGACAATTGGCAACGGCAATATTTTTTATAGCCTTATCTGTTTTAGGCTTAATCATAATCGCGCTGGCCTTTGAGTTATCATCACTCATCGTGCTGAGCAACGTACCACCACAGTCGAGTGAGCTGTTTGATTGGTTCAGCTCAAAACGTATCGATTGCCCTGTCAAATCACAGCCATTACTAAGTGTGCTATGGCCTTTTACCACAACCGTTTGCTTGAGTTCTAGTTGTGCGCAGTCGATTATCGTCGTGGCTGTCGGCAGTTTGCCATCAATAACGAGCGGCTGCTGTAAGTTAACAGCGCCGCGACTGCTATCTGAATTGGTAAAAGGCAAGCGCTTGCATGCTGTCATACCTACGGTAGCGCTCATTAAGGATACTGCTATTAGACTTTTAGCACTGACAATCATCGGGCATCTCATTTTTATTGTTTGTCTTACATTTTTTGAACATCCTGTGACACCTTACTACTATCAGTGATAATCATAACCCGTCACACTTACCTTAATGAATGACATTAACAACAACCATCAATAATAATCGTAAATAATAAGGAAGCTATCATGGAAAACTCAAAAAACCCATTACCAGAAGAGATGGATCATATTGACGGAAATGGCCTTGATAATAATGACAACACAGATGAACAAGACAACCAACTGGTCGATTTAGACAATCCTATGCTACACACTATCGACAATGATGATGTGATTGATAATAGTGTAGGGTTTAATAATTCAGAAGTCGGTACCGATGCTATCCAAGGCCTGACACCTGCACATCGTCAAAACATAGACGAGTCACGTGTCGATGAGATTTTGGTGCAAGACAATTTGGATGACCGTGATTATCCAGATTCGATGGATATCGTGGACAGAGAAGCCGCCGAACGCAGTAACGATGATGATTTCTAAAAATAACTGCGATTGTTAATACAGCCTTTTAAACGAAAAAGCACGCTTAACTTATATTAAGCGTGCTTTTTTATGACGTACTCTTTCATCAATAAGTTCTTTCATTAATAAAAAGATACCTTTATTACGGATTAGGCCCAGCCATCTAACGTGCCAGCCCAGCCTTTGACTAGCGGCAGACTCAACGCTTCAAGCAACTCAATGTGTGCCTCATCAAGGTTGAGTGCTGGGATATAGTGATACTCTTGCCCGCCTGCGTGAAGGAAATTTTCACGGTTCTCAATTGCCAGTTCTTCTAGTGTCTCAAGACAATCGGCTGAAAATGCAGGGCTAATCACTTGCACCGAGCGCACGCCTGACTTACCCCAATCTTCCAATACCACGTCAGTATACGGCTTGACCCATTCCTGCTTACCAAAGCGCGATTGGAAACTGATGATCCATTCGTCATCGTTCAGACCAAGCGCGTGTGCGACTTGTGCTGCCGTACATTTGCAGCGTTTAGGATACGGATCGCCTTTATCAGCATAAGGCTGCGGAATACCGTGAAAGCTAAACATCAACTTGTCAGGCTTACCATGCTTTTCTTGGAAACGGCGAATAGAATCAGCCAATGCCTGTATATACAGCGGATGGGCAAAGTAGTCTTTGACAATCGTATAATTGGGCAAGTTACGCTGCTTGAGCGTCCATTTGGTCAGCGCATCATATACTGCACCGCCTGAAGAAGCTGAATACTGCGGAAACAATGGCAAAATAACGAAATGATCAACCCCTTCGCCGCGCAGCGTGTCCATCACATCGGGCAAACCAGGATTGCCATAGCTCATCGCTGAATGCACAGAGACGCGAAATGGCGCCACACTATTCGCCAGACGCGGCTCTAATAGCTCAACTTGGCTCTTTAATATCTTACGAATCGGAGAATCACCTTCCCAAATACTGGCATAGGCTTTTGCTACGCGCTTTGGGCGACTTGGTAAGACAAATAGATTCAGAATGATCGCCCATAGGAATTTAGGAATTTCAATAACCCGTGGGTCTGACAAAAATTGTTTAAGATAGCGACGTACAGCAGGTGCCGTTGGCTCATCTGGCGTACCGAGATTCACTAGCAAAACGGCAATACGTGGGGGCAATTTAGGTTTCATAGTGGCACTTTATTAGCAGTAAGTTATTAAAGATGATGTCACCATTATAAGAGGTAAAACGGTTAAGACAAGATTGAATAGGTATCTCATTAGTGTCGCATTTTATATATTAGTGGCACGCACGAAAAACGGACTTATACAATTTGAAATGCAGTGGCTATTTATTCAATGTTTGTTCATTACTAGTTGTCTACGGCTCTTATACTTTCCCTCGTCCAAAAAACTGTACCTGAAAGGCTCGCGTGACGGTTGTACTCCTACGCGCATCGCCATACAATAGGCAGGCTCAGTTTATAAAAACTGCGTAGGTAAAATAGTCTATCAACATCTTGCCATTTTGCTTTTATTTTATTGATGATTGTTGTCTTGCGAGGTAGCTTTGAACGCACGCTCTGATAATACCAGTGACCAGCCCCATGATTCTGAGGCCATGTCTAATAGCTCAGCCCATACTACGGCAGGTTCAGTGGGTGTCGTTACGCCCCAAAACTTCCATTTCGCTGAGCCATTGACCTTGGAGTGTAACCGTACCCTGCCCTCGTTTGATTTGATGGTAGAAACTTATGGCACGCTCAATAGCGACCACTCAAATGCTATTTTGATCTGTCATGCATTATCTGGCAATCACCATGCAGCCGGCTTTCATAGCAGCGATGAAAAAAAGGCAGGCTGGTGGGACAATATGATTGGTCCCAACAAAGCCATCGATACCAATCAGTTTTATGTGGTGTGCGTCAATAATATTGGTAGCTGCTTTGGCTCAACAGGGCCTACCACCATTAATCCTGATAGCGTTGGTGTGGATGACAGCGATGAGCCGCAGGTGTATGGCCCTGACTTTCCGCTGATCACAATCAAAGACTGGGTAAAAACCCAAGCCATGCTCTCAGACCGTCTAGGAATTGACGTTTGGCACGCTATCGTTGGCGGCTCGATGGGCGGAATGCAAGCGCTGCAATGGTCTGTCGATTACCCAGAACGCCTAAAGCGCTGTGTGGTTATTGCCAGTACTCCCAAGCTCTCTGCGCAAAACATTGCCTTTAACGAAGTCGCACGTCAGTCGATACTATCCGATCCTGACTTTAAAGATGGTCGCTATTTACAAGCAGGCACTTATCCGCGGCGTGGGCTCATCCTCGCGCGTATGGTTGGTCACATTACCTATTTGACTGATGATGCGATGAAAGCCAAATTTGGCCGTGATTTAAAATCTGGCAAGTTTATGTATGGTTATGATGTCGAGTTTCAAGTTGAGAGCTACTTACGCTATCAAGGCGAGCGCTTTAGTGAAAACTTCGATGCCAATACTTATCTGCTCATGACCAAAGCCTTAGACTATTTTGACCCGACGCGCGACTACTCTTCAGACCCATCAACTGTAACAAAAGACAATATAGAATCAGCAGTGCAAATAGAAGACTCAATCGCAGCGTCTGTCGAGTCTAGCAAAGCGAATGCACAGAATGAATTAGAAGATGCAGTAGCGACGATTGAAGATATTGAGTCTGATCGCCAGCAAGAGCTTTCTGCGCTCAAAGCAGCCTTTGCGCATACTCAATGCCAGTATCTGGTGGTTTCATTCACCACTGACTGGCGCTTTGCCCCTGAGCGCTCACAAGAAATCGTCGATGCACTTATGGCCACTGGCAAACCTGTCAGCTATATCAATATTGATGCACCGCACGGACATGATTCGTTTTTGTTCGATATTCCGCGTTATATGGGTGCTGTAAAAGGCTTTTTGACTGCCCCATCTATTACCCATAGTCGCCCAGTTAGAGGAGAGTGCTCATGAGAATGGACTATCAATTGGCAGAGCGCTGGATTGCACCGCAGGCACACATACTCGATTTGGGCTGCGGTAATGGCGAGCTGCTCGCGCATTTACAGCAGAACCTAGGCGTCACTGGATATGGCCTCGAGATCGATGAAGATAAAATCAATGAAGCCATCGGCAAAGGATTATCCATCGTCGAGCAAGACCTCAATGATGGCTTAGCGCGTTTCGCTGATAACAGCTTCGATACGGTGGTGATGGCACGCGCGTTACAGGCAGTCAAATCACCTGATGTATTGCTGCTCGACATGCTACGAGTGGCCCGCGAGGCCGTCATCACATTCCCTAACTTTGCCCATTGGCAAAACCGTGTTCATCTGGGTCTCAAGGGCATCATGCCTGTCTCTGAAGCACTGCCTTATGAGTGGTATAACACGCCAAACATTCATTTATGCACGTTCAAAGACTTTGAAAAACTGTGCGCGCAGCATGATATCGATATCATTAACCGCTTTGCTGTAAGTGATTCTGAAAAAGGTCACACACCACTAATGAAAGCGTTAATACGCCGAGCACCTAATTTGTTAGCAGATGTTGCCATCTATCGCGTGACTAAGAAAAGTATCAAGTAAAGACTGATAGTCACTTTGTATCAGACAGCCAAAACTGATGTAAAAGTCATGTTTTTAGACTTAATAGAGTATTAATTCCTTGTATTTTTTAGTAACTGTATGATTTTGTTGAGGCAAATTAGGTATAAATGCCTAGGGTACTGTGTAATTAGTATTTGAGTTTCGTAAGTTTGGGTGTTAAGCTAGCAAAATATTGTCAGCTACCCCGCTATTACGACCATTTGTCTAATCAGTTAGTGGGCTATCTACAATGCAAATACACTAGATCAAATTGCTAACGATTGGGTACGTCCATATTGCACGACTCCACCTAATGGTTATCACCGCCTAAAATCCTTTAGCGGTACAATTTTTTTGCTTACTCATTGCCTAATTTTGGAGCTGCTATGAAATTACTAAAAGCTGCGTTGTTTACTGCATTATTTTCTTGTGCTGGTTTGGCCAATGCTGAGTTGATATCTAACGTACCGCTTGATACCTCGCGTTTTGAGCTAATGCCTGTCAGTGAGCTGTCTAGTCGTGCCAGCCAAGGTAACGACCACGCTCAGTTCTACTTAGCCAAACGTCTGCAAAAAGGCGAAGGCATTGCCCAAAATACCCAGCAAGCACTTCAATGGTATACCAAAGCCGCTCAGCAAGGCGTCGCCCCTGCTCAGTTGAATTTGGCCATCATGTATTTGCGCGGTGAAGGCGTACAGCCGAACTTGCAACAAGCACGCATTTGGTTAGAGAAAGCTGCGATGCGTGGTGATAACCGTGCCAGCTATACCCTTGCACTGCTCGATGAAAAGCAAAAGAACTTAGTTGATGCCTATAAATGGTATGATTTGGCTGCCCGCGATGGCATGCTCGATGAAAAAGTCCGTAACAAAGCACGTGGCAAAATCGGCGAATTGGCATTGAACTTATCAAGCGCAGATATCGCTAGTGCTCGCAGCAAAGCAGATACGTGGTTCCAGAGTAAATAATATCTGACCCTACGCATCAAATATCAAAAAGCTCAGTATCTTACTGGGCTTTTTTATTGGATTTTTTTCGTTACACTGCATAATCTTCAAATATCCTCTCAATTTTGCTACACTACGCGCGCATTAATCAATTCCATAATTTTGTTAATGCTTTAAGCTGAAAAGATACTTTAAACCCAACGCACTAGGTTTACGACCTAGCCAGCAGGAGAAAAATATGAGCACCATTCAAGACGATACCACTCAGAACCCCACTACAACTGACAACAAATCAGCACCTATCTACGATAGTGTCACTAATAATATCGTCGTTGCCGCCCTTTATAAATTCACCCGCTTTGCTGATTTTGAGCAATTCCGTGAGCCTATTTTAGATACCATGCTAAGCAATGACGTTAAAGGCACGCTGCTCATTGCTGCAGAAGGCATTAATGGAACGATTTCTGGCACACGCCAAGGTATTGACACTGTCCTCGACTACTTGCGCAGTATTGAAGCGATTGGCACATTTACCTTTAAAGAGTCTTATACCAACGAGCAGCCGTTCTATCGCACCAAAGTTAAGCTAAAAAAAGAAATCGTCACCATGGGTGTCGAAAATGTTGACCCATTACAGTCGGTTGGTCGCTATGTAAAACCAAGTGAGTGGAATGCGCTGATATCTGATCCTGATGTGATTTTGATTGATACCCGTAACGATTATGAGGTACAAATTGGTACCTTTAAAAATGCCGTAAACCCAAAAACTGATACCTTCCGCGAGTTTCCAGAATACGTGGCAAAAGAGCTCGACCCAGCCAAACACAAAAAAGTGGCCATGTTTTGCACGGGCGGTATCCGCTGTGAAAAATCGACGGCCTATATGCGTGAGCAAGGGTTTGAAGAGGTCTATCACTTAGAAGGTGGTATTCTAAAATATCTAGAAGAAGTCGATAGCAATGAGTCTATGTGGGAAGGTGACTGCTTCGTGTTTGATAACCGCGTATCGGTCAATCACAATTTAGAAAAAGGCAGCTACGAGCAATGTTTTGCGTGTCGTATGCCCATTACGGCCGATGATATGCAAAGCCCCGCTTATATCAAAGGCGAGTCATGCCCGCATTGTATCGATAAAGCGACTGACGAGCAAAAAGCCCGTTTCCGTGAGCGTGAGCATCAAATGCAGCTGGCGCAAAAGCGCGGTGAAGCGCATATCGGTAGCGACGTCATAGAGGTTATAGAAAAACGCAAAGCGGCCAAGGTTGAAGCACAGCGGGTTGCTGATGCCGCCAATCAGGCTAAAAAGGGATAAAAACCTTATTCCTGACTAGGGCATGTCCTCAATTCAAACGATAATCATCTAACTGGGCTAAAAATGGCTAAATTTTGCCAAACAGTGTCAAATAGCTAGTCAATAGCTCGATATTATCTACACTATTTTTCTCGTTTGACGGCAATTTATCTCATTCTTATCTCCATTTTTGAAATGAGGACACACCACAAACAAAAAAGAGAGGCTCTATTAATTAGAGCCTCTCTTTTTTATGAAAAAATGTCAGTGCCTATCAGAATAATCAGCGCTGATATTAGAACAAGATACGTACGCGGATAGTCTCTTCTACGTCTTTTAGTTGGTCTAATGCAGCAGTCGAATCATTATAGTCAACATCCATCACTAGATAACCCACATCACCTTCCGTCATTAGACTCTGTGCAAGGATGTTAATCCCAGCTTCCGCAAACAAACGGTTGATCTGAGACAGTACGCCTGGTACGTTTTTGTGGATATGTAACAGACGATGCGAGTTCTCTTTAAACGGAATAGAAACTTCTGGGAAATTGACAGCGGTCGCCGTGTCACCTTGGTCAGAGTATCTAACAAACTTATCTGCTACTTCCAGTCCGATGTTGGCCTGTGCTTCTTGGGTTGAACCACCGATATGCGGGGTCAAAATCACGTTATCAAATTTACGCAGTGGCGACTCAAACTCTTCGTCCGCTGATTTTGGCTCTTTTGGAAACACATCAATGGCCGCGCCCAAGATTTTGCCAGACTCTAGTGCCGCTGCCAAATCATCAATCTCGACACACGTACCACGTGCTGCATTGATGAAGTAACTGCCGTCTTTCATTTGTGCAAACTGCTCAGCTTTCATCATGTAGCGGGTGCTTGCCACATCAGGGACATGCAACGTCACGATATCAGCCGTTGATAGCAGCTCTTCTAAATTACTCACTTGCACCGCATTGCCCAGCGGCAATTTGGTCACGGCATCATGATAAATCACTTTCATGCCAAAGCTTTCGGCCAATACAGACAGCTGTGAGCCGATCGAGCCATAGCCGACAATACCGATGGTTTTGCCGCGCACTTCATGTGAGTTGGTCGCAGACTTGCCCCAACCGCCGCGATGTACGGTGGCGCTCTTTTCAGGAATACCGCGATACAGCATAATAGCTTCGGCGAGTACCAACTCAGCTACCGAACGGGTATTCGAGAATGGCGCGTTAAAGACAGGAATGCCCAATTCACGAGCAGCTTCAAGGTCAACTTGGTTAGTACCAATACAAAAACAGCCAATACCAATCAGTTTATGCGCATGCGCAAGCACTTCACGTGTCAGCTGAGTGCGCGAACGAATACCAATAAAGTGCGCATCTTTAATTTTTTCGATCAGCTCGTCTTGATCTAAGGCGTGACTGATATTCTCGATGTTATGATAACCAGCTCCTTCCAATACTTTTAAGGCATTGTCATGTAGACCTTCAAGCAATAAAAACCGGATTTTGTCTTTTTGTAGTGATAACGCCATATGAGAACTGTCCTATAATTGTTTTATAAGATTACCTGTTGGATAATCTATGATGGATGAAACGAAAACAGTCCCGATATCTTACACAAAATTTGAGATCGATGTTAGCAGATTAGATGAATTATTGGTTATCAAGCCTGAAAAATTTTTATGCTATAGTGAATCATTCTGTTTGAAAGCTATCTAATCGCTTTGTTATTATCTACCTCTTCCTAAATAAAAACCACCAACGACTTATTGCCACCACAAGCGGACTCATCACTGAATTTATATGCATTTCGCTATATAATAAGCAGTATCAACATTCCCAGCATTCCCAGCACTCCCAGCATAGTGCTTACGCCAATATTGAGATTTGACCATGACGCCACATCAAACCCAGCTCACACCCGAAGCCAACACCCTCGCTGTGCAAACCATCCTAAGCACGCTCGCTGATACCCATGCATTTGACGCTAGCCAAATCAAAACTGATGATGAAAGCTTAGAGCATTGGGGCAAAGACTGGACCAAACACTTTGCTCCAGCCGCTGCCGCCATCGTCTTTCCAAAGACCACTGAGCAAGTGCAATCTATCGTACTACTGGCCAATGAGCACAACGTTGTTCTGACTCCAAGTGGTGGTCGTACTGGTCTATCAGCTGGCGCAGTCGCCGCTAATGGTGAGATCGTCGTCAGTATGGATAAAATGAACCGCATCGGACAGTTCTATCCTGCCGATCGCATGGTCGAGATTGAAGCAGGTGTGGTCACCGAGCAGCTGCAACAGTTCGCTGAATCAAAAGATTTATACTACCCTGTCGACTTTGCCTCAGCAGGCTCTAGTCAAATCGGTGGCAACATCGGCACCAATGCAGGTGGTATCAAAGTGATTCGTTATGGCATGACCCGTCAATGGATTATGGGGCTGACAGTAGTAACTGGCAAAGGCGATATCTTACATCTCAACCGCGGTATGGTAAAGAACGCCACCGGTTATGACTTACGTCAGTTGTTTATCGGTAGCGAAGGTACGCTAGGGTTTGTTACTCATGCGCAAATCAAGCTAGAGCGTCAGCCACAAGACTTAAATGTCATGGTGCTAGGTATGGACAGCTTTAACGATGTCATGAATGTACTGGCAGCATTTCAAGCCAAGATTGATTTGACCGCCTTTGAATTCTTTGATGATGTGGCAATTGATAAGCTGATGGCACATGGTCAAGTACAAGAACCATTTGAATCACGTACCAAGTTTTATACGCTATTAGAGTTTGAAGCACCTTATGAGCCCATCATGGATAAAGCCATGGCCATATTTGAGCATTGTATGGAGCAAGGCTGGGTGGTTGATGGTGTGATGAGCCAAAACCTCACGCAAGCGGCAGAGCTGTGGAAGCTGCGCGAGTATATCTCAGAGACTATTTCGGTATTCACGCCTTATAAGAATGATGTGTCTGTGCTTATCAGCCATGTGCCAGAGTTTATAGAACAGATTGACCATATTGTAAGCAGTAACTATCCTGACTTTGAAGTCTGCTGGTTCGGTCATATCGGCGATGGTAACTTACATCTCAATATTCTAAAGCCTGAGAATATGAGCAAAGATGATTTCTTTGCCGAGTGTCAAGTTGTCAATAAACACGTGTTCGAGACGGTACAAAAATATGGCGGTTCAGTCTCTGCTGAGCATGGCGTGGGTATGACCAAAAAGCCTTATCTACAGTACAGCCGTAGCGAAACTGAAATTGATTATTTAAGAGACGTCAAAAAAGCATTCGATCCAAACAATATCATGAACCGTGGTAAGATTTTTGATATGTAACTGGTTATCAACTCACTGAACAACGCATTGAACGAATAACTGAAATCGAATAAAAAAGACGCTAAGCCCAAAGGCTAGCGTCTTTTACTGCATGGTGACAAAGTCTACCGCTTATAGAAACAGCAATATCAGCGCCACAACCAGTAATATACTCAAAAACCCCTGAATGATGAGAAAGGCCTGATGCGGTGCCGCGATATGACGAAACATATTGCCCAGCGCATTATAAGTGATGCCTGCCGCTTTTATGTGTGGCGGGCTATCAAAGGTTTTGATAATTTGCAAAAACTGCTCAGTCCGATCTGGCGACCAGCCATGCGGAGCAAATGGCAAAAACGGTGACAGTTGCGCAGCCTGCTTTTTGGTTGCAGGCGACCATAGCCAGCGCTCCAAAAACAGTAGACGCATTCGCCAATCAGCAAAGCTACGGTGATCGATCACCTGTAGTAGCAACACTTCTACATTCTTATGGCGGCTATCGGCAAAGATACGTTTTTGTAAGTCAAAAACATACGCCTTTTCACCCTCGATACACTGTAAAAAATGGCCACTACCGTAGCATAGTGTACCTGTGATGCCGTGCTGTTGATTATACTGTCGAGCATGGCCTTCGACTTCATCAAATATAGACGCACTCAAGCGCGAACCAAGCGTCAGCGTACTGACATAAACCAACTGAACCAGCGTCGTGTCTTCTATTTTGTCCCACTGACTAATTTTGTTGGTGCGATCTAAAGGCATAATACAGTAATCCTAAAAAGCCGATCAAACACGACGACTTGAAACAAGCAAATGCCTGAGTTAAATAAAAAGAATAAGTCACAAAAACGTAGCAAATTTTTACCACGTAAGACTGTTATTGCTATGATAGCTTGCTATAGTCAATCGTATATAAGTTGAAGACGATATTAGGTTCATCTAATATACTATCTGTAGCGTTCTTACGTGCCATACTCATTTACGTCTACTCAGATTGTCTTGAGTAAACGCTATGATAACAAGCAAAACACAATTCACTGATACATATTATTTAGCTTGTATATTGGTAGAATAAATAGCGCCGATTTGCTTTTGAGCTGATTCATCTTACAACCGATACGCCATGTCGTATAAAATGTGATGGCTATCGTTTGTTATTCAATCGCTGCTTTTACTCTGTATCAAGCAGAAGAAACTTTTGAATACAGCAACCCGAACCGCGTAACATATCATCATAACTTATTGTAAATACGGCAATAAATCATTGTAACGGCTATACCTCACTATTGAAATATGTTTATTGAATTATTTGCTCAATAACCTGCCCTCATCAGTACGACAATGCTCAGGTATTTGGCATACATTCGTGCCTATATGAATCGGATGCGTTATCAGGCTTGTGCAGCCTAGGGCGTGTCATCAATTAGATTGTGAGGCTTAAAATGAGAAAAATTGTAGATAAACAAGGAAGAAATTGCCGTTAATATGAACATATTGACAAAATTACTGACGATGTTTAGCAAAATTTAGCCATTTTAAGGCCACTAAATACATTAATGTGCTAATTGATGACACGCCCTAGTACTGATAGGATGTTACTCGCCCTTGTCGTATCCAAATAATATTGAACAGACTATAGTCAAATTTAGCAGACATTAAAAACAGGAATATTATGAGTAACATAGAAAAACTAGATGACCTTCATTTAACGATTGCTGAGATTAAGAAAAAAGACTACCCCCAACTAAAAGCACTGATGGATCGCGTCTATGTGAACTTGGGCGGTGCATGGTCAAAGACGACCATCCATACTTTGATTGATGCCTTTCCTGAAGGTCAGATTGCTTTGTTTGATCATGACCAGCTGATTGGTATCGTGCTCTCCATGCGCGTTGACTATGCAAAATTCTCTAACCCGCATACCTATGATGATCTCATTGGACAAAAGGAAATCATCAGAGACAACCCTGAAGGCGATGCTATTTATGGTTTGGATGCCCTAATTGATCCTGAGTATCGTGGTTATCGCTTGGGTCGTCGTCTTTATGACGCCCGTAAAGAGCTGTGTCGACAGTTGAACTTCCGCGCTATCTTGGCTGGTGGCCGTATTCCTAACTATCACAATCACAAAAACTTGACCCCAGGCGAGTACATTGATGCGGTTGAAAGCCGTGAGATTCATGATTCAGCCCTGTCTTTTCAATTATCAAACGGCTTCATCGTCAAACGTATCCTGACTGCTTACTTGCCGGATGACAAGCAATCAAAAGGCTTTGCTACTTTGCTTGAGTGGGCAAACATCTATTACGAGCCAAAAGACTACAAACCTAATACCCGCAAATCTGAAGTGCGTATTGGTGGTATTCAGTGGCAAATGCGTGAAGTTGAATCCCCTGAAGAGCTGTTGCAACAAGTCGAGTTTTTCGTCGATATCATGGCAGATTACAACTCTGACTTTGCTTGCCTGCCAGAGTTTTTCAATGCGCCTTTGATGGGATTGTGCGAATCGACCGACCAAAATGTCGCGATTCGATTTTTGGCCGGTTATACCGAATGGTTCAAAACAGAAGTTTCGCATTTGGCCGTCAGCTACAACGTCAATGTCATTGTCGGTTCTATGCCGTTATTAGACGAGGACGACACCTTATACAATGTCAGCTACCTGTGTCGCCGTGATGGTACCGTTGAAGAACAACGCAAAATCCATATCACGCCGCATGAGCGTAGTGCTTGGGTCATCGAAGGCGGTGATGAAGTCAAAGTGTTCGACACGGATGCTGGTCGTATCGGTATCTTGGTCTGTTATGACGTCGAGTTCCCTGAACTTGCTCGCTTGATGGCCCTCGATGACATGGACATTTTATTTGTGCCTTTTTGGACCGATACCAAAAATGGCTATCTACGGGTTCGTCACTGTGCTCAAGCGCGTGCTATCGAAAACGAATGCTATGTGATGATTTGCGGCTCAGTGGGTAACTTACCGCAAGTTGAGAGTTTGGATATTCAGTATGCTCAGTCGTCAATTTTCTCACCATCAGATTTTGCGTTCCCGCATGATGCGATCATGGCAGAGACCACTGCCAACACCGAGATGGTGTTTTTCTCTGATGTGAACTTAGATAAGCTCACTCATGTACGTCATGAAGGCTCAGTACATAACTTAATCGACCGCCGTGATGATTTGTTCAGCTTAAAGTGGAAGCGCAAAGCTAAAGTGCCAGCGAGCAAATTGAGTGACGAAGAGCGCCGCGAAAATTCAGGCAGCGTGCTCATTGGCAATCCCTTACAAAACCGTGCGCAAAAGCCATAGTAGATAGATGTTATAAATAGGTAGTAGGTTTTTATAAATAATACGGCTGATTTTCAGCCGTTTATTTTTATCTATTATCTACTGACTCATCTATTTAACGACTACCTGATAGACTTATCCAAACTAAAAAGCCGATGCAATGACGATTGATATTAAGCAGAAAAAAGAAAAATCTACCAAGACAGCAAAGCAAAAAATACTATCTATCCTTAAAACGATAATGTTATATGGTTTAATGTTTGTGTTAATTTATACAGTAGTCAATTGGTGGCGACAGCCAGTCATGCCTGCCAACCCTCAGTTGCAACTGACCGACTACCAAGGGCAAGCCGTTGACTTAGCCGCACTTAGTCATGAGCAGCCAACACTGGTATACTTTTGGGGCACGTGGTGTTCAGTTTGTAGCTTCACCTCGCCTACCATCAATCAACTGGCCGCCGATGGCTATCCTGTTATTACGATTGCCATACAGTCAGGCCCTAATCAAGAGTTGCAGAATTACCTGACTGAAAAGAACTTTGGCTTTACAACGATAAATGATCAAGAAGGTGAGATATTTGACGACTGGCAAGGACAGGTCACACCGTCCTATGTGGTATTAGAGAATGGGGAGATGACCCAAGGACTAACGGGCATCCAGCCATTATGGTCATTAAAACTGCGCTTGTGGCTAGCGTCTGTTTTTTAGTACTTGGGCAGCATTTCACGTTTTAGCGCGTTATCACTCAGAGAAGTTATGATGATTTCATCGACGATACGTGCTGTATATAAACGATTGATATTGGACAAAATAAGGCCAATACCGCTCAGCTCTTTTTACCCTACCCGTTTTGTCATATAATGGCTGCCGATCTAACCATCTTTCTCATTATTTTTATCTGCACATTTTATGTTGCAATCGTCTCATTACCATTTATTATTGACGTCACTATTTATCGAAATGGTTATTTGTTGACATGATGGTTGATAAACCAACTATCATGAGCAATATACCTATTATTATGTGAGCAATTAAGCAGTAATGACTCAGCATAAGTCCCAGTATTATATTGAACATTGAGCCTTGTATCCGGTTTTGAACCGACACACAAACCTACCCTTTAAAAAGATACCTTCTATGACTGATAAAAGCACTGACAAACCAAGCCAAGATTACAAAGACACGCTAAACCTTGCAGACACGCCATTTGCAATGCGCGCAAACCTTGCCAAACGCGAGCCAGATTGGCTAGCGGCGTGGGAAGCTGATGATGTCTACGGTAAAATTCGTCAGGCACGTACTGGCGCAACCAAATATATTTTGCACGACGGCCCTCCTTATGCCAACGGTCAGATTCACTTGGGTCATGCAGTCAATAAAGTGCTTAAAGACATTATCGTCAAATCAAAAACCTTATCAGGATTTGATGCGCCTTATGTCCCGGGTTGGGATTGTCACGGTCTGCCAATCGAGCAAAAAGTCGAGGCCAAGGTCGGTAAAGTCGGTCAAAAAGTCTCTGCAACCGAATTCCGTGGTCTGTGCCGCGAGTATGCGAGCACGCAGATTGAACTGCAAAAGGCAGACTTCAAGCGTCTAGGCGTGTTTGGTGATTGGGACAATCCTTATCTGACCATGAACTTCCATCAAGAAGCCAACATCGTACGCGCGCTTGCCAAAATCTATGACAACGGTCATGTGACGCGTGGTATGAAGCCGGTCAACTGGTGCTTGGACTGTAGCTCTGCGCTAGCAGAAGCGGAAGTTGAGTACCAAGACAAAGTCTCTGATGCGATCTATGTCAGCTTCGACGTGCTGGATACAGATAAAGTAGCCGCATTGGCAGAAGTAACGGGCAATATCGCTGCTGTCATTTGGACCACCACGCCATGGACGCTACCTGCTAACCAAGCTATCTCAGTACATCCAGAACATAACTATAGCGTGGTTGCTACCGAAAAAGGTAACTTGCTATTAGCAGCTGACCTTGTAGAGACTGCCTTGACAGAGCTTAAATTGGACAATAACGGTATCCTAGCGACCGTATCAGGCAGCGAGCTTGAAGGGTTACTTGCCCAGCATCCACTGATTGAAGACCGTCAAGTACCGCTCATCTTAGGCGATCACGTGACCACCGATAGTGGTACTGGTCTGGTACATACCGCCCCTGGTCATGGTGTAGACGATTATATCGTTGGTCTAAAATATAACTTGCCGGTTGAAAACCCTGTAAGTGGTACAGGTGTCTATTTAGACAGCGCGGCGGTATTTGCCGGTGAGCACATCTATAAAGCCAACCCAAAAATCATCGCTGCACTGCATGACAATGGGCATTTAATCAGCCATACCAAAATTGAGCACAGCTATCCTCATTGCTGGCGTCATAAGTCGCCGATTATTTTCCGCGCGACGCCGCAGTGGTTTATCAGTATGGAAACCAAAGGCTTGCGTGATCGTGCGCTTGCTGACATTCCATCGGTTAGCTGGACGCCAGCATGGGGACAGAACCGTATCGAAGCGATGATGACGGGTCGCCCTGACTGGTGTATCTCGCGTCAGCGTACGTGGGGCGTGCCAATTACTTTCTTTACGCACAAAGAAACAGGCGAGCTGCATCCAAACACGCTTGAGCTAATGGAAACAGCTGCACAAAAAATCAATGAAGGCGGCGTGGAAGCGTGGTTTGACGCCAGCTGTGAAGACTTCTTGGGCAAGGAGGCCGCTGATTATGACAAAGCGACTGACACCTTGGACGTTTGGTTTGACTCAGGCACGACGCATTTTGCGGTACTCGATCAGCGTGATGAATTGACCAACCCAGCTGACATCTATCTAGAAGGCTCTGACCAACATCGTGGCTGGTTCCAGACGTCATTGCTAACCTCAGAAGCCATGTATGAGCGCCCTCCGTTCAAGCAAGTATTGACCCATGGTTTTGTGGTCGATGAAAACGGTCGCAAGATGAGTAAGTCACTTGGCAATATCATCACCCCGCAAGAAGAGATTAATAAAACAGGCGCGGACATGCTGCGCCTGTGGATTGCGTCGAGTGACTATCGTTATGAGATGAGCGCAGGCAAAACGGTCTTTAAAGGCGCGATCGATATGTATCGCCGTATCCGTAACACCTTACGCTTCTTGCTTGCCAATACCGATGACTTCAATCCAGCGACTGACAGCATTGATATCAATGAATTGGTTAGCCTTGATAAATTCATCATTGAACGTGCGCAAACGGTACAAGCGCAAATCATCAGCGCCTATGATGCGATGGATTTCCACCAAGTCACTCAGCACGTGACGGCGTTTTGCTCGCAAGACTTGGGTAGCTTCTATCTAGATATCATTAAAGACCGTCAGTACACCACGCAGGCGGATGGACAGCCTCGTCGCTCTGCGCAGACAGCTATCTACCATATCACTCATGCGCTGATTCGCTGGATTACCCCTATCTTGTCATTCACCGCGCAAGAGGCGTGGGAAGTACTGAACCAACGTGATGCGGATAAAGGCGGCTACGTGTTCACTCAAGAATGGTACGAATTCCCAGCGTTTGAGCTAAGTGCTATCAGTAACGATGATTGGCAGCGCATCATGCTAGCAAAAGACATGGTGAACAAGCATATCGAAACCGCACGTGGCGAAAAAATTATCAATGCCAACTTATCTGCCGATGCGAACCTATATGCTGATGGCACAATGTTTGAGAGCCTAGCTAAGCTGGGTGAAGAGCTGCGTTTTGTACTGATTACCAGCAGCGCGACCTTAAAACCAATGAGCGAAGCCCCTGCTAATGCAGAAGCTCAAGCTGATGGCAGTACAGAAGAGTCTGCCGATCTAGTCGTCGCGATCAGTGCTGCCACTGGCACTAAGTGCGTACGCTGCTGGCATATCCGTGATGACATCGGTACAGACAGTGCGCACCCTGAGCTATGCGCGCGCTGCGTGACCAATGTCAGTGGCGATGGCGAGGTGCGCCACTATGCCTAGCCCAACGAATCCATCTGACGGCCAACACGGTCAGCACCCACAAGCTGAGGTCGATCAGTCGCCTAAGCCTGCTCATGCAACGACTGGTAGCTCGACCACGCCTAGAAGCCGTTTGACTAAAGCGCCAAAGATAGTGGCCAATGGTAGCCGTGCTTTTAGGTGGTATATTTTGGCGCTGGTTATCGTCATCATTGATCAGTGGACAAAATGGTTGGCTGAAACCAATCTGACTTTTCATGATCCAGTACCAGTGATTGAGCCGTTTCTTAATTGGACCTTGGCTTATAACTATGGCGCGGCTTTTAGCTTTTTGGCAGATGCAGGCGGTTGGCAGAAGTGGTTTTTTTCAGGATTGGCACTCGTCATGTCGCTATTGTTAATCATCTATCTGATTAAAGCACCACGTAAAGCCACGCTACTCTCGCTTGGACTTGCCATGGTATTGGGCGGTGCAGTGGGTAACCTAATTGACCGCTTGTTACATGGTCATGTGATCGACTTTATCCATGTGCATTATGCCGATGTGTGGCATTATCCGATTTTTAATATCGCTGATGTTGGTATCTCTCTCGGTGTGTTATTGATTGTCATTGATATGCTGTTTTTGGAAAAGAAGCGTGAAATGCCACGGTCATAATCGTATGTAGGTAGCTAGAGATATTAATTCAATTTATAAATGAAAAAGGTGGGTTACGCAGTCGTAACCCACCTTTTTTCGTTATTACTCAGCAGCTTTTTTTATATAGTCAAAGAACTCTAAAATGAGTAATTGTACAAGTAGTACATCTAAGCAGGGTAACGCTGTAGCGGTTTAGCAGTTCGCTGACTATAGCAGGGACTGCAGTAATTCAACCACGGTTTCTAACCCACCACCTGCCAATAGAAATAGCAACCCTGCCATATTGACAACGACGGTCAAATAATACGTGATACGAAACTCAGGCTTTTGTGATTTATGGCGCAGATACGTCTGAGCAAGCAACGCCCCTACCCAACCACCTAATGCACTCAGCACGTGCAACGTAGACTCAGGCGTACGCCAGTCGCCACTTTGGGCAGCGGCTTTATCTTTGGCATACATCCCATAGGTGATAATTCCTAATACTATATACCAGCCTATCACTAGCCAGCTCAGTTTATCCATCGCTGCTAATAAAACTAAGACGCCATAAAAAGCCATACCCAACAGTGATCGTTTTTTTTGTCCGGCTTCAAAGTCCGCTTGATGGCTGCGTGTCTGGTTACGCTGACGAATTTGCTTATTTTTTTGTGCCATTTTTTGCTGTACAAAACCAAGCTCTTGTACTTGCTTGGCCTGCCTGCGCCCTTGTGAATCTTGTCCGATGCTAAAGATGACTGACTCACCGACATCAGGACGGCGCTGCGCTCTGAACTCACTCGCATGAAAGAATACCGACTCGCCTGCTTCGGTTTCGATAAAGCCAAATCCCTTGTCATCCTGCCATTTTTTCACAGTGCCTTGTTGTTTATTCACCACCGATACCTCATATCCTTTAGAATCGCCAACTATAGTACACCATCTGCGTTACATTATTGACGCTTACAGACGCTCTTAGATGGCTTATCATTTCTCACACTATAATCTTTTATTCTTTTATCTCAGCAACAGATGGCTTTTATTATGACTCAATCTCAATTTATCAATCCAAATGAAGACACTCGCATTGCTTATGGTAGCCTCGTTGAGCTACATTTTGAAGTCTCACTCGAAAATGGCACGGTCATCGATTCAACGTTTAGTCGTGATGCGCCCGTATCTTTGACCATCGGCGATGAGAGTTTATTACCGGGTTTTGAGCAAGTACTGATGAACTTGCGTGCCGGTGATACCCGCAGTGCCCACCTTGATCCAGAGCAAGCGTTTGGTGAATGGAATCCTGAAAACATTCAACATTTTAGCCGCCCTCAATTCGCGCTAGTCGCTGACCATCCAGAGATCGGCATGATGGTTGAGTTCGAAGACAAAGGCAAAAACACCCTACCCGGTACGATTAGCGCACTCGATGACGATCAAGTAGAAGTAGATTTCAATCATCCCCTTGCAGGACAAGCAGTACTGTTCAAAGTAAAAATCTTCAAAGTCACCCCGCCGGGTGTCACTGGTATCAAACTGATGTAGCCAGTAATAGCTCAGTGCCAACTCAGTACTGGCCAAAAACTACTATAAATAAAACACTATTAAAAAGGAGACTAGCATGCAATACAATATGCTGCCGCAGCTCGATGAAAAAATATCTAAAATCTGTCTCGGTACGATGACATGGGGACAGCAAAATACGGAAGCTCAAGCACACGAGCAAATGGACATGGCACTCTCTGAGGGTGTGAACTTTTGGGACACCGCCGAGATGTACCCCTCACCGCCAGATAAAGACAAACAAGGCGATACCGAACGCTTTATGGGTACTTGGTTTAACAAGACCAAGCAGCGTGACAAAGTCATTCTCGCCAGCAAAATATCACCGATGGGGTTTTTGCGTGACGGGCAAACGCGCTTTAACGCTGAGCACATCAGTGGTGCCATTGATGACAATCTAAAGCGTCTACAAACCGATTATATCGATATCTATCAGCTGCATTGGCCTGAGCGTCAGACTAACTTTTTTAGTCAGCTTGGTTATACCGAAGAGATGGCATCGCAACCGCTAGATGATTTGACCCCGTTTTTAGAAACCATTCAAGCACTGAATGAGGAGATTAAAAAAGGTCGTATTCGGTCTTATGGTCTGTCGAACGATACTGCTTGGGGACTGATGCGCTACCTATGGGAAGCGGATAAAAATGGCTTAATTCCACCTGTTACGGTGCAAAACCCTTACAGCTTACTGAACCGCTTGTATGAGATCAATATGGCGGAAATTGCTCATCGTGAGAATGTTGGCTTACTCGCCTATTCTCCACTCGGCTTCGGCGTACTGTCTGGTAAATATTTGGATGGCAAGCGTCCGACTGGCGCGCGCCTGACAATGTACGATCGCTTTGCCCGCTATACCAATGAAGAGGCTATATCAGCCACTGAACAATATGCCAAAATAGCGGCTGATGCAGGGCTGGACATGGCGCAGATGTCACTAGCATTCGTCAACTCTCGTCACTTTGTCACCAGTAATATCATAGGTGCAACAACGCTCGAGCAGCTCAAATCAAATATCGATAGTGTCAATGTGACCCTGACGGCAGACGTATTAGAAGCAATTGAAGCGGTGCATACACAGCATCCCAATCCTTCACCCTAATCCAATTTCGACTAAAGCATGTCTTCATTTTAAAAATATTGAAGACATGCTTTAGTCATGTTGCATCAAGTCATATCAAACACGCTTTATGAAAACTTTCCATAAAAAAGGGCGCAAATCGAATCGATTTGCGCCCTCATTACATTGGCTCAACTATAAATAATCAATTGCCAGCTGGAACGCTTAGTACTCTTGAATGCAGCTCAGTCAATCCCTCTTGCATACGTGCTTGCAATAGATTGGTCAGCTCACTCTTATTACGACCCTCTGGATCTATCGGTGCAAGTGGCAATACGTAAGCTGTGACGTTTTTGCTATCGAGCACTTTTTTCATGCTATCCTTCATCGTCATCTTGCCATAATATGGCAGTGCATCGCTTAGGGTACCGTCTTTATTAACGTAAGCGATGACAATTGGCCTGATAGGCACATCAGCATCGATGGCAGCTTGCAGCAGTGTGCCATGAATCCGCTTCACTTTCTGACCACTGGTCGTCGTCGCTTCAGGGAAGAAGATAATCGAAAAGCCCTTAGCTAAAAAGTCAGCAATCTGTGCAGATACTGAGCTTGCATCACCGGAGCCACGCTCGATGAACAATGTCCCTGCCGCCTGAGCAAGTTTGCCAAATACAGGCCACTCGCCAATCTCAGCCTTGGACAAAAAGAACGCTGGACTCACGGTGCCAACGACAGGAATGTCCATCCATGACACATGATTTGATACCCATAGACCATGGTGCTGTTCTACAGGCTCGACTTCTACTACTTTTACCCCGAAAGAGCCTGCCATCTTACGGCAAAACATTTGGATATAGCGTGGTAGCGTTTCGCGTGGTGGCTGTTTAAATGCACCGATGCGCTTTGCTGCGCGTATACCGCCGACCATGGTCGTGGTCATACCAGCAACTTGTCTGCCGCGGCTTAACTGTCGTCTGAGTGAAAAGCTTGATCTAGCGTGGCTCATCTTCGCCCTCATGATTAAATATCAGATGTTTAATTATCAAAAAACGAGCTCAGTATAACAAAGTTCTGTGACTCAGTGATAGCTTGTTCACTCAGTGCGCGTTTAGTTTTATACAAATGAGTAATAAAGCAGATTTATAAAAACTTATCGGCAGCAAACGCTGTAACATAAAACCATCGCTAATTGTGCTCATACCCTTTAATATCAAGTGATAAGACCTTATATATACAATCAGATGAACGCTATGTCAAAGTATACTGAACTGATAATAGCGATATATTTACTTTATTAAATAGGTGATACTCTTTGGATTATTTTGAAAGACATGAAGGTGGCGAACGCGCCATCATTGTACATTTAGACATTCGCCACATTCAGGATCCTGATGATCTTGGCGAGTTTGAACTATTAGCAGACTCAGCCGGTGCTGATCGCTTGGCACTGGTCACAGGGTCACGTGCACGCCCTGATGCCAGATATTTCGTTGGTAGTGGTAAAGCAGAAGAGATCGCAGAATTGGTGCGTGAGCATGATGCAGATATCGTACTGTTTAACCACAACTTATCACCCTCACAAGAGCGTAACATCGAAGCGCTAGTGAAGTGCCGAGTACTGGATCGTACCGGTTTGATTTTGGATATTTTCGCTCAGCGCGCTCGTACTTACGAAGGTAAGCTACAAGTAGAGCTGGCACAGCTTAACCATTTATCAACGCGTTTGGTTCGTGGTTGGACGCATTTAGAACGTCAAAAAGGCGGTATCGGTCTACGTGGACCCGGTGAAACCCAGCTTGAGACGGATCGTCGCTTGTTACAAGTGCGCGTTATGCAGCTTAAAAGTAGAATTGAGAAAGTCAGACAGACCCGTGCGCAAGGTCGAGCCCGCCGCCAAAAATCAGACGTACCGACCATCTCACTTGTCGGTTATACCAATGCGGGTAAGTCGACTTTGTTTAATCGTCTGGTCGATGAAAACATCTATGCGGCTGATAAGCTGTTTGCAACGCTTGACCCGACGCTACGCCGCTTAGATTGGCAAGGTGTGGGACGAGTCGTTTTGGTTGATACGGTGGGTTTTGTCCGTCATTTGCCACATGAATTGGTCGAATCTTTCCATGCCACATTAGAAGAGACGCTAGAGGCAGACTTATTATTACATGTTATCGATTCTTCTAGTGAAGACATGCATGAGCAAATTCAGGCGGTCAAAGATGTATTGGCCGAAATTGATAACGATGTGCCAGTCCTCAACGTCTATAACAAGATTGATTTGACTGACGAGCCTGCACGTATTGGCTATGCCAGTGAAGGTGAGCCTAACCGCGTTTATGTGTCGTCTAGAGAGAACGTAGGCATGGAAGCGTTATCATTAGCGGTGCAGCAGTTGCTAACTGGCACATTGACCACTTTTGATTTGACGCTACCCTACCATGCAGGCCAGTTAAAAAACACCTTGTATGAGCTCGGTGTCATTCAAGAAGAAAGCTATGACGACAGCGGTCATGAATGCTTAACGATTCGCTTGCCAAGCGACAGACTCAGACAGTTACTTGGTCAAGCCGATCTAAAGCCTGCGGATGTGTTACCGCTTGCTCAAGCTACTCTACTGATGCCTGTACTTGAAGAGTTCGAGCAGCCTGACGAAGACGAAGAACCAACCATGACAGCAGCAGAAGAAAAAGCATTTGACGAATTTGATGCGATGAACGCTGATGTGCTTGATTCAGAAAAATAGAAACGGCTATCAATAATTGCTTATCACATACGGTTAAGTAATTATTTGAATACCATAATTTAAGTAAGTAATGCTGGTAGAGATAGACGATATCCATTGATATCGTCTATTTTTTTGGATGTGAATTGTCATTCACCCATTCTCACCCTCTATAGGGTTTATTAGTTGACCCACTCGCTATATAATCGGCTGTGAAACATCGAACAAATATTGGTTGATGGCTTATAGTAGGCATTATTGAAATATCGATATTGCTCATACTATAGCCAAAGCAATCTAAAATTGCTACAAGGCAGCCGACTGCAGATTGTACAAGTCGTACCTCTAGCAAGGCTAACACCGTAGCAGTTTAGTGGTTCTCTAACTATATCTACGTCCCACCAAACTCACTCTCTATAATTGACTTGGCAAAAACGATTTATGAAGCCTGCTCACTCTTCTCATATCCCCTTATGGCTTGCCATTATCATGACGCTAGCCATGATTATCTTTGTCCGCGAATCAGCCGTTATCATCTGCCAGATGATAGGTATCGAAAAAGCGGCCAATATTGTCGGGCTAGTCGCTATGTTTTGTATTTTAATGGCTTGGCGATTACTCAAAGGTTTACCAAGTTGGCTAACGCAAGCCAGTAATAAATTGCTAGTCGATAGTGGCTTTGCTTTCTTGCCGGTATCAGCTGGTGCAGGCTTGCTACTATTTGCCTTAGGCGATGAGCTATGGGGCGTGATGGCAACGATGATTATCAGCGTAGTGATTCCGCTGTGGGGCTTAGCGATCCTCTCAAACCGCTGGCTAAACGACCATGTCGGTACTAACTCTACCTCTATTGAAGAGCACAAATAATAGCTGTGAGCGATATGAACAAGGAAAAGGTATGAGTTTTGACAGTGTATTTGTGGCGACCTTAGCAGCCATCGTATTAACCTTGGCGGCGCATGTCATTGCTCGATTACTCGCACGTAAGATTTCATGGTTGCCAATGGTAATTACCGCATTGGCACTTGTTCTGTTGTTTTTGTTTCTCTTGCAATGGGATTACAATAACTATTACAGTGCGGCAAAGCCCGTGTTTGATCGTCTGTTGGGGTATGTCACTGTATTATTGGCAGTGCCTTTGGCGGCGATGAGCTTTAAAGGATTGCCCGTCAAAAAACTCATGTTAATCGTCACCATTGCGAGTCTCGTGGGGGCATTATTACCGATGTCATTGGCGTATCTGTTTTCACTCAGCCACGACACCATACTCGCCTTTGCGACGCGTTCTGTCACCACACCGATTGGTCTTAGCGTGGCAGATTTGATCAAAGCACCTTTAGCCATGGCCAACCTCATTATCATCGTCTCAGGTCTGATTGGCGGTGCTGTCGCTCGCTTTTTATTCCGAGGTATCGATGATGACCGCGCCAAAGGTCTGGCACTTGGACTGGCAGCTCACGCATTCGGTACAGTAGAGGCATGGCAGATTAGCCATACGGCTGGACGATATGCAGCATTTGGACTGGCGGTTAATGGCTTAGTAACGGCTATCTGGGTGCCTATTTTTATCAGTGCGCTAGTTGCATAAGTTGTAGTTTTATTTGCCGTATCTTGATAAAGACTAAACCCCCTTTAATCTATTCAAAACCTAATGCTCAGATTGAAGACACACACTAGTAGGCATGACGCATCGACCGTTTGAAACAATATAGTATGTTGATTTATTTAACAAAAATAATCAGCGTTTGCTCGTTATCTTATCAATCTGATACGGCACAAAGTTATTATATGTTATAGTAAGCAACTATTATTTTTTGTATCTATTGAAAGCGGTTCATTGTCAGACGAGATAATTGCTGAGCCACTGTACTCGCGATTGTCTATAAAGTATATGCGTCTAGTGACCGCCTAAGCGCATAAAACAACGCGTTTGTAGGCAAAATAATTTGCTATTATTCGATAAAAAGTGATAACACTATGATAAATACTGCTACTTTGATGGCTCGCTGCTTATCCCCTATTTTATTAAGTACCATTGCCCTCACCGCTTTCTCTGCAGCTCATGCAGGCAATATGTATATCTACAAAGACAAGGGTGGACAAGTACTACTGACCAATGTCAATCCTAGTGGAAATTTTGATAAGTTTACCAAAAAAGTAAAAGTGACTTATTATAAAGATTCCAAGATGTATGATGGCAGCAGTGACAGCTATGGCAGCAGCGCTGCTAGTAATAGTGGTAGCCGAAATGCTTATGACAGCTATATTCGTGCATCAGCTGAGCGTCACGGTGTGGATCCTGGGCTAATGAAAGCGATGATGCACACAGAATCAGCGTTTAATCCAAATGCACGCTCACCTGTCGGCGCACAAGGTCTTATGCAGTTAATGCCAGCCACTGCTCGCCGCTTCAATGTGAGCAACCCTTGGAATCCTGCTGATAATATCGAAGGCTCAGCCAAATATATCGCTTGGCTGATGCGCCGTTTTGATAATAAAGTTGAGTATGCTGTTGCAGGCTATAATGCAGGCGAAGGTAACGTCGATAAGTACGGTGGTATCCCGCCATTTAAAGAAACTCGTAACTATGTTCAAAAAGTCATGAGTCGCTATCACAGCTTATATAAGAATGATTCAGGACTGTCCGGCGCTAGCATGAATGCCAGCAACCAAACCGCAAGCAACAATAATGGTGCTATGCAGAATGTCAGCTACGGTACGAGTAACAATATCAATAGTGCCAGCTACTCCAACTCTGCCTACGATGCGCTGCGCTAAGTCGAGCTTGGCTTAGTTTAATTACACCAATCACTACACTAAGTTCAATAACTGATTATCTTTCCAAAAGCCAGACACGAAAAAGCCCGCTAACAGATTAACGGGCTTTTTCGTGTCTGGGGACTCTATATTGCCTTACAGCTGCAATGATAAAGTAAAACTATGCGAATTAAATAAACCCGCACAGCCTTTTTCTAGACAATTCAATACTTACTTGTTAGCAGCCTGAGTAGCAGCGACTTCAGCAGCGAAGTCTTCTTGCTTTTTCTCAATGCCTTCACCAACTTCTAAACGTTTGAAACCTAGTACTTTTACGCCTTCAGCTTTTAGTACGTCACCAACTTTCTTTTCGTTGTCCATAACGTATGGTTGACGCAATAAAGTAACTTCTTCTAGGTACTTACGTAGGCCACCTTCGATCATTTTTTCAACGATGTTGTCAGGCTTGCCAGACTCACGAGCTTTTGCTTCGATGATGTCTTTTTCACGCGCCAATAAATCAGCAGCAACGTCTTCGTCATCTACTGCAACAGGGTTGAATGCAGCGATGTGCATGGCAAGGTTTTTACCAGTGTCTGCAGCGCCACCTTCATAAGAAACCACTACACCGATACGTAGACCATGACGGTATGCTGCGATGTTTGCGCCTTCAAGTACTTCAACACGGCGGATCTGAATGTTTTCACCGATTTTTTGTACCAAAGATACACGAGCTTCTTCGATGCTTTGGCCATTACCATATGGTAATTCAGCGATAGCAGCAACATTAGTCTCGTTGTTTTCTAGAGCGATGTTAGCCACTTGCTCTGCAAAGGCACCAAAGTTTTCATCTTTTGCAACGAAGTCAGTCTGGCAGTTAACTTCTAACAAGAATGCTTTGTTTTCGCCTTGAGCGATGATGATAGCGCCATCAGCTGCGATGTTACCCGCTTTTTTAGCTGCTTTGGCTTGACCAGATTTACGTAGGTTATCAATGGCAGTTTCGACATCACCGTTTGATTCTTCTAACGCTTTTTTACATTCCATCATGCCAAGACCAGTACGGTCGCGCAATTCTTTTACCATTTTGGCAGATACTTTTACTTCTGACATAAGAGTCACCTTAGTATTGTTATGTGTTGAGGTACTTAACTTTTGCTAGTTTCTGATTGGCCGGCTGCTGCCAGATATTGCTTTTCTGTGATAGTGGCGCTCATTATGGAATTTCACAATAGGCATTACCTCTAAGGAGAAAAGCATAGACGATAATACTCGCCCGCTAACGAGCTATCTAACAACAATAAGGCATGACGAGTAAAACTACATCATGCCTATTGCGAGCTTATATGGTGTTAAACGTTATATGGATGCTGATAGCATTACTATCAAGGCATCCTTACAACATTAAACATTTTATGTCAGCCACTTATTCTGCTGGAGTTGCTGCTTCTTCTGCTTGCGCTTCAGCTGGTGCTTCTTCAGTAGTAGCCGCTTGCTCAGCTTTGCCGCCAGCTTGAGTTTGTGCGTATTCTTTACCAGCGATGATTGCATCAGCCATAGAAGTTACATACAAAGTCACAGCACGGATAGCATCATCATTAGCTGGGATGATGTAATCAACGTTGTCTGGGCTAGAGTTAGTATCAACGATACCGATAACTGGGATACCCAAGTTTTTGGCTTCTTTGATAGCGATGGCTTCGTGATCTACGTCAACTACGAAGATTGCGTCAGGTAGGCCGCCCATGTCTTTGATACCGCCTAGTGAACGCTCAAGTTTTTCCATATCGCGAGTACGCTCTAACGCTTCACGCTTGGTTAGCTTAGCGAAAGTACCATCTTCTGCTTGCTTCTCAAGCTCTTTTAGACGGTTGATTGACTGGCGTAGTGTTTTCCAGTTAGTCAACATACCACCTAACCAGCGATGGTCAACGTAAGGCATGCCAGCGCGTGCTGCTTGCTCACGGATGATGCCGCTTGCAGCGCGTTTAGTACCAACAAACAATACTTTGTTTTTCTTAGCAGCTAGGCCGTTGACGTAAGTCAATGCTTCGTTGAACGACTTTACAGTATGCTCTAAGTTGATGATATGGATCTTGTTACGTGCACCAAAGATATAAGGACCCATTTTTGGGTTCCAAAAACGTGTTTGGTGACCAAAGTGAGCGCCGGCTTGTAGTAAGTCGCGCATTTCGATTTTGGTTGGATTCTTTGTAGCCATGTGAAAATATCCTATTGGTTGGGTTATGCCTCCACATCACAAAAACAGCCTATCTAGCAACACGCATTTGCTATCAGTCAGTCGTTACTCATAGAGCACGGACTGCGCGCAAATTAATCAAGTTGCCAGACACCCAGCCATTTTTTGCCATGATGTGTGTGTCATTGGTTGGTTTAAAAAAGAAGCTATGATCAGATTTCAGAAATATTCTCAAACCTAAACTATAACGCAAATTATAAAATAGCTGCGCCGTATTTTATCACATAACTTACCGCAATCTCCAGCAGTTTATTAGCGGCATATCAATAAGATAAAAACAAAAGACAGCCCTATTAAAATAAAAAAAGCGACACAGTTGCATCGCTTTTTTGGTTATTGCTTTGGCTTTATATCAATGCTACGCATTCAGCTATGCAATACAAATCCCGATCACAGCCTTATAGCCATGCCATGTAAATGGCGTGATATAGCTTTGGCGGTCTTTTGGCAAATATGACACGCTTGGCGCACTTTCTACAATATACGGCGGTGAGATAATAAACTCTGAGCCAAATTCTGTACGCGCATTACCAGAGATGGTGTTAGCCATTTCACCAAGCAAGTCTTTCATCATCGTGATCGAAAAGTCAGGCTCGCCCATCACTTTGATGACTTCTCGCAACATCACGCTTGGTGCACTGACGTAGACGCATCCTTCGATTGGCCCTGATATCTTGATCACGCCACTATAGTCATACCCAATAGCGCTTTTATTGTCATTCAAATAAGGGGTGTCAAGAGACACTTTTGAGCCATCGATTTGTGCAAAAAACGCATTGATCGAGCTTAAAAACACACCCAGTTTTTCTACTTTAACCATAATATATTAATATCCATCTGTATTACGTGGCAGCAGTCTCATTAATCCTGCAAACAAACCACAATCTCGCCAACTTGCGAGTTCCAAGTGATGGGAATGATAAAAGAGCGCTCATCGTTCGGCAGCACAATACTTTGCGGTGCGCCTTTGAACACAAATGGCACAGAAATATGAAACTCTGGGCCAAACTCTTTGCGGGCATTTCCTGCGATTGTATTGGCCACTTCACCAGCCAAATCTATATAGTTTTCATCGCTTTTATCCGTTTCACCCATGCTGTCCAATATAGAGGATAGCAGTTGATGAGTTGCCGAAAAATACACCACGCCTTTTTGGCCTCCAGATATACCGATGACGCCCGTATAATCATGGACTTTTGGCTGCTTGTTTTCTAACAAGTAAGGGGTATCAGCAACAAGCTCTTCTCCGCCAAACTGGTCAAAATAATTACTGATAATACTCAAAAAAATCTGTAGCTTTTGTTCTTTCATAATAACATCTGCTTTAGTCGATGAATGGTATTAGTCTTGCATCAGCTCATACAAAGACTCTACAAGCTCCTCTTCTGAAAAAGGCTTGCACAAAAAGCCGCTCGCACCCAGTGATAGGGCTTCGATACCAGTGGCTTTGTCAGACAATGCTGATACCACTAAAATACGGACTTCTGGGTCGATAGCAATGATTTTTTCAATACACTCCAGTCCATCCATTTGCGGCATGGTCAAGTCCATCGTGATCACATTGGGACGATGAACATTGAATTTTTCAATGGCCTGAACGCCGCTGGTCGCTGTCGCAACCAGCATAAACTGCCCTGAATCGTACGCGCGCTGAATACGGTTTCTAATAATATTTGAATCATCAACAATCATTAACTTATGCATAACTTACCTATTACCTTTAATGAAGTGCTTGTCGTCCCTGACAATATGTTTACTGTTTTTGATTAAGCTTTAGGCAATGTGATCATAAACCGCGTCATCTGACCCAGTTCACTATTGACGTTAAGCTTGCCGCCATACTCTTTTACTTGTGCCTTGATAATATCAAGACCGACGCCGCGCCCACCATCTTCATCTGCCTGCTCTTTGGTTGAGAACCCAGAAGAAAATAGCTGCTTGAGTAAATCACCTTGACTGAGCTGGCTGGCCTCTTCTGTACTGAAACGACCTTCTTTGCTGAGCTTATTGCGAATGCTGTCATAGTCAATACCTTGACCATCATCTTGCACAATCAGCATGACATCTGAGCCGTTTTCTTGCACTTCTAAATCAATAATACCGGTGTCAGCTTTACCAGCCGCTTGACGGACACTTGGCGTCTCAACACCGTGTACCACTGCATTACGCAATAGCTGGATACTGATGTCTTTGATTGGTTTTGCCAAATGTGCTGGAATATTTGCCTGTGTCAGCGTCTTGCTGTTTAGCTGTACTTGCTTGCCTTGTCTTGTGGCAATCTCATGTGCAAACTCATTATAAAAAGACAATGCATCATCGTCAGCTTCATTATCCAAGTCGATATCCAAGCCCCCATCAGTATTGAAACCACCCATTGACGTCTGTTTTGGCTGAGTATTCAAAGTGGCTGGTTTTTCATTCGTTGAGACAGGCGCTACTGCTGCCTTGCTCGCTGCTGGCGCTGAGCGGTTGATACGCTCACCTAGTGTGGCAATGGTATTTGATAGACTGAGTAAGTCATCCAAATGTACCGCTAATGGCAAGAAATCATTACCAGAGAGCTGACCTTGGTTTTGTAAGGCATGTAGCTTGTCTTCTGCATCTGAGGCAATTTTTGTGAAGCTGTGCAGTTTCAGCGCAGAGGCCTCGCCTTTTAAGCTATGCATTTCGCGATAGATGGCTTTGAGCTTACCCTCAAGCTCGTACTGCGAGCTACCAGGGTTTTTCAGAATGTTGTTCATTTTTTCGATGTGCGCTTGCGTATTATCAATAAACTCGTTAATAATCTTTGGATTTACATTCAAGATCGTGGTGAGCATCTCAATCTGCATGTCGTTTTGCGAACGCTCTTTCTCTAGACGCTGTTCTAGATAGACGGCATCTGACACATCGTTGACGTTGACTAAAATACGGGCAATGTCTTTGTTGTCATAGACACGTGAAAATTTGAAATCTAAGAAGCGATTATCAAGATTTTTGTTGTCAGAGATATTGTGTAGCATGACTTTGTTGAGCGGGTTAAGCGAGTCCACCAGTTTTTCTTTGACACGTGGGTTATAGAGCTGTTCAATAAACTGCTGTGTGGTTTTGAGGTCTTTATCAGAGATACGGCCACGCAACACGTTGGTAAAGTTCTCCCCTGCCAGTCTGTCAGAGCCAATGATATTGTTCAGAGCGCGAGAATGCTGTTGACCAATGTTTAGGTCTTTATCAAGTAGAAATAGACCGGTGTTTACCGTTTCCATAATCTCTTGGGTTTCTTGACGAGCCGCCAACGCTTCTGCATCCGTCTCACGCAGACGGCGTACAAAGAAGAATACAAAGATTAGGAAGTAGGTAAAGATCGCGGCAACACCAAGTACCTGAATCAGACGAATGGTGGTCGCTTGACGTTCTGCACTGTTAAAAACATCTTTAGTCAGATTGTCTAACGAATCGTTAATAAACAGACTGGATGTTTTTGCCTGTTCAACCGCTTGCGTCAGATTATCCTCAGAGGAAATCATGATGTTATCAGCATCTTTCAAGTATGCTTGAATCTTAGGCTCTAATGCTTTCCACTGCTCATTGGCAGCGGTGATGTTCACTTGTGCATTGCTGTCGATATTTGGCAAATCATAGCTACTACCTTCGGCATCCGTAATCGTACCGCCCTGCTCAATCGCAGCGATAGAGCTTGTGATAAGCGCCGTATTTTCACCCAAGCGGCTAAGCACACGTTGTATATGTGGAGAGTTGGTATCCTCCCCATAACTGCTGTCCAAGTCGAAAAGATCTTTGATCACAGCCTGTGCACTGTTGGCCACTTGGTTGGTTTGGTCGATTAACGCAGTGTTTCTTTCTAATAGATTTGAGGTATAAAACGTAAATGCGAGCAAAGCACCAATGAGCGATAAAAACAGTGCAATTGAAATAATAAGGCCTTGATAGCGCTTATTGTCAACATTGGGGATGGTTGCCATCTTCAGAATTCCTTAATTCAATTGCTTAGTTTTAGTGTCAGAGTCGCTCTTTTCAGCAGGTTCAGCTTCACCCAACCAACGATTCTCAATTTCTTTGAATGTTCCTTTTTCTTTGAGCTTGGCGATACCTTCATTAACATTGTTAATCAGCTGGGTATTTTCTTTTGCCATCAATATCACTTGCTGCGCTGAAGGTGCATCATCGGCCTCATAAGGTACAATCTTAACTTTGTGCTCAGGGTATCCTTTCACAATGTACTGCAATACTGGCATGTCATATAAGAAAACATCGGTCTTGCCTTGCACCAAATCCTGATAAGCCAAAAATGCCGTCGATCTTGACACCAGCTCAACCGAGCTGCCCATCTCTTTTAGCGTGTCTTCTTCTTTAGAACCCTCTAACGTACCCGCTTTCAAACCTTTTATGTCATTTAAGCCTTTTATATCGAACTTACCTTCCAAGTACATGATGGTCGCTGGGTTAAAGAAGTAAGGCGTTGACAAGCCATATCTGACGGCTCGATCATCTTTATAAGAGATACCTGATATGGCCAAATCACGTTTTCCTGATTCCACACTGTCAAACATATCTTGCCAAGTCTCTTTATAAAACTCGACTTTAAACCCTTGCTCCTCTCCGATCGCTCTAATAGAGTCGACGTCAGTGCCTTGCATGTTGCCATAGTCATCTTGGAATGAGAAAGGTGGTAAATCACCAGTCATCGCAACTTTTAATGTGGGTGCTGTGTCAGGCAATGCACTCACAAAGCTGTCTTTGTTTTCTGTCACTGACGTACCCGTCGAATTTACGCTTTCTTGAGTAGCTGAGTTGCCACAGCCAAATAGACCAATACTCAATACCATTGGTAACATTCGATATAACTGCATCATAATAATCTGTCCTTGAAACTTAACGTGGTTATACATTTTAGTGAATGACAATCTAGCAATATTAAGTAATGTCTATACATATTTGCTTACAGAAAGTTACGTAGATAATACTTACCTAATTTTGTGATTGCAACACCAATGCAAGCTATTATTTACAAGGGTTTATATGCAATATCATGCATATAAACTATCAGCTTTTATTTCTGCTAAAGAACCTTCGTTTTATAATAAAAATAGATTTCTTGCTCTGTTTCATTAATTAAAACTAAGGCGTGTTCTTTTTTCGAAAATGGTAATAAAAATGAGATAAGTTGAAGCTAACTAAGGAATAAATGTTTGAATGAATGGATTAAGCAAAATGGCACTGATACTATTGAGACACTAGCAAGTTATTTGATGAAATTTGGCAAAGATTTAGTATTTTCAAGCCATTTAAAACGTCATGCTCGAATTAAGAATCTGCCCTAATAGACAAAAAAAAGCACCCACATGTACAAGACATATGAATGCTTTTTCACACCATTTAACGGTGGTAAAACCTATTGTTTAATCTGCATCGTCTAAATTGAGGTTACGATCTATCTTCCAAATCAAAAAAGAACCCAAACTCATAAGAGAGAACATCGCAATACCTACTTTGAGTACTGGATTGACTGGAAATAGATTCAGTAATAACCCACCGAAAATCCCAACGGAAAACATCAGCGAACCTTGCAGCGCACTGGCCATACCAGCACGGCGTTTTTGAAATGCCAATGCAATGGCCGAGGCATTCGGCTGAGTGAGACCAAGCCCTGCAATACAAAAGAAAATACAAGCGAGTACCAGTGGCAGCCACGCATCAGTACCTAACAGTAAGCCTATGACAAATAGCACCCCTGCCGACACAACCTGCATCATCGCGCCGAAACGTAAAATACTCAATATACGAAAGCGGTTGGTCAGCCATTGGTTCAATTGGGTCAAGCCCACAAACCCTGCCGCATTCATACCAAAGAGCCAAGCAAAATGGGTCGCCGACACACCGTACGTGTCCATGATTAGCTCAGAAGCCGAGCTGATATAAACAAACATCGCTCCCATCAATAAACCGCCCCCAATCGCTGGGTAGTTGAAAGTGGGGTCTTTGAGTAATTCCCAATACTGGCTGAGCACTTCTCTGGCTGGACGTACTGTGCGATTTTCTTCAGTGAGTGTCTCAAAAAAGAAAAACTTGGTGAGTAATAAATTTAACGCGCCAAACGCCGCCAAAAACCAAAAAATAGAATGCCAATCAAAGAACTGTAAAAACAATGCACCAAGGGACGGCGCTAATATGGGGGCCAAGCCCATTACCAAAATCATAATGGAGAATGCTTTTGCCGTTTGTTTGGCAGTCAGGCGATCTCGAATCGCCGCACGAGTAACTACTGCACCCACACACGCGCCCAACGCTTGCAAGGTGCGACCTGCAAACAGTATGTACTCATTGTTGGTGGTTGCACAGAGAATTGAGGCAATGACATATAGCGTCATACCTATATACAGAGGTTTAACACGGCCAACACGGTCACTAAATGGACCGTAGAATAACTGACCAAATACCAAACCCAAAAAATATGCGGGTACGGAGTTGGCCATAAAGGCAGTCGACACCCCAAAGTCATCTGCCATCGATGGTAATGCTGGCAGATACATATCAATAGACAACGGCCCTATTGCCACTATCAGCCCAAGCATCATAATCCATGCGATAGGCAAGTCAGCAGAACGTACTCGTTCAGAGGCAAGCGGTCTATTTGAGTGAGGGGTTTTTAGAGCAGACATAGTAAGGCCGTTTTTTATAGTAATTGTTTTATTGTTTAAACGTCATTGTACTAGGCTCTCAACATAAAGAACGCCTATCCGCTATAAATAAGCCAATATATATTCAGGCTCATGTGCAGGCACTCATATACAGAAAGTACAATTTTAACGACAATAGTGCATTCTTACGCGCAGCGATGCAAGTAAGAATGCTATATCGTGCTCTTCGCTTACATTTCAATAGCGAAATAACGTCTATAAAGCATCCTCTAACCATTCAAAACAATCGTGGCAATACATCAAAATATGTCTGTAGATATTAAGCTTGAACTTAATCAGTGTATTTACTAAAACAAGCTTCCTTAGTCGCAGTCACTTGGCCAAAAGTGATCACAAAAACCTGTTAACGGAACTGACGTTTACCAAATGCGGTACTTGCTTGTTTGGCTTTTCTGAGGGCAAGTTTGCGATTGCGACCGAGCATCATCTTTAGCTGCCATACTTTTTCTTTGTATAGCGTGGTGGCAGGTTGCTCAAACATCGCGTTAATCACTCGTTTGCTAGCAAGCACCGCATCAGGGGAGCGCTCTGCAAACTCAGCTGCAAGCTCAAGTGCCTTTTCAAGTGGCGTCTCACTGCAATGACTGATCAGACCCAAATCCTTACCTTCATTGGCATCGATAACACGGGCGCTCATGGCAAGCTCTTTTAGAATATCTTCTCGTACAACACCAAATGCCGATTGGGTCAGTCCCATATCAGGTACCAAGCCCCACTTAGCCTCCATAATAGACAACCGGCAGTCAGGATGGCTGATGCGTACATCACAGGCCAAGGCCAATTGCAGCCCTGCACCAATACAATAGCCTTCTAGCACAGCGATGACGGGGACTGGCAGATCACGCCACACCAAACAGACACGTTGAAAAGCGCTTTGACTAGGTTTAATCAGCTCCCAAAAAGCATAGGCACGGTTTTTAGGATGGTTTAGATCACTCAAGTCAATGCCAGCGCAAAACGTCTCCTCTGCCCCATTTAAAATCACCGCCCGTATTGTTTTGTCTTTGCGGATGCGGCCTGCCACTGCAATCAGCTCATTGATAACCTGAAAGCTCATGGCATTTTTTTTGTGTGGACGATTTATGGTGACCGTTAGTATGTTACTGGTGATACTAACTTGTAATGTCTCATACTGGTAACTTGCAATCGCGTTCATAACAATCCTTATTCATGAATAAAATAGATATAGCCCTCATACGCATAATATTAGCAGGCTTACCCCTATTCTGCCGTAGCAATAACTGACTGCTCTAGTCAGCGAACTGCTAAACCGCTACGGTGTTATCCTTCTTAGATGTACTATTTGTACAATCTGCAGTAGGTTGCCTTGTACCCATTTTAGATTTCTTTGACTATAGGGTACGATAGACAACGTCTAATATCGCATACATAAGATGGCCATCTAAAGAAGTTGTCCAAGTACCTCATGACTTTTTATATTATAGTTAGATAGCTATAAGCCCTGTCATCCATTAAATCATTTTCCACGTCATATCATTTTCACTCAAACGATGATAATTAAGCTGAGAGTAAGAAGACAAATCCACGGCTTGCAAATTATTGAGTGCAGCTATCAGCGCCTCATAATAGGGTTCAATCATCGCAAACTGTACGGGTGTCGTATGCTGCACATTTAACAAGCACTTATCTTCTAGATCCTGACTGGCTTGGCGAAGCTGCGGCACTCCTGTATAGCGACTACCACCCAAGATACGGTGAGCTATTTGCGCTAGCATATGACGGTCACCCGCCTCCCATGCTTGGGTGAGTGCCTGCTTTTCGTCATCAATTGTGTCGAGCATCATAGTAATCAATTTGGCAGCCAGTTCAGGCTTGTTGGCTGAGCGAGTCAGCGCATCTTGCCAATCTAAAATTTCAGAAGTGTCACTTTTACTGATATTGTCCTTACCTTGATCATTATTGACTTGCTCATATGCTTGTGAGTGAGTCGCGTCGTCTCTATTGTCGCTTGCGAGAGCACTACCTGTTGGCTGCTTATGTAGACGCAGACTCTCATAGCGCGGCTGGGTCTCACGCGTCGTTTCTCGTCTGTAATCTTCACGAGGCTGGCTATCGCGCAAATAATCGTCACGGATTTTTTTCAATGATAGTGGACGGGTAATTTTGGTCTCATCTGACATATGAGAGGCCCGATGATGACCGCTGTTATTTCCTACTAGGACAGGATAACTGGCAGGTTTTTGACCGGATGACTTAGCTGTGTCACTAGTGCTCGAGTCATTTTTTAATCCAGCAATGTCTTGCAAAACTGTTTCTTGCCCATCAACATTATATGACGCCGTACTTTGTAGATTAGCATTTTGTAGATCAGAGCCTTGTAGGCCATAACTTTGCAAATCACTGTTCGGTAAACTGGCATCAGACAGTGTGGCCAGTGGCGATGTGGTGCTCTTGCGCCCTAGCCATTTTTGTAGCACTTGTAATAACTGAGGTTGGCTAATGGGCTTACCTACATAGTCGTTGATACCGCTGGCAATCAGCTTGTCACGTTCATCAGCCAACCCATGTGCGGTCAGAGCGATGATAGGGATATGGCTATCGGCAGTCTCAATATTTCGGATTTGCTTGGCAGCCTCGTGACCCGACATACGCGGCATCTGAATGTCCATAAAGATCAGATCGATGCTGTTTTTATCTTGAGTGGCTAGCTTGTCTTCCGTACTGGCCTCTTCTGCATAAATCGTGTGGTTTGGTTTTTTATTCAGCTCATCACGTGCTTCGGCTTTAGACAACTGGGTCTTATTCGAGAGACTTTGCGTATCATTTTTTGCAGGTTTGATATTTTTGGTTTGCTGTTTGCTGATGATCTCTATCGCATCGAACCCACTGCTCGCGGTGATAACATGGATGCCAAGCTCGCTCAATAACGCATCCAGTACCAATAGATTGGGCAGATGATCATCGACTGCCAGTACGGTCACCCCTTTCCAGCGCGGTTCTTGAATATTTTTGGGTTTATTGCGGTTTTGGGTATCGAGCATCGCGTAGAGCTGTCTTTTGTCTAGTGGCTCATACAGTATATTGGCATGATAACGGTTTAGTAGAGCTTGATCAGCGGCAACTTGATAGCCAAACACCGCAAGCTTGCCTTGATAATGCAGACGAATCTGTTTGAGTAACGCCATCATATCGTCTTGAGTGTCATCATCTACAATGACCCAGTCCCAATAGTTGCCGTACTCTTTTAGGGATTCAAGCACACCTGGTAACGAGTTGGCTTGCGTCAGCTTAATTGGCAAATATTGCAAACTGGCCTTTAGTACTTGTATCGAAGCGGTATGATTGATCCATACCAAGACATTGAACTCATCTGTGTCACTAGCAAGTGGTGCTAAGACTGGCAGCTCAATCGTTTGACCCGTCGCAGCCTCTAGTACATCGACATGGGCTGGCATACGGAACCAAAACGTTGCACCTTGATTGGCGATGTTTTCTTGAGCATTGTCGTGAAACCCAATATCGCCGCCCATCAAGCGTATTAACTGCTTAGAGATCACCAGCCCCAGTCCCGTGCCACCATATTGGCGAGTGATGGAAGGATCACCTTGGCTAAAGCTCTGAAACAGCATTTTTTGATCGGCAAGAGAAATCCCTTTACCACTATCCTGCACGCTAATCATCAGATGGTTGTCGCGGTGGTCATCCAAACTGACACGTACCACCACATCGCCGCTATCGGTGAACTTTATCGCATTGCCCACGATATTGGTCAATACCTGCTTGAGGCGCAGCGCATCGCCATTGATACGCATGGGCACATCGTTGTAAAACAACACCGCCATACGCAGACCTTTTTCAGAGGACACAGGCGAGAGCATATCAACCACATCATAAATGGTGTCATACAGATCGAACTCATGACGATCTAGTACCAACTTGCCAGCCTCAATCTTAGAAAAATCCAACACATCGTTCACCAAAGCAAGCAAATGCGCAGAGGATTTGCGAATGGTCTGTACATATAAGTCTTGTTCGGGATTGAGCTCACCATGACGCGCTAGCAAATTAATAAAACCATCAATACTGTTCAGCGGTGTACGTAGCTCATGACTGATATTCGCCAAAAATGCTGACTTGGCTTGGCTGGTTGAGATGGCCGCATCACGCGCATTTCGAATAGAGATATTCTGCATCTCCATCTCATCAAATGCCAAACGCAAATCATCTTCCGTTTGTTCTGCATGGTCTTTTAGCTCTTGAAAACTCCGATGCAAACGGCGCAGCGTCCTGACCAAATCTTGCTGTAGCAAGTTAAGCTCACCATCCGACTCTACGGGCACAGGCTGGTATAGATTATCGACATGGGTACGCTGCAACTGCAAACGCAGCTCATAGATCGGGGCGATCCAACGTTTTGAGTAGATATTGAGGCTGAGCAATAAGATTAAGATGGTAAACAAACCCGTAATCACCAATGCCATCGCGATACGATAGCGGGCGATATATAGTGGCTCGTTGTCCATATCAACCAATAGCCATAGAGTCTCACCTTCAAATTCGCCAAGCACACTGCCATAGGCGGTGCCCACAGGTGTTGGCTTCTGTGACAAAAACTGCTTTGAGTCACTGATTAAAGGCCACTCTTCATTGAGCCCATACCCTACTGTTGCCAGTACTTGATTGCTTTCATTGATGATAGCGATACGCTGTACATGCTGCTCAGACTGCATACGCCCAAGCTTGTCTTGAATACCCGTCAGCGTCGTCATCGCCGCTTGAGGCATGTTGCCGATATTGCTTCCTGTTTGCTGTTGCTCTTGTTCTAACAGTTCAGGAATCAGTAAAGCAATAGCTGGTGTATAACGAATCAGCACCGCCTCCGCAAGCACCTCTTGCTCTGAGTCACTCGCACGCATGGTCTCATGAAATACTAGAATACCGCCGACCGCGGCCAGTACACAGATAGGCAAAAACACCAGTATTATCAACTGACCATAAGCACTACTGGTATCAAAACGTTTTTTATATGCCATGCGAGCGTTACTCTCTACTAAGGGTGGTGCCGTGGATGTTGAGCATTGTTATCAGACGTCATTCAAAACTATCGAATGTGATGCAAAACTGACTGGGTATCTCATCGTATTTCGATGCTCTCAATGTACAGCACATGATGTACGGCGTGCAATATACAATTGTCTTAACAGAACTCTAGCCAGCCTATCTATCAGACATCAGCAAATATAGTGACCATTCATCCTTGATGCGATAAGCGCAGCTGACAACAAAATGATATAATGACGCAACTTTTTATTTGCCACCATAAATCACTCATAATCATACAATCATGACATATGAGTAGGTGTTATAGCGCCTAAATATTTTGCGTCACTTATCACCATAAACCAATATACAAAGTGGCTGACTCAAATTAAGATCAAACAATAAAAACCGTGATCAGCCTCAATGCTTCACTTAAATGCTTTCATTTAAATACTTTTGCTTAAATACTGTCGCTTGAATACTGTCACTTAAAAAGAGACTCTCTAAAAATAGATAAGGATACCTTATGTCTGCTACGGCCACGTCAAATGCCAACTTTATCACACAGACTACCACCCTCGCCGACTGTGTTGGTCAAACGCCACTGGTCAGACTGCAGCGTCTACCTGAGCAAGAGCGCATCCAAAACGGTGCGATGCTACTCGCCAAGCTTGAAGGTAACAACCCAGCAGGTTCTGTAAAAGATCGTCCTGCTTTTAATATGATCTACCAAGCAGAACAACGCGGTGATATCAAGCCTGGCGATATGCTCATTGAGGCCACCAGCGGCAATACGGGTATTGCTCTGGCGATGGTTGCAGCGATGCGCGGTTATCCTATCACGCTATTGATGCCAACCAATTCGACTCAAGAACGCAAAGATGCCATGATTGCCTATGGCGCGACGTTGATCGAAGTGGACGAAGGCATGGAAGCGGCTCGTGATTTGGCGCTGCAAATGCAAGCGGACGGCAAAGGTGTGGTATTGGATCAGTTCAATAACCCTGATAATAGCCAAGCACATTATTTGACCACAGGGCCTGAACTGTGGGCTCAAACTGGTGGAAAAATCACCCACTTTATTAGCTCAATGGGTACGACAGGCACTATCACAGGTGTCTCTCGTTACTTGAAAGAGCAAAACGCAGCGATCAAAATTATTGGTCTACAACCTGATGAAGAGGCCTCTATCGCTGGTATCCGCCGCTGGCCTGCCGCTTATATGCCGGGCATCTATGATGCGGATTTAATCGATGAAGTGATGGATATCGATCAGCGTATTGCTGAAGTTTATATGCGCAAACTGGCCAAAACAGAAGGTATCTTTGCCGGTGTGTCTTCAGGGGCAGCCGCGTGGGCAGCTACCCAAGTGGCCAAAAACAACCCCAATGCCGTCATTGCCTTTATTGTTTGCGACCGCGGCGATCGTTATTTATCAACGGGCTTATATAACGTTGACGACAGCGATACGGATAACAGCGCAGAAATTAATTAATGTACAAAAACGCCGTTTAGTAATGTTAATTTAAAAGAAGTACAAAGCAGCCAAGTGCGGATATAAACGTAATATACCGAGCAAGGTTAATGTTGTCATTCTTTTATAGTGGATTAACTATAAGCTTATAAATAGTCAGGATTATCTATGTCACAAGCGCTACCATCCGACCCTATATTGGTCTTTGATATTGAGACGGTTGCCGATGTCGATGCGGCGCGCCGTATCTATCCGCAACTGGCTGAGCTCAATGATGCTGATACGCTCAGCGCATTGACTGCGATACGCACGCAAGAGGCAGGACATGATTTCATGCGTTTGCCGCTACAGCGTATTGTCTGTATCTCTGCCTTATATATAAAAGATGGTAAGCTGTCCATGTTTTCGTTGACTGCCGATAAACTCAGTGAACAAGAAATGCTTGCCAAGTTTTTTCGGGCATTTAATGATACCAAAACCCTGCCGCAGCTGATTAGCTGGAATGGTTCAGGCTTTGATATCCCTGTACTGATATATCGTGCGATGCAATATGATTTATCAGCACCATGGCTGTTTGAGGAAGGCGAACGTATCAAAAACATGCGTTTTGACAACTATGTCAACCGCTTCCACACACGCCATCTTGACCTGATGGATCGGTTTAGCCAGTATGGTGCTAGCCGCCGCGAAGCCATGGATATTGTCGCAAGTTTATACGGATTACCGGGCAAAACAGACATCGATGGCAGTATGGTTGGCGCACTGGTCAATAATGACCATTGGCAGACGCTATCCATATACTGCGAGTCTAATGTCATGAATACATGGCTTATTTATCTACGCTGGTTACGTTTGACAGGACAGCTATCTTCACAGGACTTTGACGCGTGGCAGCAGCAAAGCCTTGACTATCTTACTACCTACATTCAGGTAGACAACGTACCGCGTCATAAAGCATTTATTGCTGACTGGTCATCAGCACCCAAATTGTAAAACAGCACTACTGGTTATCTTTACCCCCTATTTTTAGTTATTTATCATTTATTATTGAGGCAGGTTTATGCAACCCACCGATTCAAACACAGCGACAGCATCTGATGCAAAGTCACCCGCCACCGATAGCCAAACTATCATCGTTCCACCAAGTAAGAAAAAATCTAAGCCCTCATCGAAAACACGTCGTCGTCTAAAAGATGCAGAACCGATTCCTTTTACCATTGAGAGATTGTCGCATGATGGTCGCGGTGTTGCCATCTATGGCAATGGCTTTGGGGTTGACGATGGTCATGCTGAAGACAAACATGGCAAAACAACCTTTGTCAGTTTTGCGCTGCCAGGTGAAAGCGCATTGGTCAAAATAACTAATAGCCGTGCCAGTTTTGAGGAAGGTGATGCAATTAGCATCACTGCCAACCCAAATCCTGAACGTACTGTACCGCCCTGCCCTCATTTTGGCGTTTGTGGTGGCTGTAACTTGCAGCATTGGCAGCCAGACAGTCAAATCAACTTCAAACAATCTGTATTGGCCGAGATGCTGATTCATCAAGCCAATGTCGAGCCTGACAACTGGCTTGCCCCTGTGATTGGTGATCGACTCGGTTATCGTACTAAGGCGCGCTTGGGCGTGCGCTATGTCGTCAAAAAGGAAACCGCGCTGGTTGGCTTTCGTGAGCGCTCAAGTAACTTTTTGGCAGAGCTAAATGAGTGCCATATCCTAGACCCGCGTATTGGTTTTGAGATTGAAAACCTAAAAATGCTCATCAGCACATTAGAGAGCCGTGACAAAATTGCCCAGCTTGAGCTGGCAATGGGCGAGCAAATGCCTGAGCTGCCTGATGGCAATCAGCCAGTTGCTCTGATCGTGCGTAATCTGGAACCCCTATCAGATGCCGACATAGATAAGTTAAAGGTATTTTTTGCCGCGCGCAATTGGCAGCTGTATCTGCAGTCTAAAGGCGTCGATAGTATCCAGCGTATTGCCTTGACGGATGCTGATGATTTGAGCGAGCAGTTTGGTCGTCTTTATTATCAACTGCCAGAATATGATCTGACCTTTGAGTTTATCCCTACGGACTTTACCCAAGTCAATCTATCGGTCAACCGTCAGATGACCAAGCTGGCTTGTGACTTGTTGGACTTAAAACCAGGTGAGCGAGTACTGGATCTATTCAGCGGTCTAGGTAACTTTAGCTTACCACTCGCCCGTCTGGTTGGCGAGACTGGTTCAGTGGTTGGCGTCGAAGGCAGTGAAGCGATGACCGCTCGTGCCGCTACCAATGCGCGTCGCAACGGCATCAACAATACTGAGTTTTATAGCCAAGATTTGACACAGGACTGTACTAACCAGCCTTGGGCCAATCAGGGCTTTGATGCGTTATTGATTGATCCACCACGCTCTGGCGCCTGGGACATCATGCAGTATTTACCAAAGTTCAATGCTGAGCGCATCGTTTATGTCTCTTGTAATCCAGCAACCCTCGCGCGTGATACCAAAGCGCTGTTAGAGCAAGGTTATCGTCTGACGCATGCTGGCGTGATGGACATGTTCTGCCACACGGGTCATGTCGAATCTATCGCTCGCTTTGAAAAAGTAGCGGTTTAATACGGACTGTTATCGATTGATTGCTATGAATTGATTTTGGCTTAAGTAGTGTTGGTTAGATTGCTATAAAGGTTTCAGAATAGCCATCTTTATAGTGATACAGCTCTAATCGAAATATGTCAGAATTTTTATCAATAAATAGCGACTATCTAGCCTAATTAACGGCAGTCATTACAGAGCCTTGCTTGATTTGTCGTTTCAAAGTGAGATAATAGTAAACAATCTTCTTATATTTTAAAGCAGATTATCAGAAGTATTTGCACTCGTAGCTTTATATATTTTACGCGCATCTTATGGCTGCTAAAAATGACATTTTTAGCAGTTGTATTGGTTTATAGCTGACACTTTATGAATCGTCAATTCAAAGTGTGTGCATAGTAGATGAGGTTATAATCAATTCAAAATAGCTAAGAGGAGTCGGCTATGGTAAAAATTCGTGAAGGATTACCACTCGTGGATGGACAGACCACACAGGCCGATAGTGCGACACTTGCCGCGCAACTGGTGGCGAGCCAACGCTCTCAGCAGTCTGCCAATAGTTACGCCCAAATTCCCCTCGATATCAAATACCAGTTGGCCACTCATAAGCTACATACAACTTTTGATCGCTCAGCAGCGCACCATTATGATGGTTTGGACCCTGCATTCGACGATGGGTATTTAGACGACACCGATGCAGGCGCAAACGAAAGCACAGAAACGATTGACTTAGACCAAGCCAATATCGATGTGCCTACTTGGCTAAACAACGTCGCTAAGCGTATCGGACAAGAGTCTGTGCCTGAGCTGAGTGCTGCCTGCGAGTTTATCCGCAGTCATATGAATACGAGTGAGTCTGAGCGTTCAGGTGCCTATGTCACTGGTATTGGCATGACCGACATATTGACCTATCTCTATCAAGACGAAGATGCGCTGGTCGCCGCGATGCTCTATCGTAGTGCACGTAAATCTATCATCAGTCTCTCTGAGATAGAGAAAAACTTTGGCCCAGACATTTTAACGCTCGTCAAAGATACGCTTGCGATGGGTAAACTGTCGGAGATTATTGAGAGTAATAAGCGCCTAGAAGATCATTTCGCCAATAACCAGCGCGATCAGCTATCCAATATCTACAGCATGCTCATCTCTGTCACTAATGATGTGCGCGTGGTGCTCATCAAGTTGGCTGAGCGCACGTTTGCGATGCGTGAATTGACATTTTCTAATCAAGAGCGCCAAACTCGTGTTGCCCGTGAAGTCATGACTATTTATGCGCCATTAGCGCATCGGTTAGGCATCGCGCAACTCAAGTGGGAGCTTGAAGACTTGGCCTTTCGTTATCTAGCACCTGACAGATATAAAGAAATTGCCAAACTATTGTCAGAAAAACGTAGCGAGCGTGAGGCTTATATTCAGCGTGTCGAAGAAAAGCTTAACGAATCATTGGCCAATGCCAATATCGAAGGCGAAGTGTCTGGACGTGTCAAACATATCTACTCTATCTATCGCAAAATGAAGCTCAAAGGCTTGTCGTTTGATCAGCTTTACGATATCCGCGCATTACGCGTATTGGTCACCAATCCGTCAGACTGTTACCATGTTCTAGGCTTAGTACATGGTCTATGGCGCTATATTCCCGAACAGTTTGACGACTATATTACCAATCCCAAGTCCAATGGCTATCGCTCTCTACATACGGCAGTGATTGCAAAAAACAAGTCGCTTGAAGTACAGATTCGTACTCACGAAATGCACTTCGAAGCTGAGCTTGGTATGTGCGCGCACGTCAATTACAAAGAAGGTCTAAAGAATAAAAAAGACAACTACCTAAACCAGAGAATCAGCTCACTGCGCCAATTGCTCTCTATTAATAACGACACTCGCAATCAGCCACGCTCTGCTTTACTGACAGGTGAAGAGATAGATGACACAGAGTTTGATGAAGAAGAGCAACTGGTAGATTTTGATGAGCTTGAACGCATCTATATCTTTAGTCGTGATGGCGATATCACCGAGCTGCCAAAGGGCGCAACGGTTCTTGATTTTGCCTACTATGTGCATACCCAAGTTGGTAATCGCGCGCAAGCCGCTCGCGTCAATCAGCGCTATGTGCCGCTGACCTATCAGCTAAAAACAGGTGAGCAAGTTGAAATTATCACCAAGGCCTCACGTGAGCCCAATCGTGATTGGCTGGTCGCGTCATTGGGTTATATACACACCAATCGCGCGCGCTCAAAACTGCGTCAATGGTTCAATAAACAAGACCGTGATAAAAATATTGAGATAGGTCGCCAAATGCTAAGCAAAGAGCTTGAGCGTTTGTCCGTCCATCCCAATAGTATCGACTTAAATGACTATATTCAGCATTTTCATGTCAACACGACAGACGATATTATTGTTGGGCTGGTGACGGGCGAGATTGGTCTCAATCAGTTGACTAGTCATATCTCTCGTCAATTACATCTAGAACCTGAAAGTCCTCCAGAAGACTTTGTACTGAATGTAGACAACAAAGACACAGGCAAACCTGGTGCCTACAAAATCCATATCGATGGACTTGATAATATCGAGATGCACTTGGCAGGCTGTTGTCATCCGGTACATGGTGAGCCCATTACGGGATACATCACCTTGTCACGAGGTGTCAGTATCCACAACCGTGGCTGCCCAGAATATTTACGCTTAATTGAGCGTGATCCTGAGCGTAAAATAGAAGCCGCTTGGCAAGTACAAACGGGTCGTTATCAGCCCGTTGATATTCATGTGGAAGCGTACGACAGACGCGGTCTATTGCGGGATTTGACACAGATTATTGATAAAGAAAACGTCAATATCCGTCAAGTTCAAACACTGAGCAATGATGACAATATTGCCTTTTTGAAATTTCATATTGAGGTCTCAGGGCTGGCTCACTTATCTAAACTACTGGCAAAACTAGAGCAGCAACATGGTATCTTACATGCACGCCGTGCGGTTGTTTAACATAGACCCTGCTCTAGCAGTTATCCACTTTATAATACAGTTGTCATAAAAATCATGCCTGAATTACCAGAAGTAGAAACCACAAAAACCAGCCTTGCACCTCTGTTGGGACAACGGGTGGTTGATGTGCAGGTCTTTCAGCCAAAACTGCGTTGGGCGATGCCAGATGACTTGAATGTCTTAATCAATTACACATTAGATAGTGTGGAACGCCGAGCAAAATACCTGATACTTAATTTTTTGCCCGTAGTCACCAATGATTGTGCTTCGGTTTCGGCTGATATGGTCGCACCGCGACAATTGCTGATACATTTAGGCATGTCAGGCAGCTTACAACAGCACGGCGATGGTACTGATAAGCGCAAGCACGATCACTTAGTGATTACCTTTACTGATACTGCTCATACCAAATCGCAACTGCATTACTATGATCCCAGACGTTTTGGCTCAGTGCTGTGGTATGAAGAATATGGTTCTAAGCTACTGGATCATTTGGGCCCTGAACCCCTATCTGATGTGTTTACCGCAGATTATCTGTATGGTTTGACTCAACGTATTACCGTACTAGATGGAAAGAAGCTCGATAGCAAAGCCGATAATACTCAGCCCAATAAAAGACGACAGCCCATTGTTCGAGCGATAAAATCTGTCATCATGGAACAGCAAGTGGTGGTTGGTGTTGGCAATATCTATGCAACAGAAAGCTTATATTTATCAGGTATCCATCCTGCCACTCCTGCCAACCAAATCTCTTATGAGCAAATGGTGATTTTGGTTGACCATATAAAAGATATTTTGAAAAAAGCGATCAAACTTGGTGGTTCAACTCTACGAGACTTTACTGTGGCAAGTGGTCAAACGGGATATTTTCAGCAAACCTTAAATGTTTATGGCAGACAAGGTGAACCGTGTTTGGCCTGTGATACTGTGCTTGAAAACATCAAGCTCAATGGCAGAGCCAGTGTTTATTGTTCACATTGCCAACCAATAAACTAGGATGTGTCTTCAATTCAATCGATGGCACTCTAAATGGGTTAAAAATAAAGTACCAAAAAAATCGTCAGTACCCTTAGCAGATAGTGCAATCGAATTACTTCGCATTTGCGCTGTCATTAAGCCATGTTGCACAGCCACACATTTATCACGCGCATTTTTGTTGCTTATTAATCCACATCTTGCTTTAATAGAGCTAACGCTTACATAAATAGTATTTACCGTTTATGTAGCTGTAATATTAGACCTGCTTATCGTTGCCGCATTGTTTGTATAGGGAAATTGTCTCTGTGTAAAAATAGCAGCAGCCACTAATCATACTACTGATGAGTTTTAGGATATCGTTATGACTGTTAAAGCCAAGACCCGACGCACTGTTAAGCAGAAATTCTTTACAGTGTTTGCAACAGTAGGTTTGGTCGTTGCCACTATGCAACCGACCTTTGCAGCGATAGAAATTGATGAAGCTGACTTTGGACCTTCTTATGGAACCATGGTTGCTGATACTGTTGTTGGCAAGCCTTTACAGCTTGTCAATGCGGTGGCTGGTACGGCAGCTTATCTTGTGAGTTTGCCTTTTTCACTGATCGGAGGTAATGCCGACCAGGCACAGCAAAAGCTATTTGTTGAGCCTTGGGATGCGATGGGACGATGCTTAGGCTGTACCGTTGCTGAAGATAATTACTATAAATCACAGGTTATTGACAATAATACGGTGCGTATTATCGTTGACCAACCTTCAGAGATTTTAATCAATACCAATGACTACGTGATTGTTACGCCATAATATTTATTATAAAACAGTCATAAAAGAATCAGAAAGAGGCCAACATTGTGTTGGCCTCTTTTATTGTTTTATGGTGTCGTACTATTTGATCGTGTTAGATTTGCTTAGTTTGGCACTGATTTCACGAAGCAATTTGACTTCTTCTGAAGGCTCTTCTACCGCTTCTTCTATAATCTCTTCTACTTCATCAGCACGGCGCATTTTATTGACCATTCTGACCATCATAAAGATAATAAAGGCTAGAATTAGAAAGTTAATAAGTACCGTGATAAAGCTGCCATATGCCAGCACAGGAACACCCGCTTCTTTGAGTGCGTCATAAGTCATGGCAATCCCATCAGGCGCATCACCTAGGACAAAAAACATATTCTTAAAGTTAATCTCGCCACCGAAGATAAATGCAACGATCGGCATGATAATGTCATCTACCAACGATTTTGTAATGGTAGCAAAAGCCCCTCCGATGATCACACCGACTGCTAAATCCATTACATTGCCTTTTAAAGCAAATTCTTTAAACTCTGATACCATACTCATTATTTTCTCCTAAAAATTCATTTACCAATAGACCACTGTCTAAAAATTATTTCAATTCTAGCTTTTATAACAAAAAGTGAATACTTTGCTACTGTTTGTTATTCTGTCTTTATTTCTCAACAATTACAACACAAAAAAAAGCAGCATAAAGTGAACGATAATTTGCTCACTCTATACTGCTTTTTTTACTTGCTCGATACTCACGCTCATCTCCTATTGGAGCTGGTGCGAGTATCAAACATAAACAATGAGAATTACTGAATAATCCTCTCGCTTATACTAAGCACCTTTCTTGGCACGGCCGTGACGCTTACGCTCACTTTCAGTCAGATGGCGCTTACGGAGACGAATTGCTTTAGGTGTTACCTCAACCAATTCATCATCTTGAATGAATTCAAGTGCTTGCTCAAGGGTGAACTTAACCGCTGGCGTCAACGTCAATGCTTCATCAGTACCACTAGCACGTACGTTAGTTAGCTGTTTAGCCGTCGTTGGGTTGACTGTCATATCATCGTTACGAGAGTTCAGACCAACGATCATACCTTCATAAACTTCAAGCTGTGGCTCAGCAAATAACTTACCACGTTTTTGTAGGTTAAACAGTGCAAAGCCTAGGCAAACACCTTTAGCCATAGAAACCAACACACCGTTAGAGCGACCACCAACATCACCGATCTTTTGCGGGCCGTAATGTGAGAAGCTAGAAGTCATGATACCACTACCTGAAGTCAGTGTTAAGAACTCAGAACGGAAACCAATCAAACCACGAGCAGGCATAGTCGCTTCAATACGCATGCGACCTTTACCATCAAGCTCCATGTTAGTCATCTCGCCTTTGCGTAGACCAACTTGTTCCATGATAGAACCTTGATGTCCGTCTTCAATATCGAACACAACGTTTTCATACGGCTCTTGTAGTTTACCGTCAACTTCTTTAACGATAACTTCTGGACCTGAAACGCCCATCTCAAAACCTTCACGGCGCATGTTTTCGATAAGCACAGATAAATGAAGCTCGCCACGACCTGATACTTTGAATTTATCTGGAGACTCAGTGTCTTCTACACGTAGTGCTACGTTATGAATCAATTCACGCTCAAGACGCTCACGGATGTTACGTGACGTCACAAACTTACCATCGCGACCAGCAAATGGTGAGTTATTTACTTGGAAGTTCATTGAAACTGTTGGCTCATCAACCGTTAGTGCTGGTAATGCTTCAACATTAGCTGGATCACAAATCGTATCTGAGATGTTAAGTGCATCAATACCAGTGATACAAACGATATCGCCTGCTTGTGCGTCTTCAACATCAATACGATCAAGACCATGATAGCCCATGATTTTTAGAATACGGCCGTTACGTGTATTGCCATGCTTGTCAATAACAGTAACTTGCGTGTTCAATTTAACTTTACCACGTTGGATACGGCCAATACCGATAACACCAACAAAGCTGTTGTAGTCTAGGCTTGAGATTTGCATGCGGAATGGGGCATCAGCATCAACTTGTGGAGCCTGTACAACATCAACGATTGTTTTGAATAGTGGGGTCATATCGTCAGCTAAATTGTCAGCTTCTAGACCAGCAATACCATTCAACGCTGATGCGTAAACAACTGGAAAATCTAACTGCTCGTCAGTTGCACCTAGATTGTCAAACAAATCAAAGATTTGATCCATAACCCAATCAGGGCGTGAGCCTGGACGGTCAATTTTATTGATAACAACAATCGGCTTTAGACCTTGCTCGAACGCTTTTTGCGTTACAAAACGAGTCTGAGGCATTGGACCGTCAACAGCATCAACAACCAAAAGTACGCAGTCAACCATTGACATAACGCGTTCAACTTCACCACCAAAGTCGGCGTGACCTGGGGTATCTACAATGTTGATACGGTATTCAGTTTCTGAAGTATGATCTGTCCAGCGGATGGCTGTGTTTTTAGCCAAAATGGTAATACCACGTTCTTGCTCAATATCACCTGAATCCATTGCACGTTCAGCAATGTTTGCGCGGTCGCCAAAAGTACCAGACTGATGTAATAACTTATCAACCAAAGTTGTTTTACCGTGGTCAACGTGGGCAATAATTGCAATGTTACGCAGGTGTTTGATATCGTTCGCCATATAAAATGCTCGTGTCGTCTTAAAAAAATGCAGTAGCAATAAGCGCCGCTGGATAAACTATTATCATCAACCAGATAGACAAATATTGAATCCTAAATGATGCACAATAAATGCTTTCATTCAAAAAATATCAATATAATCAAATATCTATTCTGATAAATTCATCATACAGATAGCTATGCTAATGTACATTCTGTCAGTTTACAGAATGTTTCGGTGGCTAGTATAACATTATTGATTCATAAATTTATGTAATAACTTACTTTTATCAATGCATAAATAAAAAAAGCCACCCAGTGGGTGGCTTTTTTTGTAACTTTATATTTGACTATCTCATTCGCTAACTACTACTTATTGAACAACCATATCTTTAGTTTGTTCAACAGTCATTGTTTTGTCACCAGTGATGATGGCATAAACACGACGGTTCATAGCACGACCTTCTTCAGTGTCGTTTGAAGCGATTGGGTTGTCATAACCGTAACCAACAGTTGATAGACGGTTTGGAGCAATACCGAATTCGTTAGTTAGCATAGATTTAACAGCAACGGCACGGGCTTCAGACAAACGTTGGTTATAACGTGCTGAAGGACCAGTTTTAGAAGCATGACCTTCTACACGTGCTGTAGAGTTAGGATACTCACGCATCTTCTCTGCTACTTTAGCGATTTCTGGCTTGTACTGGTTTTTGATAGCTGATTTGTCGTTATCAAAGAATACACGTAGTTCCATTTTCAGCTCATCAGTAATATCTACTGGTACTGGGCAACCGCGCTCATCAACTACTACATTCATTGGAGTGCCTGGGCATGCATCGATGCTATCAGGTACGCCATCGCCATCAGAATCAAGGTCAGCTTCAACAACGACTACTGGAGTAGTGTCAACCATTGGCTCTTCCATTGGCGGTACAGCTACTGTAGGTGCTAGATGGCCACCAAGTACAACTTCTAGACCGGCCAAAGCCATGCCTTCCCACCAGTTGTTATCAAAGTTATGAATCGCACGAGCTTCACCACGTAGGCTTAGTGCATCGTTGATACGATACATAGCACCTAGACCTAGGTTACCGATGGTATCTTTAGAGTTTGAAACTTCAGTACCAGCAGCAACTACTTCATTGTTAGAGTTAGTATAAGTTTCTTGGTTCTCTACTTTGATTTTAGATTGACCAGCACCTATTAGTACATATGGCTTCAACGCGCTGTCAGTATAACCAGTAAATTCTTCAGTACCGATCAAGAAGTTACCAGAAATCATTTCTTGTTCGATATCAAAGCGGTTAACGCCTGCATCAGCAGAATCTTCAGAAGCTTCGCCGTTTGCGTCAGATACACCATACTCTACTTGGAACTGGGTAGAAGGAGTCAATTCGATACCTAGCGCAGCACCAGTGTATAGGCTGCTTTCTTTAGCAACGCCGCCGTTGCTGTTACCACGAGTACCATCACCAATGACATCGCCATTGTTGTTTACATAAAGGTCTTTACCAGTAGTAAGAACTTCACGCTGTTTGTCAGAAGTATCACTGAATTCATCAGTCATGTGATAACCAAGTAACAATGGGCTAATAGTAACACCAGCGTTAGCTGACATAGGTACAGCCGCCACAGCAATAAGAGCTAGAGCTATTTTATTCAATTTCATGGACTTCCCCCAAAGGATAATTTTAGTCATGCATTAAGCAAAACCGATTCGCAAGACGCTGTAAAATAGCCGTCTTTTACGCATTTTAAGTTACAAAGCAAAACCAATTAAGACGTAGCTTAGCGATTATCAACCCAGTTTACAACTTTTTTCGTTAAGGAGCTACACATTATTACACGATAATGTTGTAACCAAAACACAATAAGTAGACTGAGTTACTTAGAACTAACACACCTTACGATCTTCATCTTTTGTATGTCAGTTCATAATAAATACCCAACCAAGCAATACCTATTTACTATCCATATTTTAATACAAGTTTTGCTTTTTCTCTATTGTTAATATAGAGCATTCACTAATTGAAACATTTTTTGACACTAGGCATATATTCTGTTTATATTATGAAACCCAACATTTTTTAATATACCAAACGATCAGACAACGTACCAATTTTGTATGCAGCCCATACTTTAAACAACTGCCATTAATTGCAAAAGCATTCTAAACAGTCGCTGCGATACACGATGAAAGATAAGGAACCTCATTTTATTACCCTAATGAACTGCTATAGGATGTAGCACCTCATGATATTACTTCATAAGATTTCGTCAAGTTATCACAGGCTCACTACTGTTCTCTCACTCGTACGAGTTTTTATCAATAATAGAGCTCATGATAGTCAATCAATATTATTCATCTATCGTTCACCTACTTCACTACTCCAATCAGCTATATATACTGAGTCATTAAGATCATACTTATCTCAATCCGCATCGATATCTAAATCGTTAGTTAGTAAAGGCAATCGCGGTTTTACACTCGTTGAGCTTTTGGTGACCATGACCGTGCTAGGCATTATTGCTACTATCGCCGTTCCAAGCATCTTAACGCACCTAGCACGTTTAGAGTCTCAGCGGGTCAAACACCAACTTAAAAACACGCTTTCGTTAGCCAGAGCTGAAAGCTATATCAGTAGACAAGATGTCTTGGTTTGCTTATCTAACAACGGCGGACGATGTCACAGAGACAGTGATGAGGTACTATTGTTGTTTGTGGATAAAAATAATAACAAACATTTTGATAGCGACGTTGATGTCTTGTTGACTCAGCAGGATTTGAAACTTAGATATAGTACGGTGAAATTACGAGTAGGAGGTAGACGTCACTACACCAAGTTTTGGGGCGATAGTGGCAAACCTAGAGGACACTTTGGACATATCAAATACTGCCCTACTGCTTCTTATAACCAAGCTATGTATCAAATCTCGTTTAATCAGGCAGGTATAGTCAAACATAAACTCAATGAAGATCACCCTACCAAATGCGGTGCATAAGCCGGTGGATCAATCACATAGTTAAACAAATACCTATTGATAACGCTGCTGCTGTTGCCATAGTAAACGGCTTTGTAATGGTTGATAGTCAAGCAAGTGATCCATCAAATGTCGATGTAGCTTTGACCAGTTATTCAATGTTTTTTCGTTGATTCCTAACGCTACCATCTCAATGAGATCATCACCGCTAAAAATGGTCTGTCCAGTGACGCTGCCTAAGTGCTCAGACACTTCATCGTTTCGTACGGTAGGATCACTTTGCAGGGTCGGCATAAAACCCACATCAGGTAAGAATCGATAGGTAAAACCAGATTCGATAGCATCTTCAACGTTGTCATGCGTCAATGTCGGCGTAAAACCCAATTCAGTGAACAAGTACTGTTCAAATTGGCGCAAACAAAGGCGAAGCTCATTGGCATTTAAAGGTTGTTTGAGTCGTTGTAGACTTATTTGATAGTGCTGCCATAAGGTAGGCATCGGGTCTTCGGTAGGTAGTAGTCGCCAGAGTATTTCATTGAGATATAAAGCAGCGTATTGGTTTTGACCACTGATGTTCCCATAAGGCACTGCTGCTAATATTGTAGGCACATTATCTGATGGCTCGGCGCCTACTTGCTCTGTATTTACCTGCTCGGTATTTACTTGCTCAATGCTTGCTTGAGCAATGATTTGTGAGGTGATATTGATTTGACTAAATGTTTTTAGATCCCGTTTGCCCGTAGCAAAAAGTTGCAATGGCATGAACAGTGGTGCGCCTTTTTTGCCGACACCGTGTATCACACCATGTTGCTGAGAGAAAAGGTAATATAAGGCGCGCTTTTCTTGGTAAGGGCGCTGATGTAGCAGATAACCAATTAACGCTTCGTTGCGCATTTTCTATCCCCTTCAGCTCTCAGCATCTATAAACTATTCTTATGGCAATATCTTGCCAATATGACAGCCGTGATTAGTATCCCAGACTGGTCAGCGCACGTTCATCATCAGACCAACCACGTTTCACTTTGACCCACAATGTCAGCATGATTTTTTTATCAAAAAGCTGTTCCATATCTTTACGAGCATCCATGCCTACTTGTTTAATACGTTGGCCTTTATCACCGATAACAATTGCTTTTTGACCACTACGCTCAACATATATAGTCGCATCAATAAAAGTACAGGCTTTACGTGGACGTCCTGTTTTTGGATCAGTATGTGCAGGCTCATCTTTAAATTCATCAATTTGCACTGTCAAATCATAAGGAACTTCATCACCAGCACTACGCATGATTTTTTCGCGAATAATTTCACTGGCTAAAAATCGCTCAGAACGATCTGTGATTTGCTCAGTATCATAAATAGGCGCCGCCACTGGTAGATGTGAGGCAATCACTTCTTGTAAACGATCTAAGTTTTGATTTCTTAGCGCAGACACAGGAACGATATCAGCAAAATCAAAGCTGTCACTGAAGGTTTCAATAAGCGGCAACACGCTGCCTTTATCTTTTAGGGTATCTGACTTGTTAATCACTAGCACCACAGTCAAATTGGTGTCACCAAGCTTTTGTAGCGTCAATAAGTCATCATCACGCCACTGATCAGAGTCAACGACGAACAGTACCAAATCAACATCTACTAGAGCAGAGACTGCCGCTTTGTTCATACGCTCATTAATGGCACGCACCTCATTGCGATGAATACCTGGTGTATCGACAAAGACCGCTTGCATCTCATGGTTTGATAAAATGCCATGGATACGATGACGCGTCGTCTGTGGTTTGCGTGACGTGATTGACAGTTTTTGTCCCAATAAATGATTCATCAATGTTGACTTACCAACATTTGGACGTCCAACAATCGCAACATAGCCTGTTCTGAAGTCTTCAGCCATATGCTTACTATTGCTTGGTGCAAAAAACTCTTCAATGGCCATATCATTCTCTGATGTGACATTGTCTTCATGATTTCGGCTGTGGTGATTGTCTAATTTTTCATTCATATCGTGAGTATTGTCTTCGTTGTTTGATGGCAAATCAGTACGATTGCTCATAAGTTAATCCTATAGGGTTTATGGCCAGCCAATCATCTTTTATCGTGTGCTTATGGAGTCATCACTAGAGATCGGCTGGTAATATTTGATGTTTCAAAATAAGTGTTAAGTCAGCACTTTTAATCAACGCTTCTTTAAGATAAATACGCTTAAAAATGACATGATAAATTTAAAAGTATGCTGTTAATGATTCTTGGATAGTGGCTAAGAGCGTTTTTTGGCTGAGGCTGGAAGCTTATGTAGCTGATTGATCATCAGCTCTGCAGCCTTTTGTTCAGCAATACGGCGACTTTCACCAGACTCGGTAATGTCAGGACAATTATTGATATTGACATTACAACGTACCACAAATATTTGATGCGGTGCATTGCCACGCGTTTCCATAAGCTCATAGTTGGGCAAATCAAACTGCTTAGACTGTAACCACTCTTGCAAACGGCTCTTAGCATCTTTTAATGCTTTTTGATCGTTTACATTGTCGATCAAGTCTCCATACCAAGACAACACGCAGTTGCGAGTGATTTGCATGTCTTGGCTGTCCAAATAGATAGCGCCAATCAAAGACTCTACCGCATCAGCCAATATGGAAGCACGATTGCGCCCGCCGCCCTTTCGCTCACCCACGCCCAGTATCAAATGATTAGACAGCTCTAAGTTTTGAGCAATAATAACCAGCGATTCTTGACGAACCAAAGTTGCACGCATACGCGTTAAGCGACCCTCGTTTTGAGCAGGATAACGATGGTATAAAGCCTCACCCACGATCATACCCAAAAGAGCATCACCTAAAAACTCTAAGCGCTCATAGTTTTTCTTGCTATCAAATGAGCGATGTGTCAGTGCAAGTTTTGGTAGACTCAAGTCATTGAAAACATAGCCCAACTTACGTGTTAGCACTGCTAATCTTTGGATAAACTCTGAGCTAACAACCATTGTGTCAGCAGACGTGCTATTTTTTTGGGGAGTAGTAACCGCTTGGAGATGTTGCGAAGTTGGTTTCATGCGTGGCTTGTGGTTATCCCTTCTGTTTTACAGATTTAGTTTAATAATCTTGTGTGGCTTATCTAAAAAGATTAGCATGCTGTTTGATACATTAGACGATTTATTCTGCTGCTGCCATATCAATATCGTCTTCAAAACGATTCACGATATCAATATTGCTAAATAAATTATTGGTCACTTCATATTTTTTGTGGATGGCCAACTGTCCTGCTTTCTTATCAGTAAATACAAATACGTCTTCTGCGGTAGTGTCATAGTCAGCATTGATAGAGAGCTGTTTATTCACACGCTCAACAAACTGCTTGGCGGTGTCATTATTTTCGTTTGCTTCTTTGAGTTCGCCACTCAACAACTGGGTTAATTGGTAGTCACCAATCTGAGCAGGTAAAATCGCCACCATCAATTTAGTCGCAATGCCCAACACCATGATAATAAGAACGATATTAGTGACACTCGCACCGCGCTGTGTGGCTAAACCAGATAATTGCTGCATTATGACACCCTTCGACTGATAAACGACTGTTTTTAGTGGCCACTCAATGACTAAATAACTATTTGGTGAATAGTAAATTGGCAGATAGTAACGATATTAGCATAAAACGATTATCGATAAATCAATCAATACAGTATCCATGATGTCAATCAATAGCGCCATTGCGCTCAAATGTTGGTAAAGTAAGTCCTGGTGGTTTGTGCATCCAGATATAAACCGCCTTACCTGCTAGGTTTGCGTCTGGAACAAAACCCCAAAACCGACCATCAGCACTTCGGTCACGGTTATCGCCCATGACAAAATACTGACCCTCTGGCACATCAAGGCGCCACTCGGTACCCTCAGAGCTTACCACTTCTGGCGACTGCTGCTGTAAAAACGGTGCATACTGTGCGCTATTCATACCGCTTAAGTATCGAACAAGATGTGTGTTCTCGCCTTGTACTTCCTGAAAGTATTCAGCCGCGTCTTCTTCTTCCTGACCCATTGCTGCCGCACCTGCTTCTGTCAATACTTGACCTGGAGCCACTTGTCCTGGCAGATAAAGCTGCGAGGTTAATTCGTCTTTTGCAGCAAAGTCCACAGAGCTGGTTTCAACAGGCACATCATTAATAGACAGGGTGCCTTGATTATAACTAACCGTATCACCAGGCAAACCGATAACCCGTTTTATATAATAGATACTAGGGTTTTCAGGATAACGAAATACAGCGACATCACCATGTTCTGGTTCGCCGGTATCCAATACTTTATTGTATGTCAAAGGCAGACGCACACCATAGGCATATTTATTAACGGCAATAAAGTCACCCGTATACAACGTCGGCACCATAGAAGATGATGGGATATTAAAAGGCTCAATTAAAAATGAGCGAACAATCAATACCACGGCTAGGACAGGAAAGAAGTCATAGGCCCAACGTACTAGGAGACTTTCTTTGCCGCGTCCACGCGTCTGTCTTTGTTTGAATGTCAGTTTGTCTAACAGCCAAACGATACCTAAGCCTATGGTCAACGGTACTAAAATTAAATTAAAATCAAAATCCATACCAAATTGCCTATTAACGAGCTGCTTTGACGGTTGCTATATATACACTATCGTATTTACCGTTATTACTTTTGCATGAGTAATAACGGGTTATTGCTTATTCTACTTGCAGTACAGCCAAGAAGGCTTCTTGTGGTATTTCCACATTACCCACTTGCTTCATGCGTTTTTTACCGGCTTTCTGCTTAGATAGTAGCTTTTTCTTACGTGAGACATCGCCGCCATAGCACTTAGCTAGTACATCTTTACGCATGGCTTTGACCGTACTACGACCAATAATCTGACCACCAATAGCCGCTTGAATCGCGACATCAAACATTTGACGTGGAATCAGCTCTTTCATCTTAGTCACTAGCGCATTACCACGGTAGCGTGATTGGGTTTCGTGCACAATCATAGCCAAAGCATCAACTTTTTCGCCGTTGATCAGTACATCCACTTTGACCAGTTTATCGACTTGGTAACGCTCAAAATTATAATCCAGTGATGCAAATCCGCGTGAAACTGACTTTAGACGATCGAAGAAATCCATGACCACCTCGCCCATCGGAATATCGAAGATCAGCTGAACTTGGCGACCCATAAAACGCATATCGACCTGTACGCCGCGACGCTCAATACATAGCGTCATGACATTGCCCAAGTAATCTTGGGGTACTAAAATCTGACAGCGGGCGATCGGCTCACGGAACTCTTCAATATTATTCGGCTCTGGCAACCTAGATGGGTTATCAACATAGATAACGTCACCGTTCTTTTTCTCAATTTCATAGATCACAGAAGGCGCGGTAGTGATCAAATCCAGATCATATTCACGCTCTAAACGCTCTTGGATAATCTCCATGTGCAGCATACCCAAGAAGCCACAACGGAAACCAAAACCAAGTGCATCTGAGGTATCCGGCTCAAAGAACAACGAGGCATCGTTAATTTGCAACTTTTGCAACGCTTCACGAAACTTTTCAAAGTCGGTAGAATCTACAGGGAACATACCTGCGTAGACTTGCGGCGTCACTTGTTTAAATCCAGGAATACGGTCGACGTCAGGCGTTTTGGCATGCGTAATCGTATCACCAACGGGAGCGCCCGCAATATCTTTAATACCAGCAATAATAAAGCCAACTTCACCTGCTTCCAAAACACCCGTATCTAGAGGCTTCGGTGTGAACACACCTATTGAACCGACCAAATGTGCTTCTTGAGTTGACTTAATATAGAGCTTGTCACCTTTGCGTATGGTGCCTTCACGCACACGTACCAATGACACCACGCCCAGATAGTTATCAAACCATGAGTCAATGATCAGCGCTTGCAGCGGTGCTTCGCGGTCACCAGTTGGCGCTGGAATAAATGCAACCAACGCTTCTAATAGCTTATCAACCCCTAGCCCTGATTTGGCCGATACTCTTGGTGCATCTACTGCATCAATGCCAATAATGTCTTCAATTTCTTGGATAACACGCTCAGGCTCTACTTGAGGTAGATCAATCTTATTTAAGACCGCCATCACTTCTAGGCCTTGATCCACTGCGGTATAACAGTTGGCAACTGATTGTGCTTCCACGCCTTGAGCTGCATCAACAACCAACAATGCCCCTTCGCAAGCCGCTAAGGAACGAGATACTTCATATGAAAAATCGACGTGGCCGGGTGTGTCAATAAAGTTCAGCTGATAACGCTCACCATTTGGATGATCATAAAACAACGTTACCGACTGTGCCTTGATGGTGATACCGCGCTCACGCTCAATATCCATCGAGTCGAGCACTTGCGCCTGCATCTCGCGATCTTGCAAGGCGCCGCACATTTGAATGAAACGATCGGCAAGCGTCGACTTACCATGATCAATGTGGGCAATGATTGAAAAGTTACGAATATTGGCTAATGCAGTCACAAAGCGCCTACTAAATTAAGGGTGATAGAATAATAAAACTGAATACTGTCAGAGGTAGTCGATAGTATACTTAGGTAGTGTAAAAACCAAACCATCAACCGAGTCAATTTTATGAATATAACGGTCTCGAATACACGGCTAAGAATGCTAACGCTTATGCGCAGACATAAAAGAGCATTCTAGCAGTTTTCTACTGCAAAGTAAGGCGATTTTGTTAGCAGAGATGTGATTTACCTTACAGGTGAGCCAATCAACCGACAAACCACAAATTTAGACAGTATGGTGCTTATCAGCTACTGATGAGGAGGGGTTTTAGAAAGTTCTGTTTTTATAGTCTTGTCTTCAGCTTGAGACAGATACTTATACATCCAAGGAGACCGACCATAAAAAGCACCATTGATCTGAGTTTGCTCTATCAGATACTCACGAAATCTCAAATAAAACTCGTTATCTGGGCTCTTGGGATGCTGCCAGAAATCATCCAATGATTTTTGATCCGTCAGTTTAGGAATGTCGTAGATAGCACGGCCCATAACCTTCGTTGGTTTTTTATGATAGACCGACTGTAGACCTGTGGTGCTATTGATAGTGACCATGCCAATACTATGTTTCATCAAAGTTGGCAAGTGCATATCACAACCATAAAAGACCCGGTGGCTCACGTCATAACGCTCAGCCAGACTAGAGACTAACTCTCGATAATCTCGATGACCACGATCGAGCGGATGGTGCTTGAATACCAATAACTGCTCACGCTCAGCACACGTGGCAAAACTGGCAATCGACTCATCGATAAACTGCACTACATCACGATAATCACTATGATGCGTAATCTGTGAATCGTTATGCACTTGCAAACTGATTAGAAAGTAATTATTACTTTCTTGCTTGGTTAGCTTATTTTGTAATCGTTTGTCAGGCAGATAATCTCGAAACTTACGCCAAGGTGCTTTGAGCCAAGCAATGGCTTCTTGCCATGCGGTCATGCCTCGATAATGAGAGTAGTGTGGATAACGGCCTTTATAAAGCCATGCAATCACATAGTAAACAACAGCCGCGATACTCAATCGATAAAAACGATTGTGTGTGTATAAAGGCTTATCATTGGCTTTGTTAAGCGCTTTAATATCCGCAGTATTTAAGCGCGAATAGCCATTGATACCATACTCTTGCAAGGTAATATAATCGGGGCGCAAATACCCTTCCTCAAACACGAAGAATGAGGTGCCTCTTTTTTCGCTGACACCTGCTGCTTGCGTATGATGTGGACGACAGTCCCCAAAACAAACAATCGCGTCGATGCTATTTTCTTCTATCAAAGCCTGTAACCAAGATGAGAATTGAGCCAGCGTGCCCGTATACTCATAGGTATCAGCATGATGATAGAAAAAAGCATCCCCCGCATTAAAATTAATTTTACTGACTTTAATGCCTTGGGTTTGCAAAAATTCAGAGAAACGATTAAAAAATCCGCCCATCTTTCCTTGTAGCAGCAAGACGTGTCGATGAGTTAGCAAGTGAGACATCGAAGCTGCCATAGTATCGGGTTACCATTGATTGAAAAATAAAAGTTATATAAAGGACAAATAATTATACCGAAAAACCTAATGCTTGTCTCATAGGATTTATTCGGTAAATTTAACGCAAGCTAGCAAGGTCACTTACGTAAGCGCTGTTGCCATTGATGGCGCTGCTGCATAAAAGCGGTGGTCAATCGTTGCTTTAGTTGCGTGCCCACACTTGGTTTTGATGAGACGGATGATTGAGCTGAATCAGTAACACTACCAGATACTCCCGCTTCAGACTCTAAATTTTGGCCTTTGACTGATTGGCTATCTATTGATTGATGTAACTCTTGAGTCGGGTACAAGTAGTCAATCACTTGCTCTACTTGTGCAAGTCCATAGCCATCAGGCAAGCGATATAACGGATAGCATATCAATGCTCCATATAGTAACTGCTCAAGAGACAACGGTGTCGCGCGCTTACGTCTGGCTAAATACTCTGCCTTGGGCTGAAACTGTGTATCCATATCAGTGGTTAAGCCCCACCCTGCATAGAATGGTAAGCCATAGCACGTGACTCGTAAGCCGCGAAGCAGTGCTTCAAAACCTGTCAGCGAGCTGATGGTGTGTATTTCATCAACCCACTCTAGACAATCAGGCATCGCCGTATCATAGGCGACCGCTTGCACTTGCTGAAGACAAGCTCCTGTTACTTTGCCAGCGCGCAGTCCTGCTTCTACATCAGGATGCGGCTTATAAATAAGATAAGCATGCGGGTTATCCTGCTGTACACGTTCAATCAAGCCACTATTTGTCTTGATGGTTGAGCCGCAATATTGTACTGATAAATCATCTTCTACTTGACCGATAATCAGAACACGAGTCTTTCTAGAGTCCTTTGCCTCTTGCATCCATGAAGCATGCTGGCCACTAATATTTTTACTGGCATTGGCTTTCGCACTACCAATATTACCCCCAACATTATATTTACTCACCCGCTGAGTGAGTAATTTTTCTCGAAGCTTTTGTACGCGCACATGCTGCTGTGGACTTAGCGGATGACAATCACGTAGTAATGTCTCTAAATCTGAAGGCTGAGTGGCATCATAATAGATGCCTTGGGTGTCTATCACGACAGACAAGGGTGCCAATAATGTTGCGCCCAAACCATTTGAGCGGATAAATCCATCTTCCATACAGTATATGGCAGGAATATTTGAAGATTGCTCAACAAGCTTATTCTGACGCTTTGATTGTAATTTTTGGCGTTTGGCCAAGCCCCATACGAGTAGAGGCTGTTGATAATCCACACGAAAATGGTCTGGATGCAGCAGGTTTTTTAGTCGCGGTTTTGGTTTGATAAATAGCGTCGTACGTGGCAAATTCGTAAATGCCTTAACAAAGGGCAGCTTCCATCGACTGAATTCATACACCGTCAGGCTACCTTCAAGCCGCGATTGCCAGTATCGGTTGGTCACTAGCCAATCAATGGCGGTATTGATATCACAAGGTTGCTTCGTCGCTGGGTCTGCATAGCGGCTATAATCAATATATGCGCTACAAAATAATGTCTCTAACGTCGTATCGAGCTTTTGACCAACCGCTTTAGGGAATAAAGCGGAGTTTGAACAGTTTTTATCTTTAAATAGTTCATTGGCAAACGCTTTACGACGTTGCTGAACGGCTTTTAAGAGGTTTTTTGGTGCGCCGCTATCATCAGTCAGCCCCCAACCACTATACCAACTGACGCCAAAGCAATGCACTGTCTTGCCTAGCATTAAGGCTTCAAAACCCATGTGCGAGCTGACGGTATAGACATCATTGACTTGCGATAGCAGTTCAATAGGATTAAGTGCTTGAGACAATAGTCTCACGTTTTTTGGTAACGATAAGCTGGTGAGATATCCTGATGTTGAAGCAGGGTGTGCCTTAATCCAAATATTAGCATTAGAATGCTGTCGGCACGCGGTCTTTAACATTTGCTTAAATTGACGTTTGTTCGCACCAGCCCCTTTGATGGAGGCATCACCCAGTACTTGATCAATCAATAAGACATGAGTTTTTGACGCGGTATTTTTGACACCTGTATGTTCTGTATCAATCAGCTCATCTAATAATGGACACAATATCACTGAATTATATTTGCTCAGCTTTTCTGTACAGATACGTGCCATCAATTGCTGCGCATGTTGCTTATCTAACTGATGCTTTTCAGAGGTGCTATCAACCTTGGTTCGCGTGATGATTAACTGCTCAAGGCGTGAGCTACTGGTCATATCAAAATAGATGCCAATATCATCAACCACCACACTCAAGCCATGACGACTATCAACACCTGAATCTAGTGACCGCAAAAAGCCATCTTCAATACTCAAAGCAGTCAGGTTTTGACCTTTAGCTGCTTTTTCAGCGCGTTGATAGCTTTTTTTGTGTCCCCAACCCATAAATGCGTCGGGTCGTAATGATTCAGATTCATTATTGGCGCTCATATACCTTGTTTTCGATAGTGGCAATACAGACAGCAATGCTCGGTTACGATTAACCAAGCGTTGCTGCAAACCTGACCACGGATACCAGCGTTGAATATTGGCTTGTAATGCTTGAGGTAGTAGCAAGTTGTTACGGCGTATCCCTTTACCAATAACCGCCAGATTTTTTGGTGGCGTATACTGGTCTGGTATCAAAAGCAGCGCATTATCAGAGGTAGGTAAAGCCAATACCTTGTCTTCATTTGCTACTTTTTTTACCATTTTTAATGCCTTGTATTGGTGGTGCTTTTTTTATGGTACGTTGTTTACTGGTACATTGTTTGCTGGTGACGGTTTCAAAAACAGGCTACTTTACAGTGGCCTGTTTTTGAAACCGTCACCAGCAATCTTTTATCTCGGCTAATCAATGCTTATAAATCTAGCACTACTTTGGCAGCGATGGCTAACTGATACACAATCTGAGACAAACCACGAGCAATCTCTACACGCTTGGTTTTGACTTTTGGCAGTATCATGATCTCATCACCTTGCTGGATACGGTAAGCGGTATTAACCACTTGGCTGGCACCATTTTGATGAATAATCAGGATATCTTTGACATCTGCGTTGTCAGAGAAACCACCAGAATTGGCAACATAATCACCCACCGTATAATCTGGGTTGAATGTCAACGCACCTTGTGCGCGTACTTGACCATTGACAGTAATAACAGAGGTTTGCGCTGGTATTTCAATGATATCACCTTGTTGTAAGATAATATCTTGCCAAGAATTTGGTACGACGACGATTTGGCCATCGGTCTGCACTTTACGTGCTTTAGCCACAAACTCTTTAACCAGAGCAGCATCATCCTGACGTAGCGCGGCTTCCTCACGTGTGGTTGACTGCGTAGCAAGTGTTAACTCTTCTAGGCGATCAAGCGACTCATTAATCATACGTTTTTGTTGTTCAGCAACGGACTGACGATAAATGGTCAAATGCGTCAATTTTGCCAGTGGACTTGGTTGCAGCTGTGGAACGATGTCTTTAAGGCGCGCACCATATGGCACCACCATTGCGCCATTACCTGTGTGCGCACCTTTGACTTGTACGGCGATGGTGCCCGCATATCGATCTGAGGTCACAACCATCTGATCACCATTATAGACAGGAACGTTTCGTGCTTCAGTGAGTGAATAATATTCTGCTGTTTGTGCGCGTCCTGCACTGCGTGTAATACTCACGTTAGTTGCATTTGCCGCAGGGCTGGCGACTTGTAATACGTCACCAATGGTCAAATCGTTCACGTCAAATTCAAAGGTATATTCGTTTTGAACTTCTCCGCCTACTTCAAACGTTTTCTTTTGCGGTGCGACCGTAATCACATCACCATCACGAAACGAGAATGCCTGCAACTTACCCGCTAATAGAAAATCATAAAGATTGACCTGCTGTAGCATTTGACCGTTACGCTTGATTTGAATGTCGATATAACTACCGCGTGTTGGGTCAACGCCGCCTGCACGGTCCAAATAAGACAATACAGAATCAGCAGCCAAACCGCCATAGTAACCAGGCTGTTTGACAAAGCCTGTGACAAATACTTTCACTGGTTGCGCCTGCTCTAGTGACGCATAGACACCAACGTTTGAGCGATAGATACGATTGACCGCGCTTTTGACAACGTTTTGTAGATTGCCGTTTTGGACACCAGAGATACGTACTGGGCCCACGTTTGGCAAGAAAATATTGCCTTGCGGATCAACCGTCATCGTCGCAGCGTACTGATAGGCACCCCACATTCTGACCTGAACGTTGTCGCCAGGATTAATCACATAACCATCATTAAAGGTAGAGCCTGACGTCGTTGAAAATGCCCCTCGAAATAGCTGCTCACCAAACATCATATCCTGAGTGTTGATGTCTTGGTAAGGACGCGTGGTGTTAATGACTGACTGACTCGGAAGGCTGGCTGCATTGACGGCCTCTTGTGTGGTTGCCTGTCCGGGTACGCCGCCTGCAAACGCTTGCGTTGATACATTGATATTGCTGCGGTTCTGGTCTTGACTCATATTATTGCTGCTAGTGCCAAAACCCGAACCTGATATTTGATCGGCATAACTGGTCGCTGCTACAGCAGACATACTAATCGTAGCCATGGCCAAACTTATCATTATCACGATAGAGCGTGGTTTCGTATTCATGCGTTATATTCCTTTACTGATCTATCGATCATTACTGATGTCTGGTTTGTCGAAACTGGCTTGATCAAATCTAGCTGCGGTGATCACGGACTACTGCCATCACGAGGCGCACAAAACCGTATAGCATCAACAGCAGTGCCAATGATGTCCAAATAAGATATGCTTGACGAGGATAGGTTGCATCTTCAGCCTCATATGGGGTTGAGATCACAATCAAGTTCTTCATTTTCTTAAAGGCTTCCAATCGTGACTTTTCAAGCGATGACAAAGACAGCTTATATAGCTCAGTGGCAAAATCAACATCCGCCTTGATGGTTTCAAACTGTACCGCTTGGCGGTTTAATTTGGTAGTATTTGGTGACGTTAGTTTGGTTTGCTCTTGCGTGATTTGCTCTTCGACTGCTTTTATTTGGCTTCTGAGCGACACCACTTGCGGCGCATCTGGATTCAGATAACTGAGCAATTGACGCTCTTCGGTACGTAGTGAGCTCAACTGTGCCTGCAAGCTGCCAATCAATTGATTGACGATCTGAGCATTGGCTTGTGGATCATAAATCTCATTGTCGTTTTGATAGTTTAGTAACTGCTCTTTGGCATCGTTTAAACGCTCTTGTGACTCATCTAACTGAGTTTCTGCGAACGCCAATTGATCACGTGCCACTTCTTGTGAAATGCGGTTCACAAAACGCTCAGACTCACCTAAGATGGCTTTGTTCAGCTCAAACGCGTACTTTGAATCAAAACCTTCGGTTGAGACTGACAGCACATAACTTTGTTCATCAAGATCAATATGAACACGTTTTTTGAAGTACTCAAGTAGATCTTCTTGCGTCGCATCAGGAGCGATTTCATAGATAGGGTCTGAACCATCGACATAATAGGCATCACGAAATTTAAATTTACTATCGAGGCGCTTTACCATGTCATTTGAAAGAATATATTCCGTCAAATAGGTGGCGTCTTCTTTACTGGTACTATTGACACCTAGTAGCGCCGATAGCCCGCCACCAGAAGGTACGCTTGCATCACTGACTTGCTTCACCACCACATCAGCAGTCGAGATAAAGCGTGGGTGAGCCAATGTCATGACGTAAAAGATAACGAGCGCCCAAGGAATGAGCACCAAGCCGATAAACAGCGAGAAGTTAATTATCTTACTTTTTTGCTTTGTGGATATGCTTTTCATAAACCTCAATCGCTTCTGTTGTATCGTCAAAGACGTGTGCTGTTTGATCCATTAATACAATACCAATATCACAGTTTCTTTTGATATCACCAATATTATGCGACACGATTAGAAACCCTGCTTGTGCACGCCGGGCGGCTAGAATCTCTTCACTACGTTTACGAAAAGCCGCGTCCCCAACGGCACCCGCTTCATCAAGCATATAATAATCAAAATCAAAAGCCAAACTTAACCCAAAGGTTAATCGCGCTTTCATACCTGATGAGTAGCTTTTCACTGGCATATCAAAATAATTACCAATATCAGCGAACTCTTCGACAAAACGAATTTTCTCGTCGATGTAAGGACCACTAGAATAAAGGCGGCAAACAAAACGTACGTTTTGACGTCCGGTCAAACTGCCCTGAAAACCACCTGCAACGCCTACCGGCCAAGAAATAGTCGAATTAGTGAGAATCTCTCCGCTATCGGGCTTATCAAGTCCACATATAATACGTAACAGGGTAGATTTACCCGCTCCATTACGCCCTAACAAACCCACACTTTGCTTGTCACCAATGGTCAAATTCAAATCTTTGAATAAGTAATGTCGACCTTGTTTGGTCATAAATGACTTAGAAACATTTCTAATTTCAATCATTTGATTGTCCTAAGTTAAAACTGATATTACGCTTGATGATTTATTTGGAACGTATTAAATCTCTCTCTACTGCTTTGTACATCAATAAACCCAAGAAATTTACTGCAATGGTCCATTTTAAAAAGTAACTCATATCAATATGGTAGGCAGGATAATTAGGTGCCAAAGCGTGTCTTATCAGCTCGATATTATGAATAAAAGGATTATAAAGTAAATAGCTGAAATATGGTTCTGGAATAACATGAATAGGATAAATGATGCCTGACGTAAAATACAATATAGTAAAAAGTATCGAAATTACCTTATTGATTTCGCCACCATAATAACCAATAATCATCATAATCAACGCGACACCGAAGCTGAACATAAAAAGCGTTATCCAGCAAAATAATACGATATGAAAATTCTCTAAACTAGCATAATCGTTAAAAAAAGCCAGCCCAATCAGCAATATAATAAATGTTATGAAATAAATAATCAGTTCTAAAGCTGATCTAGCAATAATGACGTCAATGTGTTTAATTGAACGATACATTAAAAGCCCTTGATTGGCTTCTACTGCCCCTAATGATCTAGTTGCAATAGTTTGGAACATTCTGAAAGGGACCATTCCTGCAACTAGAAATAATGGAAAACTCATTCCTGGCAATGCACGCTCAATAATCACTCCGAAAATCACTAGAAATATAAGCATTTGGAATATAATTTCTAGCGGTGCCCAAAGATAGCCCAAACGGTAACCGCCAAAGCGAGTCTGTAGTTCACGCATAAGCAGTGCATGAAAGGCGGCACCCATGACTTTTAGGCCACTGCGGTGCTTGATAGGACGATAAGGAGGTAGTTGAACAGACATGGCGTTACAGGACTTTACCGAAAACAGCCCCTATGATAAGTAAGCGCGACATAAGTTACAAGAATTAATCTGTAGCTAAACAGATAAGGCTATGATTTAGTAAGAAATGTGTAAGTAATTGCTGCAATTTGTTTATCATTGAGTCAATTTTTAGGCGAAAAAAAACCAATCTCGATAGATTGGTTTTTTAGTTGATACTAATTAAAGTATCTATAAATGGTGGCGATGAAGAGACTTGAACTCTTGACCTCACGATTATGAGTCATGCGCTCTAACCAGCTGAGCTACATCGCCATTTTAGGTTGGCTATTATGCCTAAGCAGATGACTATCGTCAACCCCTAATAAGCACTTTTTCCAAAAAACTTGACCTAATATTAAAAATATCGCTATTAAAAAATAGTTTTACTTCTAATACACATTAGGCCATTAAAAAAGGTTTGGTAAACCGATAAGCCGGGTTCTGTCGTGGACAATCATTCCTCTAGGCGTACAATCGCTCATACGCTCAAGCAACCTACCCGCATCGAACGCGGGCCGCGCCATGCCGATGCCTATTTGGTCTTGCTACGCGTGGAGTTTACCATGCCGTGAACTGTTGCCAGCCACGCGGTGCGCTCTTACCGCACCCTTTCACCCTTACCGATGACATGAATATCTTGCGATACTCATATAAGCCAAAGGCGGTCTACTCTCTGCTGCACTGGTCGTCAAGTTACCCTGCCCAGCCGTTAGCTGGCACGCTGCCCTATGTAGCCCGGACTTTCCTCCCCTGCATGTCTGTTGCCAGTGTGCAGCGGCGATTGCCTAGTCTACCAAGCGCGCTAGTATAACAAACTTATGGCAGAGTGCGAACGTCTTTTGGATTTATTTTTAGCATCAGCACAAATAGGTTAAATAAAGTCTATTGGTAAGCTTAAATGGCGATCTTTTAACAGATTATCAGTGGCATATATTGTATTTTTCAAACTGGGTAGCTGTAGCCAATGTGTCTTTGGATAGTTGCTTTTGAGATAGCTTTGCAAAAATTTTATTGTACTAGTGGCTATCTCTTCATCTGTCTGAGCAGTATTATCGTGGATATGATTATAAATCACACTATGAACCTGCAATCCGCGCGACGATATTGCCTCTAGACTGAGCAAAGTATGATTGATACTACCTAAACGACCAGAAGTGACCAAAACAATTGGATAACCTTGAATAGCAATATAATCTAAAATTAATAACTGCTCCGTTATTGGTACCAGTAATCCACCAGCACCTTCTAGTAATACCAAGTCGTACTTAGCTTGCAATCGTTTGGTGGCATTAGTAATCAGTTCAGGATCTAATACTTCCCCCGATAATCGAGTGGCTAAGTGCGGTGATGCAGGCTTCTCATAGCGATGAGCGCAAGTGGTAAAATCAAGGTCACATCGCTGTAGTGGAATGTCCATTAGTTGACGATGCATAATGATATCTTCAGCAATCCCCATCTCGCCAGTACTTGGATCAATACTGATGCCAGTTTGCACCAACTTTTGAGTGATGACTCTTACACCTTGCTGCATAAGCGCTTTGGCAAGCAGCCCAGTAGCATAGGTTTTACCGATATCGGTATCGATACCTGAGACAAATAACACACTCATAGCTCACCTTATAAAAAATTGACTGGCATATAAAACAGGGTTTTATTATTAAACTTCAATATTCGAAGCTTGCGCCAGATAGACTGTCACTACATGTAGTAACGATTGGCATAAAGTCACAAGCTCAGTACTGGTGATAATATAAGGTGGCATGATATACACTAATTTGCCAAATGGTCTGACCCAGATACCATTCTCAATCAACAAAGCCTGAAAAATGGTCATATCAACAGTGTCATGTAATTCAATGACGGCGACTGCACCCAAGCAACGTACTTCAGCAACACCTTCTAATAAGGCGGCTGGTGCTAGCTGCAGCTCCATCGTGCGTTGCATATTGGCAGTACGCGCTTCAATATCATAAGACATAATCAAATTAATCGAGGCACACGCAACCGCACAGGCCAGTGGATTGCCCATAAAGGTTGGGCCATGCATCAATGCCGGATAGTCACTATTATGAATAGTATCGGCAATTTTTCGGGTACATAGCGTTGCGGAAAAGGTCATATAGCCGCCCGTCAACGCCTTTCCAATCGTCATAATGTCTGGGCTGATAGCTGCATGCTCACACGCAAATAACTTACCGCTACGACCAAAACCAGTAGCAATTTCGTCAGCAATCAATAGCACATCATGCTCATCACACAGTTGACGCAGCAGTTGCAGATACTCAGGACTATAAAAACGCATGCCGCCTGCGCCCTGAATAATTGGCTCAATAATAAAACCTGCCAGCTTATCGCTGTGCTCATCAAAAAATGCTGTGAGGGCAACGCGATCAGGTTCTGTTAAAGCCCGCTCAAACCCTAGCGGTGGTGCTGGGACAAAGTGTTGCGTTGGTAACTGCTTACCATACAGGCTATGCATACCATTAATAGGATCACAAACACTCATCGCATGCCAGGTATCACCGTAATAACCAGAATGCGTAGAGGCAAACTGCTGCTTGGTTGGCAGCTTGGCAGCTACTTGATATTGCAGCGCCATTTTCAATGCTACTTCTACTGCGATACTGCCACTGTCCGCATAAAAAATCGCATCAATTCCAGCAGGTACAATAGAGAGCAGCTTTTTGCCCAAATCGATAGCAGGCTGATGGGTCAAACCACCAAACATCACATGCGCCATTTTACCCAATTGTTCAGTGATAGCGGCGTTAAGTACAGGATGGTTATAGCCATGAACGCTCGCCCACCATGACGACATACCATCGATCAGACGTGTGCCGTCTTCGGTAATGATATAAATACCTTCGGCACGATCAATAACGATATTTGGATAAGTGGGTGGCAAGCTAGCATAGGGATGCCAGAGGTGTTGATGATCAAAATCGCTAGTCGATTGAGCAGTAGCTGTCGTCATTTTATAGTTCCTAATGCATATCAAACATCAACACTTGCCTGTGCTGAAATTACTGACCTGTGATGCGCTTATATTTAGACAACAAGTCGCTTTGCGTCTCGACATGATCAGGGTCATGTGGAATACAGTCAACGGGACAAATCACCACGCATTGTGGCTCATCAAAATGTCCGACGCATTCGGTACATAAATCAGGGTCGATAACATAAATATCATCCCCTTCTGAGATTGCCTCATTTGGGCAGGCAGGCTCGCAGACGTCACAGTTGATGCACTCATCAGTGATTAATAGCGCCATGATCTGCTCCTTATATTGTTGCTCGTATTGGGCATAGTAGTATGGTAAATAATAGACATAACTGGCATCGCGCCCTACTTTTAACAAGGCTAGCCAGCAAACATTTTATCTACTGAGTGTTTAGTTTTTTATCAAATGCCTGCAACACGCAAGGGGGAACGAATTTACTGACGTCGCCACCAAGTTTGGCAATTTCACGAATCATCGTGGACGAGATAAATGAATAATTCTGAGACGGGGTCAAAAACACCGCTTCAAAATTCTCATCCAGCTCACGATTCATATTGGCCAACTGAAACTCATACTCAAAATCTGACATCGCTCGTAATCCGCGTAGCACCGCCGTCGCGTTTTTTTCACGCATAAAGTCAACCAGCAGCCCTTCAAACCCAATGACAGATACTTGCGGTAAATCGGCAAACACCGTTTCGACCAAGGCTACACGCTCCTCAAAATTAAACAGAGGTTTTTTGTGATGTCCTGAAGCAACCGCAATCACCACCTCATCAAATAACTTGGTGGCGCGTGTGACCAGATCCACATGACCATTGGTAATGGGGTCAAAAGTCCCAGGATATAAGATTTTGGTGTGTAGTTTTGAGGAAGTAGCAGAAATAGAGTGGCTCATAGCGTGGCTGATATCGTCGATAATAGTAGGCCATATGCTAGCAAATTTTACTCAAACTTAATACTTATCTGCTACATTTGTCCTAACAGCGGATTTACCTTTTGCTCAAAGGCTTTGATACAATAGTCAGTTCGACTCATCCCGCTTATGGTTTAGATAAAAACCATGTTATTGATTGGCTGAGGATGAGGAATCAGTAGGATCAGTTAGATAAGGACGCTGCGCTTTTAGCGATTCTTATGGAGAAATTATGTCAAAAAAATCAAAAAAACCAGATAATCAGATTTGTGCCAATAAAAAGGCACGTCACGAATACTTTATTGAAGAGTCATTTGAGGCAGGTCTTGCCCTACAAGGCTGGGAAGTAAAAGCCATTCGTGCGGGTAAAATGACGATTACCGAAGCTTATGTGATATTTCGTAATAACGAAGCTTTCTTGTTTGGTGCGCACATTCAGCCGCTGTTATCCAGCTCGACGCATGTCAGCCCAGACAGCATTCGTACCCGTAAGTTACTGCTTAATCGTCGTGAAATCGAAAAGCTATCTGGCGCAATCAATCAAAAAGGCTATGCTTGTGTGCCATTGTCTTGCTACTGGAAAAACTCACTGGTGAAATGCCAAATTGGCCTAGCACTGGGTAAAAAGCAGCATGACAAACGTAAAACCTTGAAAGACCGTGATTGGGAACGTGATAAGCAACGCGGCTTTAAGCAGCATTTAGATTAATAGAGTCAGTCTGCTATACAGTGGGACAATGTTAATCTAATACGAAAAAGGACGACTCAATATTTATTGAGCCGTCCTTTTTTATTGTCTATGACATCTCATAGACAATCGGTTTGCTCCTCTAGAGACGTTGCTGTCTGACTATTGGCTTGACGCAGTTGCCTAATACCATGCGCAACCAGACACGCTATGCCTAACCAAATCAGACCGTAGCTATAAATCATTGATGACTCAAACGGATTGCCCAAAACGGTGATGGCCAATACAAATAAGAGTGCTGGCTCTAAATAACTCATCATGCCATACATATTCACAGGTAACATTTGACTGGCGTCTACGTTGGTTTTCATGGCCAAGACACTTAATATGCCCAGCCCTACTAGCATCATGATAAAAAAGCCAGAACCACTTACCAAAGCCACACTACTGGGCGCAAAAAAGAACAGGTAAGCCAAGGCAAATGGTGCAAAAATGCTTAAGTCAACCAACAGTCCAGTTACCGCACCAATACCTTGCAGTCGGCGTAAAATATAATAAACAGGATAGGTACCACATACCCATAGCGTTGCCCATGATACGCTTTGCGTGCGCACAATTTCGCTACCCACCCCTACTGCGGCAAATGCCACTGCCAACCATTGCAGGCGGCTTAGTTTTTCGCCAAAGAGGACACAGCCAAACACCACCATCATGAGTGGGAATAAAAAATAACCCATCGCGGTTTGCACACCTTGACCATTAACTGGTGCCCACATAAATAACCAAAACTGGCTGAGAAATATCGGCGTAGGTAGTAGCAACCAAGCCCATTGCTTCGCGCCCTTTAGCGCTTTTAGTTTATCAATGTGCAACCCCAGACGTCCACTTACCACCAGATATCCTACCAACGCTGCCCACATCGCAAGCATCCGCCAAATAAACACTTGCGTTCCTGATAGTGGCGCTAAAAAACTGCTATACGCATAGAGTACGCCAAATAACACATTGGATAGTATGGCAAAAGACACCCCTAATATCAGGGTACGTTGTTGTGCGTTACCTGCCGTCCAAATCGCAGGCAATGGCAAACGTGCAGCAGTCGTTGCTAGCGTATTAGTGAAGATATTGGAGAGCATCGAGATAGACATTATAAGCACCGTAGATATTAATAGATGGTAGAGAACCAATCGGTAGCTCTTATTTTGAAGCGACTCTAATTGGTACAGTCTATTTTACTAGGGTGCTTTGATACATTATCTCTATATATCTATATTAATGAATAAAATTATCAAATAAGTACGTTATAAATTATTATTTTCTTATACTAGGGCTTTTAGTGATAATATTTATAAAATATAAAAAGATTACTACTATTAAGGAAGTCGGGACATGAGCCATACTTTAGACAATATTGATAAAGCCATTTTGAACTTGCTACAAGATGATTCGACCCTACCGCTTAAAACTGTCGCAGAGCGAGTGCATGTATCTATTGCAACGGCGCAGCGGCGTATACAGGCGCTAATAGATAATGACGTAATTACCAAACAAGTAGCCATCGTCAATCCTGACAAAGTGGGCTATGGTCTGACGGCAGTGGTGATGATAGAAATGGAGCGCTCTAATACCTCAATGCAGCATCGGTTTGAGCGCCTGATGGACGCGCAATCACGAATCATGAGCTGTTATGAAGTATCAGGGGATTTTGATTTTATGCTTATGGTCAATGCGAAAAACATGAGTGACTATCATCAGTTCACGCGCAGCTTGTTGACTTACGAGAATAATGTACGCAACTTCAAAAGTCAGTTTGTGATGAACTTTACGAAGAGTGGGACAAAAATCACGCTAGATTAATTACAACCAATAAGTCACAGCTAAATTTACCCATCATATGACAATTGAAGATAAGTAGCTAAATGATATCTAAACCCTGTACGATATCACCAGAAGTCTAGTGATAAATAAAACCTCAATAGCCAATTTCGTAAGCCCATTTATTAGACAAGGAAGCCTAATCATGACCGACAATACAAATGCTGCTAGCAAAGATATGCGCATAGCACTAAAACAGTCCAATCTAAGACCATCAAATTCAAAATCATCACATCCAAAAACCATAATGGCAGGTGCTCTGTTTGCTACGGTACTAGCCAGCTCAGGCTGTGCCACCAGCTCATTGTTAGACAATAACGGGCATGCCAGTACCAGCACAACGAAGCAAATATTGTCTGAAGATCAAATTGTTGCCTTTGGTCGCCCTGCGCAGGCGTTACCAAAAATGCCAAACGCGACAATGGTTATCGTGGGTGAAAAGAACAGCTACGTGCTCACCCAAGGTGGGACAGAGATGGTGAACTTACTGAGTAATCTGACGCAAAAAAACATTCAAGTAGATAACGATATGAGCTTTGATGTACCCAACAACGATGGGTACTTTCAAGGTGAAATGAAACTGTCTTATGCTAAATTAAAAGACGAATTTGGGCGCTCAGATTATCAGTTCTTTTTGCAAAATAACGGTAAAGAATGTACCTCGGCAAGCGATCAACGTATCAATGCTCAGCGCTTTTGCTTTAGCGTGCCTGTCAAAGGCGCTATCTACCCACAAGTCAGTAACTTAAGCCTAATTCAGTCAAATTATCGCGCTTTAACCAAACCCTATACGGTGAGATTTTATACGCAGACTCAGCAAGATGTTGTCACTCGTAGCGGTCCAAATAGCGCACAAAAACTGGTCTTACTACCCTTTGCCCTCGCCTTTGACGTGGTTACTTTCCCACTTCAGCTATTAGATAATTAGTAAGCTATTAGGCAGCTCACCGTTCGTGTTAAAACGTAGAGCACGTTACGAGGGAGTCTTTATCATAGATCGTAACGTGCTTATTTAATCGATTAAAACAACTGTTCGACCAGTGCTTTCGGGTAGCTTTGCTTAGTCGCTTGTGCTGCTCGAAACATCATTTCATCTGCTTCAACAGGCCCTGCAACATCGCACAAGCACACATAGGCCAGCTGCACCAAATTGTTTAAGAGATACTCATCGTCAGGTACGGATGGAAGACCCCCTTCCAAAAACTGTTTGATATGGATGCTATGCCCTTTGAAGGTGCGTTCTTGCGAAACAGTTTGGTGCATCGTCAGAAATAAATTGTGATTTTCCATGTCTGTTAGCTGACTACGAAGCGCCTCAATGACGCTATAAAACGCCAAAACCAATTGTGAGACGATGACTGGCGTATCGATGATGTCGCTATGATCATCCACCTCCTGTATCTGCGAATTGCTCGTTTGCAACGTATCCCAAAAGGCTTTACGAATATCAGACTTGTGATCTTGTAGCTCAGGATAGCGTCTCGTGGCATCCAATATGCATTGCTGCATCATTTTTACAGAGACCGACGAGTACCGTTGCCACTGCGATTTAAGCAGCCGTACCTCTTCAGGATGCAGATACGCTGCAAGTATCTCTGTCATCGCGGACACAGCTTGGTCTACGGATTGAGTATCAATATTCATCAGCTCTCTCCTATAAATGCCGCTCGGTTAAACTCTTGGAATCAAACATCTGCTTCTGGAATTCAGGGTAACCAAGCTCTGCATGCTCAGTATAATCAAGGCCACGCTGCTCATGTAAGCGGCTTGCCTTTAATCCAAAACTGAAATCAATGAGCTTATACATCACAAGACCCAACCCTAGCCCCCAAGCTAATGCCACGCCCACGCCCAGTGCTTGTATACCAATCCGTGATAAGTTGAACAAATCCCCTGTATAAAACAATCCTGCTGCAAGTGTACCCCATGCACCGCCAAAACCATGTACTGCTACAGCCGATACCACATCATCTACTTTGAACTTTAACAATGCCTGCGTGGATAGGATATAGACGACGGAGGCGACCGCACCAATGACAATAGCAAAGATAGGTGTCGTTGTGGCACAGCCTGCGGTGATGGAGACCAAGCCAATCAAACTGGCATTGACACTATCACTCAGCAAAATCGCTTTGTTAAGTGTCCGAGAGATCAACATATAACTCACGACAGCGCTCACTGCTGCAATGAAAGTATTGACGGCGATCAAGCCGATATCACCTGTAATAGACAAGGTCGATCCAGCATTGAACCCGAACCAGCCAAACCATAAGATAAATCCGCCCAGCGCGAGCAACGTCATGTTGTGCCCTGCGATTAGTCTGGGCGTGCCATCAGGGGCAAACCGGCCCAGTCTTGGGCCAATGACCAAGATACCTGCCAGCGCAAGCCAACCTCCGATCGAATGCACGACAGTAGACCCAGCGAAATCAATAAAACCAAGCTCGGCTAGCCAACCCGTACCGCCGAAATGACCGCCCCACACCCAACTGGCAAACACAGGATAGATAAACAGACAAATCAGACAGGCGGCGACTGCATAGCCGATGAACGAGACACGCTCTGCCATCGCTCCACTAGCAATGGTCACCGCTGTCGCCGCAAACATCATCTGAAAAAACATCAGTGCCCAGTCCATATTGGACAACTCAGTTGGCATAAAATGATCCGTACCGACAAATCCTGAGTGATTGTTGCCCATCATTAGCCCAAAGCCGACCAAATAAAATGCCAGACCACCGATGCACATATCGGTATAGTTTTTCATCATCACGTTTACTGCATTCTTTGCTCGTACCGATCCACTCTCTAGTAATGCAAAACCTGCCTGCATAAAAAACACCAATACCCCGCCCCAGATAATCCAAGCGATGTTTTGATATTCGAGCAGCTGTGCCACTGTCAAGGTATCCGTCTCTGCGGCTTGGGCGCTACCCATCGCTGTAAACAGTAGTGTACCCAGCACCAGTATATTGCTTAGCGATGACCTTAATAGTTTTAATAAGCCCTTTATCATGTCTAGCCCCGCGAATGATGCTCTCATTTTATCTCCAAACACTTATCTATCTGTTCAAATGTTATCGGTGCACCATTTTCACTCATCAGTGTGCACAAATAAGCCCTAACAGGTGTGGAGCAAAACCTGTGCCAAAATCTACTATGAGAAATTTATAAATATAAGAAAACAAATGATTAGTATTAACCAAATTCATATTTTGATTATTGTGCTTGTACTCATGTAATTATGAATTGAACAAGGATGGAGAATATTACTTAATATGAGGTTTATAGCGCCAATTATGTGACTGTTCTGCCTAGACTACTTTTGCCATTATCTTGCTGTGCTAACAGCTTACTTTGCATGAGCAGTTTATCTCATGCTATCAATAACTTATCATTAATCGCCCATCATAGAATAGGTCGCATAGTGAGGGCGATTCATGTTAAAATGAGCGCTTTTAAATTCGCCTTTATTATCAGTGAGTGATAAGGGACGTATTTTTAGTGCCAATTTTCTAATTAACAGGTCCGCCCATGTCTGCCGATACCATCGCCCGCACTGCCTTTAAACAAGGCACCAAGCCACTTTATGATTATGACAAACACTGGGCGAGCTGCTACGAGCCAGCGCCTTATCTGCCGATGAGCCGCAAAGAGATGGATGATCTGGGCTGGGATGCTTGTGACGTCATCATCATCTCAGGTGATGCCTACGTCGATCATCCAAGCTTTGGTATGGCGATTATTGGTCGCCTATTAGAATCTCAAGGCTTCCGTGTTGGTATCATTGCTCAGCCAGATTGGAAGAGCAAAGACGCCTTTATGGAACTGGGCAAACCTGTCTATGCTTATGGCGTGACCGCGGGCAACATGGATAGCATGATCAACCGCTACACGGCAGATCGTAAAATCCGTAGCGATGATGCGTACTCTCCTGGTAACGTGGCAAACAAACGCCCTGACCGCGCCGCTATCGTCTATAGCCAGCGCTGCCGTGAAGCCTATCCTGATGTGCCTATTATTTTAGGCGGTATCGAAGGCAGCTTACGCCGTATCGCTCATTATGATTATTGGTCAGACAAAGTCCGCCGTAGTATCTTGCTGGATGCCCGTGCTGACGTCTTACTGTATGGTAATGCTGAGCGTGCCATCGTCGATGTGGTACATGGTCTGTCTAAAGGCTATAGCTTTGAGCAAATGAGCAAATTGCGTGGTACATCGTATCTGTTGACTCCAACACGCCGCCACTGGCAAGACGGTATGACTGAAGTCGCGAGTAACGACGTCGATACCGTTGGCCGTGTCGATCCGATCATCAATCCTTATGTGATGACTGAAGATATTGATAGCTGCTCAATTGAGCAAGAAAAGCCAAGCGACTCGCCAGTTGGTCAAGCCATGTCATCTATGTCGTCACAGTATCAGGGATTTGTCGCTGAGCCTGTGACCAACAAAGTCATCAACGCCGATCAAGTGGACGAAGAGACGCAAGTGGTACAAATGCGCGGTTTTGATAAGCCGATGACCGCACGTAAGCATAAGCTAAAAATGCCACCACGTGAGCAGACAGTTATTCGCCTGCCTGATTATGAGCACGTCAAATCTGACCCTGTGCTCTATGCTCATGCGAGTCGTATCTTGCATCTAGAGACCAATCCAGGTAATGCCCGTGCGCTGGTGCAGCGTCATAGCAGCGGTGCAGGCAACTCCCATACTTCTATCGATGTATGGCTCAACCCACCACCGATTCCGCTCTCAACTGAAGAGATGGATTATGTGTTTGACTTGCCGTATGCACGCCTGCCTCATCCAAGCTACGGTGATGCGCGCATCCCTGCTTATGACATGATTAAGTTTTCAGTCAATATCATGCGCGGCTGTTTTGGTGGTTGTACCTTCTGCTCGATCACTGAGCACGAAGGCCGCATTATCCAAAGCCGTTCAGAAGACTCTATCTTGCGCGAGGTTGAAGCGATTCGTGATACCGCGCCTAACTTTACTGGCGTGATATCGGACCTTGGTGGCCCAACTGCCAATATGTATCGTCTGAGTTGTAAAGACGAGACGATTGAAAAGAACTGCCGTAAGCCCTCTTGCGTCTATCCTGACGTCTGTGAGAACTTGATTACCGATCACAGTAATTTGACCAAGCTGTATCGCAAAGCGCGTGATATCAAAGGCGTGAAAAAAATCCTGATTGCGTCTGGCTTGCGTTATGACTTGGCGGTGAAAGACCCTGAATACGTCAAAGAGTTGGTCAGTCATCATGTCGGTGGCTATCTAAAGATTGCTCCTGAGCACTCTGAAGAAGGCGTGCTATCGAAGATGATGAAGCCGGGCATGGGCAGCTATGACAAATTTAAAGCCATGTTTGAGCAGTACAGCCAAGAAGCGGGCAAAGAGCAATATCTGATTCCTTACTTCATCGCCGCCCATCCGGGTACCAAAGATGAAGACATGATGAACCTTGCCCTTTGGCTCAAAAGTAATGGCTACCGTGCTGACCAAGTACAGGCATTTTATCCAAGCCCAATGGCAACCGCGACCACCATGTATCATACGCACAAAGATCCGCTACATAAGATCAGCCGTGATGAAGGTGACATGGATATCGTCAAGTCTGGCAAGCAGCGTAAACTGCACAAAGCGTTCCTCCGTTATCATGATCCAAAAAACTGGGTGATGCTGCGTAAAGCTCTGCAAGATATGGGTCGTAGTGACTTGATCGGTAAAAACCGTGGTTGCCTGATTCCGCCATTTAACGCCAGTTTAGAAGGGCGTGATGCCGCGCAAGATACTTATCAGTCAGCGCGCAAAAAGAACAGCCGTGTTGGTAATGACTCAGTGAAGCGTAGCAATAATTCGTCAAATAGTAATGCAGCGGCAAAAGGCGCAGCAGCTACAAACACTAAAAAAAGAGTCAGCAAAGGCAACTTCCAAACTCAACATACGGGTCTGCCGCCGCGTAAAACCAAGTAGTATTGATAGTATAAAAATGCATGCTCGAATTAGAGCGTGTTAAGTCAATCAAAAAAGCGCCTATCAGCCATTCGTTGATAGGCGCTTTTTTATAATCAGATTTTATAGTCAGATTCTATAACCATGATTTTCAAAACACGAGCTTCAAAATCAGCATTTCATACTGTACATGTACTATGAAACTGCAAGTTACATTCGACAGCGGTTGGGTAACGAAGCTAACAGGTAACAAACAATTTCTAACATTGACATGGTTCATTTTCGCTACTATAAGCCTCATATGCTAAACGCATCATTAAGAACAAGTAAATGACACCAGTAAAAAGCTTTGGAGAGCACTATGAAAATAATAACTAAAATTGCAACCGCCCTACCTGCCCTTGCGCTATTGAGCGCTTGTGCGACTACCGCACCGACTGCGACTGATACACCTGTGCCAGAAAAGGTCACAGCAGCCTATGATCGTATGGCACCAGCACCATACACCTGTACGGATGACAGTACCATCATGGCAAAACAGTCTATTAATAAAGAACAAGTGATGCTCAATGTGACTTTGCCTAAAGTAAAATGGGCCGAGCAACCTGTCATCTTAAATGGTGCGGTAAAAGGTGAAGTGGCAAGCTATGTAAATGATTCAAACCCAGAAGTCGTCTATGCATGGCACATGAAAGATGACAAAGGTATCTTTGCGATGAAATGGGCAAACGGTAAGGAATACCAAGTAAACTGCCAAATCTAATTCGCTAAAGACCATCTAATAGTTGTCACAGATAAATAGCAGTCATTTTATAATGGCTGCTTTTTTGTGCATATTCATTCGATATCTCTATGAACATGGCTATATCAAAATTTACCATCCGATGTATTTCGCTAGAGAACCCTACAGAAAGCTGTCAAAATAGCAGGTAAAGTACATTAATCATGACTGATAATAAAAAGGATAACTCGATGGCAAAGCGTCTGATAAATCTAACGGTGATTGCAGCGGCCAGTATGTGGGCGCTGGCAGGATGTGATAGCAGTGCTGATGCTGTCAATGTCACCGACCAAGCAGCTGATAAAGTGGAGACGTCGGCTACCGCAGCAGCACCCTCAACAGCAGAAGGCAAACCAGCGGCCAATACCATCGACTGGTCGATGATGGATAGTGGCGAAAAGCCTGCTGATCCTACCACTTACAAATATCCATTTGCGCTCGATAGCCAAAACGTCCGTGATTATGCAGATTACTTTAAGGTGGACGCGGCGACTGCGCAGCATAATCTAACCATTAGCATGGCCAGTAACGAGGCAGTGTCAAAAATATTGGATCAACTGAGTGAGACCTATACTTCACATGAGCTGACCGATGGCAATGAGATGACGCTTATCATTCATACCACGCCTGATGTCGCTGCCAGTCGTTATGATTACGTGCTGTCTGATGACTTTGCCAAAGGATTGGTGCTACCTATCGTGATACAGCCAGATGGTAAGAAAGGTAATGCAAAAGCGCATAGTGAGATGGTGGAGTAGAAAACTTACGTATCGTACAGGTGGTAATCCATGAAATTAAACATGGATTATCACCGAGCTACCACTGCATTTTTAGGCCTATATATCTAGTTTGACTATCGAAATACATTCGCTGATACTTCAATTGGTACATCCACGTTTTGTAAGATATATTCAAAATACCTTTTGTGTTGAAGCGCAGCAGGAGCTATATAGATTTTATCGAGATGGTCTTTAACGCTAGGTTCATACTCGACATATAGAAAACTACCATATTTCATTGTCACTTCAGGCCTATCGATTGAAGTGATATAAATCATCCTACACTCTTGCTCTTCACGAAATGCTGAATGCTTTATCAAATACTTCAAAGGTAAAAGGATTTCATCTAATAAGGTGTTCAACTCTTTCTGCTTCAAGCTCCCAAGAATAAACCTTACACTGTTAATTTCCGTCTCTACTTCTTCATAAGTAACCTTAAGATCTTCATAAGCAATTTTGAATTCATCAGTAATGATCTTTATATAATCTTGATAAATACCCCACTCATATTCAGCTTGAGATTGCTTGATACCATCTTTTATTATCGTCTTATCACCAAACTCTCTAAAAAACGTTAAACGATTTCGCTGTGCTAAATGAAAATATTCTGAAGCTGGGTCTAAATAAACACATCTCATTACTGAATGTTTAATCACCTCACGTTTATGACTACCATTTTCGTTCTTAGTCTCTTGAACCCTTTTATCATAAAGCTTTTTACTATCTATACCTGAAACAGCCTTAGTATCGTTTGACGTATTCTCAATTGATAAATAAGAAATTCCTCCTGCAAAGTTTTTTGGCTGGAAAAAGCTTTTGTTAAAAACTAAGCTTACTCCAGAAGCCTCTTTGTTATCTTGTTTACCATAAAGTCTAAATTGATTTAGACTGTCATTATTAAAAGTAAAACAGCCTATAAAAGCATGAAACTCTTCATTAAAACCTAATGCAGTAAAATTATTATCTTTTACACTTTTCAGCTTTCTAATAAGCAATTGACCCTCACTAGGATCATTAACGTTATTAATTGTATTAAGACGAAATGCGCTTGGAAAGTTTTTTTCTTCATCACTCTCTAGCAAAATATTAGCGGTGAACGTACTGGTATAGTGTGCAAGCTTTCTTTCGAAAGGCTTTTCTTCATCAGCATATTTCCTGAAATCTAGCGTCAAAATATTAACTACATCTAATACCAGATTGAAAATTTCAAGCAAACTTAGACCAAGTTTTTTTGTCTTGGAAGCTTCCAGTAAATCGCATATTTTTTTATAGCAATAAGTTTCATAGGGATAATCTGACTCAGCATTAGTAAATGCATTTTTGGCATCAGCGTAATTTTTTGATTCATGGTCAAAAATTAGAAGCTTACCGATTTCATATTGAGCAGACATATATATTTTTAACTCATCTGAAGATAGTATATTGCTCCATATTCTAATAGCTTGTTTGGTATCGCCTTTGTTTTTAAAATCAAAACCTACCATTAATTGTGCAAAGGCATAATGTGTAGCATTGTCTTTACGTTGCACTCTACGTAATGCGTCTAGAAACCCTACGTCACTCCCCATATCTTTCATCAAAGAAGCGATTATAAGCTCTGCTTTGGCATACACTCTTGAATCATCAGAACTCTTAATATCACATAAATGCTTTAATGCACCCTCATATTCATCTTGCTCTTTTAGTATCTGAGAAGCTAGATATCTAGATTTTGCATAGGCATGAGGACTATCCGAGTGGTCAATAGCTTCTAAAAGTAATAAAGCAGATTCTTTATCATCATTGATATATAGCATTAGTCCGAGATTATATTGTGCTTGACTGTATGTCTCCAAATCATCTGCTCGGTTAATGTTCTTCCAAGCTACCTGAGCAGCATTCTTATCGCCCTTTGTATCCAAAGCGACCCCACTATCGAATTGTGCATGAGCATATGCCTTTGGATCATCTGTGCGCTTTATATTACTCCATGCAGATAACGCCTTTTCGGTATCTCTATTTTTTTCAAAAGCGATACCTGTATTCAATTGAGCATAAGCATAAGAATTTGGACTATCTTTCCGTTCAATATCTTTCCACACAGATAACGCACCAGAAACATTATTACCTTGTGCTAAGATAATACCAATATTAAACTGAGATTCCGCATATGCCTCATCCCCATCCTTCTCACGCGTCACCTTTTGCAACTCTTTAATTTCTTGCCGAGTTTCTTCGTCCAGACCTTCCATGTCATCAGTATTCATACTCTACTCCCCAACCAACGCCAAAAACTCTTCCTCACCCACCACTTTCACACCCAGCTTCTCAGCCTTCGCCATTTTTGAGCCAGCTTTTTCGCCTGCCAATAATGCCGTGGTTTTAGCAGAAATACTGCCGGATACTTTTGCGCCCAGTGCCTGTAGTTTGGCTTTGGCTTCATCACGCGCCATGCTGCTAAGTGCACCCGTAATCACCCACGTCTGCCCATCAAGTGGTAGCCCTTCAGATGCGACCTGCTCGACCTTATCCCAATGGACGCCAGCCTCGCGTAATGCAGTGATGACTTCGATATTATGTGGCGCACGGAAGAACTCGTAAGCCAGCTCGGCAGTGATGGTGCCAACGTCAGGGGTTTTAATTAGGGTTTCGATACTGGCTGCCATCAGGCTATCGAGGTCACCAAATTGCTGAGCAAAGTTTTGCGCTGTGCCCTCGCCCACACCACGTATGCCAAGCGCATAAATAAAACGAGCCAATGTCGTGTGCTTACTGGCTTCAATGGCATTGATGATGTTTTGTACGGATTTTTCGCCCAATTTTTCTAGCGTGACCATCTCATCCGTGTGAGTGTGCAATTGGTAAATATCTGCCACAGTTTTGACCAAACCGTGCTCAAAGAAGCTAATAAGCCAACTCGCGCCAAGCCCATCGATATCCATGGCACGACGTGAGACAAAGTGAATCAGTGCTTCTTGCTGCTGCGCAGGACAAAATAGGCCACCAGTACAGCGTGCCAATGCTTCATCTTCTGGCAGCACCACAGGCGAGTCGCAGACAGGACAAGTAGCCGGTAGCGTGACTGGTGTGGAGTCTGCTGGGCGTTGGTCATGCCAAACGCGGCTGACTTTCGGTATCACATCACCAGCACGGTGTACGCTGATCATATCGCCTGCACGCACGTCCAAACGCTGAATCTCACCAAAGTTGTGCAAGGTCACATTACTGACAGTGACACCGCCGACTTTGACGGGTTCGAGCTTACCGACTGGGGTGATTTGACCGGTACGCCCGACTTGCCATTCGATATCATTTAGACGCGTCATGACGGTTTCAGCAGGGAATTTATAGGCAGTCGCCCAGCGCGGCTCACGGGACAAAAATCCAAGTTGCTGCTGTAGCGCAAGGCTATTGACCTTGATGACCATACCATCGATTTCAAACGGCAAACTGGCACGGCTCTCAATCACTGACTCATAATAGGTCTGGGCAGCACGTGGATTTGCCACCACTTCTACGGCGCTGACCGTAAATCCAAGCTCGGTGAGCCATGCCAGCGCCCCTGACTGAGTGTCGATAGTATCTGGCAAACCTTGATTGACCGAATAGCCGTAGAATGCCAGTGGACGACTGGCGGCGACGGCAGGATCTAACTGACGTAAGCTACCAGCGGCCGCATTACGCGGATTGGCAAAGGTTTTACCCTCACTCTCTTCTGCTAAACGATTGAGACGCTCAAACCCTGCCTTTGGCATCAATACTTCACCGCGCACTTCTAATAGCTCGATGTCAGCGGCACCTGCAATCCAAAGTGGCAAGTTACGAATGGTCTTGGTGTTTTGCGTGATGTCTTCACCTGTCTGCCCATCACCACGCGTGACGGCTTGCACGAACTTACCGTGCTCATATTTTAACGATACTGCTAGCCCGTCGAGCTTTAATTCCATCTCATATTCTGGACTTTGCTGAGACACGCTGAGACGGTCATTGACACGGCGCATAAAATCGCGCAAATCATCGTACTCAAAGACATTGCCCAGCGATAGCATTGGAATGTCATGCGTGACTTGGGTAAAGGCTGATAACGGCATGTCACCGACTTGATTGATCGGACTGTCTGGCTGTACCAAATCTGGATGTGCTTCTTCAACCTCAAGCAGTGAGCGACGCAACTGATCGTATTCGCTGTCCTCTAATATCGGATTATCAAGCACGTAATAGGCATAGTTATGCGTCTTAATCGCGTCAATAAGCGCACGCATTTGCGAGACAATCTCTGTACTATTATTGGTACTGCCATCGGTCGGACTGGGTACATTAGAGGTCGCAGGTGCTTGGCTTTCTACTTGGGCAGATAGATTTTTAGAATTATTTGGTGAGGTAGAGTCAGTCATAGTCGGCGTCTTTTTCGCAATTCAAGATACCGATATGATAACAAGTTTGCAGTAGGCTCGGTATAGTCAATCCCATATAAATCAGCGATGGCATCAGGCCTACTTAGCTTAGTGCTTTGCGCACTTTTACTCGACCTGCTTGTCTCCAACTTATCTTGGACTGAGTGTGACTTTTTTAATAAATATACATTGAAAAAAATGCAGACCATAAAAAAGGCAAATAACGTCGAGCGCTATTTGCCCTTTTATTGCTTCTTAGATTAATCAGTGCTTAGTCTGCATCATGCTTAACTTGCACAATTTTTAACCTGCATAGTCGCGGACTTGGTTACGTAGCTGCTGCTTGTATTCAGGGGTTATTGCTTCGTTTTCTTCGTCCAAGATAGTCGCGTCAAGATCGCTTGCCATCATATAGGCAATACTCATCATACTATCAAAGCTGTGCACGGCTTGTGGATGCGGCAATGACAAGAACACCACCACGCCATTATAACTGTTGGTCGCGACACTATGCGGATCAAAGGGCGCGATACCACTGTCGGTGATACCCATCATACTAAACCACAATATGCCTGTGCCGTCTTTTTGCTCGTAGCGATGGAACATGTTCATCGCGCCATAGCGTAGGCCATATTTATCAATCAGTGCCAGCAAATCACGACCACGGATAATTGCCGCTGGACGATCACGATATTGGTTCGGCAAGATGGTGATATTGATGTTGTCTTTGGCATGGATCAGTGGGCCATTTTGCGCATCATCGCCTGACTCTGATAAATGCTGATCAAGTATCGGACTGTTTTCATCGAAGCTTGGCTCTTCTGCAGTATCGATTGATGGCATCAGGCTATCAGTCGCTGACATTAGGCTTGAGAACGCATCAGGCTCTTGTTCTATATGCATCTGCTCGGCAACTTCTACGAACTCAGCACTGTCGGCACGGCGCTGCTCATCTTGCCAGCGCGCATAGTCGGCATCATCTATCACACCATAGTCATCATCCGGCGCGGCATGATCAAGCTGGGTATTGACAGTAGTGTGCGACTCGGTCAGAGGCGCTTCCTCGACGACGGCATCTAGATAGCTACGATCAGGGCCAATGCTTGTCTCGCCCGCGACCGTATCATCCAAATCTGGCTGATCAACGATATTGCGCTCGTGACGCGGTATGATGGGAATACCATTTTTATCATAATTGACCGCAGCAGCTTCGGTAGCACCTCGGCGCTTAAAGCTGCGAATGACCATAAACAGCCCTGCAAACACGATAAACGCGGCAACGGCAATCAATATAAACTGAACAACGGTCATGATAAATACATCCTAGTATATATAACAAAAGAGAATACACAATCGAGCATAAATGGCAATATTCTAGCATGGCAAACTCATGCCGTCATCACATTGTGTATTTTATAACCAGTATGCTTGACTGAGCTCAAAATCAACAGTGTCTATGCCAACTGGTTCATTGCATTGACTTATTTAATCACAGTGCATACATTAGTGTTCTACTATAGTCAGCTCAATAGTTAACGGAGTCACTATACGGTCGATACAGCAGGGCTGATAGCGATTTTTTATTGCCATTACATAGGCAATCACAGCATAAAACATATCACTTGCGCACTTATCATGATGTCCGATACCCGTATCATTTCAGGTCAATGATAGGTGAATAGCAGCTACTAGCTCTCCACGTAACGCGCGGCCTCATCAAGTGAGACACTAACTAATGTCGAGATGCCCGCACTTGGCATGGTAATGCCTTTTAGCTCATCAGCGATCTGCATGGTCAGTTTATTATGACTGATAAAGATAAACTGTAAGTCGTCTGCCAGCTCATGAATAAGACTGGTAAAGCGCGCAACATTGGCATCATCGAGCGGCGCATCGACTTCATCTAGCACACAGAACGGTGCGGGATGCTGCTTAAAGATGGCAAAAATCAAACTCAGCGCAGTAAGGGTTTTTTCACCGCCAGACAGTACCGCTAGTCTACTGTTACGTTTGCCCTTAGGCTGCGCCATTAAGGTGACTCCTGCCCGCCACTGTTCTGACTTTGCTGTATTGGCTGGCATCTCGTCAGTATTCAACGTTAGGCTGGCTTGTCCGCCACCAAAGACTTTGGCAAACAAATTGGCCAGCTCATTATTGACCGCATCAAGTGTCTGCATAAATAGCGTCTTGGTCGTCTCGTCAATAGAGGCAATCGCTTCAGTCAATGTTTGCATACTAGCCGCAATATCTGCTGTCTGCTGTGCGAGTGGATCTAGGCGTTCATTTACCTCGGCCAACTCTGCGACCGCAGCCAAATTCACTGCGCCAATCTTGCTCAAATGCTGGGTCAGCTTGGCTCGCTCGGACTCAAGTGCCGTGATCTTATCTGGGCGGACGCGGCGATCATGAGCGATAAAATCTGCTAGCAGGTTTGAGACGCTCATGCTTGTTTGTGAATGTTGCGAATGCTCTGCTTGTGCTTTGTATTTATCACTTACACGAGCGTAAGCATCTAGGGTGCTTTGCGTATGCGTACTGGCATCTTCCAAACGCGCTGTGCTCAGTGCCAGTTCAGTCGCATGATGGGCAAGCTCGCTTTGCTGCATCTGTAATGTGTGTTGCAACGTGTCAAATGCCGTTTGCTGCTGGGCATAGTCTTGCTTTAGCATCGCCAATGCGCTGTCTCGTTCTGTTAATAACACCTGCTGCGCATCACGCGCTACCCGTACACGCTGCAATATAGCTTGCAAATCCGGCAGCTTGTTTTGCTGCTTCTCATAGCGCATTTGTAGATGTTGTTCACTCTCTAACGACTTATCATATTGCGCCGTCGCACGTACCAGACTACTAACGCTATGCTCCAAGCGCATCTCGTATTGCTGAATACGCAGCTGTAATGCTTGCCACGCGTCATCATCGGCTTGACGCGCGCGATTTAGCTCACTGCGCTCAGATTGCAGTTGCTGAGTCGTCGCTCGTGCCTCTGCTATCTGTGGGGTGAGCGTAACTATCTCAGCTTCGATGTTTTGCTGTTCTTGCTCAAGCGTTTGTTGCTCTTGCGCCAGTTCCTGCTTTTCTTGTTCTAGCGTGACTTTATCAGCATTCAGGCGTTGGCTATCTGCTTGCAAGCGTTCAGCGTTGGCTCGCTCGGTGGTCAGTTGCTGCTGGTATTGATGCTTATCTCTGGTTAATTGCTCCGCTTGCGCGCGCGTTTCTTCTAAGCTGATCATTAATGCATCATAGTCACGCTGGTTTTTAGCGATAGCTTTCTTCTGCGTTTCTATTTTGGTTTCAAATTCATCAAGCAAGTTTTCTAACGCCTGTAAACGACTACACTGTTGCAAGCGCTGCGTGAGGAATTGGCTATTGCTATCGTTTTGCTCATCCTGTGCACCAGCGAATTTGCTTAAATTAATCGTTCCATGACGACTGATCAGCCAACCATCTACGGTAAGTAGAATCGCTGATGGTGGTAATGACTTTAGCACTTCAGTCAGTGTGTCAATCTCATGCTGATAACTACTGTCAAACGCCGCTGTATATATATAGCACTGTTGCCATAGTGAGAGTAGCGGCTGAGTAATCAACTGCGATAACGGCAACACTTTATCAATCAAATTGTCTGGTAATTCGCTGACAAAATCATGGTCACTAATATCATTTTGCGCAGTAGGCAACCATAGGCTATGACCTGTCTCTACTAAGGTTTTATCCTTTGCACTGGCAGGTGTATTTTGTGCCGTTTGATAAGTCAGTAAGTCTGCAACGTCATGCTCAAGCGCTTGCCATAAGCTATTAGCTTGTTGAGAAACGCCAGTAGCATTATCAACGCTTGATTGATTGGTTTGGTTAGCTTGTTGGTTAGCAACCAGCACATGGCTGTCTAGCCATAACGCCAGAATACTATCGAGTAACGGTGCATGTTCCTGCCCTAGTGCACTTAGCTCAATCTGCGCACGTAGCGTCGCGATGGCTAACGGCTGATTAGGTATGCCATCGCTATCTACATTATCTGTCGCGGTAGCTTTAATCTTTTCTGATTGCTGCTGCGGCTGTTGTGTAGGTTTCGGATGCAATATCTGATGCAGGGTATCGTATTCGCCTGCCAGCAACGCATGACGCTTTTCATCATCGCTAAGCTCGCTCTGCTGTGAACTTAGTCTCTGCTGCAAGCCATGCGCTTGCGGTTGTATCTCAGACAAGCGTTCATCCACGCCCTCACGCTGACGCTCAATCTGCTGCAGCTGCCTATTCAAATCAGCTACTTGTTTCTCTAGCACCTGACTCAAGTCTTGCATATCAGTCATATCACTCACAGCAGCACGGTCAGATGGCGCGATAGATTGCTGTAATTGCTGCCACAGGTTTTGCCAGTTTTGCTCGCGGCGCTGCCATTTGTCATGACTTTTTTGATGGCGCTTTTGTGCTTGCACATTGATGGCCTGGTGCTGCTCAAGCAAGCGTGCTTTATCTTGCAAGCGTGACAGCTGGTTTTGTGCGTCATGCCATGCGCGCTGCAGTGGCTGCTCATTACGCTTATAGTCATCGCGTTTACCTGTCAGCTCAATAAGCTGTGGGCGTAACGCTTCTAGCGCTTGATTTTGCTCAGCTTGTTCAGCTTTTAGTCTTTCGATATCACCCACTGCTTGCTCACGCTGCTGAGCCAAGTTAGACAGTTGCTGCTCGATGGCTGTCAGTTGTGATTTGGCATCACTTAACTCGTATTCCGCTTGCTGATAGCCGAGCTGCTGCTGATAATGAATACTTTGGGCGTCATCTTTGAGCCATTGCTCTTGGTTGATACGAGTCGCCAGCTTGTCTTGCTGAGCTTTGAGCGTGTCATAGCTAGCCTGTAGCGTTGATACCTCAGTAGCACTACGCTCATGCGCTATTTTTTGCTGCTGCTGATTGTGCTTGGCTTGATACAGCTTCTGAATGGCGAGCTGCTGTTCAATATCAGCCAGCGTCAATGCCAGTGTCTCATAACGCTGCGCGCTCTCTGCTTGTTTAGACAGTGTTTTCTGTTGACGGAGTAGCTCGCTTTGCATATCGTGCAGGCGCGCTAGATTGTCTTTTGTCTTCTCTAACTTTTTTTGCGTTTCTTCACGGCGCGCCTGATAGCGTGAGACACCTGCTGCCTCTTCGATAAACTCACGCAGTTGCATGGGACTGGACTCAACGATTCGCCCAATCATGCCTTGCTCAATCACCGCATAGCTACGCGCACCCAGTCCCGTGCCCAAGAATACATCGACCACATCACGGCGACGGCAACGCGTGCCATTGATAAAGTAATCAGAGCGTCCCTCCAAATTGACCTGACGGCGAACAGACAGCTCTTGGTACAAGTTAAACTCATGACGAATGCCAGTATACTCATCTTGGGTATGCTCAAATGTCAGCTCGACACTGGCAACGCTTTTGGCGGCTTTATCTTGCGTACCAGCAAAGATAACATCACTCATCGCGCCGCCGCGTAATTGCTTGGCGGAGGTCTCGCCAAGCACCCAGCGAATGGCATCAATCACATTGGATTTGCCACAGCCGTTCGGCCCGACGATGGCAGTGATACCATGACGAAAAGTAAAGGTCGTTGGATTGGCAAAGGATTTGAAGCCTGCCAGCTTTAGAGATTTTAAACGCATGAATAGTCAATAAACTTAGCAAAAACAGGCGGCTATTCTACCTGAAATTGTAGTGAGTTTTTAGGGTTAAACGGCTAAGTGCATAAACGATTTTGATTCAAGGCTTTGATGGAACCCTCGTAGCAGTTTTTGCTCCACTTGGCAGACGTTATTTTCTGCTAAGTAGCGATTATTAAACTCGATGAGGGCTGACCATGTGATACTTGCCACTTCTAAATGATCGACTATCTCTAACAGCTCTGTTCTTAATAGATGCTGATACTTCCTTGGTCTTTTGTGACACAGCGCCAGCTCCCGATCTACGAGCGTTTGCTTATTTTGCTTTAACGCGTCACCACCGATAAACAGTAGCAAAAACTTTGCCCCTTTATCGATAAAACCTTTCTCTAATAAATGCTCATACATCAAACAGTATTTTAGGATTTGGTCCGGGTTTTTCTGACCAGCGAGCTTTAACTCATTTGCTATCAGTACATTTGCCTGATGGTTATAGGCCAAGTTATCCATATACATCGCTTTTAGCTCTGTACTGTTTTCAAACATGCCGCTGTTGCCATGTGTCGACCATGATCCACTTGGCTCAAAGGCTATAAATTGCTGATAAAATAAATCTAGATAAACATCACTACATAAACTCAAAAAGATATCGAATTCTTTATTCAGATAATCTTCAGAAAAAAACGTGACGCGGCGAACAGCTTCTCTTGCATTACAGATACCCATCGTTTGCGTTGAATAGGTCTCTAGCTGCTCAGATTCACTCATTTTTGTATTTAGCTTTTTGATGATTGATTGCTCAATCTCTTCTATGTTTTTATCCTTTAGCTCTGGATGGGTAGCCCACTCAATGATTTGACGGACATATTGCTTTTTAGTGATACCAAGAATCTGCTTTGGCTCCCATGCCAAAAACTCTACCATATTAGAGAGGCATGTCGTCCATGATAGTTGCTCTTTTAGATGATTCATTGAGCCGAAAACACGGCGGTATTTTTCTGCAGCTTTCATACTAATAATGTCTCACAGTTTACATACTAGCTTTATAAAGGTTTGTCATTGCTACCACACGTCAAGTTTATCTAAGGACTTAAGGCCTGTCAGCTTTAGGAGTTTTAAGCCTATGGATAATAGATAAACTTAGCAAAAATAGGCGGCTATTCTACCTGAAGTTGGAGTATTTGTGGTTGTCATAGACGATACCGAAACTCTCTAAGACCGTAATCTTTCAAAAGTAATCAATGAAGAATAGCAAAGGAAGTAAGACTATTCCTAAGAAGTTACTATTTGCGTATATTCATTAGCATGTCGTTTGACAACTTTTAATAGGTTTTCAGCTTCTCTATCAAATTCTTCTTTAATAACCTCACACTGTCCGAAACTACCAGAAAATAATTCGATATATAATTTAACGAGTTGTTTAGAAAATTTTTCGTAGTCCTGTTCTAACAAAGGGAAATGAAGCATGACTAAAGTATCAACTTCAGCCATTAACATCATGAATGTCTCCATCGTAAAATTTAGGTTTTCATTTCTTGAACGATAATATACGCCTTCATAAGCCATATAAGCTAGGCGATACAGCTTAATAATTAATTGCTCATACTTTTCACGTGTGAAGACTTTCACTTCCTTATTATGCTCTAACTTTAATTTATCAATATCATGCTTATGTATTTGTTTATTCGTTATATAAGGAAGTAATCCACCAATAAGAACACCTAAGAGACTAGCTATTACTGTAAACATTTTTAACTCCTTATATGATAATAAAAATTAAAAACGATTGGTTTCTTACAATATCCCAATCCCACTTAGTAACAACTGCCCACCTGCAAACAATAACAACACACCAAACGCGCGTTTAAGTGTGAGTGCTGGCAGCACATGGGCGAGCTTGGCACCGACTTTTGCCATGGCAAAGCTCGCCACTGAGATAAATAGAAACCCAGTAATATGGACAAACCCTATGGTGCCTTCAGGCAGATTGACCACGTCTTGACCGAACCATGCAAACCCTGCCGCCCCTGCCAACGCAATCGGTAGACCACACGCTGCTGACGTGCCGACCGACTGTTTCATTGGTAACCCTGCCCAGTTTAAAAAAGGTACAGTCAAACTGCCGCCGCCGATACCAAAGATAGATGACGCCATACCTATGCCAGTACCTGCACCAAACTGTACGCTAGCTGGTGGTAACGGTTTACCCACTTGCTCTTTATTAGAAAAAAACAGCATTTTTAACGCGACCAATAACGCACCAATACCGATGATGGCCTGTAGTGCCTGCCCATCAATCATATCTGCGATACCAGCACCGACTAAACTACCAATCACCAATCCAAGCGCCATTTTGCGCCATACTTCCCAGCGTACACCGCCGCGCTTATTATGTGCAGTCAGTGAGCTGATTGAGGTCACCACGATGGTTGCAAGTGAGGTACCGATGGCCAAATGGGTCACGACTTCTGGCGAAAAGTCATAAGCGGTAAAAATCCAGACCAATGCAGGCACGATAATCATGCCGCCGCCCACGCCAAACAAGCCCGCGCTGACACCTGCGAACGCCCCTGCAATCACAAACCACACATATAACATCATAGAACGAACCTTTTATAATACTGACTGACGCTATAATACTCACTGCCGCTTAGGCGTGCTCAATTGTATTTGCCAAATCTCAACGTGACCTTTATGCTGTCATTGACAATCGCCCAGTATATCAAAATTTCCTTTAACCACATCGACTAAACTTATGCTGCCACTCACGAATTCCTCTGCTTACTTATCTGAGCTCAATCACCGTCATGTTGTCAGCAGCGCCTCGACCAATAGCGAGCTGATAGAGCAAATCCAAAACGGCACATTGGATGTCACGGCAGTGCAGCTGTTGACCGCTGAAACCCAGAGCGCCGGACGTGGACAACACGGCCGTTCATGGCAATCGCCACGCGGCAATGTCTATCTGTCGCTATATCATCCTGTGCATATGCCGATCAGTGGTATATTGTCGCTCATCATCGGCGTTGAGCTGGCAAATATGCCTATCATTCAAACATTGAATGAGCAGTTGCAAGCACAAGAGTTGACGCCAATTGGTGTCAAATGGGCAAATGATCTAGGATTCTATCAGCAGCCAACTAAAACCTCAGATGAAGATAAATCTGTGGCGGTTGACTCGATATTGGACAACTCAGTCTTGAATAGTGCCGTGTCAACTCAGCGTACGCTACCCTTTAATAAACTGGCTGGCATTTTGATAGAGCCTGTCACTCAATCTGGTAGGGTGGTCGGTGTGGTATTAGGTATCGGCCTCAATGTACAAGCTGCGCCAAAACTAACGGCGCAGACATCTGAGGGCATGAGTTACCAAGCGATTAGTCTGCAAGATATTAATGAGATGCTACCTCCAGAGACGCGTTCTGAGAGACTACCAGACCTACAAACACTCTATCAGCAGATGAGTAAAGCATTGATGGCGGCGATGACGCGCTTTGAGCATTTAGGGTTAGAGCAGCCCACCGGTCATACGTATTATTTGGATAGTTTTTTGGCACAATTTGCAGCGATGGATGCGCTAGCAGGTCTGCGCTTACGCGTCACCCAACACTATAATAACAAAGAGCATGTGGTGATCGGTCATGCTTGCGGTGTGGATACTCACGGGTGTTTGCAATTGCACTTAGATAACGGTAATATTTCTACGCTTTTTACTGGACGCATCGACGTTATTTATTAAGTATATAGTCAAAGAAATCTAAAACAGCTACAAGGCAGCCGACCGTAGATTGTACATATAGTACCTCTAGGGAAGGTAACACCGTAGCGGTTTAATAGTTCGCCGGCTATAGATAACCATACTGACGAGCATCATATATTAACGAGCACAATATAAAGGGACTTTTATGCTCTGGCTTGATCTTGGAAATACCCGCCTGAAATACTGGCTCACCGATGATATCGGTCAGATAGTCACACATGATGCCAAACAGCATTTGCAAGCACCAGCCGAATTATTGATGGGTCTGACGGATCGCTTTGAGCGTTTTGCCCCTGACTTTATCGGTATCTCGTCCGTATTGGGCGACAATCTCAATGCTCAAGTATCGGAGACCTTAAGCCGTCTCAATACGCCGTTTGAGTTTGTCCATGTGGATGCCGCGCATGCGCTGATGAAGAGTAACTATAATGATGAGCAGCTCGGCTGTGATCGTTGGCTACAGATGCTGGGGGCGGTCGATAAGAAAAAGCGCCAGTGTGTCATCGGCTGCGGCACCGCCGTGACCATTGATTTGATTGATCACGCTGAGCATTTGGGCGGTTATATCTTCCCGAGTATCTACCTGCAACGTGAGTCGTTGTTTTCTGGTACCAAGCAGATTACCATCTCTAACGGTACATTCGATAGCGTTGGCCAAGGTCTGACCACACAGGATGCTGTGCACCGAGGTATCTTACTCTCTATCGTGGGTGCGATTAATGAAATTAGCCACCGTCATCCTAACTTTGAGCTAATTATGACGGGTGGTGATGCAGCCACGATATCGCAGCATGTCAATCGCCCAGTGCGCTTGCGTGATGACCTCTTACTAAATGGTCTGGCACGATATTTTGATTATCGTAATAAGCCATAATAGATAACTCAGTGTCACGTTGACATGAAAAAAGCAGTACGTTTTAAACGTACTGCTTTTTTATTTTATTATCGGAAAAGAGCTAAGGTCTCGCTAGCTATAGTTAGAGAAGTCTAAAATTGCTACAAGGCAGCCGACTGCAGATTGTACAAATAGTACATCTAGGGAGGCTAACACCGTAGCAGTTTAGTAGTTCTTTAACTATATTGCCTTAATCCTTTCTTATTTGGTCTCGTTAAATAGCTCACGACCGACTAGCATACGGCGGATTTCACTGGTGCCTGCGCCAATCTCATACAGCTTGGCATCACGCCAGTAGCGACCAAGTGGATACTCATTGGTATAGCCGTTGCCACCAAATATTTGGATACCCTCGCCTGCCATCCATGTGGCTTTTTCAGCACACCATAAAATCACACTAGCGCAATCTTTACGCACTTCACGACTATGACCAGCACCGCGCGCGTCCAACATATCGAGATTTTTTCCGACCGTATATAAGAAGCTACGACCTGCTTGCAATATCGTATACATGTCTGCGACTTTGCCTTGGATAAGCTGGAACTCACCGATGGCTTGACCAAATTGTTTACGATCATGGATATAAGGCACGACATTGTCCATCACTGCTTGCATGATGCCGATAGGACCCGCAGCCAATACAGCACGCTCGTAATCTAGCCCGCTCATCAGTACTTTGACGCCTTCATTGAGACCGCCCAAGATATTTTCGCTCGGCACGGTTACATTATTAAAGGTCATCTCACCCGTATGGCTACCACGCATGCCGAGCTTGTCTAGCTTTTGCGCTGTGCCGAAACCTTCCATGCCTTTTTCAACGATAAAAGCTGTCATGCCTTTGCCGCCTAGCTCAGGATTGGTCTTCGCGTAGACCACCATCACATCTGCATCTGGGCCATTCGTAATCCACATTTTAGTGCCGTTCAACACATAGCTGCCGTCTTTCTCTTCAGCTCTGAGCTTCATACTAACGACGTCTGAGCCAGCACCGGTCTCACTCATTGCCAATGCACCGATGAATTCACCGCTGACCAGCTTTGGTAAGTATTTTTGTTTTTGTGCTTCACTGCCGTTACGTTTAATTTGGTTGATACATAGGTTTGAGTGCGCGCCATAGCTCAGCGCTACCGATGCCGAAGCACGGCTAATCTCTTCCATCGCGACCATATGTGCGACATAGCCCATGTTAGAGCCGCCGTATTCTTCAGGAACGGTAATACCATGTAGACCGATGTCACCCATCTTTTGCCATAGATCCATAGGAAATTCATCGCTGCTATCAATCTCGGCAGCACGTGGGGCGATTTCATTGGTTGCAAACTGCTGTACCATATCGCGTAGCGCATCAATATCTTCGCCAAGCTGAAAATTCAATCCAGGTAAACTCATAACTATTCCTTGTATTTTAGTATTTAATTTTTACAATAATTTTTTAAGACTGACGTTTGTTAATTAAAGCTCGTGCCACATTTGAGCCATTTGGACGCTTTAAAAACGCACTGATACGCTCGCCTGCTACGACCAATTTATCCAAATCGATACCGGTGCTGATACCCATACCATGCAGCATATACACCACATCTTCAGTCGCGACATTGCCTGTTGCGCCTTTGGCATAAGGACAGCCGCCAAGACCAGCCACTGAGGTGTCAAACTCACTAACACCCATTTGTAATGCGGCTAGCGTATTGCTCAATGCTTGGCCATAAGTGTCGTGAAAATGTCCCGATAGCATAGAGATATCAGCATATTCTAATGCAGCTTGTAACGCCCGCTGCACTTTGAGCGGTGTACCAACGCCAATAGTATCAGCAATGCCAATTTGCTCAGCACCAATCTCTACCAGACGCTTGGTCACGTACGCTACTTGGCTTGGGTCAATCTCGCCTTCATAAGGACAGCCGACTGTACAAGAAATCACGCCGCGTACTTTGATACCCTGTGCTTTTGCCGCAGCAGCCACTGGCGCAAAACGCTCGATACTCTCATCAATACTACAGTTGATGTTTTTTTGACTAAAGGTTTCGCTGGCTGAGCCGAAAATAACGATTTCATCAGGACGGTGCAAAATGGCATTTTCAAAGCCGCGCATATTGGGTACCAGTACCGAGTAGCAAACCTCCATTTGTCGCGTAGGTGCTAGGGCATTAAGTAGCGCACTGTTATCACCCATTTGTGGCACCCACTTTGGCGAGACAAAGCTTGTTGCTTCTAGCTTTTTGACACCTGCCGCAATCAAATCATTGATAAGCGTTTGCTTAACCTCAGTCGGTACCGTCGTTGACTCGTTTTGTAGTCCATCACGCGGGCTGACATCAACGATGGTGACATGGCTTGGATACGAATGGTTTGGATATGCATTTTTCATACTTATCATCCTTGTTATTATTCGCCTTTTTATGAGGCTATGTCAGCTATTCGCTTTCAGTATCAATACGTAATAACTCGTCACCATCAGCGACCAAATCACCTGCCGCAAATAGCAATTCTGCCACAACCCCATCCGTCGGCGCAGTAATGGTATGCTCAATTTTCATGGCTTCGATGACTGCTAACGGCTCGCCTTTTTTCACAGTATCACCAACCGCCACTTTAAAGGCAACAACCTGTCCTGGCATCGGTGATTTTAAACTACCGACCGCTGCGGACTCTTCACCCACGTGCGCCATAATATCAACAAGCGTAATTTCGTCACGGCCACTGTCTGTGAACACATAAACGGTCTCATTAAGCACCCAACTTTGCGCGCTAGTACGTGCACCATCCAACCATAATGTATGATTGTGCTCGTCGCTACTGGCATAGCTCACTTGACCTTCATAGACCGTTTCGGTCTGAGCAGCTACGTTAATATTGCTATTATCCTGCGTGTTAGCGATTTCTTTTTCAATAACGAGCGTAAAGCTGCTGAGATTATCGCCACCCTTTTTGCTATCAGAACAATTCGCATTATGCCAATTGCTCAGGCGGGCAGTATAAGCACTCTCATCATAAACCAAGCTAAATGAACGAGTGTAATCGTTATAAGCACGGAAGCCAGTAGGTTTGCTAAATGGATCGATATCTGAATCTTGCATTGCCATCTCGCTCGCAAGCTGACGAGTAATGGCGGTCACAACCAGCGTCGATAAAGCTAAAGGCTGCTGATTAAAAATCGCATCACGCTCGTGCTCAATCAGAGCAGTATCGAGATTGGCTTTGCTAAAAGACGCCGTATTTAAAATATAGCGCAAAAATGCCGCGTTATTCGGCAAACCGACGATACGTGTTTGGGCAAGTGCTCGATCGAGCTTGGCTAATGCTTGCTCTCGCGTTGGTGCATGAACGATCAGCTTGGCAATCATAGAGTCATAGAACGGGCTAATCACATCGCCTTCGCGCACGCCATCATCGATACGCACGCCAGTACCGTCTTTATCAATCTTAAAGGTGCTATGTTCAGGTTTTTGATACGTAAACAACGTACCTGTCGCTGGCAAAAAGCTATTATCAGGATTTTCAGCACAGATGCGTGCCTCAATTGCATGACCGTTGATAGTTAGGTCGGCTTGGGTTTTTGGCAATGGCTGACCTGCTGCGACTAAGAGCTGCCATTCGACTAAATCCACACCAGTGATAGCTTCACTGACTGGATGCTCAACCTGCAACCGCGTATTCATCTCCATGAAATAAAAATTCATAGAGTCTTCGCGCTGCTCAACGATAAACTCGACCGTACCTGCCCCAACGTAATCGACCGCACGAGCCGCTTCGATGGCAGCTGTTCCCATCGCTTCACGCATCGCAATATCAACACCCGGTGCAGGCGCTTCTTCTAATACTTTTTGGTGACGACGCTGTACGGAACAATCACGCTCAAACAAATGCACATAATTGCCATGCATATCACCAAATACTTGGATTTCGATATGGCGCGGTTTTAATGCATACTTTTCAACCAACACTTTATCATCACCAAAGCTGGTAATGGCTTCACGGCGACATGAGTCTAGTAAGTCAATAAAATCGCTGCTTTCTTCAACGATACGCATGCCTTTACCACCGCCACCTGCACTGGCTTTGATTAATACTGGATAGCCAATAGAGTCTGCCTGCTGCTGCAAAAATTCTGCATCTTGGTTGTCACCATGATAGCCGGGTATCAGTGGTACGCCAGCCGATTCCATCAACCGCTTGGATTCAGACTTACCACCCATGGCACGGATAGCATCAGCCGATGGACCGATAAAGACCAGTCCTGCATCCTGACAAGCTTGCGCAAAGTCAGCATTTTCGCTTAAAAACCCATAACCCGGATGAATCGCTTGGGCGCCAGTTTCAAGCGCTATCGCAATAATCGCATCACCTTTTAGATAGCTGTCTTTTGGTGCCGAACCGCCCAAATAGATGGCTTCATCACAGATAGCAACATGCTTGGCTTCACGATCCGCATCAGAATAAACAGCGACGGTGCTGACGCCCAGATGCTTGGCAGTCGCGGCTACTCGGCAGGCAATTTCACCACGGTTGGCAATTAGAATTTTAGAAAACATAACTATCCCTGTGTGTTATCGTTTTTATTTGAGGTCTTGTCTATTTACTCATTTATCTCTCGTGCATTATTCATCTGCCGTCAACCAATCCGGCTTACGTTTTTGCAAAAAGGCTTGCACGCCCTCTTTGCCTTGCACTGATGAGCGAATATCAGCGATGCCTTTTACCGTATCGGCAATCAGCTCATCTGTAATAGGCGCACCCGCGACATCGTGCAATAGCTGTTTGCAGGTTTTGACTGCATCAGGGCTGTTTTTGACGATTTTGCTACAAAATATAGCGACCTCATCAGCCAGCCATTCTTCGCTAACACGTTCATGGATAAAGCCAAGCTGACGTGCTTTTTTGGCATCAAAAACTTCAGCACTTAAGAAGTAACGCTGCGATGCTCTAGCACCCAATGCTCGGATGACATAAGGGCTGATAGTAGCAGGGGCTAAGCCCAAACGGACTTCACTGAGGCAGAAGTTTGCAATTTTGACAGCGATGGCCACATCACAGACAGCGACTAAACCCATGCCGCCTGCATAAACATCACCTTGAATAGCCGCAACTGTTGGCTTCGGACACTCGTAAATAGTTTTAAGCATTTGCGCCAGTTTATCGGCATCCGCTAGGTTTTCCTCATAGCTATAATCCGCCATGGCACGCATCCAATTCAAATCGGCTCCTGCACAAAAGGCCTTGCCAGCAGCGGCTAGCACAATGACGCGTACCTCATCATCAGCGCCAAGCGTACTGAATGCATCAGTTAGCTCAGCAATCATTTCGTCGTTAAAGGCATTACGTATCTCAGGACGATTTAACGTCACCGTAGCCACGTGCTGTTCCACTTTAATCAATAAGCTTTTATAATTTTTATCACTGTCTTTTTGCATAACTTTCTCTATATTTTTATGTAAATATTTAAACAAACGCTCGGTCAATCCATAATAATATTAATACAAGGAAACCGAATGTAGATGTACAAATCGTACTTCAAATGAGGTTGACGCAGTAGTAGCTTATTATGGGAAGGCCTTAAAACTATTACATTCTAAAGACACCAAAGGTTGTCTCTTCAATCGGTGCGTTATAAGCTGCGCTTAACCCTAATGCCAATACATGACGGGTATCAGCAGGGTCAATCACACCATCGTCCCATAGACGTGCAGTGGCATAATATGGGTGACCTTGCTTTTCATACATATCGAGAATCGGTGCTTTAAATGCCGCTTCATCTTCATCACTCCACGCCTCGCCTTTACGATCAAAATTGTCACGCTTGACCGTTGCCAGTACCGATGCTGCTTGCTCGCCGCCCATCACCGAGATGCGCGCATTTGGCCACATCCATAAGAAGCGCGGGCTATAAGCACGACCACACATGCCGTAGTTACCAGCACCGAATGAGCCACCGACAATGACCGTGAACTTTGGTACTTTTGCATTGGCGACTGCCATGACCATTTTGGCACCATGACGCGCAATGCCTTCGTTTTCATATTTGCGGCCGACCATAAAGCCTGTGATATTTTGCAAAAATACCAATGGGATTTTACGCTTGCAACATAGCTCAATAAAGTGCGTGCCTTTTTGCGCAGACTCACTGAACAAGATGCCGTTGTTGGCGATAATACCGACTGGCATCCCTTCGATATGAGCGAATCCGCAAACCAACGTCGTGCCAAAGCGTGATTTAAATTCATCAAAAGCACTGTCATCGACGATACGAGCAATGATTTCTTTGATATCAAATGGCTTGCGCTTGTCCGTTGGAATGACGCCATATAGCTCTTTAGCATCGTAGCGTGGTGGACGCGGTTTGATTTGATTGGGCACTTGCTTCGCAGGACGATTTAGATGGCTAATAATATTGCGCGCAATCGATAACGCATGGGTATCACTCTGTGCTAAGTGATCGACGACCCCTGACAGACGGGTATGCACATCGCCGCCGCCCAAATCTTCGGCTGTGACCTCTTCACCTGTCGCCGCTTTGACCAGTGGTGGACCACCTAAAAAGATGGTGCCTTGCTCTTTGACAATAATAGACTCGTCACTCATCGCTGGTACATAAGCCCCGCCAGCCGTACAGCTGCCCATGACCACAGCAATCTGTGGAATACCTGCCGCACTCATATTGGCCTGATTAAAAAAGATACGACCAAAGTGCTCTTTATCGGGGAACACGTCATCTTGATTGGGTAAATTAGCACCGCCTGAATCTACCAAATAGACACAAGGCAAGTTGTTTTCTTGCGCGATTTCTTGCGCACGCAGATGTTTTTTGACCGTCATTGGATAATAAGTGCCGCCCTTTACCGTAGCATCATTACAGACGATCATACACTCAGTGCCATTGATGCGACCAATACCCGCAATCACGCCAGCGGCTGGAATCTCTTCACCATACATATCGTGCGCGGCCATCGGTGCCACTTCTAAAAATGGCGTGCCCACATCGAGCAAACGCTCAACACGCTCACGAGGCAAGAGTTTGCCACGGGCTAAATGCTTGGCACGTGCACGCTCTGAACCGCCTTGCACGACTTTACGCAAGTGACCATATAAGTCATCGACCACCGCTTGCATGGCGGCACTGTTTTGCTGAAATTCAGCGGCGTTTGGACTCAGTTTACTGGTTATGATAGCGCTCATGACATCCCTTTTCTTTAATACGTAAATGCAAGTGGCTTTTTTATTTTATGCTTTATTTTAGCTTTTACTCATATATCTTATTCATAAAATAAAAGATAAGAGTGGTTAAGTTTCTACAAACCCAACTCTTCTTTCATTTGTTCAATGATTTTATATTTCTGAATCTTTCCAGTGATAGTCATTGGATATTCATTCACGAAACGATAGTAAGTCGGCACTTTATAATGGGCAATATGCTCGCTACAGAACTCGCGAACTTCCTCTTCGGTTAAGCTGTCTGCTTCTTTAGGGATAATCCACGCCGCGAGTACTTCACCATACTTTTTATCAGGAATCCCGACGATTTGCACGTCACGAATCTTCGGATGACGATAGAGATAGTTTTCGATTTCGACAGGATAGATATTCTCTCCGCCGCGAATGACCATGTCTTTACTACGACCAACGATTTTTACGTAGCCATCTTCATCCATCGTTGCCAAATCACCCGTATGCATCCAGCCGTCTTGGATGGCCGCGCGGGTTTTGAAGCGACTGCCCCAATAGCCTTTCATCACTGAATAACCGCGTGTGAGTAGCTCGCCTGTCTCGCCCAAGGCGACAGTCTCACCCGTTTCCGTATTGACAACTTTGACCTCAAGCGCAGGCTGCACTAAACCAACGGTCGATACTTGCTTATCAAGCGGCGTATGTTCATTGGTCTGACAAGATACGGGACTGGTCTCTGTCATGCCATAGGCAATGGTGACTTCGCTCATGTGCATCTCATCAATGACGCGGCGCATGACTTCGATCGGACAACTAGAGCCTGCCATGATGCCAGTGCGCAAAGTCGATAAATCAAAGTTTTTAAACTCGGGATGGTCAAGCTCAGCAATAAACATCGTTGGCACACCGTGCAAACCCGTACATTTTTCTTCTTCGACTGCTTGCAATACGGTCAATGGCTCAAACCCATCATTTGGATAAACGATACAACCGCCATGCGTGAGAATCGCTAGGTTGCCAAGCACCATACCAAAGCAATGATACAAGGGCACTGGAATGCACAGCTTATCTTCTTCGGTAAGGTTCATAGCCTCACCGATAAAGTAACCGTTGTTGAGAATATTGCGATGGCTTAAGGTTGCCCCTTTTGGCGTACCAGTCGTACCACTGGTGAACTGTACATTGATAGCATCCGTGTTTTTGAGCTGGGCTTGACGCTCTGCAACACGTGGGTCGTTGGCATTGCCTTCCGCCATCCATGCAGAGAATTTCTGCATAAAGCCAAAGGTTTCTTCACTGTCAGGCTCATCAATCCAAATGATACGCTCAATCGTCGGAATCTCGACCAAATCAAGCTGAGTATAGTCTTTATGATAAATTTCAGGACACAGTTCACTGATGAGACTGGCGTAATCGCTGGTTTTGAAATGACGCATGAGCACAAGCGCTGAGCAACCCAATTTATTCAAGGCATATTGCAGCTCAAAAGTACGATAGGCAGGGTTAATATTGACGAGAATAACACCGACTTTTGCCGTCGCTAATTGCATGAGCAACCATTCAGCATTGTTGTGTGACCAGATGCCGATACGATCACCGATTTCCAGCCCCATCTCAATCATGCTACTGGCTAGCTGATTGACTTGCTGTTGTAGCTCACGGTAAGTCCAGCGGATGTTTTGATGGCGAGAAACCAAAGCTTCGCGCTCTGGATACTTGGATACGATAGCATCAAAAAAATCACCGATAGTCGCTTCAATGAGCGGCACATCAGGGCCTTTGTCATAGCTTTGGGTAAGCGGTGCATTTGCTGAGCGTGCGCCCATATTAATACTAGGAATGCTATTTAAAATAGTATCAAAATCAGAAGTTTGCGTCATAACGAGTCCTTTCGTTTTACTTTTTATCGTATTTGTCATTTATAGATAGTACGTGCTGATAGCCGGCAGACCCGTCACTCTTCCTTGAATAGGTCTTTTATAGATTGTCACTACTATACCGTTGTAAACAAACGGCTGTCAATCATAGTAATACAATGCGTATCATTTAATTAGTCATTAATATTTCGTCTTAGTAAAAGGTAACATAGAATCATGGCAAATTTTTGACATAAAAAAAGCCAGCCTCATTATTCATAATGAGGCTGGCTTTTACAGCAAATGAGGCTATTAATGTTGAATAGTGACACTATATAAGTGTCTGTGTTTGATAACGGCTAGTTTGATAGCAGCCCCTGCCCACAGCTCTAAATCATCCTAGACCTAACTCCTCTACCATTTGCTCAACAATTTTGAACTTCTGAATTTTACCAGTGACCGTCATTGGATATTCCGTCACAAAGCGATAATAAGTCGGTACTTTATAATGGGCGATATGCTCACCACAGAATTGGCGCACCTCCTCTTCAGTCAAACTGTCTGGTTCTTTTGCAATAATCCACGCTGCCAACACTTCACCATACTTCTTATCAGGAACCCCGACAATTTGTACATCGCGAATCTTCGGATGACGATAAAGATAGTTTTCGACTTCGACGGGATAGATATTTTCGCCGCCGCGAATAATCATATCCTTACTACGACCCACCACAGTGATATAACCGTCCTCATCCATGGTCGCAAGGTCACCAGTATGCATCCAGCCATCTTGAATAGCCGCACGTGTTTTAGAGCGGCTGCCCCAATACCCTTTCATCACCGCATAGCCATGCGTGAGTAGCTCACCCGTCTCTCCAATCGGGACGACATCACCCGTTTTCGTATCGATGATTTTGGCCTCAAGTGCGGGCAGCACCATCCCCACAGTAGAGACTCTCTTTTCAAGGGGCGTCTGCGAGCTGGTCTGACAAGAAGCCGGACTGGTCTCAGTCATACCATAAGCAATCGTCACCTCGCTCATGTGCATCTTATCCATGACACGGCGCATGACCTCAATCGGACAGCTAGAGCCACCCATAATACCCGTGCGTAAGCTAGACAAATCAAAACTGTCAAATTCTGGATGATCGAGCTCCGCGATAAACATCGTCGGTACACCAAGCAGAGCCGTACACTTTTCCTCTTCTATGGTTTGCAATACGGTTAACGGATCAAAGCCATCATTGGGATAAACGGCACAGCCTCCATGCGTTAATATAGCGAGATTACCACCCACCATTCCAAAGCAATGATAGAGTGGTAGTGGAATACACAGCCTATCCTCTTCTGTCAGCTTTATACCTTCACCCATAAAATAGCCGTTATTCAAGATATTTCGATGCGTGAGCGTAGCGCCTTTCGGTGTGCCAGTCGTGCCACTGGTAAACTGCACACTAATAGCATCGGTGTTCTTCAGCTGGGCTTGGCGCTCTGCTACGCGTGGATCATTGGCATCGCCTTCTGCCATCCATGTAGAGAATTTCTGCATAAAACCAAACGCTTCATCAGATGCTGGCTCATCAATCCAAATGATACGCTCAATCGTTGGAATCTCGACCAAATCAAGCTGAGTGTAATCTTTATGATAAATCTCAGGGCACAGCTCACGAATCATCTGTGCGTAGTCACTGCTCTTGAAATGGCGCATCAAGACCAATGCCGAACAGCCCAGTTTATTCAGCGCATATTGCAACTCAAAGGTACGATAAGCAGGATTAATATTGACCAAAATGATGCCGATTTTTGCCGTCGCTAATTGCATGAGCAGCCATTCAGCATTGTTGTGCGACCAAATGGCGATACGATCGCCAATCTCAAGCCCCATCTCAATCATACTACTGGCCAGCTGATTGGATTTTTCCTGTAGCTCGCGATACGTCCAGCGGATATTTTGATGGCGAGACACCAATGCTTCACGCTCAGGATATCTATCAACAATCGCATCAAAGAAGTCTCCAATGGTCGCCTCAATCAGCGGCACATCAGGACCTTTATCATGGCTTTGGGAGAGTGGCGCATTTGCAGAACGTGCGCTTATATGAACTTTGGGAACGTTGTTGAGAATATTGTTATTAGACTTACTTTCATGAATAGTGCTGTCAAAATCATTAATCTGAGTCATCACGAGTCCTTTCGTTGTGCTATTTGGTTTTGGTATGGCTATGCAACTGCTTACGACACATCTATTCATCTACCTACAATCGTAGAAAGTAAAAATATGCTACTACCGTAAATACGATATTCTTCCTTGAATATTGTTTACCACTAGACATGATATTTAAATCACGCCTAGCCAATATAGCGCCTTAAACAAAAGACTGTCAATCATATAGATACGGTATGTATCGATTATGATTGAGATAAAAAGCAAGATAGTCAAAGAAATCTAAAACAGCTACAAGGCAGCCGACCGCGGATTGTACATATAGTACCTCTAGGAAGGGTGACGCCGTAGCGGTTTACTAGTTCGCTGACTATAGATATAAAAAAGCCAGTGCTGCATAAAGATGGCAACACTGGCTATGGTTTGTAACGCTTTTACAATTGTGCTTTATTCTTTATCTTTCAGGCTTTAAGCACTACAGGCACTTTAATAGTAACTGTTGCGCTGACTTCATCACTATCATTTATCAAGTCCATGACCAACTCTTCATCACTTTCTGTCTTGACCTGCCAGTTGCCAGTCGCTTGTGGCACACCTGTCACCATGACGGAGATTGCTTTGTTTTTCAAGCGAATCATTGGTGGCTTATGCTCATAGCCGTTATGCTCTAGGCCCAATACATCATCTGCAATGGTAGCAGCCTGCGCGCGTAATGGGGCGACGTAACGACACGGCACACCATCGATAGACATACAGTCACCAATCGCATAGATATTGGCCGTACTGGTACGCAAGGTTGGCGCATCCACCACGATACCAGTGCGACGATTGAACTCGACGCCAGCAGCAGCAGGCAGCTTATCATCGACCGTCAGACCTGTACTGGCAATCACATGATCGACGATAAGTGGTTCGATTGGCTCAGCAGTCGTATTTTCTGAGGCTAGCGCCTCATAACTGACTTGTAGCTTTTCATCACTGATACGAGTAATAGTAGATACTTGATAACCTCCTAAAAAGTTAATCCCTTGCGACTTGACCGCTTGGGCGATACGAGCCGTCGCTTTCGACGGTAGCATTTGTGATAGCGGCGCATCGTTCAAATCAATGAGCGTCACTTGATGACCAGCTTTGAGTAAGTCTTCTGCAATCTCCGTCCCAACCATACCTGCACCGACGATAGCAACGTGCTGACTGCCAGTGGCTAGCTTTTCTTGCAGCTGTCCAAAACGCTCAATATGATTGACGTGCCAAACTAAATCCTCTGGCAAGCTTTTTGGGAAGATAGGATGCGCACCCATCGCCAGTACCAACTTACCATAACTGATCGTGGCATAATCCGTGTTGGCTGGATCTGAGCGCTGTGCAGATATAAGCTGCAACTGTTGAGTGGTCGTATCAACATCCGTTACTTGCGTGTTAGCAAGTAGCTTAACATTTGCCGCTTCTGCGGCGTCAACACCAGTGGCTCTAACCAAATCTGCCGCACTTTTCTTTTGGCTAATGGCCATGGTCAGCATTGGTTTATGGTAACGATCTCCGCTATCAGCTGTCACCAACGTAATCTGAATGTCTTTGTCTTTCGCACGAATGGCATCAATCACATGCCAGCCTGCCAAACCTGCACCAATAATGACAATACCGTTGTTTAATACTTCTGAGTTCTCAGCGCTCATATTAGCTCCAATATGGTTTATAGATTATTTTAATTATCAAAAATATTGACCGCTATTGTATCAGTAAACAGCCATTCACTCATCTACTCACTTATGTAACCAATCATATCAATACCACGATGAGAGGCATCAAGCTATCACGCACAAAAAAGCGCCTATAAATAGACGCTTCACATGGTAATACAGTCGAATACAAAATTAATGATTGAGAATCTTCGATAAGAACTGCTGTGCACGTTCACTTTTCGCGCCTTCAAAAAACTCATCCTTACTACAGTTCTCAACGATATGACCTTCATCCATAAAGATAATACGATTGGCTACCTGACTGGCAAAGCCCATTTCGTGCGTCACGCACATCATGGTCATACCATCACGAGTCAGTTCCACCATCACATCGAGCACTTCTTGAATCATCTCAGGATCGAGTGCTGAGGTTGGCTCATCGAACAACATCGCTATGGGATCCATCGCGAGCGCACGAGCAATAGCCACCCGCTGCTGTTGACCACCTGATAGCTCAGCAGGATATTTATTGGCTTGAACGGTTAGCCCTACTCGATCTAAATAAGCCATGCCTTTTTGCTTGGCTTCCGCTTCTTTACGGCCCAATACTTTAATTTGTGCGACCATTAAATTATCGATGATGGTCAAGTGAGGGAATAGCTCAAAATGCTGAAACACCATGCCGACACGGCTACGTAGCTTAGGTAAGTTGGTTTTTGGATCACCGACAGAGATGCCGTTGACCATGATATTGCCTTTTTGAAAAGGCTCTAGCCCGTTCACGGTCTTAATCAAGGTTGATTTACCGCTGCCTGATGGACCACAGACCACGACGACATCGCCTTTGTGGACATGAGCGGTACAGTCAGTCAGTACCTGAAAGTCGCCATACCACTTGCTAACGCTATCTATCTCAACGACCATCTCACTGCTAGCATGACCACTGTCTGTGACCAGTCCACCAAAGTCATTTATAAACGTTTTAGCATCATTCATCATTGGCTCCTAGCCTTATTCTTACTCTTGCCAAATTGCATTCAATCAAAACACATTAATGACAAATGCAGTTAAATTTTGAAAGCATTAGAGCCAATCAAATAGGATCAAATAATGAGGCATTGATCGACTCTAACGCTTAACAGTCCTTTATTAAAACCTTAACCTTTTTTGTACGCGCTGTACGCCGACTGAAGCTGCCAAGCTTAAGACAAAATACACGGCGCCAGCGCCCAAAATATAAGGCGTCAATAATCCCATTAGTTCACCACGTACGTATGCTGCTCGGAAGAAGTCAGTCAGACCAATAGCGAACACTAAAGTCGTATCTTGGAATAAGATAATACACTGCTGCAAAATCAATGGCAGCATCTTACGAAAGGCTTGTGGCAAGATGACCAGACGCATCGTCTGTCCATAAGTCATGCCCAATGCTTTTGCTGCATTAACCTGACCACTACCGATAGACTGAATACCCGCACGGACGACTTCTGAGAAGTAAGCCGCTTCGAACATCATAAACGCGACAACACAAGAGGCAAAGGCTGCATCTAGTTGTAGATACTTACCCGCTGCCCAAAAATAAATCATCGGGACGGCAAAGTAGAACCAAAGTAGCACCAACAGTAATGGTACGGATCTAAAATAATTAACATACAGCTTGGCGGGAATCTCTAATGCTTTGATACCTGATAAGCGCATGAGCGCCAATACAGTACCTAAGCTGATACCACCGATAATAGCCAAAAACAGGACTTTTAGCGTGGTAATCATGCCACCCATTAAGCCTGGATACGCGGTCGCAAGTTCGGTCATCATACTCATTTCTGACTCCCTGCGATAAGCCCTGGTACTCTTAATTTACGCTCGATCAGACCCATAATAGCGATTAGCGAGAGATTAAAGACGAGGTAGATAATCGTCGCATAAGTATAAATCTCAAGGCTATTCTGTGTATATTCGCTGATGGTTTTGGTTTGACTGATGAGCTCCATGACGCCAACTAGTGAGGCGACAGAGGCGTTCTTGAAACAGTTGGTCAGCTCAGAGCTAAGCGGCGGTAAGATAATACGGAATGCTTGTGGTAGCAGTACTTGCTTGTAAGCTTGTGGAATAGTAAAGCCTAGCGCATACGCTGCGTTTATCTGTCCTTTTGGTAGCGACTCGATACCGGTGCGCACTTGCTCGACAATACGAGCTGCTGTAAACAGTCCTAAACCAATACTGGCTGAGAGCATCGCGGATGTATTCGGCGATAGATCCCTAAACCACCATTCTTGTAGCGCTGGCGTCAACCAACCAGGTGCCACATAAAACCAAAAAAATAGCTGCACAAGCAGCGGAATATTACGAAAAAAGGTCACATAAGCGGTGCCAATGCGACGAGCTGTTTTGTTAGGTAAGGTACGCATAATACCAAAGACAGTACCGACGACCATCGCGATGGTCCAAGCAATACTACCAATCAGTAATAACCAGCCAAGACCAGTAATCATCCAGTGGATATACAGCTCGTTGCCAATACCCGTATGCTCAAACAGCACACCCCAGTTCCAGCTATAATTCATGATTGTCTCTCCGAACAGCGATTGAAAAACTTACGTGCTAGAGGAACGATGAGTCCGATCTGAACACGTAAGTAAGCTAGATTGAAGGACAAATACTACTGTGCTGCTGCTACTTTTGGCTGATCACTGTCATGCGGATTGGCGATAAGTGCTTTTAGGTTGTCTGACATCTCAAAGTTCAAGTTGACGTTCTTTGGTGGAATTGGGTTTAAGAACCACTTGTCATAGATGCTATTGATTTCGCCTGAGCTAAAAGTTTTGTTCAGTGCGTCGTTTACGACTGTTTTGAATTCAGGATCGTCTTTACGCATCATACAACCATAAATTTCAAACGATTGCGGCGTACCAACGATGACCCATTCATCAGGATTTTTAGCTTTGGCTTTTTCGCCTGCTAACAATACATCATCCATCATAAACGCATCAGCGCGGCCACTTTCTAACATCAAGAAACCTTCGCCATGATCTTTAGCAGAGATAATATCGGTATCCATCTTTTTCTCGTCATTGTATTGACGAATATAACGCTCTGACGTCGTACCAGCGGTAGTCACTAGGCGCTTACCTTTTAGGTCTTCAAAGTCTTTGATACCAGAATCTGCTTTGGTCAATAGACGTGTACCAATCTCAAAGAAACCATTAGAGAAAGCCACTTGCTCTTGGCGCTCGACGTTATTGGTTGTTGAGCCACATTCAAAGTCGACTGTGCCGTTTTGAACCAAAGGAATACGAGTTTGTGAGGTGATGAGGTTATAACGAACTTCTAGATCTGGCATGTTGAGTTTTTCTTTAATACCCTCAACCACTTTCATCTCTAAATCATGCGCATAGCCCATAGGCTGATTAGGATCGTCAGCAACATATGAAAAAGGAATAGAAGAGTCACGATAGCCGACCACGATGGTGCCAGAGTCTTTGATTTTTTGTAGCGTACCATTCATGGTCTCTGACGTCGCTGCATCATCTGCTGGCGCATCGGTAGTGGTCTCGCTGCTGTTGCTACAGCCTGCCAAGCCTAATGCCATCAATACAGCCAAAGTCAACGGTTTGGAAAATGAGTAGATCATGAAATACATCCTTTTATCACAAGTTTGAATGAGTGCTTGGACGACATTGGCCATAGTGACTGACCTGACTGCCCCGCATCCGTACGGATGTTGCTATTGTCTATCACAATGCAACTTCATGTTACTTTACAACAAAACGTCCGTGGATGGTAAGTTTTTTCGACAGAATCTATAATTATGAATATATTCGATGTCAGATTCAGAATTAACTGTCTATAACGATACAACGCCATGCATTTGCCTCACTATTTTATGCGTCTCTAAACTCCTTTATCGATCAATATCATAAATAGATGAAAAAACAGTACGGTCAATATGATTGATAAATCAGCAGTAATCCCCATAAAGCCAATAACTTCTCAACACTATAAATGACTTATGACACAAGATACTCAAGTCCCAGCTACCGACCTTCCAACTGCTCACAATCATAGCGATAATGATATCCGTCAGCGCTTCTTTATCGAAGATTCGCCTGTACGCGGTGATGTCGTGCGCCTATCACGCAGTTATGCGAGTACGATTGCCCAAAAGCCTTATCCCGAAGCCATCAAACGCTTATTGGGTGAAATGCTGACGGCAGCGAGCTTGCTGATCAGTACGGTCAAAATCAACGGTCGCCTATCTATTCAGTTGCAATCATCAGACAGCGATAGCCTGCTGAACTGGGCAATGGCAGAGTGCGATCAAGACGGTATCATCCGTGCGCTTGCCAGCTGGAAGAGCGAGACCGATGAGCAAGTACAAGCGTGGGATAATATGATCCATGCCAAAGAAGCCTTTGTTGAGCTGGGTGCAACGGGACAAGGCGTCTTGTTTATTAATATCCAGCCTGAGGGCGGCGAGCCATACCAAGGTATCGTTGAGCGTAGCCATGACAATTTGGCAGACTGCTTAGCACATTATCAAAAACAATCGGCGCAGATTCCGACGTTGATTAACTTAGCATCTGATGGCCTGCAAGCGGGTGGTATATTGGTGCAAATGCTCCCTCGTACTGCCGAAGAGACGTATGAAGTCGAGCAAAACCAAGATGCGGGTATCGATGATGATTTATGGACACGTCTGAGCGTGTTGACGCGCACGGTCAAAGCAGAAGAGCTGACCACACTGGATGCCAACGAAATACTCTATCGCTTGTATCATGAAGAAAACATCGTGGCACCTGAACCTGCTCCGTTATCATTCGGCTGCACTTGCTCACGTGAAAAGTGTGAGACAGCCATTGAACAAATCGGCGAAGCAGAAGCGTTAGATATCGTTGAAGAGCAAGGCGGGACATTTGAGATGGATTGCGGATTCTGCGGTGAAGTCTATAAGTTCAATAAAAATGATGTCGCAGCGATATTTGCTGAGTAAGTTTTCTTACTTACTATAAGTTAGCCTTTATAGAAATACAAAAACCCCTCAAGTGTAATGCTTAAGGGGTTTTTTGTTTTTAAATCATAAAGAGAGATAACTATTTTGATGTTGAACTGTCTCTAATCTTGATGCCATTTTCCCATGTAATCAATCGCCATGATGTTGATTGCCTTCCAGTTTGAAAGATTTTTTGCGTCAAAGTGGATCAGAATATTATTGTTATAAACAGGATGTAGGTACTCCATTTGACAAAGACTGTTCTGTTCTTCATTTTCCGCTATCCAACATCGAAAAGTAGAAGGAGAATTTGGATAAACATGTCCTGTATAAGATAAGGTTGAATCATCACTAATATCGACATAGGCTTCTAAGTTGAATTTATCTTGGGTAATATCTCTATGATTCGATTCCTTTATAATTTCAACTCTCGTAGGCATATCGTTGCCTACAATTCCTGAACCTATCGCTGTCCAGTTAAATCTTATGATATCGTCTTCATGTTCCAAAACGTTTGGGTCTTTGTCATTGTTGTTTAGCCCTCGTCCACTAGGCCAGAAAAAATAGCTAAGACCCATATCCGTCTCAAAACTGGCATAACTACTCGTATCTGGTCTAACAATATGGTTTAAGGGAATGACATAATTGTCACCATTTACATTGACTTTAATTTGAGCGTTAGGGTCGTATACATTTGGCTTGGCACAACTAGTGACTATGAGTGCGCCGCCTAATAGCAAAGACAAATTTCTCAATAGCACTTTCTTAAAGGATAAAAGCACCATCGCGCAGTACACATAGCGTAGGTAACTCGAAATAATACCCACCACTCTCTACACTGCCACATCTAAACTTCTAGGATAAGAATGTATGCGCGGACGTCCGGCGTAGTCGCTGCGACCATTATCAACCAGCCACTCAACGACTTGCTCACGTACCCGTCTACTATGGATTAAGTTCATATGATTGACGCCATAAAATATGGCTTTGTGACCATCTGGCACAAACAAAGCATGCTCAGCATCATCCTCCCCCAGCGCTGATGCGACTGATACCAAACTGTCCCCGAGCAGATCGGTCACTTTAGAGTCGTAATGCGTCTCGAGTAATGCACTGGCAACAAAATAGGTTTTGATACCACTTGGCAAGCGCGCAGGATGACGAAAATCTTGTGGCAACACACTGCGACCTTCTAATGCTTTCCAATCCGCATCCCGAATACTGCCATGACGCAAATCAATAATACCTGCGCTGCGCATGTCACCGAGCTTGGCAAGTGAGCCTGCAAATGGCAGCTTTGCAATGATATCCTGTACATAATTGCCGATACGCTCAAGCACAGCACCATGATGCGGTGAGCCTAATGTGATGAGATTGCCCACACGCTTGATCCAATCTAGGCGATCTTGCTCACCATAAAACAGTGCACTACGAGAGACTAGGCCACCCATACTGTGTCCGACCAAATCTATCTGACTGATGTTTGGGTTATTATCGACCAACTCTTGCAGCAATTGAGAGAACTTGCGACCACTGCGCGAGATACGTCGACCTGTGTTGTAATCCAAGTACAATACTGTGGCATCAGGCTGACTGCTATGAATAGCCGCGCCTAAGTCATTATTTTCTTGGGCTTGCCAGCTTAAGTGACTCATGCACAGACCATGACACAAGATAGTAATGCGCCCTGATAGGGCTTCACTTTGTGGTTTGCCATCTTGAGTGTATAGCATCATCGGAATGGCAAGCGTGTTTTGATTATTGACCAGATGATCGCCCATAACGCCATTTAAGACGTTGACCAGTTTTTTTAAGGCGTCAGGTAGTGGCTGTGCTGATTTTTGGACGATGAAGTTTTTATATATTCGTAGCACCGAGGCCAGATTGTTACCGACCATCAGCATGACGTGACGTATCGTGCCATAGATGCGGCCCGTAAATCCGCGCTGCCAGTTGTTTACGTTCTTATCATTGAAGCGGCCCAGCGGACGCAAAATAACCTCGCGATGTATGGCTTCTACAATCTCTGTGATCTCCACCACGCCCATGGTCGCCAGCTGTGCCAACCCTTCAAAAAAGTCCGCCAAAGAGACCGGCTTGGAGGATGTCTCATCATTATCGTCCACATCTGCCAGTAATTTGACCAGCTCATCCATATCGATGGCTTCGAGTTGGTCAATCTGTTTATACAGTTCACTGTGCAATGGCACGCTCGCATCTGGAATGAAATGCCCATCAAGCTCATGGTGAGCACGAGCATACTGGCTGTCATTTTTAGCATTACGATCATTGATAAGGTCGTTATAAGGCAAATGTTGACTGATCATAATATTGGTACATTTAGCGAGAAGAATAGTTTTACATACTATCCTTTAAATACAAAAAATAGAAGCAAATGATGTGATTGCAGTGTATTTCCTCATTTTTAGAATACTTTGATAAGCCATTGATATTATTCCTATCATTATTACCATCTATAGCAAAAATTATGGCCAAAATACAAAAACCCCAAGCGATGGCTTGGGGTTTTTATATGAGCACCTATTTTGGTTATTGTTATCGATTGTGCGCTAACAGTTTACCCAACTATGTCGTGCTCACTGCTGCATCAAATGACTCTGCCAGTATGACATCACCGTCCTCGCGAGTAATCATCACAGTCGCTGAACGAGGCGTACTACCACCAGCGACGGCGCCCCACGTATTGCCTGGATGCTGAATATTGATAAACAATGTCTTAAAATCTGGCGCCATGGTGATGCCTGTCACCTCACACCCTTCAGGACCCACAAAGAACCGTTTGATATTGTCATTGCTTGCCAGTGTACCGGCGCGCGTTGACTGACCTGCCGAGGTGGTGGTCAGCGAGCCATCACTGACCTTGCCCGGTAGTGCCGCGAGCAACATGCAGCTACTGGTATCAGTATAAGCGCCATCATCGGTTTGAATCCATAAGACACCGCGTGGATCAAAATATAACCCATCAGGAGATGAGAAATCATTATTATCATTCAGCTGAGACAAGTTTTCTGCTGACAAGTCACTTGGCGCACCAAACAGGTAGATATCCCACTCAAAACTCATTGCCGCGTGATCGCCGCCTGCTTCTGCCCAGCGTATGATATGGCCATTGTCATTACCAAGCGCTTTGGTACCAGATTGATAGCTACGCGGATTGGCGGCTGAGACAGGTTGGTCGTCACGTACGCCGCGATATTTATTATTGGTCAGTGTCACATAGACGTCGCCTGTTATAGGACTGACCGACACCCATTCAGGTCGATCCATCTTGGTCGCGCCAGTGACATCGGCAGCAGCACGGGCAAAGACCAACACCTCATCTTGACCATTGAATGGCAATTCGCTGTTAGACGCATCCAATCCATTTTGGCCATGCACGAGTGCCTTCCATTCACCGCTACCGTCTTCATTGAATATGGCCACGTATAGCGTGCCATCATTTAGATACTTGTCACCTGATTTGAGCCCGCCGCCGATGTCCGAGTTTGACCACAGTGCTTTTGACACAAACTTGTAAATGTACTCGCCTCGAGAATCATCACCCATATAAAACACCACTGGGCGGCCTTGCTCAACAGGGGCATAAGCACAGTTTTCGTGAGCAAATCTGCCCATTGCTGTGCGTTTTTGCGGCAAAGAATTTTGGTCAAACGGATCAATCTCTGTGATGTAACCAAAGGTATTGAAGCCATGGCGATAATCTTCAGCAGCGCTGGCACCGACAGCGGTCATATCCCAACGTGAGAACTCATCTGCTATCTTGGCATCGCTTGCGTCTGGGGTATGCCATAGGTATTCCCAGCCTGGGAAGTTCTCGACCGCACCGTAACGCTCGCGACCATAGTTATCACTGGCACTTAACTGACTGGCGTCTTGTCCACGTGCAAATACGCCTAAGAAGTTCTCTTCGGTCGTCAGATAAGTACCCCAAGGTGACAGCCCTGCACCGCAGTTGTTATTAATACCGCGAGTCTGATAGCCTGTTGGATCGAACTTGGTCTTAACCAAATCAGAGCCTGCCACAGGGCCCGCCAATTGCGCGGTTGAACTGCTGGTCAGCCTGCGATTGTATTTAGAATTGGTTACCATCTCATAGCCCATGCCATCGGCGCGGCGTTTTAACTCTACTACCGAGACACCATGACAATTGACCTCACGGCGCACATCACTTGCGAGGCGACGGTTTTTGAAGATAGGCGCGGCATCGTTATCTTGCGTCACATAATAGCCAAATGGGCTGAGCTCATCGCTGTTGACGTACTCATGATTCATCACCAATAGACTGTTTTCTGAGGCTTTGGCATCATAGGCATTGCCGTTTTTGCCAAAGAACCACATGCCATCGTGATTGTCACCCATACGCCATTCAAATGACTCTGCTGACTGCTCACGATTGTCTTTCCAATCATCGATACCGGAGATTAGCGGCGTGCCAAGTGGCAATATCATCTCAGCCTTGTAGCCTGCTGCAACGGTCATGGTTTCAGCCGTTGAGTGTGCGACCGCCTCAAACTTTAGCGTATCAGGTCGTTTTAGGTCACCCTGCGCAGGGATAGCGGCATTATTATCATCACCCACAACACCACTGTCATCATCTTCACTACAACCAACCAAAGGCAATGCCCCAAAAAAAGCAGCGGCTGTCAATCCTGTGCCACCTTTTAAGATACTACGGCGATTCAACCGACGACTGATAATGGTTTGAAAATCAGTATTATTAGTAGGGTTTGAGTCTTCAACCACTTCGTGGGCAAGCGTTCGTTCGTTGTTCAATGATGTCATTATCAGTCACCTTGCTATTGGGCTAGATTGGCAGAGAGTTGATCGCGGTAGTACAATTACAACCACAAAAATACGAATTCCGCTTAAGTCTACTTATCCTTTATGACAGTACGCTGAACGCTAGATGACAAACTGATGACAATTGCTCTTGCGCTTACTCTTGCTAATGAAAGTAGAATGAGGTTGAGAAAATAAAATGGTTTGGAAACTAAAAAGACTTATAAAAGTTAGAAAGAGGCCAAAAAAATATGGCTGCATAAAAACAAAAATCCCAAACAATGGCTTGGGATTTTTAAAGTGGCATATATCATGGCTTGATGGTTTGAATCAAAAAGTCTATCGGACTTGTGACTGCCACTCATGAGCACCCAATGTTAGCTTGAGCTGATCGCCTGCATGCAGTATACCTACGCCGCTTGGCGTGCCAGTCATGATCACATCACCTGCTTGCAAACTAAAAGCATGACTGATATTGACCAATAGCTCATAAACAGGGAACAACATCAATGCGCTATCGCCATCTTGCATTAGCTTATTGTTGATGGTCAACTGATGCGATACGTTTTGGAGATTGCCAAATACTTGTGGATCCACCCAGTCAGCAAGCACACAAGCCCCATCAAAACACTTAGCACGCTCCCACGGATGGCCTTTGTCTTTTAGGGTGCTTTGCAGATCACGCAAGGTCAGATCTAGACCCAAGGTCACACCGCCAATTGCTTGTTGCGCTTGCTCAATCGTCGCCATAGATAAATCAGATGATAGCTGAATACAGAGCTCAGCCTCGTAGTGCGTCTCACCAAATATCTCTGGGTTTGGGCGATCTACATCACTGCGGATAGAGACCACTGAAGACGCTGGCTTCATAAACAATATCGGCGATGATGGCACTTCATTGCCCAGCTCTGCAGCATGCGCTGCATAGTTACGACCGACACAGACGACTTTGCCAATTGAAGCTCGCAAGCGCTCATTATGGTTGTCAACGCTCTGTTCTGCATTGACACCAGCAGCGATGGCATTCGCTAATGACTGATGTGGTGATTGGCTCATACTAGACTCTCCCTGTAAGTGATATAGTCAAATCCATATAAATCCGCTACATCGTCATCCTCGCTAACCATACTAATGTATCGCTTGCACTCGGTTTTCTTGTATCGAAATTATCTGAACCTAACTATATTTATATTATCAGCAATCCGTACTTTATTGCATGTTGTGCCGATTTTTCATTGCTAATTATAATCTTAACTACTAACTATGGAATCGTGTTGGTCACCACATCTGGTGGCACATAACTGGCGTGACGGTTCATGCGTTTTTCAAACATTCTAAAACTAAACAAGATTACCCATGACAGCAGTAGATAGACGATACCGGCTGCAAAGAATAGCTCCATCAAGGTATAGGTACGCGCACTGATCGTACGAGCGACGCCTGTGATATCCATCAACGCAATGGTCGAGGCCAGCGCACTGCCCTTTAGCATAAAGATGACTTCGTTGCTATAAGCGGGAACCACGATACCAAAGGCACGCGGTAAGGTAACACGTGTCAGTTTTTGCCACTTTGACATACCAAGCGCATCGGCCGCTTCAAGTTCACCGACTGGAATCGTCTGAATCGCACCGCGTATAATCTCTGCCAAGTACGCACTGGTATTGAGCGTAAAGGCGATAATCGCACACCAGTATGCTTGACTGAGTACGGGCTCCCATAAAAACGAATCACGTACAGCCTCGAACTGGCCAAGACCGTAATAGATAAGGAATATCTGTACCAGTAGCGGTGTACCGCGAAAAAAGAAAATATATAAAAACGGGATGATCTGAACGACCCAATTCTTTGACAGCCGTAGCAGTGCTAAAACCAATCCGAAAAGCAACCCGATAATCCCTGAGATAACGACTAGCTGCACGGTCAATACTGCACCGCCTAGTAAATCAGGTATATGATCAAAAATGACCTGCCAATTCCAATCCATAGTATCTCTCCTCTATCCTATGGTCGATTGACGATGCGTTGATTGACGGCTCAGCTTTTTGGCATAGCGGGCCGCAGGATTGGCGCGCCACTCAAGCCACATCATAAAGCCCGTAATTAACATGGTCAGACCCAAATAAATAATCGCTGCTGCCATATAAAAGGTGAACGGCTGCTGTGTTGACTGCGCGGCACGTGATGACTGATACATAATGTCTTTGAGACCCACAACCGATACCAATGCGGTATCTTTGAGCAACACCAAAAACAAGTTACCCAAACCAGGTAGGGCAATCTGCCATACTTGCGGCAAAGTGATGCGATAAAACGTCTGAAAAGGACGCATGCCTATCGCTTGCGCCGCTTCTCGCTGCCCTATTGGAATCTCTTGAATGGACATGCGAAAAATCTCAGTCGCATAGGCACCAAAAGCAATAGACAATGCCATCACACCGCCCCAAAAAGCGCTAATCTCGACATAGTCGTTATAGCCAAACTTTTTGAGGATGCTCATCAATAAGATAGAGCCGCCATAATAAATAAAGAGCACCAATAACAGCTCAGGGATACCGCGCATCGTCGCAGTATAGACAGTCGCAAGCTTACGCAGCAACCAGACATTTGACATCTTTGCAGTTGCGCCGAGCAAGCCTAAGGCCAGACCAATAATTAAACTGGTCACGGCAAGCTGTATAGTGACGGTAGCGCCGCTCAATAAAAGCGCGCCAAATCCTTGTAAGTCAAACACGATTATCCACTCAGTCTCTTTATATTAGCAATTTGCAAAATATGAGTTAAAAGAATCAGCATCAATAGCTGAACGCAGCCAAACACCGTATTTTTTATCACATCAATAGAGATGGTCAGCGTCAAAATAATGACGTCAGAAAAATACGATTATTGCTGCGATAGTTGACACAGTAGAAATGAGCGCTGATTTTATCATATTCACTCGCCGTGATGTTAATACTGACGCGTAAAAGCCGTGCCTAAATAGACACATATCTCTGTAGATATAAGATAACCAAACTAAATTTAAGCAAAATTGACAGTCGCTACCGACCATCACATTATGATTCAATGGCAAAATAAAAAAGACACCGCCATGATGACGATGTCTTTTTTTATTCACCACTTGTTCATGACAACTGAACTATAGCAACTAGGCTGTCACAAATTAGCTATCACAGCCAAAGTGTTTGACGCATGTTAATTACTGACTGGCCTCTTCTGCCACAGGTTGCTCAGTGGTTTCGGCACTGACCGTGCTTGTTGCAGAGGCTGGCACCGCAAAGTACTTTTGATTGATTTTATCGTAAGTACCGTTGGCTTTGATATTGGCTAAAGATTGATTGATTTTTGCTTGTAACTCATCACCCGGACGGACGGCAATCGCAAAATTATCATTGATATCAATCTCTTCACCTTTGAGCGCATACTTACTACCAGCAGGTGAGCTGAGCCACTCTATTGCAGGCAATTTATCAGATACCATCGCATCGACGCGGTTTGACCCAAGATCCAAAAACGCATTACTTAGCGTGTCATAAAGCTTCATATCGGCTTTTGGGTAAGTGTCTTCAAACCACTGTGAGGAAATGGTCGAACGCTGTGCGGCAATAGAGTGAGAGTCGATGTCGCCACTCTTACTAGGATCAAAACTGCTGTCTTTTTTGGCTAAGAAAACCAAAGTATTACTAAAATACGGATCGGTAAAGCTGACCTGCTCTGCACGCTCCGGCGTGACGGACATCGCTGCCACAATCGCATCGTACTTGCCTGCTTTTAGACCAGGAATGATACCGTCCCAGTCTTGTGCCATGATTTCACAAGTCACTTGCATATCTGCACAGATGGCATTTGCTATCTCGATATCAAAGCCACCCAGTGTCCCATCAGCATTGGTATAGTTGAAAGGGGCGTATGCTCCTTCCGTGCCGATGCGTAATACCTTATCCTTCGTTGCCGCTGCTTCAGTGGCCTCAGGGTTGGTATCAGCTGCGCTGTCTGAACCATTACTACAGCCAACGATGGCAAAGGCCGTCGCCAGTGCGAGTAACGGCATAGAAAGACGACTGGCCGTTATCGCATGAATAACAGATTTGCCAGTCATGGCAGAGGCTGGGGCACAATGGTTGCTCATAGTCATCCTTGAGTTTTTCTTTAGTAAACAGCAATTTTTGATGTATAGCATTTTTAGCGAGTCAACAGTCAACTCGCTAAAACACATATTAGTTAGCTGGCGCTTCTTCTGTAGCAACGTCGGTGGCATCATTAACGACCGCTTTACTTGCAGCAGCGGTTGAGCTGGTACCGAAATAGCTGCCCGTGATTTGATCATAGGTGCCATTATCTTTTAGCTCAGCCAATGCCGCATTGAATTTTGCGACTAATGGATCGCCCTTGCGGAATGCTATACCCATCGCATCATCATCGGTACTGATTTCTTGACCTTTGACTTCATAGTCTTTACCAGCGTCTGTTTTTAGCCAGTCGATACCGGTTACTTTATCAGACATCATGCCGCGTACTCGACCTGAAGTCAGATCTAGATAAGCGTTGTCTTGGGTGTCATATAGCTTGATATCAGCATCTGCATGCTCGTCTTGTAGATACTGCGACGCCACGGTTGAGCGCTGTGACGCGACTGGTAGACCTTTTAGCGACTCAACGCTTAAATCATCGCCTTTTTTACCGATCAAGATGATACCGCTATGGAAATACGGGTCACTGAAATCAACCACTTCTTTACGCTCAGGCGTGATAGACATACCAGCAATGGTCGCATCGAATTTTTGGGCATTTAGACCTGGAATCAAACCATCCCAGTCTTGAGAGATGACTTCACATTTGGCTTTCATTTGGGCACATAGAGCATCAACCAGCTCGATCTCATAGCCAATCAATTTGCCATCAGCATCGGTATAACTAAAAGGCTTATAGCTTGATTCTGTTGCGATTTTTATGTTCAATGGCGCTTCGGCTTCGGTCGCTGTATCCGCGGCAGCATTTTCTGCTGGTTCTGAGCTGTTGCTACAACCTGCCAGCATGAGTATTGCTGCACTAAGCGGCGCTAGCCACAATGCTTTTTTGCTCATTGATGATGTCATTGAAATTGTCATACGGGTTATTCCTTAATATGTTTATCAACCGTGTCGTCATTTGCCAATTACTAAGCCAGCTTATGAATACGACTCATAAGCTCAGCTCAATCCTTAAGACTTATTCACCAAAGTTTTTCTGCTCAAGGCGTGCAAGCTCACCGTTATTACGGATTTCGCTCAATGCTTTATCAAAATCTGCTTTGAGTGAGTCACCTTTACGCACAGCGATAGCAATATTGTCATCGTTATCAATCTCATCACCAACAACGCCAAAGCCTTCTTTATTGTCGGCTAACCATGATTTGGCAGATACTTTTTCAGCCAAAACCGCATTGCTACGACCAGACTTTAGGTCTAAATAAGCGTTGTCATAGTTGTCATACAATTGAACGGTGTTGCCTTCTTTGCCTTCGTAGTTATCTTGCAGATAAGCACCTGGCGTCGTAGAGCGTTGACCGCCTAGCGTGACGTTGCTGATCGCCATAGGATCAAAGCCACCATCATTACTGGTGAGCCATACCATGGTATTGGCAAAGTACGGTTCGCTGAAATCAACTTTTTCTTGACGTTCCGTCGTGATAGACATGCCGGCTATTACCGCATCATATTTTTGTGCCAATAGTCCTGGGATAATACCATCCCAATCCTGAGCGACGATTTCACACTTGGCTTGCATCTGGTCACACAAGGCATTGGCAACATCGATATCAAAACCTGCCAAGCTGCCATCAGCGTTGGTGTAGTTGAATGGAGGGTAAGCGCCTTCGGTTGCAATACGAATGGTTTTGCCAGTCGTTTCTGCAGCAGCTGTGTCAGCGTTGGCATCGGTGGCTTCATCGGCAGGTTGACTACAGGCGCTCAGCATTAATGCAGCGGTCATGGTCATCGACGACCAAAGTAGGCGAGAATTCGACATCATACGTTCCTTAAATTCTGATGGGTTTTGACATAAGTTTTGATAGGATTTTCTGACTTAGGGTTCTGATACTTTGTTCTCTGACGTCCCTGCCAGACAAGCAATATAGATAGCAAAATATATAGGCAGTCGCTAATATTGACCACCTATAAACCTTTTGATAATACCTGACTAAAATATCAAAAACAAACGTTTTGCATACTCACAGATATCATCAAGCAATAAATAGCCAACAATAGTTACGATAAGGTGATTTTTATACTACTTATAATATGGTTCTGTCAGGAATCAGCCGTTACTAGATATTAGCAGATGCTGTATTTTGAATTGGATTTGAGTTTGAGCTTGGTAAGGTCTGTATGGCGGCAAACGCTTTGCCACCATACAGATTAAGGAATAACGAATGTCATATTAGGTCGGGCGATGCGATGCCATAAAGTCTTTGACACGTTCAGAGGTAGGATTGTCAAATACTTGCTCAGGCGTGCCTATCTCTTCAACAACTCCTTGATGTAAAAAAACCACTTTGCTGGAGACTTCACGGGCAAAGCGCATTTCATGGGTAACGATAAGCATCGTACGTCCCTCTTCTGCCAGCTCGCGCATGACAGCAAGCACTTCATTGACCAATTCAGGATCTAGCGCAGACGTGGGCTCATCAAATAACAAGACTCGCGGCTGCATTGCTAATGCACGGGCAATCGCCACACGCTGACGCTGGCCACCAGATAGGTTCGCAGGATAAGCATCTTTTTTGTCAAGAAGACCCACTTTATCGAGTAGTTTCTCTGCATCACTAATCGCTTGGGCTTTTTTAATCTTGAGAACCTGCGTCGGTCCTTCGATGATGTTTTGCAAAATAGTTTTGTGCGGCCACAAATTAAAGTTTTGAAAAACAAACCCCACGCGAGCACGCAAGCTCTCTAATTGTTTTACATCTACAGCCTGCAGCTCACCTGATTTATTAGGCTTTAGCATTAGCTCTTCATTGCCAATGAGAATGCGACCTTGATTTGGGTTTTCGAGCAAGTTAATACAGCGCAGCAACGTCGATTTGCCTGAGCCAGATGAACCCAAAATAGAGATAACATCGCCATCATAGGCGGTGAGTGACACACCTTTTAGCACGTCTAATGAGCCATAGCTTTTATGGATGTCTTGTAAGTCTAGGGCGATAGGCCGAGTCGGAGTTTTTGCAGTATCAAGCATGGTTCAGCAGACTTCCAATAAATATGAGTGAATACACGAATAAAAATAAATAAGAGCCGTATATATAGTGTCAGTAGCACTATCGTGATAATGCGATGCCTGAGGCGGCAAAGAGAAAAATGCCGTATTGTCTCTTATTACACAGCAAAAAGGCAAATCTTGTGTTTAACCAGTCAGTTAGTCACTACTAACTAATGATAGATATTTTATAAGCGACTATTATAAATAGTCGACCTAAAAAAGCCCAGACTGCGTTTATCGCTCTGGGCTTTATTTTATCACTTTAGCGCACTAGACGTGGTTTTATCTGATGAGTCTAAGTCGACCATTTACCAGTAACTGCTGACATGCCTAGTGCTGGCAGCAATTAATAGGTCGAAACGTGCTCTGAATCCCCTGTACCATCCATGACTTCTGCATCATCTGCTGTCGCCACTGCCACATCATCGTTATTGGTAACGTCCATACCCTCATCATCAGCACTGGCCACAGCAACATCATCGGAGCTGGTCGCCGTTGCATTTTCTTCAACGCTCGTTTGTGCATCGACGGTTGTGTCAGTCTCAGCCTCCATTGGTGTCTCATCTTTTTTGCCGCAGGCACTTAAGGTTAGCGCTGCTGCGACAAGACCAACGGTTAGCCAGTTTTTGTAAGTCGTGTTTTTAGTAGCCATGTCATTCTCCATTATTCGTCATAGGATGGTTCATTGCTATCTGTTGATAGCGTCGCCTTACTAATGCCTACTATACTGAGGATGTCCTACAGCTACCTTAGTAGTTACAGCGCAGTTCTGTTGAAGGCACGTAAAAACCGTGTGCTTTGTTTATCGTGTCTATATCAAAAACCTCTCGCCTTACGCTCAAAGCTTCTGTCAATCTCCTAATTAAACTTGGCAAACTTGCTCATGAAGAATCACTAAACCGTCTCAAATAAATCTTTATAAACCTATGACAGGGCGGAATCTGTTCACAAAATCATCTTTACTATCGACTCAATCTGCTCTATGTTAAATAGCGTAATGCCCTATCGCTATTTAAGTAGGCATTAAAAACTGCTATTTTTGCTAAATTTTCGCCTTTTTGGGCGCTTTTATTTATATAAAATCCATATAACATAAGGAAAATAATTTATGAGTCAATCAAATACGACCGATATCGCCACCTATATGCAATCTGTTGGTAAGCAAGCTCGAGCCGCTTCTCGTGCACTTGCTGCTGCCAATACTGGCGATAAAAACGCTGCGCTCATGGCGATTCATGATGAGCTGGTCGATGCTAAGCAAGACATTCTAGCTGCCAACAAGATTGATATGGATAATGGTCAAAAAAACAATCTCGATAGCGCCCTACTTGATCGCTTAGAGCTAAACGAAGCGCGATTTAACGGTATGCTACAAGGTCTTAAAGATGTCGCAGGTCTCCCTGATCCAATCGGTGAAGTTACTGATATGACCTATCAGCCATCAGGTATTCATTTGGGCAAGATGCGTGTGCCACTTGGTGTGGTTGGTATGATTTATGAGTCGCGTCCTAACGTGACGTTAGAGGCCGCATCACTGGCGCTAAAATCAGGCAACGCGATTATCTTGCGCGGTGGTTCTGAAGCATTTGAGTCTAACCAAGCGATTGCTAAGTGCATCATCAAAGGTCTCAGCCATACCGACCTATCTGAGCATAGTGTACAAGTGCTACAGACGACCGATCGCGCTGCTGTTGGTGAGCTGATTACCATGACTGAATACGTCGATGTCATCGTGCCACGTGGCGGTAAAGGTCTGATTGCTCGTATCAGTAACGATGCCAAAGTCCCTGTGATCAAGCATCTAGACGGCAATTGCCATACCTTTATTGATAGCGATGCTGATCCTGAGATTGCGATCAAAGTCAGCGTCAATGCCAAGACTCATCGCTACGGTACATGTAATACCATGGAGACCTTACTGGTCGATGAAGCAGTCGCTAATGAGCTACTACCTAAAATTGCCGAAGCCATCATCGCTGCTGATGATGCAATGCAGCTGCGTCTTGATGACAAATCACAAGCCATTCTAAATGACAATGCTGCACTTAAAGGGCATCTATCCGCTGCCACGGCTGAAGATTGGGATACCGAATATCTTGCGCCTATCCTAGCGGTAAAAACCGTCTCAGGTATTGACGAAGCCATTGAGCATATCAATACGCACGGCAGCCATCATACCGATGTCATCATCACTGATAACTATACCAAGTCGCAACGCTTCATCCGTGAAGTAGATTCAGCCAGCGTGATGATTAACGCCTCTAGCCGCTTTGCAGATGGCTTTGAATACGGGCTTGGTGCTGAGATTGGTATCTCGACTGATAAAATCCATGCGCGCGGCCCTGTCGGACTCGAAGGCCTGACGTCGCAAAAATGGATCGTCTATGGTCATGGCGAAACCCGTGCATAGGTAATGCAAGAATGCTTTACTAACCTGAGGATTAATGCTTAAGTTAAGCAAGAACGTCAGCTACCGTGCTGGCGTTTTTTAATGTCAATTACCTAGGATGGCACAATCATGCAGAGTGGCAAGATTAAACATTGGAATAAAGACAAAGGCTACGGCTTTATTGATGTAGACAACCAAAGCGAAGACGTGTTTTTTCATGTAAGTACAGTACGGTTGTCACAGCCCATAACGGAGGGTCAGACCATTTATTTCAATAGCAAACGCAATGAGAAAAACCAATTGCGAGCCACTGAAGTCACTTCTACTGACCTCAGTCTTCAAGACGATGTTGATCACGGTTTACCTAAGCCTATGACTAATAATAGTAATGCGCGGAACCAAAATACGAGAAACAACAGCAAGGTTCGACCACATAACAGTAGTCGACCTAAAAAAAGCCCCCTATCTACCTTGATGAGTCTCATCGCGATTATCGCCGTCGCTTTTTATTTCTTTGATGATCTAAAATCAACCATTTTTGCAGATGATGTCGCCCCAACTACCCTATCGCAAACTGCATCTGGCAACACAACACAAGCAGTCTCTGGTTCTGCCTTCACGGGTGATGCACAAATAGACCAAACCATCACCCTTATTCAACAAGGCGGGCCGTTTCCTTATCCCAATAAAGACGGCACGACGTTTTATAATCGTGAAGGCAAGCTGCCTGCTCAGTCGCAAGGCTATTATCATGAATATACTGTACCCACTCCTGGCGTCTCACATCGCGGGCCGCGCCGTATCGTCACAGGTGGATATCCGCCTACCGTCTATTACTTAACTGTCGATCATTACGATAGTTTTCAAAAACTGCAGGTGCCCTAACATGGAACGAGCAGACATGAAAAAAGAAAATACTAATCAAGAAAGTAAGAACCAAGCCATCCACTACGTTCATCAAGACCACATTAACCAAAACGGTACAGCACTATATGCAGGCATTCCCCCTCAGGCTGTTACCATACTCGTGGGTGACACAGTGGATAAAACCACGCTACTGGCAAGTCTAGGCCACGCCTGTGATTTTCCCAGTTACTTTTCGCATAATTGGGACAGCGCATGGGACTGTCTGACAGATAGCGAGGTGGTGCACTTAACGCTTGATTTGACGGTGGTGAAGAGGATAAATACCGAAGACTTCAATGTTTTTAAGAGCCTCATTGAAGATGCTTATAGAGATTTTGGCAAACCAGAACTCTGGATTATTGTGCCATCTGAGGATGCCGTTTAGTCTAACTGTCAAAAGATTGGTCACCGATCATTATTCGTCATCATAGAAACCTGAATTCGAGATAAAGCCATATTTATCCCGAATTCAGGTTAATTTATTTTATAGAAAGGATTAACGTATGGAGATTACTTTAAACGGTTATTACACCTTGATATTGGCCACATTAGTACTATTACTTGGGCGATTTTTGGTAAGGAAAGTCAAGTTTTTAGAAGACTTTAATATTCCAGAGCCTGTCGCTGGTGGATTGATTGCGGCAGTCATTGTGTATGCCCTTAATTTTATTTGGGGCTACAGCTTTAATTTTCATCAGGGCTTACAGACAGCCACCATGCTGATGTTCTTTGCTTCTATCGGTCTGAGCGCTGATTTTGGTCGACTAAAAGCAGGTGGTACTCCGTTACTGATTTTTACTATTGTGGTATCAATATTTATTATCCTGCAAGACGTCGTTGGCGTGACAATGGCAAGTGCATTAGGACTTGATCCACTGCTAGGTCTGGTCACAGGCTCTATCGCGCTTACAGGCGGTCATGGCACCGCTGGCGCATGGGGCACTGTGTTAGAGCAAGAGTATGGCGTGGTAGGCGCGACGACGTTAGGCATTGCTGTTGCGACCTATGGCTTGGTCGCAGGTGGTATCGTGGGTGGCCCTGTGGCACGTCGATTGATTAATAAACTTGGCTTAAAGCCAACGCCTGCCAACCTTAATCCAAGTGATGTTGAAAAAGTAGCAGGCGCGCAGTCGTTATACAGTACCAAACACAGTGAAAAAGAAGCCAGTGACAATCAAGAGATGTTTGAGAAGCCTGACAACATCCGCCTCATTACCGCATCATCTACCATTGAAACCTTAGCACTATTTGCTGGTGCATTGGCTTTCGCTGACTTGATGACCATCGTTGCTGAAGGAACATCGTTTGAATTACCTACCTTTGTATGGGCACTGGCAGGCGGTGTGATTCTTCGTAATTCATTAACCATGATATTCAACTTTGATATGTTTGACCGTGCCATCGATGTGATTGGTAATGCCTCATTGAGCCTATTTTTGGCCATGGCGTTGTTGTCATTAAAGCTGTGGGAATTGACAGACTTGGCAGGCCCTGTACTCATAATCTTACTGGTACAGACATTCGTTATGATTTTATACGTTTATTTCATTACCTTTAAGGTCATGGGCAAAAACTACGATGCGGCGGTGCTATCGGCAGGTCATTGTGGTTTTGGTATGGGTGCAACGCCAACCGCGATTGCCAATATGCAAGCAGTCACTGACCGTTATCTGCCTTCGCCTAAGGCGTTTTTGATTGTGCCAATGGTTGGTGCATTCTTCGTTGATATCGTCAATGCGACAGTCTTGCAGATATTTACGAAGTTGCCGTTTATGTAAGCTAATGCTGTCGTAGCGCAAAACTTGATCAAATTAGAAAACACAAAAAGCCCGCCAAGACTACTCTTGGCGGGCTTTTTTAATTATCAAGCTATAATAGAGTATTCAATCAAACCCATTATTTATACTTTTTAACTTCACCACTTTTCACACGAGCCACGAAAGAATTAACCTCTCTTTTCACAACTGGCATCAAGAAGTATAGACCGATGATGTTAAAGATAGCCATAGCGAACAGAGCTGCATCTGAGAAGTCGATAACGAAGCTAAACTGTACGATAGTACCGATAACCACGAAAATCAAGAAGATAAGTTTGTATATCATCTCGCCAGCTTTACCTTCACCGAACAGATAAGTCCAAGCTTTTAGACCATAGTATGACCATGAGATCATCGTTGAAAAGGCGAACAATAATACCGCGACAGCTAAGAAGTACTGGAAAATTGGCGCTGTTTCCATAAAGGCGGCACGGGTTAGATCCACACCAGTGATTGCTTGTGTTTGCAAGTTTGCGGCAGTGTTCACCCCAGAGATAGTAATAACGAGCGCCGTCATAGTACAGATAACAACCGTATCAATGAAAGGCTCTAACAGCGCTACTAAGCCTTCAGTAGCAGGCTCACTTGTTTTTACCGCTGAGTGAGCAATAGCGGCTGAACCAACACCCGCTTCGTTAGAGAAAGTCGCACGTTTTAAACCTTGAATCAACGCACCAATAAAACCACCAGCCACGCCAGCACCAGTGAAAGCACCTGTGAAAATCTCTCCAAATGCGGCGCCGATATGATTAAAGTTTGCAACCAATACGATGACACTCATTGTGATATACAACAAAGCCATAAAAGGTACAACTTTTTCGGTCACTGCTGCAATGCTAGGCATACCACCAAGGATGACCGAACCAACCAAAAGAGCCAACCCAATACCAAAGAATATGCTGTAATCCGTTGGAATGCTAAAAGTAGAGCTCATGACTGCAAAGGCTTGGTTACCCTGAAACATGTTACCAGCACCAAAAGTGGCCAATATACACATAAGGGCAAAACCGACGGCTAATACCTTACCCAATCCACCCATACCACGTTCAGCCATACCGCGGCTTAGGTAATACATAGGGCCACCTGATACGACGCCAGATGGTAGTACCGTACGGTATTTAACACCTAGCGTACACTCTACAAACTTGGTCGCCATACCGAACAGACCAACCATAATCATCCAAAAGGTAGCGCCAGGTCCACCAATAGCGAGTGCTGCACCGACACCTGCGATATTACCAAGACCGACGGTACCTGACAAAGCCGTGGCTAGTGCTTGAAAATGGCTAACCTCGCCTTCTTCTTTGACAGCAGGGTTTGGATCAGTATATTTGCCTCTAACAATATCTAAAGATAAGCCTATATGGCGAAACTGAATAAAGCCAAAATAAAAGGTAAAGACTAATGCGGCAATTAATAACCAACCTACAATGAGCGGAAAGCTTACGTCGCCAAGAGGTACTGAAAAGAAAATAAGATCGACGAACCAGCCAAATATATTGGCCATAAAGGCATCGAGGCCCGCACCAAATGCTGCTAGACCTCCTTGTTGTTCTGCTGCTTGCGCAAGAGTAGTGCTAAGTAATAGCATCGTTGCGACTAAAGATTGTTTTTTCATGTAAATCCCTTTAGTGAAAATAATATTTATATAATTATTCAATCAATTACAGCGATACTAATACAAAGTGTAATTATTTATTATAATTTGTATTAGTATTATTACTCGATGTTCAATGCCAACTATATACTAATGCTTTTATATAAACAAAAAAATTTACATATTTTTCTTAATTAAACATCAACTTAACTCTTTAAGGCTGATAGCCGTACTCAACCAAGCTCACGGTAATTATCGATAAATATCGGTAATATTTTCAGTATAAATAACCAACCTAAATATAATTAAAAGGGCGAGATGACCACATCAACATAGGTTTGCGTTGAAGGGCCTAATACTTATAGAGCGTAAGAACAAAAAAACCGCTAAGCAAAAGCTTAGCGGTTTTTTTATTGCCATTCTAAAGTTTACTGATTTTTAGCATAGACTGGCAACTCTGCACAAATCGCTTCTACTTTAGCGCGTACTTCAGTAGCAACCACTTCATCACCGCGGCTGTCTAGTACGTCACAGATCCAACCTGCCAACTCGCCCGCTTGTGCTTCGTTGAAGCCGCGAGTAGTAATCGCTGGCGTACCGATACGGATACCAGACGTTACGAACGGAGATTTTGGATCGTTTGGTACAGCGTTCTTGTTCACAGTGATGTGAGCGTCGCCAAGCCATTTATCGGCTTCTTTACCCGTCATTTCTTGCTTAACGAGGCTGATCAGCATGAGATGGTTTTCAGTACCGCCAGAGATGACTTCATAGCCACGATCTTGAACGACTTTCGCCATCGCTTTAGCGTTTTTAACCACTTGCTGCTGATAAGTAGAAAAGTTGGCTTCTAATGCTTCTTTAAAGCAAACCGCTTTTGCCGCGATGACATGCATCAACGGTCCACCTTGGTTGCCTGGGAATACCGCAGAGTTTAGTTTCTTAGCTAGCACTTCATCACGTGCCAAGATCATACCTGAACGTGGGCCACGTAGGGTTTTGTGCGTAGTCGTAGTCACTACATCAGCGAAAGGTACTGGGTTTGGATAAACGCCACCAGCAACTAGACCTGCAACATGAGCCATATCAACCAATAGATACGCGCCTACTTCGTCCGCGATGTCACGGAAACGCTGCCAATCGACCACTTGTGAGTATGCTGAAAAACCAGCAATAATCATTTTAGGCTTATGCTCACGTGCTAGAGCGTCTACTTGGTCATAATCAATCAGGCCAGTGCCATCTACCAATCCGTACTGTACGGCATTGTAGTTCAGGCCTGAAAAGTTGATGTGTGCGCCATGCGTTAAGTGACCACCAGCGTCTAGGCTCATGCCCAATACCGTGTCATTGGCTTCTAGCAATGCTAAAAATACCGCAGAGTTTGCTTGACTACCAGAATGCGGCTGAACGTTGACGTACTCAGCACCGAACAACTCTTTTGCACGGTCAATGGCCAATTGTTCAATGACATCCACATGCTCACAGCCACCGTAGTAACGCTTACCTGGATAGCCTTCTGCGTACTTGTTAGTCAGGTCAGTGCCTTGCGCTTCCATCACTGCTTGTGAGCAGTAGTTTTCAGACGCGATCAATTCGATATGGTTTTCTTGACGAACGCTTTCTGCGGCCATCGCTTCAGCAAGTACTGGATCAAAATCTTTGATAGAAATATCTTTAAACATAGTGATGTCCTAAGTAGTGACTGTCATTGAAAAAATGTCATTGAAAAGAAGCTGATAGCCTGCCCACAATAAAACAACTACTGCGTCAACGTCGCTCGAGATATGTTTGATACCTCTGCACTCTGTTTTTTTACAATCTGTTTTATGGTATGACCATTATTGTGAATGGCGTCTATTAGCAAAGAGTAAAATAAGAACAAACACAGGCGAGTGGCCTGCTATTAACTTGACTGATTCGTCAATAAAATCGATATACATTTGCATCGATATCACTGCGAAAGATTAAGTGTAACATGAAAAATTGTGCTGCGAACGCAAAAAAACCTCACCTTAAGATGAGGGAATTAAATGGCCCTATAACGCAGATAAATAGCCAATAAAATAAAGGATTTATCCTCTTCAAATTCTATCATCCATGCTTTTTTATATGAATATTGACATTAAATATTTTTATAGGTCGCTAGATAAAAACGCCGGCAAGAACGTTTCACTGATCATTAGCGTGCGGCCATACCAATCATAACGCGTTTGCCGTTGCCAGCCCTCGGCGGTATGACTTATAAAACGCTGGTTTGGTAGAGTACGGCGGCGCTTGAATAACACGTAGCCAATCGGTGTGCTTTTGAGTTGCTGAAGACGACGTGCGCTTCCTTGCAAACTCGTTAAGGGAAAGATACTTTGCGCTTGCACCCATGGCGCTTCATCACAGCCGTATAGCTCTACTTCACGCACCCATGCCAGCATCGGACGACCCAGCATCCTACCTTGCAAGCCCAGTTGCTTTTTTTGTACCAAGCTCAGTCGTCGATAACCCTCAAAGCTGCGTTTCACGCGCAGTGGCTGCCCTGCTCTGTCTTCTAATATAGCAGTGAGAGAGCCTTCAGCATTTAGCCAAGGCAGCAGCTCAGTCGGAGGTGACAGAGGGTTAAAGCAAGACGTTTGAGTACTGGACATAGTTAACGGCTAATTATGAAGTATTAAATAAGAGGGGCTGGCACTCATTGTTTATATCAAAAGACTACTGGTTCACATCAAAATCCGGCATATTATCCGCATTAAAAGGCAATGCCTCAAATGCCTGCTGTCGATACTGTGCCATATGCTCGCGATCTCTGGCACAAAAATCGCCAATCGCCGGTACAAAACGTGGATCATAGATACGGTGCAGCGAGTGTGTCGTCGTTGGAATAAAACCACGTACCAGTTTATGCTCGCCTTGCGTACCGGGATCAAAGGACTTCAGCCCTTGCTCAATAGCGAACTCAAGCCCTTGATAGTAGCACAGCTCAAAATGCAAACTGTCATACTCACCAAGTGCGCCCCAATAACGACCATATAAGGTAGCATTATCAACAACATCACCATCAGCCTTGTCGCTATCGAGCTTATCATATAAGAACAGACTACTAGCGATGATCTCTCCACTGGCATCAAGTGCCTGCGCGAGCATTATATGCGCAGACAAGCTCTCTGCCAATGCCATAAAAAAATCTATCGTCAGATAAGGCTGCTGTCCGCGTACTGCATATGTCATTACATAACAGTGATAAAAAGCCTTCCAGTCTTCATCACTGATAGCATCACCGCACTTTCGCTGGCATACGATGCCCTGTTCTGCTACTTTACGGCGCTCAGCTCGAATGGTTTTGCGTTTTTTGGCTTTTAGGGTCATCAAAAATGCATCAAAATCTGCAAATGGCTTACTATCATTAAGTAAGTCTTTATTTTGCCATAAGAACTGGCAGCCTTGGCGCTCAAGTATCGGCATATCGATAGGCGCAGATTCTACGCCACGCTCTTGCGCGGCTATCGCCAGCGCCACATCGACCTCAGTCGGCATAGAGCTGGTCGCAACAGATGCCAGCTCAGATGTGACAAACAGTCCATGCCAGCTTGAAGCACCCACTTGTTGAGCGATATCGTCGACACCTGCGATGGCAGTTTTGAGGATATCCTCATTTAACGTCTCCCCTGTTGCCAACCACAGACGCTGACCCGTAATCGGCGTATAGGGTACGCTGCTGACTAATCGCGGATAATAGTCCACGCCGTAGCGCGCGTAAGCCTCTGCCCACGCATGATCAAACACAAACTCCCCGCGATGATGACCCTTTATGAATACGGGCATCACGGCCACAGTTTGCAATGCATTTTCTGCAGTGCTGTCTATCAAGCTATCGGCACTATTTTCACTATCAGCATAGTCAGCGACACGGTGTACCAAGATAAATATCGGTAACCATCCCGCCTGCTCACCAATGGCACCGGTATCCGCCAACGCTTGCCAAAATTCAAATGACATAAAAGGCGTGTCTGGGGTCTGCCACTCAGCCTGACTCTGCCAACTGGTATCATTAATCAGCGCATACTCTAAACTCATACTTTTTGTCATTATTATAGTCGCTATATATTTATCGATAACCGATTGATTAGTGACCTAGCCTAGCAAATTTTTGATAGTTTGCTGTCACAATTTGCAAAAATTCATCTATATGCAATAAAAAACCACCTACTATAATATAGGTGGCTGTGTTTTATGATGATGCTTATATCCTACTCTCAATCTCATTATAAAAGCCAATGAAACGACAGTAGTTTTATGGAAAAGATGATATCGAAGCCGATGACTGTTAGAATAAGGTTGTTATTAGCTTAATATAATTAGAAACCATAGGATATAAGCTAAAACAGTATACTTAGTTCATGGTATACGATTGACATCCTATCGGATTTATCATGGATTGATTATAATATGCCTTCAATGACCCGTTTTAAGTCACTCTGATATAGAGCATTGACTTACCATTTCACGATGTCATTGCAATAAATATTAGAAAAACAAAATGTATTATCAGTCTCAATATCTCTCAAAAGATACATGTGATGTACTTGATATAAGCGTATCATGCATTACTGCATAGTATCATTGACCCATATTCGACACTATCTCTGAGCTTTATTATTCACTACAGCCTAAAGGAAGATTATACTAATATGTCAAAAATTATTTATACAAAAACTGACGAAGCCCCAGCGCTGGCGACTCTGTCGTTTTTACCGATTGTAGAAGCATTCACCAAAACTGCAGGCGTTGAAGTTGAAACCAGCGACATCTCTGTTGCTGCGCGTATCTTGGCAGAATTCCCTGAGTACTTGACCGAAGAGCAACGTGTTCCGGACAACTTGGCTGAGCTTGGTCGTCTGACGCAAGACCCAAATACCAACATCATCAAACTGCCAAACATCAGTGCCTCTGTACAGCAGCTAAAAGCCGCTATCAAAGAGCTACAAAGCAAAGGCTTTGCGCTACCTGATTTTCCAGAAGATCCACAGACTGATGAAGAAAAAGAGCTACGTAAGCGTTATGGCAAGAGCTTAGGCAGTTCAGTGAACCCAGTACTACGTGAAGGCAACTCAGATCGCCGTGCACCGAAAGCGGTAAAAAACTTTGCCCGTAAACACCCACATTCAATGGGTGAATGGAAACAGTGGTCAAGCACGCATGTGTCACACATGCATGGCGGCGACTTCTATGATGGCGAGCAATCTATCACGTTAGACAAAGCCCGTACCGTACGTATGGAGTTGTTGCTGGATGATGGTACCCAAAAAGTATTAAAACCTAAAATTGCCTTGCTAGATAAAGAAGTCATCGATCTAATGGTGATGAGCAAACAGGCATTGCTAGAGTTTTATGAGACTGAAATGGAAGATTGCCGCGAAGCTGGTATCTTGTTCTCACTACACGTAAAAGCCACCATGATGAAGGTATCACACCCTATCGTGTTTGGTCACGCCGTTCGTATCTATTACAAAGAAGCCTTTGAAAAACATGGTGCTACGTTTGAAGAATTGGGCATCAACGTCAATAACGGTATGGCTGATCTATACGACAAGGTTGCAACACTACCAGCCTCAAAGCGTGAAGAGATTGAGCGCGACTTGCATGCGTGTCAAGAGCATCGCCCACGTCTGGCCATGGTTGACTCATCGAAAGGTATTACCAACTTCCATTCGCCAAGCGACATTATCGTCGATGCGTCTATGCCTGCTATGATTCGTAATGGCGGTAAAATGTGGGGTGCTGACGGCAAACTATATGATTGTAAAGCGGTCATGCCAGAGTCTACCTTTGCCCGTATTTACCAAGAAATGATCAATTTCTGTAAATGGCATGGTAACTTTGATCCAAAGACAATGGGTACCGTTCCTAACGTTGGCCTAATGGCTCAAAAAGCTGAAGAGTATGGTTCACACGATAAAACGTTTGAATCTAGTAATGCTGGTATTGCCCGTATTGTCGATATTGATACTGATGAAGTATTACTCGAAAAACGTGTTGAAAAAGGTGATATCTGGCGCATGTGTCAGGTCAAAGATGAGCCAATCCAAGATTGGGTAAAACTTGCTGTACGCCGTGCTCGTGAATCAGATACGCCTGTTATCTTCTGGTTAGACCCATACCGTCCACATGAGAACGAGCTGATCAAAAAAGTTAAACTGTATCTAAAAGATCATGATACCGAAGGCTTACGTATCGAAATCATGTCTCAGGTTCGCGCCATGCGTTATACGCTAGAGCGTGTCGCTCGTGGTCTAGATACTATCTCTGCGACTGGTAACATCTTGCGTGATTACCTCACTGACTTGTTCCCTATTCTAGAGCTAGGCACCAGTGCCAAGATGCTATCGGTTGTACCACTAATGAAGGGCGGCGGTTTGTTTGAAACTGGTGCGGGCGGTTCTGCACCAAAGCACGTTGAGCAACTTATCGAAGAAAACCACCTACGTTGGGATTCACTTGGTGAATTCTTGGCCTTGACCGTCTCTTTGGAGCATTTGGCCGAGAACGACAAAAATACCAAAGCCAAAGTGCTGGCCGATACGCTAGACAAAGCCACTGAAACACTGCTGTTGAATAACAAATCGCCATCACGTAAGACAGGTGAAATTGACAACCGTGGCAGTCACTTCTACCTAGCTATGTACTGGGCTGAAGCGCTAGCGGCGCAAGACGAAGATGCAGATCTAAAAGCCAAATTCAAACCGCTTGCACAAACTCTGCAAGACAACGAAGCCGCTATCATGAAACAGTTCAATGATGCTCAAGGCAAATCAGTCGATATCAAAGGCTATTACTTAGCTGATGAGAAAATCGCTGAGCAAGTCATGCGTCCAAGCGTGTTATTTAACGAAGCATTGGCATCGTTGTAGTTTGTTTAGATAGCTTGCTAATGTGATGATATTTGATTGTCTTCTTGTTTTTACGTAAAGGCGATCAAATTAATTTAGAGTAAAAGAAACACCTTAACAGTCTTAGGACGTTGAGGTGTTTTTTTATGGCTCATATATTTATAATTCTCATAAAAGCATCGTCGTTTATACAAAATCATAATTGGCTGGTTGTCTTTAAAATTATTAACAACAACCTTTTTAGCCACTTATTTTACATTGCACTTATCCTACAACAAAGTGATGACGATGCAATTATATTTGACTACTACTGTTAAGATCAGCTGCTTCTGCCTAGCCCATTTCTAGTAATCTGTTAGCATTATCTCGTTAGACAGCATGAGCGAACCTGCGAATAGTGAAAAAACACTTTATAATAGCTTGTAGGCTTCATCAAAAAAACTATAACAAAGTGAGCCATACTTCAATCCTGATAGCTATCAGATAACCAGAAAAAATGACTCACTTATATTTAGGAAATTTCCGCTTATGCCGACCTCTAGTCTCGTCTTATTTAACAAGCCTTATGGCGTGCAAAGCCAGTTCCGAGATGACAGCAATAATGATCACACCACGCTATCGGAGTATTTTACAGATAAGTCGTTGCGAGTGGCAGGTAGACTCGATGCTACATCAGAGGGCTTATTGATGTTGACCAATGATGGACGAGTCAACAAAGCCATCACTCAGCCACCCTCTGCTGCTGGCTTTGCGAGAAACAAGCGTAAACAAGCAAAGACCTATTTAGCACAAGTGGAAGGCGTAGCAACGGCGGCGCAGCTGAAAGAGCTTACCACTGGTGTTGCCCTAAAAGACGGTAAGACATTGCCTGCAACTGCCATCACAGTAGAGGAAGCTGATTTGCCTATGGACTTATGGCAGCGTGACCCGCCTATTCGTGAGCGCAAAAACATACCAACGTCGTGGCTTATGCTGACGATTTATGAAGGCAAAAACCGCCAAGTCAGGCGTATGACCGCTCATGTTGGTCTGCCTTGTCTTCGTCTGATACGCTGGTCAGTGGCAGGGTTTGAATTGGGCGACTTGGCCGTTGGTGAGTTTATACGGATTGAACTCAATAGCGAGCACTATCAGCAGTTGGGTATTTCTTAATAGCTGATGTTCTAAATTTCTGGTTAAAACATTATATAAGAAGAAGCGTTCAACACTATGCAAGAGGTTAGGACAAAAATCATATTGATAACAAGACATTGATCACAGATAGCTATAGAACGACCAAAAATTTTCGTCGATATTCTGAATATAAGTTTGATGAACCATTTAAGTTTAACCCTGACTTTACGTATTGAATGGACAATGCAGCAGGTTTGACCATGGGCGACGCAAGAATGAATTAACTGTCAAAAATAAAAAAACCAGTCAATTTAAACACCCTGTGATAGGGATATTATGATTGATAGGCGTGTTATTGAATTTTATATAGCAAAACGTTAAATAATAAGGAACGTTCCATGGAAGTAAAGGAAATAAATACTACCTTAGGCTTGGTCGAGCAATTACATGCATTACTAATTGACTGTGTTGAGAGTGGTGCGTCTGTTGGTTTCTTAACGCCAGTCGACGAGCGAGAAATACAATCATACTGGTCATCTGTAGAGACAGAACTTACATCAGGACTTAGGAAATTGTTTCTTGCATACGACGACGGAAGCATAATAGGCACAGTTCAACTTTCACTCTGTTCTAAGCCTAATGGTTCACATAGAGGAGAAGTCGAAAAACTCATGGTTCATACGGGTGCTCGAGGTAAAGGTGTTAGCAAGAAACTAATGTCGCTACTAGAAGGTGTAGCATCTGAGATCGGTTTGTCATTACTTGTACTTGATACCCGTTTAGGTGACATCGCATCTTCGTTATATCGTGCTATTGGTTATACTGAGGTGGGTCAGATTCCGCAATTCGCACGTAGCTCTACCGGAAAGCTAGAAGGAACCGTTTACTTCTTCAAAATACTGTAATTTAGGGTCTGTTGCAGGTTTTGAATTGGGAGACTTAGCCATTGGTGAGTCTGTAAACATTGAACTCAATAGCGAGCACTATCAGCAGTTGGGTATTTCTCAGTGATTTATCATTGTTGGATGAACCGTATCGGTATTTATTATAAAATAAATAAACTAAAACTGATTAAACTACGAGTCGTTAAACATCGTGTCTCGAATGGGTAAGGTTTATCTGCTAAGATTCAGCACGTCATTGGTTATGTATAGTCATCAGTTATTACCATGGGTTTGATCCATCTATCGTTTGGTTCTTTATAATAGGGATATGTCATGATTGCTTCTCATCGTTTGGTATTATTGGCCACTAGCATCTCTGCGGCGCTTATATTGAGTGCGTGTCAGCCAATGACAGAGAGTAATCAATCAACACCTGTAGAAGAGGCGACGACGCCTGTCACTGATATGTCCCATAGCGAGCATGATAGTACAGATGCTGATTCGCTCACAGACAGTGACAACGTCGCTGATGACTCTAAAACGTCTGATATGCTCAGAGACTACACCAAATCGATGAGCCAGATGCACGATGAGATGATGGTTGGTATGAATTATAACGACCCTGATACAGCGTTTGCTAAAGGCATGCTAGGGCATCATCGCGGTGCCGTGGATATGGCAAAAATCGAGCTAAAATACGGTACTGATGATGCCATGCGCCAACTTGCCCAAGACATTATCACAGCGCAACAAGCTGAAATTGATGTTTTGAATAAATGGCTAGCCAGCCACCCTGACTCTTCCAAACCCAAACCCAATACTGAGGCGATGCAGCAGGCCTATGCCAAAGGTATGAGTGACATGCATGGTGAGATGACATTGGGTGTTGCTGATCCTATTGCTGACATGGCGTTTGCACGTGGTATGTTGCCGCATCATATTGCTGCTGTAAATATGGCAACAACTCAGCTCATATATGGAACTGATGAAGAAATGCGCGTACTGGCACAAAACGTCATCGATACTCAGCAGACTGAGATTGATTTGATGAAAAATTGGATTGCCGCGCATCAGACGATGGATAATACTAAACACACAGCGGTTCAAGATAGCGATGCTAAAAATAACGATGTAAAGAGCGACGCTACTGAAAAGTAAAACCTGATTGCCATGACTGAAACCTCTAAAAACAAAACCCCTTAACAAGCCTTATGGCCTGTTAAGGGGTTTTTTAATGATACCTTGTATCTTAGACGATGGCGTTTATGATAGTGGACGCGTCATCACATTGAGCCACGTCTCCCACCCTGCCTGTCCTTGCAGACCATCTTCCTGACCCTCTAACCCTTTGTCGGCTTTTGCCAAGCGTAGACTGACTTTATAAGGAGATGAGTCATCATGACTGTGCTCTCGCCCCATATGGTCTTGGCGTTTTTCCTCGGTGAGTATGCTCGGCTGTACCTGCACGCGCAGTAGCTCATCACGGCGAAACAAATGACAATCAACCGCTCGTTTTGTATGACTCAGTGCCGCTAACTGTTTGGTATCTGCCTTGATACCATCAATCGCAATAATGACGTCATGTGCTGAAATACCCGCTCTAGCAGCCACACTATCACGCATCACCCGGTTGATTTTGAGTCCAGCAGGTGTATCATTACAGCGCATTCCCCATGGCACATGCTTGCTAGCACTCTCTTTAGTATTTGCCTGTATTTTGATACCATTTGCGAGCAGCAATGCTTCAATAGGTAGCTCTTCGACGCCATTGACATAACGGCGTTCAAAATCCTCCCACTCTGCCACTGGCATAAACTGCCCAATCACGGCGCCCATATCAGTGCTGTTGATACCTATGCGCTTGCTGTCATTTTGCTTGGCCTTATCATAAAAAGCTTTGACCACATCAAATAAACGATAGCGACCACTGGTATTTTTGAGCAAAATCAAATCCAGACAAAGGGCTACGAGCGCGCCTTTATTGTAATAGCTGATACCTGCATTACCGGTATTTTCATCGGTACGGTACAACTTAATCCAAGCATCAAAGCTGGACTCTGCAACGCTTTGATACGCACGCCCCGGTGTTTGATAATAGCGATTGATTTGCTCAGCCAACAGTTTTAGATAGCTTGGCTTATCAATCACGCCCGACGCTTGCAGCATAAAATCATCGATATAAGAGGTAAAGCCTTCAAACACCCACAGCAACGGTGTAAATGCCTCACGGCGCAAATCAACATCGATCATGACATCTGGGCGGACCGTTTTGACCCACCATGAGTGAAAGTATTCATGACTACATAGACCCAAAAATCGCTGATAGTCTGTACTCGGTATTTTTGGTTCATCAGCATTTGGTAAGTCGCGGCGCGGCGTAATCAGACTGGTCGAGTTGATATGCTCAAGGCCACCATAATCCTGACCGCTGGCAAACGTCATAAAAGTATAGTTATGGAATGGGGCATCACCCAACCAGTTCAGGTAAGTCTGACAAATTTTAGTCACATCTTGCTGTAGCCTGCCCATATTAGCGCTGTGCTTGCCTGACAGATAAAAGTGGTGTTGCAGCGTTTGATGCTCATTATTCTTAATAATAAAATCAAATTTTTGCTGCTCTGCGATTTCAAAAGGATAATCGATCAGCTCATGATAGCTGGCTGCTTGTAACTCATAACTGTGCTGGCTTCCCGTTTGCTGTTCGTTCGCTAGCTCATTATCAAAATGCATGTGAGTAGACGCTAAGCCGCAAGCTAGCAATATATTATTGGCCTCTTTATCTGCCATAAATGCGTCTGGTACAATCAAGCCAACCCCTACTGGTGAGTGCTCTTGTCCATCGATGGCCAATGCCAATGAGGTAAAGTTGCCATATAGACGCTGCTGATCTACATAGGCGGTACGCACCGACAGATCATAACAGTAGACTTCGTATTCCACGACCACCGTTTTCCCTGCACTGACCGCAGGCAGCTGCCACGTATGCTTATCCAATTTTTGCGCGCGATAAATGTCAGACTGTTTGTTTTCATCTGTGATTCGATAATGGACCGCTGTGATATTTCGAGCAAACTCACGCATCAAATAACTGCCCGGTATCCACGCTGGCAACCAAAGCTGCGGCGCATCAGTGGTCGCCATAAAACTCAGTGACACATCAACCAAATGCTCAACAAAGCGGGCAAAATTGAATTGGTAATAGATATGGCTCATCGTATTAATGCGTGCGTCATCGTGGCTGATTGAGACATCGCTCGTTGACTGATGATCGGTCGTTTTATCAAATGAAGTCATCGTCTTTCTCATCCTTATTTTTATCGTTATGGTAAAAGTGGTTTCTTAGAAACGCAACTTATGAACCCTAAATAGCCAGTAGCTATCAACTGACTATAGAAAATAGCAGCTATTATTGTAAATTGTCGCATTAATTAGATTTTTTTATGTTTTTTGCCTTGAAAGTTATGTGAGCCATCTCAATTAAAGATGCTAACTGCTACAGTTACTTTAATAAACTGATGATAATTGACTAATGATATGGCTATTTGGCTTGCTGATTGGCTTTTTTAGGTTTATTGCAACCACATTTAATTTTTTACATCGATATATTTAGGATATTTTATGACTACTATCGCAAAAGACACTGCCGTCAAATTCAATTACACGCTAAAAGATGACGAAGGCAATGTACTTGACCAGTCACCAGAAGGTCAGCCACTAGCGTACCTACATGGTCACAGCAACATCATCCCAGGTCTAGAATCACAACTAGAAGGCAAATCTGCTGGCGAAAGAGTGAATGCCGTTGTTGAGCCTGCTGATGGCTACGGCGAATACCAAGAGCAAGCAGTACAGCATGTACCACGTGATAACTTCCAAGGCGTTGAAGACATCCAGCCTGGTATGCAGTTTCAGTCAGAAGCCGGTGGCCAAGTAATGTTGGTAACCGTTACTGATGTAAACGATCAAGAAGTCACTGTTGATGCAAACCATCCGTTGGCTGGTAAGCGTTTGACTTTTGACGTTGAAATCCAAGAAGTACGTGCAGCAACTGAAGACGAATTAAACCACGGCCATGTACATGGTGCAGGTGGCGTTGAGCACTAATCTCTTTTTAGAGTATAGTGAAATGATTGGGTAATGGATGACTATTGATTCCGTTATTTGGTCGAAGGCTCAGTAGAGATATCTACTGAGCCTTTTTTATGCGCTTTAATAGCGGATATCTTTTCTGTATGGATGATTATAGATAGGCTTGAATATGAGTATAGGGAACAAGTAGCTAATCATCAGTTAACCATTAAGGATTCGACTAACTATCATTAGCTGTTGGTCATTAGCAGTTGGTCATTCATGTGATGAGAGCCATGCTGTCACAGTCCATAATTAGGATATTACAAGGGCATATCCTAATACCCAGACGTAACAAAGCCGCATAACGACAAGCATCATGCGGCTTTTATTACTAACCATCCATGTTAGCGTTACGTGATACCTAATCCCGGGGCATCTCATAACAGACAGGCATCCAGCCTTATTATCCTTAATCAGCAAACCACTTATCCCTAGTGCGACCCGTACGATACCAATCCCTAGTATCAATGAACCGTTTCGTTCAATCGTGCCGTACAGTTATAATCGCAGATTGACGCATTATTGGTAAGAGGTGTTAACGTCAATCCATGTAAGCATATGCTTACATGGATTACAAAGCGCCCTATTGAAAAGTACTCTTATGATCCGCTTTGTGCCAGCTTTTCTTCAGGACTGACTGGTCTTAGAGGGTCAGCGCTCAGCATGATATAAGCGGCTTCAGTAATGAATGCTTCGTCTTCTGGTAACTCTGGACGCTCAGACTCTTTCATACGACTGCGCTCTTCAAACTTAGCATCCATCGCAGCTTGATAAGTGTTCCAATTAGAGTATGGGCGCTCTCCAGTCGCTATCAGGCGTTTGTTCTCAGCTTCCAATGAGCGCTTTTCAATCAGCTGCATCTTAGCACGGCGACTATTGATATCTAAGGGAACTGGTTTTTTCTCATCGTCCATATTACGTATGTCATTGAGCGTTGATAAGTACGTAAACTGCGGGCTCTTTTCCTGACGGATTTTAGATTGCTGATTGAGTGTCGCCAAGGTGTCACTGGTGAACTTGCCTTCAGGCTTATAAGGCGAGGTTTTAATAGTGTCCCAAGGTAACGCATTTTTCTGAGCGCGCTCACCAAAGGTGGCATCATCGTAGATATTGACCAGCTCGACATCTGGGACAACGCCTTTATTTTGCGTACTACCACCAGTGATACGATAAAACTTGCGCTGAGTCAACGTGGCCGAACCTAGTGCCAGACTATCGAGCTGGATTTGGGCAGAGCCTTTGCCTGTTGTGGTGCTACCAACGACCAGCCCTCTACCATAATCTTGGATAGCAGCGGCAAAGATTTCACTGGCTGAGGCAGAGGCCAAGTTTGTGATGACAGTCACCTTGCCATTATAGAGCTGCTCACCACCATCATTGTCGCGATAGACTTGGATATTACCTCGATTGTCACGAATCTGTACCAATGGACCACTCTTAATAAAGAAGCCCAGCATCTTGGCAACCTCATCTAACGAGCCACCTGGGTTATTGCGTAGATCCACCACCAAGCCATCAATGTTCTTTTTGTTCAATTCTTTTAGGGCTTTTTCGGTATCGATACTGACACTACGGTAGTCTTCACCATTGCGGCGGGCACGGTAGTTCAAATAAAAGCTAGGTATCTCTAATACGCCGATACGCTTCGGTGTTTTATCGATATTGGGGCGTTGTACTTCTACGACGCGCTGGGTCACCCCTGATTCTTCTTGTTGAATAATGTCACGCACTACGGTGACCGTGCGGGCACTGGCGTCTGGTGTATTTGGCTGACGCAATTTGAGTGTCACTGAAGTACCGCGTTTACCACGAATCAAGCTGACAATCTCACGCGTAGACCAACCCACCACATCGGTCATAGTCTCGCCGTCTTTGGCGATACCCACAATCAAATCATTCGGTTTGATTTGACCAGATTTGGCCGCTGGGCCGCCATCTACCAAGGTCACAATACGAGTATAGTCTGGGTTTTTACGATCAGGACGAATAGAGACACCGATGCCTTCTAGTTGTAGGCTAGATTGAATCTGCAGTTCTGTCGCTTGAATCGGTGCATAGTAGTTACTGTGCGGATCGTAAGTCAGCATGGCCGTGTTTAGGACGGTTTCCATGACTTCGTCATCTTTTAGACGCTTAAACTGCTCTTGCTGGCGTGACAAACGATTTTGCAAAATCTCACTTGGCGTACGCTCATCATTGCGGACCAAATCCTGCCCACGCGTGATATCTGGATTGCTTAAAAAAACTTTTTCTTTGGCTTTTTCGTCTTCTTGACCCAGTGTGATACTGATCAGTTGGAACTTTAGCTGACGCGCCCAATAGTCACGTTGCTCTTTCTTGGTTTTAAAATGATTGAGCTTTTCCCGATCAAGGATGATGGTCTCATCGCCAGTCAACTTAATATCTGTTTTGAGCATTTTGGTTGCCATCGCAAAATACTCATTTGAGCGTTTGCGATAACGGTTAAATACCTCTACCCCTGCAGACAAATCACCTTGCTTGAGGCGAGCACCAAAGTCATCGGCGTATTTTCTCTTAAGCTCGTCCACATCTGACTGCAAAAACAACGTATGGTTTGGGTCCAGACTGTCGATATACATGGAGAGTATTTCACTGCCAGTTTTGCTGTCCAGTGACTGATTGAGATAATGACTACGATCCAACAAAGCGGCAACTTGGCGCGTGGTAACTTTTTGTTCTGGCGTCTGTATAAATTCCCCAGTATTGGTTTCTGCTACCGCTGTACCATAACTTTGGGTCAGGATAATACCAGCGATGCCCACGGATGCTGCGCTGAGTAACCACTGTGCCGGTTGTTTTTTCATCATATATACCTAGTTAATTAAAATGGATTGTATTATTGGTTTTATTTAGATTACGAATGGCTACGTTCACGATTGTCCAAAAGTGCTGTCTACTCTTATTCATGCTTAGCGGTCACAATGCTTTATTTCATGATCTCTGAGCGTTCAATTACTATTATTAGATGCTGATATATAGTCAAAAATCAATCAATACTAGCACGCTCATAAACGTCGAACTGTCTCAAACTGTATAAGCAATATTACACGCTACGCCTGCACATACCAAACTTTCTATTACTTTTATTACATAAGAGACATAGGTGTTCTGGACGTAAATTTGATATCGTTCATCCATTTTAAAATCGAGATGGCTCCACTCACACGGCCGCTAGCATAAACGCGCTTCAACACCCATCACGCTGACAAATATTAGGCACTAGGCATTTATAATAAAGGCACATAGGTGTTAACGTATCAATCTCATGTCGAACGGACTATATTTATTTTAACGTCATAATCTACCTTATTATGCTCGGCTCATAATAGCTGTCATAATAGCTGTCATAACCAGCATATCTCTATAAAGGCAATTTTTTGATAATGGCGAACAGTTTTTCAATACCCTTCGTTCGCCATATAACACTGTATAACATAATAAGGATTACGCGATGTACGGCGTCTTAATGATAGATATTGATAGTACTGCACTGACGGCTGAAGATATCAGTTTGATCAAGCAAGCACAGGTTGGCGGGGTCATACTGTTTGGTCGTAATGTGACCGATGCCGCTCAGGTGCGAGCTCTGTGTGATGATATACGCTATCACAACCCCGATATCCTCATTGGTGTCGATCAAGAAGGCGGACGAGTCGCCAGACTGCGCCAAGGATTTACAGAGTTGCCTGCGATGGGCCAATTGGGTGAGTTGTTCAATACAGACCCGAGCCGAGCACTCAACTGTGCTTATGATTGTGGCTATCTGATGGCCGCTGAAGTAATGGCGGTTGGGATCGATTTGAGCTTTGCGCCAGTGCTAGACAGAGACGGTATCAGCCAAGTAATTGGTGACCGTAGCTTTCATCATGAACTGCCAGCCATTACCGCATTGGCCACACAGTTTATGCGCGGTATGAAAGCGGCTGGCATGGCAACTACGGGCAAGCACTTCCCCGGTCATGGTGCTATCGCGCCTGATTCTCATGTGTCAGAAGCCATCGATACGCGTAGTTTGGATGAGATTATCAATAGCGATATGCAGCCCTTTGCACAGACACTGCCGTGGCTTGACGCACTGATGCCAGCACATGTGATTTTTTCGCAAGTGGATGATAAGCCAGCAGGATTCTCTAAAATTTGGCTAAAAGACATCATTCGCGATCAGCTGCAATTTAAAGGTGTCTTATTCTCCGATGATTTGTCCATGGCAGGGGCAAAAGCGGCTGGTGATGTCAGTGCGCGTGTCAAAGCAGCCATTGGAGCGGGCTGCGATATTGCGCTGGTATGTAATGATCGCATTGCTGCTCATGAAGCGGCCGCTGCTGCTCAAGATTTGCCGTACCCCAATCAAAAGCGCATCAAAACCATGTGTGGCAAGATACCAAAATGGCATGGTGACCTTGAGTCTACTTGTCAGCAGTTTGACTACTGGCAACAAGCGAAGCAGAACATCACGCAGACTTTTTTTGACGATCCATCTGAGACTACGATTACGGCAAAGCATCATGAACCAAAAGATCCCACTGCTTATAAATAATGGGTTAATATTTTGATGTATTAACTGATGACATATCCTCATCCAGTCCACTTAATAAAAAACCGCACCTTAATAAGGTGCGGTTTTTTATTATTGAACACTATTAGAGTCAGTGTGTAGTCAATAGGCTCTGAAAGAGGGGGCTATGGATCAATTGGCTGACGTCGCATCATCACCATCTGGTAACAAGTCATCATTATTGCTATCTAATGGGTTCAAGTCAGGGTCAAGTGAGTCACTGTTGATAGTCATACCATCGTTTGCGCCGACAACCTCGTCATTGACCATAAACTCAATACGGCGGTTACGAAAGCGGCCCTGTTCTGTTGAGTTATCTGCCACAGGTTCTGACTCGCCCATGCCTTTGGTCACCAATTTGCTTGCATCAATACCTTTAGAAACCAAATAGGCTTTGACTGAATCAGCACGCTCTTGCGATAGCTTCAGGTTATAAGCATCAGACGCTTGACTGTCTGTGTGGCCGATAATCATAAGCTCCATGTCAGGAACTTCGGTGATAATTTTTGTCGCACGATCTAAAAATGCTTTGTTTACATCTGGAATCACTGCCTCATCCACTTTAAAGTTGATAACTTGGAGACTCAGCGCACGAGCCACATCACGTGGATCTGGATTTTCACCCAGATTATTCATGGCAACATCTGCAGCAGCCAAGCTATCATCGATCTCACCTTGCAAATCTAGCGGGCCTTCTGCTTGTACCATCATCGCAGGAGCAGCCGCTTGTAAGTCAGCTATCAGCTTATCAAGTGCGGCTTGATCAGGGGCATTGACCGTGATTGTATCGCCTTTAATAATCATACTCGCATTTGGAATGTTTTTGATAATAGGCAATATCGTTGCTAGTTGGGCCGCCGCGGGCATGTCTGTTGCAAAGCTATCATCAACATCCGCACGGCATTTATTGGCTTCATCACCAAACACACTGGTCAAAACATTCATCACATTGGTCTGTAAGGTCTCATCACCGACGCTTAGATTGCAGGCATACAACTGTCTATTTTCACCTGTAGCAATACGCAACGATGCTGGCTGAATATCCGCTATCGCTGCACCTGACTCATTACCTTGTGCCACTTGCTGCGCTACGGCCGCCGCTGGTGTGGCTACAGGTTCAGGATTTTCTTGACAGCCTCGCAACAACGCCCAAGCCAATGCACCCAATATAATCAAGCCAATAATCGGTAGCAGTGCTTTCATAAAGCTACCTTGCGGCTCTTCTGTACGTTGTAGGGGGGCTGTGCTCACAGTATCAGAAAGAGGCACGCCTGCCGACGTAGCGGCTAGTGCGCTGGCTGGCAAAACTGCCGCTGCCCATGCAGGCACATGATGCTGATAACTACCCAGATTGTCATGCAAAAACTGCGGTACAGGTGTGGCGCCAGCTAAACTCTTGATTTCGTGAAAGGCAAGCGGCGCTGCCATGGCAATCAGGCCACGTGAGTCCGTCACATCTACATCGTGCTGACTTGCCAGCTCACGAGAAATCTGGTCACGCTGCCCCCCTTCTTCCCAAACCCGATCATAAAAAGCATTGTCATCACGGGCAATGGTTTCGTGAGCAAAACGATCATAAGTACTGGCATCTGCGAGTCGCGTCGCAAAAATGGCATAAAACTGCTCAAGTAGATTCTTTTTCGCTGGGCTACTGCCCTCCTCTAACACTGCTGGACTGACCGTGCGTGTCAGATGACTGATAATATCCATCATATAATTCTCCCCTTAATTTTTATTTGGGTATGTTCTCATTTTAAAATAGTAATAAGAATAGACTAATAACGCTTATTTCATGCTGTTCTAGTCTATAGCCTTACTTAATGATAGATATTATAAGAGCATTAATAGAACCGTCACAGTCGATGCGTTGTTGTACAAATGCTACATTAAGTAATATTTCCGTCATTACACGTAATCGTGAAGTGAGGAACACTCTGACTCCTGATGGTTGAGTACAGAGCGGCTTACAAACTTAAATTACTCTTAACAAAAGCACGTTAATTCAGCTACTAACATGCGGTGACATTGATTGACCATCACTGCCTCACTTGTGCAGGTTCAGCCATAATGATAGTACTTGCCATCTCATCCACTTCTGATTGTGAGAATGGACCTGGCGGTCTGGTCGTTCTATTATTTGAAGGTAGGTTGTTAGGAACGTTACTCGGCACGTTCGCTGGCATATTATTGGGAGTGTTGCTAAAGCCGTTATTGTTATTGGGCAAAGGAGCAGGTATCACACGATCACTAGTGTCATCATCTGCGGCTTGGTAATCCCCATTTGCATTATTTAGGCCGTCATTGTTATATTGATTATTAGCGTTAGCGCCATTCTCAAACTGATTATTTGGCCCATTCATACCTGCCACACCATTTGTCATATCGCCATTGCTAACACTATTAGAAAGTGGCAAGGGTGGATTGCTATCGATCGCCATGGCTGGTACTAGACTACGTACATTTTCTACCAATTGCTGCAACATTATGCTATCTGGCGCATCTAGTATGAGTCGATCGTTTTGCAGTTGAAGACGTGCAAATGGTGTCGATCTAAGCATGGTTAGGACGTTAGGGATGATATCTGTCGGCATATTGGTGATACTGGTGGATCTACCCTGCTGTATCGCCAACTCACAAATACTTGCCTGCTCCCCAAAGCTTGTATTGACCGCCTGTTGTATCGTGCTTTGTAATGCTGCGTCACCCACTGTCCCACTGCAGGTATATAGGTTGCCAGTATTATCAACACCGATGATAAGCTCAATAGGCGTGGTCTGCACAGGCGGTTCTGGTATGGGCGGTGGCACGGCAGGTACAACAGCCACGGGCGTAGCAGGTATCTCACTATTGGGTTTGATTAACAACACCCATGCTGCTAGCGCTAGTGCAGCAACGGCGACAACCAATAAAAACACACGTATCAGCAAGTCGTTTCTTTGATTTCGAGTGCGAACCTGCTCACGTTTTAGGCTGCCATTTTCTGCCAAGTGATGCGCGGCAGGGCTGGCATGGATAGCATCTAACCTATCCACATCTGAGGCGTTAGGTTTTGGCACATCGTTGCCTTGAATGTTGCTGTTTACACTATCTTGGCTATTACCTGTTTGCTCTACATACGTAGCCGCTGTACTTTTATCTAGATTGACACTAGAGATAGAGCTAACTATCAAATGATCAGGTTTATCTAATGAGACCGCAGTGACTGGCTCTTGGTCATTATCTTCGCCAATACTTTGCGGTGATGGATGCTCAACACCCTGTTCAGTATTCTGTGTCGCAGTGATAATAGCCGCAGACCATATGGGCAAATAGGGACGCAGTGCTGCCTGCTCTTTTTGTAGAAACGCTGGTAAAAACTGACCATTGGCTAAGGATTTTAGCTCTCGATAAGCCAAGGGTGCGGCATTTATCAATAGCTGTGTGGTCATAGACTCATCGATATGATGGGTGGCCGAAAGCTCTTTTATAATGGTTTGTTGCTGGCTGTGATCTTGCCACAGCTGCTCAAACAGAGGGGCTTCAGTGATATTGTCATTGACCACTACTTGATCAGTACGGAGTAATTGCGAGTAAACCTGCGATACTGCCAAACGTGCCGCTAAGATGGCATAAAACTGCTCCAGTAAACTGATATATGCCACACTGTCTAGATCGCTGCGCGCACCCAATACTGCTGGCGTAACGATTTTTTCTAACTGGTCAATAATACTCATAGATCACGGCCTCTTTTGGCTTTTTAAATCCATAAAAGTTAATCATTCATTTTTGCTAACAGATAGATGGTTGCCCTATCTTGCGATAGTATCGTCATTTATGTCAGCATAAACGTCGCTAAATAAGTTTCACTTACTGTACATGATACACTGCTACATTATTCCCTAAAAAAGCATAAAAATGCATCGTGTTGTCACACAATAACTATTTGTACCATCATAACTGCTGTTAATATTACTTTAATTAAAAACTTATACGCTGTATTCAGTATGATCTGTACTGCTTAGTAATACAGCCACTGCTTATTAGTAGTAACCAGTTAACGGCCACGAGCCTTTTACTACAAGTTATATAGCCATAGTAGCAATCTATCAATTATCGGTCATATGTTAGTTTTCATTCCGCCCTAACGCTTAGGCTTTGAACATTGTCATTTGTAACACTGTCACATATCAGGCATGGCCTAAGGATTTTCCTTTGTTAAACCATACGACCCTTATTATTATCATCACGGTTATTGTCAGCTTGTTGGCTTGGCAAAACAAGACACTATTCAATCGATTGATTTTTTACCCACCAGCGGTAAACAACGGCCAGTGGGATCGGTTTGTGACGCATGGCTTTATTCATGCAGATAGTATGCACCTGCTTTTTAATATGTTCACGTTGTACTTCTTTGGTCGCGCTATCGAAGGACTATATCAGTCATTCCTGTTTGGCTATGGTTTTGTAGTTTTTTATGTGTTGGCGATTATTGTTGCCATGATTCCAAGTTATCTGAAAAATAAAAACAATGCCAGTTACTTAAGCCTTGGCGCATCGGGCGGTGTATCAGCAGTACTGTTTGCTTTTATTTTGTTAGCACCATGGGAAAAAATCTATTTATTTGCGGTTTTACCTATCCCTGCGATATTGTTTGCCGTCGCCTATGTGTTTTATAGTATCTATGCTGACAGACGAGGTGGCTCAAACGTCAATCATATGGCACATCTGTGGGGCGGTGGATTCGGTGTTATCGCAACGATTGTCTTAGAGCCAAAAGTATTGCCGCACTTTATCAATGCGCTCCTCTCCCCTGGGTTTTAGACTTCCTGACGTTTGAATAAAGTTATAATAGCCCTTTATGAGCTTTATATTTTATCCACATTACCCTTATATTTGAGATTGAATAATTTGTTATGATTATAGACATTATCGGTGATATCCACGGCTATGCAGATAAGCTGGTAGGCCTGTTAAAGCAGTTAGGCTATGAGCATAACGGTCAATACTTTGTCCCGCCAGCTGGACATCGTGCTTTGTTTATTGGTGACTTGATTGACCGTGGCGCGCAGCAGTTGGGCACGCTCGAGATTGTCTTTGCGATGCTCGATGCCGATGTGGCGAATGCGGTGATGGGTAACCATGAATACAATGCATTGGCTTATGCTACTCCAGATCCTAATCCTGATATTGATACGGCCACACAGTATTTGCGCTCACATAATGAGGTGCATAGACGCCAGCATGAGGCGTTTTTGGCAGAGATTCCATTTGGTTCAACAGCGCATCAATACTGGTTACAACGCCTATATGAGCTGCCATTATGGATTGAAACCGACTATGCTTGCTTTGTTCATGCTTGTTGGGATACTGACAGTATGTCGGCGTTAAAGCCATTACTAACTGATGATAATTGCCTGACACCAGCAGGACTAATCGCAACAGCTAAAGAAGACACGGCAGGGTTTGACGCGTTAGAGCGAGTGCTAAAAGGGGTCGAAACACCGCTCCCTGATGGCATCGTCATGGTAGACAAAGAAGGCACTAAGCGTACACGTGTACGAGTACGTTGGTGGCTCGATGAGCTCAATGAGCGAACGCTACGTGAGGTAGCGCGCGCACCAACCTCTGCACTGGCGCAAATACCGCCTGATGCGCTGGCTAATAATATCGATTTTGCTCTCAAAACGGACAAGCCAGTGTTTGTCGGTCACTACTGGCTGACGGGTATGCCTGAACCACTTAGCTCACAAGTTGCCTGTACGGATTATTCAGCAGCGGTGGATCACGGCTATCTGACCTGCTATCAGCTCGATACCGAGCAGCCACTACCGCTGACCGCCAGTCAATTTGTACAGCATGTTCATGACAGTATTACCGCCATCAATGCGTAATATCTGCTCTATCGGCAACGCGAATGCATTAAACATCAAACTTGGCTTTACGAATGCAGCAAAACTTTTGTATGATGGTCTTTTTGAGGATATCCAATCATGAGCACCACAAATACTGCTACTGATCAGCACGCGCCAATCACATCACCGAACGGTCAGCCAAAAGTTGGCATCATTATGGGTTCGCAGTCTGACTGGGCGACCATGAGCGCTGCCGCGCAGTTGTTAGCAGATTTTGATATTGCCTTTGATTGCGAGGTGGTCTCTGCGCATCGTACGCCTGATAGATTGTTTGACTATGCCAAGAATGCAAAAGCCAATGGCCTACAAGTTATCATCGCTGGTGCAGGCGGTGCGGCGCATCTGCCTGGTATGTGTGCTAGCCAAACACCACTCCCTGTCTTTGGTGTTCCTGTAAAGTCATCTATGCTTAGCGGTTGGGATAGCCTACTGTCTATCGTACAGATGCCTAAAGGTGTCGCCGTTGGCACATTGGCCATTGGCTCAGCAGGTGCTTACAATGCGGCACTACTTGCGATTCAAGTCTTAGCCTTGCATGATGACACGATTGCTACTAAGCTAGATCAGATGCGACAGTCTCAGACAGAGACCATTCTTGCCAGCCCAACGCCAGGGATTATTAACGCCTAGGTACACATAGACTGGCCGGCTTTTATAGCAGAGTCTTTAAAATTGGTAGCCCAAAAATAAAAGCTATCACACTGTATTTTTTAAGCAAGTCCGATTAGATATAAGGTGCATACAGTGCACCTTTTCCTATTTTCACCCATTGATTTTTAGATTTTAATATACAAAAACCTTATTCACTTTTATTCAAAGAGCCTGCCATGACTACAGCAAACGCTTATCCTGTTACCCAAACCATTCGTACCATCGGTATTTTAGGCGGTGGTCAGCTTGGTATGATGCTTGCCGAAGCAGCCATGCCCCTAGGCTACCAATGTGTATTTTTAGAAGACAGTGCCGACTGCCCTGCCAGCCTATACGGTCGCGTGTTTCATAGCGAGCAATTAGAAGCATTTATCGAAGCCGCTGATGTTTTTACCTTGGAGTTTGAAAACACACCGACGGCGACTGTTGAACAACTTACTGCCTTATCAAAATCTGGTAGCAAACAAGGCATGTTTCCACCATTAATTGCGCTAGACATCGCTCAAGATCGCTTAAAAGAAAAGCAGATGTTTAACTCGCTTGATATTGCCACCGTACCCTTTATGGCTGTCAATTCTGAAGCTGAGTTGAAACAAGCTTGTGATGAGTTAGGATTGCCTATCGTCTTAAAAACCAGCCGCGGCGGCTATGATGGTAAAGGTCAGTTCGTCATCAAACAAGACAGCGATATTAAAGCTGCTTGGCAAGACCTTAAAGATGCGGTCACTGGAAAAGGCTCGCTCACCCCAACACCTGCACCATTGATTGCAGAAGGGTTCGTAAACTTTAGCCGTGAGGTATCTATCATCGCCGCACGCGGGCAAAACGGTCAGGTACGTTGCTATGATCTGGTTGAAAATCATCATCACCATGGCGTTTTGGCCAAGACTCAAGCACCTGCCGTCGGTACTAGCCATCTGTTCAAAAACGCCACGGATGCCATTACCAAAGTCATGAATCACCTTGACTATGTGGGTGTCATGGCACTTGAGCTGTTTGTGACCAAAGACGCGCGTGGTCATGATATGTTACTGGCCAATGAAATCGCGCCACGAGTTCATAACTCTGGACATTGGAGTATTGAAGGCGCTGTCACCAGCCAGTTTGAAAACCATATCCGCGCTGTGGTCAACTTGCCATTGGGTGATACAGATAACGTGCATCCTGCAATCATGGTGAACGTTTTGGGCCAATATCCAGATATCAGCGCTGTTTTAAACATCGATGGTGCTCACTATCATAGTTATCATAAAGCGGAGCGTGACAATCGAAAAATCGGCCATATCACCTTGATGCCCAATGACGTGATGGATTTGGAAAAATCAATGACCAAGCTAGTGGCGATATTACCGAACAAAGTGGGTCTAGACAAAGAGTATCCTAGCATCAATCTGCAGCCTAGCACACCGGCTATCGAGACAGAAAACGATGCTAAGAACAGTGCCACAGCTGATGATCTAGACAATAAAGATAGCCTGACAGCTTCTTCATCGAAACCTGAGAAGGCCAAGAAATAATGCAGATTTGGGTGGATGCAGATTCAGTACCATTGATTGCCAAAGACTTGATTATCAAAACGGCTGAGCGGACAAAGACGGTAGCGATATTCGTGGCCAACCAGTCAATCAAGTTACGCAAGTCGCCACTATTGGTAATGACAGTGGTACCGTCAGGGTTCGATAAGGCTGATGACTATATCGTTGAGCAGATACAGGCAGGCGATCTGGCCATTACTAGCGACATCCCTTTGGCCAACGATATTTTGGACAAAGGGGGGATGGTGCTGACGACACGCGGTGTGGTTTATGATAAAAACAACATCAAGCAAAAGCTCAATATGCGTGATTTTATGGATACGATGCGTGGCACTGGTGTACTAGAGCTACAAGAAATGAGCGGACAAAAACCTTATGGTGACCGTGATAAAAAAGCTTTTGCTGATGGATTAAACAAATTGGTGCGCTAGTTCACACTATACACCGGACATCCTGCATCTGGTTCCTTATCATGCTAACGTCTATTCTCAATGATATTTAGCTTATTTTTCCTCCTTGCAAACCGTATACACTGATAACCAAATACTATTAAATCGGCACGCTTCATAACGAAGCCTGCCGATTTTTTTGTTACTCTATATCCAGATTTTGAGATAAATACTTTTACTTTGAGTTTATACTCTTAGGTTAATAACTAACTTAACTGATAATCCAAATAGTAGTTTTCTATAAATAATAAACTTATATAAGAATAGGAATGATTATGAAAATTTTAGTAGTCGGTGCAAGTGGTCGCGTGGGAACAGATTTGGTTAAGCAGTTATTGGCTGATGAGCATCAAGTGGTTGGTACGACCCGTCAAAAAGAAAAACTTTTTAAGGATAAGCATTACAGCCAGTTGGATTTGGATATCACAGCTAGTAAAGAGTCTATCGTAAAACAGCTTGATCAAGACATAGACGCCGTTTATTTCGTTGCCGGTTCTGGCGGCAAAAATGTGCTCGACGTTGATTTGCATGGCGCTGTCAAAACCATGCAGGCGGCCCAAGAAAAAGGCATCAAACGCTATATTATGCTCAGCTCTGTCTTTTCGCTAGAAACTGAAAAATGGGTAAACAACCCTAGCATCGCAGATCTGAAAGAATATTATATCGCTAAGCATTATGCGGATCATTGGTTGGTAAGCAACAGCACGCTTGACTACACTATCGTACAGCCAGGCGCTTTAAAAGAACGTGCAGGTACGGGCAAAATCACTATCAACGATACCAGTTCTGGTGAAAACGCCATTGAAGATGTTGCAACTGCATTGGCCGCCGTTTTGACAGCAGATAACACCATAGGAAAAGTCTTTAACTTGCATAATGGTGATATCGCTATCGGTGAGGCAATTGCTACTGTATAAGTGAATTCAATATTAAAGATCGAGCTGCGTATTTAGTTGCTTATATTGAACTTTAAAAGCTGCTCATATAAAAGGTCGTTACCAATTCGCCGACACTTAACTGGCGAATCGGTAACGACCTTTTCTCATTCATTGTGTCGCTAAGTGAGTCATTTATAAATAAGTCTTAGATATAAATAAGTTTTAGATAAACAATTTCTGGATAAAAGAGGTATAGATAAAACAGAAAGCTTCTAACGAATTACGCCTTGCCACTAGGGAAAGGAATCACTTCTTCTACACTGCCTGCGCCTGTTATGACCATTAGCAATCTATCAATACCGACAGCGATGCCACTAGCAGGCAGTAAATCATCAGATGCTGCCAACAGATGCTCGTCGATAGGCATTTGGGGCAGGTTATGACGTGCGCGTAACCGATTGTCTTGTTCAAAACGTATCCGCAATGTCTGACCATCTGTCAGCTCGTCATAAGCGTTGGCAATCTCAATACCATTAATATATAGCTCAAAGCGCTTGGCGATTGTATTGCCTTCTTTATCTATTGCAGTCTTTGCCAATGCGGCTGTCGCAGGCGGATAATCTATAATCAGCGTTGGCAAATCATGACCCAAATGTGGTTCTACTGCATGGCTAAACAGTAAATCCAACCAGTTTTGGCGGCGATTTTCTTCAGTGTTGGCACCCGTACCAGCATTGGTATCGATGTCATTAAAATCAAATCCTAGCAGCCCCCTATCCTCTGCCACTGCTTGTAAAGCTGTCAGATTTGCTGTCAGTGGATGTATTCCCACAAAGTCCATAAAGGCATCGACATAGCGATAGTGACTCATCACTACCGGATGACCATATAACGCCTCTAGCAATTCATTCAGCTCAGCGGCCATATCGTCTAGGCTGTAATGTGGCTGATACCACTCGAGCATCGTAAATTCGATATTGTGACGAACGCCTATTTCGTTGTCTCGAAAGACAGGACAAATCTGATAAATAGGGACTTGCCAGCTGGCCAATAAACGTTTCATCGCAAACTCAGGTGACGTATGCAAATAATAAGTATGTGGTCGATCTTGATAAGTAACCTTCGCTGCCACTGACTGTAAAAAAGTATCAGTATTGCCCGCTTGTGACAACAGCGGCGTCTGCACCTCTAACACTTGCCGACGCTCAAAAAACTGCCGTATCTCACTCATGAACTGTGCACGGCGCTGCGCCATCGCCAGTGTCATGGTTGGCGCATACGTTGGTTTAGCGTGTGAATTTAGGATACTGCTTGATTGACTCATAATAACTCGCTGCAACTGATGCGCTGTAAATAACTAAACATCGATGACTAAAAGCAAATGCTTGAACCGTGTATTTGACACCTTAAGACTGCCACTCACGGCGCAGGTGATAGGTACGTCTTAGCCCATCAAAGTCAGCACCGCTGACTTGCCGCTCAGGTGTTTCACCAGATACTTTATCTCGCAGTGATGCATCATCTTGCATGATGTCATAAAACTTTATCAGTCTATCTGGATGCGCTTTTAATTCAGACCATAGAAATAAGTTAAGCGGTAATAACGTATGCATAGACTGCATAGGTATAACGGCCAGTTTCTCACATAGCGCATCATAAATGATTTGCGTGCCACGCAATTTACCTTCTAGCGTATAGCCAGCGATGTGCGGCGTGGCGATAGCAAGCTTGGACAGTAGGCTTTCTGGAACTTGTGGCTCGTGCTCGAACACATCTAGCACCACTTGACGCCCAGTACGTTCTATATCTACTGCTAGATCTTTTGCATTAATAACAGGGCCACGTGCACTATTGATCAGCATGGTATCGGACGGCATCATTGCCAATGTCTTTGCATCAATCAGATGTCGGGTCGGATAATCACTACCTTTAGGATTATTATCCTCTTTTGCATTTGTCAGAGGCACATGCAGGCTGATCACATCGCTTTGGGTCAGGACTTGTTCGAGGCTGGCATTATTAATATTAGAGCTTGGCAATAATGGATCGTAGCCCAATACCTGCCAGCCTAAATCATCAGCATACTGAGCCAGTGTACTGCCGATATTACCAAGCCCAATGATGCCCAATGTCAATGACGGCAACGGCTGCTGTAAATAGTATGGGCGTAACGTCAATATAGCCGTTAGCACGTACTGCGCCACAGAATGCTTGCTACAGCCCGCAGCATTAGCAAAAGTAATCTGACGGGTTGACAGATAATCTTGATCGACATGATCGGTACCAATGGTCGCAGAACCGACAAACTGTACGCTTCGATTGTCAGCCAACAACGCTTCGTTTACTGGGGTCACAGAACGTATGAGCAAAATGCTTGGCTGTATCTTGGCAAGTAATGCTGCATCAATATCTCGACCCGCCACCGTGATGATATTCACGGTTTGCTCATTCATTTGACCAAGTGTTGAGGCATTAAAAAATGCCTCTAAACTGGCAATATTACTATCTGCCACGATGGTTATGGCGTTGGTCATATCAGTCTGATCTTTCATAGCATTTCAACGTCTTTATTAGTTATCAATCATTGCACCTGTCATTGGCAGACTCTAGCTCAGACATCATTGGTATTTTGTTCTGGTTCTGGCTCTCGCTCTCGCGATCTCGATGGCGGCCGCGCCTGAGGATCAGACAGCAATATTTCTTGCTGAGCGAATATCTCGTTTTTGTGCTGCGATATCCACTCACGCCATACCGCAAGTCCAATAGCCAATACCACAGGGCCTATAAACAAGCCCACGAAACCAAAAGCTGTCAAGCCGCCCAATACTCCGATAAAAATAATAATAAAGGGAATTTTGGTCGCGCCGCTAATGACGATAGGACGAATCAAATTATCAACCCAACTGATAACCAATACGCCCCATAATGCCAAGCCAATACCTTCTGTGGTATGCCCTTGACTCATTAACCAAATAGAGATAGCGCCCCAAGCGAATGGTGTGCCAAATGGAATCAAGGCAACAATAAAAGTCACAATGGTCAATAAAATCGGACTTGGTGCACTAGCGAAATAGTAGCCTACACCAGCCAATAGAGCCTGTGCCAATGCTGTTAGTCCAATACCATATACCACAGCACGCGTGGTCGTACCGACAGAGTCGATGTAGCCATCAATGCGATTGCCAATGATATTGCGCAGTGCTTGGCGAATCTGACGAACCAAACTGGTACCATCACGGTAGAAAAAGAACAGGGTCATCAGCGCCATACCAAGCTTTGCCAAACTACTGAACACCACATCGAATGCAACTTTGCCATAATATAAGTGCGACTGAACCCAAAGGCGAAAGGCCTCTAACGTCCCTTCAGGGTTTTTATTGATTCGCCATAGCACATCTTTGACTTGCTGCCCAATAATAGGCAAGTCTTTGACAGAATCAGGCACATCCAAATATCCCACTTTGATACGATAAACCAAATTACTGATTAAACTGAGCGCTTCTTGCTGCAAGACAAAGACCCCGATTACAAGCGGCACGCCTATTATTAAGGAGATACTCATCGTCATGATAGCCGCACTAAAATTAGGACTTAGCTTGACCTTTTCATGAAAAAAGTTATAAATCGGAAACGTAACATACGCCAAAATCGCTGCCCACAGTGCCGGTACAATAAAAAACTGCACCACTTGAAAGCACAGTACAAATAGCGCAATCAGTAATGTAATTGCCAATAAGCGTTGGATGATAAATTCTTTTGTCCAGTTTTCAATCATAGCGTATAAACCAAGAGTGGACAGCAAACGATAACGTTACTGGCCAGTTTACAAATATGCGATGAATACCAGTCTGTAGGCCGTGCCTGCAAACGATATCCACTGACGAGGGTGGTAAATTATGAAGATAAGGTTTTAAACTTATGGTTCTAAATATATAACTAAAAATATGATCCATTTGTGAGAACATATGACGTGATCACATCATTTGTCGTATAGCATCACATAGCATCGTCAAATAATAGTAGTCATAGGTTGGCAGCTTATAACGCTAGTGGTAAATACCTTAAATAGCGCTGCTATCACGTTTTATTATGCAATAAAGTATGCGACTTATATAACGCTATGTTGTAACCTTTACTTACAACTTTGTCTATGCAAGCTTACTAGATGATGACAATAATAACTAGCCTGTTATCCATGGATTTGGTGTGTAAAAATACTGCCACAAAAACTGCTTTTATGACTGACTATTAAACTGTTATCTTATAAGGGAATTCACTGGTGCGTTCTATTTGTCTCGACAATTGATGTTATACTAAAACCATTATTTTAAGCTTTTCAGTGTAGTCAAGCTTATCTAATCGTATTTATTTACGCTGTTGTAAAGACATTATATTGGTTGATAGTATTCTAAAACCCTCATTTATTGTTGTTTTTGAGACTATTATAAAAACCCATTTTGAGGATGGTACTTTTAACATTGTACTTATAAGACCGTACTCGTAACACTGTCATCTTAAAAACCACATAAAAGCGTATGCAGGTATTAGGCTCATCACATCGGTTCAATATTCGAACTTGATTTGTAAGGGCTGTTTTTTGAGTCAATTTTGGATTTACTTTAACCAACTTTATCCACCACATTTTAATAATATATCGATAGGAACAATAACAATGTCAAAAGACACTGATAACCCCAATCTAAACCCGTCAAGCGATACCAGCAAGACCAATAAACCACAAGACACCGTCACTTTTGCTTTAGCACAATCTCACTTTTTGGTCGGTGATATTGCCGCCAATGTCGAAAAAATGCGTACGTTAGCATTACAGGCCCGTGAGCAAGGCGCTGATGTCATTGTGTTTCCAGAATTGGCACTATTAGGCTATCCTCCTCAAGACTTATTACTCCGCCCTAGCCTGTCAGGCCGCGTCAAAAGCGCCCTGTCTACGCTGAGCGATATCAATGATATCGTTATGATTGTCGGCTACCCGCATGTCGATCATCATGGTACGTTTAACTCTGCAGCTATCCTTCATAACGGCCATCAAAAAGGTTTTTACCATAAGCAAATTTTGCCAAACTATGGTGTCTTTGATGAGCGTCGTTATTTTGACAAAGGTCGTAATCAAGTTTTATTTGATTATAAAGGCATTACTATCGGCCTACTCATCTGCGAAGACTTATGGGAAAAAGCACCAATTGCTGAGCTCAAAAAACAAGGTGCTGACCTCATTGTCAGCTTAAATGCCTCGCCTTTTGAGATTGAAAAACAAGACAGTCGTAAAACCATGCTGGCTAAACGTAGCCGCGAAAACAAACTGCCTATCGTCTATGTCAACGCTGTTGGCGGCCAAGACGATTTGGTGTTTGATGGTGGCTCTATGGCGGTACAAGCCGATGGTAGCATCGCACATGAAGCACCGCGTTTTATGAATCAGCTGTTACTGGCCACATTGGATGTCAAAACTGCGAAATTCAACAACCAAACCAAAGCGCCTCTCAGCCTAAGCCGTGAGTCAGAGATGTATCAAGCCTTGGTCGTCGGTCTGCGCGACTATGTCAATCATTCAGGATTTTCAGGTATCATCGTTGGATTATCAGGCGGTATTGATTCTGCATTGACGCTTTGTATCGCTGTGGACGCATTAGGCGCTGACAAAGTATATGCGGTCATGATGCCGTACGAATATACGTCTCAAATCAGCCTAGAAGATGCCCAAGCACAGGCGCGTCGCCTCAATGTCTCTTATACTGTTTGTCCTATTTTTGATGCGGTCGAGGGCATTCGTCATACGCTAGCGCCACTATTCAACAAGTCGCCTGCTGACACGACCGAAGAGAACATTCAAGCACGTGCGCGCGGCGTTATTTTGATGGCACTGTCCAATAAATTTGGTCATTTGGTCATCACCACTGGCAATAAGTCAGAGTTGGCAGTTGGTTACTCAACGCTATACGGTGATATGGCGGGCGGTTTCGATGTCCTAAAAGACGTGTACAAATCACAAGTTTACAAACTGGCAAGCTATCGCAATCGTTTAGAGGACACGCCTGTCATTCCTGAACGAGTCATTACTCGTCCACCATCAGCTGAGCTACGCCCTGATCAAAAAGACCAAGACAGCCTGCCTGATTACGATATTTTAGATGGTATCTTGGCATCTTATATCGATGGAGATATGGGCTATCAAGAAATTATCGATAAAGGCTTTGATGCAGAAATGGTCGAAAAAGTCATCAAGATGGTGGACAATAGCGAATATAAACGTCTGCAATCTCCTATCGGTACCAAAATTAGCCACAAAGCCTTTGGTCGCGAACGTCGCTACCCATTGGTTAATAAATGGTCAATAAAAGGCTAAGTGCTAGTAAATTCTAGTTGCCTACTCACTTCTCTGGCTCAGGTTTATATAAGTCAGAAGTGAGTAGGTGCTGGTTAGCTAGTGCTACAAGAAATCGAATGTTCATGATTAGCTGGGTGCTTGCCCAGCTTTTTTAGTTCTTATCTTTAACAATCTTTAATATGCTCTGATATTCAATATTTTTCATTTATTACTTCTCTCTCTACTATTACCTTTGTCTTTTCATTATTTCTATCTCTTTTTTCGAGTACGTCATGAGTTTGCTTACCGCTAGTGTTTTTCTTATTTTATTGCTTGCACTAAGTGCTTGTGTTTCTGCTTCTGAGATTGCCATTGCTGCCGGACGCAAAATCAAGCTACAGATCATGGCAAAAGAAGGGGATGTTCGCGCCTTTGATGTCCTAAAAATGCAGGAACATCCTGGTAGCTTCATCACTGTGGTACAGGTTTTATTAAACGCAGTCGCTATTTCCGCCGGTGCCGTGGGCGAATCCGCCATCAGCCCTTATTTACAAAAACTGTTCAATAGTGAAGCCGTGGCCTCGGTCATATCGTTTGTGCTCATTACCAGCCTGTTCTCTTTATTGGCCGATCTGATGCCCAGACGATTGGCCATGTCAGACAGTGAAGCCATCGCGGTACGGCTAGTGCGCCCAATGATGATATTGATTTTTGTGTTAAAACCCGTCATCTGGGTGTTCGATGGAGCCGCGAACACCCTCTTTAAACTGCTTGGTATCTCTACCATTCGCCAAGACGATATGACACCAGAAGACATTTATGCCGTCATGGATGCTGGTGCTGAAGCAGGTGTGATAAAAAAGCAAGAACATCATTTGATAGAAAACATCTTTGATATGCAAGAACGCACGGTCACCTCAGTCATGAATCCACGAGAGAATATCGTGTATTTTGATACCAAGACCAGTACCGAAGAGGTGGTTCAAATCATGATTGAGCAACCACACAATAAATTTTTGGTCTGTCATGATGATGATTTAGAGCATATTGTTGGTTATGTAGAGTCTCGAAGTTTTTTAGCGTTGGTTCTAAATCAGCAAGAAGTTGGCTTAACGGACAAAACCCTATTAAAGCCAGCGCTCTTTGTGCCAGATACCTTGTCTTTGTTTGAAGTACTAGAGATGTTCAAATCTACTGGCGCTGATTTTGCGGTTATCGTCAATGAATATGGCCTAGTGGTGGGCGTTATCACATTAAAAGATGTGATGAGTATTGTCATGGGAGAGCTTGTGACGCTTGAGGAGCAGCCTATTGTCCAGCGTACAGACAACTCTTGGCTGATCGACGGCATGACTCCTATTGAAGACGTGATTCGCGCATTGGATATTGTCGACTTACCACGCAGTCAGAACTATGAAACCATCAGCGGTTTTATGATGTATATGCTGCGCAAAATTCCCAAAAAGACTGATACTATTGAGTATGCCAATTATCGGTTTGAGATTATCGCGACTGACAATCTCAAAATCACTCAGATGCTGGTAACCAAATTAGAAGAGCCTATCTGATGCATCGATCGGATAGGCTGTCTCTATGAGCTTGGTCTACTGAAAGTAAACTTTGTATCTATTCGCTTACTACCCTTAAGTACTCTTAAGGCTGAGGCATTTCTTCATCATAATGTGATTGAGCACGTCATAAAGAAGAAACGCCTTAGCTTCGTGTACCAAAGATAGCAGTGCCAACACGTACCATCGTCGAGCCATTGTCTATTGCCTCTGTCATATCACCACTCATTCCCATACTAAGCGTATCCCAAGTGCTCAGCTCTGGGTGGCTCACTTGGACCTCCTCAAACAGCGCTTTGGTGCGAGCAAAAGCATCGGTATCTGCCTTGGCAGGTATAATCATCAGCCCGCGCAGCTGTAAGCGCTCATAGTCTTTGATCGCAGTGATCAGCTCTGGTAGCTGAGCCGGTAGACAGCCTGACTTACTATCCTCATCGTCGATATTCAGCTGAATCAGCACATTCAGCGGAGGCAAGTCAGCTGGACGCTGGTCGTTCAGGCGCTTGGCGATAATATCGCGCTCAAGTGTTTGCACCCAATCGAAATGCTCGGCAATATCACGGGTTTTATTACGCTGAACACTACCGATATAATGCCAAACGATGTCTTTGCCTTCGGGTTGCACTTTTAAAGTAGTGATTTTTTCGATCGCTTCTTGTAGATAATTTTCCCCAAAGTGGCACTGCCCCTCTTTTGCTAATATTGCCAACATCTCAGCAGGCTTGGTTTTTGAGACAGCCAATAAAATTCTGTTATCAATAGGGGCAACCGCTTTCTCAGGTGCCTGCTCATAAGCTTGCATCATTTTCTCTTTGACTTGCTGCCAATTTTCAATAAGTGCCAATTTATCGATATTCTTGTCTGTCTCTGTCATGTCTTTCATCTGTATCACTCTCAAAATTTATTCATTTTTTTTGCTGTTCTGTTGTAGTGCGCTTTATATATAAAAACACTTGCTCATCAACAATATGTCATCAATACCTAGTAAATACTGTCTTGTACACATGAATCTTACGAAAACTAATTTTGCATTTTGACTATATGGTAGATGGTTAAATCTCTACAGTCTTGTTATGATATTGTTACATGGTTTAACATTTGCCACCAAATGTGGTAGCAATGGTGAAGACTACATTGTATTCACGGTCTCGCCATACTAAGTTGGGCCTAGCAAAATAGTTCATTGACAGTCTACCACGTGCTCTTGTGCGCTTCTGTACTACCCTTACTGATTGATAGGAATATCTGATTATGTCTGAGAAAAACAATTTAAGCATCGAAGATTTATTGCGTTTTACGGTCAAACATAAGGCGTCAGATTTACATATTTCAGCCGGCATGCCAGCGATGATTCGTGTTGATGGTGAAATGACGCGTATCAATATGCCTTCAATGACCCATCAAGTGGTACATCAGCTCATTTATGACATCATGAATGATAAGCAACGGGCTGACTTCGAAGAGTTTTTTGAGACGGATTTTTCTTTTGAAATTCCAAATTTGGCACGTTTTCGTGTCAATGCCTTCAATCAGAACCGCGGTGCAGGTGCGGTGTTTCGTACCATTCCATCCAAAGTATTGACCATGGAAGATTTGGGCATGGGCGAGGTTTTCAGACGTGTATCGGATTTCAAACGTGGGGTGGTACTGGTTACCGGTCCAACAGGGTCTGGTAAATCAACCACGCTTGCTGCCATGATCGATTATATCAATGAGAGCCGTAAAGAGCATATTTTGACCATTGAAGATCCAATTGAGTTTGTCCACGAATCCAAAAAGAGCCTGATCAACCAACGTGAAGTCCATCGTGACACATTAGGCTTTGAACCAGCTCTACGTTCAGCTCTACGCGAAGATCCAGATGTGATTTTGGTGGGTGAGCTGCGTGACCTTGAGACCATTCGCTTGGCACTGACAGCAGCTGAAACAGGACATTTGGTATTTGGCACGCTACATACCAGTTCAGCAGCCAAAACTATTGACCGTGTCATCGACGTGTTCCCCGCTGCAGAAAAAGACATGATCCGTGCAATGCTGTCGGAGTCACTACAAGCCGTTATTTCACAAACCCTATTAAAGCGTCAAGTAGGAGGCCGTGTGGCAGCGCACGAAATCATGCTAGGGACACCTGCTATCCGTAACTTGATACGTGAAAATAAAATTGCTCAAATGTACTCTGCTATTCAAACTGGTGCAGGCGATGGCATGATCACGCTCGACCAAACCCTCAAAAACCTGGTGGCCAAAGGTACAATTAGTAAAGACGTTGCTCGCCCTTATGCCAAGCAGCCTGAAGCGTTTTTATAGCATTGGCATCAAAGATAGAGACCGTTTTAAATATTAGAAAAGACAAAATGGATTGTGTTTTACTATTAATTGCTTCTATTCACAATACGATTTTAAATCATTTTTGATCGACTGACGACACATGCAGGTACGATATGGACATTGATAAACTATTGCAGCTAATGATCAATAAAAATGGTTCTGACCTTTTTATTACAGCAGATGTAGCACCTTCCATGAAGGTGAATGGAAAAATTTTACCCGTTGGTAAAACGCCTCTGAGTGCCGAGCAAACGATGAGATTGGTTAAGGGTGTCATGACCCCAAGCCAAAGAACAGAGTTTGAAGAGACCAACGAGTGTCAGTTTGCTATCGCTGATGAAGCGCAGCAAGCGCGGTTTCGAGTCAGTGCCTTTATACAACGTGATATGGCAGGTATGATTTTACGGAAAATCGAAAACAAAATTCCAACCATGGAAGAATTACGCTTACCGCCGTCGCTCAAAGATTTATGCATGAAAAAGCGAGGTATTATTTTATTGGTCGGGGCAACAGGTACCGGTAAATCGACGACGCTAGCCTCCATGATAGGGCATCGCAACCAAAACTCTCATGGTCATATTATTACCATAGAAGACCCCATTGAATTTATCCATAAGCATCGCGGCTGTATCATTACCCAACGCGAAGTCGGTATCGACACACATTCATTTGAAGCGGGTCTAAAAAATACTCTACGCCAAGCCCCTGATGTGATCTTAATCGGTGAGATTCGTAATCGTGAGGTCATGAGCTATGCGATTCAATATGCAGAAACCGGTCACTTGGTGTTTGCCACTCTCCATGCCAATAATGCCAACCAAGCGATCGACCGTATCATTCACTTTTTCGAGACCAGTCGTCACAATCAGTTGTTTATGGATCTGTCATTGAACTTGCAGGCTATTATTGCTCAGCAGCTGATACCAGCCCCTGATGGCAAAAGTCGACGTGCTGCTATTGAGATCTTATTAAACTCACAACTGATTAGTGATTATATCCGCAAAGGTGAAGTGCACGAGATCAAAGACGTCATGACGCGCTCACGAGATAGTGGCATGCAAACCTTTGACCAAGCACTGTTTGATTTGTATGAGCAAGGAGAGATTACCTATAAAGAAGCCATTCTGCATGCAGACTCCCCTAACGACTTACGTCTCAAGATTAAACTGAGCAGCAAAAATGGTAATGCCAATTTAGATGAGGGTGCTGATAGCTTGTCATTAGATGTCAGCTAGACTATTGAGCTTGCCGCAGTCTTATAGTAAAAATAATAAAAAGCCCTCATTATCAATAATGAGGGCTTTTTGCTACAAAAAGAACTTTAAGACATATGAGAGATAGCATCAGGAAAATAAATGGCTTCACATGTTGATTTAGTACTGTCTCTATCTAGCACTGTCTCTACAGGCTTGATCGGCACAGATACCATATAATACTAATGAATGGCCTGATAGTTTAAAGCCATGTTTTTCTGCCACTTTGAGCTGCTCTTCTTCAATCACCTCATTGTGAAACTCAATAATTTTGCCACAAACATCACAAACCAGATGGTCATGATGTTCTTCTTGGGTAATCTCAAACACAGATAGATTGTTTTCAAAGTTGTGACGCTCAACGATACCCGCTTGCTCGAACTGTGTCAGTACACGATATACCGTCGCTAATCCAACGTCTTCGCCTTGCTCGATCAGTGCTTTATAAACTTCTTCTGCACTCATATGATGCAGTTCTGCGCTTTCAAGCAGCTCTAGAATTTTGATACGGGGTAACGTGACCTTTAACCCTGCTCTGCGTAAATCTTGATTGGTAAAAGAAGCCATAATATTCCTTTTGACTGTAACAGTCTTAATAAATAAAAACCCAAAAAATATGAGATAAATAATCCCTGATACTTGTTTTTTGACAAATATCACATGTGTTCACGCTATCAAATCGACTGAATCTGTGCGAGCATTTCTTTTATTATTTTCCAAGTTATCTCAATGCAAGCCCATGAATTTAAAATATAAATAACCCAATCGATTAGAGGGTGTTTGGTAAATAATGTCTTAAGTGGTAGGCAATTGCAAGTAAATGACGTATCATTTGTCCAAGATTGTCGGCCACACTCGTACCATCTAGATTCGGCCGCACCTAATTCATTTCTTATGAGTCATCTTACCATGATAAAGACATTAAATTTTCGTCCGTTAAGCCATGCAAGTACATTGCGCACCCTTGCCATCACCAGTATGCTTAGCGCTACTGTCGCTATGTCTGGCTGCTCATTATTGAGTGTTTATAAGATTGATTTGCCGCAAGGCACGGCCATTACTCAAGTCCAAGCGCAAAAGCTGCAAGTGGGTATGAATCAGAACCAAGTGCTTTATATTTTGGGTAGCCCAGCGATTAAAGACACGCTTGAACCTAAGCGCTGGGATTATATCTATGATTATAAAGCAGGAACAGAAGGTAGCCGCAAAGGCATTGCTGATGTTAAAAATGCTAGTCAGCATTTGGTGGTCTACTTTGATAATAATGGCTTGGTGACACGTATTGAAGGCATGGAAAGTCTACCAGCCTCGTAACAAATCCTACTTATCAATCTAGCGACTCAACTGCGAGATTTGTTTTTGCGCTGAGACATCGGATCAGCGCTCAAACTGCGATACACCTCTATGCGATCAGATGGCTGTAATACATAGCTCAGCGGTTGTTTCTGCGCATAGATGCCGACGTGCCAGCGTTTGGCAGTTGGTGTAGCCACATCTATGACCTGCTCACACCACTTTTCCAATTCTGCAAATTTCTCAAGCCATCCTGCTTGCGCCAACGCTGCGTATAAGCTGGTACCATGACTGACCTGTAAAGACAAATAATGCTGGCGCTGCTCATCTTCAGCATAGGCCAAATATACTGTCATCAGCGCACTCTGCTCAGCATATTGTGCCGTATTCACGCTTGTTAGCTCAACCACTGCATCACCCAGCCTATTAATGCCAATATGAGTGCCAACGGAACAATCAAGCGTATCGCTATCCGCCACAGATTATAGAACGCTTCACTACCAAAATTCAGTGACTTACGTAAATGACTGATTTTCATCTGCCACCCTGCAAACACTGATAACAGTAGTACGGCAATGCTGCTAATAATAACCAAGAGACTGACTAGCCATGTTGTTGGAATCGCCATCACTAATAGCAAGGCTAAGGCAAACGTGATTATCAAGCTAACCAATAGCCCAAACTTATGCGTTAACTGTTGGGTACTATAATGTAATAAGTAACTGGCAACGAATAACACCCCTACCCAGTACAGCAATTGCCCAATCGATGGTAATACCATCCCACTGAGGAATAAAGCCACGACGCCTATCAGCAGCTGTAATATCCAAATCGGTAATACCAGCTTAGTAGCGCGATACTCACGGGTAGCCGCCCTGCTTTTTGCTTGTTGGCTATCGTCTGCGACCGCTGTGACGGTTTGCTTGCTGACTAAGTTTTGACCAAACCAATATAACCCTGTACCCGCACCAACACTGACCAATGCTAGGGCGACTGCGCGTGCCCATTCGGTCAAGCTAATACCCGTCATGGCAAAAGCAATATGGGGTATACCATTGGCAATGCCCAGTAGTAGTCCTATGACCATGAGCCCAAGCCCAATAGGTAAAGGGGCGACGCCAAGCAAGCTCAGTAATACCGTAATAACCATAAGGCCAGCTGCCACTGCAAAGCTGGGAATGCTAGGTGCGCTATTGAGCTCAGTCAACGCAGCTAAGATGCCTGTGCTAGCACCCGATATGACCAATGCGGCAATAGTGATAGATACCAATGCCGCAAGCCAGCCAAAGCTGCGCCATACTGGGCTCGCATCGGCTTCACGAGTCAGCTTTTGCATACCAGCGACAGGTCCCTCGACACTGCGATACGCCAATGCAATCTCAGCATAAACAACTGGCAGCGCGACCAAGACCATTGCCACTAGCCACAGCAACCAAAAATCAATCTCGCCGATGGATGCTGGTGCAAACCAACGAAATAGCAGCAGTGGTAATAATGCTGCGATAAAATAAGAAGCATAACGGATCATCATAATTTCAATCCAAACGATCTAAAGTAAATAACGATAATTTATAATTATACAGAGCAATGATTAACGCGTGTCATCATTAACCTCTGTAAATGAATTCATCTGCATATTGTCTGCTTAATATAAGGGACATACAGTTATGAAAAAACCCCGAAATCGGGGTTTAGTGGTTCAGACGTGATTCACATGCGATACAGTGCTTAGTGGCTTTGCCAACAAAATAAGCACCAGATAGGTATCATAGAGGCTATTCAATTAATGAATGGCGCTCACATAGTCTGCCAAAATGCGAATATCATTGTCTGATAGTTTTGATGCGACTGTCTGCATCATGCCCATCTCGCCTTCTTTGGCAGCATCGTTGACTCGTTTTTGATCATCGCTAGCGATATCATCAACACGCCCAGCGGCACGGAAAAGCTTTAACTGAGTGGAGATGTACTGTGCATGCTGTCCGCCAAGCTTTGGAAATGCAGCCCAGGTGTTACCCGCAGCATCTGGACCATGGCAACCAGCACAACCAATCACACCGCGTGATTTATCACCGCCTAGAAATAGCTTAGTGGCTGCTTGGTTAGTCGCAGGGTTGCCGTAACCGACACCCCAAGACGCTTGGCTAGAATAATAGCCTGCCACATTGGCCAAATCTTGCTGAGACAAATTGGCAACCTGTGATTGCATGATACCGTTTTTGCGATAGCCTGCTTTAAAGTTGACCAACTGTTTGTAGAGATACTTTACATTTTGGCCGCCAAGGTTAGGCTGCGCAGGAACAATACTGACCCCATTAAGACCATGACAAGCAGCACAAACAGTTTCTGCAATTTTTTGACCTGCATTAACATCATACTCAGGAACAACAATAGCAGCTTGTACGCTGAAACTTGCAACGCATAAGCTGGCAGCAGCGATTAACTTTTTCATTGATACAAATCCTACTAGCTCGGTGTAAGCATTATCTAGAACGGTTGCACTAATAAGATACCCAGTAAAAGCGTCCTCTTTATAAGATAGGACGGATTATATTTTAGGCTCTTGCACACAAGCAGTCTGAAAGTACTTACTAATATCAGGGTTTATTTTCGATTATTATAGCAAGACTTTGTATCATTTGCCTACTTAATCGCAGTATCCATCAGTTTTCTAACAACATGCGTTACATTACCAAGCGAAAGCAGAAATCATATATAAACAATAAATCTGATGCTCTATCAAGGTATATTCAAGCGTTAGATTATTCACTCATGTATTCAATCAACTGGCGATAATCGTTGTCGCTGCACTTATTGCATAGACCGCCCGCTGGCATCTGAGGCATACCTGATTTGACGGATTTAATGAGGGTCGGCATGCTTTTTTGTTTGATAAGTTGCTGCCATTTTGCACTATCGCCTTTTTTGATAGCATTTAGCGCACCGCTATCATGACAAACAGCGCATGAGTTGTCGTAGGTCTTGGCAATATCAGCAGCACCTGCACTGCCTGCCATAGCACCACTAATCAGTACCGTAGCAACGCCAGCGGTGACAGCGCGATAACTTTTGCTAAGCAGTCTATTGATTGCAAACATGGAGCACCTCCTCGTGATATTTCACGTGTCTAATCCATCGTTCTAATAAGTATCTCTTATCAAATATTGTAACAATATATGTCATGCAAATATAGGTAAATTGGATAAGGCTTTGTTAATGCCCAAAACTTGTGCTGATGAATGCGCAATTTTAATGTTATCCTACTATTTATATGACGCTAATTGCAGTTATTTCAATAAGTAAGACAGGTAATGGTATAGAATAGCCGTTAATGTAAAATAGCTGCTTTTATAAGCTGTCTGATGTAGACCGCTACCGTGAATTATCAGCTGATTAAAACGTTACAACTGTATCCAATTTTTTAAGATTAATGAGCCATTTATGAATACCCCGTTTACAGATGTTGCCGCCGAACATGCGGTGTTCAACACCAAATCCCGTCAAAAAATTCAGCAAACAGAATTTTTGATGTCAGCACCTACTTTTCGTCTTTGCCCACCTGATATGGGGCTAGAAGTTGCCTTCGCTGGCCGCTCAAACGCGGGCAAATCTTCTGCTATCAATGCCTTAACCAATCAGCGCCAACTGGCTCGCTCTTCTAAGACCCCTGGCCGTACGCAGATGATTAACTTTTTTAGTATCGGTGATAATGACCGAAGACTGGTCGATTTGCCTGGTTATGGCTACGCCGCCGTACCGCTTGAGATGAAAAAAGAATGGCAGGTAGAGCTAGAGGAATACCTAGTATCGCGCTCAAGTCTTGCAGGTTTGGTACTGATGACGGATATTCGCCATCCACTGAAATTCTTTGATGAGCAAATGCTACGCTGGGCAAATGATGGTGAACTGCCTGTTCATATCTTGTTGACTAAAGCAGACAAATTGAAATATGGTGCCTCTAAAAATGCATTGCTTAACACTCGTAAAAGACTAAAAGAGCTAGGGTTGAACTGTAGCATTCAGCTATTTTCAGCACTCAGAAAAGAAGGTCTGGATGAGTTGGCCGGTATTATGGGCAACTGGTATGAATATCAGCTCGAAGCCGACAAAATTATTGAGTCCTCTTTTGCGTTATTAGAAGGCGAAGAGTTAGAAGAGGCTATTGAAAAAGACAGCGCTCAAAAAGAAGACAAGTAAATACCCTAATCTTCTATTAAAAAAACCTTCTAAAATAGCCTTCAACTAAAAAAAGGTTTATCGTTATCGCGATAAACCCTTTTTTATGGCTGCTACTTTTATGATTACTACGTCTGTTTTTTATCATAAAGACTCGTGCCCACACAACAAATCCGCTAGTGCTTGCGGTGTCTCTACTTGATAAGTAGGATGCTGCGCAGCAAGTTCAGCATGAGATGCCGTACCATAATTGACTGCTATACTGGTCATGCCGAGTGCAGTTGCCATCTGGATATCATAAATGCTATCACCAATAAACACGGCATCTGAGATTTCCTGCTGCGTATCATTCAAAATCTCAGTCAGCATCTGTGGATCCGGTTTTGAGCCTGCCTCATCAGCGCAGCGTGTCATCACAAAATACTGATGACTCTGTGAAGCATCTAGTACCCGATCTAGCCCTTTTCTTTTTTTGCCCGTGGCAACCGCTAGTTTTTTACCCTGCTGCTGCAAAGTCTGCAACATAGCTTCTATCGGTGCAAAAAGCGGTGTACGGTGACTGTTGGCAATATAGTAATCTGCGTAGGTCTGCTGAATGGCCAGTTTTTGCGATTCATCTGCTTGCGGATATAAAATCTCGATACCTTTCATTAGGCTTAGGCCGATAATGTCCTGCACGGCTTTATCCGTCGTCTCGAACCCATGCGCCTCTCCTGCCACATGCATAGAATCAACTATTAAGCCGATTGAATCCATCAACGTCCCATCCCAATCAAAAATAATAAGGGTTTTGTGAGCCAAGCAGTACTCTGCTACTGGCTGAGCGTTTACGGTAGGTTCTGAGGCATTAATAGGCGTTGATTTAGTCATGGATATACCTTAACGAATGACAGTAATAAATGGCAGACAGCAAAACGTCACGGTGGCTTATTGATTCAATAAGGTATCGTGACGTTTAGGGATAACACAAAGGCTCTGGCTTACAACCTAAATTTGAAAACCTATTCAGGCAGTTTAATGGTCTCTGGCAACCAATCTGCCATCTCTTCTGGCAATGGCGCAGTGATGGTCTTATAACCTGGAATGTCTAAGCGCCACGCATGTAGACATAGACGATGAACACCTGATTTGTCATGAACGTTGTATTTATCATCGCCCAAGATAGCATGACCGATATGAGCCAAATGCACACGGATTTGATGCGTACGACCGGTTAACGGTTTGGCTTCAATCAAGCTCACTGGCTGATCTGCAATCGTAAAACGACCGTGAACAACGATGTCTGTCTGGCTTTCTTTGGATTGCGGGTCTTGCGCATCTACTTTGACGCGGCGTTCACCACTAGCGACAGTATAACGTAGCAATGACGCATCGATACGCTGCTCATTAAGCGTCGGTTGTCCTTTTGCCAGACACAGATAGTGCTTTTGAATGGTCTTATCCACCAAATGCTGCTGCAACACTTTGAGCGTTGAGCGTTTTTTGGAAATCATTAGCAGACCTGATGTGTCTTTATCAATGCGATGTATCAGTTCTAGGTATTTTTTACCCGTCACTTCACGCATGGCTTCAATCACGCCAAAGTCCAAACCACTACCGCCGTGAACAGCGATACCAGAAGGTTTATTTAGCACGAGTAACCCATCGTCTTCATAGACCACACGGGCGAGCAAGCTTTTGGCAAACTCAGTGCTAATGATTGGCTTTTCGCGGGTGGCAAGCACCACTGGTGCGATACGTACGACGTCTTCACGCTGTACTCTATCGTGTGCTTTACAGCGCTTATTATTGACGCGTATCTCATCTGAGCGAATCATTTTGTAGATATGCGGTTTTGGTAACCCTTTTAAGCGGTTCAGCAAAAAGTTATCCAAACGCTGGTCGTGCTGATGGCGTGTCACTTCAAGGTAGTTCACCTTGCCGAAGTTACTAATCTCATCGTCAGCGCTTTGTGGGCGTGTTTTGCTATTAAAAATAGCAGGGGCTTCATGGGTAGGAGCGTCGTCAGTCATTTTTGAGTTTGTCATTTTTAGTTAGGTATTTACACAAAGATTTGTTATAGTTTAGCATGTTGAGCGACAATTAAGCAGAGGTTACAACAATAATCATTGTTGTTCCAAATAGTTGACCACCATTTTATCACTTGTCAGTTTTTTACTGCTGGCGAGCAAAGCGGTTTTCTCTATTCACCCTGCTGACATGACACGTTTCATCTGATTTTGAGTGTACTGTCTATTCAAAGCTACTACCTAAAAAAGGTATTACTGACCAAAGACAGCCTCATAAATTGAAAAAACTGTACTGAATTTTTTCGGTGCCATAAAATAAATAGTGACACTAGATACCATCGCGTTAATAAACCTGATAATAAATCAGCTTATTGACCGATTACAACATAACACTGACTCACTCATCGCATGACAACGACTTTATTTGATAACTGTTCATTATTTAATGATTACTTATCTAATGGTTTTTTACGCCAGCATAGTTGAGCAAGTATGGGTAGTTTAGCGTTAGGATCGAAAAGTAAATCGAGAGCTGCCTAAGTATTGGTGGTCAAACAGATGATGATAAAAAGGTGACCATAATACCACGCTGACAAGCTGGCCCCTTACTCTGTTTGCCAAGTACGCCCCGCTGATAACCAAGCTGCGATACCTAACCTTGAAATACCCAAGATATATTGACGTTATATAAAGAACGATAAATACAGAATCAGCAATCGCTTTACCTGAGTAAAAAATCGCTGAATGACGCTATTATATATAGCCATCATGACCGCGATATTATTGTTAGACTTTGATGGATGAACAAAAGCAGCACCATGCTTTTTTAATATCAGTATTTTTTAGACCCGTAACTGACCGTCGCAGGCGCTTACAACGTTTATTGACAATCACTACCAATAGAATGTACTGACTATAAGAGAGCCTCGATACGCTGATACATTCATATATGTACCGAGTTTATTGATGATAAAGTATGAGTACTATAGCCTTACAACCTATACTGTTTATATCCATGTTGTCCTCGCTGACAGCTTCAGGTAAAAAGCCATTGAAAAAGCCCACGTGCTTTATGAGACCCACGGTTTACGTTCTATCGTTAATTAACATCTGCAACTGCTAATATCGAATTAGCCATACTTGCCACTGTACCTTGATCTAAAAGACTGTTTTATCGTTGTTATGCGTACTCATAGGATATAAATATGAAACGCATTTTAATCAACGCCACTCAAAACGAAGAGATTCGTGTCGCCTTATGTAAAGGCAATCATTTATACGATTTTGATCTAGAAAACCGTACCCGCGAGCAAAAAAAATCCAACATCTATAAAGGTCATGTGACTCGTGTCGAGCCATCGCTTGAAGCGGTATTTGTTGAATATGGCTCTCAGCGTCAGGGTTTCTTGCCGATTCGTGAAATCTCTGCCGAATACCTAAGCGGCAATCCACGTGATGAAAACATCAAAAAACTGATCAAAGAAGGCGACGAGCTAATCGTCCAAGTCGAAAAAGAAGAGCGCGGTAATAAAGGCGCTGCCCTATCGACTTATGTATCCTTGGCCGGTCGCTATCTGGTATTGATGCCAAACAACCCTCGTGGTGGCGGCATCTCACGTCAAATCTCGGGCAAACTGCGCGAAGATATGAAGCGTATGCTGGGCAATCTTGATTTACCAAAAGGTATGAGCGTTATCATTCGTACCGCTGGTATTGGTAAAACTCAAGAAGACTTACAACACGATTTGAACCACTTGCTTAACATCTGGCAGGCCATCCAAGAACAAAACCAAAAATATCCATCGCCGCGCTTGGTTCATCAAGAAGCGGGCGTTGTCACACGTGCTGTTCGTGATTACCTGCGTGATGATATCGCTGAGATTTGGATCGACAACGAAAACGCTTATATCGAAGCCGCTGGCTTTATCGATGCTGTGATGCCAAAGCAAGCAGAAAAATTGCGCAAATACACCGATTACGAGCCGATGTTTTCGCGCTTTAACATCGAAAAACAAATCGAAACCGCCTATCAGCGTGAAGTTCGTCTGCCATCAGGTGGTTCAATCGTTATTGACCAAACAGAAGCATTGGTATCTATCGACATCAACTCAGCCAAATCGACTAAAGGCTCAGACGTTGCTGAGACCGCTTATCACACCAACCTAGAAGCTGCTGACGAGATTGCCCGTCAATTGCGTCTACGTGATATGGGTGGTTTGATCGTTATTGATTTCATCGACATGAATGATAATAAGCATCAAAAAGAAGTCGAAAAACGTCTAATTGATGCCACCAAATATGACCGTGCACGTGTGCAGTTTGGTGATATTTCTAAATTCGGCTTGATGGAGATGAGCCGTCAGCGTCTACGTCCTTCACTAGAAGAGTCAACGGGTTATATCTGCCCACGTTGCCACGGCAATGGCATGATTCGTGACTTGCGCTCTTTGTCGCTATCGATTATGCGTCAGATTGAGCAAATCGCCTTAAAAGAGCGTCAAGGTGAAGTACAAGCAGAAGTTCCAACCGACATCGCAGCCTTCTTGTTAAATGAAAAGCGTGACAGCTTGGTTTATCTTGAGCAGGACAGTGGCACTCGTATTACCATTTTGCCGCATGCTCATTTAGAGTCGCCAAACTTTAAGCTTCACTTTAACCGTGATGGCTTTGCCCCATCAAGCTATGAGCGTATCACTGATGCTCAGGAACAAGAGCACAGCGATCTTGGCTACAATGTTGACTGGCAAACGGCTGAAAAAGAGCGCCCAGAACAGCAGCCTACTCGCCAACCACGCCAGCAGTCGAGTGACAATAGTAGCAAACCAAACAGCCCTGCAAACGCGCAGCAGAGCACCGCAGCGACCTCGCAAAACAGCACTGTCAATCATAGCAATGATCGTCGCACTCATAACAATCATAAAAGCGCCGCTGCAGCAGCGCCTGTGCAAGCACCGCAAGTAAATAACACTCAGAGTGTTGTTGCACCAGTAGCGACGCAACCACAAAGCGCTCCAGCGCCTGCCCAGCCGCAAGCTGTCGCTTGGTTGTCTAATCTGTTTGCGCAAGCACCGCAAGCCACAACGACACCTAACGTTAGTAGTCGTGATGCCGCAGAAGCGATTGAAGCACTGGTAAATACTGGCGCGCAAAGCCTAGGCTCATTCGGTCAAGTGGATAGCAATGCGCTCAATAACGCAGGCTCAAGTAATGCAGCCACAAACAATGAAAGCCCTACCCAATCAACTGGCAATCAAAAAAATGACAGCCAGCAGTCAGACAATCAGAACAATCGCCAACAGGCCCGTCGTAATAACGATGGCGATGCTGATGAGGGTAGCAGTGATGACAGAAGAAGACGCAAACCGCGTAAATCTAGATCTTCTAAACCGCGCCCAAGAAAAGACGCAACTGATGAGATAAGTAATACTGTTGATGACAGTGCCACTAGCAATAGCAGCACCTCAAACACTACTGATGACAAACCGTCTGACACGCAAGACCAACGTCAGCAAGACAAGCGTCAACAGGATAATAGACGCACAAACGATCGCAATCGCAACAACCGTCAAGACACCAATCGTCAGGATAGCAGTCGCAACACAAGCGAGCGTAATGAAGCTGACAACGAAGACAGCGCTAAAACCGATGAGCAAACGCGTGCTAAGCGTAAATCGCATAGCCAACGTGGCTCACGTGGCAAGCTAGAGCGCGGTGAGACGCTGACAGCAGACAGTGTCAAGCAAGGCAAGCAGCAGCAAGCTAGAAGCCATGATGCAGCCAATAGCAAAAACCAATCTAGCTCGCGCCGTAGTCAAGACCCTAACGAAGTCGTGCTTCAGGTCAATGAAGCACCGACTCAGCTAAAGCCGTCCGAAGTTGTGCACTTGTCTTTAGATGATAGCAAGTCTACGCAGGCAAAACCGCAGGCGACTGAAAAGCAGAGTACAGCAAACGATGTGGCAAAAAACGAGCGCTCGAAAGATCGCCCTGCGCCGCATCCTGCTCAAAAGACCAATGTTGACGAGCAAAGCGCTGACCAACAGGTTGAGCAGGAAAAAAGTGCTGTAAAAACTCCTGATGTGAAAACTAGCGAAATAAAAGCCAGTGAAGCCAAAGGTGATGCAAACCAGCCCGTGCAGAACGAGGCACCTAAGCGTGAGCAAAACACTGCTGACGAAAAACCATCGGTAGACGCGCCAGCAGCCTTTATGAACAGTGCTGACCTTGATGCAGACAAGCCTCTAGATAACGTACCATCAGTAGCGACTGATACAAGCGTGACCACTGCTGCGACAGCGCAACAGCCGGAAGTGGCAACTGCAGAGGAAAGCAGTTCAAACGAAGGCATTGCCAGTCAGAGCGTAGAGGAAAGCAGTCCAGACCAAGCTAGTAAAGTCAGTGATGCTGTCAGTGCTCAGGCCGATGACAGTAACGCCAAGGCTGTTGATGCCAGCAATACCAGTAGCTCAGCACTTAAGCTGACACACGAGGCATTGTTTGGCACACGCTACGTAACTGCAGAAAAGTTCGGTCAAGCCAGCAACGATCCACGCGTGATTCGTAGTCAGCAATTGCAGACAAAGCAAGCGTCTAAAGTTGAATCACAACCGGCTGTGAAAATGGCAGCCATTGGCAGTAGTGTTGGTACGTTTATCCGCGCAACGTTGCCAGACGCGCAAAATCGCTTGGAAACTGAGGGCGTTATTAATTGCTTCATCGCGGCGATTGCCTTGCATAAAGACCAAGCGCAAACGACTGATGATACTCAAAGCATGGTCAGTGACAACAACGATGATGCTGCGAGTGAGAGCTTTGACTTTAGCAACTATGGCTATCAGCCATTGGCGGCAGATTACTTGACACGCTTTGAAACGATGACGCAAGCCGTCAGTCAGTTCGCAGCGGCTCAAGGTAAAACAGACGTTGAATTACCTACTGTCAGTAAGCGTGCTGCCAATGATCCGCGTGGCCAGCATCCTGACTATCAGGAACCAGCAGTCTTGAGCGTACCTGCAATACAAGATGCTGAAATGAGTGCAGAATCAGCAGTGGATTCTGAGCCAGCCGATAGTGAACTAGACGCTCATGTTATTGAAGCCAGTGCACTGGTCAATAAAGCACAAACAGACGATGTCAGTGCTGACAGCGAGCAATTGCTAGAAGTTGAGCAAGCGCAATCAGCTGCCAAGCAGGTAGACGTTGAGGCTAGTGACATGCCACAGGCGAATGTAGAAGAGGCTGAGCCAGCAATTGATTCTACCTTAGAGCAACCGACTAAGGAAGAGAGTCAGGCAGCAAAATCAAAGACTACCATCGCCAGTTATAAGAACATGATCGAAAATGTGGCTGAGCAACTGCTGCCGCAAACTGGTATGTTTAATTTGACTACGCCAAAAGTGCCTAAGGCTCGCAGCCGTAAACCTAAGACAGAGCACAAAAAACCCACCCAAGCTGAAAAGCTAGCCTCTGATGAGTCAGACAGCGAAAGCTAGTCATTAAGAGTGCAAACAAAAACCCCAAAGCTGCTAGCAGCTTTGGGGTTTTTATGTTGAGACAGATAGAATTAGCGTTTTATTCGTCAAGCAAATAGTGCTCAGAAACTATCATTTTAATGTGCAGAAGAGGCTGTATCATCTTTGCCACGCATTTTATTGATAACAGTCAAAAGTGCTACGACTGCTGCCCCAATAACAAAACCAATAACACCATTAAGCAAAGTCGTCGTCAGACTTTCAAATATACCTGTCAAACCTGCTAAGTCCTCGACACCATGATGCAAGAAGCCAATGCCGTGTACTAAAATACCACCACCTACCAAGAACATTGCCAACGTACCCGCAATGGATAAAAACTTCATTAGCTTAGGTGCAGCAGCAAACATAAACTTGCCCAGTTTTTGTTTAAAGGCGCCGTCCTGCTCCATCAAATGCAAACCTGCATCATCGATCTTTACGATGCCCGCGACCAAACCATAAATACCAATCGTGATACCAATCGCTAGGATAGATAGTACCAGACTGCGTTCTAGTAGTGTCGCCCCTGCGGTTGCCCCTAAGGCAATCACAATGATCTCAGCGGATAAGATGAAATCAGTACGTATCGCGCCTCTAATTTTTTCTTTTTCAAAGGCAACCAAATCTACTGTTTCATCCGCATTGGCTTTTCGGCGTGCGTTCTGCTCTTCATCGTGTGGCAATGCATGCGGCCAAAAACGATGTATGACTTTTTCGGCACCTTCATAAACCAAGAACAAACCACCACACATCAGTAGAAAAGTAACGAGTGGCGGATAGATTGCACTGATCAGCAGTGCGGCTGGCACTAGAATGAGCTTATTGACGAACGAGCCTTTGGCAACCGCCCAAACGACTGGCAGCTCTCGATTGGCTTTAACACCAGTCACTTGCTCAGCATTTAGCGCCAAATCATCGCCCAATACACCAGCGGTTTTTTTAGCAGCGACTTTGGTCATGACGGATACGTCATCCAATATCACACTGATATCATCAAGTAGAGTTAATAAACTGGCACCTGCCATGTGTGCTCCTTAAAGCAAATTTGTTAAAGTAAGTCGTTATCAAATAATCAAAACAAAGCATTTTATTCAAATTGTTATAAAAAATATGCTGTTAGCGATAGATTACAAGGGCAAGCCTATATATTACATAGTACAAATGTATCTTATTTTCTGAATTTGTATTGATAGCTATTCTTTAAAGTTGGTAGTATCTGCATTTATTGGATGATGTACTTGAGCTGTCAGTTGACATAAATATGGTAATATAGAGAAGATGACTCTTCACCTTTTATTATCAATAAGTTATACAAACATCTTCATTGTTAGACCTTTAAAACGCTGCCAAGACACATTACTATATATAAAAGTTTCTAGCGCTTTTATATAACGAACTCATGATTAGGCGCGATGCCTATAGGAAACCCGTATGCCGTTCCCCACGATCAAAAATACCACCTTGCGTAACCCTCTTTCACGTACTGTTTTATCTCGTTTTATGATGAGTGCGCTACTGGTTGGTATCGCTGCTGGCTGCTCAAACAATGCCGCTGATGCAACCAGCAATACCAGTGTTGTCAACGCAGCCCAGACTAAAACCACTCCTACTAAGACCTCAGCTGGTAATGATGCAACCGTGGTGAAGGACTTACAGGCGAATCTAAAGGCCTCTGGTATCGAGGAAACCATTATTTCGGCCGTACCGACAGATATGGATGGCATTTATTGGGTGACCGCTGAAGGTCTGCCTTCTTTCTTTACGGATAAAGCTGGTAAGCATATTATTCAAGGTCAGATCATCGCTGTGGGTGATGCCGCCCCAGTTGATATCAGTGCCGCATTGGTTGCTAGTACAGCACAAGAAGCGCTAAAGGCCGTCGATAAAAAAGACATGGTGATTTATCCAGCAAAAGGTGAAACCAAAGCCGTCATATATGCGTTTACAGATGCTGACTGTGGTTACTGCCGCAAACTACATTCAGAAATGGATGATATTAATGCACGCGGTATCGAGGTTCGTTATCTGGCATGGCCACGTAGCCAAGAGTCTGTACCAAAGATGGAAGCTATCTGGTGTAGTCAGGATCGTAAAGCTGCGATGGATCAAGCAAAAATCGGTGCCAATGTACAAGCGCCTAGCTGTGCCAACCCTGTCCAAGAACATATGGCTCTAGGCTCAAGACTTGGTGTGCGCGGTACGCCTGCGGTCTTTACAGAAGCTGGACAGCAAGTTGGCGGCTATCTACCTGCAGCAGAATTGGCACAAGCAGTAGGCGCTAATTAATAATTTGAGTTATCAATATTAGTGACTCATATCAGCAACCAAGCATAAATGACATATGCATATGCCAAACAAGATTGAAGCTACCGCTTTTCTATCATCGTAAGCTGATATAACCTTGATGATGTTGTCTTTATAGCATTGGCCTTTATGACATTGTGTAGACGCCACAACGCCTTATCGGTATGATACGATAAAGCGCAATGCAACATGAGCAATACCCCTTTTATTTGAGCTTTTTTTATTCAACTATGATGAAGCAGATAAGCAGGCAGGACCAGACAATGCGCACAGATATTATGTTTGATGCCGCAGACTCATGTCACACTGTCACAGCATTTTACTGGCTTCATTATATTTAACCTCTTGAGGATACTGTGAGTAATTCCATCAAACTAGCGATACTTGGTCTGGGCACCGTCGGAACGGGCGTGATCAATCTGATCAATGACAATTTAGATGAGCTAAAACGCCGTAGCGGACGCGACATTATTATTACCGAAGTGGGTACGCGTCGTCAGCGTGATGATATTGATGCCAATATCATGCAAAACAGCGATCTGATGGCAATTGCCGCAAGTGATAATGTCGATATTGTTATCGAAGTGATTGGTGGTACCACCTTAGCCAAAGACATCATTATGCAGGCCATTAAAAACGGCAAGCATGTGGTCACGGCAAACAAAGCTCTACTCGCTGAGCATGGTAATGAGATCTTTGCATTCGCTGAAAAAAACAACGTCCATGTTGCTTATGAAGCAGCGGTAGCAGGCGGCATTCCAATTATTAAAGTCATGCGTGAAGCACTGGCTGCCAACAAAATCGACTGGCTGGCTGGTATCATCAACGGTACTGGTAACTTTATCATGACCGAAATGCGTGACAAAGGTCGCCCATTTGCCGATGTATTAAGCGAAGCGCAAGAGTTAGGTTATGCAGAGGCAGATCCTACTTTTGATGTTGAAGGTATCGATGCTGCTCATAAACTGGCACTACTTGCCTCGATCGCATTTGGCATTCCGCTACAGTTTGATAAAGTATACTGTGAAGGTATCACGGGCATTACACTACAAGACGTCAACTATGCCGAAGAGCTTGGTTACCGTATCAAGCACCTAGGGTTTGCCGTACGCCGTGATGGTCAAGGCAATGCTGATGATGCTGGTATCGAGCTGCGCGTACATCCGACGCTGATTCCGCAAGACGCGTTGCTTGCTAACGTCAATGGCGTAAAGAATGCGGTATTGGTTAACTCACACCCACTTGGACAAACGCTGTATTGCGGCGATGGTGCAGGCGCTGGTGCAACTGCTTCTGCGGTGATGGCTGATGTCATGGATTTGGTCCGCGTCCTAGGCAATACCGACTGTGACGATCAAGGCAACAGCAATAAAAACAACCATGGTCATCATGTGCCGCATCTTGCGTTTATTCCTGAACAGCTATCAGATACGCCGATATTGCGTGCTGAGCAGATGATCACTGGATACTATTTACGGGTACATGCTAGTGACAATCCAGGTGTACTCGCGGATATCACTCGTATCTTGAGCGATGCTGGCATCAATATCGATGCGATTTTACAAAAACCTGCTCATAAAGTAGGTCAAGTACCTGTCATTATATTGACGCTACCTGTGGTCGAAAGCCAGATGAATCTGGCGATTGAAAAAATCGAAAAACTAGAGACTATTACTGATAAAGTAGTACGCATTCGCTTAGATGAGCTGGCATAGATAACACAAGCTTGGCGGCCAACGAGCGTTTGACCTTAGGGCCTGTTGAACATTCAAATATTAGGGCTGCTGATCGCTAAAATTGCACCCAACTAGGCGCAAACCGACGATAATGTCGAGACCTTAGCTAGGCTTGCAACAACGTTTGGGGTGATTTTAGCATCAGCCTTTCATGGCAGTACTATTTTTTGCCAATATATGGCGAAATTGTTTAACCTAGAATGACTAGGCATCAAAAATTTCACTGCATATTGTCTAAAAAATAGTGACTGCCAGCACCACATTTGAATGTTCAACACGCCCTAATCAAAATAAAACACTTTTATTTAAAATACGTGAAAAGGAATAATAACGATGTCAAATGATGCAATTGTAATCTTAAACAGCGCTCGTACACCAATGGGCGGTTTTCAAGGTGTCCTAAAAGACATGAGTGCCACCGATCTTGGTGCTGCTGCCATCAAAGCCGCGGTTGAGCGTTCTGGCGTTAGCGCTGATAACATTGATGAAGTCATCATGGGTTGTATCTTGACCGCAGGTTTGGGTCAAGGCCCTGCCCGTCAAGCGATGCGTAAAGCAGGTCTGTCTGACGCAACTGGTGCTGTGACGATCAATAAGCTGTGCGGCTCAGGTCTGAAAGCAGTCATGCAAGCACATGACGGTATCAAAGCGGGTAGCTTCAATGTGGCTGTCGCAGGTGGTATGGAATCAATGACCAACGCGCCTTATCTCATGCCAGGGTCACGTGGCGGCTACCGCATGGGTCACAAAGAAGTCAAAGATCATATGTTCTTAGATGGTCTAGAAGATGCAGAAACTGGTAAACTCATGGGCATGTTTGCGCAAGAAATGGCAGATGAAAAAGGCTATACCCGTGAGCAAATGGATGAGTTCGCCATTGAGTCATTGAACCGTGCTCTCACTGCTATCAAAGATGGTCACTTCGCAGACGAGATCGAAGCTGTTACCTTTAAAACTCGTAAAGGTGAGCAAACGGTTGATACTGATGAGCAGCCAGCACTTGCCAATGCCGATCGCATCCCTACTCTACGTCCTGCCTTTGCAAAAGAGGGTACGATTACGGCAGCAAATGCCAGCTCAATCTCTGATGGTGCCGCTGCTGTTGTCGTGATGAAAGAATCACAAGCGAAAGCGGAAGGTTTGGATTATCAAGCTCGCATCATCGCGACTGCTTCAAACTCACGTCACCCAAGCGAGTTCACCATTGCCCCAATTGGCGCAATCGAAAAAGTACTAGCAGGTGCAGGTTGGTCTGTAGCAGATGTTGATCTATGGGAAATCAATGAAGCATTTGCAATGGTCACAATGGCCGCTATGGACGAGCTTAAAATCGATCATGCCAAAGTAAACGTCGAAGGCGGTGCTTGTGCGCTTGGTCACCCAGTTGGCTGCTCTGGTGCTCGTATTCTTATCACACTCATCAACTCTCTCAAACGTACTGGTGGCAAAAAAGGCGTCGCCACGCTATGTATCGGTGGTGGTGAAGCGGTAGCAGTCGCTATTGAATTGCCTTAAATATCTATAGATTTTGAGCGTATTGTTTTAAGACAATATAACGTGCAAAATATTTGATGATAACCTAATAGTTAGTATGTATTTAAAAACCGCATGGCTTTTTGCTTTGCGGTTTTTTTGTGTCTAATCATAGGAAACAATCGTTCAATATTTCTCTTTGTAAAGCTGCGTCAACTTATACCCCCCTCTCTGTTATAGCGCTTACAGCCTATTACACGCAATTACGCCAAGTGCACACTTCGCTACCTTGCTCATATATATCACTCAGAATCATGATGTTAGGATAGCCACAAGTTGATGCAAAGACTGTCTACATCGTTTAGCACTCGATTTACTTTATTTTCAGAAATCCAAAAACAACTACTAAATATTATAATTAAAAGCAATTAACTCACAAAAAAGGAAGACAATAATGAGCCAACTAATCCGTTTAAAAGATATCCAAGCAACACACCATGACCTAATCGGTGATGACTATTATGATCCAACAAATAAAACAGCTTACGGTGTCAATGAAGAAAAAATCGGTAAAATTGAAGGGGCTTTGGTAGAAGATACTACTGGTCGCATTCGTTACCTCATCGTTGATGCAGGTGGCTGGTTTAGTTCAAAAGAAGTATTGGTACCAGCAGGATTAGCACGTATTGTTGGTGATGATGTTTTCTTTGATAGTTTGACTAAAGGACAGGTCGAAGCTATGGAAGTCTACGATCATGATTATCAATACAGCTACAAAGATCAGTATGAAAAAGACCGTCAAGCATTCTCATCTGATATCGTTCCTGCCACAGAGCGTATGGAAATTGCAGATCATGCCTATGATGCACCGAACACGTTAGAGCTATTAGAAGAGCGTCTAACTGTTAATAAAGATCGTATCGTAGCAGGACTAGTCAAAGTCGGTAAGCATGTAGTCACTGAAGAGCGCAACGTCGATGTTGAGCTTGAAGAAGAACATGCCAATATCCAGCGTACCAATGTAGATCGTCCAACAGATCGTCGTATCGGTGATGTGAACGGTAACGAAGCGATTGAAGTTGAATTACAAGCTGAACGCGCCCGTGTCGGTAAAGAAACCTACGTATCAGAAGAAGTCAATGTTGGCAAAACAACTGAACGCCATACTGAGACCATTATTGAAACGATCCAACGTGAAGAATTAGATGTCAACGATGATGGTCACGTAGTTGATCGCGAAGGCAACATCGTAGACCGCGATGATATCACTGCTGAAGATGTACGCCACGCTCGTGGTATGTAACATGCTCATACGTCACATTTCTAATAAGAGATATTTTTTAGACCATTAGCGTAAGATTATTAGCAAGTGTGACAGTATTTATTAGCTAGTTGATATTTAGCTAAACGCATTTATTAGATTAAGATCAGGGCATGTCTCTGGTCTTTTTTGTATGAGTAGTTTGAGTAAATGGTCTATAGTAGAGATAGAGAATCAGACATCTAGCTGTATGACATTTTTAGCTTTCATGATCCAATATTTTATAACTATAAGGAGATAACCATGAGCATTAATAAAGAAAATAACCTACCTCAAAATAGCTTAATTAATGAACAAGACGCATCACGTAACCAAACGAAAAACATGGTCAATATTGGCCATCTCGAGCTATTAGAAGAGCGTCCCGTCATCAATAAGGAAAGATTGGATGTTGGTAAAGTGACGGTCACCAAACATGCCCGTACTAAGACCATAAATGTCCCAATTGAGCTTGTCGAAGAATACATCACCATTCGCACCGACTATCATGATGCGGAGAGTCAAGACTTACTCTCTGGTGATTACGACGAAAAAGACATATTACGCCATGTTGAGCCATCACTAGATAGCAAAGCCGTCGTGACCATCAATGGCAAACAAATAGAAGTCGGCGATGATCCTATCGAAATCGTGGTATCGCGCCAAGTAGCCACCATCACCAAAGACACTTATGTCATTCAAGAAATTGATATTGATAAAAGCACGCACGTACATACGGATAGCATACAAGTAGAACTCAAGCACGAGGAGTTAGATGTGACTGAAGAAGGGTTTCTAGCGCATGGGTCGCGCGGTAAAGACGTGACTCCATCAGAGTAGATGAGAGGTTGGTTAAACTGAACACATGGCTATTCCCATGATTATGAGAAAATGCTGAGCTATTGGATATTTCATCATGGTATAGATATCAGATGGCACTGATGTAGAATGGCGCTGATATAAAATAGTACAGATATAAAAAAGCAACGCGAGTATCACGTTGCTTTTTTTGCTCATCGCATGGTCATTACTTTTTATTGGTTTAAGTGGCGCTGACCTTTACTTCAGGAGTGCATAGATAAGACCTTTGCGTCTCGCTACCATCTACTGAGCCATTGTCTCACTCTCTAATTCATCACTCGCTACTTCATCGCTTACTACTTCATCGTCCGCTACTTCACTGACTGTCGTGTCTTCAGTATTGACGATGATATCATTGGGTTCAGCCGGTTCAGCTGACATTGGTACAACCTCTTCAGTATTAGCCCCCTCTTCTGACCCTGACTCCGTTTCTGACTGCTGACAAGCGCTGAGCGTTAACGCACCAGCAAGCAACCCTACCAACGATACGGAGGTACGTAGCTGTTTTAACGACACTAAACTCATAACACTCTCCAAAATAAATATGTTGAACACTATAGCCTGTCCATAAATTCACGCCTATGCTGAATTTGTAAGCAATCAATACAACAGGTTTGCAGGTTTTATAAGCGTATAGTCAATCTTCTATAAAAGAGTGACAGCGTTAACCTCGCTTGAAGTATCTCATATACATCTACACTCGGTTGCCTTGTCTCTCTATTAAACCAAATCAACTATATATTCTGTTTCTAGAAAGATCGTTCGATGAAGGTAAAAAGCCCTTATCTAAAATAGACAAGGGCTTTCTTATACTTCTCAGCTTATGAGTACAAACTGATGGCAATAAAAACTAGATTTTACCATGGCATTGTTTGTATTTGAGACCCGATCCACAAGGACACGCGGCGTTGCGACTGATATTCATACCTGCATATGGATTAGGCTCACTAGCACTAGCATTGTCACCACTACCTGATACACCTGTACTCACGCCAGCTGCGGCGATACCGCTATTGATACCTCGATTCTGTGGGTTTGGCTGAGCAGCTGTACGGTTCGCACCACTGTCCAAATTATCCACATCATCATGTTCAAACTGCATTTGCATATGTGCTGCATTCTCACGCTGCTGGATTTCCAACGCTTCTAGCTCTTCTTTGGTTGGAATATGCACACGTGACAGATCTTGCACGGTCTCAGACTTAATCGCACCAAGCATCATCTGAAACAATTCAAATGACTCACGCTTGTACTCTTGTTCAGGGTTTTTCTGTGCATAGCCGCGCAGATGAATACCTTTACGCAGCTGATCCATCTGAGTCAAATGCTCTTTCCAGTGCTTGTCTAGGCTTTGGAGCATAAAGTGACGCTCAAGCTGTGCAGCATCTTTTTCACCCATTTGTTCACGGCGCTCATGATAACGAGCGACAGCGGTTTGGATGATTTTTTCGCGCAATCCCTCTTCATCTAGACGACGATCTTCATCTAGCCAATCATTGATCGGCATCGGTATCTTAAACTCATCTTCTAGCTCATCCTCTAACCCATCGACATTCCATTGGTCATCGATAGAACCTGGCGGAATAAACTGGTTGATCAGGGCAGTATAGATTTCATGATGCATAGTCTCAATGGCTTTTAGTAAATCCATCTCAGCCAGTAGGTCATCACGCTGTCCATAGATGACTTTACGCTGCTCGTTGGCAACATCATCATATTTGAGCAGATTTTTACGGGCATCAAAATCGCGACTCTCTACTTTACCTTGAGCGTTCTCAATAGATTTGGAAACCATCTTATGCTCAATGGCTTCGTCTTCTTTTAGACCCATAGCACGCATCATGTTGACCACACGATCGCCTGCGAAAATACGCATCAAGTCGTCTTCAAGCGATAAGAAAAAGCGCGACATACCAGGGTCACCTTGACGACCAGCACGACCACGTAACTGGTTATCGATACGGCGTGATTCATGACGCTCAGAGCCAATGATATGTAGACCACCAGCCGCCACGACTTGGTCATGCTTGATTTGCCATTGGGCTTTTAGGCGCTGCATCTCTTCTGGACTGACTGAGTCAATATCTTCGATAAATGACTGCCAGTTACCACCTAGGATAATATCCGTACCACGACCTGCCATGTTGGTGGCAATGGTGACAGACTTAGGGCTACCTGCCTGTGCGATAATTTCGGCTTCACGCTCATGCTGCTTGGCATTTAGAACATTATGCTTAACGCCTTCTTGATCGAGCAGATAAGACAGCTCTTCACTGGCTTCAATTGTTGCTGTACCAACCAGTACTGGCGCACCTTTGGCTTGAATGTCTTTGATCTCGCGGATGATGCCTTTGTATTTTCCTAACTTGGTCAAGAAAATCTGGTCATCCATATCGATACGAGCAATCGGCTCATGCGTTGGAATAACAATGACATCCAAATCATAAGTCGATTTGAATTCTGCCGCTTCAGTATCAGCCGTACCGGTCATACCAGACAATTTGTCATACAGACGGAAAAAATTCTGGAATGTCGTTGTCGCAAGCGTTTGGTTTTCTGCTTGAATCTCGACATTTTCTTTGGCTTCGACTGCTTGATGTAGCCCTTCTGACCAGCGACGACCCGGCATGGTACGACCAGTGTTTTCATCAACGATGACCACTTCGCCTTCATCGACAATATAGTGAACGTTTTTGACAAAAACGTGATGCGCACGAATGGCCGCTTGAACGTGTGCCAATAGTGGCAAACGACTTGGGCTGTACAAGCTTTCGTTTTCGCCCAGCTCGCCCACTTCGATTAGGAAGCGCTCAATTTTTTCATAGCCTTTTTCGCTGATCTCAATCTGGCGATTTTTTTCATCAATCCAGAAATCTTCTTCTTCATTGTTCTTGTTTGCTTCTTCGTCCTTTGAACGTATCAGCACAGGAATAATGGTGTTGATAAGCGCATACATGCGTGATGAATCTTCAGCTTGACCTGAAATAATCAGTGGTGTACGAGCTTCATCAATCAAGATTGAGTCAATCTCATCAATAATACAGAAGTTTAGCGGACGCTGTTTTTTCTCTTTTAGACTAAAAACCATGTTGTCGCGCAGATAATCAAAGCCGTACTCATTGTTGGTACCATAAGTGATGTCTGCTTGATAGGCTGCGATTTTCTCTAATGGTGGCTGCTGTGAGTAAATCACCCCAACAGTCATACCCAAAAATCCAAATAATGGACGGTTCAATTCAGCATCACGCGCTGCCAAATAATCATTGACCGTGACCAAATGCACGCCTTTACCACTGATCGCGTTCAGATACATGGCCAAGGTTCCCATCAGGGTTTTACCTTCACCAGTTTTCATCTCAGCGATTTTGCCTTCGTGCAGAGTGATACCACCGATCAGCTGCACATCATAGTGACGCATACCATTGACACGTAATGATGCTTCGCGGCAGACGGCAAACGCCTCTGGCAATAGCGCATCTAAGCTTTCGCCTTTTTGATGACGTGCTTTAAATTCTTCAGTTTTTTGTTGTAGTTGCTCATCAGACAGGGCTTGTATTTCAGCCTCTCGTGCGTTGATCTTGCTGACCACTTTACGCATGCGTTTTAATTCGCGGTCATTTTTGGTGCCAACCACACTGCCTATAATCTTTGATAACATAATTTTTTGACCTATGGAATATTCGATAATTAGTGCGCATTAGCCAAAGCGTAGCTCTTTGCCTTGTCATCACCCGACTAAGTACTACCTAATTTAGTATCGCCCAATTAAGTGTGCCGTCATTATATATGGTTATGGCGCTGATGGATACAAGGGCAGCGAGTAGATATTTGTCGCCCTAAAAACGCTGTAAGACGTGTTAAAATAGTGCAGTTAATCTCAAGATATTATATTGATAAAACCCTATCTAAGTACCAAAAGAGACTCTGCATGACCGTAAAGCCGTCCATTCAAAATAGCAACGCTAATCCTGCGCCATCAAACGATACTGTTTCAAACGGTACTTTTTTAAACAATGCTGTGTCAAAACAAGACAGCGATAATCGCTTAAATGTCGGCGATACCGTCTATCACTTAGCAGATCATACGCCAATGATGGTGCAATATCTGACCATGAAAGCCAACTATCCACAAGCACTGCTGCTGTACAGGATGGGCGATTTTTATGAGCTGTTTTTTGATGATGCCAAACGCGCCGCACAGATATTAGATATCACCTTGACTCGCCGTGGTACGGATAAAGCGGGCAATACTATTGCTATGGCAGGTGTGCCTTTTCATGCTGCTGATAGTTACATGGCACGCCTGATTGCTGCTGGGCAAACGGTGGTCGTCTGTGAGCAGATAGATGAATCAACCACTGGTAATAATACCAATGACAATACATCCAGTCTGCCAAATATGGGTGACAAACAAAAAAAGAATAAGGGCAAATCGGCAGCTGGCAGTATCATGCGCCGCGAAGTGGTCAAAACGCTTACAGCAGGAACCATCACCGATGATGCATTGATTGCGCCCAATCATACGCCTACGGTCGTCGCCATTGATATTGCTATGCCTAAGGCAAATAGCAAACAACCCATACAAGCGGCTGTCAGTCAACTGGACTTGGCAGCTGGCACGCTGACGACACAGACTTTTCTTGCCAGCAGTGATGATACTAAAGAGCTGCAAGCCCAAATGCTCACCGTGTTGGCGCGCTTTGCTCCCAGTGAATGCATCATTAGTGAAGCGCTCAGCGATAGTATCAGTGATATTGGCGGTACTGATGCAGAGTGGATAGTGTGGCTGCGTCAAAACCTTGATTGCCCTATCATAGAAGTCGCGGCAAATGACTTTCATCGCGAGCATGCCAGCGACACCCTTTGCCAACAGTTCGAGGTACAGCGACTCGATGGACTAGGTATCCACGAGGCTCTACTTGCGCAGACCAGTTGTGCCGCGCTCATTCACTATGCGCGCCAAACCCAGCAGCGCCATGTGCCACAGGTCAATCAGCTCATCGTCGAATACAGTGACGATTACCTCATTATCGATGCCAATAGTCAGCAAAACCTTGAACTATTCACCCCTGTGAGTAGCAGCGGCACCTCATTGATATCTGTGCTCAATCACTGTCAGACACCAATGGGCAAGCGACTACTGGTGCAGCAAATGAAGCGCCCACTGCGCCAACATGCACGTATCAATATGCGCTTGGATGCGATTAACCATCTATTACATACAGAACAGTCGGCAATCGAAGCGGATGCAGACTTAACACACAGCTCATTAGTCACAAATCTACGCGACACCCTAAATACCATTGGTGACATCGAGCGTATTAGTAGTCGCATTGGTCTGATGAGCGCCAAACCTCGTGACTTACGTAAGCTCGCCGACGGTATCGCCAGTAGCGCGCAGCTTACTACCCTACTCATTGCGTCAGGCATCAGCCATGAACAGGCTGGATTATTGCCAATGCTCATGCAGCAATTACCCGCTCAGCTATCTGCCGTCCAATCGGTAGCCGAGTTGATTGAGCGCGCCATTATCATTGAACCGCCAGCACATATTCGTGATGGCGGTATGTTAGCCGCAGGCTATGATGATGAGTTTGATCGTCTTACTCACTTGCATGACAATATCCAATCGACGCTAGATGAGATGGTCGAACGCGCCCGTCAAGATAGCCAACTGCCCAGTTTAAAAGTAGGCTTTAATAAAGTCAGCGGCTTTTATTTTGAACTGCCCAAGATGCAAGCAAAAAATGCCCCTGCTCATTTTATCCGTCGGCAAACGCTCAAAAGTAGTGAGCGTTTCATCACTGATGAGTTAAAAGACGTCGAGACAGAGTACCTAAGTGCACAGTCTTTGGCATTGGCTCGTGAGAAGCAGCTGTATCAAGAGCTATTGAACCAGTTAAACGAACACTTGGCTGAACTACAACAGCTGAGTGCTGCTATCGCCCAAATAGACGTCTTAAGCAATTGGGCACAGCTTGCGACGACCTATCATTGGCAACGTCCAATCATGGGTCATGAGGCAAAAGATCAGAATGAGGCGATAACTACTGAAACCAGCATTGATATTCGTCAAGGTCGTCACGTCGTGGTCGAGGCGGCACTGAATCCTGCTAATACGAATACCAAAACTGTAAATAACGCACATAAGAGCCACTTTGTCGCTAATGACTGTGCGCTAGGCAGCCTCGAAAATCCTGAAAGACTATTGATGATTACTGGCCCTAACATGGGTGGCAAATCCACCTATATGCGCCAAACGGCGCTGATAGTCTTGCTTGCTCATTGCGGCAGCTTTGTGCCAGCTGAGCATGCGTATATCGGTGATATCGATCGTATCTTTACACGCATTGGCTCAGCCGATGATTTGGCAGGTGGCAAATCGACCTTTATGGTGGAGATGATCGAGACTGCCAACATCTTGAATCAAGCAACTAATAAGTCATTGGTACTGATGGATGAAGTCGGACGAGGTACAGCCACCACTGACGGTCTGGCCATTGCCCATGCTTGTGTCAATCGCTTGGCAGAGATTGGTTGCCTGACGTTATTTGCTACTCATTATTTTGAGCTAACGCAATTGGCAGAAGATTTAACAGAGAACGGCAAAACTCATTACGCTAACATTCGTAATGTCCATGTCGCCGCCAGTGAAGTCGATGGTCAGTTATTGTTACTTCATCAAATCAAGGAGGGCGCAGCTAGCTCCAGCTTTGGACTGCATGTCGCAAAAATGGCAGGTATTCCCACGCAAGTGTTGGATGATGCCAAACGCTACTTGGTCAATCATTTAAATATAGACACGATTACAGCCGAAAACACCAAAATCATTGATGACAAAAATGAATTAGCTAAGTCAGTAACGGATAAACGGCAGGGAGTATCTCTATATAATGGGCAAACATTAGATACTATCAATGTTAATGAAGGTCTGAAAAATTATAGCATTTCAGAACAAAATCAACTGTTTAACCTACAAGATGAGCTAGAGACTATCGATCCTGATAGCTTAACGCCAAAGCAAGCGCATAATTTATTATATCATCTGAAAAAGATCATGAGTCATTAAAGAGAATTGTCAAACCGTCGTAAAGGCGCTAAAATACGAGTTATTTTCTAGCGCTTCTATTTAGCCCCATCCAATAACAGGTAGACCTCACTATGACCTTTGTCGTTACAGATAACTGCATTCTTTGCAAATACACCGACTGTGTGGAAGTCTGTCCTGTGGACTGCTTTTATGAAGGCCCAAACTTTCTCGTCATCGATCCTGATGAGTGCATCGATTGTGCACTATGCGAGCCTGAATGTCCGGCCAATGCTATCTTCTCAGAAGATGAAGTACCAAAAGATCAAGAAATGTTCACTCAGCTAAATGAAGAGCTGGCGCAAAAATGGCCAAACATCACTGAGATGAAAGGCCAAATGCCAGAAGCCGCTAAGTGGGATGGTGTGGAAGGTAAGATTCAGTACTTAGAGAGATAGTTAGTGGCTCTATACTGATTATCATTACATAAAAAAGGCTGTCGCTTTGCTACAGCCTTTTTTATGTTTTATAGGTCATTAAAACTAAGCTTCGCTAATAATTTAGACCATACCGTTAGCTTTTAGCCTAGCGTTTTTTTATATTATTTTACTTATCTAAGACAGCCTCTTTAATATTATAATATTACACAAAATTATACTAGATTTTAAACTCAGCCTAAATAATTCAAAAATATAATGTATGGAAACGTTCCAAATATATTCCTTAATATTCAACAGCTAAAATCCTATAAACAATTATTTTTTAATTCAGAAATTGAACTTATGTTTCTAAACCTTAAACCTGCATACTTCATAGGTTTATTTATATTGCCTTGGCTATAAAGCTCTGATTTATAGTACATAATTAAATTACTATTTGTAGGATAACTATAAAAAGCTCTCTCTATGTTTTTTGGTTTACTATTATTTAAAACATAACACTCATCTAAAAACATAATATCATTATTGATATCTAAAGCATCTAATAGCAGTATTTTAGAAGATACGGGCTTTACTTTTTGAGAGAATAAGTTCTCAGAAGCATAAATAGCCTTTTTCTTGTTAAATACGAAATAATCTCTTGTGACAATTGACACTGAAATAGTCAAAAGGCTAATCAAAAAAATAATTAAAGCATTTACCTTTATCGCTTTAGCATCATATATTTCTCGATGTAAAACACCGATATAAAAGCCGATCGGTAATAAGAAATAGGCGTATGCAAACGGATATTCAAGCATGCAATGTATAAAAAAAGCAGTAATTATAAGAAAATACATCAATTGATTTGATGTATTGATTCTTATAAACGTTTTGAACAACCAAATACTTATAATAATAATAATTGATACACCTATAGGTATACCAGTCCATACGATAATATCTAAAAATAAATTATGAGAATATTCAAACCATCTAATTAAGGGAAATTTTAGAGATGCTGATGTTTGCGCTACCGGAGTTTGATTCCAACCGTACCCAAACCATGGTCTATCCATAATGGCGATGAGCATTTGTTTCCATATATGGAGTCTTGTAGAGTCAGAACTGATTCTTTGAGTCACAGTCAGACCTTGATCATGGAAGAACAAAGTTATATAGGGTAAAGTCAAAACCAAGCAGAAAAATAGTACAGCACTTCTTAACAAAGTACTAAAAATGTTCCACTGCTTCTTGAAAAGAGTTAGAAGTAGTATTGCAAAAAATACTACCCAACTCGTTCTAGACTGAGTGAGTACTATCCCTATCATTAGAGCAATACTTACTATGTAATAGAATTGTACTTTTATCTTATAATTTTTAAATAAGATAATATTAGAGAAAAACCCTATAAATAGCAGAGTTGCTAAGTTATTAGGCTGACCTAAATTAGCGAAGGGTCGGCGCGAGGTACTATCTAATATCAATACCGAATGGTACAGACCGCTCCACTGTATTAGCTGTAGTACTACGCATGATAAACTTATGAATACGAAGAAAAACGATAACCTTTCAATATCTTTAAACAACTTATTGAAATTCGCACCACTAATTATACCTAGAAAAAAAACACTGATATAGATAAGTGATAAGACTAGCTCTTGAGTGAAAAATAATATTCCAAATAAATACTGAACTAGAGGAATAAACGTTATACATCCAAAGACATATATGATTCTTTTATCAACTTCGACCTTATTTTTATATATTCGAAAAACTAATAATATAATTAGAGCCGAGATAGCACATAAATCTTGAAATCCGCTTACCCATGGCTGCATAAAAATAGGGCTAAGATAGCTTAGCCCTAAAAGTAGATAAAATATATTTGTCAGCATCAGTAAGTACTATTAAGTAGCAGTGCGACATTCAGCTGGTACAAATTTAAAACTCTCAGCAGTTGTAGTACATGCCCAAGTTACATTATTACCCGTATAAGTAGGCTTTAAAGTAAGTGGTACTGATTTGGCTGCTGCTGTTGTCGTAACTAAGATAACGCCATCTGTACAAGTCGATGAAGCTACGTTTTTGGTGGCATTTGAAGCACTAACAAGAGCTACTCCTGAACAGGCTCCAGCCGTATTAATAGCAGTACCACCAGCACTAATAATATTTTCAGATATAGTAGTTTTCATAGCAGATGCAGTAGTCAATGCTTCTGATACACGAGCGCGAGTCGTATAATCAGTATAAGCAGGTATAGCAATCGCAGCCAAGATACCGATAATAGCGATAACGATCATTAGTTCGATTAGGGTAAAACCTTTTTGAGCGTTCATAAGCATGTCCTTTAGAGTAAGGTGATAACAAATCGGTTGATACGCTATTTGGTATCACTATCTGCCATCTATTATAAATATAGGGTTTGTTAGTTTGAGTAGTTACTGAACTTGCTCATCTAACTGTCTTGTTATTATTGTTGCAGGTAGCGTGCCAACTTTTCAGTCTATCTTCATTTTTTACTACAAATATATTGCTACTGATAATTGAGCCTGTTTACGGATAATAGCTGTCTATAGCCTATATGTACTTATTTTATAGTATGTGAAGGTACGATAAATAAGGTGTTGAACAGCATTCGTCCTAAGATTAAAATGAATGTAACAGCCATAAATTGACATAGTTAAGCTGCTGACATTTTTTGTCTACTTATTATTGTTACTGAAGACCTACTAAAAATCGTCAGTTTGATTGAGGATTAAGCGGATAAGGTAACTAACATGACATTTTTTGTCAGGCGACTGGCTATTTCTTATTTTGAGAGCAATAAAAAAGAGCCATCCTAAATTAATATAGGATGGCTCTTTTTTATTGCTTTGTCCCGTCCTAAAATGAGTTGAGACAGACTTGGTAGTTAGCAAATAATATCATATAGATTACAACGCAACTTTTTTATGAGTAATAACTCTCTTAATCGTTCCACCTATCATCCGTTCCACAGTTTTTAGTATTAATATTAACGATACGACATTTAACGCCTTGGTAACTGAGACTTAAGTTGCCATCATTAGCCATTTGCGTACCTGGTATAGGTGACGCAGTGATAGTCCATTGACTGGTCAATGGGTTGGGCGTTATCGCGACAGTATATAGCGCCGTACCTTGTCTAGGATAGTTGACGGTTAGATCTGTCACGACCATACCTGCATAGCGCCCTTGTGCCAGCTTACGGTTTTGAACCTCAGAGGCGATATTGTGCATTTCGCTCATCATATCAGCACGTTTAGACTTGATAATATACTGCTGATAGCTTGGATATGCAATAGCAGCAAGCACACCAATAATGGCCAATACAATCATCAGCTCTATTAGGGTAAAGCCTTTTTGCTGTCGTATCTTCATATACATTTAGCCTTATTTATCACTCACACTACCACGGCGTTTGACCTGTGCCGCAGTCTGTTTTTTTAATATCAATAGATAGGCTGTTTTGACAACTCAAACCCGTACTTGTTAACACCATGTAGTGAGCAGTACTAGTGATACCTTTCGTATTGGGCGTCGCTAGCATTTTCCATGTACGACCAGTAACGATACCTGTCGCTACAAGCGAGCTACCTGTGTCAACACCATCTACCAGAGTAATGGCATAGCGATGGGTAGTGGCATTACTACCATCAGGGACATAGATAGTTCGATTGTTTGTCTCACTATAATTATAGGACACGCTGTTATCGCTACTATTGATCACTTCAGGGGTAAAACCTTGATAGCTTAGAGATCGTGCCCGCCAACGCTCTAGCTGAATTTGAAGCTGAAGCATCTTGGCTTGGGCTTCTCGTTCAGCATTAGCGACTACATAGCGGCGATAGCTTGGAATAGCAACAGCTGCCAATATAGCGACAATAGAAATAATAATCATGAGCTCAATAAGCGTAAAGCCTCGAACATTATCTTTATATGCACGCGTGTTTGCCACTATTGAATCTGTCATCTTCGATATCGCTTTATCAGTTATGTTTCTCACTGAACACGCTCATACCAGACTCTAGGCTGAATAGTATAACGCTCGTTAAATATATACTCTGAGGCGCTACCATCGCCGCCTCCAAGATAGTTAACTCTATTATCCGCTTTGATGCGCTCTGCTAGGGTGGTTGTGCCGACTAACACTTTTAGATTGGTATTGTCTTTATTAAATGCTCCCAGTGTGAGCTCTTGAATGCCCTGACCTGCAGGTATAAAGCCCCCTGTCCCTGTTATAGAAGTGGTGTCCATACACACACCATAAGGCAAGCAATACAGCTGACGTTCAGAGCCACCTCTGATTTTAGCCGTACAACTATTCACACTGCCGTATTGCTTATCAGGATTATAGACAGTCGTAAACAGTAAGCTATTGATAACCGCGCTATCGCCCAAGCTCTTGTTGTATTTTACATTGGTTTGTCCATCGAAACGGGTCAATGGGTAATACCAACCTTTTTTCGTACCCGCAATCATACCCGCTTTAGCAGTATTTTTGACAGCCTCAGTTGGCGTGTTTCCAAGAGCTGTTGACAGGTTAGTTAAATCAGTCTCTGTGATGTCTTTGGTATTAAATGTCGATGTTGTATAAAGATCACTGCGTGTCAGGTCAGTGTCTATGATGCCGTAGACACGATTGGCATAAGTATTATTATCTCGTAATTTGGATAGAGGAGCACTTCGATTACCTGAAACCACATTAACAAGCCCAAAGAGCTTACCGTTGTCAGGCCCACTCTCTCTACGATAAAAGCTGATGATTGGACGCTCATAAAAACGGTAAGCAAAATTATCACCTACACTACCACTTACTATGCTCGGTTTGGTATTCAATATACGTATAGCAGGCTTAGTGCTAAAGTTCGTCACTTCTGTAAATCCGTACTGTGTAGTACGCGCATTTTGAAAATCAACGCGGAAAACCTGTCCACCCAAATCAGCTGCATAAATATGATCGGTCAGTCCGTCGTTGTCTCTATCAAGCACGGTAATTTCACCCACGATACTATGAATCATCTCAGGTTTTATGACATTGAGAGCTGCACTCAGTCCAACACCAGTTGCACCACTCGTTGACCATATTAGCTCGCCAGTTTTGGCGTTAATCATATAGATAGCATTACCTTTCGCAGGAGTCAGCGTAGTAGGAGTATATACTTCACTCTCGTAACCCATATCATAACCACCACCGAAAACAAGTACATCTGTCGGCTCAGCATCACTCGACTTCAAACGAATTTTAGCCGCTGTTGGTTTGCTCCAAGTCTGCCCCAAACGCTTGAAGTTGTTAGATGCCGTATAGTTAAGCCCATCTGGGGTAATCGTAAATTCAATTTTTGGAACAGAGCTTTTGGTGATATTTATACCATATAAGGCCTCGCCACCCATACGTAGACCACCATAAGCAAACACACCTTTGCCAGTGGCACTATCAACTGTTACTTTTTTATTATCTAAATCATATTTATAGTCTGTGGTCACAAGCCATGGCGCATCGACACCAAAATAAGGCTGGCCAATCTCAGTTCTGGTCGAGTTACTGACTAAGGCATCTGGTTGATTGATTAACATAGATCTTGGTATGACAGCAACGGTCTCTTTACCATCTTTGCCATCTACTAGGTGTAGAGCACCATCCATAGAGCCAAATAACACATAATCATCACGAGGATCAGTGATACGGCCATTGATATCTAATGCCGCCCCATAAGAAACAGCAGTTGGCGTTGAGTGTACGACACCGCCTAGTACTTTAGTGTCTTTGTTAGGCTGAACCAAAGTAAGATCGCTTGTCACAACATCAGACAAAGCCACTCCGCTACTGACCACTAGATCTATCTCTTGCCCATTTGTTTTAATGGCTTTGTCGAACCCTAAAAAGTTAAGCAAACGGCGCTGATTTTGTTGCGTATAAGTCGCCGTATCGACCAATAGATTAAACCCTATTGGTTTACCAGCGCTGCTGACACTCAGTTCTCGTAATACTGGTTTTTTATTTCCGGCTGTGTCGTAGTCGTAGTCTTCAACATATATTTTTCGCACGCTACCACGATCTGATTTCGGTGTACGTAGCTGCGCGTATACACCGCCTGCATTGATGTCGTTATTGGCAGTACCACCTTTCGTATTCAAATAATCTGCTGTCTGCCAGATGTCTTGCGTCGTTGTACTCAGATCACCTGCAACGTTATTGTATAGACGGCTATCACTCTTGCCAAACAACGTACCTTGGTCTAGGTTGTATTTCTTTAGATTGCCTTTCCATATACTGTCGTTTGAGCTTACGTTAGGAGCGAGCATTGGTAGATAAGCATATGCCAGCTGATTTGAGGCTTGATAAGGATCTTCTGGCACAGTAATAGTACCTGAAGGTGCAGATGGTAATGTTTGATCTAAGTCATCTACAAAAGTAGTAATACTCTTGACAATATCATCTGTAGATTGCGCTGAATAAAATCCACCTTCACCATAACCGCCAACTTTTGCTGTTAAATCAGGATGTGACTTTGCTCCCCAATTACAAGCATTTTTTGCATCTGTATCTGCGATCTTCTCACAGTTATAATACTCACGGGTTGTCTGATTACCCAGACGATCGGTATAAGAAAAGCTGCGAATCACTCTATCTCCTTCAGGTTTCGCCGCATCTGCTACTTTATCAACATCGAATACCGATCCAAAACCAACCACAGCTGTCAAAATATTGACACCCAATGGATTTTTGGTCGGATCACGTAAAGCTTTAGCGAATGCACCTACTGCAGGCATACCACTAGTTGCTCCACTACTACCATTTGGTAAGAAATTAGATGAAGGCACGCTAAAGGAATTATTGCCTAAGGCAGATCCCATCAAAGGTAAAGGTGCAGGAGAGCTATTCGGCTGGCCATCTGTGAGGAAATATATACCTTGGCCATCACAAGCCGCTGTCGACGTTAGCGGACTTTTGTAATTAATGCTACTAGTCGCTTTAGAAGTAGTAACAGACTTAGCGAAACCACTATATCCTAGTTCTTCTGCAGTTTTTGTAGTCGGTGTTAATGTTAATAAACAAGTTAACGAACTGGCATTTTGGCACGATGCAGTTGTAAAACCGGCAGTACTAGTAATATATACATTAATAAGATATTGCGTGCAATCTAAACCACTACTACCCCAGGTTGAGCATTTATAGTATCTATTGTTACTATCTATTTTAATGTATTCTTCTTTAAAGGAAGAAATCAAAGCAGAGGTGTTTTTGCCCAACATATAAGCACCAGCTTCAGCATAAGCATTTGCAGTTGGTGTACCGTTTTCACCTTTTAGAGCCGCTACTGCTGTTTTGATAGTAGTGCGTTGTGCTGTAGTTAATAACGCAGCAGGGACGACTATTTTGCCACTACTGCCGTCACCACCGTTGTATGTGTTACTACTATTACTTTGTGAAGAAAACTGGCCAATTCCAATAGCTATTTTACTAGAGTCTAATTGTGTGCTGTCCATTAAAGTGAAGATAGCATCTTTAAGACGAGTTAGACGATCATATGCTTTGATAGCGCCAGTACTAGACTTGTAGTAATAATCATTGTTGCCAGTACTAGACTCTTTAGTATACTGTAAAAGCGTTGTAGCACTAGGTTCACTAATTTCATCGTCACAGATACTGCTAGTAGCGCTGGTACTACCTTCGCTACCACAACGATACCATCTATTATTGCCACTGCTTGTCTTATTACGATAAAAATATTTTTTTTCGCCTGCAGTCTCACAGTAGTATCTTGGATACGGAATGACGATAGGTTCTACACCTTTCGTAAAAGACGTGCCACTTGGTAAATCACAAGCGTAGTCGGTATTACTACTAGTTAGACTTATACTCATACTGCCCGAAGTGTCTAACATCATCATGATGGTCGTTTTACCACCTTCAGCTGCTTCGTATATCTCTAGATCACCGATTTTCTTTCCATTGGTAGCACTATATGCCAAGGTACTGATAGCTGTAAGACCAACTAATACCGCTGCTGACAAAGTCGTAATACGTAAAATTCGATTACCAGACTGTCTATCTTGTGGGTGTTTCATGATCTTATCCTTATGCTATCACTACAATTAGAGAGCTGTATTTATGTTGACGGTATTAGGCTACACAGTAGCGCAAGCTCGGTAGTCAACTTACCACTTCCTTTACCGAGCTCAACACACTTGGTACGTTGAGATTGGTTTTCAACATTGGCTATCTCATACAGAACGGTACTTGGTACACCAGCTTTTGCCATACAGCCTGCAATGGTCTTTTCTTTATCAGTGACGCTTTCGTACTTGCTGGTCATTTTTAAGCAGTCTCTAGCCGCATCTTCTGCCCCTGCATAAGCGGGTAATATTGCGCTGCTATTGATATCAAAAAGATAGGCTTGGCTAGAGCTACTGCTACCATCTTGACCAATTGTATAATTCCGAAAGGCTTCATATTTAGGACTAGGGGGTGTCAAAGAAACATTGACTTGTGTCATGCTAGCATTACGCTGACTGACATAATCATCTGGCTCGGCAGGATTACAGTAGCCGTTGTTATTACCCAATACATTGCCACCACCTGCTACCGTTATGGTTGCTCGATTGATATTAAAAAACTGACCGCGTGGACGAAAACAAAAAATATACTCATTATTAATGCCACCAGTCTTAGACATAAAATGACCAAAAGGGCCGCCACTAGAGGTCATAGCAATATAGATATCACTACTACTATCGCCATTGATGGTTTGTTCTATATTTTGATTGGCGTTATCCGCTGACTGTATGAGTAAGGTATTGACCTGATCACTGGTTGCAAGACGTAGATCAGTGGTGCTGTTTTTGACCGCAATCACGCCACCCAATATAATCAATACTAAAAACAACAACACCACTATTAATACTGCACCTTGCTGAGCATCTGATGACTGCATTTTTGGGTATGGATACTTTTGATGATTGAACATATTACCCTCCAGCTATGGTGTTGTGGTTGCAAATTTTGGTGATGTTGCGGTAATGGCCATCAGCCGAGCATTACGCAGTAGCACAGTAGACTCATAGCTACGACGATAAAATTTTCTGCGTACAGTATCTGTTTTTAGATTTTGGGTCACGCCTAGAACAGTGAATATTTCTTGATCAGCGCTCGTTATCAGTGGCGTCGTGCTACGGATAATAGTGCCTACTTTTATCGTTGTGATTGGCGGTTTATCTGCCAGTTCGAGGTAAGTACTAGGTGCTAAATAGGTCAGTTGATTGATACCTATTTGAACGCCTAAAAATACTTTGAATTGATCAACTGCTGGTACAATAACTTCACCATTTCCATTAAAATTAGTTAAAACAGCACCTTCCTCACTTACTCGACCTGCGGCGCAGACTAATGATAGCTCTTGCACTCCCGTACTAGCAGTAGCACCTGTGGCTAAACGAACAAAATAACGTTCCACCACCCAATTAGCACTATTAGCAGCGATCTCAGCCCCTTGGCAATCATACAAAGGACTGTTCGTGATGTTTTTGTACTGTATCGTCAGCTGATCACTCATTATATTGGCTATGTTTGATACGCCAGTAAATCCTGCGGAACCTGCGCTATTGGTAAGTAATGTAGTAACTGTAGCATTGGCCGTACCCAAATTTGTTGGCGTCAATACGATCCCGCCATGATTGCTCGTACTGCTGATACTCGTAATAGGATTGCCTAAATTGGCCAGACGTATACGCTTCTCTAGCCCTTGTAAGGAAAATATACTGCTGTCTTGTACCTCTGAAGCGCTTTGCTGAATGGTAATGGTACGAGTATTAATAACATAAACCTGTATAACAGCTGCTGATATCAGTAAACCTAACACCAGCGATATCATCAGCTCAATTAAAGTAAACCCTGCCATCGCCTTAGCATAGTGATTCATATCATTTTGCCCGATAGTATTTGTTACTCGCTGAGCTTTCAAATTAGCAGTAGTCATTAGTAAGCCTCCGAAATCAAGCATTGGCTACCATTTTTGTAAATACCTTTACTATTGGCACAGGCATTGGCATTAATGCCCGTACTTGCATCAGTTAACAGTGGCTCAGTATCATTCCATGCAGCAACCACACACATTTGCTGCTGAATAGTCGCTTGGCCAGCATCTGCAGGGCATCTGATGACAGCGATTTTGATGTCTTCTTCCCGAGCTATCTGTTTGACTAATAATATGTCGCGAGCAGCGAGTTGATTGATACTACAAGATTGCGTTGGTACTTTTTTGCTATCGACAGTTTTTGTACCCGTAGAAAGACAGTTGTTAGTGCCGTTTATGGTAATAGGTGTTCCATCGATAGTCGCACTATAAACTCCACTCGCACTACTCGCCAACGATGGAATACTCGCAACGGCCTGAACCAAAGGAATCGCGCCAGTTACGTTTGATGTGCTAGTTGTAAAAGCTGTACCACTACCAGTGACATAGGCATCAGGATAGGCACGCATCACTTCTGCCAGATTACGTACTAATGTCAATGACTTGGTACGCACAAGACTCTCATCGGTTGCACTAACTGCACGTACTTGTAGTGCACTAAAGCCTAAGACAGCAATGGACAATAATAGTACGGCTACCATCACTTCGATCAGCCCGACTCCATATTGATGACTAAGCTGACGCATTAGCACGTACCTCCTATCTGACTGGTCACGTTGGCAATAGCACTGACCACAATTTGACGAGGACTGGCCACGTTATTACTATCACAAATAGTGAAAGTACGCCCTGTAGTGACACGTTTGCTGGGCTCAAAAATAACTGTAGTAGTACTTGATGAAGGTTGTATAGTACTTTGGGCAGCATAATTATAAGTGGCTATCACACTTGCTTTTGAATCTGAAGCCGTAAGCGTAATTACTCTAGGGTCACTACCATTATTGTAACTCAAAGTCACATTTTGACGACGGATAATACTTTCAGCTTTGGCCTCTTTCAGTGCATTAACTAAAGTAGCCGTTGTCGACTTCACGCGCTGATTGGCAAGCTGCGTACTAATACTTGGTGCAGCAATACTCACAATAATAGCAAGCACAGCAATCGTTACCATCAGCTCAATTAAGGTAAAGCCTGAGCTTGTTGTATGAAGCTTAAGTGGTCGACTGTTTAGAGATGCGCTCACATCATATTCCTATTTATAACTGCCATTATGTATCTGATATCGTGATTGATTTAGAGCCAATAACAAACATGTTTTACTTTATAAGTATTACTTATTTTTATGCTGACTTACTAAATAACCTGCAATTTTTGTTCCATCATATTTAATGATGATATTGTCCATAAATTGCTGATGATAAGAATATTAGCAATATCGTTAAAAATTACTGTCTTAGCGAGACGTCTCGCCTATAGGAGCATGCAAGCTCAGCTGTATTAATAACAAATTAATATATATTATTTTATTAATATAGCGTTAAGGTGATGTATTAGCAATATATTGCACTCTATAGATAGCTTTTATCATTGGCTACCATGTGCTAACGCATAGGCAGAGACACGATAGCCATTTTGATGCTTAGGATTCATTATCTCTGTCATTTCAGTTGAAATGAGTACACGTGCTAGCGCCTGTAGGCTGGCTCCCGTGGTGGAAACATCGTCGAATAACAGTAAGCGCTTTACGGGAGGCTTTTCGGTCAGGGCAAAAGCATTGTCTAAATTGCTCAAGCGTTCAGCGCGAGTCAGTCCTTGCTGGCTAATCGTATCATCGATACGTCTAACGCCGTGCCATAAGGGGATATGCCAATGCTTCGATAGTTGTGCCGATAATATACTGACAGGGTCAAATCCACGCTTAATCAGTCGCTGATCCGTGGTTGGCATTGCGACAATGACACTATTATTGTAGTAGCAGCCATGTGGACGTGGCAGTTGACGTATAGCGTGTAATAGTAGTGGCAACTTGGTCATGTCTTCATGATGCTTGAAAGACCGAATTGCCTGACGCATTGGGTAGTCGTAGTAGGTTGCCGCTTGGATCGTCAACGAGGTGCCAGCGGCAATATCAACCTCAAAAGATTTTGGTAACCATATAATACTGTTGTGGCAGTCAGCACAGAGTAAGCCTTTGTTTAAGCGATGACTTATCCGATGACGAATATTGGCAAATATGGTGTTATTTAGTGAGGGCTCAAACGTAGCAGGCGCATTGGTTGAGTGCTGGATATGAGAGGGTGAATCGTACTGTCGTAGCTCAGATTGTGGAATACTACGATAGGTGCGGCATAGTTGGCAGCGTACATATAGGTACTCTGCCAACCACAGTCCGGATTGATAAGGTGCTAGACGAGGCATCGGCTGTCATAAGTCAGGGTAGATGCTACTGATATCAAAGCCCTTTCCAGTCGTTGAGTACGATACCGAAGCCAATAGAGGTGTTTTCATGGTTATAATCGATGATAGATTCGCCATAACCTTGGAACAACTGCACCATCCCGTTAACGTTTTCTGACAACGGGTAAATATAGTCAAGCTGTGCCGCACCTTTATTAGTGCTTGGGTTATAACGCAATGTCCCACTGAGGCTCTGCTGACCTGGCAAGTCATATAAGAATTTGATATCACCATAGCCCATGTAATCTTCGATATCTGGGTTATCATCATCGCTATTACTGTCACTATTTACTCGAGCCCACAGACGCGGTATGACTGAGAGCTTGCCCCACTCTGCGCCTGCCATCAGATAAGCGCGGTTCCATGAACGTGACAACGGATCATCTTGTCCATTAGAGTGATGGACAGCACCTGCACCGAGCATACGTAAACGTCCGCCAAACGGTAGGTCGGCCGTCACAGGCTGTGTCAAAAATATTTCAGGCTGATAGTCTGTGGCACGAAACGGTCGTGAATTATCTTCATTATAAACCTGCCAATGCGACTCTTGGGTATAACCGAACCACAAATCAGCACTGGTATCGAATAAATCTTCTGCAACTTTTGTCTTTAGAGATAGCTGGAATTTTAGCTCAGTTTCACGCATCTCGTTAGTGGTTAAAGATTCAGTCTCTTGTGATGGTGTACCTGGACTCAAATTAGGATCAAAAGTATAGAACAATGGCAGCAAATAAGTCGGGCGATACGGTCTTACTGTCCATGTACCACGCTCACTGTTTTTGTCTAGGTCATAAGATAGACTGAGTGGCGAGAATTTTTCGATGTCTGTTTGAGTGACACCTACATTTTCTAAAATCTGTGCTTCATTATCTATTTCTATGTTGCCATTTGCCTTCAATTTGCTAGCTGCTGTTTGCTGATTGCTCATTAAGATGGTATCGGCATCTTCAACTGTCGTACCACTCATTGACGTTTGAGACTCAGCCAATATCACTTTTGGATTACCTGAGACCGTACTTTGAAATGTCTTTGCCAAATCAATTGGTTGTTTGGTTGAGGTATAGCTTGGTGTTTTACCTTGTTCAGCTACCTTATCAAAACAGGCCAAACGAGCACTACTGCTCTGTACTTGCGTACACTCCAAAAACAGCTTGGCTTGCTGTGCAACAAACGCTTTGTCATTCAGTTTTTCCATTGGCATGTCTACATTTGAGTCAGCTTTAAGACCGCCACTCTTTTGCGACGCGTCCAAGCTTTCGTACTCAAATGCAGCCTCTGCTGCTGGTATCTCATTATAAGTTTGAGCCGTGTCAGCAGCTTGTGCTTGTACTGCCGTAAAACTCAAGGCAATAGCGACTGCCATACTCAAACAAGTGTGCATACCTTGATAGGATATTTGGTGCGAGCTATCAGCTTTACGACTCATTGTATTGGTACGTTGTGGTTGACGTTGAGCAGTGATATGGGCAAACATAGATGTCCTTTATCTAACCGACGTCGCCGCCAGCAGAGTATATAAGATAATTGATATAGCCATTAGCGTTGCCGCTAAAAATTAGATGAAAAATCAATAACTGGCCAATACGAGAGGGAATCATTACAGACTGTAATGCACCTTCAATATTGTTACGTTATTGTAATGAAAATATGAACACTATACTAGCGTTATTGACAGATAAAATACGCATGAATCAGCATAAATCATACTAAACCAAATACTTAGAAAATATTCTAAAAAAAGAATAAACCGCACCAAAAAAGCCAGCGTACTGACATAACAGTACACTGGCTTTTTTATTCGTTAAGCAAAAAATCATGGGTTAGTAACTTTATTAAGTCCTAATTATCAATCATTCAGCGCATCCAACGTCTGCTCAAACTCTGCGCGACCGATCTCACCGACTTGTTTCTGTGTCAGTTGCCCCTCTTTATAGTAGAGCAGCGCGGGCGGACCGAACAGCTTATAACGTGACAAAATGGCTTTTGAGTCTTCGGTTGTCTCCGTGATATCGAGCCTCACTAGCTGCCAATCTTGCATCTGAACTGGACGATTATGAAACAGGTTCTTGTCCATAATGCGGCACTCAATACACCACTCTGCTGTCAGATCGACGATGACATTTGGATTGGCTGCTACAATGGCATCTAACTCAGCCAGCGTGGTGATCGTCTTATCAGTGGTGCTATCATTATTCCCTGGTTGACCCGAGGTTGACTGTACCATCATCGGTGCGGCACTCAATGATGCTAAAGGATGCAAGCTATCGTCGTTGCCCAGTGCTGCGCCAATTATCAAGCAAGCCGCCCAAATACCAGCCATTAGACTGATCGCTTGGGTCAGCATACGCGCTTTGCCAAGCCAGCTCCATGCCCATGTGGCCACGACCATAAACCACAGCGCCCATACCATCAGCATAACTGGTGATATAAAGACGCGTTCAATCAATAGCAGTGCCACGGCAAATAATAATAAAGCAAAGCCCTGCTTGACCCAGTTCATCCACTCCCCTGCCTTTGGCATAATTTTGCCTTGGGTCGCACCAATTAAAATGAGCGGTGCGGATAAACCAAACCCTAGCATAAATAACGCCACAAAGCCCAGTAGCGGATTGCCAATAGTAGAGACGGCTAGCAATGCCCCGAATAATGGTGCGGATACACAAGGTGACACCACGAGTGCAGATAAAAACCCAGCGACTAAACTGCCGCCCGTACTACCCAGCTTGCTATCCCCTGCTTGGCTCAAGCCTTGCATTTTGCGACTAATGGTTTGTGGCAAGCGAACCGTGAAAAAACCGAGCATGTATAGTGCTAGCAAGACAAAGACGATAGCGAATCCAATGAGAATAATAGGATTTTGTAGCCAACCAATAATACCCAACGACTCACCAAACACAGCAATGATCGCGCCCAAAACACCATAAGCCGTCGCCACACCAATTGCATAACTGGTGGTCAAAATGACGCCGCGCTTGACCGTGGGGTTTTGCTCACGAGCCACGATATTGGCAACGATGGGTAGCATGGGCAATACACATGGGGTCAGTGCCAAGCCTAAACCTGCCAAAAACAATAATACCAAGGCAAGCCATGGATGAGAGGCTAAGCCAAAAGGATCACCATCGACCAACGGCTCTGACGTTGTCTCATGGCCATTAGCTGCGCCATTTACGCCACTTTTTTCACCAGATAGCGTGTCTGTCGTCGTACTACCATCTAACGACTCATACTCCAAGCTATCGCCATCGATTAAATCATAATCAATGACCTCTTCATCAGCGGGTAATTGTTCTGTATCAAGCGTAGTGTTATCAATATTGGCTGTCGCTGATTGAATTACTGTGCTGTCGGCCATAGTATTTGCGCTATCACCTTTCTCAGATGATGCACTAGCAGCTGCACCATTCTCAGTTGTTGCCTGTGCTGACACAGTTTTGATATCGACCGTGGTTGTGATTTTTTCTGGTGGATAGCAAAGGCCTGCTTTGGCACAGCCTTGCCAACCAATGACAATTGGCACATCCAACATGCTTTTACCATTGCTAGTAGTCAATGTGGTGGTAGCGACCATATTGGCTTGATCAAACACCAGTACCTTTCCAAAAGTAGGATCATCAATCGAGTATGGTGTCTGGCTAAAAGTAAAAGGGGCTGCCGTCACGCCAGCCGGTAGCGTCAGTTTAAGCTGCTTCTTATAAACGTAATGCTCAGGCGTGATATCAAAGTTAACCGCTAAGCGTGTACCAGACTTGACTGGCGTAATACTACTACTCACCTGAAAAGCTTGATCGACTGGCAAAAACTTTGATTTCGACGCGCTTTGACTACTGCCAAACAGATCGCCTAGCCCTGCAGCATGAGCGGTCGTTGATGTCACTGGTAGCCCAGCAAGCAGTGAGCTACTCGCAATCGCTAGCGCGAAAACATAGGACTTATTTAAATAACTATTTGCCGTGAGCGATTGAGATCGTTGTGGCGGCTTGATTGACATAAATAACTACCTATTATTACCAATATTTGAATCGACCTGCATACTATTTATTTTCGTGTCGCTGCAATATCTACCTTGGTTTTTATTTTTTCGGGTGGATAGCACAGCCCTGCTGTTGCACAGCCTTGCCACTCGATAATCATTGGTGCATTTTTTGCGCCCTTGCCATTACTTGTGGTCAACGTCGTGGTTGCAACGACGCTCCTTTGTGTGAATACAGGCACTTGACCGAATGTTGGATCATCAATTGAGACAGGCGCTTGATTAAACGTAAAAGGCGTTGCACTCACGCCTTTGGGGAATTTCAAAGTCAGCTTGTTTTTATAGACATAATGACCTGGAGTGATTTCAAAACTTATCGACAACCGTGTGCCTTTGGAAGTCGCTTTGGTATTACTGACCACCTGAAAGGCTTGATCGACTGGTAGAAATTTTGATTTGACTGAAGCGTTGCCAAACAAGTCATTTAGACCTGCAGCCTGTGCGTTGATAGATATCATAGACAGCCCAGCTACCAAGGAGGCACTAATAACAGCAAAGGCTTGTGCGCGTCCATTTTTAGAGATAGGTTTTATGATAGCAATGGGCGATGTATTTGACATGTTGATTGACATAAGTATTACCTTGAATGGCAGGTGTAGTAGCAGATAATAAAAGAGCGACTATATCGATATATAAGATGGTTATACGAGCATGCAGGCGTGGCCTCTATCAAACATGGCCGTTATCAAAACTAGTAGCTATCAAGTACGGTCATTATTAAAAACGGCCATTATCAAGCACAGTCGCTATAAAATCGTACTGTGAGAAAAGGGTTTTCCACATTACTAAAAGTGTATTCATAAAATATATTGATAAAAAACATCAACCAATAGAGCCTTATTGGTTGATGTTTTATGAGTGCTGTTTGCTTGAATAGCTTAACGTTAACATTGAGACTTATAGCTGGGCATAAAGGTCTGTGTCCTGACCTTCACCGCCTTGTTGTCCATCTGCCCCTAACGAAAATAAATCATAAGGACGACCTTCACTGCCTGGCGCGACATACTGCATCTCGTTTTCCCAGCCATCAGTTGGGTAGCCACCTTTGATATAACCACCTTCGGGATAATTTTTTGCATCAGCAGGCGGTGTGGTCAACGCTTCTAAACCTTGAGCCGTGGTTGGATAACGTGAGTTGTCAACTTTATACATATCTAGCGCATTGGATACGGTGGCAAGCGCTGTCTCAGTGGTTTTGACGCGCGCTTTGTCGCTTTGTCCGACTACTTTTGGTACCACCAGTCCAGCAAGAATGGCTAGGATAACAATAACGACCATAATCTCAATAAGAGTAAATCCTGCTTGACCAGATTTCATTGCCACACTGCGCTGCATGGCTGAAGAAGCAACCTTAGGGTCATTTACAATATTTGAATGGGATTGCGTATTCTGAATAGCACTTTTTGGCGTCATATTTACTTGGAATTTGTCAGTCATAGTCATCGCTTTGGTCATCACAGTTATGTAAATAGTAAAAGTGGCGTTCTATCGTGGCTCTCATCAATGATATATCAATGAGCTCTGAAACTGTTGTCACTATAAACCATGGTTTTATTTTTATCCAGCGCTGCGCCCAGTTTGAGTTTGCTATTTTAGCCAAAGTGAACTGTTAGCTGACACCAAATGTATGACTATTGATCCATGCTTACTATAGCGCGGCGCTTGTGTTTGCCATAGCAAAAATAGCGTTCGTTCAACAATATACAACAGTAAGCAAACCTTAAGAAAGCTAATCCATGGTTTAGCAAGCAAGATAGCTGATATGAATAGAATAAAGGAGAATTAGAGAGAGGTTTTGAAGACAGGAAGCTAGGGCATTGACTTTAATTTAACCTGCCAAATCATTCATATTAACGATTGGCAGCATCACCGCCATGACAATAATCATTACCACCACACCCATCAACACTAGCATCAACGGCTCAAGCAATGACAGTAAGGTACTGATAAAGTTGGTCGCCTCAGCCTCTTGCATATTGGCGGCACGGCTTAGCATGTTTTCAAGCTCGCCTGAGTTTTCTCCACTTTTTATCATCTGTACCATCATCGGTGGGAAGTAAGTAGATTTCTCTAACTGGCTAGACAAACTAGAGCCTTCTGTGACTCTATCGGCCGCAGTGATAATAGTTTTTTGGATGTGTAGATTGGTCGTTACCGCAGCCCCAATATGTAATGCCTCAATTAACGGCACGCCTGAGCGTACCAATATGGCCAGCGTACTAGCAAAACGCGCCGCATTGAGTCCTTTGGACAGTCTGGCCAATATAGGCAATCTCAATACAGTACTGTCTATCGTCAACTTACCAGCTTGCGTTTGGGCAAAACGGTAGAATAAAAATGCGGTACTTGCCAATACTAATAGTATCAACCACCACCACTGGGTGATGATATTCGATAAAGCCAGAACGATTTGGGTAATCAGCGGTAGCGCTTGCTCAGATTGCTCGAATACTTTGACAATTTTGGGCACCACAAAGCTCATCAGTCCCATAATCACGCCAATGGCCATGACCATCAGCACAATCGGATAAACCATAGCGCCTTGGACTTTCTTCTGGAGGGCAAAGCGGTTTTCGGTGTAGTCTGCTAGCTGATTGAGAATGAGGTCTAAGTGACCAGATTTTTCGCCTGCGGCAATCGTGGCGATATACAACGGCGGAAAACTGGCGGCTTGTTGTAGGGCACGCGCTAAGCTCAAACCCTCTAGGACATGCGAGCGTACTGCCAGCATCAGAGATTTGATATGAGTCTTTGGTGATTGTTTGGCGACAGCGGCCAACGTTTCTTCGAGCGGAATGCCTGCGGCGAGCAGTACAGATAACTGACGTGTTAGCAGTGCAAGCTCATAGGCAGAAGGTTTTTTGTAGCGGTTTTTGCTTTGGCTCTGTCTGTCATTGACCGCACTGACCTCAACCGGCGTCCAGTGTTTATCACGCAACTGCTGACGGACTTGCCGCGCAGAGTCGCCTTCTAGCAAGCCTTTTTGGACACCACCATGGTCATCAAGCGCTTTAAAATGATAAGCGGGCATAGCAGCGGATATCCTAAAAAGGTCACAGACAAAAGGTTGTAGTATTTACTCAAAAGCTCAGGTTTTCAAAAGCGTAAATGCTTAAAACTTTCAATACTTTAAAAATTTCAATGCTTTAAAAAGCACATTGCGTAGATAGTGTCATCATTTATACGGCAATGAGCCTATTAAAAAAACGGTGTTGAGTCATTACTGTCAGGCATCAAGCCCTGCAGCAGTAATACATCTAAATGCTGCTGCTGGATTTTTTTATCAAAATCATTGACCTCAGCAATCAGCATTCTCTCGATACGTTTGTCACTGGCAAACATACTAAGACGCGCACAGATCACAGCCAACTGATAAATGCGTTTTTTGCAATAACCATCTAGCCCTTGTAGCAGCCTAACCATATGCGGTGTCTCAAGACTGGCATAGTCATAATCAGTGATTACCTGCTGACCAAGCGCCCTGACACCATAGCTGATCGACAAGTGCGCGCAAAAATAACAGCTGAACAAATACCCAATCACATGACCGATATAATAGCCTCGATCATAGGTAAAGCTGCTTACACCAAAGTGACCGAGTACATAACTATTTAGACTGCCTTGATCCTGAATTGGTTTACCATGCTTTAGTTTACCGACAGTGGCAAAGCATAATGGGTTTTGTCCGTCCTGAGTGGTCAACTGCCAACCTGCAGGCTGCTGAGCAGGCATATGACGCACAATATCATCGATAATATCGTCGATGACGTGCAGCTGCTGCCAAAGCCTATCAAGCGCCTCGGTGTCCATAAGACCACGCTTATCAAGCTGCTGAGCCAGCAGATACTGCTGATACTCTACAAACTGCGACTTGAGCGTTTGCACAAGATACGTGGGACGCGTATTGGCAGATGCCATATATAGCAGTCGAGTGCGCTCATGCTGAGTACGATAAAGCGCCACACGCTGCGCGGCTACACTCTCTTCACTAGCAGCAGGAATTACTGTTACGGCGTTCGCATCGGCTCGTTCAGGAGAAGCGACTTCTGCGGCGCTGACTTCCTTAGTGTCTGATAATGTAAACAATGTCAGCAAGGCCGCTTTGTCAGGCATTTCTACTGCACCTTCTATCTGAGCAGCTTCGTTCCTGCTTTGACCATCTCTGATAGTTTGCTTATTAGGCTTGTTTTCTTTTTTAGCAGTTGCAGTAGTGCCTTGATGGCGATTGGCTTCTGTACTTGGCTTTGCGGTCGGTTCAGTCATAACACACCATCAGCAGCAAAAATAAACATCGTCTAGGTTTTTTATAGGACTGTCAATCAGTGACAATCAATACGCCAAAAACGCGCGCTCATACCTTGACGATTCATCGTCCCATAGTACCTGAACCCAATCACATTGTCAGCTGTACCTGTTCAAAAGAGCTCGCGTCAATATCAATGATACGACACTTATAAACCTTTGATACTTGAGAACTAAAAAAGCGTTAAGAACACATTGGCATCCTTAACGCTTTGAATAAAAAAAATATGAGCTACCTTAGGCAAGGACTTGCTTTTGATACTGCTGACGATAGGCTTTTGGTGAAACCCCATAAACCCGCTTGAATGCTTGGCTAAAAGTAGAATCTGAGGCATAGCCTACCATCTGGCTGATACGGCAAATGCTATTTTGCTGCAAACGCAAATAGCGCGCCGCTAAGCGTAAGCGATAGTCAATCAGATAGGTCAATGGCGGCATGCCAACCGTGTCTTTGAACCGCTGCGCAAAGCTAGAACGGGACATCCCTGCTACCTCTGCAAGCTGATGTATCGTCCAGTTTTTACTGGGTGCTCCATGCATTGCGGCAAGCGCCTTGGTCAAAAATGGATCTTTCATTGCCTTGAGCCAACTCTCTGTGGCTTCAGGTAAGCTCTCAATATATACGCGTAAGCATTCAATCATCATGATGCTGGCCCAATGATTGATGACCGCTGTTTTTCCCATACGCTCACGCTCAGCTTCGAGTGTCAGCAGCTTAATCTCTACATCGATGACCTCAAACCGACCATCATCTTTATCATTAATTTCGGGCAATATAGGTGGCAACACAGACAATAAAGGATGAATCATCTCTTTATCATATTTGCACTCAATCAATATCAAAGAGGAATTGGGATCACCGTCGCCATTGATATCGAGCGTACGCTCTTTACAGTTGAGCAATAAGTCATCAAGCGATTCGGCGACATCGCCATTATGATTCAGCGCATAGCTCACATGCTTATGCGCGTTCGGAATCATAATCATATCGCCAGTACGCGCCTCTCGTAGACCATTCCCGACATCAATACAAAAGCCGCCAGACATCACTAGATAAAACAAAATCGTGTCTTTTCTAGTGATTGAATAAGACCAATTGCCAGCGCCATTTAAGCGATAGTACTTCGTCTCAAATAAATGCACGTTTTGTAGCAATACGCTCAGTGCGTCCATCCATCATTTCCTCAATAATACAGGGTCGATACCAACCAATCTCACAAAAACATGCACAGTATTAAACATATCGCTTCAAACTTACCCAATAGACACAGTAATTCGTCCTAGCTGACTTTTGCTAGAGCAGGTCATCATTTCGAAATCATGATAAAAATGATTTAAATACCAATGGCTGTCATTCAAATCGACAGTATCACGCACTATTTATCATGCAGGGTGGTATATCACTCTTTGATCAATAGTATGCATGCATTAATTTTCTAAAGCGTATTCTGACTTTAAACTTGCCAATCAAATGAGACCCATCAGGTTGTTTAGTATTACTTAAAAACCTTCGATTATAAGTATCTCACTTAGGTAACTATTATCTAAGTCAGGAACACGTCTTCTTATAATGCCGAATTTAAAACCTATTGTCTATTTACTTATAAGAAATCCTAAACAATAGTATGCTTAATAATTTTATTGAAGTAATTCTGAAGGATTTAGGATAGAAGTAATGAGGCACACAGAGTCAATTGACCCTCAGATAATCAAGGTCTGTTAAAGTCATTTGGTAAAGCGTCATAACACAGAAGAATACAAAACAAGCAGGCACAAAAAAACGCCAACGTTGGCGAATACAGTTACTTAAATAGGTTGGGTAGTACAGGATAATAAGGAGAGATACTGCAGAATAAAATATGGGGCGACTGATGGGACTCGAACCCACGACAACCGAGATCACAACCCGGGGCTCTACCAACTGAGCTACAACCGCCATAACTATTGCCAATAAAAAGGCAAGATCTTCAGGCTAAATGGTGCGCCTGGCAGGATTCGAACCTGCGGCCACCTCCTTAGAAGGGAGATGCTCTATCCAGCTGAGCTACAGGCGCTCTTAGAGGACTTTTATATATCAAATCCAGTTTATAATATAATGTTCACTATATCAAAAACTAAACCATTATACATAAAAAAAAGCCTGTAAGGCTCTTAAAATAGATGGTCGGAGTGATAGGATTCGAACCTACGACCCTCTGGTCCCAAACCAGATGCGCTACCAAACTGCGCCACACTCCGAAATTCTCTATTATCTCGATAATTTGTTGATTAACTCGTCGTTGGCAATGCCTCTAACTTGTTAATGTTCCTCGCTATCGAGGTGCATATATTAAGGGAAAACGGCGATGGTGTCAACACCTATTTTCAATTAATTTAAAATAATTGCGATTTTTTTTAAATTAACGTTCGTTTTGCAAAAATAGCGGCATCGAAACCCTTTATCAGTAACAGCTACTGCCACTACCGATATCATTGTGATTTGCTTAACTGTGATATCCATTCACCGTTGATCGTACCTGTCAGCACATTAAACGGCATCAACCATAAATGTGCAGGGCTTGAATCATCTCTATTAGTTTCGCTATCAGCGTCATTATCATCATCATGATGAATTTGCTGCTTCAGTGCAACGGGTTGTCGCTCAACTCCTAGCACTGGATAGACGAGCCATACCTGCCCTGCTCGATACGCTTGTGCATAGCTGGTCAACTGATACGCGTCGTTTGCACTGATAGACCCAGCACTCGGTAAATGCTTCCATTTCATATCAATGACATGACTGTAGCGCCTGACTCTTTTCGCTCTTATGTTTGCTTCAGTATTTACACCAGCGTTTGTTTCGACAGGCTCTCTATTATTGCTTTGATTGTGAGCACTATCATCATAGTCAACATTATATATTAGCAAATCTGGCCGTATAGATAAGCATGCTTGTCCTGTATCATCGTTTAGCCACACGCTTTTGGTTTGATAAAGAGGGCGATAAGTATCACTGACCTGCTGAAACATCGTGGTGATACACAAGCTTGCCCATTGCTCAAACGCTTGATTCATATCAATCAATAAACACAAGCGCGGCTTAGATAGGCTTTGCTGAACAGGGTCAATCCCATTGCCTGTCGCCGTATTTGATTGCTGCAATAACCAATATGCCAAATTCAATAACTCTTGAGCGGCTTGTAGTTGTTTTCGTTGCAACGGCTGAATGCTCAATTGTCGCTTTGCTTGATGGTATGTCGAGTTTAGTTGCAGCATCTCACATTGATTCAGCGTAGGTAGTCGTTGCCACAGTTGCAAATATGTTGAAAACATAGGTGGAGGCAATAAAGGTGTTAGGTGTATCAACGCACTTTTGATTAATCGATTGGCCAATATATCTGGACTCAGCACACTGCTCTCGCAGACAAACTTGTGCGGCTGCATAGCGTTGTGGCGCAGCTGCTCTTTGATGAGTAAACGGCCTTGTAATGAGGAGTGATTATTGGTCTGTGTCTGATACTGTTTGGTTGGCTGATAGCCTGCCACTCGCTGCAAAAACTGTGCGACTAACCAATCTGACAATGGTAGTGCTTCTATCGGCAGTGGCACGGTTTGATGACTGAATTGATTGAGGTTTTTTGTGCTTGGTAGTCTACCGTTTTTATGGGTATCAAGGCGGGTCAAGTCAGATAGCATGCTCTGTACCCAGTGACGAGTCTGTACGATATCGTCATTTTGAGTAGACTGGTTCAGCTTGGGCAATATCTCAAGTGTTATGCCACTGGGCAATAAAATAATCCCAATATAGTGTCCGACTTTGAGTTGCCACTGTCCTTGTCGACGCTTGATCGTAAATACATCAAACTCTTTTGCCATTAGCCAATGAAAATCTGACACCTGCAAAAAATCATAGACCGTGAGACGCTGATGCTCAAACACAGTGATAACACGCTGACTAGATGGATGCATAAACCGACTATCTACACGGGTGTGTGAATAGTTAATGTCGTACTGTTGTCGTTGATTGCTTATCACCTCAGTCACCCTGCTAATACAAACGCTGATAGACAGCGGCAGTACTAAACGCGCCTGTCTTATCTACTAGGTCTGCATTCACGTTATAGCCAGCCATATTGGCCGATTGACCCATCAAAAAGCCCGGCTCTGCAAACATTTGATGATGCGCATTCGGATTATGATGGTTGCTAGTTGGGCCATGTGTGTCTTGATTGGTCATCATTTGACTGTCCTGAATAAACTGCAAGCTTGTCGGCTGCGACTCATCTCTAAATATATACTGCAGGACGCTCACTTGATTACCCGCGGCTTGCGCCAACTGTGGAATGATTTGCTCGATCAGACTTGTTTGCAATTGCTCTAGATTATCCACTGACAGCAAAAAGGCGTGACCCAATTGCGCCTCTGACCCTAGCGTCTGTACGATACGCGTGTTCAATCCTATTAGCAGTTTGCCCAAGTCTACTGTGTCACTGTCATTAGTACTAAAATCATCAGTGCCGACATTATTAGTGCCTAGCTGTTTTGGTAAGCCCATAGCGCTGCCAATAACGGGTAATAGTTCAGGCTGCGGTGGACAATCAATGAATCGAAAACGTCGACGTAGCGCCATATCTAATGGTGCTAGAGAGTGGTCTTGAGTGTTCATCGTCGCATAGATATCGACATTGTCAGGGACACTAAAAGCGCGTCCAGAATAGGCCAGATGGATCGTCATCGCGTTTGGCATGCCCGCGCGCTTATCTGACTCAATCAAACTGAGTAATTCACCAAATACTCGTGACACATTGGCGCGGTTGATCTCATCAATCAGCATGGCATAGCGATGCTGAGGGTCGCGTGCGGCGCGCTGACATAGCTTCAAAAATGCGCCATCTTGCACAGCGTAACTCATTTGAGCGTGGTTAGAATGACTATGGTTGGTCTGAGTAGTGCCGCTCATCACAGGGCGAATGCCTTCGACAAATTCCTCATAACCATAGGCCTGATGGAAGCTCACCATGCTAAAACGCTGCTGTGCAATATTCTGATTTTGATCAGTTTTGCACTCATGCTGCGCCTGCTGAAACTCTGCCAACTGCTGTGACAATCCTGACAGCAGTTCCATACTCTCAGGTAACAAGTACCACCCGCCGCTATTGTCTTTATCAAAATAAGCTTGGCTGGCTCTGTTTTTATAACTGACGGTACCTGAGTTGGCTGGACTGTGCATTTGCAGTACCGACCAAGCTGTATTGCTTAAATTTTTCTCTCGGGCATTCTGTGTCGCTTTGGCCGTAAAGAAGTTATGATTGACCAATTCAGGGACTTTGACCAAGTCTTTCTTATTTCGTTTAAAGTCTAAGAATATTAGACAGACCACCTCTCGCCAGCTTAAGTCCTGCAGCAGCTGTCCAAGCAGATCTTCTTCATTGGCAGTAGGAAGGAATTCGGTATATTGCTTAGCGATTTGTAGCAATCGATAGGTTTTACCCGTACCCGCGACGCCGGTATAAATCATATTAACAGGCTTGTGGGTCGTCGTATCAGGCATAGCGTCATCCAGCATTAAGATTCATAAGATAGGTCGTGCTAAGGCGTGTCATCATACTATGATAACGCGGCTGTTTTGTAATCGCAGCAGTTCATGCTAATAATAGTCGCAGAATCATGGTTGATGTACCATAGTGATGATAGTAGTCATCATGGCTTTGGTCATCACTACTCTCAGGCTCAACTTATATAGCGGTTATAGCAACCACTATAAAAATCATGCTAAAAATGCCATTCAACACATTTATGTTAAGGAATTTTGTATGTCAGGACTATTAAAAAAACTGCCCGCCAAGCTGACCAAAAAACGATCAGCCAAAGCATCTGACAGTACAAGAGCACCTACCGACAAACCCAGTAGTACTCTAAAACCAATCAGCAATCAATTTACCAAACTGCTATCAGTGACCAAATACTTACCTGCCGGTGCGCGCTCCAGTATTTTGTCCAAAGCCTTTGGCAAAGTCGTACCTTATGTAGGCACCACAGGTATCTACTATGAAACGGTCGAACCCAATCAAGTGGTCGTCAGTTTAAACAATAATAAAGCTGTCCAAAACCACATTGGCTCTATCCATGCTGTCGCCATCACCTTGCTAGCAGAAACGGCAACAGGCTTTATTTTAGGTCTAAACTTGCCCTCTGATCGTATTCTGCTGATCAAGTCTTACTCCGTTAATTTTTATCGTCCAATCAAAAAAGGCCAGATTGCCGCCGTATCTAGCCTATCTGATGAGCAGCGCCTGCATATCTTAAACACCCCAAAAGGTGAGATGGTTATCCCGTGTATCATTGAAGATCGTGAGTCGGACAGTGACCGCGACCCCATCGTGGTCGAGATGACATGGGCTTGGATTCCAAAGTCTGAGCTAGAAGCCCGTCGCCAAGGCAAAGCCAACGACAAACCAGTAGATAGTAACCTTGTAGATGACCGTACTGGTGCAGAGGAAACTGGCGCAAACGATGCCAATTCAGATAACGATACCCATGCAGATACTAATGCAGATGATACGAATATAGACAATGCTAAGAGCACAGCCGAATAAATCGCTGCATCTCTTAGCTCCTCAATCTGAGCATAAAAGCACGAAGCGCAAATTATTGATTGGATTTAAATAGGACACGCTATTTCTTTTTTATAGCGTGTGCCGTATATTTGCGTTCAATAAAATCAATGAGGAAATAGTGATGTCCAAACTTAGCAGCTACGTATTTATGGCATCACTGGCTGCCCTAGGCTCGTTGGGTTTTGCGATAAATGCTGGTGCTAGTGTAGCCACCACCACAAACTCTGGCCCTGTGTTTTTAGGTGATGGCGTCGCTTATCCGTTTTCAGAGGCGGTACAAGTCGGCAATACGCTATATATGTCAGGGCAAATTGGTTTTAACAACGGTAAACTGGTCAAAGGCGGTATCAAAGCTGAGACCAAGCAAGCGCTAGACAATATCCATACGACCTTACTAAAATACGGCTATCAAAAATCTGATATCGTTAAATGTCTGGCGATGCTCACAGACATGGATGACTTTGATGATTTTAACAAAATCTATAAAGCAGAGCTGACTGAACCTTATCCCGCACGCTCCGCCTTTGGTGTATCAGAACTGGCAGCAGGGGCGAGCGTTGAGATTGAGTGCATCGCAGCAAAATAATAGCGTTATAGAATGCAATATCCACTCAAGCGCTTAGATTAGTATTGCATCACCCGTGAGTGCGCTTTCTTTGGTGACTCGCAGCACCTCTTCTAACGTGGTTCGTCCTTCTATCACTTTACGTAGGCCATCTGCACGAATTGACGGTGTCTGCTGACGTGCATACTCTTCTAGCTCGTACTCAGCGGTATTACTGTGAATCATACGGCGCAAGGTGTCATCGACTGGCACAACTTCATATATTGCCGTACGCCCTTTAAACCCTGACTGATTGCACTTATCGCAGCCGATAGGTTTAGGCAGACGAATCGCGTCATTTATTATATTTTCAGCACTTCCCGAGACTGGCTCGATACCGATTTCGGTAAATAGCTTGGCTTGCTCGCTGTCCGCATCCTGCCAACCATGACAATGTGAGCATAACGTACGCACCAAGCGCTGTGCCACTACGCCGATGAGCGAGGATGATAATAAAAAGGGCTCAACACCCATGTCCTGTAAGCGAGTGACCGCACCAATCGCTGTATTGGTATGAAGTGTTGATAACACCAAATGCCCTGTCAAAGAGGCCTGTACTGCAATCTCTGCTGTTTCTAAATCACGAATTTCACCAACCATCACCACGTCTGGATCTTGACGCAACATCGCGCGCAGACTCTTGGCAAAGGTCATATCGACTTTATTATTGACCTGCGTTTGTCCGATACCATCGAGCTGAAACTCAATCGGATCTTCAGCAGTCAAGATATTACGGGTTTGATCGTTCAGATCAGTCAGCGCTGAGTATAGTGTGGTGGTTTTACCCGAGCCAGTCGGCCCTGTCACCAAGATAATGCCATGCGGACGATGAATCAGACGTTTTAGCTCAGTATAGTCATTATCAGACAGCCCCAAATACGTCATATTGAGGCGACCTGCCTGCTTGTCTAACAGACGCATCACCACACGCTCACCAAAGCTCGATGGTAAGGTCGATACACGTACATCCACTTCACGGCCTGCCAGTCTGAGACTGATACGACCATCTTGTGGCACCCGTTTTTCGGCGATGTCTAATTTCGCCATTACTTTAATACGTGACACCAATAATGGTGCCAATTGGCGTTTGGGTGTGATAATTTCTTTTAGCTCTCCATCGACACGAAAACGCACAACCAAGCGTTTTTCAAAGGTCTCAATATGGATATCTGAGGCACTCAAACGAATGGCTTCAGACAGTAATGCATTGATCAGACGAATAATGGGCGCATCGTCTTGCTGATCCATTAAGTCTTCAGTTTCAGGGACGCTATCGGCGAGACTGTCAAGATCAGGATGATCCTCTAGCCCAGCTGCGATGTGCTGCGACTCGCCTGTGTTGCCCGCATAAGCAGCATTCATGCGTTTTTCAAAATCGTCTGAGCTGACACTGTCATAAGTGGGTATGCTACGAATGCCTTGCTGCTGCAAAAACCTCACCGCTTCATTAATCGCTGGCAGTGGCGTGGCTTTGGTCAGCACCAATGTCGGCGGCAACTCAGGATCAATCGCAAGTATGACCAAAATCTGATGGCGTTTTGCAAAACTGTACGGCAACTGCATCATAAGAGCGACCTGATAAATAAAGAGAGTGACAGAAAAGGGAATAATAGCAAAACGTGCTGCATGCCCTAAGCTAATTGCCTAACTGGCTAAGCCAAAAAAGAGTACAAGTAAGCGGGCATGAGTTTGTTATAATAGCATTTTGTTTTAAACACGTATTATTTTATGCAGTTGGCGGCTCATGCCTATTGCTACTCGCTGAGTTTTATTGCATAAATAGTCAGTCTATAATCAAGTCATTATGAAGAATGACAACACTGACGCTTTTTTAAATGGAACCAGCTATATCAGACTATTTTCGATTTTTTTGTTTGGTTGACAATACGTTGTTATTACCCGCGTCGCTCATTTTTATACCGCTCAAACGACACATTATATTTTGTTTGTTCCCTCGCTCATTTGCTATTAGGATTTTCAGTTATGTCAGATAACGCTAGCACTACCAACCCATCACTACTTTTGCAAGATACTTTTACTGTCGGTAGCCGTACGTTTTCCTCTCGCCTATTGGTCGGCACTGGTAAATACAAAGACATGACTGAAACTGGCACGGCCATTGCCGCATCAGCCGCAGAAATTGTCACTGTCGCTATTCGCCGAGTCAATATCGGTCAAAACCGTGATGAGCCTAATTTGCTTGATGTCATCTCTCCTGATAAATACACAATATTGCCTAACACCGCTGGCTGCTTCGATGCCGAATCTGCCATTCGTACTTGTAAGCTGGCTCGTGAGCTATTGGGTGGCCATAACTTGGTTAAGCTTGAAGTGCTGGGTGACGAAAAAACCCTTTATCCTAATGTGATTGAGACCTTAAAAGCAGCTAAAGTACTGATTGACGATGGTTTTGAAGTCATGGTCTATAGCTCAGATGATCCTATCGTCGCACAAGAATTAGAGAGCATGGGCTGCGTTGCCATCATGCCACTTGGTAGCTTAATCGGCTCTGGACTGGGCGTGCTCAATCGCCATACGCTAAGCCTTATCATCGAAAATGCCAACGTACCAGTGTTGGTCGATGCAGGCGTCGGTACCGCTTCTGATGCGGCGATTGCGATGGAGCTTGGCTGTGATGGTGTACTGATGAACTCAGCGATTGCCAACGCACAAAATCCAGTGATGATGGCTCATGCGATGAAGCACGCTGTTTGGGCAGGTCGCGAGGCGTTTTTGGCAGGTCGTATGCCGATGCGTAAGATGGCCACTGCCAGTTCACCGCAAACAGGATACTTTTTTCAGTAACCTGCTAAACTGATAACGTCCGACAATGCGCCACTTATAAAATAATAAAATAAAGCATTGCTCAGGGCGTGTTTGATACTCAGGCATGACCCTGACTATCGCTTTTGACTCATTACTTATCGTCATAAAAGGATTTATTATGCGACTTCTCACCGCAGTCGACCAGTTATTTTTACTTCTTGAGTCGCGTAAGCAGCCGATGCATGTGGGCGGAATGTTCTTATTTGAATTGCCAGAGAACGCCGATAGTGACTTTGTCTATCAATTGGTAAAGCAGATGCAAGACTCCGATGTCCCGCCAAGCTTTCCTTTTAATCAGGTCTTGGAACATCTAGTGTTTTGGAAAAAAGATAAAGACTTCGATGTTGAGCATCATTTTCATCATGTCGCATTGCCAAGCCCTGGACGTATTCGCGAGCTCCTCATGTACGTGTCAAGAGAGCATGGTCGTCTACTAGATCGCGCCATGCCATTATGGGAATGTCATGTGATTGAAGGTATTCAACCAGAAGTTGAAGGCGGTCCTGAGCGGTTTGCATGGTATTTCAAAATCCATCATTCTTTGGTGGATGGCATCGCCGCCATGCGCTTGGTACAAAAGTCACTGTCACAGTCAGAGACCGAACCCGTCACGCTACCTGTTTGGTCGCTCATGGCACGCCATCGCAATCCAGTTGACGCTATATTGCCTGCCGAAAAATCCATCAGACGTCTGTTAAAAGAGCAGTTTTCGACCATCAAACCTGTGGTGACAGAATTGCTGGACAATATAAAAAACCATGGCGATGAGGGTTATGTCGGCACCTTTGATGCACCGATGAGTATTTTGAACAAACGTATCTCAGCATCACGGCGGATAGCGGCGCAATCTTATGACATACAGCGATTCAATGATATCGCCGATAGGCTCAAAATCAGCAAAAATGATGTGGTATTGGCGGTTTGTGCAGGTGCTATTCGTCGTTATTTAATATCAATGGATGCCTTGCCTAGCAAGCCTTTGATTGCGTTTGTACCGATGTCGCTACGTACAGATGAGAGCATATCAGGCAATCAGCTGTCGTTTGTACTGGCGAACTTGGGCACGCATTTGGACAATCCATTACGCAGAATAGAGTTGATTCATCGCAGTATGAATAATGGCAAGCGTCGTTTTCGCCGTATGAATCAAGCTCAAGTCATCAATTACAGCGTCATCGCCTATGCATGGCAAGGCATCAACTTGGCAACTGGATTGTTTCCAAAAAAACAAGCCTTTAACCTGATTATCTCTCACGTGCCAGGGTCTGAAAAACCACTATACTGGAATGGCGCGCGTTTGCAGTCGTTATATCCTGCGTCAATCGTATTTAATGGGCAGGCCATGAACATCACTTTAGCCAGTTACTTGGACAAGATTGAGTTTGGTATTACCGCTTGTGGCAAAGCCTTGCCACGTGTGCAAGACATGCTGATGCTCATAGAAGAAGAGCTGCAGCTGTTAGAGACTGTCAGTAAAGAGTTGGCATTTAAAGGCATTACCGTTCAAGATAAAGCCGTTAAGAAAACAAAAAAGCTGGCTCCATAACGGAACCAGCTTTTTGATATTGATGAGTCTCAATAATAATAGCGAACGTCAATCAATTACAGCGTATTAATTAGAGCGCATCGCCCCACGCTGGGACAACCATTTGCATCAATGGCTTCAACAATTTTATATTACAAGCAAAGATAGAGCCTGACGTTGCTGAGTTGTGCGCGCCAGTATGATCAACCACCACACCACGTGCTTCGGTCACGATAAGCTCACCCGCTGCGATGTCCCAAGGCTTGATAGACATCTCAAAATAACCGTCAAAACGACCAGCAGCTACGTAGCATAAATCAAGTGCTGCTGAACCCATACGACGGACTTGACCACCGGCTTCAGAAACCTTTTGTAAGCTCTCAAAATGCTCCTTGGCATAAGAGATAACTTCGCCATTACGCTTGCGCTCAAGTGGATGACCGGTCGTAAAGAACCCACCATCAATCGTTTTACGTTCGCTCACTTGCATACGGCGATTGTTCAGACGTGCACCTTTACCGCGGCTCGCTGAGAACATCTCGTCACGAACAGGATCATAGACCACGCCATGTTGAGTAACGCCTTTATGCTGTACAGCGATAGACACACAGAACTGCGGTACACCGTGAACAAAGTTTTTAGTACCATCTAGTGGGTCGATAATCCAGCACCAGTCAGCGTCTTCGCCGCGACCTTCTTGCATACCAAACTCTTCACCCAAAAACGAATGATTCGGATAGCTGGCTTTTAGCGTCTCAATCGTCAGCTCTTCACTGAAACGATCGATACGAGTGACTAGGCCATCAAGTCCTTTCGACTCGATATCTAGCTCAATTTTGTGACGGTTTTGATGCGCATATAAAATCTCTTTACCAACTTTTTCAGCAGTACGCGCTGCGATGACGACCATGGGTTCCATAAATAACCTATTTGCTTGATGAATGAATGTAACATTTACTTGATAAATGAATACCAAAAATAAGACTAACTCTGTGCTCACAACATGCCAATCAGCCGCCGCATCACACCACATCTATGCGATTTAAAAAACGTGTCATTTATAAATAAAAACTTATAAATGACAACCGCATTATACTAAAATTGTTCGATAAAAACGAAAAAACCGTCACGCTGACCCAACCAATATATTGGTGATCGAAAACACTGCGCAAGTTGTAAAAAAGTAAGCACCTACGGCTAGCAGGTGTTTGCTCTACATAGAGAGCTAATATCTATTATAAATAAGCGGTTCAGAGTAATAGTAAAATCTGAGAAGCATCAACTATGACAAGAGTAACTTAATTTGTCTGACCACACCATCGACATCTAAGCCACAATCCGCTAGTTGCTCAGATTGTGAACCATGCGCGATAAAACGATCTGTAATGCCAATATTGCGAATCATCGGACGATGCTGCTGATAAGTCTTAGACTCGTTGAGCAAGTATTCATTTACTGCACTACCCGCGCCGCCCATAATCATGTGCTCTTCTAGAGTCACGACATGCGTCACGCCTTGTGCTAACAGACTGTCAAGCATTGTAGTATCTAGCGGCTTCACCCAGCGCATATTGACCACATGCATCTGACAATCCAGCGTTTTCTCTTGAGTGATATGCTCTGCAGCACACTGCGCGGTGGCAACCATCGTACCAAATGCTAGTATGGCTATCTTGTTAGGTGCATCTACGTTACCCAATACCGACTCTATGACGGCTTCGCCAACTTGATAATTTTGAGCGGGCTGTTCTATAACTGCCCCCGTACCAAGGCCACGCGGATAACGAACTGCCGTACATCCTTGATATTCATAACAGGTATTGAGCAAGTGGTAGCATTCGTTTTCGTCTTTGGGCGCGGCAATCACTATATTCGGCACGCAACGTAAAAAGCCAAAATCAAATACGCCCGCATGCGTGGCACCGTCTTCACCGACGAGGCCTGCTCGGTCAATGGCAAACGTGACATCGAGATTCTGCAAAGCCACATCGTGAATCAGCTGATCATAACCACGCTGCAAAAACGTCGAGTAAATCGCCACAATCGGCTTGACGCCCTGAGTTGCCATACCAGCCGCTAGTGTGACAGCGTGTTGCTCAGCAATGGCTACGTCAAAAAAGCGTTCTGGAAAATGACGAGCAAACTCAATCATGCCCGAGCCTTCTTCCATGGCAGGAGTAATGGCAAGCAACTGATCGTCTTCGGCCGCTTTATCACACAAAAACTGTCCAAACACTTGCGAGTATTTCAACGCAGTCTTTTTGACTGGGTCTTTGATAACGGGCTTCGGCTCTGTTTTCTCAGTACTCTGAGAGTCGCTATGACTGTCAGCAGGTAGTTTGCTGATTGCATGATAGCCGACTGGGTCTAATTCTGCTGGCGCGAAACCTTTACCTTTGGTCGTATAGATATGTACTAGTACTGGGCCTTTTACCTGCTTTGCCAGTGATAACACACGCAACAGCTCAGGAATATTGTGCCCATCAAACGGACCAAAGTAGGTAAAACCTATCGCCTTAAATAAATTGTCTTCTAGCTGCGGGACGTCACGCATCTCTTTGTGGCGTTTGCGTCGATCAAACGCTTGCATGTCAGGGCGTTGGCACAGAATAGGCTGGCCTGACTCAGAGATATCCACCTGATAGCCCAATTCCCACAGCATCGCTAAATGACGCGAAAAGCCGCCGATAGAGCATGATATTGACATATCATTGTCGTTTAGGATGACCAACAGATCCGCATCTTGCTGTACTGCGTCATTCATGGCCTCAAATGCCATACCGCCTGTCATTGCGCCATCGCCAATGATACAAGCAACGGTCTGCTCGCGGCGCTGATAGCGCAGGGCTAAACTCATACCCAGACCGGCTGAGATTGAGGTTGATGAATGTCCAACCCCAAAGGTATCGTAGACGGACTCGGCGCGCTCTGGGAATGCCGTCAAACCATCTTTAGACCGGATAGTGCTCAACTGATCACGGCGACCTGTCAATACTTTATGGGCATAGGCTTGATGACCAACATCCCAAACGATTTGGTCGTTTGGCGTGTCTAACAAATAGTGCAGTACTATGGTTAATTCAACCACACCCAAGTTGGCACCGAAATGCCCACCGCTCTGACCGGCTGAATACAACAAAAAAAGACGCAGCTCATCAGCCAATGTAATCAGCTGATCTTTGCTCAATGTGCTCAGATTAGAGGGCGTATCGATTGCATCCAGCAATGGCGTATCAGGACGCACGCGTGGAATCTCAGTGTAGGTCTGCTGTAAGCTCGATAGCTGGGCAGCAGAATCAAGCACTGATGCAGATAGAGACTGAGACTGTAAAGAATGAGGTGACTGCTGCATAAAACGTACGATACCTACCAATCTGCTGACAAGACATATCCTCAGCATATAGCGGTCACTATAGCCAAGGGGTGTCAATAATATCTACATCGTTATTGATGTAATCGACCATATAATTATTCATGCAACTTTTGCGGTATATAACTATGTAATGTTGCTACATACCATAGCAGCGACACTGTCTGGATAACCGACGCGCCAATACTACGCTGAAACGCTAAGGGATAACATTATGCCTTATTATTTTGCATCAATATCAGATGTTAATGACGACATAGTAGTGCAAGGATAAAGACTTGTCACTGTATCCATCAAAATAGTATGGCATAATAGCATTTTTTTTTAATTGTCGCTTTAATCATCGTGCATCGTCTGTGAACTTTGTGTGTTTTTATAACAAATGCGATAAATACGCGGTACTGGTAAACAGGTTATACTGCTGCCGTTATGTTTTTGGCAATAGGCTGTGATGACACAGTGCCTCGATGGTCTATCGTCATTTATAATCTGATGCTAAATATAAGATCAGCGGCCGAAAAAACAAAAAATAGATCGTCACACGTATAAACCTAGTGACAATGAACCTAGTGAAAAGTCTCTAATGACCATTAGTAAAATTAAGCCCTTTTGAAATCATTAAATGTAGGTGCGTGTTGTCTGATAACACGCTCTCAATTCGTTATAACAAACCCTCTACCGCCACAACTGTAGGCTTCTGTAGGACAGTAATGTCATATCAATTTATCACCAGTGCCAAATTACCCACTCGTCACGGCGAGTTCGATATTCATGTGTTTGAAAACGACGAAGGCCAAGAGCATGTCATGCTGACTGTGGGTCTCTCTGCGGTCAAGCAGCATAGTACAGCTGAAGCTGAGTCAGACTTAACTAACCCAGCAGTGATCCCGTCAAGTGATACCTTATCTCAGCGTCCAATGCCATTGATTCGCATTCATTCTGAGTGCCTAACAGGTGACTCGTTCAGCTCATTGAAATGTGACTGTGGACCGCAGCTAAATGCCGCAATGCAAGCCATACAAGAATCAGGCTGCGGCGCTATCTTATACCTGCGTCAAGAAGGTCGCGGTATCGGACTGACCAATAAGATTCGCGCTTATGCCCTCCAGGATCAGGGGCATGATACGTTAGATGCCAATCTTATGCTGGGCTTGCCCGCCGATGCCCGTATCTATGACATGTGTGGCCCGATGCTTGCCCATATTGGTGTCGATGCTGTCAGACTCATTACTAATAATCCAAACAAAGTCGCTTATTTGACTGAGCATGGTATTGACGTTGTCGAACGTGTGCCACTATTGGTAGGCGTCAATGATATGAATGCTGAATATCTAGCGACCAAACGTGACCGCATGGGGCACTTGTTTGATAAAAATATCGCGCTTGATACAGAACTCCATCTCGATACAGACCTTAATACCGCCATACACCTGAATAAATAGATATCTTATGAGTATTTCAAATACAGATAACCAGACAAACCCGTTAGATTCAACGACCATACCAGCCCATAGCGACATCATGCGTGTACGTGAGTTTTTAGTTGATTTGCAAGCACGTATCTGTGAGGCTTTAGAAGCACAAGAGCGTGATGGCGGCGGCACTTCGACCTTCGTTCCTGATGATTGGGAGCGTCCTGAAGGCGGCGGTGGTCGCTCATGTGTATTGGCAGGTGGCAAGGTCATCGAAAAAGCGGGCGTGATGTTCAGCCATATCGAAGTACATAATCTACCTGCCTCTGCTACTGCACGCCACCCTAATATCGCTGGGCGCAAAGCTCAGGCAATGGGTGTGTCTCTGGTTGTCCACCCCAAAAACCCCAACGTTCCGACCAGCCATGCCAATGTGCGTTTGTTTGTCGCAGAAGCAGAAGGCGAAGCACCTATTTGGTGGTTTGGTGGTGGGTTTGATTTGACACCTTTTTATCCCGTATTAGAGGATTGCGTACACTGGCATCAGGTTTGTCATGACCTATGTGCGCCATTTGGTGACAATATCTACGCTGACTTTAAACAGTGGTGTGATGAGTACTTTCATCTACGTCACCGTGATGAGCAGCGCGGTATTGGCGGCTTGTTCTATGATGATGTCAGTACCGAGAGTCGCGGCTGGGAATTTGAGACCTGCTTTAACTTTATGAAAGCTGTCGGTAACGGCTATCTTGACGGTATATTACCGATTTTTGAGCAGCGTAAAAACACGCCTTATACCGAAGCGCAGCGTGATTTTCAGCTCTATCGTCGTGGGCGCTATGTTGAGTACAACCTCGTTTACGATCGCGGGACTTTATTTGGTCTTCAAAGCAATGGACGTATCGAATCTATCCTAGTCAGTATGCCGCCGCTTGCCAGTTGGCATTATCGTTTAGAGCCGACCGAAGGCACACCTGAATTTGAATTGACCGATTTTTATCTAAAACCACGTGACTGGTTGACTCTATAGCTTATCTGCATATAATAAAATTGGGTGGTTCATTCTAGACAATAATCTAGAAAATTTAGACAAGGTCAGCTGCTATCGCTGGCCTTATTCATATAAGACTGTTGAAAGGACGATCGGTTGAATTGAGCCCACGTCTAAGTTCAACATTGTGTTTTGGATTGTCATTTGACAATATTACGATGATATAACAACTATCTTAACTATAACTACGTAAATAGTGGTTACAATAGAAATTATATTTTTGAAAAGTTATTTAGAAGCGAACGCGTTTCTAAATAGTATGAATAAATTGCTCTATTTATATCTTGTTCAAAGCCAGCGTTTGCATGCGCATACTATTAGCAAATTTTAAAGGAATAATCTATATGACAAAGGCTCATTCTAACAAATTTTTAAAATCCTTCTTCAGTGTCACCTTGATGGCAGCAGCGCTAGGTCTAACGGCTTGTAGTACTGCCAATGATGCTGACTCAAACCCTGACGTACAAGCCCGTCAAGACAGTATGAAAAACTGGGGTGATTCAATGGGCGTGATGGGCGATATGGCAAAAGCGCCTGATACGTTTGATGCAGCTGTGTTCAAAGAGCAAGCAGCATTTATGGCAGAAGATGCCTCTACACCATGGAGTCATTTCGAAGACCCAGAAGCGGTAGGCAATGCTACTGAAGCAGTTTGGTCTAATGCTGATGGTTTCAGTGCAGAAGCCGAAAACTTCCAAAAAGTCACTGCTGAGCTGAATGCTGCTGCGCAAACCGCCACTAGCATGGACGATGTTAAACCTGCCTTTGGACAAGTTGGTGCAAGCTGTAAATCATGCCATACCGACTTTAGAGCAAAAGATGAATAAAAATTTGTGCTTATAGTAAGTCGACAAGTAAAAAAAACCGCCAAATCAAATGAGATGGCGGTTTTTTATTGCGTAAAAAATATCACGTTAAAGGCAGTCCTTTTAAAGTAAGGCCCTAAGCGAATTACTCTGTCGCAGCTTTATTAACATCAATCACTTGTTGCTCATTTATCTTATTGACGATGGATTTTACCGAAGGGTCACTCAAATCTATCGTGCGTATCGGGAATGGAATATTGATCTCTGCTGCATCAAGCGCATTTTTAATCTCTACAATAACTTGATGAATTGAGGCGACCTTATTGGCCTGCGTACCATCTTCAATAAACCAGCGCACCATCAGATCCATAGACGAGCCGCCAAACCCAGTGGCAATCACGCTTGGTGTCGCTTTTTTTGATACGCTATCGACTTTGTCTAGCGCTCGTAGTATCTCAGCTTTTGCCGCTTCGATGTCATCTTCATAACCGATACCGACCGCAACTTGCAAACGGCGCTGCTTATAAGCAGTATTGACCGTCAGTGCTGAGGTGTACAAATCAGAGTTGGGAATTACCACTTGCCGACCGTCATAAGTCCTGATGGTGGTCGCGCGAATTTTAATGTCTTCGACTGTGCCTTCATATTCACCAGATACGATCTGATCACCGATACGAAACGGCTCTGAGATCAGTAGTAAAATACCGGACAGCAAATTTTGAAAGATATCTTTAAACGCAAAACCAATCGCGACCGAACCTATCCCGAGTGCACCAATAAGTTTAGCAGGTGTGAACCCTGGAACAGCAACAACCATCGCTATCATAAAACCAATAAACAGAATGAGTGCCCCACCTATCCGCTGAAACACCTTGACCAAGTTTTGATGACGTACGCGCGATCCTAAGATTTTATGCACCGCTTTTTTGAAAAAAATGGACAATAACCAAAAAATACCCAAAACAATGAGCGCCGCCACAAAATATGGAATGCGCTCAATAAAGCCATTTGCCAAATCTTGGGTGGTATAGACCACTTGCTGATAGATGGTCATACCATCAGCTACTGTGTTCGATAGGCGGCTCACATCAGGGGTGGGCATAAAGGGATTGCTCCTATTGCTATGTTGGCGCATCATTATAAATAAAGGGTTTAGTTCCAAAGCGACTCGCTGCGGCTCACTGAGAATATACCAACTAAGACATCAAGTTTGCTTGGACGATTTCGATCCAGTAGCCATCTGCATCCTTGATAAAGGCAATGTGTTTCATACTGCCCTCTTCTGGACGTTTTTTAAATTCGACGTCGTTTTTATCAAACCAAGCAACGGCTTCTTCTAAATTCGGTACGCTAAAGCAAATATGACCAAAACCTTGTGGCTCTTGATTGCCATCATGATAGCTAAAATCATCCTTGATTTCGGTACCATAATTATGGGTCAGCTCTAAGATACCGCGTTGTCGGAAGGCAAAGATTTCCAAGTCGTCGCCTGTAGGCAGGTTGTCGCGCTCGCTCTCAGTCAGCTGTGCCAAAAAGTACAGATCAAACCCCATGTCAGGGAATTTTTTGACCGCCAGTAACGTCATACCCAAGACACCAGTATAAAATGCCAATGATTTGACTGGGTCTTTGACACGGAGCATAGTGTGGTTAAAAGTAAAACCTGTCGTCTGAGCGGCAATGGGCTGCACACCATCGGTATGCACACTGCTGATAGGCTGAGCTATCACTGCGTCATTTTTATTATCGGTAGATACGTTAGACATAATTATCCTAATAGGGTTCATAAGATAGGTTGATAAGCGCGCAAACCACCTTGTCGTGATTTGCGCCGTTTACTTATCATAATAAAAAATGGCGAGGTAATTGATAGGGTTTTGTAAGAAGCTGAATAGGAGTTGTTAAGCTATCGATAACCATAAAGTCTGTCAATAATTTAACAAATGGCTCAACGCTGCCTTAAATATGGCTTAATTGAGGACATATCCTAGCTGTCTAAGAAACGCACTTTTCCAGTTTCTAAATCATACTCTGCACCCACTACCAGCAGCTGGCCGCTATTGGTTAAGTCCTCTAATGCCCGAGAGCCATGCTTTAGCTGACTGACTGACATGCGCACGTTTGCACGGATAGAGCGGTCAACCAATTCATCTGCATCGACGTCTTGACCATTGGCAGTTGCCAGTTCGTGCAAGTTATAAACGCTTGGACGAATACGATCTACGATGGACTGCAAGTTAGGTGAATAGTTTTGTTCAGGATTGATCAGTGTCTCAACGCAGGCCGTGACAGCGCCGCATTTTGAATGTCCAAGTACCACTACCAATTGCGTGCCAAAGGCTTCGGCTGCAAACTCAATTGAACCAATCTGCGATGGTGCAACCACGTTACCCGCAACTCGTATAACGAACAAATCTCCCAAACCTTGATCAAAAACAATCTCAACTGGTACTCGTGCATCTGAGCAACCCAAAATAATAGCCAATGGATTTTGATCCTTGACCAACTCTGGACGGCGCTGCATATACTCATCGGTACTGGTGAGGCTATCAACGTAGCGTGCATTACCTGCTTTTAAAAGCTCAAGCGCTTCTTGACCTGTGGTTGGACGTGTATCGGTAGACATGAGAGATCCTTTATCATCAATAATATGAGAGTTATAAATGGCATTACATTAGGTATGCAAACATAGATTGGCTAGTGGCTACCAACCTATCGGGCTCGTGATATTTGTCAGCCATATCGTGATTGTATAGGAATAAAGGCCAAAAATCGGTAAAAAAATTTGTCTAAATGTCGTGAGGTAAATATAGTCGATACCAAAAATACAGCCGTACCCATCATGACCATGACCGTATGGCTCGCATAACTTATAACTAACTTGCACTGATTTATATCAAGGGTTTGTTATAATACGCAACAATCAGGCAGCAATCAGATCCTGCTTACGCTCATGCCAATCTCTTTGATGACAGTGATTTACCTAGATAACTGTATTGATATATTGGACGCTTAGGAACAGATATTATGGCCAATCCCTCTCCAAATACACACAACACCTCTGCGTCACCTCATGATGATCAGGTGCTACTGAAACTGACTGGTCTCAAAAAAACCTATGATCAAACCGAGGTCTTAAAAGACATCAACCTTGATATCAAACACGGTGAGTTTTTGACACTGCTTGGGCCATCGGGCTGCGGTAAGACAACCTTGCTACGCTTGATTGCAGGCTTTGAGCAGCCAAACGCTGGGGCGATATATTTGGATGGCGTACAGATGGCAGGCTTGCCCGCTGATAAACGTCCGGTGAATACCATATTTCAGCAATATGCGTTGTTTCCTCATATGAGCGTCGCCCAAAACGTCGCATATGGCCTAAAGCTAAAAAAAGTCCCGAAAGATGAAATCCAAAGACGCGTCAGCGAAATGCTAGCGATGGTACAGCTAGAGCATTTGGCCAACCGTAAACCGCAAGATTTATCTGGTGGTCAGCAGCAGCGTGTCGCGATTGCACGCGCGGTGATTAACCGTCCTAAACTTCTTTTGCTTGATGAGCCATTATCCGCACTCGATCATAAACTGCGCCTGCAAATGCAATCTGAGCTAAAGCGTCTGCAACGTGAGCTTGGCATTACCTTTGTCTTTGTCACTCATGACCAAGAAGAAGCGCTGTCGATGTCAGACCGTATTGCCGTAATGAAAGACGGTACGTTTCAGCAAATTGGCACGCCTATCGAGATTTATGAAACCCCTGCCAATTTATTTACTGCCAAATTCATCGGCGAGACCAATTTATTTAGAGCTGAGGTCAAAGGTGTCCATCCAGATCACCCCGATCGTGATGGCAAAGTGACTAATGGACGCATCGAGGTCGAAGTTTGTGAAGCGCAAGCACAAGACGGTCCAACCACATTGCGTAATTTACGTCGTCCTAATTTTGCCAATGATGTGCAGGTAGGTGATATCGTTAATTTACTACTTCGCCCCGAAGACCTACGAATATATGATCCGAAAGACAATGAGCATAGCGGACTGTTAGGCCGTGTCATCGAGAGTAACTATAAAGGCAGCACCTTAGACTCGATTATCGAATTGGCAAATGGTCATATCATCAAAGCCTCTGAGTTTTTTGATGAGGATGACCCGAGCTTCGACTATAAACTAAATGAAGGCGTCAAAGTCTCATGGGTAGATGGCTGGGAATGGGTATTACCAGAAGACTCTGAAACTGTGCCAGACATAACTGCACAAAAGGATGGTAGCTGATGGCCCGCAACCACTTAGGCAGTAAAAGCCCATTTCGTACCGCCACGCTTTGGCTAATCTGGGGTTGGCTACTGATATTTGCGCTGTTGCCAAATATCTTGGTCATTGCTGTTAGTTTCTTGACCCGCGATAGTAGCGCCTTTATTAGCTTACCTGTTGGCATCGACAGCTATGTGCGGATGATTGACCCGTTGTATTTTGAGGTATTTGTCCACTCATTATGGATGGCAGGTATCACTACGGTTATCTGTTTACTGCTTGGCTATCCTTTTGCATGGCTGATTTCCAAAGCAAAAGTGCGCTGGCAGCCACTGCTCATGATGTTACTGATACTGCCGTTTTGGACCAACTCTCTGGTGCGGACTTATGCATTAAAACTACTATTTGCCAATAACGGTTTGATTAATAAATTGCTATTAGCAATCGGCGTCATCGATACCCCTATCGATATTTTATATACGCAAGGTGCAGTGATTGCAGGTTTAACCTACTTGTTATTTCCGTTTATGGTACTGCCGCTATATGCGGTATTTACTGACTTACGCAATGATATGCTATTGGCTTCGCAAGATTTGGGCGCATCTAAAACGCAGACCTTTTGGCATGTGGTATTGCCGTTAACGACACCGGGGATTATTTCTGGTGTACTGCTCGTGTTATTGCCTGCGATGGGCATGTTTTATGTGGCGGATATCTTGGGTGGTTCGCGTAATTTACTGGTTGGTAATATTATCAAAAACCAATTTTTGGATGCGCGTGACTGGCCCTTTGGTGCTGCGGCCAGCGTTTTATTGACACTGGCGATGGCGGTATTATTACTTGCCTACCGTGCCAGTAGCCGCCGCATTGGCAAGACTGACTTTAATGAGGTGGCCTAATGTCTTATAGCTCACCGAACAAAAAAACTCGTCCGATCAAGATTGGTAGTATCGCCGCCAAAGGTTATCTCGGACTGATTTATACCTTGTTATACCTGCCCATCATCGTCTTGGTGGTGATGTCGTTTAACAAATCAAAAATCGGCTATAACTGGGGCGGGTTTAGCTTAAAGTGGTACGAGTCACTGTTTAACAACCAAGCGATGCTCGATGCATTTTGGCACTCGATTGTCTTAGGATTGGTGGCAGCCACTGTCTCAACGTTGATAGGGACACTCACCGCACTAGCGCTACACCGTTATAATTTTCGTGGTAAAGGCTTACTAAACGGGCTACTGTTTGTACTTATGATGTCGCCTGAGATTGTACTCGCTATCTCATTGCTAGCACTGTTCTTACTGATTGGTTTGCAATTGGGCTTTGTCTCGCTACTATTAGCACACATTACTTTTTGCCTACCCTTCGTCGTCATTACCGTTTTTGCACGATTGAGCAGTTTAGATGAGCGCTTGATGGAAGCGGCACGCGACTTGGGTGCCAATGAATCAACTATGGTGCGCACCGTATTGATTCCGGTTATCTTACCAGCAGTCATGGCAGGCTGGTTGCTGGCTTTTACCCTATCGCTAGATGATGTGGTGGTCTCGACGTTTGTCACTGGGCCTAGCTATGAGATTTTGCCGCTGCGGATTTACTCGATGGTTCGGGTAGGACTCAAGCCAGAAGTCAATGCGATTGGTACATTATTGCTGGTTGCCTCGCTGATATTGGTGGTTATCTCACAGCTATTATTACGCAAGCGCTAGATATTGATTGCTTATTAACTACTCATTAATAACGGACTATGAGTGAAAGTCAGCGCTATATTGACTATAATGAATTTTTCTCACCTTAGCGGTTAGGTTATATTATGCTTGAGCTACGTCATCTTAATACATTGACCGCGCTACGGGCGCATGGTTCACTTGCAGCAGCGGCAGATGAGCTACATGTCACAGCTTCTGCTGTCTCTCATCAGCTAAAGGAGCTTGAGAACTATTACGATATCAGCTTGGTCAATCGCCGGACGCGCCCGCTCAGCTTCACACCAGCGGGTAAAGCAGTACTGGCGTTAGCAGACAGTATCTTGCCGCAAGTGACCCGCACCAAAGCCAACCTAAAGCGCTTGGCACACGGTCAAGCAGGCAGGTTACGCCTCGCATCAGAGTGCCATAGCTGCTTTGATTGGCTGATGCCGATACTGAATCACTATCGCCGTGAATGGTCGGATGTTGAGCTGGATTTTGCCACAGGGTTTGAGCCTGAGCCGCATCATCTACTCATGGAAGGCGATATTGACCTGCTCATTACGACCAGCGATTTGCCGCTCGACGGTATCAGTTATCAGCCGCTGTTTGAGTATGAGAGTCGCTTGGTGCTGTCACCCACGCATGATTTAGCCACTCAAAAGTTTATTGACCCTGATGATTTGATTAATGAGACATTAATTGCCTATCCAGTAGAGGCCAAACGTCTCGATATCATTGCTAATTTTATGACGCCAGCACAAGTAAGCTTTGAGAGTGTTCGTACGACAGAGCTGACCGCGATGCTGATTCAGTTGGTTGCTAGTGAACGCGGCGTAGCGGCATTGCCTGATTGGGTGGTAGCTGAATATGAGAAAAAAGGTTGGGTCGTCTCGCGACCACTAGGTGATGGCGTACATTGTCAGCTATATGCCGCGACGCGTACCTCAAGTAAAGATACGGCGTATATGCAGGGATTTGCGAGCTTATTGGAAGGGATAGTGAAGCCGTTGTAGTTTCATTACTAATCACTTTTTTATAGTGATGAAATATTATTCACCTTTTCATATCGTAATGAATGTTATGGTAAATAATGGTTCCCTAGTGAGGACTTGAATCTGTGGCTGTGGGCTAACGGTATCAACGTTTTAACTCGCTGAGATAGTCTCAGTGTACTTCATGGTGTACAAAACGTTAGATTATCAAGCTTAAGATTAGCTATCACCAGTAATCCTGCTCAGCTTTAGTAAGCCATTCATTAAAATTCTCGAATATCATGAATGAAGGCAAATCAGTAAGATCAACTACTATTACTCTTGGATCACCTGAACAATCATCGCCATCAAAGTAAGCCATCCATTCGCTGTTTTGAGCGAATGGAATTAAGTTAAAATCCTTAATTTTATTGTTTCTAAGACTATATGTTAGTTTGGCTCCTTCAGTTGTAGAGTTTAAGAACCACCATTGAAAATATTCATCAGACTTGACTGTTTCTGTATTTTTTGTCAATTGGATGTAAGCAGCAGGATAAACGAATCCTACTGGTAATATTTCTGATGAATAAGGTTTAAAACTTTTTTGTTTGATCATTACTTTATTACCTCTGGGTCATATTGATAGATGCGCTATACAGGAATCTAACTTCTAGTGCTAGAAATAACTTCAATGACTAAGGAATTGATAGCATAGCTTAATATTAGTCATACTGATGAGATGGAAGGCAAAGATATTCCACAAGAACTAACAGATGAAATGCAAGAATTTCTTAATAGCAATAGAAGTAAAGAAAAATAATTATGAATGAATACAAAAAACTACGAATGAAAGTTTTTAGGCTTTTTAAAGAAGGCCTGATAAAAGAAGCTTCTGAATTATTCGAAAGTAACAATATGGATTACTTTGAAACATCTCCAACTGATAAATGGAACTGGCTACATCAGCTCTCAATGGGATTTAACCCAAAAGAACCACCGAAAAAAACTATTGAGTTTTTTATAGAAAAAGGTGTCCCAATCAATGCTCAAGACAGTTATGGCATGACACCATTGCACTATGCAATGCGAGGAGAAAATGCAGAAGCCGCTATTGCCTTATTAGAAGCAGGGGCAGATCCAAACATTACTAATAGAGATAACCTTATACCTCTGAGAATGACTTTGCTGATGCCTGATAGGTTAGATGTACTAGAATTGATGTTAAAAAATGGTGGGGATGTTAACTACTATAATGGAAAAGATTACTTACTTGAAGCAATTAAAGGCTTTCGAGGTGATCATCCTGATTTTCAAGAATTAATACAAATGCTTGAAAATTATTCAGGTGAGTAAAAAAATTGTAAGAAAAATGATTGAAAATAGGTATACCCCAAGGGAACCAGATAATTCACCTATTAAACCTATTAACAGACCACTTAAAATAGACTGATATGGTGGAACCACTTATAACAGACCATTAAACGATTAATATCTACCAACGGCTACAAAACCAACTTAAAGAAATAAAAGCCAAGCGCGGTTGCCAGTAACGTTAGCCCAACGTGCAGGCCGATGAGCGTCAAACCTGCTAGCAACCGCCCGTCATGAATAAAGCCAAATACCTCTGCACTAAACGTGCTAAAGGTAGTTAACCCACCTAAAAAACCCGTAATGACAAACACGCGTACATGATCGGACAAATTGCCTCCCATACGCTCGAACCACACTAGCGCCAGCCCTATCAGCAGTCCACCCAAGATATTAGCGCTCAGAGTACCGAGCGGCACCCAACCATGTAGAGCATTAAAACGCGATAACCAAGCTCGCAGACAAGCACCGAATGCTGCGCCCAAACCAATAGCAAACCACTGCATAGACTGTCCTTAATCGTATAAATATATTGAATAAAAGGCTCAGTTAGACGGCTGGCAACTCTGTCATCGGCCAACGCGGAACACAGCTCACGGCCAAATCATCGGACTGTCCTGCCTGCAAACGTTCAAAACCTGCATAAGCAATCATCGCGCCATTGTCCGTACATAGTGCAGGCGGTGCATAATGAACCGTCGCATTGATTTTAGCCAGCTCCGCCTCTAGCGTCTCACGCAGATGAGTATTGGCACTGACCCCGCCCGCAATCACTAAGCGACTCATATCTGCTTGCTTGAGTGCTTTAACGCACTTCTTCACTAGCGTATCGACCACTGCATGTTGAAAGCTGGCTGCGATATCCGCGCGAACTTGTGGGTCGCTATCAGATTTATGACCAGAACCGCCTGACAGTGGCGTATCTTTAATCAGATTATGTACGGCAGTTTTCATACCACTAAATGAGAAATCTAAACCACGATGTAGCATCGGTCTTGGCAGCGAATACGCGTTAGGATTACCTGTCTCTGCAAGCTTGGCAATATTGGGGCCACCAGGATAAGGCAGGCCTAGCATCTTGGCGGCTTTATCAAAGCACTCACCCGCTGCATCATCTATCGATTCACCCAATATCTCATACTGCCCTACGCCATGGGCGGCAATCAGTAACGTATGCCCACCAGATACCAATAGTGAGACAAAAGGAAAGGCCGGAGGATTTGCGCCCATGAGCGGTGCCAATAGATGCCCTTCCATATGATGAATACCAATTGCTGGAATATCTAAACCATATGCCAAGCTGCGCCCAAACAGTGCACCCGTCATCAAAGCACCAATGAGACCAGGCCCTTTAGTATAAGCAATCGCATCGATCTCGCTTTTTTTCGTATCGCACTGATCTAACAGCTCATTGAGTAATGGCACTAGCTTACGAATATGATCGCGGCTGGCAAGTTCAGGCACCACGCCGCCATAGAGCGCATGTAGCTCAATCTGAGAGTACAGCACTTGACCGACCAAACCTTGATTGTCGCTGTTTATTTGCTCGCTATCAAAAATCGCTAGTCCTGTCTCATCACAAGAGGTCTCTAAACCCAATACTTTCATATTTTTGCCTTTATACCTTTGTTTTCATACTGTTTTCGTACTGTCTTTTCAACCATGTTATTCGGGCGTGCGCTGATAAAAAGCATGCATAAAAAAGCCGCCATTGTCAGTCACAATGACGGTCAGTTTAACAAATTTCAATGGTCAATATACGCTATATGTACCGTATCAGCTTACCGACGCCAGCATATAATCGACAGCGGCTTTAACCTGTGCTTCAGTGACGTCATTTACCGCCTGTGCTGGCATTTTGTTAAAGCCTTTGGCCGAGTGCATATATAACGTTTCTTTGTCTTTAGTCACTCGAGCTGACCAAGCAGCAGTATCACCATATTTTGGTGCGTCTAGCAAACCAGCCGCATGACAAACCTTACAGTTTGACTCATACAGCTTGGCACCTGCATCTACGGCCAACACTTCAGGCTCAGCAGCCACTTCAGGCACTATCACGTCTTCAGCAGCAGACTCTGACTGGCTAACAGTATCAGGCGTAGCGGTGGCAGGTTCTACTGCTGGTTCAGCCTCTGCCACTACGGCTACATCGGTAGACTCATCGATATCCGCCGCCTTGTCAGTAGGCGTGTTATCACTGCAAGCACTCAGTGCGAGCAACATACTCAGACTAAGTATAGACAAGCTCAACTTATGCATATGCTGCGGTATACCAATCATCTCTCACCTCTAGCGGATAGATTATTCAGCGGCTGGAGCAGCTGCATCTTCAGTCGCCATGTCGGCGCTGTCAGTGGCAGCAGGAGCGGCATCTGTGTCCGTACTATCCGTCGTTGCTGCCATATCAGCATCAGCCGTACCTGCTTCAGCAGTTGCCGTACCGTCAGCATCTGTAGCGGTTGCATCAGCAGCTGGCATTGGTGCCGCTTCTGGGAACTTCATCTCTTCAGCTGGTGGGCCATTTTTGATGGCCAATGCAGCGGCTTCATCAACGCGATCGATTGCCATTACTTCTTCATGCTCTTCGCCGCCACTACAAGCGCTCACGCTCACACCCAAAGCCATAATAAGTGCCGTGCTCAATACCGCGTTAAATACTGTTTTTTTCATTCCAACATCCTCAATAAAATACACACAAACCGGTTCATATGCTTACTACAATATGGAAATTATCATAGCATAAACTCCCGCTATACCGTTATAGACCGTAGGGACTTTTTATTCACGATGGTTTTTCTCCTTTGACTCGCTCTAGAACAGCACAGGTAAGCTCAAATGTTCTGACAAACAAATGATAAATAGACAATAAACACCTAAAATCATTGACTTTGTTGGTATTTTTTATTAAAATACCTGCCCTTGTGCTAGTGCGCAAGATTATCCTAGTTTGAGCTGATGCCTGTGATCTTGAGATATCGCGGCTAAATACTAATACACAGCCAAACTAATGCCCTTATATCTCATCCTAATCGAGGAGTCTTCATGCCTGCAGTTAAGGTTAAAGAAAACGAACCAGTTGATATCGCTATCCGTCGTTTCAAACGTGCTTGTGAAAAAGCTGGTGTATTATCAGACGTACGTAAGCGTGAGTTTTATGAAAAACCAACGCAAGTACGTAAGCGTAAAAAAGCTGCTGCCGTAAAGCGTTATAAAAAGAAATTACAACGCGAAACTATTCGTACCACTCGTATGTACTAATCAGTAATCTGATTTAGTTACGTACAAGCGCTACACTAACGCCACTGTTATCCATTGATATCAGTGGCGTTTTTTATGCTACAATTTTTATTATTGCTCAACATTTGAACAAATAACTCTTAACAAATAAGGATAATAACAGTGAGCCAACTTAAACAGACTTTATTAGACAATATCAAAGTATCCATGAAAGCACGTGAGCTTGAGCGCGTTAAGGTACTGCGCAATGTGCAAGCGGTCGTCAAACAAATCGAGATTGACCGCCGGATAGAACTCGATGATGCCCAAGTATTAGAAGTTTTACAAAAGCAGCTCAAGCAGCGTCAAGAATCACTCACTATTTTTACCGAAAACAACCGTGATGACTTAGCGACCAAAGAGCAGTTTGAGATTGATATTATCAATGAGTTTATGCCAAAGCAGATGGATGATGACGAAATCATCGCATTGGTGAACGCTGAAATCAGTGAGCAAGGTGCTACGTCTATGCGTGACATGGGCAGCGTCATGGGTATACTAAAAAATAAAACCGCAGGTCGTGCTGATCCTGCTCTTATCTCTAAATTGGTCAAAGACGCCTTACAAGGTAAGTAGCTTGTAAGGTGAATAATATGTTTGCTATTGAGTAGCGCCTCTTACTCTGAAACAACACCCTACTGTCATAGTAAGCAAAGCTAGTACTATAAAAATACCGCCTAAGGCTTAAAGTCTTGGGCGGTTTTTATTGCTTTAATTTCAGCATCGATATTGGCCAATAACGGACGGGCACTACTGGCCTGAGCCGTGGTTTGCAGATTTTCGGTGAGTTGCTTGGCCTGCGTCAATGATGTCAGCGCATGCTCGTAGCGTCCATTCCATAACTGATCTTGACTTCGATAACGCAGGGCATTGATGGTTGCGATATTGGCCAATTGCAGTGATGCTGTGGTTTTAGCCAGCTTTTCATTCGCCAATTGCAGACTTTGCCACGCGTAGCGATCGCTTGGCTGCTGTTCGGTCAATGGCTTTAGCAGTGCTTGTGCAGCTGCCGGTTGGTTACTGTTAGTGAGCGCTTCTGCCAAATAAAGACGCAAATCACGACGCTCAGGGTACAAACGCTGCTGGTTTGCTAAAATCTCTGCTGCTGGTTGCCACATTTGCTGTTCGCTTAGCAGCTCACTGTGCGTAATCGCAAGCAGCGGTTCTAAGTTTTGACGTTGCGTGATGGGTAAGGCGTTCATCTGAGTCAATATATCATTGGCATCCTTAAAACGCTGCTGCTCTGTGTACCAGCGTACGAGAGCCAGTTTGGCACCCAGACTGTTCTTGGCTGCTGTTGTCAGCACTGTCTCAGACGCGTGTTTACCTGTACTTTGTACTCGCCAGTAGAGCAGATCAAATAGTGCTTGATGACGCTGCTGCTGACTCAGAGATAGTACTGGATAACGCTGCGCACGACTTTGTGACTCACTTAGACGCTCATTACTCAGCGGATGCGAGCGCACAAAACTGGGTAAAAATTGATCTTTCACCTGATTCAGCTGGCTTTTTTGATTCATCGTGGCAAAAAACCGTGGCATCGCTCGAGGGTCGTAGCCTGCTTGGGTCATGATTTGCATCCCGACTCTATCGGCTTCACGCTCGTTGCTGCGGCTAAACGCCATACTGCTGTTCATAAAGGCAGTTTGGCTACCCATCATCACCGCTGCTGCTGCATCACCATCCACTGCTGAGGCGGCGATCGCAGCCAACATACCGCCCAGTTGCATCAGTAGCGCCTTTTTACTCTCCTCTGCACTATACTCGTAGTGATGCTGACTGATATGCGCCACTTCATGGGCGATGACGCTTGCCAACTCATCCATACTACTGGCGGCCAGTATGGTACCTGTATTGATGCCAATCACCCCGCCAGGCGCAGCGAACGCATTGATACTAGCATTATCAATGATGACCAAACCCAGTGGCGCTTGCTGACGCACTTGGGCATTGAGTCGCCACGTCATGTTTTTGACGGTTTCTTGCACCCAAGGGTCGTGCTCCATTTTGACGCGACCATTGATGTTTTGTAGCGACCACTCACCCAGCATCTTATTTTGATACTGCTCAGCAAAGCTCAGCCCTTGACCGCGCAGATTTGGCAACTCTAAGGTTTGCGTATCTGGGTCTTGCCACGAGCTATTGGCAAATCCAACGTCTTGGTTATCATTGCCATAAGCACTGGTCACTGCTGCTAAGAGCACAACTGACACGCCACGCTTAGCAGTGCTCAGTAAAGACCGCTTGGGGCATTTGTGATAGATTTTTGGCTGCGATATTGGCTGTAATAAAAGTGGCACTGCCCTAATAGCCAACTTAGCTGTCAGGCGCGGCTCATGGTTATTCAGTCGTGGTGGTCTAGTAAAATGAGACAAGTGCGTATCCTATCGTATTGTTTACCCTGTATTTTTGACTATACGGGCTTGCAGGCATGTGGTCAATTTTACTATGCCTCTGACTACCAATCACGCAGCCATCCGTCATTATTGTGCAACATGGTTGTGTGATTCTAGTGAACCGAACACAACGTTGACTATATTCAACTGCAATTATACATCGGCTATTTGGTATAATGACGGATAACAAAGGTAAGCTGACGTTAAGAGGGCAGTAACTATCGCAGTAACTATCAGATAAATTCGCTTATCTCAAACGTCAATGTCTAGATCGAGTATGACTGATTACAGACACTCTTTGCATAAAAAATATTTGCTTAAAAATAGCACCAAACCATATATCGATATCTACAAGGTTTTTTATGTCTGCTGATACACCGTCAATCATAAACCGTATGTCTCACGCTATCAGTTTATCAGCCAACTTATCTGATACCGAACAGCACAGTATAAGCAGTTTGATGGATCTGCTGCCAGCAGAATGCGCTGATTCAAAGAGTGTCACAGAACAAACTGTATTAGATATCAAAGGCTTTGTTGATGGTTGTGGTCTTGCTTGTCCCATGCCATTGTTAAAAACCAAAGTTGCGCTACGAGGGGTGTCCGTTGGGGAGTCGCTATATGTGGTCGCAACAGACCCCAACTCGCGAGCAGACATTACTGCTTTCTGTCGACAAAGTCAGCAAGCATCCGCATCGAGCCATTTAAACTTAATCGTTAATGCAGCAACTGAAATCACCGAATTATCAGCCGTAAATAGCACATCATCACAGCGTTTCGATACAATATATCACTTCATCATTACCAAAACTGATAGCAACTAAACGGCGCTATCCTTTACAATTACAATCATAAAGCGTTTTATCTGACTATTTGCTCAACCATTTAATCAAGGTCAAGAATATGGCTAATACTACTACTGACGCTGCAGATACAAACAAAAAAGACAGCGTAACTCCTATAAGAAACGACGCACGTGATGCGGCACTCAAAGCTGCTGCACAGCGTCCGCCTTATGATGCAAGTGCATTAGGTGATACCAGTACACGTGATTTAGTACCGGCCATGCCAACGCATTTATCTGCACCAGGGGTCAACTTAGGCGCTTATATCAACACTGTGCACCAAATCCCTATTTTGACTCCCGTGCAAGAGCAAGAGCTTGCGCATCGTTATCATGACGAAGGCGATGTTGAGGCGGCGCGTTTACTCGTGATGTCACATCTGCGTTTTGTGATTCACATTGCCCGCAGCTACTCAGGCTATGGACTGCCGCAGGCGGATCTCATTCAAGAGGGCAATCTGGGGCTGATGAAAGCGGTCAAACGCTTCGATCCCAATAAAGGTGTGCGCTTGGTCTCCTTTGCCGTACATTGGATCAAAGCTGAGATTCATGAGTTCGTGATTCGTAACTGGCGTATTGTCAAAGTCGCCACTACCAAAGCCCATCGTAAGTTGTTCTTTAATTTACGTAGCCTAAAGAAAACCAACAATCAGCTAACGCTAGAAGAAGCAGATGCGATCGCCAAGGACTTAAATGTCACACGTAAGCAAGTGCTAGAGATGGAATCTCGTCTGACCTCTTATGATGCCTCGTTTGAAGCGCAGTCGAGCGACGATGATGACGGTCGCTATGCACCCCAATTGTTTTTAGAAGATGGCATCGATCCTGCCGAGCAGTTAGAAGAAGCAGATTGGGAAGAAAACAACTCATCAGCTCTGATTGCTGCTATGGGTACCTTGGATGATCGTTCACGCGATATCGTCGAGCAGCGCTGGCTCTCTGAGCAAAAATCTACCTTGCATGAGTTAGCAGCGGTCTACTCTATTTCCGCCGAGCGTGTGCGTCAGATCGAAAAAAATGCGATGGATAAAATTCGTGACGCCATGACCATTGATAGTGTGATTTTGCCAGATGATATTCAGTAATATCTATCACGTTATTCGCGCCTGTAAGCCATTGCGAGTTTTATCATGCTGAATTGGATTGGTATTGCTGCATTGAATATGGCAGTAGCCGTTGTCCTAGGAGCATTTGGTGCTCATGGCTTAGAAGCTATTGTCAGTCCTCAGCAACTTGAATGGTGGCATACCGCAACTTTATATCTGTTTATACATGCACTTGGGCTGCTGCTAGTGGGTTTACTGATTCGCCTGAAATACACCACCCAAACCACGGCTTGGCTACTACAAATCGGCATCGTCATTTTTGCTGGTAGTTTGTATGCGATGACGCTTGGCGCACCGCGTTGGTTTGGGGCGATTACTCCTATTGGCGGTATCTTTATGATTGCGGGTTGGCTATGGCTGGCAGTATCGACATTTAGATCAAAAGACTCGATCAACTAATCAAAACCCAGTTAATCAATCTAGAGGATGTCATCTACTCAAGCATTCATATTTTTGAGTACAAGGAAATCTAAATTATTAAGGAGCGCAATTATGAGCAATATTAGTGTCAATGGCAAAACCTTACAAACCACCCATCAGACAGTGCAACTAGTCATCAATGAACTTGGTCTGAGTCAAGGTCGTTATGCTGTCGAAGTCGATGGGGATCTGATACCCAAAAGTGAATTGGCTCAATTGCGCATTGCAGAAGGTATGAATATTGAAGTGGTACAAGCAGTTGGCGGCGGTTAGAATCATTTCGCTGTAAATGGTTTATCGCTTTATTCGGCTTTAAACCTGTATGCGATTTTTATGTGCTTATTAAAAAAGACCTCAACATAGGATATGTTTGAGGTCTTTTTTCTTTTGTTAGTCATGGCTTGATAGATTGACTGTTTATTGTCTTTTTGGTTTTTAATATATCTATCAATCCAGATGACTGTCGTTGCTTATTTAGCACCATGTGGCGTTATTACTAAGCTGCTGGCACTGCTTCAGCGGGCGTCAAATCTTGATAGCGTCCTTCGCGTCCAGCACCCTGAGTCTTTTTACGCTCTTGGCGGGTTTTATACTTACGCACTTGTCTATCAAGTTTGTCTGCCATCTCGTTAATGGCTTTATACATATCATCTTCAAGGGCTTGGACAAACATTTCTTGACCTGAGACGCGCATAATTGCTTCAGCCTTATGGCTCTTTTTGCCGCCGTCACTGGCACCGCTATTGTCTAGCGATAATATCACTTGAATACTCTGTATCTGATCAAAGTGACGTTCTACTTTTTCAAGCTTTTCACGAACCGCTGTGTCCATAGCTTCAGTAACGCTGATATGATGACCACTGATAGAAACATTCATATTATTGTCCTTTTATTTATAACTTACAATCAACAGATGAGGTCGCATTCCTGCTCTTGTCATCCTGCCTTACCAATCATCTATCCAATGCCGCTAGTAACATGTCGACGTATCCTTTTATCGTCTCCTTTATCAGTTATGAGTAAATACTATAAATCGGCATTAAGATTTTGTGGTTGGTATGGCTCTAATTTGTCATGAAAACCAAATAGTAGCAAGCCATTAAATTGTAATCAAGTGTAACAATAGCTATTATTTCTACTAAGTTTCTATATAATCAAAAAATTTTATTTTTATAACTGTATAGAAACATAGGCTAACTATCCAGCAGCTTCTGTGTTCTCAGTCAAATAAATAGCTAATTAAATTTCTGCGGTCAAATCACTAGTATTTTTGTTTGCGCTGAGTAGATGAGCCAATATTCATAGCCTCACGGTATTTTGCGACCGTTCTACGAGCAATATCGATACCATCAGCCAATAGCTCGTTCTTTAAGCGGCTATCCGATAATGGTTTTTTGGGATCTTCATCGGCGATGAGCTTTTTGATCATGGCGCTGATAGCAGTCGATGAGATATCCCCATCGTTGCTGCTGACGTGTGACGAAAAGAAATGCTTTAACGAAAACATTCCCTGCGGCGTCAAGATGGTTTTACTGGTGGTCAGTCGCGAAACCGTTGACTCATGTAAATCAACTTCTTCTGCAATGGCTTTTAAGATCAGCGGCTGCATAGCCGTCGCGCCATGCAACAAAAACTCTTGCTGATAACGTACGATACTGGTCGCGACTTTTAACAGGTTTTGATTGCGCTCTTCGATGCTACGGATGAACAGTCTCGCGTCGGTGAGATTTTCTCGCAGATATTGATTGTCAGGACTGTCATCACCGCGTTTGACTAGATTGGCGTATTCTTGATTGACTCGCAGTTTTGGCAACGTGTCAGGATTAAGACGTACATGCCAGCCTTCATCTGCAGCATTGGGCGTCCCGTCATGGTGCCTGATGGGCGAGACTAACACATCTGGTATGTCATAACTGTTAGGCTGCTGAGTGTAGTCAGGTTGACTGATTTGAAACAACAATCCTGGTGACGGGTTGAGTGTGCGCAGTAAAGTAATCGCAGGCGTGATGTATTCAGGGGCAAGACCCGTTAGTTCCGTCAGCGCTTTGATGTTATTGCTGACCAAATGCTCACTGGCTGATAGTAGCGCTTTTGCTTCTTGTAGATAAGCTGTGCGAGCATCGAGCTTGGATAGCTGAATCGCTAAGCACTCACTCAAGTGCCGTGCACCCACACCAACAGGATCACAAGATTGAATCATGCGTAGTACCGCTGTAATCTCATCATGCTCAACGCGCTCATCCCACTGATAAAAGCTGGCCATAGTATCAAAGCTCTGTAGCAGCTCATCTATATCCAACCGAATAAACCCCATGTCATCCATGGAGTCTATGAGATATTCTGCGATCAGCGTGTCTGTCTCCGACAAGCGCTTAAAATTAAGCTGCCAGCGCACATGGTCTTGAATGGTCGAAGAAGTACCACCTTGATAGCTATCAAAGTCTTCGTTATTATTACTAGAGCCACTCGACGCAGAGGCATGGTTACTATAATCAAAATGCTCCGTATCACTATTGGCATCAAAATTATCAGTGCTACTGTCCATCGCGCCATCATCGATACTGGTCTGCTGCAACTTGTCCAAGCTATCGATTGCTTCATCACCGTAATCTGTGTTGCCCTCAGTTCCTGTACTAGACCCTGCTGTATTAGAAAAATCACTGCTGCTTTGGTTCCAACTATCCAAGGTCAATGGCTCGTTTGACGCATCACTTTTATCGTCAGAGCTTTCATAGTCGCTATCATCGCTATAGTCATCATCGCCATCGTCTTCGATACGTTCAAGCAGCGGATTACTGTCCAGCTTGGCCTGAACCTCTTGCGCGAGCTCAAGACTAGAGAGCTGCAGCAATTTGATGGCTTGCTGCATTTGCGGGGTTAGTTTTTGCGAGTTGCTCAGCGTGGTCGCCAATCCGAACGACATACTCATGGTCGGCTTATTACACTCCATTCTTGATGCTATTATATTTATACTGCCAATTGAGGCCGTGATTTATCCTTATCTGGACATGACGATAGCATTTTTTGCCACAATTTTGCTATGATAATTTACACCCTGCCCAGATATGATGGTGATAAATACTGGACACCTTTATCATTTGACACGTCATAACCCGCCCATACATATGAATAATCTGTTCATAATTATAAGAATTTTATAATAAAGAAAACCTATTAAACGACCGATCCGTCTTAACATTGAATGAGAATACTGCCATGAACAACAAAATAAACAATCTTGGATTTGGCATCGCTGCCATCCAAATGAACAGTCAGCAAGATATCGAAAATAATTTGACCACTATAAAAGCAGCCGTTATTGACGCAGCCTCGCAGGGTGCCAAGCTCGTGGTCATACCTGAAAACTGCTGTAGTATGGGACAGCAGTTTGCCACTGCAGAGCGTTTTGATGCGCTCTCAGCGACGATGGCAGAGTATGCCCGTACCTATGGTATTTATCTGCTAGTAGGCTCACTGCCCTGCCCTTATCGCCCTGATGGGGTTATCGTACCAGATGGTAGACTGCGCCAAGTCAGCCAGCTGTTTGCCCCAGATGGTACGCTGGTAGCACGCTACGATAAGATTCATCTGTTTACCGCGACTGTGGCCGACAAACAAGGCAGTTATAATGAGGCGGCGACTTTTGAGCCAGGCACACAAACTGTCGTCACCTCACTTGAGATAGACGATGCTGTGTATAAACTGGGTATGATGGTTTGTTTTGACTTGCGTTTTCCAGCGTTGGCACAGCGCCTACGTCAAGCAGGCGCAGACCTGCTAAGTGCGCCTGCGGCCTTTACCTATCTGACCGGACAAGCGCACTGGTCACTGTTGTTACAGGCACGGGCATTAGACAGTCAATGTATGGTCATTGGCGCAGCGCAAGGCGGCTATCATGCGTATAAAGACGGCAATACTCGCCAGACATGGGGACATACAGCCATTACTGATTTTAATGGCAGTATTATTGCTAGCCACGATAGTAGTGAGCTAAACACCTCTGCCACAGCTGAACCAGATAAAGGATACGCCATTGTCATGGCCTCACTAGACAAGCAGGCACAAATACAAGGTCGACAGAAAATGCCGATCTTTGATTGCCATCGTTTGGCGTAAATCAAATTGCCTTGTGACAAGTTGCTCTACTAGAGACTAGGTAGAATTGCTATCATTCTGAGCATGAGTCGCTCGTGGATGGGCGCGATCATAGACCTGTGTTAACTTAGCAAAATCGACATGGGTGTAAATCTGCGTGGTACTGATATCACTATGGCCCAGCATTTCTTGCACGGCGCGTAGGTCTCCACTACCTGAGAGCATATGTGAGGCAAAACAGTGACGCAGTAAATGCGGATACATGTTTTGCGCGATGCCTGCACGAGTCGTCGCGACTTTGAGACGCTGCTGCACCGCTCGCGTTGAGAGTCTGGTGCCGAGCTTTTCACTAATGAATAATGCACTGTCCATCTGCTCAACCCATAGATTGCGATGCGGCAAATAACGTGCTATCGCCTCTGCCGCCTTTACACCTAACGGTACTAGGCGGGTTTTATTGCCTTTGCCTGTGACTCGCACACGCAAATCAGACAAGTCCACATCTGCCATATCGAGCGCGACCAACTCCCCAACACGTAGACCGCTGCTATAAAGCAATTCAAACATGGCCTTATCCCGTAACCATAAGCGGGCCTGCTCTGGGGTATCCGGGATGGCCTGGTCTAGCAATTGAGTGAGTAAATCTACATCGGCAATAGACGGCAGTGGTCTAGGACTGCGCTTGAGCTGATAGCCAGTCGTTGGATTAACACGTGCCAGATCCTCCTCTATCAGCCACCCATAAAAATGACGAATCGCTGACAGCTCTTGCTGAACGCTCGCCAGTGCAAGCTTGTCTTCATCAAGGCGCTGACTGATATGCTGAGCCAGTTGGCGTTTATCACAGCGCGTCCATGTCAAACGCTTGCCGCGTATATATAGCGCCAACTGATTGACACCCGCAAAATAAGCGGTCAACGTATGCGGCGAGTGGTTACGCACGGCCAGAACATTAAGCCAACGATGGACAGGTGCTAATAACGCTCGTAACGCAGTGTCTGCCTCTACAGTGGCTGCCAACTCAGCTGATAGCCAAGGCGTCATCTGTGCAGATTGACTGTCTTTATCAGCGGACATCACCATAGTAGAAGCACCCGTGCTATTTATGTCATTTACCCAATGTCAGCTCTTAGCCTTCAGAATTGGGCTTGATACCGGCTTGTGCCATCAAACCATCTGGACTAAAGACACCTTCATAAACAAAGGCTGTCGGACCCGTCATCATGACTGAGTAACCTGGCTGCCACTTGATAATCATGCTGCCACCATAGAGCTGCGCGCGGATCTCTTCGCCCTCATCCAACCAGCCCTCACGTATACCGACCGCAACAGCAGCACAAGCGCCAGTACCGCATGCTTGGGTCTCACCCACACCGCGCTCATAGACACGCAGTCTAATATGGCGCTGGTTCATCACCTGCATAAAACCCACATTGACGCGAGCTGGAAACGCAGGATGCGATTCGATTGCCTTGCCTAATTTTTCGACCTCAGCATCGAGTACGTCATCGACTTTGATGACAGCATGCGGGTTGCCCATATTGGCAACATACAGCTGTACAGGCGTACCATTCACATCGAGATGGTATGTGTTTTGGATTTTGGTCGTGGCTCTTGGGCTAAATGGAATCTCATCTGGCTCAAACTTGGGTTTACCCATATCAACCTCAACCCAGCCATAACGATCAGTCGTCAATGAAATAATACCACTGGCCGTCTCTACACGTAGACGCTGCTTAAATGACAGTTTGCGCGCTTGCACAAAACGGGCAAAACAACGTGCGCCATTACCGCACTGCTCGACCTCGGTACCATCAGTATTAAAGATACGATAACTGAAATCCACATCAGGGCGCATGGGCGGCTCTACCACCAGCAATTGATCAAAGCCAATGCCCAAATGACGATTTCCCAATAACGCTACTAGTTCCTTGGTCAACTCTAAGCGCTGGGTCACTAAATCAATGACCATAAAATCATTGCCCAAACCATGCATTTTAGTAAATTCTATTAGCATATTTTTGATGTCCTATCCTATTTTTATATATGTCTTATATTAGCACGCTGTCAGATACAATCATAATTATCACCGCTATCAAATACCAAGTTATCGTCATAACTCAAAACCGCTGCATTCAGTCAGCGTTTGCCATAAAAAAACCCACTGTTATCATCACAGTGGGTTTTTTATGCGTCAAGTACCGCTCTGACCGTTCTATTTATCCTGCCACAATGTTTCATCGGCATATAAGGCTTCAACCGTTTCGCGCTTACGAATGAGCTGATGATGCTCACCTGCCACCATCACTTCGCTGGCACGCGGGCGCGAATTATAGTTACTGCTCATGGTAAAGCCGTAAGCACCCGCACCAGTGATTGCTAGCACATCACCTGTGGCCAATGACAATAAACGGTCTTTTGCCAAAAAGTCACCCGTCTCACAAATCGCACCAACGATATCCCATGGCTGCGTACCATCCGTATTGATACCATCGCTAGGCAGTGTGCTTGGAATAACAGCCATTTCAGCCTGATATAACGCAGGGCGAATCAAGTCGTTCATGGCCGCATCGACGATGGCAAAATTCTTGTGCTCAGTCGGTTTGAGTACATCGACTTGGGTCAAGAGCACGCCAGCATTGGCAACGATACTACGACCCGGCTCAAAAAATACTTTTAAGCCAAGCTCGCTAAGTTTTGGTAATAAGGCTTGGGCAAACTCATCGATAGTCACAGGCGTCTCATCGATGTAACGCACACCCAGTCCGCCGCCCAAATCAATATGACATAGCTCAATGCCGTTATCACGCAGACTATGTATTAGCTCAATGACTTTATCTAACGCTGCGACAAATGGCTCTACCTCAGTCAACTGCGAGCCAATGTGACAATCAATACCAACGATATCGATATGTGATAGCACTGCCGCTTGCTGATAAACCGCTAGGGCATCTCCGTGAGTGATGCCGAACTTGTTGTCTTTGAGACCGGTCGAGATGTACGGATGAGTCTTTGCATCGACATTTGGATTGACGCGCAGCGATATCGGCGCAGGCTTATCAAGTGACTTTGCGACTTCATTGATTAAGGTCAGCTCGCTAATCGACTCAACATTGAAGCAACCAATACCTTGGGTCAGCGCGTATTCGATGTCGCCATAAGTTTTGCCAACGCCTGAGAATACCACGCGAGAGGCAGCGCCACCAGCAGCCAGTACACGCATCAGCTCACCGCGAGAAACGATATCAAACCCAGCACCTGCCTCTGCCAAAACACCAAGCACTGCAAGGTTAGAGTTTGCCTTTACCGCATAGCATACTTGATGATTTAGACTGGCGAAGCTGTCCGTGTATGCTTGGTAAACGTCCAATATCGCCTGCTTTGAGTAGACATAGCAGGGCGTGCCATATTGTTTTGCCAATGCATTGATACTGACCTGCTCCATATATAGCGAATCGTCGCGGTAATTCAGCGCAGGTAAATAAGTAGTCAAAGCTTCAGGGTCAATATACAACCCTTGCTCAGTTTGAGTGGTGACTGATTCGCCAGTGGTTAATTCAGTGACGTCAGTAGCTAATTCAGAAGAACTCATATAAAAATCTCTAATCTAATCAGGTTATAAAAGGTAATAATAAATATGGGTGTCAAATGTGTGTGTGGATCCAAGCAGTTTAATCAAGCCTACTCAGATATTGCCATTGTCTCTTAACGCGGCTTAATTCAAGCATTAGTATTTGATCCAGTTAAGCGTTAATAGTTAGTCATTCGTAGCCACGTGCTAATAATCGTTCGGGTCTTCACTAGGCTCTGGCAAAACCATCACATCTGTGTTTTGGTCATTACCATCAAGACCAGCAAAAGCGGCGTCTTGTGGATGACTAGTGCTGTCAAGCATAGATGAGCTGCCCTCAATCGTTTGGCTAGCGGAATCTACCAAGTATAAATCACCTTTTTGACCGCAACCTGACAACCCTGCCATAAGGGCACTACCAATGATGAGCGCGCCGATAGTACGGCGATGGCTGCCAACCAATAAAGAGCTATCGTCAGTTTTTGAGAGGCGGTATATAGTAGACATAGAATGGGCAACCTGTGAGCGTATAGTCATGTAAGGGCAATAATAATTGTGATAAATAGACAGCTAAAAAGGCAGTCAAAACGCTGCTGAGATAAGCATTTCAATCATAGCATTATTACACAAAGCTGTACGCATACTGAATATGATTGACTCATAAACTTGATTATTATTCGGCATTTTATTGTATTTCGATTGAGTTATTATCATGATAACGAGGAGTAATTTGATTGCGAAACGCGATTTACGGGTATTTGGACAACATTTCTTACAATTTGTGCCACTAATAATTCGCTATCACCATATGCCTTAATTCTATGCCAACTTATTTAAAAATTGCTGATGGTTATTAGTCTATTTCTGTGTCAATCGCTTACTGCATCACATTCTCAAACATTTGGGCTATTGCAGTACAGATATATGAATAGACAGCAATATCTTGGCAATCCGCGCTCATCATAGGGTTTTGGCCTGTGATTCATAGACATTCGCCGATAATAATAGTATAAAAGTACCGGCTTAAATATAAATAGAATCGGCCATATACCTGCGTGGCACATGAGATATCAGCCATCCAAAAGGATTTGTACTGACGACGCGCTAGTATAAAAGACACATTACTAAAAACATTTTTTATATTTCACAAACGATTTGATTCACCTCCATAAAAACCAATCTAAGGATAGAGTATGAGCGCCACCCTAAGCACCACTTTTGATGATAAGAACAGTGAAACATCAACCCTGACCAGTCCGACTTTAGTGCTAAACTGCGGCTCGTCTTCCATCAAATACGCGTTGATTAGTGATGACAACTCTACTCGTATCACCGGTCTTGCCGAAAACTTAGGCCTCGATACTGCCCGTATCAAACACACGACCTTAAATGGTGAGAAGCTTGAAATATCTATCCCTGGTGGTCGCCATAAGCTGGCGCTACAAAAAATCCTTGAGCTGTTAGAGCAGTATCATTTCATCGCGGTCGGTCATCGCGTGGTACATGGTGGCCGTGAATACTCTGAGGCGGTACGAGTTGACGATCATGCACTCGCAGAAGTCAAACGCCTCAAGATACTGGCGCCACTACACAACCCTGCCAATGCGTTGGGTATCGAAGCGGTGCAAGCCATTTATCCTGATATGCCGCAAGTCGTGGTGTTTGATACCGCCTTTCACCAAACGATGCCGCCCGTTGCGTTTCGCTATGCCCTGCCAAAGTACCTATACGAAGAACACAAAATCCGTCGTTATGGTTTTCATGGTACCTCTCATGCCTATGTCTCAGAGCGTACGAGCCAAATCACGGAGGCCAAAGGGCCACATGGTTGGCTAACAGCACATCTCGGTAATGGCTGCTCGGTGGCTGCCGTGTACGATGGCAAGAGCCTCGATACCAGTATGGGTCTGACCCCACTCGAAGGTCTAATGATGGGTACGCGTAGTGGTGATGTCGACCCTAGCTTGCACATGCATCTAAAGCGTCATCTCGGTATCAGCCTAGAAGAGACGGACAAAATGCTCAATAGTGACAGTGGACTGCTAGGCATATCAGGCTTGTCTAACGATCTGCGTACCATTGAGCAAGCCGCTAGTGAAGGTCATAAAGACGCGCAGCTGGCGATTGATATGTTCTGCTATCGCGCGGGTAAATACCTCGCCAGCCTAAGCTGTGCATTGCCTGAATTTACCGGCATTGTTTTCACTGGTGGTATCGGTGAAAACTCAGTGACCACACGTGCCAGCATCTTAGCAGTGATGCGTCATTTTGGTATCAAAATAGATGTGGACAAAAACGCGGATTTGTCCCGTGGCAAAGAAGGCAGCTTCCATACCGATGACAGTAGTATTGAGCTGTGGGTCGTACCAACGGATGAAGAATACCGTATCGCGCAAGAGACGCGTCAGGCCTTGAATTTGGTATAAGCTTATTTAGATATTATACTCAGCGTTTATCACTCTTGATGGTTGTAAAAAACATAGAATAAAACGCTCGGTATTCTTTATGCTGCCAATAATAAATCGAAGTCTAAAACAAAATAAATCGTAGGAAACCTTATGCAAACCATTTTACTTGTTCCCATCAGCCGCGGTATTGGTGTGACGTCAGCGGCGCTCGGTCTGATTCGTGCGTTTGATTATAACGGTATAAAAGCCGGCTTTATGAAGCCGTTTTTGCAAGATGATACACTCGATAAGCAGCACAGCTTGGACAGCTCAAATGCGCTCACCATGCATGCGTTTGGTCTCAAGCCGCCCAAATCTATCAGCCGCCAGCATGTCGAACGCATGCTGGGCGATGGCAATCTTGACGACTTGATGGAAGAAGTGATCGCCAATTATCATACGATCGATGAGGGTCATGAGGTCATCATCTGCGAAGGTCTCGTGCCGACTACTGAAACCTCTTATGCCTCACAAATCAACCGCGCGCTTGCCCATGCGCTAGATGCCAAGATTATATTTGTCAGTACCGCTGATATCAATCAGCCTGCCTATTTAGCAGATAAGCTCGATGTCCATGCACGTGAGTTCGGCGGCGTCATTGATGCACGTACGCTCGGCGTGATATTGATGCGCGTACAAGACGTGCCCAACACCTTTGAAAACCAACCAGTTGCCCCTGGTGAAGCGGTTGTCAGCTTAGATCAGAACTTTATGCAGGCAGTTCAGCGCTTATCTCCTTCATTTAATACCGAAGCATTTCGCCTGATCGGTGTGGTGCCCTTTAGTGACTCGTTATCAGTACCGCGCACGTGGGATATCGCGACCGAGCTGGACGCGACATGGCTCAATGTTGGTGAAGCAAAGACACGTCGTATCAATCGTATCAGCCTAACTGCCCGTTCAGTAGCACGTGTTAATGAAGTCTTTAAGCGCGGTACGTTGATGGTGGTACCGGGGGATCGTGACGACTTATTACTCGCTGCTGGCTTGGCCTGTATCAATGGAATTCCGCTAGCAGGTTTGGTATTGACTGGCGGTATTATGCCAAGTGCAACGGTCGCTGAGCTGTGGCAATCAGCGCTCAAAACGGGCATCCCTGTCATGAGTGTCGAAAGCGACAGCTACGAGACCGTACAAAGCCTAATGCACATGAGCTCTGAGATTCCAAATGACGACACCGAACGAGCGGAAGAAGTGGCTCGCTATGTGGCCGCGCATTTGGATCTGAGCTGGATTAAAGAATACTTCAGCCGCAATCACGAGCCACGTTTGTCGCCGTCAGCATTCCGCCATCAGTTAGTCAAAAAATCACAGCAAGCCAAAAAACGCATCGTACTGCCAGAAGGCGCTGAGCCACGTACCGTGGAAGCGGCTTGTATCTGTCAAAGCCGCGGTATTGCCAATTGCGTATTACTTGCTAAGCGTAGTGATGTTGAACAAGTCGCTAAAAACCGTGATTTGACGTTGCCTGAAGGGTTAGAAATCATCGACCCTGACAGTCTAGATATGAGTAAATATATCAAAGCAGTCGTTGAGCGCCGCAAGGGTAAAACCAATGAAGATGTCGCCGCTGAATATCTAAAAGACACTGTATACCTCGGCACCATCATGCTACAGATGGATGAAGTCGATGGTCTGGTCTCAGGTGCGATTCATACGACTGCCAATACCGTACGCCCAGCATTTCAGTTGATTAAGACCGCACCGCAATACTCGCTCGTGTCGTCAGTATTCTTTATGCTGTTGCCTGAGCAAGTGGTGGTCTATGGTGACTGCGCCATCAACCCTGATCCTAACGCTGAAGAGCTGGCTGAGATTGCCATTCAATCAGCTCAGTCTGCGGCGGCCTTCGGTATCGATCCAAAAGTCGCGATGATCAGCTACTCTACTGGCTCATCAGGGACTGGCGCAGATGTCGAAAAAGTCGCCCGTGCAACCCAAATCGTTCGTGAGCGTGCACCAGACCTCAAAGTCGATGGCCCACTACAGTATGATGCGGCATCGGTCATGAGCGTCGGTAAGCAAAAAGCGCCTGATTCGCCTGTCGCTGGTCAAGCCAATGTCTTTATCTTCCCTGATCTCAATACTGGTAACACGACGTATAAAGCGGTACAGCGTAGTGCCAACGTCGTCAGTGTCGGCCCAATGCTACAAGGCCTGAACAAACCAGTGAATGATTTATCACGTGGTGCGTTGGTCGATGATATCGTCTATACCATCGCGCTGACTGCTATCCAAGCGCACAGCGATCTGATTTAATTATCTTAACGTTTGTATAATGCACACTTATAGATAACCGACTGTCATGATGATGGTCGGTTTTTTATTGGTGCCTTGGTGACAGACAGTGATGACAAGGGCGCGCTTGCCCTCTACAATGGCGCTATCTTCTCTAGAATCAACCAACGTATTATTAATCCTTTTACACATTTATTTATGCCAAATACGAGCACTAGCCCTCAAGAAAAAACACCTGCGCCTGCCATTCGTGCTTATCTTGGCGGCTCGTTTGATCCTGTACATAACGGTCATCTAGAAGTAGCGATGTCGGTATATCAACATCTACTCCCAATCGCAAAGCAGCAACAGCTCTCGTTGCACGTGTCATTACTACCCAATGCGCGCTCGCCATTTAAGACCCAAAGTACAGACCCTAACCATCGTTTAGCGATGCTAAAGCTAGCGACGGAGAATACGCCGATACAGATTAATGAGCTGGAGCTGTGGCAAGCGCCGCCTGTCTATACGATCGACAGCGTACGTACATTGAGGCAGCAATATCCTAATGACAGTTTGATATTTATCATGGGTATGGACAGTGCCCATAGTTTGGATAAATGGAAAGAGGGATTACGACTCACCGACCATGTCAATCTGTGGGTGTTTAATCGTGACAGCTGTACTGATGGTGAAATGTCTAATAGCACTATATCTTCTGAAAACAATACAGCAACTGCACAAGATGTTACTTTCTTAAAATCGCAATTGCCGTTGTCATTGCAGCCCTATATAACGGACTCACCGAGTGCGCTACTGACCCCAACTACTCAGCAACTAATAGATAGCTCGAACTCAAATATCACTGATCCGGATAGTATTGACTTGAAAGCTGACTTGAAAAGCACCAATCAAGGACGCATTTATATAGACCCGCGACCCATCACTGCCGTATCAAGCACGCAAATACGTGAGCAACTACAGAGAATAGACAATCAAACAAATAAAATGCCAGTCACCCAAAGGCAAATCACATCTATAGCACCAATAAATGATATCATTAGCAATACTGAATCTAATCCATTAGCTAAATGGCTAAATCCTGCTGTTTATCAATATATTATCGCCCATCAGCTATATTCTGCTGCTCAATTCCGTTAAAATCGCCTTATCTGTGTCATTTTGCCTATCCTGTCTCTATGCGTGACTGACGACATATGATGAGTCGGATAAGACAAATTGACGTTTTACCCCTTTATTTTATATATTTACGATTCAAGAGATTAAAATTTATGACCAACACCATGACTGAAGAACGCCTAACAGAATGTTTGACCATTGTACAAAGCGCTCTAGATGATATGAAAGCAAAGAACATCACTGTAATGAATGTAGAAGCATTGACTGACGTAACCGAACGCATCATCATCGCTGATGGTACGTCTAAACGCCACGTACGTGCGATGGCTGATAGTGTCGGCGCTGAAGCTAAGCAAGCTGGCTTTATGCCACTTGGCCGTGAAGGCGGTATCGACTCTGACTGGACGTTGATCGATTTGGGCGCAGTTGTCGTCCATATGATGACGCCTCAAGCTCGTGAGTTCTATGACTTAGAAGGCCTATGGTCATCACCTGAGCAGTTGGCTGAGCTGGTCGCTGTACCACGTGAAAAGAAAACGGCCGGTCGTCGTAACAAAAACAAATAAGACTGTTGATTACGACAATCGTTCAACATTCAAAAACGTATTACCAAAAAGACCAGAATATCTATTCTGGTCTTTTTTTGTGTGACCTCTGAGGTGGCAAACCCGTATAATAAAATAGAAATCAAACCGTCCTCGCCCACTTATTAGTATGAACACCTATATTCTAGGAAACCTTATGAGCGCAGCATCAGTCACGCCAACAGTTGAGAAACCCCAAAAAGACTTTAACCAAGACCTGCCACTACATATCGCCAACTTAACCTGCGTCCGCACTGGTAAAGCTATGCCATTTGCGCGCGAAGAAATGAGCGCCATCGATAAAGCACCCATCAAAGCGCCGGTCGCGGTCAACTTCATGGGCCTCGCCACTGATGAGCAAGCCGATCGCAAACATCATGGTGGCCCGCTAAAAGCCGTGCATCAACTGGCACCTGCGACTTATGAGAGAATCAATACAGAGTTTGGCCTAAACGTACGCGTCGGTACATTGGGTGAAAACCTCACGACCGAAGCCGTCAACGATCTACCAGAAATGACTGAGTCTACGGTTTGCATTGGCGATGTTTTTCAGTACGGTGGACATTTTGAAAACGGTTTAGATACTAGTAATGATGGTGCTAGCGTTCAACTACGGATTGTCCAACCACGCCGCCCTTGCTACAAAATCAACGATCAAATTGGTCAATTTACCAAAGTACCAAATATCGCGGCATGGGTCAGCAAGCAAGGTATCTCTGGCTGGTACTTCCAAGTCGTCCGTGATGGCATTATAGACGCTGATTTACCTGTGTATCTGGTTGAGCGCCCTTATCCGTTTGCGACATTAGAGACGCTATGGCAACTGGCAAACTCAAAAGAAAAGTTTGACGCTAATGTGATTGAACCGTGGCTCGCGATTGACTGTTTAGAGGACAGTTGGAAAAAGGTTCTGGCTAAAAAAATCCAACAGGATTGAAAAGGTAACACTCAACAAAAACCTTTAATATGACTTTCCTACTTATAAAAGATAGCCACTACCCTGCGTAGTGGCATCACAAGGTTTTTCATGTCCTGCATTCACCTTTTAATAAGCACTCCCTCCTTCTCCATTTTTGATCGTGAAGGAGTATTCTATGAGTGAAAAAACAGAAAGTATCAGCTATCTACAAGCGATAGCGATTAGCGTCGGTGCGATTATTGGTTGGGGTGCTTATGTCATGCCAGGCGATTTGTTTTTGCCGCAGTCACAACTATTAGGCTCTTCTGTCGCCATTATTATCGGTACTTTGGCCATTTATATGGTCGCACGTGCCTATATTCATTTGCTAACTCAAACACCAGAAACTGAATCAGGCGGTATATATTGGATTGAAAAATACATCAATAGAAAACACGCCTATATTTATGGTTGGGGCGTCACGATAGGCTATATCTCCATTATCGCACTCAATATCTCAGCTGTCGCTTTGCTGTTGCGCTATCTTTTGCCTAGTGGTCTACAATTAGGCTATCTGTATACGATTGCTGGTTGGGAGGTCTACGCTAGTGAAGTGTTTCTATGCAGCGCAGCTATTATTTTGTTCAGTTATATCAATTTAAAGGGCGTACGAGTCGGCGCAAAAATCCAACTCTATATCGCCCTTTTTATGATTCTGTCAGTCACGGCGCTGTTTTTTGCCTCGCTTTGGATGGCACCAACGAGCCAAGCGTTTTTGCCAACTGATATGTCTAGCGGCTCTATCACCAGTTTGGCATGGTTACCTATTTTGGCTGTTATGCCATGGGCGTATGTCGGTTTTGAGACCACACCGCAAATTTCAAAAGCCATTAGCGATTCAAAAACCAAGACCAAAAGTATTATCCTAATTTCACTCATCGCAGGTATTTTGTTTTACTTTTTAATCAACTACTTTACCGCGCTAAACATGAGCTTTGACTATCAAGCCATCAAAGACAGCCACTGGGCGACAGGTGAAGGCATAGACAATCGTATTGGTAGCATCGGTATTTGGCTACTGTCGATCGCTATGATCGGCTCGATAATGAGCGGTATCAATGGCTTTATATTGTCGTCGGTTAAGCTCTTAGAATCTATGGGCGACACTTCATTATTGCCCAATGTATTTACGGATAAAAACAACCAATTCAGTAAGCAAAAAACCGTTACATTGATATGCTTGGTGTGCCTACTTTCTCCTTGGCTAGGTAGAAACTACCTACTCGATATCGTAACAATGGCGTCCTTGGGTATCACTGTTGGCTTTGCTTATGTCACGACCGCTGACCTCATCAATGAGCGAAAAAAGAAACAGGCAGGTCTGCTAAATTATCTCTCTGTATTAATCAGTGTGGTCTTTATATCGCTGTTGCTGCTACCATTTTCGCCCGCGGCATTATCATTTAATGCTTATGTCTTGCTAGGATTCTTTATTGTCTTGGGCATGATAGGGTATCGAAAAATAATGCCTGTGCAAAAAGTAGCACCGTAGCGCATAATATCAGCGCATAACTTCCCAGCTATATAGAGCAATTTATGGCAAAAAGTATTATCTCTTTAGCATTGGCGTCAGTATTAACATCGTGCTTAACCATGTCCCTAATTGGCTGCGTAACCACGACCTCTCCAGTAGCAAGCACTGAGAACTACATCGTGGATAGTAAAGCCTATCAAGCCACTGGCAAAAGCGAACGTATCAAAACCATTGTGCTGCACTATACGGTTTCAGACAATGACCGATCTATCAACACACTGACCACAGGCAAGGTCAGCGCACACTATCTAGTGTTAGATAATAACGATGATAAAATTTATAATTTAGTACCAGAAAATGAACGAGCTTGGCATGCGGGTGATGGCGGTTTTGCAGGTAGAACCATTTTGAACGATACTTCTATCGGCATAGAAATCGTCAATGCAGGGATTGCGCCTGAGTATCAAAATGCCCTAAAAGACGGCAAGCTAGCATATCATCCTTATGAGCATTATGTGGCTTTTGATAAGTTGCAGATTAAAAAGGTCGCGGAGCTAGTACAAGATATCACCGCCAGATATGACATCTCACCAAAGAATATCATCGGTCATTCTGATATGGCACCCTCACGCAAAATAGACCCCGGTGCCAAGTTCCCTTGGCAGCAACTGTATAAGCAATATGGCATCGGCGCTTGGTATGATGACGCTGATAAGCTTGCTTTTATGGATATAGACGCATTTGCAGCGGCAACGATACCTGAGATCAAGCAGCAGTTTAGTGACTATAGCTATCAGATCAATGATAGTGACGAATGGGACAAAGCCAGTCGCGATGTCGTCTATGCGTTTCAGCTACACTTTCGACCTTTAAATCCAACAGGCGAAATAGATTTAGAGACTTATGCTATTTTAAAGGCATTGAATAAGAAGTATGCTGATACCAATGATTTTTATTAGCCATTAACAACCAAAAATCTATCCATAACAACAATGAAAAAGGAAATACTATGAGCACATTGTTTAGCGTAAATTTGAATAAATTGGCTTTAATCCGTAACTCTCGCGGTACTGACTACCCTAACCTGTTGACCTTTGTAAAAAAGCTGATTGACCTAGGTGTCAAAGGCTTTACCGTACACCCGAGACCCGATGAGCGTCATATCAGATACCAAGATGTCTATGATATCAGTGCATTCTTAAAGGACTATCCAGAGATTGAGTTCAATATCGAAGGCAATCCGAATGAGCAGTTCTTAAAGATTATCCGTGAGGTAAAACCGCATCAATGTACGCTCGTGCCAGACAGTGACGATCAGCTGACCTCCGATCATGGCTTTGATATCATTAAACATCATGAGTTTTTATCAACATTGAGCAAAGAGCTAGAAGCGTTTGGTACGCGCTGTGCGGTGTTCATCGACCCTGATATCGAACAAATCAAAGCGGTCATCGAGAGCGATGTACAGACGATCGAGATGTATACCGAAGAATGGGCGCGCGCTTACAGTAATGGTAAGAGCGGCGACCAGTTCGATGAGGTACAGCAACGCTTTAGCGACTGTATCACCCTTGCCAATCAAAACGATATCCGCGTCAATGCGGGTCATGATTTGAATTTGGATAATTTGGCTGATCTGCTCGCGCTTAGTGATATCGCTGAAGTATCGATTGGTCATGCCTTTACGATTGAGTCATTGGAGCAAGGCATGGATAATGTCGTGCGTCAGTATTTAGCAATTTGTGGATAGTCCATACTAATAAGCAAATAGTCTATTCACTTTACACTCGATGCGGTGATGCTGGGATATATTTTATGCAGCCTCTGTCAGCGTAGACACAGCAAGCAAGTAAAATTTATACCAGTAGCATGGCAATATTGGCGTATCAATTTTATTTTAAAATGACTACAGTTTGGTTCTATCAGCAGTCCTAATATCTGCATTATCAATAAAAATGCTAATAATATTAAAACAGGAATCTTTATGTATCAAGACTTTCAGAAACACCTACAACAAGAAATCAGCGACATACGCGCAGCAGGACTGTATAAAAACGAGCGCGTGATCACCTCTCCGCAAGATGCGCTCATCAAGATTGCCGATGGCCGTGAGATGCTTAACTTCTGTGCCAATAATTATCTTGGATTGTCTGACCATCCTGAGATTAAAAAGGCGGCGATCAAAGCCATCGAAAACTCAGGTTATGGCATGTCATCGGTGCGGTTTATCTGTGGGACGCAAGATTTGCATAAGCAATTAGAAGCGGCGATTTCTAAGTTTTTTAATACCGAAGATACGATTCTTTATGCGGCCTGTTTCGATGCCAATGGCGGTGCCTTTGAGCCACTGCTAACTAGCGAAGATGCCATTATTTCTGATTCGTTAAATCATGCCTCAATCATCGATGGTGTACGCCTGTGTAAAGCCGCGCGTTATCGTTATGCCAATGCGGATATGCAAGATTTAGAGGCGCAGTTACAAGCGGCGCAAGCACAGCGTTTTCGCTTAATTGTCACCGATGGTGTGTTTTCAATGGATGGTAATGTCGCACCAATGGATGCGATTTATGCGTTGGCACAAAAATATGATGCCATGGTAATGATTGATGAGTCGCATTCAGCAGGCGTGGTCGGTCGCACTGGTGGCGGCGTGACTGAATTGTTTAATCTGCGTGGTGATATTGAGCTGATCACTGGTACATTGGGCAAGGCATTTGGCGGTGCTATTGGCGGCTTTACCACGGGTAAAAAAGAAATCGTTGAGATGTTGCGTCAACGCTCACGCCCGTATCTGTTTTCAAACTCTATTCCTCCTATGGTGGCTGCCGCTGGGGTAAAAGCGTTTGAGATGCTATCGCAAGACAATACCCTACAAGACCAATTACATGAAAATACCGCCTATTTTGTGAAAAAAATGCAAGATGCAGGCTTCGATATCAAGCCTACCGAATCGGCGATTTGTGCGGTGATGCTTTATGACGCTAATGTCTCCCAGAAAATGGCAGATGCACTGCTCGAAGAAGGCATTTATGTGATTGGTTTCTTCTACCCTGTCGTACCCAAAGACGAGGCTCGTATCCGTGTCCAGCTCTCTGCCGCCCATACTCGCGAGCAGCTAGACAAGTGTATCACTGCCTTTATTAAAGTCGCCAAGCAAATGAAAGTGATTGATTAAGCGTCGTTCGGTATTTGTTCGGTATTCACTCGCTAGATTCAACCATTAAGTACAGCACCGTTAAATAAGAGAAAAGTATGAAAGCACTGGTTAAAGCCCATGCCAAAAAAGGCATTTGGATGCAAGACATGCCAGAACCTATGGTTGGCATCAATGACGTTAAAATTAAAATTAAAAAAACTGCTATTTGTGGTACAGATTTGCACATTTACAAATGGGATGAGTGGTCAGAAAGAACCATCAAGACGCCGATGATCATCGGACACGAATACGTCGGCATCATTAGCGAAATGGGCGATGGTGTGAAGCATTTTGAAGTGGGCGACCGAGTCACTGGCGAAGGACATATCGCTTGCGGGCATTGCCGAAACTGCCGCCGTGGTAAGCTACATGTGTGCGAAAACACCATCGGCGTGGGCGTCGACCGCGATGGTGCGTTTGCCGAATATTTGGTGATACCTGCCGATAATGTCATCAAGCTCGATGAGCGTATCAGCGATGAGATGGCAGCCATTATGGACCCCTTTGGCAATGCCACGCATACTGCCCTTTCATTTCCTGTCCTTGGTGAAGATGTGCTGATTACGGGTGCGGGGCTGATTGGTTCTATGGCAACAGCAATTTGCCGCTTCGCAGGGGCGCGTAATATTGTGGTCAGTGATATCAGTGATTATCGCCTAGAACTTGCCAAAAAAATGGGCGCGACGATGACCATCAACCCAGCCAAAGGTGAAACCATCGAAGGCGCCATTGCTGAGTTAAAAATGCACGGCTTTGATATTGGGCTTGAGATGTCAGGCTCGCCTCAGGCTTTTGACTCAATGATTAGCAATATGTATAACGGCTCTAAAATCTCTCTCTTGGGCATTTTGCCTAACACCACCACGGTGGATTGGAGCAAGATTATTTTTAAGGCGTTAACCCTAAAAGGTATTTATGGCCGTGAGATGTGGGAGACGTGGTATCAGATGGAGCAAATGCTGATTAGCGGTATTGATCTGTCGCCCATCATTACCCATCGCATGCACATTGATGACTTCCAAGAAGGCTTTGATATTATGGAAAGTGGGCAGTGCGGTAAGGTGATTTTAAGCTGGGATTAATTTTGGCGATTCAGCATTTGAGGAGTCGTGGTTAGGGTTTAAATTATCACGACTGATAAAACGGCACTGATTTCAGTGCCGTTTTTTATATGGTAAAAATTATATGGGGGATAAACTATGGGCGATTCTGAAGCCGATAAACTTGAAAAGTATTTAGCAGAAAAAGCCAAGCAAGATCAGGAAAAAGAACAAGCGTCTGAGCCGCTTTCTGCTTATGATGCTTGTGTGCTAAAGGAAAGTGCTAAGATTCATGAGTTGATTGCTGAGGCTCGGAAAGAAGGTAAAGATAGTTATTTAAAAAATGGTTAGACTTTAAACGAATTGACGTCCTTAATTTCAGTAAAGAAAAGAGTCACTCTTCTTATAGATTGGCTCTTTTTTTGTAGTAAACTTAATAAAGATAAAAATCTCGAATAATGTAAGTAATCTCATTAGTTTAAAAGGACTACTATGAATATAAGTGAAGACGTTATTTCAAGATTGAGAGATTGTCAAAAGAAAAGCATAGATACTGTATCTACATACCTTAACTCACGGAGTAAGAAGGCTTGTCTAATCAGCTTACCAACTGGAGCCGGTAAAAGTGGCGTAATTTGTGTAACTAGCCATAGCTCTAAATCTAAACGAGTATTAGTTCTTACTCACAGAAGAGCTGTTTGCGACCAGTTGGTAAAACAACTGAAAGGTGAGTTTTATAAAAAAATTCTAGATGATGTAGCTGATATACCAAATCTTAAATCTGTATTCAAAAATATCAATAGCTTCCAAAAAGAAGGTATTTACTGTACTACAGTCCAAATGATTACAGCGCTTTCTGAATTGGAGTTAGACTCCATAAAAGATAAGATTGATTTAGTGATATTTGATGAAGGGCATGCTGAGCCAGCTTCGAAATGGAGCAAAGCTGTTAGAAAATTTAAATGTAAAAAGTTAATTATTACAGCTACACCCTATAGAAACGATTTATTTAGCTTCGATATTGATGTGAAACACCATTATATATATACGTTTAAAAATGCGGTTAAGAATCACGATATTGTAGATCCAAACTTTGAAGTAGTTAATAAAGATAGGTTAATTGAAAGAATTAAAGAGATAAAAATCTCACAACCAGAATCAGTATGCATAGTAAAGTGTAAAGAACTTTCAGATGTCGAACATTATTTAGAGTTGTTAAAAACCGAATTCAATGCTGTCGCAATCCATGATAGTTATGCAAAATCAGATAATAAAAATAAATTACAGAATGTTCCTGCAAATATTCATGAAAAAGACTACGAAGTAATAATTCATCAAAGAAAATTAGATGAAGGTGTTGACTTACCTCAAGCTAAAATACTTATCCTCACTTATCCTGTAGCTAGTGGTAGAGAGTTAGTTCAAACAGTAGGTAGAGTAGTAAGAACATACAAACAATATCAACCTTATATTATAGGACTGGATAATAACAATAATCTGGATTTATGGAGCAATTTTAAAATATTTGACGAATATCTATCTAATGAAAAAAATGCTAAGAAGTTTATTAGAACGCTAGATACGGCTATTCTAATTGAAACATATATCGATGAGTTTCCTGAACATAGTTATTACAACTCTGGCTTTAAGAAAAAATTTGATTTTAAAGGATTTAATCCTGTTGAATCTCTTGAAATTCCATTGGCATCAGTTTGCTTTTACAAAAAAAATCCAGAGTTTGATTTAGCTGATTGTTTGGATAAATTATATTGGGAATTTAACCGTCAAGGTGCTCTATCAAAGTATGACTCTGAATTTGGTGTAGTAACCTCAGTAACATTTAACAATTCAAAGTTTTTAAAAGATAGTCTGTTCTTTGAACCATCGTTAGAAATAATGGTAGTAAAAGAACTAGGTCAAGAATATATAGCTGTTTTCGACAGTCAAGGCAGAAAATTTAGTGATAATAAGGAGTTAGAAATTGGAAGTGCAGTAGACATGGATACATTATTTAAAGTGATTTCACATCCTGATAAAACAACTTTAGCTAAGCAAGCTAATACTAGGGCTTTACAAACAAGTAACTATAGACCTGAAGGTATTTCTTATATAGGTAACCTAGAAACTATAAATCATCCTGCAACTAACTCTACCTATGCTATCACAACAGGTAAATTTAATAATGTTAACAATCTAAACCAGAAAATTGACGACTCATATTACTTAGGAGTAGGTTCTGGCAGAATTTCTGATCAAAAAAATCGTAAGTTTAGTTATCAAGAATTCATTGACTGATTGGATGATATATATGATAGGTTTCAGAGTAGCTATGCATTGCAAAGCGATTTCGTAAGCTCATTTGCTAAGCCTGCTGACTCTATCCCATTAGAAGAACCTTCTGCATGTATCTTAGATTTTAGTAATTTAGAAAAAATTTCTTTCAAGTACAATAATTTTACATACCTAATTGATAACGATTATATCTTTACAGAGTACAATTCAGGGTTTTCATTTATAGAGATTGTTAACACAAATTGTACATCTAAATATGACGTAATTTTACAGGATTGTTCAAAAATTGTATTCAAACCTTGTATAGATAGAAATAAAGCGAACGGGCTAAAGGTTAAATTCTTATTTGATATTAAGAGTAATCTAAGTGTGGATGTTAGCGATGAGTTAAGTTTCTACAAAGAAGGTGTTTTACTAAAGCCTGATGATATTCTAAATAAGGAGACTGTAAAGCTACTATACACTAGCGGTGTTACTTTCTTGAAAGGGCAGTTTTTTGAATCCAGAATGCCAACTGAAAGTGGAAAGCTAAACAGAAATTTAATGTCAAAAATAATTCCTTTGGATTGCCTTTTGGAAGATAAGTTATCAGAAAAAGATGAGAGAAATACAACTGCAAATGATTTTGGGGTGGACTCAATATTCCACCAAATTGATAAGCTATCAAATATAAAATATAAAACTCCCTCATTAGCAAGTTTAGGCAATTTTTATCAGTATTTACCAAATGTAGATCTTGTATTGTGTACAGATATGGGGACGGAACCAGCTGATTTTATCCTATCATCAAAAGATAAGTTAATTATGGTTCATGTGAAATGTGGAGATGCTAAAAATAGTCCTAAATCTGGTGTTAATGCAATAGCCGAAGTAGGAAGTCAAGCTATTAAGAATATCCATGCTTTAGTGGGTCAAAAATTTGAGCGCTATTCTAACGACACATGGCTAAGAAAAAAATGGAAGGTTAGCAATATAAACTCTAACAAAGTCGAGTTAGATAACCGAATTAGATTATTTAATGGGTTTTATGATTTAAATATATTCCAGAAACCTGATACCCTTAACGAAGTTTTTGAAGAAATAGACAAGCGACGCAAAGATGTATTAGTTAGAAAAGAGATGTGGATTATTATTGGTAACGGTTTTTCAGCAAGTCACTTTAGACTACAAATGGAAAATATATCTACTGCTGCGGGTGAAAGCAAGCAAGCTTACCAACTAATTGATACATGGTTAACGCAACTTTCAAACTATGAAGTAGATTTAAAGATATTTGTATCTCATTAATTTTCAATCTCAATAGTTATCCGAAGGCGCGGTTTAGCCCCGACTGTAACGGTATCCTGCTGGTTTGGGCAAGTTGCGATAGCTAGGTTTTGGGGTGTCGACGCGAAGCAAGCGACGACCCAAACCGTAGCTAGCGCCGCGCCCAGACTGGCAGATACAAGTGGAAGGCGGGAAATAGCTCACCTACTTATAAAAAACGTTATACATCACTCAGCTCTTTTAACGCTGATAGCGCCTGCTCCGCCTTATCATCCGATACAAATATATGGTCATGATAATAGGCAGCGATTACATTGGCACTGATACCCTTTGAGGTCAGTTTGGTTGACACGGCTGCGGTTAGACCTACCGCTTCTAAACTTGAATGCACCGTTAGAGTGATTTGTCGAAACACGCCTTCGTAATGCAAACCCGCCTCATCGGCGTTGTCTTTTGTCAAAACCAAAGTCAACCCTTCTGTCTCCACAAACGTCGCGATTGGCGCTAGGTTTACGTATTCTGCTAGCTGCCCTGTGACGGTACAAAACACAAATGACTCATCAACCAATGCTGGCTGCATCGAACCCAATAGCTCATTGATATCTGTAATTCCTGACATGTTATTCTTCCTTATTTTGCTTAATGCTAATCTTTGTTGACCGCAATTTTAGCATGGGTGTCACCACCTATACTCGTGAAAACACGGTATAAAGGCTAAGCCTTATTTTTAAAATCTTAAATCGTAAACACAAAAAAGGTGAGCCTAAGCCCACCTTTTTATTTTAAAAACAGCTATCTAAAACTATAAGCAATTGCTAGAGGTTTGAGTAGCGAGGAAAACATGCGCAAGCACTACATATCGTAGGCTCAGCAAGTTTGACGAAGCTAATCAAACATCTAAGTTTGCGACTAACGCAACCAAGCACGAGCGTTACGGAACATACGCATCCACGCGCCGTCTTCGTCCCACTCTTCTGGTTTCCAGCTGTGGTTATAAGCTTTTAGGTTACGCTCAGGATGTGGCATCATAATCGTCACACGACCATCAGTGCTACACAGACCCGTGACACCACCGACAGAACCGTTTGGATTGAGCGGATAGGTCTCGGTTGGATGACCTTGGCTATCGACATAACGCATCGCAAGCTGACCGTGTTTAGCCATACCGTCGATTTCGTTGTTGTCTAGTGTGGCATAGCCTTCACCATGCGCCACAGCGATTGGTAAGATGCTGTCTTGCATGCCTTTGAACAGGATAGACTTGGTACGCTCGATTTTTACATTGACCGTACGCGCTTCAAAACGAGCCGATTGGTTGGCGATGAAGCGTGGGAAGTTGTCCGCACCTGGGATGAGGTCTTTTAACTGAGCCATCATCTGACAACCGTTACAGACACCTAGTGAGAAGGTATCAGGACGGGCAAAGAAGCGGACAAACTGCATGCGTAACTCGTCATGGAACAAGATAGAGTTCGCCCAACCAGAGCCTGCGCCCAATACATCACCATAACTAAAGCCACCACAAGCGACCAGACCGTCGAAGTCACGTAGATTAATACGGCCACTGAGTAGATCGCTCATGTGTACATCGACCGCTTCAAAGCCAGCTTGCGTAAAGCCTGCTGCCATTTCTGTCTGACCGTTGACGCCCTGCTCACGCAAGATGGCGACTCTTGGTTTATTCTCACGGCTAGCCAAGTATGGCTCTTCAACTTTTTGATTCAGATCAAAGTTTGGCGCGGCGATTAGACCTTTATGGCTCGCATCAGCAATCAAGTCATACTCTTGCTGTACGCACGCAGGGTTATCACGGCGACGCGCGATTTGATAGCTGACCTGCGTCCATGCTTGCTGCAATTCAGTACGGCTAAAGCTGAGAGTGTCATCGCCCATGAGCGTTGGCGTTTGAATAAGTAAGCTGTCTTCTTCAGAGCTTTGACCAACAAGGCTTAGCATGTCGCTCACGTTATGCTGATCTGCCAGCTCCATCAAAGTAGCGACGTTTTCTGGTAATACTTGAATGACTGCGCCCAGCTCTTCACTGAACAGTTGACCGAGTAAGTTATCATCGGTCAATGACAGCTTGATACCTTGACGGCTGGTGAACTGCATCTCAGCGATGGTCGCTAATAGACCGCCATCACCGATATCGTGATAAGCACTGATGACGCCTTGTGCATTACCTGCTTGGACAAAGTTAAAGAAGTCGACCAAGTCGCTTGGCTGCGCTAAATCTGGGCAATCATTACCCAATTGGCTCAGCGTTTGCGCAAGGATTGAACCGCCTAGACGCAATTTGCCTTTAGATAAGTCAATACGGTAGAACGCGCTGTCACCATTGATTAGCTCAGGGGTTAGCGTTTTTGCCACGTCAACCACAGGGGCAAATGCAGTAATCACAAGGCTCATTGGTGATACGACTGATTTGTCTTTGCTGTCGCCATTGTCGTTGTCAGTCCAATTGGCACGCATCGATAGCGAATCTTTACCGACTGGGATAGCAATACCCAGTGCTGGGCACAGCTCTTCGCCGACTGTATATACAGCGTCAAATAAAGCTGCGTCTTCGGCATCATCACCACAGGCGGCCATCCAGTTCGCTGACATCGTGATATCAGACAACTGAGCAATGCGCGCACCAGCAATGTTGGTAATCGCTTCGCCAATTGCAAGTCGTGCTGACGCTTGTGGGCTGATTAGCGCAACTGGTGTACGCTCACCGATACTCATGGCTTCACCGCTCATCACTTGACCATCTAGCGCAATTAAGCCTGACGCTGTCACTGCACAATCCGATACTGGCACTTGGTAGCGACCAACATACTGATCACGCACCACCATACCAGTGATAGAACGATCACCAATGCTAATCAAGAATGATTTGCTAGCGACGGTTGGGTGACGTAATACATCAGTAATAGACTCGGCTAAATTGACTTCGCCTAACTCTAATGCAGGCAAGCTGGTTTCATGACGCTCAAAGCTACGCTTCATCTTCGGTGTGCCACCGAGCAATACTTGCATCGGCATATCAACAGGCTGCTCAGCGAGCAATGTATCATCAACGACTAGCTGACGCACATCCGTGGCTGATCCCAAGATGGCATACGGGCAACGCTCACGCGCACAGATCGCATCGAATTGTGCTTCGCTTTCTGGGCGAATCGCGAGGACATAACGCTCTTGCGCTTCGTTTGACCAGATGGCCATTGGTGACATGCCAGCTTCTAACGATGGAATTTTACGCAGATTTAGTACCGCGCCCATTTCATGATCATTGACCAATTCTGGCATCGCGTTAGAGATACCGCCCGCGCCCACATCATGCAATGACACGATAGGGTTGCCGTCTTTGCCATTATTGCTCGCATCGACATCATTACCGGCTAGTGCCCAGCAGCGATCCATCACTTCTTGGCAACGACGCTCCATCTCAGCATTGTCACGCTGGACTGAGGCAAAGTCTAAGCCTTCATCGAGTGAACCACTATCGACTGAAGATGCTGCACCACCGCCCAGACCAATCTGCATCGCAGGGCCACCAAGGACGATTAATAAATCACCTTGTTGAATGGCGTTTTTTTCAATGAGGTTGCGTTTGATATTGCCGTAACCACCTGCCAGCATGATTGGCTTATGATAGCCGCGCATCTCGCTGCCGTCTTTTGCCGCTGAGGTGTCCAACTGGAAACTACGGAAATAGCCGCATAGATTAGGACGACCAAACTCGTTTGAGAAGTTGGCTGAACCGAGTGGTGCTTCCGTCATGATCTCCAGACTGGTTGCCATACGATCTGGCGTGCCATAAGCCTGAGTACTCAACTGACCTGACTGCTCCCATTTTTCAGCGAGCTCTGGGATATGTAGGTGTGATACGTGGAAGCCTGTCAAACCTGCTTTTGGTTTACCGCCACGACCTGTTGCGCCTTCATCACGAATCTCACCACCAGCACCTGTTGCAGCACCCGCATACGGCGCGATAGCCGTTGGATGGTTATGCGTTTCAACTTTCATCAGAATGTCGATTGCTTCTTGATGGAAGTCATAAGGATGGGCAGAGTTTGCATCCATCGCATCGGTCGGAATGGGGTAAAAACGCATGCCGTCAGACCCTGCCATCACAGCAGCGTTGTCTTTATAGGCAGACAAGATACCTTGTGGATTCGACTGGTAAGTATTTTTAATCATTTGGAACAGTGATTTTGGCTGTACTGCACCATCCACTGTCCACTCAGCGTTAAAAATCTTATGACGGCAATGCTCTGAGTTTGCCTGTGCAAACATCATCAGCTCAACGTCAGTTGGGTTGCGCTTTAGCTCATTGACATAAGCATTCATCAAATAATCAATGTCTTCACTTGATAATGCAAAACCAAACTGGGTATTGGCAGACTCTAGCGCTGACTGACCTTGTCCGATAACATCAATATGATTCAATGATGCTGGTTGCTCATCATCAAACAATTTGTTCAAATCATTCAAATCATAGACCAAGCTCTGCGTCATACGGTCAAACAACAACTGCTCAGCGGCGGTTGGTAGTTTTTCGCCTTCGTCACCCTCAATAGTTAACGTATAAACAACCACACGCTCAACACGGTTAAGCTCAATTTCACAGTTATTAAAAATATCAGTCGCTTTACTTGCCCATGGCGAAATCGTGCCAAAACGTGGACCAACGATGACTTGTATTTGATTGTCCTGCGTGCCAGTCAGTACTGTCGCACTGTCAACAGCGAGTAGGTCTAACGCCTTTTTATGTTCATCACCTTCGAGCTTGCGTGATAGCACATACACTTGCTGGGTACTTATTTGACTGACATTGAGCTCGGTTTTTTGCTGGAACTGACTGATGAGTTGCTGCGTCTGAAAATCGGTAAGAAACGGTTGTCCGGCGATGGTCATCATAAAGGCATAATCCGTAAGATCAAGGCATCTCTGCCATGCTAAGTAAATGGTCTGCGTATTATAACAAGAAGCCCTGTAATAAGCAGGTCTAAACCAAGATAAATTGCCGATAAGTTGCGCGCTGCTGCTATCAGATATTTGCAGAATAGCGAGCTTGCGCTGACCTCTAGTCGCTATCCTTTTAACTTTGCACTGGATAATCAGACAGCAAAAATACACAGCGTCACACTTTTTACCTAACCCTCATACTCCTTACAAACTCTCACATCGCATTACTGGGCACCTATATAAATGTATGGGTACAACTCGGTATTCTAGTCTGAGTTGTTAAGGCGACAATCGTTTTTGATCTTTCAAATACGCTTTGTCCGAATAAAAATTACTACTATAAGAACTCAACTACCTAAATATTTTAAAGAAAAGGAAATCAATTATGAGCAGACAAGACCACATCGATAAAGTACAAGCACTGGTAAAAGAAGTGAAATTTGCCATGATGACCACTCGCACTCACGAAGGCCATTTACATGCCTGCCCAATGACAACGAGTGAGACAAGTATTGGCGCAAAAGAGATTTGGTTCATCGGTGATAAGACCACTGAAACCGTCAGCGATATCCAGAAAGACCCACAAGTGAACTTGGCCTATGTCAGCCAAGATGCAAAAGACTATGTCTCAATCAACGGTAAAGCAGAGTTGGTCGAAGACCAAGAGAAGCTCGATGAGCTATGGTCACCAATCTACAATGCATTCTATGAGCAAGGTAAAGAAGATCCAAACGTCCAATTAATCAAAGTCGTACCACATGGTGCCGAATATTGGTTAAGTGGCAGCTCAGTCGTCAATATGTTTAAGATGACAACTGCTGCAGTCATGGACGGCAAAAAAGCGACTAATCTAGGCGAAAACAACTCTGTAACGCTATAAGAATCTGTTATATGAAAGCAAAATAGTAGAATACAAAAACGCCAGTGGCTAATGCGACTGGCGTTTTTATATGATTTATCTATTATCTATTGATAGGCATTATTGTGGTGGTTTAGCATAGCCATTATCTGCTGGATACGCTTGCGGTTGCTGAGACTTAGGTTTAGCAGGATCATATAGTCCATAGATGGCCGTACCAATCACACCCGTATTGTTGATAGAACCCGAGCTGGTATTGGCAGCATAAGCACTTTCTGGATTGCTAAATATAAAGGATGCCACTGCGCTTTGGCTCTTGCGAAAACCCTCAATCACCAAATCATCATTGGGACGTAGCACATATCCGCTGTCCTGACGACTGGCAGCACTACCATCGATGACATTTATACCATCCACACTAGCGACAATCTCATACGTGTTGGGGCTGTTATTGTTGTACACCAAACGATAGGCCTGCCCTGCTTGACCTTGCACATAATAATTGCCTGAGTCTCGATATAGTGACAGCTCACCCGTATCCGTCTCTATCGAAAAATCAACCTTCCCTGCCAGCAGAGACATGCTATTAACCGCACGTCCTTTGTAAGACTTATCTGCATAACGCACCTGCATTTGCTCGATAGGCTGACTACTCATGCGACGCAAATCAACCGTTGTCACTTGAGAATCAACGTCATCGCCCCATTTGGTACCCAAACGTTCTGACTCTGTCGCGTCTTGAGTGGCCGACATTTTAGACGACTCTGCTTGGATAGACTTATCTTGCTGAATCGTTGGGGTGGACGACTCCTGCATGCTTGGCCCTGATGAGCAGCCCGTTAGCAATGCCAGTAATAAAATGGCAGCACCTGACTGTTTTTGATGTAACGTCATACCGATCTCCCTATTTAAATGACATATGGCCACACTTCAATCAACTTCCCTGTGTTTGCTCTTTTATATTTTATCTACTATTTCTGAGTATATAGAAACGATGCAAACAATCAATGGCTAAAATAAATCGGTCAAAAACTACTGTTTACAGTCAGCCATAAAAAATACCAGTGGCTCATGCGACTGGTATTTTTTATGGCTGCTAAGGTAGGTTGTACTACCACGCTATCCGCTTTGCTTTAAATATGGCCAAGCCGCTCTGAGATAAATCATCATCGACCATAATGTCAAAATAACAGCGGCAACCATCAGCACATAGCCAATCATTTCGAGCGACTGCCAATTGAGCAATAGCACCGTGATGGCGACCATCTGAAACGTAGTTTTTAGCTTACCCACATATGAGACTGCCACGCTGGTACTTTTGCCCAGCTCTGCCATCCACTCACGCAGTGCAGATACAGCGATCTCACGCGAGATGATGACGATAGCGGCTATCGCCATAATAATATTGGGATGCCACTGTACTAGGATTATCAGCGCTGCCGCCACCATGAGCTTGTCCGCGACTGGATCCAAAAAACGCCCAAAGGCTGACATGACATTGAGCTTACGAGCAAAATACCCATCGAGCCAGTCGGTAATCGCGGCAATGATAAAGACGCCAGTCAATAGCAAATGGCGTAATAGGCTGTCGCTAAACTCGCTCATCCCTACTCGAGCGATGACATTGTCTGAGATGGCTGGCATGCCAATACCCATCGATGGTGGCCAATAGGCAATCGCGACAAACAATGGGATCATCAAGATACGTGCAATAGTCAGATTATTAGGCAAGTTAAAAATACTCTTGGTATTTTGTGAACTTGGCGGCTCCTGCGTATGCAAATGCGTGCTGTCAGTCATGGCAAACCCAGTTTAATATAGACGTAATAATGGCAGATAGCTTAGCATTTTTCGGGCAAGGCGTCATGCCATCTCTGTAGCAGCTCAGTTATTGATTCAATTACTGACTCAGTTATTAATAATATCAACATGAAGCGTCTGTACAAAGTAAAAGATAGTCTCATCGCTATCTTTTACTATTCGTCATAAGCTATTAAAAATATTAAGCGCTTTTATCCATAATGCTAATGCAAGACACTGACATACGTTTATTGACAGAATCTATCACTATTCAAGCAAAGGATAGGCCAATCTCCATATCACTTATAACGTAATATACTGTAACCACAGCCCCTTATCGGGCAGCAGTTGCGCTATGATGGTGACTAGAAAAAACACTTGTACACTTAAATATGTAAGCAAACATGTACGCCCATTGTACTTATCAAAACTGCCCTAATAGATATTAGTTGTAGAACCTATAATTATAACAAGTTACGCCCACGGCCTCTGTAGTCACCTACACTATCCGTTTTCCTCAGCCCACAGTACCTCCTCTGTGGGCCTTTTTTTGCGTGCTTTTTATGAAGGTGTCTTTTACTTACTCAAAAACTGGTTGCCTAAACTCTGAAGCGCCCACATATGTTTTGGACAATCAATATCATAGGGCAGTACTGTAGTTATAAACAATACTGAGGCTATAGACAGCACTGGGGTTATTTCGTTTTCCAAATAGCATCAACTGTCTGTTGTGCCATTTGATAGCAGCTTTCAATATTGCCTTTCGCGCACCAGTCGCCACTGACGATCCATTGCTTGGTTTCATCGACCAAGATGCTTAGCTCTTCCCTGTCCTTATGTACGATAGTAGCTGCATAACGCCAACGATGACAATCTGTCTGGCTAGGTGTGCTGTCCTCGTCCCAATTTAATGACTGCTTTGCTGCCTGCAATAGTTGTTCCTTGACTGACTCCATATCGTCGTCAACGTGCGCTTGCGACCAGTCATTACGGGCATGAATGGTCACACTGGGTAGCAGGTCATCATGGACGGGTTTTTGATGTTCAATAAATATTCTATCGATGATAGCACTATCCACATAAGCCACATCCCACTGTGGTATTGCCTGATGATTGAATGTCTCAGGCAATGGTTGTGATTTATCCCAACCAAGCATCAGCGTATAGCAAGCCTGCATTTGCGCCTGCGTAATTTTATTTTTTTCACTAAATCCACTGTCTGCCATTAGCTCCACTGCCTGACCGTTTGGCACTGTACAGATCACCCAATCAAACCATCCAAGACTGGTTCCTGCCTCATCGAATAACTCTGTTTTTTGACTGTCCGAATGAAGAGTGTTTTGATGCTGGATGTTTTGATAATGAGAGTATTGAGCGAGCGTTGCCACACGAGTCTTAAACGCGATGGTTGTGTGCTTAAGCGCAGCGGCAAGCTCACGCCCCCAACTGGTCATTTTGGGTGTACTGATATAACGGGCATGGATGGTATCCCACTGCTCCTTATTTTGGATATCGGGAACTTGGATATCAGGTGCTTGAATATTCGCATCCACTGGCGTGAGTTCAACCACTTTGGCGCACCACGGCTGTAGCAAACCTGTCTGCAACCACGGCGCAATAAACTGTTGAAAGCTACCCGTCTTGGCTGTAAAGAACTGCGCGCCGAACGACCATTGCCAGTTTTTACCAGTTTCACTATCGCTGCGATAACGCGTCGCCAAACGACCGACACTGCGCGACTTTTCAAAGATAGTGATTTGCGGATTCTTAAAGGGCGTTTGGGTTTGATTCGATGCGTGCTCTAGCAAAGTGGCAGTGAGCAGTCCTGTTAGGCCACCACCGATAATGGCAATCTTTGGAGAAGGTTTATCAGTTGAGTATAAAGCGTGGTCAGTCATAATCACAATAAGCCTTATTAGGTATGTGGCAAAAATTTATGAATCGCGAGTGTAGTGTGTTAAATGTTGTTTTATGATGGATATTGAACCGTCAAAACAACTTAATATCAATATCATCTACGTAAAAAAAGCCATGCTATTCTCGATAGCATGGCTTTTTGGACTTCTATGAACATAGATTAATAGTTGCCCTTAATCTGAATAGATAGCCCATTGATCAGGCAATCAATCAGGTTATCAATCAGGTTATCAATCAAACTATCAATCAAACTATCAATCAAGCTAAGGTTAGTCTCCGCGACCTGCTTTGACAGCATCGACCAAATCATTAATCACTGAGCTATCTGCCAATGTGGACAAATCACCCAACCCGACATATTGTCCAGCAGCAAGATTACGTAGGATGCGACGCATGATTTTTCCTGAACGCGTCTTTGGCAGTGCATCCACTAGATAAATGGCATCCAAGGTAGCAATTGGGCCAATCTCAGCACGCACATGGCGTTTTAGCTCGGCTTTTAGATCGTCTGTTTTTTCTTCGCCAGACTTTAGAATGATAAAAGCACAGATGCCTGTACCGCGAATCTCATGCGGCATTCCAACAATTGCAGCCTCAGCAGTGGCTGGGTGAGCCACGACAGCACTCTCAATCTCTGCCGTACCCAAGCGATGTCCTGCGACATTGAGCACGTCATCGACACGACCTGTGATCCAGTAATGTCCATCTTCATCACGTTGGGCACCATCACCTGTGAAGTAACGACCTGGATAATCACTAAAATAGGTTTTCAAAAAACGCTGATGATCATTATAAACGGTACGCATTTGCCCAGGCCAGCTACTGCTTATCACCAGATTACCTTCTGCTGCACCCTCTAGTGTTGCGCCTTCACTGTCTACGATTTCTGGTTTGATACCATATAGTGGCAACATCGCAGCACCTGGTTTTAGATCCACTGTACCTGGAATCGGTGCCATCAAAATACCACCCGTTTCAGTCTGCCACCACGTATCAACGATTGGGCACTTACTGTCACCGACAACATTATGATACCAATCCCATGCTTCTGGATTGATTGGCTCTCCGACCGAACCAAGCAGGCGTAGGCTGGAGCGATCTGATTCTCGCACAAAAGCATCGCCCTCTTTCATCATTGCTCGAATGGCTGTCGGTGCTGTATATAAGATAGTCACGTCATGCTTGTCGATGATGTGTCCGATACGTGCCCACGTTGGATGCTCAGGTACCCCTTCGAACATCACAGTCGTCGTACCGTTGGCAAGCGGTGCATAGGTCGAGTACGTGTGCCCTGTAATCCAGCCTACATCGGCTGTACACCAGTAGACATCGTCTTCTTTGATATCAAACACATCGCGAAAGGTAGACAAAGCATAAGTAATATAGCCGCCCGTGGTATGCACAACGCCTTTTGGCTTACCTGTTGAGCCAGAGGTATATAATAAGAAGAGCGGGTCTTCGGCATTCATCACCTCAGGCTCACAATGCTCTGACTGACCATCGACTAGATTATGATACCAAACATCACGGCGACCACTCATCGGTATCGAGTTACCCGTACGATGGACGACGATGACTTTTTCGACACTGTCAGTACCATCCATGTCCAGCGCTTGATCGACGTTGGCTTTGAGCGGTGTGTGTTTACCGCCGCGCAGGCCTTCATCCGCAGTAATGACCACCTTTGAGCGACTGTCTATCAATCGATTGCCCAAGCTCTCGGCAGAGAATCCGCCAAACACCACCGAATGTACCGCGCCAATACGAGCACATGCCAGCATCGATACCATGGCTTCCGGTATCATCGGCATATATAGCGTCACGCGGTCGCCTTTCCCGACCCCAAGCTTACGCAGCGAATTACCTAGACGGCAGACGGCTTCATGCAGTTCTTTAAACGAGATAATTTTGTGCAATGAGGGATGATCGCCTTCCCAAATAATAGCGGGTTTATATGGGGTTTTTTCGAGGTGACGATCGAGGCAGTTGACTGAGATATTCAGTTGACCATCTTCAAACCATTTGATGCGAAAATCGTCTAAGTCATAATTGACGTCACTGACTTTGGTGGGTTTTTTTATCCAATCGATAAGCTCAGCACGTTTCGCCCAAAAGTCATCGCGGGTTTCGTTAGAGTTGATAGAGTGATGGTAGTCTTTGAGATATTGATCAGCATTGGTATTGGCAGCAGCCATAAATTCGGCTGTGATTGGAAATGATTTTTGCGTCATAGTATTCGTCCTTTTTAATTATTACAACCTAGGTAGATAGTTGTCTAAAACGATCATCTATATAGGTAATAAGAGTCATCTTCCATAATGTGTGACACTCGTTTATAGTTTGACAAATAAGCGTGACGGTTGCAAGGCATCAAACGCCAAACATAACAATTTTACTGCACATCTATATACTTAGGTACAGATAGTCCCATCCTCACAAAGCGACTAGTTTGTTCATCCCAGTTAATTTCGATTCTCTACAGCTTATTGCTTATTGTTATATTAGGTATGGATTTTAGACTTATAAAAAACGATAGACTATAGTCAGTTCAATATAATTTCGATACAAGGAAACCGAGTGCAAGTTATACATTAGTATGCTTAGCGAGGATGACGATGTAGCGGATTTATATAGACTTGACTATATAAAATACAAAGTTCATAAGCGAGACAAGCCATACAACTGTACGGCTTGCTGCTATCAAAATTTCACTAAATGAATAATGCGTACTTATTTGAGCTGTGTGACGGTTTTCCATGCGCCGCTTTGTACTTGCGACAAGTACACATCATTAAAGGCAACATGGCTCTCAGGCGTGATGGCGACAGTAGATCCTGTGATGCCATCTACAAAACTCACCGTTTCCATACCTTTATTGAAGGTATCGGCATTTAAATCTTTGCCGGCCGCTTTAAGTCCTTCAACCGTGATTCTTGCTGAAGTATAGCCAAGGATAGCACCTGCTGATACATCTTCCCCTGTGGCTTTTTTATACTTTTCAATAAAAGCCTTGGTCTCAGGCTCATTCGCTCTCAAAGCCAAGTCGTTATAATAAGAAACCGCATATAGGCCTTCACTTGCACCGCCCGGTGCCTCAGCCACTGCAGGATGAAAACCTGTTGCAGGAGCGATGAATTTCACGTCAGTCCAGCCCATAGCGTTCGCTGTTCCTACCGCAGTGATGGCACCACGTATCGTAAGAGATAGGCCGATTAACTCACAATTGGCTTCTTTTAATTTGGCGATTGCACCAGCAAAATCTGTTTCATCAGGACGATGCGAGCTGGCCTGAACCAGCGTGACGTTAGGGTTGTTATCGCTGATATCCTTAGCCGCCTCATTGGTCTCTTCACCATAGTCTGAGGGGATATACATGACGCATAAATTTTTAATATTATTTTCGGCAATTAGGTATTCCATACCCATCTTCATGGAGTCGTAATAGGTACTACCCATCGTATAACGGCGATTGAAAGCCCCTTCTTCTTGCATAGGTTTTGCAAAAGTGATCGGCATAATATTAGGGACATTAGCGCGATCCATAATAGGGAAACTTGCTAAGTTATGCGGCGTACCAAGCGACATCAGCATCCCAAATACTTTATCGCGGCTAACGAGCTTATTAGCAGCCTGTACCGCCTTTGGTACTTGATAAGAATGATCCTCGACGATGTAACGAATCTTTCGGCCATTGACACCGCCTGCCGCATTGACCTCATCAAAGTACATATTGGCACCCGCGACCGCCGGATTACCGAATCCTGCAAACGGACCTGATAGATCATTGGCACCGCCCAATAGAATCTCCGTATCCGTAACACCTTGTACCGGAATATCGCTAGTAGTAGCAGCGGCCTCAGTATCTGTACCAGCTTCGGCAGGCGTTTCGGAATTGCTGCAGCCTGCTAGACCTATCGTACCAACAGATAGTGCCAGTAGCGTCGTCTTGAATGTCCATTTCATTGCCTTTCTCCTTGCGACTCAGTCGCTGTTAGTTTGATGCTTTTGAGATTAATACTGTCGAGATTGATGCTTTCAAGGTTGAGATAACGTTAAAAAATCTGAACGGTGCTAATTGATGACACGCCACAGCTCAGTACATAGAATCGATAAGAGCATGATGCTTTTTCTCAACCAAACTTCTTTTTAATTTCATAGTGGCGGTCAATTCGTCATCTTCAGGACTGAGCAGCACATCAATGAGCCTGAAGTGCTTGATGGTTTCCACCTGAGCTAACGTCTGATTGGTAGATTGGATAACCTCATCTATCAAGGCGATGACTTCTGGCGCATGACACAGCGAGCGAAAATCTGAGAACATCACTTGATTGTCTTGCGCATACTTTTCGACATTTTCCTGATCGATCATAATCAGGCAGGTCAGATATTTGCGTCTATCGCCGATGATGACGGCGTCTGAGATATAAGGCGAGAACTTAAGCTTGCTCTCAATCGCAGCTGGTGTGACGTTTTTGCCACCTGCGGTGATAATGATGTCCTTAATACGGCCCGTAATGAATATATAGCCCTCTTTTATTTCGCCGACATCACCAGTATGTAGCCAGCCATCCCGTAAGTCCTCAGCGGTTTTTTCGGGCTTATTCCAGTAACCTGCAAACACGTTCGCGCCTTTTACGAGTATCTCCCCGTTGTCGGCGATACTGACTTCAGAATCGGGTAATGCCTTACCTACGCTGCCGGCCATTTGTGCTTCAGGTGTATTTACCGATATCACACCCGCACTTTCAGTCATGCCATAGCCTTCATAGATAGGCACGCCTATCGCATGAAACCAGCGGATAATATCTAGCGATATGGGCGCGGCCCCAGTGGTGGCACGGCGAATATTACTCATGCCTATCAGGTCACGAATTTTATATAGCACCAGCTTGTTCCAAAACTCGTAACGCAGTCGTTGAGCTGTCGTGGGCGTATTGCCTGCCATCACGATATCAGCGTGGTTATGACCTGCTTTTATGGCCTGATCAAATGCCCAGCCATTAAGCGCACTCGCGTCACTACGCATATTACTGATGGAGGCGTACATTTTTTCCCATAATCTAGGCACGGCGGTAAAGGTATCAGGCGAGACTTCTTTCATATTTTCAAATACCGTCTCTGTGCTCTCAGCGAAGTTGACGATACAGCCTCGATGAATAGGCAGATCCACTGACGTTAGCCGCTCAAGAACATGGCATAAGGGCAAAAAACACAGCTGCTCATCAGTAGGCAATATAGGGAGAATATCAATGCTTGTCTTTAGCTCAAATAGGACATTGGCATGCGTTAAAATCGCGCCTTTTGGGTTGCCTGTCGTGCCAGACGTGTAGATTAAGGTGCGTATATCGTTCGCCGTGCCTTGATCGATATAAGCGCCAAAACGCTCTCTGGCATTTTCAATACTTCGACCGATCGTATATAGATCATCAAGGAAAACAACCTGATCATCCTCTAGGCTACGCAAACCTTTACGCTCAAAGACAATAACCTTTTTAACGTTAGGCGTCTGTTCACGAATCTCTAAAAACTTATGCAATTGCTCATCGTTTTCTACGATCAAAAACTTAGAATGGCTATCATTTAGTATATAAGCAAGCTGCTCGGGACTGTCTGTCGTATAGACACCATTGGGTATCCCGCCGACGGCGCAGATGCCCATATCACAATAGAGCCATTCTTTATTGTCTTCGCTCAAGATAGAGACGGTATCGCCTTTACTTAGACCAAGCTCGATCAGTGCCATGCCGATATCGCAGCCATGATGATAATAGTCAAGCCAACTGTAACTCTGCCAAATACCAAAGCTCTTTTCACGATGCGCAATCCTATCGCCTCGGCTCAAGCAAACCTGTCGCCAGAGTTTGCTCAGCGTATCGCACCCTTCTAGGATTTGGGGCGGATGATCGAAAGGCGCATTGCGTATCTGTTGACCAGTCTCGTCATCATGATTGTCGGAGTAATCGTGAGACGATACTGGCGCGGCAGATGTGACTTTCGTGACCGCCGCATCAGTAGGAGAAAGTGAAGTATTGTTTTCAGTAGGAACATCAATAGAGGTCGTCATGATTATTATCGCCAAGTCTTTTTGCGTTTCCACCGAGTGGCTTCCGCAGTGTTGTCTTTGGTTTGTCCCAAATAGAACTCTTTAATATCATCAGAGTGCATCAGTTTGTCCGCTGAGCCTGCCATGACAATACGCCCTGTCTCTAACACATAACCGTAATCCGCAGCTGCCAAGGCAACTCTGGCGTTTTGTTCAACCAGTAAGATGGTCACGCCTTGCTCTTTATTAAGTCTGCGAATAATCGCAAATATCTCCTGTACCAATAATGGCGACAATCCAAGAGACGGCTCATCAAGTAGCATGAGAGAGGGTCGTGACATCAGTCCGCGACCGATAGCGAGCATCTGCTGCTGACCACCGGACATCGTGCCCGCTGCTTGAGTGCGGCGATCTTTTAAGATGGGAAAATACTCATAAATCATCTCGACATCGCGCTGTATCTCAGACTTGTCACGCCGAGTATAAGCGCCCATCGCCAAGTTTTCGGCGACATTCAAAAAGGGAAATACCTCGCGCCCTTCGGGTACGTGCGACAGTCCTTTTTTGACCAAGCGATCAGGTTCAGTGCCATCGATACGCTCGCCGTGGAACCACACTGCTCCTTTGCGAGGGTTAATGACACCAGAGATAGTCTTCATTAACGTCGTCTTGCCCGCCCCATTAGCGCCCAAAATAGTGACAACCTTACCTTCGGGCACCTCTAGACTCACGCCTCTCAATGCCATTACCGGACCATAAGCGGATTCTAAATTTCGCACCTCAAGCACGTTGTTTTTTACTTCAGAGTCGACCAAATTCATTTCAGTAGCCGGCGCGGCAGAGGATAGTGATTTTTTGATAGATGACATTACACACTCTCCTGTCCAAGATAGGCTTCAATAACCTGTGGATTGGCTTGCACCTCAGCTGCCGTGCCCTGAGCCAAAAACTTACCTTCAGCGACGGCCAACACTCGATCTGACACCCGATTCACAAGACTCATGTCATGCTCTACCATCAAGATAGTCAGGCCAAGATCCTTTTGCATGTCTTCGATCCACCATGCCATCTCGGACGTCTCCTCTACGCTGAGACCAGAAGCAGGCTCATCGAGCAAAATAAGCTTGGGGTTAGCGGCTAATGCGCGCGCAATCTCGACCACCTTTCTAATGCCATAAGGTAAACCTGCGATCAGCTTATCTCGATAAGGCGCTAACTCTAAAAAATCGATGATTTTTTCAACTTGTAGACGATGCTCACGCTCACTACGGCGCACCTTTGGTAAAAACAATACGTCCTGTATCCATGATGTATTACGCTGCGAATGTCGACCGATAAGCAGGTTTTGTAACACGCTTGAGTGATCAAACAACTCGATATTTTGAAAAGTACGGGCAATGCCCAGTTTTGCGATATCGTGAGCAGGCAGCTTGGTAATATCAGTCCCATCAAAAGTAATACGACCACTAAGCGGCTCGTACAGGCGACTGATTAAGTTAAAAATCGTGGATTTACCAGCACCATTAGGCCCTACGATCGTGAATACTTCGCCCTCGTTTACCTCAAAGCTAATGTTATCAACGGCTTTGACACCACCGAACGCGATAGATAAGGAGTCAACTTTTAATAAGCTCATCGCATACGCTCCGTTTTCAGATAAGTTTTAGAACGGCGGAATAGTCCTTTTCGATATAACGGAAACATCTGGAACCAAGTCCGTATCTTTATCCAAATACCGTATATACCGCGTGGCTCATAGATGATCATGACAACAATGACTAAAGCAAATAGCGCCGTATCAATACCAGGAACACTCGTGATACTAGAACCCGTACTTTGACCGATGACATCGCCTAAGATAGCAATCACTTGTGGTAATAAAACAACGACGACCGCACCAAAAAACGCCCCATGTATCGAGCCCAAACCGCCGATGACAATCTGCAATAGTATGGTTATAGAGATGATAACGGTGAAGCTCTCATAATTGACCGCTTGCACAAAGTGCCCGTACATCGCACCGCCAACAGCAGTAATCGCACAAGATATGCTAAAAGCGAGCGTTTTGGCTTGTGGTACATTGACGCCAAGCGCGCGGGCGGAGACTTCGCTGTCTCTGATGGCTAAGAACGAGCGCCCAGTGCCGCTTCTGAGCAAATTGATATACCCTAAGGTCACCAGCACTACGAGCGCAAGGCACAAGTAATAAAAGGCCTTTGGCGTGATATAGCGATCGATGGTGTAGCCAAAGAGGTTAATGGGAGAAGCAAAGGTACCAGAGATGCCGCCAGTAATAGGCTCAGCCACGATAGCGATGTCTTCGACGATAATACTAAGCGCCAAAGTCGCGATGGCTAAATAGATACCGCTGGTTCTCAAGATAGGTCTGGCAATGATAGCGCCGATGACTCCAGTGATGAGCGCACAGGCAATCAAGGCAGGGAAAAAATTCCACCCTCGCGCCATCAGTGCCATGTGGCTAAAGGCGCCTATCGCCATAAAGGCGGCATGACCTAAGCTGACCTGTCCTGTATGCCCCGTCAAGAGCATCAGACCCAGTCCAGAGATAGACCAAATCAATATGGCGCTGAGCTCACTAATGTAATAGTTGCTCAGTAGCCAAGGCGCCATTAATAGTAGCAAGAGGAGTACTCCATACTTTATGAGTTGGCGTTTGTCATCGAAGATATTGATATCTTGATCATAACTGTGTTTAAACTGGGCTTTCATGGGCAGTACTCATCCTTGAAAAGGTTTGGAGGCCGCTTTGTCATCCTTGAATCAAAGCTTCTATACTTTTTTCTGTTTTACCTGAGAAAAAATACCGCCTGGACGTACAATTAGTACGATCAACATAACCACATAAGGCGCAATTTGACTTAGGCCTAGCGGTAGATAGCGACCAGCAAAGGGCTCTATCACCCCTACCAGCAACCCGCCTGCCAGCGCACCAGGCAATGAGCCTAATCCGCCAATCACGGCAGCGGCAAAGGCCTTGATACCGAATAGTAGTCCGACAGAAGGCTCGATCGCGCCTTTGGCGGCAAATAGTATGCCGGCAAGCGCCGCAACCACCCCTGACAATGCCCAAACGATACCATTGACGCGCTTAACGGGAATGCCCATATAGTAGGCTGCCATTTGGTTCTGGCTACTGGCTTGCATCGCAATACCGAGCCTAGTGTGGGCAAAAAAGAAGTATAAAATGGAGGTTAATGCGATGGTAGATATGATGATAATGATGTCAACATAAGCGATACTCAGCGAGCCTAATGCCAACATTTTGCCTGAGAATGGTGTCTGTAGTGAGACTGGGCTATGTCCCCATATGAGACCTGCGACAAAGCGCATTAAGAATCCAAGTGAGATGGTCAGGATGACCATCGCAAATTGCGGTTGACCAAAAATACCACGTAGGACAAAGCGATCGAGTAAGTAACCAAATGCGCCCATGATAATAGCAGCAAAGGTGATACCTAATAAGAAGGGAAAGTTTGCCTGATCGGCATTAATGAAAGATATGCCTAAAAAGGCACCGAGCATCAGCATGTCGCCTTGGGCAAAGTTTACCGCCTCTGAGGCTTTGTAGATGAGTACAAAACCGAGCGCTAACAGCCCATATATACAACCATTAGCAATCCCGCTAATGAGTAGTTGTAGGATATCCATAAATTCCCTTTTGTCTTAACAGTGTCATCCGTGACAATGTTTGAATAAGCGGTTCAGTCGGCTGGCTTTTAATGCACCTACTTTTGAAGACATTCGTTTTCTTCAAATAAAACGACTAAAATTGTAATCAGTCATCAACGTGGCAATAGTGGCAGCGGGTAATATTCATATTTTTACATTATACTAACTATGAATTATTGTCTACATAAAAAGTAAAGTTATTCAATGATTTATAGCAATTAGGCTAAAGCTATTTATATTACTCGCCCAAAAACACTGCCATTATTGCCATGGTATAATTGGGATAGTTTATATCGTTTATCCAAACCTATTCTATAAGTCATCATCATGAGTCAAATGCCAAAACAAGCAAAATCAGTGAAGCCAACCAATCCGTCAGTGGCTAATCCATCGTCAACCAAAAAGTCCAATGATAGCCAATTTGATGTCATCATCATCGGTGCTGGCGCTTCAGGATTGTACTGTGCGCTTACAGCTGGTCGACGCGGTCGACGCGTACTAGTGCTAGACCACGCCAATAAAGCCGGCAAAAAAATCCTGATGTCGGGTGGCGGCCGTTGTAATTTTACCAATTACTTCGTTGAGCCAGAGCACTTCATTGGTAATAATCTTCACTTTTGTAAATCTGCCCTGAGTCGCTACCCAAGCTGGGAGTTCATCGGTATGGTTGAGGCGCATAAAATTGCTTACCATGAACGTGAACATGGCCAACTGTTCTGCGATGACTCAGCACAAGACATCTTGACCATGCTGCTAGACGAGTGCGCGGCGGTCGGTGTGCAAGTGAAACTGAATGCTCAAATTGAAAGTGTGCAAGCCATCGAAAATGATAAAAATGCACGTTTTGAATTATTGACCACCAAACAACTCAGTAAAAAAGAAAAGCAAGAGAGAAAAGAAACCGCCAATCAAACCAAGCTTGCGCAAACACGCTATCGCTGTGAGTCGTTGGTGGTCGCAACAGGTGGTCTGTCCATTCCAACCATGGGGGCAAGCGGCTTGGGTTATGAAGTGGCTCAGCAGTTTGGCCATACGCTCGTGTCAACTGATGCCAGCCTCGTGCCGTTTACCTTTACGGACAAAACAGGTGAGCTTATCCGTGCATTGGCCGGTATCAGCCTGCCCGTTATCGCCAGTAACGAGCGGATTTCTTTTAAACTGCCTGTGCTATTTACCCACCGCGGCCTCTCTGGCCCTGCCATGCTACAGCTATCAAACTATTGGCAGACGGGAGAAACCATCAGTCTTAATCTGTTGCCTGACATTGATGTCACTGACTTGTTGATTGCTCGCAAAAAATCGCATCCGCGCCAACTGATACGTACCGTATTGGCAGACAACATCGACAATGCCCTACCCAAAAAACTACTAGCAGCACTACAGACGCACCTGTGGGAAGACATCAAAGATACCGAGCTTGCCAACATCAAAGATGAGCGTTTGGCAGAACTCGGTGCAAGCTTGAATGGCTGGCGACTCAAGCCCTCTGGCACGGAAGGCTATCGCACTGCTGAGGTCACACGCGGCGGTGTCACCACTGACGAGGTATCGTCAAAGACCATGCAAAGCAACTTGCAGGATGGGCTGTATTTCATCGGGGAAGTACTCGATGTCACAGGTTGGCTTGGCGGTTATAATTTCCAATGGGCATGGGCCAGTGGTTTTGTGAGTGGCGAGGTTGTCTAATAGCAGCTCGCCAATTGTGAGATAACGCGCAACGTAAGCGTCTTTCACTGTAGACTTACTAAACAGTATTTGTTTTATTAAGATTTTGGTTACTTAAATTTATGAGGTATCTCAATGCGTGCCATTCAATATATTCATGGTGATAAAGCACCGCATTGGGTCGGTGATGGTTTTTATGTCAAAACCTTAATCAATCATCTCGAGGACAACCCTGACTTTAACTATAACCATACCGATCCTTTTTTATTGTTTGATTATGGCGAGCCGACGAGGTTTTCACCCAATCCTGATTATAAATTGCAGCCGCATGGCATCGGACAACATCCGCATAAAGGCTTTGAAACCGTTACGCTTGCTTATGATGGTGAGATCAGCCATGCAGACTCGACAGGCGGTCGCGGTGATATTTTGGAAGGGGATGTACAGTGGATGACCGCAGGACGCGGTATCTTGCATGAAGAGTTTCACTCTGAGGCATTTGGGCAGCGCGGTGGCATCTTCAGTATGGTGCAGCTGTGGGTCAATCTGCCAAGTAAACACAAGCTGACCGGTCCCAAATATCAGTCTATCAAACGGGCTGACATGCCTATCATTGAATTGATAAATGACAGTGATGCTCAGAAACAAACCATCATCGGCCAAGTCGCTATCATCGCCGGTGACTGGCACGGCATAACAGGTGCAGCAACGACATTTACCCCAATTAATATGTGGGATGTCGCGCTACATGCCGCAGGCACGACCTCAATACAAGTCCCAAACACACACAATACGCTGCTACTGATACAAGAAGGTCAGCTGCTGGTCAATGGCACAGCCGTCAGTGCAGGCGACTTGATTCAGTTTTCAGCGCCTATCCATGTCAATACAGAGTCTGAAACTCCCTCTCATTCGACTACTGATAGCATCGAGCTCACCTACTCTAGAGACGCGCAGGGAATCGTCAAACTGCTACTGCTAAGCGGCGAGCCTATTGGAGAACCCGTCGCAGGTTATGGTCCCTTCGTGATGAATACACAGGAAGAGCTACGACAGGCCTTTCGCGACTATCAGATCGGTAATTTTGGTAAGTAAAAAGCCAATGTAAATAAACACTTCTGCTAAATAAGACATTCTGCTAAACTTTAACGCTCACGCACAAAAAAACCACCTAACGGCTATCGTCAGGTGGCTTCTTTTGTACGTCAGTGATTACTCAATCATCAAAGCTGATGACTAGATTACTGCGCCTGCTTTAGAAACGGATAATCGGTATAACCTTCTGAGGTGCCGCCATAAAAGCTTTCTGGATGTTGCTCATTCAGTGCAGCATTTTCACGGATACGTTCAGGCAGATCAGGATTGGCGATATAGTCACGACCAAACGCAACAGCATCGATGTAACCTGCTTTTACGTTTTTCTCAGCTTTTTCGGCTGTATAGCCACCAGCTGCGATAATGGTGTTATCAAACGCAGCACGGACACGCTGACGGAAATCTTCGCTATAAGGCGTACCACCTGCCCAATCTGGCTCTGACAAATGTAGATACATCAGACCACGTTTGTTGATCTGCTCGATCATCCAAATGTTTTCTTCTTCGTTGTAACCTGCTTCTACATTGTTAAACGTACCCAGTGGTGAGATACGAATACCGACATGATCGGCATCCCAAGCGTCTACGCACGCGTCGATAACGTCTAGCGTCAAACGTGCACGGTTTTCGCGGCTACCGCCGTACTCATCATCACGCTGGTTGGTTTGCTCAACCCAGAATTGATGCAACAGATAACCATGAGCACCGTGAATCTCTACCCCATCAAACCCTACTTCTTTGGCATTTTTGGTTGCTTGAGCAAAATCAGCGATGACTTGTTTGATTTCATCAAGTGTAGCTGGGCGCGGTGTCGTTGCTTCAACACGGATGGCTTGATTGTTGCTATCGCGCAATGAGGTACGGATACCAACATGAACGTCTGACGCAGAAATTGGCGCTTTGCCATCAGGCTGCACGCTCTCATGAGAAACCAGACCGGTATGCCACAGCTGTACGACAATTTTACCGCCTTTGGCATGGACATTATCTACAATGGTTTTCCATGCAGTGCTCTGATCTTGAGTATGGACGCCCGGCGCGCCGGCATAGCCTTTTGCTTGGAACGAGACTTGTGTTGCCTCAGTGATAATAAGACCCGAGCTTGCACGCTGTGAGTAGTATTCACCAGCAAGTGCTGTTGGTACATCACCTGGCTCAACCGAACGCAGACGCGTTAGCGGTGCCATGATGATACGGTTCTTTAGGGTTTGGGTACCCATCTCTACGGTTTCAAATAAATTATCGTGTGCCATAAAAAGCCTTGTTTGTTGTTTTAAACCTACATGATAGGTTTAGTATTTATTGGTCAATAGCGCTTGGTTTTATTGATTTAATTTACCAAGCACATTACTCATAAGCCGAGTTCTTTATAGGGGGCAGATATGATTATTCCAAGCAATATTTACAAACAGAAACACCAATATTCACATAGTTAAATCTTTGTGAGGCCTTACTACTAATACTATTTAACAACGCTTAAACACTTTTCGCTCGAGTTCCAGTTTTGGACTGTAGTATCTTTTTGATAGACAACTCTAATGACAGATATGTCCCAAACAATATCACCATCGAACCGATAATGGCTTGGATATTTAGGGCTTCACCAAGCAGCAGATACCCCAAGATAATGGCAAAAATCGGAATCACCAATGTAATACTAGTGGCACGCGTCGGCCCAATATTTTTGATCAATTGATTCATAAAAATAAGCGCAATGGCGGTCGAAAAGACCCCAATACAAATCACTGATACCCATGCTTTTATGCTGATTTCTTGACCATAAGGAAACTCATTGTAGGCCACTGGCAGCATGATGATGCTACCAATGATGAGCGATCCTGCTGTGATAGCGACCGGCGAGACATCGTATAGGTAGTTTTTGGTGATATTAGCACCGACGGCATAGCCGACACAGGCCAGTAGCGCATAGCCCATCGGTAACAATCCCTCGACCAAGCCTTTGCCCTGCTCGCCGCCACCAAACAAGCTCTCACTCATTAATATAATCACTCCGACCACACCGATGACCAACCCAAGCGCTTGTTTTTTTGACAATCTATCTTTAAAAAACACACGGGCGATAAAACCACTCATCATTGGTACAGAAGCGTTTAACACAGCTAGCACACCTGCATTCACCGATTGCGCAGAAAATGAGAACAACACAAAGGGTAGCGCTGCGGAAAATAAGCCAACGAGCGCGAGCATTTTCCAGTGCTCCTTAATACCGACTCTGTTTTTCTTATTTAGTAATACAAAGACCAACATAACCAGTCCGGCGAATATCACGCGCAAACTGGCAAACGCCAATGAGCCAAACTCAGGCACGCCAATGCGATAAAACACAAAAGAGAGTGACCACATAAAAGAGAGCGTCACAAAGATGATGAGGTCACGGTTGGTCATTGAGCAATCCTATTAAGCGTATCGACTAAACCTGCCAACTCGTATCGGTCATAAGCATCTGGTTAGTCAAAAATTATCAATTTATAAAATCTTACGATGATAACTTTTAAATGGTGCGATGGGGAGTGTTTTATAAGATTTCTGACCGTTTATTGTTTACCAATACGTATTATGCAAAGCAATACTTTTATGTTGAGCGCTTCTTATAATAAGGTGCGGTGGCAGTCTAATTCAATAATATCTATGACTAAGCAGGCTCTTATCGGTGATATCTATGTTTTTACTTATAATAATATTTATAACGCCATTAGTTGATTTTTGTTTACTAAATAATTATAGTTTGTGAGTCTGATGTTTTATTGCTGGTGGTGCAAAAGTATACACGGCAAATATCCACTTCTGACGGATTTACTTATCAACTATTAACTTTGTCATTTATTGAGGGAACATTATGAAAAGGATAGCGTTATTCATCGGTAGTATGTCAGTGGCGACGGCAGGATTTTGCGGGGTTGGGCAATACTCAGATTCGACCGTTTGCTACATTTATAAGCAAGATAAACTGCAGAAAAAGCTAAACTGTCAGTACGATGTGGTTGAGGGGGCGTCAATGAGCTATGCGTTTAGACAGGCTTCTTACACCCTGCCAGGGTTTGGTAAAATGGCCACCTCTAACAGTGCAAACTATAATGATAGTGGCGATGTGACAGGATGGACGACCACCGTCAATGATGAGCCAGCGATTATCAGATACCGTCTGCCGACCAATCAGCGCATCGTCAGTGAGGCCTACGCGCAGTCTGGTAAAGAGATACTAACCTGTTATGTCAGTAAAAAGTCAAAATGGGAAATCTGTGCTGAACAGTAGTTTTGAAGGCTAACAATTACTTATGCAAGATATCTGACATTTATAAATGAAATTCAAATCTCTTCTGAACCTAATTTTTTGATAGCCTTATCAATATTTTGTAATTGCTCATTAGTCTTTATTAGAGTTTCTGAGATTTTTCTATCCCAATTCAAGTCAGAAATATCTGTTTGATAAAAGGCTTCAACGGAAAGCTTGGACGAGCTAGACAGTTGGTTAAACCAGAACTTCGCATTAGCTCTTCCATACTGAGCTGTTACCACAATGCTGTTTCCACCGATATATTTTTTTAATCCTCCATATTGCCCCCAAGTAAGAATTATTTTCTGATTAGGAGCTAAAAAAGGTATCCCATTTATAATAGGTCCAGTTGACATCGTGTTTGGCATATTTCGAGGTTCTTCTATACTAAATGCTTTCTCAGGTAAGCTTCTTGATGTTTTAAAACTGATATTCTCTGCTGGGCCTTTACCTATATTCTCAATAATTAGAATTATAATTGAAGGACGTTTTTTATCTGTATCAGCATAAACGATAACTTCTGGATCAGTTGATGAGCGATAGACAGCATAAGTAATAATAGTCGACGCCGTCGCTATCAACGCCATAAACACAGATATCCAATTCACCCATTCTATTTGCATGAATATGACCTCAAAAAAACCAACGTTAATAGAAAAAATTTAACTTCTAACTACTTTATCAGCTTGTTAAGCTTTACACCTTAGTTTTTGAAAATACGCTCAACTTATTCCAAGCATAAAAATCCCCTCCCTACTAGACAGCCATTGAATTCCAGCTCCGCATCGGTAAGAATGTCTGTATCTATTTATAACGCTCAATCTATAAAAACTATTCTAAAAAAGGATCAGTAATGAAACTGCGCATCTTAAAATCTGCCGTGACCAACCCTTGGTTTAACCTTGCGACTGAGGACTGGATATTTCAAGCGCTAGGGACAGAACAAGAAGGAACAGAGCAAGCAGCACCAGACACGCATACCCTATTCTTATGGCGTAACTCTGAGACCGTGGTCATTGGGCGCTCACAAAACCCATGGGTAGAGTGCAAGACGGATAAGATGGAGGCCGACGATGTGTTTTTGGCGCGGCGTCAGAGTGGCGGTGGCGCGGTGTTTCATGATTTGGGCAATACCAATTTTACTTTTCTGTCCCCAAAGCACGCTTACGACCAGACGGCCAACTTTACCATCATCATCAATGCGCTGAAAAAATTGGGCATAGACGCCACCCTATCTGGTCGTAATGACATGCAAGTGGGCGACCGAAAAATATCAGGCAGCGCCTTTAAACATGCTGCCGATCGCAGCTTTCATCACGGCACATTACTGGTCAATGCCAATATGCAAAAACTTGGCGACTACCTAAACCCGCATCCATTAAAACTCAAAGCAAAAGGCATTAAGTCGGTGCGCGCACGCGTGGCAAATTTGGTAGAGTTCAATGATGCCATCAAACATGAGACGTTATCTGATGCGATTATCGAGGCATTTTGTGACTACTATGGAGAGATTGCGGCAGTTGAGCAGCTGGATGAAGCTAGCCTTGCCAAGCAGCCGACGCTAAACACCTATTATCAGCAGATGGCGGATTGGGATTGGCGTTTTGGCAAGACGCCTGAGTTCACTCATCATATCGAGACGCGCTTTGATTGGGGCATGATGGATGTACATATGGATGTGAAGCAAGCCACAATTGCAGAGGTTGTCATCTTTTCTGACGCGCTAAATGTTGAGCTGATTGACCTACTCAAAGAGACATTGACGGGTGTTAAATACAATAAGAGCAAGATTCAAGATAATCTTGATCACTTAGCAAAAGCGCAACCTGAATTGGCAGCGCAAGTAAATGATTTTAAAGATTGGTTGGTTGGCGAGATGGAAGGTTGATGTATAAATCAGTGCTTTTGAGTGATTGCTAAGTAAGATATGCATCCAAAAATAAAGGGTATAGTCGGTTCAATATAACTTGGATACAAGGAAGTTGAGTGAAAGTACTACAAGTAGTAGGCTAAGCGAGACTGACACCGTATCCAATTTATAGAGGATTGGCTATGACTCTGTAAGATAGCTATCTTATAGAGTTATCCTATTCATCCCTTTAACAACACGCTCAATCTGTCTTGGGCAATGTAGTTCGAGCAGGTAAATTATCTAAAATAGTTTTTACTTCAGTGACATATTGCCCCAAATCTGGCTCTAAATGGAAGCCTTCTACCGGAGTAGGTAAGCCTTTTTGCTTGCCTAATCTGACGATGATCGCATTCTCTTCGGGTAATACCAATACTCGCTGCCCTAAGTGACCAAGCATGGCATAAAAAGGAATCGGACTGTCCATACCGAATGACCATATACCTGCGCCTGACCTTCTGTGAACGCGGCTGCATTTGGCGTAACCATCCATTCCACATGCGCTTTACTCAGTAGCTGCTCGCCTTGCCACTCGCCGCCATTCAATAGCAATTGTCCAAATTTTGCAAAGTCCAGCGCACTGGCATTTAAGCAGCAATAAACCTTTTCAATATTTTTTGAACCATCAAGTGACCAGTGAGCATCACCCTCCATCCCTAGTGGCTGCCAGAATTTTTCTTCTAAATAGCTAGAAATAGTATAGCCATGTGGCTCTAGCGCTCGCGACAGTGCAATGCCAAGCATCTGTGTATCGCCTGATGAGTACTCAAATTGGCCACCGCACGCCTCTTTAAAATCGCGATTGACCATTTGCTTGACCAAGTCATGGCCATAGTAGGACTCTGCTGTAGGATTGATAGGAAAGTAATAATCCTCGGTCCAATCGTAGCCTGACGTCATCGCTGATAAATCTGCAAGCGTGCAGTTCTGTGCGTATTGATTTTCTGCGTATTCTGGCAGCCAAGTAGTAATTGGCTCATCAATGCTGTCGATATAGCCGTCTTCTACCGCTTTAAGATATAGCATAGTCGTGACGGTTTTTGCCATAGAAAAGCTATTGGTATGTGAATCGCTACTGTAGCCCTGCCAGTAATTTTCGTATAGTAGCTTGCCGTTTTTAATAATAGCAAAAGCAACCGTTTGGTCGGTGTCCAAGGCACTTTGTAAGGTAGGTGTGAGTTCAACTTGCTCGAAGTTGGGATCTTTGTCCCATTTGATAGGATCTTTGGCACGAATCGTCCGATTATCAAAATCAACATAATCATCGATATTGGCAGTAGCCTCACCTTTAAAATAAGTGAGCTGTAACCCGCGAAAGATATAGGCATTGCCTGTCACAACCAAGCCGAGGCTAATAACCACTAACAGCCCTATGATAGGCAGCACTATCCATTTAAATAATATTCTTAATACAGCCATCGTAAAATCCTTTTTATATGGCGTGATAGTTAAATATTCTGAATACGAATTAACATAATATTGATAAGAGATTTTGGAATATGTTTGGCTGAAGAATCAATAGACATTTCCACATGCAGCTCTTATTTCTTGTATCTCATTTATAATCTGTAAGCAATATTCTAATAATATATAATAAAAATTATTCAGTAAAAAATACCGTACTGGTCACTTATATAGCATATTTAATTAAAGGTCTAATTATGAAGAATTGGTATAACAGTTTAACCAAAGGACAATTAATATTTTTATACGTAATATCTGTATTATTAATTCTTTTTTATGGGATTGGTTTGATTCCTTTAGCACTACTTGTATTTTTAGCACTAGGAAACAAATAACATTGTAATAGATGACTGACAATATTTGAGATTTTACCGATAGTCAATCAATGTTAAAAATGATACAAGGCAGACGAGCGCAAGTACGACAGTAGTAGGCTAAGCGAGTCTAACGCCGTAACACTTTAAGAGTGGTTCGACTATATTAATGATGCATGACAAGCACCCTACCATTACTCCATTTTTTATAAAAAAATATTAAGGTATTTTTATGAAGTACTTACATGCAATGATTAGAACCAACAAATTAGAAGAAACGTTATCTTTCTATTGTGATCTTATGGGCTTACAACTGCTAAGAAAGAGAGACTCTGAATCTGGCAGATTCAGCTTATATTTTTTAGCAACGCATGAGGGTGCACCAGAGATTGAGGTAACGCACAACTGGGACGAAAAAGAGTATTCCAATGGCGATAATTTTGGGCATTTTGCCTTTAGAGTCGACAACATATACGCGCAGTGTGACACCTTTATACAGGCAGGGATCGAGATATTAAGACCACCTAGAGATGGTCATATGGCTTTTGTTAAAGACCCTAACAATATCTCGATTGAGCTGCTACAAAGTGGCGAAGACTTAGAGCCTATTGAGCCTTGGATTTCGATGGAAAATATTGGCAGTTGGTAAATGAGTGAGGCTAGCTAGCTGGGCTAGGATCGATGGACTGATTCGTTTTTTGCAGAAAGTGGTGATGACACATATATCGCAGTTATAGCTTTCCTAAAATACAATCAAGCTTTAAAAAATGAGGATAATATGAAAAAGTTATGCATCACTACCATCAGTATTTTAGGCGCTTGTCTACTCTCCACTTATGCCAATGCAGCAAGTTTTGATTGCAACAAGGCGGCTAGCTGGGTAGAAAAAACCGTTTGCGACAGTCCTGAGCTTTCTAAACTTGATGATACCATGGCAAAAAAGTATAAAAGTAATCTTGCCACTTCTTCTGACTATGAAGACAGCCAAGCTTTCAAAAGTAGGTTCATTGCCAATCAACGCACATGGCTTACGTTTCAGCGTGATACCTGTAAAATTGAAGAATGTCTGATACGTGAGTATAAAGAATATATCGAAGAGCAAGCCAATTACGGTGTGGCTTGGGATTTTTCAGATGAGTTACGTCCTTCTGATTTACCGAGAAAAAATGCATTTGGTGAGTTTTCTCAAAAATCTCAAATCTCACTATACAATTCAGACACTCAGCGTTGGGAGGATTCAGGAGAGACAACAAACACGGTATCGATTCATAGTGTCGCTAATAAGCCTTATCTTTCCATTATAGAGGGGGTTTTGATTTTTACCAATGCTCATACCTGCGACTTGGGAGAGAGTAAAGCCATATGGTCAGAAAATCATTGGGTCATCAACGATGATCAGCCAGATAAATCTGTTGAGCTGCGTTTATATCCAGCACCTTATAAAGGTAGGACTCAATTGTTATTAAGAGACATTGATAATCAATACAGAGAACTGCATTGTGGTATGCGAGGGTATTTTGACAGCATTATATTAGAGCGTGAGGGGCGTTAGGTTTTCAAGATTCGAAGCAATGATAGGCTAGATTTTATCTCAAGCGAAATAACAATCTTGTGCTAATTTTAGGGTCTGTTGAACATTCAAATATTAGGGCTGCTGATTGCTAAAATTGCACCAAACTAGGCGCAAACCGACGATAATGTCGAGACCTTAGCTAGGCTTGCAACAACGTTTGGGGTGATTTTAGCATCAGCCTTTCAGGGCAGTACTATTTTTTGCCAATATATGGCGAAATTGTTTAACCTAGAATGACTAGGCTTCAAAAACTTCACTGCATATTGTCTAAAAAATAGTAACTGCCAGCACCACATTTGAATGTTCAACAGACCCTATATTCTAAACAAAAAAAACGGCAAGATAATCAATCTCGCCGCTTTGATATTTAACTTAAAACCTTAAATCGCTGCTGCAACCTCAGCACCATCACGAATCGCACGTTTGGCATCTAATTCAGCTGCGAGCTTAGCGCCACCGATTAGATGATATTGCGCGTCTGGCGCATCACCAACATTTGGCATCAGCTCGACCACAGACTCTTGACCGGCACAAACAACGACGCTATCGACACGTAACAGCTGGCTTTGACCTTGTGCATTAGTTACCCAGATGCCTTCGTTAGTGATTTTGTCATACTGCACGCCAGCCACTTGGATGACGCCGTGAGATTTGATATGCGCGCGATGTACCCAGCCTGAGGTTTTGTTTAGACCACTACCTAGGCGGCCTTTGCTACGCTGCATGAGATAGACTTGGCGGATTGGCTTGATCGCGTGCGGTCTGACCAGACCACCATCACTTTGATAGTCGGTATCATTGGTCACGCCCCATTCTTCGCGCCATTCGCTAATAGACTGTGGCTCAGGACGATAGCTTGGGTCTTTTAGTCCATCAGGGCCGATCTCATCAAGCGACTGACCATGATTGGCCGTTAGATACTCACTGACATCAAAGCCAATACCACCTGCACCAATGACTGCTACTGTGTTGCCTACTGCTTTTTCGCCAGAGAGCAGTTCAGCATAGCTGATCACTTGTGGTAGATCAGCACCTTCAAGCTTACCTTCTAAGCTTCTAGGTACGACGCCTGTTGCGACGATGACATGGTGGAACTTGGCTTTTTCCAGCATGTCCTTATCAACTTTAGTATTCAATTTGATCTCAACGCCTAAGTGCTCAAGCTCATTGATATAGTAGCGAACAGTCTCAAAAAATTCTTCTTTACCTGGGATGACTTTGGCATAGTTAAACTGACCACCTAGCACGTCCTTGGCTTCAAACAAGGTCACCTTATGACCACGTAACGCCGCCACATGAGCAGCTGACATACCAGCGACACCGCCACCGATGACGGCGACTTTTTTCGCTTTTTTCGCTTTTTTGTAGACCAGTTCAGTCTCATAGCAGGCTTGTGGATTGACCAAACAAGTTGAGCGTTTGTTTTCAAAAGTATGATCTAGGCACGCTTGGTTACAAGCAATACAGGTATTGATACGATCTGTCTGACCGTTTTTGGCTTTATTGACCCAGTGTGCATCAGCCAAGAATGGACGCGCCATCTGAATCATGTCAGCTTGACCATTGGCAACGATCTCTTCTGCTGTCTCTGGCATGTTGATACGGTTGGCGGCCATCATTGGGATACTGATGTGCTTTTTGATCTCAGCAGTGAAATCAACGAAAGCTGCTCGTGGCACACTGGTTACGATAGTCGGCACACGCGCTTCATGCCAGCCGATGCCCGTATTCATGATGGTCACGCCCGCTTCTTCTAGCGCTTTTGCGACAGTGATGACTTCATCCATAACGTTACCGTCTTTGACCAAATCAATTACTGACAGGCGGAATAAGATAATAAAGTCTGCGCCCACAGCTTCGCGAACCGCTCTCACCACATCCACGGCAAACTTCATACGACCATGAATATCACCGCCATAAATGTCTTTACGCTTATTGACGTGACTTGATAAAAACTGGTTGAGCAAATAGCCCTCAGAACCCATGATTTCAACACCATCATAGCCTGCCTGCTTGGCAAGTTTGGCTGAGCGTGCATAGTCTTTGACCGTCTGCTCAATATTCTTAATACTCATCTTACGCGGTTTGAACGGTGAGATTGGGGATTTGATTGGGCTAGAGGACACAGCAAAAGGATGGTAGCCATAACGACCACTGTGCAATATCTGCATGATAATTTTGCTGTCGTGCTTGTGCGCGGCACGAGTGACACGCTGATGATTGATGACGTCGGCCTTGGTATTCATCGTCCCGCCAGCAGGCAGCAACCAGCCTTCACGATTGGGCGAGATACCACCTGTGATCATCATCGCCACGCCACCTTTGGCACGCTCTTCAAAATAAGCCGCCAGCTTGCCATAATTATAAAAACGGTCTTCAAGACCTGTGTGCATAGAGCCCATGACCATACGGTTTTTTAGCGTCGTAAAACCTAAGTCTAGTGGCTCAAATAAATGCGGATAGTATTCATTGGTGCTGGCAGTGTCAATTGTATTGTCAGAGCGGCTGGCGGACATATCATTTTCCTTATGAATGGTTTTTTGGACTATTTCTGAAGAACCGTTGTGCTATGAGATTTAGCGTTACTGGTATCGTAACACACCGCGATTATTGTCAGCTATGCAGACAAGCGACTGATGAGTGAGCACTATATTGATTGCAATAATAAATGGCGCGGTCTATTAGACTAAAGAATGGCGTATTATTAAACCGACATTAAACCATCACCAAAAATCAGGCCAGTATCGTAGGCGGCCTGTTTATAATAAATGGCTGCCTATAATAAACGACTACTTATTCGTCATAATACGATAGGTATGCTTATAAACATTGTATTACGATGATATATTTTAATCGATAAATATCGACTCACCCAAATAATTTCTGTGCTAAATTATAGTGTCGAATGATGCTGTGAAATCGCGGTTCTATATAATAGTGCTACCAAATATTAGAAATACGATAAAGGATTATCACCATGACAGACTTCCACACGGGTCTTGGCAAAAATGCCGCCAACCATCAACCGCTGACCCCTATTGACTTTATCATTCGCAGCGCTCAAGTATATCCCAACAAGACTGCTATCATTTATGACGACCTAGCACACAACAATCTCACTCAGACGTGGCAACAGACCTATGATCGCTGCCGACAACTGGCTGATGGTCTGCGTAAACTAGGTGTGGATAAAAACGACACGGTCGCGGTCATGCTACCGAACACGCCAGCGATGGTCGAATGCGCCTTTGGCATTCCGATGTCAGGCGGCGTGCTCTGTACGTTGAATACCCGTCTCGATATCAATGCACTGACGTTTTGTTTGCAGCACTCAGAGGCAAAGGTTCTCATCTTAGACAGCGAGTTTGCTGACTATGCCGATATCATTAATGAGACCTTTCCTCACTTACTCGTCATTCACTCGACCGACAAAGCTGTCGATGTCGAGCGCTTTGGGCAGATGAGCTATGAGGATTTGGTTGCCAGCTCAGACAGCTTGGATAATTGGGAGATGCCGACAGATGAGTGGGATGCGATTGCACTCAATTATACTTCTGGCACGACAGGCAAGCCCAAAGGCGTGGTCTACCATCACCGCGGCGCTACGCTCAATGCAATCTCTAATATTTTGGATTGGGATATGCCAAAGCATCCGATGTACCTATGGACGCTGCCGCTGTTTCACTGCAATGGCTGGTGCTTTCCGTGGACCATCGCCGAGCGTGCGGGGGTCAATGTTTGCTTGCGTAATATTGATGCCGATTTAATACTACAGCTGATTGCCAAGCATCAGGTCACCCATTACTGTGCAGCGCCTGTCGTACACAATATGATTGCTGGCGGCAAACCTGAGTATAAAGAAGCCATCACCCATACGGTCAAAGGCTGGGTCGCTGGTGCACCGCCGTCTGAAACCATGCTAGCAGCGATGGAAGCAATGGGATTTCATATCTCTCACGTATATGGTCTTACCGAAGTATACGGACCGGTGACAGTTTGTGCTGAGCAGGAAGAATGGAATGAAATCGATGTGGCGACACGCGCTCAAAAGAAATCGCGCCAAGGTGTGACGTCACATTTGATGGCAGGGTTCAATGTATTTAAGCAAGGTACGACTGAACCCGTTGCTGCCGATGGTCAGGAAATGGGCGAGCTGGCGCTACGTGGCAATATGGTAATGAAAGGCTATCTAAAAAGCCGCCAAGCGACTGACGAAGCATTCGCTGATGGTTGGTTCCGCACGGGAGATTTGGGCGTCAAATATCCTGATGGCTACATCAAAATCATGGACAGACTAAAAGACATCATCATCTCAGGCGGTGAGAATATCTCTAGTATCGAGGTTGAAAACGTCTTGTACAAACTGCCTGAAATTCTGAGCTGTGCAGTCGTCGCTGCGCCTCATGATAAATGGGGCGAAGTGCCCGTTGCCTTTATCGAAATCCATGAAGGCAATACCTTACAGCGCGATACTGTGATGGTGCACTGTAAGCAACACTTAGCAGGCTTCAAAGTGCCCAAATACATTGTCTTTGCAGAAATACCCAAGACCAGTACAGGTAAAGTGCAAAAATTTGAGCTACGCCAAGCAGCAAAGTCATTGGCACACGAAACGCCAAAAGTAACGGCCAGTGCTAAATAAAACGGCTATTTATTAAGTCATGTCATCAATTAATACTCATCAAAAAGGTCAGCTATATATAGCTGACCTTTTTTTGGGCGCTCGCCTATAGTCAAAGAAGTCTAAAACGGGTACAAGGCAGCCGACTGCATATTGTACAAATAGTACGTCTAGGGAGGGTAACGCCGTAGCCGTTTAGTAGTTCTCTGACTATATTTATGGAGAACTAACTATATCAACCAAGCTTAGGCTCAAGCCACTGATAGACTAACATTCCTATTATCATCGCTGGAATAAATACATACGCTTGCCACTGCCCCGTACCGAGCAAGACGATTCCTGGCCCTGGGCAAATACCAACCAGCCCCCAGCCGATACCGAACAACATCGCACCAATCAGCAACTTTTTATTAATGACAGTTTTGCTTGGCATATCAATCGGTGTACCAATCCAGCTACTTTGTTGACGCTTTGCCAATCGTACACCAAAAAACGCCATTATCAGGCCACCACCCATCACAAGAGCAAGGGAGATATCCCATGCGCCAAATACATCCAAAAACCCTTGTACCTTTACAGGATCGGTCATACCTGACACCAGTAGTCCAAGTCCAAACAGCAGTCCTGCCAGCAATCCGATTATATTTTTTAGCATCGTCGTATCTCGCTATTATTATCTTTTATTAATCATATATCGTTCACGCGTGAGCCAAATTATTAGCATTCATCTGGCCATATGCCATGAATTAGCTATAGCAGGCCTAGTACATGACGGCCGACATAAACGGTCACAATTCCAAACAGCATAAAGGTGACAGTCGCTGCCAATGACCGTGGAGACAGACGCGCATTACCACAGATACCATGTCCACTCGTGCATCCTGAACCTAAACGCGTGCCAAAGCCGACCAATAACCCTGCACCAATTAATAATGGCAGAGAGGTACTGATAGCTACCTCAGGTAGCGGTCTTGCCAACTGATATAGTAGCGGTGAGATGACCAAGCCCAATATGAATAGCACCTGCCACATCTCGACACGCTTGGGTTTTAGCAAGCTGGAAAAAATACCACTGATACCTGCGATACGACCGATACCCAACAGCAAAACAACCGTCGCTACCCCCAACATCAAACCACCTACTAAGGAGATCGGCGTAAATGCTTGCCAGTCTATTTGTATGCTCATAACGGACTACCCAATTAGGTTTATTAAATACGTGCTTAAATATTAATTTATAAAAAAACATTATATTATAAAATATAATAAAAAGGTAAAAAAATACTGAACCATTAGCATTATGCTGGGTTCAGTATTTTTTAAATACTGTTAGGACTATACTGTAAAGGCTTTAAAAAAGGCTTAACAAGCTATCCTATTAATATCTTTATCAGCCCTCTTAATGCCTATAACTACTGGCTCAGCACTTTATCAAGTGCCGCTTCAAAACGCGCTACGGTACCATCGATATCGGTTAATTTATCCAAACCAAATAAACCTAAACGGAAAGTTTTAAAATTATCAGGCTCGCCTACTTTTAATGGTACGCCAGCAGCGATTTGCACCCCGATTTCAGCGAAGGCACTACCTCTATGCATGTCATCACGATCGGTATAAGACACGACAACACCCGGTGCTTTAAAGCCTTCAGCAGCGACGCTCTCGACGCCTTTAGCTTCTAATACTTCACGAATACGCTTGCCAAGTGTCCACTGCGCCTCACACAACTTATCAAAACCAATTGCTTTGGCTTCATTAACAGCATCACGGAATTGACGCAAACTGTCTGTCGGCATCGTTGCATGATAGGCATGACCGCCGTTCTCGTAGGCACGCATAATGTTTAGCCACTGCTTTAGATCGATACTAAAGCTATCTGACTCAGTGCTGTCTACTTTTGTGACAGCCGCATCGCTTAGCATGACCAAACCAGCGCTCGGTGTACTGCTCCAACCTTTTTGCGGTGCGCTAATCAGTACATCAATACCCAATGCTTTCATATTTAACCATACGCAGCCTGAAGCGATACAGTCAATGACTAACAATCCGCCAACGCTATGCACAGCCTCGCTCAAGGCTTTGATATAGTCCTCTGACAAGATGATGCCCGATGAGGTTTCGACATGCGGTGCAAACACAACAGCTGGCTTTTCTTCTTGAATCTTCGCAACTGCTTCGTCAATGTCCACAGGTGAGAACGGCTTTTCAGCATTGCCTTCTTCACGATGCGCTGTCAAAACGGTAGTCGATTTTGCAATTTTTCCTTTTTCTAAGATTTGCGTCCAGCGATAGCTAAACCAGCCATTACGAATGATTAGGCAGTCTTCATCATTTGCCAACTGGCGAGCGACTGCTTCCATGCCGTAAGTACCAGAACCAGGAACGATCACCACTGCGTCCGCGTTATACACAGATTTTAGGTCACTAGATAGATCGTTCATCACTTGCTGAAAGGCTTTTGACATATGGTTCAGCGCGCGATCGGTGTAAACCACTGAATACTCTAATAAGCCGTTTGGATCGATATCTTGACGTAATGCAGGCATTGAACACTCCTAGTGTATGGGTAGATAATTAATGGCTCTTCACATCTCATATCATGATGTCTGAACATGCAGATAATAGGAATACCCATATTGTCAGATATCATTGATGGTTGAAGGACACAGAATATAAGGCTAACGAAAAAGATTTGCGTCTATGTAAAAGAGTGAGAATGCGACCGAATACAAAGGTATCAGTCATGACTCAAGTGAGATAGACGCTATCACTCTTTTATAGTGGATTGACTACAATACGTTAACCAAGCCATTTGTGAGAGCTTGATATTAGCACTGATGCTGAGTGTTGACAACGACACGCGCAGGCAACGATATGGCTTGCGCTATTAGGCATTTATTGATAAGAAGCTTTTTGATGATAAGGAGTTTATCAATAGGAAAATACTAGTAGGTATGAATGGTTAACGCTACTTGAAGCGTTGATTGATACGTTGATTAACAGACATCAACTGACCGCGGCAGCGAGACAGTCAATGCCCTCGGTGAGCGTCTTGCAATCCTGATACCACAAAATCGAGCAGATCACTATCTCCCTCACGAGCCGCTTTGCGCATCAGCTTCGACGGCGCATGGGTCAATGTTTGGGTCAGACGCCTTGATAGCTCGGTAATGATATCTTCTGGGCTGGTATTGTCCTGTTGCAGCTGAGCAATAGATTCCTGCAGCAGTTTCTCGACTTGACCCTGAGTACAAGCACGATACTGCTGGATATCTTTGCCCACTTGGCGCACCTGAAAACGGCGATCAATCTCAACAATCAATTGACTGACCAACAATTCAGCATCGACTGCTGCTTGGCGACGTTGTTCGATATTGCCTGCAATCACGTGCTGCAAATCATCGATAGAGTACAGATAGATATCATCAATACGGCTGATGGTCGAGTCGATATCACGCGGTACCGCCAAATCTATCATTAGCATCGGCTGATAACGGCGACGCTTCAATGCCTGTATGGTCATAGGTTTATCAATCAATAGATCCATACTGCCACTACAACTGCTGACAATATCTGCTTCTGATAATAATTGCGGCAATGCCTGCAACGGGTGTACTTCTATGCGCCGGTCAGGATGATGCAGTTCAGCCGCTAACGCTTCCGCGCGCTCAGGATTACGATTGCAAATAATAACGCGCCCCACCCCAAGACCTGCAATATGGGTGGCGACCAAACGATTCATCTCGCCTGCCGCGACGACCAGTAACGTACGACTGGGCAGATCATCAAATATCTGTGTGACCAGTTTGGCTGCGGCAAAGCTGAGTGATACTGCCTGCGCCCCCACTTGCGTCTCGTTACGCACTCGCTTGGCAGCGGCAAACACCTGGTCGACGATCCAGCCAAGCTGATTACTCAATACTTTTTGCTCTTGGGCCAGATGTACTGAACGCTTGATCTGACCAAGGATTTGTGGCTCGCCCAATATCATGGAGTCCAGTCCCGCGGCTACTCTAAGCCAATGCGTTAATGCATGAGTGTCGCGGTGTACATAGAGATAAGGGTCAATATCAGCAAGCGGCAGTTTTTTAAAATCAGCAAGCCAAGTCTTAATCTTAGTGATATGATTGCTCATAGCAGCAGCAGAAACGTTGGTGCTGCTGACAAAGTTAGACAACGACTGCTCAGCAGATTCGGCGGCTTGGCTATCTACTGGCTGACTGCCCGATGATGACGAGCCCGATATCTGTGATGCCGAGCTTTGATGGGTTGGATTCTGCGGTACCAGCGCATAAATCTCGGTACGATTGCAAGTGGAGACAATCACACTACCATCTGTAAAGGTCTCTATCTGCTCAAGTGCGACATTCACATCGTCACCCACAAGTGCCAAGCGCTCTCGCAGAGCGACTGGTGCAGTTTTGTGATTGACCCCAATGACCACTAATCTCATTATCGATAGACCATAAACATAATGCTCATCTGCCTCTGACGCTATCTTATTATTTTTAAAAGACAGTCTTTGATGACAGCGTTAAAAGGAAAACCCTAAAAACCGCCTATTATATCATTATTGCTAGCTTTAATTAACACTCACCCAGCTATGATGACTATTTGTCTGTATCTGGGCATTACTGTAACAAATCAACTACTCATGTGATTGATAAAACCAATGGTTGAATTTGAGCAAGTCCTCAGTCAGAGCACATTAAATCATTCGCTTACTGAACCATAACTTGTTATATTTCCATAATATTCTGTTCAATATGCTTATCTGTTTTTGATCGTCTTTTAATTGCTATCACTATAAATGTTGAGACATTCCCTGCCAATCGTTACAGGCTTTTAAAACAACGCTAGTCACTAGATGGCTAGTATTAACTAAATAGCTGCCACTATCTGAGTAACACGGACACTATTGTATAGATTGTCTGTCTACTCTTATAATGTCTGTCATGGGTAATCGTGGTTACCATTTTATTTGAAATGATTAAGATAAAATTGCTTTTTATAGAGGCAAATCAGGGGCGAATACGGTTGTCTATGGTTTTTTTCGGATCATTATTTCGAGCAAGTCCTCCATATAGCGAGCAACACAGCCTCCGTGCTCTGTTGCAGGTCGTTATCGAGCGTCTATGCCAACAATATAAGCTGGCGCTATCATTGGCAGTTTGCCTGTGCCTGACGGTACCTGCCTATGCCAGTCATCCTGATACCTCAGTAGAAGCACAAATCCCAAAGATACCCGTATCTAATAGCGTTATTAGACGAACTGATAGCGGTAATGATATTGTTACATCCGACGGCGGCGACAGCCAAGCCAAAGATTATGTGACCAACATCGATGGTTTAGCACCCACCAGTTTATGGCAGCCAGAGCTCAATGAACCTAGTTTATATGCGCTATTGGATGCAGAGTTTTCTGCTGATCGCAATGACAAGCAACGTGCGATTGCGATCTATAAGCAGCAATCTTTTAAAGAGGATGCCACTGCAGTATTTGAGAGAGCCCTTAGCCTCTCGCTGCGTAGTGAAAGAGTTGAGGATTCATTACAATTTGCCAAGTCATGGCAAGATCAAAACCCTGATCACGTGCCTGCTTGGTTTTATGTCGCGCATTTGGCATTACGGGCGCACGATTACATTCTAGCTGGCGAAACCTTAAACCGTATCTTGCGTTACGATCCGCGTGCCGATTTGAGTGAGATTTTGATTGGTATTTATCCCAATGATGACGAGGATAAGCGCGAATTACTCGCCGCCTTGCAACCTCTAGATAGTGAGCAAAATGCGTCATTATCTGTACTAAAAGCCGGCTTACTCTATCAATTCAATGAGCCTGAGATTGCTATTGTCCATATCAATCGTGCGCTAGATCGTCAGCCCGATTACGTACCCTTTATCACTTTAAAAGCCGATATATTACGTAAAATCGTCACAGCAGAGACGGTTCTCAAATATATCAGTCAAGCACGTTTGCGCAACACTGATAGCAAAAGACTGTATTTATACGAGATTCGCTACCTACTCGACTTAAAACAAAGTAAGCAAGCTTGGGAGTTATTACTCGAGGCGCATGACGGCTTCAGTGATGACGCCGAGATTACCTTGCTTGCGGCATTGGTAAGCCTAGATATCGAAGAATATGCGAGCGCTGACAGCCTGCTAAATATGCTCGCCAAGAGTCCGACTTACCTGAACCAAGCTTATTACTATCTTGGTATCAGTGCAGAGCGTCAGCAGCGTTTTGAGCAAGCCAAATACTATTTCAATGGTGTCATGCAAGAGGATTTGGTATTAGAGGCTCGTAGAAAGGTGGTCGCTTTTGAATTGCTCAATGACAATGTCGATGCGGCCATTGCGACGTTAGAAAAACTGCGTAAAGACTTTGCAGTGTTTGCCCCCGATACCTTTGTGATGCAAGCCGATATTCTATGGCAGCAAAACGACTCCGCAGAAGCGCTGCGCTTGCTCACGCGAGCTGCTCGTAAATACCCTGACAATGAAATGCTGATGTTTGCACGTGCTCAGCTCTTGAATGACAAAGACGACTATATCGTCAAACGCACCTTGCTCAATCATTTGCAGGCACTAGATCCTAGCAATTTGTCCTACCAGCTTAGCTATGCAGAGTTATTACTGGCTAATGAGCGCAGCTATGAACAAGGGCTGACACTCGCGACATCGATTATTAAAATTCGCTACGATGACCCTCGCTACGACAACGAACTGCATTTGCAAGCCCTTAATATATTGGCAGGTAACGCACTGGCCAAAGAAAACTATCAGCAAGTCATTGACTATCTGCAGACGCCTTATGATGTCCTTCCAACGCTGCGCTCAGGTACGCTCTTATTGCGTGCTTATCAAGGGCTGGGCAATAATGACGAAGTCGAAGCTCTACTGACAGATTTGCAGCAGCGTTTCTCATTTGGCCAGCACAATATCAATGACCGCATACAACTCTATTGATAGTAAATCCTTCCTGTTCAGCCTTTTGATCCGTGTTTACAATGCGCTTATAAGATACTAACAGCCGGGCATAACCGAGCAACAAATAACGCTTAAGCTAAACGCTTTGATCATTTGCTCCTTTTTCTATTGCGAGAACACCTTATGTCAGCATCAATCACTGCTTTGAAACCAAATAAACTGGCGCTATTTAGTGCCATGGCCGCAGCGATGGTCATCACATCGGGCTGCCAGTCACTAAAGACAGCCAATGCGACAAGCCAGCCTATGACCACCATACAAGCTCAAAACGCTGAGCAGCCCAAAAAGTTAGAGAGCTTCAATATCACCGGTAAGATTGGCGTCACGACAGCGGCTAATGACTCAACTGGTGCTCAAGGCGGTAGTGCGTTTTATGCATGGGGTCAGCAAAACGACCGTTTTGCGATCGAGTTGATTGGCGCACTAGGTATTGGCAAAACCAACATTGAATACAATGGTCAGACAGCGACTCTCGTCAGCGAAAAGACCGGTACCTTGACTGCTGCTGATCCTGAGACACTGCTCAAAAAAGCGACTGGCTGGCAAGCGCCGATCTCACAAATGCCGTATTGGGTATCTGGACGTCCTGCACCTTCAGACAGTGCGCCAAAGCTAGATAGTCAAAACCGTTTGGTCAACTCAGTCAATGGTGACTGGAGTGCCAGTTTTACTTATAAAGGTGATGAGAAACTACCAAGCAAAATCAGTGCTGTACAACCACAAGGCAATAAAGTTGTGATGACTATTAATCATTAATGATAAGATTTTGATTGCATTCCTTTGCTTATTAAAACAGCCATCCATGACTGAGATTTATGGTTAAAATTTATGACTGAAATTTTCGCCGTTCGATCTACCTCTACCATTACTCGCTTATCCCCTGCAAAGATTAATCTGTTTTTGCACATCATGGGTAAGCGCGATGATGGCTATCATAATTTGCAAACCGTATTTCGCTTGCTTGATTGGGGTGATTATTTGCATTTTTCGGTGACCGATGATGCAGTGATTTATACGGATAATGATAAATTAGATGCTAATAAACTCTGCCATCAGCTGCTGACATTGGCTGGTGCAGAGGCTATTACTGCTAGCGTAGAAGACAATTTAATCTTCAAAGCGGCACGCGCATTGCTCTCTGCTGCCATGCAGTCGAATAGTTTTCCCAAGCAGTTGGCACGAATAGCTGTCACTGTAGACAAGCATTTACCAATGGGCGCAGGATTGGGTGGTGGCTCCTCTAATGCTGCCACTACCTTATTGGTATTAAATGAGATTTGGCAGTTTAATTTATCCAGTGATGCTCTCATAAAAATCGGTGCGACAGTGGGTGCGGATGTGCCCATATTTATCTTTGGCCAAGATGCTATCGCGATGGGTATTGGTGAGGAGCTGACAGCGATTGATTTGCCAGAGCAGCAGTATTTAATCTTAACGCCTGATGCCCATGTCAATACTGCAAAGCTGTTCGCGCATCCTAAATTACAACGTGATATTGCTGTGATATCGGTTGAGACGATTAAAAATCAGTCCAATGACTATGTACAAACTCTGACCAACCCCTATCAAAATATTTTTACGCCAGTGGTGACGAGCCTCGCACCTGCTGTTAGAGAAGCATTGGATTACTTGCAAGGATTAGAGGCGCAAGCACTAGGCACAGCACGAATGACTGGCTCTGGTAGCGCAGTGTTTTTGCCATTGCATGCAAGCGTGGCTACTGACAAGACACTTCTAGCAAAGTGGGTTGCAGAAGCACCTTGCGCAGGATATATGGTAAGTAGTCTGGCATAGCATTTGCGGTGCTAGATATTTTCCTTTTAGTACAATAGCAGGGAAAAATGCAGGTGTCGTAGGGTACTAAAACGATGCTGTCTTCCATGATTTGTGAATAAATGCCATAAAAAGCCGCAAAGGACTTGCAAAATCTGAAAATTTACTTATAATAGGTCGCCTCAATAGGGGTATAGCCAAGTTGGTAAGGCATCAGGTTTTGATCCTGACATCCGTTGGTTCGAGTCCAGCTACCCCTGCCATTTTTAAGTTCAAAGCGTTCGATGTGCATACAATATAAGCAGTATTATACATACCCGCTTATCGTATTGACATTGACAACGTTATCCCAGTTTCGGTATAGTTCGCAATGAGCACCGTTAGGGAAACGTTATATTGTAAATGGTTTATCCGTTTATAAAATAGCGAACAGGTTGTGACGTTATACTAACAATGACTTTTATCAAAAGTTTCCGTTAATATCGACGTACACTATCTAGACATTACAGGGGTATAGCCAAGTTGGTAAGGCATCAGGTTTTGATCCTGACATCCGTTGGTTCGAGTCCAGCTACCCCTGCCATTTTTTACTGTAATAGTAGTCATCAATCTTTTTCACCACTCTTTTCTGAATTTGAGCAGTTTGACACTGCTTAGCGGTCGCTGCTTGAGTCAATCAATAGGACTTCTGTCATGCCTTATTTGGCGATTTTTACGGGCAATGCCCACCCAGAATTAGCAAAAACCGTAGCCGATCATCTCCATATACCTCTTGGTAAAGCTGACATCACGCGTTTTTCTGATGGCGAAATTGCCGTGGAAATCAAAGAGCACGTGCGTGGTAAAGACGTGTTTATCATGCAGCCTACTTGCGCTCCGACCAATGACAACTTGATGGAAATCATGATGATGGCAGACGCTTTGCGTCGCTCTAGTGCTGGTCGTATCACAGCTGTCATGCCTTATTTCGGTTATGCGCGTCAAGATCGTCGTCCTCGTTCGGCGCGTGTGCCTATCTCTGCCAAAGTCGTCGCTGACATGCTAAACATCGTTAGTATCGATCGCGTAATGACTGTTGATTTGCACTCAGATCAGATTCAGGGTTTCTTTGATATCCCTGTAGACAACATCTACGGCACGCCTGTGCTATTGAATGACCTACAAAAACAAGATTATGACAACATCATGGTTGTCTCACCTGATGTGGGCGGCGTGGTTCGTGCACGTGCAATGGCCAAGCAGTTGGGTGATACCGACATGGCAATTATTGACAAACGCCGTGCGCGCGCCAACGAATCACAAGTGATGCACATCATCGGTGATGTTCGTGACCGTGATTGCGTCATTGTTGATGATATGGTTGATACCGCTGGTACGCTATGTAAAGCTGCTGAAGCATTGAAAGCAAATGGTGCACGCCGCGTTCTTGCTTATATTACTCACCCTGTCCTATCTGGTAATGCACTCAAAAACATCAATGAATCTGCATTAGATGAATTGGTTGTGACTGATACCATTCCACTATCTGCTGAAGCCAAAGCCTGTAGCAAGATTCGTCAGGTCAGTATCGCGCCAATGCTTGCTGAAAGCTTACGCCGTATCAATAACGAAGAATCTATCAGCGCCATGTTTGACGCTTAGATTTTATTGAGTATTTGTCATCCTTCTCTTTGGCAATGCTAGTCATAAAATACTGCTTAAGTTTAAGAAAAAGCGTCAAGTACTCTTACTTGGCGCTTTTTTTGTTTGGTCGCTTTGATTACTGATTCTACACAGTCATTTTGCGTAGGTCTTTATTATTGCTACAGAATCACGTATAATGCGCGCCTGTGCCGACTGTTTGTCTGATTCAATCAGGTTGGCATCATTCGAAGTGCTGATCATGCCCAAAATAATGCAGACAGTGATAGTAATTATCATAAAAGCCTTATTGTGAGCAAACGGCTAAAGTCGTGCCTTATGACGGTTATGAACCATAACGACTATGAGCAATGACACTTTTTAGCCATCATCACGTCTTAGTGGATTGGTCGCAAATCCACTTTTTTATGACCAGACACTTCTCCATTCTTTTTATTAGGATTACATCCATGAGCATTAACCATTTTGAGCTAAACGCAGTTGATCGTTCTGCTGACCAACAAGGTAAAGGTGCGAGCCGCCGCCTACGTAAGCAGAAACTAGTTCCTGCTATCATCTATGGTGGTAATGAAGAGCCAACGTCTATTTCTATCAAGATTAACGAATTGGTAAAATCGCTTGAATTTGAAGCGTTCTTCTCACACATTTTGACCATCAATGTTGACGGCGTAGAGCATCAAGCTGTTATCAAAGATTTGCAACGCCATCCTGCTAAAGGTTTCCCAATGCATGCTGATTTCCAGCGCGTTGTGAAAGGTCAGAAAATCACTATGAACGTTCCTGTTCATTTTGCTGGTAAAGAAGAAGCGCCAGGCACTGCAAAAGCCGGTGTTTTGTCAACGCTAGTATCTGACATCGAAATCTCTTGCATTCCATCACTACTACCTGAGTATCTAGAAATAGACGTATCTGGTATGGAAATAGGTGATTTGCTTCGTTTATCAGACATCAAACTTCCTGAAGGCGTTGTTATCAACGAACTTGAGTTAGAAGATGGCCATGACCGTACTATCGCTAACATGATGCCACCAACAGTTGAAGAAGTTGATGCAGACGCTGAAGTTGATGCAGCTGACGTACCAGCAACTGAGCAAAACGCTGACGCTGAAGAGAAAAAAGACGACGAGTAATATAATATATCTGTATGGCTAATGCCGTACAGTCATATGTTCGTTTAGTCAACAAGACAGCAGGTGATGAATATCTCCTGCTGTTTTTGTAAGTAAAGTTTGAAAACAAACGATTTATCGATGTTTTTAGACCCTACCCGTCATTTATCAAATTCAAGCAAGGTATTTTTATGGCCATAAAGCTTATTGTCGGTCTTGGTAACCCTGGTCAGCAGTATATGTTTACGCGTCATAATGCAGGATTTTGGTTTGTCCATCATTTGGCTCAGCAGTTCAACATTACGCTCGCGCCTGACAAAAAATTTCATGGCGTCACTGGACGCGGACAAATTCACGGACACGATGTTCGTCTATTAATGCCGCTCACGTTTATGAATAAATCTGGTGAATCTGTGGTACCAATGGTAAATTTCTATGGTATCCAAAATGATGAGCTACTGATCGCCCATGATGAGCTCGACATTGCAGCGGGCAGTATCAAACTTAAAACTGCTGGTGGTCACGGTGGTCACAACGGCTTACGTGATATCACACCGCACATTGGCAGCGACTTCCATCGTCTGCGTGTGGGCATCGGTCATCCTGGACACAAATCCAAAGTCAGCGGACATGTGCTGTCTAAAGCATCGCCTGATGAGCAAATTGCTATCGATAGTGCACTGACAGCCGCCTTTGAGGCGCTGCCACTACTACTAGATGGTGATGTCGAAAAAGCCCGCTCACAAATCAATAGCTTTAAATTACCTGAATAATATACCGGCTCTATTATAATAGCCTTTTATTTTGGCAACTTTGTCCCCATTAACCTTTTGATTTCGTTAATTAATATCAGTTACGCCAAGGAACCAACCTATGCTACTTAATATGCTTAAATGCAAATTACATCGTGCTCGCGTTACTCATGCCGAGCTTCATTACGAAGGCTCATGTGGCATCGATGGTGACCTATTAGATCTTGCAGGTCTACGTGAAAACGAGTCTATCGATATCTACAACGTGACCAATGGCAAACGTTTTCGCACTTATGCTATCCGTGCAGAAGCAGGCTCCGGTATTATCTCGCTAAATGGCGCGGCAGCTCATATGGCAGATTTGGGCGACATCGTTATTATCTGTGCGTATGCTCATTTTGACGAAGTGGAAGCGTCAACCTATCAGCCAAAACTGGTCTACTGTAACGAAGACAACACGGTAAAAGACACGGCCAATATCATTCCAGTACAAGTGGCTTAAGAACATTGCTTAAGTAAATCACTTAAAAGCTTGTTACATAAAGTATGAGTAAATGCGTCAACATACCATTGCCGTTGTTATCAAACTCCCATTAAAATACTTGTACTTATATCGAAGCTGAATCCAGATTGTGATTCAGCTTTTTTTTATGCCATTTTTATGCCATTTTTATGCGATGTAAGATTATTCAAAACCCAATAGCTATTTTTTATCCCTAACAAAGGAGTTATCTACATGTGGTTGGCAGTCATTGCAATTTTGATTGGTCTAGCAATTTTGGTGTGGAGCGCTGATGTTTTTATCGATGGCGCAACAGCATTGGCAAAAAAGTTTCGAGTACCCAGTTTCTTAATTGGTGTGCTTATTTTAGGTATTGGTACCTCAGCACCAGAGATGGTGGTGTCGGTATTAGCCGCGTTAGATGGCAGTCCTGAGCTGGCACTAGGCAACGCGTATGGCTCAAACATTATTAATATCGCCTTGGTACTGGGTGCAACAGTTCTTATCAGTCCTATCATCATCCGTAAGGGCATCGTAAGGCGCGATCTGCCACTGCTGCTGCTAGTCACTGCCACAGCTGCTTGGCAACTGCGTGATGGCTTACTCAGCCAAGCTGACGGTATCGTACTACTGCTGCTATTGGTTGCCGTGTTGGGAATACAGATCGTCATGAGTATCCGCGAAGGCTATCATGAGCATGAAGATGATGTGGTTATAGAAAATGCAGATCCAGATGATGTAGAGCTGAGCATAGCGCGTGGTCTTGGAAGCTTACTGCTTGGTATGTTAATGCTGGTACTCAGTTCACGTGCTATCGTTTGGGGCGCCGTGGAGTTAGCAACGCTCTGGGGGCTCAGCGAGCTTATCATTGGTCTCACGATCGTCGCGGTTGGTACGTCACTGCCTGAGCTGGTATCGAGCTTGTCAGCTGCGCGTAAAGGCGAGCATGATATGGCGCTAGGCAATATTATCGGCTCTAATGTTTTTAATACCCTAGCAGTGGTCGGATTGGCGACCATCATTGCCCCTATCACTGTTAGTCCTGTGATTTTGTCACGTGATGTATTAGCAATGGGATTGATAACGGTGTTACTCGTCGCCCTCTGTGTCTTTGCATTTGTGACCAAGCGTCAATTTGGTCGTACTTCAGGCGCCACGTTGATACTGTTTTTTGTGGGCTATACGGGATGGCTGATTCAAACTGCTAATATGTAACGATCAAAGGGCATCAAAAGACAATGTGTCCAAAGGCGATGGCGATGGCAATGCGATTTACTTTCCTTGCTTGCGGTTTCTAATCACCCGCCATAGTCCTTCATTCTCTGTTTTTGGCATTTTTAATGTGATGGTATTCGATAACATATCCTGTACTGCGAGGCCACGAGGGTTAAAGAGGCAAAACGCATAATTAAAAACGAAGCCCAAAAAAGCACTGGTTAGCAAAACAGCACGCGAGCCATCGATGACACTACCAATCACACCAAAGACAATAGGCATAATACTGGCAGCCAAAATCCGTTTGAATGACTGTCCCCACGTCAGCAAATGACCATTATTATTGACTGTCTTTAATCTCCAAGTCTGCATACCCAATGTCTGTCCACCACGGCGCCAAAATATCCCGTAAAATCCCACCAACGTCAGTATAAAAGACGGCGTCATAATGACGTTTTGATACCAGGTTGGCAGTGACTGGGCTTGCGAAGAGTCTGTACCAGTATTCATGGTCAGCAGTGTGCCAATCACAGTCAGAATAGTCCCTACCAAAAATAACAACGCTAAAATCAACATACCATCATAAAGAATCGCTGCCATACGGGTACCAGCTTTGGCAATCGTTGGTTCTTCAACGTCAGAGGAATGATTCGCTGAGACTGTTTTTTTAGTAGCAGATTTGGATGGGCGTTTAGGTAAACTTTTTGACATGGTACAAGCTCATAGCCAACAATGAATAATGGCTCTATTGTACCGTAAATGATGGCTTTATCGTACATTATCCTAAACGATGGCTCAATCGTATCAGCACCAAACTTAGCGGCCAATCACAAACGAGAATCACAACAGACAGTCATAGAATAAAAGTAATTAATACTACCAGGCAAAGAGAGGCTGCACAGAGCAAGGTGAGACAGACAAAAGCATTCAGTAGAGTCAAAGCTCATAAATTGCAGACATAAAAAAACCGCCAATTGTCATAAGACAGGCGATTGATTTAATGTTTTCTTTAGACTGGCTAAAGAGTGATGATGCAAATGGTGCGCTTGGAGAGATTCGAACTCCCGACCCCTTAGTTCGTAGCCAAGTGCTCTATCCAACTGAGCTACAAGCGCGTACTTTGCACATCATTTACTGAATTGTTAAAAACAATTGCAGCAAATTAGGTTGGTTATTATATAGATAATTTCGCTTGTGTCAATATCTTTTTTTATTAAAATCAAATTATTTTTTGCTTTAATAAAACAGAGGATAATTAACGCTTTTATATGGCGTCACTACTCTACTAAAAACCGAATAAATGGAGGTGAAGGAGGGATTCGAACCCTCGATACGCGCAAACGTATGGTTCCTTAGCAGGGAACTGGTTTCAGCCACTCACCCACTTCACCAAACGACGTAAGACTTTTTAAGTTCTAAAAAATAGTATTATTGCTGATAATACGTCTTATCCCGTGGGCGAGTATTATAGCAAAGCCGAAACGAATTGCAAGCGTTGTATATAGATTTAATGCGATTTTTATCATATTTATTTATTTATAGAGTCTTATGCCCTTTTGAACGACCAAAACCTCAATAAAAGCCAATAAAAATGGCATTTAAACCTGCTTGCAGGCTCTGAGTAACTGTTTGTTGATGAATGAGCTATTTACAGACGACCTCGCGCCTACTATGGCTTTTTTAGTGCTGGGTGTCTATAGTATTTGTCACCGAGTTAACATACTTAAAAATCAAAATGTTTAAAAAAGGAATGATTATGCGACCTGTCGTACTGTGCTTTTCAGGATTAGACCCTTCAGGCGGTGCTGGACTACAAGCAGACATCGAAGCCATCGGACAGTCAGGTGCTCATGCTGCTATTGCTTGTACGGCAGTCACTATACAAAGCTCACAGCAAGTATTTGGTTTTGAGGCGTGTGCGGCAAGCCTAGTGAAAGATCAAGCCACCGCAGTGCTAGATGACCTACCTGTTAGCGCCATCAAATCAGGCATGCTGGGCACCACTGACAATATTGCGATGCTGACACGCTTATTTGCTGAGCAAATCATTGCAAAGGGGATGCCTTTTGTCCTAGACCCTGTATTGGTCGCCAATAGTGGTGGCAGCTTGGGTGATGAAAAAACGCTCGTCAGTGCATTTAGGCAGCTACTGCCCTACGCCACCTTGATTACGCCAAATACCCATGAGCTTCGAGCGTTAAGCGGTGAGCAAGACCTGCATATTGCTGCAAAAAAACTGTGCTCACAAGGCGCTAATGCAGTACTGGTAAAAACCTCGCACGACTTTGATAGCGGCGATATCGAGCAGTACCTATATATACAAGGCGAGATGGTGCACCAAAGCACTCTGCCGCGCCTAGATGGCGAGTTCCATGGTTCAGGCTGCTCGCTTGCCAGCTTTATCGCTGGTCGCTTGGCAATGGGCGATACGCTCATCGATGCGGTAAAAGCTGCCGATAGCTGGATTACCCAAACCTTGCGCGCGGCTGACGCACCGCATCCTGACAATGCTAAAGCGCAATTGATACCCAACCGCTTTATAAAGGTTTAACGTAAGATACAAATGATAGATATAAAAAAGGCGCTCTATGTTTTTATAGAGCGCCTTTTTCTATGGCAGATTTCTAGCTTGTTAAGACTAACCTAACATTGGCAGCACACTCGCGGCCAAACCACCGATGAATATCTCAAGCAAATAAAAGGCTAAGAAAGCGACCATAGGCGATAAGTCGAGCATACCTAGATTTGGCGTGATACGACGAAATGGCGCTAGAACTGGCTCTGCTAAGTTAATAATAATGCCAATAATAGGATGCTCAGATCTGGTAAACACCACAATCCAGCTCACGATGATAGAACCAATCACCAAGTAGCGACACATACGCAAAAAATCTAATAGTAAGCTGGTCGTACCTGTAAAAAACAGTGGTACAGGGGCAATGCCTTTATGCGTCAATGCCGCTTTTCCAGAGATATCAATCAGACGAATCAGAAACATCAGGATAATAGCCGCAATACTGATCCGACCTTGTGCTACGGTCGGAAAGATACGCCCAAACACATCGACGATATGAGTCGCTTTATAAGCAGGTGCAATCATAGGATTGCTCGCGTCCATCCCTGCAAACTGCAACATAAAACGAATAAACACCAGCATCATAGCGAATGTGGTGACCAAATCAAAAATTTGAAATAACATGTTGTTCATGAAGTGCTACTCAATGTGACGTTATTAACAGGTTATAGGATGACAAATGTCACTATCAGTTGCTGATGACCAGATACTGATGACCAGATGCTGATGACTATACGATAGGTGACGTTATAAGACAGCTCATGGATTTTGTAGCATAAGCTGTCTTATAGTGAACTACTTGCTCATCTCTTCACTCAATGCTTGGCTGCGATCATAGCAAGCTTGCATGGCTTCACCGATCTGGCGGCCGATTTCATTGGCTTGCATTGATTCAACGGCCGCTTGTGTTGTACCGTTTGGTGAGGTGACCTTGCGGCGCAGCTCGGCGGGTGCATCATCACTATTCATTGCCATTTTTGCCGCACCAATCATGGTTTGCATCGCAAGCGCTGAGGCCTGCTCTTTATCTAGCCCTAAGCTCACGGCGCTATCGACCATCGATTCAATGAAGTAAAACATATACGCGGGCGCTGACCCTGATACAGCGGTGACTGCATGCATATGCGCTTCGTCATCGACCCACATAACCAAACCTGATGCTTCCATCACCGCAGTTGCTAATGCTTTTTGTTCTGCTGAGATATTATCTGTACCATAAAGACCCGTCGCACCCATCTGAATCATAGAAGGCGTGTTTGGCATTGCACGGACGATATTGCCATAACCGCCCATCATGTTTGATAAAAGATCCGTCGACAAGCCTGCCGCCACTGAAATCACTAGCTGGTTGTCTAACGCATCTGCAAAGCTACTGACCACTACTTTCATCATTTGTGGTTTTACTGCCAGCACCACGATGTCTGCACCGATCACAGCAGATTTAGGATCAGCCATTGGGTCAACGGTATTTAGACCTTTGGCGGCCAATTGCTCACGTACATCACTGCTAGGATCAGCGACGGTAATGAGACTCGGTTTGATGCCGCAGCCAACAAGACCACTGATGAGCGCTTGCGCCATGTTTCCGCCACCAATAAAACTGATTTTCTTATTATCTAATACCGACATACTTGTCTCCTAGTCACAACATTCAAAGGTATTCAACTTAACGTATTGATATATAAAACGACACTCAGTTTATCATACTGCCACTATCCTCGTTTGATAAATTCGAGATGTCACTCCAAGACATCGCTCATCGTATCAAACCAAAAATTCAATGAGGATAAACAACGCTATTAAGCTGTTTGGCAAGTTGATCGGTATCGATCGTTATACTTACCTGCTCAGCATTTACATTTTTAGTATTCAAACCACTGCTACTTAATACCCAACGCTCAAATGGCGATAGTAACAAGACAGGTATGTCATTTATCACACTCTCTTCAGCATCATCGTTATCTGAAAAAGCGATACTAACCACGACTAAGCTCTCTCGTAGCCACAGCGGAATACCAAGCGTTTGATATAGTTTTTTGCCTGCTTGTGGGCGCACAGCCATCTCGGTCTTTAGCCGTTGCTTACGGTTTAATGGCGCTACCTTTAACATGAATTGAGATAGTATTTCGCTTGTATCGTTTTTTAGCGGCTCTATAAATGGTATCAGTACATCCGGCATAACTTGCAGCTGCCAAATATATTTATTGCTGCTACGTAGAGTAAGTGATGTCAGATCATGATCAGCTGAATGGTTAGATAAAGTTATTCTAGCTAGTGTTAGCTTATGCTCGATCAGTGGTATCTCTAGCCAAGACAGCAAGTCACCACTCAAACGGTACAACTGCTGACGATAGCGGCGAATGGTATAGGACTGCTTACGACCTTGCCAAAACAGCTCTGTCTGATGATCTTGATCTTCACGTTGGCTTAGCGTTAGCACATCATCCACAAGCTGCTTAGCAGGTGGTAATGGCTCATCTTGTCCCAACCAATAGTGCAATAGTTGCCGCTGACGATAAATGGGTAGTGCTTGTAGCGCATCGATATTCAATACACGCTGTGCGGATGAAAGTTGCAGATCTGCATTAGCTGTCTGCTGCATATCCTGCATATCCTGCATAGCTTGAGCATTGACTGTTTCCTGCGCATCATTCAACAGCTGCGCACTGCGAGCGATATTATCAATCACATTGGGGTTATACATAGCCAGTATTGGCATGATATCGCGGCGCAGTCCGCTACGTACGTTATCGCCGCTGTTATTAGTAGGATCATCTATATAAGGCAGCTCTAAACGCTTGGCATAGGCGCTGATAGTGGCTCGCCTGACAGTGAGCCAAGGTCGCCACAGGATATTGCGGTGCGCGTCCTGCGTTTGCACTCGCCATGGCTGCATACCAGAGAGACCATTGACGCCAGCGCCTTGGATTAGTCGCATCAATACTGTTTCGGCTTGGTCATCAGCGTGATGTGCTAATAGCAATACATCGTCTTGATTGATATGTGCGCGCATGACGTCATAACGTGCCTGCCGCGCAGCTTGCTCATCATGTCCGTTCACTTGTGCCTGTAAAATGCGACAAGGTATCTGCTGTACCTGTGCCCAATTGGCAACATGCTTGGCCCAGTGCTGACTATCCGCTTGTAGCCCATGGTCGACGTGTAAGAGCTGCGGCAAACATGGCAATCGTCCTTGCCTATAGAGCTGCACACACAGCGCCGCAAGTACCAATGAATCACGCCCACCACTACAGGCCAGCCAAAGACGGCGACCATGCAGCTGATCACTATACTCAGACATACTGCTCAGGAAAGCTGTCGCCAGAGTCTCATCAACTGGCAAATCGGCAATTGATTTAATGGGATGCGGGATGATTGCATTGCTGGTCATAGTCAGCCTTATTTTTAGTTACGTTAGATCCTTTATATACTAACAGCCATAAAAAAACGCGCCATTAAATGACACGTTTTTATTTTAGCATCAAGACTTAGACTCTAATATGAAAAGCCAGCTATTAAATAATAGCGGCTTAATAACAGAAAAATCCTATTAACCAATTAAGCAGGTAACATCACTTCTGAGTTAAAAGACTTTAGCTTTTCATAACGTAGCTCACAACGCTCTTGAGGATCTAAATCTTTAATCTCATCAAGCTGTTCAGTAATCAATGCTTTAAGGGCATTCATCACCGGCTGTGGCTGAATATGTGCGCCTTCACCTTCTTCGATAACGGCATCAATCAAACCCATTTGATACAGGTTGATGGCGTTTAACTTTAGCGCTTCACTAGCGTCTTGTGCTTTTTCAGCGGTTTTCCATAGGATAGAAGCACAGCCTTCAGGAGAGATCACTGAGTAAATGCTGTTTTGTAGCATATTTACTTTATCACCGACACCAATCGCCAATGCGCCACCTGAGCCGCCTTCACCAATGATAGTCACAATCACAGGAACTTTAAGGCTAGAAAATACAGCGATACTCTCTGCAATCGCTTGCGCCTGTCCGCGCTCTTCTGCACCAATACCAGGATAAGCACCTTGGGTATCGACAAAGGTCATTACAGGAATATTAAAGCGCTCAGCCATTTTCACCAAACGAATGACTTTGCGATAGCCTTCAGGATTGGCCATACCAAAGTTATGAGCAATACGCTCACGGGTGCTACGACCACGATGCTGACCAATTACCATTACAGGCTGACCGTCAAAACGCGCAAGACCACCAAGTATTGCTTTGTCATCGGCAAAAGCACGGTCGCCATGCAACTCGTCAAATTCGGTAAAAAGCTGATTAACATAGTCCATAAATAATGGACGCTTGGCGTGTCGTGCAAGCTGCACACTATCCCAGACAGTGCTCATAGACGCTTCCCTTTAATAATTATACTTAATGTATTTATGTTTAAGAATAATATCGTTATCCGTATTCAGATAATGAAAGTACAGTTGTAAACTCAATAGGAGCTATAGTAGCACATCTTATATAGCATGACATTATCGACAACGCCGCTTTTGTTACGTTAACCTTTAACTCGGTAATTACAATGGTAACTGCTCAATCTCTTGCGGCTCAGCGCTCATTGCTGCTGCCTTTTGCATATCAACGTCTTGAGTCTCAATCTCTTGAGCTTCAACCGCTGGCGTCTCAACCACGCTAAGCTTTATGCCCCACTTAGCGAATTGGTCAATCTCGGTACGCAAATCCGCGAGCAAGAACGCGTAATGCTCACTGCTATCAGCCAAGGTAATCTGCCAGCTGTTTTCAGCCACTACCTTTAGTTCTAGCTCTGGTAGCTCATAATCGCTGCGACTATGATGCGCTAGAACGGCGAGGCGGAGCAAGAGACACAAATAAACCAGCTGGTCGCCGCCAATCTGACAGGTTTGCTCTAGCATATCGGCTTTGAGCTTGCGACGATGATTGAGCATCAGCTGCGCCATGCGCTTTTGATCCACTTGCGAAAACCCTGGAATGTCAGAATACTCCAGCAAATATGCACTGTGCTTGTGATAGCTACTGTGACTGATTGCTAGCCCTATCTCATGTAAGAATGCTGCTCGTCTGAGCAAATCACAGTCATCATTGGTCAGCGTGAGCTTATCTTTAACTTGTTCAAATAAATAACGGCTGGTTTTTACCACTTGTTTGGCCTGTTTTTTATCCCCTGAATAACGCTTGATGAGTGCCAACACACTGCGGTCACGCACATCTTCGCTAGCAAAACGACCGAGCATGTCATACATGACGCCTTCACGCAATGCACCATCTGAGTAGATAATGGTCTCAACGCCCAACACTTTCATCACCGCACGCAGCACTGCCACGCCTGCAGGGAACACGGCTTTACGATGTTCTTTGACTCCTTCTAATTCAATATCATCAATATTGCCAATCTTAATCAGCAACTTCTCTAATTTTTTGACACCTTTATAAGTGATGCGCTCTTGCTCATCAGCCCAGCCTTTTGACACTAGGACGTTACGTACTGCTTTAATTGTGCCACTTGAGCCAACCACACTGCTCCAGCCTGTCTTTTGGTAACGACCATTGATGGCTAAGACTTCTTTGCGCGCGCCTGAAATAGCACTGTTGAAAGCTTCTTTGGTGATTAGCCCATCAGCAAAAAACTTTTGGGTAAAAGACACACAGCCCATCTGTAAACTCTCTGTCAATAACGGGTCAAACTCTTGACCAATAATGAACTCTGTTGAACCACCACCAATATCCATAACCAAGCGTTTATCACTACTCTCATTGGTATGTGAGACACCCAAATAAATCAATCGCGCCTCTTCACGGCCAGCGATAATCTCAATAGGCTTTGGCAAAATTTTATTGGCACGGGAAATAAAGTCATTGGCATTTTTGGCTTGACGCAACGCATTGGTCGCAACCACACGAATACGCTCTGGAGGCACTGAGTCCAAGCGCGCTACGAACCGACTCAAACAGTCCAGACCACGCTGCTCGGCTGCTGCGCTTAGAATGTTATTCTCATCTAATCCAGCGGCGAGCTGTACCTTTTCAGACATAGAGACTACTTTTCGCACTTCCCCGTGATCAAGACGAGCAATGGCCAAATGGAAACTGTTGGAACCAATATCGATGGCTGCCATCATTTCATCATCGCTGAGAGGCGGATTTGTAAGATAGTCAATAGGCATAGGACAAGTCATCACCGTGTTAGAGAGAGTGGATAGTTTACCAAAATCACGTGCTATATAGTTATAAAATCACATGTACAGAGAAAAGTAGCAACCACAGAAATCAGGGCAATTTTGTCATTAAAGCATTTATACTAAACACTCGCAAGCGATGCAAAACTGTAGCGGGGACATCAAGAAATAACCTATGATCTAAAAGGTGTCGGCTCAGCATCTAGCGCTTGTGTTACTCATATCGGTTTGCTACATTGAAAGCTATCAATATCATGATAAAAAACCGTTATTTACAGATGTTCTACCTGTACAACTTACTTCAAAAGTCACCAGTTAATCGATTAACAATCATCTGTAAGTAATAGTTATCAAACCCACCAGCAAGGAAGCTAGTCACATGAATCAGACTACCACAAAAGACGCTACCCAAAATACTGAGACCCCTATCAGCAGCGCTAAAAAGGACATGGTAAAAACCGAAAAAGTATCGGAACAGCCATTTTATGATTTCTATTTGAACGAGCATCAAAACATGGCTTGCCGTCGCTTGCACTTCGCAGGCAGCAGTTTTGGATTATTAGGATTGGCTAAGTCTGTCAAAACTCGTTCTCCCAAACCATTACTTAAAGGTATTGCCGCAGGATACGCTTGCGCGTGGGTCGGGCATTTTTTCTTTGAAAAAAACAAACCTGCCTCTTTTAAGTTTCCGTTAAAAAGCTTTGCCAGCGACTTCCGAATGTATGGCGATGTGGTACGCGGCAACTTAAGCTTGAGAGATCGCAAGTTTGATAAAGCGCGATAAAAAACATGTGAAATCGCAAGTTTATAAACGATAGCTTTATAACTAATAAAGGCATGTTAGACCCTCACAAGCTTATGAAGGTTTAACATACCCGAATTAAAAATCCAATCTAGCGTAGCTCTTTACGTAATATTTTACCGACTGCCGTTTTAGGCAGCTCGTCAATAAACACATAAGACTGCGGACGCTTATAGCCAGTCAGACGCTCAATAGCAAAAGCCACTAGCTCATCAGCCGTTAAACTTGGATCTTTTTTGACCACGAAGGCTTTGGGTACTTCACCGCTGTGCTTGTCTTCGACACCAATGACGGCCACTTCTAGCACTTTTGGGTGCTCAGTTAGTGCAGCCTCTACTTCATTAGGATAAACATTAAATCCTGAGACCAATATCATGTCTTTTTTACGATCGACAAGTGTCAAAAAACCATCGTGATCCATGACGCCAATATCGCCAGATTTAAAATAGCCATCTTTAGTAAAGGTATCTGTATTGTCTTTCTGCCAATAGCCTTGCATCACTTGTGGTCCTTTGATACCGACTTCTCCAGGTGTTCCGATCGCACATGAAGCACCATTTTCGCCAATGATTTTGATATTCATCATTGCTAACGGCAGACCAACGCTACCATTAAAACTCGTAATCCCTGGTGGATTGAACGAGATAACCGGTGCGGTCTCAGACATCCCATAACCTTCATGAATCATCATGCCCGTCACTTGTTGCCACTGATCAGATACCGCTTTGATGATGGCGGTGCCACCACCGATTGATAATGCCAATCGACTAAAATCAAGGTCTGCAAATTTTGGATGATTGAGCATACCAATAAACAAGGTATTCACAGAAGGAATGACATGCGGACGATGCTGCTCAATAGTATTGACTAACCCATCGATGTCACGTGGATTGGTAACCAATATATCTTCCCACCCACCATATATACCGAGCAAACCGCAAACGGTAAATGAAAAAATATGATAAAGCGGCAAAGGATTCAGTATTTTGATCTGCTCACTACGACCCGCTTCAATCGCCCTGCCAAACATCGCATAACACTGACAGATATTAGCCATGACATTATAGTGTGTCAGCATGGCGCCTTTTGGCTTACCAGTCGTGCCGCCTGTGTATTGTAATAAGGCCAAATCCTCACGCTTGATAGTCACAGGCTTATATCGCTCAGCGTGGTATGTATTTATAATATGCGCAAAGCTTATAGCCTGCTCTGAGATATCGTTTGTAGCATTATCGTTTGCAACATTATCGGCTGTGGTTTGGTTGGTTTGGTTGAATTGACGAGTAGTATCAGCTGAGGCTTCAAGTTGGGTAAGTAAGGCAATATCGTTATCAGTAGGTTCAGCATTCGGATTGACAGAACAATGTACGACCAGTGACAGCTGCGCTTTCACTGCATCGTCTAATTGATCGAAAGCGGCTGTCATTCCATCAAGGACAACCAGCACGCTAACTTGAGCATCCGTCAGTTGGTGTGCCAATTCATAATGGGTGTACATCGGATTGACATTTACCAGTACGGTGCCTGAGCGCAAACAGCCAAGCAGCACGACTGCATACTGCAATATATTGGGTAATTGTACAGCGACACGATCGCCTTTGCTGATGCCTTGTGCTTGCAAAAAAGCAGCAAAGCGGCGACTGGCAATATCCAATTGTGCAAAGGTAAGCGTAGCGGGCCCCATACTAAAAGCCACAGAATCACTATGTTGATCTATCTTCGGTTGCAACAAATCTAGCAGATTATGCTTGCCCTCTAACACATCTAGATTATTTCTTAGCCCGTGTTTCTCATACGAGGCTTGCCATAACGGTGGCGTATTACTGCTAGGCATATTATTGGTGCTGGTAGTCATGAGTTAGCGTCCTTGCTGAGTATGTTTTTCTCAGCATAGCACACTCTAATAACGATTTTCTAAGCGGCTGAGTCACTTTATGGGCTCTGTTATTAGTAGTATTTTTTGGGCCATATGCATCGCTTTTTATGACCAGTATATAGAACAAAAACTTGGCTCGACTAGCTTAAAAATGTAGGTGCAATCACATACGCACATTTACCAAACCCTTCATAAATTCGAGACATAGCTGAGATATAACCATGTTATGCTAATCGTCCGTTCATACTAGTAAAGAGGTTATATGATTATCATGAGCCCTATTAAAAAAGTCGGCTGTCTTGCTTTACTGTCAACAGGACTATTTGTCAGTGCTCAAGCGTCTGCAGCAACCACCTGCGACAACGCCTATACTCAAACAGATATGAATAAGTGCGCTGCAGCTAAGCTAGCAGTAGAAGACAAAAAACTGAACCAGTCTTACCGTGATTTTCAGCGCTTGCTTAGTAGCTCTGAGAAACAACAATTAAAAACGGTGCAATTGGCATGGATTGATTTTAGAGACAAAGCTTGCCAGTTTTCTGCCAGTCCAGTTCGTGGCGGTAGTATTTATCCAATGGTGCTAAATGACTGTTTGACCACTTATACACAACAACGACGTGTGCAGTTAGACGCCGATATTAAAAACATCAAAAGTAAATAGATAACTGTAGAAAATAAATGGCAATAAAAAAAACCAGCACCTCTTAAAGTACTGGTTTTTTATTGCTAGTTTTTCTATTGCTTTGATTAAGGCTACTTATGACTTTGAGTCAGAATAAATTAAACGCTGGCCATTTCTGCAAATATCTCATCAGCCGCTTTGATCGACGCATCAATATCTTCATCGCTATGCTTGATAGACATAAAGCCTGCTTCATAAGCAGAGGGTGCAAGATAAATACCACGATCTAGCATGCCATGAAAGAAGGTATTAAATACCGTCATGTCACACTCTGTCACGTCATCAAAGTTCTGAGGTACAGCAGTCTCATTGTCTCTGACGAAGAACATACCAAACATACCGCCCAATTTATTGGTACGAAGGTTAATACCATGCTTGTCAGCCGCTGCTTGGAAACCGTCTACTAAACGATCAACTTTCGCTGCTAATTCGTCATAAAAACCGTCTGCCGTTAAGTCTTCAAACATCGCAATACCAGCACGCATCGCGAGTGGGTTGCCTGATAACGTACCAGCTTGATAGACACCGCCAAGTGGTGCGATACAAGACATGACTTCTTTTTTACCACCGAAAGCGCCAACAGGTAGACCTGCACCGATGATTTTGCCAAAGCAAGTTAAATCAGGATCGATGCCGAAGTGGGCTTGTGCACCGCCAAGTCCAACGCGAAAGCCCGTCATAACTTCATCAAAGATTAATACCGCACCATTGGCAGTACACTCTGCACGCAACGTATCATGGAATTCTTGTGTTGGAATGACCATGTTCATGTTGCCTGCGATTGGCTCCAAGATAACGCAAGCGACTTCTTCGCCCCATTTCTCAAAGCAATCTTTGATCGCTTGCGGATCATTATAAGGAATCGTAATCGTGTGCTTAGCAAAATCAGCAGGTACGCCTTTAGACGTTGGTTCACCGATATCAAGCATGCCTGAACCTGCTTTTACTAACAGACTGTCTGAATGACCATGGTAGCAACCTTCAAACTTCACAATTTTGTCACGTTGGGTATAACCACGCGCTAGACGAATTGCACTCATGGTCGCTTCTGTACCAGAGCTGGTCATACGAATCATTTCAACACTAGGCACGATTTCGCAAATCTTATCTGCAACTGTCGTCTCGAACGGTGTAGGCGTGCCAAAGCTTAGACCATCATCAGCGGCTTTTTTAACCGCATCAATAACTTTTGGATGCGCATGACCCAAAATCATCGGGCCCCAAGAGCCGACATAATCGATATAGGCATTGTCTTCGGTGTCATAAATTTTGCTACCATTGGCACGGTGCATAAAGATTGGCGTACCACCAACTCCTGCAAAGGCGCGGACTGGCGAGTTGACACCGCCTGGAATATGTTTGCTGGCTTGGGCAAAGAGCTGTTCGTTTTTAGTACTCATAATTATTCTCTACTTATAGCGACATTTATATTGGCATTTATAACGACAATGTTTTGTGATTAAACGTCTGCTTTATATTTGTTTATTATAAAATTTTTCAAGCATATCTGAAACGCTAGGCTTTTTTCACGACAGATGACTTAAGCTTCATTGGCCCGTAGCCATCAAGTTTGCAGTCGATATCATGACCGTCAGTAGCATCCGGCAATAGACGAATACTTTTCGCCTTGGTACCTACTTTAATCACGATTGAAGAGCCTTTGACTTTTAGGTCTTTGATCACAGTCACCGCATCACCGTCTTGTAGCTCGTTGCCGACAGCATCACGAATAACTGCATCTTGCTCTTCAGCTTGCGCAGCATCGGTCTCAGCCACCGTCCACTCATGAGCACACATTGGACATACCAGTAACGCACCATCTTCATACGTATATTCAGCATCACATTTAGGACAATTTGGTAAGCTCATTATTTCCTCGGCAGCCATGACAGATTAGATTTTTACTAGAGCCAACATTGTACCGTAACTGATCATTTTTAACCAATTTGTACGGTTGAAAACTGGGTGCTGAGCCCAATTTAATGCTTAACTCACCACTCAGTGATGACGTTTTTTATGACCGTGTTTTTTGTGGTACTCTTCTTAGCCTCATTTAGATTTATGTGCACATATACTGTCAATGATAAAAGCGCCCGTATAATTTTTTATCGCTTCGATTTACCCACTATATTATTAATAAATAAGCTCTCATCAGAAGGATAATAACAATGACTCAGTCTCCAGACACATCAGCACTGCCGCAGTTTTCACAATTGACCATTCAAGGCGAAGACGCCGAAAAATTCTTTCAAGGACAATTGACCTGTGATGTTACCAAACTTGGGCTTAGCTATCAGGCAGCCGCCATCGGTAACTTAAAAGGCCGTATTGAATTTGGTATTTGGATTAAGAAACAAGCAGAAAAGCAGTATGATGTAGTCATAAGTAGCGACTGCGCTGAGTCATTGCAAGCACACCTTAAAAAGTATGGTGCATTTTCAAAGTTTGAAACCAGTGCACCAGTCGCGATTTATCCTTGCGTACTCGATAATGTGCCAACCTTTAGCCATAAAGACGATCATAATACGACTGAGGATACTCAAGCTTGGATGCAATGCAGTATTGCCACTGGTAACTATTGGATCGTAGCCGCCACTCAAGGCGAGTTCCAACCGCAAGAGCTGCGTCTGCATCAGCGCGGCGGTATGGATTACGACAAAGGCTGCTATCTGGGTCAAGAAGTCATCGCTCGTATTTATTTTAAATCAGCACCCAAAGCATTTTTGCACTATGTACAAGGCACCGGTGAAGCACCAAGCGCAGGTGACAAACTTGATAAAATCCAAGTGGTCAATGCCATGAAAAATGACGAGGGTTTTATAGCTCTTGTCGTTGCTCGCCCTGAACAGTTAGCAGAAAGCGATTTGAGCATATTGGACTTGCCAGCTGCTCTACAGGTAGATGTTGCACGTCCAAAATAAAAGTAAATCGGATCAAGCAAGCGACGCAGCAAAGGTGATGGTAGATTAATACAGCGCTACCATCATGATTAACATGAGCATAGAGAATCCTATGACACATATTGCGGTACTCGGAGCAGGCGTGGTGGGTGTAACCACTGCATGGTATCTACGTCAAGCAGGCTATGATGTGACCGTGATCGAGCGCGAATCAGCAGCAGGTATGCAAACCTCGTTCGCAAATGGTGGTCAAATATCTGTCTCACATGCCACGCCTTGGGCCAATCCTGCGACCCCGATGAAAGCGCTCAAGTGGTTGTTTAAAGAAGATGCCCCGCTACTGTATCGCTTGCGTGCGGATAAAGCGCAGCTCAAATGGGCGATGCAGTTTCTACAAGAATGCCGCGCCGATAGAGCCGATGCCAATCTCGTACAAATGGTACGTCTGGGTTTGTACTCCAGAGATGCTTTGCAGCAGCTGCGTGCAGATATCGGTATTAATTACGAGCAGCAAACACGCGGTATCATGCATTTTTATACCAATCAGGCAGAGTTTGATGCGGCTATAGAACCAACCGAACGCATGCAAGCGCTTGGCTGTGAGCGCTACGTGATTGATATCAATAACGCCGTCAATTTAGAGCCATCGCTTTACCCAATTGCTCATAAGCTGACTGGAGCAACCTATACCAGTCGTGATGAGTCTGGCAATGCCCATTTATTTACTCAACGTTTGGCGCAGCGCTGCATCGATGCTGGTGTACAGTTTTTATATGATACTGAAATTTTGGCACTCAATACCGATACAGACTCTTCGCGCCCGCACGTGCACAGTGTTACCATTCGCCCGACAGGTGAAAATGTCCAAACCTTTACTGCAGATACTTATGTGTTGGCGCTTGGTAGCTACAGCGTGTCATTACTAAAACCTTTGGGCATACACGCACCAATATTTCCAGCAAAAGGCTATTCGGCTACTTATACTGTCAACCCACGAGCGCCGCATCTAGCACCTTTTGTGAGCCTGATTGATGATGAGTTTAAACTGGTTACCTCACGATTGGGTGACCAATTGCGAGTGGCTGGCACCGCAGAGTTTAATGGCTACAATTTAGACTTGAATACCACTCGCTGTGAAGCCATTACTCGGCGTGTACAGCAATTATTTCCGAAAGGTATTATCGCAAACTCGGTACAATATTGGACAGGACTGCGCCCGATGACCCCATCGAACGTGCCCCTTATTGGTCGTGCACACTGCGGTCAAGTCAAACACGGCAGCCATAATGCCTCAGCTACTTTTGACAACTTATGGCTCAATACTGGGCATGGTACGCTGGGTTGGACGCATTCTTGTGGTTCTGCAAAAGCCCTTAGTTTATTAATCCAAGGCGAAACCCCTAACGTTGATTTTGACTTTGTGGGTATGAGCACTTAATCAAATAAGCGATAGATTAAGATTTCGTGCAAAAAAGAAGGCGCTTACCTATAGTAAGCGCCTTCTTTTAAATTTAGGGAAAGACTTATATTACTGTGCTACCCATTAAGATTTATGATGCCGTAGCCAATACGTCATCTGTTACTGATTCAAGCGCTTCTAACTGCACAGGCACACCATTGACTGCCGCGTTGCCACTCAGCTGATCGATTAGGGTATCATCTGTCAAATCATTCACACTCACCCCCGCATGCGCTTGGGCAATCTTTTGCTTGACCCCTTTACGTCCATGACCAAAGCCGTGCGGGATACTGACCACACCTGGCATCAGTTCATCCGTCACTTCTGCTGCAATGATCACACTGCTGATCCGCGAGGTGACTTTTACAGATTGACCATCAACGATACCATGCTGCGCCGCTGTGTCAGGATGCAACATCAATGTACAACGAGATTTACCTTTTACCAATCGATGGCTATTGTGCAACCATGAGTTGTTACTACGCACATGACGACGGCCAATGAGTAAAATCTCATCATCGTTATACTGCTGTACCATCTCTCTAACCCGTGCCAAATCTGCTTGATAAAAATCTACATGAAGATGAATCTGCTTGTCTGCATGCTTGATAGCGTCTGGCAACATACTGTGCAATGGCCCTAAATCGATACCATGCGGGTTTTCCATGAGCACATCTAACGTGACCTCTTTATAAGGTCCATACTTTAGACCTTGCTCTAAAACAAATTTCGGCCCAAATGCTTTTATCGCTGCACGCTCTTTTTGCGTTGCTTCTGGCGCATCTTTATCCAAGCGTGCTGCCAGCTCTAAATAAATCTCCCAATCATGTCTCGTCTCTTCTGATCTCTCAAACAAGGCTGGCGAGTATTTGGCGACATTGTGCACTGCAAATCCATTAAACGTCACATCGTAATGGTCACGCTCTAGTGGCGATACAGGCGGCAAGATAATATTGGCATGACGACTGGTCTCGGTCACAAAGTAATCAAGTGACACCATAAACTCTAGTTTTGACAGCGCTTCGTCTAGCTTTTCACCATTTGGGGTACTTAGCACAGGGTTACCTGCAATAGTGACGAACCCTTTTAATTGCCCCTCACCTTCGACCAACATCTCATCTGCCATCGCGACCACGGGATACTCACCATTAAAATCAGGCAAGTTACTCACGCGGCTGTGGCGTTTACCCAGATAGCCTGGACCTGAGCTGTTCACAACATCCATTGCAGGGTTGGGGAACATCAATCCGCCCACTTCATCTAAGCGCCCTGTGACGATATTAATGACCATCGACAGATACTGGCTCAATAGGCCGAACTCTTGCACCGAAATACCCATTCGACCATAGCAAACCGAGCTTTCCGCTTCGCAAAATTCTTTGACAATACGTTTGATTTCAGATGCAGTAATACCTGTAATAGCAGCGACTGTTTCTGCCGTGTACTCTTCGGCAAACAGAGCAAGTCGGTCAATTTCTGGAGCTAAATTAGCAACCTTGCCATCTAATTTAGCATAGCCTTGCGCATAGATTTCATTGAGCATGGCAAGTAATAGCAACACATCTGTCGCAGGACGAATAAAATGATGCTCGCTAGCGATATCTGCAGTTTCTGTGCGGCGCGGATCAATCACCACCACTTTGCCGTCACGGGCTTTGATGTCTTTTAGCTTTTGGCGCATGTTCGGGGCAGTCATGATACTGCCGTTAGAAGCTAGCGGATTGCCACCGATAATGAGCATGTATTGGGTGTGGTTCACATCAGGAACTGGAATACGTAGCATATGGCCAAATAGATGCATGCTGACGATATGATGTGGCAGTTGGTCAATAGAGGTGGCAGAAAATCGACTGCGGGTTTTTAAGCTGGTGAGTAGCTGTTTGATAGTCAGCATACCGCCCATGTTGTGTACGTTGGGGTTACCAAGATAAACCCCCAATGCGTTTTGGCCATATTTTTGCTGTACGGATTGAATACCTGCGGCCACTTTATCCAACGCTTCTGGCCAACTGAGCGTTTTCCAGCCATCGGCCGTTCTCTCGACAGGCTGACGCAGACGGTCAGGATCTTCATGCAAATCCTGCAAAGCGGTGGCTTTTGGGCAAATATAGCCTTGAGAAAAGGGGTCGTTTTTATCCCCTTTAATCGATAAGACTTTTTCGCCGTCGTGCTTTATTTCAACTCCGCACATGGCCTCGCACAATGTGCAGGTTCTAAAATGCGTTTGCTCTTCGCCTAACGTTGGTGTAGCCATGGTTGTGGCCATAATAACTCTCCCTGTTGTGTTTGATTAATCCTAGTTTTTACGATAGCCGTCATGAATGGACATAATTACCAGACGTCATCACCAAACATCGTGATTAAATCTAATGATTAAGTTTAATGAGTAAACCTAAAAACCCATTATCACTACTTTGTTATCGTTACTTGCTCTGATTGCTTCCGTGCAAAAAATTGGCGAACAGCGCATCGAAGCTGCTGCTTAACGTATCGATCGCTTGTTGTCTTGAGTAGCGCTGCTGATGACAGCCCAATATCAACTCGTGTACTTGTGCTGCTGCCATATCGACACAAAGATTGATAGCCGTCCGCTCAACCGAGCGATTCGATAGCTGCAATCCTTGAATAAATATCTCTGTCCACTCTACTTGTATCTCGGTGACTAAATTGCCCAGTCCGTTGTTCAACGAAGATTGGTTTTCTATATTGGCACTAAACCGTGGACGGTCTTCTAATAGGTGCTGAAACAAGGCAATGTTTTGAAAGGCAGAGTCAAAAATCATCATCAGACAGTTCTGACACTGCTGAGCAAACTGCACTTCGCTTAGGACATCATAATCCTTGAGCATATTGACCCACGCCATACGCATGGGTGATAGGTAGTTGTCTTTTAGCTGAGTACTCAGCTCGTTTTGTAAAGCGTCCAAGCTGTCAAAGTGATTATAAAAACTAGGCTGCGCAATGCCAGCACCTTTGGCCACTTTATTCATACTCATACCCTGAGCACCTTCTAAGCTGTACAGTCGTAGCGCACTTTTTAGCAGCGCACGTCGCGTCTTTGCTTTTGCCAGCTCGCGCTTTGACTCTATGGGTGCGGTGGTCTCTTGGATTAGTACAGTCACGACAAAGGTATCCCTACTGGTTAAACCATTTATTCTACACGTCAGTAATTTATCTACAGTGCTATTGCAGCAAAAAAATGTGATGATAATACTCAAATGCTGACAACTATTATTTCAACTATAAGATTATAGCCATTTAAACAATAAGTCTATAGTCAAACCCATAGCAGAACTCATGCTTCACAAAACAATATTTTTGAGGTTACTATCATGACATCTCCCGTTTTTTCACCTTTTACATTACCGTGCGGCATCACGCTATCCAACCGCTTGGCAAAGGCGGCCATGGAAGAAAACATGGCGGACACAGGCCAGATTCCAAGCCCAGCTTTGTTACGTCTGTATCAGCGATGGGCGAATGGCGGTGCAGGATTATTGATTACAGGCAATGTCATGGTCGATGGTCGTGCGATGACTGGGCCTGGTGGAGTCGTATTGAACAAAGATAGTGATATAGCCCCTTTTAGAACGTGGGCACAGGCTGCCAAGCAAAACGACACACGCGTTTTAATGCAGCTCAATCATCCGGGTCGCCAAGTGTATGCGGCGATGGGCGGTGATGTATTGTCCCCTTCTGATGTGGCTATGGATTTGGGCAAATACTCTCATTTGTTTAGCAAGCCTCGTGCGATGACCCAATCAGATATCGATCAGTTGATACAACGGTTTGCTGATACAGCTGTAAAGGCTGAGCAAGCAGGTTTTGATGGTGTGCAGATTCATGCCGCCCATGGCTATCTTATTTCACAGTTTTTATCGCCACTGACCAATAAACGAGACGATCAATACGGCGGCTCGATTGAAAACCGAATGCGCTTGCTCATTGAGGTTATCAAGGCAGTTCGTGCTCAAGTCTCGCCCAGTTTTGCGGTTGGGGTAAAAATAAATTCGGCAGATTTTCAACGGGGCGGATTTGATGCCAAGGATGCAAGGCAGGTTGTTTTAGCCATGAATGAGTTGGCGATTGATTTGGTCGAGCTGTCTGGTGGCAGTTATGAAAGCCCCGCTATGCAAGGCAATACAGCAGATGGACAGACTCTGCAGCGAGAAGCCTACTTTTTAGATTTTGCAAAAGAGATTGCGCAGGTCGCTACAATGCCTGTCATGACTACTGGCGGCGTTAGACGATTGGCTGTTGCAGAAGACGTGTTGGCTCAAGGGATTGATATCGTCGGTATGGGAACGGCTCTCGCCATGAACCCTTCCTTATCCAATGATTGGAAAAAAGACAGCACGCTGATTGCTCATGACCCCGTTGTACGCTGGAAAGACAAAACAATGAGTGCACTCGCGACCATGTCTGTCATCAAACGCCAACTACAGCGTATGAGTAAAGGCAAGCGACCGAAACCAAATGCCTCACCGATACTCTCGCTCGTCAAGGATCGTATTCGCATAAAGAGACTGACCAAACGTTATCAGCGTTATTTAGCGACTCTAGCAAAATAAAGGAATCCGTTTATTCTCAATTATGACCCATAAAAAAAGAGCAGCTGCTTCACATCCAAACAGTTGCTGTTTTTTATTGGCCATTTTCAATGATAAAATCTGTCAAAACGCTGAGCTAACTCGTCAATCATCATAACGCACAATAGACATAATTTACGATTTATGACTATAGCGACCTTCCAGATAACACACATTGCACGGTCACCATAATTAAGCAACACTATAAACATTGGATATACAGACACGATTTATAAATAAGCCTATATTTAATACCACAAGGCAGTCAACACTAGTGACAATAATAAAAAGGCACGAAAAAAAATAAGACAGTAAAGATGCCCACTAAATGCCTTTGTTTAACATTAGACTATAAAAATAACAAACAATAATAAAATATGCTCCGCCCATTCTACAGAAGTTAATAACGAAGTAAGTATCTATAAGAGTAATAAAATAACCAACAAAAAAGGAATTAAAAATGAACGAACATACGCTAAAAGGTGAATGGAACCAAGTAAAAGGGTCAGTAAAGCAGAAATGGGCTGATCTAACGGATGATGATTTGCTACATGTTGAAGGCAGCCGTGACAAGCTGGTCGGCAAAGTCCAAGAGCGCTATGGCCACAGTAAGGATGATGCTGAACGTGAAGTCGATGACTGGCGCCGCGAAAACAAGTACTAAGTAGGCTTTCTTAGAAGATAGTATTTTTAAGATGCCAAGTTTAAAATAATAAGTTTAACGTACCAAGCAGAAAACCACATAGGATCTTATGTGGTTTTTTTATGGGCGGTTAATAACGGCACACATTAAACTGAGCAATAAGTTTGATATTGGTATGATTGGATATGCAAATTAGTATCACCCAGACACGATAAAACCGCATAGCAATGAATTGTTATGCGGTTTTATTGTTAACTATCCATGTTACCTATCACGACTGCTTTCTATGCATCCTTGCATAAATATTCAGTATATTGTGATACTGGGCATCCTGCCCTTTTACTACACTACAGCGTTCAGTATTAACTGCTGCTATCAGCAAAGGTTATGTGTCCGTATTTCAGCTACCATCGTCATCCTGATTTTGGTAATTGGAACATCATTCTTGATGCGGTTAACTCAATCCTTGAGTCACATTCCCTAATGCCGTGTGACTATAATGCCAAAATATCACTGTCATGTTAAGTCGCGTAAACGTCATTGTGTGTAAGCATATGCTTACACGGTTTTAATTATCTCAATGATTACAACTTGTTAACGTAAAAGACACTTAATATAAAGCTTTGTGTCTTACTATGGAGAATGTAAGAAAATATTTCCGAGAACATAATCTCTGACATTATTAACAATAGAGACTTATCAAACTATTGCTATATCAAGACAACCTACAACCTATCATGCGGCGAGTGATACTAATGCATCTATCGCATGCTCTCTGAAAACCTTATAGGATATTGCATTATGAAACCTCTAAAGCCGTTCTCATTTAAGACAACTGTGTCTGCTGGTCTTATTATTGCATTATTGGGTACGACTGTCGGTTGTACCGTAGTAGGGCCAGGCTATGACAATCAGTCTGTGTATCGCAGTGATAACAATCGCCAAAACGATAGCTTTAACCGTGTCAGCCAGCAGTTAAGTCAAGACTTGCGCCGTAAAGGCTATCAGGTCATGGACATTAGATCTGACAGTTATCGTGGCGATTGAGCCATCACTGCCTTTGCCAAAAAGAATAACCAAGCTTATGAGCTCAAATATACCTACCCAGCTCTCAGGCTCATCAGCTCAAATAAAAGAGCATGGTCTAATAACTGGGAAGATAAAAAGTATCAACAAGATAATGACCGTGATAAGAAAGATAAGTATAAAGGTAATGGCAAATACAAGAATGACAAGCGCTATAAAAAAGACGATGTAGAAAACAATATTAAAAGAGAGTCACGTTACCCAGCGATTCAGCGCCGCGCTGTCAGCAAAGTAAGGTCTATGGGCTATCGTGTCGACAGTATCGACCTTGAAGAAAAAAATAAGCGCGGTGTATTCGAAATTGAGGCAAAACGTGGTTCACAAAAATATGAGATATTGCTCAGCTACCCAAATCTAGACGTTATCAGAGTTAAAAAAGATTGATTACTTTAAAGCTTCTTTGATCAGAGCAATGTTGCAAGTCCGTGCTTTTAAGCCATAGTGCTTCGTCAATCTTATCTATTTATGTCTTTAGCCAATTACTTTACAATGCTCAATCCTTGGTTAGCGGCAGTGCATATATTATGAGGAAATTTTTATGAAAAATTTATCAGCTTTAACGCTCAAAACTGTCGTATCTAGCAGTATTATCGCCGCCCTATTAACCGTAACGACTGGCTGTGTTACCACACCTAGCGGCTACAACGTCTATGATGACATCTATGGAGATGTCCACAAAGATGATAAAGAGCATAAGAAACACAAAGACAAGCATAAAAAAGCAGATAAAGATGTTTACTCAGCTACCATCGAGCGTCGAGCTGCTAATAAAGTTAGCAGCATGGGATACCGTGTCAAAGACGTGAAATATAAAAAAGGCGATCGCAAAATCAAGGTCGAAGCTGAGCGTGGTCGCGATGATTATAAAATCGAGCTTGGCTACCCAAGCTACAATGTGCTTAAGATCAAAAAAGATTAGTGACGTTCTAAATACTTATGATCTCTTTTAATTTGTAGTTAAGACGTCGTAAGCTTTAAAGCCCAATAGGTCGCTTAATGGCTTGTTGGGCCTTTTTATAACCAGTTTTTCATGTTGTGAGCTGATGTTTTAGCTTTATCAACTCAAAAATCTAGCACCTCGATGACATCATATGCTGGTGTCTCATACGGGTGTGCTGCTTTTAACGCGGTGATAGCCGCAGTAATAAACGCGGCATCGACCACCATCTCAACTCGCCATTCATTGACCCTCTCTAGACTGTCGTGCTTGCCTATGTGCGGGTTACTGCCTGCCAATGGCATAAACTGCCCGACCCCTTGAACTTGCCAACAACACTGCTCGTAATCGCCAATGCTGCCAGCACCAGCCGTGAATAAAGCAGACTTCACTTTGTCTAATGCCTCATCAGGAATAAAAACGGTGAGCTTATACATGGTCTTGCCTCATAAAACTTGCCTCATAGAATAGGTTTAAAAAAAGTTAAACTGCTACTTTTTCGACAGTGAAGGATGATCAGTCCATATATAGCGTAATAGCCAGTCTTTGGCATCGCCTGCATAATCGATACCAATACGTGGACGAAGTGACACGGGTGGCTGGCAACCATCGTCTTCGACCCAAACGTTTGAGACTGGCGTGATAGGCTTGCCATATAAATCACGGTCAATTTGCAAACGCTTTGTCAGTTTCCCAGGACCTGCAAACTGCTTAGGATGTGTAAGCTGCTGATTTGAGATCAGCTGCTCTTCTTCAATCAAGCGATCACTATCATCCGTCAAAAACCCAGCGCGAATTAATACCGACTCAGGCGACTCTGAATGGCCACTGATGAGATTTAACATATGATGCACACCATAGGTCAGATAGATATAGAACACACCGCCTTGCTCGTACATAATCTCTGTGCGTGCTGTACGTGACCCTGCATGCGAATGACAGGCTGGATCGTCTTGACCAATGTAGGCTTCGGTTTCGGATATGCGCATGCGGAGTATTTTTTCTGATCCATCGCTGTCGGTCAGCTTTCGACACAAGACTTTGCCCACCAAGTCAGCCGCGACCACACAGGTAGGACGAGTAAACCAACTAGGGTCTAAAACAGTTGATGAGGTAGTAGACATTAGCAAAACCTTTTCTTATTTTTATCATCTGACTGATATGACCAAATATTAATAAACTAGTATTAGGGCGTGTTGAACATTCAAATATTAGGGCTGCTGATTGTTAAAATTGTACCAAACTAGGCGCAAGCCGACGATAATGTCGAGACCTTAGCTAGGTTTGTAACAACGTTTGGGGTGATTTTAGCATCAGCCTTTCAGGGCAGTACTCTTTTTTGCCAATATATGGCGAAATTGTCTAACCTAGAATGACTAGGCATCAAAAATTTCACTGCATATTGTCTAAAAAATAGTCACTGCCAGCACCACATTTGAATGTTCAACACGCCCTAATAAATTAGCATAAAAGTAAGGCAAGGTATTGAAGACAATGTTGCGCTATGTTTGATTTTTTATACAAGTTAAGTGACAAACTTTTGCTTAAAAGGATGATGTTCACAGCGTGTAGTGAACATCAATAGTTATGGCTAGAGAGGATTTTATCACTAAGCATTATTAGCAGATGGATCAGAATCGCAAGCTGGCTTTAAATTCATAGGTCGAGTTTTATGTTGTATGGCGTTTTGCCATGTATTTGCCCAGTAAGGGTAAGCAAAATGCTGGTAATTGAAAAGCACCCAGTAACGGTAAAAATACCGCACCCATAAACGGTGCCGTTATGGTGTAAGCAAGCAATACATTGCGTCCACCGCACACTAATGCAGCGATAATGGCATTTTCATAGCCAAAACGTCGATATATGATATAAGCCGTAAAATAAAACACCAATGCCAATACTGAGCTTAGTACTAGTAATAACAAGGCTTGCCACGGATTATGGTCAAAGGTGTCACGAAATCCTGCCATCAGTCCCAGTGGAAACAACATCAGCAGTAAGATATTAAACTGTCCAATTTTGGGATAATAACGTGACAAAATAGTAGGTGAAACGAATCGTCGCACCCCTAACGCTAGCACCATGGGCATAGCAATATAGACTAGCAAACGATTGATATAAGTGCCAATGTCTACATGCGCATTTTTATCGCCTAATAGCCACAATACGCCCAATAATGTACATGGCATAATGAGCGTGGCAGCGATGGTTTTTGCCGTCGCCAGTTGTGCATCAAACCCCACTGCATTGACCAATGCACCACTGCCAAACAATGGGGCCGTGGCACCAAGACCTGCAATAGCCAACAGCCAATCGCCACGTACACCGAGCGCATAAGCAATTAGTATTAAAACCAGACTCATACCCCCGCTTTGTAGTAGGGCAAAAACCCACACATAGCTTGTCGCTATACGCTTTAACAGCGCATATTGGTCAATGCCTAATAAAGTAAAAAACATCAAGAAGAACAGTATTTGGGGTAAATATACTAATACTGCGTTGGACAAGTTGGGAAAAACAAAGCCCACAATTGCACAAGCTGGCATAATTAATGTGCTATGACGTGCAATAAAACGAAGAAGCATGACCTTTCCTAATAAAAATATTTGCAAAAAAGCGGGTATTACTTCCCTTTCTTACCATCCGTTATGCAAATAATCCCCACTAGGAAACCCAAACTAATATGACGCCATAAAAAAACTGAGCACATGGCTCAGTTTTTTTGCTTTACGCTAAACATTGACTGCTTAGCTCAGTGGCACACCAATACGGTCAGCGACTTCTTCATAAGCTTCAATCACATCACCTAATGACTGACGGAAACGGTCTTTGTCCAGCTTTTTCTTGGTATTCTTATCCCAGATACGGCAACCATCTGGTGAGAATTCATCACCTAACACGATGCGGTCATGGAACACGCCAAACTCAAGTTTAAAATCAACTAGGATTAAATCACCCTCGTCAAACAATGCTTTTAGTACATCATTAACTTGATAAGTAAGCTCTTCCATCTTAGCCAATTGCTCTTTGGTCGCCCAACCAAGCGAGATTGATAAAGACTCATTCACCATCGGATCACCGAGCGCATCATCTTTATAAAACAGCTCATAGGTAGGAGACGTCAATTCTTGGCCTTCTTCTAAGCCCAAACGGCGTACCAAACTACCAGCAGCAAAGTTACGGACCACGCACTCAACAGGAATCATATCCAAACGTTTGACCAATACTTCATCGTCAGATAATTGCTTTTCGAAATGCGTTTCGATGCCCGCATCAGACAGTTTTTGCATGATAAACGCATTGAAGCGGTTATTGACCACGCCTTTACGTGCCAATTGTTCGATACGTTTGCCATCAAGCGCCGAGGTATCGTCACGGAAATGTAGAATCAGAAGATCGTTGTCTTCTGTTTCATATACAGATTTGGCTTTACCTTTATACAGCATTTGTTGCTTTTGCATTATGGGGGTTCCTGTTCGTTCAAGCTTATGTGGTAAAAACGCGCAGCTACCACTGACTTTTATTTGATGCTGTCGATCTGATTGTCATAAATAATGATTACGTCAGTAGTATGGATAAGTTTAATTTGAAGGGTTACTGGTTACTCACAGCACGCTGAGGCTTTGGCAGTTGGTACTGGTTGCCTGATTCGTTCTGTAGCGTGAGGGTATTTGCCCCAGCATTGGGTGTTGAGTATAAAGGGACAAATGGCGCTGTTTCTTGAGCTGCAGGCAACTCTATCGGTGCAAGCTTTTTGCTTTGCTGATAGTCAAGACTGCCGTTATCACGTTTACCAAGCAAGTTTTTGGTGCTTTGGCAACCGCTCAAGACTAAAGTGCTACCCAAAACTAAGGTCAGCATTGCAGGAAATATCTTTGCCGTTGTTGATGATGTTTTCATCATAGTGTCTCTCTGAATTAGCAGTGATGGCTCATTTGGGCGATTGACTTATCATGATAAGTTAACTTGCTGCTGGCTTGAATATTGACAATCGAGCTTGTAGCAAGTCTAAAATCGCTGAGTATCAGTTTATAGTATGTTTGCTCGGATCAATGCTTCATCAATAGTTGCATGATACTGCTCCGCGAGCCAGACGAGTGGCAGACGGATACCTTTATCGATAATGCCCATTTTATGCAAAGCGTACTTAGCAGGAATAGGGCTTGATTCGATGAACAGATCGCGATGCAGATGTTTGACCACGTCATTGATTCTATCTGCAGTATCAAAATCCCCGCGTAAGCCTGCAGCAAAAGTCTCGCTCATGGCTTTGGGTGCTACGTTGGCGGTGACCGAAATATTGCCTTTGCCGCCTACTTTCATTAATTCAAGCGCTGTACCATCATCGCCAGATAGGATGACGATTCTATCGCCTACGACTTTGATTAATTGCTCGCCGCGGCTGACAGAGCCTGTCGCATCTTTAATCGCCACGATATTATCGATATCAGCCAAACGTTCTACTGTTTCTTGAGCGATATCAACGACTGTACGTCCTGGCACGTTATAGAGCATCTGCGGAATGTTCACCGCTTGGGCAATGGCTTTATAATGTTGATACAGGCCTTCTTGAGGCGGTTTATTATAATAAGGCGCAACCAATAATGCACAATCTGCACCAGCGTCTGCTGCATCTTGAGTCAGCTTGATGGCTTCCATCGTATTATTAGCACCCGTACCTGCGATGACTGGTACACGACCTTTGACATGCTGCACAAAATAGCGAATGACATCGCTGTGCTCTTGCATAGATAGTGTCGCCGACTCACCGGTAGTACCGACAGCGACAAGGGAATGGGTGCCTTGCTCAATCTGCCAGTCTATGAGATCTGCCAGACGTTTATAATCAACCTTACCGTCAGGGTGCATGGGCGTTACCAAGGCTACCATTGAACCTTGTAATCGGGTTTTGATCTCGTCGTATGCTGTGCTCATAGCCGTGCCTTACTATATTATCCTAGCTTTTATCAAAGCTGTCACATGATAGGTCGTATGCAAGTGCCAAAAGTCGCTTATGCATTGATAAACGGTCATGGCCATATCTTGCCTGATGATGATGCTACGTCTTTATTGACTTATATCTATTTATAATAATGACAAAGATACTCCGTATCCACGTCAATATCGGCATTGTCTGTATAGATGACTGCAGGTATCTCTCAGACGGCCAAAACATAATCATAAAAACGCCTGTTAGTGTAGCATATTTTGGTTTGACCGCTATCAATCAATTGATACGCAATAGATAAATTGCATGCAAAAAAAGCGCAGTGATCTGTATACCAAGAGCCACAAATATTCGACCAAACCCTTATAGCTAAATGGACTTATGCATGGGCATCAACGTCGCATCATACACAATCTCTGATGAGACTTTTGAATACGATTAACGAATCGTCAACACGTCGATCGTGGGGCGATACAGACGAAACGGTAAACCACGTGTGCCAATGCCACTGCTGACAAATATTTGTGCACTGGCATGCTGATATAAACCGTGCGGTTTACCCATGCGACTATTATTAAGAAGCGTCGACTGCTCATGACTACGCTGGATGTCTTTTTGTTTGTGTGCCAGCCATATGTTCTTTTGGATGGCTTTTGCAGCACCCGTAATCAACAATGGACGTGGCTGTAAAGCTTTTGGTAAATCGCTAACACTATCAAATCGTGAGCCCAAAATAATGACAGGATTGGTCGCATTGGCAATTTCGGCACCAAGCGTGGCTTTGTCAGTCGTGCTTGCCGCTTCACTATCCTGATTGGTATCCGGGAAATCTTGCCAGCCGCACAGTATCGCGACCATCGCTCTGTTTAGATTGTCCTGCTCGATGAGACCTTTGTCATCTGATTTAGCGCGTGGATTCACCACTGATTTTTTATGGGCAGATTCAGCAGACGTAAGTGGCAATGAGGTACATTGCTGACCAATATAGTTGATATCTAACACATCAAACGTACTGGCCAAGGTATCTTCTAATAATGGCTGACCTTGCTTGGTCGTATTTATAGACTGATAGTTTAAATCAGAAGTACTCATCACGGTATAAACAGGTTTATTCACCCCTTTAAACAGCATGAGCTGCCCTACCAGATCGGCACTTGGGTAATACAACCAGTCACCAGTAATCAACACCGCATCTGCCGATATGGCATTAATAGTCGTCACAAGCTTACGAATATGGCGCGGCTTGCCACCATATATACCGATGCGTAAGTCTGACAATACCGCTACCTTAAGGGAGGTCGATAAATCTAAATCAATGGCATGATGCTCTAACCGTAAGCGATTGGGCTGTATCACCACAGTGTAAAAATATAAACCCATCAGTGAGAGTGCTACCAACAATAGCGATAATGGCATTTGACCCAATGCTGACACTGAGTCTTGCGACCACACCAGAATCAATAACACCGACCAAAAAGGCATAGTATAGGCAGCATAATACAATGCCAACTTGAGCCAAATACGCATAAAACGATTGGTCGGATTGGCATTGAACGTTTGTAGCCCTGACCACAGTACGGTATACGCTAGCAATGCTGCTGACGTGTAGACAATGAGCGTGTGAAGTGCGGGGTCAGTCATAATTACCTAGCTGTTGCATAGTGCAATGAGCCTATCTAGAGACTCATTGCACATGAGAGCGTGTTGAATGTGCCATACCTCACCCAAATAATGGGTTGTGATATAAGAGACACTCTCAGCCATTTTATAAAAAATCAAACATTATAGAGGTCGAGCTCTACGATAGACAAGTACAATTGTTAATAGCTACCGTCATGCTTGCTGTTAAGTAGTGTACTCACCAGTGTCGCTATTCAATGCGCAGGCCAATAATAGCAGGGATACCTTGGCGGATGATTTCGATGGTGACCACGCCTTTTTGGGGAAGTGATGAGATTGCGCCTGAAAAATCCGTGACTTGTTTAATAGGTTTTTGGTGAAAATTGGTAATCACATCTCCAGCCAAAATGCCTGAGCGTGCTGCCAATCCAGTCGGATCGACCATCGTCACCAGAATGCCTGTCTTATTATCGACGGCAATCTCTGCTTGCTCATCTGGTGTCAAATCACGCAAACGTAACCCGAGCTGCACATCATTACTCTGCTGATCGCCACTTTGTGCTCGGACGTCATCAGGGGCATAAGTGAGCTTACCACTGACTGTCATTTTTTTACCATTGCGCTGAATGTAGGCTCGAAAGGCATCATTTGGACGGGCGCGATTCAGTAGGTTTAATAGATCAGCGGCTTGCATGATCTGCACATCATTGTATTGCAAGATAACATCGCCAGGTTTCAGTCCTGACTTTTGCGCTGGCGAATCTGGCGAGACACGAGTCAGTAGAGCACCTTGAGGTTTATCTAACTGATATGCCTCGGCCAGATTACGATCGATATCTTGTGGGTAAATACCCATATAGGCACGGGTCACTTCACCATTAGTCTTGAGCTGCTCATAAATGTCCATAGCCGCATCGATTGGAATAGAGAATGACAGCCCCATGTATCCGCCAGTCCCACTAAAGATACGCGAATTAATACCAATCACCTCACCGCGCTGATTGAATAAGGGACCACCTGAGTTGCCAGGATTCAGTGCCACATCTGTCTGAATAAAGGGCACACTGGTCTCGCGCGAGAAGCTACGAGATTTTGCACTCACGATACCGGCGGAGGCTGAGTAGTCAAAACCAAAAGGTGAACCAATCGCTAAGACTGGCTCCCCTACTTTTAAAACATTCGAGTCGCCAATTGGTAATGCCGGGAACTGTTTGCCCTCAACCTTCAATACAGCCACATCTGAGCGCTCATCGCTCCCGATTAACGTCGCATCAAGCTCTGTTCTGTCATTGAGGGTAACGGTTATTTTGTCAGCGCCTTCGATCACATGATGATTGGTCAGCATATAACCATCCGTTGTGACAAAAAAAGCCGTCCCGTAAGCATGCTCAATCGCTGGGGTGGCCGCTCGATCAGGGATACGTACACGATCTCCAAAAAACTGTCGTAACAACTCTGCCGTTTGCGCCTTGGCAAGCTCAGCCTCACTCACGGTTTTAGTGACGTTCACGCGAGCAACGGCGGGCGTGACCTGTTGAACCAGACCAGAGAAATCAGCCGTGGTCACCGCTGCCTGCGCACTGTTTATCGTCGTGACATTGATACCAGCAATCATCGCCGTACTGACAGTAAGTGCCAGCATACTGCGTTGTAGCCAGTGCTGTATCCCGACAGCACTCTGTCTGTTAGGCGTATTGATAGGCATCTCGTCTTCCTTATGAGTCATCGTTGTTATGGGTGATAGCCACAGCTCTATTGATAGCGATAGGCAGTTGAACTTGCTACAGGCATTCTGATTTCTACTTACTGGCTTACTGATTGCTACTTATTGACAGTCATCGCTTGCAGCGTGCATGACAAACGCCGCTACTGTATGATGAATAAAAACGTTATCTCGAGCTGTTCTCTATCATGCAGAATAACCCAAGGCAAAGTGATTTCATACTGACTTTGTATAACTTTATGGCGACAAGATAATATCGCGGCCAGCGCTGTCTACATAGGGATGAAATAAAACCGTGCTATGATGACAAGCAACACCATTAATTAAATAAACAAAAATCAGCTATTTAATGATGCGGTTGGTCATGCGTTTATCTAACTGATTGACACCGGCTTTATTTTCTCTCTTTTGTATTTTTAGAGCCGCACTATTTATCTAGCGGTGCTTTTGTCTTTGCTACTTTATACCATATATCATATCTGGCGAATATTGTGTTTCATAATAGTCGGTCGTCTCATAGGTCATGGACAAATGCTCTCAATAACAGCTCATGATTGAAAACTATCGCTGATTATATAATAAAGAGTGTCATTACCATTGAGCACCTATATCGAGCGCCTATATAGTTATGAAACGTTACGCCAAATGAATCTGATCGCTTTTTCATAATGAGTGCACTGTTTTATAGTGGGTTTGACTATAAATGACCATTTTACAGGTTCTATTGCTAGATATAACATATGACAAGATTATAAAAGGATTAATTTATGGATACCGCCCTACTGCTATCCGGCGTGGTTGGGATCGGCATTGCCGCCCAATGGTTGGCTTGGTATTTGAAGCAACCATCCATTTTGTTTTTATTACTGATTGGTATCGTCATCGGACCAGTCCTGGGGGTATTTGACCCTGATTTGGTATTGGGTGAGCTGATGTTCCCCTTTATCTCTTTGGGCGTGGCGATTATTCTGTTTGAAGGCTCGCTCACCCTAGAGTTTGACGAAATCAAGCAACACGGTACCGTCGTGCAAATGTTGGTATCTGTCGGTGTGCTCATCACGATTGCTATTGTAGCGTTGTCGACTTATCTATTGTTTGATGTCGATCCACTGATTGCACTACTGTTCGGGGCGCTGGTCTGCGTCACTGGCCCAACGGTGATTATGCCGCTGCTGCGGAGTGTACGCCCCAATAAAACCATTTCTAACATCCTAAAATGGGAAGGCATCATCATTGATCCAATCGGCGCGATCGCCGTGGTATTGGTGTATGAGTACATTATCTCAGGTGGAGAGGCCAGCAGTATCTTACTGTTTGCCAAAATCGTCGTATTGGCAACAGCCATGGGCATGGCAGGTGCCTGGGCACTCGCGTTCCTCATGCGTCGTCATATGGTCCCTGAGTTTTTGCGCAATGTGTTTACGCTTGCCTTTGTCTTGGTACTGTTTTCGGTATCGAACCATCTAGAGCACGAATCTGGGCTACTAACGGTCACCGTACTGGGCGTCGCCTTGGCAAACTGGCCAAAATTCCCACGTGAGACCATTTTAGAATTCAACGAATCATTGACCGTTCTACTCATATCCGTCCTGTTTATTATTCTTGCGGCACGTGTGGAGCTGGCAAGCTTAATGAGTGTGGGTTTTGCAGGCTTAGTGCTACTTGCTATCGTGATGTTTGTGGCGCGTCCACTGTCGGTCTGGGCATCCGCTATCGGTTCAAACCTCAAGACCAACGAAAAGCTCATGATCAGCTGGATTGGGCCACGTGGTATCGTTGCCGCTGCGATCTCGTCACTGTTTGCGATTCGTCTGCAAGAGTATGACATTCAAGGCGTTGAACTGCTTGTGCCTCTCGTATTTATGGTCATCATCGGTACGGTCATGATTCAGGGTCTGGGCGCAAAAATAGTCGGTAACTTGCTGGGTGTTCGTGAGCCTGAAACCAATGGTATTCTGATCGTTGGCTCAAACCCTATTGCACTACTCATCGCGACGTCGCTTAAAGATCAAGGCTTCGATGTTATCGTCGCGCACAACAACTATACCAATATTGCGCGCGCACGCATGAGTGGTCTGCGTACTTATTTTGGTAACCCTATCTCCGATCACGCCGACCATCACCTTGATCTCATCGGTATCGGTCGTCTGTTTGCCATGAGTATGGACAAGGAGATGAACACCTTATCCGAGATTCATTATCGTCATGAGTTTGGCGAGCGTAAACTATATCGTCTCAAATTCAGTGATGAAAAGGTCAGAAGTGAGCGTGAGGACAAGCAATCAAACTTTCATTCGCAGTGGCTGTTTGGCAAAGACGCTACTTATACCAAGCTTGCCAGCATGCTATCTAAAAAAGCACGTATCAAAATCACTAATATCACGGATAGCTATAGCTTTGAGCAGTACAAAGCGGACAACAAACAGTTTGTACCGCTTTATACGATAGACAAGGAAGGCAAGCTACATGTCATCACCGACCAATTCGATGGCACTGTACCCCGTGATCGTAAACTTATCTCATTGGTCGTAGAGGATGAGGTGCAACCAAAGCCCGTCGACGTGACCTCTAAGCAGGAACAAGCACGTATCGCCGCAGATGCTAACTTTGAGTCCAGCTCAAAAGCCCCTGATAAGCGTAAAGAAAAGGAACTGGATGATAGTGACACTTCAGATAACTCTACAGATATTGATAAAATGAGTGATAAAAATGTAGAGCAAGATACGAGCAATCCAGCGGCGAGCAATAAGTCGTTAGATAACCAAAGCAAGAGCATGGACTCTACTGCTTCATCTGATGCACTTGGGACAAAGACGGTAGCGCCAGAGACAGCAACGACCAGCTCAAATAATAAAGGCGTGATGTCTGCAAACGCAACAGCAATGTCAAAGACCCAAGCCTCTACTAGCAGCCATACAAACGGCAATGGCAGTGCGCCTAAGACTAAAAAGGGCGCGCTTGACCCCAATCGTTTGCCAGATTCTGGACAGGATGCTACTGTTAATAAAAGTCCTGACAGTGATACCACTGATATCGCTAAGGATACGAAGCAAGATAGCTAATACAGTCAGAGCAGTTGCAAAATACCTCAATTTTATGAAGTAGCTGCTATTATCTTAATCGCTCATAAAAAAGCCCCAACACGATGTTGGGGCTTTTTGTCATTGCTATTGTCATCTATAGCGCGTCAAGCTCACGTGTCATCAGTGAGTGGATGAGCGCTCTGAGCAAACAGACTATCGAATATTTAGCTTATCTTGCACCACCTGCCATATTCGCGCACTGACTTCATCGGCGCTGCCAGAGGCATCGATACGCTGTATACGCTCAGGATACTCGGCAGCAAGCGTACTAAAACCGGTATGCACCCACGTAAAAAACTCAATCGCTTGCTGCTCAAAACGATCGGCAGCACCGCGCTTATTGGCGCGTGCCATCCCTTCTGATATAGACAAATCTAACCATAAAGTCAGCTCTGGCAACTGCGGTACAAACTGACTGATAAGCATGTCAATCTTAGCTCGGGCAGTGACATTACCATGCGCACGTCCAAATCCTTGATAGGCGATAGTTGAGTCCGTGAATCTGTCACATATCACCCATGTACCCTGCTGTAGCGCAGGTAGAATCACTTGCTGCATATGATCACAGCGCGCGGCAAACAGCAGCAACAGCTCAGCATCATCCTCGATATCCGTTGTAGGGTCTAATAATATAGCTCGCAAGCGCTCCGCAAACGGACTGCCACCTGGCTCACGCGTACGAATATAGGGGATGCCACTGTACTCTAGTCGCAAGCACAGCTGCTCAATCGCAGTGGTTTTCCCCACGCCTTCTGTGCCCTCAAAGCTGATAAAACGCCCTGTGTTAGGCGTGCTAGTCGTAGGAGAGGTATTTGATTGTTTTGGATTAGAAGACGATAAGTTGGTGTGCACGGGTACTGACATGATATGACCTTATGTCATCGATGAGCGCTATGGATAGATGATAGCAGTTAGGTTATAGCGCTCAATAAACGATAGGTTTTAAAAAAGTAGAGGTGGTGCTTTTATAAACAGTTACTGCGCTGCTGCTTGAGATTTTTTCTCACGCATGACGCTCAGATAGTCTTTGACCGCTAGATTGTGTGCCGCCAAGCTGTTGGTAAATTTATGCCCGCCGTTACCGGTTGCCACAAAATAAAGCGCGTCACTATCGGCAGGGTGTAGCGTCGCTTCGATAGAGGCCGCAGACGGTAGTGCAATTGGCGTAGGCGGCAAGCCATCGATTTGATAGGTGTTATAAGAGGTTTTTTCATCGATATCTCTACGGCGGATATTGCCATCATAACGACTGCCCATGCCATAGATGATGGTCGGATCAGTCTGCATGCGCATCCCTTTATCCAAGCGGTTTCTAAACACCGCAGAAACGATAGGACGCTCCTCTGATACGCTGGTTTCTTTTTCGATAATAGAGGCCATGACCAGTGCTTCGTAAGGCGTCTTATAAGGTAGGTTTGGCGCACGATTTTCCCATGCATCGGTCAGTGCTTGCTGCTGGCGCTTGTATAGGTCGGTGAGCACTTTCTTATCCGTAGTGCCTTCACTATAGTAATAAGTATCAGGAGCAAACCAGCCCTCGAGATTATAATGAACAATTGGATCGCCACTGTTCGTCACGCTATCTGGCAATATACCAGCCAACTCCAATGCGCTAGCAATACTGGCATTGTCGCTCTCTGCGGTCAGTACTTCTTTTTTGATCTTGTCATTATCACGCAGCACTTGATACAAATCTTTAGAGGTTTTGCCTTCGATAATCTGTACCTTTATGACGGCAGCTTTGGCACCTTGCCCTAATATCTGTAGCGCTTCTGTGATGGTTGGGTTCTCTGGTAATTGATACGTCCCTGCATGCAAAGACCCCGCCATTTGCGATTTGATATACAGCTTGGCCACGCTTGCTGAAAACAGTGGGATTTGCTGTTGCCACTGCGGCAATAGACCATAGTAGGTCTGCCCTTTTTCGATAGTGACCATTTGCTTGGGTTGTTCAATACGCCCAAACAATGTCTGATAGACCATCACTAATAAAAATGCAGCGATGAGCCCCAGCACGAGTAACACTTGATAGCCGCGCTGCATAAAAAACGAAGGGTTGTTCACTCTATAGCGACGAGGTTTATTTTCACCACTGATGAGTGAGACATTGGTCGCTGGCGTTGCTGATGTTTCTTCCACCTCATCTACCACTGGCTGCGTGTCTGGCAATGTGGTGTCGACACGCTCCTCAACTGTACCATCTTGGGTATTTGATGGCGACTCATTGGGACGTTCAGGTGGTGTATTGGGTGTAGGTGTGCTCATGGCAACTCGCGAGGCAGATGTTTGCTAGAATTTAGCACTGAACCGTTCGATTTTCAATGGTATTTGCTTAGCTTGTGAATTATCTTGGTGCTGAGTCTCATTTATATGGCTTAATACTCAGACACTTTTTCGATATTCTTAGCTTATCTATCAACAATGAAAACATCTTATGAATCTACATTTCAATCAAAGTCTTGCTAAAAACTATAAATCACCTAGCCAGATAATTCGAGTATTGAGTGAAAACTGGGTCGCAACCAATAGCTACTGCCCTAACTGTGATACTCAACCATTATCAGAATTTACGAACGGCAAACCTGTGGCTGATTTTTATTGCGAAAATTGTAATGAGCAATATGAGCTAAAAAGCAAAAAATCCAAATTAAGCAACATCATTAATGATGGTGCTTATAAGACCATGATTGAACGCATCAATAGTGCAGACAATCCCAATTTTTTCTTCCTGACATATTCAAAAGAATATACCGTGAATAACTTTTTGATTATTCCTAAGCAATTCTTTAAGCCCGATATTATTATCAAGCGTAAGCCGTTATCAGCGACTGCCAAACGCGCAGGTTGGGTCGGCTGTAATATCGACTTACGCCAAGTACCAGAATCAGGCAAAGTATTTTTGGTCAAAAATCAGCAAGTCATACCACGAGATGATGTCAGCCAACAATTTCAAAAAACCTTATTTTTACGAAAACAGTCTGTCGCTTCTCGTGGTTGGACACTCGATATTTGGCAGTGTATCGATAGGCTTGATACTCACTTTTCGCTAAAACAGGTTTATGCTTTTGCTGACGAGTTAAAACTTAAACATCCAGACAATAGCCATATTCCAGCTAAAATCCGTCAGCAGCTACAGACACTACGCGATAGAGGAATTATTGAGTTTGTGAGCCGTGGTCATTATCGGAAATTATATTAAAAACAATTATCATCCCATAATGGCAAATCTTTGGCAGCAACCAAACGACCGTAAAATTTATGAGGCGGGTAATCTAGCTCTAGCTCATCATTCACTTTAAAAAAGTTTTTCACATTGCCCTCGAGACAGGTATACACTCGATTTTTTACCTGTTTATTCCAGCTCATTAGTAATCCTAACGGAGTGCGAGAAGCTTTAGTAAAAGCTTGTTTTTCGGTTGTAATTGCACACATCACAGTGTCTTCATGAAATTGTTTATCTACACCTTGTTCGATGACTTCTTGACGGGTATGCGCATACCTAAACACACTCCCGAATGCTGTGTATTTTTTATCTTTATTAGAATAAACAACACTAAATGCTATCTGTGAATAACAAGGTAAGTGAATCACTTCATCAGGATTTCTTTTCGCTGCACAGCAAACTTTATTAAATATCATCAAGCGTCTGATTTGTACTGGAATTCTTGTCTCTTCATATATTGAACGCATACGATACTGTCCTTTTAACGGTTTCTACTGAAAAAGGATCATTGATCGATTTGCTCTAAGACACAAGTCTAGGTAACAAAAGACGATCACTTCTTTTGAGCGCTTTTGCTAATCTAGTTGGTATAGATAACAAAAATAGATTTTGAATATGACAACTTGTAATTGTTGAGAATAGTTATGATAAGGACAGACGGTTTGAATATTTATCAAATAGAAGTAATCGAAACGATGAGTGCACTTATAGAAGTGGTTGCTGAAGATGGTGAAACTGCTCTGCTAAAAGCGCGAGAAAAATATAGAAGCGAGAATATTACTTTAGAACCTGATGAGATGCTTGATACTCAATTTATTATCTTTGGCGTAGAATGAGTGACTAGTTCAATCCAAAAGCAGCTCTCACTGCTTCCAAGCTTTCATAGATAAGCTTATGGACAATAAAAGAGCGCTGGCTCTTGAACAGTAAATTCAACGATGGTCTAACAGTCAAAAACGGTAAAATCCAGTCAGTCAATAAAGGCCAATGGGATAAGCTTGTCAGTGACGATGACGCTTATACATTTACCTATGAATGGCTTTCTGCTGTACGTGAAAAAATGGCAGATAATGCAACCTTATGGGTCAGCGGTACGCACCATAATATTTTTACCTTGGGACGTATCCTACCGCAGCTTGGTTTCAAAATACTTAACGTTATAACTTGGGAAAAAACCAACCCACCGCCTAACTTCTCCTGTCGGTTTTTCACTCATTCTACAGAGTTTATTATTTGGGTAAGAAAACACCCTAAAATACCCCACTACTTCGATTATGATTTGATGAAGCGGCTCAATAACGATAAACAGATGAAAGATGTATGGCGTTTACCCGCTATTGCCAAGTGGGAAAAATCTTGTGGCAAGCACCCAACGCAAAAGCCGCTAGCGTTACTAGCCCAAATTATTTTAGCATCCACTAAAAAAAATGCTTTGGTTCTCGACCCTTTTGCTGGATCTTCGACAACAGGTGTTGCAAGCAACGTCTTAGGAAGGCGCTTTATTGGTATTGAGCAAGAAACTGAGTATTTGCAACTTAGCCAAGCGCGCTACGAAGATCTACAAGACGCTGGTAGGAAAGAGTTTTTCAAACAACATTTTTATCGTTTATTAAACAAAGAAGATAAAAGCTAGACGGATTAAAAATCCACAACCTCACCTGACAGCAACGTCAAACTGCTCATTGGCATGATGCCGCGCAGCGCATTGCAAAAGAATAACTGCGTTAATCGAGGCAAGTCCTCATCTGCTAACGGTCTAATCTCAACTGGACAAGCCGTACTTGATAAAGCATCAATAAGCACTTGCCGCATGACACCAGCGACACCCGATTGCGCCATAGAAGGTGTGTACCACTGACCTGTAGTGAGCGTAGTTAGATAGTTGTCATTATTTTCATAATCGTTAGAGAGTTTTGTAGGTTCTGATAATGACTTATCGGCTAATTGATAAAACACATTGCTCATCGTCCCTTCCACCCAGTGTCCGCTCATATCACGTAGCAGTCCTTCACTGAGGGTTTTTGCGATAGCAGATGCTAGTGGCTCAGCCTTTATCTGTTGTAACTCACCACTGGCAAGCACATTGTCTAGACGATTTAGGGTTTTGAGTCCTGCCAGCGTGGATGGCAGGCAAGCAATTTGAGAAGACAGGCATATCGCAGCAGCAGCGGGCTGCATCGGTACCAACGCCCCATCAGGCAGCGTCAATTGCAGTGCAGTAGACACTCGCATCACAGAAGGCTTTAACCATATCTCACAAGCACTACCAAAGACAGTTGGCGTATAGCCATAGCCTCTGATATCTTGCGCAGCGCGCGTCACTATCAGCTTGAGCATACCCTGCTCTAACTGCTCAGCATATAGTGTGAGCACAGCCATCAGCTCAGACGGATTGATATCGAACTGCAAAGCATCAGAGTGAGAGACAAGGCGCTGATAGTGGTAGTCGTCCCACAGTATCTGTCCATCGATGACACCCATAGTGGTAAAGAACCCATCAGCATAGGCCAATCCACGGTTGTCTGGCGACACAGCTACTATTGTCGATGCTTCGATAGCTGCCCTATCGTTCTGTGGATAGAGACAGACCCAGTGGTTGGGCAGTGGTATCGTGGCGGTCACTGATTAGCTGTCATCTGTTTGAGCAGCAGATTTATTGATGACCAGCATACAGCTATAAAACTCACATTTGGCCAGCTCGACTTTTTGTCCACTGACGACTCTGTTTTTGATGATTTGGCTATTGAGCATATCAGCCACCAGTTTGCCGCCGTCATCACCCATCAGCTGACGTGATAGCTGGTAGGACTTTTTGGCATGGCTTTGGCTCAGCTCTTTTTCTTTGTCTGAGTCGGTAGGATTGGCGTAATACCAGCCAAGCTCTAAATATTTTTCGGAATCGATAATATCCAAATACGGTGCATCGTTTTTCATAAAGCGATATTTGGCAGCAGGGTTACTGGCATAGTCTAGGCTGTTTTCGTCGGTGCTCATGACCTTACCAAATGCGGACTGAATACTATCTAGCTCAGTGGTGTTCAGTGGCGCGGCCGCATCAGTGCTCCATGCTGCGACATCATATTTGACAGGCGTACCTTGCTGCGCCGTTGCCCCGTCCAAATCAGGGTTATCGGCAGTACTGTCTTGCACTGGTGTATTCGTCACTGCCTGCTCATTACTCTCAGCGTTTGCATCTGGGTTTTGAGCCTCTTCTTTTGTGCTGTCACAGCCACTGAGTGATACACCAACTGCTATGATCGTAGCTGATAGAAGGGTTTGTAGATTATGATTCCACATGAATAGTTTACTCACACTTTTAGTTGATCTCAAAATATTAAGAAGCTGGCAAAATGCCGCTGATAACCAAAAATTTAATAAAGATAGAAGGCTTATGATTTATAGTTTACCCAACTGCTTAGTACTTGACTAGCTTTTACGTTACACAGAACACGCCCAGAGAGTACAGATTTGTTAACTATATCACTGGCCAAAAACCCTCTTTCATAAAAGGTTGCTTGGACGCGCGCTTGATTTGTCAATCATAACATTATCGCTTATGATGACCGCGTATCTGTTTTTTACTGCTCTATCTCTTGTCACCTTTCGCCACCGGACTTCTTATGACCCAACACTTTATCGTTATCGGCAACCCCATTGCCCACAGCAAATCTCCTGAGATTCATGAGCAGTTCGCGGTACAAGCTGGCATCGATATCAGTTATCAACGTCAGTACTGTCCTGATGATACTGCCAGTTTTATCGCAGTGGTGGAAGCTTTTTTTAATGGTGGCGGTGTGGGTACGAATGTGACGGTACCATTTAAACAAGTTGCTTATGATTGCTGCGCGGCACGTGGCGGACTATCCGCGCATGCCAAAACCGCAGGCGCTGTCAATACGCTAGCCATCAATCAAGAGATGCTGCAACAAGGCGCTTCATTAACAGAGGCGCTATACGGTGACAATACCGATGGACAAGGGCTTATTAATCACATGAATAGCTTGGGCTGGCCGCTGACCGGTGCTCGTGTGGCACTGATTGGCGCAGGCGGCGCAGCACGTGGTGTCATATTACCGCTTATTGAATCGGGTATAGGTACGCTCACTATCGCCAATCGCACAGAGAGCAAAGCGACCAATTTAGTAGATGAGCTGAGTACCGCGAGTGAGACTATCGGTAAACACAGTATCGAAACTTGTGCGACCAGTGAATTGACCGGACAATTTGATATCATTATCAATGCCACGTCTATCGGCTTATCAGGCGACACATTGCCACTGGATAATGATTTAAACTGCCACTACGCTTATGACATGATGTATGGACGTCCGCTGCCATTTTTGCAGCACTTTGCCGCGCGTGACGCGCAAACATCAGAAGGCTACGGCATGCTCATCGGGCAAGCAGCGCTCAGCTTTGAGCGCTGGACTGGCTACCAAATCGATGTTGCAACAGCCACTGAAGCATTGCGTCAAAATAAATAACACAGACTATTGAGCAATATTCAGTGTAACAAGCAGTGTAAAAGCAGCGACTGGCTATCAACTAAAGCGTGTCAGCAGCCAGTTCTCTAAACGTCGCAGCGGTACACGTAATCGCGTGGAGTGTATCGCTAACCCACCACCCAGACCAATCGCACAGCCAAGTGCAGTATCGATCATGCGCGCGTGAATGATAACGCCAGCCACAGGCGCTGCAAGCATCGTACTGCCATATTCTGCGATAAATATCGTCAAAGGCGTGATAAATATCACCGCCATGCCATAATGCCGATCGACAAACGACTCAATCAACAGCATCATGAGTAGTATCGAAATGGCAACGCCCCACACCGACAGCCCCCACGATAGCATCCAACCAGCGACGCCCATTCCGACCAACGTGCCCAACAGACGATGTAATTGCTTGATCCATATTGTCCGCATCTGCATGCCTTGGATAATAATAAAGCAGCTCATGGCCGCCCAATACGGATAAGGCATCTCTAACAATACGGCGATTACCAGTGCCAGACTGACAAAACTCACCACGATGAAACTATCACTGAGCATCTCTGGCTCATAGCAATAGGTAGGTGCAGAGACAATAGGGCGTGTCGCGAGTAAAAATAGCGTATAGAGCAACGCCAATAACATCGACGAGCCGCTACCCAACAACACAAGCCCGATCGCTGAAACCACATCCTCAAGCGGCACAGGGATAAACAGTGCAATCGCACCCGCCATCAATACAAATAATCCCGCTGGTGGCGGCTGTCGATAGTAACGACCCAGCATCACCACACCAAAACCAATCAGCATAAATACAGGTAGTCGCAGGACAGACAACTGCTGTGCCATAAGCCCCAGCGCAAAACTGAGAATCATAGCAAACCCCCACGCCATGACCGTCACCAATCGATAAGGCAGGGCACCGACCAATGGCAAGTTCAAAATAATCATCGACCCAAGCGAGGTTTTGATGCCAGAAGATAAGTCGCCAAAGTAAGCACCCACAAACACTGGAAAGCTGATAGCAATCGCCGCAATAATCGGCATATGCCACGGTCTTTGACTACGATTGACGGTCAGTAAATGATTCAGCTCACCATCGATAAGCAATGTCATACGTTCTAATAACACGGACAACCATGACACTCGTTTCTGTTTTTTTACTACAGTCATAAATGGCTTCCTTTGTATGATGAGTCCATTTTTTTGACGCTTTGTTTATTATCAATCGTCCATAATACATAAATGAAAAGCGCTGATAGCTAGTATTAAGATAAAACTAAATGTAATGTATAATATTGTTATACATGAATAATAGTTATTAATTGTATATTTGTCACTCTATAAGATTTATAATCATATCAACACCATAATAGCTGGGGTGACCAAAGTCACCTTAACTCATGGCACTCAATGCTAATAGCAAGAAGCGCCGTGTTTTCGCCAGCCCACATAATAATCTGTATTATCTACTACATCCAAAATAAGTGAACGTCGTTTACCTAAGCTGTGACTCATATACTGCGCCATAAGCCTATGATAGCGAACCAACCAAAGAGAGCGATTATGTTAACTTACAAAGCACCTCTACGTGATATCAAATTTTTGATTAATGATGTATTTGATTTTCAAACTCACTATAAAAGTTTAGATAACGGCGAAAACGCTGACCCTGAAACAATCGATATGATTTTGCAGGGTATGGCTGACTTTGCTGAAAACGTCCTTGCCCCTATCTATCAATCAGGTGATGAAGAAGGCTGTCATTTCGAAGATGGCGTAGTCACCACACCAAAAGGCTTCAAAGAAGCGTATGCCCAATTTGTAGAAGGCGGCTGGCAAGGTATCTCATACCCTGAAGAGTACGGCGGTATGAACCTGCCAACGTCAATCAACCTAATCAAAGCTGAAATGATAGGTACGGCTAACTGGCCTTGGGCGATGTACCCTGGCCTATCAACAGGCTGTATCAACACCCTACTCCAATATGGCAGTGACGAGCAAAAAGCGCTGTATTTGCCAAAACTAATCGAAGGCTCGTGGGCTGGTACCATGTGTCTGACTGAACCACAATGTGGTACGGACTTAGGTCAAGTTAAGTCAAAAGCCATTCCACAAGATGACGGTAGCTATAAAATCAGCGGTACCAAAATCTTTATCTCAAGCGGTGAGCATGACTTAACAGACAATATCGTTCATATTGTTTTAGCACGTCTACCGAACGCACCAGAAGGCACGCGCGGTATCTCGCTATTTATCGTACCAAAATTCACGCCAAATGCGGAAGGCGAATCTGGCGAGCGTAATGCGGTAGTCTGTGGTTCAATTGAACACAAAATGGGTATCAGCGCGTCTTCAACGTGTGTATTGAACTTTGATGGTGCTACTGGCTACCTGATTGGTGAACCGCACAAAGGCCTAAAAGCCATGTTCACCTTTATGAACACGGCCCGTATCGGTACTGGTATCCAAGGTCTGGCGCATACTGAGTTGTCTTTCCAAAACGCGTTACCGTATGCCAAAGAACGTCGTTCTATGCGTACGCTATCTGGTACTAAAGATCCTGAAAAAGTAGCAGATGCCATCATTCATCATGCTGATGTACGCCGTATGCTATTGACGCAAAAAGCCTTTGCTGAAGGCGGCCGCTCGATGATTTATCACTCAGCACGCTACGCCGATAAAATGGCACAGGGCATCATCAATGGCGATGATGAAGAGTTTGAAAAATGGGATGATAAATTAGGCTTCTATACGCCTATTCTAAAAGGCTTCTTGACTGAGCTAGGTATCGAAGCGGCCAAACATGGTCAGCAGATCTATGGCGGCCACGGCTATATCAAAGAGTGGGGCATGGAGCTGATCGCTCGTGATGCACGTATCGCAACGATGTACGAAGGCACCACTGGTGTACAGGCGCTTGATTTGTTAGGTCGTAAGGTTATCTTGCAATCCAAAGGTAAAATCATCCGTGATTACACCTCTAGCATCATGAAATGGTGTGGCGAGTATGCGCTTGATAAAGACATGCGTAAATTCGTTTGGGCGCTAACCAAACTATGTGCTGAATGGAACACCTTGACCGTACGCTTGATGCTAATGGCACGTAAAGATCGTGAAATTATCTCAGCGGCATCAGATGACTTCTTGATGTACTCAGGTTATGTGATGATGGGCTATCATTGGGCACGTATGGCAGCAGTGTCGTACGAAAAACTCAAAAATGGTGGTACTGAATCACCAGAGTTCTACAAAGCCAAAATTCAAACAGCTGAATTCTACTTTGATAAATTATTGCCACGCACTTCAGGCCATGCCGAAGCCATGGTCGCACCAAGCGATAGCATGACCTCTATGGAAATTGAGAACTTCGCTTTCTTAGACTAAAATATTTCTTAGTCTAAGATTCAATAGAAATTAATCAATAAAAAAGCGCCTATTATGTAGGCGCTTTTTTATTGTCTGTCCAAAACCAATCAAGCTACTTTTGAGCTGCACAGGGTATTAGAGTGAGCTATCTGTATTATTAAGGCCGTTTATTAGAGCATTTTTTTATGATAGACCGCACTAATCTCTTCGACTTCGACACATATTTGCAATGCGACTCGGCCTGACTGCTCGGCACCTAGTATATCTTCTATGGCTGTCGTCAGTAGCTCTGCCAACTGATTGCGAACGGCGATATCGCGTCCCGTCATCATCTTTAAATGGGCATAAATAAATCCATTGGCCTGTTCATCATCTTCTACACCCACCAAAAATGTCTGAATAGGTAAGATACGCGCTTTGATATCAGTTTGTTGTTTGAACTGACCACTGTCCCATAGCACTTTATTGAGTGACTTAAGCAATGATTCTTCATGAGCAATACTGACGTTAGGCGTCACTTGAATGGTTAAATGCGGCATCGGTATGTCCTTATTAAGTATAGATAAAAAGTAATGGATAATCGGGTATGGCAGTTTACGTTTACTCTCACTGCCGTAAAAACTTATTCGTCAGTAATATCTGTAAAGACAGCAGCCAGTGTATTGGCCAGTTGCATCGGTGGCAGCTCAATCTCTAGGCCACGGCGACCGCCGCTCACATAGATGCTTGGCTGCTCTTGAGCGGTCATATCTATCACTGTTTTTAGACGCTTTTTTTGACCCAATGGACTGACGCCGCCTAGCACATAGCCTGTACTACGCTCTACCTGTTTGGGATCTGCCATCTGTACTTTTTTGCAGGCCAGCAATTTATGAGCCGATAAGGCTTTGGCCATTTTTTTAAAGTTAAGCGTTTTATCCACTGGCAATATCGCCACCGCAAGCGCGCCTGTGTCCGTCGCTACAACGAGCGTCTTGAACACTTGTGTCACAGCCACGCCAAGCTTTTCAGCGGCTTCTAAGCCAAACGAGGCTGCATGGCTGTCATGAGTGTATTCGTGTACTTGATAGTCAAGCCCAGATTTTTTGGCAAGGTCAATAGCTGGCGTCATAAGGTTTTGTCTTCATCAAATAGACATAAAAGAATAGATATTAAACTGAATAATTAGCAATTATGCAAATGTATTATTGCGCCAAACGCGTTAACTTTCAAACACCTGAGCATGTGTAAGATTGACCACTCACTGCAGCGTAACTAGGACGTATTAATATTGGCAGTATGTACAGACACTATATATCGCTTTGATAGCTTTTATGGCATCATAAGCGCAACATATTTGACTAATTTTGATATCCATTATGATACCCAGTTTCTTAAAGAATAAGTTCCTAAAAAAACGGATTTTTAAAGCGCCCGTGGCGACTGATAGCACCGCTGAAACGGCGACTGATTCAGCTGCCATCAAGCCTTATGCTAATGCGCCGATCAATCAGCTCTACCGTAAGCTATCGGGTCAGCTACTCGACGTCGCCGTCAAGCCTAAGCTATTAGGTGAGTTGCCTGAGTTCGATAATGACGATCAGACAATCAGATTTTATGTGTTGCAAGATTATTCTCGCTCCAACAGTATCTTGATTGACTTACAGACACAAGAGCATAAATTACCACCGGCACTGGTTGGGGTATATGATGCCGCGCACGATATCAAAGAAAATGCGGCCATTATATTTTTGAATCATCCACATGCCAAAGACAGCCAGCTATCACCTCGCCTGTCTCGTTTGGTCTCTGCGGTACTGCAAAACCCTGAACTAAAGGTACATCTGGTACCGGTATCTATTCTTTGGGGGCGCGCACCTGAAAAAGAGGACTCGCTGTTCAAACTACTGACGGCAGACAACTGGCAAGACCCTAGTATCACAAAACAGCTATTTAATATCGGTGTGATGGGCCGCGATACTTTTGTACAGTTTCATCCACCGCAGGATTTGCGCACGCTTATTAATAGTCATCTGAGCGGTGACGTAGAAGGGCCTGCTATTTTTGATTCGGTTGCGTCTGACACGCAAAAGACAGCACCAACCAATACGCATCCTGATTCATCAGTGCAAGCTGATGAGTTACCCAGCTATGCATTAGTCGCAGCAGCGGATAGCAACCGTGAACTGGTCCGGGCTCTACAGCAGCAACTATCGACTTATTTAGATAAGCAGCGTGCCAGCATGCTCGGTCCTGACCTATCAGACAGACGCAACTTGGTAGACAAACTGGTGTACTCGCCTGCCATCAAACATGCGATAGAGATGGAAGCCGCCGAGACCGGTACCAGTGTTCGGGAGGCTCGCAGTCAGGCCAGAGGCTATGCCAATGAGATGGTCAATGACTATTCACATTCTATCATTCGCGGGTTTTATAAGTTTTTGACTTGGTTGTGGACGCAGTTATACGATGGCGTCGAAGTACATCACTTTGAGCGCGTACGTGATCTTGCGACCGATTATGAGCTGATTTATGTGCCTTGCCATCGTAGCCATGTTGACTATCTATTACTGTCTTATGTCATCTACAAGCGTGGCCTTAGCATCCCTTATGTGGCAGCAGGTGATAATTTAGATGTACCTGTATTGGGCCCACTATTGCGCGGTGCAGTCGCTTTTTATATACGTCGTAGCTTCCGTGGTAACGCGCTGTATACTGCGGTATTGCGTGAGTATATGCACACCCTCATTACTCGTAATACACCGATTGAATACTTCATCGAAGGTGGTCGCTCACGTTCTGGTCGCTTGCTACCACCTAAGATGGGTATGCTGGCGATGACGGTACACAGCCAATTGCGCCAAACCAATAAACCTGTGGTGTTCATTCCAACTTATATTGGCTACGAACGTATTATGGAAGGTGGCACTTATATTGGTGAGCTCAAAGGTAAGCCAAAAGAGTCAGAGTCTCTCATCGGACTGCTCAAAGTGGGTCGTAAGATTGAGCGTATCTTTGGCAATGTGCATTTAAGTTTCGGGACACCATTGCACCTCACCGAATTTATGAAAAAGTTTGATGTGCCTGCCAGTAGTTTGCCCTCAGATCGCACGGACTCGCCACTCGATGAAAAAACCAGCGCCATGGTGGATAATATCGGCGTAAAAATCATGCAGCATATCAATAAAGCTGCGGTTGTGACGCCAGTGTCGCTGCTATCATTGGTCCTACTATCAGCACCGAAAGCAGCACTGGATGAAAATAGCTGCCGTGAGCAAATCGCACTGTACCAAGGTCTGGCGCAGCAGCTTGCTTATTCAGATGATACTGTCATCACCGATATGACACCGCAGCAAATCATTGATTATGGTATCAAGCTCAAGCTTATCGAGCGCACCCCGCATATCTTGGGCGACATCATTCAAGTCGCAGGCAAGCAAGCGGCACTACTGAGCTACTTCCGTAATAATATTTTGCATGTCTTTATTCTGCTATCTTTCTTATCGGCGCTCGTGGCACGTAACGGTCGTATCAAACGCAGTCGTCTAGATAGTATCGCCGAGCAGTTGTACCCGTTCTTGCAAAGCGAGCTGTTTTTGTATTATCCAGCGCATGGCCTAGCTGAAACCCTCAACAAAAAAGTCGATAGTCTGCTCTCTCATGGATTGATCGTTGATCTGGGTGATGACGTACTCAGCGTTCCTGAGTCAAACAGCAAGTCTTATCAGCAGCTACAAGCACTGGCAACACCTGTTGGACAGAGTCTTGAGCGTTACTTTATGACGCTTGCCCTACTCGCGCAGCAAGGCTCAGGTAATTTGACCGAAAATGAAGTCGTTGATCTGTGCCATTTGCTCGGACAGCGTTTGTCCGTGCTCTACGCAGACGACATTCCTGACTTCTTTGATCGCGCCTTGTTTACCAGTTTCATCGGCGCTCTGACCCGTCTCGATTATCTACAAAAAGACGAGGCTGGTGTGTTGACCTTTGATCATCGTATCAATGACATTGCGCATCACGCCAAGTACGTCCTAACGCCTGATATGATGCAAATCTTGCAGCAAGTTGCCAGCTTAGATGAAGATGAAATCACTCACGCCATTACTGAAATTAGCAATAAAAAGCAGCGTAAATTTGGCCGCAAACGCTAATTAACTCCTAGCTATATTTAGTAGATTAAGCACAAAAAAAGACCTCTAACGATTAGAGGTCTTTTTATTGCATTTGAATATCCTAAAGAACAGTAATAGTCTAAACAGCCGTATTAGTTGGTAATTTTCTTATACTTGGCACGTTTAGGACTGGCGTCATCACCCATGGTCTTTTTGCGATAGGTTTCAAACTCAGAGTAGTTACCATCGTACCAAACAGGGCCTTCTTCTTCGAATGCCAAGATGTGGGTCGCGATACGATCAAGGAACCAGCGATCATGCGAGACGACCATGACGGTACCTGGGAATACTTGAATCGCATCCTCTAGCGCACGTAAGGTTTCGATATCCAAATCGTTTGATGGTTCATCGAGTAGCAATACGTTTGCACCCTGCTTTAGGGTTTTTGCCAGTTGCAGACGGTTACGCTCACCACCTGATAGTTGGCCGACACGTTTTTGCTGATCTGAGCCTTTGAAATTAAAGCGGCCGATATACGCACGGCTAGGCGTGGTGTAATCACCAACCGTAATGATGTCAAGACCGTCAGACACTTCTTCCCAAACGGTTTTGCTATCATCTAAATGATCACGTACCTGACCGACATAAGCAACTTTGACACTTTCGCCCAAATCAACGGTTCCAGTATCTGGGGTGTCACGCTCAGTAATCATGTTAAATAGTGTGGTTTTACCCGCACCATTTGGACCGATGATACCGACGATCGCACCAGCTGGCACGTTAAAGCTTAGGTTTTCATAAAGCAAACGATCGCCAAATGATTTAGAGATATCGTTAATCTCAATAACCTTGTTACCCAAACGTGGACCAGGTGGAATATAAATTTCAGCCGTCTCATTGCGCTGCTGGAACTCGGTTGAGTTCAACTCTTCAAAACGCTGTACACGAGACTTAGATTTGGCTTGTTGGCCTTTTTGGTTTTTGCGAATCCACTCAAGCTCTTTTTTCAGCGCTTTAGCAAACGATTCTTCTTGCTTGTTCTGCTGCTCTAGACGCGTGTTCTTTTGCTCGAGCCACTCAGTATAGTTGCCTTCATATGGATAGCCATGGCCACGGTCAAGCTCTAGAATCCACTGAGCAACATTATCCAAGAAATATCTATCATGGGTAATAGCAACGATGGTACCACTGTAGTTCTGCAAGAACTGCTCTAGCCATGCGACGGATTCTGCGTCCAAATGGTTGGTCGGTTCGTCAAGTAATAGCATGTCAGGGCGAGACAATAGCAAACGGCACAGTGCTACACGGCGTTTTTCACCACCAGACAGTTTGCTAACGTCCGCATCCCATGGTGGCAGACGTAGCGCATCGGCTGCTTTTTCTAGCTGATTGTTTAAGTTATGCGCATCCCAAGCTTGGATGATGTCTTCCATCTTGCCTTGCTCTTCAGCAAGCTTATCAAAATCAGCATCAGGCTCTGCATATTCTGCATAGATAGCATCTAGACGTGCGAGTGCATCTAATGCTTCACGCATACCGTCTTCGACATTACCACGAACGTCTTTACTGTCATCAAGCTGTGGTTCCTGCGGCAGATAGCCGACTTTGGTACCAGCTTGCGCACGTGCTTCACCACTGAACTCAGTGTCGACGCCTGCCATGATGCGTAGCAACGTTGATTTACCTGAACCGTTGATACCTAGGACACCAATTTTGGCACCTGGGAAAAACGACAGATTGATATTTTTTAAAATTTCACGCTTAGGGGGAACAAGTTTTGACACGTTGTTCATCGTGTAAATATATTGAGCCATTAACACTCCGATAGACTGCATAGAAGAGAACAGCAAATGCAACTCGGCGATGATGCCAAGCGTGCCGTACCTCAAAATCAGGGTTACAAATTATAAGCCATTATCGCATTGTGGCGCATACCCTGCAAGCTGACAGGTTGTTTTAACACCTGTTTTGCGACTTTTGTCACCGTCAGCGGTAGTTTATCGCTAAAAGCCACTAAAAACCTATAGTGCCACTGACATGGTTAACATTTTGATTCAATACTGTTTTATAAAGCCCACAAAAAATAGCATCAAAACTTTCGCAAATTTAATCAATAGCCGTTAGCATGTTAGGGTAACTTAATAGACGTGAGCAGATTGAGTTGAGATACAGTCGATAAAGTCATCGATACTCTGACTGAAAATTTGTGACGCACACTACTTAACAACCCATTTAATAGCATTCATAAAGGTATGAATTATATGGCCACCGGCTACCGCCCTGAAATTGTTCAACGTGCGTTTGTCGATTTTATCGGGTCGCGCTTGCATCCGTTTCGGTCATTGACCACACCAAAGCTGCGCCTCGTTGCGCGGTATGAGCTAAGTGACGACCTGATAGCGCTTCGATTTGAAACCAATAGAGCCTTTAGGCAGCAAACGAATGGCGCAAAATCAGGCTGGCAAGGCGGTCAGTATATTGATTTGCGTGTTTTGATTGATGGCATTTATCATCAGCGCAGTTATTCGCTGGTGGGTTTGGCTAATCGGCCCCTATGGTGGCACGATGCCATTGTCGATAGTGCTCCTATCAAATCTAAGCGCCATACGGTGACGATTGCGATTAAGGCGCAGGGCATGGTCTCCCGTTACTTAACCAAACATCTACCGATTGGCGCGACCATCAATACGAGCGTCCCACGTGGTCATTTTACGTTAGCACAGTCATTGATGACCGCGCAGAGAGAAGCTTCGAATAGAGAACACTCAGACAAAGACAATTTTCAGAAAAACACTTTGCTATTCATCGCAGGTGGCAGCGGTATCACCCCCATGCTAGGGCTCATTACTCAAGCATTAAACAATCAGCATCAGGTCGTACTGCTGCATTACAACCGCACTGAGTTGGCTTCATTCACTCAGCAGTGGCAGCAGCTGCATGCAGCATATCCAAACTCATTTAGGTATCATCTGATTAACACCGAAGACCAAAACAGCTACTTGTCAGGTAGTCGACATTTAACGACAGACAGCTTATTATCATTAAACCTACCATGGGCAGATACGCAGATATTTGCGTGCGGCTCACAGGCATTATTGGTAGGTTTATACCAAGCAGCGACGGACATCACACTACCGCAGGGCAGATATCTGCGCGACAGCATTACGATAGAAAACTTCGGCAGTGCGTTGGCTGATATTAGTTTTGACCGTCACCAAACTGGCGATAAAGCAATCAATGTACAAGAGCACACTATTTACCTGCGAGCGCGGCAACGGCAGTTTAGCAGTGACACGACTTTGCTCGCGGCGGCTGAGCGTGAAAATATACGCTTAGCCTATGGTTGCAGGCAAGGTGTGTGTCAATTATGCCGATGTAATAAAGTGAGCGGCGTGGTCAAAAACATCCAAACCGGTCGGCTAAGTGGCGATGGTTATGAGCCGATTCAGACTTGTATCAACATCGCGATGACTGACGTGGTGTTGGATATCTAGGACATACGATTGATTAATTGCTAGCCAGTTTAACAGCCCTTTGCTATTTCATATGATGTGCCCAACTCTGTATCAACGCTGTCTGTGTGAACACTCAGCCGACTCATTAAACCGAACTCAGTACTGCTTATTCGTGCCATGTCGGTTAAGGATTTATTTATGCGCTTATTACCCCCTATTATGACACCGAAATCTGCTGTACCGATTTTTACTCCGTTGTCGGGCATCCAACTGGCAAGTCAGGCACGTGTGCCACTCGCGCCAAAAGCACCTTACGCTCATGATAATGATGCCGCCGATGACAGCACCAAGTCCAATCAGACTTTATCGTCAGTTCGGTATCCAACGCTGACAAGTGCACCCTTGACCAAAGCACAAAGCGATGCGCTAGCCGTAGAGCTAAACGAGATATATGCAAATGTGATGGACTCATTAGGTAGCGACGATACCAAATACATTCAGCGGGTTTATGCCACAGTGGTCTATAGTGAAATTATCGCTCGTGGCCTGCTTGCAGCAGCTGGGCGTATGCCATCGAAACGCAGTCTAGCCGCTACTTGGCTATTCGGCACCTCTCTACTGAGCTTCAGTAAAATTTTGAATAATATGGAGCTTGGACATAACGTCATGCACGGGCAATATGACTGGATGCAGCATCCCTATCTCAACAGTCAAAAATTTGATTGGGACATCGTTTGCCCTGCACCGCTATGGCAACACTCTCATAATTATTTGCATCATACCTTTACCAATATCGTAGGCCGCGATCATGATGTGGGTTACCATTTAATTCGGGTCACTGATGAGCAGCCTTGGGTGCCAGAAGACCGTTATAACCTGCTTAGTACCGCAGGATTAGCACTTGGCTTTGAATGGGCCGTTGCTTTTCATGACATTCAGATCAGTGCCGATGAGTATGCAGACTCACCTGATTTGCATGACATCATGCAGCAGAAATCTCGCGCACTGTTTGCCAAAATTGGTCGTCAAGTAGGCAAAGATTATGTTGCATTGCCAGCGATAGCAGCAGTGACACTAGGTCATCGCAGTGCACTAAGCACATTGGGTGGGAACATGACAGCCAATACTGTCCGTAATCTATGGACGTGGGCGGTGATTTTCTGCGGGCATTTCACTGAGCAGGCACATATCTATACCCACCTTGATGCTGATGAAACCAAAGGCGACTGGTATGTACGCCAGATATTGGGTTCTAGCAACATCAAAGGCAGCAAATGGTTTCATATTATGACAGGCAACTTATCCCATCAGATTGAGCACCATATCTTCCCTGATATGCCAGCCCGCCACTATGCAAAGATTGCGCCGCAAGTGCAAGCCCTATGCCTTAAGTATGGTCTGAGTTACAACACAGGCAGCTTTGGTACGCAGCTTCGACAAGTCATTGGTCGTATTCACCACTTTAGCAAACCTAGCGTAAAAGAGCGGCAAGAGTATGAACAGTCTATCGTAAATGCTGATAATACTATCCGCCACAGTGCCCAGACAGAAATCCAAGCGGAAGGTGGCCTCAGTCGGTTTTTGCCACCAGTGGTTCAAAAAGCCATATCCTATGCATGGGGCTAGGATAAAAAGTCACTATTTATGATATAGATGAGATTAACGATTGCCCTATCTGTTATTACGGTAAGGGTCTAGATTGTTTGGCCTTGATGCTACATACTAAACTAGCAACATAGGGTTTTATGGACCGATACTGCTAGAGCATCAAAATTTAGAAAATACTTAATTTATAATAAAAATTCGATAATAATAAGGGGAGTTTATCAATGAGCACTCAAGATTCTAAGCAAAACCTAGACATTACTCACAATGAGTCAGCAAAACGTTTTGAGACAAACATCGACGGTCATACAGGTTATATCAGCTATCAGAATAATGGGGATAAGTTGGTATATGATCACACTATCGTCCCCGAGCAATTGGGCGGACGCGGTGTTGGTTCAGCATTAGTGAAGCATGCATTGAACTATGCGCGTGAGCAAAATAAAAAGGTCATGCCTCAGTGCTCATTTGTCGCCTCGTATATCAGCAAACATCCTGAATATCAGGATTTGGTTTAGACTGTCACGGTTCTGTATTTAATAGCATCGAGTACGCCCAACATTGAGCACATTAGAGATATAATATATCTATCTTGGATTAGGAGAGACACGTAGCACTACCCTAGTAGCACTTTTAATAAACCAATTCGACATAACAATAAAGGTTATTAATATGAGTAGTTTATCTGACAAACAAATCAATATGCAGCTAGAAGATCTGCCGGGCTGGCAGCGTGATGGCAATAGTATTGTCAAAACCTATCACTTTAGCGATTTCATTGAAGCCATGAGCTTTATGAATCAAGCAGCATTTCATGCTGAAGCAATCGAACATCATCCTGAATGGCGTAATACGTATAACATAGTAGAGGTACGCTTAACCAATCAGGATACAGGCGGTATCTCTAGTTTGGATATTCGCTTAGCGAAGCGCATGGAACATATCGTTCAGCCAAAGCGTCTATAAAAATCTAAGCATAAAAAAAGCCCTCAATTGAGGACTTTTTTTTGCTTGAGATATATTTTCTTTAGAACGTACTTCCAAGTTACATCTTGCGGCTGACGAACGCGACAATGAATAAGATCACTGCAACTGCTAAAAAGATATATGCCAAATTAGCAGATAAGCCAGCCACGCCGCCAAAACCTAGGAAACTTGCCAACAGCGCAACCACTGCAAAAATAATAGCCCAACGAAACATAATATTCTCCTCAAATAATTGTTAAAAAACCAGATAGTGAACTTATATAGTATCCATTTAACTTTTTGTTTTTTTAATACTAGTCATATCTGTGTACAAACATAGAGTAGCAATATTTTTTTCTAAAAAACGTGCACTTTAGTAATGATGTCGGTAGGTTATGTAAACTTTGTAGCAAGTCGTCATACCTTTTATTTTTTCTTGTCTCGGTGAGTGCAAGTTATACATTAGTATGTTTGGCGAGGATGACGATGTAGCGGATTTATGTGGATTTAACTATATTTTATAATGCCGTATAGATAACTCTAGCGTTGTCTATCGACACTTTAGCATCACGATAGCTTTTTTGAGACATAAGTTTACCAATGGAAACTGTAGCGACCCCATAAACTCCTAACGTATCCAAACAACTTGGTTTATAGTTTACTGTCTATTCATCATAAATTTATTAAGGACAATACCTATGAATACCGAGACGGATACTGCAGACTCAACAGCACAGAACAGTAGTGAAACACGCCCTTATGCCGTTGTGTTATACGGTGCAACCAGTTTTGTGGGACAAATCACCGCCCATTATTTGGCCACGTTTTTGGCTGATGCCAAAAATACAGATGGCTCTGCTGTCACGTGGGCGATCGCAGGGCGTGACGAAGACAAGCTGAATAAATTGCAGTCCAAGCTTGATAGCCAAGTCGATATGATCATTGCCAACAGTAAAGACGCGGCCAGCCTAGATGACATGACCAAACAAACTAAGGTCATCATCTCAACCGTAGGGCCTTATCTTAAATACGGTGAGCCTTTAATTAAATCCTGTACCAAAAACGGTACCGATTATGTCGATCTGACTGGCGAGGCGATATTTATCAAAGATATGATGGACAAATATCAAGACGCTGCCAAACAAAGTGGCGCACGTATCGTCAACTCATGTGGGTTTGATTCTATTCCATCAGATTTGGGCGTTTACTTTACGCAAGCCAAAGCAGAAGAAGCATTTGGTGAAACCTGTAATGTGATTAACATGCGTGTCAAAGCAGCCAAAGGCGGCATCTCTGGCGGCACTATCGCCTCGATGGCAACTATCTTTGAAGAAGCTGGTCAAGACAAAGCACGTCGCAAACAAGTCGCCAATCCTTATCTGCTGAATGATGACACCGATGCGCCAAGCGTGCGTCAGGACAATGTCAGCAAACCTTTATATGACAGCGAGCATAAACGCTGGCTAGCGCCTTTTGTCATGGCAACCATCAATACGCGTATCGTACATCGCAGCAATCAATTGCTAGGGTATGACTATGGTCGCGACTTTAAATACGATGAAGCCATGTGGATGCCGGATGGTATCAAAGGAAAAGTCTCAAGCTATGCCATGAGTGCAGGTTTATTGGGTTTTGCCACGGCCATGATGATCAAGCCGAGTCGTGAGCTACTGTCCAAGCATGTACTGCCAAAAGCAGGCTCAGGCCCCTCTAAAGACGATCAAGAAAATGGCTTTTTTGATATTCGTCATTTTGGCCAAACCACCAAACATGACACCATCACCGTTAAAGTGACAGGTGATCGAGATCCTGGTTATGGCAGCACCTCTCGTATGCTGTCACAAGCGGCACTGTGTCTCGCGCTAGATGTCAGCAAAGAAGAGGTCGGCGGTGGATTTTGGACACCTGCTGCTGCTATGGGTGACAAGCTCATTACTCGCTTAGAAGCGCATGCTGGTCTCAGCTTTGAGGTAATTGACAGCTAACTGATTAGCCTTTTCTTTTTCATCTTTGAATACCGTGTCTTAGCAATGAGACACGGTTTTTTATTGGGCAATACTTATCATGACTTTAGCAGAAGTTCATAAAGCTCAATATCGTATTTCTTTGGTGAATAGTGTTGCGCTTTTCTGACTTTTTAATACGTTGTACATTGGGTTTTTTGTCGAAAAATAATAATACCTGTTGGCACGCCATACAGACTCGAGTCATTATTAAATTAATTCAAATAATGGAATATATAAAAATTTTATATGACAGGCTTACCTAATAGAAACAGTCGCTCATATTTATTATAGGTAGGTATAGGTCGGTCAATTGAAATATACAGATTAATATCGATGCTATTTAAAACGAAAGCCGATAGTGGACGATTGCACAACATCACAATAAAACATCAAGCTGTTAGAACCGCAATGAGTTTACTACTGAATCACAAGACCTATAACTGTTACTTTCCCTACAGCATTTTTGCACAGCGCAATAATAAATAATCCTAATAGAAAACTGATGACAGGTCAGCATTATTATTTAAGTACTGAATCACAGTTTCTAATCATTACCAATTTTATATGTTTTGGAGTTTTATCATGAAGAAAAATATCTTATCGTTAATCATGGGTGCCACGCTTGTATTACCAACGATGGCTATGGCTATGCCAACCAGTCATGGCGACATGATGCCGCCGAGTATGCCAAGCGTTTCTGCTAAGAGTACAGCACAGGCTAATATGCAAAGCCCTAGTGCTAAGCCAATGGCTCACCAGTCTAATGCAGTTGATATCGATGAATCTGATGATATGCAGATGGATGACGAATCAGGTGATATGGACGAAGACACTAGCGACATGAATTATGAATCTGGTGATATGAACAATGCACCTCATGATATGAATAAGCAAGCTAGCCCTGTGAATAACAATAATACGGCTGCAATGACACGCGCTGCAACAACCAACGCTACCACTGCTCGAGCACCTGTACCAAACACTCAAGCACCTAATATGCAGCATAGCAATGCAGACTATCAGCCATTAATTACAGGCGAAGCTGCTGCCGAAAACAAAATGGCCAATACTGCTAGTACCCTGCAAGAGAAAACAAAAGACAAGCGTGGTGAATTGTTAGCCACTCAGCCAGCCAATGTACAATTCAAAGAAAACCGCCGTATTGCTGTGTCACGCTAAAAACAGTTTTTGTAAAGCATGATTTTTATAGCGCTATGTTTTAACGCTTTATTTAGCACAAAAAAAGGCAGCCTTATGGCTGCCTTTTTTTGTGTGCTACTAATGATTATTTCTTGTTTTTGGTCACGCCAGCTTCTTGTAACAAGGCGCCAAACGTACCTAACTTGCTAGGTGCTTCTGCTTTTTCAGTTCTTGGTGCTTTAGCATGACTGCTATTAGCGTTGTCTTTATCCTGACGCTTACCACGCGGCTTAGACGGACGTTTATCCGCAGCTGGACGATTGCTACTTGGACGGTCACTACGCGAGCGAGCACCCTTCTCATCAGAACCCGCATCTTTAGTAGTCGGTTTTGCTGCTGGACGTGCTGACTTTTCAGATTCAGGCTTCATGCTAAAACCAATGCGACCTCGTTTTTCGTCAATAGAGATGACACGAACTGAGATGATATCGCCTGGTTTGACGCGATTCATCGGATCTGCGACAAAATCATTGGCCATTTGTGAGATATGTACCAGACCATCTTGGTGAACGCCAACATCGACGAAACAACCAAAGGCCGTCACATTCGTCACAACGCCTTCCAAGGTCATGCCTTCGCTCAAATCTTTGATGCCATTCACATCATCACGGAAATTAGCCGTTTTGAACTCTGGACGTGGATCACGTGCAGGTTTGGCAAGCTCTTCCATAATGGCTTTGACGCTGACATTGTCATCGTTAGCAGCCAGTGCAGTGGTATCGATAGTGTTTAGCACACCATCGTTACCGATCACTTCTGATAATGGCTTGTCAGCTTGTACCAATAAGCTACCCACTAATGCATAGCTTTCTGGATGCACACCGGTCGCATCAAGTGGATTGCTACCATTATGAATACGTAAAAAACCTGCTGCTTGCTCAAAAGTCTTAGCACCCAAGCGCGGCACGTTTTTGAGCGATTCGCGGCTATCAAAAGCACCATGCTCTTTGCGATAGGTGACGATTTGCTGTGCCACATTGCGATTAAGACCAGCAATGTGAGCTAAGATAGCTGGGCTTGCGGTATTTACATCGACACCAACCGCATTCACGCTGTCTTGAGTCACTTTATCGAGACTGTCTGCCAGCTGACTTTGGTTCACGTCATGCTGATATTGACCCACACCAATGGCTTTTGGATCTACTTTGACCAATTCTGATAGTGGATCTTGCAAGCGACGCGCGATAGAGACGGCTCCGCGTACAGACACATCCAAATTACCAAGCTCATCAGTGGCAAGCTCGCTGGCTGAATAAACAGAGGCTCCAGACTCATTGACGATGACTGCTTTGGCTTTTAATGCATCATTCGCGGCCAAAATCTCTTTGATCATTGCATCTGTTTCACGGCTTGCCGTACCATTACCGATAGCCACTAGATCCACATTATAAGTGCTTAATAGCTCATCGATGACTTTTTTGGCTTCACTCATCTTATTATCAGGGGCAAACGGATAAACGGTCGCGATGACAGGTTTCTCTTCGTTGTCTGACATAACATGACCTTGCGCATCGACGATGGCCATTTTGACGCCATGACGAATACCAGGATCGACACCTAAGATAACTTTGGGGCCTGCAGGCGCTGACATCAGTAGATGCTGTAAATTGCTAGCAAATACATCGATGGCATCGGCTTCTGCTGCCAAACGCTTTTCAGTTAACAGGCGATGCTCAATATGCGGGCGCCACTTGTCTTTCCACAAGCTACTGGCTGCTTCTGACAAAAACTCACTACGTTCAGAAGGTGCTTTAGCAGTAATCTCAAAATGCTGAATGATTTTGTCGATAAAAGGGGTATCTTCACCTTCAATCTTTAGACCTAAGACGTTTTCTTGACGACCACGTAACATCGCTAATAGGCGATGGTTGGGCAGACGCGCCAAGCTTTCGCTATGCTCAAAATAGTCTTTAAATTTCTCACCGACTTCACGCTTTTCGTCACTGGCAACGCTCGATACGATACTGGCGGTTTTGGCAAAACCATTGCGCAAGCTATCCAATAAGCCCAATGCTTGTGTCCATTCATCAACGATGATGGCTTGCACGCCGGCCAATTGTTTTTCGATGTCGCTAAAATCAACCTCGATCTCATTACCATTATCGTCAGTAATCGTTGACTGAACTTGGTAATCAGCCAGTGCTTCTGTTGGCGTAATCTCTTGCGTCAATACCGCCTGAGCAGCCACATCAAGACCAGCAGCACGAGCTTTGGCAGCTGGCGAACGACGACGTGGACGATATGGCAGATAGATATCTTCAAGCTCAAGCTTAGAGGTCGCATTATCAATACGCGTCTGTAGCTCATCGGTCATATTGCCCTGTGTGCTCAGCAGCTCAGTAATTTTGAGACGACGTGTGGCCATGTCACGCTCATAATTGAGTGACTTCTCTAAAGCACGCAACTGCGCATCATCAAGATTCTGGGTTTTCTCTTTGCGGTAACGCGCAATAAAGGGAACGGTCGCACCTTCATCGTAAAGTTTGACAAACGCATTGACTTGAGCAGTCTTAATGCCAAGCGCGCGAGCAAGCTTGTCGTGAATATTCGCGTGTGTGGTTGCATCCAAAACCTGTGCATTTGTCGAGGTTTGAGATGACGTTAAGGTATCAGTGCTACTCATATACGTATCAATCGTTGAGAAATGTAGCTTTGCATTATAGCAAAAGCTGCATGAATAAAAATCCTTTTTATCTTTTCGTTATTTATCGGCTGTTTTGCGGCTCAAATCGTTTTATATCATGCGTTCTGTCGCATCGTTAAACAAACGCATACAGCATTTATCTTTATGAGTGATGCAATTGGCCGTGCAATCTTATACACTAAAGTATCAATAGCGCGAATATTGATAGGTGCTGCCATATTGAACAATAGTCTTTGATTTTATGACGTACTTATTTTTGACCCATTATTAAATAATAATACTTGGTTAGCAGTCATTTTTACTCATGGCTTTTTATTTATAGTCTCTGCTAACCGCCGTTTTTGCTAACAATAATTTTTATAAGAGGATGCCTGTATGCCTGATAATAACAGCCCTGATACCTTGACCCAGCGTATTTTGGTCGTCGATGATGATGCCCGCCTACGCTCTTTGTTACAGCGCTTCCTAGAAGACGACGGCTTTGTGGTTCGTACTGCTCATGATGGCGGCCAGATGGACAAACTCATGCAGCGTGAGCTTTTCTCACTAGTGGTATTGGATTTGATGCTACCAGGCGAAGATGGCATCAGCATCTGTAAGCGTCTACGTGAAGACAACGCTGACATTCCAATCATTATGCTTACCGCTAAAGGTGGCGATGCCGATCGTATCGCAGGCCTAGAAGCTGGTGCAGATGATTATTTGCCGAAGCCTTTTAATCCAAAAGAATTGTTGGCTCGTATCAAAGCTGTACTGCGTCGTCAAAATCGTGAGCTACCAGGTGCACCAAGTCATCAGTTAGAAGTGGTTGAATTTGGTCCGTGGACGTTAGATCTATCGACTCGTACTCTCAAACGTGATGGTAATGTGGTCACGTTGACAACAGGTGAGTTTTCAGTATTAAAGGCATTGGTGCAACATCCACGTGAGCCATTGACCCGTGACAAACTGATGAACCTTGCTCGTGGTCGTGAATGGGGTGCGATGGAGCGCTCTATCGATGTACAGGTATCACGCCTGCGTCGACTGATTGAAAGCAACCCTTCACAGGCACGCTATATCCAGACCGTATGGGGCGTGGGCTATGTGTTCGTGCCTGACGAGACCGAAGTAGAAACTGCCAAAGGTGAGTAATTCTCGCTAAATATAAGTGTTGCCTAAAGCCTATCGTTAGGGCGTGTTCATGACACGCCCTAATATTTTCAAACACATGAGCCTACCTTTGAAACCATCTACTATTTTTCAAAACATACCCTGCACGTTAGTGACAGGGTTTTTGGGTGCTGGAAAAACCACTGTGATTAACCAGCTGCTTGCCACGAAACCTACTGACGAGCGCTGGGCTTTACTCATCAATGAGTTTGGTCGTATCGGTATCGATGGTGCGTTGCTAGCAAGCTCACAAGACAACACCGCTGAGCAAGACAGCATTGCGATTCGAGAAGTCAGTGGCGGCTGTATTTGTTGCACCAGTCAATTGCCTTTGCAAATCGCGATCAGTCGTCTGCTGAGCGACCACCACCCACAGCGCCTACTCATTGAGCCGACTGGGCTTGCCCATCCACGTGAACTGATACGACAACTGAGCGCTCCGCATTGGCAAACCGCTTTGAAAATGCAGGCGGTGATAACTGTACTCAGCGGCGTACAGTGGCAGCAGGTCAAGTATCGCACTCATGAAGGCTTTCAAGCGCATGTCCGTGATGCCGATGTACTGGTGGTCAATCGCTATGACCAACTGAATGCGAGCGAAAAACAAGCTTTGATAGAATGGATAGCCATGCTAAATTCGCAAACAAGCATCATTTGGGCAGTATCTGAGCCAATGACCACTGATACAACCGAGGCATCAGGTGTTGGTCTGGCAGAGGCTTATGCCGCAGCACTAAGTACCCAACTGAGTAAACCTAGCCAAGTTATCTCAGCACAGCGCAAAGTGGCTATTGCTCGCCCTCAACGGTCTACTGTCAGTTTACGACCGCAGACCAACTCTCTCGCAATGGCACCATCAGCGAGCACTGCTATAGATGAGAGTGATACCCAAAACATCACTGATACTGACCTGCCCTATCGTTACCATGAGAATCAGCAAGATTTGACCTTGGCAGGATGGCGACTGCCAGCAAGTTATAGGTTAAACGCTGATGATTTACAGAACTGGTTACTGGCGTTACCAAACTGGCAGCGTATCAAAGGTGTGGTACATACGTCTGATGGTTGGCTACAGATCAATTTCACCCCTGATAGCCTCACCACGAGCACAGTTGACGCACAGCCTGATAGCCGTTTAGAGATTATTTTGCAGTTAGAGGATATTTCCGATACTGCTGTGGAAGCCACAGACCCTCAGTATCCACCTAAATCATCAACTGCGATAGATTGGGAAGCTTGTGATCGTGAATTGATGGCCATGGTTATAGTCAATCCTCTATAAAAGAGTGACAGCGTTAACTTCACTTGAGGTATCCCATATACATCTGCACTCGGTTGCCTTGTCTCTCTTTTAAACTGAATCAACTATATAGGTAAGAACAATAACCTATGTTATCAATGTATAAATAATATCTACCACAAAAAAGCGACCCTGTTATGTTCATAACAGGGGCGCTTTTTGATTAACGTAATTGGCTGTCTTTACTACCGCGCCGGTTAAACAGTTCAGTGGCTTTTGCCTCTTGTTCAAGCTCTGTCTGACAACCAACGCAGTGCTGGATGCCAGGCACCGCTATCCGCCGTGCCTCCGGAATAGGATTGCCACATTCATCACAAAACTCAGCACTGACGCCCGTCGGTAATGAACGTCTCGCTCGCTCTAACGCATCATTTACCGTCGCATCCATCTGTTCGTGCTCAGCACCATCTCTTGACCAACCACCTGCCATAATTTTATCCTATTTATTATCATTAGATATTATAAATTGCTTTAATAACAGATAGATGGGGTTATATTGAGTCAATTACAAGCGATTAACGGCTATATAAACCATGGTTAATTAAGCATAAAATCAATACGTTACTGTTAGTGTTTTCCAACTAGCATTTTTTGTCCCCTAACAAACCGACGCTATTAACCTTTTGGCTGTAGCTCAACCACTTGACCGCGCACACCGATACTTTCATCACTCATCAGACAGACGTACCCTGCCATAATATCTTCAGGAGTTTTAAGGCTCATCGGGCTTTCTCCTGGGTATGCATGGGCGCGCATATTGGTACGAGTGCCACCAGGATTGATACAATTAAAACGCAGATTCGTGGTGTTTTGCGTCTCTTGAGTGAAGATATCGCTCATCCCTTCCACTGCTTGTTTTGACAGTGCATAAGCACCCCAAAATGCACGCGGATGTGTGCCTACCGTGCTAGAGGTAAAGACGATAGAACCCTGCTCGGCATCTTTTAGCAACGGTAGCAGCGCTTGGGTAAGCATAAAGGTCGCGGTAAAATTGACTTTCATGACTTGAGCAAAGGTATCGATGTCATACATCTCAAGGGGTGTCAGCTGTCCGAGCACACCTGCATTATGTAAAATACCATCTAACTGACCGACCTCTTTATCGATCAGTCTTTCTAATTGCTGCATTTCAGCATAACTGGCGCCTTCTAGATTCATGGGTAACATGGCGGGCTGCTTACCACCGAGGCTTTCGATCTCATCATAAACATATTCAAGCTTACTACTGGTACGTCCCAATAGCAGTACTGTGGCGCCATAACGGGCATAAGTCAGTGCGGCCACACGGCCAATACCGTCGCCTGCACCAGTCACCAAGATAGTTTTGCCATCTAGACAGTTTTCAGGTGGTACAAAGTTGCGAATATCGTCATGAGTCAAAGGTTGAGTAAGACTTTGAACGGTTTTTTGGTTGTCTTGCTGATTGGCCAGCTGATTAATATTGTCACTCATGGCATTACTCACTACTTATCATTGAATCGTTGGGGATAGGTGCTTATCGTTGCGGATTTAGTATTACTAATGCTGCTAATCTACTTACTACTCATAAAATAGACGTTTATAAATATTCAAATTTACCAGAAGAAAGCAGCAACTTATTTAACTGCTTTGGCGTATCAGTGATATAGTCTGCGCCCCACTTTTTGAGGGACTTTTGCTCATCGCTCGGGATATAACCATAAGCAGCCAAAATTGTTGGCATACCAGCAGCATTACCTGCTTCGATATCACGGATATGGTCACCGACATAGATGACGCAGCCTGCAGCGCCCCGTGGTATCGCAAGCTTCTCTAACGCCATATACATTGGTTCTGGGTCTGGTTTTGAACGTGACACATCATCAGGACACACCAAGGCAGCGCAGCGTTCATCCAATTGCATTTGGCCTAGTAGTTTTTCTGCCAAATAACGCGGCTTGTTGGTGACAATTCCCCATGGCACGCCTTTTTGCTCAAGCTCGGTTAACACTTCTTCAAGCTCAGCGAACACACAGCTATCGACACAAATATCTGCTTCATAATCGTCTAAAAACTGCTGACGAAAATTAAGCAAATCCTCTTCACTGACATCAAGTTGGTCATTATGCCGCAGCATTAATTGCACCATAGCAGAGGCACCTGCAGAGACTTGCTCTCGGATGTCGGCTTCAGGCGGTGCTTGCCAACCGTTTTCGAGACTCATCTTGCCAATGATACGAACAAAATCAGCAGCAGTATCGATTAATGTCCCATCAAGGTCAAATAAAACAGCTTTTACAAATTGGGTCATAGTGAAATGCTCTTGAGTTTAAAAATGTGTTTGATGAACAGGCGAAAATGTTGCCATCATCGCATTCGATTGGCACCATCGCATTCGCTTAACGCAATGGTTTTTGTACTGCCATCATATAGTTGACATCGACATTTTGAGCGAGCCAGTAGCGTTTGGTCAACGGATTATAATGCAAACCAATAATATCCTGACGTACAAATTCAGCAGTGATGGCCATTTTGTCTAGCTCAGCTGGGGTGATAAATTTGGCATAATCGTGTGTGCCGCGATCAAGCAGTCGCAGTACATACTCTGCCCCAACGATGGCAAACAGATATGATTTTGGGTTTCGATTGATGGTCGATAACACACAGACACCGCCCGGTGCCAACAGCTCGAAACAGGCTTGCACAATCGAGCTTGGATCAGGCACGTGCTCCAGCATCTCCATGCAAGTCACCACATCGAACTGACCTCCATGCGTCTTTGCCAGCTCTTCAACTGGGATATGCTGATAGCGAAGCGTATTTTCTAGGCCACTTTGCTCTGCATGCACAGTAGCTGCTTTGAGGTTTTCAGTACCCAAATCAATCCCTGTCACGTCAGCACCGCGACGCGCCATTGACTCTGCTAAGATACCACCGCCGCACCCTACATCGAGTACTTTTTTGCCAGTTAGTCCTTGCTCAGCTGTTTTACGGGCAGTCTCATGAGGGACGGTATTAGAAATTACATTGTCACTTTGATAGCCGCGCTTTACGTTTTCTTCTATCCAGTTCAAGCGTAGTGGGTTGATCTCGTGTAACGTGGCAAATGCGCCCGTGTTGCTCCACCACTCACCAGCCAAGTTATTGAATTTTTCTACTTCGCTGGGATCTACATTGATGATAGTATTTGGTGTATGGTCGAGCGTGCTGCTTGTCGTATCGTTCGAAGAGGATAAAGCTTGGCTCATAGCAGGTTTCCTTGATTGTCTTTCTTGATTGCTGTTATCGTTGTTATGTTGTTATCGTCTACATTTCGTAGTCATGTATTTAATATTAGCATGAGCACAGTGGTTTTGCCGTAAGTACATCGTCACCGATTGTGAATAGTTTTAGCAATGTTATGTTATCTTTAAAGCTAAATAACTTCAAAACAAGCGAATGAAAAATTAACCGATAAGAAAATAGTCATCATTAGCCTAATGGCCCATGACTGTTTATGCTCTAAGTAAGACGCCTTAAATAATAGCTAACAGCTTTACAACTATCGGTTAAGAATCCGATTCACAGTCACGTATGTTTTACGTTATCATAGTCGATACTTGAGTATCGTTGGATTATACTCGACGCTGCGTCATGTAGGCACTCTAAAAACTATATATTTAGAGATTGCATGCTTTAAAGATCATAGATATACCAACCTCTTAACCAATTCTAAATCCCCACATCTCAAGGATAAAGTATGAAACGTGTCATTACACTGACTGGTTTGGCCATGGCCATTGGACTTTCCTCTATGGGCGCACAGGCTGCGGACTATGTCGCTGGAAAAGATTATCGCGTGATAGACAACCCAGAGACCATCAGCGGTGATGCTATCATTGTTCGTGAGTTTTTCTGGTATGGCTGCCCGCATTGTAACGCGCTCAATCCGCATATGGAAAAGTGGGCAAAAACCAAAGATAAAGATGTCGCATTTTTCAAAACGCCAGCAGCACTCAACCCTGTTTGGGAAGCCAATGCTCGTGGTTTTTATGCAGCACAGTTATTAGGTTTCGAGAGCAAAACGCATGATGCGCTCTTTAATGCTGTACATAAAGATGGCAAAAAGCTATTTGATCAGTCTTCACTCAGCAAATGGTATGCAACCAAAGGCGTGAATGAAAAGAAATTCAACAGTCTTTATAACTCATTTGCCGTTGGTACAAAAATCGGTCGCTCACAAGAAGGTGCCAAACGTTATCAAATCACGGGTGTCCCATCTGTCGTCGTACAAGGCAAATATGTGGTCACAGGCGAAGATGCTAAAGTGGTCAAAGTTGTCGATTACTTAGTTGATAAAGTACGTGCTGAAAAGAAATAATATCAATATAAGTTACATATCTTCCTATTGATTATAGAAAATTATGACACAAAAAAGCCAATCATTCAGTGATTGGCTTTTTTATTTGGGTGTATCGCTGTTATTTCTTTAGCTGTGACAATATAGCCACTTCACGAATATAACTGGCCAAATCTGCTTTTGACTCAGACATCAGCTCCTCATCATTAGTATGCTTGGCATACTCAATCCAGAGTAATAGCTGATACATACTATGGTGCTCAGAAGCTTTGTATTGTTTGACAAATTGCTTTAGCGTACCTTCATCGTTGATGTTTAAGCGATCGTACCAGCTCTCTATTTTTGAGACCTGCTCTTTAGGGAAAAACGCATCGAATAATGCCTTTATCAGCTCATGGCGATTTTCTTCAATCATAAGCTTGCCAACACGTTTGGTCTGACGATTACGTGCATTGGCGCTGGTGATATCAGCCAGTGCCATTAGCTCTGCCATAAAATAATCACTGGCAGGCAAGGCTTTTAGCTGCTTTTTCGATAAACTAGCAAGCGGTATCGATAACTGCTGCAAGCGCTCATGGGCTTTTTTGAGTTCGGTGCGCGAGACGCGCATATCCTGTTCTTTCCAGTCGATCATAAAAGCTTTCCAAAATAATAAATAATAAAATGAATAGTGTCTGCTGTTACCAGCGACTTTTTTCGCGATGTTTAGCCAACACCTTGATGCCTGCTGGCATCGTATCTTTAAGACGGCGCTGCAAATGATCAGTGATAAATACTGAACGATGCTTGCCACCTGTACAGCCAATGGCCACAGTCACAGTGTGACGATTATTGTGTAAAAATTCTGGTAGCCAACGTGTCAAAAATCGATTGATATCGTCCGTCATCTCAGCCACTTCTGGATAGTCAGCAAAGAATGCCCCAACCTCAGAATCAAGACCCGTCGATGCACGCAGTTCAGGATTCCAGTGCGGATTGGGCAAAATCCTGACATCGAAGACAAAATCAGCATCGATAGGACTGCCATATTTAAATCCAAACGACAGTAGATTGATAACAATCTGATTGTCAGCACCGATATATTCACGCAAACTGTCTTTTAATTGGTGAATATTCAGACTGCTAGTGTCAATTTTAATATCAGCATGGCCCGCAATTGGCTCTAGTAATTCAATTTCTTTTTTGATCGCAGCTGGCAGGTTGAATGCGATGTGTTTAGCGTTATCACTGTCGACATCTTGCGACATCAAAGGATGCACACGGCGCGTCGCATTAAAACGGGCAATGAGTGTACTCTCTTGTGCGGTCACATAGAGCACTTGAACCGCATCTACGCCATACGTTTTTTTGAGCAGATCACGTGTTTGGGCAAAGTTGGACAAATCAGCACGCGGCGTGCGAATATCGACACCAAGTGCGATGCGATGAATACCGCTTTCGTTGACCAATTTATGCGCCGCATCAGGTAATAAAGACAGTGGCAGATTATCAATAGAATAATAGCCCAAATCCTCTAAAATATTCAGGACCGACGTCTTTCCTGATCCTGAACGTCCTGACACTACCAAGATACTAAGCTTATCGCTTGATACTTGGTCTGTCATCACCGTATCTTTACGAACGTTTTGATCTTGACTCACATTCATGACTTGCCCATTCCATTTCACAGCGGTTAGTACGATAAGGGTATAACAATACTGACTCGCCCATGCTCATTTATGATAGCTCATTCATTGATTATAATTAATCGACTGCTACTAACAGATTATCACTAACTGATAGTTAATTAGTGACAGTTAGTTAGTGATAGTTAATCAGTGATAGTGACTAATTGATTGTCCAGCAAACGTGCCTGTCCCAACCAAGCAGCGACTAAGATCACAACGTTTTTGCTGTCTGTATTAAAATCTGCCATATCACTGACGACAGGTGTTAGCGCTTCTGTCTTTACGGCCAAGTAATCAATGGTAAAGCCAGCATCGCTTATACGAGTTCGCATGTCTGCCAGTGATTTCTCAAATGCTTGCTGACTCAGCTTGCCAGTCTCTAACTGCTGTGCCAATACTTGTAGTGCTTGATGCAGTGTAGGTGCTGTCTGCCGCTCAGATTTGCTTAAATACTGATTGCGTGATGAGAGCGCCAAGCCATCATCAGCACGTACAATAGGTGCCCCAATGATCTCAATAGGATAGCTCAAGTCGCGTACCAGCTGCTTGATAATAGCGAGCTGCTGATAGTCTTTTTTTCCGAATACTGCCACATCTGGTTGGACAATATTGAATAATTTAGAGACAACAATCCCAACACCATCAAAATGTCCAGGACGTGATTGACCACAAAGTTGCTCAGTAATAGCGCTAGCCAATACAGAGGTAGGCGGCGGCAATACTGGATACATCTCATCGATGCTTGGCGCAAAAACATAGTCCGTGCCGACAGTTTTTAGTTTGGCGACATCTTCATCTAACGTACGTGGGTAGCTGTCAAAATCCTCTCCGACCCCAAACTGCGTAGGATTGACAAAAATACTTACGATCACCACGTCAGCATGCTGCTTGGCGATTTTTACGAGTTCAAGATGGCCATCATGCAGATTGCCCATGGTTGGTACTAGAGCAATACGCTGGATTCCATCTGGTTTGTCAGTTTTTTGACCACGATAAGGCTGCAAAGCGCTACGTAGTGAGGAGATATGATGATGAATAATAGGAGACATGATTACGGTTCTTTTTCAGACATTCATTGGTTCAATGGCTTGTATGAGACTAGCTAAATTGGTGTTGTTCGGTTGGAAAACTGCCTTCTCTGACCGACTGCTGATAGAGCGCAAATGCGCCCTCAATACTACGCTCGGTATTTCGCTCATCCGTCAAAAAGTCATGAATGAAGCGCGGAACACGGCCATGAGCCATGCCGAGCATGTCATGCATGACTAACACTTGGCCATCAGTATCTGCACCAGCACCAATACCAATCACGGGTACGGCAACGGCTTCTGTGACTGCTTTTGCAAGCTCAGCAGGGACACATTCCAATACTAACAGTGCCGCACCTGCCGCGACGACAGCCTTAGCATCAGCAAGCAGTTTGTCCGCGGCTTCATCACCGCGACCTTGAATCTTGTAGCCACCAAAGACATTGACCGACTGCGGGGTCAGACCAAGGTGTACGCACGTTGGTGTGCCCGCTCGCGCTAAGGTCGTGACCAATTCACAGAGTTCACTTCCACCTTCGACCTTAATCACATGTGCGCCCGCTTGCATCAACTGTCGACTATTAGCGATGGCTTCTGGTAATGTCACATAACTCATGAATGGTAGGTCAGCTAAAATGAGCGCATGTTTATTGCTACGCGCGATATTGGCAGTATGATAGGCCATATCATTGACTGTCACCGGTAACGTTGACTCATGTCCTTGCACAACCATGCCCAAGCTATCGCCAATCAGAATCGTATCAATCTGCGCGTTTTCCATCATACGTGCAAACATCGAGTCATAGCACGTCAAACAAGTAAACTTGGTACCGTCTTTTTTAAATTTATTTAAAGTAAATAACGTTGTCATAGGACCCTCAATTATTCTGCTGTGCGGCTACTCATTAATATCGTTCATAAGTCATTAGTCATGCTAACGACGACTGTTCTGACATTTAAAAATCATGCGTCGTTTGACAGTAGCTTTAAGCCTGTCCAGTCATAACTCTGTGGATAGTCGGCTATTGGCTTGTTCATAATCATTAGATTTGGCGCCAGCTCACGTAACGGCACCAGTACAAAGTTACGCTCACATAATCCCGCATGCGGTATCGTGAGTTGGGGCTCGGTTATCTGCAGCTCACCATATAATAAGATGTCCACATCTAGGCTGCGCTCACCCCAGTGACGTAAGCGAGCACGTTTGGCCATCTGCTCCAATTGCTGACAAAAGCTAAGCAGCTCAAATGGCGTCAATGTTGTCTCAAAACCTGCAACGGCATTAACGAAGTCCGGCTGATCTTTTGGCCCCATAGGATCTGACGCGTAAAGTGAAGATACGTCAACATTGCGTATTTTTGCATGTTGACGCAGGCTCTTGACTGCTTGCTGCAAATGCTCTGCAGGTGAGCCCAACTCATTGGTCAGGTTACTGCCCAAGCCCACATAGCTCATAAACCAAATCGGCTCATCCATATCGCTTTACCCAACTGTCTATAGATCGTAATTAAGCGTTATCCGTACTTGGCTGACGGCGACGGCGCTTCGATGGTACAGGACCTTTATTGTCTGCCACTTTGATAGCAGGCATCTGACTATTCGCTTGCGCGGTTTGATCAGGCTTCGCGGTAGTCGCTTTGACTGGTTTTTTAGCTTTTGTAGCAGTCGCTCTATTTTTGATTGCTTTCGGCTCTACAGACTTAGCACCTTTGACATCAGCTTGATTGTTTATCTGATCCGCTGGTTTCGGCGCTTTTTTGGCATACAGCTTAGTAGTCTGCTTTCTCTCACTGCCACGTTCATCAATACTGTTTTTCACTTCAGCACTGTTTTTCACTTCAGTGCTTTTTTTTACTTCAGTACTGCTATGTGCTTCGACAGTGCTGCTAGTATCCACGGTAGGCTGACGGCGGCGACGCTTATACGGTACCGGCTCGTTGTTCATGCTCACTAATGCAGGCGATCTTGCAATAGAGCGCGTAGGACGTGCTTCATCAGATGATGGCGCTGCCTTTGACTCATGAGCTCTAGCAGATTGAGCGTTGTTTGAACCAGTGACTTTAGCCGTTTTCGATTGTGCTGCTTCGCGCGTCGCTGACTGATTTTTAACAGGCGCAACCGTAGGCTTTGACTCGTCACGATTCGATAACTGCTTTTGTAGCGGCGGTACGACATTGCCGTGCTCGATCACAAATAGTGGCGCAGGTTTGGAGTGATGGCGCTTGTTCGATGATGGCTGACTATTCGCAAGAGACAACTGCTGTAGCTGAGCGAGCTCATGACTGTCTTGTGTAACTTGCTGCCTATTGTTATCTTTGCTGTCGTTTTGAACAGGTTTAGAATGACTGGCTGCGCGGCGACGGCGTGCTGGTATATTGGATGAATCATTCACTATGCTCTGACCATCTCTGCTGTTTTCTGCACTATCCGCTACACGATGCTGCTTAGTGTTACCCTGTTTGGCTGTCGCATTGTCGATATTTGCCTCAGGCTTTTGACGATTGCGCCCACGACCACGCTGTCCTTGCTGCTTGTAGGCACCACGGCGGATATTCTCATCAAACTCATCAACAGCCTGCTCTTGGTCTCGCTCAGACAGTGTCTGATACGTCTGCCACCAGTCACCCATGTCATTGGTGGATTCTGACAGTGGATGCTCAGCATCACCGCATTGCTCACGCAGTAATAAAAAGTCAAAGCCAGCACGGAACCGTGGATGCTCAGAGAGCTGTACGATTTGTTTGCTACGCGGCGCTGCCAGTTTTGGCTGCAATATCCAAATGTCACGGATAAACTGCTCTGCAAACTTTGGAATCGCGGTTTTGATACGCTGACGATCAATCACTTTGCCCGCGGCATGCATTTGCGCTTCAGCAAAAGGCATATTGCGTTTTTTGGCTTTTGCCAATTGATGCAGATAGTTTTCCCACAGTAACGCCGCATAGAAAAATGCTGGATTGATACTCTTGCCTGATGCGATACGTTTATCAGTATTGATGGCCACTTGGTTGACTAAAGCGCTTGGCTCAGCCGGCGGATAGATAATCAGGCTATCAATCGCACCTGATTCAAACAATAGCGGCAACAATGGCACAAGATAGCCACCCGTAAACATCTTTTGCGTTTCGTCATAGAGCCGATGTGGTGATATTTGCTCAAGCAATGCCCAATTACCATCATGGAACTGATCAGCCAACGCCGCATCAAACTCAAAACCTAGCTTGGCTTTGAAGCGCAATGCACGTAACAAGCGTACTGGATCTTCTTCAATACGCACAGGCGCATTACCCAATAGACGGATGATTTTGTTATCGATGTCATCAAGTGCATCGCAAAAATCATGGACAATGCCTTTGAGCGGTTGATAATAAAGCGCATTGATAGAAAAGTCGCGACGGGAGAAATCTTGTTTGATGTCACCCCAAACATTGTCGCGCAAAATCATACCGTCTTGATTGGTATTGGCATCATTGGTTGGTGGACCACGAAAAGTAGCCACTTCTATCAATTCACGGCCAGAATAGACATGTGCCAACTGGAAGCGGCGACCGATAATGCGGCAGCGCTTGCCAAAGACGTCTTTAATCTCATGTGGCTTGGCATCAGTGACGGCATCGAAATCCTTTGGACGTAGGCCCAATAAGGTATCACGCACGCCGCCGCCGACGATATAGGCATCAAACCCAGCTCGGGTCAATGTGGCAATCACTTCAGTAATGGAATTGGGTAATTCAGATTTGTTCAGTTCTAACTGCTTGGCGGCACGCTCGGCCATGCATCTACTCCTCGCCGGTATTCTTTGACCACCCCTGAATAACACAGCGTTTATCAGGCGGATGTACCTGCTAGTTTAACAAATTTTGTGCGTGGTGGGTGTGTTATGACATTTACTTACATGCTATTTTGTCAAAATTGGGGTTGATTGACACAAAATCCCGTCATTAATCTTGCACACTCAACCGTCTTCGATTTTTCTCAACCGTTTTTTCCCCGATACCTTTAACTTTTGATAACTCATCAACTGTGGTAAAACCACCAAACATCTCACGATACAGGATAATTGCCTGCGCTTTGCTACTACCGATACCATCTAACGAAACCAGCTCGCCTTCGTTTGCTCGATTGATATTCACAATATATTGCTCACGTGCTTGTGTGACAGCATTTTCTTTTGCGATCAAATACTCATAGGCCTTTTTCGGGCTATCAAAACAAGGGGCAGCATGACTGTTAGTAACTGCCATAGTCGCCAATATCGAGCAAACAACAACACGTGTCATCAAGCTAATCGGTATACTCAAGCGAGCAAATGAAACGTTATGAGGATCGTTCATGTTGTTTGGCTTGCTCCCACAGTGCTTCCATTTCAGTTAAGTCGCTGTCTTCTAACTGCTTGCTAGCGAGCTCCAGTTGCTCCTCAATATAACCAAAGCGTGACTTAAATTTATGGACACAGGTTAAGGTTGCTGTCTCTGCATCCAAATTTAATTTGCGTGCGACATTGACCAGCGCAAACATACAATCACCCAGCTCTTTTTCAATATCAATAATATTGGCTTTGCTTATGTCATATCCAACAGCAGTTGTAGAACTATCTGTCAGCTCATGCTTTAGCTCAGTAATCTCTTCATCCAGTTTATCAAAAGCACCGCTAACACCTTCCCAATCAAATCCCAATTTAGACGCTTGCTTTTGCACATTTTGCGCTTGCATCAATGCACTGCCCGCTTTGGTATTGTCTAATCGACGTTTTGGTTTGCCACGTGCCGTGCGCGCTTGTTGCTCCTCCGCTTTAATCTCATCCCAACGTACTTTTACCGCTGCATCGTCTTTCAAGTTTTCGGCCTCAAACACATGCGGATGACGACGAATCAGCTTCTCTTGCAAAGTGGTAATGACGTCGCTCAGATCAAAGCGCCCTTGTTCAGCATACATCTGACAATGAAACACCACTTGTAGCAGCACGTCACCCAGCTCGCCTTTGATGTCCTCATCATCATCGGTTTGCACCGCCTCACCAAGCTCATAAGACTCTTCAATGGCATACGGAATCAGACTGTGATTGGTTTGTTTCTGATCCCACGGACAATCAACTCGCAGCCGCGCCATCAATGCTAAAAGATCATCAAGCTGGCCTGTGGCTTCTGGTGTTCCTTGTACTGGTACAGGCACTGTGATTTTATTGTCGAGAGTATTCATAAGGGAGGCTCTTATCGTTTTGTTTGTTATTTTATTCGGTGGCTTAGTATAAAGTTAATCAATAACTATTAGCGCGGGTTTGATTCATCATTGAGTGGTTAGTGTATCATTGAACCCTGATTGGCTTATAATTGTGCTATCTATTTTATTATTTCACCACTGCTCACGCGCAAGGAATTTTCTTATTATGTCCACTTCTACGACCATTAGCTATCAGCCAAAAACTGAATTCAATCCTATTACGATCAGCTCATTCAAAGCTTATGATATTCGTGGTGAGCTTGGCGTTAATTTGGATGAAGAGATTGCTTACCGTATTGGACGTGCCTTTGCGCAGATTTTATATCAACGTTATCATGCCGCTAGTACTCAGACCAATGACACAACATCACTACAGCCTGCTATCGTTATCGGTAGCGACATTCGTCACTCGAGTGAGCAGTTAAAGCAAGCGGCGATCGCAGGTATTCTCGATGCTGGTATTGATGTGATTGATTTAGGTATGACTGGTACTGAAGAGGTATATTTTGCCACCAGTCACTATCAAGCATTGGGCGGTATCGAAGTCACTGCCAGTCACAACCCCATCAACTATAATGGCTTAAAACTGGTTAAAGAACATTCAAAACCAATCAGTGCCGATGATGGTCTGGCAGAAATTCAGGCGCTTGCTGAGTCTGGGCAATTCACGACTGACAACCCATCAGGCAAATTACGATTATTGACTGATAAAAGTGCGTATATTGACCATGTCATGACATTTAGCGATACTAAAAAACTACAACCGCTCAAGCTAGTAATCAACTCAGGTAACGGTAGCGCAGGTCCTGTGGTTGAGTTATTAATCGATAAATTGATGCAAGCTGGTGCACCAATTGAAGTAATCAAACTACACCACACTCCTGATGGTAGCTTTCCCAATGGTATCCCCAATCCCATGATTGAAGCCAATAGAGTCGCGACTCAGCAGGCGGTATTAGAGCATAAAGCCGATCTTGGTATTGCATTCGACGGGGATTTTGACCGCTGCTTTTTATTTGATGAAAAAGGCGAATTTATTGATGGAAGCTATGTGGTCGGTATGCTCGCGCAAGCCTTTTTAAATAAGTACCCTAACGAATCTATCGTCTATGATCCACGAGTAATTTATAACACCGAAGCCGTTATTAAAGATCATGATGGCAGCGCTGTCATTAGTAAATCAGGGCATTCCTTCATCAAACAGGTCATGCGTGACTCTGGTGCTATATACGGTGGTGAGATGTCTGCCCATCACTATTTTCGTGACTTCTTCTATTGTGATAGCGGCATGATTCCGTGGCTACTGACTATTGAGCTACTGTCTATCACGGGTAAAACCTTATCAGAGTTGGTCGCAGGTTATATCGAGGCATATCCTAGCTCAGGTGAACTGAACTTTCGCCTCACCACTCACGATGCGCCAGCTATCATTAACGCGATTGAAAAGAAGTTTAGCGTGCAGAATCCAGTCAAATCAACGCTAGATGGCTTAAGTCTTAATTTTGGAGAATGGCGCTTTAATTTGCGAGCATCTAACACAGAGCCATTGATCAGGTTAAATATCGAAAGTCGCGGTGATAGGAAATTATTGGTTACTAAAATACAAGAAATTCAACAGTGGCTAGCAGAACAAGGTGCTGTAACAGCATAAGACTATAACTTTGAACAAAGACAGTTTGGGTTATTAATCGAAAAAAGCTCGCTAAGTATTATTAGCGAGCTTTTTTAATGATAAAAAATCTTGAATAATATTTTCTTATATAAAGCTATTTGGAACGACCAACACCCGTGTAATCACCTACTAGGCTATCTATCTGCGACCGAGTAAAAATATTTTGTGCATCAAATACTGGCATGGCATGCTGATTGATTTTAGCAATATCCAACTGATCTCTGGGCGACCAGCTAATGATAAAAATAGCCTGAGCACTATCCAACTGCTGATAAGGATGATCAACCAGCTCAAGCAGTGGTTGCTGCGTATAAATAGCGGCAAGTTCATTCTGTGCTTTATCGCTATAAACGAGCGTACGGATATTATAAGACCACAATAGTGCGAGTAATGGATGGATAGCCGAGCCTGCTGTACGCCCCGAACCAGCTTTGTAACTACCGCCCCAGATCATCACGGTCTTATTATCAATGAATCCATCGAAGTACTGCCAAAACTTACGGAAAATCAGCTCTTTTTGGTCTTCATTGATATGCATAATAGACTGCAAAAGTGGCATATCTAAACTGTGCGTTTGGCTTGATTGCTGCAGTTTTGCCAATTCAGTCGGTAGCGTATTGCCACCAAAGCCCCAACCTGCCTGCAAGTAGCTGCTACCTACTCGCGCGTCCAACCCCATGATACGGCTCACTTGACTGATATCAACCTGCTGACTATCAGCCAAGCGTGACATCTCATTCATAAAGCTCACTCTGGTCGCAAGCATCGCCATGATACTACTACGAGCAAACTCTATCGTAGCGATATCTGCATGATGGGCGGCGCGTGCATGCTCAATTAGTGGCTTTAAAACATCTAAATGTTGGCTACTGTCTGCTGTTTTTTCGCCGAGTAACCACAGTGAAGGATTTAACATCGAACTATAAGCATCACCGTCTTGCAAAAAGACAAATGGCAGATAGTACACCCAAGCACGCTGTAAACGCTGAGCAAGTGCTGAGACAATACCCAGCTTTTCGATACCACTCATCACGATAGGCTGCGTTTGTTGATGGCTGTGATTGAATGCCGTAATCCAGCTCGCCTCTGTCCATACGGGTTTGATACTGTCCAAAAACAGCCAATACAGCGTGACGGTATTCTTTGCTTGTAGATTGCTACCACGAAGGTCACTATTACTAGCGCGACTTTTCGTTTCGTAGTGCTGTATCAGCATATCAGGACTGTCTGGCAATGCTTTACTAATAATAATCTGCTGCTGCTCATACATCTGCCACAGCGCTTGCAAATGATGCTCAAAACCATACTGTTGTATCTGCTGACCCAATTGATCAAGATCAGCATACAGGTGCACGTGTTGACCCAAGCTTGCCAGTACCACTGCACTAGTAATAGCCTCAATGCTGTGGCCGACAAGCACACAGACTGGATGGCTTTGAGCATTTCGTGATGTAGTTTCATGCATAGTATTGTTTACAGAATCAGCGCTCATGAGCTTACCTTTTTACTTTATTAATGTATCGGTAGCAGTATTAAGACAGCTGTTTAATATGCTGTAGCAATTGGTCAGTGGAGGTGTCGAATTGTCCTTGCGACTCTTGCTGCGTGTGCTGCATCGCTTGATGTACGGACTCTGCCATTTGCTTACCCATCTCAACGCCCCATTGATCAAACGGGTTGATATCCCAAATACTGGCCATGACGTAGACTTTGTGTTCATACAGCGCTATCAAAGATCCCAAACTATGCGGTGTTAGAGCATCGATAAGCAAGGTGGTTGACGGCTGGTTACCATGATAATGTTTGTACTTCTCTTCTTTCGACTCACTTTGATCATCCATGCTTTTAGTACTATTAACAAGTGCTTTGGCAGCGTCTATAGCAGGACTTGCAACCGCGTCATTGCCAAAAGCTAGGACTCGACTTTGAGCCAGACAATTGGCCAAAGACAGTTCATGCTGCTGCTGTAGAGAACTGTTTTGCACCTCGTCACTATAACGACGTACACAAGCAATAAAGTCACAAGAGACCTGCTGCGTACCTTGATGCAATAGTTGATAAAACGCATGCTGAGCATTGGAGCCAATTTCACCCCATAGAATAGGACAAGTATCATAGTCGATATGATCGCCATGCTGAGTCACGGACTTACCATTACTCTCCATCTCAAGCTGAGTCAGATAGCTTGGTAGATAGCCTAGCCTACCATCATAAGGCAGTACCGTATGCGCGTTTACCTGCAAAAAAGTACTGTTCCAAACAGCAAGTAGACCGAGTAACACGGGCAAGTTGTCTGAAAATTCTGCCTGTGCAAAATGCTCATCCATACTATGCGCACCAGCCAGTAGCTCTTTGAACCCTGCCATACCGATACGAATAGCAATGGCCAGTCCAATCGCTGACCACAAGGAAAACCTGCCACCAACCCATTCCCACAATTGCAACTGATGCTCAGGATGGATACCCCAAGCACTCATTTTTTCACTATTGGCTGAGATACCAATGAAGTGTCGGCGTAACACGCTGTCTTCAGTACCTGCCCGTAGTTTTGCCGTCGCGAGCAGCCACGATAATGCAGTCTTAGCATTAGATAATGTATCGACCGTACCAAAGGATTTGGATGAAATGATAAATAGCGTGGTCTCAGGATTTAGATGTTTGAGTAAGTTATCAAGCTGAGTACCATCCATGTTGGATACGAAATGCACTTCTATCTCAGTATCCGCCCACTCATCAAGTGCGCTAGTCGCCATAAGTGGTCCAAGATCAGAGCCACCAACGCCAATGTTGACCACATCGGTTATGGCTTTACCTGAAAACCCGCGCCATGTGCCTTGACGCACACGCTCAGATAGGCGCGCAACTTGTGACAAACTATGATGCACATCAGCGACGACATTTTGCCCATCTACATCTAGTTTGGCAGACTCTGGCAATCGTAGTGCTGTATGCAAGGCAGCACGCTCCTCGCTAGTATTGACCATCGCGCCTTGCATGAGCGCATTAATACGCGCACTCAAGTCGCAACTGTCCGCCAAGTTTAGTAAACTGGATAACACCGTTGTATCGATGCGCTGCTTGCTATAGTCCATATACAGCGCGCCAGCTTGCAAACTAAACTGCTTAGCACGATTGTCATCCTGTGCAAACAACTCAACAAGCGACCACGGCTGCTTAGCAAGCGTCCGCAGTTGCTGCCAGTATTTGGAATCACGTGCGCTGTTATAGACAGTACCGCCGTTCATATCATTCATCATCAGCTAATTGCTGCTCGGCGAAATAGATAAATGCCTGCATATATGAGCGCATATCGCCTGCATCATAGCTATTACCACGCATCGTCGTGACATTCACTCCGTATTCACTAATTAACGCATCAATAGCATCGGTCAGCTGAATCTCACCACCGACTGACGCTTTGGTATTGGCCAAATAATCAAAAATCTTATTGCTGAACACATAGCGTCCAACGACTGCTAGTTTCGAAGGAGCATCAGCTAACTTAGGCTTTTCGACAAACCCTGCGACTTTAAAGCTAATGTTAGTATCTGATTGCTCATCAATATTACTGGCATCGCTCAGCTGAGCAATACCGTATTTATGAACATCTGCATCTGCTACATTATCGACCAATATTTGTGAATGATTATCTTTGCTAAAAGCATCAATCATAAAGGCTAAATTATCAGCAGCCATATCGCCAGTAAATGGATCAAGCACGACATCTGGGAGCAGAACGGCAAAGTCATACTCACCGATGATGGGTCGAGCCGCCAATACCGCATGCCCTAAACCTAAAGCTTTGCCCTGACGTATCATCGACACCGTCACATCCTCTGGTAGCCAGTTCAAACTATCAGCCAAGGCATCTTTACCTTTTGCACGTAGTTGACTGTCTAGCTCTACATTAATATCAAAGTAGTTTTCTATCGCACTTTTTTGTGCATGACCGACTAACACAATATGCTTAATACCCGCAGCGATAGCCTCTTCGACCACGTAATGAATAGCAGGGCGATTGCCAAGCGGTAACAACTCTTTTGGTACGGATTTGGACAATGGCAACATGCGTGTACCAAAGCCTGCAACGGGGATAACAGCGTGAGTAATTTTTTTCATAAAGATAGGACTGTATTAGAGATTAATTAAAATAAAAGTAGTCAGGATTTGCTATCAAATCATAGTGACTCGATAAAATATTACGAAATATTATAACCATTCGGGTTCATGCTCTGCCAACGCCATGTATCTTGGCACATGTCGGTGATAGGTAGCTTTGCTTGCCAGCCTAATGACGATTTCGCTTTATTAGCACTGGCATAACAACTGGCAATGTCACCCGCACGGCGAGCAGTAAACTGGTAAGGAATAGCCTGTCCAGACACGTCAGAAAATGCAGATATCAATTCCAATACAGAAGTACCTTTGCCCGTCCCTAGATTAATGGGTAAGAACCCTACTGAACTAGATTTAGAACTGGTTTGCTTTGTACTAGCCGTATCCAAACAACTTTTTTCTGGGCTCGTTTGTTGCTCTAAATAATTCAGTGCGGCCACATGACCTTGCGCCAAATCAGTCACATGAATAAAGTCACGTACACCCGTACCATCTACGGTAGGATAATCATTGCCAAATATGCTGAGCTGTTTAAGTTTACCAACGGCTACTTGCGAGATATAAGGCATCAAATTATTAGGAATATCATTTGGGTCTTCACCAATTTGTCCTGACGGATGTGCCCCTACTGGATTAAAGTATCTCAGAGCAATCAGATTCCAACGGTCATCCGATTTTGCTAAATCTTCTAAGATATGTTCAACGGCTAGCTTGCTCTGACCATAGGGATTGGTGCAGGAGCGTGGTGATTCTTCATTGATAGGTAGGTTTTCAGGATCACCATAAACAGTAGCAGAGGATGAGAAAACTAAATTTTTGACATCATACTCTGACATGACTTCTAATAAGGTAATGGTGCCACTGACATTATTATTATAATACATGAGTGGTTTGGCAACAGATTCGCCAACGGCTTTTAAACCCGCGAAATGAATCACGCCAAAAAAATGGTGCGCGGTAAATACTTGTTTGAGTGATTCAGCATCTCTTATATCCCCTTCGATAAACTCAATAGGCTGATCAATAAGCGTAGATACTCGCTTGATCGCTTCAGGGCTACTATTAGATAAATTATCGTATACGACAATATCATAGCCTGCTTCATGCAATGCGATACAGGTGTGAGAGCCTATATATCCAGCACCGCCAGTGACTAGTATCTTATTTTTCATAACATTGACCCATTATTTTTCGAAGTCCACAGCTATTTTTTCTCGAACTCATTTTTGAGATAGCTATTCGTTTTTAATCGTAAATGCCACTATACTGGGAACCATAAAACATTACCAACATAAATACCTTAATAGTGTTTACTTACTCGCACTCTATCAACTTAAGCTATGCATCATATTATGAAATTTAACGCATACATTCAGCCACTTTTATCAGGCTATTATAAACATAATCGTAATTCAAAACAGCGTTTAGCGTTAGTCGTTGGTATGCTGCCATGGCAAGATTTGGTCGGTGAGTGGGTATTAGAGTCAGAGCATATACAGATACAGAGACACTTTGATAAGCGTTATTTTAATCGATGGCTCAAACCCTTTATAAAGCGTGTAAACCCTGTTATCTATATTTGGGGTTATAAAGCTCCTGATTACTTTATCGAGTATGTACGAGAGCAAAATTTAGATATTTTCTTCTTAGAAGATGGTTTTATTCGTTCAAGCCCTGATGACGATAGCAGTGCGCCACCGCTGTCTATCGTGATGGACAGTCAAGCACCCTACTTCGACACGACTCGTCCAAACGACTTGACTGACTTAATTGCTAACTGCGACTTTAAACAGAACGGCTATGATGATGAGCTGGCACAAGAGATGCTTGATTATTATGTGTCGCATAGAGTGAGCAAATACAACCATCAGCCATATGTCGACGTTGTACCTATATATGGCACCAAGAATAAAAAACGTATTTTGGTATTAGGGCAAGTACTCCATGATGATTCATTAAAATATGGTGGCGGCATTGGTATTACACTGCTTGATGTGGTCAATAGAGCCATTGAAGAAAACCCTGATGCACAAATTATTGTGAAACCACATCCAATGACACTCGATGATTCATCCATTATTATCACACTTACTAAGCTAGATTGTATGATCCTGACCCAACCTATTCATCTGGTCGACGCATTAGAGACAATTGATCATGTCTACACGATTACATCATTAGGCGGGTTTGAAGCATTATTAAGAGGAAACCAGGTCACCGTATTAGGGCGACCTTTTTATGAAGATCTTTGTACTAGTAATGCAAAATCAAACACACCTTCACTTTCTCAGATATTATATATCTGTTATTATGCCTACCATCTTATAGTTGCTACTTGAGCAAACAAACGTTGTTATATAACTAATTTATATCAAAAGGTTCTTCAATGAATTCTAAAAAAATCGCGATTATAGGCTTAGGTTACGTAGGTTTGCCATTGGCCTGTGCATTTGCAAAAAAATACGATGTTATAGGCTTTGATATAAATAAAACACGTATTGACGAATTAATTAATGGAGTTGATAAAACTAGAGAAGTAACTAGTGATTACTTAAAAAATACTTCTCGGCTTACTTTTACTTCTAGCAATGACAAATTGTCTGAAGCAAATGTCTTTGTGATCACTGTGCCAACACCGATTGATGATAATAACCTACCTGATTTAACACCTTTGATCAAAGCCTCACAAATGTTAAGTAAAATCATTAAGAGAGATGATATTATTATTTATGAGTCAACAGTATACCCAGGTGCTACAGAAGAGGTTTGTATTCCCGAATTAGAGAAATCTGGTTTAGCATTAAACGACGACTTTGGTGTAGGTTATTCTCCGGAACGTATCAATCCTGGTGATAAATTACGTACAGTAGAGAATATACTAAAAGTCACTTCAGGTTCAAACCCTTATTATACAGATATAGTAGATGAGCTATATAGCTCAGTAATAACTGCTGGTACGTTTAAAGCATCATCTATAAAAGTTGCTGAGGCGTCTAAAGTTATTGAAAATACTCAACGCGATGTCAATATTGCCTTGATAAATGAGCTAGCTCTTATCTTCAATGAGATTGGCATTGATACTCATGAAGTAATAGAAGCTGCTGCCACTAAATGGAACTTTATTAAGCTTATGCCAGGCTTGGTAGGCGGTCACTGTATTGGTGTAGATCCTTATTATCTCGCTCATAAAGCGTCATCTTTGGGTTTAAACCCTAATTTAATATTGACCTCACGTGCGATAAATAATTCTATGAGTAAGTTTGTTGCTGAACAAACTATTAAAAAGCTTATTTCATACGGTAAGAACATCAAGGATGCACGTATTCTACTTTTAGGCGTCACTTTCAAAGAAAACTGCCCAGATGTTAGAAATACTAAAGTCACAGATATTGGTGTTGAGCTTGAAAAGTACGGTGTGAAAATGACTTATTCTGACCCTTGGGTCACTGTAGAGGATTGGAATAGTCTAAAGGTTGACCATGTAAATTATGAAAATATTGAAAAAGATAGTTTTGATGCTGTTATTGTAGCTGTGAATCATTCAGAGTTCGTTGGTGAAGATGATAAAATCAATAGTTTCTGCACTGAACCTAAAGTAGTTATTGACGTTAAAGGCGCATTAGTAAATCCAGATTGGCGTCTATAATATATGGGTAAATTGTTAGAAGAGTTTGAGTATTATGTCCAAACTCAAAATTACTCTAGGGCAGACTCTCTCATAGAAGGTCTGCTAGACACTAATATTGTTAGTAGGTTAGAAAGAAAGGAAGCTCTTTCACTTCTATATAGAGTAGGCTATGTTTATCCTGATTTAACTTTGAAACTATGTAATCAACGAAATGATGTTCCAAGGCCGTTTATAGATACACTACAAATGACATTAGGGTATACACCTAGTCTTCGCTTTTACAACCACGCGGACAGTCTTATTTCTATAAAAATTGCAATAATGAGAAATAAACCTCTACTTGCAAAACTACTCTGTTATAGATTCTATCGTCAATATAATTTGCAACCAATAAATTTAGTGCAAAATAACAAACTTACTATTGGTAACAATCGCAAAAAAGTTAAAAAGAATCATAACAAACAAAAAGTTAGTATTATAGTTACCACTTATAACTCTGGGGAATTCGTAGAGAACTGTATAAACTCTTTATTAAACCAATCAATTAGCAATATTGAAATTATTGTCGTGGATGATGCCAGCACTGATGATACTGTAGAAATTCTCAAAAAATACCCATCCATCAAGGTCATTAAACTTAGTAACAATCGAGGAACATACCATGCTAGAAATATTGGTATAGAACAATCTTCTGGTGTATTTTTAACCTTTCAAGATTCGGATGATTGGTCACATCCAGAACGTGTAGAACGTCAGCTATTACAGCTAACTAAAAACCCTGATAATATAGCTAATTTTTCTAATTTTTTTAGGGTAGATGAAAATACAGGACTACCAAGCTGTCGACAAAACTACCCACTTTTAAGACTTAACATCTCTTCTATGATGATTCGTAAAGTCACGTTAGAAGAACTAGGCGGATTCAATGATAAACGTAGAATTGAATCGGATAAAGCTTTACTCAATACTATTATCTCTACGTACGGGCCATGTTCTGTTGAATATATAAAAATTCCTTTAGCCATTGGTTTGTTACGAGGAAATTCGTTAACAACTTCGGAAAACTCGGGGTTTGATCGCTATGGATACTCTAAAAATAGAACCCTAACTTAATTTAGTTACTCATATGTGGTCCATACATGTAGTTTATCTATATTAATATTTAAGCCTGTTTTAAGAGATGATATTTTAATTGACGTTATGGCAATATTTGATGGTAATATTAATTTAATACCATCACGCAAATTATCATAATCAAAATACAAAATTCTATGAAATCCTAATTTTTGGTTGTGTGAAATATAATTTACTTCTGAAGAAGGAATTACTTTAGAGCAACTTAATAAATTATGAAGAGTTAATTGAATCAGAACACCATATTTTTCTTTTTCTTTTTCTATAAGATTTTTGTGATGAAAATGTAAAAATACTATATAGCTTTTATTTGAGTTTATATCGTGATTATAGTTAGATATTTTAAATATAGTGCCTTCCTTTCGAAACTCTAAATTATTACACAATAGGAGGTTGTCACCCTTTAAGACAGGTCTATTTATTTTTAGATGATATTTCTTTTGATGATTACTATTAGGATACATAAATTTATTTTCTAGACGAGACTTCATCAAGATAAAAGCTCTTTCTAGATTAGTAGTATAGAAATCACTACATACTAAATTCTCTAAAAGACTGATAAAACTATTTCTCAAATAAAATGGAGTTGAGACAGCACCCCTGAAATGGCTTATAGAAGAATATAAGTCGGCTATCAAAGGATTGTCTTGGAACTCCACATCTCCTATATAGTTTACATATTCTTCCAATAAGTACGTACTGGAGTGATTATCCACTACAAACTGTCTAAGCTTTTCTACCTTTATTTTTCCAACTAATCCTAATTGTTGTTGGAAACCTTCATAATCTAAAGACTTTAAGTTCCTTCCAGTAAAATTCTCGTAAGCCAACTCAGATATATTTTCTTCGTTAACAAAGCCTGACATAAACTCATTACCACCAGTACCGATTACAAAAGCTAAATTCTGGTTAGCTATTGCTTCCAAAATTACACGGCCTACACCGACTACTACCGCATACTGGTTGAGTAATTCACTAGTGACATTTCTTTCACCCAAAAAAGTAACATAACTATCTAGACCACATTCCATGACTTCAGACTTAATAAAATCTGTTAAAGTACCATCTCCAACTATATCTATTCCCTTTATTCCACTTAAATAAGCATATTCGATAAATTTCAATATACCTACATACTTTTCAATTGATAGCCTACTAACAATGACCCACTTCTCAATACTTATATCAACATCTCTGTTTACCTTACAATTAAAATACTCTGTGTCAACTAAATTTGGTAACACCTGAACTTTGGAAAAAGGATATTTAATTATTACATCTTTTAAGCTATAAGACATAGTTATTAGTAGACTGAGTGAAGGTGCTATCAGATAATAAAAAATAAAATGTAATACTGGATTAAGCCTATTGCTAAACACCATTCCTTTACCATGCAAAGTACAAAATATTGGGATCTTTAGCTGCTGAGCGACAAAAGAACCTATCAGAGCTTCTATATCAGAATTATGAATATATAGCGCTTGTATATTATGCAAATGACAATAACTGACTATTCGGGCTACTGTATCTATAACGAAGTCTATAGATATATCTGAAACTTCTGAAGATAAATTATAGTCAGTAATCAAAGCATATTCAGATAATAGCTCAGTTGCCCGTTTACTTTTGTTATTAAACATATTAATCAAATGTAAACTTATTTTGCTTTTAGAAGTGAGGACTTTCATTTCTTCTAAAAGCCTAGTTTCTCTACCACCCATATCAATAGAGTTTGTGAGTATTAATACTGTATTAATATCAGACATAATTAAGCCTAACTAAATTTATCATAGCTCAAAAAAATCCTTCATCATTTGTATTGTAGAATATTTATTTAATGGAAAATGTCCACCTTTAGTAAGATGCCATTGGTCATAAGTTATGAATTTTAGATTTGTTCTTTTATTTTTTCCATATCTAGATACTAACTCCAACCATCTACTTGTAAACTCCTTAACCTGATTTTCATGTAGAGTATCATGAATATTATGCAAATATAGAAGGTTAGGAACATTCTCGTTAGCTTTCAACCTATCTATGACATTAAAGCGATAAAGATATTTCGAACTTTGAATTTGCGATAGGTTCATATTGAAACAGTGTATAGCTAGTGGTTCAATTTCCTTAGAAGCATGATAAGTAAGTAAATTTATTTGTGGTATATCAACAATGACTTTTGATTCCTCAAAAAAACTAGATATCGATAATACACTAAAGCCTCCAGCAGAGGCTCCGTAAAAATTAACAATATTAGAGATATTTCTACTCTTGATGATAGTCTTTAATATCTTTGAAAACTCAGAAACATAATCTCTCTTCTCATCACCTACAAACCAACCCCCATTTATTTTTTCATCTTTATACAATGTAGGATCATTTAAAATAATAATATTAGCATCAATATCATCCATCCACTTCCATCTAAAGAAATAAGGTAAACTTACTTTCGAACGAGTTAGAGCATCTTGTCCAAAAATTATAATCTTATCAGTTGTATCCGTAAACTTACATAGCATTTCATAATTTACATTTCCTAAATTCACTTCTAACATAAAGCTAGCGTTTGATACATCTTTAATTTTATTACTCAATTCTGAATAAATGGTAGATATCTTATCTTTTGGAAAACTAATATCAGTATTATCTTGAGTAGTTGCTTCATACAAGCGTTTAATATGCGAAGCTATTTTTCTCTCATACTCTTGATGCGTTGACGAAGGAACATGAACAAAATGCACTCTAAAATCATTTTCGTATTTTATGAACTTACTTGAAAAAATAAATAATTTAACATTTAAGGAGTTATCTAGTTTTTTGAAAAAATTCAGGAGAATTTCTACCTCTTCAAAACAATCATAACATTCTGCTAAAAATACCAATTTTTTATCAGAAGTAGTAAAGTTTTTGATCCAAACCTCGGTTAAAAACTCTATAGAAACTGGTTGATTTAAATCTAAAAAATCTAAAGCTAAGGTTTGTAAAACTTTTTTCAAAGTGAGTTTTTTGTCTACGATCCTACAAACATTATCCCAAGGAAGATTAGTAATAGTTTCTTGATTCAAAATCTATACCTCGTAATTAATTGCAATTACTTTACGCAGTGACGTTTCTAAACCTATACGGCTAGAACTGATGTGATTTCTTTTAAAGTTTAACAAACTTAATCTCGAGTACTCTTTCCATGCATTCTCATCATTGTACAACCACTGACACATTTCACCAAATATACTCGGCTCAGTAACAGGTACTCCAGTTAAACCAATCGCTTCATTCAATGATTGAAGCATAGATCTGTATACTACAGGAGTTCCTACAGATTGAGACTCTACAGGTACCATCTCATAAGTAGTAAACTGGTTAAGACAGATAGATAACCTTTTTTTAGATATCCAACGCATTAATTCTGCGCTTTCCATAAAAGGGGCAAACTCGAAATTAGGTATCTCAAATTTCCCGCTATAATGTTTAATCACGTAAAAATTAGTCTTCGGCATCCTTTTTCTAGCTTCAGAAACCCAATTTATCACTTTGCCATCGGTTATCTCTGGATTGTTTAACTTCGTCGCATCTCCGAAAAATATTCCTTCCCTATCGTTAAAACTTGGTAACTCCTCTCTCAAATTATCAACATCAATAGTTTTAGGAAAACTGACAATGTATTTTTTTATAGAGTTTAAATGCGCGTCAAACTTCATGCTTTCACTAAAGGCCATCAAGCACACTTTAGATTTGGATTTTTCCAAATTATATAAGTTTATAGTTTTAGAAATAAACTTTGAACGAACTGGGTTTGAGTTATATGACATATTTAATAATATTGGAATACCCATTCCTCTTAATATATCCATTTTCTGAAGAGACTCAGAGTAGTCTGGTCTATTTGGATCTCCAGGATAAATCATCGCCACATCAATTCTGTTATCAAAAATTTCAAAGTTAGTTGATTGACTATCTATTGTATAAACTTCGTGTCCTAATTCTTTTAAATATTTTTTAATTAGTAAATTTGACTTATGTATCCCACCTTTTTTAAAATTATCAAAACGACCAATTAGAAGTACTTTTAATGCTTGAGAGTTGTTTAGACGCCAATTTAAATTTGTTGAAATATCATTTTTATATTTTCGAACATTTTTTGCAGATTCAACTTGCTTTTGTCCATGCTTATTAATAGAGTCTTCTTGGAACTCTTCTATAGTTTCTATTTCTTTAGGTTTGTGCTCCATGACGACGAATTTAACTTTCTGTTGCTGTCCCAATCTTGCGAAGAAAATATCAGCCATATTAGGTCTTTCAAAGTCTTGCAAGCTGACTTTCATAGTTGAAGAGTGAAAACCTAATACTCCAGTGCCAAGAATATGAACATCTAAGTCAAATGGTCGGCCAGCAGAGTAAGAAAAAACTCTACGGTCTTTAGGATCATAGTAATCCTTAAAGAAGTCTGACACGACTGATCCATGCCAACCAACTACCGCTCTATAATTGTAATATTTAATCTTATTTATAATTCTCTCAACATAGTCGTTTGGATAGACCAGATCATCATCACAACTGAAGTAGTATCCTTCAAAATCATTTACCCAGAAGAATTTTCCTGCATCACCTAAATCTCCATGGTCTTGACTCGTAGCAACAATTATTTTTGGATGATTTAAAAAGTCTGGAATATGGTTCCAACCATTTAAATATACTCCTAACTGATCAACCTGATGCACTAACGAGTTAACCACTCTCTTAAGAGCTAGCTCTCTCGAAGGAAGTGCGGCCAATCCAGCAAACTTTTTTTCATGAAAAATATTTTTCACTATTTTGTTAAAACGATTAGTATTTTCTTCAACATCAAGAGATATCAATTTTCTTCTATGTTCAGGTGGTTCTGTACTCTCAATTAAGTTACGAGATAAATGTATAGGAGAATAACTTAAATTTTCATGTGTTTCTGGGTTCTTATTTATGACATCGATAAGAGTAGTATTTATTTCATTTTGCTTATTAGTAATTTTTAAAATTTCTGAACGTAACTTACCAATTTTTTCTTGGTTAAAGCTTTCTTGATGTTTATTTTTTTCTATATAGTCATCAAAAGACACTTTATCAAATCCAAGACGGTTTCTTGCAAATTGTGTATATTTCCAGGTATTAGAATTAAGTAACGCTCTTATTTTTTTATCACGCTTAGTTACTGTTTTATTAAGGTTGTATATTTCCTTTTCATAGACATTTATAATATCGTCTATAATTCTTTCAAGAATTAATAAGTCACCTCTTTCTAAATTAGGACGCAAATTATTAATTGTATTGAAGAAGTTTAACTGAACAGAGTGTCCTACTTTTATTTCGTTAACTTCCTCTTTTAAATTTTTAATACTTTTAAGTATTTCGCTGATACCAGTCTCCATTTTTTCTTCGACAATGAAGTTGTTGTTAGAGTAACTCTCTTTCGTAATCTTACTATAAAACAAGTAACCAGCGTAATCATCAATTATTTTTAATTTATCAAGATTTTCTTCATTTTTAATACAACTTTTTTTTATAATTATAAGCTGTTTATTATTTTTATTATCGTTATCTATATGATTCAATAAAGATTCAACATTCTTTAGTGTGCAGTCATTTATAAGTATAAGACCCGTACCTTCCTCTATATCTTTAAATAGAAAAGAACTTACGCTTCCACTAATGGACTCAGCCAATATTGATGTTAACGGCTTTGAAGAGTTAGTATAAGCATCGAATTTTTTTGCAACAGAATTTATGACTTTCGAATCATAAGTAACATGCTTACAATCATTAGATAATAGATTTTTCTTCGATATTTTTGAAATATATGGATCCACCTCCAATATTTTGACATCTCTTTTAAACTCTTTTTCAAAAAAAATACCATAAATACCGTAACAGCCTCCTTGAATCAACACTTTATTTGAGATAGATGAATAATGATGTTTGAGATGAGCTAATAACTTATCATTTGATATTTCACTAACTTTTATATTCGTTGGTACTTCTAAAATGTAATGATTATTTAAAATCTTAACTTTTCTCTTAGCAAGCATATCATTCATAATTTTCACTCTATACCGTTGTCAAATCAATAAAAAACACCCCATTGTAGGGGTGTCTTTTCACTTTTTCAAGATAGTTTTGGTAGCTATACAACAGACATATGTCTGTATTACCAACCAGTAACTTCTTTTAGCTTCTCGCCAAGCTTAGATGGGTCACGTGTATACGCGATACCAGCATCTTCAAACGCTTTGAATTTCTCTTCAGCAGTACCTTGACCACCAGAGATAATAGCGCCAGCATGACCCATACGCTTGCCTTCTGGAGCCGTAACACCAGCAATATAACCAACAACCGGCTTAGTCACATGGTCTTTGATATAAGCAGCAGCTTCTTCTTCAGCAGTACCACCGATCTCACCGATTAGGATGATAGCTTCAGTTTGTGGATCTGCTTCGAACAATTTCAATGCGTCAATCTGGTTCATACCAGGGATAGGATCACCACCGATACCGATACAAGTTGACTGACCAAAACCAAGCTTAGTTGTCTGGGCAACCGCTTCATAAGTCAACGTACCAGAGCGTGAGATGATACCTACTTTACCTGGCTGATGGATATGGCCTGGCATGATGCCGATTTTGCACTGACCTGGAGTGATAACGCCTGGGCAGTTAGGACCAACTAAACGCACGTCGCCAGCTTCTTCAAGATAGCGTTTGGCTTTTAGCATATCGATAGTCGGTACGCCTTCAGTGATCACAACGATCAACTTAACGCCAGCATCGATTGCCTCAACGATAGAATCTAGTACAAATGGTGCTGGTACGTAGATAACAGAAGCGTCAGCTTGAGTCGCTTCCATGGCTTCTGCCATAGTGTTAAATACTGGTAGGCCTAGATGCGTTTGACCGCCTTTACCTGGTGTTACGCCGCCGACTACTTTAGTACCGTATTCGATCGCTTGCTCAGAGTGGAACGTACCATTTTTACCAGTGAAACCTTGTACCAATACTTTGGTATCTTTATCGATTAATACACTCATTATTTATTCCTTGTATTCGGTTGTCTTGTGATAGCGACTCTTAACACCATTTTTATTCAATATTAATGGTCAATTTTTATATCCAAACCACTATCACGCGTTGACTACTATGCTTCAGTATTTATTGCTAAATACCAATCATTAAAGACTTAGGCTTTAACCGCATCGACAATTTTCTGAGCGGCATCAGCTAGGCCTTGAGCTGTAGTCAGCTTAAGACCAGACTCTTCTAGAATTTGTAAGCCTTTTTCAGCATTATTACCTTCTAGACGTACAACCACAGGTACTTGTACATCGACTTCTTTAACAGCAGCGATAATGGCTTCTGCAATCATGTCACAACGTACGATACCACCGAAGATGTTGATTAGAACACCTTCAACGCTGCTGTCTTCAAGAATGATCTTGAATGCTTCAACAACGCGATCTTTAGTTGCACCGCCGCCAACGTCCAAGAAGTTAGCAGGCTTGCCGCCATACAATTTGATAATGTCCATCGTTGCCATTGCAAGACCAGCACCGTTAACCATACAACCGATGTTACCTTCTAGGGCAACGTAGTTTAGATCAAACTCAGCAGCTTTAAGCTCACGTTCGTTTTCTTGAGTTTTGTCTTGTAGTGCTGCAATTTTAGGCAGACGATATAGTGCGTTTGAATCGATACCAATTTTGCCATCAACACAAACGATTTCGCCATTTTCACGAACAGCCAATGGGTTAATTTCCATTAGAGCAAAGTCGTTTTCAACAAATGCTTTATAAGCACCAGTCATCAATTTAACGAACTGGTTGATTTGCTTACCTTCTAGGCCAAGTTTGAACGCAACATCGCGTGCTTGGAAAGGCATTAGACCAACTAAAGGATCAACATGTACTTTAAAGATTTTTTCTGGGGTGCTGTGTGCAACTTCTTCGATATCTACACCACCTTCGGTAGATGCCATGAAAGTCACGCGACGAGTCGCACGGTCAACTACTGCGCCAAGATATAGCTCAGTTTGTACTGGATACATGTCTTCTGCAACCAATACGAAGTTAACTGGCTGACCATCAGCATCAGTCTGGAACGTTACTAGGTTAGTACCGATCAGCTCTTCAGCAACTTGCTTAGCTTCTTCACGAGTTTTAACTAGCTTAACACCACCCGCTTTACCACGGCCACCAGCATGTACTTGCGCTTTAATTACCGCAATGTCAGTTGGGGTTTTATCAAAAGCAGCAGCAGCTTCGTCGCCATTATAGGCAATGATGCCTTCTTGAATTGGCAAACCGTAGCTTTTTAATAGCTCTTTTGCTTGATACTCATGTAAATTCATTGATTGTATCCTTTATTTTTTACAATTAATAAAAAGTGAAATCAAGTGCGCGGCAACTTACGTCTAACGCACTCATGACTGTGGATATCGCCACAATAGCGATACCACAATCAGGTTGTAAATCGATAATAATAAAACTCGTTATTTCTTACGCTTTTTACGCTGGATAGCATGAATAGCACGGCCATCAGCAGATAACGCTGCTTCATGCACTGCTTCTGAAATCGTTGGATGAGCAAATGTCATTAACTGTAGATCTTCGATACTAGAGACAAACTCCATCGCGATCATACCTTGATGGACGATATCACCAGCACCAGCAGCGATAGCATGCATACCTAACAGACGATCTGTCTTAGCATCAGCAACTACTTTGACAGAGCCTTCCGCTTCGCTTTGAGCCAATGCACGGCCGTTAGCCGCTAGATTGAAAGAACCCGTTTTAACTTCGTAGCCTGCAGCTTCAGCTTCTTGCTCAGTCAGACCTACCCATGCGATTTCTGGGTGAGTATAAATGACATTGATGATAGTGTCATAGTTTACTTGAGGTTTTTCGCCATGAATACGCTCAACAGCCATCATGCCCTCTTCCATTGCTTTATGCGCAAGCATAGGACCACGGACTAAGTCACCGATAGCATACACGCCATCAAGATTGGTTTTGCACTGATCGTTAACGTCAATAAGACCACGTTCAGTCAAGGTGATACCACTGTCATCACCAAGCAATTTTTCAGAGTAAGCACGGCGGCCAACACAAACGATTAGCTTATCAAAGCTCTCTTCAGATAACTCGCCTTTGCTCTCGCTAGTAACAACTACTTGATCGCCTTTAACTTCAGCATTGGTCACTTTGGTATCGACACGGATATCAAGACCTTGCTTTTTCAGCATTTTACCGGCTTCTTTCGCGATATCTTTGTCAGCAGCAGCTAGGAAACTAGGAAGTGCTTCATACACAACCACTTCTGCACCTAAACGACGCCATACTGAACCAAGCTCAAGACCGATAACACCAGCACCGATAACGCCTAGACGCTTAGGAACTTCAGTGAAATCAAGTGCGCCAGTAGAGTCAACGATACGATCGCCGTCAGTTTTGGCCACAGGGATGTCGATAGGCACAGAACCTGCCGCTAAGATAACGTTTTTTGCAGTGATAGTGGTTTCGCTTTCATCTGCAAGCGCAGTAAATTTGATTTGCTTATCAGTACCTTTACCATCAACTAGAGTACCCCAGCCTTGCAGCCAATCAACGCCGTTGCCTTTTAATAGTGCAGCAACACCACCAGTCAATTGCTTAACGATACCTTCTTTACGAGCAATCATTTGCTCGATATCGATGGTTACATCGCTAGTGCTGATACCATGCTCAGCAAGATCGTGCTTAGTCGCTTCATAGCGATGTGAGCTATCAAGCAATGCTTTTGATGGGATACAACCAACGTTTAGACAAGTCCCGCCAAGTGCTGGCTCACCTTTATAAACACGCTTTTCGATACAAGCAACGCTCATACCCAATTGGCCTGCACGGATAGCGGCTTCGTAACCACCAGGACCGCCGCCGATGACGACTAAATCATAATTGTCTTTCATAGTACGTTCCTATTTTTAATTGTATGTGTCATTTAAACTGGTTATTTTCTCGCTGATAAATCAGCGTTATCTACACTTAATAGTTAATACACTACGTCAGTGAGAAGACTCACTCATCGATAGCAAGTCACCATTATTAAATTCATTTAAATACAGTTATCAGCGAATCAGGTAATCGCTGATTAATAAAAATCATTATCTATACCAAAGTTAAAAAGCTTGTATCAGCGGTTGCCAATACAAGCTTAAAAGCTTACAGGTCTAGGAGTAGCATGGCTGGATCTTCAACCAATTCTTTGATGGTTACTAAGAACTGTACTGCTTCTTTACCATCGATCATACGATGGTCATAAGATAACGCTAGATACATCATTGGTAAGATTTCAACTTTGCCATCGACTGCCATTGGGCGGTCGTTGATAGCATGCATACCTAAGATAGCGGTTTGTGGTGGGTTCAAAATAGGCGTTGACATCAATGAGCCAAATACACCACCGTTTGAGATAGTGAAAGTACCGCCAGTCATATCATTTAGACCAAGCTTGCCTTTTTGGGCAAGGCCACCAAGCTCACGAATACGGCTTTCTACATCAGCCATGCTCATACGATCGGTATCACGTAATACTGGTACAACCAGACCACGGTCTGAAGATACAGCAACACCGATATCATAATAACCATGATAAACGATATCATCGCCGTCTAATGACGCATTAACTGCTGGGAAGCGTTTGAGTGCTTCTGTTGCTGCTTTTACGAACAATGACATAAAGCCCAAACGTACGCCATGACGTTTTTCGAACTGGTCTTTATACTTAGCACGCATATCCATCAACGGCTTCATATTCACTTCGTTGAACGTCGTTAGCATCGCAGTATCTTGTGACGCTGACAATAGACGATTCGCTACTGTTTTACGTAGACGCGTCATTGGCACACGTTTTTCAGTACGCTCACCTGTTGATTCAGCAACTGGACGACCGCTGTCAGATTTAATGCTGCTGTCTGATTTTAGTGTTGGGTTAGTCATGTCAGTTTTGGTCACACGACCACCGCGGCCGCTGCCTTCAACTTCTTTAGGATCGACGCCAGACTCTTTTGCTGCTTTACGCACTGCTGGGCTTTGATCTTTATGATCAGCTTCGTCTTTTTTGTCTGTTACTTGTACTGGCTCGCCGCCGTCTGCTGCTTGGTTTTCTTGTGCTGGTGCAGCTGACTGCTCTGCTGCAGCTGGTGCGTCGCCTGCAGTTGCGCCCGCTTCAAACTGTGCGATTAGCTCGTCAGACAAAACAGTATCATCTACTTGCTTGACGATTTTAGTCAATACACCGTTATCAGGTGCCACAACTTCTAATACTACTTTATCAGTTTCGATTTCAGCTAGTAGGTCATCACGATTGACTTGTTGACCTTCAGTGACGTGCCATTCAACGATTGTGCCATCGGCAACCGATTCTGGAAAAACGGGGGCTTTGATGTCAGCCATCGATATACTCCTTAGATTTGGATATTCATACTTATTGTTAAGTCGTGATAGGCAGCCAGTATCAATTTAACGTGTGTCGATTAGAGCATATTAAAAAGTACTGACTGTTATCGCCTGATTCATTTATTTTCTATAATCTTTCGGTCAAACAGCCTATTACTTAGCCAACTCGTCAACACTGATACCGAGACCACCAGCAATTAGTGCTTGCTGCTGCTGAGTATGCAGTTTGGGTGAGCCCGTTGCAGGTGCAGCACTGGCAGGGCGTGCCACTGGTTCCATGACTTTCGCCTTGGTTGGATGTGGTACGACAATACGGAACATACTCGGTGCCAAATAGTACCAAGCGCCTTGATTCAATGGCTCTTCTTGCGTCCATACGATCTCTGTTAGATTGCTGTATTTCTCAATCTCTTCAACCAGACGCTTCTCAGGAAGCGGATACAGCTGCTCGATACGAACGATAGCAACATGATCAAGTCCCAATGCACGGCGTTGTTCTAACAGATCATAATAAACCTTGCCACCACATAGCACCATACGAGTCACGCTGTCTGCATTGTGATTGTCTAGCTCTGGCAATACTGTCTCAAACTTACCATTAGCCAGCTCTTCTAATTGAGACGTTGCCAGCTTATGACGTAACAAGCTCTTTGGTGACATAACAATCAATGGCTTACGAATTGGACGCACCGCTTGGCGACGTAATGCATGATATATTTGCGCTGGCGTCGTTGGCGTAATAACTTGCATATTGTCTTCAGCACACAGCTGTAAGAAACGCTCAAGACGAGCTGATGAATGCTCAGGACCTTGACCTTCAAAGCCATGTGGCAACAGCATAGTCAAACCACAAACACGCTGCCATTTGGTTTCGCCACTTGAGATAAACTGATCAATAACAACCTGAGCACCGTTGACGAAATCGCCAAACTGAGCTTCCCAAACGACCAATGCATTTGGTACTGTCGTTGCATAGCCATACTCAAATGCCAATACTGCTTCTTCTGATAGCAATGAGTTATAGGTTGCAAAGCGCGCTTGGGTTTCACTCATGTGAGCCAGTGGCACATACATGCTGCCGTCATTCACATTGTAAATTTCACTGTGACGATGTGAGAAAGTACCACGGCCAACATCTTCACCAGTGATACGTACTAGGACGTCATCGTTATCGACTAATGAGGCATAAGCCAATGTTTCAGCCGCACCCCAGTTAAGTGGCTCTTCGCCAGTCTGCATAGCTAGACGCTGCTCGACTAATTTTTGAACTTGGCGCTGTAGTTTGTAACCCTCTGGCATCTCAGCCATACGGCGTCCATAACCTTTAAGTTTTTCGATATCAACACTGGTGTCCCACTCATCAACCAATTCATGGCCGAGATATGGTGTCCAATCTACAAATAGTTGTTCGTTAGGCTCTTGAACCAAAGAGCTGACAACATAATCACCACGATCTAAAGACTCGCGATAATCATCTTCATACTGCTTTTCTCTGTCCGCAGTCAAGATGCCATCTGCGATAAGCTTCTGTGCATAAAGCGTGCGAGTCGTTGGCAATTGCTTAATCACAGCATACATCAATGGCTGAGTTGCTGAAGGCTCATCAGCTTCGTTATGGCCGTTACGACGATAACAGAACAAATCAATGATGATGTCTTTGTCAAATTGATGACGGTAGTCCAATGCCAATTGAGCCGCAAATACCACTGACTCAGGGTCATCGCCATTCACATGCAAGATAGGTGCATGTACCATCTTGGCAACGTCAGTACAATATTCGGTTGAACGAACATCTTCTTGACGGCTGGTGGTAAAACCAACTTGGTTATTGATAACGATATGTACAGTACCACCAGTGGTATAAGCACGGGTTTGTGACATCTGGAAGGTTTCTTGAACCACGCCCTGACCAGCAAAGGCCGCATCACCATGAATGACGATTGGCAATACTGAGTTACCACCTGTGTTATCCAATAGTGGCTGATCGTTGCGACGTACTTGACGGGCACGTACTGACCCTTGTAGTACTGGTGCGACAATCTCAAGATGCGATGGGTTAAACGCTAACGCTAGATGCGCTTCACCACCCGGTGTCATCACATTAGATGAAAAACCGTTGTGGTATTTTACATCGCCTGAGCCTTTTTCTGGCTGTACTTTACCATCAAACTCATCAAACAAGTCCGCAGGGTTTTTACCCAAGATGTTGACCAATAGATTTAGGCGGCCACGGTGAGCCATGCCAATAACCATCTCTTTGGTGCCATAACCGCCCGCACGTTGGATGATTTCATTGATCGCAGGAATGAAGCTTTCGCCCCCTTCCAAACCAAAACGCTTAACACCTGTGTATTTACGCGCTAGATATTTTTCTAGACCTTCAGCCGCCGTCAGACGCTCAAGAATAGACAGACGCTTTTCTTCATCAAATTTGATGTAACCTAAGTTGGTTTCTACATACTCTTCCATCCAGCGTTTTTCGGTGCTGGTGGTCACGTGCATGTATTCGATACCGATATGGCGGCAGTAGACACGTTCCATGATCTCAATGATTTCACGCAATGGCGCTTCATCTTTGCCAATGACTAAATCATTGGTAGGAAATACAGTATCAAGGTCAGCTTCTGAAAGGTTGTGATAGGCGAGTGTTAGATCTTCCACTTCTGCACGTGGATGTAAATCTAAAGGGTCTAGCTTGGCACGGCGGTGACCACGGCGACGGTATGCTGAGATAAGCTGCTGCACACCCATTTGCTTGGGATCGCCATTATCTGACTTGCTGTCTGACTCAGTGCTATCGCTGCTGCTCTTATTCGCAGTCTGATTGCGTGCTAAGAGTAAAAACTGATCTTTGATAGCATTGTGCTGAGCATCGTTTTGCGATTTATATTGCGCAAAGTACGTCTGCCACTCTTCATCAACACTACTCGGGTCAGTTAGGTACTGCTCATAAAGAGCTTCTATATAGTTGGCGTTGTCTGCGGCCAGCTCAGTATGCCCTGAGCCTGCTTTTTCTTTGGTTATACTATTCATAATAATCGTCTATTTGATAGATAAATGAATGGAATCGTGCTTATGATTGTGTCAATCGTCATATATTAGATGGTTGGACAATTTGTCTCATCTCATCTCATCTAATAGTGGTCGATAAAACACTTTTACCCTCAAGTATTGCCACTACTCTAAACCGGTGTCATTGTCTAAATAAGCAAGTGATGCTACATAGTGATGACAACGCCTATTGCAATACCTATATCAAAAATAAAATTATTTGTGAACGTACAGTTTTCTGATCTGTCTCGATTCACAACATTAATTTATATATACTTCTTTTAGTCATAACCAATTTATTAATAACCGTCTATCAATAAACTGTCGATTTATTTGGCTGGCCTATTAAACTGGCTTTTTTTGCCAAAGCGTTCCTGAAATGACGATACATCAAGTCTTACCAGACAAACATACACTGCTGTATAGAATAACATGTTTGTTTTTTATCACATAGTTTGTTTGCTCAATAATAGTTATTTACATAATGAATAACTATTATCAATCCTAGATGTATCACTATAGTATTCAAAATAAACATCAAACTTATACAAACACATTCTATCAATCATCTGCTTAAACTTGTGGCGTGATTATACCAAAATTTGCTCGCGTCCATATCTGAATTATATCGTCTGCCTATTTATATATCAGATATTCTTACATATGACCAACGCATTACTTGTACAGTTTTACTGTCGTATCACCTGCCAATTATATATCAATTGTCATATCGTATTTAAAAGTCTATTAAATAAACAAAAACACCACCCAATAAAATAGGTGGTGTTTTTGTGTTGCATCTATCTAGAGCGATTAACCAGCTTGATCAATCAACATATTACGCAGATGACCAATGGCTTTGGTTGGATTCAAGCCTTTTGGACAAACGGATACACAGTTCATGATACCGCGGCAACGGAACAAGCTAAATGGATCGTCTAGACGAGCCAAACGCGCTTGAGTGTCACCATCACGGCTATCAGCAACAAAGCGATAAGCATGCAATAGTGCTGATGGGCCTAGGAACTTATCAGGGTTCCACCAGAATGATGGGCAGCTGGTTGAACAGCAAGCACATAGGATACATTCATATAGACCATTCAGTTTTTCACGCTGTTCAGGCGACTGTAGACGCTCTGTTGGCGGTGCTGGCTGGTCGTTGATTAAGTACGGATGCACTTTTTCATATTGCTCGTAGAATTGGTTCATATCGACGACCAAATCACGAACAACTGGAAGACCAGGTAACGGACGAACGGTTACTTTTTCTGGCAAAGTATTCATGTTGATTAGACATGCTAGACCATTTTTGCCATTGATGTTCATGCCATCAGAGCCACAGATGCCTTCACGGCAAGAGCGACGGAAGGTCAGTGTTTCATCTTCCTTTTTTAGGCGTAATAACACGTCAAGCAACATACGATCTGAGTCTAACAACTCAACCGTATACGTTTGCATGCGTGGCGCTGCGTCCAGATCAGGATCGTAGCGATAGATTTCGATGGTGCGAGTACCTCGGCTCATAATGCTAAACTCCACACGTAGGTGATGGCGGGCATACAAAGATTGCAACAGGATGGCGCTCACTATTAATCCGTACTGGTAATAGATACCAAATACTGATTAATAGCGTGCTAGCGCTGGCATGTGCATGTAGCTGGCGGTCACCTTTTTAATAAATTAATAAAGGATAAAACATTAACGCTGCTGTATATCAGGCGCAACATCTAAGATTAATAGACGCGGACTTTTGGCTCGATATAATCAACCGTCAATGGAACTTTGCGAACTGGCTTATAAATAATGCGATTGCCTTCAGAATACCATAAGGTATGCTTCATCCAATCGTGGTCATTACGGCCGTTTGGTGCATAGTCATCATCTTCTGGACGATCGTAGTCAGACACACTGTGAGCGCCGCGGCTTTCATGACGCATCGCTGCTGATATCATTGTTGCTTTAGCCACTTCATACAAGTTGGCAACTTCGAAAGCTTCGATACGCGCAGTGTTAAAGACTTGTGATTTATCAGCCAAATGAATCTGGTCGATTTTGTCGCCTAGCGCTAGAATTTTCTCAACGCCTTCGTCCATCATTGCTTGGGTACGGAATACGCTAGCATGCATCTGCATCGCTGCACGAATCTCATCAGCGACATCTTGAGCATTGTAACCTTCAGTAGACTGTTGCAGCTTGTCCAAACGACGCATAGTGTAGTCAAGCACACGAGGATCAAGTGGCTTGTAGTTATGGTCAGCATGATGGAATTCATCAACGATATGCTTACCAGCAGCACGGCCAAACACCAATAGATCAAGTAGTGAGTTCGTACCTAGACGGTTGGCACCATGAACACTGACACAAGCACATTCGCCGATAGCGTAAAGACCTTTAACGACAGTGCCGTTAGCATACAAACCGTCTTCATCCGTGCCCGCTTCTAGGTCAGGCGTGATTACTTGACCATGAATCGTCGTTGGAATACCGCCCATCATATAGTGAATGGTTGGGATAACTGGAATAGGCTCTTTAGTGATGTCTACGTTGGCGAAGTTTTTGCCAATCTCGAACACTGATGGTAGACGCTTCATGATGGTTTCAACACCCAAATGCGTCATATCCATCACGATATGGTCAGCATTAGGACCACAACCACGGCCTTCTTTGATTTCTTGGTCCATAGAGCGTGATACTAGATCACGTGGTGCCAAGTCTTTTACGGTTGGCGCGTAACGCTCCATGAATGCTTCGCCATCTTTATTACGTAGGATAGCGCCTTCACCGCGGCAACCTTCGGTCAATAGTACGCCTGCACCATGAACGCCCGTTGGGTGGAACTGCCAGAATTCCATATCTTGTAATGGAATACCTGCACGGACCGCCATGCCAATACCGTCACCAGTATTGATATAAGCATTGGTAGAAGCCGCAAAGATACGACCAGCACCACCGGTCGCTAGGACAGTAATTGGTGACTGGAATACAGCAATAGTGCCGGTCTCTTGCTCAAGTGCGATGACGCCGTTGATGTTACCAGCTTCATCTTTGATCAAATCAAGCGCAATCCACTCGATAAAAAACTCAGTACCTTGCTCTAGGTTTTTCTGATACAGCGTATGTAGCAGTGCATGACCTGTACGGTCAGCAGCAGCACAAGCACGTTGAACGGCTTTTTCACCATAGTTAGAGGTATGACCACCAAACGGACGCTGATAGATCGTGCCATCTTCGTTACGGTCAAACGGCATGCCCATGTGCTCAAGCTCATAGACGACTTTTGGCGCTTCACGGCACATGTATTCGATAGCGTCTTGATCGCCTAACCAATCTGACCCTTTAACGGTGTCATAAAAGTGAAAGTGCCAGTTATCGTTACTCATGTTACCCAAGCTTGCACCGATACCGCCCTGAGCCGCTACCGTGTGCGAACGCGTTGGGAATACTTTGGTCAGGACTGCAACCTTCATACCCGCTTCAGCCAAATGTAGTGAAGCACGCATACCTGAGCCGCCACCACCAACGATGACTGCATCGTAGTTGAGGGTCTTAATATTACTAATGGTATTATCTTGTCTAGTTGCCATTACGGTTTTCCTGATGCCTGTTAATGCTTAGAATTAAATAAAAAAGCTGTATTAAGCGTCATCTCATTGCAGGACTAAATGTCATATTTATTCGGCCATTAAACGCAATTATTTAAGATGAGGACGCAAACAACCTTTGGCCACTTAATTTGCATATCTATCTTTATATTGAGCCAATTTCACTTACTTTCAAATTGACTCAGCTGTCTTTAAGTGACTGCTCAAGTCAGAAATTGCCCAATGCTATGACTATTATCGGCTATAACGGATGGCTTTGGAGTCATTCAGCAGTTAGTAACGCTACTGAGTACATCCGCTATTATTTATAGAGAGTAAAGGTATGAATTAATGGTTAAACAGCAGCGATACCGAAGCCGTTACCCCAAAAAATCATAATGCCCCAAAATAGAAAGACTAAAATAGCGATAATCATCAATGACTGTAATACCAAACGTAGACCTGCTGCGCTTGAGCCCAACTTGCCTGTTGTAATATAGTCAGTAAATACTGTCCACATGCCAACCCAAGCATGGCCAGCTAGTGCAAGTACTGCAACCAAACTGAACAAACGCATTGGTAGGCTGGTCATGAATGATGACCATTCAACGAAAGTAACATTGCCATGGGTCAAAAAGAAGCCTAGCAATACCACACTATAAACGGCTAAAACGACAGCACTAATACGCTGAATAATCCAATCACGTGAGCCTGAACCTGTCAGACCAGTCGCGCTTTTGATTCCTGAATCATTTTTTATCATTAGAACATCACCCATACAAATGACGCGACAACTAAAATCGCTGCAATCACAAAACTGACCATAGAGGCAGTGCGGCCAGATTTTAGCTCTTCATTCATGCCCATATCAGCAAATAAATGTTTGATACCCATCACAAAATGATATGCGATGGCTGCAACAAATATCCATGCCAAAAAGCGCACAAGTACATTGTCAAATACAGTTGCAAAACTCTCAGGCGATGCCAGTGAGTTCTGTAGTATCCACAGCATGACAGGAATCAATAAAAATAAAATAATGCCAGAGATACGATGCAAGATAGAGGCGATCGCGATCGGTGAGCGATTAACGCTAATCACTTGGCTTAGAGGCAGATCAATAGGTCGGTTGCTTTTCACAGCGGGCATCCTTTTGCGGTTATACTCCTGTATCTGCTATCAATGCTAGACATAAATAGTGTCAATTAAGCATCGAGCAACACACGAGACGAATAAAGTAAGGAAGAGCTAGCTGACTTCGTTTAGTTTGCGCTAAATATGAAGAAAGGATCATGTATATAAAGGTATGGATAGACGGCTCAATATCGTTTGTCGAACTGACAGGCCTATCAAACAACCTATCTATTATACAACAAAGAGAATAAACATGAGTAAGATCGACTAACCAGTCTATTTTTATAGGTCGTATGAAGAACAAGACAGCGTTACTATGTCTTCTATATCAGAGCAGACCTTATGCTGAGCACTCAAAACACTGTGCCAAACAAATAGAAAAGATTGGTTAAGAAGAAAATTCAAACCATAGAATGCGGTTTGGCCTATCGTAATACCAGACAATCGTAAATAAGCATGAATAGAATACGCTCTGAGCGACACTATAGCATGATCATTTGTTCATTCGCGCAAAGCTAGTGCTAGTTAATGGCTACAATTATAAAATGACTGAGCGATAATTACAAACTTATCCCTCTAGTAAGAATATATACATACTTGATCGATAAATTCTTGAAAAAAGACAATGCTGATTTCTAATAGCAATTATTATCAAAAACTGTCACTCGCTTGCTAGGTATACTCTGCCAGTTTTTGCTGTGATTGTTTGTGAGATTTGTCTCTGAATTATATTGAAAAACCGAAAATATTAGACTTGTAATGCTGCTGTAAACTTTCTCATGAAGAGATGTATTTTAAGTAAAATAACCTGACAGACATATTTTGATACAAAGTTTACAGCCGATAAGCACTATTAGCGCACGTCTATTGGTGGTCTAGCGAGTAAAAGTCTTTTCAAAACTTAAGTAATAACTGCTAATATAGCCTGCATATTAAATGGGTCACATTCATTTTGGCCATTTGACTATTTATGACGCGAGGGTGTGCGTCACTATTATTTTTGTTCTAACAAGTTAAAACAATGGAGATTAAATTATGGCTGACAATCAAGCCACATTGACCGTAGATGGTAAGGACTACCAACTTCCTATTACTGAAGGTACTTTGGGACCGTCAGTAATCGAAGTTGCTGCTTTCCAACAAGCTGGCTACTGGACCTATGATCCGGGTTTCATGGCAACCGCTCCTGTCGAATCAAAAATCACCTTCATTGATGGTGGTAAAGGCGAGCTATTGCATCGCGGTTACCCTATTGACGAGTTAGCAAACAATGCTGAATACCTAGAAGTCGCTTATGCGCTGATTCATGGTGATCTACCTAACGCTGAGCAAAAAGCTGTTTTCTTTGAAAAAATCCGCGAGCATACTGCTGTTCATGATCAATTGCGTAAGTTCTTTGAAGGCTTCCGCCGTGACGCTCATCCAATGGCTATTATGGTTGGTGTCGTTGGTGCCTTATCAGCGTTCTATCATGAAGACCTAGACGTGAGCAATGAAGAACATCGCGAAATCACAGCTATTCGCCTGATTGCTAAGATGCCTACGCTTGCTGCGATGAGTTATAAATACTCTCAGGGCGAACCATTCATGTATCCGCGTAATGACTTTAACTACGCAGAGAACTTCTTATACATGATGTTTGCAACGCCTGCTGATGTAGACTATGAGAAAAACGATGTTATCACTCGCGCAATGGACAAAATCTTTACATTGCACGCTGACCATGAGCAAAATGCTTCTACCTCAACGGTACGTTTAGCAGGCTCTACGGGTGCTAACCCTTATGCGTGTATCGCTGCTGGTATCGCTGCGTTATGGGGTCCATCACATGGCGGCGCCAACGAAGCCGTTCTTGAGATGCTCGATGAAATCGGTACGGTTGAAAACGTGCCTGAATTCATGGAAAAAGTGAAGAGCCGTGAAGTGAAGCTAATGGGCTTTGGTCACCGTGTCTACAAAAACTTTGATCCACGCGCTCAAGTAATGAAAGAGACTTGTGATGAAGTACTAGAAGCACTCGGCATCAATGATCCTAAGCTTGAGTTGGCGATGGCATTAGAGAAAATCGCTTTAGAAGACCCGTTTTTCATCGAGCGTAACCTATATCCAAACGTTGATTTTTACTCTGGTATCATCTTAAAAGCCATCGGTATCCCAACGTCAATGTTTACCGTAATCTTTGCATTGGCTCGTACTTCTGGTTGGATCAGCCATTGGTTAGAGATGCACAGTGCACCATTCAAAATCGGTCGCCCACGTCAGTTATATACTGGTGAAACGCGCCGTGATTTTGTAAAGGTCGAAGATCGCAAGTAAGCTAAATAGTATTTGAGCAATAAAAATCCCGCCATCGTGCGGGATTTTTATTGCTTTATTTTTAGATAAACGTATTAACTTTAACAGATACAATTGATAGTTCAATCGTGCTCAATATCGTGAGTTATTGAAACTCTTTCAAAGTCTGCTCGTACTTGGCAATCTGTTCATCATATCCTTCGATGGTGTCATTAAATTTGGTCATCAAGGTCTCAAATTCTTTTTGTTGATCAAGCTTCATCTGCTGCATATCGATGACTTGCTGAGCTTCTATTTGCTCCCATACCTGATGCTGAATGATCAAACGTGCCAGTGCTGGGCTTTTTGCACTGACCCGTCCAGCAATCTCTGCGTGTTCAAATAACTGCGGCACCAAAGTTGCTATATCGATTAGCGTGTCAGAATCTTCTGCACTGAGTGGTGTGGTCACAGGCTGATACAGTGCATCCATCGCTTGTTGATAACGTTCTATTATTTGATCTTCAGTTAACATAACAGGTTTACGGGGCTCAAGACTGATACGCTTTAATACAGTCAAATCACGTTCACCCACCTCAGTACTTGTATTGATATCGGCATCTACGTCCGTTTCGCCATCTACAGCAGTAGGTACTGGGCCAGTCGCAGTGGCACCCTGTCCAGTATTGGTTTTCGGATTATCCGCTCCACTAGCATCTACTGTAGAAGCTGCTTGAGATGAAGGCTCACCTGTTGTTGTCTCATTGACGTTGTTACTGGTGCCCGTATTATTATCTAAAAGCAAGGCTTCGCTGTCTGAGGCATCAGCAGCTTCCAACGATTCATACTCTGCCTGCAAACGACGTTGCAATCCCAATGCTTGGGTAACATATATCGGCTGAAACTGTTTTATACGTGCTTTGGCCGAATCACTTTGCGGCATCGTTTGACTGTCTTCTTCACTTGTTTTTTCACTGGTCTGGCTGTTGTCTGTCGCAGGCTGTGTCTCTGATTGCTGTTGGCAACCCGTCAAAAACAATGTGCCTGCCAGCGCACTGGCCAGTAAGGTTGACTTGTAATAGGTGTCACTATTTGGTGTCACTAACAAAAGTCTAAACATGAGCGTACACATCCTTTGATAAAGCAAAGCAATTAGGGGTTAAATGGTAACCGTCTTTCATTATTAACGTGTTTCTGAGCACATGATTGCATTAGCTGTGACAGAGACGATCAATTACTGACTGTCCTTATAGTTGACGACGGCGGATATTTTCAGTTATCAAAAATGGAATGCAATCTTCTAAATCTTGGCAGTTTTGGCCTCGCTGATGACGCAAGAAATAATCTTGAACCATGCGAGCCTGCTGCTCGATACCATACTTAAAAAACGACTTTCCAGTCTCTAGTACATAATTGTAGCGCCTATCCATCAGCGCCCCACGCACGACTTTCAGGCCTTGTTGCAACTGCCACACATGCGTGAGCTCATGTATGAGCCAACTTTGCTTACTTAGTGAAGCCTCGCTAAAATCTGCAATCCAATCGGCTGGATTAAAATAAATATTGCCATTTGGGCTTACAGCATAGTTTTTTAGTACCCACCAAGCAGTCTTTAGTTGCACTCCATCCAGTCTGATACTGTCACCAAAGACCGATTGCGCCAGTACAATTTCGCCAGCTGTCAAAAGACGTGATTGTTGTTTATACGCAGCACGGCATAGGTAACGATTGAAAAAGCCTTTACGAGTCGGTTCAGTCATCTTCAATGTCATCCCTTATATTTAACAGGCTATTTCTAATAGCCATACTTAACGAACAGTACTTAATGAATAGTTCTTGTCATTACATTAGAACTATTAATAGTAGAGCCGTTAATATAGGTGAATGATAAAAAATAAAGCATCAAGGACATAAGCTATACGCTTAGTTAGCTTTCATTAACATATTTTTGCGTTAGCCTAGGGCATGTATGTATTACCTATAAATACCTACAACAAATACTACCTTATAAACTAGCCTATTTTCGCTATTAATGTCTAATAGTCATTGCTATTATAAAATTGCTGCGAGAATCATGCCAGAAAATGAGGATTCCAAATCAATGACAGTAACTTGAGTAGCATAGTACATTGCTATATAGATTTTGCTATCAAAGCCCTTCAATGACTACCGTTGTAGCCAACAGATAGATTTTTAATTTTCCAATAGAGAGTCTTATGCCACCTAACTTCCATGCTGACACCCCACTTGCTCAGCGCATGCGCCCCACTACGTTGGCTGATATCATAGGTCAAGAGCATCTTTTGGCAGCTGGCGCACCTTTGCGACGTTTGGTCGAACAAGGACATTTGCCATCAATTATTTTGCATGGGGAAGCAGGTATCGGTAAAACGACTATTGCCATGCTGCTAGCAGATGCCGTTGGTCGACCCTTTCATGCGCTCTCCGCGTTGAATACCGGGGTTAAACAGTTACGCGAAGTATTAGACAATAAAGACTCATTAGCATTTGAATCACCTGTGGTGTTCATCGACGAGATTCATCGTTTTAATAAAGCGCAGCAAGACGCACTATTGGGCGCGGTAGAGTCTGGCGATATCACTTTGATTGGTGCTACAACTGAAAACCCCTCATTTAGTGTCAACAATGCCCTGCTATCACGTTGCCAAGTGTATCGCCTAGAGCCGTTAACACCAGAGCAAATCAGCGCAGTATTGCAGCGAGCACTGTTGGAAGACAACGTGCTAAAAGAACTGACTGTCGATTTGCAAGCAAAAGACACTATCAGCCAACTGGCACATGGTGATGCTAGAAAGGCGCTGAACTTATTAGAGCTTGCTTTTCAAACAGCTGATACTAAGCAATCACCGATTATCGTCGATGATGCATTGGTCGGTCGGGTAGCACAGACTGCACTGGTACGCTACGATAAAAACGGTGAGCAGCATTACGATATCGTCTCAGCAATGATAAAGTCTGTACGTGGCTCTGACCCTGATGCTGCACTATATTGGATGGCACGGATGCTGGTGGGCGGTGAGCCTGCTGACTTTATCGCGCGGCGCTTGGTCATCTTAGCCAGCGAAGATATCGGCAATGCCAATCCTAATGCCTTACTTCTTGCTGATGCCGCGTTGCGCAGTGTGCAGTCCATTGGTATGCCTGAGGCACGTCTAATTTTAGGGCAAGTGGTGGTTTATCTGGCGACCAGTGCCAAAAGTAATAGCACCTATAAAGCGATCAATGCTGCGATGGCATTGGCAGAAAAGGATGCCTCTCCTGTACCGCTACATCTGCGCAATGGCGTGACCAAACTGATGCGACATCAAGGTTATGGTCAGGACTATGTCTATCCTCACGAGTATCCCAACCATTATTATCCTCAGTCTTATTTACCAGACAACTTAATCGGCACACGCTTTTATGAGTTTGCAGACAATCAGCGCGAACAACACAGTAAGCAATTTATGGATTGGCTGAAAACCCAAGCAGCAAGTAATGACTAACCATGCATGACACGGCTCGGTTCATTATCTAATGTCCGCTTTAATGCATAAATAGTAGCAGTCATTGATAATACTTATGACGATTTTTGACATACTGAACGATATAGTGGGAAGATGGCACAGCACGTTGCGCTGAAAAGCGTTAAAATAACCTCATAATGATATTTACAAGCCATTAAGTGCGTCACTTTTTATTGAACGACATTACTGATAGCGCGCTTTGCTTGACCGTAACAGCGCTTTGTATCATCTGCTGCTACAATAGGCAGATAATGCTCTATATTCCAAATCACACCTATCTATAAATAATAAGACATTGAGATTTACTATGAGTTTAAATACGATCCCTGAGATTATCGAAGACATTCGTGCTGGTAAAATGGTTGTCTTGATGGATGATGAAGACCGCGAAAATGAAGGTGATATCATCATGGCAGCGACCCATGTGCGTCCTGAAGATATTAACTTTATGATTACCCATGCGCGCGGCTTAGTCTGTCTGACCATCTCACAAGCGCGTGCGCATCAGCTGTCTTTACCGCTGATGTCTGAACGCAACGAAGCTAAATTCAGCACTAACTTTACTGTATCAATTGAAGCAGCTGAAGGCGTTACCACTGGTATTTCTGCTGCAGACCGTGCACGTACGATTCAAGCAGCGGTATCTGCTACTGCTAAAGCTGAAGATATTGTACAGCCTGGCCATATCTTCCCTATCATTGCGCAAGATGGTGGCGTATTGCATCGCGCTGGCCACACAGAAGCAGGTTGTGACTTATCACGCTTAGCCGGTCTTGAGCCAGCATCTGTACTGGTCGAAATCATCAATGCTGATGGTACGATGGCACGTCGTGATGATCTAGAAATATTTGCCAAAGAGCATGATCTAAAAATAGGTACGATCGCTGATCTTATCAACTATCGTATTGCAAATGAGCAAACAGTAGAAGAAGTAGAATCACATCCTTTTGAGACTGAACATGGTACGTTCACCTTGCATCGCTTCCGTGAATTTGGTGCTGATGAGACCCATTTAGCATTAGTCAAAGGCGATGTCAGCGAAGGGATCAGCACAGTACGTGTTCATGGCTTCCATCCATTACGTGATTTGTTTGCGGCTAAAAATGACATGACTGGCCGTAGTGGCTGGAGCGTACAAGCGGCCTTAAAAGAAATTAGCGCCTCAGATCGCGGTGTATTGGTTTGGATTGGTAGTAACCAACCTGTTGATTTAGGGGATGCATTAGATAAAGCCGCAGACAATGAATCGCAATCAACGCTTACTCAACAGCCGTATCGTAGCGTTGGTGTTGGCGCACAGATATTACGTCACTTAGGTGTCCGTGATATGCGCCTATTGTCATCACCAATGAAGTTTTATGCGTTATCAGGTTTTGAATTAAACGTGGTCGATTTCGTTCAAGCACCGCAACAAGACTAATATTTGTTTGTGTTATTGAGTCGAAAAATTAAAACTAAAAAAGGCACGCTAGCGTAATATTAGCGTGCCTTTTTGATTTTAACTGCTGGGGTCATCATTATTCAGAGGTTAACGATTCATCCAGACAGGCCCTAATATAGACAGTGATTGGTATAGATAGACCTTACGCTAAAGCTTAGGTACGTGACCAAACTCTGCCTCTAATGCCAACAGTTTTTCGCGCTCCTCGGTCGTCCACGGCAATTTATTTACCCCATCACTGTCAAGACGCACCACAACTGCTGATGCTGTGGCGACAACTATATTCTGCGCGGTACTGTAGTAGCTATACTCCATTGCCATACTGGTATTACCCAAACGCTGACAGCGAACCCCTAATAGTAAGGTGTCAGGATACGTCACTGGGCGTAAATACTGGCAACTCGACTGCGCCAATACGGTCACCATACTGCCATCAAACATGTCTAGCGCATGTAAATAACCAATGCGTGCTGACTCTGAGTAACGATAATAAACCACGTTATTTAAGTGATTAAAGGCATCCATTTCACCCCAATGAATAGGCTGGTGATGAATCACTGCATAATGTGCCAGTGCTTCAGGACGAGGATAATACTCTGGTGCAGACACCAAACCTGATTGCTTATCAAAACTGCTCATAACTTACCTTATTGCTTGTATTGTCTGTGTCTCAATTTTTGAGAATTCGCCTAATTTTGGGGTTTTTCCAAAATTTGCGTGGTCAATAACGGAGTGGGTTTGGGTGCATTAGCGATCAGTTGATCGAGCCAAGTGATCACTTCTGACACATCGCTAGGTGATGTCATCGTCTCTACGTTATTCTGTCCACTGACTGGTTTTTTATTGGATTGTACGATGCCGATCGCATTTTCTTGTGAGCGCTTTTTATTATTACTGGCAGGGACTTTAGGTACCAAGGTTTTAAGCTGTTTGCGGGCTTGGGTCAAATACCCAATCAGCTGATCTTGCTTACGCATATTGCTCGATTGACTGGCTAAATTCAATGTCATGATGACTTCATGAATCGTCAGCTGTCTGCGTGTCAGCGTCGAGTCATTGCTAATAGACGTCTTGTTTGCGACACGATTGGTCTCGTCCTCAGTCACTGTATCTACTAGCTCACGTCGCTGGATATCGGCGCCCTCATAGCTGCCAAGGCGCTCGTGACTGTGCAAAAAATCTTGGATGTTTTGAATCGCAAGATTTTGTATTTGCCAAGGGCTCGGTTGCGAGCTTTGTGCCTGCAAGCGTTCAATATCCTTCATAAGGCTTTGTTTAATCACAATGGTCAACGCTGGCGCAATCTCATTGCTCTTTTGTGCAAGCTGCCAATGCAGACCTCGTAACAGCTCTATGGCTGCGCCATCATCGCTGTCCGCCAACAATCTATCAGCCGCTTTTATCTGGAGTCGCAATAGATCGAGCTGATTTTGTGCTTGGCTACTGGCTTTGATGCTAGGTGTTGGCAAAGTCTGTTGGCTCACGGCAAACAAACGATCGTCCATCTCATTTAAACGACTGACTACTTGTTCGTTGCTTTGCAAGCGTTCATTGACACTATGTTGAAAGCGCTGCTGACTGATATACAGCCATAATAATGCAGCGATAAGCAATAGGATAACGAACCACTGCATGCGCAATAACAGAATATTTGCTTGACGGCGCTGTTGAACCGTAGAAGGATCTTTAGGTAAAGATTCAGAATTCATTGACATAGGGCAGTACCGTTATGGATAGGTATAAACGTGTTTAGAGCAAATAATAAATTTGAGATACTATATTTGACATATCATGTTTCAGAAGTAATGGCACAAAGAATCGTATCTGGTGCCAAATCTTCTACGCGCCAGTGATTTAAGTGCTGAGCGGCGACTATATTGGCCAAACGCTCACCCAGTACTACATAAGAGAAATCTGATAATGTGAGCTGGGTACTATGCTGCGTATCAGTTACTGTATAAATGCCATTTTCTGTATAACTGTCCATTGCTAGAGACGTAGCTGGTGCAGGTTCGATAGCCTGTGTTTGTGCTTCTTTGACAGTAGTTGTCCAGTGTTCAAAGGCTACTCCACTGCTCACGATTACGATTGGCTTTGGTCGCTGTGGTGCTGCGACACCTGATGCGGCATCATCTGCCAAAAACTGCTGTTGCCACTGCTGATATCGGGTTGCCGCATCGCTAGGCATGGTGCGTTCATACCATGCAATACTATCGATATGAACCCCTCGCGCCTCTAAGGTATCGACCAATAGTCGTCGCCCACCCAACCCGCGCCATATCAGTAGTTTATCCCCTGCGTGCAAATCCTCAATTTCGGGCATCGCCAGCATACCTTCATTATTGGCCACTGTAGGCTGCAATATCTGGTAGCTTGCCATGTCTATATCTGATATGTCTGACTGGCTGAGTACTACAGCAGTTGCTGTGCCAACCGCAATGAGAGGGCTTGGCGGCTGCAACATCTGACAGTTTATCTCTACTCGCTCATCATTATTAGCCTGAGCGTGATGTTTAAGTGACTGCCAAGCCGCCAATCCGGCAGCGGCAGCCGTCGGACTAATAATGACCAACGCTTTGTACTCACCGGCCAGCCATTGTCGCATCATTGCCATGTCACTATCAGTCGTAGGACGGGACTGTAGCGCCAGCATTGGTATCTCAACCACTGTCATTCCGGCTGCTTGTAGATACTCAGTCAATGCTGCTGCACGCACCGTCGGTCGTGTGTTGATGACAATTTTTGGCACTGATGAAGGCGTGTCAGTGGATGCGTCACTATGAATCGAGGTCGTATGAGTTGACATTGATGACATAAAAGTACCACAGTGCAATGATGAATAACTGACGATTAATAACACTAAATAGGCTCAATCGCAGACTATAGTCAATCCTTTATAAAAGAGTTACGGCGTTAACCTCGCTTGAGGTATCACATATACATCTGTACTCGGTTGCCTTGTACCTCTTTTAAACTGAATCAACTATAACCTATTCTATGGCTGGTCTATTAATTGAGCATCCTATAACCAATGCATTATTCAGGATGATAAATCGCTGATAAAATAGCGCCAGCACCCTCAGCAAGTAGCATTTCTGCAACATCAATACCCAGCTGATTGGCCTGTATTTCCTGCTCATCTTGATTGCCAACTAAGGTGACTCTTTTATCTGATTTTAGCAGTTGACTGCCATCCGCTTGCCCGACTCGGCCACGCAGCCACAAAACATTGCCTTGGTCATTATTGCCACTTTCACCATTATCATCGTTGTTAGCGCTCGTCTCTTCTGCCATTTGTAAAACAGCATAAGCGGCAATCGGTACTTGACAGCCACCCTCTAAATGACGGTTCAGCGCACGTTCAGCGATGAGGCGAATACGGGCCTTGGCATCATTCAGCGGAGCAAGTAGTCTTAATACCTCGTCATCGCCCTCACGGCACTCAATGGCTAAGGCACCTTGACCAACAGCAGGTAAGCAGGCATCGATATCGAGCTCACCACGAATTCGTTCATCAAGCTCAATGCGTTGCAGCCCACTGGTCGCCAAAATAATGGCGTCATATTCACCAGCATCGAGCTTGCCCAACCGTGTACCCACATTGCCGCGTAGGGTCTTGATTTGTAGGTCAGGTCGATAGGCTTTGATCTGACATTGACGACGCAAACTTGAGGTGCCAACGACGGCTCCCTGTGGCAGCTCATCGATACTATTATAAGTGTTTGAGACAAAGGCATCTGTTGGGGAAGCGCGTTTACAGTAGACGCCTAACATCAAACCTTCAGGCAGCTCCATCGGTACGTCTTTTAACGAATGGACTGCAATATCTGCTTGGTTCTCATACAAGGCTTGCTCGAGCTCTTTCACGAACAATCCTTTGCCACCGATTTTGGCTAAAGGTGTATCCAAAATCTTGTCACCTTTAGTGACAATTTTTAGCAGGTTAATGGTCAAATCAGGATATAACGCCAATAAACGATCGCGAATATGCTCAGCTTGCCATAGCGCCAAAGGACTCTGACGTGTCGCGATATTTAGAGTAGTCAAAGCAGATGATTTTGGATTGCTCATAAAAGGCCTCAATAAGTTCAATACGATCGTCAGTGCTAATCATATCCATGGTCATCATGTCATTACCAAGCGATACTATAAGGCAGTATCAAGCAATAGGTATGTTTGTCATAAATAGCAGGTGATATGGATCAGTGATAGTCAATACTGACGCAAAAAAATCCCCCTATTTAAGCATAAATAAGGGTTCGATGATATGGGATGATTATGTCGCTCTTACCACAGCAGTATAAACGCACAACAATACGATCGGCCGTGTCACACTCATCTAGTCTACTATGCATCGTATGAGTACGGTATGGCTATTGGCTTCCTCGCTGTTCTTATTTTGCGAATGGTTCAGCTACATGCTTTGAATTTTATCACGCAATGCGGGCAAGTGACGACGGCTAACGGCTAATGTCTCATCAATGCCTTTAAAACGTATCTGATACTGTCCTGCATCTAGCGTCTCTAAAAAATCCAAAAAACTCAAATTGATAATGGCATTGCGGTGCACTCGAAACAGGCGATCATCGAACTCTAGTTCAAGTTCTTTTAGTGTCTCATCAATCAATACAATGCCATCTTTATGACGCACTTTGACGTACTTTTGATCTGCTGCAAAATAATAAATGTCTTTTAGCTTAATCAATTCCACACCTCGATGAGTGCGAGCAGCAATATGTTCACGTATTGGCCTAGCAGTAGGATCTTCGAGTTTACGGATCTCATTTAACTGTGCAGCATTCAAGTTTTTGGCTTTATTCAGTGCTTCTAGTAACTCGTCTTTATTTGCAGGTTTTAATAAATAGCCAATGGCATTGGCTTTTAATGCGGCTATTGCATAATGATCATAAGCTGTGACAAATATGATTGCTGGTGGATGGTCCAGCTTTGCAAGCTCTTGAGCACAGCGTACCCCATCCATCTCAGGCATGCGAATATCTAATAATATGATATCTGGTTGCTGAGTCTTGACGGCGACAATGGCTTCTGACCCTGTGGTCGCCTGAGCAACCACGTCATGTCCTGACTCTTGTACGATTCTGACCAAACGCTCTCGCGCTAGTGGCTCATCATCACAAACTACGATACGCATGTAAACTCCTATCCAAGGACGTACTTAATTTTTTGCTAAATAATATGATCATAATATTCATACTCATTATCAGTCACTTAGTATAAAAAATCTCAATTATTTTCTATCAATTTTTTAATAGTATTCTGACAAAATACGTCAGTTTTGTAGCGGTCAATATACGCGTGATATCGGTACGTTTACCACGGTGCAATTGTGTTGTATCGTATGTTGACCCTACTTTTTGTTAATCGATATTTAACAAATAATAAGCAGTGCTGTTCTTCGAACATTTAAGACTTTAATATATTTAAGATTCTGCAATAAGCATGCCATATAAATATTTACAGCCAGAACGCTCAAGGAAATCATTTAAAGATATAACGTTATAGACCGACGTCTTGGAGGGGATAATCAATAACCGTCACGATTTGAGTGCTGGCCACTGTGCTATGAATATCGGCACTTTGGCCAAAATAGGCACGCAGACGATCTGCTTGAATATAAAAATTCATGTGCTGACGCAAATCGTGATTGATGATGAGTGTTTTTTTGGGAAGGGCGACATTGATTGTGATCGTGACTCGGTGCTGATGCCAAGTGACTTGAATGTCGATATAAATCGTTTCAGTGGTCATCTCCACCACGTTGAGCAGTATTTTTTCTAGTACGCTTTGTAGCGTCAGTGCTGTGATAACCATATCATACATCACATCCTCATCAGGTAGTTGCCAACTAACTTTGAGCTTATCGGCTAGCCGGCTCGACTCGATGGCCAAATAGTGCTCACACAAATTGATCTCTTCTTCAAAGCTGATTTCACGCGCGCCACTAAAACTGGCACGAAACAATGCAGAGACGTGTTGTAATAAGGCCGCCGCTCTTGCCGGATTAGATTCGATCAAAGAGATCAGGGTATTAATGGTATTGAAAAAGAAATGCGGGGCAGTACGCGTTTTGATCAAGTCGTTCTGAGCGGTTAGCTTATATTCAAATGACAATTTTAGTGCATTGAGCTCACGATGACTGCGCAAAAAATACAATAAAAACACCAGCGTGAAACCACCTGTGAGTACCGTATTAAATAATAAGTTTAGCGCAAACAATTGAAAGTTGTATTCTATCCAGCCTGCATTGATCATGATCAACTCTACTAATGTATTAGCAATAATAGAGGCTGTCATGAGTAGTAAGACAATACGTATACTGACGCTAGGAATACTGCCTTGCTTAAAGATAGGCCGCAAATAATCAACCAAGTATAACGATGGCATAATGATTAGGGTATTTTGTACCCAGCTACGCGTGAATTGCATGATAAATGCAGACCACGTGGCCAGACCATGACGCTCAATCACTGTTAAACATATAGACCAGAAAAAGATATACGTCAGCCACTGCCAAGGTCTCATAACCTCCATGAGTTTGGGAATAAAAAACTCTAAGCGCGTGGCTAGTAAGGCCACCTCATCATTTGCTATACTCGAGTTCTTATTCTGCTGACTTGTCTTGTACCGATATGAACGCCAATTCTTCAAAACCTAGTAATCCTGAATCAAGTAAAAGTTCATCTGTCTCTGATTTTAGCACAGATGGTTCTACAACAAACGCTCCAACACAAAACAGCGCTGCAAGTGGTCAAGGTCAGCAAATGTGGGGTGGGCGCTTTAGTGAAGCTACCGATAGCTTTGTTGCTGCTTTCACAGCTTCTGTGGGCTTTGACCAACGCTTTGCGCGTCACGATATCCAAGGCTCGATTGCTCATGCAACGATGCTCAAAGAATGCGATATTTTGACCGCTGACGAAGTGGCCACTATCATTGATGGTCTTCATCAAGTGCTGCGTGAAATTGAGGCTGGAGAATTCAACTGGTCAATCGCCCTCGAAGACGTCCATATGAATGTCGAATCACGCCTCACTGACATAATCGGTGCGGTTGGTAAAAAACTACATACTGGCCGTAGCCGTAATGATCAAGTGGCCACTGATATTCGCTTGTGGCTGCGTGAAGAGACAGACAATATCATCGCGCTACTAGTGCGTCTGCAAAGCGGTTTGCTTGATTTGGCTGAGCAACATACTGATACCATCATGCCAGGCTTTACGCATTTGCAAACGGCACAGCCCGTCAGTTTTGGTCATCATGTGATGGCATGGTTTGAGATGTTGTATCGTGATACCGAACGTTTGGTCGACGCGCGTCGCCGCATCAATCAGATGCCGCTTGGTAGCGCAGCACTCGCTGGCACGACGTTCCCAATTGACCGTACCATTACCGCTGAGTTGCTTGGCTTTGAAGGTATTTGCCAAAACTCACTCGATGCTGTCTCAGACCGTGATTTTGCCATTGAGTTCACCTCTGCCGCATCTATCCTTATGATGCATATGTCACGCATGAGCGAAGAGATTATCCTGTGGATGTCCGCGCAGTTTAACTTTGTACAGATTCCAGATCGCTTCTGTACTGGCTCATCTATCATGCCGCAAAAGAAAAACCCTGATGTGCCAGAACTGGTCCGCGGTAAGGCAGCCCGTGTCTTTGGTCAACTAATGACCCTGCTTAGTCTGATGAAAAGCCAGCCCCTCGCCTATAACAAAGACAACCAAGAAGACAAAGAACCTCTCTTTGATTGTGTTGATACCCTTACCGGCTGTTTATTGGCATTTGGTGACATGCTACCAAACATCACACCAAATAAAGAAAACATGCGCGCCGCCACCATGAAAGGCTATGCAACAGCGACCGACCTTGCAGATTATTTGGTACGCCAAGGAGTGGCGTTCCGTGATGCCCATGAAGTGGTGGGTAATGCCGTTGCTTTGGGTATCAAAGAAGGCGTTGATTTGAGCGATTTGTCATTGGCACAGTTACAGCAGTTTAGCGATGCTATCGGTGAAGATGTCTTCGATTATCTCACGCTAGAAGGCTCATTGGCCGCTCGTGACCACTTGGGTGGCACTGCGCCGAATCAAGTGAAACAAGCTGTTAGCCGTGGCCGTAACCGCTTAGAAGTATTTGCTTAACAGCTACTTTACGATTAAGTAGTGTATTAACCCAAAACTGCAAACACCCGCATCAGTAGCGGGTGTTTTTTATTGATGACGCTATGCTAGCACTTGCAAACAATACACCAGATACCCTTTGCTAAATGGTCTAAGACCGTTATCATAGAATCATATGACCATTTGGTTTCACCACTTACTATCACGAATAAGGAATGCCTGATGACTGAGACTTTTAATCCTCAAGCCAACACTGTATTTTGCCGTAAGTACAAACAAGACCTACCAAAGATGCCGCATCCACCTTTTCCTAATAAAAAAGGTCAAGAGCTCCAAGAAACCGTCTCTGAAAAAGCGTGGAAAGAATGGCTTGAGCATCAAACGATGCTTATCAATGAAAACCACTTGAGCATGCTAGATCCAGCAGCTAAAAAGTTTCTGACAGAGCAACGTGATAAGTTCTTAGATAATGAAGACTATGAGCGTGCACAAGGCTGGACGCCAGAAAGCTAATCAATCTAGACTTTGTCATCACCAATAAAAAACGCGCTATATTCAGCGCGTTTTTTATTGATCATAAGATAGTAGCTGTTATTAATCGTCGTCATTGTTTAATAAGTCAAAGTCTGCAACTGAGATGTTACTGACTTGGCGGGCAGCCAAGCGATCATTGGCTTCTTGCACGGCTTTTTCGACCATTGCATAATCTGAATGGCGTACATCTTGGCCACTAATATAGTTAATCACCAGCTCTGCTACGTTTTGAGCATGGTCACCGATACGCTCAAGCGAGCGAAGTATCCACATGATATTGATGACTTTTGAGACTTGTCTTGAGTCTTCCATAATATAAGTCATCAAAGCACGAATAGCAGATTGATATTCGTTATTGACCACGCTGTCGTTGCGCATGACTTCAAATGCTTGCTCAGCATTCGATTGGCTAAAGGCTTCTAATGCGTTGTTGAGCATCAATCTTACCTGATTGCTCAAGTGTTGCACCTCGGCATAGCCGTATGCCGATTTGCCTTGTGCCGCGAGCTTGCTTGCCATTTTCGCGATTTTCACCGCCTCATCACCGACACGCTCTAAATCTACCACCCCTTTACTGATCGACATGACCAATCGCAAATCACTGGCGGCTGGCTGACGCTTTGCCACCAATAATAAAATATGTTCATCAAGCTCAACTTCCATCCGATTGATATCAAAATCCATATCAATGACTTCTTGTGCCAATGTCTCGTCTTTGTCAATGAGCGCACGAATGGCTTTGGCTACTTGGTTGGCAGCACTATCACCCATGTACAAAAATAAACGGATGGCTTCATCAAGATCTTGGTCAAAACTTTTGGAGATATGCTTGTCACTTTGCATGAGAGGTATTCCCTAAAATCCATATTTTGGTAGCACAGTTACTTGCTGAATCGTACGAGCTGGCTTGTGAATGAAGTCTGCTTAGACGGATGAACCATGCCGTATTTATTGGCTCATAATATTAGCCATAGCGACCTGTAATATAGTCTTCTGTCGCCTTTTGCACAGGCTTAGTAAATACCTGATCGGTCTCACCCATCTCAATCATATCGCCTAAATACATATAAACCGTATAATCAGACACACGCGCGGCTTGCTGCATGTTGTGAGTGACAATAGCAATGGTGTAGTCGTTTTTGAGATCTTCAATCAAATCTTCAATCGCGCCAGTCGAGATAGGATCAAGCGCTGACGTCGGCTCATCAAGCAGTAAAACTTCAGGCTTGGTCGCGACACTTCGAGCGATACATAGACGCTGCTGCTGACCACCTGATAGCGACAGTCCTGATGCTTTGAGCTTGTCTTTCACCTCTGGCCACAATGCTGATTTTTTTAGCGCCCACTCTACGCGGTTGTCCAGCTCAGCTTTGCTGAGTTTTTCATACAGTCGTACCCCAAAAGCAACATTGTCATAAATAGACATGGGGAACGGTGTTGGCTTCTGAAAAACCATGCCGACTTGGGCGCGCAGCAAGTTTACATCGATGTCTTTACCTAGGATATTATTACCATCAAGGTTGATGATGCCTTCTGCTCGCATCCCTGGATATAAATCATACATACGGTTAAATGTACGTAACAGCGTAGACTTACCGCAACCTGACGGACCAATAAAGGCGGTGACTTTTTTATCAGGGATATCGATATTGATGTTTTTTAATGCTTGGAAATCACCGTAATAGAAGTTTAGGTCTCGCACTTCCATTTTTGCAGGAGGCATATTTTTGGGCAAATCATGCAGCGTTTGTTTGGTCAGGCTGGCAGTATCTGGTTGCTGCATTTGCGTGCTCGTAGACATGGATCGATTCAATAAATTGCCAGTTGTCGTATTGAATGTATCAACCGTGCTTTTGGTGCGTGTTTTGCTTGCGACGTCATTCATAATATTATCCAACCTAGCTTAATTGATTTCGTATAAGTGTGAGTAAATGCTTGGTGTTATGTCATCTAGCTTCAGGCTTTATTTGACCTGACCTCGATTGCCTATAAATCTTGCCAAAACATTTAATACCAAGACAGATGCTGTAATCAGAAGCGCCGCGGCCCACGCCAATGTGTGCCAATTATCATAAGGACTCATCGCAAACTGATAGATGGTATTGGGTAAGTTGGCAATTGGCTGACCCATATCGGTACTGAAGTACTGGTTGTTAAGCGCCGTAAATAGTAACGGTGCTGTCTCACCAGTGATTCGGGCAAAGGCCAATAACACCCCTGTCGTCAGACCCGCTTTGGCAGCCTTGATCGTCACTTGCGTTACCAATTTCCACTTAGGTGTGCCAAGTGCATAAGCGGCTTCACGCAAGCTGTTAGGCACCAAATTCAGCATGTTTTCAGTCGTACGTACAACAACAGGGATGACAATCAATGCCAATGCCAACGCGCCTGCCCAACCAGAAAAACTCTGACCTTTTACCATTAAAGCATATATGAATAGACCAATGACAATTGATGGTGCTGATAACAAGATATCATTTAAAAAACGGGTGACCTTGCCAAGCATACTGCCTTTAGAAAACTCAGATAAATAGATACCTGTCATTAGACCAATGGGCGCACCGATGAACAATCCTGAAAACGCTAGCATGACTGAACCAACAATCGCATTGCGTAGACCGCCTGGGCTCATCGGTGGCGGTGTGTCAGCCGTAAATATCGGCAGCTGCACTATGCCCTGAAAGCCTTCAACAAATAAAGTCACCAAAATCCATGACAACCAAAACAACCCAAAGATCATCGCCGACATGGCAAAGCCTAAACCCAACTTGTTAGTCCAGCGGCGCTTGTTGTATAGGCTTTGGTTATAACGTCCAGCGCTACGTGGCTTATTAGGCATTGGAGCATTGATCACATTGTTAGCAGGCATAATATTTAGTTCCCATATCTTTTATCAATATCTATCAAGGTCTAATGACTCCGTTTGGATCTGATCAATTGCCTGCTTTGTGGTCCATGCGCATGAGCATTAATTTGGCTAAAGACAGCACGATGAAGGTGATAACAAACAAGATTAAGCCTAAATGTAATAAAGATGCCAGATGTAGCTCGCTCGACGCTTCAGCAAACTCGTTGGCTAAGGCTGAGGTAATCGTCACGCCTGAGGTAAACAGGCTTGGGCTGATGTTAAAGGCATTACCAATCAAGAAGGTCACTGCCATGGTCTCACCCAATGCACGGCCAAGCCCCAAGATAACGCCGCCAACGACACCGGCTTTGGTATAAGGCAAGATAATCTTGAACATCACTTCCCACGTCGTCGCGCCCATACCGTAGGCTGACTCTTTGAGCAGATCTGGCACGACAGAGAAAACGTCACGCATGGTGGCGGCGATAAATGGGATAATCATAATGGCAAGTACAAGAGATGCGGTAAACATCCCTAGCCCCATGGGTGCACCTTCAAACAGTTTACCGATGATAGGCAATGGACCAATGTGCTCGATGAACCATGGCTGAATGTGATCGCCAAAGAATGGCGCAAAGACAAACAATCCCCACATACCATAAATGATAGAAGGGATACCAGCCAATAGCTCGATGGCGATACCAAGTGGTTTTTTGAGGAACTTAGGACACATCTCGGTCAAAAATATGGCAATCCCAAAACTGACAGGAACGGCGATCGCAATGGCGATAAATGACGTCACCAAGGTGCCATAAATAGGTGCAAGTGCACCGTACTCATTGGCGACCGTGTCCCAATTGTTACTGGTATAAAATCCAAGGCCAAAAGTTTGAATACTTGGCCAAGCACCAATAATGAGAGACACCAAAATGCCCCCTAAAGATAGGAGCACCAGTATGGCAAACGCTTTAGTAGAATTGACAAATAAAGCGTCGTAACGTTTTTGTTTAGCCAGTTGGGACCTTAAGTCTGTCATAAGTGTCTCAGCATTGAATGGGTGAATTCAAAAAACCAGTATTTTCGTTTAGTCTTATGACAGCAAACTCAACCCATATAATCATTGATGGTGGTTCTCAATATACCCATCAGTACTATCAATATTATGGTCAAATTTGCTGTGATAAAACCTCTCAAACCACTACCGGAGAATAGTGATTTAAGAGGAGATTTATAAAGTTATAAAACAATGACTAGCGTAGGAATATTACTGTGCAGGCTTATAAACAGGCTGACCATCGCTACCTTTGACGTCGTTCCATTTCGCTTTGAATAAAGCCACTGCTGTATCAGAGAATGGTACATAGTCTAGTGACATGGCGCTGTCATCACCTTGGGTGTAGGCCCAATCAAAGAAGTTCAATACACCAGCTACTTGCTGAGGATTCTCTGGTTGCTTATGTACCAAGATAAAGGTCGCAGCAGCGATAGGCCATGCTTGCGCAGTCTCAGAGTTAGTGATGACTTTATAAAAGCCTTCTTGTTGCGACCAGTCAATGTCACCTGCAGCAGCAAAGGTCTCAGCAGATGGCTGAACGATGTTGCCAGCGGCATTTTTCAGTGCCGTATGTGACATTTTGTTTTGCTTAGCGTAGGCATATTCCACATAACCAATAGAGTTTTTCATACGGTTTACGTAGCTTGAAACCCCTTCGTTACCTTTACCACCTGCACCAGTTGCAGACGTTGGCCATTTGACTGTTTTATCAACACCAACTGTGTCTTTCCAGTCTGGTGAGACTTTGGCTAGATAGTCAGTAAAGTTAAAAGTGGTGCCAGAACCATCTGAGCGGAATACTGTGGTAATAGCAGCATCAGGTAGCGTTAAATCTGGATTCATAGCAGTGATAGCAGGATCGTTCCACTTGCTAATTTTACCTAAATAAATATTGGCTAAAGTTTCACCATCTAACTTCAATGCACCAGGCTCAATGCCATCGATATTGACGATTGGCACAACACCACCGATAACTGTCGGGAACTGGATAAGGCCAGATTCTTCTAGCTCTTCAGGTGTCAATGGCGCATCAGAGGCACCAAAATCGACCGTTTTTGATTGAATTTGCTTGATACCACCAGATGAACCAATCGACTGATAGTTGACTTGGCCGCCGGTAGCAGCATTGTAGTCATAAGACCATTTGGCATAGATAGGTTGCGGAAATGATGCACCTGCACCCGTGATATTCATGGCGATATTTTCAGCAGATTTAAAACCTGAAGTAGTAGAAGGTGTCGTTTCAGTTGTCGTGACAGCGCTACTGCTCGTGTCAGCAGGGGTCTCTGCCGTCTCTGTTGATTTATTACACGCCGTGAGCATCAATGTGCAACTAACAGCCACTGCCAATAACGAATAACGCATGTAGAGCTCCTAAAGTTTAACAACGGTATGAAAAAGCATCGTTTGTGATATGCATGCTATCTTGCCAAATCTTTATGACAGTTTCATGACAGTTGTCACAATCTTTCATTCGCTTTACATAATATTTAGGTAGCACTGAGATATTTTCAATAAACATAAATAATATCAATACCTTATACTTAACGCGCTGATACAGCCGTACTCATATGAACAATCAGATGTCACCTTAAGTTGTCATATACTTAGTCAAATACTATTGGCCGTTGGTGCAGAATTTTGTTAGTATGAGTAAGATTCACAACACTGACAGACTCGGGGTGCGGTGTGTTATTGACTGACTGATCGTTGGTTCTAATACATTCGCTGAGAGATCACCCGCCGAACCTGATGCGGTTAGTACCGACGCAGGGAAGTCTTAAGCACTTTGTTATTTATGACAATGGACGCGTAGAAATACCTTTTTATCATCACTACTGTCTTAATATGCGTAATGCATGACCAGATAGCGACGATCGATATAAAGCTGCGTCTGATATTTGATGACCGATACCTGCGATGATGTTTTTAGTTGTAGGCTTGTACTCACAATATGAACTTGTCTAGATGATGGATGCTACCTCCGCAGATACTGGCGGTGTTGATTTTATTCAAAAACCAACACGCTAGGACAGCATATGACTATTTCAAGCACCACCTCGAATACCCATGCCGCTCAAACCCATATCCCAGCCAGTGCCTCACTCAATGCCACTGACAGCAAAGCGGATAAAAAGGCAAACGCCCTAAAAACACCTGCTCACCGTGATCAAACAGACGTGCGCTTTGAAGAGGATGCGCGCGACTTACACCGTATTTTGCCTGCGTCCCGTAAAGTGTATATCGAAGGCTCACGCCCTGATATTCAAGTACCTATGCGCGAGATCACGCTTGACCCTACCCCTGTGCAAGGCGTTTCTGAAAACGAATGGGAACAGAACCCACCCTTTTATGTTTATGACACCTCTGGCGTTTATACCGATCCCAATGTCGAGATTGATTTGACCAAAGGCTTGCCAAAGCTGCGTGAAGGCTGGATAAACGAGCGCGGTGATACCGAACAATTAAGTGGATTGTCTAGTGCTTATGGTCTGGCGCGCGCTCGTGACATTAGTACTGCTAACCTTAGATTTGCTCACATTGATAAACCGCGCCGCGCCAAAGATGTTGATGGCAAAGCTGGAAACGTCACGCAAATGTACTACGCACGTCGCGGTATTATCACTCCTGAGATGGAATATATCGCCATTCGTGAAACGCAAAAGCAGCATGAGCTGACCGATATGCGTCAGCACGACGGTGAGAACTTTGGTGCCAACACGCCGACGGTTATTACCCCTGAGTTTGTGCGTAGTGAAGTGGCGGCTGGACGTGCCATTATTCCAAATAACATTAACCATCCAGAATCTGAGCCGATGATTATTGGGCGTAATTTCTTAGTTAAAATCAACGCCAATATCGGTAACTCAGCGCTCGGCTCTTCTATTGATGAAGAAGTGTCTAAAATGACATGGGCCACGCGTTGGGGCGCTGACAACATCATGGATTTATCGACTGGTAATCATATTCACGAAACCCGCGAATGGCTGATTCGTAACTCGCCCGTGCCGATTGGTACTGTCCCTATTTATCAAGCACTAGAAAAAGTCGATGGCGTGGCTGAAGACCTAACGTGGGAGATATTCCGCGATACGCTCATTGAACAAGCCGAGCAAGGGGTGGATTACTTCACCATTCACGCAGGTGTGCTGTTGGATTATGTGCCGATGACTGCCGGACGCCTAACAGGTATTGTGTCGCGTGGCGGCTCTATCATGGCGCAGTGGTGCATGGTGCATCAACAAGAAAGCTTTTTGTACACGCACTTTGAAGATATCTGTGAGATTATGAAAGCCTACGATGTCGCCTTTAGCTTAGGTGATGGCCTGCGCCCTGGGTGTTTACAAGATGCCAATGACGAAGCGCAGTTTAGCGAACTCAAAACCTTGGGCGAGCTGACCAAAATGGCATGGAAGCACGATGTGCAAGTCATGGTTGAAGGGCCTGGGCATGTCGCCATGAACCGTATTAAAGAAAATATGGATTTGCAGCTTGAGCTATGTGCTGATGCACCATTTTATACATTAGGGCCTTTGACGACTGACATCGCACCCGGCTACGACCATATCACCAGTGCCATAGGGGCTGCGATGATTGGTTGGTTTGGTACAGCGATGCTGTGCTATGTGACGCCAAAAGAACACTTGGGTCTGCCCAATAAAAAAGACGTCAAAGACGGCATCATCACTTATAAGATCGCTGCTCACGCAGCCGACTTGGCCAAAGGTCATCCTGGGGCACAGGCGCGTGACAATGCGTTATCAAAAGCCCGTTTTGAATTCCGCTGGGACGATCAATTTAATCTGGCGCTTGACCCTGACACGGCACGTGAGTTCCATGATGAGACCCTCCCAAAAGACGCGCACAAAGTTGCCCATTTTTGCTCGATGTGTGGTCCTAAATTTTGCTCAATGAAGATCACTCAAAACGTACGGGATTATGCGGCGGGGCTGAATAAAGATGCCGCTAACCAAAAAGCTGCATCATAAATAGACGACTTAACGGATATGAATCATTTGATTGAACTGCTAAATATAATAGCGAAGGACGTCAGTGACATAAAGAGCTGTAGGCAAACTATATAGCAGCGCGTCAAAAAAGCTCGAACCTGATAATCAGGTTCGAGCTTTTTTTAAAATAACTCTCAATATCTTTAAAAATTGAATACTCAATTCAGTGGATATTTTTTCTCGATTTTTCGAATTTCCTCAATACCTGTAGATTCTAGCTTGGAGACAATATAAAACTCTTTGTCACTGCCAAAATTATCCAAGGCATTGTTAAGCCCTTTTATGTACTCATGAAACTCTGAGTAAGAATAAACTTCCTCATTGTAGCGAGTATCAGGTTTATCTATATAGAGGTATACCGAACCTTCGCACTGTGTTACTTCACCTTTGATATTTGTCTCAGCCTCATAGGAGCTTGACGTCAATATTTTGTTGCTGTTATAACTCATACAGACTTTCTGTCCACCCCTGTTCATCGTTTCAAATTTATAACTATCCAATTTTTGATTTAAGTTGGTCTTCAGTTCTGAAAAATCTGTCTCGTTTGCTGAAGTATCTAAATTACCCAAAACAACATCTACTTCTGTCAGAGAATTCAGCATAACTTTGTCGTTAGTGCCTCCCATTGCACTGAGCAAACCAATATGATGAATACCTTTGCGAGATAGCTCATCAATAATTTGCTGTACTGAGTTAGTAGTACCAAGGACGTCGTCACTATAGGCCACGCCAATCCATGCCATTGTCTTCCCCCACGCTATTTCTTGAGTGAGATAGGGTTCAATAGTTACACCCAGAGCTTTTAGAGCTTTGCTTTTATCCTCAGGTAAGTTAGCTGCCAGTACTGCCGTATCCTCTTTACACAAAGGATTGTTGTTTAAATGATTGATAAAATTTGATAAATCCTGAGACTGCATTGATAGCTCTTGCTCACCAAGCGTTAACGCTCGAGAACATGTATAGCGAAGAAATTCAGCTTCACGTTTACCTTTATAGAGTTTGTAGCTATTGCTACTGGTATCTACAAGATTTCCAGATAACATGTTAAAAATATCAGGTAGACTTGGGTTTTTATCTTGTAGCAAATCTTCAAAAGATGCCATGGTAGCAAGATTGCCTTTGTTGACCGTTACATAGCTATCGCTCTCAGGATAAAAAACCCTAGTGGTTTCAACACTGTCAGCGTTATATAGGTTTCCAAGATGTGTTCCAGAAATTGGCAAAACCTTATACATTTTCCCAGTTTCGTTATCGAACCTAGCAGGTGCGCGAATGTACTGATCGACGTCCTCGTCATCTTCAGCTGCCATTTCGTTAGAAAAAGTGACATCTGGAACCTGTGGTTCAACCTTATCTGGTTTAGTAGTTGGTATGACTGGTGTCTCTGGCGTAACACTACTATTTTTATTACCGCCATCACTACCACCACCGCAGCCATAAAGTGCCAACATAGAAGCCAAAGCCAAACTTAGATAGCGTTTATTCATCAATACATATCCATTTAGGTTAACGGTCAATCAACATAGAAGTGAACTTAATTTCGCTAATGATAGATTGAAACTGATACTAAATCAATACAAATAAACTAAAAAATCCCAACAGATATTTTGTCTGTTGGGATTTTGGTGAGCACCAAATTATAGCTTTTAAACTCTATTTGTTAAAATGCAATTGTTAAACCTTCGACGCCTGATAAATCTCTTCGATAGAGGTGCTGATAGTGTCAGCAAACTCGCTATCGCTTTGCTGTTTACTCAATCCTTCGGTAAAGGCACGCGAGAAGCTGGCAATCATACCGGGGTTTTTCTTGAGCTTAGCGCATGCGTCACTACGGCTATAACCACCCGATAGCGCCACTACTTTTAATACATTGGGATGCTCAATCAATTCTTGATAAAACCCTGCTTCCTCTGGCAATGTCAGCTTGAGCATCACTTGTACGCCGTCACCCAAACGCTCAAGATTGCGCAAAATATTGGTCTTCAATATAACTTCGCATTCGTGCTTACTGCTACTATTGATATCCACTTCTGGCTCAACGATTGGCATTAGACCTTTCGAGATGATTTGTTTTGCCACATCGAACTGCTGCTGTACGACTAGCTCGATACCATCTACATTTGGCTCGTAGATGACTGAGCGCATCTTAGTACCAAATACGGGATAATTTTTTGCTTTGTCTAATAATAGGTCTAAGTTCGGCATTGGCTTCATAACTTGCACGCCACTCATTTGCTCAGCCAATCCTTTATCCACCTTCAAAAACGGCACGATATTTTTATCTTCCCACAGATAATTGGCGGTTGGCTTACCGTTGATTTCACGCTCCATGGTGTCTTCGAACAAAATCGCGCCAAGGACACGCTCATTATCAAAAGCCTTGCACGTTATGATACGAGCACGCATGTCATGCACCATATCAAACATGGCCTCGTCATTATCGTAATCATCACTACCCACGCCATAAGTTTCTAGCGCCTTGGGTGTACTGCCCCCACTTTGATCGAGCGCCGCGATAAAGCCTGAACTGTTTTTTATGCGCTGTAATTGCTTGTCATATTCCATTGAGAGTGCATCCTGTTTTTATTAATTAAAGTTAAACGTTATAGATTGAGTTTTTGTTAGCTTATACAGATCATGCCATTTTTAGATAACCTTACCATAGGATGCTTTGTCTGCCTATATGGGATACGTGAGCATGGCCTAGATATTTCGATGTGTTAATTTATTAGATATCCATTAACGATATCCTAAATCTATCACGCCAAAAATAGTACCGCCACACAACAAACAGCCAGCCCTAACCCCAGCATATTGATACGATTAAGCGTCTCTTTGAACACCCCAACCCCTATCAAGGTTGCCACGGCGATGACCCCAACATTCATACCCGTAAAGACGATACTAGGCGATTCGTGCAACACTTGGTGAGCGCGTACATAAGCATAGATATTTCCCATATTTAGCGTACCCAGTAGTACCCCGGCTGCTAGCGCATTGCCTTGCCAGCGCACCCGCGTCACGAGTAAATAAATAAAGAGCAGCAAACCGGCCAGACCAAAACTGAGGAACAATGTCAGTGGGAACGCCGTGCCATGTTTGGCGACCTGCTTGAACAAGATGTCAATGATTCCGTAGCCTGCCCACACACCAAAGAGCCACAATGGCGTCTGTTTTGCTTGGGCAGTAATATTATGCTGCTGCGGACGATAGATCAATGCGCCCAATGCCAAAAATCCCAGTACCAACCCAAACACACGCGTGCCCGTCAGCATCTCACCAAAAAACAAAAAAGCGGCCACAATCGGAATAATGAGAGACAAACGCTGCGCGGCATCAGTTGCGACCATACCCACTGACTCAATAGCACGTCCAAGAATAATGAACACCGTTGGCAGCAGGATGCCAAGTGCAATGACAATGCCCCAAGCACTTTCAAGCGCATTGATACTACTCAGATCAGGCTTTAACAAAAACCAAGTGAGTAAAAAGGCGACTGGGTAACCGGCAACGATGGTCTGGCGGATGTCTATGTTTTTCTGTCGTAATATTTTTAGAAGTACTGAAACGGCGACACTACAGAGCACCGCAATGGTTAAATACATCATACTTTTTTGCCTTATTACGCTTTGATATTTTATGCCAATTGATGTGAATACCAAATCTGCTATCACAGCTAAATTGAATAAAATTTGAAATGTAGCAATATATTCATCATAGAGCCAGACATTTATCAGCGCTCAAAAGATAAAGTACCAGATAATGTCTGCTGCGTTCAAATTACAATTAGCCTGCAGGTCTACTGGGTAATTTTGCTAAAATAGCGGATAACCCCAATCACAAAAGTAAAGATTTGAGATAGCGAGTTTACTCGTTCATCTTGACGTACTGCTATTGATGTTTTATTACTGCCTATGAATGCTCTATTTCGCTTTTTCGAAAACCGTTTGCCCGCGTTTCCTGACACCCCTATGCCATTGCCGTCACCTCGTGATGGTATGCTCAAGTTTTTGTGGGCATGTACCACTGGACTGCGCGGCTGGCTGCTGATTTTCATGATTTTGTCCGCTGGTATCGGTATTTATGAGGCCATGCTATTTGCTTGGATTGGCAATATCGTTGACTGGCTGGGCGTATATACGCCGCAGAATCTATGGCTAGAAAAAGGCGATATGCTGCTCCTGATGCTCGCGGTCATGATAGTCAGTCCGATATGGATTGCCTTATCGTCTTTTATCCATTTTCAGACCTTGCAAGGCGTGTTCCCCATGCAGATGCGCTGGCGTTTTCATCAGCGGATGCTGGGTCAGTCCATGCAGTTTTATCAAGATGAGTTTTCGGGTCGAGTCTCAGCCAAAGTCATGCAGACGGCTCTAGCCGTACGTGATACCGTCATGACCGTTACTGACATGTTTATGTATGTCTCTGTATACTTTATCACCTCAGGCGTGATTTTATTCAATTTAGACAGCCTGTTACTCATCCCTTTTATGATTTGGCTGGTCTTGGTTGCGATTACTATTTGGTACTTTATCCCTAAACTTAAGGAGACGGCCATTGTCCAAGCAGATGCGCGCGCCTTGATGACGGGGCGCATCACTGATGCATATGCCAATATCATGACTGTTAAGCTGTTTAGCCATTCGCGTCGTGAGCTCGGTTATGCCAAAAATGCCATGGGACAATTCCTAGGCACTGTCCATGCACAAATGCGCTGGGTCAGCTATTTGGAAGTGTCCACACATATGATTAGTGTGATTTTGGTCAGTAGTACTGCCGGTATTGGGCTGTATTTATGGCAACAAGGCGCCGTCGGTGTCGGCGCGATTGCCGCTGCGACTGCCATGGCATTACGCTTAAATGGTTTGACACGTTGGATCATGTGGCAGACCGCCAGTTTGTTTGAAAGCATTGGTACAGTACAAGACGGCATGCGTACCTTATCAGCACCGCAAACGATTGTGGACAAACCTAATGCGCCGGCACTTGCAGTTACGGACGGTCGCATCGTATTTGACCATGTTGATTTTAGCTATGAAGGTGATGAGGACGAGAGTATAGAAGGCGCATCTCTTGACGCTACTAAGCATTCGCCAACCGCATATACCAAGTTATTAGACGATTTTCACCTCGACATCAAACCCGGTGAAAAGATTGGTTTGGTTGGGCGCTCAGGTGCTGGTAAATCAACGCTCGTTAATTTATTGCTGCGCTTCTTTGATGTCGATAGCGGTAAAATCCTGATTGATGGTCAAGCCATCGATGAAGTCACGCAAGAGTCGTTACGCAGGCAAATCGGTATGGTGACTCAAGATACGTCATTGCTACATCGTACTGTGCGTGAAAACATTGCCTATGGTCGTCCTGATGCGACGGATGCAGAAATTATGACAGCGGCTAAGCAAGCACAAGCATGGGATTTCATCAAAGATTTATATGATGACAAAGGCAACGTCGGCCTTGATACCCAAGTGGGTGAACGCGGCGTCAAACTATCTGGCGGTCAACGTCAGCGCATTGCCATCTCACGTGTTATGCTAAAAAATGCGCCCATTCTATTGCTAGATGAGGCGACTAGTGCGCTAGATTCTGAGATCGAATATGCCATTACCGAGAGCTTGAACGATATCATGACGGGCAAAACCGTCATCGCTATTGCACATCGCCTCTCTACTATTGCCGCACTGGATAGACTGGTTGTCATGCATCAAGGACGTATCATCGAGCAAGGCAGCCATGATGAGCTGTTGGCATTAAATGGCGTCTATGCCCGACTGTGGCAGCGTCAAAGTGGTGGTTTCTTAGGCGAAGACAATTAAGGCCTATTAGAAAAAATCACACGCAAACAAATCATCAATAATAGATCATAAAAGATAAGTCACAAGGAAGTGTTTATTTTATGGAAGCATTCACAAATAGTATCAGTCTTAATGCCAAGCAAGCACGCTACTATAACCTTAGCCAGTTTAATCAACCGTTAGATTCAAGCTCTACTCCACGCGCGACGGCGCACTTCTATGGTGGTAACAGCTTTACGGTTGGTACTTATACGCCATTGTTAAGTGCATTGACAAATAATTTTGAGGTCTGCTCCCTCGCCCTGCGTGGTTATTGGTACGATAAGCCGCAAAGCCGTCGCCTAACGCGCGAACAAGATGCCGACGTGCTGATTGAATTTTTGGAAAAAACCCAAGACAACCCTGTTGTTGGCATTGGTCATTCACAAGGCGCAACGGCTACCGCCATAGCAGCAGCCAAACGTCCAGAGCTATTTTCGCAGCTGTATCTCATAGAGCCTGTGACCTTTACTAAAAACCAAGCCACCTTATATAACTTATTACCGCGTAAGCTTTTGCTAAACCGTGAGCCTTTTAAAAGCACGTTAATCAAGCAAACTACTTGGCCAAGCGTCCATAATTATTATGAGAGCCTACGGGCGCAGCGTGCCTATAAACGTATCAGCGATGAGCATTTGCAAGTGTTTGCCGAGCAAAGCTTGAGCAAAAATAAAGATGGTCGCTATACGTTGATATTCGCGCCCGAGCAAGAGCTCGCCAACTATTTTGGTGCCCCTCATATTGATAGTGCGCTCAAGCAACTTAAATGTCCTTATACGCTGATTACAGGCAAGCCTACTTTGTTTATCAATGACAAAGTGCGCAATCAATGGCGCAAATTTGTCCCAGATAGCAGTCTTATTTCGCTGTCAGATTACGGTCATCTTTTGCCAATGGAGGCGCCTGAACTGTGCGCTAAGATCATCAATGAACATTATCAAAGCAGCCAATAAGGATGTAGGAGCACTAACCTATGACTGATCTCTTTGCCCCTGCGCCCACCGATAATTTACTACCCTATGATGGTAATGTGAACGATTTAGGAGTAATTATCGATGACGCCAACACCCTTTATAACACCTTACTCACCGACCTCCCTTGGCAATCGGACATCGTAACGTTATTTGGACAGACTCACGTGACGACTCGACAAATCGTCTGGATGGGAGATACAGAGGCAGACTATCAATACTCAGGGCATGTACGGCAAACAGTGCCATGGTCAAGCGCGGTGTTTCACGTGAAACAGTATATTGAGCAAGCTTTAGCAAAAATTGGTGTTATTGCTCATTTTAATACTTGCTTGCTTAACTATTACCCTTCTGGCTCTGACGGTATGGGCTATCACGCGGATGATGAGAAAGAGCTGGGTGCTCAGCCAGTTATCGCCTCGCTATCTCTTGGTGCCACGCGCAAATTTGTTTTTAAACATAAAAAAACCCAAGATAAAGTCGAGCTTTATCTTGAGTCTGGTCAGCTGGTTGTGATGCATGGTGATACACAAACCTTTTGGAAACACACCATTACGAAGACTAAAAAGGTCCCAGAAGGGCGTATTAGCCTGACATTTCGGCAGATGGTCTTGAGCTAGTCAGCCTTCAAAACTATCTTGCCAAAGGCATCGCCTTTTTGCAGCTCATGGTGAGCGACAACGACTTCAGAGAGTGGATAGATTTTTTGAATCTTTAGCGTCAGCGCACCATCTGCGACAAGCTTTAGAACTCGTGCCATGTCGTCACCATTACGCTCCGACTTATAACCCGCCACATTTAAGTTCTTTTGACTGCCCGCTTCTTTGAGCTTATCTACCCAAATGGTGGGTAATACATAGACATGCCCTTCAGGCTTGATCACGCTAAGCGCTCGTATACCTGCATCACCGCCGACCAAATCTAACAGTACATCCGCTTGCAGCTCAGGAAAATCCTCATCCTTAGTATAATCAATCCAATCTGCTAGCTTAGATACGTCTATTAATTCATCGAGCTTGGTATATTTTTCTGGTGAGCAAATTACCGTTACTTTGATATTATCTTGCGCCACTTTATTCATGAGCAGTTGAATCAATAAATGACCGACGCCGCCTGCTGGCGCATTGATTACCACATGCTCGCCTGCTTTTATATCCGCAAAATCCACAAACTGTAACGCCGTCTGGCCGATACAAGGCAACGCCCCTGCTTGCTCTAATGTGACGTTTTCTGGCACTTTTGCGAGTAGCTTGGCATCTACTGCCGCATATTGTGCATAGCCGCAACCACTAAAGCTCAAAGCGGCCACTCTATCGCCAATAGCAAACTCGTCGCTATTACTGCTGACTACTTCGCCTGCTACATCAAAACCTAAAATAGCTGACTCATTATTATCGAACTTTTCTGTTTGGATGGCAGCCGCCCCCCAACCCTTACCTTGCCGTGTTTTATAATCGACAGGGTTGATGCCAGCATAGGCAATTTTTATCAATACTTGGTCTTCCACCAATTCTGGCATCGCTACACCATCTTGATATTGCATCACTTCAGGCTCACCAAACTCGCGTATAAGTACCGCATGCTGAGTGTGTGGTATTTGATGACTAGTAGACATCGTTATATATCCTTATATGTTATCGGGCGATTTATGCTATGCCCATTTTTTGATTGATATTTTATAAAAGCTTTATTTTATAGCAGCTTAATTTTATAGAACTTTTCTCATTATTTTTTTAGTACTTTATCGCTGTTTTATGGCAAAGCCAATTCTGCGCTAATCGGCAAATGATCCGACAGCGATGACCAAGGCTTACCAGTATGTACCCACGCGTCCTTAACAACCAGATTGCGCACATAAATGCGATCTAGACTGAGTACGGGTAACTTGGCTGGGAATGTCGGTAACAGCTTACCATGACAGTGTTTGAACGCTTCTGTCATACCCAAATCATGAGCCAGTTTATCGCAAGACATTTTCTTCCAATCATTAAAATCACCTGCCAAAATCAATGGTTGATCATCAGAAATCTCATGACATATATAGTTAGTAATGGCCTCATACTGCTTAATACGATCACGCTCAAACAGATTTAAATGCGCACATAATATAACGACTGGCCTATCCCAACCGATAGGCTGCACTTCACAATGCAACACGCCGCGCTGCTCTAGCTTATTGACGGTTATATTGACATTGTGTTTTGGATCTAACGGGAATCGGCTTAATACGGCATTACCATGATGGCCGTTCTCGTACTCTGAGTTTTTACCATAGCTGTTTTCTAGATCTAAAAACTCGCCAAACCATTCGTGCTGCGATTGATCTGGGTATTCATTATATTGTATGTTGCGCTTGAGGTTTTGTCCTTGCACTTCTTGCAAGCACAGTATATCTGCACCCGCAGCTTCTAGTGCTTTGGCAATACCTTGCATTTTTACTTGGCGGTTCAGTGGTGACATGCCTTTGTGAATATTGTAGCTGGTCAGCACAAAAGAGGTGGTGGTCATATTTTTAATCATACGCTCGATATTTACGGAGTAAAGGTTGCTGGCTCAACTGTCATCGCATTTATTATCATAATGTCAGTTGTGCTAATCATGATAGATAACAAAAAGCATTGGCTCACACTGAACCAATGCTCTCATACTACACCTATGTGTTATTGATGGCTAATTTACGGAAGACTGTCACTCATCGTTGCCACCACTATATTAGTCACCACCATAGCAATAGTATAAAAACTAATAGCGTGTTACCAAGGCAATCGGTTGATCTTCACCCATAATATCTTGCGGCATAAATACAGCGTCGCCACCATTATGGATGACGTGCTCGATAATTTCACCAATGGCATCATCGGTTACACCTTCTACAGTGACGTCATCTGCAAGACTTAATGTTTGTGCTTTCTCATCAATTATGGCAGATTGTATATAGCCACGGCGTACATAAAGGGTCTCGCCAGCACCTTGGAACGCGCTGCGATATACTTCTTGTAGATCTGTCTGCAACATATTGGCACCGCGGGCTTTGTCAATCTCACCCAAAGCAGCATGATGTAATGACGTACGATATCCTTCTACAGATTCTTGTACACTATCGACGATATGCTGTGCACTACCATCCTCTAGATTGGTGGCGTTTGATACCGTGGCGATGATGTTGTCTGGACGATCACAGACTTCTTTATAGTAACCGATATTCTTTGCATCACCCACAATCACAAGTGGCATTTTATGCTCGCCCCACAGCTCTTGTACGCTTTTATCGACTTGGTTAAAGTATTCTTTTAGATGGCTGCTCTCATTATTTGATGAGCGATCTGAACCGCCGTCACCTGTTGTATATAATCCATTGTTCTCAACAGGGAACTGAATATTTTCCATGTTGTTTTGTGCATCGTCATCTTTATCAAACTCTCTGATGACACGATCATTTGATGCTTCAATCAAGCGAGCCTTATCACGGGTCAGCACGACTGTATAGTAATGAACGGCACTTGCCATATCACGAACTAGGTCACGCGTGGCAAAACTGTCCGAAATCACCACACGCTCTGTGGTATCGATGGGCATACGGATCACTTGTACATCATCGGTACTGGCAAATATGGCTAAGGTATCAAGGTTATAGTTATGGTTTAATTCGCTGGTCTTAGCATGAATCTTGTCTAAGATAGTTGTCGCTGTACTCTTATCATATTCTTTAGTTAAGCGGTCTTCTACGACTTTTAGCTGATTTTTTAGAGCGATTGGATCTTGCTCATTGGCTGGATGCGCTCGATGTGTCTTAACAAAGATACTGACCGCTGGATTGGCTTTGGTTTCACGTAAACTTTTAAGAGTCGCTTTCATATACTGCTCCTTGTTTTATTATCATTTACTTTCGATATTAAACGGATTTTCACCAGCATAGCATCAGAGCCTCTTGCTCTACAGCTTACTGGCATTGGCTTTAGCGGATGCTTGTAAACTATCAACCATGCTTTTCTTTTATCAGTCGTTTTTTCATCTATATACTATTAATATACCCTATGAGCGGGCAATATTTATATTCCTTCATACTGATGCTAACAGTTACTCCTTACTGGCTATAGGGTTAATTTGCAAGCAAATGATAGCGCTTTGTAAGTAGAGCACACTGCATTGTTTAATATATAGGCTATCTCAACCAAAGCACGCATGTGTCAATATCCTGAGCTTTCATGGTCAGTTTATGAGCACTCAGGTTGTATTTTCACTAAATGAACCCATCTTTTATATACCTTAACTATAAATCGTCACCCACTCGCATCACAATACGCCGTATATGTCAGCAGTGACCAAAACAATGTAACACTAGATTTTCTCCATAATAACTCATCAATATCGGATACCTTTATGACACTTACCTCTCCAGATTTGCGCCTTGTCGACTTTGCCGATACTGCGCCAAGCACACTACAGAGCCAAGTTATTGACGCCATTGATGCTGCCAATACTTTCTTAGACACATTGACAGTAACAGAGAGCAATAACGCTGCGAAAATAAGCGCCGAACAAGCGCTAGGAGATGTGATGCAATTTGATCATATCAATTTGGCATTGGATCGTAGCTGGGGTATTTTGTCGCACCTCAATGGCGTGATGAGTAACGATGAGATCCGTCATGTGCATCATGAGCTGCTACCGAAACTGTCTGCTTATGGCACACGAGTTGGACAACATCAGCCATTATTTAGCCGTTATCGAGCTATCGTCAATGATACAGAATTTTTTGCGGCACTTGAGCCTGCCCGTGCTCGTGTGATTGAGCTAGCACTACGCAGTTTTGAGCTATCAGGGGTCGCATTACCTCAAGCTGAGCAAGAGACATTTGCTGCCATTCAAAGCAAACTATCCACCTTATCAGCAACCTTTTCAGATCATATCTTAGATGCGACACAAGCATTTGCACTGCCGTTAGAGCAGTCACAATTGAAAGGGCTGACAGAGAGCGGTTTGGCATTATTAGCAGATGCAGGCGAGCAATATAAGGCTCGCGAGCTTGCCAGCGGCACGCTTAGCCAGACGGATGTAGATGCCCTTCCTACTCCTTACTATGTGGCCAGTCTAAACATTCCTGTCTATCTCGCTATCATGACCCATGCTGATGATCGTGATTTACGCGAGACTATGTACCGCGCTTACGTCACACGTGCCTCTGAATTTGACACGCATACCAATGCCAAAGGCGAATCACTGAACAACGCCGATATCATGAGTCAAATTCTCACGTTGCGTGAGCAAAAGGCCAAGCTATTGGGTTTTGAGAATTATGCTGAAGTATCACTATCAACCAAAATGGCAGACAGTGTGACCGAGGTTGAGACCTTTTTACGTGATTTGGCTGTGCAAGCCACGCCAGCAGCTAAGGTAGATTTGGCACAATTACAAAAATACACGCAGGATTACGGAATTGATGAGCTACAACCGTGGGATAGCGCCTATATCGCTGAAAAGGTGAAGCAGAGCGAATTTAGCTTATCGCAAGAGGAGATTCGTCCTTACTTCCCATTACCAACAGTCATCAGTGGCTTGTTTGCCATCGTCGAGCGCTTGTACGGTATCAAAGTGCAGGAGCAAGACTTTGACAATGTCGATGCTGATGTTCACTCTGCCTCTCGCTGGCACGATGATGTACGCTTTTATCAGCTGTTTGATGCTGACGATCAACTGATTGGCGGTTTCTACTTTGATTTATTTGCGCGCAGTGGTAAGCGTGGCGGCGCTTGGATGAGTGGTTTTCAGTCTCGTTATACTTATGAAGAACAAAACCACAAACAGCTACCCGTTTGCTTTATGGTCGGCAATTTCACGCCAGCACTTGCGGGCAAACCTAGTTTATTGACCCATGATGAAGTATTGACGTTGTTCCACGAATTCGGTCACGGCTTGCATCATTTATTGACCCAAGTGACGGTTGGCGATGTCGCAGGTGTCAATGGGGTTGAGTGGGATGCAGTCGAACTACCAAGCCAGTTTATGGAAAACTGGGCATGGGATGCCAAAGGTATTGCACTTATCAGTAGTCATGTCGACACTGGTGAGCCATTGCCTAAAGAAAAGCTCGATGCATTATTGGCCGTCAAAAACTTCCAAAGCGGACTGCAAACGCTTCGCCAAATCGAGTTCGCCCTTTTTGATTTACTGATTCATGCTCACGCGCCAGCGCTTGATTATAACGGTATTTTGGCCACCCTAAATGCAGTGCGTAGCGATATTGCTGTCATGCAGACACCCGACTATAACCGCTTTGCCAATGGCTTCAGTCATATATTCGCCGGTGGCTATGCCGCAGGTTATTACTCTTATAAATGGGCAGAGCTGCTATCTGCCGATGCATTTAGTAAGTTTGAAGAAGATGGTATCTTTAATCCAGCAACGGGTAATGATTTCCGCGAGTCTATCCTGTCAGTCGGTGGCAGTTTTCCAGCCAAGACTAACTTCGAGAACTTCCGTGGCCGTAGTGCCAGTATTGATGCTTTATTACGTCATAGTGGCTTTCTCGATGCAAAGCTTAACACTGCAGCCAATGCCCAAACGACGCACGAGGTCATCTAAATGCGCTATCAGTCATCCAGCCCTAAACGTCGGTTTTTAGCAGGCGTTCGCTGTCCAAAGTGCCAAGAAGTAGATGCGGTGGTACAGGTGAATATTATGGCTCCAGAACCTGATGAATACATCGAGTGTACCCTGTGTGGACATTCAGAGCATCGCCCTGATCCGGATGCTATCAGCGCCAAAAACCATCTCGAAGATCAGCTTGCTCGTGATGCCATGAGCACAGGCACGAGCGGTACCGTAAAGTTTAAATCCTAAGTATTTGATATTACGCGTCAAGTCCTAATCGCTACTGGCCTATCTATCAATAGATAGGCTTTTTATTTTGAGTTTGCTATAGTATGGCTACTGATGTTTTTGGCTTAAATCGATCATAATATGAACCCTAAAAAAACACGACCTTTGGCAACCAAGTCCTCTAAAGCAACCTCTGCGAAAATAGGTCGGCGAGTTTGGGCTATACTGATTTTTATGTTACTGCTCATCGCTGCGGCTTACTTCATTTGGCCAAAACCTGAGCCAGAGTCTGTATTGCCTGTCAGTAATCCACCATCAATAGCTGAGCAAACCGAAGCGGCTCAAGCAGCTGCTATGGATGATGCCACCATGAATGATGAGCCTGAAACCGTGCTTAGCGATAATACTATCGCTGATGAAAGCATTGATATAGTCGATGACAAGAATATTGACACTCCAAATCCTAAAGCTATCTTAAATGCGCCTTTACCAAAAACGGAAAGCTTAGCCAAAGAAGAGATCGATCGTTTAGAGGATGAGCGCAGACGTTTCGCCGAACAAGAGAAACTGGCAGCTGAACAATTGGCAATGAACCAACAATTAACTGATATGAAAGCGGAACAAATCGCCCTGCTCGAACAGCAAATCGCACAGTTGGAAGCAGATAGCGCGGCTGACGCAGCGTCGAAATAAAAGCAGTGTTTTTATATATAGGGGCTTATGATGGCAAATCTGCAACTCACTCATGCCTCTATTTTGAATAGCAGTGCCCAACTGCTTATCTTACCTGTCAACAACGCTGGTGTCGTCTTAGACCCTGTGCTGACGCGTGCCAAAACCTTATTCCCTGATAATTATCATCGTTACCATTGTGCGTGCCGTGATGGTAGCTTGAGTGTTGGCAGCTGCTTGCTCCATAAACGTGCCCGCGAGCAAGCAGGTTTAGGCATCAGTAGTAATGGCAATCAGCCAAGTTATATCGCCAACCTTGTCATATCAAACCACCCTTATCATCATATTCGCAAACGTTGGCTTATTGCTGCTTTGATAGACTTACAGCAGCAAATGATGCCGCTCATACGCTATCAAGGCATACGCAGGGTGGCACTACTTGCACGTCCACTTATCTCAAGCAATCCACGTGATATGACACCCAATGAAAATGATGGAACACGTACACTTGCTTTAGATTGGGAGGCTGATACTCTGGCATTATTGACTGAGTATTTACAAGATCTACCAAAGCTACGTGTCGATATACATTTGCCTAAAAACATCAGCTTATAGATGACTGTCTAGAGAGACTGTTGCCATTTTTCGCCCATAAAAAAACCGCCTTGGACACTCATTATGAGCATCTCAAGGCGGTTTTTTATGACGTAAACTACATCAAATATTGAGTATTAGTTCTGCTCAACACCTTTCATAGTCAGCTTGATACGGCCACGGTTGTCAACGTCTTGAACCAAGACTTTAACGATCTGGCCTTCTTTTAGATAGTCTGATACATTCTCGACGCGCTCTTCTGCGATTTGTGAGATATGCACTAGGCCATCCGTATTTGGCAACACATTAACAAATGCACCAAAATCAACGATACGAGCAACTGTACCTTCGTAAGTTTTGCCTACTTCAACTTCAGCAGTCAATGCTTCGATTTTGCCAATAGCGGCTTTGGTCGCTGCTTTGTTTTCACCAAAGATACGGATCGTACCAGCATCATCAATATCAATAACCGCACCAGTTTCTTCGGTTAGCTGACGAATCGTTGCGCCGCCTTTACCGATAACATCACGAATCTTGTCTGGATTTATTTCGATAACGGCATAGTTCGGTGCATGAGCATTGATTTCAGTACGGCTCTCAGGCAGTACTTGATTCATTGCGTCTAGGATATGGATACGACCAGCATGGGCTTGCTTAAGCGCTTGCTCCATGATGTCAGGCGTAATGCCTTCGATTTTGATGTCCATCTGAAGGGCGGTAATACCGTCTTTAGAACCAGCCACTTTAAAGTCCATATCGCCTAGATGATCTTCGTCACCTAAGATGTCAGACAAGACAGCGAAACGCTCGCCTTCTTTGACTAGACCCATTGCGATACCAGCCACTGGTGCTTTGATTGGTACACCTGCATCCATCAATGCCAAACTTGCACCGCAAACAGACGCCATAGAAGATGAACCGTTTGATTCAGTAATCTCAGAGACCACACGGATCACATACGGGAAGCGTTCGCTGTCTGGTAGCATCGCTTGTACACCGCGGCGTGCTAGACGACCATGACCGATTTCACGACGTTTTGGAATGCCTTCACGACCCGTCTCACCCACTGAGAAATGCGGGAAGTTGTAATGCAGCATGAAATGGTCACGAATCGTGCCACCTAATGAGTCAATCATATTGACATCACGGCTGTTGCCCAAGGTAGTAGTAACCAATGCTTGCGTCTCACCACGAGTGAATAGTGCTGAACCGTGCGTGAACGGCAATACGCCAACCTGCACATCAAGCGCACGAACCGTCTCAAGATCACGACCATCGATACGTGGTTTACCTGACAAGATATTGTCACGAACCGTACGATACTTAAGGTCGTTATAGATTTCTTTCAGCTCAGTTACGGTATCAGCATAGCTTTCTGACCCCGCATCACCAGCAAGTGTATCAATAATTGACTGCTTGATTTCATCAAGCTTAGCGTAACGTTCTTGCTTGTCTGTAGTGGTGTAAGCGTCTGCAACTTGTGCGCCGAACTGCTCTTTCATGCTGCTGGTAAGCGCTTGATCACGCTCAGGAGCAGAATACTGCTGCTTAGCCGTACCTATCTCTTCTGCCATTGAAGCAATGTTATCAATAACGATCTGTTGTTGCTGATGACCGTATAATACCGCACCCAACATTTGATCTTCTGACAGCTCAGCCGCTTCTGACTCAACCATCAATACCGCAGATTTAGTACCAGCCACAACCAGATCAAGATCACTCTCTTTAAGCTGTTCAATCGTTGGGTTTAGTACGTATTCACCATTGATAAAACCAACACGGGCAGCAGCAACAGGACCGTTGAACGGCGCATCAGAGATAGCCAATGCTGCTGAAGCACCGATTAGCGCTGCGATATCTGCTGATTGAGTTTTATCTGATGAGACAACCGTCGCTGTGATTTGAATTTCGTTCACATAGCCTTCAGGAAATAGTGGACGAATCGGACGGTCAATGAGACGTGAGGTTAGGGTTTCAAACTCACTCGCACGGCCTTCACGTTTGCCATAAGCACCTGGAATTTTACCAGCTGCATACATTTTTTCTTGATAATTAACGGTTAGCGGAAAAAAGTTTTGGCCAGCTTTGGCTTCAGATTTTACGACCGCAGCAACTAGGACGGTAACACCGCCCATATGAACCAAGATAGAGTTTGCTTGACGGGCTACGCGGCCTGTCTCGATAACAACCTGCTGATTGCCATACTGAAATTCACGTTTAATAGTGTTGAACATTGTCATGTATTTTTCCTAATGTTGACTGACGAAAATGATACCAGTGCTATAAAACCTGATACCTGTCATTAAAATTCTTTGTATATGTTTAGCATCGTACTGCTATATATCTAGTGATTCGATTTTAACTTTACTATAAATACTATCAAAAGGATGTTAAGTCAAAAGACTTCGGTGCTAAACACCGTATCAGATACGTTTCTATAATTTTGAAAGTCGTGCATTTGCGCTGTGCATTCGAATGATTGTTTTGCAAACCATTGCTTTATGAATAATCATCTTACCAATGATTGCCATCTATGTCGTAGATATACTATTAAAATCACAAGGCATTATTTTACAGTGATTTGTGGCCATTGACCAATTAATTGGCAAACGAGGCGTTTATCAATCATAAATATCAAGCCTAGCGTGCAGTTATTACTAGGCCATATCCTTAGTTCAATCGACAATCATTTTTATGAGATAAAATATTGCTATAAAAGCTCAGGCTATAAAACGAATAAGCATAAAAAAACGGCGTGAAACTATTCCACACCGTTTTAAAAAATCTATTTTATCTTTAACAACCAAGTGCCAAGCGGCTTAGCGAAAATACTGAAACCATGCCATAAAATGACATTTAGTATCTTAGCATCCACTCGTACTATTGTCGTTGGATTAACGACGTAGACCAAGCTGGCTGATAAGAGTCGTGTAACGACCAAGATCTTTACCTTTTAGGTAATCAAGCAATTTGCGACGCGTGTTAACCATACGGATAAGACCGCGACGGCTATGATGGTCAGCTTTATGTGCTTTGAAATGGTTCTGCAAATCATTGATACGCGCGCTCAATAGTGCTACTTGAACTTCTGGAGAACCAGTGTCATTTTCGCCACGTTGGTATTGAGCAATGATTTGTTCACGATCGGTATTAGTTAACATAAAAAACTCCAGCAATGCTAAAAACTTTGAAAAGACTGTAATTTAGTCAGGTCTAAAGCAATAGAATAATAAATAAAATAACCTGTACGCCATTCAGGACAACCCTGCATTACTAGAGTTGACCTAGTGTACGACAAGCTCAGTTAAGGATATCAGCCATTTAAAAAAGTAAACTTGATATATCTATCAGATACTTAATCCAAATGTGAGGGCAATTATAACAAAAAACTGCTGAACTAGCAGCAGTTTTTCACGATAGTTGTAAAGCCAATTTCAACCGTTATTGAAATACTTTTCAGATGTGACCATAAGGGACACTTACTTTTTGATACTATCTTCTGTGGCATTGCCACCTAGTTCATCGTCTTCAAGCGGTGCCGCAGTCGTAACTTCTGCTAAGCTATCCGGAACACTATGTTCGCTAGGATTAATCTCTTCTGCAAGCTTTGCAATCTCTTTCTCTTGCTCATCCATATTGCTTGTTGAATTACTCATACTAGCTCCTAAATTATTATTTTTGAAACATCTATTTGTGTGCTTGTCGATGTTCAGATGAAAAGCCTTAAACACATACATGTCATCCTATTATGGATGACATGCTAGATGTATTATTTAGTGTTTTCTGTATTTTCAGCAATACGGTCTGCTGCAGCTTCGCTCTCTTCAGCATGATTATTTTCTACTTGATCTTTAAGAGCGGCATTTGCTGACTCAGAACGTTGTTGCTCAAGCTTAGTATCGTTTGGGTTAGAATTTGACATAGTGTTTTCCTTAGTTATGATTATGAACGATCTAATAAATTAATGTGATAGGTGGAAATAGTAATTAAGACAGCGCCTTATCGATTGCATCAACGAAATTGGGAATATCGTCTGGGTTACGTGAGGTTATTAGATTGCCGTCAACTTGTACTGTTTTATTTACATAATTTGCGCCAGCATTTTCTAAATCTAGTTGCAACGTAGGGTAAGCAGTCAATGTTTTGCCTTTAGCGATGCCTGTATTAATAAGAGCCCAAGGAGCATGGCATATAACAGCGAGTGGCTTACCTGCATCATTGATAGCATTTATAATACTATGAGCTTCTTCGTTACCACGGATCGTATCCGCATTTACAGTGCCACCTGGTAGCACCAACGCATCATAATCAGCAATATTAGCTTGGCTTGCAAAAATATCAGCGGTAAACGTATCACCTTTGTCGACGTCTTGTTGCATGGCCTGCACTTCTTTGTCTTTATTGGTTGTTATAATAAGCGTTTTGTAGCCTTTGGCTTTCAGCTGATTGTTGACCTCTTCATATTCTGCTTGTTCAAAGTTGTTATGTAATAAGAAAGCGATGGTCTTCATAGTATGTCCTGTCTTTATATTTGTGATTTTATATAAAAGAATTATTATTGATTTACGTGTTTTTCTTGTTGTTGATACTTCTTATTTTTATTGAATGTCGAGCCTTGAGCAGTAAAACCTTCCTTGTTACTTGTTAGACGTATTCCATACTAATTTTTTATTGTTATGAGTTTTTCTTATTAGGTTAATCCCTATTTTTATCATTTTATTATATTAATTATTTCGTCTCGCTTTCCCTAGCTGACATATCTAATGTACAAAAAAAACAGGTTTCACCATAGGTGAAACCTGCAATAAAATGTGACGATATGTGATTAGTGTAAACTGTTAGTAAGCCAAAAAGGCTTTATCGCGACTTATTTAACAAGAATAAAACTAACGCTGAATTAATTTTTTTGGCTGTAGTCGACCATTCAGACTGACTGCACCTAAACCTAAGAACTGACCTTCTTCGTTTATCAAGCGAATATCTACTGCTATTTCATGTATCAACGGCTTCGTATCAGTAGACTGATCGCTATTATCTATCTCAGAAACAACCTCTGTATGAGCAGCTATCTCGTTATTGTCCGATGATTTGCTATCAATATTGTTTGTTATGTAATTTCTGATCTCATCTGTCAGTTGCTCAAACACATTTAAACGTTGACCCATATGGATACGAGTACACTGTTCAGTCGTCAACATCATCTCAGCGTCGATATTGACACAAGCATCTACTGGCATCAGCTGACCTTGTCGGCTATCCAACGCTAGCGCTTCTAATTCTGGCAAAGTTATCGCGTCATCAATGTTGAAATTACCAACTTGCGTACGTCGCAATGCTGTCAGATGCCCTAATGTACCTAATGCTTTGGCAATATCTTCACCAAGAACACGTACATAAGTACCTTTAGTACAAGTCACTATCAATTGGATCTGCTCGTGATCAAGTACTTTTAAACTAATAGCTTTAATCACGATATCTCTAGGTGCTCGCTCTACTTCTATACCAGCACGAGCGTATTCATAGAGTTTTTTGCCATCTTTTTTTAGCGCAGAATACATTGGAGGTATCTGTTGCTGGGCGCCTGAGAATTGCTGAGCAACTTGCTCTAACATTACCGTATCGAATGTTGGAATAGCTGCTTGCTCAACGATTTGGCCGTCGGCATCACCAGTGTCTGTTTGACTACCTAGCAAAATAATTGCTTCATAGGATTTGTCAGCATCAAGCTGATAATGGCTAAACTTCGTGGCTTCACCCATGCAAATAGGCAGTAAGCCTGTTGCCATTGGATCAAGCGTCCCTGTATGACCAGCTTTTTTGCTGTCGTGACTTGGCGACTTAAACAGATACTTTACTTTTGACACCACTTGCTGTGAAGTCATGCCTTTGGGTTTATCCACCAAGATAACACCTGAAACTTTTGTTTTATCAGGCATGTTATTGGCTTTTTTTTCAGTGTGCTTGGACGGTATAGACATAATAATAACTTACTCGTCGTTTTCGTTTTGCTCAGTTTTGGTGACAGCCTTACTGATCAAGTCCATCATATAGTTACCACGAGCGGTCACTTCATCATAGTGAAAACGCAAGCGCGGTGTGGTACGCGTCTTTAAGCTATGGCTTAATTCAGTACGCAAAAAACCTGCTGCTTTATTTAGTACTTTTATGCTGTCTTCATGATTGGTCTTGGTCATTGCATCATTGAGCTCAGGCTCCATGATAGTAACGTAGACATCAGCATAACCGAGATCTGGGCTGACTTTGACACTAGAGATCGTGACAAAACCCGTCAAACGAGGGTCGTTAACTGCGTCGCGAATAAGGACTGCAAGCTCACGCTGAATTTGATCGGACAAGCGTTGTAAGCGTTGGTTCATGTGATTACCTTGTGTTTAATATGTTTTTAATATTTTATGATATAAATTATGATGGATAATTGCTAAAAAAGGCCTAGCAGGATGTACCTGTTAGGCCTAAGTACAGCTAAATATCGACAGAATATCTGAAATGCTCCAGTTGGCTCTATTGCATTAGCAGATATCTGACTATCAAGCAGCAGCTTTAGATAGTACGTGCGAACTCTTGAATCTCGAAGACTTCGATTTTATCGCCAGATTCGACATTGTAACCGCGAACCGCTAGACCACATTCTATACCCGTACGTACTTCATTGACGTCTTCTTTATAACGACGTAATGACTGCAATTGACCAGTAAAGATAACTTGGTCATCACGCAATACACGGATAGGTTTGTTGCGATAGATTGTACCTTCAACGACCATACAACCTGCTGCCGCACCAAACTTACTAGAACGGAATACTTCACGAACGTCTGCAACACCCAAGATTTTTTCGCGATGTTCAGGAGCAAGCATACCGCTCATTGCTGCTTTGACATCATCGATCAAACCATAGATAACACTGTAATAGCGAATATCCATATTGGCAGTATCTGCTTTACGACGTGCAGTGGCATCTGCACGAACGTTGAAGCCCAATAGTACTGCTTCACTAGATTCTGCTAAAGTGACATCAGACTCAGAGATAGGGCCAACGCCTGAGCTAATCACTCTGACTTTCACTTCGTCAGTTGATAGCTCATTCAATGCCGAAAGCAATGCTTCTAGTGAGCCGCGAACATCTGTCTTCAACACAATGTTCAAGAATGACACATCGCCTTGTTCCATTTGATCAAACATGCTCTCTAAGCGCATAGCGTTCTGACGTTCAAGTTGACGTTCACGCTCACGATTGCTTCTGAAATCAGCCACTTCACGTGCTTTTTTCTCATCCGTCACCACTAAGAACTCGCTACCAGCAGCAGGTGTTTCAGGTAGACCTAAAATCTCTACTGGGATAGAAGGACCAGCTGATTGGATACGTTGGCCATGTTCATCAGTTAGTGCACGAACTTTACCATAATGCTCACCAGCTAGAACCAAGTCACCTTGCTTCAAGGTACCTTTTTTCACGAGGACACTAACAACAGGACCACGACCTTTTTCTAGTCTTGATTCAATGACCACACCCTGTGCAGCACCGTCTAGTGGTGCTTCTAGTTCCATCAGCTCAGCTTGCAAACTGATGAATTCTAGTAAGTTGTCGATACCTTCGCCGGTTTTGGCAGAGATACGAGCCATTGGTGTATCACCGCCCCATTCTTCTGAAACAACTTCTTTCGTCGTTAATTCATTCAGAACACGGTCAGGATCAGCACCTGGCTTATCCATTTTGTTGATAGCAACGATGATTGGCGTACCAGCAGCACGTGCATGATCAATCGCTTCTGCTGTTTGTGGCATCATGCCATCATCAGCTGCAACGACTAGTACAACAATATCCGTTGCCTGAGCACCGCGTGAACGCATGGCACTAAAGGCGGCGTGACCTGGTGTGTCAAGGAAAGTAATAACACCGCGCTCAGTTTTTACATGGTAAGCACCGATGTGCTGTGTGATTCCGCCCGCTTCGCCATTCGCAACTTTCGTTTCGCGAATTTTGTCTAACAGTGATGTTTTACCATGGTCAACGTGACCCATAATAGTCACTACTGGCGGACGAGTCTGGATGTTACTACTACGCTCATCAACGGCGTACTGTAGATCATCTTCAACTTTAGTATCACTAACTGGTACTGGGTTATGGCCCATCTCTTCTACCAAGAGACTTGCTGTTGCTTGATCAATGGTATCTGACTCACGAGCCATTTCACCCATTTTCATAAGCAATTTGGTCACTTCGCGAGCTTTCACTGCCATACGTTGAGCAAGATCTGCTACTGTGATTTGCTCACTAATTTCAACGTCATAGACGATTTTTTCAACAGGTTTTTCAAACTTATGCTGTGAAGCTTGTGTCGAACGTAAACCATTTTTACGGTTCTTGATTTCGCGCTCATCTTGGTTCTTACGACGACGACCACGAGTGCCTGTGCTATTCGCACCGCGCTTGATTTCACGGCGCTCTTTTTCAAACGACTCTTCTAATGCATCACCGACCAAACCTTCAGCCAATGGTTCATCTTTACGAACTTCAGCAGCAGGTTGGTCCGTATATTGGCCAGCCATTTTACGCATTTGCTCAAGCGTACGCTTTTGCGCTTCTTCAGCTTGAGTACGGCGTGTTTTAGATTCGATTTCACGCAGGCGCGCTTCTTCTTTTTCACGTACTTCACGCGCTTTGCGTTCAGCAGCGGTTTCAATTTTAGGCTTGGTTGCGGCAACTTTTTTCTTTGGTTGCTCTTTTGGCTTAACTTCAACCGTGGTTTTGCCGCCTTTTTTCACGACAACCGATGTAGAAATATCATCGTTCTTGTCATCTGATTTTTTGCTAGAACCTAAGCTTGCACGCATTGCTGCTAACGTTGCCGCTTGGCGTTCTTCAGATTTTTTCTTGGTTGCAGCACGCTCTTCAGCGTCTTTAGCAGCACGCTCTTGAGACTCAATCAGCGCTTGCTCACGCGCAGCCAATTCTTCAGCCATTTGTTCTGGATTTGGCTTTTCAAATATTTTCTTTTTACGCACTTCGACGTTGACGCTCTTAGATTTGCCTGAAGAGCCAGTCACGCGCGCGGTACTGGTCGTCTTAGACTTAAGACTAATGCGACGCTTGTCTTGTTGACCATGACTTTGCTTTAAATACGTCACCAACTTCTCTTGCTCAAGTTCAGTGACTAAGTCACCCTCTGCACGAGCAGGTAATCCAGCATCTACCAATTGCTGCTTTACAGCATCTGTAGTTTTGCCTACCATTTCTGCCAGTTCTTTGACGGTCTTATCTGCCATTTATTATCACCTACTGTCTATTATTTGCTATATGTTCAATTCAGTTGTTGGCTACAAATGATTGGGGTAAGGCTGGTATATATTGCATCAATACCAGCGCTTTATTTTCAATAGCATATCACCAAAAGACAGCGATATGCAGTTACCGCTTATTCATCGAACCAAGATTCCCGAGCTTTCATGATGAGTTTTCCTGCAGTTTCAGAGTCTAAACCTTCGATATCTTCTAGATCGAAGACGGCTTGTTCTGCCAAATCATCAACGGTAATGATGTCTTGCTGTGCCATTTTATAAGCCCAGCTGACGGTCATACCTTCAAGCTCTTGTAGCTCTTGACTTGGCTCTTTCATGTTTTGTTGTTTGACCAGCTCATCAGCAATGACAACTTCTTTGGCACGTTCTTGAATCATGTCAATGGCGTCGTCATCCAGACCTTCGATATCATAAAAAGTATCGACTGGTACATAAGCCACTTCTTCAATACTGGTGAAACCAATATCGACAAGCGCTTGGGCTAAATCTTTATCTACTTCTAGACGTTCATAGAATAATTCAATGAACGCTTTAGATTCGTTTTGTTGACGTTGCTGATACTCTTCTTCAAGCATCATATTCAACTTATAACCTGTTAGCTCAGACGCCAAACGGACGTTTTGACCTTGTGAGCCAATAGCGCGCGCCAACTGGTCGTTAGTGCTAAAGATAATATCTGCTGTTTTCATATCTTCATCTAAAATGATACTACTAACATCAGCAGGCTCTAAAGAGCTGATGATGAACTGGGCTGGATCATCTGACCAAACCACGACATCGATACGCTCACCATCAAGCTCTTGCTGTACCGCTTGGATACGTGTACCACGCATACCGATACAAGCACCGACTGGATCGATACGATGATCGTTGGTCTTGACCGCTATTTTAGCACGAGTACCTGGCAGACGAGCGACATTGCGAATTTCAATAATTTGTTCTGCAATCTCAGGCACTTCTTTTTGCATCAATGCCGATAGCATTTCAGGATGCGTGCGTGACAATAGCAGCTGTGCACCGCGGTTTTCACGGTTTACATGATAGAGGATCGCGTTGATACGCGATTTTGCACGTAATTGCTCACGTGGCAACATCTGATCGCGTGACAAATAACCTTCGGCATTGTCACCCAAATCAATGATATAGCCATCACGCGTTTGCTTTTTGACTTCGCCATACATCATCTCACCAACACGTGGCTCAAAGGCATCTGCGACAAGCGCACGCTCAGCTTCACGGATTTTTTGAATGATGACCTGTTTGGCTTGGGTCGCAGCAATACGACCAAATTCGATCGACTCGATCTGCTCTTCTTTAATATCTCCGATTGACCATTCTTCTTGATCAAGGTCAGTAATAGCTAGCTGACAAGCAGGCATTTCATGATCTTCATCTGCAACCACTGTCCAGTAACGATAAGTATCATAATCACCTGTTGCACGGTCGATGGCAACCCGTACCTCCACTTCTGGCTGTTCGGTGTATACTTTTTTCTTAGTCGATACCACTAAAGCATCTTCAATTGCTTCAAAAATATCTTCAGGATTTAAGCCCTTTTCATTACTGACAGTTTCTACTACCGTTAAGATTTCACGACTCATGCTATACCTGTCCTATCATTTTTTGATTGACTCAAATTTTATAATTTGTGTATTGATATTATGTTTCAATTATAAGTCATATAACCTATTTAAAATAAAACCACTGACGACTTAGTAGCTACCCACTTTATATAAGATAAAATTAAGCATCTACATAAATCAAATTGGCTTTATCGATATTGCTCAGTGCAATCTCAAACTGCTGACCATCACTTGACGTCAGTTTTAGAGAGTTATCATCAATACTGTCTAAAATACCCGTTGCCTTGCGACGTTTTTGGTCGCCTTCGCCGATCGCTTGGATCAAACGCAAGCTAACGGTTTGACCGACATAACCATGCATCTGCTCATCTGAGAAAAATGCACGATCAAAACCTGGTGAGGATACTTCTAAGATGAATTCGCCTGAGATAGGGTCATGAACCTCTAAAATACCACTTACTTGGTGATTTACCGCAGCACAATCTTCGATGGTTACTTGCTTATCTTGGGCTTGCACTTCTGGCAATGCCTCAATATAGATACGCAGCAAAGAACGATTGCCTTGTGGTGCGAATTCTATGCCCCATAATGCCACATCACAAGCGGCTACGGCAGGAGCAATAATACTAGTCAGTTCTGCAACTTTGGTCGAAAGCTTCATAATCTATTTGTCTTTTCCTATTCACTTATCTATCGTACTTGGTAAACCGTATCAGAGCATTGCTCTCTTCTTATCTTTTTATAGCAAGCCTATAGTGAATAGCCAGTATATAGTTATAAGAATGACGGTCATTGTATAATTTTAATCCACAAACATATGATATACGTTGTGTATTTATATAGGGATGAGCATAGAAAACATCAAGCTCAGCCAAATAATGCTTTTATGATTCATAAAGCACTACTATCGGTAAAAGAATGAGGAATAAAAGATAGTGTTGCTCAAGAAACATCGCGCTGGTATCAGCAAATGACGAATAATCTCGTACTCTATAGATTTAGAGCTTAGCATAATTGGGATAGATACCGCGATAACACGTACCATCAGATACAAAAAAACCCACAAGCATAATGGTGGGCTAATCGGTACTGACAAATTTAGTGTACAAAACATCAGTATAAAAAGTGGTAGCGGGGGCTGGATTTGAACCAACGACCTTCGGGTTATGAGCCCGACGAGCTACCAGACTGCTCCACCCCGCATCAATCTAGAACGCATATTATAGGGAGATAATGTAGAAGTGTCAACACTTTATTTAAATAAATTATAAATTAAGTATCTGCTACTAAAAAACCTAACCTGACGCTATGCTGCGTCTGTGAAACTTGGTGCGATTGGGGGGACTTGAACCCCCACAGCTTGCGCCACCACCCCCTCAAGATGGCGTGTCTACCATTCCACCACAATCGCATTTTACTGCCCTGATCTCTAACTTCTTATCTACTATATAGGATGCTTAAGGTAGGCATCAATAAATAAGGACTTGCGAAAACAGAAAGGCATTGTAAATGTAACGCAGCGAAATAGCAAGGCCTGCCTGCTTAAAAGATACTTATTCAGGGTTTTGCGTCAATGGGCGTGGCGTTTGCGGCGCTGACACAGGCGCATCTAGACGAAACTGATCTTCAGCTTGCTTACGGGCATGAACTGCCAGTGTCATACTGGTGATAAAAAATATGACCGTCAATACCGCCGTTGCACGTGTTAAAAAATTGGCAGTCCCTGCGGCACCAAATACCGTACCTGATGAGCCCGCACCAAAAGAAGCCCCAGCATCTGCCCCTTTACCATGCTGAATCAAAATCAAGCCGATCATGGCAATCGCCACAATAATATGCAGGGCTAATATAAACGTAAACATGGTGGCCTCTTTTGCCGCGTAATGACGACTGATAACGAAAAATAAAACTGAAGGTTAATAGCAATGACAATGAGCGTCTAATCATGCCAACTCGATTGTATAAATAAGGCGCATTGTACACGATTGCAAGTGCACTGTTAAACCTACTTTTGCCAACTGATAAAGGCATACTATATATACGCTATGGCTTTGATATCTGAGCGTTATTTATTTAACTAAGCATTGGCCTGACTAAAAGCATTGGCAATCATCAAAAAGCTCTCAGCCTTTAATGATGCACCGCCAACCAATGCGCCATCAATCATAGGATCTGACGCAAAGCTTTCTGCATTATCCGCGTTGACACTGCCGCCATATAGGACAGTAATCGCATCCGACATATCAACAAAACTTGCCACTCTTTGCTTGATATGCTGATGAGTGCGACTCACCTCTGCTACAGTTGGGACTTTGCCAGTGCCGATTGCCCATACAGGCTCATAAGCAATAATCAGACGATCAGATAATGATGCGATAAGATTTGGCTGATGCTCAAGCACTTCTTTAATCACAGACAACTGCAGGTCTAGGACGTTAAGGGTTTGTTTGTCATCATATTGCTGCTGGGTTTCGCCAATACAGAATACCACACCTAAGTTTTGAGCAAATGCATGAGACATCTTTTGTACTAAACTATCATGGGATTCCTGATGGTATTGACGACGCTCTGAGTGACCCAGTATCGTCCAAGTAGCCCCTGTATCTGCGATTTGCTGTGCTGAACAGTCACCCGTATAAGCACCTATATCTGCACTATGACCACTGATATTTTGTGCGGCACTGAGTATCGAGCTACCCGACAGACGATCACTAACAGCACTCAGATGAATACAGCTTGGTGCTACCATCAGTTGACAGCGGCTATTTACCATTGCCGGATTGGTTTGCTCCTCAGCGTCGACCTTAGACAATAGATCATCTAGCAGCGCATTGACAGCGCTCGTCGTTGCAGGATTCTGTTTCCAATTACCAATCACCCAAGCTTGCATACTCATCTACCTTGTCTCATGTATTCATGCCAATTCGGCTAATATGCGCGTCAGTATAACAAATATTTCGCAAGTGCTATAGTAGAGTACCAACAGAAGTAGCATCGCTTTTCCTAACCTACCATCAAGATATCCGGAATGAAGCACTGATATTTTTGCATTGAACGTTTAATGGTCTGTATAAATTCTTCAAACTAAAGTAAAGTCCTATATTATTATTGCTATTTAAGACCGATACCGTGACAAGGTTGCTAACATAGCATCAGAACGCTATCAGTCACTAACGTATCAATGTTGATTTAATGGTGCTAGACGGTGTCACAAAAACTGAAAATGATAAATAAATTCAGAATGTCAAATAAACAGTATCTGCATATCATCAAAATGTGCGAAAAACTTTGTATTAAGAAGGGGTCATAATGTCTATCACAAACAGCAAGTATGGTGGTCTAGCGCAGCAGCTTATCAATGATGGGGTGGTTAGCGAAGCGAACATGAAAACGGCACAGACTGAGTCACAGCAGCAACAGATAGGACTCGTACCTTATCTTGTAGACAATAAGTTGGCTGATGCCTATCAACTTGCTCAGATGCTATCACAAGCCTTTGGTGATCCCTTATTTGATCTTGATGCTCTCAGTATAGATACTATCCCTAAAGATCTGGTCGATGAAAAAATCGTTCGAAAATTTAATGCACTGCCACTATTCAAGCGTGGACAGAGACTGTTTGTGGCACTGAGTGACCCAACGCGTGTGGATGCCATTGACGCGATTGCCTTTAACTCCCGCTTGTCAGTCGAGACGATTGTTGTCGAAGAAGGTAAGCTAAAGAAGCGTATTGAAAGTGTTTATGCGGATACTATGCAGAGCTTTGGTAGTTTCTCTGATAGCGATTTGAATATTGATTTTGAAGATGGTCAAGAAGAAGAAAATGAAACCAAGCTTGCTGATAGCATCGATGAAGCACCTGTCGTAAAGTTCGTCAATAAAATGTTGGTTGATGCCATTCGTATGGGAGCCTCTGACCTACATTTTGAGCCTTATGAAAAATCTTTTAGAGTACGATTTCGTGTCGATGGTGTCATGCAGAAAATGGCCAATCCACCAGTCCAACTTGCCAGTAAAATTGCAGCCCGTCTAAAAGTCATGTCGCAGATGGACATCTCAGAGCGCCGTGTACCACAGGATGGCCGTATCAAGCTAAAGCTCTCCAAAAATAAAGCCATTGATTTTCGAGTAAACTCGTTACCGACATTGTTCGGTGAAAAAATCGTGCTACGTATCTTAGATCCTTCATCGGCAATGCTCGGTATCGAAGCATTGGGCTATGAGCCTGATCAACAAGAAATGTTTTTAGAGGCACTACATAAGCCGCAAGGTATGCTACTTATTACAGGACCCACCGGTTCTGGTAAAACCGTATCGCTTTATACGGGTATCAATATACTAAACACTGGCGCCACCAATATCTCTACTGCAGAAGATCCTGTTGAAATTAACCTTGAAGGTATCAATCAGGTCAATGTCAACGCCAAGGTTGGTTTAACCTTTGCCAATGCGCTCAAATCTTTTTTACGTCAAGACCCTGATATTGTGATGGTTGGTGAGATTCGTGATTTAGAGACTGCTGAAATTGCCATCAAAGCGGCACAAACAGGACACATGGTGCTTTCAACCCTGCACACCAACTCAGCGCCTGAAACCTTGACGCGTTTGCGTAATATGGGTGTGGCTTCTTTTAATATTGCGACGTCCGTTAATTTGGTCATTGCCCAACGATTGGCCAGACGCTTATGCAAAAACTGTAAGAAACCTCTCGATATTCCACGACAAAGTCTGCTTGAACTTGGTTTTACAGAAGCTGACTTAGATAATGCCGACAATGTCATTTATGAGCCAATCGGCTGCAATGAATGCCGTGAAGGCTATAAAGGCCGTGTCGGTATTTATGAGGTAATGAAAGTCAGTCCTGATATTTCACGCATCATCATGGAAGATGGCAATGCCATCGATATCAAAGACGCGGCTCTAAAAAATGGCTTTCGTGATTTAAGGCGCTCAGGTATTTTAAAAGTGCTACAAGGGATCACCAGTATCCAAGAAATGATGCGCGTTACCTCTGAATAATTCTCATAGGTTCCAAAGGAGTCATTGCATTATTAGTAAATTTAATATTATCTACAGTCATAACTCAGCAATCATAAACACAAGCACCATATAAAAATAAAACAGATGCACACTGGTTTTTTGCGCTAAAATGAAGTATGCCTGAACACAACACTCTATTAACTATCGGGCTGTACATTTGCGATATCTATATTAGACAATTTTGAGGGTAGAAAGATGGCAAAAGCTAAGACCGATATGTTGTTAGATTTTACCTATGACGGGGTAAATCGGCGTGGGCAGAAAGTAAAAGGTGAAACCACCAGTCGTAGCCTAGAGCTTGCTAAAGCAACTTTACGCAAACAAGGTATTACGGTCAAAGGTATCAAGAAAAAACCAAAGCCTCTGTATACCTTCAAAAAAGCCATCAAAGCCATTGATATTGCTATTTTTGCTCGGCAGTTGGCCACGATGATGAAGGCGGGTGTACCACTGACACAATCGTTTGAAATTGTGGCTGATTCCTTAGACAACCCAAGTATGAAGATATTAGTACTACAGATAAAAGCAGATATCGAAGCAGGTGGTACATTTGCTTCGTCCTTGCGCAAACATCCACGTTATTTTGATGATTTATTTTGCTCTTTAGTCGAATCTGGTGAACAATCAGGTGCACTAGAAACCATGCTTGAGCGTGTTGCTACTTACAAAGAAAAGAGTGAGTTATTAAAAGCTAAGATTAAAAAAGCGATGAAATACCCGATTGCAGTTGTTGTCGTCGCTATCATTGTCACTATGATTCTATTAATAAAGGTAGTTCCTGTATTTTCAGATTTATTTGAGTCATTTGGTGCAGAGCTACCGGCCTTTACCCAAATGGTCGTTAGTATGTCTGAGTGGATGCAAGCATGGTGGTTTATTTTGATTGTTTTGATTGGTGGCGCTATTATTGGATTTTCTGAAGCCAAAAAAAGATCCAAAAAATTCCGTAATTTTTTAGACCGTGCTGTATTAAAAGCCCCCATCTTTGGCAACATAGCTTATCAAGCCATTATTGCTCGTTTTTCCCGTACTCTATCCACGACTTTTGCCGCCGGTGTTCCGCTAATTGATGCCCTAGACTCTACGGCTGGCGCGACCAATAATGTGGTGTTCTATAATGCAACACAGCAAATCAAGAACGATGTATCAACTGGTCAGCAATTACAATTTTCCATACGCTCAACCAATCTGTTTCCAAGTCTAGTTATTCAAATGGTTGGTATCGGTGAAGAATCTGGTAGTTTGGAAGAGATGTTAGATAAAGTAGCAGTCTATTACGAAAACGAAGTCGATAATGCAGTCGATGGTTTGACCAGTCTCATGGAGCCCATGATTATGGCAGTATTGGGCGTATTAGTGGGAGGATTGGTGATTGCGATGTACTTACCAATTTTCCAAATGGGCTCAGTCGTAGGATAATGATTTGATGCAATTAATACAATTATTACAAGAAAATATGACGCTGGCTCTCTTCGTATTCGGTCTATTGGGGCTTTGTGTTGGCAGCTTTTTAAACGTCGTTATTCATCGTATGCCACTGATGATGGTGCATAGCTGGCGACACGAATGCAGCCAGTTTATGTTTGAACAAGCAGACATGCCGCGCGAACATACGCAGCCATTAGCCACTATTGTCGCTACTGACCAGCCTATTACGCTAAGCCGACCAGCCTCACGCTGTCCGCATTGCGCTCATAAAATCAAATGGTATGAAAACATACCTTTAATAAGCTGGTTAGTTCTGCGTGGGCGGTGCTCAGACTGCAAAGCACCCATTGGTATACGCTACCCCATTGTTGAGCTTATCACTGCTTTGCTATCAGTGTTGGTGATTTATCAATTCGGTGTTGGCGTAGTAGGCTTATCTGCACTGGTACTGGTATGGACATTGGTTGCGTTAACGGGTATTGATTTTGATACCCAGTTATTACCCGATCGCCTAACCTTCCCTTTAGCGGGCTTAGGATTGGCCGTGAACTCGCAAGGCTGGTTTGTCTCGCCAACACAATCCATATGGGGATTATTATTTGGATTTTTGTCGCTCTGGATAGTGGTCAAAATATTTTATTTAATCACCAAGAAACATGGCATGGGACAAGGCGACTTTAAGCTCTTAGCCGTACTGGGTACGTGGCTCGGGCCTATAATGCTGCCACTGATTATTCTGCTGTCATCTTTGCTCGGCTCGATCGTTGGATTGATACTGATGAAAAAACAAGGCGAGAGCAAACCTTTTGCCTTCGGCCCCTATATCGCTATTGCAGGTATCGTTGCACTGCTATATGGTTCAGACATCGTCAGCTGGTACCTTGGTATGTATAGCTATTGACCTTTTTAAGTTCATTCAGCTCTTCGGACAAGTTATGCTATGTTAGGGTGTGTCTTCAGCTGTCAATACTTATGAATTAAAGCCAAAACTCCACAGATTGAGTATGTAACTATAATCGGTTCAATATAATGTAGATATAAGGAAGTCGAGTGAAAGTACTACAAGTAGTAGACTAAACGAGACTGAAACCGTATCTAATTTATAGAGGATTGGCTGTACCATCATTATTAAGTCTACTAAATAAGTCATCACTATGCCAAACAATACAACATTACCTGCATCTCATCCACATCAACCAACAGGCTTATCGAAAAAAGGTAACCATTTGGTTGTTGGTTTGACAGGTGGAATCGGTAGCGGAAAGTCGGCAGCCAGTGCATGGTTCGCAGAGCAAGGCGTTGATATTATTGACGCTGATGTGATTGCTCATGAGATCGTAGCCAAAGGCAGCGATACGTTACGCAAAATTCAAAAGAAATTTGGTGACTGGGTATTAGACGCTGATGGTTCAATGGATAGAGCCGCTGTCCGCACGCACGTGTTTGCGAATGCTGAAGCGTTGATCGAGCTTGAAGCCATCACTCACCCAGCGATACGTGAGACCGCGAAAGCACAGCTGGCATCCAGTACCTCACCGTATCTAATATTGTCAGCCCCCCTGCTGCTTGAGGGCGCAGAAGCTGGACTTGCCAATTTGTGTCAACGCATCTTGGTGATGGATGCCACTGAAGACACGCAGCTTGCCCGTGCCAGTCAGCGTGATCATCAAAGCGTACAGAAAATCAAAGCCATTATGACCAACCAGTTAAGCCGCGAAGAGCGCAACCGTCAGGCCGATGATGTGATCTTGAATGAGAGTGACCTTGCTGCTTTATACTTACAGCTGCAGCCCTTACATCAAGAATACCTTAAACTGGCCCAGCAGCTAAAGTACGCTGCCGATTGACCTCATATAGCGCCATACCGGTTGCCACACTGACATTTAAACTTTGTAGATTACCATGCTCGTTTCCTGACATTGGAATATAGACCAGCTCATCACAGCTCTCCATTGTCAGGCGGCGCATGCCCTCTCCTTCTGAACCCATGATGATGGCTGTTTTGCCTGTCAAATCTGCTGCATGAATGGGTTTGGCATCTGCATTGAGCGCTGTACCAAACACAAAAACCCCTGCGTTTTTAATCTTTGACAGTGTACGTGCCAAATTGGTGACGCTAATAATCGGCATCATCTCAGCAGCACCAACGGATACTTTAGCAACAGTTGGCGTTAGGCTTGCGGCATGATGTTTAGGACAAACCACGGCATCCACACCCATTGCCACAGCCGTACGCAAGCAAGCACCAAAGTTATGTGCATCTGTAATTTGATCTAATACCAATAAAAGACACTGGTCACGCCCAGCGAGCGTATCAAGCAGACCTTCATCAGCAAAACCCAACGGACGCGCGTTAAGCACTACGCCTTGATGCTGCGGGCTACCACACAACTGTGTCAGCTTGTCTTTTTGGGTAGGTTGTATGCTGATACCGTTATCGCTTGCTGTTGACATGATCGCTTGTACATGACTGTCCGTCTCGCGACCCTGCTGTACAAAAAGACTAAGTCCATCAAGAGGACGGTATTCGAGTAAGGCATCGATTGCATGAATGCCATAAAAATAAATGGGTTTTGCCATAGTAGGCCTATTGAATATAAAGTGAGTATCGTACGAGACGATGAGATAAAAGAGAGTGTCATCGGCGCTGAGGATGGTTACCCATTACCGATGAGATAACGATAAACTAGATATTAAAAACAGAAATAAACAATACCGTTCAGATATTGTTCATTTTTTATATACTTAATCAACATCGTTTAGCCAACACTGTATTGAACAATGTGTCGATGACTCTGACTAGCCCTGTTATTAGCAGTATGCGTCAAGCCTACTAGCCTTCTAGATGACACACATATTGCACGATCTCTTCAGTACGTAGGTTAAAGCCACTATTGCCTTCGACGACAAATGACTGACCTGCACGGTAATAACTGAAGTCATCATCACCATTTATTTTTACTTCGCACTCACCACCAGTGATTTCGATACGCTCAGAGGTATTGGTGCTAAAGTGGTAATGCTCGACCAAATTATCACAAGGCAAGATGATGCCAAGGGTCTTATGGCGGCCGTCCTCAAACATAATAGTATGGCTTGAGCAGCGACCATCATAAGATACTGTCGCTTGGGCATTAACGGTTACATTAGTAAATTGCGCCGCTGTCATAGTGGCTTCCTTATCAAATAATTATGGTAAAACTAAAAAATAAGTAACTGATTGAGGTGTTGCTAGAGTGTAGAACACAGAAGAACTATACGGCTCTAGATACTGTATCATTTGGATATTATATTGCTTTCTTGGCTCAATCCCTACACGGCCAATAGCTGTATGTCAGAGATAATAGAAACTTTTATCAAAGCCGCTAACACGCTGAGCCATATATCTTTATGACTATACGCCTATAATTTTACAAAACTATGACTTATGTTCATGTAGTGAAATTCATAATTCTAACCCTAAGAGTTTATCATTATGTGAGATTATGCTACCACATTATATCTATAAAGTTTGTTAAAGCGACTAGGAAAATGCTATTTCATTGCACGCCTACCTCGACTTATTTATCTTTTGTGGACCAAGTCCTTGTTACTATAGCAGATATATTTTAGCGAGCACTCTCCGTAAACTTTATCAGTACATCGATAGTGTTTTGACAGGATAAGTCATCGCTACGCGCCCTTATTGCAAACGTTATGACAGTAGATGCTGATGAATTTTCGCAGGTTTTGTGAGTATATTTTGACAATAATTCACACTATTTCGGTGCTTAATATTTGTATTTAAACGCATTTAACACCATACTATTTGCCTAAGGTCTGCATGCGCATTCGTTGATTTCAGGCGATTAATTAAATAATTCCATCCTTTTATCTATTCTATTTTACATATGGCTTCCCAATAATTATGCGAAGTCCATTGTCTGTCATGAGAGGCATTGATGCTCGTATCATTAACTTTACACCAGTTTGCATTGATTGCTCAGCATGAGCTGAGCGTGGCTGAAGGCTTCAATGTCATCACGGGTGAAACAGGTGCTGGCAAGTCATTATTACTTGATGCACTATCCTTGTGTGTCGGTGAGCGTGCAGACAGTGCAATGGTACGACATGGCGCCGCGCATGCAGATATTTATGCGCAGTTTGATGTAGAAAACAACAGCGTCATCGCTGAGTGGTTTGCTAAAAACGATAGAGCACTAGAAGAGCCGGAAGTATTAATTCGCCGTCAGCTAAGTAATAACGGCCGCTCAAAGGCATGGTTAAATGGTGTGCCAGTGAGTTTGGCTGAGCTAAAAAGTTTGGGCACACTACTGGTCAATATTCATAGCCAACATGCTCAGCAAGCATTGCTTAAACCGCAATTTGTGGTGAAATGGTTGGACGAGATGGCGCAAATCACACCTCTAGCCTTACAAACAGCCAGTAGCTATCAAACCTATCAGCAGCTCAAACGCCGTGCTGATGATATCGCCAGTCGTGAAGCCCAGCGTCAAGATCGTATCCAACTTTTACAAAGCCAACTAGCAGACATTGCCCCATTACTAGCTGTCGATTATGCAGAGGTCGAAGCAGAGCATGAAGAGTTGTCTAATATAGAAGCACTGATGCAGGAGGCCAGCCATGGCTTACATCTGCTCGATAATGATACAGATGAGCCAGATGTCATGACCCTACTAGGGCAAGCTATCAAGCTCTGTGACAACCAAATGAGTGTCAGCCAAACCTTTGAGCAAGCGTCTGAGCAGCTACATTTAGCGCAGCAGCAAATCACTGAAGTGACAGGGCTGCTATCTGACTATGCTGAGCAGCAGCTACCTGATCCTGAACGCTTGCAGACATTAGACAGTCTGATCAGCTTGGGTCATCGTTTATCACGTAAGCATGGCTTGCCAGCGAGTGATTTAATCGATGAAGCAAAAGGCTGGGAAACCCAATTAGAGCAATTAGAAAACGAGCCAAGTAGCGATGCGATGGCAGCACAAATTGAGCAGGCTTGGCAAGCGTACTTAACGCTAGCAACGAAGCTCAATAAAGAACGTGCGACAGCTGCGCCCACCGTGACTAAACAGCTGACTAAGCAACTGCAACCACTGGCACTACCAAATGCCCGCTGTGAGTTTGTCTTTACCAAAAAGGCCGAACCGAGCCTCTATAATGCACAAGGCTGCTTTGATATTGACTTGTTGTTTAGCGCTAACGTCGGTATGCCGATGCAGCCGCTACACAAAATTGCCTCTGGTGGTGAGCTGTCACGAATGGCGCTCGTGATGCAGGTATTACAAGCGACCAATGCGGACAATAACGCTGCCAAACCTATGCTGGTGTTTGATGAAGTCGATGTAGGTATCAGTGGCGGTACTGCACAGGTGGTTGGTGAACTGCTCCGCGAGCTTGGAAATACGCAGCAATTATTGGCCATTACGCATCAAGCACAAGTAGCGGCGCAAGCGCATCAGCATATCTTGGTACAAAAGCACCATCAGGAGCAGACTGAAAGTGAGCTGTTAATATTGACCGATAGAGCACAGGTCGATGAGCTGGCGCGTATGTCAGGCGGTGTGATTATCACAGAGGTCACTCGTGATCATGCTCGTAGCTTGCTATCCGATGTAAAATAGCCAAAGCCTTTTAACAAAGGTACGATTCATGCCTAAATCCTTATAATGAGTAATAAGTGTCGCTATTGGCTTCAATCTTGCTTTTATAGTTGTCATCACCATATAGTGGTGCTCCACCCTTCTTATTAGGTTGCATTTTTTTCTATGTCTAAAGCCAATTTGACTCATCATTTTTTGATCGCAGCACCAGAGCTGTCAGACCCAAGGTTTGAGCAGGCGCTAATCTATATCTGCCGTCATGATAAGCATGGTGCACTCGGCCTGGTCATCAATCGTCCACTAGAACAATCACATGTGGGTAAGCTGCTAGAAGATTTAGATATTGAGGTCACTGATCCACAGGTGATGGAAGATTTGGCATTAGAAGGCGGCCCTATGTATCCTGAGGTTGGCTTTGTGCTGCATACTGGTCAGCCAGAGTGGGCGTCATCTTTTGCTATCTCAGAGAATGTCTGCATCACGACCAGTCAAGATATCCTAAAGCGTATCGCCGCGGGTCAAGGGGTGGGTCATTATCAGCTGTGTTTGGGTCATGCCAGTTGGGGTAAAAAACAGTTGGATCAAGAACTGAGTAACGGCGATTGGCTCGTCTGTCCTGCGGATCTGAACTTATTGTTTGGTACGCCATTTGAAGAGCGCTGGCAAATAGCCGCTGATAAAATCGGCATCAATTTTGACTATTTAAGTAGCGATATTGGTCACGCTTAATACCACATACTCCTGAATACAGACATAAAAAACCAGAATAGGAAACTTCCGTTACTATGTTAGACCGCACCCTTATAACTGACAGCGCTATAACCGAGCACACTACAATCGAGAACAACGTAATAGACAGCGCCGATACAATAGAGACGGATACTAACAGTGCTGAAGCGCCCATTAAGCCGCATCTGATACTGTCATTAGATTATGGTGTCAAAAAGATGGGCATGGCACTGGGTAATAGTATTACCGAAACGGCACGTGCGTTTGATATTCTCGTGATGAATAATGGTCAGCCTGACTGGGACAATTTACTTGGCATCATAAAGGTTTGGGGTGTGGCAAAGGTGGTCATCGGACTACCCCTCAATATGGATGGCAGTAGCTCGATGTTGTCTAAGCGCGCGCACAAATTTGCTCGTCGCTTGGCCCATAGAATTATGGAACAGCATTTGCCAGTGGTCGTGAGTCTCTGTGATGAACGTTTGACCTCAGTCGCGGCTCGTGAGATAGCATGGGATAATGGTTGGATTCAGCACGAGCGCGACCCGATTGATGACATCTCAGCCTGTATTCTACTGTCGACATATTTCGCTGATCCAAATAGCAGTATCGCTATCGATGCCATCAAAGCCGATTAATCACGCAACCGCTCTATGCTCAATAGCATCATTTTCAATGGCGCCGCTACTTTCTGATATATCGCACCTTTTAACGGATAAATGACTGAACACTATGACCACTGTCTCAGACCAATCAACGCAGAATAAATCACAACGTGGTTTTGCACCGCTTGCCATCGCTCGTATCAAAGGTGCACAGCGGGCAAACCAAATAGCGATTTATCTCATTTATGCCGCCATTATTGCATTCATCGTTTTTGGTACGATTGCTAGTGTCAAAGCTTTTCATGACAATCAGCTACTTTATCAATTATTTTATAACCTACCCTATGCACTGATTACCCTCACGATTCCGATCACCATTTATGATGCGCTGGTGGTTTATCGTTATCGCTTAAACCAGCCCTCGATGATTGCCATGAGTATCGGTGTATCAACCATCATACTGATCGGCGGGCTATTATTTGCTGATACCGTATGGCTTGGATTGTCTTGCTGGCTGGGTGTGGCGTTTTTATTTAAAGTCAGTTTTAAGCGATTTTTTGATTTTTTAGAAGTCGCTGATGAACATGATATTGACGAAGCGTCAGAGACAGCCATTGTAGATGATCCAGAACATACGCGCTCTTAAGCGATTGAAACAATCACTCGCTCTTAAGCGATTGAAACAATCACTCGCTCTCAAATCCATCCATTTAGCGTTATTATCATGACTATGACCACTTCTATGCTAGACACTGCTATCAATCACCACTTAGATACCCAAGGGCTGATCTGCCCTGAGCCCATTATGATGCTGCACCGAGTGATACGTAGCGCAGATGGTGGTGAGGTGATTGAGATCTTGGCGACTGATCCCGCCACCACACGCGATATTCCTAATTTCTGTCGTCATCTGGGTCATGAGCTACTGGGTCAAGAAACGCTGGCTGAAAACGTGAGCCTAGATACTGACCCTGATGAAATCAAGGTTGATAGTGATGATACTGCACCCATGAGTGTGACGCTTTATCGCTATTTGGTTAAGAAAAAAAGTGCCTAAATATACTCGCGTGACGGCAGTAAAGCATTAGTTACAGCAAAGCATTGATCACAGCTCGACATTGACAGCGCAATAAACAATATAAATATATCTTTGCACTTTAAGCAAAGTATCTTTCACAAAAGGTAGGCTATTACGTGTTACAAACAGAAAAGCAGTATGTACAATGGCAAGAAAACGAAACGCTACGTAATGCTCTTTGGTTGTCTGAAAGCAATCATATGCCACCTGCGCGCATTGTGTTGGTCGACGATACAACGACTGCTGATGACGCTTATCGCTTGGCATGCGAAGGCAGCTCACTGCTATGGCGCGGTGATTTTCACAACGCCCGCCAGTTGCTACAAGCGCTCGGTCGCCGCATAGATCGTACCAATGAGCGCTCTGAGCTGCGTAAAGCAAAAAAAGCGGCTAATAAAGCTGCGAAACCTACATCAGAATCTGATTCAGTTAGCTCTAAAGAAATACCCAACCTCTTTCATCAACAGCGTCAACTGCAAGCTCAGCGCTCACGCATATTAAGCCGTTTGCTACTCGAGCTTGATGCCAGTTACGTCAGCCAACTACGCCGCGCGCCCGATGTCAGTGCAGCCTGTACAGCCGCTTTTGGCCCGTTAGATAAGGCGGTGGATGAGTCTTGCATGCTATCATTTCGTGACTTGCAAGGCGCACTTGGTGCAGCAGGATGGCGCGAAAAAGGCGTCCCAATAGACAGCTTGGGATTATCAATTTTCCCACATTATGGCGTCTTTGCACCAACCCGTCATGAGTATGTGCAGCTGTTGCTCGATGCACCGCTACCAGCGATTCATGATGTCGCCTATGACATCGGTACCGGAACGGGATTACTGGCTATTATCTTAGCGCAGCGCGGTGTTCCGCAAGTGATAGCAACGGATTTGAATCCACGTGCTTTGGCCTGTGCCAACGAGAACTTTACACGGTTAGAGTTACCTGCCGTACAATTGCAGCAAGCCGATTTGTATCCGACTGATGCACCGCTCGCCAATCTGATTGTCTGTAATCCGCCTTGGTTGCCTGCTAAGCCAAGCTCTTCTCTTGAGTACGCCGTCTATGATGCCAAGAGCGCGATGCTGCGTGGGGTTTTGCAAGGTGCCAAACAACACTTAGCTGAGCACGGAGAGCTTTGGTTGATCATGTCGGACTTAGCTGAGCACCTGCAACTGCGCACCCGTGATGAGTTATTAAGCTTGTTTGCCGATGCTGGATTGGCGGTAAAATATCGTCTAGATACCCAGCCTAAGCACGGTCGCAGTCAAGATGATACGGACCCTTTGCATGTCGCGCGCAGTGCTGAAGTTACCTCGTTATGGTGTTTAACGCTTATCTAACATGCAACCACCGAGTATTGAATTATGAGCCGTGATCGTGCCGTGCAACAGCGCCAACCTAAGGCGTTGGCAGTAGATGACGAACCCAGTTATGTGACTGAGTTTCGTCAAGCCATGCTGGCACGTGGTCTAGCGACACGTACTCGTAATGCTTATGTCCGCGATTTGCGCTCATGCGAACTGACCAATCCTATTGCCCTGACACGCTGGCAGCCTGATGACGTGCTGCACTGCTTATCAACCCTAACTCAAGAAGGCAAAACCCCACGTACCCAAGCACGCATGCTCTCAAGCTTGCGTCAGTTTTATCTGTGGATGATTGCGAGTAACCTGCGTGAAGACAATCCTTGCGAGCGTATCAAAAGCCCAAAGCTGGGACGTCCATTACCAAAAGACTTAGCCGAGGCAGATGTCGATAATCTACTTGCCTCGCCCGATACTAGCACTGCTCTCGGACTACGTGATAAAGCCATGTTAGAGGTGCTATATGCCTGCGGGTTGCGTGTGAGCGAGTTGATTAATCTCTCATTAGAGCAAGTGAATCTAAACGCTGGCTGGCTACAAATCACAGGTAAAGGTAATAAAACCCGACTGATGCCACTCGGCGAGTATGCAAACGATGCGCTAGAGGACTATCTAACGCATGCTCGTGGTGATTTGATCGCGCATTTGAAATCAGGAAATTGCCAAGCGGTATTTTTGACAGCGCAAGGTGGCTACATGACACGGCAGAACTTTTGGTATTTATTAAAGAAATATGCCAAAGTTGCGAGTATCGACAAAGAGCTGTCACCGCATACGCTGCGCCACGCCTTTGCCACCCATCTGCTGAATCATGGTGCAGACTTACGTAGCGTGCAGTTACTGCTAGGGCACAGTGATTTGTCCACCACGCAAATCTATACCCACGTGGCGACTGCCAGATTGCAGAAATTGCATGCCGAGCATCATCCGCGAGGTTAGGATTTAATTTTTATTGATGATCGTTAGAGGACTAAACTGTGTTGCAAGCTCAACCATCTACTCTGCCTACCCTAACCGAAAAGCAAATTTTTGCCCTAAAAAAACTGACCATCATGGGATATTTAGAAGGCACTTCTTTTTTATTGCTGCTGGGGATCGCTATGCCACTAAAATATATGCTGGGCATGCCTGAAGCAGTGAGCTATATCGGCCCAGTGCATGGGATACTATTCATGGCTTATATCATGGTACTGATTATTACGGCGAGCAAAATAAAAATGCCGCTTTGGGCGCTACCTGCAGGTGTGCTCGGCTCATTCTTGCCATTTGGGCCATTTATATTTGATTATTTACTTAAGAAGCAGTTAGGAAAGTGATATTAGAGTGATGTCGGTCACGTAAACCTATACCCATATGGTGGTAGCGAGATTGTAGAAGTTGTATGGAGAGCATCATGCGAGAGGTTAGGTGACTTCTTTGCTTTCATCATGAAGTAGACCGAAACCTATTAATCTAATTTTGATAACACTTTTTGAAACATTAAAATAACGAGCTAGTTTACTCACAATATTATTAGCTATCATTTTATTTTCAGGTTGGTTATCTAAATAGATCCAAAACTCACCTCTTCGTACTAATCCTGATTCAGAATATATTTTTGAAAATATTTTTGCTAATTGGTCTTTAGGAACTAGTAAACAACTTGCTAAATAGTTCGCTTGAAACTCAAGTTTTGCGATCATAGAATTATCTAAAATTTCTAGATCAGATAAATCATTCTCTTCCAGTGAGTCCTTATTAAGATACTGACCGTGTCCTAGTAGGATATGTGAAATTTCATGTGCAAGAGTAAATCTATCTCTTTTCTCATCTTCAATTTCTTTTTTATACATAAAAATTTCTTTACTTTTGAAGTCAACGCTCCCAAGTAGATTTTGTTCATGTGGAGATGGAATAACCTCTTTATATAGCTTTACGCTACTTAATGACTTATGAGATAGTAAATCAGGTAACGAAACAGCACCGTCTGAATATTTTACGTTTGTAAGAATGCCTCTAGCAATATCTTCTAAAGAATCTTTGGCAAAATATTTTACTTGAGATTTAAGGCCTACACTTTTATTTCCAGTGATGTATCTTATGTAGTCCTTAGCACTACTAAACCATTCATCATGAGAATTAAAAAACCAGCTAGAATTATAATAGTTAGGTTGGTCACCTTCTACAAATATACTTTCTGAACTTAAAGCTTGGTTAATACCATACTTTTCAAAACTTCTATTTAATACCCATTTAAGTCCATCACTTTCGTTTATTTTAATTAATCCTACACCTCTTTCCAAAGCTACATTAAACGCTGACTTTGCTAAGGTAGAACTGATTGCCATTATAGGCTTCAAGCTATAGCTAAAATTATCTTCACTCAAGTCCCTTACATCTTGTAAAAACTTATTAAGTTGGTCAATACCAACTGGTCCCTTGTAATCTTTACACTCAATCAGTATAAGAAATGAGTAGTTTAGGATTTCTTTATCCTGATATACCTCAATAGCAATATCGAACTCTATGTCACCTTTCCGAAATCTTGAGTAGTATTTTTTCTTCTTGAAAACCTTTATATGATTTTTAGGATTTATAAACGTATTGAAATCTTCTATTTCTTTCATAAGAAGTGTCAGCACTTTATCCTCAAACTTATCGCCCTTTTCCGTCGTATTCATAATGATCTCGCAGGCTATATCGTTATTAACCAATCTTACACTACAAAATCAGTATATAGCCTAGGTTTTTGGTCTATCGAATCAATAGGATGCTGCAAACCTACCCTTTTCTCGCTACAATACCCTTATTAAAGTGCGTCATGATATGCACGCTGCCTAACTGGGCTGCGCACTACCTTTTACCTACCTATTATCCGAGAATCCCATGAGCCATAGACCACCTGCTGACCTACTAAAAAACGCCCAACACTGGCGCGAAGACATTAACTTTCGCCAAGAGGTACTTGGCAAACCGTTTGATTTTGCGACCACGTGGGGTATTTTTTCACCGCAGAAGCTTGATGATGGTAGTTTGATGCTGCTTGATTATATTGACTTTGAAGCGGACGATGACTCGATCGACTTGGGTTGTGGTTACGGCGTACTTGGTATGACAGCAGCACGTGAATGTCCGAACGGTCTGCATACATTGATCGATAAAGACTTTATGGCAGTAGAATATGCGCGTCGTAACTGTGAGAAAAACGGTCTAAACAATGTCGATGTACATTTATCAAACGGCTTCAATCATGTGGCAAAGGATAAAGACTTTAGCCTTGTGATGTCGAACTTGCCAGCCAAAGTAGGCAAAGAGCAGCACTACTTATACTTCCTTGATGCTTATGCGCGCATGCGTAAAGGTGGCCGTTTTTATGTCGTCACAATCAACGGTCTGCGTCAATTTGTGAAGCGCTCATTTACCGAAGTGTTTGGCAATAGCGACAAAGTCAAACAAGGTAAAACCTATACCATTACTATGGCGACCAAAGACTAATCTTAACTTTATCTGATTAAATTTCAGTCATTTAAACTGACATAAAAAAGCACGCTAAATTAATTTTAGCGTGCTTTTTATCTTGTATGACTAGCTGTTATTTTACATTTGCCGTTTGATTAAGTATCCACCGAGTAGCGCGCTGCCGATAATCGGTAATAGCACCATCAGCATGGGCGAAAAACCTGTCGCTAGTGATACGAAGCCGACCAAATCCTGAATATAGCTGAATAGCAATCCAAACAGCAAGGCAACGACGATGCGTAATCCTAAGCTATGCGTCCGTAGTGAGCCAAAGACAAACGAGCAAGCAACGATTACCAATGATAATATCGACAAAGGCGATAGCAGTTTTTGCCAAAATGCGACTTCGTGTTCTAACGAGCGATTGCCCTGTTGGCGCATAAACGTACGATGTTCATACAGCTGCGTCAATGATAAATCCTCTGCCTTACGCGTGAGTAAATATACTGACTCTGGGGCGAACGGCAAGCTTATGGTATCTGATGGTGCTACAGCTTGACTGCTTTCAAAGCCTTGATTGATAGAGAGCTTGACCATATCATTCAGTTGCCACTCATAGCGATACTGCTCGCTTGGCTTTTCACTATCGCTATCGATAGGAGCACGGCCCGTATATTTCCCACCTTCAGCATGGACAGCCGTTTGCAAATTGCCATCGTTGTCCAAATGCCAACGTTTGACCTCACCGATGTTGCCTTTGACATCCGCATAATCGATATACAAAATATCGCTACCATCAGGGGTGGCGCTACCATCTTTTGCACTCTCAAATCTTGGCTGTATCGTCCAATAGCCGCGTACAGAGGTGACGAGCGAGATATTGTCTTCCTCATTGATCTGCTTTGCCAACTGGTTTGAATACGGTAATACAAACTGATTGATAGCCAGTGCCAATAACACAAAAATCAAAGCGGGCTGCAATACCCAGCCGACGATGCGATAAATACTGACTCCAGCCGCGCGCATCACCACCAGCTCACTTTTATTGGCGAGTAGTCCCAACCCAATAACGGCACCAAGTAATGCACCCGTTGGAATAAACTGCTCTAAAAAGTACGGTGAGCGGTAAAAGATATATTTGAGCGCCTCACCCATGGTGTAGTTGTCGTCTAAAGAATCGAGCTCTGATAAGTAAGAAAAAACCAGCTGTAGCGCCCACAATCCAACGACGGCACCGATGATAGCGAGCAGAGCATTGAGCTTAACGTAACGACTGAGCACTTTTAGGCTACCAGCCTTTTTTGCCAGCTGATCAGAGTTTACAGATTTAGCAAATAAAGAGCGCATTAGAGCTGCCCTCCTTGTGAGCCACTGTTTTGATTGTCTGTGCCATTGCTTAAGGCATTGTCGAGCCTGTTTTCTTGTTTGCGAAAACGAAGTCGATGCTGCACACGGCTACCCCAATTCATATAGAGTGCCAATACCATAAATCCTAAAATCAGCCATGCATATGCCCATACGCTGACACTGTCTTTACTCACGGCATTTTTCAGCGAGATGATACCCAGTGCACAACTGACAAACAATAAAATAGAGGGGAACAGGCGCAGCCAGCGACCTTGGCGAGGGCGTACTTGTGCGAGCGGCACTGCCAACATAGGCGCGATAATCATCAGCCACGGTAGTGCCAGACGATAGCCCAGCTCACCTTGGGCAGCACGCAATGCACTATTCGTGCTAGCTTGTGAGCCGCTCGTTGCCACTTGCCATAGAGGTCCAATTTTTTGGGTTTCGATATTGTCTTCGGTGATGACTTCTTTGGAGGATTCCGTCAACGTGATGCGATAACGATCGAAGGTAACTTGGTTGTATTTCAAGCTGCCTGCACCGACTTCGTAACGGCGACCTTGAAATAGATCCAGCTGGGTCACGCCCGTATTGCCCGTGTCGACTTGCTCAGCACGCTTGGCAAGCGTAATCGTATCCTTGCTGATGTTTTTTGCACCACTGTTTATGATGGCTTTTGGCAGATCCGAGATGCCCATTTGCTCAGCGGTGTCTTGGTCTAATGAATTATCAGCAGAGCTAGTATTTGTCGCAGCACTGCCCTTTTTTTCAGGTTCAGACTGGATCAATATCACATCTTGTAGTTTTTTCTTATCATCGCTAAGACTGCCTACATACAAATGATAATTGCCGCTACTGATAAACTCATTGGGACGAATCAAATCAAACGCACTGGTTAAGGCTTGCTGCTGCCAGACGGCCTCAGACGAGCGTACGCCCCAAGGTTTGCCCACGACAGACAGTGCGGCCTCGCCCGCAAATAATGCCAATATCAACGGTGTCATCAACCGTGCAAGCTTACCACGCGAGACGCCACTGGCATTGATAACGGCCATTTCTTGATCGACATACAAGCGACCGAACACCAACATCAGCGCGATAAAAAAGGCCAAAGGCAGTATCAACTCTAGAAAGTACGGCAGGTTGTACCCGATAATCGTAAAGAGCAAACTGACATCCAAACGCCCTTCAGCGGCAATGCCAAAATAACGTATCAAACGACCACCCAGCATCATCACCACCAAAAACCCCAGTACTAAGGCAGTGGTTGAAGCAACTTGTTGGGTCATATAGCGGCGTAATATCACAATGGGTACTCTTAAACAGTGGGTATGCGTGAGACGTTGGTAGGCGCACAGCTTTTGATACGTTGATCACGAAATTTGGGCAAAATGATAACGCATCATAGGTATGATATTGGTTCAGTCGAGTAGCTGTATAAAGACAAACCTCGTCAAATAATTAACTGATCAGACCTCATAAGCACAAACGACAGACATAACCGTCAATGCTAGCATGTTTTGCTCAAAAATGACGGTGAAATGTGTTTGAAAACATTACGTACTCCTTGCTGACAGCGCATTATTGTCAGCGAGCGAAGAATATATCAAATATTGGATGAAAGGGCAGCATATTCTCAAGTAACATTAGATTATCGCCGTTTATTTCATTAGATTCTTGCTTTATTTATTTTAGAAAGCTTTGTTTGTCATTCGTATCATCAAGCGTCACTCTCTAAGATAAGTTGCTAGACTAAGTGCTGCTAAAGCAAATGAAGCTCGGTTCTGTATGTTATATAACAGAGCCTACGGCTTAACGATAAACACGACTTGACGGAATAAGCAAATAACAGAATAAATCATCAACGGAGAATAATACCAATGAATAAAACCACAACCAATCCTGCTACTTTACTCGAACTCGCTGGTGGCGCTTTCGACACACTCGACTGGTCAAACGCTGCGCTTGTTTTAATTGATTATCAAAACGAGTACGTCGACGGTGCGATGCCATTGGGACAAGCAGGTGCAACAGCCATCTCAAATGCACGCCTGTTACTTGATAAAGCCCGTCAGCAAGACATTCCGATTTTTCACATTACGCATCATGGGGCAGAAAATGGCAATGTATTCGATCCTCTATCGTCTAACGTCGAGATTGTCGAGCAACTACAGCCACAAGATGGCGAGACAGTGATTGCCAAAAAACACCCAAATGCCTTTCATGATACTAAACTGCAAGAAATGGTTGCATCAGCGTCAAAGCAGCAAATTATTTTTGCGGGTTTTATGAGCCATATGTGCGTTAGCTCAAGCGTCCGCGCGGCATTTGATTTAGGCTTTGATAGCTTTGTATGCCATGATGCCTGTGCCACACGTGACTTGCCTAGTGCCAAAAGAGAAACCATCAGCGCTGAGGTAATGCATGATACCGCGATGGCTGCATTACAAGATAGATTTGCCGCTTTAATGACTACTGATGAGCTAGTCAATAGCTAAATAGTGAAATAGTTAAATGGCTGAGTAGAGTGGTTAAGACAGCAGGTTTAGTCTTTGAGCACGTAAACTATGCTCTTGAATAAGCATCTGATATCACCATCAAAGGTTTAGATGAGTGGACGCGGTAACCTAGCTCAAACCTTTTTACTTAAGCTTTGCTAACTGCATAGCGATATTGCAATATGCTACACTATCGTGATTGCTCAATAGACCAAATACTCTAATAATCATAAGCAATACGCGAACGTTATAATCATCATAACTCTAATAAGGATAACTGTATGAATATCAAATTATCTCAGCATCTGCCAAAGACACATACCCAAAAAATTCTAAAAAAAGAAGCCAACAGTAAAGACAGCGCTTGCTTGGTTGTTTTAATCGATAGTAAGAAAAATATCTTAGCTGAATCAGCACTGACTGACTATACTGCCCGTATTGAGCAGCTGATTGAAGTGTCACACTTCAAAGGCTCACTGGGTGAGACTGTTGCAGATTATGCATTGGCAGGTGACAAAAAAACCACTAAGCAAAACCCTGTACAGCTGTTATTGGTCGGTGTGGGCAACACTGACAAGTTCAGTAATACCGTACTACAAAAAATCGCTAATACCATTTATAACAGTACGCAAAAACGCGTGGCCTCTATCACGGTCGCACTAGGCGATGCTTTAGAAGAAAATCATTTTGGTCAATTTGCGCTAAATCTGTTGGCCGCTAGCTATCGTTTTGATAAGTATAAGTCTGAGCAAGCTACGCCTGTATTGACTGATGTTTATCTATTGGCTGATGAAGCGCTACAGCCTGCACTCGCCTTTGCCGAATCAGTATTCGCCGGTCAGAGCCTCACCCGTGATGTGGCCAATGAGCCAGGCAATATCTGCTTCCCAGCGTATATGGCAGAACAAGCACAAGAGCTTGCGAAAACTTACCCTGACCTATTGACCGTCAAAGTACTAGGCGAAGATGAGATGTCAGCGCTCGGTATGCATTGCTTCTTAGCAGTGGCACAAGGCTCTACCAAAGAAGGCAAACTGGTACTGATGGAGTATCGCGGTAAATCATCATTTAGCGCAGATGCTGGTACTACCGAGCAAACAACGACCAACAGTGCAAAAGTCACAAGCGGACTAAAAGCCCTAGCTGATAAGCTACCAACAAAAAAATCTGCCAAGAAAGCAGACAAAAACAGCGACGACAACGCGCAAACGACCACTGATGATGCGCCTATCGTCTTAGTCGGTAAAGGTGTCACCTTTGATTCAGGTGGTATCTCAATCAAGCCAGGTGCGGCCATGGATGAGATGAAATTTGATATGGGTGGTTCAGCCTCTGTACTTGGTACGATCAAAGCCCTGTGTGAAGCTCGTCTACCAATCAACGTCGTTGGCGCACTAGCCTGTGCTGAAAACATGCCATCAGGTGATGCTACACGTCCAGGTGATATCGTCAAAGCCATGAACGGTAAATCAGTTGAGATCTTGAATACTGATGCCGAAGGTCGCTTAGTATTGGCTGATACCTTGTGCTACGTACAGCGCTACAATCCAAAAACCATCATCGATGTGGCGACCTTGACTGGCGCTTGTGTGGTGGCGCTCGGTCACGTGCGCTCAGCAGTCTTCAGTAATGATGAAGATGTCTTGTTCGATTTAGAAAATGCCAGCAACCTATCAGGAGATCTCATCTGGCATATGCCGCTTGATGATGAGTACCAAGCACAGATCGACTCACCCATCGCTGATATGCAAAACATCGGTGGTAAAGGTGCTGGTGCCGTGACAGCTGCTTGTTTCCTGTCGCGCTTCGTCGAAGAAGGTCAAGCATGGGCGCATTTAGACATCGCTGGTACGGCTTGGAACTCAGGCAAAGACAAAGCGGCAACCGGTCGTCCTGTACCGTTATTTATGCAATATCTAAAAAACAGCGCCGACAGAGTATAAGCGTTTTATGAAGATTAGCTTTTATGTATTAAGTGAAAGTAAGGCCCAAGATTTCTTGGGCTTTGTTTGTCAGTTGACTCAGACGGCGCTGAATAAAAGCACTCAGTCTTTGCTTATCTTAATCGAAGATGAGACATTATTGACGACGCTAGACACAGCGCTTTGGGCACAAGAGGCGACGAGCTTTATACCGCATCAATGTCTCTCTGATACTGACGGTAAACGTACTGAGGCTAAAATCATCGACACAGAAAGTGCTGATGCTCATGTTTTTAATCAATCACTAGCCCCCGTATTGCTCGGTAATCATATGCCAGCAGATTTTGCTGGTATTGTACTCAATACGACGACGCGCCCTGTGAATGACTTTATGGCAGTTACCAATAACGCCAAACCTTCTCGAATCCTTGAGTTAATCAAACCCGATACCACAAGTACCCAAGCAGGCCGTGATAAATACAAGGCTTATCAGCAATTAGGCTATGAGCTGACCCACTTTAAGGTGTAGCTCCACCCTGTCACTTTCTGTTCTTATTACTATGAAATATACTTCTCACTTTATATCACTGTTTTTAATGCCTCATTGATGAGGCATTTTTATTGGCTAGCCTTAGCTCATCCTTGTGTCATACTTTATCGCACTCGCTATATTCTTCTGTTATCTTCTTATTTTTCGCACAGCAGTTACTGCTATGAGCGGTATGCGGATATGTCAAAAAATGCTACCATCCTTCGATAATTTTTCATTCAAACAATTCATTTACTTTTGACAGACGTCGAGGATGTACAAATGCGTTCATTGATTGCGATGTACCAACGTATCGGGTTGGTTCCGCTCATTATTATCGGTTTGGTATTGGGAGTGTTGATTGGCTGGCTCGCACCAAGTGTCGGTACTGCCATCGGTTTACTTGGTACACTGTTCGTCGGTGCCCTAAAAGCAGTCGCGCCTATCTTAGTATTTATTCTGGTCATGGCAGCGATTAGTCAACATCGCAGTGGTAATGAGGTCTATGTAAAGCCGGTGCTGATCATGTACATGTTCGGCACGTTTTTGGCAGCGCTAACAGCGGTAGGGGCCAGCTTTTTATTCCCGACCGACTTGGTGTTGATAAACGCCGATATCGCACAAGTGCCACCTGCTGATTTAAAAGAAGTATTGACCAACTTATTAATGAATCTAGTGGCCAATCCGATCAATGCCATCGCTGAAGCCAACTATATTGGCATCTTGGCATGGGCCATCATTATTGGTTTTGCCTTGCGCCAAGCCAGCGACACCGCTCGCACAGTCGTTGGTGATTTTGCGGATGCGATCTCACAGGTCGTCAAATGGATTATTGCGTTAGCGCCATTTGGTATCTTGGGTCTGGTCGCTAGTACCGTGGCCGAGACTGGTTTTGCGTCTTTGGCAGGTTATGCGCGTATCTTGATGGTGCTGGTCAGCTGTATGCTGTTCATCGCGTTGGTCGCAAATCCGCTTATCGTCCTTATTAAAACGGGTAAAAACCCGTACCCACTCGTGTTCACTTGCCTACGCGAGTCAGGAATCACGGCGTTCTTTACGCGCAGTTCAGCTGCCAATATTCCTGTCAACATGAACCTTGCCCGCAAACTTGGACTACATGAAGACACCTATTCAGTGACCATTCCACTGGGTGCGACTATCAATATGGCGGGTGCTGCGATCACCATTAACGTCTTGACGCTTGCTGCGGCTAATACTTTGGGTATTGAAGTTACCTTTGCATCAGCGCTGTTGTTAAGCATAGTCGCTACGGTTAGTGCTTGCGGTGCTTCCGGTGTCGCTGGTGGTTCATTGCTATTGATTCCACTCGCTGCTAGCTTATTTAGCATTCCAAATGACATTGCAATGCAAGTGGTGGCAATTGGCTTCATCATCGGGGTGATTCAAGATTCAGCTGAGACGGCCTTGAACTCTTCAACTGACGTACTATTTACGGCAGCAGCTGATCCTACGTATTCTCGTTAATTTTTAATAAAGCATTTTCTATCAATAAAAAAAAGGGCCTTTAATGGGCCCTTTTTTATGCGGTCTTGTTAGGGCGTGTCTTCAATTCAATCGATAGACATCTAAATGGTTTAAAAACGGCTAAATCTTGCCAAACGGCGTCAAATAGCTGACTAATATCTCGATATTGTTTGCGCTATTTTCCTTGTTTGACTGCAATTTATCTCATTTTTATTACCATTTTTAAAATGAAGACACGCCCTAGTCATCTGACTATTTTTAACTACTTTGGATTATCTATATCAACTTCTATGGCTGGAGTTTGTAGCTCTATTTGACGCTTGAGTTGTCGCAGTTGCTCAACCTCATCTAGCAGTTCAAGAATTAAACCAATCGCTGGCACGCTGGCCTCAAAATCGCGACTGAGTCGCGAGGCACGGCGCACGGTCGTCAACTGGTAACCAGTAAATTTTTCATGCTCTGGTACGTCATACTCAATAATACTTTCTTCGATTAACTCGATGACCCATTGGCGCTCTTGGCCACAGGCAGAGACCAGTTCATCTAAGCTCATGATAATGTCGGTAAATTCAGTCGAGTGCTTCATAGCTATTATCCTCGTTTTCTCTTTATATCATCGGTATCGTGTTCATCTCTGCGATTTGTTTCTCACTACAGTGATACCTAACGGTTATCCATACTGTCATTTAACGGCTGATACTGGTGTCAGCAAAGGTTTGCTTTAGCTGCTCATACGCCTGTATCGCCGCATCACTACTGATATCTGGATTGACAATATTTACCGTCAAGTACAAGTCACCTGCTTGCTTGGCAGGGATACCTTTACCCTTCAAACGTAAATTGCTACCAGACTTGCTATTTTTAGGAATGCTCACACCCAGCGTACCTGCTGGTGTACTGACATTGATTTTTTCACCCAATGCCGCCTCCCACGGTGCGATATTGACGGTCTGATAGACATCCGCACCTTCTATCCGAATATTGCTATCGTGGCGAATTTTAACCTTCAAAAATAAATCACCATTTTTGCCGTTACTGCTACCAGCAGCACCTTGCCCTGCTAAGCGGATTTGCTTGCCATCCGTAATACCTTTCGGGATTTTTATTTTGAGCGTCTTGTTATCGTAATCGACAGTACCATTTGGCTGCCTTACTGGAACATTTAGCTTAATACTATAGTCATCACCGTTATAGACTGAAGACAAATCAACGGTAATCTCGGCATGCTGGTCTTGCCCTTTAGTATCTTGTGCACCAAACCCACCACGTTGTGATTGGCCACCCGCCTGCCCATTCGTTGAACCCCGTGCGCCATGACCAAATGCTGAAAAAATATCATCGAAGCGAAAGCCACCATCGCCGTAAGCTTCACCATCACCAAACTGATCCTTGACGTCCTCCCAACGGAATCCTCCTTGACCTGTCGTTGACTGTCCACCAAACCCGCTTGCGCTACTTTGTCCAGCAAATGGATTGTTTAGCATGGCATCGTATTCGGCGCGCTTGTCTTTATCTCTGATGGTTTCGTAAGCGTTATTGATCTCCGCAATCTTATTGTCCGCGTCCGGATGATCGCTGACATCGGGATGATATTGACGAACGAGCTTACGGTATTTTTTTTTGATATCAGCGTCTGAGGCGTCTTTTTTGACCCCTAAAATGTCATAGTAGTTTTTCTCTGCCATGTTATTTTTCCTTACCATCTCAGCTCTTATATTATGTACACAATAGAAAGCACTCAAACCTAATCAGCATTCAGGTACTACCCGCCCATTATGAAAATAACTCGTTGTATGTATATAAGCATACTCTACTTTGGTTCTAGCATCATTCATATTGACGATTATTGAGTAAATGTTAGGTTACTTTAAGCAATGATTTGACTATTTGGACATAAAAAAAGAGCAAACAGTCGCTGTTTGCTCTTTTTCATCAAAGGCTTAATAGTACATCACTTAATGGCTGGTTAATTAGTAAGCAGTATTAGCAATGCAATAATAAGTAATCTTATCGGCAGAACACTTTAGCAGTACGAGGCGTATAAATACCAAAAGTTACCAAACCTAGCGCGATGTCTTTAGCTTCTTGTACCGTTTGTACTTTGGCAACATTCTGAGCACCGCCACATACCTCAGCAGCATTGACAGTCTGCTCTTGTCCAATGCCACTAATAAAGAAAGTCTGTGACTTAGTATATTCTGGGACAGTCTTTTGGGTTGGTTGAATCAGGCCAGTTTGGGTAGCACAACCTGATGCCAACAATACCGAACCCATCACTGCAGTTATTAGTAGTTTTTTCATTATTATCTTTCCTTACTTGCAGTAGACACTGATTTGACGAGGGGTATAGATACCATTAGAGACAACACCTAGTACAACGTTGATGAAATTTGCCTTTGTCTGGATACTGGCCACATTTTGTTGGCCTTGACAGACTTTGGCAGCATCAATTTCTTGCTCTTGACCAAGGCCACTTACAAAAAACGTCTGCATTTTTTCAGCAGATGGTTTTACTGCAGCGTTTGGTGCTTCTAATGATGACACAAGATAATTTTGGGTCGCACATCCTGAAGTCAGAATAGCGAGCAGTGCTACAGCAACTATTTTATTCATATACGGTCTCAATAACTGATATTTGTTTGGTGCGGATGATACTGGCAAACTATCTCCAATGCAACACATTTGTAAGCTAATTTTACGTGACCTTTTACATTGGTAACTTTGACATCTATAAACAGGGTAGGCTCATTCACAGCAAATAAGACCTACTTCTTTCATTTGATAAAATCAAAGAAGTAGGTCTTTACTATTTTATGACCCTGCAGACAGGATGGCATGGCTAACATTGTTGCCGTGGCAACCTTAGGGCAAAAACGTCGGATGATATGCCCCATCTCTATTGTCTTAATTTTAAAAAAATAGGCAGCATTCGCTATATCAGAAGAAATTATTTTAGCAACAACTGAACCAAACCTGATTTTTAATGTAAAACTTCTTCAAAAGAGGATAAAAACAAGTTGCTAGGCAATATAATTAAAATTATGAGAAGAATATGCAATAGATATTCCAGAATAATGTTTAACCTTACGCATTGTACGAAATAGTAAGAATATAGAAAGGTTTATTTACACAAATTTAGGGACTTGTGAGGATTCTCATATAACACTAAGTATGCTATATCGATAGCCCTAGTCTTTATATATTACCTATCTATATTGTATTCCTTGCTTTCCAATATTTTGTCGGCTTCTATATAAGAATCAATCTCTATAAGACCTATTTTGACGCTTATACCATCATTAATTTTTCTCCAAAGTGTATTTTTTCTCTTAAAAAATAGGTATTTGACCTCATGAGTTTTTTACAGAGCAGTAATAATATGACAAGCTCATGCTTGTAGAATCTCCCTATTATTCATACTCATAGGGAGTATAAATAACGTAGGCAAGAGTATCTGTCTATTTTATTAATTGCTTAAAGGTATTAAATGTCTTATTTAATCAAGTCTTTGGTTGTCGCGTTATCACTATTACTTAGCACCACGGTTTTCGCTGCCAATACCAGCTACTACGGTAGTAAGTTTCACGGTAAGCGTACCGCTAGTGGCAGTATCTTTAATATGAACTCCTTAACCGCTGCGCATCGCACGTTACCGTTCGGCACAAAGGTACAAGTGACCAATCAAAAGACAAAGCAGAGCGTAGTCGTAAAAATCACCGATAGAGGCCCTTTTATTGGTGGCCGTATCCTTGATTTATCGAAAGCCGCTGCTGGTGAAATAAACTGTCAGCTTTGTACGACCACGATGAAAATACTGTCGTACGGTGATGGGAAATATCGTAAGGAATGATGTAATAAAAAAGGGATGGCTTACGCCATCCCTTTTTTATATCTGTTATATTAAGTACCAATTATTTAAAAGCTTTATGCAAACTTGGCTTCCATCTCTTCTAATGTCGTCATCGATAGCAACAGCGTCTCTTCGTTATGACTATGCTGCTGCTGTAGCGCGGTCTGCTCATTGAGTAGCACCAGTAAATCAGACTTGCGACTCTCTTCGTACAATGTTGTATCAGCAAGCTTCTCTTCTAGCGTCACAAGCTGGCCATCAATCTTAGCCAATAGCTTTTCGGTCTCTTCGATCTCACGGCGAATAGGAGCTGTCAACTTGCGTTGTTCAGCCGCCAGTTTACGCTGTGCATCTTTACTAAGCGCAGGCTGAGCAGATGGCTGTTGTGATGCTTTTGATTGCTCGTTATTGTTTGATGCAGCAAATTTGTCATCACCTGTTTCACGTGAAACAAACTTCTTATTGGCCTTTTTGTTTTTCTTTTTATTGTTGCCTTTATCCTGAGAGTTTTCCTGTTTGCGCTTTTCTGCCAACCATTTGCCATAGTCGCTGATATCACCATCGAACTCTTCGATGATACCGTCATGCACCAGATACAGCTCATCGCAGACGTTGGCAATCAGTTCACGATCATGCGAGACCAGTACCACTGCCCCTTGGAAACCTTGCAAGGCGATGGTCAACGCTTGACGCATTTGTAAATCTAAATGGTTGGTTGGCTCATCGAGCACAAGGACATTTGGACGTTGCCAAACAATCAATGCTAGTGTCAGACGCGCACGCTCACCACCAGAGAACAACTCACTTGGGGTATCGATACGCTCACCGCGAAAGTCAAAACTGCCTAAGAACGAACGTAGCATCGCATCAGAGGTTTTACCTGCCAGACGACGTAACATTTCTATAGGCGTTGCCTTGGCATCTAGGATATCCATTTGATGCTGGTTAAAATAACCTAACTTCAGGGTATCCGAAACACGATACTTTCCTGTTAATACCCCAAGCTCACCGACTAATGCCTTAATCAACGTTGATTTACCAGCGCCGTTCATACCGAGCAGACCAAGACGTGTATCAGGTGTCACTTGTACATTGGCGTTGTGTAGAAGTGGTGTCTCACTATAGCCGATATCTGCATTGGTCAGCTCAATCAGTGGTGAGCTCATGTTGGCTGGCTCATAGAACTGGAATGAAAACGGGTTGTCTGCCATCATCGGTGACAACTCCGCCATACGCTCTAGCTGCTTGATACGGCTCTGTGCTTGCTTGGCTTTACTGGCTTTGGCACGGAAACGACGAATAAAGTCATCCAAATGCGCCTTAGTCGCTTCTTGCTTTTCAAACGCTTGCTGCTGCTGCGCCATACGCTCGTGACGGGTACGAATGAACTGCTGATAGTTACCCGTATAAAGGGTGATTTTTTGTTGCTCTACATGCAAGATATGACCGACTGTCGCGTCCAAAAACGCTTGATCATGAGAAATCACAATGACCAGACCCATATAGGCATTGATCCATGTCTCAAGCCACAAGATAGCGTCTAAATCCAAATGGTTAGTAGGCTCATCGAGCAACATCAGATCAGCACGGCTCATCAAGGTTTTGGCAAGGTTCAAACGCATGCGCCAACCACCAGAGAACCCTTCTACTGGCAGCTCGTGCTGGCTAGTATTAAAACCAAGACCTGCCATAATTTGCGCCGCTTTGGTCGGTGTACGATAACCATCGATCTCGTCAAACTGCTGGTGCAATACCCCAATCTGCTCGTCACTCACGCTACTCAAATCATTGAGAGCGGCGTTAATCTCATACCACTGCTCATCACCGCTCAATACATAATCAACCGCAGACTGCGTTGTGGCACCCACTTCCTGTGCCATATGCGCCACATGCCAGCTATCAGGGATACTGACCTCGCCTCTATCAAGCGTGACCTCAGTATCGCCTTTACCCATTTGCGTCAATAACAAAGCAAATAAGGTAGATTTGCCCGTGCCGTTGTTGCCCGTCAAGCCAACTTTGTGACCTGGATGGAGCTGGAAGCTTGCACCTGCAAACAATTCACGACCATCACGGCGAACACCAACGTCTTTAAATTCGATCATATAATTTCTTCATCTCAACAATAATATAAATATAGGGCAATAAAAAACACACATGGGGTATGCTATCTGGCGGCTATTATTTCAAACGCTTGGCCTATAGGCAAACGATTAAATAACTATTTCAAAACTAAGCAATTATTTAAGCCAAAGTTATCGTAAAACCTTGGATATTATACAAAGCTAATAGGCTCATGAATACTCGGTATCATGAGGATATTATGATAATATTTTTGGTAGGTAACATTCAGTTAGTCGCGTCACTCTTGACAAACGAATCAATATCCCCATTATGATATACTGCTAAAATATAAGTGGCTTACATACCTTTACCTGATGGCTATAGTATGTAGCGCGACCACAATAACAGCACCCAATTTAGTCAAACGCCGTACGTATCTTTATTTGCCACTATTTAATGGCAAACCCAAACAGGACGACGACCGCATTTGATCCTAGCAACTGAGGTAGATATGAACGAATCAGCCAACCAATTTAATCCAAGCTCAAGTCAGCCAGTAGATCCAACGATATTGAGTCTCACAGACAGCGCGGCACAAAAAGTGCGCCGTCTGCGTGAAGAAGAAGGGGATAGCGACCTCATGCTGCGTGTCTATGTGACGGGTGGCGGCTGCTCAGGGTTCTCTTATGGGTTTAATTTTGCCAATGAGCTGAATGAAGATGATGCCAACTTTGACAACGATGATGTAACGTTGGTCGTGGATTCACTGAGCTATCAGTATTTGCAAGGCTCTACGGTTGACTATACCGAAGGTTTAGAAGGCGCACGGTTTGTCGTGACCAATCCAAACGCGACAACCACTTGCGGCTGTGGCTCATCGTTTTCTATATAATGTGCTTTAAATGTAATCTGATTTAAATGCCTTATATTTGAGATGCTGCGGTGAGCGCTGAAATTGTTTTAGACAGCCTAACGGCATAACAATCAAAGCATCTATCTCTGGGGTAGGTGCTTTTTTTGTCGATATTCTTTGCCAGTATCGACACCTTACTGCCAGTCAGCTCACTAAAAAATACGTGTCAAAACTCGATCAAGTCAGCCCCTCTAAAGCTTATCGTATTTGTAAGCGTCCGTGGTTTTCGACACGGCTTTGAGCTAAACTGACGGAATTATTGACCTAATATTTACCTATTTTATGGACCAACACATTGCGTGTTTCGATCCGCCATAATAAATGACCATAGACGACGATTATGAGTAATTTTGTGAGTAGCTTTGTTGATTTTGAGATTCCCAACTGGTTTGACAGCCAGCATTTGACGGGTATGCTCCGCGGTATCGAAAAAGAAGGGCTGCGTGTGAAGCCAGATGGCTACCTAGCACAAACGCCTCATCCTGCCAAACTGGGGTCAAAACTTACCCATCCTTTTATCACCACGGATTACTCAGAGAGCTTGCTTGAGCTTATCACTGAACCCAAAGCCTCACCAAAAGAGACGCTAAATATGCTGCGCCAGCTGCATGTATTGGTCTATCAGGGTATGCCTGAAGGTGAGCTGATGTGGCCACTATCGATGCCTTGTATGTTGTCCTCTGACGATGCAGACATTCCACTGGCTGATTATGGTAGCTCTAACACTGGTAAGCTAAAAACGCTCTATCGTAGTGGTTTGGGTATTCGTTATGGTCGCCGCATGCAGACCATTGCAGGTCTTCATTACAACTTATCATTCGGTGATGAGCTGTTTGAAACGTGGCAAGCCAAAACGCCAACAGCACAAAGCCAAACGCTAGTAGAGTTTAAAAATGAAAAATACTTAGGCCTTATTCGCAACTTTAAGCGTTTGACCAGCCTAGTCCTATATTTACTAGGTGCCAGTCCAAGCGTCTGTCCTTGTTTCTTAGCAGGCCGCGAGCATGATTTAGAGCTGTTAAATAACTCGACCTATTACAAGCCTACTGCCACCAGTCTGCGTATGGGTAAGCTTGGCTACACCAATAGCGTGCAAGAGCAGCTTGATATTCGTTATAACTATTTGCCAGAGTATGTCGCAGGTCTGCGCCGTGCGATTCAGACACCGCATGACAGCTTTGCCAAGCTTGGTTTAGAAGATGCAGATGGCAATCCGATTCAGATCAATAATCATATTCTGCAAATAGAAAACGAATACTATAGTCCTATCCGACCAAAACAAATTGCCATGAGCGGTGAGACGCCAACCGAAGCACTTGAGCGCCGCGGTATTGCTTATGTGGAATTTCGTGCTATCGATCTCGACCCGTACAGTGATGTCGGTATCCGCCTCTCTAGTGCCTGTTTCCTAGAAGTCATGGCGTTATATTGCTTGTTCAATGAGTCTCCTGATTTGCTCCCTGATGAAGAAGATGCCTTAGCCATCAATCTTGAGCTCGTGGTCAATGAAGGTCGCCGTGATGATTTGCACATCATCAATAACGGTGAAGAGCAATCGCTTGAGAGCTGGATGCTCATGCACTTAGCGCGTATGCAACCGCTTGCCGCATTGCTAGATGCACATTACGGTGGTAACGATTACCGCGCTGCAGTGGCACTAATGCAAGGCAAAGCAGGACATTCTGAGTCGACCATCTCTGCACAGGTCAACTCCGACAGCAAGCGTCTCGGTAGCTTATGGCAACTTGGCTTTACGCTGGCTCAGCAGCATCGTGATTCTCTCTTGCAGCAAACGCTCAGTCCAAACACCCAAGCGAAATATGAGGTATTGGCAGAAAAATCCATTCTCCAGCAAGCTGATATTGAAAAGTCTGAGACAGATGACTTTATGGACTTTTTGCAGCAATACCGCTAGCACTCTGCTAACTCCCTGCTAACTAGGGTCAGTTTGAGATGATTGGGATAAATGGCAGACAAGACTGCGCCTTATACATAGTAGACGGCGCACGTCTGACATCGTATCCATATCATATAAGATTGGCTTTACTACCTATTTTAGATGAATCCATAAGAGTAACCGTATAATGCGACAGCTAACCACCTACCGTAATTTGCAAGTATTTTTGGTCTTGATGTCAATCATAGGAATGAGCTTTGCGTTTTTCTTTTTACAGCGCCACTTGGGTCTAATGCCTTGCCCGCTCTGTATCTTTCAACGTGTGGGTCTGATAATCATGGGCAGTTTTGCCTTGATATCAGCGTTATTTAATCCCAAGTCTAAAGTGGTCAGACTGTTATTGTGGTTTGGTAGCTTGGCAGGGATTGGCTGGGCTACTGCGGTTGCTACGCGTCATGTTTGGCTACAGCATCTACCGGCTGATCAAGTGCCCTCCTGTGGTCCGGGTCTAGACTATTGGCTTGATACCTTGCCTATTTTGCAAGTATTCAAGGAAGTTTTTGCAGGCTCTGGTGAATGCGCCTCAGTCGATTGGACTTTTATGGGGTTGAGTATTCCTGAGCAGTCTTTGATTTTATTTGTCGTACTGCTGATCGTACACGTATTGATATTGATGCGTATTATTAAATCACCTAAGGCTACTCGCATCGCCTAGAACTGTCTTGATTGCATAAGCTTTTCACAACTTGCTCGCAGTATTAAGCGCTCTTTTTAAACAAACAGACATTCATATTTTATTATGTAATGTCTGTTTTTATATCAGCCACTGTTTACTGGCCCTTATAAACCCCATTAGTCATAGCACAAGACTAATGGGGTTCATCGCTAAGCCACTCGATATATCGACCACAACAAAAAGCCCACAGAGATATCTTTAACCCTTTGATATCTTTAAACAGATTGTTTATGAATAGCTAGACTTTAGTTATTCCTATCTTTGCATATCGGGCAATTTGTGCGATTATTATTAGATAATTCAATAAATTACCCGACTTATGTTATTTATAAATCCGTGCTCCTTACTGCCTCTCTGTTCTGACAAGAGCATTACATTGTCGATCAGATGAGAAAACTCTCAAATATTATCTGAAATTGTTTTGGTATGATCATGATATATCTTGCGTCTATTCGTTCTACCACATCTGCTGTCAGTCGCTGGCACCTTTCAATACTAGCAGTGCCGCTATGTCTGCTGCTCGTAGGCTGTGACAGTGCCTCCTCTAATGCTGACCAAGAAATGATGACCAAGATGGCCTCTGTTGATACCGTTGATCAAAATGATCTCTCAAACAGCCTACAAAGTAGTGACGCGTCTCAAGCAGACTCTAATAACTCCAATAATATGGACGAAGTGACAGAAGGCCAATCGCTTATCGCAGCGGCGCAATTCAGCAATGATGCTTATAAACCGTCATCGGCAACGCAATCAGAATCCAAAAGCAGTATGCTACAAGCAACGTTGATGGGCGATTATGGTGGTATGGTGTCTTGTATAGACTGCGATAGTATTGATATTACTCTGAACCTATTTGCAGATGGTTCGGTGTTAAAGTCCAGTAGCTATCACAACCCTGAACGACCACGAAAACCCTTACTTGAATCTGGCATTTATCGTCAAGATAACGATAAAATCACGATTGTTTATGAAAGCAAAAATATTGAAGCTTATCAGATCCAAGACAATCATTTGGTTTTACTCGATAAGCAAGACAATCCAGATAACGACTATACCTTGTCGCGTCAATAAACCTTGCTAGTCAGATTGACCAAAGATAGCCTATTGAATGACGCCTACTTGTTGGGCGTTTTTTATTGGTCATCGAACAGCGTTTACTTTACAATGATTGCTGGTTGATAGCGCCGTTGTCTTGGCAAACATTGGTCAAAAGATGAGCTGTCCTCATGTCAGCAAAGCATCCAAATTCGTATCTTTTATTAGATTTTATTTCCTTTATTCAAGCTTGTACGGAACGTCTATGCATATTCATATTCTTGGTATTTGTGGTACTTTTATGGGCTCGCTAGCGCTGTTAGCACGAGAACTCGGCCATACTGTCACGGGCTCAGATGCCAGTGTTTATCCGCCGATGTCGACCCAACTTGAGAATGCTGGCGTCACGATTGAAGAAGGCTATTTGATCTCACATCTGCAGCCAGCACCCGATCTCGTCGTCGTGGGCAATGCGATGAAGCGCGGCATGGATGTGATTGAGTATATGCTAGATAACGGTCTGCGCTATACCTCAGGGCCACAGTTTTTATCTGAGCAAGTACTGCAATCGCGCCATGTGATCGCCGTTGCTGGTACGCATGGTAAGACGACAACCACCACCATGCTTGCTTGGATACTGCACTACGCGGGTATCGATACGGGGTTTTTGATTGGCGGCGTGCCATTGGTCAATACCACTGATGAGCACTTGCAGCAAGTGTTTGCGCACAGCAGCTACTTGGGTGATGATAAGAATGATGATAGCTCAGATACTGGCTATTTTGTCATTGAAGCCGATGAGTATGACTCTGCGTTTTTTGATAAGCGCTCAAAGTTCGTTCATTACCGTCCGCGTACGGCTATCTTGAACAATCTAGAATTTGATCATGCGGATATCTTCGCAGATCTCAATGCTATCCAGACACAGTTTCATCATATGATACGTATGATTCCAAGCACTGGAAAAATCATCATGCCAGCAGCGACTGACAGTCTAGAGGATACGTTAGCAAAAGGCGTTTGGACACCTGTTTGGCGCACATCCGTGGTTGATGAGAGCACGGCTGACAAAAATGTCAACGATAGCGAATGGCAAGCTGAACTCATGCGCGAAGATGGCAGCCAGTTTCAGGTGAGCTTTGCTGATGATAAAGACGCGACAGCAATCGTAGACTGGTCGATGAGTGGTATTCACAACGTCAATAATGCGCTCGTTGCCGTCGCGGCAGCGTATGATGTTGGCGTGAGCATCTCAACTGCTTGCGCTGCGCTATCGGCCTTTGCTGGTATCAAACGCCGGATGGAGCTGATTGGTGATGTAAATGATATCCTAGTGTTTGATGACTTTGCCCATCATCCAACCGCTATTACCACGACATTAGATGGTGCCAAAAAGAAGCTGTCTGACAGACGTATCTGGGCGATTATTGAGCCGCGTAGCAACACCATGAAAATGGGGATTCACCAAGATAGCTTAGCTGAGTCTGCGGCTCTCGCTGACTATACGCTTTGGTATGAGCCTACTGGACTAGAATGGGGCTTGAGAGAAGTCATCGAACAGGCCACTGCCACAAATGACGCCATTGGTAACCAGCAAGTCATGTCTAGTGTCGATGCTATCATCGAGCATATCATCCATCATGCGCAGGCAGGTGATGCGATTGTGGTGATGTCTAACGGTGGTTTTGAGGGTATTCATCAGCGTTTATTAACTGCACTTCACAGCAAGTAATCCTGTTCGTTAGACTCTATTCTGAATAGTTACCATAGCAAAGAAGCGCGACTATCTTGTCAAAGATAAGTCGCGTTTTTTGTCTCAGCTTTTATAGATTTCGCCATAATACCAGCCCTGACAAATACTCCTATTAGCATTACCACTACCTTTGTAACCTCCCGTTTACCTATTGCCCCTACGTGTTAGCAAATAAGACTGTTTTCTCACATAGCCCGTACACAGGTAACATTTCGTGCTTACTTTTGTGTCTTGCGACTGTTTACAATGTATTCATTAGAGACATAACACATTATAACTATTGATAAATTTAGGAGAACATTATGAGCTTCATTTGGATGATTATTGTAGGTCTAGTCGCAGGTTTATTGGCACGTGCTATTAAACCAGGCAGTGACCCTATGGGTTGGATCATGACCATTGTCTTGGGTATCGTGGGTGCAATGCTTGGTGGACTTATCGCAGGAATGATCGGTATCAATGCAGATGGCGGCTTTACGGGTCTAATCTTTTCGGTAATCGGTGCCATCATACTGCTATTTTTGTATGAGATGATTGTAAATAAACGCCGTGCATAACGGATCATTTAAAAGAACCGTTTAAAATAGAAGCCCTACGCCAAGTAGGGCTTTTTTATGCTGTTCATAATAAGAATTCAGATATTCTCGCTTTATAGAGCATCTTGTGACTGCGAAAGTATTGATAAGCATTACTTTTGTCCCCATTTATCTTATAATATCAACCCTATTTTATCTTATCATTGAGGTGAGCGTTATGGCACTACTCCCTATTCTAAGTTATCCAGATCCTCGTTTGCGCACGATTGCCAAGCCTGTCAAGGAAGTCACTGCTGAAATCAAAACCTTAATCAAAGATATGATTGAGACGATGTATGATGCTCAGGGTATTGGGCTTGCTGCCAGCCAAGTGGATCAGCATCTTCAGCTTATCGTGATCGACTTATCTGAAAATAAAGACAGCCCTCGGGTGTTTATCAACCCAAAAGTCACGCCACTGGTAGAAGAAAAGCAACCGTATGAAGAAGGTTGTTTATCCGTTCCTGAGGTTTATGACAGCGTTGAACGTCCTAATAAAGTGCGTATCGAAGCCTTGGACGAGAATGGCGAAAAAATTGACGAAGAAGTAGAAGGTCTGCTTGCCGTTTGCATCCAGCACGAAATGGATCATCTCAATGGTGTCATATTCGTCGATTATTTGTCTCGCCTCAAGCAAACACGTGCTCGTGATAAAGTACGTAAAGTCCTCAAAATACGCGAAAAGCAAGAAGCCGCTGAAGCCCAACCACAAGCTGCGACCAACGTTTAATCTCTGTATTTGATGTCCCCTATATAATAATGCCTAACGCGGATATTACGACCTAATATCCGCTGTTTGACGATAATTTTTCTAGCAGATACTGTCCTTACTAAAGGTTTACCACTATGACAATGATCAAAATTGACCAATATTTTGACCCTGCCAGCTGGCAGAAATTCACCAAAGCTGCTGAAGGTCGTGAGACGCCTTTTTTGATGGTTGACCTTAGTCGTATTAAGACGAAATATCATGAAATGGTTGGGTTCTTCCCTGATGCAAAAATCCATTATGCAATGAAAGCCAGCCCTGCCGTTGAAGTCATCAACCTACTGGCTACGCTTGGCTCAAACTTTGACTGTGCGTCTATTTATGAGCTTGATCGCGTACTGGACTGCGGTGTAGATGCCTCGCGTATCTCTTACGGCAACACCATCAAAAAAGCCGATCATGTCAAATATGCGTTTGAAAAAGGGGTTGATCTGTATGCCACTGACTCAGAAGCAGATCTAAAAAATATCGCAAAGCATGCACCTGGCTCAAAAATATTTGTACGTATCTTAGTACAAGGGTCGGACACTGCAGAATGGCCGCTATCTCGTAAGTTTGGTTGCCATCCAAACATGGCAATCGAGCTATTGATTCAAGCGCGAGATTTGGGTTTAGTGCCTTATGGCATCTCATTCCATGTGGGCAGTCAGCAAAAGGATGTTGCCGCGTGGGATGATGCCTTAGCCAAGGTCAAATACATGTTTGACTGGATGAAAAATGAAGAAGACATCAAGCTACAAATGATTAACTTGGGCGGTGGTTTTCCAGCCAACTACATCAGTGAAGTGAATCCGATAAAAGTATACGCAGAAGAAATCAAGAGCTATCTAACGGACGATTATAACGAAGATGAGATGCCTGAGATTATTTTAGAGCCAGGTCGCTCGCTAGTAGGTGGCTCAGGGGTGTTGGCGAGTGATGTGATCTTAATATCACGTAAATCTAGCACCGATTTGACTCGCTGGGTATACACCGATGTAGGATTGTTCCAAGGGCTAATCGAGACCCTGGGCGAAGCCATTAAATATCCTGTTTATACTCCTAAGATGGAAACCTCAACCAGCGAAGGTACTGTGGTATTGGCCGGTCCAACGTGTGACTCTACCGATATCATGTATGAAGAAGCAGGGTATCAGTTGCCAGAAGAGCTGGAGATTGGTGACAAAATCTATTGGCTCACCACTGGTGCTTATACCAACTCTTATTCATCAGTCGAGTTCAATGGTTTTCCGCCATTAGACGTGATTTATATTGACTAGTTTTTTGCTCTACTGTTAATAAAAAAGCGCGGCACTTTTGATATTAGTGCCGCGCTTTTTTATGTCCGTCTAACGATATCATTGATAAACAACTACTGTACCAATAATGAAATAGGCACACTGTTATGACTATTGACTGATTGGTTACTGCGATCGTTAGTACTTTGGTTTTGACTGTTTTGAGAGATTTGTCCGATAGTCACCCATTGCCCGCGAGACACGATAATCGTACTATTCAAACGTTGACCTTGAATAGCATGATTAACAGAACTGCTGCGATTATAAGGCGCATTGGATCGCGCGAGTGTCTCTTCCACTTGGGAAAGTTGTACTTCAACTTGTCCCTTGGCAAGCAATCTTGGTGTAACGGCAATTCCTTGAGTGGTTGGAAGCAATACTTGCTGCTGAATAATAATCTGTGGCTTTAGATTATAGTTGGTTGCATAGCGATTGCTGCCATAAGTCTGAGTCAGCGAATAAAGCGTGCCAGTGCTAATGCTCGCAGCGCTACCAGACAGCGTCTGTACTTGGTATAAGTTGCTACCCTGCTGCTGGCTATTGCTTTGATTAATGATTGCGGCACCTTGGATACCGCGATTGCTAATAATGACCTGACTTTGTCTAATATTACTCTGCGTGCTGCTATCATTGCCAACTCGCACAGCAACGGTTAGCGCTTGTGGCTGACCATCAATCTGAGTCAAGAGCGGCTGTACTGCCTGATAATTGGCCGCTGTGGTGTTCAGTACCAGCTTGTCTTGATAAGTTGTGACAGTCCCGCCATCAGCGCTGCTATTTAATTGCTGTCTGACTGCAGGTAATAATGTGTCGCCGCCATAAGTATGGATAACATAGGTGTCATAAGTTACAGCTTGGACAACGACAGGCAGAGCTACCAAACTGATCGCCAAGACTGTGTGACCTGCGTAGCCAATATCTTTGCCAGCAGTGATGGCCCTGCTAAGTGCCTTTACTAAACTCTGTCTAAACGTATCCATGTTTGGCTCCTAGCAGCGACTCATTATTTATTAATATTTAGAGCATGTGGAACATTCGACCATTCAAGTACTTTCTATTCAAGTACTAGTCATTTAATCCAAGCACATCCTGCATATCGTATTGCCCGACTTCTTGTTTGATAATCCAAGTCGCAGCACGCACAGCACCAGCGGCAAAAGTCATGCGCGCACGGGCGCGATGAGTGATCTCAACCACCTCACCGTCAGCGATGAACATCACGGTATGGTCACCGATAATTTCACCACCACGAATCGCATGAATACCAATCGTACCGGCTTCACGCTCGCCTGTTTGCCCTTCGCGGCCATAAACAGCGACGTCTTTTAGATTCTGTCCACGGGCTTCTGCCACGGCTTCTGCCATCATATAAGCCGTACCTGATGGCGCATCGATTTTATGCTTATGATGTGCTTCGATGACCTCTACATCGGCGTCATTGCCAAATGCTTTTGCTGCCATTCCTAGCAACTTCAATGACAGATTCACGCCTGTTGAGTAGTTACCCGCATAAACGATCGCAATCTGCTCACTCGCTTTTGCCAATACCTGCTCTTGCTGCTCGTTGAATCCTGTCGTGCCGATGACCATAGCAACGCCATGCTCAGCACAAATCTGCATGTTTTTTTCGGTGGCATCAGGCAGACTGAAATCAATCAGCACGTCGATATTACTGATTACAGCCTGTAGATCATCAACGATTTGCACGTCTAAGCATCCAACAGCAGCGACTTCTCCTGCATCTGCGCCGACGAGGCTAGATCCTTGGCGTTCAATCGCAGCTTTAAGCATAGTTTGCGGGTTGTTTTGTACGGCTTCGATGAGCATACGACCCATACGACCACCTGCCCCAATCACACCGACTTTGATGGTTTGTACTTTTGCTTGTTGACTCATATCTTTGTCCTAAATGCTTTGTTTTTAGTAAAGGTGCTTTTAAATACTATTTGTCGTAAGTTTAGCAAATATCATCCGATGAGGGGTCTTTTATGCAGCCAATAAAAAGCCCAAACGTTTCATGTGAAACCTTTGGGCTAATTTAAATTATAACTACTTAGGAGTAGTCATTCTTAATCAAACAAGTCACTAATCTTTTTAAAGAAAGACTTTTTATGCGGCGACTGTTGATGCTTGCTATCGTCATCTAAGGTATCTTGGAATTGACGTAACAGATCTTTTTGCTCACCCGTTAGGTTCACTGGTGTCTCGATGATGACACGGCAAATCAAATCACCTTTCATCGTGGTACGTACTGGCGTCACACCTCGGCCACGCACACGCAACAATTTACCGCTCTGCGTACCTTCTGCCACCTTGATTTTCACTTTACCATCTAAGGTTGGAATCTCAACTTCTTTACCTAATGCAGCATCAGTGATGCTGACAGGCACATCCATATAGAGATCAGCGCCTTGACGCGTGAACACATTATGCGATTTGACACGTACTTCGACGTATAAGTCGCCGTTTTGTACACCAGCACCGCCTGCTTCGCCTTCACCTGACAAGCGTACGCGATCACCGTCATCAACGCCTGCTGGAATAGACACTTCTAGCGTACGTGATTTGTCTTTGACCCCATTACCGTGACAATCAGAGCAAGGGTTTTTGATTTGTTTACCAGTACCGCCGCAATGAGGACATGCTTGCTGCACAGCAAAGAAACCTTGCTGCATACGGACTTGGCCTTGTCCATGACAGGTCTGACAAGTCACAATATCAGACGCGTTTTTTGCGCCTTTACCATCACAAGTTTCACAAGGTGCAGGAGCCGTAAAGCTGATTTCTTTTTTGCAGCCGCGTACCGCTTCTTCTAAGGTCAGCTCAATCACATAACGCAAATCCGAACCACGACGTGAACGTCCACCGCCGCCGCCGCCACGCTGTTGACCGAAAATATCGCCAAAATTGCCGAAAATATCGCCAAAAATATCTTGGAAGTTGCCGCCGCCTGCACCGCCGAATCCGCCACCACCCATGCCGTTTTCGAAGGCTGCATGACCCATACGGTCGTATGCTGAACGCTTCTCTGCATCGCTCAGCACTTCATAGGCCATCGACGCTTCTTTAAATTTATCTTCAGCATCAGGGTCATCAGAGTTGCGATCTGGATGATATTTCATGGCAAGCTTACGGTAGGCTCGCTTAACTTCTTTGTTGTCAGCGGTCTTGCTGACACCTAATATTTCATAAAAATCGCGTTTACTCATGGTTTCTCCTATCGTCCTTACAGTACCACCGGTTTATCAGCTCATCCGCTCCAATCAACGACTGTCTTAACCTCGTACAATCAATCTACAAGGTTTCACATGAAACATAGAAAACGAACGTTTCATAAACAGGTCTAAGATTTTAAGAAGAGCAGTGCATGACTCTGACGAACAAATACGGTGGAGGGCTGCTTAGCCAAATCAATTATAAAAAGTTTGCGCTATTTATGGAGATGGTCTGCTGAATTATCAAGCTTTGGGCTGATGAAATTCGTGACCGGTGCTGATTAATGGAGATACACAGTTTATTAAGAACGCTATAAAGCTTTTCATACCTGAATCACCTGCACTCGTGATAATATCTATCGCCATAACTGATGACATTTGTGACAAGGTGCCAAGTCTTATGAAAAAGCTGATTGTTTTATTGATAGTAATTGCCATTGCAATCTATGCAGGCTCTCCTTATTACAGTGCCTATCAGCTCAAAAATGCTTATGACGAAAAGGATGGCGCAACCATCGCAGCAGCCATCAATTATGAGCAAGTACGACCAAGCATCCAAAACCAGTTAACTGGCCAGTTTGCCACGACGATGACGAAGTACCCTCTCATCTCTGAGCTGGGCGGTGAGCCGTTGACTGAGGCTGCCAATGGCTTTATTACCAAAGCCGTCGATGGTGCTATCACCCCACAAAACATCGAAAAGGTCATCAACACTCAAGGGCAAGCCAACACAGCCACCAAAGAGCTGGCCGCTGCATGGGCCATCGCTAGCGATCAGGTTGACCTCAAAAACCTCATTCAGTCTTTAATCATTCAACGCGGTGACGTCGATGCCGTGGTCAAAAGCCAAATGGAAGGCGTCATGAAAAAACAAGCTGCCGAACTTGAGCAACAAGTCGCACAAGGCAATGACAGCGAGAAGCCATCACTGAGCTACTGCGGTATCAATTGCTTTAGCGTGAGTGGTCAAGTGAAAGGTTATCCGTTGACTATCGAGATGCAGCGTGAAGGACTGATCAACTGGAAAATCGTAGATATCGTCTTGCCATAGGTTATTTAAGACAGTTTTTGAGACACGGAAGCTTCTATAAAAAACGCTAAAAAAACCGCCTTATGAATCAGCTCATAAGGCGGTTTTTTATGGCTTGCGCTAAGTGCTTAAGATATCAAAACACTGAAGGCCTAAAGGATGGGCTAAAAAGAAAAGCCAAAAAGCAGGACTAAAAATATTTAATGCTGCCGATAAATTATTCAATGCCTAAAAATTCTAGAAACTCAGGGCTTTCAAAGCTTGCTTGGTAGAGCACCCCATCTTCACGGTAGATAGCAGGCGTCGCCATTACCGCGAGTCCAGCCGCTATTTCACGGTTCGGCGTTATATGATCGGTATTACAGTTCGCTGATGCAGGTGTCATCTCACCTGTTAGCATTGCTTTATCAAATGCTTGACGGCGACTGTCTTCATCAGCCTGACACCAGATACCACGCATTTGCGCAGGTGACGCCTCATATATCGGGTAGCCGATGACATTGACCGTCACACCTTTGGCATTGAGCATCGGTACTTGCTTATGAAACAGGCGGCAATAAGGACAGTTCACGTCGTCAGCGATATAGATAACAGCGCGCTCGGCACTGGTCGCTGGATAAGTAATCAGTTGGCTCTTATCCAACGTCGCAAACACAGATTGATTTTTGCGTTTTTCAAAGTTCTCATCGAGCCCAATAAACTGACCATTTTCAATGACAGATATCTCGCCATCAGTAATGTACTGTGCATCATCTGACAATAAAAACGGCACGCCCTCTAACGTCGCGCCCCAGATCACACCCGGTACGGCAGTGTAAAAGAATGGCGTTTTCGCACTCATGTTTTTCAGTGCAGCCATATTTGCTAGCATGTCAGATTTGACACTCGCACTGACAGGTTTGCCTACCTGCGCACTCGTGCTGCGTACGGGGGTTTTGGTCACTACCCGCTTGCTTGGGTTCTTTTGTAGCTCACCTTGGATGACATATTTACCATCTTCAGTGATATGTAGTGGCAACTGCCCAGCCAAATCGACTTGATACATATTGGGTAATTTGGACGGCACAATAGCGGTAATTTGCGTTTTGATGCCTGCTTGAGTCAGTACTTGGCGCAGTCGCTTATCGACAGTCGAACTCACCGCTTCAACCGTTTGCGAGCTTTGGCTATTTTGACCGGGTTGAGTGCTGGTCGCGTCCGCTGAACTTGGCTGCGCGCAAGCGGTGGTTGCTAGTAGTATCACACTGATCAAACTGGCTGATTTTAGTACAGGTAATGTCACAGAGAGAGTCCTATCTGGTGTTTAATCATAGCGGCTTTCAACATTTGGCTTTGCTGAGTCAGCCATACTAAAGTCGCAATAAAAAATGATGATATAAAGATATAGATAGAAAAGACTGTAGCATATGGGATGGTTTTGCGACGTGTTAAATGACTCATGTCGCAAAACTGCTACCTAGCTTTAAGAGATAGGCAACACAAGTTACTGCTAGACATAACGCTATAGTCAGAGAACTACTAAACGGCTATGGCGTTACCCTCCCTAGACGTACTATTTGTACAATCTGCAGTCGGCTGCCTTGTAACCATTTTAGACTTCTTTGACTATATGATAATGAGCTCAAAAAGAGAGTGGCTATAAAACGATGAATCAAAAAAAGCAGCACACTATATAGTGGCTGCTCCTAATTCACGAAACGATAATCTACAAACTAACAGTGCTAAGCGTTAAGACTAAGCATTAAGCCGCTCAATCATTAAAATTTGGCCACTTCTTCTGGAGTCAAAAAGCGACTGTCGCCTTTTTCTAGACCTTCTAGCGAGACATGACCGATACTGGCGCGATGTAGCTCAGTGACTCTGTTGCCAAAGTAGCCCATCATACGCTTAACCTGATGGTATTTGCCTTGCTCTAGTGTCAGACGAGCATGCGTCTCATCGATGAACTCAAGCACGGCAGGCTTGGTTTCTTCGTGGTCGCCTTCGAGCAAGATACCTTCCGCTACTTCTTTGACCGCGTTTACCTGAGCATCGCTATCCATCGCATCAGCTAACGTCAGCTCATAGACTTTTGCGTGTTCGTGCTTAGGACTAGTAACACGATGCAGCCAGCCGCCGTCATCACTCATTAGCAGTGCACCTGTGGTATCGACATCGAGTCGACCAGCGATACGCATGCTGCCCAATTCTGGTACTGCAATCAGTTCGGTGACGATTGGATACTCTTTAACTTTGAGCGTACATTCAAAGCCTTCAGGCTTATACAACAAGATATAGCGATTGCCAGCAGCGACCGACAATGGCTCGCCTGCCCACATCACTTCATCATTGACGATATCGACATGTAGACCGGGATCTTTGACCACTTGATCGTTTACGGTGATTTCGCCGGCGTGCATAATCTTTTTCGATTCTTTACGCGACAGCTCAGTGGCTTTACTAATAAATTTATCTAAACGCATACTATTTACTACCATCGGTTTTATTATACCAGCCCTAAATCAGAAACTAACGATGCCAGCACTCAGCCGTGAGCGGCTCGTTATCTTCGATGGTTAGAAATGGTACTATAATGAAAATTAAATGAACACTGTGCCAAATATGGACAGCAGTGAAAGTTATGCCAGTTTAACATATCCAACCTAAGCCTGATGAAATATGAGCTATCAAACGCTAAAACGTGCGGTCAACACTCGACTAGAAATCAAAAAATCCGAGTTTATTGCTTACGCCTATCCTGTGACCTCCCGTGAGCAAGCAATGTTTCACGTGGAACAGCTACGCGGTGAGTACACAGATGCGCGTCACTTCTGCTGGGCCTATATCGTGGGCGACCCTGATAACACCACCAGTGCAGGGTTTGATGATGATGGCGAACCAAGCGGTACGGCAGGCAGGCCGATATTAAACGTCCTTCAGCACAAGTCCATCGGCAATGTCATTATCATCGTGGTGCGTTACTTCGGTGGTATCAAGTTGGGTGCTGGCGGTCTCACCCGTGCTTATGCAGGCTCTGCCCAAGCGGTCGTCGACGAGATGATATTAAGCCCCTACGTACCCATGACACAGATTCAGATACTGGCAACGTTTGCGACTGAAGCACAGTGCCGCTATATCATAGAGAATCTCGGCGGTCACATTGACGATGTCACCTACAGCAAACAAGTGACCCTAACCGCCACACTTGCTGAGGTAGATATTGAACCTTTAAGGGAGCGTCTAGCAATGGATGGGCGCGTAGTAGACAATCCAGAAAATTAAAACAAATTTGGTTGAAGACTCTCATCACCATTTTAATAGTTTTTTTCAATGTGCTTATTCGACGAAAATGTTTCAGCTAAGTGAGTCAGTCGCCATTTTTCATTAACCGTTTTCAGTAGCTATTTTCAGTAATCATGCGTTCACTGAAAATCATTGGTTTTCACCATTGCTGACGTTATGATAAAGCACTGCTATTAAACAACACTACTTTTCAACGATGATTAAATAAGACCACTATATGTCAACTTCAACCACACCTTTTGCTCCAGTGCCTTTTAAGCCACCCTTTTGGCTAACCAATCCACATTTGCAGAGCATCTTGCCCAAGTTCTTTGCACCCAAAGCACCGACGTATCGCCGCGTGGTAATGCAAGATTCCTTAAGTGAAACCGATATTGCTTACGACTTTTATGATGCGCATCCTGTAGAGGCATCAAAAGATGGTGAGCTTGAGCAAACGCCATTGATTGTGCTATTTCATGGTATGGAAGGCAGCAGCGATAGCCATTATGCTCGCGCACTGGCATATCAAATGCATGCGCAAGGCTGGCATTTTGTGGTGGTGCACTTTCGTAGTTGTGGCGGTATTCCAGCTAATGGTCGAGTTTTTTACAATGCGGGTGATACTGCCGAGGTGCATCACGCGCTACAAAACTTACGTGCGCAGTATGCAAATATCTATGCGGCTGGCGTGTCACTCGGTGGTAATGCACTAGCGAAGTACATGGGCGAGTATAGTGACGAAGCTATCTGCAAAGGCGCTGCGGTCATCTCTGCTCCCGTTGATATGTCGTCAGCGGCCATTACCATGCACAGCTTTTTGAGTCATCGTATCTATACGCCTTATTTGCTCAATCCAATTATTAAAAAAGCACTGGCGAACGATATTACCAAAGAAGAAATTGATGCTATCAAAGCTGTCAATCGTATCAGCGATTTCGATGATATCTTCACCGCCCCGCGTCATGGCTACCGCTCTAACAATCACTATTATCACTCTTCTTCTGCCCTACCTTATTTGATCAACGTAACCAAGCCTCTACTATTAATTAGTGCAAAAGACGATCCTTTCATTGGCTTTACCGCGACGCCAAATGATGTCTCTGATAGTGTCACCATTTTAGATACCCCGCACGGTGGTCATATTGGCTATTTGCGTTATCGCTCAGACAAACATTCAGAAAATAGCGCAGACAGTTCTTCAGTAAACGGTCAATCTACTGATGATAAATCTAACGTTAAGCCATCTGGAACCAAGGGTGAAAAAGCAAAAACCTCAAAGTTCGATATCAACTGGATACCTGAGACTGTCAGTGCTTATTTTAATTATATTGGCGTGGCTTCTATTAAAGAACCTTATCAAGATGCGGTCTCTGACAATCAATAATCATTGCCATAGATGACAAAATAATAACGCCAACGTTTATAAACTTTTGAGAGTGTTCTATGTACCCATTTATCCGTTATGCCGCCACCATCGCTCATGCCGCCCTCAAAGCAAAACGAGGCGATACCTTGACGTTCAAGGATACCAGTGAGATTCAATTTCGCTGCCGCTTATCTGATATCGATAACTTTTTGGAGATGAATAACGGCCGCGTATTCACGCTGTATGATTTGGGGCGTATGGATTTTGCGGTACGGACTGGGCTTGGCAATCAGCTACTAAAACAGCGTTGGGGTTTGGTCATCGCTGGCAGTACCATCCAATATCGTAAGCGTATTCGCGCCTTTCAAAAAGTCACGCTAAAAACCAAAATCGTCGGTATCGATGCGCGTTGGCTCTATATCGAGCAATCAATGTGGGTCAAGGGCCAGCCCTGCTCATCTGCGCTACTGCGTACGGGTGTGACCAAAGGCGGACGAGTGATCGACACGGCACAAGTGCTGGCAGCATTGGGGCAGTCTGAGTGGGAGCTACCGCCAACGGGCTACGTCGCCGAATGGATAGAGAGCGATGCTGATCGTCCGTGGCCGCCAGTAAGCTAGGTAACTCAAGCGATACTGTTTGATAACAATACATTATATAAAAAAGTATAACAAATGGTACTCTATTAGCCAGTCAGTTATTTACTATGACAAAACGCTAATAGGAGAACCATATGGTTAATACAACAGATTACGTCGGTACGTTATTTGATAATAGCGAATCAAACCCAAGTAAAATCACGCTAGCCTTTACGATGGCTGGTGTGGCACTGAAAAAAGGGCATTCTGCGTCAGTGATATTGATGGTAGATGCAGTACATTTGGCATTGCCCAATGCTTTGGCAAAAGTGGATATTGGTGCACCGTTTGAACCTACTGGCGAGTTATTAGAAGTCTTTATTGAAAAAGGTGGCCAAGTATTGGTCTGTAGTGCCTGTATGAAACACAACGGTATCGGAGAGTCAGCCATCGATAAGCGCTTCACGGTCATCAGTGGTGACGATGTGGTTGAGCTATTGATGAATGCGAAAGGGTCATTGCAGTTGAGTTAATAATAAAACTTAAAAAGCAAAGTTATAAGAATGGGTCAGTTTTCTTAGCCATCGTTGGATGGTTTGGAGGCTGACTCTTTTTTTGTGTAAACTAGACTATACTTTTGCATTTTTCATAATATATTAAATGGCTGAATACATTGAAAACAATTCCATACATCCACGAGCTCTAAAGCGCTTGGTGTTGAACTAGTTCTTATATAAATCATAGCCCAATGATACTTCCTACTCATTAAGGTCAGAATAATCTAGCAGAAAATTTATTAGAACACCAAACCTTAAGTCACTTAAATTATCTCTATTTAGATAATCTATTAGATATATTATAGTTCTACTTAAAAGATGACTTATAAATATTATTTGCCATAGTAACAAACCTACAACTAACACTAAGAATACAATAAGCCAAGCTCCTTCTGTTAGTAAATATTCTAAGCTAAGAAAAGCAACTAAGACCGAAAGCGGTTCAAGCTCAAATGTATTCATCGTAACAACTGTAAGCAGAGAAATAAAAGCAATAAATAAAGCTAAGATCCTAGGTTTTGATTGAGGATCATAGATATAGTTGAACCAGTTTATTTTAGAATTTTGGTTATATTTTTTCTTATACTCTTTCCATTTAGACAACGTTTCCACAAGTTCAAGGAAGCTATATTTATAACCAATTCTATTCCTAATCCAGTAAACCCTTGCCTCATCAATTGTTAAAAATTCTCTGTTATGTCTTTCTCTCTGAGCCTTTAATATATTATCCTCATTTATTTTATGACACTTGATAAATATTGAGTAAGCGATAAAACCTAATATAAAAGGAATTATTGGAAATATATCTTTTTGACCCTCTTGAAAAGTATAGTATATTGCAGATATCGATGCAGTAGGTACAACGGATATCATTAATAAGAGGTAACGTACAGGTAAGTTTTTAAACGAATAGAGCTCATAGTAAAAATCATCCGAAAGTTGTTTAACTTGGTTTCTACTTATGATCACTTTTCTCTCATAATGTTCTTCCATAGCCGAACTTATTAATTTAAAACCTTGGTAATTAAAGTCATAATTAACAAGTGGCGCATAGTTATTGTTTTTCTTTCGAATTTTTTCAGCTATTTTTTTAAACATAATATTGGCAATAACAGTAATAGAGAAATGCTAGGATTAGCGGGATTAAAAAGTATTATAACTTTCTTTAGTTTGTTTGATGCTATATTTTAATTGCAAACCCACCCCTCCTATTTCCTAACTAAATAAACACTATCTCACATACTCTGTGCTCAGCTCTGTTAAAGTAAGTCATGCAAACACCCTAATAACGAGGCAGCCCTTAATGACCTTACTTGATACTCTAAACTTAACCTACCCTATCATCCAAGCACCCATGGCAGGTACAACCACACCTGAACTGGCGGCGACGGTGAGTAATTTTGGCGGACTGGGCTCATTAGGATCTGGTATGACGGCGCCAAATGTTTTGACCAGCCAAATTGATACCCTTAAATCGCTGACCGACCGACCTTTTATGATCAATCTGATGGTGCTCTCTGAGCAGGACTCTACGACCTTTGATACCGCAATGCCTGCTTGGTTAAGTCAATACTATCAAGACAACAATATCGAGTTTGCACTACCTGAGCGCCCCGCTCAAAGTTTCGCAGATCAGTTACAAGTGCTCTATGACAATCCCGTTCCTGTCGCTAGTTTTACCTTTGGCATTATCAGTGCCGAGCAAGTTCAGCATCTGCAAAGTCTCGGTACGCGCGTCATCGGTACTGCCAATCATCCATTAGAAGCAAAAGCATGGGCGGATATTGGTGCAGATGCGGTATGTGTACAAGGGGTCGAAGCTGGCGGACATCGCGGTGGGTGGTTGCCGCAAAGTGAAAGCGATCCATTGGGGTTGTTGACACTGATTGGCCAAACGCGCGCCTGTACCGATATTCCTTTGATTGCAGCAGGCGGCATCATGAACGGACAGGCCATCAAAGCGATTCAGGCAGCTGGTGCCGAGCTGGCACAAATAGGGACGGCGTTTTTGACCACAGACAAATGCGGTATCAATGACACGTATAAACAAGCTTTACTTGATGCCAGTCGCAGCAAACGCAGCGTTGAGACACGCTTAACTCGATTGTTTTCAGGTAAACTCGCTCGTGGTTTATTGAATGATTATCTACGTGACTTTGCCCAATTTGAAAGTGCTAAAGAGCTACCACCTTATCCGCAATTAAATGCTATGACCAAATTTATGCGAGCTAATGCTAGTAAGAACTCTGATGCAGAACATCAGTCTTTGTGGGCAGGACAAGGGGTTGCCTTAGTCAAACAAGAGAGCACGCTTGAACTGCTTGAGCGGTTGGTAAAAGCGTTATAGACTTACTCATCTTTTAGCGTTGCACGAAACTCTTTATAATCCTCTGCAGTCTCTTTTACCGCCTCTACCATCGGTACGTGACCCACTTCCGACATCATAATGACCTGTGCTTGTGGCATCAGCTCGCTCATTATTTCGGCAGTCTCAGGTTTTATGACCTTGTCCTCTTCTCCCCAAACGATCAGCGTTGGAATATTGTATTGTGCGATAATTTTTGCACGCTCTTCTACATTGTCTTCGATGATCTGTTTGAGTATTTTAGTATTCAGTGCACGATTGGCGATACTCTCTTGGGCAAAAACAGCTTGTATCGTCTTTGGTACATAAGGCGGCTTGTACATGACCGTTTTATACATCGTAAAATACGCTTCAGTGCTGTCAATTAACAAAGGACTGTTATCAAGGTCTAATGCTTTAAACTCTCGTTGCGTTTCAGCTGACCAAAATCCACCACTGTCGAGTAACCACAAGCTTTTGACACTATCAGGATACATCGCTGCGTAGGCCACACTGATAGCACCGCCCATCGAGTTGCCCCCGACATGGATATCTGATGCCATTCCTTTCGCTTGCAATAGTTCATGCAAGCGCTTTGCTTGGGCATCGGCGCGGTAGTCCGCCTCTGATGGCTTGCTAGAATCACCAAAACCTAGCAGATCAGGAACGATTAAATGATAATCGCCTAACTTATCCGCAATACGAGTAAAGTTGTCTTTATTACCACCAAAACCATGAATCAGTAGTAAAGGTTCACCAGCCAAGTTGCCGCCTTCTAAATACGTCATTTGCTCGCCGGATGCCAGTGTTAATAATTTGGCTTCAAGGTCTGATTTATTGCGTTCATACTGTACGAGTTTTTGAGTCGTAGCGATAGTAAAGGTATTGGGCGTCGTACATCCCACGATAGAAAGAGCCAGTAGAGCAGCCAAACTCGTGCGCAGTAGTACCATCAAAATATCCTCATTTATGGTTGGCAAAACAACTTGAATAGGTAATCTTAGCACAAGCCTATTTAGGGCAAATTGATTTATGATTACGCGCAAGTCAGTGTTTTTACAACAACGAGGATATCAGGGTATCTACTTTATTTAATCGACAGTGCCCTGTGCAATTGATGGTGTTTTAAATGAGCGACTGGATGAAACGCGCTAGTCTGCATCCAGCAAAAAGGCTACCGCAGCTTCAGCATGAATAGCCGTGGTATCAAAGATAGGAATCACACTATCGGCTTGGCTAATGAGTAAGCCTATTTCGGTACAGCCCAATATCACGCCTTCAGCACCTTGCTCCGCCAAGTCCTTAATAACTTGGCTATAATACTCTCGTGAGCTGTCTTTAAACTGACCAACGCACAGCTCTTTTTTGATGATGCGATGCACCTCTGCGCGGGCAGCGTCCTCTGGTATCAGTACCTGTAAGCCTGCATCAATAAGACGACGTTTATAAAAGTCTTGAGTCATCGTAAACTGCGTACCTAATAAGGCTATCTTAGTTAGGTTGTGCTTCTTAATGGTGTCCGTAGTCGCATCAGCGATATGTATGAGAGGTACATGGGTGACTGCTTGAACATCATCAACCAACTTATGCATCGTATTAGAAGCAATCATTAGCCCGTCTACGCCAGCAGCTTGCAAACGCTGTGCACTACTCGCCATCAATACACCCAACTCGTCCCACATTCCCTGCTCTTGTAGCTCATTGATTAAAGCAAATTCCACACTATGAATGAACAAATCAGCTGAATGTAAGCCGCCAAGCTTGTTCTTGACACCTTCATTAATTAGACGATAATAGCTTTCTGTACTTTCCCAGCTCATGCCGCCAATAATACCTAGTGTTCGTTGTTTTTGGTAACCCATGCTATTTATCCTATTTATTATTTTTTAATTCTCATTTATCGTAACAGAAATACTGCCCATGGGGCGTGACGATTACTATGTAGCAGGACATAAACCTATGGCAAAACTTACCGCTATCAAACTCCGCACTCGCCGTAAATACTACCGACTGATCTTTACTGGCATCATGGCGTTGATGATGTCGCTTATCATCTCAACAGCATTATTGGTGGTCAAACAAGGCTTTATCGATGGCTTCTTTATGGAGCTGATGCATTCTTGGGTTTTGGCCTTTGGTTTTGCGTGGCCGAGCGCTTATATCTGCGCCTACCTAGTGCAGGAGCATGTGTTGAGTAGAATAGAGTTTTATTGAGACACCATCTAACCATTATCAAACCGCTATAGCGTTAACTTCGCAAGCCATACTGATGTCTCGCTTGCGCACGGTTTTCTCGTATCAATATCATTGTGGATATTGCTATGGCTGTGAATGGACTAAGACGCAACCTTATTCTTTAGACAAGCGACCCTGTGGTTCAATGTACCTTCTAACTCAGGTTTGATTTGGGCACACTCGCTGTCAGCGATTGGACAGCGAGTACGGAATACGCAGCCTGAGGGTGGGTTGATCGGGCTTGGTAAGTCACCTTCCAATAACTGAATGGTTTTATTACGCTCGGCGATAGGATCAGGCAATGGCACCGCAGACATCAGCGCTTGGGTATAAGGGTGCGTCGGGTTGCTATACACGGCCTTGTCTACCCCTAGCTCAACAGCATGACCTAAATACATGACCAGTACCCGATCGGCGATATGCTTGATCACTGACAGATCATGAGCGATAAAAATCAGCGCCAAGCCCATCTCTTGCTGTATGTCTTGTAACAAGTTAATGACCTGCGCTTGAATAGAGACATCAAGGGCGGAAACTGGCTCATCACAGATAATGATTTTAGGCTTTAGTATCAATGCACGAGCAATACCAATACGTTGACACTGACCACCAGAAAACTCATGCGGATAGCGGTTAATCTGATTGGACAGCAGGCCAACCTTTTTCATCAGGGCGCGTACTTCATCCTGCACTTCCGCTTTTTTCATGTTTGGATAGTAGGTACGCAGCGGTTCTGCGATGATATCGCCTACAGTCATGCGCGGATTGAGCGACGCTAGCGGATCTTGGAATATCATTTGAATGTCTTTGCGCTTCATTCTCATGGTTTTTTTGGAAGCGCCAACGATCTCTTCATCACCGAATTTAATGCTGCCGGAATTGGCTTGTATGAGGCCGATGATCGTTCTTGCCAGCGTCGACTTACCGCAGCCCGACTCACCTACCACGCCCAAAGTCTCGCCAGCGAATAGCTCAAACGAGACACCATTGACAGCCTTTAAGGTATCAGGCTTTTGCCAAAAATATGTGCCTTTTTGCTTAATATTGAATGTCGTATGCACATTTTGCACTTGTAATAGCGGGGCTTGGCTGCTGTTTTTGACCATCTCTGCACTTGCCATCTCTGCACTTGCCATCTCTGTGTTTGCCGTCTCTGAACTTGCCTTCTTTGCACTTGATAGTGTCATGCTCTAGCCCTCCAGCGTTGATGGATTATTGGTGCCCGTATCAATATCAGCACCATTATCGGTGTCTGCTGAAACGCTCTCTTTAATATCTGCTGACTCATCGACTTGCATCTCAGGTTGCCAATGGCAAGCGCGTTGACGCTCATTGGGTAGAAACTCAAGTGGCGGCGGCACATCACGGCAGATATCCATCGCATGCGTACAGCGCTCATGAAAAGGACAGCCAGTCGGCAGGTTAAGTAGATTGGGTGGACTGCCAGGAATGGTCTCAAGCTTGCCTTTATCATCATCCAGACGCGGAATGGCCTTTAATAGCCCGATAGTATAAGGATGCGTCGGCGTATAAAAAATCTCTTCCGTCTCTCCATATGCCATGGTACGACCGGCATACATCACAAGCACCCGATCACAGATACCAGCTACTACTCCCAAGTCATGCGTGATCATAACAATGGTGGTGCCAAAATCACGCTTTAGCTCATTGAGTAGCACCATAATCTGTGCTTGTACGGTCACATCAAGCGCTGTCGTTGGCTCATCGGCAATCAGCAATTTTGGGCGACAGAGCAGCGCCATCGCAATCATGACCCGCTGACGCATACCACCTGAAAACTCATGCGGATACATGCCAATACGGTTTTTTGCCTCAGGGATTTTGACTGCATCGAGCATACGTATCGACTCTGCCCACGCGTCTTTTTTGCTCATGCCTTTATGCAAGATCAACACTTCAGCCAGCTGATCGCCTATTTTCATGTAGGGATTTAGGGAGGTCATCGGATCTTGGAAGATCATAGCGATTTGCTCAGCGCGGATTTTATTCAGAGCCTTTTGCGATAAACCCAGCAGCTCATTGCCTTCAAATCTTACGGAACCTTTGGTACAGCCATTCTTTGCTAGCAAACCCATGATGGCGAACGCTGTCTGCGACTTGCCAGAGCCTGACTCGCCGACGATGCCCAACGTCTCACCCTCATGCAGATTAAAATTTAAACCATTCACGGCGGTCACAAGTCCATCTTCGGTCGTGAATTGCACCGATAAATCTTTCACTGCTAATAAGCTGCTTTCTTTATTAGCCTGATTATTGAGCTCTGACTCAGCGCCTACTTTGCGTACAGTAGAATCTATTTTTTCAGGTGCACTATTAATATCTTGAGTTGCCATGATGTTGTTCTCCTAGCGAGATTGAGCCTAGCGGTCTTTTGGGTCAAACGCATCACGTAGACCATCGCCAATAAAGTTAAAGCAAAATAAAGTAATGACCAAAAAAGCTGAGGGAATCAAAATCTGCCAAGGGGCGACTTGCATCGTTTGTGAGCCTTCTTGGAGTAGCGCACCCCAACTGGTCATAGGCTCTTGCACACCAAGTCCTAAGAAGCTCAAAAACGACTCAAATAAAATCATCGTCGGTACTAGTAATGAGGCGTAAACCACCACCACGCCAAGCACGTTGGGCACGATATGACGCAGGATAATGTTAAAACCCGATACCCCGCCGACGTGTGCCGCTTCAATAAACTCTTTGCTTTTTAGACTGAGCGTCTGACCACGGACGATACGAGCGACATCGAGCCAAGAGACCAATCCGATAGCGACAAAAATTAAAATAAGGTTACGACCAAATATCGTCACGAGCAAAATCACAAAGAACATAAAAGGAAAGGCGCTAAGGATTTCTAAAAAGCGCATCATAATCATGTCGACTTTGCCGCCCAGATAGCCTGACGTTGCGCCATATACCGTACCAACCAGCACAGCCACTGTTGCACCAGCGATACCCACCAATAGCGATATTCGCCCGCCAACTGCTGTGCGCACGAGCAAATCTCGACCAAGCGAGTCCGTACCAAAATAATGCTTGTTTTCAATCGAGGGCGCAGACTGCATAAAGTTCCAATCGGTATCTGCATAACCAAAAGGCGCTAGCATGGGCACAAAGATGACAAACATACCGACGAGTAATAAGATAAAAAAGCTCGTCACTGCTGCTTTGTTTTGATAAAAACGTCGCCATGCATCTTGCCACAGGCTGCGACCTTTAATCTCTTTAACAGGCGTATCCATAAGCTCGGTTGGCTGGTCTACGGTCAGGCTCATAGTCGTCCTTTTACTTATCTAATTGAGGGTCTAATTGAGAATCTGATATTTATTTTTAAGCGATGATTGGCATTTATACGGTGTGTTTCAAGCGGCCATCAATATTAATATCAATACTGGATTTTTGGATCAATGATGGCGTACAAGATATCGACGATGGCATTAAAAGCAATCGTCAATACACCAACTAAGATGGTCAAACTAAGCACGACCCCATAATCACGATTGAGCGCCCCATTCACAAATAACTGCCCGATACCCGGCAAACCAAAAATAGTCTCGATCACGATAGAGCCAGTAATAATGCCCACGAAAGCAGGGCCCAGATAAGAGATGACGGGTAATAGCGCCGGTCTGAGCGCATGCTTCATCACGATTTGCCGCATCGGTAAGCCTTTAGACCGGGCCGTGCGAATGTACTGGCTGTTCATCACCTCAATCATTGATCCGCGCATAATCCGCGCGATACTGGCAACATAAGCCAATGCCAAGGCGGTGACGGGCAGTATCAGATTTCGCACTGCCCCATCGTTCCAGCCACCTGCTGGCAGCCACTGCAAAATAATGGCAAAAATAAGCACCAATAGCGGGGCTTTTACAAAGCTTGGAATCACGACACCTGTCATGGCAAACGCCATCAGCACATAATCCATCCACGAGTTTTGCTTGAGCGCCGCTATCACACCAAGGATAAGTCCTAACACCAGTGCCAATATAAAAGCGTACATCCCCAGTTCCATAGATACTGGAAACGACTGCGACAATAGCTCATTGACCGTATAATCTTTATATTTAAAAGACGGGCCAAAATCGCCTACTGCTAGCTGCTGTAGATAATGGATATATTGCAGCCACATGGGATCATTAAGGTTATATTTGGCTTCGATATTGGCCAATACCGCTGGCGATAAGCTGCGTTCACTACTAAAAGGACTGCCGGGTGCTAACCGCATCATAAAAAAGGACACGGTTATCAAAACAAACATGGTCGGAATGGCTTCTAAAATCCGCCGAAAAATAAGCTTTAGCATAATGCCTCTTTATAATATTACCTGTACAACGATGCCTGATTTTAAAATGCTCGTTTTGAGTATTTACGCCGCTTTAAGGTTTTCTCTGATCCATAGCAGACCGACGCTATCAATCGGAATCTCTCCTTTTCATAGCGCCTGCTGATAAGACTAGTGGATGGTTAGTGCTTAATGATCAGTGCTTAATGATCAGTGCTTGGCGATAGAGATATCTTTACCTTGCCAATTATCTAGAGGATCGTTCTTTGAAAAGCCAATGACGTAAGGTTTTACCAAACGAGGGCTGACATAATGATAGATATTGAGTAGCCCCATATCTTGATCGAGTTGTGCCTCTGCTTTTTGATACAAGCTTGCACGCTGCTCGGGCGTGACGCCTGCTTTTAACGTTTGAGCCATTAAGCTGTCAAAATTGGCGTTGGCGTACTTACCGTAGTTACCGCTATTGTCAGATTTGGCAATATTCAAAAAGGCTGAAGGTTCGTTATAATCCGCACACCAGCCAGCCCGCGCGATTTGATAGTTACCGTTGCGGCGCGTATCCAGATAGGTTTTCCATTCTTTATTGGTCAACGTCACATCAACAAAACCAAGCGCCTGCGTCCATAATGACGTGGCAGCAACCGCGACCTTTTTATGATTGTCATTGGTGTTGTACAGCAGCTCAAAGGCGAGCGGATTGCTCTCGTTGTAACCGGCTTCATTCAAGAGTTTTTTGGCCTCAGCGATACGCTTGTCCTTATCCCAAGTAGACCATTCTGGTGTATTAGCCACATCTCCATTCGCGGCGGTAGGCGTGAGCTGATAAGCGGCCGTCTGTCCTTGACCGATAACCTTGTCTGCAATAGTGTCGCGATCCAATGCCAAAGCTAGCGCGCGACGTACTTTTGGATTATCAAAAGGTGGTTTGACCGTATTAAATTCATAGTAATACGTACAAAGATAAGGAGAGACTCTAAGCTCATCACCATTGCTCTCTTTCAAAGACGCAAATTGCTCGGTTGGAATCTCGTTATAAGTGACATCAACTTCGCCCGCCTGATAGCGCGCGACATCGGTGGTGCTAGAAGGAATCGGTAGCATCGTGATGGTATCAAGCGTCGTGTTGGCATCGTCATAATAGGAAGAATTACGTGTCAAAACGAGTTCATCGTTGATCTTCCACTTACTGACTTTGTAAGGGCCATTGACAACGATATTGGCAGGATCTGTCCATTTATCACCGAACGCTTCGATGGTTTTTTGATGCACAGGTTTGACGGAGTTGTGAATCAGCATATCTGGAAAATAAGGTACGGGCTCTGATAACGTGACTTGCAGTGTTTTGTCATCGATTGCTTTTACCCCAAGCGTCTCGATGCCAGCAGCGCCTTCGACGATTTTGTCAGCGCCGACGACCTTGGCATCAACCAAATAGCTTGAATAAGGGGATGCGGTATCTGGATCGACCAAGCGGCGCATACTATAGACAAAGTCTTGCGCCGTTACAGGATCGCCGTTTGACCACTTAGCGTCACGCAGCTTGAACGTCCAGACTTTGTTGTCTGGACTCTCCCACTCAGTTGCCATTCCCGGAATGGTTTTGCCATCTGCATCGGTATTGGTCAAGCCTTCAAATAATTGACGACCAATATTAGACTCCGGTACACCAGATACTTTATGAGGGTCGAGCGACTCAGGTTCCGTCCCGTTATTAATGACCAATTCTTGAGTTTCAGACAGTACACTAGGATCAATATCGGCTGATGAGCTGGCATTATTGTTTGCCGTATTGTCACTACAGCCAGTCATAAACATAGCAAGTGCAAGAGAAGTGGGTAAAAATACAGCATTACGAAGGGAGAGAGGGTTGTGGGTCATATAGCGTCCTAGCGGGCAGATGGCGAACAGGTTAATCAACCTGTTCATAAATCCATTTAAGTTGAATGTTTATTGCTTTCATATTCATTATTACGTTGTTAGAGATCATAGTCTGACCATCTGTCAATAATGAACGTTAGAAAACTATTGGTAATAGTAATAATAAAAAAAGTTATTGGTGTCAACAATTTTTCAGTTCATAGAAAAAACGTGAATTTAGTCAAACATATGCATATAGTAATCATGAGTAAAAACGAACAAAAAACGTACTAATTCGTGGAATTTTACAAGAATTTAACCAGTTTTTTTATAAAGAATGCATCACTCGTCAAAATGCTACTCTCATGTTATTAATTGTAACTGACATCTGTTTGACATTTTATAGTGCTAATGAATTAGTACTTGGAGGAGTATTATGCTATCGAGCCTAAGATATTTGATAATTTAGAAAACGATATGAAAGACCGCTCATGTCACGTCATGTAATAAGTTCTAATGTGACCGTGAGTGACATGGTGATTAATTAACATAAGTGATTAATTGACATATTCGCCGTAATTTATTGAGTCATGTTGCCAATGATTTTTCTTTTTAGTTTCTCTTTGAAAGGCCATACTCATTAGAGAATTCTGCTGAAACCCATAAATCAATCACTACGAACGGTTTTGCATCAATGCGAGCAGTATCACGGAAAATATTACTGATGTAAGCCAAGCTTTCTATAATAAAATCCCGTTAGCGCAAATGTATCCAACGTCTAGACGACCAGTCTATTTTTAAGTATAGTGTCTTTGTGAGTCGATAACCTATAAGCATCATTATCGTGGTATCGTTTCTACTCGAAGAAAAAATACATTGGTGAATGACCTTGATAACATGATATTTATAGTCGGTTATTCATACTCTTAATACACTTATAAATAAACCAAATCATAAATAAATAAAGGAATTATTATGCGTAGTGCTATTCACAACAGCTTTGGCAAACCATCCGACGTATTGAGCGTGGGCGACAGTCCGATGCCGCAGCCTGCTGCCAACGAAGTCCGTATCAAAACCATCCTCTCCCCTATTCACAACCATGACATGCTGACCGTGAGCGGACAATATGGCTATAAGCCTGAGATGCCAGCCATCGGTGGTAGTGAAGCGCTGGGTATTATCGATGCGGTAGGCGATGACGTGACAGACTTTAGTGTTGGTCAGCGTGTGGCTTGTGCCAGTGTGCATGAGACGTGGGCAGAGTATTTTGTTGCCCCTGCCAGCATGGTGTTTAACATGCCTGATAGTATCGAAGACGAGTTGGCGGCCCAGCTGATTGCGATGCCGTTGTCTGCATTAATGCTATTAGAATTCTTAGAAGTGAATAGCGGTCAATGGATCATCCACAATGCGGCGAACGGCGCAGTAGGTAAAACCCTTGCCATGCTCGCAGCAGCACGCGGCGTGAATACGATTAATCTAGTCCGTAGTAAAGACGCGATAGAAGAGCTGACCTCACTCGGTATCAAAAACAATGTCGTTACTGCTGATGACGACTGGAAAGACCAAGTCCGCGCCATCATCGGTGATGACAAGATCACAGCAGCCGTTGATTCAGTCGGTGGTGAATCAAGCAATGATCTGCTATCGCTATTGGGTAGCAAAGGCACGTTGGTTTCATTCGGTATCATGTCAGGCAAGCCAATGGCACTGGACGCTGGTAGCTTGATCTTTAAGCAAGCGACTGTCAAAGGATTCTGGGGCAGCAAAACCAGCCAAGAAATGGATCTAGACAACAAACAGCGTCTGATCACTGAATTGCTAGAACGCGCATCGAATGGTGATTTGAAGCTACCGATCGAAGCCATTTATAGCTTGGACGATATCGCAACCGCAGTGTCTGGAAAAGTACAATCAGGTAAAAAAGGCAAAGTTCTTTTAAAACCTTAATTCCTACACCCGCCTCCTAATTTCGTAATATGGACAAAAACCAGCGATATTAACAAATATAAGAAAGCCCATGTGTATTAGCGATACGATACGGTGGGCTTTTTTAACCATTCTGGTGTAGCAGTAATCATATCTATCGCTAAGCCAATGAACATAAATAATAAAATTGAATAGGGATATAACCATGTCAAACGATACAACATTCAAAGCCTTAGTCGTCGAAGAAACCAGCGATGGCGAATTTAAAAAAAGCATTCAAGAGCGCAATATCAGTGACTTGCCAGAAAATGACTTGCTCATCGAAGTGCATTATTCATCGTTAAACTTTAAAGATGCGATGTCAGCCACTGGTAATAAACGAATCACCAAACAGTACCAGCATACCCCTGGTATCGATGCCGCTGGCGTCGTAGTCAGTGACAAATCAGGCACGTTTGCTGTAGGGCAAGAAGTATTGGTATTCGGCTATGATCTCGGTATGGATACCGATGGCGGTCTCGGTCAAATGATCTCAATCCCCGCAGATTGGGCGCTGGCCTGCCCAGAAACACTCACCCTAAAAGAAGCGATGACCTATGGTACTGGCGGCTTAACCGCAGCGCTGAGTGTCCAAAAGTTAGAAAAAATGGGCGCAAAACCAAGTGATGGCCCAGTTGCCGTGACTGGTGCAACAGGTGGCGTGGGTACGATCAGTATCGCTATCTTAAAGCAGTTAGGCTATGACGTGATTGCATTCTCAGGTAAGCCTGAGCAAAGCGAACACCTAAAAGCATTGGGCGCAAGCGAAGTACGTCATCGCGACACTATTAATGAAATCGGTAACAAACCTGTCGGCCGTGAGCTATGGGCCAATGCTATTGATACTATTGGCGGCGAATACCTACCCAATCTGCTCAAGCAAACCAAATCTGGTGGTGCAGTGACCAGTTGTGGCCTAGCAAGCGGCGCTGATTTTTCGATGTCAGTGATACCTTTTATCACCCGCGCGGTGTCGTTACTGGGTATCGACTCGGTCTATATTCCACTGGCTGATAAAGAAGCCATTTGGAAACGTGTCGCTACCGATATGAAACTACCTAATCTTGAAAGCTATGGTGAAGAGATTACGCTAGAGCAAACGCCAGAGTACCTAGATCGCTTTATGTCGAGTACAGTGGTTGGGCGTTATGTGGTGAATGTAAAGGGTTAGGTTTTAAGAGTTAGTGTTATCAATGAAAGGCAGTATCTTTTTTGAGGTGCTGCCTTTTTTAAAGCCTTCTCTTATGCATTTTTTACTTAATTAAGGAACATCATGCCCCATACTGAAAACCCTAATATAAAGCAATTTTTTTCACTAGTTACTGATTCTCTCTCGAAAGGTATGGCGGCCCTATCTAATGGTGATAGTAGCTACCGTGCTTCATCCATCGAAATATATGCTCAAAATATTTTTTCAAGAGTTTATGAAATTGATAACGCTTTAAAAAACATGTCGATCACAATGGAGTATTTGCGCAAAAATAACTATGAAGATTCAGAGTATAATTTTTCTGAGCATCATGCTCATCATATCGAAAATCTTTTACTTAAATTTACTAGCGTAGTTGACCGATCATACCTGTTAGCTGGCTCAACTATATCAATGGAGAGTAGTGAGATAGAGAATCAAAATGGTAAAAATAAAATCAAGAAAGCTCTACTAAGTTCCTATCCTATATCAGCTGCTATTTTAGAAGAAATGAACAGTGCAGTAGCCGATCTACGAACACCTAGAAATAAAGTGGCTCATCAGGCTGGCTTTTCTAGTAAAAATCTATGTGTTTTACAAGCTATAGAGAATGCTGGAATAGAGTCTATCTCGATAAAAGAAATTACTGATATCATGTCATACGACAAAATCAAAGAAGTAGTAAGTGATGAGTCTATTGAGCAATATGAAAGCGTATTACTAGTAATAGATAAGTTAGTAACAGATTTAATTAATAGTCTACCATTTCTATATACTGATTTATTACAGAGCCAAGCCCCTATCAAAAACCAGCCTTAAAATTGAAAAAAAACACCCAACCAAGTTGAGTGTTTTTTTACTACTATACTGAGCTAATCAGACTATTGGTCAGTCATATATCAATTTAAAAAACCTGAGTTGAAAAGCTTCTTAGATGAGTTTACGTAGTCTAAGATGGTAACAAGGCAACCGAGCGCAGATAGTACGTGTTTGTACATCTAGCGAGGTTAACAAAGTTACCGTTTAGAATACTTAAACGATTTATTCCCACTCGATCGTCGCAGGTGGCTTACTTGAAACATCATAAGTCACGCGTGATACTTCAGCGATTTCATTCATAATGCGGTTCGATACCGTCTCGATCAAATCATACGGCAGATGCGCAAAGCGAGCCGTCATAAAGTCTACCGTCTCAACCGCACGTAGCGCGATTACCCACGCATAGCGGCGACCATCACCGACCACGCCGACAGATTTGATAGGTTGGAATACAGCAAATGCTTGCGCAGTTTTGGCATACCAGCCTGAACGCTCAAGCTCTTCCATAAAGATGGCATCAGCTTGACGCAAAATATCTGCATATTCTTTGGTCACTTCACCCAAAATACGCACGCCCAAACCTGGACCTGGGAACGGATGGCGATTGATCATTTTAGGTGGCAAGCCAAGCGTGATGCCCAGTTTGCGCACTTCATCTTTGAACAAATCACGTAACGGCTCAATCAGCTTGAATGCCAAGTCATCTGGCAAACCACCAACGTTATGATGGCTCTTAATCACGTGTGCTTTACCTTGATGCGATTTTGCTGACTCAATCACGTCAGGGTAAATCGTACCCTGTGCCAAGAATTCAACGACTTTACCATCGCTCTGCTCGCTTACTTGACGCGCGCTTTCGGCGAATACGTCAATGAACGTTTTACCGATGATTTTACGTTTGGCTTCTGGATCAGACTGGCCTGCCAATGCGTTTAAGAACAAATCTTCTGCATCCACACGAATCACTTTAACGCCCATGTTTTCTGCAAAAACTTGCATCACTTGGTCGCCTTCATGCAAGCGCAATAGACCGTTATCGACAAATACACAAGTTAGCTGATCGCCGATTGCTTTGTGTAATAGCGCGGCTACGACTGAGCTATCAACGCCGCCTGATAGACCTAGTAATACTTGCTTGTCACCGATTTGCTCTTTTAACTGTGCGATACGCATCTCAGCGATATTGTCTGGTGTCCAGCTACCAGCACAGGCGCAGATGTCATGTACAAAGCGTGCTAGCAGTGCTTGACCTTGTGCAGTATGGGTCACTTCTGGGTGAAACTGTAAGCCGTAGTATTGCTTGTCATCATTGGCCATAATCGCAATTGGGCAGCTTGGTGTGCTAGCCACAATATCAAAGCCAGCTGGTGCATCAACCACTTTATCGCCATGGCTCATCCAGACATTGAGCGTGCCAGCAGCATCTTCGATACCATCAAGCAAGGCGCAAGTGCCGTTTACATTGATCACAGCAGCGCCAAATTCATGCACATCACTGGCTTGAACTTTGCCACCGAAACGATCTGCCATTGCCTGCATACCGTAGCAGATACCCAATACCGGAATGCCTAAATCAAACACGGCGTCATTAATGCGCGGGCTGTTTTCTGCATGAACGCTCTCAGGGCCACCCGATAAGATGATGCCTTTTGCACCAAAATCGATGATGCGCTGGGTGTCGATATCATAAGGGAACATCTCACAAAACACGCCAGCATCGCGCACACGGCGGGCGATAAGCTGGCTGTACTGCGAGCCAAAATCGAGAATTAAGATGCGGTCTTCTTTGATCGTAGGGGTGGCTGCGGCAGTGGTCATAAATCGATATCCATCAATAGATAAATTGGTGCCCTATTTTAACAAGTTTATGCCGCATAAGGGCTACTTCATCCGCAAAATTTCATTATTCAGTCATTTTTCCGTTACAAACTACCTAATAACGCGTTCTGACCTGTGACTACTATTGTTAAGACCTATTATTTTTATTCAATCCTCTATTAAAAGTATCTATTTTTTGGACGTCTTGTTTTAAGACTCTTTGCCATCTTGAGACGCTCTGTTCTGTTAGGCTGTTTGTTTCACATTTATATAGTGATAGAAAGCTAACCATAATCTACCTATAGCCGCTCAACCAATTCTTATCATATTTCTTTAATTATCGTATCCTGCTTTTAACTGTGCTTAATGATAAGACAAAAAATATCACTTAAAATATTTTCTTAAAAGTCTATAAAGTTTAGCTATTCAAATCCGTATCGTATTGAAACAATAGAAAAATATTAGTCGATTTTTGTTACAAAGACGTGTACTTTATTAAAAAGTTCTTGCTGTAGCAGTTACAGTTAATTATCAGATTTTTAGATAAAACCCCTTGATACTGAGGGTCTAGTATTTCCTTAGCCACACTCACCGGACGAGTCACAAAGCACTTAACGCTTTTATAAAAGGATTAAAGTTATGGAAATGAATTTCTCAAAACGCTCAGCTCTTAAGCTTAGCTCACTCACTTTGGCAGTTGCCGCTGCGTCTTTTAGTACGTCCACCGTCATGGCGGCTGAATGTCAACTCAGTGATTCAAATGGTGATACCACCACTCTAGGTGCAATCAGTAACGGTGATACGTCTCTCGCTTGTGGCATCATGGCAGATGCTGGTGGCACTAATGATACCGTTGCCATCGGTCATGTGGCATTTGCAGGTCAGAACTCAGCCACTGCTGTTGGCGGTCAAGCCAATGCCTCAGGATTGGGATCTACTTCTATCGGTTGGCAATCAAGCGCCTCTGCTGAACGCGCGCAAGCATTCGGTCATCTCGCCAATGCCAGCGGCGAACGCTCTACTGCAGTTGGTGAAGCAGCATTGGCAGGTGGTAGCAATGATACAGTAGCGATCGGTAACCAGTCGATTGCTGGCATGAATTCAGCCACAGCGGTCGGCGGTCAAGCCAATGCTGCAGGATTGGGATCTACTTCTATCGGTTGGCAATCAGCAGCCACCGCTGAACGCGCACAAGCTTTCGGTCATCTCGCCAATGCCAGCGGCGAACGCTCTACCGCAGTGGGGGAAGCGGCAATGGCAGGCGGTAGTAATGATACCGTGGCTATCGGTAACCAAGCCAATGCTGGTATGAACTCGGCTACCGCAGTCGGTGGTCAAGCCAATGCCGCAGGACTAGGATCTACTTCCGTAGGCTGGCAGTCAGCAGCAACTGGCGAACGTGCGCAAGCCTTTGGTCATTTAGCGACTGCTCAAGGTGAGCGTTCACTGGCCATCGGTGAAAACGCTGATGCAAAATCTGGCTTCGCTACCGCTATCGGTAACGAATCAATTGCGAATGGTATAGATGCCTTGGCGATTGGTGATACTGCCAATGCAAACGGTAACTCTACTACTGCAGTTGGTGGCGAGTCAGTAGCGACTGGCCCAGGCGCAACGGCTATCGGTTGGCAGGCGGCAGCAAATGCTGAGCGCGCGCAAGCATTCGGTCATTTGGCTCAGGCAAACGGTGAGCGCTCACTAGCAGTCGGTGAGGCAGCAATGGCAGGCGGCACTAATGATACCGTCGCCATCGGTAACCAAGCCAGTGCTGGTATGAACTCAGCTACTGCGGTTGGTGGCCAAGCCAATGCTGCAGGCTTAGGATCTACTTCAGTAGGTTGGCAATCAGAAGCGACTGGTGAACGTGCTCAGGCCTTTGGTCATCTAGCATCAGCAACAGGTTTACGCTCAACTGCGGTTGGTGAAGCGGCCAGCGCCGAGTCGGACAACGCAGTCGCCATTGGTAACAACTCAGTAGCATCGGGACTTGATGGAGTGGCGATCGGTGGAGACAGAAGTGGCGTACGTCAAACCACAGCTTCTGGTACCTCTTCCACGGCTGTCGGTTCGCAAGCGCAAGCAACGCAAGCAGGTGCGACTGCCATTGGTTGGCAGTCGACCGCGAGTGCTGAACGCGCACAAGCATTCGGTCATCTGGCATCAGCAACGGGCGTACGCTCGACTGCAGTCGGTGAAGCCGCCATGGCACAAGGCGCAGGATCTGTCGCGCTAGGTAATCAGTCATCTGCGACTGGCTCAAACGGTATCGCTATCGGTAACGGTGCTACTGCAGCAAATGATAATCAAGTTGTCTTGGGCAGCTCAGGTCAACTACAAGCCAGTACCGCATCACAGTCAGGTGCCACCAATATCGTAACTGCTGATGCAAACGGTACGCTAGGTACTAGCCTCAGCGTAGATTCGCTAGCGACATCGAGACAGTTTAACGATTTACGTAGTCAATATAATCGTCAAGAAGATCGCTTAGATGAAGCAGAGGACGGTATCGCCATGGCATTGTCGATGGAGACGCCAGTCATTCCTTCAGGCAAAAAATACGCGATGACCATCGGTACAGGTTACTATAACAGTAGCACTGCGATCAGCGCCTCATTTGCTGGACGCGTGAGTGACAGCGTTACTATTTCTACTGGTGCTGGTTTCGGTACTGATACTGGTAAAGTAGGTGCACGTGGCGGTGTTACTTTTGCTTGGTAAACAGTCCATCAGTCTTTATCAAACCTATCACTCTATATAGGCAAAAATATTGATAACACTCTAATAAAAAGGCTGGGCTACAGTGGTAGTCCAGCCTTTTTATCATTTATCGCTCAAATCTTAGTTTTTATGAAGACATAGCGGTACCACCCAACGCTGCATGCATACGATTGAGCCCTTCTAATAGCAATGCTCTAGGACATGCCACGTTCAAACGCATTTTCAGATGACCTTCCTCACCATATTTAAATCCTGCACTCAACTCAACCTTGGCAGCGCGAAGGGTGTCATAGAGCACATTATCATCTTCAGCATACGCCGAGCAATCTACCCAAATTAAATATGAGGCTTCTGGGCGCATAACCTTAATCTTAGGCAAATGCTCTTCTAAAAACTGCACCGTTACATCAATATTGGCTTCGATATAATTCAGCGCCTGCGCCAACCACTCATCGCCCTGCTCATAAGCCACACGCATAGCCGTATAAGCAAATAAATTCAGCTCATACTCATCATTTAAGTGCTGCTGCTGGCTAATTTTTTTGACTAATGCCTCGTCTGTCGCAAATATCATCGAGCCTTTGATACCTGCGATGTTAAAGGTTTTGGTCATCGACGTCAGGCTTACGACATTGTATTCATAGCCTTTTGCTAATGTTAGAAACGGTATAAACGTGTGACCAGTCAAAGTCAAATCTTGATGAATCTCATCACTCACAATCGCTACATTGTGCTTTTTGCAAATCGCAAGCAGCGCTTCAAGCTCATCAACCGTCCACACGCGCCCGCCCGGATTGTGCGGATTGCAGAGTAGATAAAGCTTAACATCATGTTCGACTATTTTGGATTCAATATCGACCAAGTCCAGATGATACTTGCCTTCAACTTCCTTTAATGCAGAGAGCACAAGCTTACGGCCATTTTGCTCAACTTTGCTCATAAAAGGTGTATAAATAGGATCATTGACCAATACTGATTCGCCCACTTCGGTAAAGACATTCATCATTAGCGCTAAGCTTGGGACGACACCGGGAGAGAACAGTATATTCTCTTTGGTCAGCTGCAAATCATAACGACTGCCATGCCACTGAATAATTGAGTCATACAGGCTATCTGTAGGTTTGGTATAACCCAATATACCATGTTGCACTGTTTGCTCAATTGCGTTTAAGATAGGCTGCGCAGCCTTAAAATCCATATCCGCCACCCATAACGGAATCGTGTCATCGGTATAGTGCCATTTGAGCGAACCTGTATTACGCCTGTCGACTATCTCATCAAAGTTGTATTGCATTGGACTTCTTCTTAATTATAAAAATAGTGGTTTAGGGTACAACATGAAGGGCGTCATCGCCAATGGCTTTATAGTTGTTATAGTCAATCAATGTTAAAAATGGTACAAGGCAGACGAGAGCAAGTACTACAATAGTAGGCTAAGCGAGTCTAACGCCGTAACACTTTAAGAGTGGTTCGACTATATATGGATAGATGAATGGTTAGCGTGTGTTAGACCCTGACTGTTTGTTCAGCTGCTTAATTACTGTTTATTTATTTGCTTAACTATTCTTTGAAAATATAGGGTATTGATTGCTTGAACTGTCATTATAAGTTAATGTAAAAGTCGTATAGTTAAGCTTACCTACCGACTGGAACGAATGTCATCACAGTATTTCAACACTATATACCTGATGGTTTTGAGCCGCCTAAACCCCACCATAAAGTCTCTATGGATTTTTTACAGGATAATGCATGATGAAAATGGACTCTCTATCAAACGTAGCACTCAAAGTTGGTACCCTTACTTTAGCCATCGCCGCAACCACGGCATGCACGACGATGGCAACAGGTGCTGAACATCAAATGTCAGATACCCAAACGACCGCCAGTGCTACTAGCAGTACCGCCATCACGCTTGGCAACGCTGCCACGACTAGCGGCACTAATGATACCGTCGCTATCGGTAGTCAGGCCAATGCAGGTCTGAACTCAGCAACGGCTGTCGGTGGTCAAGCCAATGCAGCAGGGCTAGGCTCAACGTCTATCGGTTGGCAATCAAAAGCAACCGCTGAACGCGCGCAAGCTTTCGGTCATTTAGCCAATGCTAGCGGAGTACGCTCTACCGCAGTTGGTGAAGCAGCCATGGCTGGCGGTACTAACGATACAGTCGCTGTCGGTAATAAAGCCAATGCAGGTCTGAACTCAGCAACAGCCGTGGGCGGCGAAGCCAATGCTGCTGGTCTAGGCTCAACGTCTATCGGCTGGAAATCCAAAGCCACAAGCGAGCGCGCACAAGCTTTCGGTCATTTGGCTGACGCTAGTGGTGTTCGTGCTACAGCAGTCGGTGAAGCAGCCGCAGCACAAGGTGCAAACTCAGTCGCTGTTGGTAATAAATCTATAGCAGCTGGCATGAATAGCATCGCTATCGGTAATGAGGCAAAAGCGGCTAAAAAGAACCAAGTCGTCTTAGGTAATGCCGGACAAGTGCAGTCGAGTACCGCAGCACAATCAGGTACTGTCAGAATCGTCACTATTGATGACAATGGCACGCTAGGTACGATGATGGTTGATTACTACCAAAAAGCTAAATAATTATAGTTGAGTGGTCAACACTGACGCTGTTGTAGTCAGTCATACTAGGTAAAACAAAAAACCTCGCGATTGCGAGGTTTTTTTGGTTGGTACGGTTAATTTGTATAGTAGAGTTTTTGGCTGATAAGAGTGTATATAAGTGTGAGATACAGAAACCTAGCGTTGTAGGTAGTCCAGTTTGGATTGTGCAGAAGCATTACCTTGATCGACAGATTTTTGATACCACTCTATGGCTTTCTCGTATGACTGAGCAACCCCTCTACCTGTCTCATAGATTAGTCCCACATTATACTGAGCATAAGAATCGCCCTGTTCAGCGGCTAACAGCGTCCACTTTAGCGCTTGTTCATAAGATTGCGCCAAACCACGACCTTGATAATACATTCCACCTAAATCAGACTGCGCATGGGTATCTCCTTGCTTTGCTGCTTTTAAAAACCATTTAGCCGCTTCAGTATCAGATTGAGCAACTCCTCTGCCCATTCTATAAAGCTTACCTAAACTTTGCTCGGCAGGTGCATAACCTTGCTGCGCTGCTTTCAAGTAATAAGAGTAGGCTTGGGCATAATCTTTATGATTATAATAAGCTTGTGCCAGTTGATAGATATAATACGGATTATTAGGGTTTTCTAATACGGATTGTTGACATGCCTCAATCATCCCTTGGATCTCTATACCTGGTTCTGGAACATTATATCTCTCATGGAGATGGTCATCATAAGCGTCGACCATGTCGCAGCTTTGTACTTTCGTTTGGGCATGATTTTTCTCATGCGTTTGAACGTGTGCATGCCCTGATGATATCCACAAAAACAAACCTACTGATAGAAATAACCCTTTCATAATAGTTGACCTTATATTATTAAGTCTAACGCCCCTTAAACTCAGCCTCACGTCTTTCAACCATCGCCATCACACCTTCTTTCGCATCTTCTGAATGAAACAGTGGCGGCAGATAACTATGGATATTGGCCAATGCAGTCGCTGCCCCATTACGGCTGGCATCTTGTGCTGAAGATAAAGCACCTCTCACACCCAAAGGCGCAGCTTTACAGATTTCTTGTGCCAACGTCAATGCACGCTCATATTCAGTGCCGTTTGCTACCACTTCACTGACCAAATTCAGTCTATCAGCCGTTTGCGCATCGAATGCCTTACCCGTGAGCAGATACGGCATGGCTTTTTGCCAACCTGCTGCCGCGACAAAGCGTACCGTCGCACCGCCAAATGGCATGATGCCGCGCTGAACTTCCATTTGTGCAAAGTTGCAGTTATCACTAGCGATGACCACATCACTATTAAGCATTAGCTCGATAGCCACAGTGAAGCAAGTACCTTTGACCGCCACAACCACAGGTTTGGTACGCAGTTTTCCACCGATGCCCCACGGATCGATTTGATCGTCATTAAACTCAAACACACCATCGTTTAGCTTGTCTTGCAGCTCCACCAAATCTAGCCCAGCGGTAAAGTGATCACCATGCGCAAATATCACTGCGCAGCGTAAGTTGTCGTCTTGCTCGTAGCGTGTCATCGCATCAGACAACTGACCAATCATATGACTGTCAAAGGCATTGCGTTTATTGGCACGATTGAGTCCGACAAGGCAAACATGGCCTTGCGTGTTATAAGTGATGCGGTTTTCTGTAGCGTTGCTGTCCGTAGTCATGGTTCTATCCTTGTTGAAATAATCATTATTATGTAATGGATGGTTATGTAGTTGCGCCTCGATACCCTTGATACCCTTGATACCCTTGATACCCTTGATACCCTTGATACCCTTGATACCCTTGATACCCTTGATACCCTTGATATCCTTGATATCCTTGATATCCTTGATATATCCTCAGTCGCAGCAATCGGCTACCTTCAGTGTAGTTCTGACCAATACAAGTCTTGCCAATGAAGATAAGAATGCAGTAGTGGATTCATAGAAATTTGTCGATAAACCCACTTTTAATATAGACATCCTCGAGCGATAACACAAGCAGTAGAACTGCTACGAATAAAGCTCCCATTAATATCAGTTGACCCCATTCACGTTAAGTGTAACCATGAGAAAAATATAGACATTACTCAGAGCACTTTATGGAATTTTGGCACGGTTTTTTGCTGATTACTACAGTTCACTTACTGGCTGCAGCCTCCCCTGGGCCTGATTTTGTCTTGGTATCGCAGCAGACGCTGGCAAAAGGTCGTCGCACGGGTTTGATCTGTAGTCTCGGTATTACTTTGGGGCTTGCCATACATATTATCTATTCGGTGTTGGGACTGGCGACGGTCATCGCACATTCGCAACCGCTATTGACTGCTATCAAATGGTTGGGTGGTGGTTATCTGATTTATCTCGGTTGGCAAGGCATCCAAGCCAAACCTAAAAAAACATCAGATTTAGAAAAAGCAGCAGACTTAGCAAAGGCAGACTCAGAAGTAAGTTCAAGCGCTCACGTTTCACAGGATGCGCTTACTAGCCAAACCACACCTCCAACTAAAGATATATCTACTCAAAAGTTACCTAGCAATAGTGAATCCACCTTTGCTACGTTACGTCGCGGATTTTTGTGCAATGTCTTTAATCCAAAAGCGCCCGTATATTTCGTCGCGATATTCACGCTCGTATTGTCACCTGATATACCGCTGTGGCAGTTGGCCATTTATGGCGTATGGATGATGGTCTTACAAATGGCATGGTTTAGTACGGTCGTGATGCTCCTGTCTATCCCTGCCATTCATCGCCGGTTTCAGCGTTTTGAACATTGGATCGACCGTATATTGGGTACAGCGATGATAGTATTGGGATTAAATCTGATTTTACGTAGTCGATAAGACATTCGTTACTCGTGAAATCTGCTAAAATGGTTGATTATATTCAAACATCAAAGCCACACACTATGACCCGTATTCCAGCAAATAGTACACACAGAAACAGATCACCGGCGACCGCCAAAAAACTCGGTCAGCTACATCCGCGAAACCCGCATCAGGGTCGTTATGACTTTGCGGTATTGACTCGCGCGTTGCCTGAGCTTGCCAAGCATACGATTACCAACCCTAAAGGCGAGCCGACGATTAACTTCTCGGATCACCAAGCGGTACGTGTCCTCAATCAGGCGCTACTGGCCCATTATTATGGCGTTAAATTTTGGGACATTCCAGAAGGCTATTTGTGCCCACCTATCCCAGGACGTGCTGATTATATTCACTATATTGCGGACTTGCTTGCGCAGACCACTCATGTGAATGCAGATAACACACCGCCAACAGGTAAAGAAATCCACGCCTTAGATATTGGAACGGGTGCCAGTGCCATCTATCCAATTATTGGTAGCCAGAGCTACGGTTGGCGCTTTACTGCCAGCGATATTGATCCAATTTCGGTCAATACCGCCGCGCTTATTTGCGATGCCAATCCAAAGCTTAAAGGTGCGGTAAAAGTCAAACTGCAAACCAATCCTAAGCATATGTTTGCAGGCATCATCGGTCGCCAAGACTACTTTGATGTGGTGGTCTGTAACCCTCCATTCCATGCCTCATTAGAAGAAGCGATGGAATCGAACAGCCGTAAGCAACATAACTTGCAAAGACATCGCGGCAAAAATGAAAACGAGCAAATAAGCCGCAGTTCGTCAAAGACAGGTAACGCTGCACAAAACCTAAACTTCGGTGGTCAGCATAAAGAGCTATGGAGTGAAGGTGGCGAGATTGCCTTTTTGACCAAAATGGCAAAAGAAAGCCAAGATTTTGCAGAGCATGTCGGTTGGTTTACGACACTAGTCTCAAAATCTGAAAATGTAAAACCATTACAGCTGTTATTAAAGCAACTTGATGTCGCCCAAATGCGTATTATTGAGATGAGTCAGGGTCAAAAGAGTACCCGTGTATTAGCATGGCGTTTTAACACTGACGAAGAGTAGTCACTAAGCAAGATTACTAGTTTAAGTTTCACGTGAAACAAAAAAGCACCGCTCTAAAGTTTAGAGCGGTGCTTTTTATTGAGAATAACAAATTAAAAAAACGACTTGTTATATAGTCAGTTCAATATAATTTCGATACAAGGAAACCGAGTGTAAGTTATACATTAGTATGCTTAGCGAGGATGACGATGTAGCGGATTTATATAGACTTGACTATACCATTCACAAAAATTAGAGTAGTAAGGAAAACGAGTGCAAGTATAGTCGATTCAATTTAAAAGTAGTCCAAGGCAACCGAGTGCAGATGTATACGTGATACTTCAAGCGAGGTTAACGCTGTAATATTTTTATAGTGGAATGACTATAATACGCATTGTAGACTAAACAAGTTTGACGCCACTAACCGTATTTTTTGGGAGTGGTGTTAACTAAAAAACATCACCTTTAACCCAATTAAGATCAGTACTAATCCACCTAGCGCTTCTGCTTTATCCTCTAACCATGTGCCTGAGCGCCAGCCCAAATAAACACCAAACAGGCCAAATATAGCAGTGATTAACGCGATGATTAAACAAGCTAGCCATGCATTTAGCTCTAACAGATTGAGTGTAAATCCTGCCGCCATCGCATCAATACTGGTCGCAATGGCGAGTGTAAACATAGTGCGATGATTGATAGTTTTATGGCCGTTATGAATAACTGTCATTGCTTCACTATCAGCATTTATAGCGTCGCCGTTTGTGTGAAGCGCACTGTCGACAGCATCCTCATCATCCGCAGTAAATACTTCGTAAAGCATCTTTCCACCGAGAGCGATAAGAATAAACCCACCAATCCAAGGGGCAGCCGCTGCCAACCAACCCAATAGCGCTGCGCCTAATAGATAGCCAATAAGCGGCATTACGCCCTGTGCGATTCCAAAATATAAGGCAGCATACATAGCCAATCGCAGCAGATAAGACTTACTCTGTTTTTGTGACTTAGCTCCCAATCCAATGGCGACAGCGAATGCATCCATTGCTAATGCGATAGCGAGTAATACGACTTCAATCATTTTATTTTTCTCGTACAATGGTCAATTATTTGTTCCACGTGAAACAAAAATACCGCTTTGGCATCCAAAGCGGTATTTTTGTATCTTATTAACCGTCAACTATAAGTTTAGATATCTAGATTAGAAACAGTCAACGCATTCTCTTCGATGAAGATACGGCGCGGCTCAACATGATCACCCATTAAGCACGTAAACATATGATCAGCAGCGATAGCATCTTCGATAGTGACGCGTAGCATACGACGGTTTTCAGGATCCATTGTTGTGTCCCAAAGCTGATCAGCATTCATCTCCCCTAGCCCTTTATAGCGCTGGATTGCTAGACCACGACGCGCATCAACCATCATTTGCTGCCAGAGATAATCGAAGTCACGTACTGGGATATCTTTCGTCGCACCAGCGGTCGCTTCACGGCGAATAAAGGCATCACTTTCAAGCAACGTGTTCCATTCAGCAGACAAGCGCAACAGCTTGCTGTATTCACCTGAACTAATGAAACTCGCATCCAGTAGATAATGATGAGCCAATTGATGCACATAGACCGTGATACGTGGTAGCCACTGCGCTTTGGTAGATAACGCTTCACCGTCGATAGTTTCTTGAGCCACCACTTCTGGTTTCATACCCAATAAATCAGCTGCTGCCGCATCCATATTTTTTGGCTGAGGTGCATGGATATTGATCAGTTCAACCTCAGGGCTTAGATCACTACCGAAATGGTCAAGCTGCGTTTGCATGGCATCTTTCCATGCTTGCATAGCAGATTTATCATAAGTCATATCCGTAGTCAGCTTTGGTGTATGCGTCAACGCATCTAAAAGCACCGCTGGAAAACGAATCTGCAAACGTGCTTTGATCAGCTGCGTTTGGTTATAGTCATTTAGTAGTGTCTCTAACGCTTGACCAGTAATCGCAGGCACATCAGCACTGATATGTAGCTTAGTATTGTCAATCGTCGATGACAGGAGATACGCTTTAAGTGCTTCATCGTCTTTTAGGTATAGCTCTTGACGACCTTTTTTCACTTTGTATAGCGGTGGCTGAGCGATATAAACATAGCCACGTTCGATTAATTCAGGCGTTTGACGGAAGAAGAAGGTCAACAGCAACGTACGAATGTGTGACCCATCAACATCGGCATCGGTCATGATAATGATTTTATGATAGCGTACTTTGTCAGGGTTATATTCATCAGGGCCAATGCCACAGCCAAGTGCCGTAATCAGGTTACCCACTTCTGCAGAAGATAGCATTTTGTCAAAACGGGCGCGCTCAACGTTCAAGATTTTACCTTTTAATGGCAAAATGGCTTGGGTTTTACGACTACGACCCTGCTTAGCTGAACCACCTGCAGAGTCACCCTCCACAATATATAGCTCTGATAGTACTGGATCTTTTTCTTGGCAATCAGCCAATTTACCCGGCAAACCTGCGATATCCAAAGTCGTCTTGCGACGTGTCATCTCACGCGCTTTACGAGCGGCATCACGCGCACGTGCCGCATCGATAATTTTACTCGCAATCGCTTTACCAGCACTTGGGTTCTCTAGTAGATAGTCATTAAACTTATCATGCATCGCTGATTCAACAGCTGATTTTACTTCGCTTGATACCAGCTTGTCTTTGGTCTGACTAGAAAATTTTGGATCCGGTACTTTTACAGAAACGATAGCCGTTAGACCTTCACGGGCATCATCGCCCGTTGCAGCTACTTTTTCCTTTTTAAATAAGTTTTCACGATCCATATAACTGTTCAGGCAACGCGTCAATGCTGAGCGGAAACCTGATAGATGTGTACCACCATCTTTTTGAGGAATGTTGTTGGTGAAACACAGTACTTTTTCGTTATAAGTATCTGTCCACTGAAGTGCGACTTCAACACTGATACCGTCATCTTGTTGACTGGTAAAATGGAAGACTTCGTTGACACCGTCTTTGCCAGCATTGATATAACTAACGAACTCGAGCAATCCACCTTTGTGTTCAAACTCATGACGCTTATCAATGCGCTCATCAGTCAATACAATACGCACACCAGAGTTCAAAAATGATAGCTCACGTAAGCGTTTTGCCAAGATGTCATATTCAAAAATAGTACCGGTAAACACATCGCTACTAGGATAAAAACGGATTTGCGTGCCCGTCTGATTCGTCGCTTCCATCTGCTGAATGTCAGCATCAGGTACGCCATCGGTATAAGTCTGATTATAGTGATAGCCTTCACGCCAGATATTCATCTCTAGCTTTTTAGATAAAGCATTGACCACTGAGATGCCTACACCGTGCAGGCCACCTGACACTTTATAACTATTGTCATCGAACTTACCACCGGCATGCAGTACCGTCATGATAACCTGTGCTGCAGATACACCCTCCTCTGGATGGATATCGACAGGCACACCGCGACCGTTGTCCATCACACTGACAGATTCGTCTTCATGGATAATGATGTCAATCTGATCACAATGACCCGCAAGCGCTTCGTCAATAGAGTTATCCACTACCTCAAAGACCATATGGTGGAGGCCTGTACCATCATCGGTATCACCGATATACATACCAGGACGTACACGTACCGCCTCTAACCCACGTAATACGCGAATATCTTTAGAGCTATAATCAGAGGGTAATACTTCAGGCGCCACAGCTGGCAACGTCGTTGCAGCAATACTATCTGATGTCAGTTGCTCGTGGTCGGTAGGTAATGAATCACTCATGTGTCTTCCTTAATCTAGCCATAATCAGCCGTTTGCTATGGACTCACCACTACGATGATGCCTCATAACGTTATTTTAGACTCAACTGTTGTAGTAAAAATCTTCGATACGCATCATTGGCTAAAACATAATTAACCAAAATTTCGTCAGAGATGATATTGACTTAGCGAACACAAAGTCAGTGCTTTATAACTTCACAATCAGCTTCTTTTTTTTAAACATTATTAAAGCTAGCAGAATCAATTAAACACATACTTATCAAACACTTAGAAACCTGTAGATAATAAAAAATATCTACATAACGCTATTAAACAACTTGCTGAAAACAGGATAAAAATAAAGCCTAATTTTACCATTTTTTTGCTTCTAAGTCACTGTTTACTGACAGTTTTCTTAGTATCAATAGCTCTCGAAAAATAAACGGTATTGTAGAAAAATGATGGTAGGTATAGAGGATTTATAAGGTTGTAAATCAGGGTGAAATAGACAGTATAAGGAAGTTATTAAAGTGGTTGGATATTACCTTGTTTCACATGAAACATATTAGGATTTGACCATAAATCTTTGATCAATGGCACGATGTCATCAGTCAAACTACTCATAAACACCTGACAGGGTAACTGCGATAAAGTCGATAATAAAATCTCTATCGCTCTACTATCAAGTTCTGCCGTTATATCGTCTAACAATACGACTGGCGTGGCTCTAGTATTGAATCCCTCTCTCTGTGAATCAATATCCTGTTCAGCATTGAGCAATAATGGTAACTGAGACAGCCTTAACGCAGTGATTAACAGCTTCTTTTCCCCGCGAGACAATACGTTAGCCGCTTGCTCTTTCAGAGTCGGCAATTTAGCACTGACATCATTTTTTGACGCTGTACTTGCAGACTCATTATTCATCTCTAGTGAATCGTCAGAATGCCAATGCACATGAACATCAGCTCGATGGTTACCGATACGAGTGTATCCTAGCTGCAGATCCTGCTCTAATCGCTCGTTAAGCTGTATGTCCAACGCAATACTCGTATCATAGCCAGCGTTATAGCTTAAGCTCAACTGTTCGGCATAAGATGGTAATAACTGCTCAATACTCTCAGCAAAATAAGGCTGCCATTCGGTAAATATCCGCTCGCGGTAATGATGAATGAGTGCTGCATGGCTACTCAACCCTTTATCCCATGATTTCAACTCAGAGAGCTGCACTTGGGTCAAATGGCGCGATTTTTTTAGTAAACTATTGCGCTGTTTTAGCAGTCGTTGATAAGCAACCCACTGCGAATGAAAGCCTTGTTTCATGTGAAACACTAGCCAATCCAATAGCTGTCTACGACTGGCGCTACCTTGTTCTAACATATCCATCGTTGATGGATCTATTAGTAACGTTGGCAGTTGCTCAGTTAAGATACTTTGGTTGTAGACAGTGGTCTGATTCAGACGCAAGAGTGTTGTAGCATCAGCTTGTTTTTGGATAGCTAAGGTACTGCTATCATTAAGCTTAGCATGTACAGTAACTGTGTTTTGGTGATGTTGAATATAGCGTTTAGGCTGGTGATGACGGAAGCTCTTGCCTCTGGATAGCAGAAATATGGCTTCAAGTAAGGATGTTTTTCCGCTGCCATTCGCGCCGATAATGACGTTACAGGCAGTAGGCTGTAAATTGACTTGTGTTAGATTTCGAAGGTGTGAAATTTGTAGACGTTCAATCATGATACCGATAGCCGCCTATTAAAATAGCATATAAAAATAAACATAAGTTTTATAAAATAGATAAATAAGGGAAGCTAAACTGTAGAAATGCAAACCTACTCTAAGAATAATTTTGCACTTAAATACAGCTCCAATACCCAACTTTACCGCTTTCGTAAAACGGATATCACTATATTCGCATTGGCATAATGACATACTGATGGAATTCATCATTCAGCTGATTGACCAACACTGAAGCGTTTGATTGGCTCATATGCATTTGCAAATCACCTTGAATAACGCCCAGTACATCTTGTAAGTAAGCAGCGTTAAACGACAGCTCCATGGGCTCACCTTGATACTTGGCTTGTATCATTTCCACTGCTTCGTCTTGCTCAGCATTATTAGCACGTACTTCTACCATACCATCACTGGCAAAGTTAAATACCACACCGCGAGATTTTTCATTACTCAAAATCGCAACACGACGTAGCACATCAGTCATTTTTTCTTGATTAAACAACGCCAGCTTATCCGTATTACTTGGCATGACACGGCGATAATCTGGGAACTTACCATCGATCAGGCGTGCCGTAAAAGTGACCATTAAATTATCACTCACCTGCCATGCACTATCAACATCACCGAACGGTAAGCTAACTTGCAAAAACTCACGACCAAAGCTCAAGGTAACTGGATTATCTTTATCTCCAAGCATTTTACCAAGCTCAGACGCCAAGCGCTCAAGCTCAATGACAGCTTTGCGTGGCAAGATAGCCTGCATATTTAAATCAGCACTTACATCAATGACACTACGTGCCAAAGCCAATCTATGCCCATCAGTGGCAACCGTTGTCAGCTGCTGCTGTGACACATCAAACAGCATGCCCGTTAAGTAATAACGCACATCTTGAATCGCCATCGCAAACTGGGTTTTATGAATCAAATCTGTCAAACGGTTACGGCTGATCGTCAACGGTGTGATATTTTCAGGATTGCCTAGACTTGGATAATCTTCACTAGGCAATGTACCTAGTGTAAAACGACTCTTACCACTCGTCAGTAAACAACGCTCATTGGCCTGGGTAGCTAGATTGACTTGTGCTTGCGCAGGCAATGACTTACAAATATCTTTTAATTTGGTTGCCGGTAACGTCGTTTTACCTGCTTCTATACAAGCACCTACAGGCAGTTTCAATGTCGATGTCAGTTCCACTTCTAAATCTGACGCGGTTAAGATAAGCTCAGACTCTGAGAGTTGTAGCTTAATATTGCCCAAAATAACCATATTATGGCGTTTATCAGCGGCTTTGGCGATCAGATTAATAGCTTTTAATAACGACTCTCGATTAATCGATAATTGCATGCTTAGTTACTCTTAATTGAATGATTTTATTATAAAAATGCTAAGTAATGATTTAATAATACTCTGTCTGATAAAGATAATCCACAAAGCAGTTATTTGCTTATATTTTCAATATTATAAACGATATCTATCGACTAAAACACATGACAAAAAGCACTTTAACCTGCCTGTAACATCAATGCTAACGTCTTATAGTCTTTGTCAAATGCTGGATCTGCTACTCGTAATTCGTTTACCTTATCACACGCATGCATCACTGTTGTATGGTCGCGTCCGCCAAATGACTGTCCAATTTCAGGGAAACTATCACCTGTTAGTTCACGCGACAAAGCCATCGCTATTTGACGTGGTCTGGCGATACTTCGAGTGCGTTTTCGTCCCATCATATCTTTAATAGTTATATCGTAATACTCGGCAACTATTTTTCGAATATTGTCCATATTGACGGCTTGTACACGCATGGCAACGATGTCTTTTAGCGCATATTGAACCATCTCAAGTGTTATCTGTGCACCTGTCAAATTCGCGTTGGCAAACACCTGATTTAGCGCACCTTCTAGACGTCTCACGTTAGAAACCACATTCTGAGCGATGAATAACGCACACTCTTTAGGCAACAGCATGCCGTATGAGGCTGCTTTCTTCTGCAAGATTTGTACACGAGTATCAATTTCGGGAGGGTCAACGGCGACTGTTAATCCCCAAGAAAACCTCGATCTAAAACGCTCATCGAATTCCGTCATTTGTGATGGATGACGATCAGAGGCTAAGATAAGTTGTTTATCGCCACTGGTAAAATCTGCAAATAAAGTCAAAAACTCGTTACTACTTTTTGTCTTTCCTGCTAATACATGGATATCATCTACAATTAATAAATCCACTTTTTTTATTTTCTTTTTAAAATCTTCTATTTTATTATTTCTTAACGAATAAACTAATTGGTTTATAAACTTTTCAGAAGTGAAATAATAAAAACTTTGATTATTTTTTAAATAGCGATGAGCTACAGAATGCATTAAGTGCGTTTTTCCTAAACCAGAAGGGCCATATATAAATAAAGGATTATGACGATTTTTTGATTGCTTCTTACCAAGCTCATAACAAGCTTTATAGGCCAAATTATTAGACTTACCGGTAACGAATGTCTCAAACGTAAAATCAGGATTTAGGTAACTTAAGGACTTGGCATCAGTAGAATCGAGTAATTCTGCATGACGCATATTGGAATCAACATCTGCTCTAGAATTATGATGATGGATAGATTCAAACTTATGCTCAGATGGGGTAGGGGCGTGCTCACCTTCCCCAAACAGTGATCCTGACGTTGCTTGGTTATTGTCCTCTACATTACGTCCCGCATTATCGACACGTACAATAACTTCCTCAATACTCCCTTGACTGTGCTTGGTTACTAGTTGCTGAATAGCTTGAAGATGATTCTTTTTGATGTACGTTACAAAATAATCATTAGGAGCAAGAATGATGAGGGTTTGTGCTTCTTGATGAGCCGATAAAGGCCTCAGCCACATAGTAAATACATTGTCTTTGACGCTGTAACGCAAATCGTTTAGACATTTATCCCAAATATTTGCTGTTTCTATCATGAAAAGTGGTGACCCTATAATCTAAAAAAATAATCGTGTTCTAGTCATATAGACTGTAACTTAACCCTTGATACTGATTGTAGGTATCTGCATAAAAAGCCACGCTTTTAAGTACTACAAGCTAATATATCAACTAGCGGCTAATCTAACACAAATAGCCTGTGGATAAAACCTTGTTTTTTGGGGATAAGACTGTGGATAGTTTTGTGGATAAATACAAATAATGACTTATCCATATTTAATACACAGGTTATCCACAGGTTTACCCATAGCTTAGTCATTTGATAATAAAAAGGAAATAGCAGTTAGCCACAGAAAAATAGGCTCCCAATAACAACAATATCTATATATATTAATCAATTATTATTATAGAAATTGCTAAAATCTGTGGATAACTATGCAATTTAACTCACGTTGACTAGCTATATTTTGAAACTGAAGTAACAATTTTTATTGAGATATGATTTATCTGTAAACAAGAGAAATCAAATACCTAGACACTCATATAATTAGTTTATTGACCAGAACTATGCTGAATGGTATAATCCTCCGTTATTACGAATTTAGTCCATTATTTTGATAGGTGAGTTATGAAACGTACATTCCAACCAAGCGTGATCAAGCGTAAACGTACTCACGGTTTCCGTGCTCGTATGGCAACTAAAAAAGGCCGTCAGGTCTTAGCCCGTCGCCGCGCTAAAGGACGTCATCGCCTTACTGTATAATCAGTAGATTGCGATGAGCATGGCTAATTGTGCTTGTTGTGTTCTTATTGTTTATAGATTGCGATAGTCGATCCTCACAACTGACACTTAGCCATATATTAAAAGCGCCCGCATCGGCGCTTTTTTTGTCTCTATATTTTGCTACTATTTCTCATATTATCATTCGCTATCCTACTAGGTTGTACCATGCCCAACTCTCTATTAGCTACACCTGTACCTACAGCTAGATTCACCAAAGAGCAGCGCTTGCTTACGCCTGTAGCCTTTCGTGAGGTATTCGACGCACCTGAGCGTAAGATACATCAGAGCCACTTAATGGCCTTTGTGAGGTCTAATGTCCATGATAAGCCTAGGGTCGGTATGGCTATTACTAAGCGTAAGGTGCCTACTGCTGTTGTTCGAAACTTGATTAAAAGACATATACGTGAGCAGTTTCGTACAAAGTCTTTGGAAATGGAAAATAAAGACATTGTCTTTATTGTTAAAAAATCAATAAAGGATATAAATAAAGAAGAATTGAAAAATCAAATTAATAATATATTTAAAAAAATAGAAAAAAAATAAAATGATTTTTTTATTTAATTTTTTTAAAAAAATATTTTTAATTTTTTTATTAAATACCGTTTTGTTCTATCAAAAAATAATAAGTCCCATGATTCCTGCGCGCTGTCGTTACTATCCAACTTGTTCAAATTATGGTAAACAAGCTTTGGCATGGCATGGTCCCCGTGTAGGTAGTTGGTTGCTATTAAAACGTCTTAGTAAGTGTCATCCTCTCGGTGGGCACGGTATTGACTTCGTACCTCTTCCCTTATCTTCTTATAGCTATCAATACTTATCTTCTACTGATATACCAAATAACGTTGTTAAAGGATTGGGTATTTACCGAGACAATAATAGCTATGTTTCACGGCTTAACTATCTGATGAAGTCAGAGTAAAAATGACTATGTTTGGGTATGGATCTTATCCCCAGTGAGTTACCCACAAGTTATCCACACTCTTGGTATCATTTGGGGCAGATTTTTAGTAAAATGATGCACATTTTATGTAAATGACTATCAACGCAGTTGTCATGTATGCGGTTAACTGTGATGTACAGTCATGACACATGCCCTAATTTTTCATTCCCTAATTTTTTAATCTAGGAAAGGTTTATGCAAAAGATATTTCGGGTGATGATCATCATTGCGATGTTAATTACCGCTTATCTGCTGATTTTGGCATGGCGAGATGATTATGCCGATGCACCAGCTGTTGATGCGGTGCCAGAAACTACAAATTCAGTAGGTGCTGACATTCCTTCTACAACGGGTGGAGCAGGCGATATCCCGGTTCAAACATTACCTGTTGATAATGCAGCTGTGACAGCAGCACCTGCCAAAAATGCAGGTCTAATCACAGTAACGACCGATCGCTATGATATAAAAATCAATCCAGAAGGCGGTGATATTGTTTATGCTGCGCTTAAACAGTATGACGCGACGCTCGATAGCGATAAGCCTTTCGTATTGTTAGAAAATAACAGTAATCGTGTATATGTGGCACAGTCTGGACTGATTGGTCAAAATGGTATTGATACAGCAGAAGGTCGAGCGACTTATAACCACACTGCCAATAACTATGTCATGGAAGATGGTCAACAAACGCTGTCTGTACCACTGACTTATAAAAAAGATGGTGTGACAATTACCAAGACCTTTACCTTTACTGAAAACAAATATCCGATTGATATTAGCTACAAAATCCAAAATGCCTCTACCAGTGCTTGGCAAGGCCAGATGTTTGCACAGCTAAAACGTGATGATAGTAAAGATCCTGGTATGTCTGATAAAGGCGCGCTAAGCATGGCGACTTATCTGGGCGGCGCATGGGGTACGCCAGATGATCCTTATAATAAGTTGAAATTTAAAGACTTCAGCGATGGCGAGTTGACGACGACCAGTGATGAAGGTTGGGTCGGCATCGTGCAGCATTACTTTGTATCGGCATGGACACCTCAAAACTTTACTGGTAAGTTCTTTAGCCGTGAAACCGGTGATGATTATTTTATTGGTTTTAATAGTCAGACTGTCAATGTTGCACAAAACAAGCAGATTACTTTAAATGCGACGCTATATGCAGGTCCAAAAGTACAGTCTGAACTTAAAGACGTGGCGGTAGGTCTGAATAAAACGGTCGATTACGGTCTGTTGTGGCCAATATCGAAGGTCTTGTTTGCTATCTTGGAAGGTGTGCATAAAGTTGTGGGTAACTGGGGTTGGTCAATTATTCTACTGACTATCTTGGTTAAAATTGCACTCATGTGGTTCTCTAATAAGAGTTACTATTCGATGGCGAAGATGCGTGCTATTGCCCCAAGACTGAAGTTGCTCAAAGAAGAGCATGGCGATGATCGTATGAAGATGTCGCAAGAGATGATGGCTATCTATAAAGAGGAGAAAGTCAATCCAATGGCGGGTTGTCTACCTATCTTGATGCAGATGCCTATTTTCTTAGCTTTGTATTGGGTACTGGTCGAGAGTGTTGAGCTGCGTCATGCGCCGTGGATTTTGTGGATTAATGATCTCTCAGCGATGGACCCGTGGTTTATTTTGCCACTGTTGATGGGTGCATCGATGTTTGTACAGCAGCAGCTGAACCCGCAACCAGCAGATCCAATGCAAGCAAAAGTTATGAAGTTTTTGCCGATTATCTTTACTGCATTCATGCTGTTCTTCCCAGCAGGTTTGGTTCTATACTGGACAGTGAACAACCTGTTTAGTATGACTCAGCAATATATTGTCAATAAAAAAGTCGATGAAGAACAGAAGCGTCGTACGGTAAAAGTGGTCGACTAACTGATTACTTATCAAAAACGTGACAGTAAAAAAACCATCGATAAACTCGGTGGTTTTTTTATGGGTAGTGCATTTTTATCCACAACTTATCAACATTCAAAAGAAAAGCCTACTGATGAGACGGGCTTTCAAAGTTTGCTTTGTCAGCATGAGTTTAGCCGTCTATAATGGGGTTTTTGGCTATTGAGAGTAATTGTGGATTCCTTAGCGATGGCATCAGCCACACCTAATTCTTCTGAAAAATCTAATACATTTGGATCGACTACGATTGCTGCGATTGCAACGCCGCTCGGGCGAGGGGGTGTGGGTGTTATACGCCTGTCTGGTACGCGTGCTTATGATATGGCATGTGCTTTAACAGGTAAATCGGGCTTTACACCACGAATGGCCAGTTTTTGTCGTTTTTATCAAGCTGATGGCACTGTCATCGATGAGGGCTTGGTATTATTTTTCAAAGGGCCGCATTCGTTCACGGGCGAAGATGTGATTGAGCTGCAAGGTCATGGTGGCGTAATATTACAAAACCAGCTACTCGCACGTGTGTTCGAACTGGGTGCCAAACAAGCAAGTGCCGGAGAGTTCTCTTATCGTGCTTTTGACAACGATAAATTGGATTTGGTGCAAGCAGAAGCGATAGCTGATGCCATTGATGCGACCAGTGCTGCTGCAGCTAGTAGCGCCATTCGCTCATTAAGTGGTGAATTCTCACAAAAGATCAATCAACTACTCGAGCAATTGATTCATCTTCGCCTGCATGTAGAGGCTGCCATCGACTTCCCTGATGAGGAGGACGTGGATTTCTTATCTGATGGTGTGATACAAAGCAAACTTGAACAAACACAAGATAAGATCCAGCATGTATTAGCGACTGCGAAACAAGGTCAGCTTTTGCGTGATGGTATCCATGTGGTTTTAGCAGGTAGGCCTAATGCAGGCAAGTCGAGCCTACTCAATCGTTTAGCGGGACAAGAGCGTGCTATCGTAACTGATGTCGCAGGGACCACGCGTGATACGTTGCAAGAAACCGTGGTACTCAATGGGTTGACGTTGCATCTTACAGATACGGCAGGATTGCGCGAGACAGAAGATACCGTAGAGCGTATTGGTATTGAGCGTGCTCGAACTGCAATTGCACAGGCTGATATGCTATTGATGGTCTACGATGTCACGCGTGATGTTGAAGAAGAAAGTACGCCACTACAACTGGCAGAGCAGTTATTTGGTGAATTACCACAAGCTAAGCGCTTATTAATCATTGCTAATAAAAGCGATTTATTGAGCGATGATAATAGTGAGGAGATTGCTGCTTTGACCCAAATTGAAATCAAAAATAGAGGTTACGAGCAAGTCAATGTTTCATGTGAAACAGGTGTTGGTATTGATAATTTAATCGAAGCACTATGCGATAAAGTAGGATTTCACCCACCAGAGAATAGCTTGATCGCTCGTACCAGACACCTAGATGCGCTCAGACGGACTGCTAATTTCCTAGTAGAAGCACATGAGCAACTAACGGTGTTTGAAGCAGGTGAGTTGGTTGCTGATAGCTTACGTCAAGCACAGCAGAGCTTGGGTGAAATCACGGGTGAGTTTAGCGCTGATGATTTACTAGGCAAAATATTCGGCAGCTTTTGTATTGGTAAATAGATAAAGTATCTACTCAGCTCCAATAATAGTTATTTGATTTTTTATACCAACTACTCTGTTAGCTTTAACTGTTATAGATAACGACGCTCGCTTTCGATATTAAGATAAGGAAATGCCATGCACTGCCCGTATTGTAATGCATCAGAGACTAAAGTTATTGATTCACGTCTGGCTGCTGAAGGGGCTCAGGTGCGCCGTCGCCGCTCGTGTAATAGTTGTCAGGAGCGTTTTACGACTTTTGAGATGGTCGAAGTTGTCATGCCACGAATCATCAAATCAAGTAACAAAATTGAACCCTATGACAATGAAAAGCTGCGCCGCTCCATCTTGCTGCCTTTGCAAAAACGACCCATTACTATTGATGAGCAGGAGGCGATGATCAGCCGTATCGAAAAGCGTGTCAGACAGATGGGTGAGCGTGAGATCAGTAGTAAGGTTTTGGGTGAGATTATCATGAGTGAGCTGAAAACGTTGGACGACGTCGCTTATGTGCGTTTTGCCAGTGTCTATCGCGACTTTCAAGACATTGATGCTTTTCATCAAGAAATTGCTAATATCCGTCCAAATGAAAAACAATCGAATGAACCTGATTAATAACCCCTAATTATTGGTCAGACTTCACCTATTTGTTTTCTTATATAGAACCCTCAATCATTGATTAAGTCCACTGTTATGCCAACAAAAAACCATGCTCAAGATGCGCAAGATCGTTATTATATGATGCTTGCCATCGAACAAGCCAAAAAGGGCTTGTATACCACCAGACCAAACCCAGCCGTGGGGTGCGTCATCGTCCAAGCAGCAGAGAATGTCGGTCAAGGGTTTCACCCCAAAGCAGGTGAGCCTCATGCAGAGGTTTTTGCACTCAACGCAGCAGGTGCGAAGGCAGTAGGGGCAACTGCTTACGTGACGCTAGAGCCATGTAGCCATACAGGTCGCACGCCGCCTTGTGCGGTGGGTCTCATCGCTGCAGGTATAAAACGCGTGGTAATTGCTGGTCTCGATCCTAATCCGCAAGTTGCTGGACGCGGTGTAGCATTGTTAGAGCAAGCAGGCATTGAAGTGACTGTTGGTATACTAACAGCGCAAGCAGAGTCATTGAATTGCGGGTTTTTGAAAGCTATGCGTACCCAAATGCCATATGTAAGGCTTAAGATAGCCACCAGTCTGGACGGTCGTACTGCTATGGCATCCGGTGAGTCTAAGTGGATTACCTCGGCAGCTGCCCGTGAAGACGTGCAAAAGCTACGAGCACAGAGCGGGGCAATTATCACGGGTAGCCAGACAGTGATGACTGATGACCCAAAACTTAATGTGCGTTCAACCCAATTAGGAGTGCCTGCAGAACGTATACCAGCCCCTAAGGTAGTCGTTCTTGATAGAAGTGAGCGTCTAGCACATAGTGCGCAGTCTGATTATCAGTTGTGTCGACGTACAGATACGCTTTACTGGCGTGAGGATAATTTAACGGCGTTGTTAGCAGAGTTGGTCAGTGAGCACCAATGTTATGATATCTTAATCGAAGCAGGGGCTGGTGTGGCTGGTAGCTTTTTGAGTCAGCAGCTGGTGGATGAGCTGATTGTTTATCAAGCGCCTTGTCTACTCGGTGCCCACGCACGGCCTATGGTGGATTTCAACCCATTATCTTTGGCTCAGCAGCTACGTTTTGACATTGATAGCCATGAGCAATTAGGGTCTGATCTCAAGTTAACTTTGCTTCCTTTGTAGCGCTATCTAATCACAGAGTTTTATCCACAATTTATGTTAACTGTGCATTATGTGGGGATAAGTTACTCAGGTTATTAATGGTTTCATGTGAAACTGTGCATAACTCTGTTTCACATGAAACAAAGAACATCTAAACTTTTTATTTTCTTTATATTAAATTTATATAAATCAGATACTTATGTTAATAATTATAGAAATGTATATACTGTGCTAAGTCAAAGTGTATTGTGGATAACTTTATGATTGATAAGGTTTTTAGGTACCTTTGGGTTGACTTATACTTACTTATCCACAATCTATCCTATAGTGGTTTAAAACAAGTAGATGTTGCATCTTTATAGAAAATTTGAATAAGCCACACTAAGTCATACACTTGAGCCCTCAATAAACCAAAATACGTTGTCCATAAAGGCAACATAATAATGAGATGAACGCCTTATGTTTACTGGAATTATAGAAAGTGTTGGAAAGGTTAAATCTATGCAGCCGACAGGCGGTGACATACGTTTGACAGTAGAGTCTGATGATTTAGATTTCAGTGATGTGAAACTGGGAGACTCCATTGCGTCGAATGGTATTTGTCTGACGGTTGTAGCGCTTGGGAGTAATTACTACTCTGTAGATGTTTCACGTGAAACTATTGCTCGAACAGCATTAGCAACATTGAAACCAGGTCATACGGTTAACTTAGAAAAAGCCATGCTACCGACGACTCGTTTCGGGGGTCATATCGTAGCGGGTCACGTGGATGGCGTAGGGCTGGTAAGTAAGTTACAGCAAGATGCTCGCTCAATTTATATTGAAATTGAGATACCACAAGAGCTGGCGCACTATACGGCGACTAAGGGGTCTATTACTGTGGATGGCATCAGCTTAACCACCAATCTAGTAAGAGACAATATTGTTTCCTTAAATATTATTCCGCATACGGCTCAGGTTACTAATATTGCCAAGCATTGGTTGGTTGGCAATCCAGTCAATATTGAAGTAGATATCGTGGCGCGTTATCTAGAGCGTTTATTAACCAAGTCACAATCTGGAGGTATGAACGCACCGAGGCCGCAGAGTCAGATTACAGAGGCGTTTTTAGCAGACAATGGTTTTATGAAGTAATCGGCTGAATTAGAGAGGATTAAACCTATCTTAACGTTTAATAACTATTTCACTAGGGCTCGCTCTAGATAAGCCGGTGTTTGTCAGTTTAAATTATTTATAGGCTTCACTAGATACCAAGATAACGAATCTAAGCCTCATCGTTTAAACGGTGAGGCTTTTTAGTGTGATAATCATCAAGAGAGAGAGATAAGGCTTTGTAAAACCGTTTCTAGCTCTTTTTTGTTGATCGGTTTTGACAAAAATTCATCCATACCCACTTGCATACATGCCTCGCGATCTTCTTCAGTGTTATTTGCAGTGAGTGCGACGATAGGGATGTCGTCATCTTGGGCGCGAATTGCTTGGGTGGCTTGTAACCCATCCATTATAGGCATTCTGCAGTCCATCAGAATTAATGAAATCTCTTCACGCTGCTCTTTTAATGTATCGAGTGCTTGCTGACCGTCTTCTGCGACAATACTGCGATAACCCAATTTGCTGAGCATTTTGCAGGCTATTTTCTGATTGGTTAGGCTGTCTTCAACTACTAAAATCAGTGGTGACACCATTTGCGTGGTAGCTTCTGAGATGATGAGTTCGCTCACACTTTCCTCGATATTTTTTGTTTGGGTGAACATCCGTGTCACGGGTAGCGTTAAGCGCATCAGCTCCGAGAGTAGTAGTGCACTGTCTAACGGTTTTGTCAAAAAGCCATCACATTGATCCAGCAATAATGAAGGAATACGGCGTTCATGTTTTGTACTAAACAAAATTTTAGGTAGTGATGTGTTTGCAAGTAAACTGCTCAATGCTTGACGTCTATCGATACTTGTCACTATTTGGTTACTACCGGCTAAGATGGCTCTGGTTGCATCAAATGACGTTAGGGCAGAGGGTTTCTTATCGCTGCTTGAGATATTAAATTTGGCGTCATTACCGACAACGATGGTACTGGTATCATAATATTCGTAATCTAATAGTAATAAAGGTGCTAGGGTTTTTGCATCGTGCTCGAGTTGCTCTGTAATCTGTTTAATGGCAGCGAGGTCTATAGAGGTATAAATAGCGGCAGTGATAGATAGATGAATACACAGCTGCTGTAAGTGCTTTGCTACCAGTGGTTGGTTCACGACTGCGATAAGATAAATCTGACTCAGATGTGGACTCTGATGATAGACCGGTTGGTAATTTGGGCGACGACAAGGCAAATAAAGGTTGAACGTACTGCCTTCATCAACCGTACTGGTTAGCTCGATAAATCCGCCCAACAGTCTTGCAAAGCTATTGACGTTTTTTAAACCCAGTTCTGTCTCAATGGTATTTTGCTCTACCAAGGTATTTTCTTGATGTTGAGATTTGTTCAAAGAAGCCAGTAGCTGATGCTGCTTGGCAGTCGTTATACCTATACCAGTGTCCTGTATGCTAAAGCGTACCCAACAGTCGGAGTCTCCTACTATAAGGTTATTATCAATAAACCGTAAGGTGTTTTGACTACTCTCTGGCATTTGCTCTTGAGTGACCGTTTCAACAATCAGGGCAACGTGACCGAGTGATGTGAACTTTATGGCATTGTGCAACAAGTTCAATAAAATCTGGCGAAGACGGACATCGTCTGTGTCGATATAGCGTGGACAATTTGGCTCAAAAAAGTAAATCAGCTCAAGACTTTTTTGCCGTATGTCACCTATCAGCATTTCATTGACGTCTTGGCCTAGCTTATAAATATCGATAGGTTCGATATTTAGGCGCGTTTTTCTGACTTCAATATTGCCGATATGCAGCGTATCATTCAGCGCTGTTAGCATGTTTTGACTGGTTCTGATCAGAGTATCTAAAATCTTGCTTTGTCTGTCATCTAACTTATTAGGATCGAGAGGTTCAAGAATATCGATCATGGCTTCTAGCGGTATGCGCAGCTTATGACCAATAACGAATCGAAGTTTATTGAGCTCATCGAGCTTGTGCTGTAGTTTTTTGTTTTGTCGCTGCAACTGCTCATTTTGATTGACGATTTCATTGACGTCGTTAAAAAGAACTGTAAAACCGTGTACTTGTCCATGTTCGCCAAACCATGGGGTGATATGCAGTTGATAAGCTTGTTTGTTCTCTAGTCCATAAACTGTCAGGGTACGAGCGACTTGTAGACTAGATAAGGTTTGTAATAGTTGCTGAGTGGGCTCATCTCTACCCACGACAAAATCAGTCAGCTCATAACTGTGCTCACTCGTGGGGGAAGGGGCAAATATCTGCTCAAAGCGCTGATTATAAAAACTGATCCGGCCGCGGCGTACACTCATCAGCATGGGTAGCGGTGCTTGGTCAACCAAACGCTCTAAACGATGCTTTAGCGTCTTGATACGTCGATAGTCATTATGGAGCTGATAACTGACACGGCTAAGGGCATGACCTAACAACATAAACTCAGCGGTAGATTTTTTTCGCAAAAATGGCGGCGGTGTGTAGGCTTCTTTTGCGTGACTGCTCAAGCTGTCAGTATATACCAGCAGCTGCTCCCAATTGGCTCGGCGACCGAGCATATAGAGTAAAGCTATGATAAAAAGAATGATCGCAGTCATCAGTGGCAGCCAGTAACGATAAGATACCCAGCTAATAACAAGGGGCGCATGCGTTAAGATAATACAAATCTTATGACCACTTTTGAGGTTGATTGTCCCTTTTAAGTCACTGCTACTGATGACATAGGCACTCTGACCCTTACTATTGGCAGGTATGGCTTTCGTAGTAGGAAAGGTGACAGCCGCAAAGGCTGATTCATCGGAGCGTATATTCTGATGAATATAAGTTTGTCCCGATGGGGTCATCAAAATAAGCTGATAACTGACATCATCCAAAAAAGGCCGCGCCAGAATCTTTTTTATTTCACTATTTACAGGGTCTGTATGTTCAATAATACTGTGCTGTAGTGAGTAGAACGTATCTATGCTGTGTTGTTCACTATGTTTTTTCATCCCATCAAACAGTGTGGCATAGTACAGCACTAGCATGACCAATAAGGACAAAACATAAAAAATCAGTAAGCGCTGCAATGACTGAAACTGTTGCATGAAAGCGTGGCCCTATATCGACATAATAGAATATAGTAAAATTATAATACCTTTTTATGAGCGCTCAGTGGTCTACAATTTTTAGTGAGTATATTGTTAGGCCAATGCTTCTCTCAGAATAACAATGGGCTGCCAGTCAGCAGTCACTATCCATATATTATTACTCTATAATAAAGCCAACAGACTGAACAATTCGGGTATTTTCTATTATAGAGATAAATACCATCATTAGTCATACTCGATTGCCACCATTACAATCATGGCACAACATCGTAAACTCACCTATAATGAGCAAATCAACCTTATATATTGCACCATTATGACGACGATTGCCTCCACTTTTGATCCAGCCAATTTTTCTACTAAAAATAATAATTCAGCTACTGCCCCAATGAGAGTGGTATTTGCTGGAACTCCTGAGTTTGCAGCGATTAGTCTGGAGTCACTAATCAGTCAGCAAGACGTGCTGAATATAGAGATTGTCGCGGTGTACACGCAGCCTGATCGCAAAGCAGGCCGTGGACAGAAGCTGGCGGCCTCTGCGGTGAAAGAAGTTGCCCTCGCAAACGATATCCCTGTAGAGCAACCACTCACCTTTAAAAAATCCAGCACCGAAGGGTTGGCTGCTAGGCAAACTCTGCGCACTTACCAGCCAGATGTCATTATTGTCGCCGCTTACGGATTGATTTTACCTATCGGTGTATTAGAGACGCCTACTCATGGTTGCCTAAATATCCATGCCTCACTATTACCGCGTTGGCGCGGTGCTGCACCTATTCATCGTGCACTCTTGGCTGGAGATGATGAGACCGGCATTACCATCATGCAGATGGACAAAGGGTTGGATACAGGCGACATGCTTTATAAAGTCAGCGCTAGTATTGAGCCTATCGATACTGCTGCCAGTCTACACGATAAAATGGCTGCGCTTGGTGCGACAGCCATCAGTCAGGTGCTAAAAGACTTATCTACTTATCAAGCGCAAGCTATCCCTCAAGATGACAGTCAAGCCAACTATGCTGAAAAGCTGGTCAAAACGGAAGGTGAAGTGGACTGGTCCCAGCCAGCTGCCGCTATTGAACGCCAAATCCGAGGGTTGACCCCATGGCCGGGCGCTTATACTTTTTTGGCAGGGCAACGTGTCAAAGTCTTGGCTAGCTTGCCTGTGAATGCATCTCAACAAACAAATGAGCCTGCTGGCACGGTAGTGAGTGTCGGACGTAAAGCGATTTTAGTCGCTTGTGGTAAGGATAATGATACCGAGTCTTCGGCTACTACTTTGGCCATTACTCACTTGCAGTTTGCAGGTGGTAAGCCCATGACGGCCGAACAAGTTTGCCACGGCAACCAGTTAAATGACGGCGACCAATTTACGACAGAATCAAAATAACTGAACCTAACTTAATGATAGTTAATTCTATCTGCACAAGACGCTATCAATGATGCGTCAAGGAAATGAAATTTAATGAGACAAAACAGTACTGCGCCTAGAAACAATAAGCTCAAACCATCAAGCAACCTTATTATGAATGGTAGCGTACGCGTGCGTGTGATTCGCACCTTACTGGCTATTCAAAATGGTCAGTCGCTCTCAAGCGTCCTTGATCCGTTACTAAACAGTCTGCATGATGGTGACAAAGGTTTCGCTCATGCCTTACTGCTCACAACACTACGCCAGTGGCATGCGCTGGCACGTTTGCTCGACAGCTTAGCAGACAACCCTATTGATGAAGTTGAAGTTCGTACCACCATTCAAATAGGCTTAGTACAACTACTCTATTTAGAAGTGGCTGACCATGCTGCGATTCATGAAACTGTTGAAGCTGCAAAAGAGATTGAGTTCGCTCATTCAACTGGTTTAGTAAATGCTATTTTGCGTAAAGTTGCCAAAAATCCAAGTAAATTCCGTAAGAAGTGCGATAAAAAACATAGTCTACCGAATTGGCTCGCTTATCAGCTTAAGCAAGATTGGAGTGAGGAGTATGATGAGCTGACACAAGGCTTGCGCCAACCAGCACCGATGTTTTTACGAGTGAATTCTGCGGTTACTTCGGTAGAGGAGTATCAGCATGCATTGGACGGGGCAGAAATTGATGCAGATATCGTTGAGCTAACGACTGGTTTTAAGGTAGCGAATTCGTCAGAGCCTGCCGCTTCTACCACGCTATCAACCAAAGGTCTTAGACTACATCAAAGCACTGCCGTTAATGCTTTGCCTGATTTTGCTGTAGGGACTGCCAGCGTACAAGACATGCATGCCCAGCTAGCGGCACCGATTATTAATCAAGCATTGATGGCTAAGCTTAGTTCTGAAAGTGCGAATACTAACAGCGACAGTGATGAAAGTAATAATAATGAGCTACACATTTTAGATGCATGTGCGGCACCTGGTGGTAAATTGGCTCACTGGTTAGAGCTTATAAGCGCTAATGACGAACCATCGTTGTTTCACGTGAAACAAGACAACACTGAAACGTCACCGGCGATTACTGATATTAAGGTAACGGCTATTGACAACGAAGCACCACGTATCGAACGTATTCGTGAGAATTTACAGCGCCTGAATTTAAGTCAGCACGATCTGCAACAAGCAGAGAAAAGTGTTGCACTTAATATCGTCTGTGCAGATGCAACCAGATGGCAGCATGGCAAGAATAAAAAAGCGGCGACAAATGAGCCGGTATTTGATGCGATATTATTGGATTCTCCTTGTACCGCGACTGGCGTAATTCGCCGTCATCCTGATATCAGTATCCTGCGTACCGAAGAAGACATCGAGCAAACGGCGCTGCTACAAGCAGATATCTTGCATAACCTATGGCCACAACTTAAAGCTGGTGGTTATCTGCTGTACGTGACATGTTCTATCTTAAAGCAAGAGAACGTCGAGCAAATGCAAGACTTTGTCACTCATCATAATGATGCAGTAGCGATTGAGTTTACCGAGGATTGCAGTTGGGGTATCGAACAAGCGATCGGTCGTCAGTGCTTACCGATTGATAGCGCAAGCGGTGATGGTTTTTATTATGCGCTGTTGCACAAAATGGCCGAATAAACCGTTTTTCACTATTAAATAACATTATTGTAGACAGGACAATCTAATGAAATATATCAGTACCCGTGGTCAGACAGCGCCGATGGATTTTAGTGATGTGCTTTTGATGGGTCTTGCCCCAGATGGTGGTTTGATGTTGCCTGAGCATTATCCGAATATCGATAGTGCAACGCTTGATGAGTGGCGTACGTACAGCTATCCACAGCTTGCGATGGCGATTATGCAGCGTTTTGCGACAGATATTCCTGTGGCTGATTTGCAAGACCTCATTGAACGCACTTATACCACTGAGGTGTTTGGCTCTGACGAGATTGTTCCTGTCCGCAAACTTGACCATAACTTATATATTCTAGGATTATCAAACGGTCCGACATTAGCATTTAAAGATGTCGCCATGCAGTTTTTGGGCAATGCTTTCGAGTATGTGCTTAAGAAAAAAGACGCGCGTATTACGATCATTGGTGCAACCAGTGGTGATACGGGTAGTGCAGCGGAATATGCACTACGCGGTAAAGAAAATGTCGAAGTGTTTATGCTGTCACCACATGGCAAAATGAGTGAATTCCAGCGTGCGCAGATGTATAGTTTGACGGATGCTAATATTCATAATATCGCTATCGATGGGATGTTTGATGACTGTCAGGACATCGTCAAAGCCCTACAGCAAGATGCTGAGTTTAAAGCCGCTTATAATTTAGGCACGGTAAACTCTATCAACTGGGGTCGTATCCTAGCGCAGATTGTTTACTACTTTAAAGCTTACTTTGCAGTCACGACGAGCAACGATGAAAAAGTCAGCTTTAGCGTACCATCAGGTAACTTCGGTAATATTTGTGCTGGTCACATCGCGCGTGAAATGGGACTGCCAATCGACCGTTTGATTGTCGCAACCAATGAAAACGACGTGTTGAATGACTTTTTTAATCAAGGTGCTTATCAGCCGCGTCCGACTGAAAAAACCTATATCACCTCAAGCCCATCGATGGATATCTCAAAAGCGTCTAACTTTGAGCGTTTTGTTTATCTGTTATTAGAGAAAGATAGCGCCCGTGTCCATGAGTTATTCGAAGGGGTGAAGTCTGGTCAAGGTTTCGACTTATCTGAGCTAATGGAAGCGGTTAATACTCGCTATGGTTTTGCTGCTGGTAAATCTACCCACAGCGATCGTCTGCAAACCATCAAAGCACTGTACGAACAACATGGTGAATTGGTCGATCCACATACTGCTGATGGTATCAAAGTGGCTAAAGAGCTACAGCTTGATGGCGAAATCATCGTTTGTGCAGAGACAGCATTACCTGTCAAGTTTGCGGATACCATTGTTGAGGCGATTGGTCAGATAGACATTGCTCGCCCAGCTCATACCGAAGGATTGGAGAGTTTACCGCAGCATGTAGTCGTGCTAGACAATAATGCTGAGCTGATCGCTGAGCAAATTCGCCAACATGTTACGCCTAATCCAGCCTAAATAATGGCGAGTTTGAGGCTTTTTGAGTGTGTCATCCAAACAAGCTGTATCCGCATAAAAGTTACACCATTGTAATAAAGTGTTTATGATTGTGTTATGGTAGATATAATTGTAATATTAGAAACAGCGTCGGCCATATATCATTGTGCTAGACGCTTTTTTAGAAATCCTACTGGCCAATTATACTGAACCGTTGCCCTATAAGCGTCATAAAAAATTTCTGATATATCACTGATATCGTTGATTTTTACTTGAACTTTAGTCAAGTAAAAATTTTAGAAGTGATAAATCAAGTACGATGTATTGTGACGAAAACAGTGGTACATATTGTGGATATAACAATGAAGATGAGCTTAAAAAAGATAGCAAAAGCACTGTTAATCACGACATTTAGCAGTGCCATGCTAATGACCACAGCCCACGCTAACAATCCACCACCTACCATCAAAGCCGATGCACCTAATCGCTATACCGTCAAAAAAGGTGATACGCTTTGGGACATCTCGGGTCGCTACTTGGACAGTCCATGGCGCTGGAAAGAAATTTGGGCAACCAATAAGCAAATCAAAAATCCCAACCTCATTTATCCCAATGACATTCTTATTCTCTGCGTCATTCAAGGCAAGACTCTCATAGGTGTTGATACGGGCGAGGGCTGTGCTGGTATTGAAAAGCAGCTAACAGGTAACGTGGTTGCTAGTACAGTATCAGTGACTTCAACTGCCAATAGCATTCCACCTATTCCATGGTCTGCTATTCAGCACTGGCTTGATAAAACACTCATTGTTAATCCTCAAGATTTTAATACCACTCCTTATATATTGGCCTCTAAAAAAGGCAACTTAATCACGGCAAGTGGTGACAAGATATATGCCAAAGGTGTGCCGCTTATCGTCGGTCAGCGTTATGGCATTTACCGTGAAGGTGAGCTGTATGTTGAGCCAAAAACCCAAGAGGTTATCGGATTGGAGGTCACGCAAGTGGCAACAGGTCTGGTGACTTCTACTGAGACCAGTGGCGTTACTAGCTTACAGCTGACTAACAGCTATGGTAAAGAAGTGCGTGAAGGGGATCGCGTATTCGTAGAATTAGATAACGCTATTCCTCCTGTCTTTTATCCAATGCCTGCAAGCGTCAGCCGTGGCGGTATGATCGTACGTGTGATGGACTCTATCAGCTCGGCTGCCAAAGGTAGTGTAGTGGCCATCAATTTAGGTAGCTTAGAAGGCGCCAAGCCAGGTGATGTACTGACCGTCTATCAAAAAGGTGCTTTGGTACGCGATACCAAGGACAATGATATGCCCGTACGCTTGCCAAATGAGAAAAGCGGTATGGTGATGGTGTTTAATAGTTTCGATCACATCAGTTATGCCTATGTGCTAGATTCAGAGTTACCGCTCAATGTCGGTGACCAGTTATTGCCACCGCCTTATCTATAAATAAGTAGCACTGCTCTGATATGACCATGATACGTGCGCCTATACGAGACAGATAACTATGACGGCAGTTACCTCTTCCTTATCTGATGATCAGCGCGCTATATTGGCGCTGTGGTATGAGGTGAATGCATCATTAACGGCGTATCATAAGCTTATTGCTGCTTTTGGCAATGCACAGTTTGCATGGCAAGCAACTGTGTCAGCTTGGCGACAGATGGGTATTCATCATACTCATCTCAAACGTCACGAGGAGCCCAAGCAAACCTCTGCCAACATCGAAAAAATTCAGCAAGCACTCGTAGATGGACGTTATGGTCTACTATTTGCCGATCAGCCTGACTATCCTAATCAGCTTTTACAAATCTATGATCCACCGCCATTATTATTTTTTCGAGGCAATAGTGCGCGTCTACATCAAGCTCAAATTGCGATCGTTGGTAGCCGTAAACCCACTGCGCACGCCCAAAAAATCACGTTTGATATGGCGCAATATTTAGCGCAGGCAGGTTATATTATTACCAGCGGTCTGGCGATGGGCGTAGATAAGCAGGCTCATTTGGGCGCATTGGCGCAGACGGATTTTGACTATCAAGGTCGGACGATTGGCGTGATGGGCACAGGTATTGATGTTAATTATCCCAATCATCGCGATCACTTGTTTACCCAGATTATTGAGCAGGGTGGTTGTATTATCAGTGAGCTGCTACCGCACACTCAGCCGCACAAGCATACATTTCCGCGTCGCAACCGGTTGGTGGCTGGGCTCAGTCTAGCGACGATTGTCACAGAAGCTACTATCCAAAGTGGTTCACTGATTACCGCACGTCTAACCTCTGAGCAAGGCAAGCAAGTGTTTGCGATTCCAAGTCATATTGATAATAACAATGCTGAAGGCTGTCACCACCTGATTCGTGAAGGTGCCACTTTGATTTATCACCCAAAGCAAGTACTAGAAGATGTTAGTGGGCAACTTGATTATAATCATCGCTCATATAATGCCTCAAGTCTCGCAGATAATCTCAATAGCCATAAAACGACCATCACGCGCTCTACTGATGCGCCAAACATAGAGCCAGTCGCGAGCACAGCCACCAATCAGCAGCCATCTTCTAGTATCAAGTCACCTCGTAGCGCAGCGGTTATCCCAGAGCATTTAAGCGGTATTTATGAGCAGCTTGATTGGCACGGTCAGGATCTAGACGCACTTATGGTGTCTACCAAGCTGACTGCACCAGTACTGATTGGACAGCTAATGGAGCTTGAGCTGTTGGGCGTGATCAGTGTGCAAGGCGGGCGTTATTTGCGCGTATAAGCCATCTCTACCTCTAAAGTCTCTACCTTTAAAATAAGTATCCATACTTGTGTATGCCTAGAGATACAAACAGACCAATTTTAGAGATATTTAAACTTCTGCCACTTAGTTATTCTGCTGTGCATGATATTATTGATGATTCATTTCTACTATTCTGAACTGTGCATACCATGAATCAATCTACTCAATTTAGCCCGCTTATTACTGACTCTCCAACACTAGCTGCACAGTGGCTAAAAGAGGGGAAACTGCTCGCATATCCAACTGAAAGCGTTTGGGGTATCGGCTGTGATGCCTATGACGAAGTAGCCGTCCAGCGTATCTTAGACATCAAACAGCGCCCGCAAGCCAAAGGGATGATCGTCATTACCGACAGCGTAGAGCGATTAACGCCTCTGCTATCTGCTTTGACTGATGAGCAACGGGCGACCATTACCAAGAGTTGGCAGACAGATAGCGCCAACGATGACCTACACGACAAGCAAGCACAGACATGGCTACTGCCTGTTCCGCAGACCCTAACTATTGCTATTCCTACTTGGGTAACAGGTCAGCATCAGACCATCGCTGTCAGAGTGATTGCTCATCCTGTCATTCGCCAACTGTGCCAGCAACTAGTCAGCGCACACAATCCATTTGGCTTGCTAGTTTCGACCAGCTGTAATCCATCAGGCCAACTGCCCGCTAATACTTTTGAGGCAGCTTATACTTATTTTGGTGAGCAAATTGGTTACTTACAGGCTAAAACCTTGGGCTATACCTCACCCAGTCAAATTCGCGATGCAACGACAGGGTTAGTCATTCGTTAAAACGCAATCTCCCACATTCCTTTACCAAAAGTATGTCAAAGTCATTTTGATATATAGGTCAAAAAAGAAGAGGATGGTTGTATAGGTCGATACTTTATTGAATATGAGATACGACAGCTAGCAGACATAGGGAGTAGGGCATGAATATTTTAATCAGTGGTGGCTCAGGGTTTTTGGGTAGTGCGTTCAGCAAAGAGCTTCAAAGGCGTTATCAACAGGCTGATAGAGACCTAAACGTTACTTGGCTAACTCGAGATAGCAGTCAAGCGCACCCTGACAATATTAACATGATGACTTATGAAGAGCTTGCGACGTCTGATATGAGCTTTGATGTCATTGTAAATCTGGCGGGTGCAGGCATTGCTGACGCGCGCTGGAGTGATGAGCGCAAAGAGCAGTTGCTCGCTAGCCGTATCAAGCCGACTGAGTCGCTGTTAGCATTCATCGCACGCACCAGCATCAAACCCAAATTACTCGTAAGTGGCTCAGCGATTGGGTGGTACGGTACGCAAGGTGATAAACCGTTAACCGAAAGTAGTGATTATGAGTCAGATTTCGCCCATACATTGTGTAATAAATGGGAGCAGCTGGCCGTAAAAGCAACTCAATATAACGTCCCTGTGGCTATCGTCCGAACCGGTGTGGTGATTCATCCTGAGGGCGGCATGCTTGGCAAGCTGTTGACACCATTCAAAATAGGTGTCGGTGGTCAGTTGGCTGATGGTCAGCAAATCATGAGCTGGATCAGCCGTGAAGACTGGGTAGCAGCTACAATATTTATCATTGAGCAGCAGCTTGTTGGCAAGAATGATGAACGTGTTAATGCTTTGCAGACTGCCAACAATACACCAGCACTCGTGTACAACCTGACGGCACCAAACCCAGTGACCAATCATACCTTTACCAAAACGCTTGGCGCATGGCTACATCGTCCAACGTTTTTTACCTTGCCAACATTCTTGCTTAAGCTGATGTTTGGTGAAATGTCTACATTATTGATTGATGGCCAAAAAGTACTGCCGAAAGCATTAGAGAGTGCAGGTTATGAGTTTAGACAGCCAACCCTCAAACAAGCGTTAGAAATTCAAAAATAGCTATTTATGTTTCATGTGAAACAAAAAACCACTTAGATACTTAGATACGCTGCACCTAGATGCAGTGTATCTAAGAGCTATGAATTATTTATGAAAAGTATGTCATTGGTGCGGATGGCCATAGATTTCGTATAAGATGAACCTATTCCTATATGTATAGATACGACTATGTGGCCTTTTATTATTTTTACTCAGCTGTTAGTGGTGATAACCAGTGCCATGCTTTGGTGGTTTATCAAACCCAAACACACTTTTGGCAAAGTAACGCTAGTAGCCGCTGTCTGTATAGTAAACAACCTAGTACTCGTATATGGACTGACTGAGTCCTTGTATGAACGCTTCCACGTTTATTTGGTGGTTGGTATCTTACAAGGGTTTATGGTCTATACTGCTTTGATAGTGGCGATTATTCGGCTTATTTACCACCAGCTATTTAAACACTCTTTTTCTCCTAAGCGCCTACGTGTAGTAGCGGTTGTTATTTATATCGGCATTGTTAGTTTAGCGGTATTCAATGCGTATTCGCCTGTGATACACCACATAACGGTAACGACGAACAAGCCGCTTGATAAACCGATGACCATTGCTTTAGCGTCTGATACCCATCTGGGCAGATGGTTTGGTAATCGAAAACTGAATAAACTTGCTAGTCTGATTGCGTTGCAACATCCCGATGTGGTGATGCTGGCAGGTGATATCATGAACGATACGACTTATTATTATGATAAAAACAACATGCATGAGTCTCTATCAAAACTGCACGCGCCGCTTGGCGTTTATGCCGTCTTGGGTAATCATGATTATTCAGGAAATCAGGTGGAAATTGCGAAGGCTGTGACTGATGCAGGTATAAATGTCATTGATAATAAAAGTGTCCTGCTTGATGACTCAGTGTGGTTGGTAGGTCGATCAGATGAGACCGACCCTATGCGCCCAAAGGCGGCAAAGTTACTCACTCAAGTTGATACAAATAAGCCAGTTATATTTTTGGAACACAGCCCAGCTGCTATGAATGAAGTAAGTGCTTTACCAGTAGACTTGCATCTGTCTGGGCATACCCATGGCGGGCAAATATTTCCGATGACCATTCTGATACACTGGTTGCAGCCGTTGGTGTACGGTGCTAAGCAACTGGGCGGTACTGAGTTTTTGGTCACTTCAGGTTATGGCTTTGGTGCGGTGCCTTTTAGATTAGGTACGCGCTCAGAGATTTGGATTATTAAGTTGCAGTCTACTTCATAGATTGTATTGGCTGTGTCTACTACTAAAATTTTGTAATACATTCAAAAGTAATCGTTTTCGCTTACTGTTACTTCCTTTGTCTCTCTTTTTCTTAACGTCAGTTGTTCCAAATTTATCATGTCCAAGGACACTTCATGCGTTACGCATTTTTCATCACAATTTTTTTATTATTGCAGTTGTTTAGTGCCGGTACGGTCTTGAGTTTACAGTGGTGGTTAGCGCCGTGGTTCTCAGTGATGCCGATATCAATCGTATGGATTAGTGTGTTTACCGTGACTAATGGCTTGCTACTTCTGAGTGTCAAAAGAGCATTTGCTAACAGTTATCGCTGGATCAGTGGCTGGATGTTGGTCATGCATTTTATGCTACTAACGGCGTTTTTCACCAGTCTACTTTATGGTGGATACTGGCTGGCAATCTCATTGATAAATATCCCTTTACATGACTCGTATGTGATAGGTGTTGGACTACGCATGCTAGCGCTAGTGTTATTTGCTGGATTGTTTGTGTACGCACTATACAGCGCCTATGTACCTGTCATTCGCAAACTGTCTATCAACCTTGACAAGCCTTTAGCAAAACCGCTTCGTATCGCTGTTGCCAGTGATTTACATATTGGGCGATTATTTGGCAGTGGGGCGATAGATAGATTGAGTCGCATGATGACGTATTCTGAGGCAGATATATTGCTGATGCCAGGAGACATCATGGATGATAATACAGAGGCCTTTGCTGATTATAATATGCAAAATAATTTGGCAGAGCTGTGTGATAATGTGCCTTACGGCGTCTATGCGACACTAGGGAATCATGATTTGTACGGCCATGAGCAACCGATCAGTCATGCGCTTCGTGATGCAGGTGTGCAATTACTCAATGATGAGGCAGTGTGTATCGAGCACGCTGGGCAGTCTATTTGGATCGTTGGACGTTTTGACAATCATAAACGGCAGCGAGTCGCGACTACTGAATTATTGGCAGGCATAGATACCGCAGTGCCTGTGATATTGTTAGATCATAGGCCGAGCGATATCGTTGAGCATAGCCAGTTGCCTATTGATTTACAAGTCTCTGGGCATACCCACAATGGGCAGGTTTTCCCTGCTAACTTTATCGTAAACGCTATCAATCGGCTAGGCTATGGCTACGAAGCAATCGGCAAAGGGCACTTCGTTGTGTCATCAGGTTACGGCTTTTGGGGTATTCCGTTCCGATTGGGTTCACGCTCAGAGATTTGGTTAATTACCGTTTCTGGTCAGAAAGATTAGTTGGTAACTGATAGTGGATAGGTAGTAGAAAGTAGTAATGATTAACTATGCCACGAGCTGCGATCTTGTATTAATGACTTCACGCACGAAGCCGCCAAAACCATTGATGATATCTTTAGTTTCTTGACCCAGACCTTGATGCACGCTCATAAAATGAATAAAACCATGCGGTGCACCCAGTATCGTCTGCGTCTCAACGAAAATCCCGTATCCTGTTAATTGTTTGGCATAAGCGAATGCCTCGTCACGCAATACATCCAGTTCAGCGGCAACAATATAAGTAGGGCATACTTGACTGTTGTCGCCAAGCATAGGGGCATTGAGGATATGCTGGCGTGGTAGAGGGCTGTCTTTTAGACAAGCAGCACCGAATACAGCCACATCCGCATGATCCAATAGTAAACCTTCGCCATATAATTCCCAGCTTGGATAATCAGTTTCAATATCAGTGACTGGATAAAGGGGCATTTGTGCTAGTGGTGCTGGTAGCTCGTTCAACAAATCAAACATTTTTTGGCCTTCTACGCCTAAATCTAGCCAAGCTGATTTTGAAGGGGCAGATAGCTGCTGCGCCATCAACGTGGACAGACCACCACCCGCACTATCACCTGCGAGGACGATACGCGATGGTAACGCGCCTAGTGTATGGCAATGCTCAGTGAGCCAAGCATAAGCGGTAATACAGTCTCTGAGTGCAGTGGGAGCAGGATATTCAGGCGCCAAGCGATAATCCACACTGACCACTGGCCAACCAGTCTGCTCACAAACTGCATGACAGAACTCATGATGCGTGTCGACATCACCGATACAAAACCCACCACCATGAAAGAACAACATGACGGTTTCATCAGGATTATGAGCGCGTCCTTTTCTAGAGCCAATTTTATTGATTCTTGCTTGATAGCAGCGAACCGTCATCTCGCCATCATCGGCATTGGCTATGGTTTTATCTTCCCAATGGACAGATTTTTCGCCTCTCTTTGTAAAGGGTTTGATGTTACTTAACATATGGCAGCCAGCTTGCTGCCATACTCTCGGTGCCTGCATCGCCACTGCATCTGCGGTAAAACGCTCACGCAGCTCATGCATCGGCGTAAGCTCTAGTGGTGTTTTGAGATGACTGTTGACAGCAAGGATCAAACGCAGATGAGCATTGGCATGTAAGTACTGCTTTGAATGTGGTCCCTTTAGATAGGCAATCAAACTCTCTAGTATCGGTGTTGGCAGATAACCAAGGCTTTTCATTGCGTAATGCAAAGTATGTGGTTGGTAGTTTGTCATTGGGTTGTAGCTGAGCATTTTCTCTTTAACGCTCAGACGCTTTTCCTGAACATTACTTTCTGTTGTTTCGCTACTTGTCTCATCGTTCGACGCCAAATGCAGCGCCATCAATGTTTTGTTAAGTAGGGTATTGATTGATGATACTGTTGAATTAGACATAACATCTCTCAGGACGGTTTTTAAGTGCTTGTTGTTACATCAACGTACACTTTAATGTAAGTAATAATATTTGTAGAAATAATAAGGTAGTAGTGCGTAAAGCGGGGTGTTATTTGGTAATACCGTGGATAGTAATAGTAAAGTATTTAGATTAATTGACGTTTTTTTGTACCTTTTGTTAGCGAATATTGAGATCCATTGACACAACAAGAAAATACTGTGCGGATGTTATAGACAGTGTTGTGAGCATATTTGTCGTAAATGCGAAAAAATCCTTGGTTTTAGGCTTGAAATTTATACCCATCACCTTTATCAAGCAGCTATTGAAGCGTATTAATAAAAACAATCAGTAAGAACCGTTAAACATTGAATGAAGACACAGTAAGACTAGCCCTTGGCTGATCTGCGGTGTCTAAAATCACTCTCTATTATTGACATTCCAAGGAGCTATCATGAGCGAGCAAACCCCGAACCCTGAATCTGTTGACCAAAACGTGGTACATGACAACATTGAGCACAGTGACAGTATCTTAGAAGAAACCATGAAAGAGTTTGATCCACAGAACAACTCAGGTGAAGCAGCTATTATTGAAAACGAAATCAATCTCGATACGTTTACAGCTCGTATTGCTGAATTAGAAGGCGAAGTAAAACAAGCCAAAGAAGGCACGGCTCGTGCTAACGCCGAAGCCTATAATGCGCAAAAACGCATGGAGCAAGAAGCGGATAAGAGCAAAAAGTTCGCACTACAGAAATTTGCTAAAGAGTTATTAGACATCGTCGATAACTTAGAGCGAGCCATGGAAAACGCGGATGCCAACGATCCTGTCGCTGAAGGCGTGCAACTCACGCACAAAGCATTGGTTGCGGTATTGACCAAAAATGGCGTAGAAGTGGTCGATCCACAAGGCGAAAAATTCAACGCTGACTTCCATGAAGCGGTTGGTATTGATCCAGAAGCTGCCGCTGATACTGTAGGCACCGTGTTGCAAAAAGGCTATAGCTTGAATGGTCGTCTACTACGTCCTGCTATGGTACGTGTGGGTCAATAATATTTTTTTTGGGCTAAACCTTACTAATATAAAGGTTTTTCACAAAAAATCACATGAAACACAGTTTTTGCGTGATGATTGCCTTGAAAAAACCAACAGGCAAACCGATATATAGCAACAAGTGACCGACTATGGTCTGGATAGATAAGTATTTATATTGACAATAAATTAGGAGCAATTGATTATGGGTAAAGTAATTGGTATTGATTTAGGTACGACTAACTCGTGTGTAGCAGTAATGGAAGGCGACAAAGTCAAAGTCATCGAAAATGCTGAAGGTACTCGTACCACACCATCAATCGTCGCTTATAAGGATGACGAAATCCTTGTTGGTCAGTCAGCCAAGCGTCAAGCGGTAACCAACCCAAACAATACTTTGTTTGCGATTAAGCGTTTGATCGGTCGTCGTTTTGATGACAAAGTCGTGCAAAAAGACATCGGTATGGTGCCTTATAAAATCGCTAAAGCAGACAACGGCGATGCATGGGTAGAAATCAACGGTAAAAAGCTTGCACCACCACAGGTTTCTGCTGAAATCTTGAAAAAAATGAAAAAAACAGCAGAAGACTATCTTGGTGAGAGCGTGACTGAAGCAGTTGTAACTGTACCTGCTTACTTCAATGACTCACAGCGTCAAGCAACCAAAGATGCTGGTAAAATCGCTGGTCTAGATGTAAAACGTATCATCAACGAGCCAACTGCTGCTGCTCTTGCTTATGGCATGGACAAAAAGCAAGGCGATAGCACTGTTGCTGTATATGATTTGGGCGGTGGTACATTCGATATCTCAATCATCGAAATCGCTGACGTAGATGGCGAGCAGCAGTTTGAAGTACTAGCAACCAACGGTGATACTTTCCTAGGTGGTGAAGACTTTGACTCAGCGTTGATTGACTTCTTAGTTGCTGAATTCAAAAAAGACCAAGACGTCAACCTAAAAGGTGATTCTCTTGCGATGCAGCGTCTAAAAGAAGCCGCAGAAAAAGCGAAAATCGAACTATCAAGCGCGCAAAGTACTGAAGTGAACTTGCCGTATATCACTGCTGATAGCAGTGGTCCTAAGCATTTGGTCGTCACCATCAGCCGCTCAAAACTTGAGAGCCTAACTGAAGAATTGGTCCAACGTACCATGGGTCCTTGTAAGATTGCGCTTGAAGATGCAGGCCTAAAAATTGGCGATATCGATGACGTTATCCTAGTTGGTGGTCAGACTCGTATGCCACTAGTACAGCAAAACGTACAAGCATTCTTTGGTCAAGAGCCACGTAAAGACGTGAACCCTGACGAAGCAGTAGCTGCAGGGGCTGCGATTCAAGGTGCCGTATTATCTGGTGAAAAGACTGACGTATTGCTACTTGATGTGACGCCATTGACCCTAGGTATCGAAACGATGGGCGGTGTGATGACGCCAGTTATTGAGAAAAACACCATGATTCCTACCAAGAAATCACAGGTATTCTCAACGGCTGAAGACAACCAACCAGCAGTAACGATTCAGGTATATCAAGGTGAGCGTAAAATTGCTAACCAAAACAAACAGCTTGGTCGTTTTGACTTGACGGACATTCCACCAGCACCACGTGGCCTACCGCAAATCGAAGTATCTTTTGACATCAATGCTGATGGTATCATGAACATCTCTGCGACAGACAAAGGTACTGGTAAAGCACAAAGTATCCAAATCAAAGCGGATTCTGGTTTGTCGGACGAAGAAGTCGAACAAATGGTTCGTGATGCAGAAGCCAATGCTGCTGAAGATGAGAAATTCGCTAACCTAGCGCAAGTTCGTAACGAAGCAGATGGTCGTATCCATGCGGTACAAAAAGCATTGAAAGAAGCCGAAGATAAAGTCACTGATGAAGAAAAATCATCAGTAGAAACGGCCATCACTGAGCTTGAAACTGCGGCGAAAGAAGATGACCATGACGAAATCAAAGCTAAGCTTGAAGCATTAGACAATGCATTCTTGCCAGTCAGCCAAAAGATTTATGCTGATGCAGGCGCTGGCGCAGAAGGTATGGATCCAAGCCAGTTCCAACAAGGTGCTGACGATGCAGGTAGCAACCAAGCTGATGACGACGTCGTTGATGCTGAGTTCACTGAAGTAGACGAAGACAAAAAATAATACCAAATCCAAAAACGCGATTAGCTGCGTCAAACTCGCTTAGTCTACTTAATGTAGTACTTACGCTCGTTTTCCTTGCTACTCAAGTTTTTGAAAATGGTATAGTCGATACAAATCGATAAGTAGTTGAATTAAAAAACGCATCTTTCGGGGTGCGTTTTTTTGTGGCTAATATTTCTACGAGTTGTCATTACTTCTACTATAGTCAAAGAACTCTAAAAGGGTACAAGGCAGCCGACTGCAGATTGTACAAGTAGTACATCTAAGGAGGGTAGCGCCATAGCGGTTGAGTATTTCACCGACTATATAAGTTACGTGATTAAGGTTTAAAGGAACTCACTGTCAGCACCTCATACGTTAAGTTGACACAAGGCTGTCCTTCCTCATCTTGCATTGAGAAGTGTTGCCAGTAGTCTGATTCAAACTGCTGTAGACGCGATTTTGTCCATATAAAGGTCTGGGTATTATTTGATTGTACTTGTGTCTGATTGGTCGATACGCCAGTGAGCTTCATGTGTTTTAGGATAGCGTAAGGGGTAGGGAACAGCAAATCAAAGCGCTGAGTTGAGAGTTCGATATTCTCAAAACCTGCATCAACCAATGCGCATTGCCACTTATCGATATCTGGATAGTTGAGACCTTGACCGGTCAGTGCCTTAATTTGCAAAAAATTATCTGGCGTAAAGGTACTAAAGAGTAGCTGACCTCTTGATTGTAACCGCTGCGCTGATTGCGCCACAAAGCTAAGCGGATTATCAAACCACTGTATGGCATTGGCACTGATGATTAAACTATGATTTTCTCCTAAGTCCATGGTCTCAGCATCACCAATCCTGATAGTCGCAGGTGGCAAAATAGCCTGTAATGTAGGGGCTTGCTTTGCGCACAACTCATTGATAGTCCACTGTGAGCTATCTATCTGCATCGCCATTAATCGAGTTAACTGACCTGTCCCTGCACCCACTTCTAATATGCTATTTTGCTTAGTATCAGCAATGCTACTGAGTAAAGTCTGACAGACTTGCCGCTGAATACTGGCATGTTGATCATAGTCGTTTGCATTGGCAAAATGTTGAGCGATGGTTTGTTTTCTGGAGGTGAGGCTCGAGGATGTGGTACGCGTTTTCATAATATTTATGGCATCCAAATAGGCCGAATTTCAATTGATAGTATGATTGACTGATTAATGAAAGCTGATGCATAAGCGCTTGCTGCTGAGTGAGATATAAAACTCGAGACTAAATACTATAGCTGCTGAATAAGACGTTCACAGTCCTCGTCAGTCAACTGAGCATTCATTACCAATCGAATACGGGCAGTATTCATAGGCACGGTGGGTGGCCTAATGGGCAAAGCGTAAAATCCTGCTGCTTGAAATTGCGCTGCTTTGGCAAGGGCGTCTGCATTATCCCCTAATATATAGGGCACGATAGGCGAGGCATAAACAATGTCTTGAATGTTTGACGATGTAGAATGTCGCTGTTGTATCGCTTGACTGACCTTGATGGATAAATGAGCGAGATGCGCACGTTCGTTGGTCAATGTGGGCATTTTGGCCAAAATAAATCGCGTCCATGCGTGATTGATCGGTGGTAGTGCCGTGCTATAAATGAGCGGTCGCATGGTGTTTATTAACCACTGTTTGACGACATCATCACACATGATATACGCACCCATTGAAGCAAATGCCTTGCCAAACGTCCCAACCAAATAATCAATCTCAGCCAATGTATGAGTTTCTTCTGCCAATCCGAGTCCTGTGTCACCCAGTACACCAATGGCATGCGCCTCATCGACATACAGCTCGATACGGGCATCTTTGGCTTTTAATGCGACCAGTTTAGGCAAATCAGCACGATCCCCATCCATACTAAACACGCTTTCGGTAACGACAATGATGCGTTCAATGGTAGAGTCGGCTTGTTCAATCAGTCGAGCCAGCTGCTCGTAATCATTGTGACGATAACGGCGATAGGTCACTAGCTTATTCTGAATCAAGCGAAGTCCATCGATAATACTGGCATGAACTAGTTTGTCCGCCAAAATAAGCGTGTGGATGGGTAGTGACGTGAGAGCAGGTAAGAGTCCAATATTGGCATGATAACCACTATTAAAGACAAGTACCGATTTCGCTGTCGATAGCACCTGTTTGTCTGCTACATTTTGATACCAGCTTTGCAATTCAGTTTCTAAGGCATCGAGCTGGACGTCGTTGCCAGTGAGCAGCCGTGATGAAGTAGCACTCATCTTTGGTAGATTATCTTCGGTCAACTGCCCTAGTTGATTGAAAAACTCAGTCTGGAGTTCAGGAGCGCTACCCAATCCAAGATAGTCATTACTGGCGATGTTTAATAGAGTTTTGCTATCACTGATGACATAACGCCCTTTATGTTCGATTTTTGGTAATTTGCGATATTGCTGCTTATCTTTTAATTGCATAATCTCAGTTTGGAGACGCTTATGAATAGGCATAGGCATAAAAAATTGTCCTTTTTATTATTTATCTAAGCAGTGGAGCAGGTAGATAGGCAGCGTAATGAGTAGGGAGTATTACACAAAACCTAGAGATGTAACAGAAAGTTTCATATCTCGCCCTTTGTAACGTTCACACTGATAAACGCTTTCAAATCTTAACTTGGCTACCGCCAAACACAGACAGTGTTTCTGAAATAGTTTGTTACTATGTATCCATCGTTAGCAGACAAGACGATAGGGTCAAAAAGCCCATATAAATAAATAACTTGTTTGTCAAAAAGTAACTCAAGGAGCTCATTATGAAAACTTTACAGAAAACTCTACTAGCACTAGCAACTGGTTCTTTACTAACAGTGAGCGCGCAAGCTGCCGTTAATTATGGCAGTGGTTATACTGGTCAGCCATATGTCGGCGCTAAAGTCGGTCAATTCGATTTAGATGTTGATGGCGCTGATGAGCCAACTGCATATGGTGTTTATGCTGGTTATAACTTCGATCCTAACTTTGGTATGGAAGTCGAATATGTTGGTTCAGATGATGCTGACTATAGAGGCGGCGACATCGATGCTAAAACATATGGCGCTTACGGTACTTATCGCTATGCATTTCCAAACAGCGGCTTATATGCAAAAGGTAAGCTAGGTGTTGCAAAAACTGAAGTAGAAGCTAACAACACTAACTTTGCTGGTGCTTCTGACTTCTCAGACGACGACACTAACATCGCTGGTGGTGTAGGTCTTGGCTATGCAGTAAACTCTGACTTCAGTGTTGAAGCTGAATATGACATGCTAGGTAGCGACGCAGATCTTATGACTGTTGGCGCACAGCTAAAATTCTAATTTATTAGAAAACAAGCTTTTAGCTAAACAGCTATAACAAAGAAACGATCACTTTAAGTGGTCGTTTTTTTTGTCTAAAATTTACGATAAAGCTTTTATGCCAATCGCCCATCAATACCTAATGGCTAATATATCATTACCGTTAAAGCATTGTTATCTTTGAAAATGTGCTACATTAAAAGCTAGAATCTCACAGACAAGAGGGATAGGTGCGATGGAGATACTTTGGATGATTGAACCTTGGCATTGGCTGGTATTAGGATTTGTACTGCTAATCGTTGAGATGTTTGTACCCACGTTTGCAAGCCTATGGTTTGGTGCAGCTGCCATCATCGTTGCTGCGCTTTCGTGGTTATTGCCAATCTCTATCGTTGCCCAAGTCATTATTTGGCTAGTACTCTCTGCCATATTCTTGCTGGCATGGTTCAAATTTATCAAGCCGTTATCAGTCGATCGTACCAAAGCTGGGCTTGGTGGTAGTGTGATCGTCGGCGAGGTTGGTATGATTATCGAGCCGCCACAATTGGATCGAGCAGGTATGGTCAGGTTTAGCGTGCCTATCGTCGGCGCTGCTGAGTGGGTGTGCCGGACGAGAGGGGAGCAAGTGGCAGTCGGTGATAGAGTGGTCGTGACCGATATAGTTGGCAACGAGCTGATTGTGAGCAGTATGAAATCGCAGGCAGCGATGCATAAAAATATGCAGGTATAATAATAGGGATGAGTTATGGAAAGCTTTAGTATCGTAATGATCGTATTGATTGCACTGGTGGTATTAACCGTGTTCAAAGGCGTGCGTATCGTACCGCAAGGTTATAAATGGGTCGTGCAGCGACTGGGAAAATATAGTCAAACGCTGGAGCCGGGGTTAAACCTGATTATTCCTTATGTCGATGATGTGGCTTATAAAGTCACCACCAAAGACATCGTGCTTGATATTCCATCACAAGAAGTCATCACTCGAGACAACGTGGTGATTATCGCCAATGCCGTGGCTTATATTAATATCGTGCGTCCTGACAAAGCGGTATACGGCATCGAGGATTATGAATATGGTATTCGCAATCTAGTGCAGACGTCTTTGCGCTCAATCATCGGTGAAATGGATCTAGATAGTGCCTTGTCGAGTCGCGACGAAATCAAGATGAAGCTAAAGCATGCAATCTCAGAAGATATCGCTGATTGGGGCATCACCCTAAAGACGGTAGAGATTCAAGATATTAACCCATCGCAAACCATGCAAGCGTCAATGGAAGAGCAGGCGGCGGCAGAGCGTCTGCGCCGTGCCACAGTGACCCGTGCTGATGGTCAAAAGCAAGCGGCTATCCTAGAAGCCGATGGGCGTCTAGAGGCCTCACGCCGTGATGCTGAAGCGCAGGTAGTGCTAGCGAGAGGCTCTGAAGAGTCGATTCGTTTGATCACCAATGCGATGGGCACGGAAGAGATGCCGATTGTTTATTTGCTTGGTGAGCAGTATATCAAGGCAATCCGTGAACTGGCTGAATCTGATAACTCAAAAATGGTGGTGTTACCTGCTGATATTTTAAGCACCGTAAAAGGTATGGTGGGTGATAAGTTAAAAGTGTAGTAACTATTATTTCAGATAAAAAAAGACCTCTATTGAGGTCTTTTTTGTGCCATAAATTCACCGTTACTTTTTAACGTTATTTTTTAACATTGCTTCTTAAAGCTGTTTTAAATCACTTTCGAAAAACGATTCTTGTGTTTTTTCTCAAGATACTCATCAAACACCATAGCGACATTACGACCAAGCAATCGACCTCTTGGTAAGACACGAATACCAGCGGCATCCATATCAATGAGCTTATCGTCTTGCATGGCGCCGAGCTGTGCTATTTCATCGATGAAGTAGGTAATCGCATCGATACCGAATTTCTGGTTTACGTCTTTAAAATCAACATAGTCGTGACAGAGCAACTTCATAATCACGTATTCACGCAGACGATCTTTGATTGATGTCTTGATGACTTTTACCGCTGGCATGACAGTAGGATTGATTTTTGCCATATCAATATTGGCTTGATAGGCTTGCAGATCCGTATCATTCTGCAATATATAGCGGGTACTGGCATTGGCGATTTGACTGATGGATGAGACCCCGAATCCTAATAAATCACAGTCACCCATGATGGTATAACCCTGAAAGTTACGATGTAATTTGCCCTCGCGCTGTGCGATAGCGAGTTCATCATCAGGCTTGGCGAAATGGTCAATACCGATATATTGATAGCCCGCGTCGCTCAGCATATTGATAGTATTGCCAAGCATCGTAAGCTTCGCTGCTGGATTGGGTAGGTCTTCATCTTTGATCTGACGTTGCGCCTTAAAGCGCTCAGGCAGGTGCGCGTAGTTAAATACCGACAGACGATCTGGTGACATCTCAATGATGCGCTGTACCGTTTGGTTAAAGGTATCAGGCGTTTGATGCGGCAGACCATAAATCAAGTCGATGTTAATAGAGTGAAAGCCGAGTTCGCGTGCTTCATTGAGGACGTTCTCAATCAATTCTGCGGAATGCACACGATTGACAGCGATTTGTACGGTCTCATCTAAATCTTGCACGCCCAAGCTAATACGATTAAAGCCAAGATTACGCAATACTTTTAGCGTATCTTCACTTAGCTCGCGTGGGTCAATCTCAATAGAGTAATCGCCTTCATCTTCGGGCAAAAATTCAAACTGCGTCTGCAAAAACTCCCACAGCTGAACCATTTCTTCGTCACGCAAAAATGTGGGTGTACCACCGCCCAAATGTAGCTGCTTGACCAACGGTTTGCTACTGCCTTCTGGCACAGATAATAAGCGACGCTTAAGCTTAATCTCAGCGATTAAATACTGCAAATAGTCACCTGAGTCGCTATTTTTTTTGGTGATGATCTTATTGCAAGCACAGTAGTAGCAAAGATGACGACAGAAAGGAATATGAAAATATAGAGACAGTGGTGCACGTGCTTCACGGTTTTGCAGGATTTTGGTCTCAAGACTGTCAGTGATTGGCGCGAACTCTAAAGCCGTGGGATAAGAAGTATATCGTGGCCCAGAATGATTGTATTTATTGACAATCGCTTCATCAAATGCAGGTAGGTGTTTGCTCGTAATACTGCCACGCGTACTGGTATAAGGGTTGTCTGGCTGCATGACAGGACGTGTCGTGGTCGGTTGCTCTCCTGCACGATTATAAGGCTGCTCGATATGGTCAGCACTGTTAGAATTGTTTTGTTCTGAATGTTCTGTCATGCGATATTCCTCGTTTTGACCATATATATTGCTAGGGTTTATGTGGTTCAAAGGTAGTAATTGAAACCGTTCGTTTATGACCACCTTTCTAGCAATATTTATGTCTAAATAGACAGTGGCTAGTATAACAAATCCTTGTTAATAGTGGGGTGAATGACTAGGTCTTTTGGATAAAACGTACAGGTATCATTAGATAATAGCTGGCTCATTAAGTATTGGCGCTCATGATTCAAAACACGACATTTGCGTACCTATGTGTAATCCTCTATTATCGAGAGAGCCTCTCTATAGGAAACACTCATGTCGTTTGCTCAAGTCTATACCCGTTCAGTCGTCGGTCTGCACGCACCCAAGGTTATTATTGAGGTGCACTTGTCGCAAGGTCTGCCTGCATTGACCATTGTCGGTCTACCAGAAGCTGCGGTACGTGAGAGCAAAGACAGAGTCCGTTCTGCGATATTGAATTCTGGATTTCAGTTTCCCAATCGCCGCCTCACTATTAACCTAGCACCTGCGGATTTACCCAAAGATGGCGCAAGGCTAGATTTACCGATTGCTATCGGTATTTTGGCAGCCAGTGATCAGCTCGATCCAGAAGTGCTATCAGGGTTTGAGTTCATCGGTGAATTGGCGCTAAACGGAAATCTGCGGCAAGTGACGGGTAGTCTGGCAGTGGCACGAGCAATTAAAGCGGAGCAATTGGCTGTGACGTCATCGAATAGTAATGAGCGACGACTAGATGAACAGCAGGCAGTAGAAGCAGTAACACCAGTCAAATTAATCGTGCCAATGGATAATGGGGCAGAAGCCAGCCGTGTCGAGGGAGTAGAGGTGTTAGGTGCGCAAAGTCTCAAAGCCGTTTGCGACCATCTACAGTCGCTAGCGAATCCAAGCATATCCAATGAGAGTTTGGCAGTTGTTACCCCCAGTCCGGCACCGCAGCATGTGGGTTATCAAGTGGACTTGGCAGATGTCAAAGGTCAGCATCATGCACGGCGTGCATTAGAGATTGCGGCGGCAGGTGGTCACTCGATATTATTTACAGGGCCGCCCGGTTCAGGCAAGACATTGATGGCATCGCGTCTACCGACTATTTTGCCTGATCTTAGTGATGAAGATGCGTTAGAAGTAGCCAGTACGTATTCAGTCGCAGACAGCGATTACGACTATGGCACACGTCCTTTCAGACAAGTTCATCATACGATATCAGCCGTGGCGTTGGTCGGTGGCGGTTCACGTCCGAAACCTGGTGAGATTACCCTTGCCAATAAAGGCGTATTGTTCCTTGATGAATTGCCAGAGTTTGATCGTACGGTGTTAGAGGTGTTGCGTCAGCCATTGGAAGCCAAGCAAATCACCATTAGCCGTGCCAATTCACAGATGACCTTTCCTGCAAATTTTCAATTGGTCGCTGCCATGAATCCCTGTCCATGTGGTTATGATGGCGATACATCAGGGCGTTGCCGCTGTCGGCCCGAGCAAATCAAACGCTATCAAGACAAGCTGTCAGGACCACTATTAGATCGTATTGATTTGCATATCACTGTGCCTGCTTTACCCATTGCTGACTTGCAAAATGCCCAAGCAGGTGAGACCTCTGAACAAGTACGTGTTCGAGTTATTGCTGCTCATAAGCATCAGATGCAGCGACAGCAAAAGGTCAATAATGAGCTGAGCCCTAGCGAGATTGATAAATATATCCAACTAGGAGAGAGCGAGCAGCAGCTATTACAACTCGCTCAGCAGCGTCTGAATTTATCCGCGCGTGGCTACCATCGAGTATTGCGAGTGGCGCGTACTATCGCAGACCTTGCTGATAGTGTAGATATAACGAGTGTCCATGTATCCGAGGCACTCAGTTATCGTAGCAAATAATCGTACTTATCTAAGTCAGTGAACGCCACTACCTTATTACAATACTGTAGAGATGATGCATAAAATATGACGCATGAGAGATGAAGTATGGGTTAAGCCTTGTCTCTCATAATCCAAGTCACCAAATCAGCGAAACCATCAAATGCTTCGGTCGGATTCAACTCACGAATATCTTGCCCGTAGTTATAGCCATAAGACAATCCAAGCGTGTCCATATTGGCATTTTGTCCAGCTAAGATGTCGTTTCTAGAATCACCAATCATAATGGCTTGTTCTGGAGAAACGTTTAATACTTTACAGACATGCAATAGCGGTGCAGGATCAGGTTTTTTGGTCGAGAGGCTATCACCGCCTAACACTTCACTGAATAAGTCTTGCCAGCCAAAGGATTGTAAGATTTTTGGTACAAAACGAATGGGTTTATTGGTCACTAACGCCAGTGTATAACCTGCATTCTTCAGTTTCTTTAGTCCGCTATCGACATCTGGGTAAGCGACGGTTTTGCTGCCACTGAGATTTTTATAAGCCTCAAAAAATATTTGCTCTGCGTGATTGGCTTCCTCGACCGTTAACTCATTTTCTAACACTTCTACCTTACCCACTAGCGCGCGCTCGACCAATAATCTTGAACCATTGCCTATCCAGTTACGTATCATCTCGATAGGGTAGGTCTCTTTGCCCAGCGTGGTTAGCATAGCGTTAGTCGCATCGGCCAAATCAGGCACACTATCAATGAGTGTTCCGTCGAAATCAAAAATCAAAAGTTGCTTATCCATTATTCCTCGCTATTTGAAACAGTTATATTTGTTATATGGGTTGCATCGCGCTTTGTGTCATACCTTAGCATAATCGTGTTTCAAGGCTAAAGAGTTCCCTTACTCAATGTTCAACAGACTCTAATGAACAGAAGCAATCATTCGACATCTTTATAGCGTTCGCGATGCTCTTTTTTCATTCTTAGATAATCTTCGTTTTTACGACACTCGTCCCATTTTTGTTTAAATATGCGTGCAGATTCTGCTTTGATAGGGTCTTCGATTTGCCGTGGTAACTCTTCACGCCCATGCGCACCGCTTTGACCTTTTTTATCATCGGGTACGGCACCTTTATATTTTTTTCCACCTTTATGATTGGCATAGCGGCGGGCACGGGTATAGCCCATTTGAATAAATTTGCGTGCCATATCCGCACCGACAAAGTCATCGTCAGCCAAGTAATCTAAGAACATCTGATAAATAGTATCACTACTCTCGGTCGCAATGTCAGGATCGGCAAAGCGCCAGTGGGGTAGTATTTCTGATTTGTAGGGCTCTACGAGTAGTACACCCTGCTCACCACGGCCAACACGATACAGCTCGGGCTGCGCGCGCAAGTCTAGGTTTTTGTAGTCTAAGTCGTAATCAAACTCTCTCATAACGTTACCTGCTAAGCATATCGATATTTAACACGCCCTAGTATACTGAGCCGAACTGTTGAAAAAACAGCCTATAAATGTTGTTCAGCTGTGACTATCAGGAAACCAATTATCATGAATAAAACCATTGTCAATTACTCAGGCATCATGACATCATTAAAAAATGTACTCATAGCATTGGCCATACTGACAAGCGTGTTGACTACGACTGCAGCTCATAGCGCTTGGTTTGAGGGTTTGATTCCAAAAGGGGAGACATACACGGTACGCGAGATAGATCGTGATTTGGCATTTGTGATTGATGGGTTTATTTATGATGCTCGTAAATCTTGCTTCTTAGCAGTGGGCGATCGGGTTATATTTTTTGAAGGACGTCATGGTATTGATTACCGTGCGACGGTTTATGATTTGGACTCGCGTGAGCGTTGTGAGTTATTATTAAGAAAGCGTTTGTGATAAGTAAGAAAGCGCTTATAGTCAATCCACTATAAAAATATTACTGCGTTAATCTTGCTTGAAGTATTTCATATACATCTGAGCATGTTATCTAAGCATAAAAAAAGCCCCAAACATAAATGTTCGGGGCTTTTTAGAATTCTTAAACGAAATGGTGGCTCGAGGCAGGTTCGAACTGCCGACACACGGATTTTCAATCCGTTGCTCTACCGACTGAGCTATCGAGCCGTCTTCGTTGAGGCGCTATTAAACTAAATATACGCACTGCTGTCAAGCAGTTTTTGCATTATATCTGATAAAAGACGATAAATAGTCAGATATGGGCAAAATTAAACATTCTAGTTGTCAGTTTAGTCTTTGACACGCAGTAGTTCGTACTCGCTCATAATACGATGAATATCCGTATCCACAGGCACAAACTCACGTACGCCTTTCTTCACTTCGGCATCATAGACCAGTTTAATAAACTTGGCATCAATGGCTCGGCCGCGATTTTGCGCATGTACGGTCAGGTATTGTAAGCGCTTAGCATTGGTCTGCCCATCATCAAAGCAGGCAACTGCAGCGATAGGCTTGTCATTGAACATACCGACATAGAGATACTGTCCACGCTTAAATCCTTGCTCAACGAGACTTAACACATCGGCACCACTGGGCTGAGTATCATCGCTGTCATATAAAGCCTGCAGGCGTTCTGCTAGCTCGTTTTCGCGTGCAGGTTTTTTAATCAGTGGTGCATCCAAACTATTGATGGCGATCGCTTCTAAAGGCATAGCAGTTCCTATAAACAGAGGGTTTCTATGATGTGAGACATCATAATGTCATAGAGTGTGGTGTCGCAAATGGTCATGTTATAGCATTAGCGTGCGTCATGATTGATAATACTGAACGCACTATTTTAGCAGAATGACGTAAATTTGTGCGTGGTTTACGGCTTGGACATAGCAGTAAATGTTAGGTTTTGCTATGATGAAGACAGACAACGCTTGAGGCGTGTAGACAGTAATATTATTCGTATCATACGTAAACATTGATAGATTTTTTAAATGTTGCGATATTCACTTATTTAAAGACTCGGGCGTGTTTTCGTCCTATCTTATTGACCGCTTTTCACTGATAAAAAACTGATAGAGAGTAGCCATGACAGCCAATGCAACTGAGCAAAACCCATCACAGAACCCGAACCTACATGGTCGTCCAGCGCGTATCGCCACGGTTGAGCGTATCACTGCAGAGACGCAAGTGAAGTGCACTGTCAACCTTGATGGTACTGGTCAAGGCACTGTAGACACTGGTGTACCGTTTTTGGATCATATGATTGATCAAATCAAGCGTCACGGTTTATTTGACTTGGATATCAAGTGCACAGGCGATACCTTTATCGATGATCACCATAGCGTCGAAGACACCGGTATCACCTTGGGACAAGCGTTCAATAAAGCATTGGGCGACAAAAAAGGTATCCGTCGTTATGGGCATTTTTATGCACCACTCGATGAGTCGTTGACTCGCGCCGTTGTCGATCTATCAGGTCGTCCTGGTTTACACATGGACATTCCGTTTACCCGCTCGCACGTGGGCGGTTTTGATGTTGATTTGTTCAGTGAGTTTTTCTACGGCTTCGTCAATCACTCATGGATGACCGTGCATTTGGATAATCTCAAAGGCAAAAACAGCCATCACCAAATCGAATCAACCTTCAAGGCTTTTGCTCGCGCCCTGCGCATGGCTTGTGAATATGACGAGCGTGCGTTAAATACATTGCCATCGACCAAAGAGGCATTTTAATGGCTAAAGTGACCAAAATTGCACTACTAGATTATGGTATGGGTAATTTGCATTCCGCCAGCAAAGCGTTGTCAGTGGTCGGGGCAGAAGTCTCTATCACCAATGACCCCAAAGTCGTTGCTGCGGCAGACAAGATCGTCTTCCCCGGTGTCGGTGCCATGCGTGATTGTATCGCTGGCATGCAAGATGCTGGGATTGATGAGGTCATACGTCAGGCTATATTTAATAAGCCCGTTATGGCCATTTGTGTGGGTATGCAGGCGTTGTTTGAGCAGTCAGCGGAAAATGGTGGTACAGATTGTCTTGGTATCTTAAAGGGCAGTGTAGAAGCATTTGACCCTACGTGGAAAGACCAGCAAGGCGCTACGATCAAAGTACCACATATGGGCTGGAATACCATCAGTGGTATGGACTTTGACCATCCACTGTGGACAGGTATCGAAGACAACGCGCATTTTTACTTTGTGCACAGCTATTACTGCGAGCCTGCCGATAGCGCACAAGTGGTTGCTATTTGTGATTATGGTCAGCCGTTTTGTGCCAGTGTTATCCAAGACAACTTATTTGCGACCCAGTTCCATCCAGAAAAGAGCCACACCGCTGGTTTGCAGCTGTTAAAGAACTTCGTCGACTGGAATGTATAACTAGACGATAAACGTGAATTGAATGTTTAATTTAGCAGAAGGCAGATTATCCATTGTATAATCTGCCTTTTTTGTTCTCAGATTTTATTATCAGCTGTCAATTTTTAGCCACCACTTTTTAGTCATATTGTTTATAGTCGATTCAATTTAAAAGTAGTACAAGGCAACCGAGTGTAGATGTATATGTGATACTTCAAGCGAGGTTAACGCTGTATACTTTTATAGTGGGATGGCTATAGTGATACGCTCAGTGGTTCTCTGCTCGCTTATATTTGGAATATCTCAGTGGATTTTACTGCCTTTAAAATGAATGTTGTTGAAACAACGGGCCTTGCCAAAGATGCGCTACATATCTATGTTGGCATCGGTGTCTACCTGCTGTGCCTCATGGTACTACGCCCTATCATCAGGAGCCAAAATCTTAGATCGTTTGTCGCTCTAATCGCCGTAACCAGCATTGCATTGTTGGGTGAGTATTTGGACAATCGAGAGACGATTGAATCGCTAGGCCTAACGGGTTTAAGCCGTGAACAGCTGACCGCCAGTATCCGTGATTTGATTAATACCTGCATGCTGTCTTATGTGCTATATGCGTTGAATAAATGGACCAAGATATTTCATCCAACCAGTAAGCCTGCCTCACTGACCAAGCGACATAAAAAAACGGACTATTAATCAGTCCGTTTTTTTCGTTTTACTATTTGAATTTTGATTCTAGCAGCTAATCTTATTTTTTAGCTTCATCATACAACTCACGTACCACTTCACCAATCACTCTAATACCATCGGTCAGCGTCTGCTCGTCAGCCGCGATACTCATACGAATACATTCATGTGCGTGTTGATAATCGCTAACATCGACACCGGGGAAGAAGTATTCGCTTGGCACAATAAGCGTGCCTTTTTCTTTGAGACGTTCGTATAGCTCAAGCGTGCTAATCGGTAAGTCTTTAAACCATAACCATAAGAAAATCGCGCCTTCAGGCTTATGAATCATCAATGGATAATCACCCAAGGCTTCTTTTAACAGCTTCACGGCAAGGGTCGCCTGCTTTTGATAAAACGGCTTGATCTCATTATCAGCTAACTGCTTGATACGGTCATTCTCTACCAGTGGCGTGGCAATCGCTGCACCAAAGCGTGTTGGGGCTAGATTCACTACCGCATTCATCGCGCTGACCGCTTCGATCACTTTGGCATCGGCCACGATAATACCCGTACGCATACCGGGCAGGCCAATTTTAGACAGGCTAAAGCACAGAATCGTATTGTCATCCCACGTCAAATGCGCGTCTGAATAGATGATGTTAGGGAAGGGCATACCGTAGGCATTATCGATGATAAGCGGTATGTCATAACGCTTGGCAATCTCGGCCAAATGCGCCATTTCTTCATCCGTCAGTACGTTGCCCGTCGGGTTGGTCGGGCGTGAGCAGCAAATCGCGCCAATACGGCCCTCGATCAGCGCTGGCAAGTTCTCTAATGCGTCAAAATCGACACGATATTTAAAGAAACCTTCCGCGCCGTCATGAGTCACTTCATCGATATGTGGCAATACCGCTGCGAAATGCTGACCTTCGACATGCACGTCGCTATAGCCGATATATTCAGGGGTCAATGGCAGTAGAATGGATTTGTCGATAGATTCGCTTGTTTTATCTTGATTGCTTTCATCAGCGAAAGCGCCGCCAAACAGATTAAACAGATAGAAAAACGCATTCTGTGAGCCATTGGTCAGGGCGATATTTTCTGAGGTGAGATTCCAATCATAATGACGGTTAAAGAAGCCAACCAACGCATCGATAAAGGCCGAATCACCTTGTGGATTAGAGTAATTCGCCATGCTAATAATCGCGCTACTATTGGGCACGCCTGCATCGTTATCAGTGCCTAGCGCCTTATAAGTCTCTAGAAATAGCTCATTGACCGCATCAATTTTGGCAGGATTACCACCGCCCAGCATGTTGACGGGCTGATCGCTTTTTAGCGCATCGCCAAGATCGTCCATCAATTGTGAGATGCCAGTGGGTTGGGTGAATTTTTGACCGAACTTTGAGAATTTCATAAGACTACCATGCTGTTTTGGAGGATGTTGTAAGAAGGGATTTGATTGATAAAAGTTAGGCTAGTATAGCAAATGAGGGCTAGGTAATCCCCCCAATAAATAAGCAAACTACATGGCTGATATTGGTTTATATGGCTATACGCCCTACGAAGCAAAAAACGCCTTCTAGGTGAATAGAAGGCGTTCTGTTTTTGTAGCTAATCCTACTTTGCGCTTGTAGTTGGCATTCTGTGGCGCACAGCACCTAAACAAAGTAGTGTTCCAACGTTCGAGCGACTACTTCTGTGCAAGGTGCTGTAAGCGTCACACTCTACCAAGCTACCACTTCAATCGAGGCTAAAACGCTCCCTAAGGTGAGTATTGTTAAATGGACAAAAGCTTAATAAAAAATAGGTGATATCTATAACTCAATAAAAATATTAGTTAGATAATTTTTTATCTATATTTCTACTATTATGAAACCTCTGTAAATCATAGAATTTTTGATGGTTATATGCTTTTATATCTTTTAGTATATTCTTATATTTACTGAATAATTCATCAATATAATCGACCTTCTCTCCTTCACTGTCAATATAGTATTGTCTGAAACTTTCAATACTAAAAATATATTCACCATTTTCGTCAGTATGAAAAAAGAGATTTAGATTAATAGTTAATTCCTTAAATACATTTAAACTATATGCATCAGTATTGTTATCAAATTCATGTATTTTTTCAAAGACAGTAAAATCTATAATATCTTCTAAATATTTCTTTAAGGATATATCATACCGTCGCTCATTTCTCTTTCTAGTAATTAGTTTACATTCAACCTGCTCATCACTTTCGCTATCACTTTTATTCAAATAAGCGTTAATAAGTTCTTCTTTAGATATATTTAATGAGGATAGGATACTCGAGCGATCTTTGTAGTACTGTCTATATGGTTCAAAAACCACCTCTTCCTCAGGAAGTATTTTTTGAGTATAAAACTCATAAATGCTAGGCCCTGAATAATTATCACTTAGAACAACATAGTATTGATAAGTTGAGAATAACTCTATATAACATACTAGTAATTTTGGGTTGAGTATAGAATTGAATAATATTAAAGTATGTATAGGATATGGCTGGAATTTAGGTTTATAATCTTCAATTATTTTATCAATTATACCTAAAGGATAAAAAAACATTACAGATTTAGCTTCTTTAAAATTAGCGGTATTACTATTATCTTCAATTTGTAGTACTAAGTTTAGTTCATCTCTAGGTATTTCATGAAATGAAGCGTAGTTTACTGCTATTTTAGCTAAACCTTGCTTAAATGTATAATTATCCATTTTAAAGTCAAAAGAAGTCATGCCATATAAGTCGTCACAAAATACTATCTCTGGTAAAGGTATACAAGGATTTTTATTTTTAAAATCAGAAACTACTTTTTTCTTAAAATATTTAGCTGTTTCTGAGTTTGAGTAGATTGTTACTTTTTTGCCATCATCGCTATATATTTCAAAAGGTTTGTTAGGGTGTACTTTTCCTTTAGACCAAGTTACCCCTATCTTCCTCTCATCCAGTATTTTTTGTATTTCAGGTATGAAAGCCTGATGATTTCCTGTTATCTGCTTTCCATTTATATCCTTTCTATCTCTTTTTATTCCCAATAATACTGATGTCTGTTCAAATATTTTATTAAAATCTATATCTATATCATCGTTAAGCTTTGAACCACATCTTTCACATAGTATATTTTTAGATGTGAGGCTTCCACCTATAGCTTGCTGAATTATATGTTCTTTGTGCTTTTTTACAGATGAGCCATTAAACTCTAAACCGCATAAATAACATTTTTCCATGGAAAGTACCTATTGATATTAATTTATATTTTTGTATGCTCAATCATATAGATATCAGAATATTTCCTCCATATTTTTGCAAGCTCATCAAAATCAAGTTTATCGTTTTGCCTCTGGAAGATTAGATTTCCATGCTTTTTGCTGTCATAAGCTACTTTGTTCTCATGTTTCCAATGGTTTTCTAAATGAATTTTTTTGTGAGGAACAGGATACTTACCATCCCAAAGTATATATTCAGTTAATACTCTTAATATATCTTCCTCACCCTTTGTTAGTTTCAGGTTTGCTGAATTGGCAAGATCAACTAGCTGATGTGTAGCAGAAAAGTTGAGACCTCTTTGAATAGAAATTGATTTGAAGAGTAATTCAAAGGATAAGCCTATTAGCATCTTATAGGATGACCAGCATGCGACAGCGTTAGCATCACTACTATCCATTGCTTCCCATAAAACTTTTGCCGATATGAGTAAGTCACTAGCCTTACTATGCCAGTACGATGAGTTTGCGGTCCGTAGTTTAAATTGAGATTCATAAGGATCCATTTAATTACTTCCTTTATCGTCAGTTAAAGATTAAGTTTGGGTTTTAAGTGTTCAGAAATATTTCTAATCTTAACCCTTACCTTACCTAAACTAGCAGATAATAATGACTTAAAAACCCCAATTAAGGGGTTTTTTCGTATAAAGCCAAAACCGAATACGCTTAAACCATCGCCCGCACCCTAGCCATAATCCCGCGTCCAATCACCAAGCGTACATAAATAATAGCAATGGCAAACAGCAAGGCAACTAACGCAATACCGCCAAGTCCTAAGTTTGCCCACGGCACACTAAAGCGCAGATTGAACCACTGAGTAACCGCCAGCCACGCACCGCCAGTAGCGATAATCACCGCAAATGTCGCCGCACTAATCCCAAGCACACCCAGCTCTAAAATATTGAGCATGTACAAGTCACGCTTTTGCATACCGAGTAGCCTAAACGAAGCACTCTCTTTCATACGATCTTGTGACGTAGAGAGTAGCGAGCTGATGAGCACCATGATGCCCGTGAGCAAGGCAAGCAACGTAAAGATATAGACCAAGCGGCTCATCTGCGCGACCAACCCTTGGACTTGCTCCGCGATAATCGTACCGTCAATACTGGTCACAGCAGGGAATTCGCGTACCAGCTCACCTTGCAGGTCAGGAATATCATCGGCAGAGACATGCGCCGTCGCAAATTGAATTTGCGGTGCGCTAGCCAGTATCTCAGGCTCAAATAAGAAGTAGAAAAACGGACTAGGGCCACGCTCGAAACGCGAGCGAATACTGGTAATCTCGCCAACCAACTCGATACCTTGAATATTAAAGCTGATCTGATCACCCATGCCGACGTTCAGCATTTCGGCTGCCGTGTCCAAAATAGACAATGGCTGCACTTGCGAAATCGCAGAGGCACTCGCATCTTGATTTTCAATGGGCGTATAAAGCGCATCGTCAGTCAGCGACTCAGTAATGAACTCTGTGTCCATGATCGTATCGGAATAACTTAGATTGAACACGCGAGTAGGGTCGTCTTCGCCTTCAGGCGCGTCGATATCTTTGGGTTCGACACCATTGGCCGTACCGATACGTGCTCGAATCACTGGATAATACGTCACAGGTTCTTTGAGAATACTGTCTATCTTATCGTGCTGCTCGGTTTGCACATCTAACAAAAACAGATTCGGCGCATCTTCAGGATACGCATTGATAAACTGCTCATTGATACTGTGATTAATCGACGTGATAAGGGTCAATACCGCAACGGATAATGATAATGTCACAAAGAACAACGCTGACTGATTGCCTTTACGCGCCAAGTTATGAATGGCAATGCGCTGCATCCAGCTGATTTTTTTACCAGTAGCGATGCGCGCCAGCAACCAGAGCCAACCGCGTGCCAATGCCCAAAATATCGCGATGAATACAATCAATCCGACCAGTATCTGTGCGCCCAACGCTAAAGATTGCACTTCATAAGCTAGGAAGGCATAGAGTCCGATGAATAATAAACCATAGCGTAACAATGGTATCCGCTGCTGCCAAGGCAAACGTTTTGATGATTGACCAGTACTTTGATTAAGCAGTGCCGCAGGTTTCGTACCATCAAGCGCGCGCAGACTGCGCTGGGTAATCAGTAGCGTCATGACAAGGGCGATGACAATCGTCTTGAAGATACTAATCGGATTAATCGCCAATCCTAAATCTGACGGTAAAATAGCTGTCAGATACGGCTGACCAATCTTGAGTAATACAAGGCTTAGCGATACGGCAGCGACGCAGGCCAAGACAGACATGATTAATAGCAGCCAGTAATAGCTACGCTTAATCGAACGATTGGTCTCACCCAGCGCCATGCGTATAGCATCGTTGGATTGCTGCTTGGTCACAAACGCGGTGATGACCCCATACATGGCAACCGCAGATAATAATAGAACGGCAATGACTAATAGCTTAAGGAACATCAATACATTATCAGAGATACGTGAGACAGATGTCTCCTCTGAGGTAGGGTCAGACATCTCTATATCAGGATAGTTGACGAGCATCTGCGTCAACTGCTCACGCTGAGTGGCAATGACTTCTGGCGTGCCTGCCATCTCGATTTGGTAACTGACTCGGCTGCGCTGACCGATTAGATCGGTCGCTTCTAAGGCGTCTTGCTGCATCATGACGCGACCACCAAAGCCAAAGGCCGTTAGTGGGCGATCCGGCTCTTTGACGAGCTCATCACTGATGGTGAATTTTCCCTCACCAATATTGATACTGTCACCAATCGACACGTTTAAACTTCTAAGAACCTCAGGCGCAACCACCACGTTTGTTGTACTTAGCTGCTCGGACAAGGGTTTGCCTGATGCCAGTTCAACCTCACCGTATAAAGGATAGGCCGCCGTGACACCTTTGATACGAGCCAATAGCGTTTGGTCTGCTGCGACCAACATAGCATTGAACTGATAATCATAAACCGTTTGGCTATCAGGTAATGTCTGTACCTGTGCTAATACTTCCTCAGGCCATGCTTGATTGCTTTCTAGTATTAAGTCACCACCAACGAGTGCCAGCTGATTGTCATTGACATAGGTGTTTACTGACTGTTGGATAGAGTCCAATGTCAGATAAGTCGCAAGCGATAGCATCAACGTAAGTAGGAATAGCAGGGGATATACCCAGCGTCGCCACCAACTGCGAGACAAAGCCTGTGCGCCTAAGGTTCGGCTGCTAAAAAAACCGCCACTTTTAGCATTAGCAGTTTTATTATTGATAGCAGTATCGTTTTCTGTGATTGTGGCTTTAGTCATAAGTTTTTTGCTTAATCGATAGAAGTGTTAAGATGTTTTAGAGGTTTCATCAGGTAACCAAATATAGATAAAGTCGAACAACTCTGCATCTGTCATATCAGTTAACGAATGAACGAATTTTTTATCTTTGACTTTCTTGTATACCGCACTAGACACTACTTTTTGATAAAGAAGAGATTTACCTTTTACTTGCTGCTCAAACCATTGGCTATCTATTTCGCTAGGTAAGCTATAAAACAAAGAAAAGTCTAGCTGTTCACTGAGGCGGTTCAACTTTTCGTATTTGTGAGTATCAAAGTAATACAGATGTCTTAATACATCATTCTGTAGTGTGTTTTGCCGATTGTGTAGTAATTCCAAAAAACAAAGATACTCTTCATCATGTTCCATAAAGTAAACTAAGGGATATAGAAGATAGCAATTCGCGCTACAATATCCCTTGTTTATTGCTTGTAAAGTAAGCTGACTTACCTCGTCTTTGTTCGCATTGATAAAAGGTTTTGAGTAATGCTCTAATATAAAGGAGAGTGCAAAAATAATGGAATAATCGTCTGAGCTAGCCATCTGTTTTAGATAATAAAGCGCGTTATCTAGTTTATAGATTGAAACTAATTTATTAATGGCTTGGCTATAGTCTTCGGTTTCAAAAGTGAAATTGCCAGCAATTAGCTGCTTTGCTAACCTTTCTATTTCGAGAGCTTCCATCGCACTGACCTTATTTAAAAATGAAGAAAAAATTCTTATTTAGCTCTCAACCTGTCCATCATGCATGGTAATGACGCGATCTGCCATGTCCGCCAGTGCAGGGTCATGGGTCACGACGACCAATGCTGAACCGACTTTTTGTCGTAAATCTAACAATAGCTGCATGACTTGGTCGGCGTTTTGCTCATCCAAGTTACCCGTAGGTTCATCCGCGAACACGATTTTTGGATGCGAGACCAGTGCGCGAGCGACAGCAGTACGTTGCTGCTCACCACCTGATAATTGATTGGGCAAGCTATCACGTCTATGACCGAGTCCAACGGCTTCGATTAACTCATCAACTCGTGCAGGGTTTGGCTGTCGTGCGATATCTAACGGAAAGGCAATATTCTCTGCCACGGTTAACGTTGGCAGTAGATGAAATGACTGAAACACAAAGCCCATGTCACGCTGACGGATAGCCGCCAGTGCATCTTCATCAAGGCTGCTGAGCATTTGACCTGCCAGCTCAACCGTGCCACTGTCAGGGTAGTCTAATGCGGCCAGCAATCCCAATAACGTCGATTTACCAGAGCCAGACTTGCCCACAATGACCACAAACTCGCCCGCATTAATATGAACGTTCACATCTTTAATAATAGATAGAGTCTGCTCACCGACTTGCACGGTTTTGTTTAAATGCGAGGCGGTCAATAATGCTTTTTCTGTAGCGGTAGGCGTCGTCACTGTGTCCGCTGAAGGTGATGATGTCATTGCGTGGTCTCAGTTGGCGTATTGTTTGATGCTAGTTCATTAGGCGTTTTTGATGCTGTCGTATTAGTGCTATTACTGGCTTTCAATTTTTCAATCTCAGGCTTTAAAATAGGCAAGATATTGTCTTTGACGATAATCTGATAGCCTTCCTTGGTTGGATGAATCGCATCGGCTTGGTTCAGCTCAGGGTCACCGCCCACACCTTCTAAAAAGAAGGGAATAAGTGGCACATTCATGTCTTTGGCCACACGAGGGTAGATGTCTGAAAACGCGGAAACATAGTCATTACCGAGATTGTCATAAATCGACATACCACCCAAGATAACGTGACTACCATTGTCTTGTAGAGTCTTAACCGCAGTACGGATGTTTTTTTCAATGGTAACCACATCTAAGCCGCGAATGGCATCATTGGCACCAATTGTCAAAATAGTAATATCAGGTTTGGTCTGCGCTACCCAATCTAGACGATTCACTAAGCCAGTACTGGTTTCACCGCTTAGACCTGAGTTGATGACTTTGGCATTGGTATAGCCCAACTCTTTTAAGCTGGCTTCTAATTGCGCAGGATAATTGGCATCACTATCAACACCAAGACCTTCAGTCAATGAGTCGCCAAGCGCTAATATCGTCAGTGGCGAATTGATTTGTTGGTCAGTGGATACTGGCGCGTCAGCCGTGACTTGGCTGGTATTGGTTTGAGTGCTTGTTTGAGTATTGATGGCTTGAACGTCAGTGTTTTGCGAACTGGTATTTTGCGAATCAGTCGCGTCAGTTGGTTCAGCGTCTTTTTGGCAACCACTGATAGCCACGGCGATGGTCAGCACTGCCATTGCTGGCAAGTTTCGAGAGAAATGAGAAGATACTTTCATGATAATTATTCTGTCCTATATGCAATCGAACCAGTGTAGCAAAATACGACAGAGACCAGTATTGCCCTACGGTTAATGTAAGGGTCTTTTTATTGCGCTTTAGCAATCAAAGCTTTGTTAAAATTAAAGCTTTTTTAGCGTTAAATATATTTGCCATCGACCATGACCGGGCGACTGATGAGCCAAGCAATCACCACGTTTAGCATCATCAGTACTAGCAGGATAAGAAGCGGTATGCTCCAGCTGCTCGTCGTTTCATGGAGCCAACCGGTGCCTAACGGCCCAAAAAATGCAATGACATAGCCAACGGCTTGCGCCATACCAGACAGCTCGCTTGCCTGATTGGTGGTGTAGGTTCGCAATGAGAACAGCATCATGCTCAAGGTAAAAATCGCCGCACATCCCATGCCCATCATTCCTGACCAGAGCCATGCCAAATCAGTCGATAGATAGCTGACACCCAACACCCCAACCACATTGAGCACCGCAGCAAACACCGCGAGCGCTTGGATCGGGCGACCACGATTGATGAGCCATGTCAGACTCAAAATAGAGACGGGTGCCATAAACTGAAACACGGAATTCATTTGCCCGGCACTCACCACAGACAAACCTTTACTGACCCAAATGGATGGCAAAAAACTGGCGACGGTATAAAATAACAAGGACTGTAGCCCCATAAACACAGCTATCTGCCACGCAAAAGGCGTACGCCACATCGATATATCAGAGGTCTCCGATATAGAGGGCACAATCGCTTGATGGTTCGAAGAGCCCAAACGCACACGTAAAAATAGCCAAATAACGATCGCAAAAATGCCCAATAGCGACCATCCACCCAGTGCCCATTGCCAGCCCACTTGCTCAGATAGTGGCAGTACAACGCCTGCGACGATGCCTGCCGTTACTGTCATCGTCAAACTAAAAAGCCCCGTTATCAATGGGATATGCTTGGGTGTGCGCTGCTTGATAACAGGGGACGCTAGTGTATTGGCAAAGCCGATGGCCAAGGTTAGCAGTAATGTCCCGATTAAAAACCCAGACCAAGTGGGGATAACCGTACGAATAATCATACCGGCGGTTAATAGCCCAATCATCGCAATCAGCGTGTTTTCCAGTCCGAATCGTTTGCCAATGGTTGGAGAGATGAGCGCCCCAATCGCAAACGTTAGCATAGGAACTGCGCCTAGCCAGCCAATTTGAAACTCAGAGATATCGAGTGCTTCTTGCACCACTGGGGCAATAGAGCCAAGCGCTACGATAGGCGCGCGCATATTGGTCGCCAGCAGTATGATGGCGCACAGCACTAGCCAAAAGGTAAAACGTGAGGAGGGCAGGCTGGATGAGGTAGACATAGCAATACAACGATAGCAGCGAAAAAAGACACGTTATTCAACATCGCCGACACATCGCCGCTTATCAAACAACACCTATCAAACAACATCATAGAGAGTGTAACAAGAGACTAGCGGTTAGCCTAGATAAAATAGAGAACATTTGAAGAGTTTTTTATGAAAGTATTTGCTCATATTTCTGCTATTAATTAGCATGAAATGCTCGTATAGATAGTGAGAGTGCACCTTAATATAGTAATGTTTACTTTAAACGCTGGATACGATAGCCGATTATAAAGGCTTCGGGTAATAAAATAGCGCCAAGTCATCTTCGGACGACTTGGCGCTATTATAAGAACAGATGTTAGCTAAATACTATCTGTGTCCGGTAACCGGTGATAGTCTTATACGGGCTTGCCCAACTGCGCAGCTCTCAATGCATTTTCTTGTTGTTCAGAAATGATAGAGTCGCATTTGTTAGGATCATCGCCGCAGTATGAGCATTTTTCGTTGCCCATCAGTTTAGCGACACCGCCACAAGATCCTCTAAGCGGCTTTTTTTTGACCATATAACCAACACCCATAAAGATAAAAAATAGGACAAAGACGGTAAAGGTAATGGCAAGCATGGGAAGCAATTGGCTAAGCATAGAGGAAACCTCGTTTTTTAAAAGTGGGACAGTTGAGACGAAACAAAGCACTCTGTCTTCGATATCAACGATAATTTAGTATAACAAATTTTGGTGTCGCTCGTTGTGCGTTATCGTACTCTCTTGTTTCAGACATATAACGTTGCTAAGGTTTTTTATCAGCACGCAATGCCTGCATGGCAGGGGTTTGTATCACTTGCCAGTCATCGATACTCTCATCAGAACCATCGGCTTTTGCTCGATCAGTCAACACGACAAACATAGCCGCTAGATTTTGTGCTTTAGCGACCTCCACTGCTTTGTGATAGGGCATAGCAGTGAGCGCGGTGGCCCAAGCATCAGCCAGTGCGACGGAGTCCGCTGCCACCGTGACTGAGGGTGCACCACCAGCGATAGGCTCTCCAGTGGTCGGGTCAATGGTATGACTATAGCGTTTGCCATTGAATATAACAGAATTGCGATAGTTACCAGAGGTTGCCAGATGCATTTGGGTCGCTGTGTTTTTTGGTTGGCGAATCGCAGAGATGCTTTGGCGCTCGCTCACGGTGCTGCCTTCGATAGGCGCATCAATCGCAATTTGCCATGGCTGCTGTTGGTTGTTCACACCAGAAGTCGAAATCTCTCCACCAATCTCAACCATATAATTGCGAATCTTATAATCCTCTCTCAATACGTCAGCGATGACATCGACGCCATAGCCTTTGGCAACTGCTGAGAAATCAAGACCGACACCGTCTTTGGTCTTATAAACGGTTTTATCTTTTTGCACGACACTCTCAAAATCGACCAATGCTTTTGCTTGGGCAATCTCAACGGCAGTGGGTGGGCTTTGTAAGCGATCAACGGTCATGGTACTGCCAAACCCCCACGTTTCTACCAATGGCATCACAGTGGGATCAAAAGCACCGCCAGATTGTTCATAGACGATACGTGAGACGTCGAGCACGCGACTAAAATCTGCATCGATAGTGATGGGTGTCTCTTTGCCCAGTTGATTGAACTTGGATATGGTTGAATCGCTTTGATAAGTCGACATGCTGTCATTGATTTGTTTTAGACGCTCATCGATTGATGCTTTTATGGCAGCTTCATCTGCATCTTCAGGTAGCTGATAGCTAATATGATAGCTTGTACCCATGGTCTCACCAATCAGATAGTCATAATCTGGTGTTTGTTGACAAGCGCTGAGGCTTACGATGCTGGCAAGACTAACAATGCCAAACAAAGCGTTTTTGGTGGTTTTTTTGGGAAGTGAGCGAGGTATTGTATTTTTCATAATATAGTCAGTATGGTGCAAAAATGAGAAGGGGTATAAAACAAGCCTTGCTTATTTTACACCCCTTAAACCCAAAAGTACCCATGATGACAACGTTAAGTGACAATTTGGTTGATGACCAAACTTAGGTGACCTGTGATTCACGAATCAGCTTATAGAGTTTGGGCGGTGACACACGGTTGACTCGGGTTGCCAGCTTTTCTTTTTTGCCAGCAACGATGATGTATTCTTCACCTTTTGTGAGCGCCTTAACAACCTGTTTGGCAAATTCTGTCGCAGTCAACCCTTTCTTGGTGGCATCATCCATCGTACCTTGTGCGCTACCGTCACCTGTTAAGGCATTGATAGAAACATTGGTCTGGATAAATCCTGGGAATATGGTGGCAACCTCTATCCCTTGCTCATGTAATTCAGCACGCAAGCTGTTTGCCCACATATGCAGCGCCGCTTTGGCAGCACCATACGCACCGCGATACTGAGTCCCTAACAGGCCTGCTACGCTGGATACCATAACCACTTTGCCGCCACCTTGTGTGATCATATCTGGTAGCACCAATCGTGTCAGGCGAGTCTGGGCAAAGTAATCTATCTCCATGATTTGACGTTCGACCTCTTCCTCGGTATCCATGATGAGCGCGCGTTGACTGATACCGGCATTGTTAATCAGCCAATCGATCTTTCCTGCTTGTGCTATCGCCATCTCATAAGCAGATTTTGCTTGACTGGCATCACTGATATCAAAGGGAATGACAATATGTGTGTTAGGACGCTTGCAGCGTTGTTTGACTGTGTCTAATCTTTCCTGATCGCGTCCACTTAAAATAATCCGAGCACCTTTTTTGGCAAAGGCAATGGCAAGGGCTTCTCCAATACCGCTAGAGGCACCTGTAATCCAAATGGTGAGATCTTTGTATTTCGTTTTCATAAGCATCCTTTCTTAATGGTTAGATAGCTCATCATATAGGATAATAAAGCCAGTCTACCAATTAGATTTGTAGTCTCAACAACCACAATTGTATCTAGAAAAAATACAAAAAAAAGAGCCTCAATTGAGACTCTCTTTATATATGTTATTCAGTTTACTGCTTTGCTTAACCACCGAAGTCATCAAGCATGATGTTTTCATCTTCAACACCCATGCTATGTAGCATGTCGATGACTGCAGCATTCATCATCGGTGGCCCACACATGTAATATTCACAGTCTTCTGGGTTTGGATGACCTTTCAGATACTCTTCTAATAAGACGTTATGGATAAAGCCGGTGTAGCCTGTCCAGTTGTCTTCAGGAAGCGGATCTGATAATGCCACATGCCACTCAAAGTTAGAAAAATCTTCTTGAAGTTGATCATAGTCTTCAACGTAGAACATCTCGCGAATAGAACGTGCACCATACCAAAAACTGATTTTACGGTCTGTATTCAAACGCTTAAGCTGATCGAAAATGTGCGAGCGCATTGGTGCCATACCTGCACCACCACCGACGAAGATCATTTCAGCTTCAGTTTTCTTAGCAAAGAACTCACCGTAAGGACCTGATACCGTTACTTTATCGCCAGGCTTTAAGCTAAATGTCCAAGAAGACATCTTACCTGGTGGGATACCATCTGGACCACGTGGTGGTGGGCTTGCGATACGAATATTGAACTTGATAAGACCTTTTTCTTCAGGATAGTTGGCCATTGAATAAGCACGGATAACAGGCTCATCAACTTTTGATACATAGTTGAAGATACCAAATTTTTCCCAATCTTCGCGATATTCTTCTGCAACATCAAAGTCTTTATAGTGCACTTCATGTGGTGGCGCTTCTAGCTGTACATAACCACCAGCGCGGAAGTTAACTTCTTCGCCTTCAGGGATTTTTAGTACCAGCTCTTTAATGAAGGTGGCAACGTTATCATTAGAGACAACCTCACATTCCCATTTTTGTACATCAAAAAACTCAGGGTCAATCTCGATTTTCATGTCTTGCTTAACAGCTACCTGACAAGCTAAGCGCATGTGATTGCGGATTTCGCCTTGAGTAAAATAGCCTTCTTCAGTCGGCAAGATCGAACCGCCGCCTTCAATAACGCGGCAACGACACTGCGCACAGGTACCACCGCCACCACATGCTGAAGATAAGAAAATACCTTCGCTCGCAAGTGTTTGCAGTAGTTTACCGCCCGCTGGTGTCACGACGTCATTATCGGAATTATCATTGATATGGATGGTAACATCGCCTGAACTGACCAGTCTTGAGCGCGCCGCCAAAATAATGGCGACAAGGCCCATGATGATCAAGGTAAACATAGCAACGCCACCAATCGCCGTAGCGTAATCCATGGTAGGTATCCTTAATCTATGGAGTAGGGGAGCGAAAGAACGTCATAACGTTTTTCTGAACCCCTACCGAATAAATGAATTAAATAGGTCAAATCGCTAAATAAGTGTTTAAGCTTAGCGGTCTAAATTGACATACCGCCGAAAGACATAAAGCCAAGTGACATCAGACCAACGGTGATAAACGTAATACCAAGACCACGCAGCGGTGCTGGGATGTCTGAGTATTTCAGTTTTTCACGGATACCAGCCAATGCGGTAATCGCTAATGCCCAACCAAAACCTGCACCCACACCATAAACGACTGATTCGCCGAAGTTATAGTCACGCTCAACCATAAATAATACACCACCTAAGATGGCGCAGTTTACAGTGATGAGTGGTAAGAAAACACCAAGGGCGTTGTATAGACTAGGAACGAACTTATCCAAGAACATTTCTAAAATCTGTACGGTAGCGGCAATAAGACCAATATAACTAAGCAAACCTAAGAAGCTTAAATCGATATCAGGGAAACCTGCCCATGCCAGTGCACCATCTTTTAGGATGAACTGGAATAGTAAGTTGTTTAATGGAACCGTAATCGCCATGACGACGACGACAGCAACACCAAGACCAATAGCGGTTGAAACCTTCTTTGATACTGCCAAGAAAGTACACATACCTAAGAAGTAGGCAAGCGCCATATTCTCAATAAAGACTGAGGTTATAAATAAACTAACATAATGTCCCATTAGTGACCGCCTCCATGTGCCATGCCTTTAGACTGCGGCTTCATTACAAATTCAGCTTCTTCAACCTGTTCTGGTTTCCAAATACGGACGATGACAATGAACAAAGCAATGATAAAGAATGCTGACGGTGGCAATAATAGTAGGCCGTTTGGTATATACCAACCGCCGTCAGTCACTGGTTGTAGAATAGTGATACCGAACCAAGTACCTGCGCCTAATAGCTCACGGATAGTGGCAACGAACAGTAGTACCGCAGAGTAGCCAAGACCATTACCAATACCATCTAAAAAGCTCGGTACTGGTGGGTTGCTCATAGCAAACGCTTCAGCACGGCCCATCACGATACAGTTCGTGATAATCAGACCAACGAAAACTGACAAGCCTTTGCTCACATCGTAAGCGACAGCTTTTAGTACCTGATCGACCAAGATAACCAATGAGGCAATGATGGTCATCTGCACGATGATACGAATACTTGATGGAATCTGTTTACGAATAATCGAGATAAAGAAGCTCGAAAATGCCGTTACCAGTGTCAATGCTACACACATAACCATGGCATTTGCCATGCTTGTGGTGACCGCTAGTGCCGAACAGATACCTAAAATCTGTAGGGCAATAGGGTTATTATCAAAGACAGGCGAGGTTAAAATACTTTTAGTGTCAGCCATGTTAAGCCTCCTTGCCGTTTGCTACTGGTAGTTTTGCTGCCAGTTCGGTTTTAGGTTGAGCGGTTTTCTTTGATTGATTTGCTTGTGTCTCTGCATTATCAACTGTCTGACCACCCTCTTTGCGCAGCATATCTAGATAAGGCTTATAACCTTGCTCGCCTAACCAAAACTGAATCATGTTACTGACACCGCGACTAGTCAATGTCGCACCGCTGATACCATCAACCCAGTTGTCTTTTGGATTACCTGCTTTGGTCACACCAGTAGCAACTTCACCGTTTTCATCATAAGACTGGATACCAGTCCACTTGGCGCGCCACTCTGGCTCTTCGATACGAGCACCCAAACCTGGGGTTTCTTTATGCTCATAGAAGCTGATACCTTTGATGGTATTCATGTCGCTCTCAAGCGTCAAGAAACCATAGATAGTACCCCATAGTCCGTAACCTTGAATAGGTAATACGACGACTTCAGGTTGACCAGCATCGTCTTTTTTGACATAGACTTTGGCATATTTAGGCTTACGACCGATACCCGCAGGATCATCGTTACCTAGGTCGTCACTCAATGCTTGATTCTTAGTCGCTTGACTAGCGTCATAAGCATTGCGATCAGGGATACCTGCGTCTGCTAGCGTTGCATCATCGACATAGTTGCCTTTGTTTAAGTCAATAATCTCGACATCAAAGTCTTTGAATCGTTCGGCGACATCGTCTTGTGTGTCAGACTCAGCATCGTACATGTCAGCCGCGACCAGGATGTTTTTGTTACGGTCTAAACGCGCGTTTTCAAGCTGAGCTGGCTTTAGGCCAACTGCAACTGCTGAGACTAATACTGAACACACCAAGCATAGCGTTAGTGCCACACTGATGGTTTTCGCATTATTACTTTTGGGCTTGGACATAACGAACCCTCCGAGCTGTTTGGCGTTTGATGTTTGCTTGGGTCACAAAGTAATCAAACAATGGCGCAAATAAGTTGGCGAATAGAATGGCCAGCATGATGCCTTCTGGGAAAGCTGGGTTGATGACACGAATCAATACCGTCATAAAACCAATCAAGATACCATAAGCCCAGCGGCCTTTATTGGTATGTGCAGCTGACACTGGATCAGTTGCCATAAACACTGCACCGAAGGCAAAACCACCGATGACTAAGTGCCAATAGAACGGCAAGTTCATCATCATGTTGTCTTTAGAGCCAATCATGTTGAAGATAAGTGAGGTAGCCACAAGACCAACCACACAACCTGCCATGATGCGCCATGAGGCAATACGCGTCCATAATAGGACAGCAGCACCCATTAAGATTGCTAGTGTTGATACTTCACCGATACTGCCTTGCATGTTACCGAAGAATGCATCACTCCACGTGATCGCATTGCCATAGACGTCGACGAAATCTTGAGGAGAGACACCAAGTGCCGCAAGACCAAGAGGCGTTGCTCCTGAAAAACCATCAACCGCTGTCCATACAGAGTCACCAGACATATAGGCTGGATAAGCAAAGTATAGGAATGCACGACCCGATAGGGCAGGGTTAAGGAAGTTTTTACCTGTACCACCGAATACTTCTTTGGCTACGACCACACCAAAGATAATACCCAAGGCAACTTGCCATAAAGGAATATCTGGTGGTAAACATAGTGCAAATAGTACCGAGGTCACAAAGAAGCCTTCGTTGACTTCATGCCCGCGTACCACGGCAAAGATAATCTCACAGAGAATACCAACGGCAAATGTCACAAGGTAAATAGGTAGGAACTGCATGGCACCGTAGACAAAACTTGCCCAGACACTGTCTGGGTTATAGCCTGCCATGCTAGTGATAACCGTACGCCAGCCTTCAGGCTGCAAGCCAAGCTGAGCAACCGCCGTTAGCGCTTGATGACCGATATTGTACATACCCCAAAACATCGCTGGGAAAGTACATAGCCATACAGTAATCATAATGCGCTTTAGATCAATCCCGTCGCGTACGTGTGATGACGCATATGTGGTTGAGTCTGGTTGACGCAAAAACGTATCAAACATCTCAAAGATGGCATAGTATTTTTCGTGTTTGCCGCCTTTGGTAAAAGATGGCTCCATACGATCGAACATATTGTGTAAAAATTTCATCGTGGTTAGCCCTCCAGTTCGATGCGCGTTAAGTTATCACGCAAAATATCACCGAATTCATATTTGCCAGGAGATACAAAGGTGCATAGTGCCAAATCTTCTTCATCCAACTCAAGTACGCCTAAATCAACAGCGACCAACATGTCTTCGACAATTAATGCACGTAGTAGTTGGGTTGGTAGATAGTCTTGAGGCATAACTTCTTCATAGACACCAATTGGCACCATCGCTCGCGGTGAGCCATTACTCGTGGTGGTAAAGTTGTACTTTTTGCCACCAAAAAACTGAGAGATATAGATAGGCAGCTTTGAGAAGCGGTTTTTACCTGGCGTAAAGAAGTGGAACGCTGGGCGCTCATGACCTTCCGTCAGTACACTGATCTGATTGTGAAAACGACCGATATAGGCAATATTGCTAAACACTTTGCGACCAGACAATACCGAACCTGAAATGATACGGTTCTCGCCAGCTGCTAGCTGACCTTTGGTCAAGGCAGTAATATCAGCGCCACGCTCAGTCATAACTAAGTGTGGGTTATTGACAGATGGGCCTGCTAAGCTAATCAAGCGAGGCGTATATAGACGGCCGGTGGTAAATAGCTTACCAATCGCAATCACGTCTTGATAGCCAATCGTCCAGACACTCACGCCACGCATGATAGGATGCAAGAAATGAATGTGCGTACCTGCCAGACCTGCTGGATGCTTACCAGCAAAACCGTGATACTCAGTGGTATTATTGACAGCAGTTTTTGCCACAGGGGTCAATTGAGTATCACCATGATGGCAGACAAAAGTCTTTGGACTAAGCGTAGAGAGTACGGCAAGTCCATCGTTGAACGCTTGCAGCTGCTCATTGATCACAAGCATCGGGTCAAAGGCTAATGGATTGGTATCCGTTGCTGTGACAAAGATGGCATGTGGACGAGCACCAAGTTCTGGCGCGCGGCTAAAGGGGCGCGTACGAAACGCGGTCCATTCACCAGAGGCAACCAATTGGGTTTCAACGACTTCAGAGTCTAGGTCAGCAAGCTGCTGTGAGTCATAGCGCTCGAAGTCTACTTCTTCACCATTTGGGTCAACCGCAATCACAAGACTTTCGAACACTCGACGGTCGCCACGTTTGATCGCGACGACTTTGCCAGCAGCAGGGGCCGTATAGATAACGCCAGCACGTTTTTTGTCTTCAAAAACGGGCTGACCTTTTGCTACGACGTCACCTTCTTTGACATTCATTGTGGGCTTCATGCCTACATAGTCATAGCCAACAAGGGCTACATGTGTCGGTTGGTGCTCAGATATCTCGCGGGAGGGTCCACCAGTGATGGGCAAATCCAAACCTTTTTTGATGGTAATCATAAGCGAAAACTTAGTCCATAGTCTAAAACGATACCAGACATCCTGTGTGGTATATCGATAGTATGAGCAGCCATATTTATCGAAAGAGAAAATGACTTCCTATTTCCATAGTGAAATAGTGACAAAATCTTTTCAACGGTATGGCATGATCATAACTACTAGTAAGAGCATTAACGCTGACCTTAGACTCCTTAACAACACGTTAACGTCTTATTCGAATTACCAAAGTGGCGTCTGGCTACCAAGGTGTATGCCAAGACCATCTTATTAAAATCAATCGCCAAAGCTTGTGGCTTAAGAGAGTTCTTCATAAACAGACAGTCTTACCATACGTTTCATTGAAATTTAAAACTTGTAACACCAGTATCATTGGCCATATCTGCCTTATCAGTGCTATTGAAGACACTAAATGGCTTAAAGCGGTGGTCAACTAACGATCTATTGAGGTAGATGATACACTGGTTAAAAGACAAACTATCTCAGCGGGTTTAAGTCAGAGTTACTCATTACAAACCGCTGTAGATATGGTCATAACTGTTTTAATTTGATTGACCAGTGATAGAGGTTTATGAGGTATTTGGTCGAGTTTAATACGGTAGGATTGAAGGTCAAAGAGCTGATGATTGAAAATCATATTCAGTCCTATCTAGCAATATATTGGCCAATCTTATACAGTCACACTAAGCCATTGCTTGATCCATTCTAATCATCATGTCGTATTAACCAGTCGTGATGACTGAATAAAACCATAATACATCGTTGCTTCACATAACTACTATCACACAGAAACAAATAAAATTTACCTAGGATTATACGCTAAATTGACCTAAAATTGCCAGTCAGTAATAGAATTTAACGAATGTTGGCGGTACATCTACGCACTAAAACTTATGGTTATGATTGCCTGTTTTCTATTATTTTTCATCTATCTAGGGGCAGGTTTTTTAGCCATGTATCGCCCAAGTCGCTTTTTGGTAACGCTTTTTATTATTGTATGATGCTTAAAGACTATCTCGTTTTCAAAAATGTAATGAACCAAATTTATTATTATTATTTTGCTTTATAAGGAATGCTATATGTGTGCTGTGCCTGTTATTATCCCGGCGATTGATTTAAAAGATGGTAAATGTGTACGTTTAAAACAAGGCCGTATGGAAGATGATACGGTATTCTCTGATGATCCAGTAGCAGTCGCAGCGCGTTGGGTCGATGAAGGCGCACGTCGACTACATTTGGTCGATTTGAATGGTGCTTTTGATGGCGTGCCAGTACATAGACAAGTGGTCAACGATATTGCCAAGGCGTATCCGAATCTGCCGATTCAATTAGGCGGCGGTGTGCGCAATATGAATACCATTGAGCAATATATTACCGCAGGGCTGACATACATTATCATCGGTACAAAGGCCGTTGAAGATCCTAATTTTGTCGCTGAAGCGTGCCGCGAGTTCGGTGGTCATATCATCGTCGGTATCGATGCAAAAGACGGTATGGTTGCTACCCATGGTTGGGCGAATGTCACAGATACCAAGGCAACTGAGCTGGCCAAGCGTTTCGCTGATGTAGGTGTTTCCTCTATCGTCTATACTGATATTGCCCGTGATGGCATGATGCAAGGCGTCAACGTTGAGCAGACCGTAAACTTAGCGCGTGAAGGCGGCCTACCAGTGATTGCATCAGGCGGCGTGACTGATATGAAAGATATTGAACTGTTAAAGCCTTATGGTGATTGTATCGAAGGCATCATCACCGGCCGTGCTATTTATGAAGGTACGCTAAGCTTAGCTGAGGCGCAGATTTATCTAGATCGTAAATAAGCAGTAAAAGCTTATTTATAACAATCAGTCATAAAGATTAGTCATAAAAATTAGCAATAAAATTCAGTAACGACAGCAAAGGATGCTTATGGCCACTTACTTTGACCGTTCAATGATACGCTGTGTTATAACAGCCTTGGGTCAAATGGTATTGCTACTAAGCATCCTTTGTACGTGGCCAGCCTATGCTGCTGGAGAAGAGCTTTCTAGTATTACAGCAGCTCTAGGTATAGAGGGTTCAGAGGCGCCAGAAGCTGATAGCGCTGTCACTACAGACAGCGAATCATCAGCACCCGCCACCTCAATACCGACACCTGCCCCGCCACCAGTCATCAGTGGCGAAAGCACCAATAATGCCCAAATTGAAACCACACCCACACCGCAAAAAGACAATGACATTCGTCAGCGTATCACTGGTATTTTCTCAGAAATCGAAGGCTTACAAGCTGTCAATATTAGCGTCACCCAAGGAGTAGTCACCTTAACGGGAGAAACGGCTAACGAGAAAAAAGCCCAGCAAGCCATTAATCTAACCAATCGCCTAACTGACGTGGTTACTGTAGAAGACAAAATCAATCGTACGCTGGATGTTCAAGAGAATGTCTCGACGGTTTATCAGGGTCTAAAAGCACAGGTGGCAAATCTAGTAAAAGCATTGCCACTACTGCTCGTCGGTATCGTTATATTTGCCTTAGTGACGTGGTTTGGTAGCTGGTTGTCCAGACGCAAAAAAATGTGGCAACGCCTGACGCCCAATCCTTTCGTTGCTGAATTGCTCTCACAAACGGTCAAAGTCATCTTTATTATTTTTGGTCTTATCTTAGGACTGAGTCTGATAGGGGCAGAGACGATTTTAAGCACATTGCTTGGCGGTGCTGGTGTCATTGGTATTGCAGTTGGCTTTGCGGTAAAAGATACCATTGAAAATTATATCGCATCCCTAATGCTCAGTATTCGTCAGCCTTTTCGTGCCCGTGATCATATTGTGATTAACGGGCAAGAGGGTATCGTGGTGCGCTTGACCTCACGCGCGACGATACTAATGACGTTAGACGGCAACCAGCTACGTATTCCCAATTCTGAGGTTTTTAAGGGTACTATCCTTAATTACACCAAAAACCCTGAGCGCCGCTTCACTTTTGAGTTAGGTGTCGATGCCAACGATGATCCATTGGCTGCTATCAAAGTGGGTCTAGATGCGATACATACGCTAGATTTTGTTTTGGATGAACCCAAAGCGATTGCCGTCATTACCAATGTAGGCGACTCTAATATTGTTTTGGAGTTTCAAACTTGGGTCGATCAATCTCAGACAGACTTTTCTAAAGCACGTAGTATCGCTATTCGTGAGACCAAACACGCGCTAGAGAATGAGGGCTTTAGTCTCCCTGAACCTATTTATCGCCTACGTTTTAACAATAAGCTGGAAAAAGCTTTTGAGACGATGCAGGACAGTGCGAGAAATGTTGAATCTGATATGACGGTGACAACGAGCACTCCTGAGCCTACAGTTAAATATCAGAATGATGAGAGTCATACTGATGACCAAGATAAAAAGCAAGCGAAGGCACGAGCCAAAGTGATTTTACAAGGTCGCAGTGCAGATGATGTTCTCGATGCTCGTCCTAATGACAAATTGATGGAAAAAGTCGAGCAAGAGATTGCACAAAGCTCAGATGAGACCGATTTACTGAACAGTAATAGCCCGCAAGAGTAGTATTATTAGACATATGTTAAATTAGGCATAAAAAGTGCAGCAAAATCTATATTTGAGGTTTTATCAAATACGGAGCTTTTTATGGAAATGAAACATTTAATTATATTTGCAGTGATTGGTATCGTGTCACTGCTTGGCTTTAATATCATCAATGGTAATAGTCGTGAGCAAAACAGAGAAGCGATGGTTAGCAGTACCGTTCCCGAATCATCTACAGTAACGGTAGCCCCTGAGCCAGATACTAGCGGTAGCTCAACAGATATCACAAGCCAGCCATTGGGCGAGCAGCCCAAAGCCTTAGTAGATAGCGCCACTAGCAAAATCGATCAAGCACAGCAAGCTGAACAAGAGCGCATGGATCAAATCAGCAGTACGCAGTAATGGGTTACTCAACCTGCAATTAAAAAAAGCAAAAAAAAGGCTAACGATAACGTTAGCCTTTTTTATTTAATAGCTCAGTCCAAACTTAACTCTTTTTACTGGCACTTCTACGATTGTTACTTCTTTTCGTAGGGCTCTTTTTTGCCTGCTCTTTCTTAGGTTGGTCTTTTTTCGTTTGGTTCATGGCGCTAGACTGCAATTTAGCCTTCAAATCAAAGTCAATCTGTAGCAAGTCCATATTGACACCAGCGACCTTCACTTTAACTGAATCACCAAGTCCAAATACGGTACCCTTGTCCTTGCCAATAAGCTGTTGTTGCTGCTCATCATAAACAAAGAAGTCATCACCAACATTCGAGATGTGTACCAAACCGTCGATGTATAGGTCAGTCAAGGTCACAAACAAACCAAAGCTAGTAACCGTAGTGACAACACCTTCGAACTCTTCACCGACATGATCTTTCATATAGTGGCATTTGAGCCATGACTCTACAAAACGTGACGCTTTTTCAGCACGGCGTTCTGTATCTGACGTCTGCGTACCAGCACCTTCAAGAGAGAACTCCATGACAGGCTGTGAGCTATTGGTTACTTTTGCTTTAATCGCACGATGCAGCATCAAATCAGGATAACGGCGAATAGGCGACGTAAAGTGGCTATATTCGTCATATGCCAAGCCAAAGTGACCAATATTGTCAGGTGCATAGTTGGCTTGCATCATTGAACGCAATAACATGCTATGAATACTGATCGCATCTGGTCTGTCTTTAGTCGCTTCAATAATGCGCTGATAATCCGCTTGCGTTGGATTCTCTTCTGGGAATGGTAAGCCAAAGTTCTTCGCATATTCATGAATACGCATCGACTTTTCACCATCAGGCTTATCATGGTTACGATACAAGACTGGCAGTTCATGCTTGAGCGCAAAGTTTGCCGCACAAGTATTGGCAAGCAACATACATTCTTCGATGAGCTTCTGAGAATCACCACGAGTGCGTGGCAGGATAGCCTCAATGCCACCTTTTTCGTTAAACTTGATATACGTTTCAACGGTTTCAAATTCCATCGCATGACGTTCTTCACGTTTTTTAACCAGTAGCTCATAAAGCTGATATAACGTGTCGACAGATTTTTTGACGTCTTTATTACCCGTTAATGATTTCGGCAGTCTTTTGTCATTCGGATTCACAAGATAATCGTTTACTTGATTATAGGTTAAACGTGCTTGCGAATGCATCACTGACGGATAGAACTCATATCCTGTGACCTTACCTGCGCGTGATATTTTAATATCAGCAACCATGCATAGGCGGTCAAGATCAGGATTCAATGAGCATAGGCCATTAGAGAGCACTTCAGGCAGCATCGGAATCACGCGATGCGGGAAGTATACCGAGGTACCACGCTCGTAGGCATCTTGGTCAAGTGCTGAGTTTGGTGTCACATAATAGCTGACATCAGCAATGGCCACTACCACGCGGTAATTACCGCCAGAGCGCTTTTCAGCAAATACAGCATCATCAAAGTCGCGGGCATCTTCGCCATCAATAGTGACAAGGGGCAGGTGACGTAAGTCTGTGCGACCTTTTATGTCTGCTTCAGTCGGTTCTTGATAGCCGTCAGCTTGTTTAAGCGTAGCTTCGCTAAAGTCTGATGGAATGTCATAGTTAAGTAGCGTGGTTTCAATAATGAGCTCGCGATCATTGTCATCAGACAACACTTCGGTAATCTTACCAGTCGCAAATTCATGCTGATTTGGCCAATCAATGATATCGACTTTGACAGGCGCACCTTGCTTGACATTGAGTGCCTCTACATTGTCATCAGTGACCGTAATAGGCTGATGATTATTCGGACTGCCAAGCTCGACGCAGTAGCCATCCTCGTCACGAGCCAGCGTACCGATGAAATTGTTTTGGCGACGTTCGACGACATCAACGATGCGACCTTCTGTACGGCCACGGTTGTCTGTTGACGTACCGACAGCGGCTACTGTGTCGCCATTAAATACCCAGCGCATTTGCTTTTCGTGCAAAAACAAGTCTGGCATATCGCTCAAAACAACAAAACCGAAGCCTTTTGGATGTGCAGATACCATACCAGTGACAATATCTTGCTTAGTCACAGTACGGTAGCGATAGGGACGGCCGTCGCGATTCACTTGACCATCACGTGCCATGGCTTTTAGGCGATTACCCAGAGCATCAAATTGGTCAGGATCATCAATATTGAAGGCTTTTGCCAACTGTTGATGCGTGACTTCCCCATGCTCATTAATCGTGCTGAGTATCAGCTCGCGACTAGGGATAGGATTGTCGTATTTTTTTGCCTCACTTGAGGCGTTTGGATCATTCCAACTCATAAATTACCGTATCTATTTTTAACATTATTAATAGGAGCTATCTTAACACGAACGACGTTGCAATATCTTGCGTCAATTGTCTTATGTGCATTCGGTAGCAGGAAGCGGTCCGTTTTTTAGCAACAGCTATAGGGACAAATCAAATATTGATATCAACACCGCTAGATTGATTGGTGATTTTCTTGCTATCTAGCTCTTTTGAGACTTCTAGTACCGTGGTCTGATTTGATTTATCCAAGTATTTTTGTGCTTTATCCACTTCAGTGGTCAACGTATTGACCGTTTGTTTCATGTTTTCTAGTGCTTCAATTTTATAATTACTAATCATATCCATCGTATCATAGACATTATTAAAAGCATTTTGAAGTTTATCAAGTTCAATGCTACTGCTGGTGGCTTGCTCATGAATCTCACTTGACTGACGCTTTAGCATGGCTGAGGTTGATTCAATCAAGCTACTCGTGGTTTTATTCAATGCAGTAATTTGATCAAGGACCAGTTTTTGGTTAGTCATGGCTTGCGCGACGACGACAGCTGTACGTAATGCCGACACGGTCGTCGTGGTGGCACGATCGACACCCTTGATCAACTCTAGATTATTACGGCGAATAGTATCAAGCGCCAAATAACCTTGTATGTTTACCGCTAACTGGGTCAAAAAATCCGTATTTTTTTGACGCACATAAAACAGCATTTCTTCTTTAATGACGCGTGCTTTTTCAGGATCTGTTGCTTCTATTGCGTAGACCTTTTGCTCTAGTTGCTCATCGATCTTTTTACCGATATAGATATATTGGCGAATCGACTGCATCAGCTCCCACATATTGACTTTTTCTTGCTCAATCATTGCATTGTCTTTGAGCAATTCGTCTTTACCGTTATACAGACTGGTGACCACGGCATTGATATGTGACTGCGCTGACTCGTATTGGCGAAAGTAGTCTTGCACTTTATTGCCAAATGGAATGAGACCAAACAATTTGCGCGAACTTGTTAGCTCTTTTTTACTGGGATCTAAGTCTTCTACAATACCACGCAGCTCAGTCAAAGACTTTGCAATAGGGGAGTTGTCAAACAAACTGTCATTGAGGCTTTTTGCAGGTAAATCGAGCATCCGGTTAGAGACTTGCGCTGATTCACGAATCTCTTTCGTACCCAAATTATGAATAGACTGTACGTTCTGTCGAAACTCGTCGCTATTCACAGAGTTGGTAATCACATGGTCGACGAAAGCATCGACTTTGGCATCTAGCTCTGGGATTTGGCTTTCATCCAACTTGACCATCTGATCTGCTTCACTTTTTTGAATTTCTTTGACAGGTTCAGGCGCAGTCAGAGAGATACTAGGCGTTCTCGCATTTTCTGGTGGGGTCAATTCTTGCATGAAATTTCCTCTGATGTTTAGGATGCGTATGATATTTGAACGATACGTTGTTTTTTCAACAATTAGAACATGAGTAAATAGAAACAAATAGATCTTTAGATTACCGTGTAATCTAAAAGTTGAGAAGGCAGGATTTGTAAAATAGCGTCAGCCAAATATATCTGAGTGAGGACGCAGCGTTAAGATAACTATCTATGTGTATAATAAAAAACCATCAATATCCCGCAGTATATTGATGGTCATAGTGATAAATATCTATGTCAGTTGACAGTGCGCGCTCAAAATAACCTTAAAAACTGATTATTTCTTTTTGGTTGGTCCAAGCAGCATACCCATCTGACGACCTTCCATCTTAGGATACTGCTCGACGTTTGAGATGTCAGCGGTGTCTTCGATGATACGATCAAGTTGTTTGCGACCGATTTCTTGGTGCGCCATTTCACGTCCGCGGAAACGGATGCTAATTTTAACTTTGTCTTGATCTTCCAAAAAGCTAACGATTTTTCTCAGTTTAACCTGATAATCGGCCTCTTCGGTACTCGGACGTAGCTTCATCTCTTTGAGCTGAGTCTGTTTTTGGTTTTTCTTAGCTTCTTTCGCCTTTTGCTTTTGATCATAGAGGAAATGCTTATAGTCCATGATCTTACATACTGGCGGCTTAGCTTCAGGAACTAATTCAACCAAATCTAGACTGTCTTCACGTGCCGCTTTCATCGCGGTTGCGATATCGACCACGCCCATTTGTTCGCCATCTTCTTTAACGAGACGGACTTCTTTGGCACTGATATCTTCGTTGATGTTCAAACGGTTCGACTGTTTAATAGGTATTACTCCTCATCTGTTTTTGGGGTCTGTCGGCCTTTTTTACTGACAGCGGTCTGTACTAATGTAATAAATTCAGAAACACTCATCACGCCAAGGTTTTCACCTTCACGCGTTCGGACATTGACGCTGCCCGATTCGACTTCTTTATCCCCTAATACTAGCATATAGGGAATACGTTCTAATGTTTTCTCTCGTATCTTAAATCCAATCTTTTCGTTACGCAAGTCACTATTGGCGCGCAGACCTGCATTTTTGAGCTCACGGACCACATTTTCGCATGCATCCGCTTGTTTATCGGTGATATTCATGACCACAACTTGCTGCGGTGCTAGCCATACTGGCATCCAACCAGCATAGTTCTCGATCAAGATACCGATAAAACGCTCAAAAGAACCCAAAATTGCACGGTGCAACATGATAGGGATTTCGCGATCGTTTTGCTCGTTGACGAACTCTGCATCGAGGCGCTCAGGCATGTTTGGATCCACCTGAATCGTACCGCACTGCCACACGCGTCCTAACGAATCTTTTAAACTGAATTCAATTTTTGGACCATAGAATGCGCCTTCACCAGGCAGATAATCCCAGTCTAGCCCTGAACTATCAAGGGCATCTGATAAGGCTTTTTCGGCGAAGTCCCAAGACTCATCACTACCGACACGCTTTTCAGGGCGGGTAGATAGTTTCATAATAATATTGTCAAAGCCAAAATCTTCATAGACAGCAAGGGTGAGCTTGATAAAGTCAGCCACTTCTTGCTGAATCTGTGCTTGAGTACAGAATATATGGGCATCATCTTGAGTGAAACCACGTACACGCATCAGACCATGTAGTGAACCTGATGGCTCGTTACGATGACAAGAACCAAATTCTGCCATACGCAATGGAAGGTCACGGTAAGACTTTAGGCCTTGATTAAAGACTTGTACGTGACAAGGGCAGTTCATAGGTTTTACAGCATAATCACGGTTTTCACTAGAGGTCGTGAACATATTAGTCGCATAGTTGCCCCAGTGACCTGAACGCTCCCACAGACTACGATCTACGATTTGCGGCGTTTTGATCTCTTCGTAGCCATTATCGTGCTGTACTTTACGCATATATTGCTCAAGTACTTGATAGATTGTCCAACCATTAGCATGCCAGAACACCATACCTGGCGCTTGCTCTTGCATATGAAATAGGTTTAACGCTTTACCAATTTTACGATGGTCACGTTTTTCTGCTTCTTCAATACGCTGAATATAGGCTTTTAGCTGTTTCTTGTCTGCCCAAGCCGTGCCATAGATACGTTGCAACTGCTCGTTTTTTGCATCGCCGCGCCAATAAGCACCTGACATTTTAGTCAGTTTAAATACTTTTAGGAATCGTGTGTTTGGCACGTGTGGGCCGCGGCACATATCGACATATTCTTGATGATGATACAAGCCAAATGCTTCTTCACCTGGCATATCATTAATGAGCTTTAGCTTATAATCTTCGTTACGTGACTCAAATATCTCAATCGCTTCAGCGCGTGGCGTCATTTTTTTGATAACGTCATAATCTTGCTTGATCAGCGCCATCATGCGCTTTTCAATCGCTTCCATGTGATCAGGCGTAAACGGCGTCTCACTGAATATATCGTAATAAAAACCATCATCAATAACAGGACCGATGACCATCTTAACATCAGGGTACAACTGCTTGACGGCATGACCTAATAGATGTGCACATGAGTGACGAATGATATCGACACCGTCATCATCTTTTGGGGTAATGATTTCTACTTTGGCATCAGCGACGATAGGATCATGAGCATCTACGAGATGACCGTTTACACGTCCAGCAACCGTCGCCTTAGCAAGCCCCGCCCCGATACTTTGCGCCACTTCCATGACTGTTGTATTACCTTCGAAATCTTTTACGCTGCCATCGGGTAAAGTAATCGCTACCATAATCTATTCACCTATTATTGGGTCCGTTGGCAGTGATGATTGCAACCATCAATCATATAACCGTGAGACCACATCAAGTACATCTGTTCATTGTGGGAGGTATACATTATTTTATAAGTCGCTTACTACTATTATATAGTGTGAAACTAATGGATTGTTCAAGTGTGTTTGACCAATGCCGATATAATAGGTGACGTCATCAAATTAATAATAGATGATTAGCGGAAATAAAATAATGCAGTAAACCAACTATTATAGCAAAGACCATCTATCAACACTAGATATCAAGGGATAGAGCATTAGTCTCAATAAGACATGAACCATAATATAGACTGTGAAAGCCATTTTGGACATTTCAGTATAGAGTGTTGGCGAAGCTCTGTGAATGACCTTTTATATAGTGCTTTTTATAGAAATATCAACATTAAAAGAATAAGTAGGAACACACCCAAAGGATATTCCTAGCCATCTTCTTAGCCTATCGGGAGCAATAAAAACCTAACCTATTGAAAAGAATCAACTATTAGAAATTCGATCAAACTAATTAATAAACCTTTGATAAAGGTCTTGACTCAGACTTTAAACCGTCTATAATACGCCCTCATCAAGACGGACTGGCAGTAACTGATGTGTGATTACACATTAATAACCCAGTTAACCTGATGAAACAATTTATAAAACAGCTTGACAAACCTAATCATTATGATAAGATAGTCGGCTCGCTAGATAGCTTGACCCGCGAGGGTTTGAGATTAAACAGCAAGAGAGTTACCCTATATATCAGTTACTGGACGACAGTGATTGAGCACTATTTAAAAGCATAACTAAAGAAC
>NZ_JADHDA010000014.1 GCF_015277735.1 Psychrobacter sp. NG254 | reverse complement strand
AGAAGCCCAGAGTTTCAAGAACCTCTGGATTCGAGGTCAAATCCTTTTCCAGGGGGAGGGAATGATTCAATCCTAACCCCAAGGGCATTGGATAGAAGACTCCAAGTAGATTGGGCCAGAGATGCAAGAGAAGGCCCTAGGGTTCTCATGAGCCTTAGGGTAGATTTCGGGCCCATGGGCTAAGTATGAGCCCACTTATCTTTGTAAATATTAGATTAAGGTTTCATTGTTTTTGTGTCTTATATTTAGGGCTCCATAGTGTAGGGAGGGTACCCTAGTAATGTAGGATTTTCAGCCCTTGTATTTTAGAGCACCTAGACTAGTTTTTGTATTATGGGTAATTTTGTAATTTCATATGCATTAAGTGAATATTTGATGTGTGTGGTTGGAAATAAATTTAATTGAATTGGTAGAAGCCCAATCCAATTAAATTTTAGAGGGGGAGGTGAGCATTTGCTTACTACACCCCATTGTCACATCATATAGTCACACTTTGTGCATGTCCTTCATGCTTTACATGCCTCATGACACCTAAGCACACTTAGTGGAGAATCTTGGACTTGATCTTGGATTAGTGGGCTGAACCATAACTAAAATTCACTAATCATAATTAGTGAAATTTTGGCTCCACAAATTCAATTTCAAATTCAAGTGAAATTTGAATAGAAATTCAAATTTCCCTCCAATTTTGTGTGACACTTAGGCTATAAATAGAGGTCATGTGTGTGCATATTTTTCAACTTTGACCATTTGAAAATTAAACTTCAGATTT
>NZ_JADHDA010000013.1 GCF_015277735.1 Psychrobacter sp. NG254 | reverse complement strand
AAAAAAGCCACCCAAAACAGGGTGGCCTTTTTATGACTAACTTAGCAGCTCATTACTGAGACTAATAGATTAGTTTAGTACGTTAGCAACAACACCAGCGCCTACAGTACGGCCGCCTTCACGAATAGCGAAGCGAAGACCTTTGTCCATAGCGATTGGGTGGATAAGCTCTACGCCCATCTCAACGTTATCACCAGGCATTACCATTTCAGTACCGTCTTGTAATTGGATTGCGCCAGTTACGTCAGTAGTACGGAAGTAGAACTGTGGACGATAGCCGTTTAGGAATGGTGTGTGACGACCACCCTCTTCTTTGCTCAACACATATACTTCAGCGTCAAACTTGGTGTGAGGAGTGATTGAACCTGGCTTAGCTAGTACTTGGCCACGTTGTACGTCTTCACGCTTAGTACCACGTAGTAGTACGCCACAGTTTTCGCCTGCACGACCTTCGTCAAGCAGTTTACGGAACATCTCTACACCAGTACAGGTGGTTTTTTGAGTGTCACGGATACCAACGATTTCGATTTCGTCGCCAACGCGTACGATACCAGATTCAACACGGCCAGTTACAACAGTACCACGACCTGAGATTGAGAATACGTCTTCGATTGGCATTAGGAATGCTTTGTCAACGTCACGCTCTGGCTCTGGGATGTAGGTGTCTAGAACTTTAAGTAGTTCTACGACAGCTGGTTGGCCATACTTTTCTTGTGAGCCTTTTAGGGCTTCAGTTGCTGAACCATGGATGATTGGCGTGTCATCACCTGGGAAGTCGTAGTCAGAAAGTAATTCACGTACTTCCATTTCTACTAGCTCAAGCAATTCTTCGTCATCAACAACATCACATTTGTTCATGAATACGATGATGTACGGTACGCCAACCTGACGTGAAAGCAAGATGTGCTCACGTGTCTGTGGCATAGGGCCGTCAGTTGCAGATACGACTAGGATTGCGCCGTCCATCTGAGCCGCACCAGTGATCATGTTTTTAACATAATCGGCGTGACCTGGGCAATCTACGTGAGCATAGTGACGTGCTTCTGTGTCATATTCTACGTGTGAGGTGTTGATGGTGATACCACGTGCTTTTTCTTCTGGTGCTGAGTCAATAGACGCGTAGTCTTTGGCTTCGCCACCTGAAGTGATTGCAGCTACAGTCGCGATAGCAGCTGTTAGGGTTGTTTTACCGTGGTCAACGTGTCCGATGGTACCAACGTTGACATGTGGTTTTAGACGTTCAAACTTGGCCTTTGCCATGAGTATTTCCTCTTTTTTTGG
>NZ_JADHDA010000012.1 GCF_015277735.1 Psychrobacter sp. NG254 | reverse complement strand
GTGCCGCTACCTGTCCCGATGGTCAAGGTGGTGGTCTCAGCAAGCTCATCTAAGTCATCATTCAAGGCCGGATAGCTAACGGTAAAGCTCGTCACTCCTGCTGGGATGGTGATGGTGCCGGTGATGGCATCATAAACAATGCCGGGAACACTAAAGACAGGCGGTGTCGCGCTGTCATAATCGCTTCCTGCGACCGCACTGCCGTCTGTGATGGCAAACGGATAGCTGACCGCTACCTCAGTTGGGTTTGATAAGGTCACGGTGTGAACGAGATTGCTACCCTCATCAGCACTAGCAGCAGAGACGGTGACTGTCGGCTTGTCGCCATCGAGCTCATCATTCACATCATCTGGGTTGTTCGGGTTGTTGGTGTTGACACGCTGGTCTTCATCAAGGATGACGCCAGTCGCAGTGCTGGTACCAAGGGTGGCAGGTGTTGGGCTGCTTGTCGGTATGGCAATATCAAGAATCAGATTCTCTGAGCGCTCATACACAACGTCATCAATCACAGTGACCGTAATAGCAGGCGCACTTAGGCTGCCTGCCGGTATGTTGACCGTTGCGCCATCATCAAGGAAGGTTTGGATGTCAGACAGTTTGTCTAGCGTTACCACCACCCCATCAGCATTGGTGTAGCTGATGCTAGCAATGTCTGCCGCTTCAACGGTGTTGTTACCACCCAAGCTTACGGTAACGGTGGTGTCAAGGTTGCTCAGGTTAGTCTGAGTCACGCTAAAGATAAGGGTGTTGTCCACGCCTTCAATCGCTTGAGCGTCGGTTGCGCTAATGCTGACCACAGGCGCATCAATGGCGCCGCCATTCTCATCTAAGATCTTACCGGTTGCAGTTGAGGTACCAAGCGTGGCATTGACTGGGCCCGATAGGCTCATGCCAATCGTTTCTGATATCTCGTAGATGGCGTCTTGTGCTGGGGTGATGGTAAAGGTTGGCATGTTAGCAAGTTCAGTGCCCGCAGGGATAGAGACACTAACCCCAGCAGTCGCTTGTGCCACTGTCAGGGTTTGGGTTGTGCCATTGGCATTGGTGAGTACGATGCTAGCAATGTCCGCCGCTTCTGCTTCGGTCAAGTTCAAGGTAGCAATCACGCTGGTGGCACGGTCACTCAGACCGGTCTGGTCAATACTAAAGACGATGGCATCACCATCCCCTTCGGTGGCATCACCGCTGGCCGTAATGCTGATCACAGGCGGCAGATCGGTGTCGATGATGGTGCCTGTACCAACGCCAGTACCGATGGTCAAGGTGGTGGTCTCAGCAAGCTCATCTAAGTCATCGTTCAAGGCCGGATAGCTGACGGTAAAGCTGGTGACGCCCGCTGGGATGATGATGGTGCCAGTGATGGCATCATAAACAATGCCGGGGACACTAAAGACAGGCGGTGTTGCACTGTCATAGTCAGTCCCTGCGACCGCACTGCCGTCGGTGATGGCAAAAGGATAGCTGACCGGCACTTCGGTTGGGTTCGATAAGGTCACAGTATGAGTGAGGCTGTTGCCCTCATCCGCGCTAGCATCTGAGACGCTGACGACGGGTTTGTCGCCATCGAGCTCATCATTCACATCATCTGGGTTGTTCGGGTTGTTGGTGTTATTAACGCGCTGGTCTTCATC
>NZ_JADHDA010000011.1 GCF_015277735.1 Psychrobacter sp. NG254 | reverse complement strand
AAGCTGATGTTGCCAGTCGCTGGATTGACCGTCCACGTGCCTTCGCCATCGACCACGACCGATTTGCCGTCAGCGGCGATGGTGCCGCCTGCTGGTGACACGGTGATGATGACGCTTGCTGGGTCGATGTCATTTTCAGGGTCGGTGTCGTTACCAACCACGGCCACTGTGACAGGATTACCTGTGGTGCCGGTGTCTGTATCATTCACAGCCACTGGCGCGGTTTGTGGATAATCGATGGTGACGGTCGCAGGCTCAGACGTTAGGCCTGTGGTGTCAGAGACCACATATTCAACTGGTGTTGGATCACCTGTAAAGCCTGCTTCTGGGGTAAAGGTGACTGCGCCAGTCGTTGGATTAACGACCCATTCGCCTTCGCCTTCAACCGTTAACGCGGTTACTTCAGAACCATCAGTCGGATCAATCAGTTTAACCGTCGTTGGGTCAAGATCACCATCAAGGTCGGTATCATTGCTTAGTATGTCTACTACAACAGGATTGCCTGTGGTGCCTGTGTTTGTATCATCTACTGCCACTGGTGCTGTTGGTGGGTAATCCACAATGATGATGGCTTCATTTGAGGTTTCACCTGTGATGTCATCAACGGTGTAGCTGATTGGCGTTGGGTCAGCGGTGAAACCAGCTTCTGGGGTAAAGGTAACCACACCAGTTGTTGGATCAACAACCCATGATCCTTCACCTGGTACGTCAACTGATTTGCCGTCAGCCGCGATGGTGCCACCCGCTGGTGACTGGGTAATCATGACGGTCGTTGGGTCTAAATCGTTTTCAGGATCAGTGTCATTGGCTAGAATGTTAACGGCTACGGGCGTATTTAAAGGGCCGACACCTCTATCATTCTTAGCCACTGGTGCGGTTTGTGGATAGTCGATGGTGACAGTAGCAGGGTTTGAGGTTTCACCTGTAATGTCATCAACGGTGTAGCTGATTGGCGTTGGGTCACCAGTAAAGCCGTCTTCTGGCGTGAAGGTTATGTTGCCTGAGACAGGGTCAACACTCCATGAGCCTTCGCCATCGACCACGACCGATTTGCCGTCAGCGGCAATGGTGCTGCCTGCTGGTGACACGGTGATGAGGACACTGGTTGGGTCGATGTCATTTTCAGGGTCAGTGTCGTTACCCACTACGGCAACCACAACTGGGCTACCGCTAGTGCCTGACTCGTTGTCATTCACGGCAACAGGGGCGCTTTGTGGATAGTCGATAGTGACAGTAGCAGGGTTTGAGGTCAGACCTGTGGTGTCATTAACCGTGTAGCTGATTGGCGTTGGGTCACCGGTAAAGCCCTCTTCTGGTGTGAAGGTTATGTCGCCTGAGACAGGATCAACACTCCATGAGCCTTCACCGGCAACGTCAACCGATTTGCCGTCAGCGGCAATGGTGCCGCCTGCTGGTGACACGGTGATGAGGACACTGGTTGGGTCGATGTCATTTTCAGGGTCGGTGTCGTTACCAACCACGGCCACTGTGACAGGATTACCTGTGGTGCCGGTGTCTGTATCATTCACAGCCACTGGCGCGGTTTGTGGATAATCGATGGTGACAGTCGCAGGCTCAGACGTTAGGCCTGTGGTGTCAGAGACCACATATTCAACTGGTGTTGGATCACCTGTGAAGCCTGCTTCTGGGGTAAAGGTGACTGCGCCAGTCGTTGGATTAACGACCCATTCGCCTTCGCCTTCAACCGTTAACGCGGTTACTTCAGAACCATCAGTCGGATCAATCAGTTTAACCGTCGTTGGGTCAAGATCACCATCAAGGTCGGTATCATTGCTTAGTATGTCTACTACAACAGGATTACCTGTGGTGCCTGTGTTTGTATCATCTACTGCCACTGGTGCTGTTGGTGGGTAATCCACAATGATGATGGCTTCATTTGAGGTTTCACCTGTGATGTCATCAACGGTGTAGCTGATTGGCGTTGGGTCAGCGGTGAAACCAGCTTCTGGGGTAAAGGTAACCACACCAGTTGTTGGATCAACAACCCATGATCCTTCACCTGGTACGTCAACTGATTTGCCGTCAGCCGCGATGGTGCCACCCGCTGGTGACTGGGTAATCATGACGGTCGTTGGGTCTAAATCGTTTTCAGGATCAGTGTCATTGGCTAGAATGTTAACGGCTACGGGCGTATTTAAAGGGCCGACACCTCTATCATTCTTAGCCACTGGTGCGGTTTGTGGATAGTCGATGGTGACAGTAGCAGGGTTTGAGGTTTCACCTGTAATGTCATCAACGGTGTAGCTGATTGGCGTTGGGTCACCAGTAAAGCCGTCTTCTGGCGTGAAGGTTATGTTGCCTGAGACAGGGTCAACACTCCATGAGCCTTCGCCATCGACCACGACCGATTTGCCGTCAGCGGCAATGGTGCTGCCGACTGGCGCTTGGGTGATGAGGACGCTGGTTGGGTCAATGTCGCCTTCAAGATCGGTGTCGTTACCCACTACGGCAACGTCAACCGTGGCGCCGGAAGCACCTGATTTTGTATCATTCACGGCAACAGGGGCGCTTTGTGGGTAGTCGATGGTGATGGTGGCTTGGTTTGACTTGTTGCCTGTGACATCAGAGACCACATAGTTCACTGGGGTCGGATCATTGGTGAAGCCTGCTTCTGGGGTAAAGGTGACTGCGCCAGTGGTTGGGTCAACACTCCATGCGCCTTCGCCGGCAACGGTCAAGCTGGTGACTTCAAGACCTGTGTCTGGGTTGATGAGCTTCACGGTGGTCGGGTCAATGTCGCCTTCAAGATCGGTGTCATTGCTGAGCACGTCGATGACCACTGGTTGACCGAGTGTGCCGGTTTGGATTTC
>NZ_JADHDA010000010.1 GCF_015277735.1 Psychrobacter sp. NG254 | reverse complement strand
ACAGCAAGAGAGTTACCCTATATATCAGTTACTGGACGACAGTGATTGAGCACTATTTAAAAGCATAACTAAAGAACAACTTGTGTGGATTTTTGCTGATTCAGAATGCTAAAAAATAAAGTTGGTTGACTATCTTTTCGATAGAATTCTAACTATAAAAATTATCATTTAAGACAGTAAAAAAACTCAAAGTTAATTCATTACGAACATAATTTTTAGCGATTTTGCCAGATTAGATGAGCCAAGTTTAGAAGCTTCTTTAAAGAGCTTCATAGCAAGATTAAACTGAAGAGTTTGATCATGGCTCAGATTGAACGCTGGCGGCAGGCTTAACACATGCAAGTCGAGCGGAAACGATGATAGCTTGCTATCAGGCGTCGAGCGGCGGACGGGTGAGTAATACTTAGGAATCTACCTAGTAGTGGGGGATAGCACGGGGAAACTCGTATTAATACCGCATACGACCTACGGGAGAAAGGGGGCAGTTTACTGCTCTCGCTATTAGATGAGCCTAAGTCGGATTAGCTAGATGGTGGGGTAAAGGCCTACCATGGCGACGATCTGTAGCTGGTCTGAGAGGATGATCAGCCACACCGGGACTGAGACACGGCCCGGACTCCTACGGGAGGCAGCAGTGGGGAATATTGGACAATGGGGGAAACCCTGATCCAGCCATGCCGCGTGTGTGAAGAAGGCCTTTTGGTTGTAAAGCACTTTAAGCAGTGAAGAAGACTCCGTGGTTAATACCCACGGACGATGACATTAGCTGCAGAATAAGCACCGGCTAACTCTGTGCCAGCAGCCGCGGTAATACAGAGGGTGCAAGCGTTAATCGGAATTACTGGGCGTAAAGGGAGCGTAGGTGGCTCTATAAGTCAGATGTGAAATCCCCGGGCTCAACCTGGGAACTGCATCTGAAACTGTAGAGCTAGAGTATGTGAGAGGGAGGTAGAATTTCAGGTGTAGCGGTGAAATGCGTAGAGATCTGAAGGAATACCGATGGCGAAGGCAGCCTCCTGGCATAATACTGACACTGAGGCTCGAAAGCGTGGGTAGCAAACAGGATTAGATACCCTGGTAGTCCACGCCGTAAACGATGTCTACTAGTCGTTGGGTCCCTTGAGGACTTAGTGACGCAGCTAACGCAATAAGTAGACCGCCTGGGGAGTACGGCCGCAAGGTTAAAACTCAAATGAATTGACGGGGGCCCGCACAAGCGGTGGAGCATGTGGTTTAATTCGATGCAACGCGAAGAACCTTACCTGGTCTTGACATATCTAGAATCCTGCAGAGATGCGGGAGTGCCTTCGGGAATTAGAATACAGGTGCTGCATGGCTGTCGTCAGCTCGTGTCGTGAGATGTTGGGTTAAGTCCCGCAACGAGCGCAACCCTTGTCCTTAGTTACCAGCGGGTTAAGCCGGGAACTCTAAGGATACTGCCAGTGACAAACTGGAGGAAGGCGGGGACGACGTCAAGTCATCATGGCCCTTACGACCAGGGCTACACACGTGCTACAATGGTAGGTACAGAGGGCAGCTACACAGCGATGTGATGCGAATCTCAAAAAGCCTATCGTAGTCCAGATTGGAGTCTGCAACTCGACTCCATGAAGTAGGAATCGCTAGTAATCGCGGATCAGAATGCCGCGGTGAATACGTTCCCGGGCCTTGTACACACCGCCCGTCACACCATGGGAGTTGATTGCACCAGAAGTGGATAGCTTAACCTTCGGGGAGGCGTTCACCACGGTGTGGTTGATGACTGGGGTGAAGTCGTAACAAGGTAGCCGTAGGGGAACCTGCGGCTGGATCACCTCCTTATAGATGGCATTCGGTCAGCAAGAATTCACAACAAGTTGTTCTTTAGTTTAAGCTTACGTTTATTAAGCGTAATTGGGTCTGTAGCTCAGCTGGTTAGAGCACCGTGTTGATAACGCGGGGGTCAGTGGTTCGAGTCCACTTAGACCCACCATTTTATAATGGGGCCATAGCTCAGTTGGTAGAGCGCCTGCCTTGCACGCAGGAGGTCAACGGTTCGACTCCGTTTGGCTCCACCACTACTATAAACGAATAAGCTTTGAGTGCTAAGAGTATTAAATAGAAACAAGTGATTCGCCTATATTGGCAAGATTACTTCTTTCTGTTTTATACAGAACCTGTAATTCGACGAGAATACAGGAACTATTTAAAAACATAGATATGAGTCTGGGTTAGGAGGAGCGTGTTCACGCGCACCTCTTAACCTTAATAACTCACCTCTTAACGACATCAGTTGTTATCCCAGGGGTGAGTTATTAAAAAAGTAATAAGAGAACTGAATCAAGCGTATAAACATAGGTGATATCGTTATCATAATTAGATTGTATGACACTTAGAAGTCGAGAGACTACTTGGGGTTGTATGGTCAAGTAATGAAGCGCACATGGTGGATGCCTTGGCAGTCAGAGGCGATGAAAGACGTGACAGCCTGCGATAAGCTTCGGGGAGGCGGCAATATCCTGTGATCCGGAGATTTCTGAATGGGGAAACCCACCTACCATAAGGTAGGTATCCTAATTTATTAGGAAGCGAACGAGGGGAAGTGAAACATCTCAGTACCCTTAGGAATAGACATCAAATGAGATTCCCCTAGTAGCGGCGAGCGAACGGGGAGAAGCCGATTAGTGCTAATGTAGAAGAACAGCGTGGGAAAGCTGACCGTAGTAGGTGATAGTCCTGTATTCGAAACATTAGCGTTAACATATTAAGTAGAGCGGGGCACGAGAAATCCTGTTTGAAGATGGGGGGACCATCCTCCAAGGCTAAATACTCCTGACTGACCGATAGTGAACCAGTACCGTGAGGGAAAGGCGAAAAGAACCCCTGTGAGGGGAGTGAAATAGAACCTGAAACCGTGTGCGTACAAGCAGTAGGAGCCTCAATTTATTGGGGTGACTGCGTACCTTTTGTATAATGGGTCAGCGACTTATATTCTGTAGCAAGGTTAACCGTTTAGGGGAGCCGTAGGGAAACCGAGTCTTAATAGGGCGTTTAGTTGCAGGGTATAGACCCGAAACCGAGTGATCTATCCATGAGCAGGTTGAAAGTGTCGTAACAGACACCGGAGGACCGAACCCACTGTCGTTGAAAAGCCAGGGGATGACTTGTGGATAGGGGTGAAAGGCTAATCAAACTCGGTGATAGCTGGTTCTCCCCGAAAGCTATTTAGGTAGCGCCTCGGACGAACACCATTGGGGGTAGAGCACTGTTTCGGCTAGGGGGTCATACCGACTTACCAAACCGATGCAAACTCCGAATACCGATGAGTGATATCCGGGAGACACACAGTGGGTGCTAACGTCCATTGTGGAGAGGGAAACAACCCAGACCGCCAGCTAAGGCCCCAAATTCCTAGTTAAGTGGGAAACGAGGTGGGAAGGCATAGACAGCTAGGAGGTTGGCTTAGAAGCAGCCATCCTTTAAAGAAAGCGTAATAGCTCACTAGTCGAGTCGGCCCGCGCGGAAGATGTAACGGGGCTCAAACTAGGAGCCGAAGCTGCGGATTTGAATTTGTTTTCAAGTGGTAGGGGAGCGTTGTGTAAGCCTGTGAAGGTGTGTCGTAAGGCATGCTGGAGGTATCACAAGAGCGAATGCTGACGTGAGTAACGATAATGCGAGTGAAAAGCTCGCACGCCGGAAGATCAAGGGTTCCAGTCCAACGTTAATCGGGGCTGGGTGAGTCGACCCCTAAGGCGAGGCCGAAAGGCGTAGTCGATGGGAAATCAGTTAATATTCTGATACTTGTTTATAATGCGATGGAGGGACGGAGAAGGTTATGTCAGCCTGGCGTTGGTTGTCCAGGTGAAAGGATGTAGGCTTGTGGCTTAGGTAAATCCGGGCTACTACATGGCTGAGATCTGATAGCAAGCTGTACTTGTACAGTGAAGTGGCAAATACCATGCTTCCAGGAAAAGCTTCTAAGCAATAGTTATAAACGAATCGTACCCTAAACCGACACAGGTGATCAGGTAGAGAATACCAAGGCGCTTGAGAGAACTCTGCTGAAGGAACTAGGCAAAATGGTACCGTAACTTCGGGAGAAGGTACGCTGTTGGTGGTGATAGGACACGCTCCTTGAGCTGCTGGCAGTCGCAGATACCAGGCTGCTGCAACTGTTTATTAAAAACACAGCACTCTGCAAACACGAAAGTGGACGTATAGGGTGTGATGTCTGCCCGGTGCTGGAAGGTTAATTGATGGGGTTAGCGTAAGCGAAGCTCTTGATCGAAGCCCCAGTAAACGGCGGCCGTAACTATAACGGTCCTAAGGTAGCGAAATTCCTTGTCGGGTAAGTTCCGACCTGCACGAATGACATAATGATGGCAGCGCTGTCTCCAGCAGAGACTCAGTGAAATCGAAATCGCAGTGAAGATGCTGTGTACCCGCGGCTAGACGGAAAGACCCCGTGAACCTTTACTACAGCTTTACATTGAACTTTGACCTGACTTGTGCAGGATAGGTGGGAGGCTTTGAAGCCAAGACGCTAGTCTTGGTGGAGCCAATCTTGAAATACCACCCTGGTCATGTTGGGGTTCTAACTCAGGTATAACAATACCGAGGACAATGTATGGTGGGTAGTTTGACTGGGGCGGTCTCCTCCTAAAGAGTAACGGAGGAGTACGAAGGTGCGCTCAGACCGGTCGGAAATCGGTCGTAGAGTATAAAGGCAAAAGCGCGCTTAACTGCGAGACCCACAAGTCGAGCAGGTACGAAAGTAGGTCTTAGTGATCCGGTGGTTCTGTATGGAAGGGCCATCGCTCAACGGATAAAAGGTACTCTGGGGATAACAGGCTGATACCGCCCAAGAGTTCATATCGACGGCGGTGTTTGGCACCTCGATGTCGGCTCATCTCATCCTAGGGCTGAAGCAGGTCCTAAGGGTATGGCTGTTCGCCATTTAAAGAGGTACGCGAGCTGGGTTTAGAACGTCGTGAGACAGTTCGGTCCCTATCTACCGTGGGCGTTGGAAATTTGAGAGGATCTGCTCCTAGTACGAGAGGACCAGAGTGGACGAACCTCTGGTGTTCGGGTTGTCACGCCAGTGGCATTGCCCGGTAGCTACGTTCGGATGGGATAACCGCTGAAAGCATCTAAGCGGGAAGCCCACCTCAAGATTAGATTTCCCTAAAGAGCCGTTCAAGACTAGGACGTTGATAGGCAGGGTGTGGAAGTGCAGCGATGCATGTAGCTAACCTGTACTAATTGCTCGTTTGGCTTGACCATACAACACCCAAGTGGTTTGTATACAAGTCTAATTAATCTATCTTGTATGACTGTAGTGGTCATAACGAAGAAAGTATATTTCGATATCACCTTTAACCTTGATTCAGTTAGGTTACAAGTTGATCGACAACAAGCTAAAACTTGAAGTCAAACAATAAAAACAACAGACTCATATCTAACCCCCTTTGCTGACGACAATAGCGCGATGGCCCCACCTGATCCCTTCCCGAACTCAGAAGTGAAACATCGTTGCGCCAATGGTAGTGTGGGTTCGCCCATGTGAGAGTAGGTCATCGTCAGCTCTCTAT
>NZ_JADHDA010000001.1 GCF_015277735.1 Psychrobacter sp. NG254 | reverse complement strand
GGTGGCTTGGTTCGACTTGTTGCCAGTGAGGTCAGAGACCACATAGTTCACTGGGGTCGGATCATTGGTGAAGCCTGTTTCTGGGGTAAAGGTGACTGCGCCAGTGGTTGGGTCAACACTCCATGCGCCTTCGCCGGCAACGGTCAAGCTGGTGACTTCAAGACCTGTGTCTGGGTTGATGAGTTTCACGGTGGTCGGGTCGATGTCGCCTTCAAGATCGGTGTCATTGCTGAGCACGTCGATGACCACTGGTTGACCGAGTGTGCCGGTTTGGATTTCGTCTTCGGCATTCGGTGCGGTTGGTGGGTAGTCTACGGTGATGGTGGCTTGGTTCGACTTGTTGCCAGTGAGGTCAGAGACCACATAGTTCACTGGGGTCGGATCATTGGTGAAGCCTGTTTCTGGGGTGAAGGTGACTGCGCCAGTGGCTGGGTCAACACTCCATACGCCTTCACCGGCAACAGTCAAGCTGGTGACTTCAAGACCTGTATCTGGGTTGATGAGCTTTACGCTGGTCGGGTCGATGTCGCCTTCAAGATCGGTGTCATTGCTGAGCACGTCGATGACCACTGGTTGACCGAGTGTGCCGGTTTGACGATCATCTGTTACGAGTGGTGCAGTACCCTCTTCCGTATTGCTGTCATCGTCTCTGCTGTTACTACTTCTACTAGCCAGTAATCCGACCAGTCCAATCCCAGCTGCAGCAGGTATCCACCAGGGTATCACAGCGGCTACATATTCTTCACCACCTAGCGCTTGTCCTTCTACATCACCTGCTTCTAACTGCGTGACATAATCATAAGTTTCACCAGTATCTGGAATATAATAGTAATACTCACCATCTTCAGCAATACCAATCAGAGCACTATCTGCATGATCATAGAACCCTTCAATGACAAGGTCACTATTCTCACCTTCCTCTTCAAATGACACATGGAGGTCGTTCTTGATGCGTTTGGTAATGATATGATTGGGTGCACGGTTTATCGCATTGTCATGAAATTCGTAATTTACTTTTTCTGTAGATTTAATAATGGTAGGTATACCATCTTTGGTAACGACTTCCGTCTCTTTTATAGTCTGAGTAGCATTGTTTGTTTTTATAATAATAGTATTCATGTGTTTATCCTAAATTCTCTAATAATGGCAGTATCAATTTTGATGGTTTATGACACGATTCTGGTAATAGCAGCATCTAATAGATATCAGTTATTTGGGCGCTCTTCGACCACAGCGATTACGCGGCGATTAAGCTGACGGCCTGCTGCCGTATCATTGGTTGCTCTTGGCTGCGCTTCACCATAACCAATCGCACTCAGACGCTCAGGAGCGACATCAAATTGAGTAATCAACACCTCTTTTACAGCGTCCACTCTTCGCTGTGATAAAGCTTGGTTATAGCTATCACTGGCGCGGCTATCAGTATGCCCTTCAATAGTCACTAGAGTATTCGGATATTGCGCCATAAACTCCGCCACTTCAGAAATTTTAGAGTAGTACTCAGGCTTCACAATAGATTTGTCTGTATCAAATAGCACTTCAAGTTCGATAGTCACTTTTTCAGCCAATACAGGTATGACTGGTGCCACAACTGGAGGTGTTGTTACAACAGGTACTGAGCAATTGGGCACGACTCGACTGATTTGATGAGACTGGTAGCGTTTCGTATCTAGTAGTGGCAAGGCACTTTCAGGGGTTATTTGCTCGAGTGTACTTTTACCTGTATCGTCCATATCCACATAGAAGAAGTAGGTTTGACCACCTACCAACTGGAAGTCTTTCTTGTCTGCTAATAAGTTGTTATCTTTGAAACCAGTCGCATGCGCACTTAACTGGTTATTGCCAACACACGAGTTAACAGCCGTATAACTCCCAGGATGCAGACTCACTTGATATCTATTATTAACAGAGATGTTGGCACTGGTTTGTTCTAAGTCGTCATCGTTTTTACGTATAAATATCAATCGTGTTTCGTCATCACTGACTTTTGCTGAGAGTAATTTTCGGAAATCCGTATCGACTTGGTTATTCCATACCACATTGCTCACACGGCGGCTGTCACCTTCATTATCGATACTACTGTTACCTGTCATACTACAGCCTGCTATACCAAAAAACATGGTAGGTAGGACAAGCGTAGCGATAGCAGTTTTCAATATCTTTTCCATGATAATTCCCTGAATAATAGTTTTTTTCGACATAATGTTTATACGTAATTTAAAATAATGCTTAAGTTAATTCATTAAAAGCTGACCCATATTCGTATATAGAGCAGGCTATATGTGCTTAGACTGATAAAAAGTAGACAAATAATAAGAGATTTTTTATTACTTCAATAGTAATTGTTTTGTTGCTCAAAACCAACCAATTTTACATAAAAATAAATGTACTGGGCGTTAATTTGATAGGTATCACCAAGCCCTTTTAAAAATATTACAACTTAAATTAACCGACTTATTATTGTTATAGATACCCATAATTCCCTAGGGCGTGTCCTCATTTTGAAAATAGTGATGAAAATAGTGATGAAAATGAGACAAGTCGCAGCCAAGCAAGGAAAATAGCGCAGATAATATCGAGATATTGACCAACTATTTGATTACGTTTGACAAGATTTAGGCATTGTTAACCCAGTCAGATGGCTGTCGTTTGAATTGAGCACATGCCCTAATAACAACCTATTCTACAACTGGTGCAAATGCACTTTCCTCCCAAGTTCCAAATTCTAAATTCTAAATTCTAAAACCAAATACATGATGGTTATAGCTATGAGTGAGGACAAAGAAAAGCCTTTTATGAGTCTAAGACGAGAACTACGCTCGAGTGATAAGCTTTCATAAACGAGTACATAGGCTACTGATAAGCTTGAAGCATGGTTGCCACCTTCTATTATTACCATCCTATAGCCTTTGCAAAAATAAATGTCAAAAAATGGGCGACCTCTTACGAGACGCCCATTTCTAACATACGATATAGCAAGTTATCCTTGTCTGAATGACTTGCCTACTTTAATAATCTCTGTAAAAATCCAACTCGAGATATCACCAAAAAGTCCAACAATGCGATCACTACAATCGCGATAATCGCTGTCGGAAATATGATAGCCACAATTAACAAAGGAATGGCAAGCGGCCACCAAACCGAAAAATGCTGACCACGGGCTGGTGGGTTTAAGCCACTGCTTTGACCCGCTTGACGCGGACGACGCTGCCACCACATGATATAACCGCTGACACAGATCAGGATAACGGACAGACAAAACAGCACATTGGCCAGTACGCTCCACCACCCAAGCGTACCCATATGTAGCGCAAGACCTGCCGCCATAAATTTGCCAAACGCGTTATAATCATCAAAATGAATATCAGCCAACACATTGCCTGAATAGCGGTCAATATGCACGGTGCGATCCGCCGTTGGACTTTTCATATCGTAGCTCATCGAGTCTTGGCTAAGGGTCCAAACGCCTGTACTTCCTTGTGGTAGATTCAATTGATAGCGCCCTACAAAACCGATTTCACGAGCGTAGCGATCCACCGTATCGATCATTATCGGTATATTGGGCGCAATACCGTCTTTACCCATCGTCGTCCCTGACACAGGCATCGGTGTTAGCTCAAGCACCCAAGGAACCTCTTTAGCACTGCCTGAATTAAGGACACCGCCATGCGTAGGCGCAGTAGTGGGCGTCGAGCCATGGACATGAGGCGCTGGTGCAGTCTCATTCATGCCAGCATGTTGGCTATAGTCAGTCGATACCGGCACGGGTGCCACGCCCCATTTACCAGCAGGAAACTGGCTCCATGCCTGTACCATGCGCTCACCCCAGACACCCGCCCACGCCATTCCTGAAATGCAAAAAAACAGCAGTAAAATAGAGATCCAACTGCCCAATGTCGCATGAATCGTACGAAACAACGATCGCTTTTGCATGGTCTGTATACCCTGATCGGGTACTAGCATCGACTTGATAGATCTGCGTTTTTGCCACCACAGATACCAGCCCGTTAAGATCATCAAAATCGTCAATGAGGCGGCGGTTTCAAGCAGATAGTCTCCTACCTTACCCAGCAGCAGATCGCTGTGAATATCATTGAACGTATAGTACAAACCACTATTGCTGGGCGTGCTATCGACCACTTTTGCAGTATAAGGATCAACGGCGACCATATTGTCAGTCGTATCAGAGGTCACTCGAAACAGTGCCACCGTCTCATCACTGCGCGGAGCAATATATTTGATCAAGGTGCTATCAGGCATACTATCGACGGCGCTTTGAGCTTGCGCAGACAGCGGTGCTTGCATACTTGATTGCGCTACCGTCATACGTTCAGCATCGCGCCCTACCGTATTAGACATAAACAGCATGCCAAGCGCGGTAACCGCTAGAACAATTAGCAAAGGTGCAATGATAATGCCAGAGTAAAAATGCCACCGCCAAACTGTAAAATAGCGTTGATTGGCGATAGGTTGGTGTGTGTCTTTGTGCATAGGTATGACCTTTAACGATCTGTGGTGATTCAGCGAACCACCGAAATCTGTCAATAACGATAAACAATATGAGGCTTTGGCGGGCTTCTAAAGTCACTTTAGATGAGTTTTTGCTACTCAAGAAACTTTACGCTAAACAACGACTTTAATGTCACGGCTGCATAATACGAGAAACACCAATAAAAAACCATAATCTGTGGCAATAAGTTTGCCTCTTACATTTCTCATCACAAACATATTTATTTATCAAGTAACCCATATGAACTAAAGCAAGGAAAAACAGCTTGAACAGAAAATCAGTAAATACGTATTTTTAAATAAAAAAGGGTGGGACTAGTCTTAGTCCCACCCTTTTTTTATCAATCATTGCCTATAATGCCTCGGTCACTTTTCCCTCTTTAACCCGACTAATCGTTACCCCCGTAAACCCGAATAGTAGCGTCAGCAGTAGCGATAAATAACAGAAAAACGCATAAGACAGATAATCCAGTACTGGTACGCCCAATGCTTGACTGATAAATACCCCGCACACACTCCAAGGCACTAGCGGATTGATCACTGTCCCTGCATCTTCAATCGTGCGAGACAGATTTTTAGGATGCAGATGTAAGCGCTCAAACGTCGAACGAAACGCAGTACCAGACAATAAAATACTCAAATACTGCTCACCAATCAGTACGTTAATGCTTAGCGCAGCCATTGCTGCCGCAAAGATGGCGCGTCCTGAGCTCGTTAGTGTGTCTTTAATACCAGATAGCAATGCCGGCAAAATACCCAGTGCGGTCAACAGTCCACCGAGGCTGAGTGCCAGTATCACAATCGCCTGGGTAAAGAGCATACTCTGTACACCGCCACGCGACAGCATACCGCCTACCTCACCCAGCTCTAATGACTCAGCAGGTGCATAGCCTGCAAACAGATAACCACCCAGCTGACCAACGCTCGGTGAACTGTGTACATAAGTAATGATTAATGCCGCAGCAATAGTACAGATAATCGTATAGATCGCATTGACCCGAAACAGTGCCAATCCAACCAGTATCACAAATGGCAGTACTGAATATCCATGTACCAGACCGCTGTCTATCAGCTGTCCTTGTAATATCGTCACTTGACTGAGATCAGCGCTGGTCGTCTGTCCTGAAAACATCCAGAATAATATAACGGTCAGTACCCACGCAGGCACTGTCGTATACATCATATTGCGAATGTGCTCAAACAGATCTATACCAACGACAGACGAGGCAATAGTACAAGTATCAGATAAGGGCGACATCTTATCACCGAAGAACGCGCCTGATACCACCGCACCAGCAGCTATCGCCACATTAGCATCAAAGGCATTACTCATTCCAATAAACGCCACGCCCAAGGTCGCAGCAGTCGTCAAACTACTGCCCAAAGCAATACCGATAATAGAAGTCAGCACAAAGGCGGAGATATAATAATACTCAGGTGATATCAGCTGAAAGCCAAAATACATGAGGGTAGGAATAGCCCCTGACATCATCAAAGCCGCAACCATCAGTCCGATAAAGAAGAACAGGTAGATGGCACCAATACCGCGCATGACACCTGAGGCCATTTGTGCTTGCATGTCATCAAAGCTGAGACCTTTAAAGATACCGATAGCCAGTAGCACACAGATGGCGAGTATCAATGACAGATGAGGCACCCAGCCAAAGCCAATCATGGTAATACCCATGATAGCGATGACAATGCCTGATATGACAAATGCCAATTTTGCACTGATTTGGGTGAGAGGTTTTGGGGGCATTAGTCGTCCTTAGATAACCAGTGGATGCTGGCATCAGATTGGGTTTGAATTTGGAAGTATGAGTAAGCGGGTTTCGCAATATGGTCAGTTCAAGACAAACCGGATAAGCAAAAAGCCTGCCATGATACTACAGATGGCAGTCTGAGCAAGCGTGATACCCTATCCAATTTATCTAGACCTTATAATAACCAGCCAAATTAAGTATCAAGCAAGTTATCGGTCTTGGCCGCCATGACAAAATCATTGCGATGCAAACCTTTGATACTATGCGACCACCACGTGACGGTGGCCTTGCCCCACTCTACCAAGATACCCGGATGATGCCCTTCTGCTTCAGCGATGTCTGCCAGTTGATTGGCAAATGCCATGGCTTTGACGAAGTTTTTGAACTTGTACTGGCGCTGCAATTGCTCAATGCCGTCCACCTCGATCAAGGACCAATCGGGAATTTGCTGTAGCAGCTCGCGTGCCTCAGACTCATCGACCTTTGGTGCGCCAATACGGCAGGCTTCGCAGCTAGATTGTGATAATGTTGTCATAATAAAATCCTTTTATAGTGGCTGTTTTGATGTCTGTTTTGATAGCTATTTTTTAATACTTGTACGACCATGTTGAGATAGCTTTGCTGCTATCTCAATACTCCGTACTGAAGTGACTGTATTTAATTTTTAATTGATGTTCTTAACGAGTTTTTTCTGTATAAGTCGGCTTAAATAATCCAAGTGACATAGCCTTTTTTACCGTACCCATGATGTCACTATTGACGATATCAAATAAGGTATCTAGTTCATCAATGACATAGTAAATCGGCTGAATCTGATCAATACGATAAGGGGTACGCAATACATCGAGTAAATCAAACGCACGATGCTCTGGTTGTCGCTCTACTTGATGTGGGCTTTCACCTTGCTGATCAGAATGCTCTCTGAGTGCATATACTGTTTCAGATGGTGAGCTTAATATACCGCCGCCGTAGATTCTACGATTTTCCACGCGACTGCCGACCAATCCAAACTCGATGGTAAACCAATACAGCCGTGCTAAAAACCAGCGTTCTTCTTTGGTCGCACTCAAACCAAGCTTGCCATACGTCTCATTAAAAGCCGCAAACGCAGGATGGGTCAATAGCGGACAATGCCCAACGATTTCATGGAAGATGTCAGGCTCTTCAATATATTCCATATCATCGAATCGGCGGATAAACGTCGCAACTGGAAAAGATTTATTGGCCAGTAGCTTAAAGAATTTACCAAAGCTGATTAATGCAGGCACAGCGGCAGTTTGCCAACCTGTGGTCGCTTGCAATACCTCATCGATATCGTGCAGCTGCGGGATATGCGTCGTCGGTAAATTTAACTTAGTCAAACCTTCTAGATATGCAGTACACGCACGATTGGGCGTTTGCTCTGCTTGACGCGCCAATAATGCTTGCCACATTGCGTTTTCATCATCAGTATAATGAATATGACCGTTTGCATCAGGTTGATGGGAGATGTAAGGCTGTTTTTTATCGGTCGCATTGTGATGAGTAGATTCATCGTTGCCCTGCTGATTGGCTACAGAGCTATTGGCACCGATGGCTATATTAGGAGAATCTATCTGTGAGAGGCGTTCCATGCCTGTGTTCCTTTTATCGCAATGAGAGCATTATCTTTGCATGCGTGCTGTTAGGTAATGCACTTATTAAGGACAATACAAAGTCCTTTTGTCTTGTCCGTTTGTTAAATGTGGTCTAAGCGTTAGGTAGTTTTATAGCGTTTCAGTCTCTGGCTGACCGACCGTGCCGCGACGTACTTGGTCGCGCTCTATCGATTCAAACAATGCTTTAAAGTTACCTTCACCAAAACCGTCTGCGTAATCGCCTTTACGCTGAATAAACTCAAAGAACACTGGGCTACCCAAAATGGTTTCAGAGAAAATCTGTAGTAGCAGACGCGGTGCACCGCCTTCTGTCGTGCCATCTAATAAGATACCGCGCATCTGCAATTCAGCCACATTTTCACCATGGTTCGGTAAGCGCTCGCTCAGCATGTCATAGTAAGCAGCATTTGGTGCAGTCATCAACGGAATACCAGCCGCTTTTAGCTTATCGATACTGGCAAACAAGTCATCACTGGCCAGAGCAATGTGCTGAATACCTTCACCATTAAAGTGCATTAGGTACTCTTCGATCTGTCCACCGCCTTGCTTGGCTTCTTCATTCAATGGAATACGGATTTTGCCATCAGGTGCTGTCATGGCTTTACTGGTCAATCCTGTATACTCACCCTTAATATCAAAGAAACGGATTTCACGGAAATTAAAGATGCGCTCATAGAACTTTGCCCAGTACGCCATACGTCCGCGGTAGACGTTATGGGTTAAATGGTCGATGACTTTGAAGCCATAGCCGACAGGGTTTCTATCGATATCCGCAAAGAACTCAAAGTCGACATCATAGATAGATTCACCATCTTTATAACGGTCAATCAAATAGATTAGCGAGCCGCCGATGCCTTTGATCGCTGGCAATCTAAGCTCCATCACGCCGGTTGGCACATCTACTGGCTGCGCGCCCATTTCTATAGCACGCTCGTATGCTTTTTTGGCATCGTGTACACGAAAACCCATGCTACAAGCACCAGCGCCATGCTCTTCAACAAAGTAACTGGCGGGGCTTTTTGGCTCGCGGTTTAGGATAAGGTTGATATCACCTTGACGATATAGCGCCACGTCTTTTGAACGGTGATTGGCGACATGGGCAAAACCAAGTTGCTTAAACAATGCGTCGACCGCATCAGGCTGCGGAGAGGCAAACTCGACGAAATCAAATCCATTTAGTCCCATTGGGTTGTCAAATAAATCTGCCATTGTAATTATCCTTAATTTCAATTGGTGGTAAAAAGTCGGTTAGTAGTAAAAGTCGATTAGTAGTAAAAGTCTATAAAACGATTGATAATCAATCTTTATTGTTGACGTTGTATTTATATTAGATTAGCTTTATTTATAAGACTAATTGTTTTTTATGATTTATTTATCAGGTTTACTTATGAATATCAGCATTCGCCAATTGACCGCCTTTATCAAAGTCGCTGACAACGGCAGTTTTACTCGTGCCAGCGAACAGATGTATTTGACTCAATCTGCTGTCAGCGGTTTGATCAAAGAGCTAGAATCTGGCCTCGGTATCGTGCTGTTTGATCGCACCACTCGCCAGTTGTCTTTGTCAGCAGTAGGACGGCATCTACTACCACAAGCGCGGCGCATCTTGAATGAGATGCAGCTGTTTGAAAATGAAGCGAGTAGTTTGACCAGCTTGGCCCAAGGTCAGGTGCGCTTGGCTGTTTCTCAGTTCGCGGCGTCCTCCCTGCCTGCCGTCATCGCCCAGTTCGCTAAAGAATATCCAAATATCGGCGTCTCACTATTGGACTGTTCAGCAGAGAATTTGCTCAAACATATTCAAGATATCGAAGTCGATTTAGGGGTTGGTACTGAGCTTGGATTTTTGGAGACAGAAGATGATATCGGTGCTGACTTGTTGTATCAGCTACCATTTTGCGTGGTTATGCCAGACAATCATGCGCTGGCAGAAAGAGATGAAATTACTTGGCAAGATTTATTAGAGACGCCGCTGATTACCTTACAAGGCCCGTTCCTTGAGCAAGTAACCGCAGAGCTCGATGATGCTATCTCCGCTCATATCGAACAAGCCCGCTATAAGGTGAACTTTATGTCCACCGCGCTTGAGATGACGCGCCAAGGTTTCGGCATTACCTTATGCTTACCCTACATGCCTGAGGTGATTGATTGGGTCAGTGCCAATGGCCTACTGATGCGCCCGCTCACACAACCGGTCAAAATGCGGCAGTTCTTTATCTATCAGCGAGCCTCACGGGCGTTGTCTCCGGCGACGATTGCCTTTAAACAGTTTCTGCAAACATATTTTGCGACTCATTATAACGACCTACATCACTCTGAATCATCGTCTACCAAATGACGTATAGCACCTCAAATGTGCTTGATAAGTAGATAAACAATCTATTTTGAGATTTATTTTATTAATTGCCTCATATAACTCACTCTCGTGTTGAGTTCAGCTGCGATTTGCTCTATGATTTTCGGCTGCTCGATTTATATTTTTATAAGGAAATGGCATGTTTGAACGTATCGATTATTACGCTGGTGATCCAATCTTAGGTCTGATGGAAAAATACTCAGCAGATAGCAATCCTAACAAGGTAAATTTAGGTATTGGTATTTATTATGATGAGAATGGCGTATTGCCTGTACTCGACTGTGTCAAAACAGCCGAAGAGCGTATTGCTGATCCTATCGCACCGCGTCCATACTTACCGATGGCAGGCTTGCCTGGACACCGTAAAGGCTGTCAGGAGCTACTATTTGGTAAAGACGCACAAGTATTAAAAGACGGCCTAGTCGCTACTATTGCAACCATCGGTGGGTCTGGCGCACTAAAAATCGGCGCTGAATTTATCAATGAATGGTTTCCGCACGCCAAATGCTATGTAAGTGACCCGACATGGGGCAATCACATTGCCATCTTTGAAGGCTCTGATGTCGAAGTGGGCAAATACCCGTACTACGACAAAGCCACTGGCGGCATCAAATTCGATGAGATGATTGCGTTTTTTGAGACCCTAAACAAAGATGACGTGGTTCTGTTACACCCTTGCTGTCACAATCCAACAGGTATGGATTTGACCCAAGACCAATGGGATACCGTGTTGAACGTTGTGCAAGCGCGTGAACTGATTCCATTCATGGATATCGCCTATCAAGGTTTTGGCGAAGACATGGACAGCGACGCTTATGCTATCCGTAAAGCGGTTGATATGGGCTTGCCACTGTTTGTCAGTAACTCATTCTCTAAAAACTTATCGCTATATGGCGAGCGTGTCGGCGGTCTGTCTGTCGTATGCCCAACCGCAGACGAAACCGATCGTGTGTTTGGTCAGCTAAATGCGGCCGTACGCCGTATCTATTCAAGCCCGCCATCACATGGTGGACGTGTGGTCGATATCGTCATGAACGATGAAGCACTACATAAGCAATGGGTTGGCGAAGTTTATGCCATGCGCGACCGTATCAAAGCGATGCGTCTAAAGCTAAAGTCTGTGTTAGAAGCTAAAATCCCTAACCGTAACTTTGACTACATCACTCGCCAAAACGGTATGTTTAGCTTCACTGGTCTCACACCTGAGCAAGTCGAGCGCTTACAAAGTGAGTTTGGTGTTTATATGGTCTCTAACTCACGTATGTGTGTGGCTGGCCTGAACACCAGTAACATCGATTATGTGGCCAATGCCATGGCAGATGTCCTAAAAGACTGATTGAGCCAGCTTACTTAGTAGCTTACTTGATATGTAACTTGATAAGAGATAACGTGAATGAAAAAGGTTGAGCGATTGCTCGGCCTTTTTTTGTGCATGGCATTTAATCAAAAAAACGTCAATAACTTTTCAACATAGCCTTTTCACACGAGACATTGCACAAAAAACTTGCAATCGATATATCAATAAATTACATTATACGTAAGTAGTTAATTATAACGTAATTCACAATTTATATTAGCAAGGAGCAAATCATGTCAACGATTGACAGTACCCTCACCTCTTTTATCGATATCGCCACGGACTCTGACTTTTCAATCCACAATCTCCCTTACGGTATTTTTAGCGAAAGCAAAGACGCTGCTAGTGATAACAAGCGCCGTGCAGGCATTGCCATCGGTGAGCACGTGCTTGATTTGTCTGTACTAGAGACTGAAGGCTTATTAAGTTTGGAAGGTGGCCCTTATTTTGACCAATCTACTCTGAATGCTTTTATTGATTCCGGTCGAGATAATTGGACGCAGGCACGCACAACCATTCAAACGCTGCTGTCTAGCGACAATGCTACCTTACGTGACAATGTAGACTTGCAAAAAAAGGCGCTATTTAAGCAAGCAGACGTCACCATGCATTTGCCAGTGCAAGTCCCAGGCTTTACCGACTTCTACTCTTCTAAAGAGCATGCCACCAACGTTGGTACCATGTTCCGTGACCCAAACAACGCCCTATTGCCTAACTGGACTGAAATGCCTGTCGGCTATAACGGACGCGCCAGTACCGTTATCGTGAGCGGCACGGATGTAATACGCCCATCCGGTCAGCTAAAACCCAATGCTGATGACCGCCCTATCTTCTCAGCCTGTAAGCGTTTAGATTTTGAGCTAGAGACTGCATTTGTCGTTGGTAAAGGCAATCATATTGGTCAACCAATCGCCGTAGATGAGGCCTCTGATCATATCTTTGGCATGGTGTTACTCAATGACTGGTCAGCACGAGATATCCAAAAGTGGGAATACGTACCTTTAGGTCCATTCAATGCCAAGACTTTTGCCTCTGAGGTTTCCCCTTGGATTGTCACGATGGATGCATTGGCACCGTTTAAAACAGCTTGTCCAGCACAAGAACCCAAGCCCCTTGCTTATTTAAATGAAAAATCGAGCGACAACAGCTTTGATATCAATCTGTCAGTTGAGCTACTACCTAAAGATGCAGAAACAGCGACAGTCATTTGTGACACCAATTTTAAATACATGTACTGGTCAATGGCACAGCAGCTTACTCACCACACCATTACTGGCTGTAAAGTAGAAGTCGGCGACATGATGGGCTCAGGTACGATTTCAGGCCCAACGCCAGAGTCGTATGGCTCGATGCTAGAGATTGCTTGGAATGCGACCAAACCCGTCACGCTAAATGGTGGCGAGACGCGCAGCTTTATAGAAGATGGTGACACCGTCATTATGAAAGGCTATAGCGAAAAAGACGGCATCCGTGTTGGATTTGGTGAAGTACGCGGCAAAGTATTACCAGCGCTTAGCTTTGATTTTGACAAATAGCATTTGGAAAATAGTGACTAATAAATAGTATTTAAAAAATAACACAGACAAAGAAATAGCAAAATAGGCGTGAAAATTCTCATGCAGGCTTATAGAAAGACAAGTGTATTCACCTACTCATCGTTATGTGAATAAAGCCAAATGAGTGATACGCCTTATCAAAAGGAGTTTGATATGAGCTTTCAAATTGAGAAAATTCATCATGTGGCTTATCGCTGCAAAGATGCCAAAGAAACCGTCGAATGGTACAAAAAACACCTGAACATGGATTTTATTTTGGCATTCGCAGAAGATCATGTGCCTTCGACCAAAGCCTTCGATCCATATATGCATGTCTTCTTGAACGCTGGCAGTGGCAATGTTTTGGCTTTCTTTGAAGTACCCAACCAGCCTGAAATGGGCTTTGATCCAAACACCCCAAGCTGGGTACAGCATTTAGCACTAAAGGTCAAAGACCGCGATGAATTAATCGTTGCCAAAGAGCATTTGGAAAAAGGCGGCATTGATGTCATTGGCGTGACCAATCATGGCATCTTTCACTCGATTTACTTCTTTGATCCTAATGGTCATCGTCTAGAGCTGACCTATGACGACCCGACCTCAGAAGATAAAGTCTCGATGATTACAGACGCCATCAAGCAAGATATGCTAGATGAGTGGTCTCGTACCAAACGCGCCCCAGCACATACGCAGTTTTTGCATAGTGATGAGCTGGCTGAAGCAAGGGAAATCGCGCCTGTCGGCGAGTAAATTTCTCTATCTTTCTGTTTGCTACCTTTTCTCCCTACGGTCAATAAATCATCACTTTAAGCCTACATGACCTAGGGCGTGTCTTCATTGAAGACACGCCCTAGGTCACAAAAGATAGCAAATAATACCCAACCATCATGAAAGGACTCTATGATGAAAGTAAAACCCCCTCTAGGAATACTTCTAGCTGCCACGATGGCAGTGACTGGCTGCTCCAATAACGACCAAGCAGCTGGCGCATCTACAGATGCAGGTAAAGTGACGACATTGCGGTTCTCGCATTTCATGACTGCTACTGACAACATAAACACCGAAGCATTGGAGCCATGGGCAAAGAAAATTGAAGTAGATTCGAAAGGCCGCTTAAAGGTTGAGATCTACCCTTCTGCAACGCTCAGCAAACCAGGTGCTACCTATGACGCTACGGCTAAAGGTAGTGTGGATATTGGTATGCAAGCACAAGGATATACAGCAGGACGTTTTCCTTTGACTCAAATTGTAGAGTTGCCAGGCATCACCAATACCGCACAGCAGCAGAGCTGTATACTTCATAAACTATATGATGACGCTGTCATTAAAGACGAGTACGAAGACACTCACTTGCTCGCGTTGATAGGCACTGGACAAGGTGCGCTTCATACCGTTGATAAACCGATTCGCACGCCAGCCGATATGAAAGGCCTACGTATTCGTCAACCTTCTGCCGTTGCTAGCCACATTATTGAGGCGACGGGCGCTGCACCTGTCGGCATACCTGCCAGTGATACCTATACCTCTCTGCAGCGCGGTGTCATTGACGGGCTTAGCTTTACTTGGCAACCTATTCAAGCATTTCGCCTTGACGAGTTAATCAACACGCATACCAACATTCCTTTTTATAACTCCACCTTTGTCATCAGTATGAATAAAGAGAAATATAACAATTTGCCTGATGACCTAAAGAAAGTAATTGATGACAATTCAGGCGCAGAGCTGGCAGCGCATATTTCTAAAGTATTTGACGTCAGCAATGCCAAAGCAATGGCCGCTGCCAAAGAAAAAGGCGATATTATGATTGATATCCCTGATCCACTTAATGATCCAGATTGGAGAGGCCCATTAATGGAGGGCTCTCAGCATTACCTAGATGAGGTAAATGCGACTGGTCTAGACGCTGACAATGTATACAAAAAAGCAAAAGCGGCCAGTAGCGCCTGCATGGTTTAAAGCATGAATTGAAGACACACCCTAGCTTATAGCAACACATACTGGCTAGGCAATATGATAACGCCTCGCTATCGTTAGTATTTTCTCTACCACATTGTGTTGCTCACTCATTGGCAATTGCTCTGTCGTTCCAATGATAGTGATGGCATACTCTAGTGGTAGCGCTTCGCTAATAGTTTTGTCACTACTCGTGGATGGTTTAGCAGCACTATTGGCAAGCTGCGGCAATATCATGGGTATCGTAATAGCATTAATCCCCATGAGCATATCGCCCGTCACTGTCGCATAGCCTTGAGTACGAATTTTGGCTTGCAGCTGAGCAAAATCTTGCCACTTCTTGGCCATATCTGCTGCGATATTGCTCGGTTGCCATTCAACCTTCACCAGTGGCTGAATGACTGCATCAGGTTGATAGCTGGCAAACAGTTGCCCTGTGGCCGATGTGGTTAAGGGCATACGTGAGCCGATTCGAGTGATGATACTAATCGGACTGTCTGGCTCAACAGACTGAATAATGATAGGGCCTTCACTAAACCATTTGGCGATTTGTACACCGCAATTTAAGGTGTCCTTGATTTCATTAGCTACTTGCGTGAGACGCGCCAACAGATTGTTTTGATTGAATCCAGTATGCCCTAATGATGCCAATGCATTGATTCTATCTCCCAATCCATATCGACCATCATCTAGCTGACGCGCATAGTTCTTACGAATGAGGCTGACCAAATAGCGATGACACTTCGCCGGATGCATTTGCATGGCTTCTGCAATATCTTTTAACATCATAGGTGCATTATGATCGATCAAAACATCTAGTATCGACAGCCCAATCTCAAGCGACTGAACACCACTTTGGTTTTTACTGATGGCGGAACCACCTACAATATTTTTAGCGACTGCCATGTTTTGCTCGTTTCTAGTGTGCTGAGAGAGTTTTTGGGTGGTGGCTTATTCGGCCAAATATCAGTAAGTGCAATCTCTGCTTAATCCTACTTATCTTATAAAACATATCAAGGACATGAACAATGATGACACTTTATGGCTACTTTCGTAGCAGCACCTCTTACCGCACCCGTATCGCCATGAATCTAAAAGGCTTAGATTATGATGATATCACGATCAATTTGGCACAGGATGAGCAGTTAGAAGCTGCCTTTAAAGCCATTAATCCGCAAGGGTTGGTACCAGTATTACAAGCCGATGACTTACTATTATACCAAAGTCCAGCTATCTTGGAGTGGTTAGAAGAGGCTTATCCTGAGCAAGCATTATTACCTAAAGATGCTGCTGGGCGCATGCATGTACGTGCACTGAGCGCCATGATTGGTTGCGACATCCATCCACTTAATAATCGCCGCATCTTACAGTACCTGCGTAATAAGCTGTCGGTAGACGAGGAAGATGTCATTGTATGGTGCAACCGCTGGATCAGCGAAGGATTTGCTGCTTTAGAGACACGCTTAGCGGCAGATAAAGGTCGTGGAAAATTTTGTTATGGTGACAGCCCTACGCTCGCAGATTGTTACCTCATTCCACAAGTATCCTCCGCACGTCGGTTCAAAGTAAACATGACTGGCTATCCCAATATCGTCGACATTGATACGCATTGCCGTACCCTAAAAGCCTTTGCAAATGCCGACCCTATGATGCAACCTGATGCACCAAAAAACTGATAACAATCAAAGCAATAAATCTCTCGACAAAATTATATAGAAGCGTGTATAGTGAAAAATAACTTAATAAGGACATTATTCAGTTAAAAAATATTTAACATAAACACCCTCCCTCAGACGCCTTACTACTCAAAGTTTATATACAAGGATTCGTATGAAATATACTACAAAGGCTCTAATAGCAGCGGTAACACTGTGCATGAGTGCAAGTGCTATGGCCTCAAGTCACCGTGAAGCCCCATCTATCACCAAAACCCCAAAAGTTGATGCCTCTGACTTTTATATGTTCAATAGTTATGAAGCCAATCGAGCAGATTATGTCACGATTATTGCCAACTATTTACCGCTGCAGGACGCTTACGGTGGACCGAATTACTTTGCATTAGACGACGACGCCTTGTATGAAATCCATATCGATAATAACGGTGATGCTGTCGAAGACATCACCTTTCAGTTTGATTTTACTCAAGAGCTAAACAGCATTGAGATTGATTCAGATGGTAATCCATCAACACCAAACGTTGCCATTCCATTGTCTAATGCAGGTGACGCATCCAACCCTACGAATGTGCAAACAAATGAAAGCTACAACGTCACGATGGTTAAGGGCGATCGCCGTAGTGGCTCGCGCACCTCGTTAGGCAATTTTGACAAGCCATTTGACTATATTGGCACCAAGTCGTTTACAGACTATCCTACCTATGCGCGCAGCTTTATTAAGCCACTAAATCTAGGCAGCTGTGGTACAGGTCGAGTGTTTGTCGGTCAGCGTGCTGAAGGTTTTGCTATTGATCTAGGTAAAGTGTTTGACTTGGTCAACCTAAACCCACTAGGTGCGCGTGATGGCGGTACCAATACTCTAGCAGACAAAAACGTCACCTCAATCGCGATGGAAGTGCCAAAAGCGTGTCTCGTCAATAGCACGAGCAAAGATCCTGTGATTGGCGCTTGGACAACAGCCAGCGTGCGTCAAGCGACCTTGGTCAATGGCAATCCTGCTTCAGGCATCAGCACGACTGCCAAAAAAGGTGGTGCATGGACTCAGGTATCAAGACTCGGTATGCCACTGGTTAACGAAGTGGTCATCGGTCTTAAAGACAAAGACAAGTTCAATGCTTCAGAGCCAAAAGATGACGTCGCAAAATTTGCGCCTTATGTCTTTTATCCAACGCTTCCTGCTCTAATTCAGACGCTATATCCACAAGCACCAGCACCGACTAATTTCCCGCGTCAAGATTTGGTCACCGCATTTTTGACAGGCGTTCCTACTGTCAACAAACCAGCTAACGAAAATATGGTGCCATCAGACATGCTGCGCCTAAACACTAGCATAGCTGCAGTCGCTGCTGCCAATCAAAACGATTTGGGCGTGATTAGTATCATTGATGCTCAAAATGATGGCCGTCCAAGTACTGCCAACGATGTCGCAGGTTTCCCGAATGGTAGACGTCCGGGTGATGATGTGACCGATATCGCGCTAAGAGTATCAATGGGCGCCCTATGTCATGCAGGCTTACCAGCTGCCGTCACTTGTGTTCCTGCTGATGCCAAAGCTGGCAAGGCACTATTCACTGATGGTGCACTTAAACCTGCAACCGAATTTGACTCAGTATTCCCTTATCTAACCACCCCAACCCCAGGTAGCCGATAAGCTGAATTTAACCCAAGGAGAAATACTATGCGCTATATAATGTTAGCCGTATTGATCACTGGATCAGCTGCGCTTTCTGGTTGTTTCAATGATAATGATAGCTCGTCAAATCTGGGCAAGAGCGATGTTGCAGTAGACCAAGCCAAAGCTGAATTGGCTGTCAACAGAGCCAATGATGTGATTGGTGCCAGCAACAATGTGGACACTGATGAACCTCAGGATATCGATCGGATTGTACTGCCCGAGGCCAATTTGGCAGAGCCTGTTGTAGTGACAGGCGCCAACGCCTCGCTATAGTGTCGTGTGAGATAAATCCAGCACCTAATCAGATTACTGATTGGGTGTTTCTTTATGTTCTGAGCTGAGGTATTTTATGCACTGGATTCAATTTCCTATCAAATTACTACTGTTAGTATTCGTCAGCATACCGCTTATTCATGCGGCCCCCTTTATCCCGACAGATGACCAACAGATTCTCGCATCGTTACCTGAAGACTCCCCGCAAGCGCGTTATCTAACCTCAGCTGATTTTGCCTCTGATACCAGCAAAAACTCTTTGGAGCAAACCAGTCAGCTATTAGAGCGTGCTTATCTGCAAGGTGATCCACGCGCGTTGGGTCAAGCTCGCGCGCAATTGGATCAGAGCACCGATCAAAGTACCGACACGCTTATGTTACAAGCAAGGGCACTTCAGTCCGATCATAAGTTTGATCAAGCAAAAGACCTCTTAAAACAAATACTCAGTCGCGATGCCGCTCATCCAGATGCCTTATTGACACTCTCATCTCTGCTGGTTGTTCAAGGTCAGTTTACAGAGGCTATGAGCTATTGCAAAAGACTCAACGACCCAGAACTGCGTGTTTATGCATTGGCCTGCGCCGCTCAAATACAGAGCATGACAGGACAGCTTAGTTCTGTAAAACAAACCCTCGCTGGACTGGCTGCCCTAGCGCCCGGCCTAGATGCGTCGACGGCACGCTGGATCTATTTGATTCAAGCAGATGCGGCACTGCGTAGTCAAGATGTTGCCATGTCCAATCAAGTGTTTGATGCAATGGATGATCAGACTGTACCTGCATTGATGGCTCGGGCAGATTGGTTGTTGAGCATTGGTGAATACCAACGCGTACGTACGCTGCTACAAATGCATACTGATAAAGATGCGCTGCTGTTACGCCTTATTAGCGCGCAAATAAAATTAAAAGATACTAACGCTCAGAAAAACTTAACCTTAATGAAAGAGCGCATCGATGTCTGGCAGATACGTCAAGAAAACGCTCATATGCGAGAAAAAGCGACTTATGCTTTGCTCGCAAATGACACAGACTCAGCCCTGAAATTGGCCATTGATAACTGGAAAAATCAACGTGAAACAGCCGATATCGTGCTATATGCAACAGCCGCTATCAAAGCTAGCAGCCAAAAGGACATCAAAATACTACGTCAGTTTATGATAGACACACAGTTTGAATACCCAGAACTTGAGCGTGCATTACGTTTGGGTAAGATTGATGAATGCCTACACTGCCAAGCTGACCACATGCCTAACTCAACCGCCAAAACATCAGGTGCGCAAGTGACGAACAAGGATAACCCCTTATGAGCGCACCAAACAAAAACATGTGGCATCATACCTATCGTTATATCGCACTGGTTTTCTTATTGCTAATAGGCACTGTCGCACAAGCGCACGAATCTAGCACCGCGTATCTAAACCTAGCGATAGAGGACTCAAACAATGCAGCAGGCGTAATATACAAGGCTGAGTACGAGCTATCACTTCGCGATTTGGCATTGCTCATAAACATCGATCCAAACCAAGACCAGCAGGTCAGTTGGGCGGAGGTGAAAGCGCAGACATCGCTGATAGAACAGCTCGTAACGTCTAAGATAAAGCTCACAAACACTGATCAATTGTGCCAAATAACAAGCTTTGCACCACTGGCTATCAACACGCGTGGCGGTTTTAACTACCTGTATACCAATTTTGCATTACGCTGTGAGCAGCCTATCGACAATCTTGATTACCAGATATTGACCGGTATCGATGCCAATCATCGTCTGATTCTAACGGAATCTGGTGATGACGCAGCATTGCAAGTATTGCCCGTAGGATCAACACCTTTAGGCTCAGAGGCAAGCTCGGGATGGCTGTCTATCGCCACCAACTTTCTCAAAAGTGGTGTTCATCATCTGCTTATTGGCCTCGATCATCTGCTGTTTTTATTCGTGCTACTCATACCTGCTGTGTACATGCGCAAACAAAAACAACTGGTCGCTGTTGCCAAGCCAAAAGCAGCGCTACTTGAGATCTTTTGGATCGCAACCTCATTCACACTAGCCCATTCCATTACCTTAACCTTGGCAGCACTACAAATCGTCAGCGTACCTGCCCGCTTTATTGAGTCGGTCATCGCGCTGTCTATTGCCTTTGCCGCGCTCAATAATTTAGTGCCAATGCTGCGAGTGAGAGCCATTTATCTGGCGTTCGTTTTTGGTCTGATTCATGGATTTGGCTTTGCCAACGTGCTAGTAGACTTACCACTTGCCACAAGCGCGCGGGTACTGGCGTTACTCAGCTTCAATGTCGGTATCGAATTGGGACAGTTGGTATTTATCGCTGTGGTTTTCCCTATCGCCTTACTGCTGCGCCATACCCAGTTTTATAAATGGGGCATATTTTATACGGGTTCACTAATTAGTATTTTGATAGCTTTGTGGTGGTTTTTTGAGCGAGCCTTTTAAATGGCTCATTGACGGACAACTTCATTCCAAACAGTGAAAGTTTATGAAGGATGTCTTGTTAGCAGCCGACACTAAGACCGCTCATAGACCAGCGACATAGGGACAATGGCATCGACGACGATGCCATTGTCTTTTAGCGGGTTGAGCTGTCCTGCTCTGACTTGAGTGGTTGCGATGGCATCGATAATCGGACTGCCTGATGATTCAAGTACCTGCACTTCTGTCACATAGCCTTCTTTATTGACATGCAGCTCTAGCATAACGATAAAGACATCCCCTAACCCAGTACTAATGTTGCGCCATACCAGCGATGGCACACCCGTAATCGGCTCGCTCCCTTCAATCCACCTTCCATCATCTGCGGCAAAAAGTACTGCTTGGTTTTTGTCTGTCTGATTGTCCCATTCAGATTGGTCACTATCTTGCTGTGCAGCTTGATCAGCGGCCAATGCCAGCATTGTTGTAATGGCTTCATTAGCAGCTTGCACTCGCCACCGCTCCCTTTCAGCTTGCTTTCTACCGGATTGATTTTCAGCGGATCGTTTCTGTATTGCTTGCTCACGATTAAACTGAGCGGTCACTGCTCGAATCATGGCAGACAAGTCATCATCTGTTTCAGACAAATCATCAGATAGGCGGACTATTTTTCTTGACTCTACGGTTGTCAGGCTCTGGACTGATGATGTGGCATCTGTCTTGGGTTCTTTATCTTTATCAGACGTTTTATTCAATGATGTCTTATCAGGTAGTGGTTTCTTTTCTACTTTCGTCTTTAGGGGTTTGATTGGCTCTGATACTAATACTGCTACAGGTTCAAGGGACTTGGTGGGCTGGCTATCTTGTATTGGCTTATCTGTTTGCTGCTTGGGTGTGCCAGTTTTAGTTGTCTCAGTTTTGGTAAGTACCCTTTTGGGAAGTGACGTGTTAGGTTGAGGCTCTGCACTTGACGTTTCTATAGATGATTTGGTAGAGAGTGAGGACTCTTTGATTAACTCTATCTGAATGGCTTTTGGTATATTGACGGGCTCTAAAGGTCTTGAGTTATCTACAGACATCATCGCCCACACCGTCATCCCATGCAGTATGACGACTGCAATAGTAACCCAAGTAGTGATAAGACGAGTAAAGGGGCTTGGTATCATGATAGCTACTAGAATACTCATTAAAAACAACCCTGTATACGGGTTTATTTAATAAATATTAGAGAGTTAAATGCAGCATTCGCATTGCTGATAACGACCGCAACACATCATCATTTTTACTATTATTCGCTCATATCAATATTATTTTTAATATATTTAAATTATTGGTTGTATGGTTGTAAACAGTTGGTTACTCTTATTGTAGGCATTGTCATATCTAAAGCCCATAACTCATCGACTTAAGACATGGATGCCGTTTATTCCTCATAATAATAAGGTTGAGCAATATGAATGATATATCTTCAGGACAGGCAACTATTACCTTACCCTCTGATGCGGCACATAATGTATATGAGTCGGCAATCTTATCTAGAGAAGACACAGAAAAAGACAGAAAAATTGCCCCAAACGTCGTCAAAAAACTTGCAGAACAATCGTTATTTAGGCTAGGTCTACCGGCGTCTTTAGGAGGATGGGATGGTAACCCTGTCGAAACACTAAAAGTGTATGAGACACTGGCCAGTGCTGAGGCATCAGTGGCGTGGATCGTTTGGAACAACCATTTGGCCTGTACATTTGGTAGATTTTTAGACGAGTCAAGTATGCATGAGATATATAGTGATCCGTCTCATGTTTATGCCAATTCAGCACGTCCTGAAGGAGTGGCTAACACAGTTGATGGAGGCTACCTAGTCTCTGGTCAATGGACATTGGTCTCTGGATCTGAGTTGGCAGACTGGTTTGTGCTACGTTGTCTCGTTATTTCTGAAGGCTCTCCAACTACACTAGGTCCGGGTGCCAATCTAAAGCTGTTTTTTATTCCGAAAAAAGACGTAGAGGTTATAGATACTTGGCATGTGGGCGGATTAAATGGTACAGGCAGTCATGATATTATCGTCAAAGAGGCCTTTGTCAAATCAGAATATGCCGTTGATTTTAACAGTCCTGTCACAATAGACAGTGCCTATAGTCGTCTACCTATTGGCTGTATGAATGCCGCAGGCTGCGCTGCCATGTCGCTAGGGGTATTAAAAGCAGCCATGGATGATTTAATCGATATGTGTCTTGAGAGGGTGACACCTGGTAAAAACCCAGATCTGCGCGACCGTACAACAGTACAAGACACCATTGCAAAGAGTAAAACAATATTGGCCTCTAGACGCATCCAGCTTCATCAAAGTGTAGAGACACTGTGGGAAGCGGCGCAGCAAAAACACACCTTTACGGATGTACAGCTTGCAGATGTCTGGGCGGCATCTTGTGAAGCGGCAAGAGAGTCCAGAGCCATGGTGTCTGAGATTTATGCTGTGGCTGGCACGGCCTCACTATACAAAAAACATAGAATAGAGCGAGCACATAGAGACATTCATGCGATCTTACAACATGGCATTATCCAGCCTCACTGGATGAGTCAAGCAGGCATGGCTTATGTTGGATTGACACCTCATGCAGCCATGTTCAGAATATAAAGGCAGTGATACTAGATGCTAGAGCTTGATTAACAATGAGCACTGGCATCTGAATGGCATCACATATATTGCCAGCATCTCTATCTGTGCAACTGAGCGTCTCTATCGTTAACTTATCGCGTACTAATTATTGTTATATTCACGCATAAAGAAGCAAGACATCTGATGTCTTGCTTTTTTTATTTCATCATAATCGTTATAACAAAATCGCTTTAATCAAAATGGAAGCCTGCACCTACTGCACCGCCTACATTGCCTTGCGTATCGGCAGTACCATTTACTTTGATGACCCAGCGACCGTCATTAGACAGTTTGGAGAAACCAACCGCAACGGCACTTTCGCCATTATAGGTACTGACACCGCCACCGATCAATGACTTGCCTGATATATAGGCTTGAGGCAAGGCAGACATTGCCATCGCAGCCGATATACCTGCATTCGCATCATCTTCTACTTCATTGATCTTGTAGCCTAGATCACTCATATTACTATTGAGTCTACTATCAAGTGCACTCAGCTGGCTGTAGTTGACGGCATCGGTTGCCTCGATACCATCAGCGACACCCATGATACGTTGACTGCCTGCATTTATTCCTTGAGCGGTCATACTTGGGCCGCCTTGCATACTGATACCATTACTATTGATGACTGTCGTGCCAGTCGTGACACTATCAACGTTGATGTTGCCGTTGAGATCAAACTTAATGCTACTGCCCTCTGCTGTTGTGGTGATGTTATTACCACCTGTGAAGCTTAGAACACTATCATCTCCGACTGGCTTGTTGATATCAGCACCACTGTCAGCACCGAAGTTAAGACCCGCATCAATTTTATCCGTATTGGACTGAATGTTTGTCGTATTAGTCGTGATATTACTGGTGTTGGTCGCAATATTGGTCGTATTAGTGGCGATGTTGGTTGTGTTGGTCGAGATATTGCTGGTATTCGTTGAAATCGCGGTGGTATTGATCTGTACGGTTTCACTGATTTCAATAGTACCCTGCCGGATAGAAGCAATAGCACCGTCGATACTACCCTCACCCGTCCCACCAATATTGCTATTGGTGAAAGTACCATCAGCAGCATTGTAAACAGTGGCACCACCGATAATACTACTGATACCGCTGCCTTGTGCATGCAATTGACTGCCGTTAATGGCGTCTTGACTGTCTATAGTAACCTCACCATTTTGGATATTAGTGACCTTGTTTCCAGCAGCATTGATACCACTTTTGGTAATGCTTGGTCCTCCGACAATCGTGAGACCATCGCTGTTAATAGTGGTATCACCAGTGGTCACGCTATTCAAACTGATGTCTGGGTTTAAATCAAAGCTGATATCATTGACACCAGCAGATATGGCCGATGCTTGTACGCGAGCATTCGCATCAGTAGTCGCTACATTGTTGACTGATGTTCTAGAGACCTTGATGTTGCCATCTGTGCTGTTTAAATCGAGCGCATCTCCTTGCTTGACCATGGTAGCAATATCACCTTGAGCAGTAATTCCCCAGCCTTGGTCTAATGCGATTGCCACTTCTTTTAATTGACCAACGTTGACCGCATCACTGTCAAGTGTACCTGCACCAATATTCGTAATTGTGTTGCCACCATTATCTAGACCACGGCTAGTCAATGAGACCTGTGATGCCTGTGAGAGCATTCTACCAAAGCCATTATCAACGAAGGTAAAGCCTGCATTACTCATGATGCTATTACCTATCTGTATACTACCCTCATCTCCCAGATCCAATTGGTTATTAAGTTTCACCTGGACACCAGTCGCCGAAGCAACCGTAGTAAGGTTTCTATCACCGGTCACATTGATCGTATCGCCTAATGCAAATTGCTGATCATTGGCACTATTGCCGTCACCAATTCTGATACCTTTAGCAATCTCGTTATTGGTGGTTGTGAGCTGTGCAAAGTTGACAGCATCACTTGGGGCAATCCCTTCACCAACCTTGATAATTCTATTATTACCATTATCCAGACCTTCGTTGCTTAGGGTAACGGTCTGTTTAGGGCCATCAGTAATGGTGATGCCTGCATTGTTGAGAACTGTGTTTTCCATTCTCACACTACCGTTTGTACCAAGCACCACATCTTCAGCCAATCTAACATTTAGATTGCCTTCTTCATCAGCGATCACACCGATATTATTTTCCGTTAACTCCATCGCGCCTCCTTGAATCGTCAATGTTTGACCTAATTTGCGATTGACGATAGCTGCAGTATCATCTCCTGTGAAGTTCAGTCCCAAGTCAACGGTACTATTGGTTGCATTTAACTGTCTAACATTGACGGCATCCGTATCTGCCTCACCATCATCAACATTGGTGATTTTGTTGCCACCATTATTGAGACCGTCGCTACTTAAACGAACCGGACTGTCAGTGAAGCTAACACTGGTAAAAGTGACATCATCCTTTGTCGCAATTTTAATACCATCATTCTCAGCGGTAAGAACGATGTTGTCACCTGTGATGAAGTTGGCCGTGTTATCAGTTTGGTTCAGTGTTTTGACCTCATTGCCATCGATCTGAGCAACAACAGTCTGCATGGCGCTATCCGCTTTTACCAGACTGGCTTTACTATCGGCACTTAAGTCAACAGCATAATCGGTCGTGTTAGTCGCTAGGTCTTTGTCAGCTGCAGTGACGGTGACTGCGGTAGACCCTGCTGAAGCGGTAACGCCATCAGCATTAACGGTATAGACATCTTGACCGTTACCACCTGTTGACTTCGCCACACCAGCAACGTTGGTACCCGCGGCAACTTCTGTTCTAACAGCAGCAGATGAACGATTAAGCTGTCTAACATTGACAGCATCTGTATCTCCCTGACCGTCATCTACATTGATGATTCTATTGCCGCCATTATTAAGTCCGCTATTGCTTAAGGTAACGGTCTGATTAAATCCGCCAGCGATAGTGACACCATCAGTATTTAATAAGGTGTCACCTGTCGTTACTTTGGTAAATTCAACGTCATCTAATGTAGACACTTTAATATCACCATCTTCGTCAGTTAAGATGATGTTCTTACCACTGAGGAAGTTGGCAGTATTGTTCGTTTTATCCAGTGTCTTGACGTCTTCGCCATCTATTTGAGTGATAACGCTCTGCATAGCGCTATCAGCTTTTACCAAGCTGGTTTTGCTGGCATCACTGAGATCAATGGCGTAGTCCGTCATATTGGTCACAGCGTCTTTGTCACCTGCTGTGACGGTGACAGCATCAGAGCCTTTTGATACAGTCGTGCCATCAGCATTAACGGTATATATATCCTGACCATTACCACCCATCGACTTCACAACACCAGCAACGTTAGTACCAGCGGCCACTTCTGTTTTAGCAGCGGCAGATGAACTATTGAGCTGACTTACGTTAACAGCATCTGTATCTCCCTGACCATCATCTACATTGATCACTCTTTTATTGCCAGCGTTGACACCACCAGATTTAGTGATGCTGGGGCCACCGACCATGCTCAGACCATCGCTGGTCAACGTTGCATTAGATAGTGGGTTTGTACCCGTTACCGTCACACCAAGCCCACTAACTGTAGTAACACCACCCATGACTAGACCACCTGTGATCATGCCGAGGCTGTTAACTTGGGTGCCACCGAAGATATTACCTGTACTGACGCTACCACTATTGCCTAGATCAAGATCGTTATTGAGCTCAAATGATACATCATTGCTGTTTGCTGTTTTGGAGACGATGATGTTGCTGTTTGTACTATTAAAATCAACCGATTCGCCAGGTTCTACAGTACTGGCAGTAGCACTGTTGCCTTGTGCACTGATATCCCAGCCTCTATTGGCTGTTACTTTAACGCTTTCTAGCTGTCTAACATTGACAGCATCCATAGGCGCATCACCATCATCTACATTGATGATTCTGTTGCCACCATTATCAAGACCATTACTACTCAAACTGACTGTACTGCCTCCAAGGAAGCTCACCCCACCTGTGTTCAATAAAGTACTTCCTGTAGTCACTTCAGTAAATTCAACTTCATCTAATGTAGACACTTTAATATCACCATTTTCGTCAGTTAAGATGATGTTCTTACCACTGAGGAAGTTGGCGGTATTTTCAGTTTTATTCAGCGTCTTAACTTCATCCCCATCTATTTGAGTGATTACGGTTTGCATAGCGCTGTCAGCTTTTACCAAGCTGGTTTTGCTATCGGCACTTAAGTCAACAGCATAATCGGTCGTGTTAGTCGCTAGGTCTTTGTCAGCTGCAGTGACGGTGACTGCGGTAGACCCTGCTGAAGAAGTAACGCCATCAGCATTAACGGTATAGACATCTTGACCGTTACCACCCGTTGACTTCGCCACACCAGCAACATTAGTACCGGCGGCAACTTCTGTTTTAGCAGCGGCAGAGGAACTATTGAGCTGACTGACATTGACAGCGTCTTTAGCTTGTATGCCATTATCAACATTTATAACTCTTCTGTTGCCAGCATTGATGCCCCCACTCTTGGTGACACTCGGTCCACCAACAATGTTCAGGCCATTGCTAGATAGGAGAGTGGTAGACAGAGGGCTTGACACAGCAACTCCTACACCCGTAACGGTAGTATTAAAGAGGGCGTTACCCGTTCTAATACCTAAGCCATTCACAGTGGTGTTAGATAATACATTACCCGTTGTGAGTCCAGAACGATCAAGTGTCGTTGTACTACCCAGTCCGAAAGGAGAACTCGAACCCATTTCCACGCTACCGTTATCACCTAGGTCTAGATTGTTATTGAGCTCAAATGATACATCATTGCTGCTTGCTGTTTTGGAGACGATGATGTTGCTGTTTGTACTATTGAAGTCAACCGATTCGCCAGGTTCTACAGTACTTGCGGTGCCGCTGTTGCCTTGTGCACTGATATCCCAGCCTCTATTAGCAATGTCTGTGACAGCTTTTAGCTGAGATACGTTCACTGCGTCACTGTCTTGACTACCTGCTGCAACATTGATGATCTGACGGTTCCCACCATCCTCCCCTGTACCAACCGATACAGCACCGAAATCTACGCCACTCTGAGTATACTTGATAGCTGTAGTAGCGGCTGTATTGGCACCTGTTGGTATATACCCTACCTCGCCGCCTGCCACATTAGCTGCTGACCCTGCGCCTAGTGCCACTGAACCTTTGGCATTTGCAGAAGAACCCATACCAAAGGCAGAAGAGGCATCACCAGCTGAGCTTGAACGGACACCCACAGCGGTAGATAAATTACCTTCGGACTGTGCTTTGACCCCAATTGCTACAGATGCGGTGCCTCCTGACTCAGTATGTCCATATGGATTATTTGGATCTTCTATAAGGTCGCTATTAGTATACGCATTAGATAACTCGTTAATACCAGCAACCTCTGACGCAGTATCTAAATCATCACCACCGATCGCGATAGATGATGCTCCTGTTGATACCACATTGGCACCAATGGCAATAGATTGTTCACCCAGTGCTTTAGTATCCTGTCCACTGCCACTACTACCAATCGCAATAGCTTGTTCACCTATTGCTTTCGCATTTTTACCCATGGCGATAGCGTTTGGTCCAGTTGCGCCTAGGTTGTCCTCATTATCACCACCAATAGAATTCGCACTATAATACTTGGTTTTATTAGTGGCAACCGTGGTCGCTAGGCTAGATAGTTGCCCTCCATTAATCGCTTCTTTACTACCAAGAGCAATCAAACCATCCGCAACGCCTGTAATGTGGTTGTTACCATTATTCAGACCGTTATTACCTAGCACGACATTATTTAACGGATCACTTACTGTAATCTTAATACCAGAGTTATCGACCAAGGTATCGCCCATTTTCAGACTACCATCAGCCCCTAAGTCAACATTTTCATCAAGCTTTATCGTCAGTAACTTATCACGTCTATCAGCCGTGACGCTAATATTTTTGGTACTAGAATCGCCCATTACTGTTTCACCACCTTGAACCGTTAATGTCTGGTGGTAGAATGGATTTGTATAGATTTTAGGCGCTGAATCATCTCCGGCAAAGTAGGTGCCCACTGCACTTGCTTGCATGCCAAAACCAGCCGCTATTAGCCCAATTCCTATTGCGCTCAGGCGTAACGTCTTGATAGCAGACAGATTAGATGTTGTGTTGATAGTCGCGTTAGAGCTAACACTAGATTTGGAAGACTTGCCACGTCCCTTCGCATATTCACCAACGGCGGTAAAACAACTTAAGGCTTCATTCCAGATGACTTTATAGATGCGGTTCATGATGCGTACTCCCTTACAGACTTGTCAGATTTAAAAAATCAGAGATAAAATCCATCTTGCAAGAGAGTTGATATAGTAAAATAAAACAAATTATGAACTTATAATAATTTAGTCTTTTCAAATATTTCTGGTATCAAAGTTTAAAAAAATAGGACGTTTTGTTTTGTAAGTTATGTATCACTCTCTTTATATATTAGTATTACCGAATATATAAAGAGAGACAATACCGTCCATCTGTATTTTAATACCGTTCATGCAATTATATTCATAAAAACGAATATATTTATTTATATTTATGAATATATGTATTAAATTATGACCATTTTCAAAAAAACCAGTATTTTATATAGGTCAGGTATACGTTTATATGCACCATCATTGCATCATAAACGCATGCCACTTACATAAAATATTTATCAGTAATGAGTCTTATTATTTTGTAGGTAATACAATCTCTACGACCAAGCCTTGAACGTCATCAAGGCGATTATGTGCATTGATATATCCTTTGTGTGCCATTACTACGGCATGGACGATGGCCAGTCCAAGTCCATAACCGCCAGTATCACGGTGTCGAGCAGAGTCGAGCCGCACAAAGGGATGGAAAATACGTTCTAAGTCTTTGTCTGCCACACCGCCACCTTCGTCTGTTATGGCAATTTGAACAGCTGGTGCCTTATTGTCCATTTGTATTGCTTTGATTTGGGCAATCACTGTCGAACCTGCTGCCGTGTGCATAAAAGCGTTGCGAATGACATTTTCAAGTGCGCTATACAACTGCTCTGCATTGCCTTGTACTGTCCAAAAACCCTCCAAGTCATCTAGCGCTGAGGCTTCAGGCGGTTGCCATTTCCAATGCACATCTTTATGTTGAAACTCAAAGCAGACATCCTCTCCGATACTACTGATAATGTCAGATATATCGACTGCCTCACTCTCCAAATTATCAACAGTATATTGCTGCATTTGCAGGGATTGAATGTGAATGATCTGCTCAATCAGCTCATTCATCCGTGTAGACTCTTTATCGATGCGGTCTAAATAGCGATTGGCATTGGGCGCAAAATCTCGAGTCAGCTCAGTCGCTACATCCAGACGAGCAAGCGGCGAACGCAGCTCATGTGAGATATCACTGAGCATTTGCTTGCGTGCCAGCTCACTGTCAACCAGTCTCGTCGATAGATGGGCGACGTCTTTGGCAAGTAGCCCCAACTCATCATCGCCCATCTTAGACAGTTCTGGGTTGGCTTGGTAATTACCATCAATCATACGGTGTACTGTATTTTGTACACGTCCGATACGCTGGGTCAGCGTACGACTGAGCCATATACAGACCAATACACTAAAGATAACGATCAATAGCAAACGTATTGGAAAATTACCATGCTGTATCTCTACCACGTCTGAAAAACGCAAATGCGGACGCAACTGTATGATGATTGACTGACCATCAGGTAGTTCAACAGATATATCAGCCAGTTCAGGACGAGTATCGATATCAGCTACTGCTGCGCTACTTGCCGTTCTTGGCTTTAGGAATTTTTGCCAAAAAGACGACTCAATTTTCGGTATTTCATTGTCGTGCTCGCGCAATCTGTCGTCAGCATTGCGACCTTCTACACCATAAGCGTTATTCTCTACTCTAGGCGGTCTAGACGGTATTTGCTGTAACGGTTGTATCGCACGATCCATTGTTTGCCGACCATTTTGCAGCTGCCCTTGCCGACCGTCTTTATCACGGTAACGCGGAAATATAATAGCGCCCTGCTCATCAAACACCCTGATTTGATTCATTAGCTGTCGATCTTGACGATACATCTGCCTGACAAACTCTACATCACCAATCCGTAGCGCTGCGACCATCTCTTCACGTTTCATCAATAGGCTGTCGATTTGGACATCCATACGAGAGGTCAGCTCTTTTTCAGCCAGCCAGCGCTCTACTACGATGGACAGTACAGAGGTGATCAAAATTGTCAGTAATAGGCTCAAAAATAGACGCCAAAACAAGGTAATTCGTACCGTAAATTTAGGGGATTTTTTGAGAGGCTGTTCAGAAGCTTTCATCGATATATCCGTCATTACAACACCAGTTGATAACCTTTGCCACGCACCGCTTTTATTGGCTCATCGTGAAAAGGTTGAAGTTTTTTGCGTAAGCGAGATACATGTACATCGAGGCTACGGTCGAAGGGCTGCAATTCGCGTTGCAAGACATTTTCTGACAACCATGCTTTACTCACCACCTCCCCTTTTTGCTTGAGCAGAGCCACGAGCAGATCAAACTCTGTACCAGTGACTTGTAGCGCCACGCCATCTATCTCACAAATGCGCTGGTTCTGATCCAGATGCAAGCGACTCTCTGGTAGTGGCGTGTGTTCAGAGGCCGTCGTATTGGTTCGTTTAATCACCGCATTGATACGCGCCAGCAGCTCTCGAGGGTTACAAGGCTTGGTGATATAATCATCCGCACCCAACTCTAAACCGATAATCCGATCAATCTCTTCCCCTTTTGCGGTCAGCATAATGACAGGGATATCAATGATATTTGGTAATTGGCGCAGGACACTCAATCCATCTAGTTTCGGCATCATAATATCGAGCACGAGCAGATCATAGACCGTATCTTCATGTGCCACTGCTTTGAGTCGCTGTATAACTGCCGCGCCATCATGGACACAATCGCACTGAATGCCATGATTGTGCAGATACTCTTGTAATAACTGGGTCAACTCTTCGTCATCATCGCCTATCAATATATTTGGCACACTCATCTCCTTTCACTTTCGATAGCATTAATTGGTTTAATTCGTTTAGTTACCCATATTATCAGGCAAGCGCGTAGCAATTCGCTAAAAACGTTACCTTTCTTAATACTTCATAAATGTTCGTAACCTTTAACTGTCGTAATATAGCTCCTATCAACCCATTACCACCACATTCAATGTAGTTACACTCAATACAATCAAGGATATCGTTATGAAAAAATTATTATTAGCCTCAGTATTAGCAGCGTCTAGCGTATTTACTGTCACTGCATGTACCAGCGTCAACGCGACCACTGATACAACGCCTACGACAAAAATGCAAAAGCAGCATAAAGCTGGCATGAAAAAAGGTGAGATGAGAGGCCCACTATCTAAACTAGACCTCACAGCAGCGCAGCAAACACAAATCAAAGCCATCATGGAAGCGAAGCATAGCAATAACAAAGCGGATCGCACAAAGCATCAAGCAGAGCGTGCGCAAATGGATCAACAGATGCAAACCTTGACCAATGCAAGCACATTGAATAGTGCTGCAGTAAACCGTTTGGCCGATCAGCAAGCTGCTAAAACGAAGCAGCGCTTTATTGAGCGTGTACAAACTCAACACGCCATTGCTCAAGTATTAACTGCTGAGCAACGCGCAAAACTTGCACAAATGAAAGAAGATAGAAAAGGTGACGACGAAGGCCGTCGTGGTCCAGAGCATCGTGAGCAACGTGGTGATCGTGCACAGCAAGGTATGTAATAAACCACTCCGGAAAAGTGTTATTTTACCCAGCTGTATACGTATAAAATAAAAAAGCGCGCCGTTAATAGGTGCGCTTTTTTTAATGCAAAATTATCCTGCTCACAAACTAATAATGCTTTCTACTCACTTATTAATACTCTGATCAGTTACTCAATCACACCGAAACGCTCTTTTGCCATCGGTAGCATATTAAACATCATCTTACCCATCGCCGTTCCATTACCATCTTGGTAGTATTGCAACAATTCTGGGCCGTATTGTCGTAAATCGATACTATTGCTGGCATTCGGTGATTGAACATTACTCGGCAAGTTCGGAAACGCCAATGCTGTGGTATTGATAGCAGAATACTGCTGCAAGACATCCACCGACAGGCTTTTATCTGTATTAGGTTTACTGGTGTTATCCAGCTGGCGATGCATCTGCTGCCATTTCAGCTGACCGCGTTTATCGAAACCATATAATTCTTGGACATCTTTATTTGCAATGGCGTTTGTGTCTATGGCTGCATCATCAGCCATTTGTTCTTTTATCATCGCCAGTACTTTCTTTACCATTGCCTTACTGGTGAGATCTGGTGAACCTTGAATGGTCTCGAACGCTGTCATTGGCTCAGCTTCTTTTACCAGCTCTGGATATCGCTTACTAATACGACTGTAGAAAATCTGCATATAGCTTTGATAAGAGGCTTGATAGCTATCAAAGCTTTGCACTCGGCGAATGATTTGGTCTGTTGGTAACATCACTGATAGCTGCTGCGCTGGTAATTTGGGCGTCAATGATGCCAGCGTATTAGGAGCCACATAATCGAACTGGCCAACAGGAGCTGCGTCATAGGTCGCATCTAACGCGGCGAAATGGCTTTTGATCACCTCGCTACCAAACCCCTTGGGCAGCGTACCATCATCAATGGCTATTTTTAACCACTTATTTCGCCATGTTGTACCGAGCTTATCGTCTAGCAGCTCGGAATTAAGCAGCGCAAAGTTATCTGCCCATAAATAGACATCACCGTTTTTAAAATCTACATAGATCGGCTGATTGATACTGCTGTGATGATTGCGCGCTTGGTACTGTACACTGGCGAGCATAGTGGCCTTACCCGCCATTGGCTGGTAGATACCTTGAGCATTGATAGACAATGGCTTTAACAAATACGCATCGAGCAATTGTGCCTTTTTTGCATCTATCGGTTTAGGTTTATCTTCATAATTGTCAAATAACGCCTGATAATCTGCTGCTACCTTCACATCGCTATCATATTGATGATCATCCCATGCATGATAGGCATCTACGCACTCAAAGTACGACTGCCTGATGGTGTCACGTTTGACATCATAATCGGTGGCTAGAATATCTGTGTTCTGTTTTTCTGCTTGCAGGATCAACGCCGCATAGGCTTGATCATGCGTCTCTTCGCAGTGCTCGTTTACATAGTCTGATACGACCAGTTGCTTGGAAGACTCGCCTGTAACCTGCTGGTTGTTGCTAATTTCGTTGCCAATCTCAAGGTTACTATGATAGCTGAACGATTGGCGACGCTGTTGTTGTAACGCGGCTGCTAAAGTCTTTTTTGCAGTGCTAGGTGATTGCTTAGTGGCCACCATGTTAGATTGGCCTAGATTAGTAGACTGGCAACCTGTCAATAACAGTGCCCCTGATAGCAACATACTAGTCAGTAGTTGGTTGCTTTTAATCACAGATGGCAGACGTAAGCCAATATTTTGATGTACTGTTTTCATTTTTTATCCTTAATAGACATGAGCGTAGATGTGACAAGATAATGCGACTGAAAACTATTGCTCAGCCGCATCTTTGGCCTCGTCAACATCGCTCTCGTCGACTACCTCTGCGCTATGATTACTGTCATATTCGTCACTGCTATCATCATCTATTGAGCTGCCATCCTCATAGTCGTAACGCACATAACGTGCCGCTTGCAGTCTGTCTTTTTGTTGGCGTTGCTCTGCAATCCACGCATTTCCATCGATAGGAGGCACAGCATTAGACCCAAACGACTCTGTCAGTAGGAGCGTTAAAGCATGGCGATTAAAACTGGCTTTGTCATAACGCACTTGATTGAGCATGGTCGTGGTAGACCCCATTAAGTCACCACCGATATTGACACGCTGCTGCTTGGCAAGTAGGCGATCGGAGCTATCTAAATAGTAGTAATTAATCTGATTAAACGAGATAGGCCCGATCGCTTCGATAAGTTGTAACAGCGACCCCACATCTGCGCTTTGATAGCCTTTATTGTATAGCTGTATCTTGGCAAGCGCGGCTTTTAGCACAGCACCATCAGGATATTGTTTTGGATTAGCATCGACATACTCTTGCAGTGACTGCGTCACATATTTCAGCGTCTTGCCGATCATCTCACCGCTTTGCTGACTGCCAAAATATACTTTTACCGCGCGTGTCGCACCAACTTCTTTGGCAAACGCATCATCACGAATATCTACCGCGCTAAAATGCTCAGGCGCGAGCTCAGCCATGCTGCTTTGGATGGCATTGAGTACCGCATCGTAAAGCACTGATGGCGGTAACTGCGCCGTGATGCTTTCAGGCAGCCCAAATCTCACGGTATGTGAGGCCATCTGCGTAGGCAATGGCGTGTGTTCAGGATTAGCGAGCGCGACAATTGGCATGATGGCCGATGGGTCGACGGTGACATTGCTGTTGTTAAAATCAAATGCCAACGGTATCTGTATCGATGAGCTAATCGTTGGTGTGGCGTAATCGTAGCTATAGACGCTTTGTAGCTGGCGCTGCTTGGGACGGTATTGACTGACACTATTGAACGTTAGATGCTCATACTGATAAACATTGGATGCAGCTATTTGCTCAGGAGTACGGTGGAACATATCAAGTATATTGCCAATCATGCCTGTAGAGGAAGCTGATAGGTTGTCCGTAGCGCTCGGCTCTGTCTCAGCGCGCTGTTTTGCCAGTTGCATGGCTTCATATTTTGCGGCCATTGTCTTGGGGTTCATGCCTGAGAGCAGGCCACCACGGCCTTCTCTTTCGTTGCCGTACTCATTATAGCCGTCGTGATCATAGCCATATTCATCATAGCCATCAACATCGTAACCGTCTTTATCTAAAATCGTGTCATCGTTAGCGCCACTATTATAATCGCTATCCCTTGCCGGCTCATTTTCACCGGCTTCCGCCAATATCGCAGCGATTGCTCTTCTCTCGACATCGTCCGCGTTACTCTCATCATAATTACCATTATCATAGTCACTATTATCGCTCTCATCATTGTCGTTAGAGCCACTCTCATTGTAGTCGTCAGCATCAGCACTTTCAGGCTGATAGGCATAGGTTTCTATAATCGTTCTGAGTAAGCTACTCGCTCCTGCATCGACACTATCTGCGTCGATAAATGGCACTGCTTGATAATTCGCCTGTGCGACAGCCACATGCTCCGTGGCTAAATGCTGACGAATCGCTGTCAGCAAATGCGACTTGGCTTGGTTTTCAGTACTGAGATATTTATCTTGATCAAACAGTTGCGCGTAACGCTCGGCTTGGGCGTTTTGGCTGGCCGTAAAAGCACGGCCCTGACGTTGATTCTGCCCAGCATCTGCGACACTAAAGTCAATGAGCGTGCTAGATACACTCGCATTAGACGAGACAGCTGGGCTTGATTGACACCCTGCGAGTACAATCGATGCACTGCCCACTAGCAAGGCGATTGAAGTCAATTTACACGTCTGATAGACAGGACCATTATTGTTATGGATAGACGAGTGATGATGCGCCACCTCAGAGTAGCGTTGTCGATTACGGTTATTCATATGGTCTGATGGCATAGTAGTCCCTTGGTATAAATAGACAGTCGATAACGAGTGTACATTAGTACCGTTATTTATATCACAAGAGCTTACACTTTAGTAATACTAGCGCAAATTTTTAAAGAAAAACTTCATTGATAAATAACCTAGCCTGCATGAAAGTATGAATGTACTTAGGAATGGCCTCATTTTAAAAATATAGCCCACATGACCAAGCCTTATAACAAGCTGGACAATAAAAGATAATAAACAACTTTCTACTATTCTATATTTTCGTTACTATTTAAGCTTATTTAACGGATAGCCTACTATTTCCACTCGCGTAAAAAGGACTTTGCGATGTCTCAGCCATTTTCTCACTCTCATGACACGACTCATAACCTTAAACCTAACAATAAATTATCACTAAAATATAGCGTATTGCTGATTACTAGCACACTACTACTGTCTGTCTCTGCACAGGCATTAGAACCAACATCCTCAACAAATAACAATACGATTAATACCACTTCAATCAATACCAGTGCTATAAATTTGGCCATCATGGCTGATAATCCAACGGTACTGTCTGAAACCAAGCGCATCACACGGGCAAAAACCAGTACCCTCAATACCGCATCTAGCAACGCCAATAGCGACCAAGCTATTTACTCTGAAGATGCCATTCACCATCCAGTCTGGGCAAAAAACGGCATGGTAGCGACCCAAGAAGCGCTTGCATCTGACATCGGTTTACAAATTCTAAAAGACGGTGGTAATGCGGTAGATGCTGGGGTCGCAGTGGGCTTTGCCCTAGCCGTGACCTTACCGCGGGCTGGTAACATCGGTGGTGGCGGTTTTATGATGATTTATGATGCCAAGCAAGGCAAAACAGTGGCGCTTGATTACCGTGAAAAAGCACCAAGTAGCGCCTCACGCGATATGTACCTTGACAAAGAAGGCAATGCTGTCAGCGATTTATCTCGCTATCATGGCTTAGCCGTTGGTGTGCCGGGCACAGTAGCAGGGCTACTAAAAGCACTAGAGGATCACGGTACCATGAGCCGCGGGCAAGTCATGGCCCCAGCCATCTCACTAGCAGAAAATGGCATAGAAGTCACGGCGGGCTTGTCCGAATCACTCACCGCATTGAGCGATCGTTTGCAGAAATGGCCAAGCACCAAAAAAGTATTTTTTAAACCTGATGGCAGCGCCTATCAACCGGGTGAACGTCTAAAACAGCCAGAGCTTGCCCGTTCGCTAAAGCTGATTGCGATACAAGGGGCTGATGGGTTTTATAAGGGTGAGACCGCTCAAAAACTGGTCAAAGCGGTTAATGAAGCAGGCGGTAGCATGAGCATGCAGGATTTGAGCGACTATGAAGCGATTGCTCGCGAACCTGTCAAAGGCGACTACCGTGGCTATGAGATTGTCTCTATGCCGCCGCCCTCCTCTGGTGGTATTCACATCATCCAGATTCTAAACATCTTAGAAGGCTATCCGCTCAAAGACTACGGACAAAACAGCGCACAGACCATCCATTTAATGGCGGAAGCGATGCAGTTAGCGTATGCAGATCGTGCTGAGTACTTAGGTGATTCTGACTTTATCGATGTACCTGCCAGCGGCTTAACGTCACAAGCCTATGCGGATAAACTGCGTACGTTGATTGATCCAAATAAAGCCACGCCAGCAGCTACTATCAAAGCCAATAACCCACTCCCATACGAGAGTGATCAGACCACGCATTTCTCTATCGTTGATAAAGACGGCAATGCCATAGCCAATACTTATACATTGAACTTCTCTTATGGTACGGGTCTCGTTGCGGACGGCACAGGCATTTTACTCAACAATGAAATGGATGATTTTTCTGCCAAACCTGGTGTACCAAATGGTTATGGATTATTAGGCGGTGAGGCCAATGCTGTGGAGGCCAATAAACGCCCGCTGTCGTCTATGAGTCCGACGCTTGTGTTCAAAGACAATAAGCCCTATATTGTCACGGGCAGCCCAGGTGGTAGCCGTATCATCACGACTGTCACTCAGATTATCTCCAACGTCATAGACCATGATATGAATATCGCTGAAGCAACACATGCGCCGCGTATTCATGATCAATGGCTACCTGATGAAATCAGAGTTGAAAAAGCCCTTAATATTGATACGGTCAAAAAGCTCGAGTCAATGGGTCATACCGTCAGCCCAAAATCAGCGATGGGATCTACGCAATCGATCATGCTGACACCAAATGGCGTGTATGGATCGTCTGATCCTCGTATTGTTGATGCGGCAGTGGTTGGGTATTGAGTGATTAATATCTTATAATTATAAAGAGGCTCTATGTGCTGCTATAACGCATAGAGCCTCTTTTACAGAGACAGCTCAATAAGTACATATTGAGCTGTCTTAATACAACTTTATCTTGTCAAAGAAATCATTGTCTAATAATAATTTCGGTCTGGCATTTACCTCTTTTAAACCGACCTTATGTTGCATCATCAATTCAATCAAGTTCATTTGATCAATTAGGATAAGGCTATGCGAATCAGTCGAATTAGCATAGTCTTGTGCCGGCTTGGTAAAGCTTGTGGTGGTAATAAATATCCCATGATGATTGGTTTTTTGTGGTGGATAAGCACCTACAAAATTTCTCAAATCGCCATTTGAAATATTATTACCTGTGCTATAAAGCTTGGCTTGAATATAATAATTATGTACCTCACCATCAGGAAAATCCTGAATAATCAGTCCATCAATACCATTATCGTTAGATCGTCCTGTATGACGAGAGGTTAAATTACTCTCAGGACTTTCTATCTCCAGAGACCTTTCAATTAACTTCAAACAAAACCACTCAAACTGTAAGGGTGATAAGCTTTCAAGTTGAGACATAATCATGTCAGGCGTCACTTTGACAAAATCGCTGCCAACTGTAGCATCTGCATAATTATTCATAAATATAGAAGTTCGACGTTTAGTTTCATCGATTAAATGACTAACCAGCGCATCACCGTTTTTACCATAGGCTGCCGTATTCACTTTTTGTAAATCAGAAAATGATTTACTGTCAAAGCGCTGAAAGTTAGCAATATAGTCATTATTTCGTATGCCCTCACCGACATATTGACCGAAGTTATTACCCGCTAACCAAAAATAGACTTTACCGAAAGGGTCTAAACGTATGATGTTTTTAGGCGTTACTTTTTCATCAAAGGTAATAAAGTTAGCAAAATTCTGATTTAGATTAGGGACCAAACTAAATTTATCCTCCTTAACCAAGCCCATCGCTGATAAACACAGCAAAATCAAATCAATGATTTCGTCATAGCAAGGAGAGCCATCATGACACTCATGACGTATGTCATGATTACTTATATAATTAATATCTTTATGATCACTCACGATCTGTGCTAGTTTTTCAAACTCTCTATAAAATACAGTGCGACCGATAGTGTTTCGCGTACTCAAGTTTTTTATAGTTTGTATTCCAGCGTTTAGCATATCGCCAAATGCAGGCAGCTTAGTAATATTACTCATAGTATTATCATCTTTTTTTGATTGCGTGAATAATATAGTAGAATTGACATCTTATGACAATTTCTGAAAACAAATGTTTATTTTATCAATAATTGAGATAAAACGTAGCAAAATTTCATATTAATAAATAAGAAAAACGAATCCCCTCACGCAGATTAAACCCTTTGAATCAGTGGCTGTCTGCGGCAAATAATGCTATTATTGACGACCCCATTTAAAACGTATCAAGATGGCTATCGAGGTATTATTTGCCTCTATGTTTTAATATAAATGCTTGATAAAAATCATTTATATTATCGGTAGCTTGTTTTTTTGATCGTACCAGTAAGAGTCTTCTATGGCATTTGTACACCTTGGCATCCACAGCGAATATTCCATCACCGATTCTATCGTGCGTATTAAGCCGCTGGTAAAAGCTGCTGCGGCTGACAATCAGCGCGCGTTGGCATTGACCGATTTGTCCAATTTATATGCCACGGTGAAGTTTTATCGTGCCTGCTTGGGTGCTGGCATCAAGCCCATCATCGGTAGCGAAGTCATTGTAGATAATGAAGACACGCGCCTCACCTTACTTGCGATGAATAACGAAGGCTATCAAAACATTACCCGTATCGTATCGCTTGGGTTTACCGAAGGTCGCGCTGATCCTGTCAATCACGGCACGCCTGTCATTAAGCGCAGTCATATCCTAGAGCATGCAGCAGGTGTCATAATACTGTTGACGGAAAAGTCAGATGTGGGTCAAGCATTGGTCGGCTCGATGCCAGAAAAAGCCGATGAGCTACTCGCTGAATGGCAAGCACAATTCGATGATCGATTGTATTTTGCCATCAAACGCACCAATCGCTCAGGCGAAGATGCCTTTATGAGAGCCGCTATTCAGTCAGGGGCCAAATACAGCATACCCATCATTGCCCATAACGACGTCCGTTTCTTAGCACAAGATGATTTTGATGCTCATGAAGCCCGTGTTTGTATCGCAGGCTCCTATGTGCTTGCAGACTCAAGCCGTCCGCAAACCTACTCCGATGAGCAGTACCTAAAAACCCAAGACCAAATGGAGCAACTGTTTGCTGATATTCCACAGGTCATTGATAATACCTTGCGCTTGGCCACTCGTTGTAATGTGACCTTGACACTGGGTATTAATGTATTGCCCGACTTTCCTGTCCCTGAGGGCGAGACGACCGAATCGTTCTTTCGTGCAGAGTCGCAGCGTGGTCTTGAACAGCGCCTAGACAAGTTATTTCCAGTGGAAGCACGTACTGACCACTGGGGTGATTTTCGTCAAAGATACGATGAACGTCTAGAATATGAGCTGGGCATCATCCTGTCCATGGGTTTCCCTGGTTACTTCCTCATCGTTATGGACTTTATCCGCTGGGCAAAAGCCAATGGCGTGCCAGTTGGACCAGGCCGTGGTTCCGGTGCTGGCTCGCTGGTCGCTTATGCGCTAAACATTACCGACCTTGATCCGATTCATTACGATCTACTATTCGAGCGCTTCTTGAACCCTGAGCGGGTATCGATGCCCGATTTCGATATTGACTTCTGTATTGAAGGCCGTGATCGTGTCATTGATTATGTGGCGCAAACCTATGGCCGTGATGCGGTCTCGCAGATTATTACCTTTGGTACCATGGCCGCAAAAGCGGTCGTGCGCGATGTGGCGCGCGTACAAAGTAAATCGTACTTTTTAGCCAATAAAATATCCAAACTGATCCCAAAAACACCGGGCATTACTTTAAGCCAAGCACTTGAGCAAGAGCCGCAGCTAAAAGACTTAATCTCTAACCCTGATAATATGGATTATGAAGATGCCATTGAAGTTTGGGAGATGGCGATTAAGCTTGAAGGTGTCTGCCGAAATGTCGGTAAACATGCCGGTGGCGTATTGATTGCTCCGTATAAGATCACTGACTTTAGTGCCATTTATTGTGATGATGAAGGTCACCGTGTCAGCCAGTTTGATAAAGACGACGTCGAGGCTGTTGGACTGGTGAAGTTTGACTTTTTGGGTCTGCGTAACTTAACGGTGATTAACGCAGCGGTTGAAAACATCAATTTGCGCCGTGCGAAAGAAAACGTGCCAGCATTGGTCTTAGAAGATTTGCCACTTGATGACAGTAAAGCCTATAAGCTACTGCAAGATGCTAAGACCACGGCCGTCTTTCAGCTAGAAAGTATGGGTATGAAAAAGTATCTCGCCAAATTGCAACCGACCAACATCGAAGACGTCATCGCCATGTGTGCGCTGTATCGTCCCGGTCCACTCGATGCAGGTATGGTAGAGATGTATATCGACCGTAAACATGGTCGCGAAGAAGTCATCTATGATCATCCCAATCTTGAGCCGATACTAGAAAACACCAACGGCGTTATTGTCTATCAAGAACAGGTCATGCAAATCTCACAGGTGATGGCAGGCTATAGCTTAGGCGGGGCTGACATGCTACGCCGTGCCATGGGTAAGAAAAAACCTGAAGAGATGGCCAAACAGCGTGATATCTTTGTCACTGGTGCCACCGCACAGGGTATCGATGAAGTCACTTCAGGCGGCGTTTTTGATCTGATGGAAAAGTTCGCCGGTTACGGTTTTAACCGCTCGCATTCTGCGGCATATGGTGTCTTGGCGTATCAGACTGCTTATCTAAAACAATACTACCCTGCTGAGTTTATGGCAGCGGTTTTAACTTCTGATATGAACAACACCGACAACGTGGTGTTCTTTATCAATGACTGCCGTGAAAACTTTGATTTAACCGTTGTGAATCCATCAGTGAATCGTAGTGAATGGCATTTCGTCGCTGACACGCCGACCAATATTATTTATGGTCTTGGCGCAATCAAAGGCGTGGGTGAAGGTGCGGTAGAATCTATCGTGGATGCACGTCGCCGAGAAGGGCCATTTAAAGACTTATATGATTTCTGCCGCCGTGTTGATATCAAAAAGGTCAATAAGCGCACGCTTGAAGCATTGGTCAGTGCGGGCTGTTTTGATGACTTTGCCGCAACCTTACGACCTGACTTGCCAGCCGACGAAGCTTATGAGATTCGCGGTGCATTGATGAGTCAATTGCCAAGCGCTGTACAGGCCGCTGAGCAAGACCGTCAAAACCGTGAAATAGGCATGATGGATTTGTTTGGTGAAATGGATGGTGTGGTCGCCGCACCGCCACTCGTCATGACACCAGAGCTAATCTGGGGTGACAAGCATCGCCTAAAAGCAGAAAAGAACACCTTGGGACTGTACTTAACAGGTCATCCAATCAATGAGTACTTGGATGAGTTAAAACGCTATACCTCAGGCGCGCGCCTCGATAAATTAACCGATACGGGCTATAACGGCAGCTGCTACTTCTCAGGACTCATTATAGATATCGCTAACTTCGGCAATCGTAACGTGATTACGTTGGATGACGGCACATCGAGGCTAGAAGTCAGCTGCTATGCTGAGCGTTTCAATCGCGTCAAAGAGCAGTTGAAAATCGATGAGGTCGTCATCATCAAAGGCAGCATCCGTGAGCGTGATGGGCGTTTATTTGCACGCCTAGATAGTGCCATGAGCATGGTTGATGCACGCTTGCGTTGGCTCAAAAAAATCAGTATCAAGGTTCACGGTAGTGATGTTAATTTGCTCACACGTCTACAACCATTGCTTAAGTCAGCACAGGCAGATATCATTCCTGAGCCGCGTCTGGCTTATAACCAAGATCAAGACGAGCAAGGTAATGGTAGCAACAGTGGTAATGGCGCTTACGACCCTGCGATGGGCGGCAGTTTATATGATGAAAATGGCAATGACTTGCTGGCATTAGACAATGGCAGCGCTAATAATCAAGATTATGCCAACAATGCCTTGAGCAATACCGACGCCTCTATCAATGATAACTGTCTACCGCTTGGCCTGAGCGTCTATGAAATGTACGGCATCGCAAATGTGGGACTGTCTGAGCACTGGCGCGTTTATCCAAACGATGATAATTTACAACAGCTAAAAATGCTAGTAAGTGAAGATAACTTACATTTCCATTACAGCTAAGACGTACATTACTTTTAAAAAATTCATTATAGTAACATTACTGTTTTAACTTTTAACAATTGGATAAAAACCATGGATGACATGCCAAATAATAATACTCAGACCAGTGAAGAGATTGTCAATCACGAACAATTCGAAGACATGCGTGATTTGCTAGAAGAAGATTTTGTTGATCTGATACAAGTGTATTTCAAAGACAGTCAACAGCGAATAGCAACACTCCGAGTCGCCCAGCAAGCAAATGATAATGCCAATGGATTTGAGACGGCCCATGCACTAAAAGGGGCAAGCGCCAATTTAGGCACTACTCAACTGGTTCGTCTTAGCAGTCAACTGCAAGAGCACTGCCGTGGGCGCCGCATCAGCGAACAAGCAGACCTGGTTGAAGAAATCGCCGTCGCCTTACAACGGGCTGAACAAGAAATCAATCTAAGACTGGGACAATAATGAGTAATGACTCTTCATTAGTAGTAGCACCATCTGACCACACGGTGAGCGACTACCTTGACTGCTTACAAGTAGTCATGGTCAATACAACTTTGCCTGCTAATATTGGCTCAGCGGCACGTGCGATGCATACCATGGGTTTGTCTCGTTTGACCGTGGTCGATCCTAAATTACCAATTGATGAGACCAGTGTATCTCATGCAGCGGGTGGTGGTGAGCTATTGTCCTCTGCATTGATCGCACCAACTCTGGAATCTGCCATTTCGGACTGTCAGTTGGTGTTTGCCGCTAGCAGTCGTAGCCGTCACTTACCTCGCCCTGTGGTGACACCCTCGCAAGCTGCCAAAATCATGTTTGACTTTATCGATACACAGTCAGCTTTAAGTGCAAATGATAGTAGTCGAGATATAGCTGCTACTGGCAAACCAAATATCGCTATCTTATTTGGACGTGAAGATCGTGGATTGACCAATGAAGAATTGGCTTATGCAGATTATCATATTCAAATCGATGCCAATCCTGCTTATCCTGTACTAAATGTCGCATCAGCCGTGCAGGTAATCGCCAGCTTTGTCTTTGCTTACGCTCAGACGCACATTCAGACAGCAGATAATCTAGATACTGATTTGAGCGCTCCTGTTCAGTCAACGCTTGATGTGCATCTACGTCAGCAATGGGATGAGCCTGCTATTACCCAGCAGCAGCTACAACAACTTACTCAGCGTACCACTGACCTAATGGTAAACCGTGGTCTAGCAAATAGTGAGCACCTAAAATCGTTGCCATCACGATTGTCTAGACTTGGGTCACGTTTGCAGCTTGATCAAAAAGAGTATCAGCTACTCAGTGCTTTGATTGCCAAACTCTCAAAGGACTAAGACACGTTTAAGCATATAAAGTTGCCATACTTAAAATAGCTTTGTGTAGATACGATTATTATAAAACGATAATAACTTAGCGGTATTGTCGCTTTAGCAACATACTTTACTGACGAATAGACAGGACGCCTTATGTCATTGCCATCCAAATTGTTTAAATCATTGGTCAATATTAAAAAAGACCTAAAAGAAGATGTCGATGCGGTATTTACCCGTGACCCTGCAGCACGCAATAGCTTGGAAGTTATCCTAACTTATCCTGGCATCCATGCGCTCATTTTGCATCGCGGTGCGCACTGTCTGTGGAACAATGAACAGAAACTGGCGGCTCGTGTTATCTCATACGGCTCACGTATTATCACAGGTATCGAGATTCACCCTGCTGCCAAGATCGGCAGGCGCTTTTTTATCGATCATGGTGTCGGCGTCGTCATCGGTGAGACCGCTGAGATTGGTAATGATGTAACCTTGTATCACGGCGTTACTCTTGGCGGTGTATCTTGGAACAATGGCAAACGACATCCAACATTAGAAGATGGTGTGACCGTTGGTGCTGGTGCGAAAGTCTTGGGGCCATTTACGGTTGGCAAAAATGCCAAAATCGGCTCAAATGCAGTCGTAGTCAAACCAGTACCAGCAGGCGCTACGATGATCGGTAGTGCTGCTCGTATGATCTCAGATCATCATGATGAAAAAGGCAATCCACTGACTACCAAAGTACAGGATGCTAAGCAACAAGAAAAAGTTGCCCAAGCTGGTGAGAGCGACGAGCAAACTAAAGATATGACCCCTACTGCCAAACGTACCAATACTTTCCGTGCTTATGGTATCGACCCTTATTCACAAGACCCTGTTGCAGAAGCTTTTGCTAAAATGCTCGAGCATATCCAGCAATCAGAGAATCGCCTAGATCAACTGCAATCAGCGATGTGTGATATTGACCCAAGCTTTTGCAAAAAGAAATATGACAAGCTATGTCTAGAAGATTTGGATGTGATTGGACGTGCTGATATAGATGCAGTAGATACCGAGCAGAAATAACATTCATGCACCTGCATATAAATCACTTACTAATAGATGAGCAAAAAGTTCAAAATCTATAAAGTTCATCAAATGAAACGTCAGGTAACATCATAACCATAAAAGCCCTGCTATTTTACCTAGCAGGGCTTTTATGGTTAATAATAAACGTTAATGATTAATAACTGACATCTACTAGTTCATCTATCCCTGCATTTTCATGCGCTTTAAATGGATAACGATCCGCCATTACAATCCAATTCGACGTTGATTCAGATATCGATTCTTTGCTTAGGCTATTTTCTTTTTCAGCCAGTTTGATCAATAGAATATCAATATCCATTGTCACCAGTCGCACCTGATTGGCCTCAGCCTGTCGACACCGATTACAATTGCCTTCAAGCGTTTTAAAGGTGTGTTGTAGTTGCTGCAAGCTTATCGGTGTGGTCAGTACTAAGTGGACACACTGATTGGTATAGTCAGGCTTTAGTAATTGGGTAGTCGCAGTAAAATCAGGGTTTTGAAATGCTGTAGACAATTGTATCTCACCGAGCGTTGCCAACATCTCTCGGGCAAGCGGTAGATACTTTTCGGCTTGATAGTTACTACCTAGCGCTAACACGACATCTGCCACAGACTGCGCTTGCACCGTCTCAGGTGCACATTGTGTTAGCGTTGCTAAATTCAAATTCATTGACGTTTTATGCATCATCAGATTGGCTATCACTAACTTCTGTATCAGCTAGCTCGCTGGTTGACACGGGCGCATAGCGTGTTATCTGCACCCCAACCGCATCGGCGGCTGTAATGGCTGTAGGCTTGGCAATGCTTAGTGTGATTTTCTGACAGTCATACTTTGCAAAGAGCTTATCAGAGATTTGCCCAGCCAAATGCTCAAGCAGTTTTGCTTTGATCTCTATACACCACTCACTCACATCATCGCAGACTTCTTTATAGCTCAGTGCATCGCTGACATCATCTGACACAGCAGCACGGCTGATGTCCGTCTCAAGCGCAATATCAATGAGTAATGGCTGAGTGATAGCACGCTCCCAGTCAAAAACACCAATCACTGCTTCTACTTTTAGGCCTTTGACAAATACCACATCAGATTCGGTATAAAACATGCTCTCATCCTTGCTTGCTAAATTTTTAATTAGAGTATTAAATTCAGTGTTCAAATGAAACGACTACTTGGCTTGCTGCAACTTCTCTTCGCGCAGGCGTGCCGCCTTGAGCATTTTGCTTGGTCGATGTCGCCACAAATCAATACTGAACAGCAGCAGGCCAAACCAAATCAGGCCAAATACCGCCAAGCGTTTTACATCAAAGGCTTCATTATAATAAAACACAGCCAAGAAGAAAATAAAGGTCGGTGTTAAATAGTTCATAAAGCTCAAGATACTATAAGCCACCAGTTTGGTTGATTTATTGAATAACAGGAGCGGTATCAACGTGATTGGCCCCGCTATCATCAACAGCCAAATATTTGGGCTAAACCAAAAACTTAATTGGTGGCTTGCCACATCAGACTGCCAAAACCACCATAAACAAATCGGTACTAACATGGTCGTTTCAACAAACATCGCATCAATCGCAGTCAACGGCGTTTGACGCTGAATCGTACCATAAGTGCTAAAACTGAATGCCAGTATCAGTGAGATCCATGGCAGACTGCCAATCATAATCACCTGAATGGCCACAGACAATAACGCAAAGCCAATCGCCACCCATTGCAGGGTACGTAAGCGCTCTTTGAACAGTATCATCGAGAGCGCCACGCCCACCAGCGGGCCAATAAAGTAACCCAAACTGGCCTCAAGAATACGGTCTTGGTTAACCGCCCAGACATAGGTCAACCAGTTGGTCGCAATAATCAGACCTGACAAAAAGGTGTATACAATCCATCTTGGATTTTGCTTTAAGGTGTCAATCCACTGCCAGCGCTTGGTCACAACCAGCAGCACTAGCAAACATAAAAATGTCCAAATAATACGATGGCCAATAATTTCAGTGGCATCGTACTCAGACAACTGCTTGAAATATAATGGAAACCCGCCCCAGATGAAAAAGGCAATGAGCGCAGTGATGATACCGCGTCTGGTGGTTTTTATGGGGGTCACGGGTTTTTTGACGACGTTTTGGGTAGTCATAATATAGGACAACTTGTTAGAGCAAAGCGTGCTCTCACCCAATTCTGAGTATTATTATCATTTTGATGGTGAGAGCACAGGGTTACTACAGTAAGAGTGAAAGGTAAAAAGCAATGTACCCATGCCAATAGTGACATGAGTACATTGCTAACGATTTTAAACTGAATGATTAAGGAATTTTATTTATCAGGATCAGTATTTTGCTTAGGCTATTTTACTCGGTAAGTCGTATAGAAGCATCAATCCAGTATTCAGCACGCAACGACCTACTCAGCACCCGTATCCACTTGGATAGACATACCAATGTGATTGGCAAGTTCCGCAAATCCTGGGAAACTGGTATTGACCGTTTCGACCCCTTCAATAGTGATTTGCTTGGATGCACGCAGACTGGCCACAGAAAAGCTCATCGCAATACGGTGATCATGGTGCGAGACGATATGACCGCCACCAAAAACTGGCTGGCTATTATTTACTTTGCCATTTTCAGTAGCAGCGCCTTTACCTTCAATAATCAGACCATCATCAGTAACAGTACAATCAATACCAAGCGTATGTAGCCCTTCTGCCATCACAGCAATACGGTCAGATTCTTTGACACGTAGCTCTTTGGCACCCGTCAATACCGTGCGACCCTGTGCACAGCTGGCCGCGATAAATAGTACAGGGAATTCATCAATCGCTAGCGGCACGAGGTGCTCTGGTATTTCAATACCGACCAAGTTTGAGCTGCGAATAGTGATATCAGCAACAGGCTCGCCGCCCACATGTGTCTCATTGCTCAAGCTAATATCCGCTTGCATTAATTTTAAGATATCGATAATGCCCGTACGTGTCGGGTTGATACCTACTTGCGTTAGGGTCAACTCGCTATTTTGGCTAATGGCAGCAGCCACCATAAAGAAGGCTGATGATGAGATATCGGCAGGCACTGCGATGTCACCGCCTGTCAGCGTACCACCGCCTGTGACGCTGATGCGATTACCGTCTACGGTTACTGGATAACCAAAGGCCGATAGCATACGCTCGGTATGATCGCGACTGATCTCAGGCTGAATGACAGTTGTCGTACCCTCGGCCCACAGTCCTGCCAATAGCAAACAAGACTTGACCTGAGCTGAAGCAACTGGCATATCATACTCAGCGCCTTGGAGTGGCTCACCAACATTCTCACGACCAGTGATGCTGAGCGGTGCAGTACCGCTATGCCCAGTGCTCTGAATCACGGCACCCATAGACCGTAATGGCGCAGCCACACGCTCCATCGGGCGTTTACTAAGACTGGTATCACCGGTCAACACGCTATCAAATGACTGCGCGGCTAAGATACCAGACAGCAGGCGCATGCTGGTGCCAGAGTTACCCATGTACAGTGGTGTTTTGCTAGGTTTTAAACCCTTCATACCAACACCATGAATGGTCAAATTGCCATTATCAGGGCCTTCAATCGTCACGCCCATATCACGGAATGCTTGTAGCGTTGCTAACGCATCCTCCCCTTCCAAAAACCCAGTGACGTTTGTCACGCCTGTGGCAAGACTGCCCAGCATAATGCTGCGATGTGAGATAGATTTGTCACCAGGAATGGCGATAGTGCCAGAAACAGTATTGCTAGGCGTAATATTATAAGAAGCTGACATGGCAGAAGTATCCGTATAAGGGGTGCTGGCTAACATATGGCCGAAATGTCGCCGTGCGGCTTGCGCGCGGCCCAAAAGTCCCATTAGGGCGGTTGAATCTTTATCAATGATAAGCTGGCGCATGGTCTGTAGATAGACACCATACTCATCAAGGGCGCTCACAATCGCGCTTTGATTGGCAAAAAATATATCATGCCACATTTTAGGGTCACTGGCAGCGATACGGCTAAAGTCACGGAATCCGCCAGCAGCATAACGAAACATATCTAAATTATCATCATGGCTCGCCAATTGCTCAACCAAATTAAAAGCAAGCAAATGTGGCAAATGACTGGTGTGCGCCAGTATGCGATCATGATGCTCAGCGTCCATTGACATGACATTTGCACCCACTGATTCCCATAATAGTCGCAACTTAGCAATAGCCGTTGCACTGGTCGTCGGTAGCTCACAGATAATAACACTATGATTGACAAATAAACTGGCGCGGCGCGCATGATACCCTGAATTTTCAGCCCCAGCAATTGGATGCGCGGGTACCAGGCCTGTCGGCAGCGAGCCGAACACCGCTTTAGCAGCATCAATGATATTGACCTTAGTACTACAGACATCCGTCATGATGCAATCACTGGCAAGCTGACTATCATCCATTGCCTGTTTAATATCAACAAACACGGCTTGGACGGCCTGTACTGGCACTGCAATGATAATTAAATCACTGCCAGCGATGATATCTTGCAGGGTTGCACTACCAGCGTCTAGCAGACCATGCTCAATCGCTTCTGTAATACTTGGTGCATGCCTATCGACCGCTACCAGACGCGAGCTCAAGCCATTGTCTTTAATCGCTTGCGCAAAGCTTGCACCAATCAGCCCAAGTCCAATCACACAAACTTGTTTAAATATAGGTAGCGTAGTATTTAGAGACGATTGAAGTTTATTATTTTTCTGACTACTCACGGCATTTCTCGTTGAACACACTAAGACATAGATAAAGCCAGTCTTAGTATTATAATTTTAGTAGCTAATTAAGAACCATTCTTTAATTAAAAAGCACCTATTGATGCACTTAATCTTCAGTCAAAATAGAGCGCAAGGTATCAATCAAACGCAGATTTTCTTCGGCCATTCCTACTGTGATGCGCAGCCAATTCGGCAATCCATAAGCCGTTAATGGACGAACGATGACGCCTTGCTCAAGCAGTGCTTGATGGATTGAAGCCGCTGATATGTCTTCCATCTCAACTTGTACCTCGACCATAATAAAATTGGCATACGATTTCACAAATCCCAATCCCAATGCATCGAACTGCTTTTCTAGCCAGCGCATTTGCTCATCATTCGTTAGACGGGTTTTTTCGATAAAGTCCTGATCGGCCAGTGCCGCAGCCGCAGCCGCCAGACCGATACGACTGACATTAAACGGCTGACGAATACGGTTTAATAAGTCGGCCACTGGCACTGAGCTTAGGGCATAGCCGACGCGCAAACCTGCCAGCCCATATGCTTTGGAAAAAGTACGAACAATAACGACATTATCAAACTCATCCAGTAGCGCGCGATTATTACTCTCAGGACTATACTCGATATAAGCTTCATCCAATACCACCAAGACTGAGCTTGGCACACTGGCAACAAACTGATGCAGCTCTTTATGTCCAAGCTGCGTACCAGTCGGATTGTTGGGATTGGCAATAAAGACGACTTTGGTATTAGGGTTATCTTGTACCGCCTGACTCATCGCTTTTAAGTCGTGACCAAAGCGGTGCGCAGGCACCTCTATATCCATCGCACCTTGCATTTTTGCGAGCATCGAGTACACGACAAAAGCATATTGACTGTAAACAATAGCGTCATCGATACCCACAAAACTGCGCGCCAAAATATCAAGCAAATCATCAGAGCCATTACCTAAGGTAATCTGCTCGACATTGACATCATTAAAATCTGCCAATGCTTGCTTGAGATAGTAACCATTGCCATCAGGATAACGCGATAGCTGACCCAGTTGCTCAGTGACGGCTAGTGTCACTTGTGGTGAGCAGCCCATTGGGTTCTCATTGCTGGCAAGCTTCACCACATCTGAGATACCGTATTCGCGTGTCAACTCTTCAATGGGCTTGCCCGTTTGATAAGGCGCCAACGCCAAAATACTGTCATAAGCTGGCACGAGTGGCAATAAGCTTGATTCGGTTAATTGAGTCGTCTGCATGGTTTATCCTTAGATACGGTCTTTAAATGTGGTCTTTACATGCTGTCTTTTAATACTTAGACCCATCTATTATGTATGAATACCAATGAGTGAAGCCGTATATTTTATAGCACAGCCTTTGGATACGAGCCGAGTACGCGTAAGTCTTTGACCAATGGACGAATATCATTGATAGCCGCACTGACATTTGGATCATTAACATGACCATCCATGTCAATAAAGAAAACATATGCCCATTTATTAGGACGTTCAGGACGGGTTTCGATACTGGTCATCGACACGCCATGATAGGACAATGGCTTCAAAATTTCGATCAACGCGCCGGCTTTGTCATGTGCTGAAACTACGATAGAGGTTTTGTCTTGACCTGATGGTGCGACCGCTTCGTGACCGATGATCAAAAAGCGCGTAGTATTGCTTGGATTATCTTCGATATTTGAATAAAGCTTATGTAAGCCATACTCTGCTACAGCAACATCACCTGCAATCGCTGCTGAATGCCATTCGTTTTTAAGACGACGCGCCGCTTCACCGTTGCTAGATACCGCCACACGCTCTACATTGGGGTAGTTCACATCGAGCCAGTGACGACACTGAGCCAATGACTGCTGATGCGAATAAATACGGCTTAGACCATCTAGTTTGGTGTGTTCTGCGACCAAAAAGTTCTGATGAATAGGCAGCTCAACTTCGCCAATGATTTTTAGGGTAGAAGATAAGAAACCGTCTAATGTGTGATTGACTACGCCTTCTGAAGAGTTCTCAACCGGTACCACACCATACATGGCTGTACCCGCTTCGACTTCACGGAATACATCAGTAATGGTCGTCATCGGCACAGTATCAGCGGCTTTGCCAAAGTGCTTGAGCGCAGCGGCATGCGTAAAGGTACCAACAGGGCCCAAAAAGGCAATACGCTGCGGCGCTTCTAAGTCTAAGCATACCGACATGATTTCGCGGAACAGACGCGCCATCTTTTCGTCAGCGATTGGGCCCGTATTACGCGCCATGACCGCCTTTAACACTTGTGCTTCGCGCTCAGGACGATAAAAAATTGGGTTGCTATTATCAGCCGCCGGGTTATTGGCAATATGGTTTTTCTTTACCGTAGCCACTTGCTGAGCCAATTTGGCACGGTTATTGATCAACGTTTGGATTTCGCAGTCTACTGCATCAATATTTTGACGAATATTGTCTAAAAAATCTTTTTCATTTGCGGTATCGCTAGCGTTTCCGGTGATTTGATTTAGATTATCCATGGTTTGATCTGGTGACTGCTCGCTCATTACCGCCCATCCTTTTTAGATTTTATCACTGTTAAGTATGACTATATTTGTTACTACGATTGCCTGTTTTATTATGGCGATTGGATACTGTATCCTGATTAGATAAGCTGCTCTTATTAAAGACCATGCGCTATCTGACATCGCCATCAGCGACGACATTGGTGAGTCTATATAACAGACCAATAGGTCGCGGGCTCTACTATAACAAAAACTTGGGTCAGTGCCCATTCGTAAATACGTATAAACGGCACAACGGCTATAAATGTTATCACAGTTAGCGCTCATAACAGCGATGCATGCCTTAACTCTGCAAAAACACATGCTCAAAACTGTGTTACAGTTCCCTTTCCAACCCTACTCAAATTATAAATAAAAAAGCATCCTGTCATTAATATCGATGTGATTACTATAGAAGGCTATCTGATGAGCGTATTACAACAATTAAAAACCATGACCACCATTGTCGCTGATACGGGCGATTTGACCGACATTGCACGCCTAAAACCTATTGATGCGACCACCAACCCAAGCCTCATTACCAAAGCGCTCATTCATTCTGACAATCAAGCTGTCCTATCAGAAACGATGAGCCGTCATAACGGTGACATCGATGCCGTTATTGATACACTGACGATAAAAGTTGGCTGCGATATTTTAGCGCTGATCGAAGGCCGCGTATCTACTGAAGTAGATGCTCGTCTCTCTTATGATACTCAGGCCACGATAGACAAAGCCTTGGCATTTATGGAGGCCTACCAAAAAGCAGGTATCGACTCAGAACGCGTCCTGATAAAAATGGCAGCGACTTGGCAAGGCATCGAAGCAGCACGTTATCTTGAAACCCAAGGCGTTCACTGCAACTTGACGCTCCTATTCGGTCAACACCAAGCCATCGCTTGTGCAGACGCTGGTGTGACCTTGATATCGCCATTCGTTGGCCGTATCTTGGATTGGCAAAAACGCCAACAGAGCCGTCAGAACGTCCCAGCATCTGACGACATGGGCGTCCAATCCGTCAAACTTATTTATCAATACTACAAGCAGCACGGCTACCAGACACAAGTCATGGGCGCAAGTTTTCGCTCAGTTGAGCAAATCTTGGCACTAGCAGGGTGCGACCTGTTGACCATAGCTCCCAATCTCATTGACGAGCTGGCGGCGATGGATACAGAGGTTACCCGTCAGTTATCCCCTAGTATGTCGATGGATATGAAGGCGATGACTCAAGTGAGTTTGACGCATGAAGAATTCAGCGCCGCCTATCAGCAAGATAAGGTCACACAAGACTTATTACCCAAAGGTATTGATGGTTTTATTGGCGCACGTGACGAGCTTGCTAAGATGCTATCGACCATGCGCGGGTAACAAGGGCAACAGGACTCTCACTGACCTCTCACAAAAGATATTTGCCTGTTAATGGCAAGTTGGCTATCATTACTTACTTTAAACAACCAGCAGCAAGGCTCAAGTATGAAACGGCTATCAATGTTATTGGCCAGTAGTGCACTAATGATTAGTGCCCATGGTGTCAACTGGGTAGAGGTGTCTGAGAGCAGTTCTGGATCGACTTTTAGTATAGATTTGGACTCTATTGAAAGCTCTGACATAAATATCATAGACGAAAAAGACGTCGAAAACATCACAGTGTCGATGCTCAGAACATACCCCGTGCAAAAGCAGATCAAGAAAGAGAAGACTGCCGTAAAGGACAAAGGGGCTGTAAAAGAGAAGAGCGATATAAAAGAAAATAGCATTCAGCGTAGTGATCAGCAATTACTGATTTCCTGCAAAGATGCCAGTTACTATAAGAGAGCCTACGTCAACTACGATGCTGATGATAAAGTCCTCAAGTCATGGCAATCAGAGAAACCGATACTGACCACAAAAGACTTTAAGGTGACTGCCCCAAAAACCGTTGGACGCCGACTGATTGAGCACGCTTGTGACAGTTATGAGCAAACCAAACAGCAGTCAGTGTAAGTCTATTATAGTATTCAACCTAAACCAGACAAAAAAGCGCCCTGATATTATTCAGGGCGCTTTTTTGTCTGTATTTTTACAGCTTATAGTCAGTTCAATGCAAAAATAAAGAAAGCTAAATTATACCTTTGCTTTATTTATGACCAACTAGGTTATCAATTGACCCTATTAAGCTTTTAGTACGGTATAGACAGGCACTGGGAACTCACCATGCAAATCAACCAAGTCTAATAACACCAATGCACCCACCACCGTATGATCGGCTGATTGACACAGCTCATAAGCAGTGGTCAATGTACCACCAGTCGCCAAAATATCATCGACCAGTAGTACGCGCTCAGGTGGCAAGTTGTTTTGCATCTCAAGCGTGTCTTTGCCATACTCTAGCGCGTATGCTTTGTTGGCCACTGGTGGTGGCAGTTTACCCGGTTTGCGTAGTAGTATCATACCCTTACCCAAGCGTCCTGCGAGCATGCTGGCAAACACAAATCCGCGTGCTTCAACAGCACCCAAGCAATCGACATCATCCATAAGGCCCTCTGGCAATGCGGCAAGCAGCGCATCGATGACTTCATTGATGTGACTACGGAGTAACGGGGTAATATCATAAAAATCAATGCCGACTTTTGGAAAGTCTGGTACTGTGCGAATAACCTGCCAAAATGGATGGTCAGTATTACGTGTAGGAGATGACGCGCTTTCGGTGGTCGCGGATGTGGCGGCATTGATACTCATGATAACCCTTAGCTTATATGACTGAGATAACTGGCGTGACTTGAATAACTGATATGAACGATATGACAACTGCTCATAAATCACTCATGACTTATCAGCGGCAAATAGTAGATATAGTCAATCCATGTTAAAAATAATACAAGGCAGACGAGCGCGAGTACTACAGTAGTAGGCTAAGCGAGTCTAACGCCGTAACACTTTAAGAGTAGTTCGACTATAACACTATAAATTTGACGGCGATTATTATAGCATAACTGGCCTTCGCATTGCGGATGCGCGTCTGTTGTTGCAGCCAATCACTGCAATATAGCGTCAGTACGGACTTGATAAAAGACAACTCATCTCAATATACAAGTGTAAACTTAACTATGAAAATCACGGTTATATGCTAAACTACGTGCGTTTTTGCAGTCTCATATCGTTGTTATAAAGGTAGTAACCGCATATAGCAGCTGAACGAATAACTGCAACCCCAAACCTAAGCGTATATAGCGCACTGTAACACTGGTAATGATCGATAGGACTTATTTATGAAACGTTATGAATGTATCGTCTGTGGCTGGATATATGATGAAGCACTGGGCTGCCCTGAAGAAGGCATTGCCCCTGGCACAAAATGGGACGACATCCCTGATGACTGGACTTGCCCTGAGTGCGGCGTCGGCAAGCTTGACTTTGAGATGCTTGAGCTGTAGTAGATGACCCTCTAATTAGGACACTTCATGATAAAATCAGATGACATCAATAGTGCCAAATTGACTGAACCCTTAGACAATCTAGACACCTACCCCACGCCTGAATGGCAACGATTTGGGGCACACCAATGGCGCGACTCAGATTTGAGTCAGCACCTGCAGCAAGCGATGATCGATATCGGTGATGGCATTGAGCTGTGTGTCGAGGCAGGAGGTAACCCTAATCATCCGCCGCTACTGATGATTATGGGGCTAGGGTCACAGATGATATTTTGGCCTGACAATTTCATCAAACGCTTTATTGATGCTGGTTTCTTTGTGATTCGTTTTGACAATCGTGATATTGGTCTGTCCTCTAAAGTGCAGATTGAGGGATTGCCACGCATCAGTCAGCTCAAAATGATGGTACGATTGCAAACTGGCCTGTCCAATAAAAGCACACAGGTTGCCTATAATCTGACAGATATGGCAGAAGACACTGCGCGTTTGATTAAGGCCCTCAAGCTTGGCAAGACCCATTTGCTTGGTGCTTCGATGGGCGGCATGATCGCACAGATCGTAGCGGCTCGTTATCCCAGCTTGGTACAGCGTATGGCGCTGATGTTTACGACGACCAATCGTGCCTTTTTAAAGCCGCCAAAGCCCAAGCAGCTGTACACCCTTATTAATCGTCCAGAGAGTCATTCTGAACGTGATATCGTCCGTCATAGCGTGTGGTTTATGAAGACCGTTGGTACACCAGGGCATGTCAATGTACGGATGGTGCGTGAGATTGCCAAGATTCGCTATCAGCGCAACTTTCATCCGCTAGGTACGGTCCAGCAGCTTAATGCTATATTGGCATCAGGATCTATCAGTCGCTTTAGTAAGCAAGTCAAAGCACCAACCATTGTACTACATGGTAGCGCTGATGGCTTAATTCCTGCCTCACAGGGCCGCGTGGTTGCCAAAACCATCCCTAATGCTAAGTTTCATCTGATTGAAGGCATGGCACATGATATTCCAGAGTATTATCAGCCTTATATGGTTGATTTAATCAGCCATCATTTATCGGATAAATAGCCACTTCCTGCCATGTCCATACCTGCTGTCAGTACAAGGCACGTATCATGTACTCGATAAAAAAATGTGTGCAATAAAAAAGAGTGCCAGCCTATGATAAATAGGTTGGCACTCTTTTTTTTATTGCGTATTAAGTTTTGATAGTCGCGCTAATCGCACGCGACCCCAGTACCCTCTTTGTCAACACACATTTTATTGCCATTCTTTAAATTGCCAATCCATGCCTTACCACCGGTAAAGGTAAATGACGGCTTACCTTTATAGTCGTCAGCCAACACCCCATCGCTTGCAAAGCGAAAAGGAATCACCAACTCTCCGCCCAAATTGATAAATCCCCATTCTTTGCCGATACGCACGCCCGCCAGCGACTCAGAGAATGGGCGTACCTCATCGAACGAATAAGTAATCATGGTGATGTTATTATCATCAACAAAGCCCCATTTGCCATCCTGTTGACGTGATTGCAGCGTGGTAAAACCGCTAGATATAGGCGGCTTAGGCCCTGACGATGATTTAGGCACGGACGATGGCTTAGCGCTGTCAGTAGCAGGTGCAGACTCTTTGGCGGATGATGCATTGGGGTCACGAGCCGTATTCCCATTTTTATCGACCCAACTGGTCGCACTATTTTTTCGTACTCGCGCCACGCCATTACGGTAGTTATCAATATCATCAATGGCTGCCGAGAATGAAACAACCGTGCTATTGGCCGTGTTAATCACGCCATAGTTACCGTCTTTTTTTACCACGATACGTCCATCTGATACAGGTCGCGCCCATCCTCCACTTTCTGTGAGTATGTCATACATTGCAGGCACGACTTCGCGGCCTTGCATATTGAGATAACCGACACGACTGTTACGCAATACAGGTAGCAGATCGCTCGATATTTTATCGGCATCGACCTTTTGATAGCGTGATAAATCAACGACTCTTTTACCTTTTTTGTCAATCAATGCCACAGGCGCACCAAAATCCTTGGTCGCTAAAAAATACTTGCTACTTGCGGTACAAGCGACATTTTTGTAGTAGCTTTTGGGCAGTTTACAACTGGCCGCTTGGGCGCTGGGCACCGTAAACAGCAAACCCAAAGAGACACTGATAAACAAACCATAGCGCGACACTGTTCTAGATGTACCGGATACTATGTGTGAGTGGTTGTTTGAAAAAAAGTATCGAAGCATAAGTAAACCTAGGCAAATAATATACAGAGTGTTTGAGATAATGGACGAAGCATTCAATATACGGTAAAGCATAAAGGTCTGTTTGAATATTAAACAGACTCTAGACTAACAAATTGTTGTATCAGCGCCAATGTCATTACTGTAAGGGCGTCACTCGATTATAAAGACATTGCTATACTGTGCTACGATTTATACTGACAAATCTCACTATGTCGGTACCATCATGTAGCGATACCGCTACTAAGATTGCTGTCGCTATTAGTCATCACTATCAGTAACTTTAATCGTGTATGTGTAGCCTGTACACACAGTAGGATTAGCTATAGCGACAGCCTATTTAAAAAACCAGAATAAATTTTGGTTTTACCATTTCATTTTATGTACAAAACCACGACAATATGGCCTTGGTGAAACGTCACATGAGCAGCGTGACGTCATAATAAGAATATTAACATAAGGACATTATATGGCTATCGCTTCATCACGCTCTGCACCTATAGGCTTAGTCATTGGTTGTATCATTTTTGGTTTGGGCAGTTTGATCGTGGCTCACGTTGATATCGGCGGCTGGGCAATGTCGTTTTGGCGATTGGCTATTTCAGGTATCGTCTTTGCGGTCTTAGCAAAAACCATGGGGCAGCATCTACCCCAATCAAGGCGAGCGATTGTTTATAGCTTACTGTCAGGGGCTTTTTTGGGATTGGATTTGGCACTTTGGCACGAGAGTATTTATGCCGTCGGCCCTGGCATCTCAACCTTGCTCAACAGCTTGCAGATTTTTTTCTTAGCCGCCATTGGCTTTTTATATTTTAATGAACGTCAATCTATCGTACAGCTCATCAGTTTATTTTTGGCGATGCTGGGCGTGGCCATGATTGGCAGTCCTGAATTTGCTAACAACAGCGCCGCCACTTGGGGCTTTGTCACAGGTATTGTGTCAGGCGCGATGCTGGCAGCATCGATGACTTTTATCCGTAAGACACACGATACCGAGCCTGTACCCATATTTATGCTGATGCAATTAATCAGTATCGGTGGTGTGCTTGCCATGGTTGTGCCGATGTTGGCTTTCGATATGGGTAACATTTTGCCCAATACCTGGTCTGAGCTTGGTTGGGTACTGATTTATGGTACGGTGATGCAGTGCTTGGCTTGGGGCCTGATTGCCTATTCTATCCCTAAGCTATCACTGGCACTGACAGGATTATTACTACTGACCGAGCCTGTTGCCGCCCTCATTATTGACTATAGCTGGCTGGACAAACCCATCAACAGCTTACAATGGGGCGGCGCTTTGCTTACGATGTTTGCCATTTATTTGGGATCGTTAAAACCAAAACCACGGGCACTACGCCGTTATCGGTTTTTTTCAAAGTTCTATAAGCGAGATTATAAGTAAGCTCGACACTATTGTTCGATTTTCTCGGACGATATAAATCAATACTATTCAATAAAAAGCGCCCATGCTATTGATAGCATGGGCGCTTTTTAGTTACTGCATTTACTGCAAACTTAAACATTTTAGAGACTAATTATTTAGCCAACGCTTTATTCGCCGCTTTCGTCTCGGCACTTTGGTTAAACAAGGCATTTAACACGATAGCGGCTAAAGTAGCAGTACCAATACCGCCCAAATCAAAGCCCCCTAAGTGCAAGCTAAAGTTACCTGTACCCATAATGACAGTCACAGCAGCGATGATTAAATTGCTGTTTTTACTGAAGTCGATGTGGCTGTCTATCCAAATTTTTATCCCAGCTACCGTGATCAGACCGAATACCACGATAGAGGCGCCGCCCAATAGAGCCGCTGGTATCGTTTGGATAATTGCGCCAAACTTTGGTGACAGTCCCAATATAATAGCGACCACACCTGCGACTACAAATATCGTGGTGCTATATACTTTTGTGACCGCCATAACGCCGATGTTTTCAGCGTAAGTGGTCACGCCTGTACCACCGAAGCCTGCTGAAAAAGTCGTGGCCAAACCATCTGCCAAAAACGCTCGGCCCATATAAGGGGTTACGCGAGCCTTGGTCATACCCTCTACGGCTTTAAAGTGACCCAAGTTTTCGGCCACTAAGATAAAGGCCACAGGCGCAATGAGAATAATAGCACTTAGCTCAAAACGAGGCGTATGAATGCTTGGTAACCCAAACCATGAAGCTGCAGCGACCGTACTAAAGTCAATCGCAGTCCCAAAACCTAGGATATTGGTCATCACAAAATAAGCCACGTACGACAATACCAGACCGACGAGTAGCAATAGACGACGTAGCATACCGCGCGTAAATACCGCCACCCCACTGATGAGCAGCACAGTCAAAGTGGCCATCCAAGCATCAAACTGATTGGCAGACACGCCTTGAATAGTCACTGGTGCTAAGTTAAGACCGATAATCATCACGATAGCGCCGGTGACGATAGGCGGCATTAAGCGCTCAATCCAGCCTGTTCCTGTCTTCATCACGAGCAAGCCAATCAACGCATAAATAATACCGCAGGCCATGATACCGCCTAGCGCCACATTCAAATTGTCATTGAACCCTGCGCCTGCATATGCCGTCACCGCAATGACTGGACCAATAAAAGCAAAGCTTGAACCCAGATAACTTGGCATGCGTCCACCAGTGATCATAAAAAACATCACCGTACAGATACCAGACATCAAAATAGCTAAGTTAGGGTCAAACCCCATCAATAATGGCGCGAGCACCGTCGCACCAAACATGGCAAACGTATGCTGTATCCCTAGTAATACACTCTTTGATGGTGGCAAATAGTCATTGATACCCACTGGATCGCGATCCAAGTTGCCCTTATAAGGTCGCCATGTAGGAAACCAACGGCCATTTTCAAAGTCTGGATTGTGTGGGTAGTTGATGGCGGCTGAATCAATACCTGCAGCCTCTAATGCGTTTTGAGCTGACTGATCTGGAGCGCTGTTGTCTGACGATGATAAAGGGTCTTTTTGAGATGGCATGCGCGCTTGTCCTATGTGAGCTGAACTAAGGTAATAAGCTAAAATAACTGCTAAAATGAAAACTGAGCGAAATTGAGAGACTACTAAATAGAGCTATTTTGATAGCAGGTTATATAGATAAAAGAAGTCTATATTTTTCTATCTATAATATGTCATCCCAATTCATTCGTTTATGTTGTAATATGACAAACCAAAAGTATTATTTGGTATGATGGTCAATTCTAGCTAATGGCACAAGAACCATGTGTGCTACCCAAAATACTTTGGTCATTTACAAGCTGGCCTACTTAATAGCGATATTGACTTACAGGATGTTACATAGTCGTTGACTCCGAGCATGATAGCGGAGTTTCAAAATAAATAAAAGTTATTATTCAGTCACCACTTGTACTCTTTTATAGCAATCCTTTCATAGATAGCACCTCACACGCACCGAACTACGGTGCCTGTAAGCTATGGCTGTCTATTATATTTTTAATAAAAGCGCTCTATGCAATTGTTGCAATCGCTAGAGCTCTTAAACTTTTCGGTAACTCATTATGATTAGTGTTTTTGATTTATTTAAAATTGGCATTGGCCCATCAAGCTCACATACAGTAGGTCCGATGGTGGCCTCTAATCTGTTTTTGGCCTCATTAACCAAGCAAATGGCATTGACAGCCGTTGCTAATATCGAAATTGAGCTTTATGGTTCGTTGGCCGCGACCGGAAAAGGCCACGCAACAGATACGGCTATCTTATTGGGATTACTTGGTCATACGCCTAGTACCATTGACACACGCATGACCAGTAGCTATCTGTCTCCTATTTTTTCTGACAAAGTATTAAACGTGTCCGGTACGCATACCATTGCGTTTGATACAGAACAAGATATCTATTGGTACGATGATACTGTGCTGCCCTACCATCCTAATGCATTGACACTTCGTGCCATCTCAACGGAAGGCGTGCGCTATCAGCAGACCTACTATTCGATTGGTGGTGGGTTTGTGATCAATGAAGAAGATGCCACTGACCCAAATGAGGATCATGCCAGCCCAACGATCGATCGTGTTCCTTACCCTTTCAATAATGCCGCAGAACTACTAGAGCAATGTCGTCAGCATCACTTAAGTATCAGCGAATTGGTACTGGCAAATGAGCTTTATTTTCATAGCGAAGAAGAGGTGTTTGCCTATTTAGACAATATTTGGGAAGTCATGCAAGACTGTGTCACACAAGGCTGTGAAAACGGCGGCATTTTGCCCGGTGGCTTAGATGTCAAACGCCGTGCAAAGGACTTGTACCTACAGTTGTGTGCTGAAAAAGATCAGCCCATCACCAAGAATGACAAACTGGCCGCGATGGACTGGGTTGACTTGTATGCACTGGCCGTCAATGAAGAAAATGCCAATGGTGGTAAAGTGGTCACAGCACCAACCAATGGCGCGGCAGGTATTATTCCAGCAGTACTGCATTACTATCGTGACTTTTTGCCTAACTATAGCCAAGACGGTGTCCGCAAGTTTTTGTTGAATGCCACCGCTATTGGTAGCCTCATCAAGCAAAATGCCTCGATCTCTGGTGCTGAAGTAGGCTGTCAGGGTGAAGTAGGATCTGCCTGTGCCATGGCAGGATCTGCCCTAGCAGAACTTATGAATGGCTCACCCGCTAAATGTTTAAATGCAGCAGAAATCGGTATTGAGCATAATCTAGGTCTCACTTGCGATCCTATTGGCGGTCTAGTCCAAGTGCCTTGTATCGAGCGTAATGCCATGGGCGCGGTCAAAGCAATCAATGGGGCACGTCTGGCCTGTAGAGGTAATGGTCAGCACTTCGTTTCTTTGGATAAAGCCATAGAGACCATGAAGCAGACAGGTGCTGACATGTCTGATAAATACAAAGAGACGGCACGTGGCGGCCTTGCAGTATATGCTGATAATAGAATCCCTACCGCTACTCGCGGTGTCAGTGTTAACTATAGCCAATGCTAATCTATCGACTGCATGATTAGCAATAATATGTCGTCATAGAAGTAGATACTGTAGAAACAAAAAAAGACCTCTAAGAAATTAGAGGTCTTTTTTTATGATGAATGTAACGAAGTCAGCTCACATTCATTGATATTGATATTACTCAGCTGTTTTAGATACTACTTTGTTGAGAATCCAAACTGGCTTAACCACATTAGACCCTTCTGCTGTCATGGCTTCTTGACGTACATCCAAGACATAACGGTAGTTCGGCTCATAGGTAAAGCCCTGAATGTTACCATTTAGCGTGGTATAGTTTTTCTGATAAGTCTGACGATATTGCAAGCATTGCGATTCAACCATCGTGCCATCTGTTGCTGTCAAGTCACACACAGCTTTACGCGGGGCAACTTCTACCTCAAAACTTGGAATATTGATTACTTTTACATTCATAGTCTGTCCTTCGACTACCATGGTACGCTCATTGTCCATACCCATAGTAGAACAACCAGAAAGGGCAAAAGTCGTCATCAATGCTGCAAGTGCTAATTTTTTCATTATATAATCCTCAGATAGTTGTTATTAGTTTTCTATTGCTGGCTTATTGTTGCTTATACCAAATTATTATTTCGAACACCTTATCCTGCCCTAGTAAAACCCAATAAGGCTATTTGCCGTTTACTGAGCTTAGTATAGGTCGCTCGTCGCCTTACCCTCTATGACTGCTTTGTAAAGTAACGTCAGCTTTTGCAACTGATGTTAATGCATCGTATGAAATCACAAGGTAAATTGATACTGGCCAAGCCAAATCTTAGATGATAGACAATAAAAAGCCAGAGTAGACTCTACTCTGGCTCCATGGCTAAGCTATCTAAAGATAATTTAAAACTATTGCCTAACTGCGATAATCAGCATTTATCTTCACATAATCATATGACAAATCGCAGGTATAAACCGTGTCATGGGCATCACCGCGTGCAAGACTGATATGAATGGTAATCTCAGACTGGCTCATAACCGCTTTGCCAGCTTCTTCTGTATAGTTGGCGGCGACACCGCCGTTCTGGCAAATCATAACGTCATCTAGATAAACATCAACTTGCTCGGTGTCTAGGTCTTCAATGCCTGCATAGCCCACTGCTGCTAGAATACGTCCCCAGTTTGCATCACTGGCAAAAAACGCTGTCTTTACCAGTGGTGAATGCGCGACGGCATAAGCCACATCACAGCATTCCTGAGTGGTTTGACCACCTGTCACTTTAACGGTCATAAACTTGGTCGCACCCTCGCCATCACGCACAATCAATTGTGCCAGACGTATAAACACCTCACTCAACGCGTCGAACACTGCTTGATAATGCGGATGCGCTGGACCATCAATCACATCCGAGCTGGCAGCGCCAGTGGCTATCAATACACAGCAGTCATTGGTTGAGGTATCGCCATCCACCGTGATGCGATTAAAAGACTGCTCATTGATAGCGCTGAGCATCTTTTGTAATACGTCAGCAGCGATATTGGCATCTGTCGCCACGTAACCGAGCATAGTGGCCATATTCGGGCGTATCATCCCTGAGCCTTTTGACATGCCCGTAATATGATAATGAGTCCCTGCTACTTCGATTTGTTGGCTGGCAAGTTTCGGAATGGTGTCCGTTGTGCGGATACCATTGGCCGCAGCCAGCCAACTATCAGCAGCTAAATTAGACAATGCGGCATCCAGACCTGCGATGACCGCGTCGCTATTTAATGGCTCGCCAATCACCCCGGTTGAGAATGGCAATACAGTGGCGACATCTACCCCTGCTTTGTCTGCCAATGCAGCACAGATATCGATAGCACGGCGCTTGCCATCAGCACCCGTGCCTGCATTGGCATTACCCGTATTGGTCACCAAATAGCGCGGACTGACTTTAGCAAAGTGCTCTCGCAATACCCGTACAGGCGCCGCACAAAACGTATTCTTAGTCGTAACAACCGCCGTCGTTGCCTGCTCATTGATTTCTATCACGACCAAATCGTCACGATTTTTATAGCGTACGCCCGCGGCAGTTGCACTGAGCTTAATGCCATCAATGGGATAAATAGTATCAGGTACTGCTACATTGCCAACTGCCATAATAAAGTCCTTATTTGTGATATTTATCGTTACTTATAGATAGAAGCTAAATTTATAGAATATAAAGTCATACTTGTGATCTGAATATTATCGTTTTTTTAAGTTGAATGCTGACCAAATCGGGGCATGGTCAGACGGTTTTTCCATCGCACGTAATTCGTAGCTGATACCAGCATCGACACAAGCATCAACCAAATCTGGTGTGCATAAGATATGATCGATACGCATTCCGCGCTTAGGCTCATCATTAAAGCCGCGACTGCGATAATCAAACCAGCTATAAAGCTCAGTACTCTCTGGATAATGCAAACGATAAGTATCGGTCAGCTCACGCGACATCAGATCGCTATACCATTCACGTTCTTCTGGCAAAAACGAGGTTTTTCTATTTTTTAACCAACGTTTTGCATTGACTTCACCAATACCGATATCGATATCTTCTGGGGCAATGTTCATGTCACCCATGACAATGATCGAACGACCCTCAGCTTTTAATGTATCAATATAAACCATCAAATCTGCATAATACGCCCGTTTCATTGGAAATTTGGTCGGGTGATCTTGGCTTTCTCCTTGCGGGAAATAACCATTAAGCACATCTACCTCGCGCCCATCAAACTCATAGCGTGCATGAATAAAACGCTTTTGCGCATCTACCTCTTCACCAGGAAAGCCCTTTTGTACAAATATAGGGGCAACTTTAGACAGTAATGCCACGCCATAATGTCCCTTTTGTCCAAAGTATTCTACGTGATACCCTATTCCTTCTACATCCCCTAGCGGGAACTGGTCGTCATGCACTTTGGTCTCTTGTAGACCCATGACGTCAGGATCAATCACCTCCCGAACGGCCTCAAGCTGGTGCTGACGAGCACGAATACCATTGATATTAAAACTGACAAAACGGGTCATAAACTATCCTATACTAATTGATAAAATGCAGTGCTGATACGAGCGAATGAGTCGCAAGCACCTATGATAGCAGACATAGGCTGAGCTAGCTGTTGCGCCGTCTTATATCTTCGGCTAGAGTAACGCTTGTGACAACGATAATAAACGCTATTCTTATAAATTCGCTGATTCACATCCTTATCATGAGGGCATACCCTCAACCTTACTTATTAAAAAATACTGAGTATGACTATGACAACAACGATGCGAAAAAACACCAATAAAGTTAGCAACGATGAAGTTGCCCCATTATTTGCCAAAGATTACAACGTCTATATTAACCATACTGATGCTGGTGGCATAGTCTACCATGCCAATCATTTGGTTTTTTTTGAAAACTGCCGCCGTGATTGGTTCACGGAACTTGGCTTGAACGGCTACTTTTTGCAGACCGATACGGGCGATGTGCAGCATTTTGTGGTCAGTCAGGCAGATTTGCGCTATACCAACGCCATTCTCTTAGATGAGATCATCAGTGTACGTGTCGATAAAGTAGAGCTAAAGCCTGCCAGCATGGTATTTTATCAAAGCATTCGTCGCACAGCACCTAATAATAGTGCGATGGGAAATACAACTGTCAGCAATCAAATTTTGAGCAGCGCCAAGATTGTCATTGCTTGTGTACAAAATCAAGTCAAACCAAAGCCTATGGCAAATGATGAAAACGACAAATCTGATACTGCATCTATTGAGGCACCGATGCGCCCTATTCGTGTACCCAAAAAACTGCGCGAGGCTATTGAACAGGCTATGAGCCAGCAACTGGTTGAGCATCAATAGACGCTATGAACACTAATAGCGACAGTCCTATCATTGAGTTTAACCATCTTTGGTTTTACAGCAGGCCGACCACGATGCTTGCTAAGGATACAGACATTAATAGCGTTCAAATACAGGATAGCACTCAAAAAAAGGGCAATACTCTAAGCACACGCTATCAGAAATGGACAAGTAAACGAGAGCAAGATACTGCATCTAGCGAGGCGCTGCCAGCTAACCCGCCAGCATTAATCAGCGATGTGAGTGGTATGCTGTTTTCAGGGCAAGTGACCGTCTTGACCGGTGCCTCCGGCAGTGGCAAGTCTGTACTACTACGACTGCTGGCTGGATTGCTTCCTATAAGTGCTGGTGACGTCCGTTTACGTAGCAAGGCTGAATTACTTAACCCTGCCAAACCAAACAGTGATGTATATCACAGTATTCACGAAACAAGCTATATAGAGTGGCGTCAGCAAGTCACGTTACTCTCGCAGCATCCACAACTGATAGAAGGTAATGTCCTTGACAACCTAAAAATACCTTATGATCTGCAAGCACATGAGTCTCAGACCTTTGATATTGATTGGCATACTGCTCAGCTTGTACATTTGGGTAAAAGCGCAGCGTTTTTGCAGCAAAATGCCAACTATCTATCTGGTGGCGAGCGGCAGCTGGTCAATACGTTGCGCTTACTACAACTCAACCCTCGAGTACTATTGCTGGATGAACCAACCGCTGCCTTAGATGTCGATACATCCGCGCAGTTGGTCAGCCTGCTCATTCGTTGGTTACAAGCCGATAGGCAGCGTACATTGCTATGGGTCACTCACGATACCAAGGACATTATGCCATTGGCTGATAGACACTGGCATATGCAAGCAGGCGTATTAACCAACGTGTTCTAAATCGACTGTTAAACTATGATATAAATCTTAAAATACAATATCCTGATTGTACGCCAACCTTCTCTTTACACCCTTATAATGAGCACATATGAGCGGGACAAATGATATTCAAGTGTTTTTAACGTATGGTGATATCGCACTTGCTGGGAGCCTAATCCTCATCGTCCTTGTCGTATCATGGCAATTGCGTTTAAGGCTGACAAAGACACTACTAACGGCTGCTATCAGAACCATCGTACAACTGAGCTTTATTGGCCTGATATTGGCATGGGTGTTCGCACGCGAGCAATGGTACGAAGTACTGATCATTCTGACCATCATGACTTTGATTGCCGCAAGTGCTGCAAAAAACCGTGTCAAACGCAGTTATAAAGGTTTATTGGTAGACACACTACTGGCCGTTAGTACCTCAGCCGTATTGGTCACTGCGATAGCCATCCTAGCTATTTTGAGAGTCACTCCTTGGTACACGCCTCAATTTATTATCCCTATCTTAGGGCTAATACTGGGCAACTCTTTAACCGCCATTTCTTTGACCAGCAACCAATTGGTTGAGTCTTTTCATCAGCAGCAATCTCGTATCGAGATGATGCTTAGCCTATCTGCCAAGCCATTTGAGGCCGTACATGAGCAAATACGAGTAGCGATTATTAATGGGATGACCCCGACCTTAAACTCTATGTTAGTCGTAGGTATTGTGAGCTTACCCGGTATGATGACAGGGCAAATACTGGCAGGTGCAGATCCTTCCCAAGCCGTTCGTTATCAGATCATAACGATGTTTTTGATATGTGTGAGTAGCATACTTGGCTGTACCATCAGCGCTTTACTTATTTACCGACGATTTTTCAATAAAAACAGTCAGTTCATCCTACCTGAATGATCAAAATACTTACTGGCCCTCACCTCATTCCGCGATAACTTTTCAGCTTCCCTTCCTTATATTCATTATTAAGCATATGATTTAATTCAGTTTATGTACTGCCCAGTTTTGTAAATCCATATTGCTATCTGTTTTATTCATGCTAATGTATTGCTGAAATGTATCATTTTTTTGATACTCTAGCTGCTGACAATAGATGACCCTTATTGGGATATTTACTGTTTGTGTTATCTGTTTATACAATGATTTGGTTATTTATCTAAGGCATTTCTTAGTATTAGCTGATTGGTATTGTACCGCACTACCAAGCGCTAGCAGTCTGTCAATATACAAGGACGTTATTGCACCCAGTAACCTATAAACCCTATCAATACTGGTTGATAATACTGATATATGTATGGCTGATTTCTTATAAACCTTAACCCATATTACATTGCAAGGACGCTCACTATGTCGCCGAACAAACCTTGGCTCTCCCAATATCCTACAAGTGTGCCAAAAACCATCGACCCTGATAGATATATCAGCATCATGGAGCTTTACGAAGAATGCTTCGATCGTTTCCGTGGACACCCGATGAGTATTTGTATGGGCGTGACTCATACTTATGGCGACATTGATAAGGCCTCACTGGCAGTTGCATCATGGTTACAAGCGCAAGGGCTTCCTAAAGGTAGCGTCGTGGCGCTTATGATGCCAAACGTCCCGCAATATCTGCCAACTATGATTGGCATTTTGCGGGCGGGCTACGTGTGCACCCCTGTCAACCCATTGTATACAGGTCGTGAGCTGCGTCATCAATTAAATGACTCTGGTGCACAAGCTATTTTTGTGGTGGATAACTTTGCCCAAGCCTTGGAGCAAGTGATCGATGAGACGGCCATCAAGCGCGTTATCTTATCGAAGATGGGCGATATGATGGGCTTGAAGGGTATCTTGGTTAATACTATCATTCGCCAAGTCAAACGTTTGGTACCTAAATACAATCTTAACGATCCCAAATATCATGTCACTAAGTTTCCTGAAGTCTTGAAAAAAGGCAAAAACCTACCTTTTCAAAAGCCAAAACTGTTACTGGATCAAAAAGCATTTTTACAATATACCGGCGGTACAACCGGCCTCTCTAAAGGTGCTATTTTGTCACAACGCAATATCGTAGCAGCAGCCATGCAATCAGAAGCATGGACACGGCCTATCACCTCAGAGATCAATGAAGTATATATCAATATGGTCATGGCGCTACCGCTGTATCATATTTTTGCTTTTATGCTAAGCCTACTGGGCATGCGCTCAGGCTATACCTTTATATTGGTACCCAATCCGCGCGATATGCCCGGATTTGTCAAAACGTTATCAAAACAGCCTTTTCATATATTTCCTGCCGTTAATACCCTATTCAAAGGATTGCTTGATACACCAAGCTTCACACAGCTGGACTTCAGCTCGCTGCGTATCTCCCAAGCTGGTGGTATGGCAGCGACTGAGCAGACAGCTGCACGCTGGCTTGAGGTGACTGGCTGTCCTATGGTCGAGGGTTGGGGTATGACCGAAGGCGTGGCAGCAGGCACCGCCAACATCGTGACGGATCACAAATTCAATGGCACCATCGGTTTGCCGCTGCCTAGTGTCGATATGATTGTGATTGATGATGAAGGCCGGCGTGTTGACACTAATGAAGCGGGCGAGATGTGTATTAAAGGCCCTAACGTCACCTCTGGATACCTGAACAGAGACAGTAGTGATGACTTTACTAGTGATGGCTATTTCCGTACTGGTGATATTGTCAGTATGGATGAAAAAGGCTATTTCACCTTACTAGATCGTAAAAAAGACATGATTTTAGTCTCAGGTTTCAATGTATTCCCGAATGAGATTGAATCTGTCATGCTTGACTGCCCAGGCATTATTGACTGTGCGGTGATTGGTATTCCGGATGATCGCCAAGGTGAAGCTGTCAAGATATACATAGTGCCTGAAGACAATAACGTCACCAAAGAAGTGGTGACAGAATTTGCTCTAGACAATCTCACTGGCTATAAGTGTCCACGTCATATTGAATTTGTCAGTGAATTGCCAAAAAGTAATGTCGGTAAAGTATTGCGTCAAAAGCTGCGTGAAAAGCATGATGCAGATCGTCCACAGCGATAGACAGCCATTATTCTTTCGATAAAAGAAACACTATCTTCTGTTGATGTCTATGTTTATAGAACTTGAGTAACATCAAATTTAAATCATGACTTACTCTTATTAAAAAGCATCTTATATTAGATATAGGATGCTTTTTATACTGATCGAATATAAATGGGTGCTGATCATCATTATCTAATGAACGACTTTATCTTTTTTATCAACCATTTGTCTTGTTTATCTTGCAACATATATTTTTATACATATCAAATCTAATTGTAAACTAAGCAGTTCTTTTATGAGAATAACGAGAACGGTTGTCTTTATGTTAATGTAACGACAAAATATTTCACTATAGTTTCTGCCAGTTAATTTATTTGATTTTAAGATAAGTGAGCTGACGGAGTATAGCTAGAGACAATATTTTCGATATGGGATCAATAATTAGCTTCTTAATCCAATTAAGGGGTTAACTTAAAATTTATAAGGATCTCTTTATTTCAGCAGTATGTGAACAAAATAGGATAGCACTCGACATTTTATTATGTTGTCAGTAATAAAAAGTTGACATGGATGTGACTACTTTTTTATCGAGCCTTAACTTATATCACTCAAAAAATGAGGATAGTGAAAAAAACGCGTGTAAATATTTTGCATTGTAGATTATACGAGTTTGACATCTCTATTCATATTTTTGGGTTTGATATTATATCAATACTTAAGGACGTCACTCATGACAATAGATAAGCCTTGGCTTGCCCAATATCCAGCAAATGTACCTAAAACGATTAACCCTGATCAATACGAAAGCCTCATAGAGCTGTATGAAGAGTGCTTCAATCGTTTTCGTATGCATCCGATGACTATTTGTATGGGGGTGACTCATACTTATGGTGATGTCGATAATGCGTCTCTTGCGGTAGCAGCATGGTTGCAAGCGCAAGGCCTCCCTAAAGGCAGTGTCGTGGCACTTATGATGCCAAACGTCCCGCAATATCTACCAATCATGATTGGCATCTTGCGTGCAGGCTATGTTTGCACCCCTATCAATCCACTATATACAGGCCGTGAGCTGCGTCATCAATTGAATGATTCAGGTGCTCAAGTGATTTTTGTGGTGGATAACTTTGCCCAAGCGCTAGAGCAAGTGATAGACGAGACAAACATCAAGCGTATTGTCCTATCAAAAATGGGCGACATGATGGGTTTGAAAGGTATTTTGGTCAACACGGTTATCCGTCAAGTCAAACGTCTGGTGCCCAAGTACAATCTGAACGACCCTAAATACAATGTGACCAAGTTCCCTGAAGTGCTCAAAAAAGGTAAAAACCTACCGATACAAGCACCCAAGACCACATTGCAACAAAAGGCTATCTTGCAATATACCGGTGGTACGACTGGTCTATCCAAAGGCGCCGTTTTGACGCAGCGCAATGTCGTCGCTGCAGCCATGCAGTCAGAAGCTTGGTACCGTCCTGTTACCTCAGATATCAATGAAGTCTACATCAATATGGTCATGGCGTTACCGCTGTATCATATTTTTGCTTTTATGCTGAGCCTACTTGGTATGCGCTCAGGTTATACCTTTATATTGATACCCAATCCACGTGATATGCCTGGGTTTATTAAGACTTTGTCAAAGCAGCCCTTTCATATACTCCCTGCGGTCAATACCCTATTTAAAGGCTTGCTCGATCAGCCAAACTTTAAAAATCTGAACTTTAGCGCACTACGTATCACTCAGGCTGGCGGTATGGCGGCCACCGAACAGACCGCTGCCAAATGGCTTGAGATCACTGGCTGCCCGATGGTTGAAGGCTGGGGTATGACAGAAGGGGTTGCCGGCGGCACGGCCAATGTTATCACTGAGCGTAAGTTTAATGGGACTATTGGTGTACCAGTACCTAGTGTCGATATCATCGTAATCGATGACAATGGCCAGCGTGTTGGCATGAATCAAGCGGGTGAGATGTGTATTAAAGGACCCAATGTCATGTCAGGTTACTTTAATTCAGATATTACCAATGACTTTACCAGTGATGGCTACTTCCGTACTGGTGATATTGTTAGCATGGATGAAAAAGGCTATTTCACCTTGCTTGATCGCAAAAAAGACATGATTTTGGTGTCAGGTTTTAACGTATTCCCGAATGAGATTGAATCTGTGATGCTCGATTGCAACGGTATCGTTGAGTGTGCGGTCATTGGCATCCCTGATGAAAACCAAGGTGAAGCCGTTAAAATATATATCGTCCCTGCAGACAACAATGTGACCAAAGAGACTATCAAAGAGTTTGCCTTAGAGAATTTGACAGGCTATAAATGCCCACGTCACATTGAGTTTGTGAGCGAGCTGCCAAAGAGTAATGTCGGTAAGGTGCTGCGTCAAAAGCTACGCGAGCAACATATATCGGACAACCCGAGGACGTTATAGCCTTCACGTTATGTTTTAAAATGTGCTATATCTAAAAAAGAAAAGGCTTTCTACATCACAATGTAGAAGGCCTTTTTCATATATAGTCAGTTCTCTATAAATTGGATATCGACAGCTATCGGACTTTTTAGGTTCGGTACAGACGATACTCAATAAAACGGATACAGTATTTAATAACGTGAAACTGGTATAAATTTTTCTGGCTTGCTGTGCCTATGCCGACAGAGGCTGTAAAAAATTCATCCCAGTTCCGCTGTATCTTTTTAATATTGGACTGACTATATGGTTGAGTTCAAATAATTCCGATACAAGGAGGCCGAGTGCAAGCGATACATTAGTATGGTTAGCGAGGATGACGATGTAGCGGATTTATATGGACTTGACTATGTTAGCTTAAACGACTCATCACTGGTAATGGTAAATGTTTCATCGCTTGACCAACTACCGACCATGGCATACTTGGCACACAAGCCTCGTCTACTTCTGCTTCAATCGCCGCGACAATTGCTCTGGTTCCGGTATCTGTGTCCACTTCAAATGGCAAGGGTTTGGCGTTCTCATTGATTTCGGTACGAATATAGCCTGGATAGATAGTAGAAACCTTGATCGGCAGTTTAGTCAAGAGCATGTCAGAACGAATGCCTTCTGCCAGATGAGCCAAGCCCGCTTTACTCGCGCCATAGGCAGTCAAGTGCTTAGGCAAACCGCGCATTGCTGACATGCTAGAGATGACCACTAGATGACCACTGTTCTGCGCTCGAAAAATATTCATGGCCGCTTCACATTGAGCCAATGCCGAGATAAAATTGATCTCAACCGTATGGCGGTTGGTATCAAAGCGCCCTTTACCAATGCGGCGACTGTCACCAACGCCTGCATTGACCACGACTCGATCAATACGTCCGAAGTCAGCAGCGAATGCATCAAACACCTCAAAAATCGTGTCATAGTCACTGACATCCAGTACACGATATTCAACACGAATATTCGGATACTGGGCGGTTAGCTCTGATTTTAGCTGCTCCAAACGATCAGTACGGCGTGCACATATTGCAAGATTATAACCGAGCTCAGCAAAAATCTTAGCCATCCCCTCACCAAGACCTGAACTTGCGCCTGTGACGAGTACCGTTTTGCCTTTGCCTATTTGTTGCTTATGTAAGCCTTTTAAATAACGTGATGGCTGAATCGCACTGGCAATCTTATTTTTGCGTGCACGAGCGCTGCTTGTGACCAAACTTATTAGCTTATTTTTCATAGACAATCCTTGGTGTACCAATATTGAGCAGAATCAACTTTTTGACGCTCATATTTATAAAACACAAGCGTATGTAATGCCTACCCTGTGGCCCATAATTGTCATCAATTCTGACGATAACAGTAATTATAGAACTTAGCGACTGGCATTATTAATATAGCATGCTCAAGATTACCGCCATGTCACAAAGCGTTTGCCTTCAGAAAACAAATGGCTGTATTCATTCAATGATAATAAGCGGCTACTTTGGTCTTTTAGAGTAATAGATGTCACGCCAGTATTTACCAAGCTTTTATTTAACTGATAAGCGGTCTGACTGCCTTGTTTCAATAACTGTGCAGTAATCGCGGCGATGACACCGCCTGAAGTAAAGACCAGCACGGTACTGTCATGACCCAAACCCAAACTGGTTATTTTGGTACGTATTTGTTCAAGTGCTTGTTGAGTGCGGTTATGGAACTGTGGCCAGCTCTCAATATAATCCTGATCATTGTCCCCTGCATGCCAACGCTGCATCGCTTGGTCAAATAGCTCTGCCAGACGGGTGGCTGGCATTTCTGACTTAGCCATATCAGTCGATATCTCAGCACGGTTGCCAGCAGCATTTGCAGACTTTACAAACACGTCTTTATGATTGAATTCATCAAACTGCGGTAATACATAACCAGAAGGCTCATCCAGATTGATTGCTGGTACAACAGAGTCGCCATTGGCCGTCATAGAAGGCTCATAGCGTTTCCAAAAATGGTGAGCAGAGTCCTGTTGCCTCACCAAGCTACCAGTAAATATTGCATCAATACGGCGCTGTGTGGTGGCATAATGCTGACCCAACATTTGCGCTTGAATCGTACCAAGCTCTGAGAGCTGATCGTAATTTTCTTGTCCAAAAGATGCTTGACCATGACGTGCTAAGAGTATGGTTGTCATAAAATAATGCCCTTTATCATATTTTCCAGCGTGTTTATTTTGGATGTTTACGCGTCAGGTGACTGAGAGGATTTGGCAAGATAACCTTTTGGTAAAATACCTTTAATCACTTTTTGTACAGGGCTTGGTAACTGTTCGATGGTAGCGGCATCGATACCCATGTCTTCTAAATGCGGCTGTACGTGTGCACTGAATAGTGCTTCACCCTCGTACTGAGCAATAAGCTTGAGGCACTTAGCATGCATGACATGAATGGCAAGCCACGCATTTTTGAAAGCAGGGTTAGTGGTTTGTTTATGATAATAGCGATAGTAAATCTGCTGAATGATGCCTGATAGGCGGAACAAGCCGAACACTTCATAGAAAGTCCAGTTGTCTATCTCTAAGCCTGATTGCTCAAGATAGTAAGCAACCACTTCATCGCGTGTCATCATACCTTCTAAATGGGTTGGCTGTCGACGGAACTGCTGCATCACAATATTGTCATCTTCTTCAATCCAATAAGCCAATGCACTACCTAAATCCATCAATGGATCACCAAGGGTGGCCATTTCCCAGTCAAGAACACCAATGACTTTGGTGGGATCAGCCACATCGAGTATCACATTATCAAAGCGCCAATCGTTATGAATAATACAGGTTTTGCTATCGGCAGGGGTATGTTTGTTAAGCCACTGTCTGACCAATGCAAAGCTTGGCACATTAGGTGTTTTTGCTTTGACATAGCGCTTATCCCAACCACTCACCTGACGCCCGCAATAGCCGTCACCGCGACCCAAATCAACCAAATCAGGGTGCTCGGTATAGTCTATTTGATGCAGCTCAACCAAAGCGTCTAAAACATTGGTACAAAGCAAACGAATTTGTTCAGGGTCTAAATCGACACCTTTTGGCAGGTTAGCACGAGGAATAATCCCCTCCATGCGCTCCATCACATAGAAGTCCGCGCCAATGACTGATTCGTCTGTACATAGCGCGATCATCTCTGGTACATAAGGATAGGCTTCATTTAAGGCTTTTTGGACCGTATGTTCGCGTACCATATCATGAGCAGACTTGGCCTTGGTGCCTTTTGGTGGACGGCGTAATATCAGATCTTGACCTTTGTCATCGCCTGCGCCCTCGTACTGTAAGCGATAAGTCCAGTTCGATGCACCACCTGAAAACTGCGTGACGGTAGGTTCACCTACCACATCGATGCCTTGGCTACGAAGCCATTCGCTAACGGCTTTGGCATCGAGCTCTTCGCCATCACGTACTTCGCCGCCTGTGTCTAATACTTTATTATTCGTTGAGGTATTTTTAATGCCAGTATTATCGGCAGGGTTATCAATTGCCATGAGACAGTCCTTATCATTTGGTCATTTATTTTTATAATATGTGTTAGGGCGGGTCTTTAATTCACTCAATAATCATCTAGATGAGGTAAAAAGGGCTAAATCTTGCCAAACATCGTCAAATAGTTGATTAATATTCCGATACTATCTACGCTACTTTTCTTGTTTGACGGCAATTTATCACCATTTTTAAAATGAAGACACGCCCTAGTAATAAGACATCAGTAGTGATGAAAAATTCACCACTAAATGATTAGTAGTGAACTTTCAATTACCGCATTACCATCCTAATTTTGATGACATTGTAGCGGCGGATAGGCAGCGAAATTGTAGTCATTCTGCCTAGCCCATTATCCATATAAATATTAAGCTTTTTCAGACTTAGTAGAACGGCTAAAGCCTTGACGTTTCAACTCTAGTTTGGCAATCATGGTTTTGTGTACTTCATCAGGGCCATCTGCTAAACGTAGTACACGTGCTTGAGCATAGAAGTTTGGTAGTAATGTGTCTTGGCAGACGCCCATACCACCATGAATCTGAATGGCCATATCGACTACTTCTTGTAGTACCGTTGGCGCCACGACTTTGATAGCAGAGATTTCAGTCAATGCTGCTTTGGTGCCGTGAGCATCCATCTTCTGTGCAGCATATAAGGTCATCAAACGAGCTTGGTCAATCTTAATACGTGCTTCAGCGATACGCTCAAAGTTACCACCCAATTGTAGTAATGGCTTACCAAAGGCAGTACGTGACATACCACGCTTAACAGCCAATTCAAGAGACTTTTCAGCAGCACCGATACAACGCATGCAATGATGAATACGTCCTGGCCCTAAACGACCTTGCGCAATTTCAAAACCTTTACCTGGTCCACCGATGAAGTGACTGACTGGCACACGTACATTCTCAAAGCTAATCTCGCCATGTCCGTGCGGTGCATCATAATCACCAAATACTTTGAGCATACGTTTGATGTTCACACCCGCCGTTTTGACTGGTACAAGCACCATTGAATGTTGATGATGACGGTCTGCGCTCTCATCAGCGGTATATGCCATGACAATTAGAATATCAACCGCAGGATCGCCAAGACCAGATGACCACCATTTGCTACCGTTTATGACAATCTCATCACCATCGACTACAGCGGTTGCTTCCATATTGGTTGCATCACTTGATGCTACATCAGGCTCAGTCATACAAAATACAGAGCGCGTCTTACCTTCTAAGATTGGTGTGAGCCACTTGTCTTGCTGCTCTTGAGTACCGTAGCGCCACAACAGCTCCATATTGCCACTATCAGGCGCATTACAGTTGAATACATGAGGCGCAAGCAAACTACGTCCAGTTAGCTCTGCGATAGGCGCGTAATCAGTGACCGAAAGCCCTGCACCTAGGATGTCATCAGGCAAGAATAAATTCCATAAGCCTTCTTCACGTGCTTGCTTACGCAGGTTTTCGTAGGCTTCTGGCCACTCCCAGTTTTCCCAATTACCGTCAGGATTTTTCTTATGACACTCTTCCCAGAATCGCGCTTCGATTGGCTCAATGTGCGTTTCAATGAACGCTTTGACTTTGGCATGCATGGCTTGACCATGTTCTGTTGCGGTAAACATTAAATTGTCGTTAGACATAAATGACTTCCTTTTCTTTATTGATTGTCTAAATCAAGTGTTGATAAAAAGCTCTACTAGAGCTTTAGTGCACGTACGTATACTGTTTTCCGTATGCTACATTTATAACACAGCAATTATCAATAAACAGCAAAAAGGCGCGACCAGCTAGGCCACGCCTTTTACAAAACTCAAACAATGTGTAGAAGACCATTTGAACTCTACAATATTATAAACTCACTATCACAATGATAGTTAACATTATTTCAGAATATTTAAGCGACTATTTAAATCAAAACGCGCCAGTGCATCAGGCAGTTTATCAACCGCCATGCTCAATGTTGCTTCAGCTGCTTGCGCTAGTCCTAGCTTTTCAGCGAGTGTTGGTTTTTGACGTGAATGTAGTGCATACACTTCACTGTCTTCCATGCGCTCTAAAATATAGCTGTCTGATGTTTGCAAACTGTCAATCAAATTGAGTTTTAGCGCATCTTCGCCATACCAATGCTCTCCAGTGGCCACTTTTGCCACATCGAGTGTTGGGCGGTAGTTATTGACAAAATGTTTGAATAGCTCGTGTGTCTGCTCCAGTTCTTCTTGATACTTGGCACGATCTTCAGCATCGTTTTCACCAAACACAGTGACTGTACGCTTGTAGTCGCCCGCAGTAAACATCTCATAATCGACGTCATGATTTTTTAGCCATTTATGAAAGTTTGGCAACTGTGATACCACACCAATTGAGCCAATAATAGCGAATGGTGCTGCCACTATCTTATCTGCGACACAAGCCATCATATAGCCACCGCTCGCGGCAACTTTATCCACACAGACAGTCAGTTTTAGACCAGCATCTTTTAAGCGAACCAATTGTGCGGCGGCCAAACCATAACCATGTACCACACCACCGCCTGACTCAAGACGTACAATGACTTCATCACCCTTATTCGCGCTACTGATCAACGTACTAATTTCCTCACGCAAGTGCTTGACTGCGGTGGCTTTAATATCACCATCAAAATCAAGGACAAAGACTTGTGCTTTATCATCAGTATGTTTTTTCTTATTCTTGGTTTTTACTTTTAGCGCCTGTTTGGCTTTCTTAGCCATCGTTTTTCTAAACTGCTTAAGCGCCGCTTTACCTTGAGTGGCTTCCATTAAATCTTCACGGCGGTGCTCTTGATTTTTATTTAGATGGATAACTCGCAGTTCAACAGGGTTTTTGGTTGGATGAAATAGCATGATTACAAATCCTCAAGTCAGTAGATATATCAGTATGGCTGTTTTTATTAGCGTGCGGTTGATATAGGCACGACTCGCTCTATTTTCAAGCGAGACAGTTATCTTTTGCTCAATATAAAGAGGGATAGATACATACATCAGATACTTGTGCATGGCTTTACGTTGATTGGACTCAGCAGGTTGTATAAAAAGGGCAGATTAGGCATAATATGCCTTTATAATAAATTTTGTGTAGCCAACGTGATGACCCATTGTCATAATCGCGTTGTTTGTGTGTTTTTCACGATTATCTTGAAACACACAATTATGGCTGCATTATTGTATTTCGAATTGGGCTGATAACTGGATAATTATATTATGACGCAAAGCACTATGACGCATAGCGAATACCGAGACGAATATTGCGGAGCCGTAACTGAGAGCTTCATTGATCAAACCATTAGCATCGTAGGCTGGGTACATCGTCGTCGCGATCACGGTGGCGTGATCTTCTTAGACATGCGTGACCGCGCTGGTATATTACAGGTGGTGGTTGACCCTGATACGCCAGAAGCATTTGCGACTGCTGATGCAGTACGTCCTGAATATGTGCTAAAAATAACAGGCCGTGTACGTCGCCGTTATGAAGGTACTGAAAACAATAATATGACCAGTGGTCAGATTGAGCTGCTAGGCAAAGAGATTGAAGTGCTGGCGAAATCTGAAACGCCGCCTTTCCCATTAAATGACGAAAAAACTACGGTATCAGAAGATTTGCGTCTTAAGTATCGCTATCTCGATATGCGCCGTCCGCAAATGCAAGAACGTATGGTGTTCCGTGCCAAAGCCACGTCAACGATTCGTCGTTATTTGGATGACCATGGCTTCTTGGACGTTGAAACTCCTATCTTGACTCGTGCGACGCCAGAAGGTGCGCGTGATTATCTCGTACCATCACGTACCCGTCCAGGTAACTTCTTTGCATTGCCGCAGTCACCACAGCTGTTTAAACAGTTATTAATGGTGTCAGGTTTTGACCGTTATTATCAAATCGCTAAATGCTTCCGTGATGAAGATTTACGTGCAGATCGTCAGCCTGAATTTACTCAGGTGGATATCGAAACTTCTTTCTTAAACGAAGAAGAAATCATGAACATCAACGAAGGCCTTATCAAGCATTTGTTTAAGACTATGATGGACGTTGAGTTTGAACAGTTTCCTCGTATGACTTACGCAGAAGCCATGCGTGATTATGCATCAGACAAGCCTGACTTACGTATTCCATTAAAATTGGTCGACGTTGCAGATTTGATGAAAGATGTCGACTTCAAAGTATTCGCAGGTCCTGCTAATGATCCTAAAGGTCGTGTGGCTGCCCTACGTATCCCTGGTGGCGCTTCATTAAGCCGTAAGCAAATCGACGCTTACACCAAGTTCGTTGGTATCTATGGTGCACGTGGTTTGGCTTATATCAAAGTCAATGACGCTAGCAGCATCAACAATGGTGTGGACAAAGATTCTGGCCTACAGTCTCCAATCATCAAAAACATGACTGATGATGTACTGGTTAGCCTAATCGAGCGTACTGCTGCAGAAGATGGCGATATTATCTTCTTTGGTGCCGATAAAGCCAGTGTCGTGAACGATGCAATCGGTGCACTACGTCAAAAAATCGGTCTAGACCTTGAGATGACGACCTGCCAGTGGGCACCACTTTGGGTCACTGACTTCCCAATGTTTGAGCAGACTGACGATGGTCGCTGGACCTCAATGCATCATCCATTTACTAAGCCTAAAGGCTCAGTCGATGAGCTGAAAAACAACCCAGAAGCTGCTCTATCTATCGCTTATGATATGGTATTAAATGGTACAGAAGTTGGCGGTGGTAGCTTACGTATCAATACGTACGATATGCAGCAAGCGGTGCTTGATGCACTAGGTATCGGTGAGCAAGAAGCTGAAGACAAGTTTGGTTTCCTACTGGATGCATTGAAGTTCGGTGCGCCTCCGCATGGTGGCTTAGCATTTGGTTTGGATCGTCTGATTATGCTCATGGTAGGCGCAGACTCTATCCGTGATGTCATTGCGTTCCCAAAAACCAAAACTGCTGAGTGTCCACTTACTCAAGCACCTGCTGAAGTTGATAGCAAGCAGCTACGTGATCTTGGTATCCGTGTGCGCGAAAAAGCACAAGCCGATGCCAACAAGCCTGCTCAATAAGCAGCTTGATGATGCAACGTTATTATCTGCTGTATGTGTTATGTGATTCATCACCATGCGAGTGGTTATGAATCCATACCATCTTTTCAAATTCGTGCCACTGTCTGTATTGCAGACGTTGGCACGTTTTGTCGCTTGGGTGATCATAAAGATACCGAGCCTCAGCATCATGCGTACTGTGCATATTAATATGGCACTCATCGCTCAGGCACTCCCTGAACACCAAAAGCACCAGCTGGTTAAAGACATTATTTATCATCAGTGTTTGACCAGTATTGAGTCTATCAAAAGCTGGGCAATGCCACCTGAATGGAGCATTGCTCAGATTCGTGATGTCCACAACAAAGACATTTTGTTAGAGGGGCTTGCCAATCCTAATGGCATGCTGGCCATCGTCCCACATCTGGGTACGTGGGAGATGATGAATGCTTGGCTTAATCAGTTTGGTGCGCCAACCATCATGTACAAACCAGTAAAAGGCGATATTACCAATAACTTTGTACTGCAAGGACGTTCACGCCTCAATGCGACTTTGGTACCGACAGATGGCAGCGGTGTCAAAGCAGTGTTTAAGACGCTCAAGCAAGGCGGTTTTAGTATCGTGCTACCAGATCATGTCCCAGAGCCGTCAGGTGGCGTAGTAGTGCCGTTTTTCGGTGTGCATACTTTGACCAGTACGCTCGCCTCCAAACTGGCCAGCAAAACCAAATGTGCACTAGTCGGCTTATCCTGTATTCGCCGAGATGATGGACAAGGTTTTGATATCCACTGCTATAAGCTGGATAATCCCGCACTTTATGATCGCAATGCCGAAACGGCAACACATGCGCTCAATCAAGCCATGGAGCAGATGATTAGCGACCACTATAGTCATTATATGTGGGGCTATCGACGTTTTAAGCGCATACCAACACTAGGCAATCCTTATCGAACCGATGAAGCAACCTTAAAAGCCTTTATTCAAGCTCATCGTTCTTATTAGTCCTTCATTTATCTCAATAAGAGTGCATTATGACAACTGACGTAACCAAAACCGTACCGAGCAACTCTATCCAAACAGACGATAATGCTAACCGTCAGCGTTATGTTATTTGTATGAAATGGGGCAAAAAGTACGGTCCTGAATACGTCAATCGTCTGTACAATATGGTCAGCCGTCATCTAAGCTTAGACTTTCAAATGATTTGCTTGACCGATGACAGTATGGGCATTGATCCTGCTATTACTTGTCACCCTATACCAGAAATGGATCTGCCTGCGGGTCCTGAGCGGGGCTGGAAAAAACTGACAACCTTCAAGCCTGAGCTATATGGCCTTAAAGGTGTGGCACTGTTTTTGGATATAGATATTGTCATTGTCGATAATATTGATGCTTTTTTTACTTATGAAGCCCAGCATAAAGACAGTGTTGTCATCATTCGCGACTGGAAAAAACCGTGGCGCATGATAGGTAACAGTTCTGTCTACCGTTTCAATATCGGTCTGAACACCTATCCCGATTTGTTATCTAACTTTGAGCGTAACTTTGACACCATTCGCACCCAAGTTCGTCATGAACAGGCTTATCTATCAAACTATCTCCGCGAACACCATCATTTAGAATACTGGGATAAAACCTGGTGCGTGAGCTTTAAGTACCAGTGTATCGCTCCTATTCCTTTCAATTTTGTACGCACGCCCAGTTTGCCAGACAACGCAAAAATCATTATTTTTCATGGTGAAATCAATCCACCAGATGCCATTGCCGGTAGCGGCGGCAAATGGTATCGCCATGTCAAACCAAGCCCATGGTTAAAAGATCATTGGCAGTAACGGTCTGAAAAGCAACAATATTTATATACTTAACGGTCTCATAAACAGTTTAAAGGCAATCGATAACGGTATAGAATAGGCGCAGTGACAGTCAACTACTGGAAAATAGTATGGCGCTATATTTGAGATTACCAGCTACCGTCAGGTTTAGCATTGATAGTGAATCTGTCGTTATCAATGCTTTCAATGCCAATGACCCAGCACAAAGCCTGCATGGCAAAAGTGTCAATGTGATTGCCTCAGGCCCCTCCATACATCATCTATCATTATCAACATTGCTAGACACCCCTACTATTTTTGTCAATGGCAGTATTAGCCTTGCAGATCAGCATGATTTTACTGATATCGTCGGTTATGTCATCAGTGACGCGCGCTTTATCAGTCATAATCCTGAAGTCTTACGGCAGTATTATACAGGGCAACCTCTATATGCCACCCTAGCCGTCTTTGAAGCGATGGCGACAACGCATCCTGATATCATGCGCAACCATCATCATGCCATGCGGGTATTATATCCAGTAGATAGACCTTGGGGTGTCAAATCAAATAAGCTGTTATTCAATAAACTGATTTTTAAGAAAAAACGTCTGAATAAAAAAATGCCGTTGTCATACTTTATCAATCATCCAAACTTTATTATTGATAAGCGTCATAACACTGCCGAGATTGGTGTCTCTTTGAACATCACTCATGGATTTGTAGAAGCCGGTACGGTCGCTTATGTGGCTGCTCAGCTGGCTTTTTCTCGTCAGGTAGTGGCTATTCACCTATATGGCATCGACTTACTCAACAGTGACCAGCCACGTTTTTATGAAAACAAAAGCAACAGCGCACCAAGTACGCTAAGTAAAGTCATGAGCGAACGTATCGTACCGTCCTTCAATTTACTGGGTGAAACCTATAAAGCGCACGGCGTACCTGTCATCAATCACTCTCCTGTCTCTAGAACATTATTTGACAGTCTCTAATATCAGTCAATTTTTCCCTCTATTACTGACCCAAACGCTAAGTACTGCTGTGCGATGTGCTTAGGTAATAGCTGCGGATTCAGCGGTACTATAAAGTGCGTCAGGTTGTCTATGGCCTGATCGATGAGTAGGGTCAGTCCAGTGATATCCCCTACTGGTATCAAGTTTTTAGCTGGTAACAGTTCCCTTGGGCCAAACGGACAGTCTGTACTAACCACTGGCACTCCTAACGCCTGCGCCTCGACGATGACATAGCCAAAACCTTCGAACTTGGATGTCACGACCATCAGTGTTGCTGAGGCAATCAATGGATAAGGATTGGCTTGAAACCCTAAAAATCTGACACAGTCGCTAATACCAAGTTCGGCCGCGAGCTGCTTAATCTCATCTTCAAGCTTGCCCTTGCCTACCAATACTAATGGCAACTTTCGCGCTGTTTTGGCATAAGCCTGTAGCAACTCTTTATGACCTTTCATGGTGTCAAATGACGCGACATGAATCATATACTGTTTGTCTATTAAGCCAAACGGTTCGAGACATGATGGCTCCAGTGACTTAACCTTGATATCTGTCGCATCGCAGGGGTTATAAATAGTCGTGGTTTTGGTAATCTGGCCAATCAGAGAGATTAAGTCTTGCCGTGCCCCTTCACTCACACAGCTACAAGGATGCGTGCCATAGACCATTTTTAGATGATGAATCGTTTGGTCTGGTGTCTCTGATAGCTGACGTTGAAACTGCTTAGATAATGCTGTGTGCAGGACATTCACGACGTTGGGTAATCGACTATAGGCCATAATCCAGTTTATTTTATAGATATTAGCCAGTATTAGATCTGGCACGCCTATTTGACTGAGTACATAATTATCGATACGCCTAGCGACTGCTTCATAGGCTTGTGCTTGCGTAGATTCTGGGTCGAGATTCTGCTCAGCAAAAACCTCATCATAGGGCACTATATGATACCTAACGCGGCCATCTAATGGCATATCCTGTGTCCGCTCTAAACACAGGATATGAACACGATATCCCACGTCCACATAAGCACTTGCTAATGTGGTGACCATACGCTCAGCACCGCGGCCTTCAAGCGCTTTTAAAATAAACAAAATAATGGGTGGCATTCATATCTCACTTTTTTGTCAGTACGGATGATCATTGGTAGTCATAGTGATTGCAGCTTTCTGGCTTTATATGCTAGTCTCATCTACTTTTATACCCATACAGGTATTCGCTAGAGTATAAGCCTGACTGGTATAATTGCCCATAGTAGAATCACCCTCACTTATAGTTGATTCAGTTTAAAAGAGAGTCAAGGCAACCGAGCGCAGATGTATAGGTGATACCTCAAGGGAGGTTAACGCTGTCACTCTTTTATAGAGGGTTAACTATATGGTCATATCAGTCAGTAATAACTACCATAAAAATGCTTACTTTACTGATATCACTTTTAATCTTACAAGCATTTAGATGCTAATAAAAATAATAGGATCTGTCATGAAACAGCCTAATGATAAAACGCTAGATGTGGTCATTGCTTGGGTAGATGGTACAGACCCTATCCTGAAACAAAAAAGAGAACAGTACAAATCAGGCAAAACAGTGGCTTCAGATGCGGTAACGGCAACACGTTTCGCCAGCGACGATGAGATATATTATAATATTGCCTCGATTATCAAGTATGTTCCTTTTGTGCGTCATATCTATATCGTCACAGACCAGCAGCAACCAGAATTCATCGATGAGTTTGCCAATCAGAATATCTGTTCAGCAGATACCATACGAGTGGTTGATCACAAAGATATTTTTTCAGGCTATGAGCAGTTTTTGCCCACCTTTAATACCCGATCAATTGAGACCATGATATGGAATATAAAAGGCCTGTCTGATTATTTTATCTATATGAACGATGATTTCTTTTTTAATCAGCCAGTAGTGATAGATGATTTTTTAGATGCTGAGAAACTAATGATCCATGGTCATTGGCGCAAAAATGCGGCTCTAAATGCCAAGCTCAACTTTCGAAAATCTCGCTTTAAATTATTCGGTACGCCCATACAGCCAAGGCATACGATAGCGCAGATGTTAAGTGCCAAAATACTTGGTATGGATCAGTTTTTTGAGATTCATCACTATCCTCATATTGTCGATAAGACGATTTTAAAAGACCATTTATTAGCCCATCCTCAATTACTAACAGAGCAGATAAAGTATAAATTTAGGGATGTGGCGCAAGTGAATCCTATAACACTGATGAATCATCTGAAAATTCAAAAAGATGAAGCACACTTAAAACCTGAGACGTCTATCAACTATCTAAAAAACAAAGACAGCGTAGAAAATTTTGTCCTTGATTTAGAAGATAAAACTATAAAGTATGGCTGCATTCAAAGTTTGGATTTGCTTGAACCAGATTTATACCAAAAAATCAGTCAGGCGATGAGAGATAAATTCTCAGAATATCTACCCAATTCGGTCGCAGGCCATACTAGCGATTAAACTTAGGTAAACACGTTAGCCATGGTTGAATGACTATTATCATTACTCAATTTTAAATTAATTCTTTTTATCAATGCTTGAATATTATTTGGATATATTATGAAAATAGCAGTAGTAGGCACAGGCTATGTGGGATTATCTAATGCCATGTTATTGGCACAGCATAATGAAGTAGTCGCTGTCGATGTCATCGCTGAAAAGATTGACCTGCTAAATGCAAAGCAGTCGCCAATCGAAGACAAAGATATCGAAGACTTCTTATCACATAAGGAACTTAATTTTTCTGCCACACTCAATGCCGAGCAGGCTTACCAAAACGCAGATTTTATCATTGTCGCAACGCCAACCGATTATGATGCAAAGACCAATTACTTTAATACTTCAACGGTAGAATCTGTGATTGAACAAGTATTATTGGTCAATCAACAAGCAACTATTATCATAAAATCTACTGTGCCCGTTGGCTATACCGCTAGTATCAGAGAGCGATATGAAACGGATCGTATTATTTTCTCACCTGAGTTTTTACGAGAGGGCCAAGCCCTACACGACAACCTTTACCCCTCTCGAATCATTGTGGGCGCACAATCTGAACAGGCACAGCAGTTTGCTGAGTTATTGCTTGAAGGCGCTATCAAAAAAGAGGTGCCGCTACTGTTTGTTAAGTCGACCGAAGCTGAAGCGATCAAACTGTTCTCTAACACTTATCTAGCGATGCGCGTGGCTTATTTTAATGAGCTAGATACCTATGCTCAGACATTCGGGCTCGAAACCAAACAAATCATAGAAGGTATTGGCTTAGATCCGCGTATTGGCGATCATTATAACAACCCATCATTTGGCTATGGTGGCTACTGCCTACCCAAAGACACCAAGCAGCTATTGGCAAACTATGATGAAGTACCCAGTAACTTGATCAGGGCCATTGTCGACTCGAATAGAACTCGTAAAGATTTTATTGCTGATAAAATTATCGAAAGACAGCCAAAAATCGTCGGTATACACCGACTGGTGATGAAGAGTGGATCAGACAACTTTAGAGCGTCCGCGATACAAGGCATTATGAAGCGTATTAAGGCCAAAGGTATCGAAGTCGTGGTTTATGAACCCGTACTAAAAGAAGATAATTTTTTCAATTCACGAGTGATTACAGACTTAGAAGCCTTCAAAGCAATGAGTGATGTCATTGTGGCAAATCGCTTGTCTGCTGATATAGCAGATGTGGCGGATAAGGTATTTACTAGAGATCTGTTTGGGAGCGATTGATGAAAGTACTAGTAACTGGCGCAGCGGGCTTCATTGGCTTTCATTTAATCAAAGCATTGTTAGAGACGCACCTATCTGATGAAGCATTGCTGATCGTTGGCATTGATAATCTTAACGATTATTATGACACAGGCCTAAAAGCAGAGCGTTTAGAGATATTGAATAGCGTCTCAACACTAGAAAATTTTACGTTCATTAAGCTAGATCTGGCTGATCGCAAAGCCATGGCTGAGCTTTTTTCCGCCTATCAGTTCGATACAGTTATCAATCTAGGCGCGCAAGCAGGCGTACGCTACTCTATCGAAAACCCAAATGCATACATTGACTCAAATGTGGTCGGGTTTGTAAATATCCTTGAGGGCTGTCGCCACCATAATATCAAGCATCTGATCTATGCCAGCTCTAGCTCTGTCTATGGCATGAATATCAAGCAGCCATTTACAACTGCCGACTGTGTTGATTTTCCTATCAGTCTATACGCCGCTACCAAAAAATCTAACGAGCTCATGGCACACAGTTATAGCCACTTGTATAACATTCCTACGACAGGACTGCGGTTTTTTACCGTCTACGGTCCTTATGGCAGACCAGACATGGCTTATTTTTCTTTTACCAAAAAAATCCTAGCTGGTGAACCGATTGATGTGTTTAACAATGGTGATATGCAGCGTGACTTTACCTACATTGATGATATTATTAAAGGCATCATAGGAGTAATGAAAAAAGTACCGGCTAACCAACACTCTGGTATTACGACAGCAGCAGCCCCTTATAAAATTTATAATATCGGTAATAACCAACCTATTACGCTGCGTCGTTTCATCACCGCCATCGAGGATGCTTGTGGTATAAAGGCCAATGAAAACCTGCTACCCATGCAGGCAGGCGATGTGCCCATTACTTATGCAGATATAGACGAATTGGTGGATGATATTGGATTTAAGCCTGAAACCAATATAGAAGATGGAATCGCAAAATTTGTCGAATGGTATAAGCGATATTATTCAGTTTGAATAAAAATATTTCATAAACCACTTTAGTATCAATTTTTTAGATAGACGTTTAAGCTCTAATCGTATCATATTTGTTCAAAGGATTTTAGTGACATGACTACACCTTCAAACTGGCAAAGAAAACTGCTATTAATCTTTCGAAGTGAAAAAAGATTGAATGCGGGCAAGGTTATCAAAAACTATGATGGCAAAAGCTTTGACGACATGAAAGCAACAATGATTACAGAGTCAATGTGCGATGTTGAGACGCTGACAGACGAACGTAAGAGCAAAGCGTTAGAAAGTCATTTAAATAACTTAAAGCATCAATCCTTGGGTGAGTCTGAACTCTGCTTTTATCACAATACACTCATTATATTGATGCGCCGTAAATACAAAATAGACAAAATATTTGCAGAATTCGAAAGGCTGTGGGTGGCAGAGAACCATTATTTATTAGAAAACCTGTCCCTACGCTGGATAGTTTCAGCCTGCGATACTTTCATCGATCACTCAGATAACGTCAATAGAGCCGCTATTTTGATGAATGTCATTACACTAATGAATACTGTCCGAGCTTATGAGACCAAAAACTTTTTACAAGCCCCTCCTGATGCCGAACCCATAGCATTATTAGATGAAAAAACCGACATACTGTATGCCGGCGACTTGTCTTTATATGATGGTCTCACTTATTTTCGTATCGGCACCGATGACAGTCTGAGAAATATGCGCAAGCGCTATCACAAATTCCACAAAGTCGACAAATTAGCTACTACTATACTGCTCGCTGTATTCGAAAAACTACAGAATAATCAGAGTGCTTTTGCCACGCTACGGCAATTGCATAGAGATGATTGGTCCAAATGGTGGTTAGATTAAGATCCCTTATCTGTATTCTCAAAATTCGATGCGAATTCAATATATTTCTTTGCTATTGTGACAGGGAGGAGCGTTTCACTAAATTCAGACTGAAATTGCTCTGGATTCTTCATTGCTAAGCTTAATTTAGCTGCAATAGCATCTATGTCTCTCATAGGCATTAGGTTTTTCTGAGGCAATAACTCACTTGGCCCAGACTGGCAGTCAGTACTGATAACTGGTGTTCCTAAAACTAAAGACTCTGCAATCACCAAAGCAAAACCTTCCCAGTCAGAAGTTAGTACTTTAAATTGCGCATGCTTTATATAAGGAAAAGGGTTCTCATGGAAGCCTAAAAAAACCACCTTATCTTCTAGCTTGAGCTCTACGACCAACTCCTCTATCTTACTTTGAAGCTTGCCTTTGCCCAAAAGAAGCAATGGTAAAGACTGATCTGTCTTTGCATAAGCTCTCAAAAGCACATCGTGACGTTTTGCTTCTTTAAAACTGCCAACGTGAATAATATAATTTTGATATTCTGGAATAAAAGCATCAGCTAATTTTTGAATACCGTCTCTATCAATTGGATTATGTATTGCCGTTGTTGAAGTAACATGACCAAAGTTTTCTACAAAATCCCTTTCTACGCCATTGCTGACACAGGCACAAGGATTTTTAGAATAAATTCTCGTAAAGTTTTCTTTTCTCTGATGACCCACATCTGTTTTTGCAAACTTATAAAGTAGTGACAAAGTATTATGAATCACATAAATGATATTCGGCAGGCTACTGTAGCTAAAGATACTATCTGAACGATCAAGGTTCGACAAAATGATATCAGGCTGTCCAATATTTTTTTTGACATAACGATCTACCGCATAAGCAAAAAACTTATCGCGACGCTGTGCTCCTGGTATCATCTTATAGGGTTTGAATTTGAGCACATGATAAATAAGGTTTGGATTAAGATCATATTCGACCCTTGGCTTAAACCTTAAAATATGTACTTCGTATCCTAATTCATAAAATCCCTGTCCTAAAGTAAGAACAACTCGCTCTGCCCCTCCACCTTGTAGACAATTAATAGCGAGCAACGCTATTTTTTTATGCTGCTTCATAAACGATAACCTATGGATGAATTTCTATTCATTTAGTGTGTGAAATATTATTATGTTAAATGAATCAACGCTTGAATAATTTTGCAAATAGAGATTTGGAGGCTTTTGGACGAGTCACCTTATTACCAATATAGCCTTGCTGGGATTTCTTTGGAAAAGCACCAAAAGGCTCAATTCTATAGCTCTCTAGATGATATCCAGCAGTAAGTGCTTCATTATAATAGTCATCGAAAAGGTCGACCAAATCTTGTCTTGGATGTGGCAGAACTTCTCCGTCAAACCAATGCTCGATTCCTTCCTCATTCACTCTAGGTAACGAGTACTTATGACTGAATTGCGTTCCCATATCTGAGTAATGCAAAATTTTGATTTCTTCTACTGCTAAGTTTTCACCATCTATACAGTTATAACTGTCTTGATAAGACTCAATCAATTGCGTGTTTTTCTTGAATAAAGCCATCATTTCTTTATGACTTTTGGGATCTTTTCTAAGTTTCTCGATAGGAAAAACAACGTTTTTTGCAGCATCGCAATCCCATATACAGGTACATAGACGAGTCATATCAGCATTCGTTTTGGCCGCCACTATGGACTGCCCTTCAATAGGATGCTGCCATAGCTTTGCTAGATCATCTAAAATAATGACATCAGCATCCATATAAATGGCTCGTCCAGAATAATTGCAGTATTCTGGAATTGCCCAACGGAATCCTGAGAAAGGTGTCGACCATTTAGTAGTATTCCAGCCCTCGCCAGCCTCGGGATTAGAATACCAATAGCTACTAGGATCGCGCGATAGCTGCATCCATACTATCTCAACGGGTACACTGGTGTGTTTGTGAATACTATAATCTAACACCATCATCTGCTCTAGATCACAGTTATTTGGGTCACAGCCAACAAAGACTCTAATAGCATCGTTTGTTTTCATAATTTTATCCATTCACTAAATCATGCTTTCTACGTTCATATTTATGAGCATAGAAAGCATCAACACTCACTGCTACTATGCAATACTTAAATATAGAATTAAGCCTATTCCTTCCAGTACTTTTCAATCCATCCTACTGGCAAGATAAAATGACGAAGATGACGCAGCGGTCTCTTCATATTTTTGGGTTCAGCCAGTTGCTTCAAATGATCCTTGGCGTTATTAGCAGCGTTTTTGTTATATCTACCTTCGATCGCATGCGTTGGATACAAGTCACCAGGGAAGATAACCAGACGAGCGCCTTTAGGAATCTTTGGTTCTTTAAAGTAGTTGAACGGAAACGGTTGACGACATTTGCGTCTAAAATGTGCGACCCACGCCTTTGGAAATAGCTTCACACCACCGGGTGCATTACGAGTGACAAAACGCTGCTCAAAACGATACTCATCAGCGATACCTTGCGGATCTGCTTTAAACTTTTCTTGCAGTGAGACAAGCGCCCCTATCTGAAATCTAAAGCAAGATGTCTGTCCCAAGCGCTCTAGCGGATTACTAGGGTTATAAGACAAAATAACATCGTCTGGCTTGCCGTATTCAAAGAAAGGATCGAGACTATCTACGATAATCACATCCAAATCTACGAACAGTACTGTCCCTGTCAAATCACCTAGCTTTTCACCCCACAAGCGAGACTTTGGCCACTTACCGAGTGTATTGGTTGGCATAGTGACATCTAATGGTGGTAGCGCTTGGCATTCAATTTCTGGACGGACATCTGTTGTATCATCAGTGAAGCAGACAAATCTAAATGGTGGTGTAATGTTGCGAGATACCATGCCATATAGTTTATTGGCATAATCGGCACCATATTTTGTGCCCCATTTAATACAGATGATTTGTTTGATATTTTGAGTATCTGCTGTACTAGAATCTATTGGCATTGACTGCTCACTTTAATATTATGAATAAATATGATGGCTATATTAGCATAAAAAAAAGACTGAACAATTATGTTCAGCCTTTTTGGTCTTCAAAGTAACCGCTTTATCAGTCAATAAAGCTTAACCAATCCATATACTGCTCATTGCGGCCATGTACCACATCGAAGTATAAGGTTTGGAGTTTCTCAGTCAAAGGTCCGCGGCCGCCATTACCGACCGTGCGATCATCGTATTCACGGATAGGTGTGACTTCAGCAGCCGTACCCGTCATAAAGATTTCATCTGCTAAGTAAAACTCATCACGAGTGATACGACGCTCAACGACTTTAATACCTAGATCATCAGCGAACTGAATGATAGTGCGACGCGTAATACCGTCAAGTGCCCCGCCTGCTAAGTCTGGCGTATGTAGTACACCATCTTTTACTAAGAACAGGTTTTCGCCTGCGCCTTGGCAGACATAACCTTGCGGATCCATCAAGATAGCTTCGTCATAGCCGTTGCGAGTCACTTCTTGGTTGGCCATGATAGACACAGGATAGTTACTAGACGCCTTAGCCTTACACATGGTCACATTGGTCATGTGATGGGTAAATGAAGAGGTTTTTACACGGATACCGTTTTTGATACCCTCTTCACCCAGATAAGCGCCCCAGTGCCATGCCGCAACCATCGCGTTGATGCTGTTGTCACGTGATGACAAACCAAGCTTTTCTGCACCGACCCAGATAAGCGGGCGAATATAGGCTTCTGCCAAGTTGTTTTGCTTGACCACATCCTTATGTGCTTGCTCTAAAGTGGCTGCATCAAAAGGCACATCCATTTGAAAGATTTTCGCTGAGCCAAGCAGACGCTCGGTGTGTTCTTTTAGGCGAAAAATAGCGGTACGATTGTCAGCCGTCTGATACGCGCGCACGCCTTCAAAAACCGCCATACCATAATGCAAGCTATGTGTGAGCACATGTACCTTAGCATCTGGCTGTTCAATCATCGTGCCATTCATCCAAAGCTTACCATCTTGTGTTGCCATGTTCATTTTATAGTCCTTATGTTAGCACTGACGTCTAACTTTTTTTAGGTAGGTTGTATTTAAGAGTATTGATCAACATCGTATGATAATACCGCAGCGCCACTTTTTATTGCCTAAAATACAGCGTTATTATGACCCGCGACTGACAGTGTAATGACGATGTGCGATCGATTATATCACTGGCCGTATTGGCAAATGAACTCTTTTGGTTTGTTATCATAGGCTTATTAATTATGATAAAGCATTACAGTGTAAGCGTCTCTTTGACGGTCGGCAAGACTCCAGTAAAAAATTTTGGATATTATTTTTCGGTAGGTGCTACGCCCATGAGATGCTGCCACTGCGATTGTACCAATGCGCGGGTTTCTTGCCACAGAGACTCGTCAACGAGTAGTGACTGCTCTGACAAGGCAAGCTGGTGAGTGGCTGCACGTATCCTTAGATAGGCATCTGTCAAATCTTGACAGACTTGCGCCTCCCAAATACCAAGTGACGCAACTTCCTCAAAAATACGCACGTTGTCACTCCACTTAGTCAAGCTTGGGTATTCATGCGAATAAGCCAATACCGCAAATTGCGCTAGGAACTCAATATCGACAATACCGCCTGCATCTTGCTTGAGATGAAATTTACCGGCTTGTTGCTGCCATTGATTGGTGCCCAAATGCTTTTGCATTTTTATACGCATGCTAGTGACTTCACTACGCACCTGATCTAACGTGCGCGGCAGTGCCAATACCTCTCGGCGAATATCACAAAAGCGTGCCGTCACTCGCCTGTCGCCGCAAATCGCTCGAGCACGCACCAGAGCTTGATGCTCCCATGACCATGCTTTATCCATCTGATAGGTTTCAAAGGCATTATATGACACCACCATCATGCCAGCATTACCTGACGGCCGCAGGCGCATGTCAATCTCATATGCTCTGCCATCTCGCGTTTGCGTGTTCAGATAGTTCATCAGCTTTTGTACCAGACGCGCAGCAAACTTCATCCCACTCACCGATTTTTCACCCGTGGTCATGCCTTGCTCTTTTATTTTATGCAAAAATACCAAGTCTAGGTCAGATGAGTAGGACAGCTCAAGCCCACCAAGCTTGCCATAACCGATAATGGCAAAACCGCAATCTGCTTCAGTGACCGGATCACCATCTTGGCCAATCGGATAACCATAGCGGTTCACAATCTCCGCAAAAGCACGCTCCAGCGCAGCCTCCAGTACCACTTCAGCAATATACGTGAGCGAGTCTGATACTTTCATGATCGGACGCTCAGCCAGCACATCACTGGCAGCGACGGCTAATACTTGGTTTTTCTTAAATAGGCGTAGGACGCTTAGCAGCTCTTCTTCATCATCAGGCTCGACGCGCAGTAACTGTTGACGCAGAATATCACGTAGCTCACGCTTGTCTGGCAAGTGGCGATAGCGCTGCTGCAAAAAAGTATCTAACAGTACAGGATACTGTGCCAGCTCTTTTGCAATCCATGGACTAGCAGACAGCATCGGAATCAGCTCAATGGTGGCATTGGGGTTTTCTGCAATCATGACCAGGTAGATAGAACGACGACAAATGGCCTCAAGCAATGAAATCAGTCGTGGCAAGGCAGTATTGGCCAGTTTTTGCTGTTCTTGATGGGCAAGTAGCGCATGTACGATGACAGGATAGGCATCATCCAAACGCTCGCGAGCTTCCTCACTTAAATTGGCCACCATTTTTGATTGCCAAAAATTCTGTAATAGCTCACGGTTGTCTGCGGTGAGCACTTCATTCAAACGGGCGATCTGCTCATTTAAGTCTTCTGGCTCCAGATCCGTGTCTTCATTATCTGGTACTTGACGCTCAGTCACCATACGCTCAAACGGATCATTGACATTATTTCGATGGTGGTTGAGCTGGCTGAGTAAAGCAGTCCAGTCAGTAAACCCTAGCGTTATCGCTAGATTATGCTGCCACTGAGTATCATGTGGTAGTCGCTGAGTCTGTTGATCATTGATCGCTTGAATACCGTGTTCCAAGCGGCGCAAGAACCGATACGCTGCTTGTAACCCCTCATAGGTTGATTGCTCTAGATAACCAATCTCACGTAATACTTGCATGGCTTGTAAGCAAGGTTTTATTTGTAGCTGCGGATGCCTGCCGCCATAGATCAACTGAAAGGCCTGCACAATGAATTCAATATCTCTGATGCCGCCCGCGCCCAGCTTAATATTATCCAAGTCTTCACGCTGTGCAACTTGGTTTTGAATGAGCGACTTCATCTCCCTCAATGCCGAAAAAGCACTGTAGTCCACATAATAGCGAAAGACAAAGGGCTTAATCAATGCTTGTATCTCATCATAAAATGGCTGATCTATTTGACCTACCACACGCGCTTTTAGCCAAGCAAAGCGCTCCCAAGCTCTCCCATGTAAAGCAAAATACTTCTGCAACGCTGAGAGGTGAATGGCCAAGTCGCTACCATCACCCCAGGGTCGCAGGCGCATATCTACCCGAAAGACAAACCCATCTGCTGTTTTATTATCAAGCAGTTTGATAATACCTTGACCCAATCGAGTCATAAAACGCTTATTGTCTATACTGCGCGTGCCTTTTTCTTTACTGCCATTGGTTTCGCCGCGTGCCTGATGCACAAAAATTAGGTCAATATCACTCGATAGATTTAGCTCATGAGCACCAAGCTTGCCCATGGCCATAATGGCCATGTCATCAATTTGCACGTTGCCTTGGGCATTGATAAAAGTCGGTTCACCATATTGAGCCGTCAGATTTTTATAGGTATATTCTTTTGCAAAGGAGATACAACCGCCTGCAAACTCAGACAACTCATCCGTCAACTGCTCAAGGCTGATCATCTGTAGTGCATCTTGCCAAATCCAGCGCATCATCAGTAGCGTACGCAAATTACGTAAGCCGCTCATGACTTTGACTTCATCAGCGAGTTGGTAATCCTCATCTAGCGTATAATCTTGGATCAAATCATCGATTTGCTGGCGTGTTAGCGTACTGTTTAGAGGATAGCTACGCAAAAACGTTTGGCATGAGACCGTCCGACTCTCCCAAATCTGATAAGCAAACTCACTCGCCGTTTGCAGGACTTGTAGCTGCTCTATTGTAGGCTGATAATCTATACCGTTGTTCATACGTGAGGGCGTAACAGATGACATAGTGAAAAAAATTCCTTGCATAGAATGGTAAGACTACGTGAACCCAGCTCATAAGTTTATTATTTTTTCTTACGAGGCAGTCACAGCGCCATTAATACTCAAAAATCGTGTTTGATGACCATTTTGATGAATATGCCGCTGTTTGGTTTGAGCCGCTTTATGGTAGCATAAACACTTTTGGTAGAAACGGTTGATAAAAATGATAAACATAATCTACAAAAAAGCTTATCCTGCGTCATTGTTTTTATGTGTATTGAACGTATTATAAGCACAATTTTATACCACGATATTGTTGTAAAATAATAGTATGAACGGCTATATTTTGTATCATCTACCAAACTCATTGTCACAGGCATCCAAAATACGCCTTGTGATAGTATCAGTAATGATAGCATTGGCTTTTTTTATGACTGCTAGTTAGTAGCTTGATATTCATATTCATATTAGCAGCAACTTGATTACGCTCTCTACACTCTTATCTATAATAGGTGATACCGCGCCCTATGACGACCACTACCCCATTATTATTGATTACTGCTGATCCCAGCCATCCATTGGCTCACTTAGCGTTACGTTATGCACGCGCTTACCTCCAGAGCCTCTCAAATAGAGAAGACACAAACAAGGAGGGCACAGACAATAAAAAATTAAATGTGTTCTTTTATGGTGATGCGGCAAATACTGCTAACTGTCTGCGTTGGCAACCAGCAGATCAGAGCGATGTGACCAAAAAATGGCAGACATTGGCTGAACAGTATCAGTTAGCGCTGCCCGTGTGCGTCAGTACTGCACTTAGCCGCGGCATTAGTGATGACGATAACAGCGCGCGCCATCAGCTTGAAGGGAACAATCTTGCGACAGGATTTACATTGGTAGGACTCAGTGAGCTTGCAATGATGATGCAAGATGACAGTCATTTAATACAGTTTTAATCATATTAAAGTACTTATCGCTTCTTTGTTATGGCGCTTATCAGTGGTCAATACGTTTAGGAATACATTATGAGATTATTAATTCAGCTGAATACGCCCACTGAATCGGCCAGCTATGAAGGCTGTGCGCTGGCACTAACGCTAGCAACTTTTGGCCATGAGGTGCAGCTGTATTTGGATGCTCCTGTCTTTGGGCTACTGATGCAGTCTGAGTCGCGTTTGCACGGTATGCTTCAGTCACTTGAGCTTTATGACTTGCCAGCGGCTTGGTTACCCAATGATGTCTTTAGTGGTTGGGTGATTGGCATGTTGCCAGCCGATTTGGCCTCACAGCTGACCCTAGTTCCAGAGATTATTAACTCTCAAGACTTTGAGCAGATTCTGACTTTTTAGGTAGCGCTGCCACCAGACTATTGGCAAAAAACCCCATATCAGCTCACATATAAAATAATAAAGCACGCAATTGGATACCCTTATGGCCACTTTATATCAATTACATAGCACGATGGATACCCTTAGACGCAGTACTGAGGAGATGACTCGCACTTGGCGCAAAGGCGATAGTATTATGTTGCTCGGTACCACAGCTGCTTTCATCGACTGGCTCAATGCGTATCTAAATGAGCATGATATCGAATACATTGCGGGTATATATGCGTTGGGTGACGATGTCGCACAGCTTACGACAAGCGCCACTGACAAGCTCAGTTTGGAGACCAAGCTGACTCGTATATTGACAGATGCAGAGTGGGTGACTCTCACTCAAGACAGCCAATTTGACAAAGTGGTGATGATTGCCTTATGACCATGCCTACTACGATAGCAGCAACTGACATCGCCTTAGATCAAGACGGCCATTTGTGTGACCATGAGATATGGACACCTGATGTTGCGCAGCGACTGGCAGACACCCTAGATGTCACTTTAACTGACGAGCATTTACAGATTTTGCAGCAAGTACGAGCATTTTTTGAGAAATTCAATCACGCGCCTGCGACGCGCCCATTGATTAAATGGCTGCAAAAGACCTTACCGGAGCAAGACATTAGTAATCAGAAACTACAGCAGCTGTTTAATACAGGATTGGTCGCGCGCCATGTAAATCGTTTGGCTGGATTGCCCAAGCCGCCCAACTGTCTATAGGTTCATCCTAAAAGGACTTAATACTGATTACTTCTAGATAGCAGTCATTTTATTTTGGGTCATATACCGTCAAGGTGTCATAACCAATGCTGCGTCCTTCATCACCTAAAAATCCTTGCTGTCGCCATATCTCATACAGACATATCGCCACACTATTGGACAAATTCAAACTGCGTGAGTCTGCTAGCATTGGTAACCTAAGCCAGTTGTCAGCACCGATATCTTCACGTATATCATCAGCCAGACCTGCTGTTTCAGAGCCAAATACTAGCGCGATATGAGGCGATTGATGGGATGCTGTCTCGCTATCAATAGCGTCAGTGCTTTTATCAGTGTTTTCAGTGGCTGACGGCCTACCAAAATAGTAGTCATAGAACGGCTTGCTTAGCTTGGTGGTCAAAGCAGTGACTACATGACAGTCAGCTGCTTGTAGCGCTTTGCGAGCTGCTACCCAATCATCATGTACTTGCAAATTGGCATACTCATGATAATCAAGGCCTGCACGGCGGAGTTTTTTGTCATCGAGCTCAAACCCTAATGGTCTGACTAAATGCAGCTGTGCCCCACTATTGGCACATAAGCGAATAATATTGCCAGTATTACTTGGCATTTTTGGGGCGACCAGCACGATATGAATGGTCATATTTATTTACTCCAGAAACGTTCAACGCTCTATTATTGAAATTTATGAGCGATAGGTAATTAAAAGTTACAGTTTACTGCCAATAATTACATTTTGATACTGTGCAGGGTTTTTAACTTTCACTATGATGTCTGTGACGGGTAACAAGATGGTATTTACACCTGATTGTCTTATCCTGCACCTCTTCAGTGAGGCTTTAGTATATTGCTTGGTATCACTGTTGTTATTTATAACCACCCATTTATCTTTGAGGATACTATTATGAAAAAATTAATCATCGCATCTTTGACTGCTATGTTTGTTCTAACTGGTTGCAACACTTTTAAAGGTTTTGGCCAAGACGTGTCAAGCGCTGGCGATGCTGTTTCTGGTAGCGCTCAAGAAGTACAAAACAAAATCTAAGTTTGTATTTTTAGATTGATTAAAGGGCTTACCAAATTGGTAAGCCTTTTTTTGTATTCGGTTATTTGTTCTAAGTCACAGCAAAAAACGTGCTGTTGCAAGGTTTTATAAAAACGCACGTAATATCTGATTGAGATAACGCTGACCTAAGACTGTCGGTTGCAGCCGTTTATCACTATCTACCAATAACCCTTGCTCTATTAGCTTAACGACCTGTCCAGCGATATAATCGTATTTCAGACCCGTTCTATCTTCAAACAATGACCAAGCAACGCCGCCATGCAAGCGTAATACGTTTAGCATGAACTCGCTCACCAGCTCATCACTATCAATCGCTTGCCAGCCCACCATTTTTGGGACGTTTTGACTTATACCTGGTGATATATCGATTGGATTTGCCGTATCAGGCTCTCCCACATAGTCTTTTGGCAATCGTGATTTACTAAAACGATAAATGCCAGTTTCAGCTAGGAAATCATTCTGTGACGCTTTTTCTGTTGGCTCTAATGCGCTAGGATTACCTGCATTACGATCAACAGTGACTTTGCCATGTGCCCCAGCTCCTATCGCAAGGTAATCACCAAATTGCCAATAGTTGACGTTATGACGACAAGGCTTGTCTGACGCCCCCGACCATGCGGATACTTCATAGTTGCTATAGCCAAGTTGCTCTAATAGTGCTTGTCCTGCTTGCTCAATATCAGCCAAATTATCTTCATCTGGTAAAACAGGCTGACTGCGATAAAACACCGTATTGGGTTCAATAGTGAGCTGATACCAAGAGATATGCGTTGCGCCAGCATCATGTGCCATCTGAATGTCATCGAGCGCCTCATGCATGGTTTGCTGCGGTAAACCATGCATCAGATCGACATTAATCCGTGTAAAGCCCGCAGCACTAGCCGCTTGAATTGCTGACAATGCTTGAGCAGGGTCATGGATACGGCCTAGTACTGTGAGCTTATCAGCGGCGAAGCTCTGTACCCCGATAGACAATCGATTGATACCAACCTCTAGATACTGCGCAAATGGTGCATGCTCAAGCGTTCCAGGATTGGCCTCCATCGTGACTTCGATATCATCTGCAAACCTAAAGATATTGCGCAGAGCCGTAAATAGTCGTTGATACTGTGCGATTGGCAATAGTGAAGGTGTGCCACCGCCGATAAATATCGATTCGATAGTGCGCCCCTGTGCCAATGACTGCTGCAGACTTGCATCTAATAGCAACGTATCCACATACTCATCGTACATGGAGGTCTGACTGTCTACTGGCAACTCATGCGAATTAAAATCACAATAAGGGCACTTTTTGACACACCACGGAATGTGTATATAGAGTGATAACGGAATATTCATCACGTTGATAACACCATCATTTACGGTCTTTTCAGTGAGATTCAATGTGGCACGGTCGCTTGGCATACTGTCAGCCTTCATTTGGGGCATAAATCAACTTATTATGTGATGAGCATGGTGTAATATTCAATGACGATTGTCATTAAAAATATCGCTAGGATAACGGCTAGATGGCTGAAAGAAAAGCTGATATAGCATAAAACTATTAACAAAATGACGTATAAAGCTTCTATTAACCGTAGCAAATGATAGGCAGTATATAGAAACTTTATGAGAAGAACACTTGCGAGTTGGTTAATAAAAAGCCGACCATGGCAATATTAAAAATTAAGTAAAGGATAAAACATATGGCGTATTGGTTAATGAAATCCAACCCCAAATTTTTTGGTATAGATGACTTACAACGATTAGGCACAGACAGCTGGGATGGTGTCCGTAACTACCGTGCTCGTAATTTTATGCGTGACGACATGAAAGTGGGTGATAAAGTGTTCTTTTATCACTCTAGTGCCAAACCCTCTGGCGTCGCTGGTATTATGAGCGTCAGTAAAGCAGGCTACCCTGACCCGACCCAGTTTCACCCTGAGCATCGTCACTATGACCCTATCGCGACTGAAGACACGCCGCGTTGGTATATGGTTGACCTTACTTTTGAGCAAGCATTCACTGACGTTTTGCCATTGTCAGAGCTAAAGTTTTTGCCTGCGCTTGAGGACTCACTACTGCTCAGAAAAGGCTGTCAGCAATTGACCGTGATCCCTTTAGCACCCAAACACTGGCGGACGATTATGGATATGGCAGACACCCTTGATCTATTGGGCGATCAAAACCAGTTTTTACCATAATGATTGAATAATATCAATGCTATCAAGGGCTGTTTATTGAGACCTTCACTGCTTAACACTTACTATATTTATGCCCAGAGATGTGTTGCTCTATAGGTAACCATCACCCTCTATTTTTATTAATTCTTTATAACCATCATCAGGATTCATGTATGAGCGCACCCAAGCTATTATTATCTGTATTATCGATCAGCATTCTCAGTGTCACCCTCAGCGCTTGCGGTAGCGACGGTGACAAGGTAAAGGAAGAGTACGACCGTATAGAAGATCAGGTAAAAGATGAATACAATCGCGTGGAAGATAAAGTTAAAGAAAAATATAAAGAAGTCGAAGATAAGCTCAGCGATGATGAAAAATCTATGGCAGAGATTTTGGAATCCGTATTTTTACCAGAGGAGTCACTGGATAAATTCTTGGATAAATTAACACCAGAAGGTGGCCGAGGTGGTCTTTATGTCGGTCATTTCGTTGAGATTGATGATGGCGACAGTAATGACATCGATATTGGCGCTGTCTACTTCGACATCAGTAAAGATGGCGCAGGCAGTGTCGATGGTAGCTTTAGTTATCAGCAGCAGGCCTGTCAAGAAAACAATGTATTGGGTATAAATTCAGCCATTAAAGTAGATAATTATATCGCTGGCAAAGTAACCGGTAGCCTCGATACTCTAGAGTTCTTAGATATTAAATACGTAAGTAATTTAGGGTTAGAGACCCCAAATATATTGACCACGTTTGCGGGTAGTTTTGAGGAAAAGGAAGCGGGATCGCCTTGGAAAGGCAGCTTTGAATATCAAGATGGTTTAGGTGGCAAGAAACTGTCAAGTGGCGAAGACAATTGCAACGTGACGTATACCATCAGTGATCGCTCTAACTTTAGAACATATCCACTTGATTATAGCGTGGGTAATATGGATGTCGATGTCATCGGTAATGGCAGTCAAAAAACCATCACATGGCAAAACCCTGCCAATACCAAGCATATATTGGTCAGCCAAATCGATGTCAATAAAGCCGAGTCTGGTGCGAACGGTTATGTACAGAACCTAGTACTGAGTAATCTTGAAACACAGTTTGCACCAATCATTCCAGACAACGCCACCAATTATGCAATCGTCGTACAAGCATTTGATGAGAATAATACCTTAATCGGTTATCAAGCCGTGGTACAAGATTTGCCTGAATCGTTGTAGGTAAACAAGCGCTACTCTATTTTCAAGTAGAGTGCGCTTGCAGGGTGTATAAGGTCTCTTGAACGTTGACATTGTATCTTTGCTTCTTTACCATCTAGTCTATATATAACCTGTCAATCTAGTTTTTGGATTGACGGGTTATTTTTATTTTAGTGCCTGTTTTAGTGCCTATATTAGCGTCTGCGCTTTTATTTTAGCGCTTTTCCGATATAGGCTTGCTCATATTATTTATAAGCGTATCATCGTCGGCACTAGGGTGTGTCCTCATTTCAAAAGTGGAGATAAAAATGAGATAAATTGCCGTCAAACGAGAAAAATAGTGTAGATAATATTGAGATATTGACTAACTATTTGACGATGTTTGGCAAAATTTAAGCCATTTTTAGCCCAGTTATAGGACTATCGTTTGAATTGAGGACATGCCCTAACCTTCTCATGCTGCCTCAGTTTTGATTTACTGATGACAGTGTTTACTTACTAATAATCACTATCTTAATAACAATTACTGTAAAGAATAAAAAGTTGCTCACCATGGTTTTTCCATTATCTTTTAAAGACTTCAAAAGCTACAGCCTACGCCTAGGCATACTTGCACTACCTATCTTGATTACTCAGTTTTGCCAAGCCGCACTCGGCGTGGTCGATGCTATTATGGCCGGTCAAGTTTCTGCACTTGATTTGGCAGCGGTGGCTGTTGGCTCTGGCATTTGGCTGCCACTTTTTTTATTGGCCACAGGTATATTAATCGCCACCACCCCGCTTATTGGTGAGGCCATCGGTCAAGACCAGCACAATCAGGTGCCACATATCACACAGCAGTCCTTGTGGACCGCAAGCGTCATTGGGGTTATTGGTTTTATCATCGTAAACTTGGCACCCAATGTGCTAGGGGTTATGGGTGTTCCTGAGAATATTCAACCTATCGCCACACAGTACTTGCATGGTGTTTCATTCGGTTTTCCAGCCTTGGCTATTTATGCCGTACTGCGCAGTTATTGTGAAGCACTAGGTCGTCCTGAGCCTGTGACCGTCATTAGTATTATTGGCTTGCTGGCAGACATCCCTCTGAACTATATCTTTATTCATGGTTTGTTTGGTATGCCTGAGATGGGCGGTGCAGGCTGTGGCGTGGCAACCGCACTGGTCTTATGGATAAATGTCTTATTACTGGCGGCTTATACCAGCTTCACGAAACGTCGTGAGTTTGCTAGCACGCGCTTCTTTTATGGCTTTACCAGTCCCAATCGCGCGCAAATCAAAAAACTGCTAAAACTTGGCATTCCTATTGGTATCTCTATCTTCTTTGAAGCCAGTCTATTCAGTTTGGGTGCACTGGTGATTAGCCCATTGGGTGAGCTCGCAACCGCCTCGCATCAAGTGGCGCTAGCGGTCACCTCACAGCTGTTTATGATACCGATATCTGTTGCTATGGCACTCACCATCATGGTCTCAAATCGCTTTGGCCAAAAAAACCTCATGGCGTTGCGTCAAGTACAAGCCACTGGACTTGTTTGGACGGTGGTTATCGCCATCGTATGCATGCTTGGCATTTGGCTGTTTAGACCAGAGCTCGCAGCTGCCTTTACTGACAATCCAGAAGTTAGAGCTCAGTCTATGCATCTGCTGATATTTGCCCTAGCTTATCAGTTGTTTGATGGCTGGCAGGTCAATGTCGCTGGTATATTGCGCGGTATGCAAGACACCACCATCCCGATGTGGGTCACGCTCTTTTGTTATTGGCTAGTAGCATTGCCATTGGGTGTTTACTTGGTACGTTTCACTGATATCGGCGCACAAGGGTTCTGGATGGCGTTGATCACAGGTCTGTTTTTATCATCGATTTTGTTGACATTGCGCCTGCTGTATCAGCAAAAACGCTTAACAGCATTGTGGGGCTAAACGGGTTAAGCCTGTTTTATACTGTTATTGCTCATCACTACTCAATCATCGCTTAACATTGATTTGACTGTACACGTGTAGATGTAACCTTGCTCTATTGGATAATATTCACAAAGACGATGGTTGATAACAGTGAATTTCTTACTAAAAGAGATGGCTTACGTCAAAATATGTAAAAATCCTCAGTTAACAACTGTACATTGATTGCTCATTGCCTTGAATCTAGGTATCATTAGCAATTAATTAGACAATATTTAGTTACACTATTTCTTGAATTTAGTATAAGGTCAGATAAAAACTATGGATATTGAAAAAATACGCACCCTCATCGCCCTTATGGAAGAAAGTGAACTGGTGAATTTAGAGATCAGTTCTGACGACGAACATATTAGTTTGACTCGTCACTATGATACGCCTGCACCTACTATGATGGCAGCCCCTACTGCTGGTGCGGCTCCTATCGCTGCTGAAGCAAAACCTGCAGCAAAAGCGGGTAACGTTGAGTCCTCACCAATGGTTGGTGTCTTCTATTCAGCGTCAAGCCCTAATGATCCACCGTTTGTAAAGGTCGGACAAAAAGTTCAAGCGGGTGATACCTTAGGTATTATCGAAGCCATGAAAATCATGAATCCTCTTGAAGCGACTCAAAGTGGTATTGTTGACGAAATCTTGGTAGACAACTCTGAAGTCGTACAGTTCGGCCAACCTGTCATACGCTATAAAGCGTAACGATATTTGCCATACTTTACTTCATTACGACTGATTTTTGATAGCTGTATCGTACTGGGCTTAACCAATACAACACTATATTTCAAGAGTCAGTCAATGACTGATGTTTCGACAAGGATGAACCCATGATAAAAAAATTGCTCATTGCCAATAGAGGTGAGATTGCCCTGCGTATCGTTCGAGCCTGCAAAGCCTTAGGTATCGAAACCGTAGGGGTCTACTCTACTGCTGATGCCAACTTGATGCACCTACGCTTTGTTGATGAGGCAATTTGTATTGGCAAACCCAATGCGAACCAAAGCTATTTGGATATCAATACTATCCTAACAGCCGCTGAAATAACTGGCGCGGATGCTATCCATCCGGGTTATGGTTTTTTGTCTGAAAATGCAGAATTTGCAGAACGCGTAGAAGAAGCCGGCTTGACCTTTGTGGGTCCTAACGCTGATCATATTCGCTTGATGGGCAACAAAGTCTCTGCTATCAATGCCATGAAAAAAGCAGGCGTACCAACGGTACCTGGTTCTGTTGGTGCTGTCACCCTACATAATGCCGAAGAACAAGCCCGTAATATTGGTTTTCCGCTAATAATTAAAGCAGCTTCTGGCGGCGGCGGACGCGGTATGCGTGTCGTTGAGCGCTTTGAAGAAATTGTCGGTCAAGTTCAAGCAGCCAAGCAAGAAGCTGAGCTGTGGTTTGGTGACGATACCGTCTATATGGAACGCTATTTACAAAACCCGCGCCACGTAGAAGTACAAGTATTGGGTGATGGTAACGGTAACGCTATCCATCTGTATGATCGTGACTGCTCATTGCAGCGTCGCCATCAAAAAGTACTAGAAGAAGCTCCTGCCCCTGACATCCCAGATGATATACGTGAGCCCATCTTAAGAGCTTGCGTAAAAGCCTGTGAGCTTGTTAAATACCGAGGTGCTGGTACGTTTGAATTCTTGTTTGAGAATAACGAGTTTTTCTTTATTGAGATGAATACTCGAGTACAGGTTGAGCATCCAGTGACTGAGATGATCACTGGTATCGATGTCGTCGTCGAACAGCTCAAAATCGCAGCCGGTTATGGTCTGTCTTATCGTCAAAGTGAGATTGAGATCCAAGGCCATGCGATTGAATGCCGTATCAATGCTGAAGATCCAGTGACCTTTATGCCTTGCCCTGGTACGGTCAATCAGTTGTTTGCGCCAAGTGGCTCAGGCGTTCGATTTGATTCGCATTTGTACCCTGGATACGAGATACCGACCTATTATGACTCATTGATTGGCAAGCTTATCTGTCATGGTCAGACACGTCAGCAAGCCATTGCCAAGACTGTACACGCACTTGATGAATTAATCATCGAAGGCATCAAAACCAATATACCATTGCATCGCGATGTGATTTTGGCAGATGATGACTTTACTCGTGAAGCCCAAAATATTCATTATCTCGAAAGAGAGCTGTTGGTCGCTAACAAAGACAAAAAAGCGTTATAGTATAAAGATGCTCAGCATATAATTAACGCCATAAAAAAACCGCTATATCGATAGCGGTTTTTTTATGATCTTTGGATTGTGTTCTCAGGTCACTCGATCGATATCTAAATGAACACAATCTCAGCAGTTATGGCAAAACTCTATTAAAGTTCATAAAGCACTCGTTGCCATCAGGGTCAGCACACCACTGCATTTGATTGCCATCATGGTACAAGAATGCAATCAATGCTTCATCAGTTTGGTCAACCTGGTTGCCTGAGCAATCAATTTCATTATTGTCATAAACGGTCTTTATGGCGATAATAGGCAGCCCCTCTTCACGATGCGTGACTAGGTAACGGCCATAGGTCCACTCTTTACCACTAGAAGCTCGCATCTCGTTATCAGCGCCAAAATTATACAACTCGCGACACTGAGTAGACTTATTGACTGAAGCAATCAGATTTTTGCTCGTAGTCGGCTGAATATTTAAGACGCGTGCCTCGCGTTGTGTGAGTATGCCACCATCTGTACCTGCTTCTATCGCTGGCTCTTCATTACTCGACTCTATGAGCTTTGATGTTTGCACATCACTTAATGCCGCTTGCCGAGCTTTCGCTTCTTTGGTCATTGTAATGTTGCTATCTAAATCAATTTCCCATTGTCCGACAATGGCTGGACTGATATGAGTCGTAATGGTTGGCTGGGTGGTGACCCCGCCATTTACTGGCAACGATGCTAGGATAGATGCGAGAGAAAAGGAAGCAAATGAGAGAGGTTCCATGATTAACCTTTTATTTATAATATTTTAATATATACATTAGCGTAAGTCTTAGACACCCAAAACACAAGTAACATTATGCTATTGCTCATAAATCCATAATCAGAATGTCATAGGCTTTTACCGCAAAAAAACGCCATCGCTTTACTTGCTAGAGACAAGAAGCGATGACGTTATTAGCATACAGAACTTTGCGTAATATTATTTGCTACTTAACCAACCACTAAGCAGCTTCTGTATTTAGTGCTTGAGCAAAGGCTGATAACGCCCCTTTTAGCATGGCTGATACTGTGCTACTACAAGTACCGATGCCAGAATAGACCTCACCATCGACATTTAGTTGAATGTAGGCTGCCGCATTCGCATTGGTTTTGTTATCACTATTGGTATCATCATCGATACCATTACCGCTGTTGTGATGCGGGTTAATCGCATGCTCTGCATAGTTGATGATATGTAGTGATTTGCCCGTATGCTGAGCCAATCCATCGATAAACGATGACAACGGCCCATTACCAGTACCATCGATATTAATCGTATCACTGTTCATCTGTACTTGACCGCTAAAATAAGCCTCGCCGCCTTTATTACTGACACTATAATCTAGTAACTCAAACTTGCCTTGCTGCAAATACGTGTCTTCAAAGGTCTGTAGGATTTCGTCATTTTGCAACTCGCGAGCAGCCGCTTCAGCTTGTTTTTGTACCACACGGCTAAAGTCAATCTGCATCCAGCGCGGTAAGTTAAAGCCATAGTTACGCTGCAAGATATATGCGACGCCGCCTTTACCTGACTGGCTATTGATACGTACCACATCTTGGTAGCTACGACCAATATGCGCAGGATCAATGGGCAAGTATGCCACGTCCCAGACGTTGTCCGTTTCGCTCTGATTGCTTTCATTGTAATCGAGAGATTTTTTGATCGCATCTTGATGTGAGCCACTAAATGCCGTGAAGACCAACTCGCCTACATAAGGATGACGTGGGTGCAATGGTAAGTTATTACATTCGCTCACAACCTGTACGATTTCACTCATATTGCTAAAATCGAGCTCAGGATCGATACCTTGGCTAAACAAGTTCATGGCCATAACTATGATGTCCATGTTACCTGTACGCTCACCATTACCAAGCAATGTACCTTCGATACGATCTGCACCTGCAAGCACACCCAACTCAGCTGCTGCTACCGCACAGCCACGGTCATTATGAGTATGCAAGCTCACAATCACATGCTCACGCTGCGCTAGATTACGGCAGAAATACTCTACTTGATCAGCAAAGACATTGGGCATAGAAGCCTCAACCGTCGCTGGCAAGTTAAAAATAACTTCTTGACCTTGCTGTGGCTGCCACACGTCACACACTGCATCGCAAACCTCTACAGCATATTCAGTCTCTGTCTGACTGAAGCTCTCTGGCGAGTACTGAAATACCCAATCTGTCTCAGGGTACTTTGCCGCATACTCTTGCAATAGCTTGGCGCCTGCGATAGCAATCTCTTTGATTTCAGCTTTATCTTTGCCATAAACTTTTTCGCGTTGTACACGGCTGGTTGAGTTATAGACATGGACGACCGCACGTTTTGCGCCTTTTAACGATTCAAAAGTACGGGCAATTAAATGCTCGCGCGCTTGTACCAATACCTGTAACGTCACATCTTCAGGTACATGGTTTTCTTCGATAAGCTTACGCGCAAAGTCAAACTCTACCTGCGCCGCTGACGGAAAACCAATCTCGATCTCTTTGAAACCAACATCTACTAAGGTCTTAAAGAAGCGCATTTTTTGTTCAATCGTCATCGGATCAATCAGTGCTTGGTTACCATCACGCAGATCCACACTTGCCCATATCGGTGACTTCTCAATCGTCTTGCTTGGCCAAATACGATCTGGCAGCGATGGCGCAAATGCAAATGGACGGTATTTACGGAAGTCAAAAGCGGCACTTTTTGGTGTAATCTTTGCAGTCCCTGTGGCTGCAGTGTGCGTGGCTTGGTCAGACATAATCAATCCTTAGATGACTTGGTTATTTATATATTTAGCTAGGCGATTAGCTGTTGATTAGATCAGTATTTATCATATGAGATAACTAGTGTTCATACCATAATAATATCAAAGTTTAACAGAGAGAAACCTGCTTTCTTTTACTTTATTTTCTGTTATTTTAGTGGAAAAACACAATTTAGACATTATAATCGAACAAATTCACTATTAAGGCTTGAAAAATGCCAGACAATTATATGGATAGTACCGGGACAGCAGATATAGACGAGATAGATAGACAGTTGCTACGCTTATTGCAAACACAGGCGCGTATGAGCATTACTGAACTCGCTGAGCGCGTCAACCTGTCTGCCACCCCTTGCGCACGTCGTATCAAACGCTTAGAAGATGCGAACATAATCACTGGCTACCATACCAAAACCGATGCGCAAAAACTTGGCTATCCGCTAGCCGTGTTTATCGCTATTAGCATGGATCGACATACAGCAGAACGTTTTGAGCAGTTTGAACGCAAAGTTCAAAGCTTTGAGGAAGTCATCAGCTGTAGTATTGTCACAGGTCGCACCGAAGACTATCTGATTAAGGTCAGAGTACGTGATATGACACATTACGAAGAGTTTTTATTACATCGCCTTAATCGTATCGAAGGCGTGGCGCAAGTTCATACCAGTTTTGAGTTACGAGAAGTATTTAGCCGTAGTGTGGTTTAGACGCTCTAAGCAATCGTTGGCGACTGCCGACGAAACAATATTAATAACACCAATCCAATCATCAATCCGATAGCAGCAACAAGTAACCCTGCATTGAAATTACCATCCTGCCCTGCCAGCGCTACCGTGACCAAAGGTCCCAAGAACTGCCCTAATGCATAAGCCAGCGTTGCCAAGGCAATCAGCAAATTAGAATAAGCAGGGTTGATGTTTTTAAATAAAGTGAGTGTCATCGCTACCATACCGACGAAGGTCAATCCTAAAATTGCAGCATTGCCATATAACCCAAGCGCACCATCAAACCATATCGGCAAGCACATACCAAATGCTTGCAGTACCGTAAGACCCATCAAGGTATTTATCTCACCGATACGCTTGGCAAGCGCACCCCATAGTGGGTTTGACAACATCGCAAAAATACCAACCACCAACCAAATCATCAACCCAGCATACGTCTGCGTCGTTAAGCGCTGTGCTGCCATGACTGGCAGAAAAGTTGCCGAACTGATATAACCAAACCCTGCCAGTACATAGCTTACAGAAAGCAAAGCAAGTGCTTTATGGTGTCCAGAAATGGCTTCATATAAGGAGCGTTTGAAGTTTAAATAGGTTTGATGCACTGATACGCGCTGTCTAGAATCAGTCTGCTGCGAGTCGAAACCCTGTGCTGGTCTTGGTTTTACCGCATAGAGTAGCCATACCAGAGGTAAACTGGTAAAGCCTGCTACCAACCAGATCACATCAAAGTGATGGCCCAATTTTAGCAACCACCACGTTACGATGGCAGAGGCGCTAATGCCTACGCCAATACCTGCATAATGTACTGCCGAAAGCACAGAACGGCGCTCAGGGCTAAGGTTTTGAATGACAAATGATGAACTCAATATCATCGCTACCCCACTTGCAATACCTGCGATTAAGCGAATGATATACCATAGAGTTAACGACATATCAGGCACAACAAGTAGCATCGTTGTGACGACACTGATAATAGCCCACAGCGTCATGGTCTGCCATGTCGAGCGCTGAGGCACAAACATAGCAATAAGCGCACCGATAAAGTAGCCGATATAATTGATTGATGCCAGCCAGCCTGCAATGGTCGTTGATAGCGACAATTGCACCATAATATCAGGTAAGGTGGCGGTAAAGAGGAAGCGGCCATAACCCATAACGACTGCCATGCAGTACATACCTATACAGGCAATGGCAGCTTCGTTGGTAATCGTCGGGACCATACGGCTTTTAAAAGCAGTCATCATGACAGCGCCATTTTTGTGGCAATTAGCACACAATCCTTTGTGTTAGACAGTCAAAAGCAGTAGTAAAAAAGCAGGAATAAACAGTCACTAGATATGTTAGGTCTAGATAAAATATCAGCAAAAACTATGATACGTTTAATGTTGGCGTCTCTACCGTATCCTGCCCTAGCATTTGCACCCGCTGATCGCTAAACATATCCATGTCTGGAGCTAGCGTACGCATAAACCGATCAAAGTACAACATCTGTTTAGTCAATAAAGCGAAATCACGTGGGAAATGAATACCATGACGTTTGCCAACTTCGACAATCTCAAGCATCATTTTATTGAGCTCATCGGCTTGCTCTTTACTATTGAAAGGTACACCGCTCGTAAAGGTCTTGTCTTCTGCCATGATGGTTGTCATCATACGCTGCAAATCATTCCCCAGTGCAGCCACATCGACTTTATTGCCACCATGCGTCATTTCCATATCAATCATATGGCGTGCCATGGCTTGATAGTCACTGTCTTGCATGGCTTGCATCATGCCCATGCACGCACGCCAGCTCTCAGCTTTGAGTTTACCCACAATACCAAAATCTAAGAACCCAATGCGACCATCAGTCAATAGCATCAAATTACCCGCGTGTAGATCAGCATGGAAACTGTTGCATAACATGAGACTAGCAAACCACGTGTTCAAAGTATCTGCCATGACTTGTGCAGGATCAGCGCAGTACTGGCGCATAAGCGACTCATCGACCATAGAGACGCCATATAGACGGCTCATCGTTAGGACACGCTTGGTGGTCAGATCCTCATAGACGGTTGGTGCAACAACACGAGTATTGCCTGATACCGCTAAGAACTGCTGAAAATCGCGAATATTCTGTGCTTCAGCGATAAAATCAGTCTCGGCAAGCATACGCAGACGAATCTCATCGATAATTGGTGCAATACTCGCAAACTTCATTGAGGGCATTAGTATTTCAAGCAGCTTAGTCACGCTATGCAATACGCCCAAATCCGTCTGCATGATGGTTTCGACGCCAGGCTTTTGTACCTTTAGCACCACCTCATCGCCATTGTGCAGACGAGCTGCATGCACTTGAGCGATAGAGGCAGAGGCCAGTGGTTCTGAGTCAATATGGGCAAACTTATCAGCGAGCGTCATGCCATCAATCGCCAGCTCCTCTCTCAGAACTTGCTCGATATAAGCATAAGACAATGGCGTGGTTTGATCCAAACAGCTCTGGAATGCCTTGACATAATCACGTGGAAACAGCGACGGCGTACTGGCGATAAACTGACCGATTTTGATATAAGTCGTGCCCAATTGCTCAAAGGTTTCTTTGAGTAATATCGCGTCAGGTTTTTCACCTTTTGCCACTCTGAGCGCAGACAGGCCTGCCACGCTTGCTGTTTGGCGAACACGGTTCATGACATTGAAGGTATGCTTTAATAAATGCGGACGATGAATTTTCATAAAAAACAACTATGGTAATAAGAAGGATGTTTGAAGATAGGCAATACAATATAGAAATGCGTTAAAATCAGATTACTCAGTTATAGTCGGTTCAATATAATTTGGATACAAGGAAGGCGAGTGAAAGTACTACAAGTCGTAGACTAAGCAAGCCTGACACCGTATCCAATTTATAGAGGATTGACTATAGGACTGCTACAGACAGGACACTGCGGGTCTTTTCTATAACCCATCAGCCGTTGCTGCATCTGACTACCATCCCATATGAGCAGCTTGTTTGTCAGTGGATTTTTGGTTAATCCCAAATATTGCAGCGCCGTATTGGCTTGTAGATTCCCCATCACAGCCGTGGTGCTGGCGAGCACACCCGAGTTGGCGCAGGTACGCTCATCAGCCGCTTCGTCAAGCACCACTGAGCCAAATACGCAGTGATAGCAACCAGTATCGAGCTGAGGTTCGAACAGTGCTAGCTGACCTTGCATAGCAATCGCTGAGGCGGATAGTAGCGGGATTTGATAGCGCACACTAATGCGATTGATGATGTCACGCGTGGCAAAATTATCCGTACAATCCAATAGCAAGTCCGGCTTGCCTGCTGCCATATCGAGCAATTCATAGGCATTGTCTTCATCTAACCGCGCCACTGTGCCACGAGTCTTTATCAAAGGATTGATGCGCTCTAACATGGCTGCTGCGGTCAATGCTTTGGGTTTACCAATATCGTCAGGCAAAAACAGCGTTTGCCGTTGTAAGTTGCTCGCCTCAATCTCATCATCATCGATCAGATGGACAGAACCAACCCCAGCACGTATCAATGTCTCAGACGCAGGACAGCCAAGGCCACCTGCCCCTATTATGACCACACGTGCTACCTTTAATCGCAGCTGAGCATCCATATCCCAACCGTCTAATAAAACTTGCCGAGCATAACGGAGCAGCTCATCATCTGATAGTTGTACCAGCGCTTCTACCATAATCATTCAAAGCCTATAATCAAATAAGTTTACTAATAAAAAACCTGTCTACTGAGCTTGCCCTAGCGTGACGCGATCATTACCACCGTAGTCTTTTACAGTATGTACTGACTCAAACCCATTGTCTAGAAACAGCTGCCGCACCGCATTCCCTTGATCATAGCCATGTTCAATAGCTAATAACCCACCTGTACATAAGTATTTCGTCGCTTGCTGGACGATATGCTCGATATCAGCCAAACCCTGATTGGGTGCACTGAGCGCACTAATCGGTTCAGCTGTTAGACCTGCCAAATGCTCGTCTGTCTCGTCAATATACGGAGGGTTTGATACAATCACGTCAAACTGCGGCTCATCGTTAGTAGGTAACGCTTGATACCAACTGCTTTGAATAAACTCAACATCAGCAACGTTATTGCTCACCGCATTATGCTGAGCCACTTTCAGCGCCTCTGACGATAAATCAACCGCCACGATTTGCCAATTAGCGTGCTTTAACTCATGGGCAAGACTGATCGCAATACAACCTGAACCTGTCCCCAAGTCTAGCAATCGTTTATTACTAAGTTGCGCTGGCTGAGCGTTTATCCAGTTTAATACCTGCTCGACCAATACTTCGGTATCAGGCCTAGGAATCAAAGTATGCTCATTCACGTTGAAGCTCAGCGACCAAAACTCCTGCTGACCAGTCAGATAAGCAAGCGGTATGCCTTTCTGCATTTTTACCACACCAGCGTTGAACTGAGCAAGCTCACTAGCAGTCAGCTGATAATCTTCATCCGTCATCAACGCTATCGCAGGCTTATCTATGACATACAGCAACCAGTCCGTAAACCAAAACGATGGTAGCTGATTATGTACATCGCCATTCGTCAGTTGCTGGATGTGCTGCTTGATGTGACGAATGGTCGATACGGTCATAGATAGCTCTTAAAATACGGTGAATGAATAAAGGTAAAATACTGCTTAGCTTACTCTGATGCGCGCGGTGGTTCTTTGGTATCGGTCAGGTTAGGATTGGTTTTGCTTAGCTTGTCACCTATCCCATTACCGCCGCTGCCATCATTACTTCCATCATTATTGCCATCGCCGTAAATATCATCGTTATCACCAATGACAATGTATTTATCGACAAAATAAATCAACACCAAGATTGGAATACCAATAGCAAAGGTAAAGATAAAGAAAAATGGGTAGCCCATATTATCAACGATGGCACCAGAATAACCACCCATCACTTTGGGTATCAGGGTCATCAGTGAGGAAAAAATAGCGTACTGTACCGCGGTAAAGCGAATGGAAGTCAGTGCTGATAAAAAGGCAATAAATACAGCGCTCGCAAGGCCTGCTGCCAAGTTATCAAAAATCACCGCCAAATACATGAAAGGCAAACTGCCTGGATTGTATGTCAGGAGCACAAACAGTAAGTTGGTCGCACAGGCTAAAATCGCGCCAATCATCATGGCATGCATCATACGGAAACGCTGAGCCAATAGCCCGCCTAAGAAACCACCTGCAATCGCCATGATCACACCGACCAGTTTTACGGCATTGGCGATGTCTGTTTTGCTAAAGCCCATGTCTTGATAAAAGACATTTGAGATAACCCCTGCCACGATATCTGAGATGCGGTATAGACCAATCAATAATAATAGTAATAGCGCTTTTTTGCCATAACGGCGAAAGAAATCTAAAATTGGCTCAACCCAAGTTGCCATGGCCACTTCTTTTTTGACCAGACCCACTTGTACCAACACATAGCCTGCCACCATCGCCGCACCTAAGCTCACGAGCAGATGCAAGGTTTCTACAAGGAAGCTGACAAATGCCCCTTCAAACACTGGCAGGACTTGTCCCATCACTATATAAGCGGCGATAAACGCAATCACTGAAAACACAAACAATGCTACTAATCTGACGTAGTCTTCACGAGTCTCAGCGACCAATGGCGCTTTATTAATGATTTTGGGCTGATTGATAATGAAGTAGAACAGGAGCAACGGTGCGCACGCGACCAATGCCAAAAAGTAAAACTTGATGGCTGGCATCGCCATTAATGGTATTAAGGCGATTGTGCTATTAAATACTGTATTGATCAAAATATTAATCAGATAGATAACACCAAACAGCAAACCTGGTACGAGCAGTAAACCAGAATACACAAGGAATATTTTTAAATTGCTTTTTTGCTTTTGGGTTTGTACCGTCTCAGCGGTTGGCTCATAGCTAGCAAACGTCGTTAGCACCCCTAATGTCATGACTCCTGCCATGATGTAGTAAGTATTACGCCATGCCTCATAACTATAAAAAGTCTCATTTGAGCCGAAATAATCCGCCAAATACAATGCGCCCGCCCCAGCCACAATCATCCCGATACGGTAGCCTGACACATAGATAGAAGACAAAATAGACTGCATAGACGGCGGTGCCAGCTCGATACGATAAGCGTCAATCACGATATCTTGTGTCGCAGAAGAGAAGCCAAGCAGCACGGCAGCGCCTGCCATATAGACCAGTACATCCTCACTGACAGGGTTCACTTTTGCCATCAAAATGATCGCCAACACAATGAGTAGCTGCGACACGACCATCCAACTTCGGCGACGCCCAAGCCATTTGGTCAAAAACGGCACAGGGAGCGCATCAATCAATGGCGCCCAAATAAACTTGAACGAATACCCTAATGCTGCCCAACTAAACATGGTCACAACATTTCGGTCGATGCCTGCTTCTCGAAGCCATAATGACAGACTTGAGAAGATAAGTAAGATGGGAATACCTGCCGAAAAACCCAAAAACAACATAATGATAACGCGAGGATCTAGATAGGCTTTTGCAGCTTCACCCCATGATTTTTTGACAGCGGTTTGATGGGGTGGCACAGATTTGACGGCAGACATAATAACTCACCAATACTTAAGACAAAGAACACAACTGCGCACAATTTTTATCAATCTTTAGAATCAGTTATCGATAAAGGGATCGATAAAAATTGCTCAACGTTGCACAAATATAAGAACCACGACAAAACCAGTTATGGTACTTGAGAACCTCTACCTTGACTAGATATTTTTGCATTAACTTATTGATAGCATGCGTCATGCGATGGCTTATATTTCTTGATAGTCACGCAAACAATTGCATTGTCCCAACAAGGTTACCTTAGCTCTCTTATTTCTTACTAAACGCTCTCTTGAAAGATGTCTGACAATCACAGTATTTATAGGTAATATAAAGGTAGCAATAAAATTGACGCAAGCTTAATTAGTTGAGCGTACTCTATTGATTTAACCTTAACTGGCGATGATGAACTCAGGCATTAATAAAGGTTTAGATAAACAAAACATCAAGCTTTTTATGATTGGTAATTTAAAACTTATAATTCTTATATATTAGTTTTATAAATACATAGACCTTCGTTATGCTCTATGTATAAACAATGATTATCTCGATTAACTATTTTTTCTTTTTATTATTACAGCCTAGGAGCTCCATTATGTCTGACTCTACCAACACCCCAGCTGACAAAAACACAGCGCACACTACTACCGGTTGTCCCGTAAACCACGGAGATAACAATGCGCCCACCAATACCACCTATGATCAAGGTGATGGTCAAGGCCCAACGATCCATAGCGAAAACGTTGATAACTCGCACGAGCCTCAGCGTCCTAGTATGGGCGGCTGTCCTGTCATGCACCAAGCGCATACCACAAGTGCTTCTGCTGCGACAGATTGGTGGCCAAATGCGCTTAATCTAGATATCTTACATCAGCAAGATTACAAAACAGACCCAATGGGTGCTGATTTTGATTATGCTGAAGCTTTCAAACAACTTGATCTAGAAGCGGTCAAAACTGACCTGAAAAACTTGATGACTGAGTCACAAGAGTGGTGGCCAGCCGATTGGGGTCATTATGGCGGGCTAATGATTCGTATGGCATGGCATTCTGCCGGTACCTATCGCCGTGCTGACGGCCGTGGTGGTTCTAATACTGGTAACCAACGCTTTGCACCATTGAACAGTTGGCCTGACAACGTCAACCTTGACAAAGCACGTCGTCTGTTGTGGCCAGTCAAGAAAAAATACGGCAATAAACTATCATGGGCTGATTTGATGATTTTGGCAGGCAACATGGCTTATGAGTCTATGGGCTTTAAAACCTTAGGTTTCGCTGGTGGCCGTGCTGATATCTGGCATCCAGAAAAAGACATCTACTGGGGTTCTGAGCGCGAATGGCTTGCCGCTACCAAAAACCGTTACGACAGTGATGAAGATCGCGAATCATTAGAGAATCCTTTAGCAGCTGTGCAAATGGGGTTGATCTACGTCAATCCAGAAGGCGTCGATGGTAATCCTGACCCAATCAAAACGGCACAGGACATCCGTACTACGTTTGGTCGTATGTCGATGAATGATGAAGAGACGGTTGCTTTGACAGCTGGTGGTCACACCGTTGGTAAATGCCACGGTAATGGGGATGCAACGATACTAGAAGATGAGCCAGAAGGCGCTGACATCAAAGAGCAAGGCCTAGGCTGGCGCAACCCTAATGGCACGGGTAATGCAGGTGATACCGTCTCAAGTGGCATCGAGGGCGCATGGACCACGAATCCAACCGAATGGAACTATGAGTACTTTGACCTACTGCTCAATCATGAGTGGGCATTAACGAAAAGCCCAGCAGGTGCATGGCAATGGGAGCCCGTCAATATTAAGGAAGAAGATCGTCCTTTAGATGCGCATGACCCAAGTGTACGCCGTAACCCAATCATGACTGATGCTGATATGGCGATGATTAAAGATCCTATTTATCGTGAAATTTCAGAGAATTTCCACAACAACCCAGAGTACTTCGATGAAGTTTTTGCAAGAGCTTGGTTTAAGCTAACCCATCGTGATTTGGGACCAAAATCTCGCTATTTAGGTGCAGACGTACCATCAGAAGATTTCACGTGGCAGGATCCAATTCCAGAAGGTAACGCTGATCTAAGTGCTGATGATATCGATCACCTAAAAGCACAGATATTAGACAGTGGCATTGATCATCGCGAGCTTATTATTACCGCATGGGATAGCGCTCGTACCTTCCGTGCTTCAGACTATCGCGGCGGTGCCAATGGTGCTCGTATCCGTTTAGCCCCACAAAAAGACTGGGCAGGTAATGAGCCTGAGCAATTAAATCGCGTACTTGCAGCGCTTACGACTATCCAAACGAACTTCGATAAAGAAGTAAGCATAGCGGATCTAATCGTATTGGCTGGTAATACTGCCATTGAAAAAGCCGCAGCTAATGCAGGTGTTGAGATTGAAGTACCATTCAATGCTGGTCGCGGTGATGCTAGCGATGAGATGACTGAAGCCGAAAGCTTCTCTGATCTTGAACCATTACATGATGGCTATCGCAACTGGATCAAAGGCAGCTATGTGGTCTCTCCTGAAGAGATGCTATTAGACCGTACGCAGCTAATGGGTTTGACGGCTCCTGAAATGGTGGTATTGATCGGTGGTATGCGTGTCCTTGATACCAACTATGCTCAAAGCCAGCAAGGCGTTTTCACTGAGCGTGCAGGTACGCTTAGCAATGACTTCTTCGTGAACTTGACTGACATGAGCTACACTTGGAATCCTATCAAGACGGATAACAATGAAGCCACGACACTATACGAATTGCGTGAGCGCGCTACTGGCAACGTGAAATGGCAAGCCAGCCGTGTCGACCTCGTGTTTGGGTCTAACTCTATCTTACGCGCTTATGCTGAGCTCTATGCACAAGATGATAACTTAGAAAAATTCGTTAAAGACTTCGTTAATGCTTGGAACAAAGTCATGAATGCGGATCGTTTTAGCTAAGACTCACTGAAGGTAACATCATTATTTAAGTTGTAAACTAAGACAGTCATCTAAAGGTGGCTGTTTTTTTATGTTTGTAGCATATTGTCTTAGGGTATGCCCTCATTTCAAGGGTCAACAACTCGCTGACAAAAGACAGTATAAATACTTTTAGAGACTCTAAAAAATCTCCAATACACCTTGTTTATATTTATATTCCAAAAAAATATAAATAGATAACTATTTAGTATATACAAGAATAACCACTTTGTTTTACACTGTTCTCTTACTATATATTGATACATTTTTATTTTATGTATACGGACAGGGTTTGTATATTTATATGACAGGACTAAGTTATGGCAATTGATGTAGTGGTCAATCAGCGACATTTACAGATTCAGCTCAAGCAGCTGGAAACAGTATGGCATACAGTGATTAATGGCTATAATTTAAGTCAAGCAGCGACCGTACTACATACCAGCCAATCCAGTCTGTCGAAGCATATTGCTGCACTCGAAAATCAACTGAAGACCGAGGTTTTTGTTCGTCAAGGTAAGCGCCTGACAGGGCTTACGACCATGGGCACAGCGCTCATGCCACACATTGAGTCTATCTTTGCTGAAATCCGTACCATTGAAAACCTCAGTTTAGATTTTAATAATCCAAATATCGGCACACTGACCATTGCCACCACTCACACGCAGGCACGCTATGTATTGCCGCAAGTGGTAAAAGAGTTCAAGGATCGCTTTCCTAAAGTAAATCTAATCTTGCAGCAGGCAGATCCTGAGACCATCGCACAGATGGTCATTCGTGGGCAGGCCGATATCGGTATTGCTACTGAGTCCTTATTACATAATAATTATCTTAGATGCTACCGTTACTATGACTGGACGCATCGCGTCATCGTACCTAGCGATCATGAGCTTGCTAGCCTAGAGTCTATTGATCTGCCTACCCTTGCCAGCTATCCAATTGTGACCTATCACGGCGGCTTTACTGGACGCGGCGCAATCGATAAGACCTTTGAAGACGCAGGTTTAGAGCCGGATATCGTACTAGCAGCGCTCGATGCTGACGTGATTAGTACCTATGTTGGACTTGGCCTAGGCATTGGGATTATCGCAGAAATGGCCTTTGAGCCAAGCCATTATCAAAACTTAACTGCTATCCCAGTGGATCACTTCGGACGCTTTACCAGTTGGATGGCTGTACGTGATGATGCGGAAATCCGCCAATACGGTCGCGCCTTTATGGAGCTGTGTCAGAAACAATTTAACAACTAAAACCACCCTGCCAAACCGTTACTCCTAGCTTACCTCACCTTTACCGAACTTATGCATAAATGATAAAATAGAGTCTAGAACGTCATCCAGCGTTTGATTTATTTTTTCTTTATGCATGTATTGCTGGACGCCTAGACATTCAATGACTTAAACATTTGATGACTACTGGGTGTCGACCACTGCATGTCCATTTGCTTCTATGTAACAGGTGAGACCGCTCATGGAAAAACTCGTAGCGATCATTATGGCAATTTTCGCCGCCCCTCTACTTATCGGCGGCGCTTATCTGCTCTCTTTAGGCGGTAGTCCTTACTATCTCTTTGCTGGCGTTATCATGCTAACAACAGCATTTTTATTGTTCAAAAAACATTGGAGTGCTTACGGGCTATACGCTCTCTTTATAGTCGCGACCATTGTCTGGGCACTTTGGGAATCTGGCTTTTATTGGTGGGCGCTAGCGCCTCGAGTTGGTTTCCCGCTCATATTTGGTTTGCTCATGCTATTGCCATGGGTATCGAATAAGATGCGTGGGCACAAGACGCCAATATCGACGAGCGCTGCTAGCACGCCAACGACCACAGACACGACTAAGAAAAGCCCTCTGTACTATTGGGGACTGCTTGCCAGTGTCGGCGTAGGCGCGCTGCTCTCCTTTGGGAGTTTGGCAAACAATGCCACTGATAAATTAGGCGAACTTGATTTGAGCGCCACAGATGATGGCGAGCAAAACGCAACATCAACCGATACTGCTGCAAATCTTGGTGATCCTCTATCAAACGGTCAGCAAACGCCAGATGGTGAATGGAGCGCGTATGGTCGTACTGACTATGGACAACGCTACTCTCCTTTGACTCAAATCAACACTGATAATGTCAAAGATTTAGAGCTGGCTTGGCAAATCCAAACAGGTGATGTCAAAGGTCCTGACGATGTCGGCGAGACCACTTATCAAGCAACGCCGTTAAAAATTGGCAATGCGCTGTACTTATGTACGCCTCACAACTGGGTAATGGCACTAGATGCTGACTCTGGTGAATCACTATGGACGTTTGATCCAAAAGTAGAGAAAAACCTACAACGCCAGCATCAAACTTGCCGAGGCGTGTCTTATTATGCTGGTCAATCGGGATCTGATACGACGCCTGCCCTTACTAATGAAGGGACAAGCGATAACAGCTCCATTATTAATGAAGCTTTTGCAACCAGCAATGTGATGGTGCAAAAAATCGCTGGTAATACTTTTGAAAACGCGTCTAACCAATGCGATGCCAAGATATTTATTCCAACCTCTGATGCTAAATTATATGCACTTGATCCAAGTACGGGACAACGCTGCCAAGATTTTGGTGATGATGGTGCATTAGATTTGATGCATAACATGCCATTTAATCAAGCAGGGTATTACTATTCGACGTCACCACCAGTAATCGCCGGTGATACTATCATCGTAGCTGGTGCTGTCAACGATAACTATAATGTCAACTCACCTTCTGGTGTGATCCGTGCTTATAATGTCAATACTGGTGAGCTGCTTTGGAACTGGGACTCAGGCGATCCTGAAAACACAGCGCCTTTCGATGTCAATGACCCAACCCAAACATATAAGACCAGCTCGCCGAATTCATGGTCAGTTGCCACTGCCGACGAAGAGCTTGGATTGGCATACTTCCCAATGGGCAATCGTACACCTGATCAGCTAGGCAGTTATCGAAATGCGGCTGAAGAAAAATATGCAACGTCTGTGGTCGCGTTAGATCTCAAAACAGGTGAAGCACGCTGGGTTCAGCAGTTTGTCCATCATGACCTTTGGGATATGGATACCCCTGCTCAGCCAACACTGCTTGACTTAGATACCGCTGATGGTGTTCAGCCTGCGTTGGTCGTACCGACCAAACAAGGTGACGTATACGTCTTGAACCGCGCAACAGGCGAGCCGATTGTACCGATTAAAGAACGTGATGCGCCGCAAGGATATCTAGTAGCAGGAGAGCATGCAGCACCGACTCAGCCTTACTCTGGCTTGAGCTTTGAGCCTGAACCATTGACTGAAAAAGATATGTGGGGTGCCAGTCTCATTGATCAAATGATGTGCCGTATTGAGTTCAATCAACTCAATTATGATGGTCGCTATACACCGCCATCAACCAATGGTAGCTTGGTCTATCCTGGTAACTTCGGTACCTTTAACTGGGGCGGCATCGCGGTCGATCCTGAGAATGGTGTGATGTTTGGTATGCCGACATATTTGGCATTCACCTCAAAACTCATTCCTAGAGACACATTGGGTGATGCAGAAACCAACAAAGGTGAGCAAGGAGTCAATGGGAACGAAGGCGCCGATTATGCGGTTGAGCTTGGGCCTTTCTTATCGCCGCTAGGTGTTCCTTGTCAGCAGCCACCATGGGGCACGATAGCAGGTGCAGATCTGGCCACAGGTGATATCGCCTATCAGCGTAAAAACGGTACCGTACAAGACTTGTCTCCTATTCCAATCAAACTAGAATTGGGTGTCCCTGGTATCGGTGGTCCTATCATTACTAAGGGCGGCGTAGCGTTCTTGTCAGCGGCGACGGAAAACAACTTCCGAGCTTATGATCTGAAAAATGGCGATGTACTATGGAATGTTCGTATTCCAGCAGGCGGTCAAGCCACACCAATGACTTATTTGAACTCGAAAGGTGAGCAAATGGTGCTCTTGGTTGCTGGTGGACATGGTTCAGTTGGTACAACCATTGGTGATTACGTCCTAGCTTATAAGCTTGGTGATCAATCTAAATAGCACTATATTAGATAGCGCCTAAGTTGAATAACATGATGTTGATAAAGCGCTAATGATTTGACTCATTGTTGCTTTATCACTAGCCAATCAAAAAAGCAGGTAACTTAGGTTGCCTGCTTTTTTTAATGCCAAAACACAATACCGTTAAGGCCTCTTATGACCTTACTTATGGTTTATTTATAGCTTATTTTGACAAACGACAACCTTTATAAATACATATTAATAATTGTTAAGTGAGATTAAATACAGAGTTAGTCTACTTTGTTATGATTCATTAACAGTGGCTAGAGGTACTTGAAACTATGACCGCCCATAAGCATATCAGTAGAAAATAATTAATACACTACTGGAACATTTATGAGTAATAAAATCCCTTTGTCTTTCCTAGATCTCGCACCCGTCCCTCAAGGCAAAACCATCGCTGAAGGCATCGCCCAAACGGTTGAAACCGCGCAGCAAGCAGAAAAATCAGGCTTAAACCGTTATTGGATGGCAGAACATCACAATATGCCGGGTATCGCCAGTGCAGCCACGTCAGTACTACTATCGCATATCGGCAGTCAAACCAAACGTATTCGTATTGGTGCTGGCGGCGTCATGCTACCCAACCATGCCCCTCTAGTTATTGCCGAGCAGTTTGGCACCTTGCAGGCCTTGTATGGCGACCGTGTAGACTTAGGTTTGGGCCGTGCACCTGGTACTGATGGTGCAACGTTTCAGGCACTACGTCGACAAATGAAAGATGCAGAACGCTTTCCACAAGATGTACAAGAGCTCATGTATTTCCTAGGTAATGATACAGATGGCAGCCCTGTACAGGCATTTCCTGGTGCAAAATCAGGCATACCTATTTGGATATTAGGCTCTTCTCTGTTTGGCGCGACCTTAGCTGCACATTTAGGACTACCCTATGTATTTGCCTCTCACTTTGCCCCGCAAATGCTTGGACAAGCAATTGAGGCTTACCGTGAACAGTTTAAACCGTCTGTCTACCTAGATAAGCCGTATGTAATGCTAGCTGCAAACTTATTACTGGCTGATGATGATGCGACGGCTCAGTATCATTTTACCTCAGCACAGCAGAGCTTTGTACGCTTGCGCCGTGGTGAGACAGGTCAAATGCCCAAGCCTACTCACGATATGGACAGTATCTGGAGTCAAGCCGAAAAAATGATGGTAGATAATGCACTGTCAGTATCATTTATTGGCTCTGTCGACACCGTCAAACCAAGACTCGAGGCATTTTTGGCAACCTATCAGCCAGATGAGTTGATTGTGACGGCTAACATCTATGACCAAGCCGCCCGTATCCGTTCACTTGAACTTACACCGGCGCTAAACTTATTTACTTTACAATGAAATGAGACACTTGCATAATTATTGTTGAACCTTAACTGGATTTTTGACATGGAAGCAACTCCCATTATCGGTGCCTCATTACTCATTGGCTCATCAATATTTATATATATTATGGCCTTTCTTGCGGTGATGGCTGTCGGTGGCTATCTGACCTATCGTACTAGTCCAAAGCAGAAGCAGCGCCGCGAAGACAAGCGTAATAGCGGACGCTAAATCAACACTAAAAGCCCTCTTTTCTTATTTGAAAAGAGGGCTTATTTAATTTTACTATCCGTCACAGAATAATTTATTATTTTCAATGATAAGCAGTTCTACCAATCTATTGAAGAACCAAGACTCTGTTGTTCGGCTTGTTTTGCCACGTATAAGGCAACTGCCGCATCAAAACTGGCCGCACCGACCGATTTAAATAGCGTAATACCTTTATCGCTCTTAGCAATGCCTTCTTTTAATTTTGCGGTAACCAACGCTTCCAAATCACCGCTCAGGTCATCCCATACCCACGCACAATCATCGCTGTCATGCGCCTGAATTAAATCACCCGCTTCGTGATGGCTGCCAGCCAAGTCATCAACGATAATCATCTTACTATTGGCAATCACATCATTGCTTATCTCTTTCATTGAAGGCTGATAGGCCCCGACTGCATTGATATGTACTTCAGATTTGATTTGATCAATACTGAATAAACCTTTAGTGGCTCGGGTTGCTACGTTAATAATATCTGCATCACGAACGGCATCGTCTAACGCTTCGCAGACTTGAATGTCTACATTCCATTGGGCATAATCACGGGCAAAACGTGTTTTAAATTGCTGTGCACCTTCATGATTTCTATTCCATAAATACACCGTCTTAATCTCTGAACGTACCGTTAGCACCGCATGCAATTGCTCATACGCCATGCCGCCACAACCAACCACTGCGACACTCTGGCAATCGGCTTTTGCCATATACTTGGTCGCGATACCTGACAATGCGGCGGTACGTACTTGCGTAATATAGATGCCGTCCATAACTGCTAGTATAGCGCCAGTATCGTTATTTGATACGGTAACAATAGCTGTGGTCGTTGGCATATCGCGACTGGGATTATCAGGACAGATAGTCACTAGCTTTACGACCGTGTATTCATTCTCACCATCATACATCGTGGCTGGCATAGATAAATGCGAGCCTGAACGATGACTATCAGAATCAGTAAAGGTGCTTATCACCAAACGCTCAGGTGATTTGATCCAATTAGGATGTGCTGCTTGCTGATGTAACAATGTCTCAATCGCATCAATGGCTGCCTGCATCTTAAGGTGTTCCGTCACGACTGCTTTATTTAACAATTGCAAGATCAATACTCCTACTTATGAATTTATTATTTCAATTTTGTGTCATCTTATAGCCCTAAAGCAGAGCTTACATCATACCCAATCCGCGTAAAGTTGCCGCGCCAATTGCCATGCCAAACATACCGACGACGGTGGTAAACGCTAGAATATTGGCCGCGAGTATATCGTTGCCACCCATCGCTTTTGCCATCACGTAACTGGCTGCAGCGGTTGGGGATGCCACCATCAAAAACAGCACGCCCATGTGTACGCTAGATAGACCAAATGCCAAGCCAATGGCGATAGCAACGATTGGCGCAATGACGATACGTCCTATACTGGCCTGCATAGACAGCCCTGACGGATGCAACATAGACTTCATATCGATACTAGCACCTGCGCAAATAAGTGCTAATGGCAAGGCTACTGCTGCCAATAAATCGCCGGTCGTATGAATGACACCAGTGATAGGCGGCAATGGCAGCGCTTTATAAACAAAAGCGCTAACCAATGCTAGAATCAGTGGATTGGTAAATAGCTTTTTTACAATCATAGTGCTACGGCTGACCCATGTATCATCTATGCTTTTGGATACGCGGCTTAAGGTGATAACTGCTAAAATATTAAACAATATCGTGACGACTCCCATGTAGACGGCCCCGATACTCAAACCTCGCTCTCCATAGGCGTTGGCAACCGTGGCCAACCCTATGATCGCCATATTACTACGGAACACACCTTGCACAAATACGCCTTGGTCAGCAGGTTTGCTCACAAAATACTTGGCGTAAATTTCCGCCCCGATAAACAAGAGGAACGTCACTAAAATACCGGCGATGATTAATGTGATTTGCTTGGCATAATCGACGTCACTATCGACCACACTAAAGAACAGCAAGCATGGCAGGCAATAGTTAAAGACAAAACTTGATGACTGATCGATAAATGTCTGGCTTGCCTCACCGCGTCGTTGCATAAAAAAACCCAACCACATCAAGGCAAGGTTGGGTAGGACAATAGTAATCGCAAAGACAATAGCATCAATCATAAATAGGCTCAATTCGATGACCTGCCCATCATGAGATGAGCATCAACGAGATAAGTTAATAGATAGTAGTAAGGTTTTTTGACCTAGTATAGAGACAAAGTAGACAATAAGACAAGGACACCTGCTCCTTTCTTTCAATGAAGACTGTATTTTTGACAAACAAAAGCCCGTAATGATATCTCGTTACGGGCTTTTTATACTATAAGTACTTTGTTATAAAGGCTTTACTGTATTGCTATTACGAGTTCAAAGCAGCTTTTACTTTTTTGTGCTTTTTGATCGTCATCGCTAAAAGCTGTATCGCAGCAGGTGTGACACCGCTCACACGCCCCGCTTGCGCTAGCGTGGCAGGACGAATATGTGTGAGTTTCTGTACTATCTCATTTGAGAGACCAGAGACGATACTATAATCAAAATCTAGCGGTAATGCGGTGTTCTCTAGACGTTTCATCTGATCAATCTCTTCTTGCTGACGATCGATGTAACCTGCATATTTGACAGAAATCTCTATCTGCTCACCCACTTGTGTATCCACTGTTGAGTCAGTGATGGCAGCGATATCAGCAAAATGAATCTGCGGACGTTTTAGCAAATCAAAAACCGTCGATTCTTTAGAGAGCACCTCGCCCGTTTGCTCAGCGACTTGTTTACCCAGTGCATTAGCAGGGGTTGCCCACATGTCTTTTAGGCGTGAAGTCTCTGTCGTAATTGCTTCCATCTTTTCTTGGTAAGCCTGCCAGCGTACATCATCAACCAGACCAAGCTTACGGCCTGTTTCAGTCAAGCGTTGATCCGCATTGTCTTCACGTAGCAATAGACGATACTCTGCACGGCTCGTAAACATACGATACGGTTCAGTAGTACCATGGGTAATCAAATCATCGACGAGCACGCCAAGATACGCTTCATCGCGGCGCGGTGTCCACACGTCAAACTCACTATTGTTGGTAGTCACGAGTGCCGCATTGGTACCTGCAAGCAGACCTTGTACGCCCGCTTCTTCATAGCCTGTCGTACCATTGATCTGACCCGCAAAATACAGACGATCAATCGACTTAGTCTCTAGCGTTGGCTTTAGGTTTTGTGGATCAAAGTAGTCATATTCAATGGCATAACCTGGACGGGTAATATGCGCGTTTTCTAACCCTTTCATACTATGAATAAAGTCTAACTGCACATCAAACGGCAAGCTAGTAGAGATACCATTTGGGTATAGCTCATGCGTGGTCAGACCTTCTGGCTCGATAAATATCTGATGGCTGTCTTTATCCGCAAAGCGGTGAATTTTATCTTCGATAGATGGGCAATAACGTGGACCCACACCTTCGATTTTGCCAGAGAACATCGGCGAACGATCCAAATTCTCACGGATGATGTCATGGGTACGCGCATTGGTATGCGTGATATAGCAGTTGACCTGCTCTGGATGCATAGACACATCACCCATATAACTCATCACTGGCAACGGTGTGTCGCCCGGCTGTACGGTCATCACACTAAAGTCGACGCTACGAGCATCAATACGCGCTGGCGTACCTGTCTTTAGACGACCGACTGGCAGCTTAAGCTCACGCAAACGATCGGCCAACTTGATAGACGGCTGATCCCCTGCACGTCCACCTTTAGAATTCTCTAGGCCGATATGAATCACACCACCCAAGAAAGTCCCTGAAGTCAGTACCACTGTTTCAGTCTTGAAGATAATACCAGTAGAGGTAACCACTGCCGTTGCGCGGCCGTTTTCGACCAAGATATCATCAGCGGCTTGCTGAAATATATCCAGGTTTGGCTGGTTTTCTAGCGTATGGCGAATAGAGGCTTTATAAAGAATACGATCCGCTTGCGCACGTGTGGCACGAACGGCCGCACCTTTACGGCTATTTAGCACGCGAAACTGGATACCGGCTTTGTCTGTAGCTAGCGCCATCGCACCGCCTAATGCATCAATCTCACGCACCAGATGCGATTTACCGATACCACCAATCGCAGGGTTACAGCTCATCTGTCCGAGTGTCTCAATGTTATGCGTCAACAGCAAGGTCTGCGCGCCCATACGTGCGGCTGCCAGAGCAGCTTCTGTGCCAGCATGACCGCCACCGATTACTATCACGTCGTAATGTTTTGGGTATTGCATATATGCCTCACTTGACTCATAACGCTGCCGATTGCCCTATTCTATTATCAAACAGTGTGATGATAAAACAGCATGGCAATCGGCAAATAAACGTCAGTCGAATTTATAAAAAAGACAACGACTCAGATAAGTCGTTGGTAATTGGGTAGATAACCCATCATTATAACAATTTTTTGATGCTTAAAAAACGTCATAGCAAAAACTATTAAAATTAGGGTCTACTATAAAAATTATTTCCCAGGGCTTAGCGGTACGATCTGATCGAATTGACCACTAGACAGCATATGATGGCTACCATAGCCTTCTGGATTAATCTGCAGATACGCATTCATTTGACCAATCGCATCGCCGTCATCACTGGCTAAAATCTGCTCTTTAATCAGTTCAACAGGCGGTAACAGTAAGTTTTTAAGCAATGCCAAGCGCTGTTGGTTATCACCTTTATTGGCCACCAACTCAATCAGCTGGCGCGCGTCAATTGGTAGATCTGGTGTGTTTTGTGCCAGCAATGCCAAATGATAAGCACCTGCCGTATCTTGATCGGCGACGATGCGCTGTTCGATAGCAACATACGTCGCTTCTGTCGCGCCGCCTGCCACACTAAGCTGATGGATACATTTCAGTGCTGAGTTGGACTCACTACTGGCAATTTCGATGATACGTGTCGATTCATTTTTTAAATGCTCGCGGCGTTTCTCTATTGCTGCTTGCTCAGCAGATACCGGTTCGGCCAATTGTTGTTCTGTTGGTTGATTGCTCATAATATTCTCTCACTATTTATGTTTTTATAATATTTGCTGTTGAGCCATATATGGGGTCAAGACTGACAAAAACAATAAAAGCCCGAGCGACCACTTAAGGACTGACTCGAGCTTTTATTGTTAAAACTTATCCGCTTGATGTAGTCGATTCAATTTGAAACTAGTACAAGGCAACCAAGTATAGATGTAACTGTGATACTCCAAGCGAGGTTAACGCTGTCATACTTTTATAGTGGAATGGCTATAATAAAAAAGCTTAGATAAGTGTTTCTAGCATTAAGCCGCTGGGCTGTTTGCTTCAACCAATGGCTTTAGCTCGCCTGATTGATACATTTGCAAGATAATGTCTGATCCACCCATCAACTCGCCATCAACCCATAATTGCGGGAACGTTGGCCAATTAGCAATTTTTGGCAATGTTGCACGGATTTCTGGGTTTTCTAAAATATTGACAAACGCAAATGGGCGACCGATCTGAGTAAGAACTTCAATCGATTTAGCAGAAAAGCCACACTGTGGAAACTGCGGTGTGCCTTTCATATAAAGAATAACTTTATTGTCACGGATTTGATCACGGATCAATTGTTCAACATCATTTGCAGCAGTGTTTGGGGTTTGCTCACTCATAAAAGCTCCTATTGATAAAGCGGTTCATTAAAATGATTATTTATATAAAAATAATTGTGTAAATACGTGGCTGATACATGGGGCGGTTGCCACTGTATTACAAGCACGAATTTCGACCTATATAGGTTCGACAGCATTAGGGACTAATAATACCACGGCATTGGCCATGATGCCCTCTTGACGACCAGTAAATCCCAATTTTTCAGTTGTGGTGGCTTTCACACTGATATTGCTAATGTCCGTTTGCAAATCACTGGCGATATTATCGCGCATGGCTTGGCTGTGCGGCGCCAGCTTTGGACGTTCGCACATCACGGTTATATCTGCATTGCCTAACCGATACCCTGCCTCTTGTACTTTGCCATAGACATAACGTAGCAAGACTCGTGAATCCAAGCCTGCGTGAGCAGCATCAGTATCGGGAAAATGCTGACCGATATCGCCAAGTGCTAAGGCACCCAGCAGCGCATCAGCGAGCGCATGTAATACTACATCACCGTCAGAGTGTGCCAGCAAACTATGGCTATGCTCAATAGGCACGCCTGCTAGTATGACGTATTGCTGCTGCTGACCGTTGTTGTGAAAAGCGTGAACGTCGATACCTTGACCAATTTTTATCATTGTTGTTCCAAGATGCGTTAAACATGATTAAAATAATTCAAAACCACTATATGGATTTTCAAAGGGGTTTTACCGTCAGCGAGACGCCATCGGTCGCCACCAGTTTCAATTAACTGGTATAATATGACGTTTATTTTATCATAATACCAGATCCAAAAGACAAGCTGACGTTGTTGTGTTAAGACTACGTATTGTAGTAAACGCATAATTTTTGGCGTCACTGTTTGCTTTGGATAACGTATAAATAGTTGAGCCGTTTTATGTCAGCCATACAAGATACCTCAAGCACAATCATTTCTGAGTCTTTCAATACTCATCGCCCCTTAACACTTGCCGATATCGAAAATCCTAGCACCAAACATGTGATTGTTGGGATGTCAGGCGGCGTGGATTCTTCTGTATCAGCCGTTCTACTTCAGCAGGCAGGCTTTAAGGTCGAAGGCCTGTTTATGAAGAACTGGGAAGAAGATGACGGCACCGAATACTGTACGGCGATGGACGATTTGGCAGATGCGCAAGCCGTATGTGACAAAATCGGTATGAAGCTGCACACCGCCAATTTTGCCATGGAATATTGGGATCGTGTTTTCGAGCATTTTTTGGCGGAATATAAAGCGGGACGCACCCCAAACCCTGATATTTTATGCAATAAAGAAATTAAATTTAAAGCATTCCTAGACTATGCTTTGACGCTTGGTGCTGACTACATCGCTACTGGTCACTATACTCGGCGCAGTATGAATTACACCAACGCCAATGGTGATGAGGTTGCTCAGCTCTTACGTGGTCTAGATAATAATAAAGATCAAAGCTACTTTTTACATGCGGTCGGTGGCGACAAAATTGCCAAGACATTATTCCCAGTCGGTGAGCTCGAAAAACCTGTCGTACGTCAGATTGCAGAAGAGCATGACTTAGCGACGGCCAAAAAGAAAGACTCTACGGGTATCTGCTTTATTGGTGAGCGCCGTTTCAAGGACTTTTTACAGCAGTACTTGCCTGCCCAAAAAGGCGATATCGTGACTGACGATGGGCATACTATCGGCACTCATGATGGCTTGATGTATTACACCTTGGGGCAGCGCGGCGGTATTGGTATTGGCGGTGTAAAAGACCGCGTAGAGGCACCTTGGTTTGTATTGGCAAAAGATCTAGACAAAAACCGTTTGATCGTCGGTCAAGGACACGAACATCCAATGATGCTCAGTAATGAGCTAACCGCTTATAAAATGGATTGGGTCGATGGCCTGCCACCTGCAGATGTATTCAGCGATGAGGGTTTACGCTGTATGGCAAAGTCTCGCTATCGTCAGCCAGATCAAGCGTGTCGTGTATTTGCGACCAGTGATGACGGTAGCGATGTCCGCGTGGTGTTTGATGAGCCGCAGCGCGCCGTCACTCCGGGTCAATCAGCCGTTTTTTATATCAATGAAGTGTGTTTAGGCGGCGGCGTGATTGCCACGATTGATGCACCTTGTGGCTTCTAAATATAATATAACTTAGTTTTGGGCGGTCGCTGTTACCGCCCTGCTATTGTTCGTACTTAGATGACTATCTTCGACGTTATATATCTGATACGTCAATTGTGCGATTGGCTGTAGCTCTGAGGTGAATTGATAAAAGCGAATATCATAGCTGCCTTGCAGCCAGCCATCATCAGGCTTAAAGCTGACCCAATTTTGATTGCTATTGGCAACGATGTCTTTTTTCTCAAACAGTAATACTTGTCCTGTCTGATTATTTACCCATTTGACAAATACGAATGGGCTGGGAGGTACTTTGCCTGCGGTATCAAGATGCGCAAACACAGTAGCATTTTTGTCGATGTTTGAGATATCCATGGATGATGATGGCATCGAAGACGTGAGTGATAGTTTAACCTCACCGACCAGTGGTTGATTGTCATTTTCTTTATACAACTCCTCAATGGCACGCTGCGCAAATTGACGTTTGTCAGATAGCGCCTCGTCTGCGCCTTGTGACATAAACCGATCAATGTACTGTCCTAGCATATAGTCTGGCATTTTATTGACGATATCTAAAGCTTGCTCTTGCGAGTAATCATGCATAGATCTTATGGGCTTCGCTCCTGCCGTTGGCATGTTGTTACCATTCTGATGTTCAAGCGCTTGGCGCTCTTCTGGTAGCTTGCTTTCTTCTTGTCCAAAGCTTGAATCAGTATCGTCCTGCAATGACTTTACTGCCTGCTGGCGGCCTAGCATAACCTGATCCATCTGCTGCTTGGTCATAAGCAAATAAGTGCCTAAACTACCGAAAATAAAGGCAATAATTATGGATGCTAAGTATAGGGTTTTGTCTTTCATAAGCGAATTAGTATTCTTTAGTTAATAATTTATAAACTTATTACTTTAATACAAAAAAGGTATCCACTATTCAAGTAGATACCTTTTCGACTTTAAATGATTAATCTTATTTAGCACAACGGAATTGATAGTTATTTATATTGATACCGCCTCCAGAGGTTACACCACCTGAATTAAGGGTGCCATTACTACAACTGTACGTCACTTTAGCACCACTATTAACGACTGATGCTGAATAAGTACAGCTTCCATTATTAGGAACAGTCACATTAACAGTCGCTGGGCTTGTACCTGTAGAAATACAGGTAGCTGATGTTGGCTTTGTAGGAGTAGCTGGAGCTGTAGGGCTGGTTGGGGTGGTTGGCTTGGCTGGCGTATTGTTATCACTACCACTGCTATCACTGTCACCACCGCAAGCGCTAAGCGCCAATGCTGAGCCTAATACTAAAACGCTAAGAAATTTATTCATACCCTGATTCTCATTTAGTAAACTATTGATTGCCAAAAAAAGCTATTAAATCATTTCTATATCTAAAAAACAATATAATTCAAACTTTAGTTTGCTTTTTTAGTTATAGGTTTAATAGTCACAGAACTACTTAATAGTTATCAATAATACTCAATCATTTATCATTCTATTTTTGCCCGTTCAACCAGCTAACAAATGACTCATTTTTTTCCTATAACGGCTTTTTAAATCACTAATAATCCGTCTACAGTATGCTAATACGCCCTTTTTTATGTCAACTTTTGCTATAATTACGCGACCAAAATTTTCCTGCTGTAGTATTCATTCACTTCCTGTTAATTCAAAGGCGATACCATGACCCCACTTACCGCTCTCTCTCCAATTGATGGTCGTTACGCATCAAAGGCTGACAGTTTACGTCCTTATTTGTCTGAATTTGGCTTGATTAAAGCCCGCGTGACAGTCGAAATCCGCTGGTTACAATCTCTAGCTGACAACAGCGCAATTGGTGAATTAGCAGCATTTGATGACCAGACCAATGCTTTCTTGAATGCAATTGTTGATGACTTTAGTGAAGCAGATGCGCAAGCCATCAAAGACATCGAAGCCACGACCAATCACGATGTAAAAGCGGTTGAATACTTTATCAAAGACAAATTCCGTGGTCAGGACGCACTCATTGATTCTCTTGAGTTCATTCACTTTGCTTGTACCAGTGAAGATATCAATAACTTGTCATATGCCTTGATGCTCAAAGACAGCCGTGAGATTGTGGTTGCCAAAATGCAACAAGTGACCGATAGCATCGTTGATTTGGCCATTACTCACGCCGAGCAGCCTATGTTGTCGCGCACACATGGCCAGACCGCTAGCCCAACGACCCTTGGTAAAGAAATGGCAAACGTGGCCTATCGCCTAGCCCGCCAAATCAAACAAATTGGTCAGGTTGAGCTATTGGGTAAAATCAATGGTGCGGTTGGTAACTATAACGCTCATTTTTCAGCCTATCCTGATGTAGACTGGCAGACACACGCCGAAACCTTCATCGGTGAGCGTCTTGAGCTAACATTTAACCCTTATACGACTCAGATTGAGCCACATGATTATATCGCTGAGCTATTTGATGCCGTCAAACGCTTCAATACTATCTTGATCGATTTTAACCGTGATATTTGGCAATATATTAGCTTAGGCTATTTTAAACAGCGTCTAAAAGACGGCGAAGTGGGTTCTTCTACCATGCCGCATAAAGTCAACCCGATTGACTTTGAAAACTCAGAAGGCAACTTGGGCGTTGCGAATGCTATGTTGGCACATTTGGGTGAGAAGCTACCAATTTCACGTATGCAGCGTGATTTGTCAGATTCAACCGTATTGCGTAATATCGGTGTTGGTCTGGCACAAAGCATGATCGCTTTTGACGCTTGCTTAAAAGGCGTTGGTAAGCTTGAATTGAATGCGCAGCGTTTGAATGACGACTTAAACAATGCACAAGAAGTATTGGCTGAGCCAATTCAAACCGTCATGCGTCGCTACCGCGTGGAAAACCCATATGAGAAGCTTAAAGCCTTGACCCGTGGTAACGCCATGACTCGCGAAGCCATGCTAACGTTTGTTGAAAGTGATGAGCTATCTGCCGTGAGCGACGCTGATAAAGCGCGCCTACGTGACATGACACCAGCGACTTATATTGGTAATGCCACTGAGCAAGCCCTTACCATTAAAGATTGGATTGCCAAGCTTTAATCGCTGATAAGGTCAAATTAAAAAGGTAGGAGCGCATAAAATTACTTACGCGCTCCTACCTTACTAGTGTTTTATCTTATAAAATTGTTGTCTTGCTAAATAAACAACCTTACTTTGAGCACTATGATTGATTTTAATTCAAAATCCATAGTCGAGAAGTAAGGTTTTATTTTTTATCGTCTTTATCATCATCACTGTCGCCCGGTATGATGGCTTTACCCACAGCAACCGTGCCTTTAACCACGCCTTTAGTGGTTTTATAAGCGATTTTGGCGGGTACTGTGACGAGTTTATGAACACAGGCTTGTAGCAAAAACACGCTAGCAATGATGACAATAAAATGCAGCTTTTTCATAACGTTCCTACGATTGGGTGAATGCTCTGATAACCACTATTATTTTGATAGCCATGATTGTATAAACGTCATCGCACAAATGGTAGTCATAAGATAGGTGATTATCATAAACTATTAGACCCTTCCTTTAAAGCATCCCTTTTATTAATCTCATACCTATTTAAAACATGGATTTATCAATGACTTCTATCCCTCTTTGTTTGCCCGACTCTATCACGCCTGAGCAGTTCTTGACTGAGTACTGGCAAAAAAAACCACTCCTTATCAAACAAGGTTTGCCTCAACTCATCGGCATGTTTGAACCCGATGACATGATTGGTCTTGCGCTTGAAGAAGATGCTAGCGCGCGTCTGCTGACTCAAGCAGCAACCAAGACAGAAGGCCACGCACAGTGGCAGCTCAAAAAAAGCCCGTTGACTGAAGCTGATTTTGATAGTGTGCCTGAACAATGGACGGTACTGGTACAGAATTTGGAACAATGGTCACCTGAGCTTGGTCAACTGTGGCAATCGTTTGACTTTATTCCTCAGTGGCAGCGCGATGATATCATGGTCTCTTATGCGCCAAAAGGCGGCTCAGTCGGCAAGCATTATGACGATTATGATGTGTTTTTGGCACAAGGCTATGGCGCTAGACGCTGGCAGTTAGGCAAGATTTGTGATGACCAGACGGAATTCGTCGCTGATGAGCCTCTGCGCTTATTTGATGATATGGGTGAGATTATATTCGATGAGATATTGGAAGCGGGCGATGTGCTGTATGTACCACCAAAATTATCGCATTTCGGCGTCGCACAGGATGATTGTCTGACGTTCTCATTTGGCTGTCGTCGTCCAAACTTGATGCAAATCATTGATAGTGTGGCTGATATCGCAACCAATGACAGCCGTTTGTTTATCCCGATGCTACTACCACAAGCGTTACAGAACTCGGGTGAGTTAGAAACTGACAGTATCCAAGCGATCAAAGCGCAGCTACTACAAATGCTACAATCTGATCGCGGTGATGACATGATTCGCCAAGCAGTATCAGAAGTCGTGAGCAAACGCCAATATGACGCGCTAATGCCAGAAGAGACTTTAGATACAAATGAGCTAATGCAAGCCTTGTCAGAAGGCGCAACATTGCAAGCCGATTATAGCAATCGCTTACTCTATAGCCAGACCAGTGATGGCATCATGCTATATGCCAATGGCCAACGTATCGATGGGCTAGATGATGCGTCGATAGCGGTATTGGTACGCTTGGCCAATGGAGAGCTATTACAACATCATGATGTCACGGATATCGATGCAGATGATCTAAGCGAATGGTTAGAGAATGGCTGGATATGGGTTGATATTGCTGAGTAACCCCTGACCTCAAATTTCAATTGAAAAACATAAAAAAACCGCTATCTGATTTATCATCAAATAGCGGTTTTTCTTAAGTATCTTATAAAATATCTCGTTTGGCACTTATAGTAGTACCAAACGACAGTCAATTCAAGATAACTTGGATACAAGTAGTAGACTGAGTAAGTCTGACACCGTATCCAATTTATCTAGGATTGACGATACTAGGTACCAAGCTCAAGCAAGCTAGCATTACCACCAATAGCGGTGGTATTGATGGTTTTAACACGCTCGGTGACAAAACGATGCAGATAGTCAGGCGTTAGCATCTCTGACAAGCCTTCCATATCCGTCACGCTAATAACCTGCGTCAAAATACCATCAGTCTTAGCCAGTTCTTGGCTGATTGTCTGTGCATCAGCTCGGCTACCAGACACAGCCACTTGTGCAAGACGATCGATATGCAATAGAGTAATAGTCTGTGAGTCATTAGCAACGCTCAATACATCTTCGCTGATGCCAGTGTCATAAAGCACTTTTGCTGCTTCAACACACATCTCATCTTGGCTTGGGCAATGTAATATGACTTCATTGCCTGTCAATAGTGCTGCAACCAGCTGGCCTAGTACGGCCATTGCACGGGCAGACTCACCGCCCACCACCATCGTCTTACCGCGGCCAGTGACATACAAGTCGTTTGACTCGCCAGTTGCACCAACCATACGATGCATCTCATCCAAGCTAGGTGCTGCACTCAATAGATGATTGAATAAGCGCTTGGCCTTGTTGGCATCACCCGTTAGCAGCGCCAGCTTTGGAATGGCTGCTTGTAGATAGGTGGCACGGTTTACCGCGCCCAGTAATCTCCAAGACTCACAGACCTGTGCATGATTTTTTTTGAATTCAGTCGCCATGATGCTACTCCTTATGCAAGTTCTGTTTGAATGGTGGTTTGGGCTTGGCTATTGCTAGCCTCGATATCAGTCGCTGGTTCTGAGACTAGCTGCATGAGGCGCGATACATAGTGCGGGCCACCCGCTTTAGGACCAGTACCAGACAGACCACAGCCACCAAATGGCTGGACGTTGACCACAGCACCAATCTGGTTACGGTTAATATAGGTATTACCGACAAATGCGCGGCGCTCGATGTTTTCAGTGGTGGTTTCGATACGACTGTGGATACCCAAAGTCAAACCAAAACCTGTCGCATTAATCGCATCAATTAGCTTGTTCAAATCACGAGCTTGGTAACGCAGTACATGCAAAATCGGGCCAAAGTGCTCACCACCGATGACATCGATGCTTTTGACTTCGATCGCCGTTGGCAATACAAACGTAGACTGATCTTGGCTCACGACCGAGGTTGAGCTCATTGGCGTTTGTGCCAGAATCGTCGCGGTTGGCTCGGCTTCCATACGCGCGATATGTGCCTCTAGACCTTGCTTGGCATCCGCATCAATCACTGGGCCCACATCGGTGGCAGCATAAAGAGGATTACCAACAGACAATTCTGCCATGTTACCTTGTAGTAGCTCGATCAAATCATCTGCCATCTCTTCCTGCACACACAAGATACGGCAAGCTGAACAACGTTGACCTGCTGACCCAAACGCTGATAATACGGCGTCTCTAACAACCTGCTCTGGCAATGCCGTTGAATCAACGATCATCGCGTTCTGACCACCCGTTTCTGCGATAAATACTGGCAGCTCACCACTGGTTTGGGCATGGTCGTTTAGGCTTTGATTGATACGCTGCGCGGTTTGAGTAGAACCTGTAAAGATCACACCTGCGATGTTGTCAGCTGCCGTCAATGCGCCGCCTACGTCACCTGCACCAGTGACTAATTGCAGGGCCGCTGCTGGAATACCCGCTTGATACATTAATTGTGCACCAAAATGAGCGATCAAACTGGTTTGTTCAGCAGGTTTGGCCACTACCGTATTACCTGCAGCCAGTGCCGCCACGATTTGACCAGTGTAGATTGCCAATGGGAAGTTCCATGGACTGATACAGACAAAAGTACCACGTGCTTTATAGACTTGACGGGCTTGTTTACCAGATAAATCAGTAAACTCATAAGCAGTCGCCTCTAAACGCTCAGCTTCGTCTGCATAAAAACGACAGAAATCAACCGCTTCTTTGATCTCATCAATACCATCTTGCAGAGTCTTACCCGCTTCGACTTGGCACAATGCCATCAATTCAGCATAGTTCTCTTCGTATAAATCTGCAATCTTGCGCAATATCTCAGCACGCTTCGCAGCTGATACATTTTGCCACTCATTTTGACCGGCAACAGCAGCATCGATAGCTTGGCGAGCCAATTGAGCGTTGGCGTATTTGACTTCACCAGCGCTGACTTCATGGTTCCAAGGTGCACGTACTGTCTGAGCATCCAGCTGATGCGTTGTGCCATCTACTTCGTAATCATTAACAGCTTTGCCATTGATGATAGGTGTCGCTGACCAAGACTTGTCTAAGTAGCTATCGATAGCTGCTGTAAACGGAGCCCACTGCGAGTCAATAAAGATATTAGGACCAAAGCTGGCACGACGTTCGCCATAGATTCCTGAGGGTAATGGGATATCTGGGTTGTTCAACGTGGCATTGGCTAGTAGCTTGTCATATGGATGCACAGTCAGCTTATCGATTGGATAAGACTTGTCTAATAACTGATGGACAAACGAGCTGTTTGCGCCGTTCTCAAGCAAACGACGTACCAAGTACGGTAGCAAGTCTTTATGCGCGCCTACTGGTGCATAGATACGTACTGGAATCTGATAAGCATCTAAAATATGGTCGTAAAGTGCATCACCCATACCATGCAAACGCTGGAACTCAAAGTCCCTGTGCGCGCTCATCGTAATGATTGAGGCAAGTGTGTGAGCGTTATGCGTCGCAAACTGTGGCCAGATTAGCCCGCACAAATGATCCGATAATAAGAAACGCGCGCAAGCAAGATAAGCGGTATCCGTACCTTCTTTACGAGTCCATACAGGATAACCTGATAGACCTTTTTGCTGCGCCAGTTTGATCTCTGTATCCCAATAAGCGCCTTTTACCAAGCGTACTGGGATGCGATCACCCACTTCAGTTGAGAGACGAGCCAGCCAAGCAAGCACTGCGATAGCGCGCTTAGAATAACCCTGTACAACGATACCCAAACCATCCCAGCCAGCCGTCAAGTTATCACGGTATAGAGACTCAAACAGTTTTAGAGAAATCTCAAGACGATCTGCTTCTTCAGCATCGATGCTTAGATCAACATTGACCTCACGTGCCGCTTCAATAAGCAACATGCAGCGTTGACGCAGCAGTCCCATGACTTGCGTTTCTTGCGTGGCTTCATAGCGAGGATGCAGTGCTGATAGCTTGATAGATACTGATGGCTTTGGCATGCCGTCTTTGACTTTAATGCTCGCAGTGGCTTTGATGGCATGCAGATAGTCGTTGAAGTATTTTTCAGCATCTCTGTGCGTGATGGCCGCTTCACCTAGCATATCAAATGAGTAGGTGTAACCTCTATTGCGATACGGCTGGCTGTTCTTATTAGCATCTTCAATGGTTTCGCCCAATACGAACTGATGACCCATGATACGCATGGCTTTTTGCATCGCACTACGAATGACAGGCTCGCCCATCTTTTTAGTCATACGGTCTAAGAAGCCTGACGCTGTCGTGCTGCTATCGATGCTCACGACGCGGCCCGTCATCATCATGCCCCAAGTAGAAGCATTGACCATAAAGCCATTGTCATTTTTGATGTGCTTTTTCCAATCAGCCACACTCATTTTGTCGTGAATCAAGGCATCAGCCGTATAGTTGTCTGGCACACGAATCAAGGCTTCTGCCAAGCTCATCAGCAAGATACCTTCTTGGGTATCAAGGCTATACTCAAGCAACAATGAATCGACCATTTTGACGGCTTTGCCATCATTACGCACATGCTCGACCAACTTACGCGTTTGCTCAGCAGCAGCATCGCGCTCTTCATCGCTAGGTTTGGCAAGGGGTAACAGCTCAGACAACCAACGCACTTCATCCACACTATATAGCGGTGAAATACGGGTATGTAACGCTTCTAATGACTGAGTAAGATATGCCGGCTTCAGCAAATCAACAGCGGAAAACAAGATAGGCTCTTGCGGGGTAAACTGATCTACTGGGTTCATAATAACTCCATAACTATCGTTTAAAAACCATAATAAATGGTGCTTTAGGAAGTTTGATCGTCCTGTATAACTGCTCACAACCGCTATTCGATAATAGGGGTTATTAACGGATATTCACAGCAATAATCAAAAGACCAAACGGCGCCATCACAAAACTAAAAATCCAGCAGAGGCTGGAGACGGTTAAGTAGGTCGTTCGACTGTTAAACGGGCTACGTTAACAATACAAAGGCAACAACGTAAAGCTAAGCGGCATTAGTGCCTTCTTCTTGTCAGTAGTGAAAGGAGTTTGATGGTCAGATACCAGTTTATCGAAACGACATACGGTCGCTTTAATAAGCACAAATCTATCATCTTAGGTGACGCTAATTCACTGTAAGAAAAACCTCTACGGCGTTGATTGAGGTGATGCGCTTAACGTGGCTATAATATCATGAAAAAAAATTTCAAACTAACGATTTTTCTCATTTTTATCAATAAATAACTCTTTAAATAACAATAACTTATGCCGTAATTAATGAGCATGACGCTTTGGTTACGTTTTTTTGTTTACTATTGCCGATTGATTGTAATGCCACTACGCAGCTCTAATGCCAAAATATTAGTCTACATAACTGATGTTAAACACCTGCAATTGATGTCAGTGTGAGGGGGCACAAGGCTGATTGACATGGGTCTAAGAACATTACGTAGGGCTGGTACCCTGTCACTTTGTAGATAGGGTTAGCGTCCTGCTGTCTGACAAGTGCTTTATCTATAATGCATCATTTTTAACAAACGATGCACTATCAAAGAAAAACCCCCTTTATCAATCAATGATAAAGGGGGTTTTTCTTTGATACATCAGTGTTCAGGTACTGCTGAGTAAATCGAGACCGTTGTCAGTATTCTATAAGAAGACAATCTTAACTAATAGGATAATCGTCAAAAGCCACACAGCAATACTGATATCAGCAAACTTACCCGCAACGACTTTTACGGCCGTGAAGGTGATAAAACCCAATGCAATGCCATCAGCGATAGAATATGTGAGCGGTGTGAATAATAATACGACGACTACGGGTGCCGCTTCTGTTAGATCGCTCCATTCGATGTCTTTTAGCGTGCCCATCATCAGTACAGCCACATAAAAAATCGCGCCTGCTGTCGCATAAGCTGGAATCATACCTGCCAATGGAGAGAAGAAAATACTGAGTAAGAATAACACCCCAACCGTCACTGCCATGAGGCCTGTACGGCCGCCTGAGGCGATTCCAGAGATACTTTCGATATAACTGGTTGTCGATGACGTACCGAGCAATGAACCTGCGACCGTCGCAGTAGAATCTGCCAATAGTGCCTTACCCATGTTAGGAATGTTGCCATCTTTGTCGATCAATTTGGCTTGGCTAGTAGTGGCAATCAATGTACCCGCAGTATCGAATAAATCCACAAACAAGAACGCAAAGATCACACTGATCATACCCACATCGAATGCGCCCGCGATATCAAGCTGCATCAGCGTCGGTGCAATAGAAGGCGGTGCCGATACGATACCCGTAAACTGTGTATAACCCATGAGCAAGCTAATCAAAGCGACAAGCAGAATACCAATGGTGACGGCACCTGGGACTCTTTTGTAAGACAAACCGATAATGACCACAAACCCCAATGAAGCCATGGCAGGACCAAATGAGGTCATGTCACCCAGACCAACTAAGGTTGCATCATGATTGACGATAATACCGGCGCTTTGTAGCGCGATAAACGCCAAAAATGCACCAATACCAGCGACCACGCCATGTTTGAGAGAGGTTGGAATGGCATTGATGATGGCTTCACGAATCTTGAACAGGCTCAATAATACAAAGATACAACCAGACAAAAACACCGCACCGAGCGCGGTCTGCCAAGCATAGCCCATACCTAAAACGACGCCATAGGTAAAAAAGGCGTTAAGCCCCATTCCTGGTGCTAACGCCACTGGTAATCGGGCATAAATACCCATAATAAAACACCCTACCGCGGCCGCAAGACAAGTTGCAACAAACACAGCACCTTTGTCCATACCTGCGTCTGCTAAGACGTTAGGGTTAACAAAGATAATATAAGCCATCGTCAAGAACGTGGTTATACCAGCGATTATTTCTGTTTTGATCGTGGTGTTTTCACCATTAATCCCAAAATAGCGTTCAATTGCATTCATAAGTGTCGCCCCCGACGGCTAATAAAAAGTCGCCACTACTTAAAATTAACTATCATTTCAACAAGAAAAAAGACCTGTTAAAACAAGAATAATGTAGTAACAAAGCGTAACATATTAGACCAGTTATCTTACAAACTCAATCGCTGATAATGCCTCATTCATACAAAATTACAATTCGAGATGACACTGGCACGACCAGTAAAGGTCTATACAAATCCACCTTTACTCGCCTTATTCTGTATAAATGCACCCATGGGCAGCACTGATGTAACGCATGCTTGCTGTCATTACATTAGGCCGTTAATATTTAGGTGGTCATACTTTCTATTGGTTTGTCACATTAATAATGACCTTTGCTTCATTTAGAAGTAAACTAGGGGGTTATTATGTCGATGATTCACTAATTGTCTTTGTTATTAAATGGCCTTTTATAAAACAAGGCTTTGATTATAAAACAATGCTTTTAGTTTTTGATAAAGCGCCTCTAGTGTGCATTGATACTGGTAGCGAGTGAGTTTTTTTGAGATTTGTCTGATTTGGATGTCATGGTGTCATCCAGCTGTTGTCAATTATCCGTGAGTCTATTACATGCCTGAATCATTAAATATTGTCGATCTTATTACCCAAGCCAGTCTATTGGTACAAATCGTCATGGCACTATTGCTACTGGCCTCCTTACTCAGTTGGGTGATTATCTTCCGTATGAGTGCGCGTCTCGGTACGGCCAAAAACTTTGATCAACAGTTTGAGACGTGGTTTTGGTCAGGTGAAGATTTGGCCAAACTCTACCAAGGCATTCAAGGCTCACCTGATCGTCAGGGGCTGGAGCAGATATTTTATGTGGGTTTTTCAGAATACCTAAGAATGCATAAGAAACGTCAACCAAAAGATGACATCATCGATGGTGTCGAGCGTAAGCTGCGTGTTGGGCTTGGGCGCCAGCAGCAGTTATTAGAGTCAGGACTGACGACGCTGGCGAGTATCGGTTCGGTCGCGCCTTATGTCGGATTGTTTGGTACGGTCTGGGGCATTATGAATGCGTTTTTGGGACTGTCACAAACTGAGCAAGCCACCCTCGCCTCGGTCGCACCTGGTATTGCTGAGGCGCTGATTGCCACTGCCATGGGTCTGTTTGCCGCCATTCCTGCTGTATTGGCGTATAACCATTTCACCGCAAAATCAAGTCGCCTCTATGATTCACGTGCCCTGTTTTGTGATGAGATGACAGGCATGCTACAGCGTGAAACCAGTGTGCAAGCACCAGTTAGCCCTCAACCTAATATCAATCAGGTGAATGGGCTATGAAACCAAACCCCTATCGCCGTGAGAAAAAAGCACTGAATGCAGAGATGAACGTTGTGCCTTACATTGACGTGATGCTGGTGCTATTGGTGATATTTATGGTAACCGCACCGATGCTGATTACAGGCGTCGATGTGGACTTACCAAAAGAGCAAACCAACACCATGAATCAAAATCAGCTGCCGGTTATTGTCTCTTTGACAGACAAAGGGGAGACTTTTATCAGTTATGAAGACAATGTCGATGTGCCTGTTACTGAGCCTGAACTGATTAACACGTTATCTAATCTACAGTCTCAAAGCAGTAATACAGGCTCAGAACCTGTACAAGTGATGATCAATGCAGATCAAAACAATCAATATGGTGCCATCATGACCCTGATGGCAACTTTGCAGCAAGCAGGTATTGAAAAAGTAGGGTTGTTGACGGGTGCGCCGCTGCCTACGCCATCACGTCCATAGTCATACGCTTAGCAAGCAGGTCATACCCTATTGTTCAATACGACAAATCAGCCAAACCAACGAACCAGTCAGTTCGATAAATTACGTTCATGAGTGTCCATACCATGCATAATGCGCCTGCCGTCTATATACCCACTGAACCTGAGAGCAACGGGCTGACATGGCCTACGCTACTCAGTCTACTGGCACACGGTCTCATAATTGGGCTACTGGTTTATAACTACCAAACTACAGACACCGAGATGACTGGTAACATCGAGACGGTCATGGTATCCCCCGAACAGCTCGCTGACATGCAAGGGCAGATACTGGCGAATCAGGCAGCCGCTAGTGCCATGCAAGCAGACAGCAGCAGTGAATCATTTAGTACCATGCCATCAGAAACCTCTGGCAGTAGCAGCGGCGAAAGCTCAACTCAGCCCAACTCTCAGCGTGTCCCTGTGTTTACGCGATCTGATGATGCAGCCAGTGAGCCTGTGCTCATGAGCAAAGATCATCATCAGCGGCTTCAAGAGCAAAACCAAGAATATGAGAATAAAATGGCCGAATGGGCAGCACAGTTAGATGAGTCTGCCATGGATGAGCTTGATCAAGTCGATCAAAGTAAAAGAGAGCAACTCATAGAAGAACAAAAAAGGCTCGGTGACTTTCGCCAAAAACAAAACAACCCACCTAAAATAAAGCGCCCCACAGCCAACGATCGCAATATAGAAATTGATACCAGTGGCGCGGGCAATGCAGGCAAAACCTTTAGCCTATCAGATGGACAGTCAACTATCTCTGGTGATACGTCAACCTCTAGTACGTCCAAGGGCAGTAGCCGTTCGGCATCAAGTGGTAGCCGCGGTGCCAGCAACAATGAAATCATCAGCTTGGTCAAACGTAACTATACGCCGCCGACTGCAGCGAAAGGCTCGACCCAGCGCACGACATTGACGATCACTGTCAATGCCAATGGTGATGTGGTGAATGTGACGGCCTCTGGGTCTGACAGCGCCGTCAATGAAGCGGCGAGACAAGCGGTATTGAACACAGGCAGCCTGCCCATTGATGCTGATGACCCTAAATACCCTACTTTTACTATACAGTTTAAGGGCAGCAATTAATCAGTTGCTAGCGCCTTGTATTATTGATAACGTGACGTTAAGCGGCTTGTATCGCATCGGTTTTTTCCTTTACATGCTAGCCTCATCGACTATAAAAACGATCAAATACTCACATGCATACATACTAATTTTAGGAGCTCCATTTACTCATGCGCACTCATAAGAAACTCCTGGTCTCTCTACTTGCTAGCACCGCCGCATTACTCGTATCTCCAAATTTACTCGCGGCCCCTGTCGTTTTAGAGCTGGACTACGATATTCCAGTCCAAAAAAACCAAGTCGCGTTTGTCGCGTTTGCTGGTGACACGGTGTTATCGCCTGTCATATTAAATGATTTGAGCAAAACAGAGTTAACAGTAACCAATACAGACTTGCCGCAGCAGCCGCACAGTAGTAGTGAGCTGGCAGGCACATTACCAGTGTGGCAAAGCATGGGTATCCCTTATTTGGTTGTCGGTAGTACGCGTACCAACCGTGGTAAAATAGTCACCGATTATGAAGTCATCGACGTAAAATCTGGTCGCGTGATACAAGGCAAACAAAGCCTAACTGCTGATAACAACCGCGAAAGCATGCGTTATGCCGGTCACGTCATCGCTGACAAAGTCTACGAGCTGATTACTGGGATTCCAGGTGATTTCTCAGGGCGTATTGCTTATATCGAGGAAACGGGCACAGGCAAGCAAAAAACCTCTCGTCTAAAAGTGATGGATGCTGATGGCGAAAACGCAAAAACCATCACTGAAGTGGCAGGCTCTATTTTCTCACCAGCATGGTCACCAGACGGCAACCGTATCGCCTATTCGGTGCAACGTGAACAGTCTTATCCTATCATCTATGTTCAAAACGTCAGTGGTGGCGGTGCAACGGTATTGACCCCTTTTGCGGGCAGTAACTTAAGTCCCTCATTTTCCCCTGATGGTAGCAAAATACTGTTCTCCAGTAGCTATGAGGGCAGTGCCGATATCTATGAGATGAGTGCCAGCGGCGGTGCACCTAGAAGACTCACCAATTTACCAAGCAGTGAAGTGCAGCCAAGCTATGCACCAGATGGCAAGTCGTTTGTGTATGTCAGTGATAGAACGGGATTTAACAAACCACAAGTCTATCGCTATGAGTTCGGCTCAGGACGCACCACTAAAGTATCAAACGGTGGCTATGCGACCAGTCCGCAGTTCAGTAGTGACGGCACACAAATCGCCTTTTTGAGTGGACGCTCAGCCGCCATTATGAACAGTAACGGCGCTGTGACGACCAACCTTGGCAATACTGGTATCGATGAAGCACCAAGCTTTTCACCTAATGGTAAGCGTGTGGTCTATGCGTCAACCCAAGGCGGTAAAGGCATACTGACCATCAAATCGCTCAATGGTGGCGAGGCATTCGGTAAATCAGGACAAGGTATCATTCGCTCACCTGTCTGGTCGTCAAGCCCAAAATAACGCTTTAAGTTTATCCAAAGCACTTTGTCTGTCTTTGGATAAACTGGCCAATTTATTTTTGATAACCTAAATAATTAGCACATCAAAAAGCCCCAACCATACTCACTATGGTTGGGGCTTTTTTGTGTTGGTCGATCGTCACAGTAAAAGCAATAACACCTGCTTTTGACAAACGATATCTACCCTCTTAAACGTGGTTTACTTGTGTTCCTTCATTCTTTTTATTGCGCAACAAACCCGTAAACTTAGTAGTACCAAAAAAAACATTGCAATGACTTGCATTTTACCTATACCCTAAATAGAGCTGACTAATTGGTCAGGTTGTTTAGATGTTAACCAACAAAGATAGATTATTTTTATTGGCCAGTATCCAGTCAGATGCGCACCCCCTATTGTTTACATCGATAAAAAACAAATCAAGGATTGGGTTTTACCCACTATCGCGTGATTTACGACGTTGTCTGATCGTGACAGTTGAGCGGGTGCTAAGCAGTTAGCTTAGGAGGAGACCACCATGAGTGAAAACGTTCCAGCAAATACCGATTTATTGTATAGACTGCATGACCGCCCCACCCCTATCAAAGCATTTTTAGGTGCCATACAGCACGTTCTGGCAGCTTTCGTTGGCATTATTACCCCTTCATTAATCATAGGCGGCACCTTAGGTCTGGGAGAGCATATCCCTTACCTTCTTAGCATGTCATTGATTGTATCTGGTGTTGCGACCTTTATCCAAACTCGCAAAATAGGGCCTGTCGGCTCTGGCCTTATGGCACTACAAGGTACCAGTTTCGGGTTTTTGGCGGCCGTACTGGCGGCAGGGTTTGTGGTAAAAAACCGTGGCGGTGGTCCTGAAGAGATTTTATCGGTTATCTTTGGGGTCTCATTTCTCGGCGCATTTGTTGAGATATTTTTGAGTCAATTTATCACCAAACTCAAATCCTTTATGAGCCCTATTGTGACAGGCTGCGTAATTGTCACGATTGGTTTGTCCTTAACAAAGGTCGGTCTCACTGACTTGGCAGGCGGGTTTGGTGCGGAAGATTTTGGTAGTATTCCAAACTTACTGTTAGGCGGCGGCGTACTAGTGAGCGTGGTGCTTATCAGTATTATTAATAATAAAGTCATTCGCTCAAGCGCCATCTTTATCGGTTTGATGCTCGGGCTTATCGCTGCGGTATTTATGGGTCGTATTGATTTTTCACTGGTTTCTGAAGCGGCTTTTTTTACGATTCCAATCCCGTTTAAATATGGTTTTGGTTTTGATTGGCAGGCTTTTATTCCGATTGCTTTTATGTACATCATTACCAGTATTGAGACCTCAGGTGACTTGACGGCTACTTCCATGATTTCGGGTGAACCTATCAAAGGCCCTCTCTATGAAAAACGCATCAAAGGCGGCGTGTTGGGCGATGGTGTCAATTCTCTGATTGCAGCCGTATTCAATACTTTTCCTGTGACGACCTTTAGCCAAAATAATGGCGTGATTCAAATGACGGGAATTGCCAGTCGCTATGTGGGTTTTTATGTTGGTGGCATCCTGTGCCTGATGGGGCTGTTTCCTGTCCTTGGTGCTATTTTCACGCAATTGCCCAAGCCTGTCGTTGGTGGCGTCACGCTATTGATGTTTGCGACTGTAGCAACTGCCGGTATTCGTATCCTATCTACCGTCGATTTTACCCATCGTAATGTCTTGATCATTGCCACCTCATTGGGTCTGGCGACGGGTATTGCTTTCGTTCCTGATGTACTCTCACAAACGCCGCAGTTTTTCCAAAACATCTTTGGTTCAGCAGTAACGATGTCAGGGATTGTAGCGATCACGCTTGATATGGTTTTACCCAAAAACTACGGTGCTGAATTTGATACTGCAGAACAGCAGGCTGAAGATGATTTAACGCCCGCCCGTGAAGTTGCTTAACACTGAATATCTAGCAGCAGTTATCAGTATTTAAAAGCAAGCGAGGTTCAATAGAGTCAATCTATGCACCTCGCTTATTATAGTCACTCCTCTATAAAAGAGTGACAGCGTTAACCTCATCTGAGGTATCACAGTTACATCTGCGCTCGGTTGCCTTGACTCTCTTTTAGACTGAATCAACTATATCATAGAGATTCTGTCATCACTCAAGTCCGCAGCCTCGTAAAATAAAGGGCACTAAAAAATCTGCAGCGCGCGCTTCATCCTCTGCATCATAAGCCGTTTTATCCATCAAGCCAACAATTTCGATCTCAAACTCCGCATAACGCTGGGTCGTCGCCCATATCAAAATCAATAGTTGCAGGGGATCAGTAATCCCAATCTTGCCTTGTTTATGCCACTCTTTCATTACTTGCGCTTTATCGTTGACCCAATCTTTCATTGTCGTTGACATAAATTCATGCAAGTGCGGCGCACCGCCAATCACTTCAATGGCAAACAGCTTATGACGACTCGGATTGACAAAGGCTTGATGGAGCTTGGTACGGACAAATTTTTCAATGACTGTTTTTGGATCACTATCCACTGTCATGGTCACCAAGCCTTCATTCCATTCTTGAATGATCGAGCGCAGCACCGCCATATAGAGATTCTTTTTGTTTTTAAAATAATAGTGAACATTGGCTTTGGGCAACCCTGCTCTATCGGCAATGCCCTGCATCGTCGCGCCACGATAGCTTTGGAGCACAAACTCCTCTTCGGCCGCGGCCAGTATCAACGCTTGATTATATGCACGCGTGTCTTGTTGACTACGATGCAAGGGCGTCTCAGCAGTAAGCATGTCTTCTTTCTCATTATTTTGTGTCATAGCAGTGGTATTTCACTCCGAGTGTCAGGGTCGACAACATAGTCGCTATATTCCTTGGTCTATTCATGGTTAAGTAAACAGATTTTCGCAACATACTGTACCCAATAAAAATATTTCTGATAAAACAGTTGACCAATTAGTCAGGTTTTAGCAGAATGGTAGCTATAAAGCAATCACATTACCATTCAAACGAGATTGGTCTGTCAGTTTTGTCGCTAAAATATCAGTGTTTCCTCAGCCAGTCTGTTTTGTATTGTCAGGTCATTATCAGCAGAAAGCTTACCAGTCGACGTCGAGTACCACTGACATTTTTATGTTGACTAAAAAATACAAGACAAAAGACGGAAACCCTATGCAGCTATTAAAACCTGTGATGGATACTGTCAAGTTTATGCGAATAACCGCAAGGTATAAACCACTACTAACGATTTATTTCCCAATACACATAATGGGTTGTCATATTAAAAAAGGAGGTCATCGTGAGCTTAACCTTAGCGCAATTTAACGATTTATCTCAAGAAGTCGCTGTCACACAACTCTTAGGCTGTTGTACCAGTAGCGCTTGGGCGAATAAGTTGTCAGACGCTCGCCCCTTTATAGACGTTGATGCACTCCTAGCAAGTAGCGATGCTATCTGGCAGGAAGTGCAAACTGATGACGCCAATTTACTAGAAGCATTTGATGGGCATCCACAAATCGGTAATGTGGCGTCTTTAAAAGAGAAGTATCGCAATACGCAAAGTAGCGCCGCACATGAGCAATCTGGCGCTAACAATGCAGCAGACGATGTACTCGAAGCACTTGCCAAAGGCAATCAAGACTATCTTGATAAATTTGGTTTTATTTTTATTGTCTTTGCGACAGGCAAAAGCGCGCAGCAAATGCTTGATCTACTGCTAGCACGCCTGCCTGATGATCGTGCTACAGAGCTTGCCAATGCAGCGGCCGAACAGAATAAAATTACGCGTTTACGTTTAAATAAATTGCTAGGTAATGCTTCGACAACCAAATAGTAGTCGCAGAGTTAGACTAACATTTTCACCCTATTTATATTTTTCACGAATACAAAGGAAGCCTCATGTCTGCCACCTTATCGTCACATATCTTAGACACTCATCTTGGTAAGCCTGCCTCAGATATCGCCGTTACCTTGCACCGTGTACAAGACAATGGTGTCACCATACTATTGGCGCGCGGTACAACCAATGGTGATGGCCGTGTCACACCAGATGCTTGGCAATTTGATATAGCCATCGATAGCATTGAACGTCAGCTAGATATCGGGCGCTATACCGTGACCTTTGATACTCAGTCTTATTTTGATGCTCAGCAGCTGACAGCGTTTTATCCGCAAGTGGTCATCGACTTTGTGGTAAACGATGCCAGTCATTATCACGTACCACTCCTGCTTAGTGCGCATGGTTATAGTACTTATCGCGGCTCATAGGCTCGTAACAGGCTGTATTTTTGGTGCGCATTTTTATCATGAAAATACAAATATAAGTGTGCTGACGTCATGAGCATATCGAGTACTTGAATGACACTCAGCAAAAATCGTTGCCCGTTATCAGCACAGCTTATCAGTACACCTCATTAAAAGACATTACCAAGAGATTCTATTAAGACATCGTATATTAAAGGACATTTACCGCATGGGCGCCTATCTTCTTGAATGGTTAAGTTTGTTTTTCCGCTGGTTCCATGTTATCGCTGGAGTCGCATGGATTGGTGCATCGTTTTATTTTGTGTGGCTAGATCTGAGCCTACGCAAACCGCCCCAGTGGAAAACAGACAAAGGTATCTCAGGTGATCTTTGGGCCGTCCATGGCGGCGGGTTTTATGAGATTGCCAAATACAAACTCGAACCAGAAGAAATGCCAAAGACGCTACATTGGTTTAAGTGGGAAGCTTATACTACTTGGCTGACGGGTGCGGCGATGATGTCTATCGTCTATTATGCCAATGCAACTGCCTACCTGATCGACCCAAGCAAAGTACCTTTTACTAGTATCGGTGCCATCGCCACCAGCTTGCTTTTCTTGTTTGGTAGTTACTTCATTTATGAAGTTATCGTGCGCAGTCATTTGGGTAAAAACGCGTTTATCTTTAGTACGCTGATCTTTATCTTACTGGTCATCGCGAGCTGGGGTTCTTATCAGCTGTTTAGTGATCGCGCCTCGTTTATTCATATCGGTGCTATCTTGGGCACGGTGATGGTAGGTAACGTATTCTTCGGTATTATGCCTGCTCAGCGCGCACTCGTTGACTGTGTGCGGCGCGGCGAAAAGCCCGGTAAAGAAGTGGCTGAATTGGCATTACAAGCTAAGAACCGCTCACTGATGAATAACTATTTTACCCTACCACTCATCTTTACCATGATCAGCAACCACTACCCAATGATGTATGCTCATGAGCAAGGCTGGTTGGTATTGGTCTTCGTCGGTATCATCACCGCAACTGCCCGTCATTACTTTAACCAAAAGCATTTGGGTCATAAAAAACCACGCTACTTGGTCATCCCAGCCATATTAACCGTATTGTTGATTATCTGGATGCGACCTGAGCCGATTGAGCCAGCAACTGCAATGCCTGCTACTGCCGCAGTAGTGCCTACAACGACTGATAGCACGCCGCCAACTACAAATGCGACTACTGATACAAGCACCTCTGATACCGTGACTAATGCTAATACCAATTCTAATAACAGTGTGAGTAATGATACTGCCACTGCTGAAGCCGTACCAGTGAGCGCGTCAGCAGATGACACGATGATGGATGTCGTACATACGCGCTGTAGCACCTGTCATGCGGTGCAGCCAACGCAACAAGGCTTTGTCGCACCGCCAGCTGGTATCATTTTGCAGACACCAGAAGACCTAAAAATACATAAAGCGAAAATCGTCACTGCGGTACAAACTGGCTATATGCCGCTTGGTAATATTACTCAATTGACGGATGCAGAGCGTCAGCAGCTCGTGGCATACGCATCGTCGCTTTAACTGATCAGCCGACAGCACTACTTTATAGGAACATGAATGATGACTCGAAAAATTACCAGCGACTTTGATATGAGCACCTATCCTCGTGACCTAAAAGGCTACGGTGATAATCCACCAAAAGCAAACTGGCCAGGTGGCGCAAAAATCGCAGTACAGTTTGTGCTAAATATCGAAGAAGGGGCAGAAAACAGCGTCATGCATGGCGATGGACAATCAGAGCGCTTTTTATCAGATATCTTAGGCACCCCCTCATTTAACAACCGGCATCAGTCGATCGAGTCTGCATTTGAATACGGGAGCCGTGTCGGCGTGTGGCGTGTGCTGGATGTCTTTAAAGAGTATGGCGTGCCAATCACCACGTTTACCTGTGCTGCCGCCGCCGAAAAAACACCACATATTATCGAGCGTGTGCTAGAAAATGGTCACGAGATTGCCAGTCATGGTCTTCGCTGGATTACCTATCAGGACATGTACCGTGAGACGGAACGTGAGCACATTCGCTGTGCCACCCAGATATTTGAGCGCATGCTCGGCGGACAGCCTCTCGGCTGGTATACAGGACGTGATAGTCCAAATACTCGCGAGCTGGTCGTCGAGCAAGGCGGCTACACCTATGACTCTGACTCATACGGGGATGAGCTGCCCTACTGGCTCAATGTAAAGGTTCAAGAGGGCAATGTTCAAGAGAGCAAAGTCATCACGCGCAAGCCGCATTTGGTCATACCTTATAGCCTCGAGACCAATGACATGCGTTTTTCTTCTAGCCCAGGATTCACCCACGCTGAACCATTTTATCAGTATCTCAAAGACAGCTTTGACACCTTATACGAAGAAGGCGCACATACCCCTAAAATGCTGACCATTGGCTTGCATTGCCGCATTATTGGGCGTGCAGGACGTATCAAAGCGCTAAAGCAGTTTTTGCAATATATCACGAATAAGCCCGACGTATGGATATGCCGCCGTGATGATATCGCTAAACACTGGTACGAAAACCATCCTGCTACGTCAGACAACACTGCTAACTGGATGTAAGCTTAGGCTATCGTCATAGCACTCGTTCTACTTAGCTAAGCGCGTACGAATTGGCATAGATTAATAAATAAGATAGCACCCACACTATCAACACACACCGTTATTAAAAAGGAATCATTGTGAGTCAAAACACTTCAGAAGCTGGACAAATTATCTCCGCAAACAATCTACCTGATACCCTGCCAGCATTTACCAAAAAATCAAACGTCGCCGACAGTCGTTTGGGCGCAAAATCCCTGTTCGCCACCGATGACTTTTTTGCGGATAAAAGCCGTATCTTAAATCCTGATGCGCCTATCTTTGTGGTTGGTAAGTTCGATGACAACGGTAAGTGGATGGACGGCTGGGAAACTCGTCGCAAGCGCCACTTGGGTTACGATTATTTAGTTATCCAGCTTGCTCGCCCAACCAAAATAGCTGGTCTCGATATTGATACCAGTCACTTTACGGGTAACTTTCCCTCTTCAGCCAGTGTCGATGCCTTGTACGCGCCCGAGCTACTGCAGCAAGATGAAGCTGAACTTACTAGTCTAAGCAAAGAAGACTGGGATAATAAAAACTGGCAGGCGCTAGTGGGTATGACCCCATTGAATGGGCACAATCATGAGCTTGTCGAGATTGATCATGTGCAAACGGTAACCCATATTCGTTTAAACATTTATCCAGATGGCGGCGTTGCCCGACTACGTGTCTATGGTGATATTCAACTTGATGCGAGCCTAAATACACAAGATGAGACACTTGACTTAGCGGGCGCATTAAATGGTGGTCGCGCAATTGCCAGTAACGATGCGCATTTTGGTGCGGCTAGTAACTTATTGCTACCGACTAAAGCGCCTAACATGGGCGATGGTTGGGAGACTCGTCGTCGCCGTGAGCCAGGCAATGACTGGTGCATTATCGCCCTAGGTCAAGCAGGTATCGTTGATTCCATCGAGATAGATACTGCTCACTTTAAAGGCAACTACCCTGATAAAGTCTCAATTCAAGCCGTATACTCACCAAATACACCAGAGCAAACCTTAGTGACTCAGAGTATGTTTTGGGAGACCTTGCTTGAGCCACAAAAAACCAATGCTGATGACATTCATCACTTTGGTAAAGACAAGCTTCAACTTAATAAACCCGTTACTCATATTCGGGTCAATATCTTCCCAGATGGCGGCATCAGCCGTGTACGCGTGTATGGCAGGATTGCTGAGGTTGACACTGGTACTGACATTGATAGTAAAGAGGCAAAGTAATGGGAGTTGCTCTAACAGCCAAGCCTTTGACCAAGGCAAACTTTGCCCCCTATGGCTCGGTCATCGAGCGCTATAGTATTGATCAGCAAACCGCTGACAATACGTATGAGATCAATAATGGCTATGCGGTTCGCCATCATGCACTTGCCGAAAGTAAACTAGACGGTGGCTCAGTTGGCATGAGTATCTTTCGGGCCAAGAAACGTGAGAATCTGATTGCGCTCTCGGTCATGGAATACCATCCGCTTGGAACACAGGCGTTTGTATCTATGGAGGGTCAAGACTATGTCGTCGTCGTTGCCAAAGCCGGTCAGCCGCCACAGTCTGCTGACGATTTGGCCGTGTTTTATGCCAAGTCCCACCAAGGCGTGCAGTACGATGCCAATGTCTGGCATCACCCTCTACTCGCTCTCGGGCGTGACAGTGATTTCCTAGTTATTGATCGTATCAATGGCGAGGGTAACAACTGTCATGAGATCGACATCACTGACTGGCATGTGCGTATCGAGTTAGAAGGCGAACAAAGCTAACCAGTTAGAAAATAGTGACATTAAATATGTACGAACTTAAAGCCAGCTAACCTCTATTAGCTGGCTTTTTTATATCCATTTGGTTTTTAAATAATATGCCTATCAATTGATCAAAACCAGTCAGGCGACCCAATTTGGGGCATACAGATACCTATTTTGGTGCCTCTATAGCACCTCTGACGCTTGAAAAAGCGTTGTTTTCTATGTGCATTTACATATACGAAAGTTGGCTTTCGCATTTGAGAAGTATCAAGGGCTATTTTGCTTACTTTGTACCAAAATCAATAGATAACTGCCCTAAAATCCAAGAAATCATCCCTAAAACCCAATAAGCTTTGACGTTGATAGCAGTATAAATGGTTTGTGGCATGGTTCTTGAATACTCTTTAGTAGTGGGCACTCAAATACTATTAACCAACCATTATTCAGAAAAACACGCATTAAGAGTATGTTTACCAACCAGCAATCATGATTTTTGGTAAAAGATAAAATCCCATTGTTATAAATGATCGATGATGCAGTTTTAGGATAACCAACAATCAATTTTATATGAAGGAGTCATATTTTGCATTCTAATTTACTCACAAGCCTCCCTAGTCATACTAACCCATCCAACCAAAAACCGTCTTTTATGAGACCACTGTCTATGGCGGCCGTTGCTATCGCGGCTTTAGGAAGTATGTCTAGCATTCAGGCGAAGACCTTTTTTACCGATACCAGTGTCTCCGTACTTTACGGCGGTGATTATGACCTCGTAGAAGATGGAGAGCTGACGACTGTTACATTAGAACATGTCTCTGCACACGACTGGGGTGGCGTGTTTTTCTTTGTCGATCGAAATCAAGGTGCCGACAATATTGAAAATAATAGATTTAGAGAAACTTATGGCGAGCTGTCTCCCACATTCAAGATAGCCACTTTCGATGACAGTTTTATCAAACAGGTTAATTTAGCCGCCACCTATGAATTTGGTTCAAACAGTACTGGCTTTGACCAAGATAACTATCTGGTTGGTATTGGTGCAGATTTAAATGTCCCTATTCCAGGAACGACGTTTGCTTCCGCGACGCTATATCATGCCTTTAATGACAATACGGATGATGATCAACAAATCACCTTAACCTATGGTTGGGAGCGCAATAATTTTGTCGTGGATGGCTTTATCGATTATTCATTCAATAACGATGATATTGAAGACAATATTCATATCAATCCGCAAATTAAGTACAATCTTCAAGACGTACTCGGTATTGATAATCGCTTAGAGGTCGGTATGGAGTATAGCTATTGGAAAAATAAATACGGTGTTGATGGCGTAAATCAAAGCGCCCCTAGTGCATTGGTAAAATTTCATTTTTAATATCCAATAGAAACTCTATTGGCAGTAAAAACCCCTTGTTCCTATATAGTAGGAACAAGGGGTTATTTTTTATATATGAAAGCGTTCTAACACGTTATTGATTGAAGTGCAGCACTGATATGCTTGTATCTCAATCCTATGAGACATCGCTGCGATATCGACTCACGCCTGCGATTACAGTCTCCTCAATCACTCTATCATCGCCCAGCATCATCAGTACAAACAACTGCTCTTCAAATGTCTTAGTCTGCGCCATACGCCGCTCAAGCAATGCCGTTGCATTCATATCAATGACCACAAAATCTGCTTCTTTATTGGGCATAAAGTTACCGATTTTATTGTCCAACACTAGCGACTGTGCATTACCCAAGGTAATTTGATATAACCCTTGATGAGCAGATAGTTGATTGCTTTGTAATTGTTGGATCTTATACGCTTCTGACAGAGTCGTCAGCATCGACAGACTCGTCCCTGCCCCCACATCAGTTGCGATACTCACGCCAGTATAATTTAACGTCTTGGGTAAATCGAACAATCCACTACCCAAAAACAGATTAGACGTCGGACAGTGTGATATTTGTGTGCCAGTCGCGCGCAGACGCTCATACTCCGATGTTTCAAGATGAATACCATGTGCCAAGGTGGTGCGTCGACCCAGTAATCCCATATCGTCATAGACATCGAGATAGCCTTTGTGATTGGGATACAGTTGTTTTACAAACGCAATCTCATCATGATTCTCTGCCAAATGCGTTTGCAGATAAACACTCTCGTAACTGGCATATAACTCGCCTGCCATGCGCAACTGTTTCGGTGTTGAGGTAATGGCAAATCTTGGCGTAATAGCCACATGTTGGCGGCCGCGCTCATGCCAATTATCGATGATGTTTTGGGTATCTCGAATGCCCTGCTCAGCAGGCACACATAACGTAGCAGGCGCATTTTGATCCATCAGCACATTGCCTGTGATCATACGGGTATTGAGCCGATGGCTTTCCGTGAAGAATGCTTCTGCAGATAATGGATGGCTGGTAGAGAACACCATGGCGCTCGTCGTACCATTGGCCAGCAGCTGATTTAAGAAGAACTGCGCAGTGTCATGTGCTACTTTTGGATCGCTGAAGTTGGCCTCAGTGACGAAAGTATAATTATTAAGCCAATCAAGCAATTGCTCACCGTAAGCAGCAATCATATCTATTTGCGGATAATGCACATGAGTATCGATAAAGCCTGGCATGATAAGTTTGTGTCGATGGTCATGAATCTGTACGGATTCTCGACTCTCATCAATAGTGGTCAGCACATACTCCGCTAACATAGCCTCTCGACTGCCATAATTGATAATTAGTCCCGTCTCATCGTCAATAACAAGTGCGCCGTCGGCAATATACTCAGGATAAACACGCACGCCTGCAATTACTGGAAGCAACGTAATGTCTTGCTCAGCAATTAATGTCTGTGAATGATCAGAAGTTGTACGCTCAGTACGATCGCTTTCGGTCAAATAATGTAGCAGTCGAGCTTGATAGATATGTAGGGTCATTCGTAGATCTCACAATGGCTTGGTAGTACTGAGCGTTTTAATGTTTTAATGTTTTGATAAAAAGTATAAAAGTTATATGGAGTGAGCCGTTCAAGGAGTAGCCTGATGATACTGCTGCAACAGTTGTGCCACGATAGAAACCGCCACCGCCATCGGCTCTTTTCCGCCAACTTGCAATCCAATTGGCATAACCAACTGATTCACCAGTTGCTCACTGTAGCCACGCTGAACCAAACGATCTCTAAAACGCTTGGCTTTGGTTGCCGAGGCAATGCAGCCGATGTAAGGTGCTGAAATATCTGAGCACTTATCATGAGATGCGCTAATGTCAGAAATAGTATCTAATGCCGCCCGTACTAACTCAAAATCAACACTATGGTCATGAGTCATAACCAGAATAAAACGCTGACCACCCTGCTCGATAAATGGGCGCACAAAATCTACAGGCTCATCATCGATATGCGGACGGATATGCGTTGGTAAGCTATAAAGTTTGGATTGATTAGTAGTAGATTTATCCACTAAGTAACGCTTAAACATCTCTGGGCGACTGTCCACCCAATCTACCTGACAAGGTAGCTCAGCGAGTATGGTCATTAGCGCTGATGCCACATGCCCTGCACCAAACACTAGTACTGACATCGGCGGCGTTACATTGAAGCATTCGAACATAACGGTGACGCTACCACCGCAACACTGTGCCAACTTTGCACCCAATGGGTAATGCTTGGTATAGACAGCATCACGGCGCACTGCTTTAGAAGATACTGACGCGCTTTCACTGTCAGTTTCAGAAACTTTTGGTTTGACTTCTTTTGATACCGTGGCTGCTATCTCACCATTCAATAGTTGCCGTGCCGTATTGATAACATCGTGCTCTAAGCCGCCGCCGCCCAAAGTGTCTACGATGCCATCTTGCGTGACGATCATCTTTGCCTGTAGCGCTCGAGGCGCAGATCCATTTACGGCTACGACTGTCGCCAACACGTGAGCGATACCTCGCTGCTGATATCGCGCTAGACCTTCATACCAAACGATTGGCAGTGCTAACGACTCATTCACTGTGCGCAGGACCTCTTGCCCCTGCTACATTTGGATGCTCTATCGCATTAGGCTGGTCATCGGTTTGTTTGCCTGCCACCTCCAATGGGTCGATATCTTTAGCATGACGTACGTCTTGCGGCATTACCTTATCGTTGTAAAGGTCGCTATTTTCTTCTGCGCCTTTGACTAAACTATCAATCGTATCTGTATCTGCTTCAGTTGTTAAATCCCACGACGTGCCTTGCATACGCATGACGGCTTTTAATACCGCTTCTGGCGTCGCAGGCATGGTCAACTCTGGATTCTTTTTATACTCACCTAGGCTAGCGACCGCATTATTGAGCGCGCACCAAACACTGGCTGCCAGCATAAACGGCGGCTCGCCAACGGCTTTAGAGTTATAAATAGTCTGTTCTTCGTTTTTGCGATCGTACAATTTGACATTCCACTGCTTAGGCAAATCATGGGCAGTTGGGATTTTATAATTGGCAGGACTGTCAGATGCCAGCTTTCCTTTATCATTCCAAGTCAGCTCTTCTGCTGTGAGCCAACCCATGCCTTGCACAAAGCCACCTTCAATCTGACCAATATCAATGGCCGGATTGATCGACTGTCCTGCATCATGTAGTACATCACAGCGCAGCACTTTGTACTCACCTGTCAACGTATCAATCTCAACCTCAGCGCAGGCAGCGCCTAATGCAAAGTAAAAGAACGGACGTCCCCATGCTTTAGAGCGATCATAAAATATCTTCGGCGTTTTATAGTAGCCAGTAGACGATAGACTGATACGGTTCTGGTACGACAGTTGAATCATCTCAGCAAAAGTCAGCGTTTCTTTATCACCGATATAGACATGATTCTTTTCAAAGCGTATGTCTTCTTGGGCCACTTCGAAATGCTCAGAAGCGAACTCAAGTATGCGCGCTTTGATACTCAAGCAAGCATTTTGTGCTGCCTTACCATTAATATCTGTCCCTGATGACGCGGCAGTTGGTGAGGTATTAGGTACTTTATCCGTACGTGTCGCTGACACCTTAACCGTGTCTAGATCAACATCGAACTCATTGGCGACAATCTGGGCGATTTTAATATATAAACCCTGCCCCATTTCCGTACCGCCGTGATTGAGGTGGATACTGCCATCAGTGTAAATATGTACCAATGCACCCGCCTGATTGAGCGTCTGCACTGTAAATGAAATACCGAATTTTACTGGCGTCAACGCAAGACCCAAGCGTTTGTCACTGCCTTCAGCGGCAGCTTTTTGGTTTGCTTCTAGGATTTGCTGACGGCGGTTGTCATAATCGCAATCATCTGCCAGTTTGGTCATGATGGTCGCCAAATCGAAATGCTCAATGGTTTGACCGTAATGGGTGCTTTGACCATCTTGATATAAGTTTGCTAGACGTACTTGTAGCGGGTCTTGCCCCAGCGTATAGGCAATATGATCCATCATATATTCAGCGGTCATCAGGCCTTGCGGACCACCAAACCCTCGATAGGCAGTATTGGATACGGTATGCGTTTTGCAGCGATGCCCCGCAACATGAGCAGCTGGGTAATAGTAGGCATTATCACAATGGAACATCGCTCTATCAACGATGGCATCAGACAAATCTGGTGCATAACCGCACAAGCCAGCCAATTGCATATCGACGCCCAATATACGACCAGACTCGTCTAAACCGACTTCGTAACGGTTGGCAAACTCATGACGCTTACCTGTCACGACCATGTCATCTTGACGATCTAGACGCATACTGACAGGAACGTTATGACGCTTAACCACGATACCGCACAGACATGCCCATGCAGCAGCTTGCGTTTCTTTACCACCGAATCCGCCACCCATACGGCGTACGACTGTGTTTACCGCATGAAATGGCAAGTCTGTTACTTCGGCGACCAGCTGCTGTACTTCGCTTGGATGCTGTGACGACGTGTACACCTCTAGCCCGCCATCATCACAAGGCACGACATAAGACACTTGGCCTTCGAGATAAAAGTGCTCTTGTCCGCGCATACGAATATGACCTTCAATGCGAATCGGTGCGTTCTCAAGCGCAGTCGCCGCGTCACCACGCTTCATGAAGTGACTCGGACGCACAAATAACTCTTGCTCTAGCGCTTTATCGATACTAAGTACCGCTGGCAATGGCTCATATTCTACCACTGCCTTGATAGCAGCTTTTTTGGCAGCGCGATGACTGCTCGCCACTACCACGAATAGCGTCTGACCCACATACTCTGTGATGTCATCCACCATCAGTGGCTCACCATCAAACACCGCACCGATATCTGTTTTGGCTGGTAAGTCTTTAAAACTTAAGACATCTACCACCCCATCCGCATCTCTGACAGCGCTCAAATCCATACTCAATACACGTGCGTGAGCGTGACTACTTTTGCCGACAGCCAAATGCAATGTACCTTGTGGTTTTGCAATATCATCCACATAAGTCGCCGTCCCCATGACATGGCTGATCGCACTATCATGCTTAGCCGAGGTACCAATTTTGTTTTTTGGCGGACGCACGCGGCGGATACTATAACTGTCAAATAAGGACGAATGATGGCTCATGGCGGATCTCTTTTATTAGGACGCTTTGATTAATGCTTTTTTATTCTTGGCAAATATAACGATAAGGCGGTATAGCAAACAACAACTCTGCTAGTTAAGCGGTCTCGGTCTGTCTACCTGCTACCAATTGTTTACCACACTTCACCAGTAGACGCTGTACCACATGTGAGCGATATTCACGGCTGGCTCTAACATCAGTCATAGGTGTAACGTCTGCAGACAAGACTTGTGCTGCCTTCTCAAAACTCGCGACTTCTGCAGCTTGCCCAACGAGCGCTTGCTGACAGGTTGTGGCTAATAATGGTATGGCAGCCATGCCGCCAAGTCCAAGCTTTGCATTCTCTATCGTCATGCCATCTACTGATACATCAATTCGCGCCGCTAGTAAACAAGCAGAAATATCATCTTCGTAGCGTTTGCTAATTTTATGAATAAATAAGTGCTGATTGTCATGAATCAGAGGAATATGGATGGCGACTACATAACTGCCTGCTTGCAGTTTGGTCTTTTTATAATCTAAGAAAAATTCTGATAAAGGTATGATTTCATCTACATAAACCGAATCACTACTATCTAAATCGTTATCTGACTCTTTGGAATTAGGCGCGCAATGACGCAGATGAATTGACGCATCTAACGCCAATAAAATCGGTGGTAAATCACCAATTGGAGATGCGTTGGCTATATTGCCGCCGATGGTGCCCATATTACGGATTTGCGGAGAGGCAATACGCTCAAATACTTGCGCGAAACTTGGGAAATACTGCTCTAATACAGGCAACATCTGCTGATAGCTCATGCCAGCACCTAATACTAGTGATTGGCTAGGAGCTTGCTCGTTATTCAAGTCTTTATTGCTTGAGTCAGGCTTTGCGTCAAGTAGTGACCATGACTTTAATGCCTCAACACCTGAAAGCTGGATAATGACCTCGTGATCAACCAGATGCTGGGTCACGCTCAATCCCAAATCCGTACCGCCTGCCCAAATGGTTGCTTTTGGATTGGCTGCTAATACTTGATTAAGCTCATCTAGTGACTTGGGCATATATAACTGTCGCCCAGCATCACTGAGTGCAGCTGCAATATCATTCGACTCTGCATTTTTTAATTTTTCTTTAGCTGGCACATGTTCAGAGACTATCGACTCTTTTGTACTTGCCATAGCATCTGTTGCGAGACTGATCGTCAGGTCTTTCACCGCTGACTGCTCTGCTTCTCTCTGCTGACCGATATCGCTCATCAGTAGACCAGCTTCGATAATAGGCCTGTAGCCTGTGCAGCGACATAGGTTGCCAGATATTGATGCAACCACTTCATCATAGCTCAGCTGCTTTGCATCGTTCTGACTTGAAGCCTCTTGATTTGTCTGCATACGATTGTTTTCGTAAACGCAAGCAAGCGACATTACAAACCCAGGCGTACAAAAACCGCACTGTGATCCGTGACATTCAACCATAGCTTGCTGTGCTGGATGCAGCAAAGCACGTTCTGGATGATGTTCTGGATTGTCAGCCAAGTAAGAGGCCGTCATAAGATGATGACCATCCATGAGCGACACCAACGTAATGCAAGAGTTAATCGTATAGAACGGTGGCGTCACATTTTTTTCGTCGCCATTTCCATCATTAAGCACTTGCTGGCTAGCATTAGGCAAGCGCTGAACCATCACAGTACAGGCACCGCAATCACCACTGCCGCAGCCTTCCTTGGTATCCGTTTGGCCTTCATGCAATCGTAGATACTCAAGCACCGTCGTGTTAGGGTTAAGCTGGGTGAGCTCGTGGCGTTTCCCATTTAAGTAAAAACTAATCATAGCAAGACTCGGCTAAAATAAAATAATGAAGATAAGCATTAAGCTTAAGGACTGTGACTGCTTAGAGACTGAATATAAGTATGTGATTGACATCATGCTGTAACTGTTTACATCCCGTTCACTTATTTTGCACACTCTCAGTATGCAAGAGAACATAAAGCAGCGCACTTCTTTATATAAGATAAATGGGTTACCAATAGCAATAATCGTCAGATATTTTTGTTAGAAAACCACTACCAGATAATACTTGACTATTTGGTCAGCTTTCAACATATTATCACTATTCTTATTTACAATACAACCCACCAAAGTGCATGCCGATATCAATAAATAATAGACACTTGGTCAAGAATTCGCTAATAGTAGGAAATTAGACAAACCTAGATAGTGATAGTAAAGACACAGACATGATGAATATCTCTCATCTTTTATCATGACATATACGTTCAATAAATTTGAATCAAATTTATCAATAGTAAAAAGGTATATACAACTTTTTGAAAAACCAATTGCATATCCACTCTCATATATAGTTTATTAATGAAAAATTTATATATAATAGCAAAGGCCTGTCGTCTACTAGCACGAGCACATATATAATGTTTTTAAAATCGCTTTTGAGAGACTACTATGAAGTCATTAGCCTTTGGCTATCTACTAGCAACGATGCTTCTGCTGACAGGTTGCCAATCCTTTCAGTTCGTTGACAATCCTATACCAGTTACCTCCGCTCCTGCAAAACTTGTCGCTCAATAAAAGTGGCACAAAAAAAAGCAGACATCGACGATGTCTGCTTTCCAGTTTTATTAACCTGTGAGCTTTAGCTGTTCTTAACGTTTCGTGTCCGCTGGCTGATGCTTGATAATCGTCTTCGCCAGATGATCACCAAACCAAATGGCAGTATCGATATCTCCTGCCCCTGGCGTCTCTTCAGGCGGGCCATCGAGAGATTGGGTCATCAATCCCAAAAAGCTCGATAAGCGGTTCAAATCATGGGGTTCATGACCTGTTGGCATGAGCGGCAGACCAATCCAGTTCATACCATGTTGCATGGCATAGAGAGAAATCTGTTGTAACACAGCAAGCTTATCACCACTCAGTCCACCCGAGTTGGCAAACGCAGCTGCCCACTTGCCTTCCCATTTACGATGGTACCAGCGCTTAGACGTCTCATCCATAAAGGTCTTAAATTCAGCAGTCACGCTACCCATATATACCGCACTACCAAATACCAGCAAATCCGCCTGATCCAAATAATCCCAATCAACATCATAAACATCGACTGCCTTAGCTTGCCCCTCTGGCAATTGCTGATGTGCGCCTTGTACGATCGCTTCAGCGACACGTTTTGTATGACCATAATTGCTATGAAAAATGACCGCAATTGATACATTAGGCACGTTATCAGTAAAGGTGGATGTGTCTGGTGATTTAGCAGGTGTATTCATACATACTCTAATAATGGATAATTGGTTGGATAATAAATCTATAACAGGTTTGATGACTCACGAGGGGCCACAGCATACAAACGAATAAACATACGCGTTGGTTTATATGCGATGAACTTTATTAAATTCAAGCCCATTGTATCAGACGTCCGTTTCTTTTTAAGCTATTTGTTAAAGTCTGGCTAATGAGATTCCAGAGACTCTTAATCCATATTGCATAAAAAAGCAGACCATACTAGCTGATAAAGCAGTGTAAACAAGACTCTAATAATTTATATATTTATAACTATCAACTATATAGGCAGCTATCAACATCGATAATATGAATAGTAGCTCCTTTATTCCATATTTTCATATAATAATTCTAATTTTTCTAATGTTCCCGTGTTTACATTAAGGACAATAGGATTAAGATATCACCCTTCTTAATCTTTAACCAAATGAATAGAATTAATCAAAACACCGTTTTCAATTCTGCAAACCTGCGCAAACATACCAACATAAACTCTTATAAAAATGATATCTGATAACATCATCGGATAAGGAAGCTATTACCTTGACTACTCTCGTCCAACCTGTAAACGATACAAAAGATCCTATCATTAGAGATGACCTCGTTTTAAATGCGCCTCAGAAACCTTTGATTATGGGAGGCGGCATCGTCGGATTGATTGTGCTTGCATACCTACTAGCCACTCAACATATCTCTCAATCACTATTACTTGGCATTGGTCTATTATTAGGCTATACCCTTTTTCATGCTCGCTTTGGCTTTACGTCTGCTTTTAGACGTATGATGGCAGTGGGTAACGGTCAGGCGATGCGCTCGCATATGCTGATGCTGGCAGTTGCTGTCACGTTATTTGCGCCTATTCTTGCTTATGGCACGACGCTGTTTGGCGGCCCTGTCGCAGGCTATGTCGCACCGTTAGGGGTCAGTTTGGTCGTCGGCGCGTTTGTATTTGGCATCGGCATGCAACTGGGCGGCGGCTGCGCCTCTGGTACGCTCTATGCGGTAGGCGGTGGACGTTCTGTTATGTTCATTACCTTTATTTTCTTTATAGTAGGCGCCACGATTGGCGCTTATCACTTGCCATTCTGGACGGAAGAAATGCCCGCTTATGCGCCTTTCTCTTTAGCAACCTCTACAGGTCTCGGTTATACAGGTGCATGGCTACTGTCGCTTGCGATATTTGCTATTATCGCATGGGTAACATTGGTTATTGAAAAAAAGAGAAACGCACCTAAGATGGCGCCTGTACCTTCTGAGTCTGGTTGGAAACGAATCTTTCGTGGTTCTTGGCCGCTATTTGCTGCCGCAATCGTCTTGGCTCTACTCAACGGTCTGACATTACTCACACGTGGACAACCATGGGGCATTACGTCGGCATTTACATTATGGGGCTCTAAAATTGCGAGTGGTTTTGGCATGGATGTGGCCAGCTGGGGCTACTGGCAAGGGGCTAATGCAGCAGCGCTTGAGGCATCTATATTTGCAGATTCAACCACTGTATTAAATATCGGCATCATCATTGGCGCGTTTATCGCCTCTGCTGCTGGTGGCTTGTTCAAATTCACTAAGATTACTGCAGGTAACTTTGCCGCATCAGTTATCGGCGGATTGATGATGGGATATGGCGCACGTCTAGCGTTCGGCTGTAATATCGGGGCTTACTTTGGTGGCATCGCTTCTTTTAGCTTACATGGTTATATTTGGGGCATACTAGCAATGGCAGGTACGTTTTTAGCACTGTATTTACGTCCTTTATTTGGCTTATCAGTGCCAAAGTCTAGCGACTCCGTGTGTTAATACATATGTTGTAATAATGCAGATCTAGTACTTAATCGGTACTTCAATAAAAAAACAGCAGAATAATCTGCTGTTTTTTTTATTTTGAACGGTTTTTTTATCAATAATCATTAGAAATTTTTTAGCGACGTACGATAACCAGCGCCATTCGACCTGTTGCCGGCTGCTGCATATGGGTTTGACGGCGATACGAGTAATAGTGAGCATCTGCGTAACTACAGACCACCGGCAAATTGTTCATGACAGTAGCACCAGCCGCTTCTAACTGCATGGCTGCAAGCTTCGGTAAATCAAGCTTAATTTTGTCATTGTGAGACGGTATAGAAAATAGTGCCACAAAATCATCAATATGTTTGTCTGATAAAGTTTGGTTCGTTATACACCCAGCCAACAACTTATCGCGAACGTCTGTATTCACTTCGTAATTCGCCTGACTAATACAAACTCCTATCCAAGCTTGAATAGGGCTTGAATCGGTAAAGCGATTAACAGTCTCTTTTATCACACCGCAGGCCAATCCTTGCCAGCCTGCATGAATCGCTGCAATCTTACCACTGGTTGGCTGATATAAAACAATGGGTACACAGTCTGCCGTCATGATTGCCAATCCGCGACCATGTTGCTGACTGACTATCGCATCTGCTGCCATCGGCGACATACTCAGCGCTGTCACATCAACATTATGAACCTCTTTGCCATGCACTTGACTAACCCAATGCAAGCTATTGATGGCGTGACGCTGATCTGTTAGATCATCTGCCAGCTGCTCATTGAGAGCCGTCAGCAGACGCATACGATTGTCTAGTACTTTTGTGGCATTATCATGGACATGTAGACCCAGATTTAGCTCACCGTAGTTTGCTTGACCTTTCTGCCCTATACGTTGGTTTTGGGCAGCAGGTTCGTCGACATCATTATGGGCAAAGGCAGCCGTTTGAAAAATCGCCACCTCATCAAATTGTGCCAGCATGGTCATAGGAACGCGATTTGTCATGTTTGTCATGGCTGATTTACCCTTTTAGCGTACTGTCGCTCATATACTGCCACGTAGCATATTATCACGTAGCGCACTGTCGCTTAATATATTGTCACTTAGCACATGCTTACCATCAAAACAGTATGACTGTATCAGCAGTATTTATTTATTCGTCATCATAGCCGTCACTGAGCACGGCTATTAACTGCTCCATGTCTTCAGGTAGCGGCGTGGTCACCTCAACATCTTCTCCGGTCATTGGATGCACAAAACCCAAGGTATAAGCATGCAATGCCTGACGCGGGAAATTATTAATCGCTTGGCGCTGCGCCTCTGTCAATCCTGCACGCAATTGACGACGACCACCATAGACACGGTCACCCACCAGTGGATAAGTAATATGACTCAGATGCACACGAATCTGATGTGTACGACCCGTCTCTAACCCGACATCGAGTAGACAGTAGTTGCCATTGAGCGGGGTGACATTCAATAGATGCGTGACTGCCTCGCGCCCTGCTGTCATGACTGTCATTTTGGTACGCTGAGTACGATGTCGGCCGATCGGTGCATCGATGCGGCGATGGCGCATTAAGCTTGCTTTGTCACCTGCTACCACACATTTATAATGACGATAAACAGATTTGTCTTTTAGCTGCTCCATCAATGCCATTTGTGCAGGTTTGGTTTTACCAATGAGTAGTAATCCAGAGGTGTCTTTGTCAATACGGTGTACCAAACCTGCACGCGGCAAATGATGCTGCTGCGGATAATGGTAAAGCAAGGCATTGACCAAAGTACCTGTCTGATTACCAGCGCCAGGGTGCACGACCATACCAACAGGCTTATTTATGACCAGTACTTCATCATCTTCATAGACCACATCGATGTCTATATTCTCTGGTTGATCTTCGCTATGCTGCTGCAAGGTTGTCGATAGCTGTAATACATCCTCTGCTTTAACACGGACTTTGGGCTTTTGCACACTGCCGTTATATAGCAAGCTACCGTCCGTGATCCAGCCTTGTAGCTGTACTCGCGAAAAATCTGCAAACGCCAGTGAAGCAACTTTATCAATGCGCAGACCAGACTGATCTTCTGTGACAATGTGCGTCATATCCACAATCACCGGCACGGCTTGACCAGCTACCGAGGGTTCATCGTCATCGCCGTCAATATTGTCATCATCAATGTCGCCATCGTCAATACCATGACTGTCTTCATCGAGCATGTCATCGTTATCCTGCACATCATCGTGCAGTTGCTCATCAGTCATTGTCTGGTTATCAGGTAATTCATTATCATTTAAAACGTTATTTGGCATTGGTGGCTCTTGTGCTGATGAATCAGTATCTCGCGATTGATTCAGTGATAAGTTGATGGTCATGGCATTATTATTTATAACAAATGTATCTATGGCAAATCTGTGTCTTATAGTCTATATCTTACAAAGTCACGACACGGTTGGTGAAATGACGGTAGAGATAACAGTATAAAATCGGCTGGCTATTTTTTGAGAGATTGCCAGTAGCGATAGGCAATTAAAAGCAAAAAGGCAGAGGCCGTGCCGCTATAGTGTACCATGCCCCGCGTCCAAGCCCTATAGAAGCTGTGCGCTATCTACTAGATTTAGGCTATCGCCTACCCTGCTAATTGGTGCAGGTTAACTCTCTAGAACATGACATTGCTGTAATTTACTGTATATTTGTCCATGCTGATGACATTCTATATCGCTCACGCGAAATGCTCATGTTAAACTGCCTACACAATCAATACCTATCAAATGAATCTAGCCATCGAAACAACGTAGATGAAGAATAGATGGTGAAAAAATAGACGGCGTCACTGTTATTCTATAAAGTATAGCCATGTTTTGCTGTATGCTATGGCACTATATTTATATTGCAGCATTGCGGCGTTATATTTTACTATTGTTGTTATTTATCGACAATATAAATCATCTAAACCCTTTGAAGACGATTGCATACGATGTGTTGCAAGCTTTTATATAAGTTCTATTGATATAACTTATATAACACGCATGTATCAGACACAGAGGTGTCCGTCACATGCGTTATAACAAAAACTGCATTCCATAAAAGCTGTATTGATTAAAAGATCGCTTTATTAGCATGCTCAATAACACGCTCATGGCTGGTGTCATGATATCATTTTTACCATTAACCTTTTATATAGCATAATAGCGCTGCTGCTATTATGCCTCTTGTGTCGGAGAAGAAGTATGCAAGCTGTTGGCAATACGTTTATCAAACTGTCCTCAATCACGTTACTGGCGCTTAGTGTCAATTTAGTGGGTTGTCAGACTTTTAAAAATTTGACAGGCGCTAAAGACGTTGAGGCAGTAGAAACTGCAGAAAAGTCAGAGCAGGCTTACTATACAGATGCGATTACTCAGATCGACAAAGGTCGCTATATCCAAAGTGTGGAAGAGTTGACCAATCTGCGTACCTTTTATCCGACTGGACAATACGCTGAGCAAGCATTGCTTGATATGATGTATGCACAGTATCAGATCGACAAGTACGAAGCTGCAGCAGCAAGTGCTGAACAGTTTATTCGCCTGTACCCGTCTAACCCACAAGTCAGCTACGCCTACTATGTGCGCGGCGTGGCCAATATGGAAGGCTCATCTGAGGGCCTAAAAATATTTAAATTAAACCAAGCAGAGCGTGATACCGCTTACTTGCGTATTGCCTTTGCCAATTTCCAAGAGCTGGTAAACAAATATCCAAACAGCCCCTATACACCAGATGCGGCTCAGCGCATGACCTTTATCTATAATCAGTTCGCTGAGAGCGAAATGAGTGCCGCCAACTGGTACATCGAGCGTGAAGCGTATGTCGCTGCTGTGAACCGTGCCAAGTGGGTATTTCAGTATTACCCACTGAGTGAGTCTATTCCAGATGCCATCGCTGTCCTAGTTTATAGCAACGAAAAACTTGGCCTGACAGATTTGGCGAATGAATATAAGACCCTGTTGCAAATCAACTATCCAAAAATGCTAACCAGCAATGGCAGCGTGAAGCTGAGCACCAAACGTGATCGCACTTGGCTCAACAAACTGACCTTTGGCAAGCTTGGTCGCTCAGGTATGGAAGACACATCTGTTGCGACAGGCGAGTATAATGGCGCGACCAAGACACAGCTGATTCGTAACGCCAATCAATTGAGATTGCCTAGCGCTAACGCGCCAGTAGCTAATACATCGCCTGTACGTAATAACACAGGTCTCAATATCGGTCTAGGGTTGCCAGAAGCATCCGCTGAACGTATTGATAGTCAGTCAAGTACTGGTTCTGCTGCACGAGAAGCCAACGTCGATCCACAAAATACCAATCCAACGCGCCGTACCACATTGCCTATCGAAAACGCTATTGATATCGATAACAACTGATCCATTTAAGCGACTGCATGTCCGCTAATACCGTCTATAGATATCAAAAATAAGGCCAACGCTACGTTGGCCTTATTTTTCTAGCGGTACGCGTTAATGCTGCCACACTATAATTGACCTATGGTAAACTGTTTTTTGTATGAGCATTCCTAACCATATCCTTGAACAACTTAATAGCCAAGCTGATCTTGTCAGCATCATTGGCAAACATACGACGCTCAAAAGAGCGGGGAACGAGTTTAAGGGCTGCTGTCCTTTTCATGGTGAAAAATCGCCCTCTTTCTATGTCAATCCACAAAAAAACATCTACCACTGTTTTGGTTGTAGTGTGGGCGGCAATGCCATCAGTTTTCTGCGTGATTATGAAAGTCTGACTTTTATAGAAGCGGTCAATGAGCTATCGAACCAAACTGGCATTGAAGTGCCAAAAGAAGAACGTCAAAACGTCAGCTATCAGCGCAGTGCGCCTAAACCTATTGCACCGCCCCCAATAGCCAAACCCGCTATCAGTGTTAAACCGCCTACCCAAACCCGTCGAGAGCCGAGCGCTGGCGCAGCATCAGATAGTCAAGTTCCTCATCACAACACTGATCACAGCTCCGATCAAAGCACCGATCAGAGTATTAATGGCTATACTGATAACTATGACAGTCAGCCGCACTATGGTGACAGCAGCAATAACTATGACGACTATCCACCGTTAGATGCCTACGACTCCGCCCCTTATCCCACTGATGGTTATGATTTAGAGTATCAAAGTGATACGAGTCATCCTCCAGCATGGATAACGGATGGCAATGAGAGCACTAGTCTACAAGGCATAGACAGCAGCTCAGATAAAGATGGCAACCTATACGAGCTGCTAGAGCAAATTCAGCAGTTTTATCAGCACAGTTTGACGACCCATCCTCATGCCATGCAGTACTTTTTATCGCGTGGTATCACAGAAGACATCTTTGACACCTTTGGCCTTGGCTATGCGCCATTCGGGTGGCAGCATCTTGAGCATCAGTTTCCACAAGATATCGAAGGTCTAAAGGCATTAGGTCTGGTGCGTCAGTCAGAGTCTGGACGCGATTATGACCTATTACGGGATCGGGTTATTTTCCCGATTCGTGACAATCAAGGCCGTACGATTGGTTTCGGTGGTCGCGCGCTTGATGACGAGGTAAAGCCCAAGTATATCAACTCGTCCGACTCGCCCGTTTTTCATAAGCAGCATGTGCTCTATGGCTATTATGAATCCCGCCAGCAGCGTGCCAATGACTGGTTAGTTGTCGAGGGCTATATGGATGTCATCGCGCTTTATCAAGCGGGTATCTATGGCGCCATTGCCTCGATGGGCACTGCCATCAATGAGAGCCAAATCTCACGACTGCTTACTCTCAATCCGACGCTCACATTGAGTTTCGATGGTGATAGCGCCGGACAAAAAGCCGCTTGGCGTACCCTAGAAGTGGCGCTACCCGTACTGGCTGATGACAAAGAGCTGCGGTTTCTGACCTTACCTAATAATCATGACCCTGACACTTTTATCAAGAGTCAGGGCAGCGATGCCATGCGTGAGCAAATCACCAATGCCATGCCATTGTCACAATATATTTTTGCATACTTAAGTGAGCGTTATGACCTGAGTTTGGCTGAGGGTAAAGCCAAGCTCATGTCGCAAGTGCGCTCATTGACCACTGCTCTACCCAAAGGCAGTAGCTTCCGCTATTTGCTAAACAATGATGTGTATCAAAAGCTTGGCGGCAAACGCAGCCAAAACGTCGAAGCCAAAGATGCGTTGCTAGATTTTGATGGTGACATGACCATCAGTCAGCAATTGCAGCTGTGCTTTTTGTTTCAACCACGTGCCTTGATTGAGGATCCTATTGAGTATATTTGGCGACAATCAGGTCTTACCAGCTTAAAACTGCCTGCTCATATCCAGAAAAAAGCCGCAAGCGATGCATTGCGAGCCGTTGCATGGGAAGATTTGCAAGATGTAGCACTATTGGACGTCGTCACTACTATTAAACGGTGCATAAAACATTTGCCAACAGACGCCAATGCAGCCGCACATTTTGTATTATCAAACCTTAATCCAACGAGCCAAGCGACCTTAAGTAACAGTTGGGGCGGATTCTATAGAGCATTAACGGCGAGAAACGTTTTAAGCCTTGATGATTTAATAGAAGAATTGGTCAGCTCTCTACTCGAACGTAATATAAAAAAGAAGATGCAAGAGTTGATAAAAAACCCTGACCATATCAAACAGGCAATCGTACGTATGCAAGCGCAGCATTTAAGTAACTGGCTACGCGCACAACATGCCGAACGCTCATCGCAGATGGTCACTGTTCAGTCTTAGTTTTTGGTGTTATAAGTAACAATAAAGTAGCGACCCTTTAAAAGTATGGCGACTGCCCCCACTACTAGTGATTATGCCCAGTAGCACGAGCATTATTAAAACCTACCCTCCTCATAAGAATGTCAAACATTCCACTGATAGAAAATAATCAGTAAAAAATGGTCGGTAGATAGGACTGCCTCGTGCTTGACGACTGTGGTCTGTGTTAAACTGTGTCGCTGTATATTGACAGCACTGCTTGGTGAATGATTGTGAGCATGCATCGTTAAGCACAAATTTGACGTATTATTTTTATGGTTTTTTTGATTTTTAGCTGTTTTTCAGCATTGTAATTGTAGTGTTTTGAGCCTTTATTCATATCCACTCATTTTTGATATTACTGACGACCTCTACGCCACATTTTGATCAATCGATTGATAAGATCAACGCACCCAGCCAGCGATAGCGAGTCACGATATAAAAATGTCCGATGCAAGTAAGCGAGTATTTATGAACGATAAGTCAGTTTCTAAGTCCACATCTCAACTGGCCACCTTAATCCAAATGGGCAAAGAGCAAGGGTATCTAACCTATGCTGAGGTGAATGACCAGCTGCCCGACTCTATTACCGAAAGCGATCAGATCGAAGATATTGTGCAAATGCTGACCGACGTCGGTATCAAAATCTTTGAATCAGCACCAGATGCCGATGACATCTTGATGAACGATGATTCAAGTGATGATGACATGGCAGCAGACGAGGCAGCGGCAGTACTCGCCTCTGTTGAGACTGAGCCTGGCCGCACCACTGACCCTGTCCGTATGTATATGCGTGAGATGGGTACGGTTGATCTACTGACCCGTGAGGGCGAGATTGCCATTGCTAAACGTATCGAAGAAGGTATTCGTGACGTACAGCATGCTATGTCTTACTGGCCGGGTACAGTACAGTTCGTCTTGGACGAATACCAAAAAGTACAAGATGGCGAAAAAAAGCTGTCTGATGTCATCACAGGTTTCTTAGACCCTGAAACCGAAGCGGACAAAATCGCGGCCCAAGAAGCAAAAGAAGCAGCAAAAGAAGAGCGTGAGCGCATTAAAGAAGAAAAAGAAAACCCACCTGTCATCAAGCAAAAAGCCAAAGCTGCTGCATTGGATGATGATGACGAAGACGACGAAAACGATGATGAAGAGGCCGAAGAAGAAACCAGCGGTCTCGATCCAGAAGAAGTGCGTCTGCGTCTAGAAGAGATTGAGAACCTGTTTATCAAAGCCAAACAAGCCTTGATCGATTATGGCCGTGGTAGTGTACAAGCGGATACTGCTTATGCCCTACTTGCTGAACGCTTTATGATGTTGAAGCTAAACAACCGCTTATCAGACCAAGTCATGGCCATCATGCATGATGTCTATGATGACGTGCGTAAGCAAGAGCGCCAAATCATGCGTTTGGTGATTCGCCGTGGTCGTATGCCGCGTGAAGAGTTCCGTAAAACCTTCCCTAGTAACGAAACCAACGTTGATTGGTTGATTGAGCGTATCAAAGGCAAGCCCGCCTTTGCTGGCACGTTAGAGAAAGTCACTGATGACGTTATTTTACTTCAACGTCGCATCCGTGATTATGAGCAGCAGCTCGACATGAAAATCCACGACATGAAAGACGTGGCACGTCGTATGGCCATTGGTGAAGCAAAAGCTCGCCGTGCTAAGAAAGAGATGGTCGAAGCTAACTTACGTCTGGTTATCTCTATTGCTAAAAAGTATACCAACCGTGGCCTACAGTTCTTGGATCTGATTCAAGAAGGTAACATTGGTCTGATGAAAGCAGTTGATAAGTTTGAATATCGCCGTGGTTATAAATTCTCGACCTATGCCACTTGGTGGATTCGTCAGGCGATTACCCGCTCTATCGCTGACCAAGCGCGCACCATCCGTATCCCTGTGCATATGATTGAGACGATCAACAAGATCAACCGTGTCTCACGTCAGTTGCTACAGGAAATGGGACGTGAGCCCACGCCTGAGGAATTAGGCGAACGCTTAGAGATGGACGAAGTCAAAGTCCGTAAAGTGCTTAAGATTGCCAAAGAGCCTATCTCTATGGAAACCCCTATCGGTGATGATGAAGATTCACACTTAGGTGATTTCATCGAAGATGGTACGATCTCAAGCCCTGTCGATGATGCGACGGCTGCTGGTCTACAAGAAGCCACTCGTGATGTACTCGGCAACCTGACTGAGCGTGAAGCACGTGTCCTAAAAATGCGTTTCGGTATCGATATGCCGACGGATCATACGCTAGAAGAAGTCGGTAAGCAGTTCGATGTGACCCGTGAGCGTATTCGTCAGATTGAGGCAAAAGCCCTACGTAAATTGCGTCATCCATCACGCTCTGAGCATCTACGTTCTTTCCTTGAAAATGACTAATATCAAAGTAAGTTAAGTACTAATAAAAAAGCCGAGTATATCTCGGCTTTTTTGTGCCTGTGATTTTGTACGGTCGATGACATAGATGAACCTTGGAGCATAATGCTGATCATCAGACTTGAAATAATACTATAAAACATATATGATTCATATACACTTCATATACACTTCATATACTGGATAAAAATGGGTATCGTAAAAATAGATGACACGCTGCATGAAGAAATTCGTAAAGCCAGTACCGTCATGGTGCGCTCAATCAATGCACAAGCGGAATACTGGATAAAGATAGGTATGTTGGCTGAAGCCAATCCGCACCTATCTTACACCGATATCATTAGCGAACAGTTGAAACAAGCCGATGTCAATATAAGGAATCTCGTTGATGGCTGATATCACGTTAAAAACACTTGAAGAAATAGCCATCATGCGTGAGTCTGGTAGACTTTTGGCATCGGTCTTCGCTTACCTAGATACACATATTATCGCGGGTATCTCCACCATGACTATCAATGACTTGGCAGAGCGCTATATCATTGATGTGCTCGAATCGCGACCTGCTAGCAAAGGTCAATACGGCTACCAATACGTACTCAACACATCGGTAAACCAAGTAGTGTGTCATGGTGTGCCCTCACCCACGCAAATGCTAAAATCGGGCGATATCATCAACGTAGATATCACCTTAGAAAAAGACGACTTTATTGCCGACTCCAGTAAAATGTATATGATTGGCGATGTTATGCCTTTAGCGAAACGACTTGTTGATACCACTTATGATGCCATGTGGGCAGGCATCCGCACGGTCAAGGCAAGAGCCACGCTTGGTGATGTAGGACACGCTATTCAAAGTCACGCCGAGCAGCATGGCTATTCTGTCGTTCGCGAGTACTGCGGGCATGGTATCGGCCGCGAAATGCATGAGCAGCCTGAAGTGTTACATTATGGTCGCGCAGGTGCAGGCTTGGTGTTAGAAGCAGGCATGACCTTTACCATCGAGCCAATGATTAACCAAGGTAGGGCCAAAGTAAAAACGAAAAGAGACGGCTGGACGGTAGTGACTGTAGACAAAAAACTCTCTGCTCAATGGGAACACACTATTGCGGTGACCAATGATGGTTATGAAGTGTTGACGCTACGTGACGAAGAGAGTGTATAAGAAAATTTAGGAATGATCCTTGATGGTACTTTAAAAGTTAAATAGAGTGTCCTATTAGTCCTCAATGTCATACCAACATGGGTTTATAAGTCACTATTTCTTTGAACCCTATTTTCTTTGATCTCTATAAACCCATTTGAGCATCCGATTAACTCATGATATATCATGTCAAAGGCATCAGTTTCTATTGCCCCTGTTTGATATTCTAAATCGTCAAGCAGCTTATCCGCAGGTGTCGACGCTATCCGATACTTGGCTATCAATTCAATAACTTCATTCCTTGAGATATTTTTTATCATAATTCCCCTTTTTTGTACTTAATTACAGACTCTGCTTTTGCTAGCGAAAAACAATCTTTACAGATCTCGATTTTATATTAGAATCACACCCTACATCTCGTTGTGTATTGACATATAGTCAGCGAACTACTAAACCGCTACGGTGTTACCCTTCCTAGAGGTACTATATGTACAATCTGCGGTCGGCTGCCTTGTAGCTGTTTTAGACTTCTTTGACTATACTTTAGCGCTAGGAAAACCCATGATTGTCCGGCAAGCCCCAAACGCACTAAAAATATTTTTTACCCTGCGCGGCTCAATCATTCCAAAAATCTATCCGCAAATTTTGATGATTACCCTGCTGAGCACCTTGATCACGATTATTCAGCACTGGGTTCCTGACTCTTTTCCTTATTATGGCATGGCGACTTTTACCTTGCTTGGGATTGCTTTATCGTTGTTTCTTGGATTTCGGAATAACGCCAGCTATCAGCGCTGGTGGGAGGCTCGAGGGATTTGGGGTCAATTGGTCTATGATTCTCGTAGCCTAACGCGCCAAGTGCTGTCTTTTGTAGAGGATGACACTGCGACTGGGCGTGATACTCAGCGAACGATGGTATATCTCACCATTGCTTTTGCACATGCTGTGCGCCATAGGCTACGTGGTACGTCACCTTGGGAGGATATTGAGCCTTTTATCGCACCCATACACCATGACCATATGCGCCAAGCGCGCAACGTACCTGATTATATAATGCGCCTTATGGGCAAGCATCTCGGCGACATTCGGCGTCAGCAGCTGGTGTCAGAGCAAGTCATACAAAACATGGACGAGCGCCTGACATCTATGACGATTGTACTGGCAGCCTGCGAGCGCATTCATAACACACCATTGCCGTTTGCTTATATGCTGCTGGTACATCGTACGACTTATCTCTATTGCATTATGCTACCTTTTGGCTTGGTGGCATCGCTCGGTTGGGCGACTCCGTTGATTTGTGCCGTGATTGCTTATACCTTTTTTGGATTGGATGCGCTTAGCGAAGAGCTAGAAGAGCCTTTTGGCTTGGCGGCGAATCAGTTGCCACTGACCGCACTGTCACGCACTATCGAGATCAATCTACGAGAGGCACTAGGAGAGACAGATATTCCACCTGATATCACACCTCACAATGGCTATTTGCCGTAATGGTTTATGTGACTTTTGGTCATGCAGCCATGATGTAGCTAAGATACAGAGACACAGTAGTGCGACAGGACGGACTAAATACAGACTTAACTTGAATAATCACCCATAGACCACTATAAACAGTGCATATATTCTCTACCTAATATAGCCATTCCACTATAAAAGTATGACAGCGTTAACCTCGCTTGAAGTATCACAGTTACATCTACACTCGGTTGCCTTGTACTACTTTTAAATTGAATCGACTATAGCTTGACTGATTTAAATGCCACTTACGACCATACTGAGCCTGTCTCAGATTTTTGCGTTATGATTTTGGCATTATTCAAGTGCATGTTTTGCTGATTGAATATCTAACCAACGATTGCTTATTTATTAATTTTTTTATTTATCTATAAAAGCGAGGCACACATCATGAGTGATGATTCAAAAGACACTGATAATCAAAACACTAATCAAAGCGCCAAAGACGTTACCATGACGAATATGACACCTAATGAAGGCGTCTTTAAAGGTAAAAGAACAGACATCCAAAATCCAGATCTTTGGGATTTTCCAATGAACTATCCATTGAGCATCATTGGTCATGAAGGCGAGCATGAGGGCTTACTTAATGAAGTGAAGCTGATCCTCGGTAGTCAGTTCCCTGATTTTGATTTGGCCTCTATAGAAGTCAAACCTTCTAAAACGGGTCGCTTCCATTCAGCACGCGTCAATTTATACCTCACAGACGCCGAACAAGTGAATACACTTTACGCGTCACTAGACAATGCCAAAACAGTTCGCATGGTCGTATAAACAGGTAATGGGTGTTTAGAAAAAAACAACCCCTTTTCCGTCCAAATCGTCACTCATATGGGTGGCGATTTTTTGTGGTTTGGTGTACAATCTGCGCCCGCATTATTGCCAGTACGATCACTATTATCTACCAACAATAACCGACAAAATAAAAATCAAACCGTCACGATATTTTTACAAAAAATTTATAATGAGCGCATTTGCGTCTAACCCTTATCCCATCGTCCTTTGCCAAAATTTGGACTGTCTACAACCTTGTAGCAACATAGTTTTATTCTAAAATCAATATAGTATTTTCAAAATTTTCCCGCTATATTGTGCCTACCAATTAACAAACACGCTATATGTAGTACTCAGTGATTTTAACCGTCACTACGAGTATCGGGTGTTTTTTGCCTAAAAAAAGAGCAGCTAACGCCAGCACTTACCATGTTTAGCTAGCGTGTTTAAATAAGTAGCACGATAAAAAACGTTGAGCGGGCTTTACCGCTCTACGAATAATATAAGCAACCAAAAATAGAGGCCAGCATGACACATATCGACAAAATCAAAGTGACCAAACGTGACGGACGATTAGAACTTATTGATTTAGATAAAATTCATAAGGTAATCGAATGGGCCGCTCACGGCTTGGACAATGTATCTGTGTCACAAGTTGAGCTAAAATCGCACATCCAGTTTTATGAAGGCATCAAAACTCGTGACATCCACGAAACCATCATCAAGTCTGCTGCTGACCTTATCTCTGAAACCACGCCTGATTATCAATATCTAGCGGCGCGTTTGGCTATTTTCCATTTGCGTAAGATTGCTTATAACAAATTCACGCCTCCGCATCTGTATGATCATGTCAAAACGCTAACTGATGCTGGCAAATATGATGAGCATATCCTAGCTGACTATAGCCGTGCTGAATTTGACGAGTTAGAAGAGTACCTTGATCACTGGCGCGATATGAATCTTGCGTATGCCGCTGTTGAGCAAATGGCAGGCAAATACCTCGTCCAAGACCGCGTCAGCAAAACCGTCTTTGAAAGCCCGCAGTTCTTGTACATGCTGGTCGGTATGTGCTTGTTCAGCCGTTATGAGAAGTCAGAGCGTATGAACTATGTGAAGCGTTTCTATGATGCGACCTCACAATTCAAAATCTCACTACCAACGCCTATCATGTCTGGTGTGCGTACGCCATCGCGTCAGTTTAGCTCGTGCGTATTGATTGAATGTGGTGATAGCCTAGACTCTATCAACGCGACCACCAGCGCCATCGTACGCTATGTATCACAGCGCGCTGGTATCGGCATCAATGCAGGTCGCATCCGTGCCCTTGGTAGCCCTATCCGTGGCGGCGAAGCACAGCACACTGGTTGTATCCCATTCTATAAACTATTCCAAACGGCTGTTAAATGCTGCTCACAAGGCGGCGTCCGTGGCGGTGCTGCGACATTGTTCTACCCACTATGGCATTTAGAAGTTGAGTCGTTACTGGTACTGAAAAACAACCGCGGCGTCGAAGACAACCGTGTTCGTCATATGGACTACGGCGTACAGTTAAACAAAACGATGTACACTCGCCTCATCAAAGGTCAAGACATCTCGCTATTCTCACCAGGTGATACTCCTGGTTTGTACGACGCATTCTTTGAAGATCAAGACAAATTCGAAGAGTTATACACCAAGTACGAAAATGATCCTGCTATTCGCAGCCGTCAAATCCCAGCAGCAGACTTGTTCAGCCTAATGATGCAAGAGCGCGCCAGTACGGGTCGTATCTATATCCAAAACGTTGATCATTGCAACACCCATAGCCCATTTGACGCGACGGTTGCGCCGATTCGTCAGTCAAACCTATGTATGGAAATCGCGCTACCGACCAAGCCACTTGATAACATCAATGACGAAGAAGGCGAAATCGCGCTTTGTACGCTATCAGCGGTCAACTTGGGTAAAGTCGAAAACGTCAGCGACATCGAAGAGCCAGCCGAGCTAATCGTCCGTGCGCTTGATGCCCTGCTCGACTATCAAGACTATCCAGTAAAAGCAGCTCAAAACGGCAGCATGCGTCGTCGTACGCTAGGTGTGGGCGTGATTAACTATGCTTATTACCTTGCCAAGAATGGCGTGCGCTATTCAGACGACAGCGCGCTTGGTCTGACCCATCAAACGTTTGAAGCCTTGCAGTTCTATCTCTTGAAAGCATCAAACAAATTGGCAAAAGAGCAAGGCGCTTGCCCTGCGTTCAATGAGACCACGTATTCACAAGGTATCTTACCGATTGATACGTACAAAGCCGACTTGGACAAAATCTGCCAAGAGCCCCTACATCTCGATTGGGAAACGCTACGTGGCGAGATCACAGAGCACGGTCTACGCAACTCTACCCTAACCGCCTTGATGCCGTCTGAGACTTCAAGTCAGATCGCCAACGCGACCAACGGTATCGAGCCACCACGTGGTCTGGTCTCTATCAAAGCGTCAAAAGACGGTATCCTAAAGCAGGTCGTGCCTGAGATTACGACGCTAAAAGATCAGTACGAGCTACTATGGCAAATGCCAAACAATGACGGTTACCTAAAGCTGGTCGCTATCATGCAGAAGTTCGTCGATCAAAGTATCTCTGCCAACACCAACTATGATCCTGTTCGTTATGCTGGTGGCCGTGTACCAATGAAGATATTGCTAAAAGATTTGCTAAACGCTTATAAGATGGGTGTGAAGACGTTGTACTACCATAACACTCGTGATGGTGCGAACGATGCCCAAGCGGATATGGAAGATGATTGTGCTGGCGGTGCGTGTAAGATTTAGGGTTTTAGGTATCACGTTCTCTGTTGAAATACAGAGAACGTGATAATTACGTTTATGTCGACAAAGGAGGTAAAACCACAGTAACAAAAGTAAATTTTTCTCAAATTAATCAAACAAAGAGGTCAATAGCTCATGGCTAAGAATACGGGACGTAATACTCGCAGAGGTTCAGTGATAGGTCGAACTCAAATTAAGCATCCTAGTAACCCTGAACACTCAATTAAGAGAGATGCTAATACAGGTCAATTTATGAGTGGCATGAAAGGTATATATAAGGGGGTAGCACAAGAAGTAGACGATAGAAGAAAATAAAAATGGCATTGATGATAAATCACCAATGCCATCGGAGATACTGAATACGCCAATATTCAATATCAGGGAGTTAAGACTATCGACTTCCACAAGTGGTAAGAAAATAGAGTAGCACTCCACATACAGGCTGCTATTCTAATTTAAAACTTACCCCTTGTCCAAAGAAACCGTGAAGTGATGGTCACAAATATTTCAACTCAGGAGTAAATGAGTATGGATATTTATTGTGATACCCATGGTGACTCTGGCGTAAGCGCGTTTAAAGTCGGTGACGATTTCATAATTGTGTGCTTTGCAAAAGGTGGTGTGTATCTGTATGACTATTTCACAACTGGCTCTTACCATGTCAATAATATGATAAGACTGGCTAGAATGGGAAATGGACTTAATGGATACATAAACTTAAACGCTAAATATACTTATGCTAGAAAAATAGCATAGGCATTTGGTCTGACCTCAATGGTTTAGTGTTCGGGTGTTTTGGCACCTTAACACTATTAAGTATAAGTGGCTAAGAGGAATAACAATTTGATAACGCTAGTTAATGAAAAATATCATGTGAAAATTAACGATTGGCAAGATATTTTCACAATGAATAATTACACTGACTCTTTAGATCCTACAAAGGAAAAGCTGAAAAGAGTTATCAATAAGTATACGCTTCCGACCACAGGAAAGTGTGGACTCTCAAACTGTGGCACAGCTCATAATAATGGGTATATTGTTGAAACTGACACAGGCAAGCTAACAAACGTAGGACATATATGTGGTAAAAATCACTTTGGTGTTAGCTTCCAAACTTTAGAGAAGAGCTTCAACAGAGAGTATAGAGATAGGCAAGCGAAAGAAAAAATAGCAAGCTTCAAGAGTAATTCAAGCCAATACCTTGAAAAAGTAATAGCTATAGAAAATACGTATGGAAAGATTGGTCATATTCATAAGCTGCAGCAGTTTTTTACTCATGCTTCAAAAGGCTGTCCTTCATCTATCCTTGAGATAATCAAGCTTATGGTGAAAAACAGAAACCCTACTATTTATAAGACTACAAAGCTTAGCAAAGAAGAATATGAAACCTTAAAGACTAGTGGAGTGAAAGCACCATCAAGGTATAAAGAGATACCTATAGGTACTGTTGATAGCTTAGCATTTTTATATAATGAGAATAATCTGAGGGTATATGCTGAGGACTTCAAAAACCCTTTGGATGAGCTATTGAACCTAAATGTTAGTTCCTTAAGTAGCAGTCAACTTGATAGATGGTCTAAGAAAGTCGGTGAGTTTGACCGTATAATTAACCAAACCCATGAGATAATGATAGATAGTAAGATATTTCTTGATAGGAGAAATATTTTAAAATTTAGAAAGTTAATACCTGATGATGATACGCAATTTATATATCTTATAAAAATCCTAAAAGACCAGTTTGACATTAAAATCTAGCACGTAGGTTGGGTTGACGAAGGAAACCCAACGGTTTGAGTCTTTGTTGGGTCTCGTACCTCGACACCAACCTACTCTAAAGCATAGAAAGTTGTTAAGAAAAAAGAAAGACGCCCGAGCAAGGCTTTTTAGCCCCGACTATAGCGGTATCCTGCTGACGACGATGGCGATGCAGTCTGTGGCTGAACGTAGTATCGAGACAACAGGAATGCGGTCAGACACGATAGACTGCACGACAGCGGCAAGGCAGATACAAGCGGTAGGCGGGATTGGCTACCCAAACTATTTAAATTGAACATAGTAACAAATAAGACCTAATTTTCATGCTAAAATTAGCCCTATATTTAGAGCATAGTATTAGCGGAGAATGAGTCATGCAACCAATATTTGCCACACAGACAGCCAGTATCTCAGAACTAAAAGCCAACCCATCGGCACTGATTAAACAGTCAGATGGTGAGTCCATTGCTATTTTAAACCACAATAAACCCGTGGCTTACTTAGTCTCGACAGACGTCTTTGAGCGCATGATGGAAGCCATGGATGATATGGCATTGAGCCAAACCGTTAGTGCACGGTTGAATGATGGGCAGATACCGATAAAGGTAACTTTGGATGACTTATAATCTTGAGTTTCATCCTTTGGCATTAAAAGAGTGGAAAAAGATAGCGCCAAATATTCAGCAGCAGTTTAAGAAAAAGTTACAGCAGCGATTGTCCAATCCTCATGTGCCTGCGTCAAAACTATCGGGGCATACCGATACTTATAAAATTAAATTACGCACTGTAGGGTATCGTCTGGTGTATACCGTAAAAGACGATGTGGTGGTGGTTTATGTATTGGCAGTTGGCAAAAGAGAAAACAACAAAGTATATGACAATCTAGCGACGCGCCAGCCATGATGAAGCTAAGACATTGACACAGTTATCATAAAAGGCTTTCAGCGCTATCATAGAAATATAGAAACACACAAACAATAAAAACGATGGAGGTCATGTGCAATATACCGCAATCATCAAAGACGGTGGTTTGTTTATCCCAAACGTATTTTCAGACCTAAACGATGGTGGCTCGCATATCGTACAAGTGGAAGTCGACATGGCAGATGTCCGTGAGCAATTGGACGCAAATGCCGACGCTAGGACAGACACCGTAACATCAGTCAAAAAACCACTGAAAAGACAACCAAAAAAAGACACACAAAAGCCATCGGCTAAGCAAACCCCTAAGCCCTCATCGAAGCAACCACTCGACATGGATTTGGACACGCTGCGCCAGAGCGCCGTCGATGAGCTAGAAGGACTGGACGATAGCGAACTGAGTGAAATATTCAAAGCTTATATGAACGATGGACAAGCATCGTCACAGATATCACTAGAGAACTTGTAGCAAAATCCATCACATCGTTTTGCAAACACGTTTAAAGCAATATTGTCCCTATTTAAATAATAACCGTATCCATTATAAAGGCAGTCTCATGACCTACTCGATTTTTTCTCAAACGCCAAACAATGCGCTAACAGAGCCGATGTTCTTTGGTCAGCCAGTCAACGTGGCACGCTATGACCAACAAAAGCACCCAATCTTTGAGCAATTGATAGAAAAGCAGCTGTCGTTCTTTTGGCGTCCAGAAGAAGTCGACGTGTCAAAAGACCGCATCGACTTCAGCAACCTGTCCTCGCATGAGCAGCACATATTTTTGAGCAACCTCAAGTACCAGACCCTACTCGACTCTATCCAAGGTCGTAGCCCAAACGTGGTGCTATTGCCATTGGTGTCTATCCCTGAGCTAGAGACGTGGATTGAGACATGGTCGTTCTCTGAGACCATTCACTCGCGCAGCTATACGCATATCATTCGTAATATCGTCAATGACCCAAACATCATCTTTGATGACATCATGCAAAACGAGCATATCTTAGGCCGTGCCTCTGATATCGCCCAGTACTATGATGAGCTGTATCGCAACTCACAGCTATATAGCTTGTACGGTCCAGGTACGCACAACATCAATGGCATACAAGTCACTGTTGACCTAAAATCTCTCAAAAAGCAGATGTACCTATGCATCATGGCGGTCAACGTCCTAGAAGCCATTCGTTTCTATGTATCGTTTGCCTGCTCGTTTGCCTTTGCCGAGCGTAAGCTTATGGAAGGTAATGCTAAAATCATCAAGCTAATCGCTCGTGACGAAGCATTACATCTGACTGGTACGCAGCACATGCTGAATCTGATGCGCAATGGTCGTGACGATCCTGAAATGGTCGAGATTGCTGCAGAGTGTTTCGATGAAAGCGTTGAAATCTTCCGCAAGGCTGCCGAGCAAGAAAAAGAATGGGCAGGCTATCTGTTCAAAGATGGTTCGATGATTGGCCTGAACAAAGACATTCTGTGCCAATATATCGAATTTATCACCAACTTGCGTATGGAAGCGGTGGGCTTACCGTCAGTATTTCCAAAATCGAAATCAAACCCAATCCCGTGGATCAATACGTGGTTGTCATCTGATAATGTACAAGTCGCGCCGCAAGAGACCGAAATCAGCTCGTACTTGGTCGGTCAGATTGATTCTGATTTGTCAGACAGCGACTTTGATGACTTTGAGTTGTAATAGTTTTAGGCTTTAATAGTACTTTAGGCGTTAATCGTGTTTTAGGCGTCAACAGTACTTTAGGTATTAGTAGTGTTTTACGCTTCTATGGCGGTAGGATATAGCAGTAGGATAGTCAAATCCAAATAGGATAAATTATGACGTGGGTAATGACCAGTAAGCAGCAGTTTTACTTGCATGACGATGAGAGTCTGCTCGATGGATTGCTGCGCACCGGACATGAGGTTAACTATCAATGCCGCGAGGGTTACTGCGGCAGTTGCCGAGTCAAGCGCATTGCCAGCTCACACACCATTGATTATCCGTTTGAGCCACTCGCGATGATTGACGAGGACGAAATCCTACCCTGCTGTTGCCGTGTGCGAGGGGTCGTTTATATCAATCATGAGCCAATCGCTAAGTTGTAGCGGGTTTATGAATAGAAGATACTAACTGCCCGATAAACCAGCCCCAATAAAAAGCGCGCCCCTTTATGTAAAGGGGCGCGCTTTTTTATGCTATAAGTTAACTGAATCTGCTGTCTCATAAACACCTTATGAATCAGCACAGGGTTATGCAAATTATTGCGTTTCGGTTTCTTGTTCAAACAGTTTCATGAGCTCCTCACGCATGCGATCACGTTCTGCCTTTGACATCATGGGCGTCTCTTCAGCACCGTGAATGTTTGGCTGCTCTATTCCACCTTCTTCCATGCCACCCATGTTGTCATCTTGCAACACCACTGGTTGCACAATCGGCTCTTGGGCTGGACGCTCCTCAAGTAAAATACTCACTTGAGCATTCTTACCTTTGCGCAGTATTTGAGCATTAAGCGTGGTATCTGGTGCCTTGCGAGCGACATATTGAATCAAGGTGTTGGCATCCGTCATCTCGACATCATCGATGGTCAAAATAATATCACCAACGCGTAGTCCACTCTTCGCAGCAGGGCTTTGATCGATGACGTTTAGCACTTCTACGCCTGTTGAGGTCTCAAGCTGAGTAGGATCACGTAGCTGCGACTGAATCTCGATACCTAGCCAGCCTCTACTGACACGGCCATCTTTGATCAAGGCGTTCATGACTTGCTCTACAATAGCCGTAGGAATAGCAAAACCAATACCCATCGAGCCACCAGAGCGCGAGAATATAACGGTATTGATACCGACCAACTCACCACGAGCATCCACAAGCGCCCCGCCTGAGTTACCGGGATTGATCGCAGCATCTGTTTGGATAAAGTCTTCAAATTTATTAACACCCAGCCCCGTACGACCTGTCGCTGAGATAATACCTTGCGTCACTGTCTGACCGACACCGAATGGGTTACCAATGGCTAGCGCCAAGTCTCCAACACGAATCGGATTTTCGCGGAAGCCAAGTGGCGTCAGTCCTGTCATATCAACCTTAATAACGGCTAGATCGCTATCAGGGTCAGTACCAATGACTTTAGCGCGGCTTTTGCGGCCATCATTAAATGCGACGGTAATCTCAGCTGCTTTTTCGATCACGTGAGCATTGGTCACGATGTAGCCATCTTCTGAGACGATGACACCAGAGCCTAAATTGGTTGAGTCTTGATCTTGTGCAGGCCCGCTATGATTTTCAAAAAACCGGCGCAGCACAGGATCATCCATATAAGGATGCTCTGCCATAGTTTGTGTGGTGTAAATATTTACCACCGACTGTGATGCCCGTGCCACAGCATTGTGATAAGAAGAGATCGGTGCTGGCGTATCTGCCACCGGCTCTGACGCTTGCTGATCAGCCGCTGAGGTTCTCGGCGGCTCCCATGTAGCCTGCGATGTCGACTTCATACTCGTGAACACCCAGATAAACGCTGCCAAGACTAATAGCAGTAAGACCCATGGCAACCATTTTAATAAAGACGCCTTGTTATTGGTGTTCTGGGATGACGACATATAAAACCTCTATAAATTTAATGCAAACGGACAGTGGAAAACAGAGTGAGATGCCTACAATTTCTCAGATATTATTGCTTGGTTAGCGATTGATAACCCGCTAGACAGACTCACATGTATAAATTATAACCGCAATGCCGTGAAATAGTAACGTATCGTGTACCATTTCAGTTATCCATCTTGTCTACTCTTTTACAGCAGCATGTTAAAATAACCGCTATAAAAATATGCCTTAAAGAGCGATTGATTATTTTTCTCTTAAGTGACTGTGCTGACCTCCCATAATAATAAGGAAATCTAATGAATGAGAACCATACGACATCTGCATCTTCGAACAAAAGCATCAGCGCACAAGCATTGACGCAATTTTGTGATGACTACTTATCAGCCAGTGCCTTTAAAGACTATGCACCAAATGGCCTACAAGTCGATGGTGGACGACCTATACAGCGTATCGTGACAGGAGTAACTGCTTGTGAGGCACTGATTGATGCCGCCATCGCTGACAATGCTGATGTAATTATGGTACATCATGGGTATTTTTGGAAAGGTGAGCCGGCCCCACTGACTGGTATGAAAGGTCAGCGTATCCGCAAATTGATGCAACAGGGTATCTCGATGATTGGCTATCACTTACCGCTGGATGCACATCCTATCGTTGGCAACAATGCAACACTCGCTAATATGCTAGATATGACGGTCACTGGTGCGCTCTATCCTAATGAGTCACATCCCGTTGGCAATATTGCCACTTGCACACCGCAAAGCGCCGATGCACTGATAGCAAAAATTAGCCAAGCGCTAGGGCGCATGCCACTTCATATCTCAGCTGAGTATCATGAGGATGCTCGTACCAAAACAAGCGATAGATTGATAACACGTGTTGGCATCTGTACGGGCGGCGCGCAAGATATGATTGAACAGGCGGCCATCATGGGCTGTGATGCGTTTATCTCTGGGGAGATATCTGAGCGCACCACCCATATCGCACGTGAGCTTGGTATTGATTATTTTGCTTGTGGCCATCACGCGACCGAGCGTGGCGGTATTCAAGCGCTCGGTGAGATAGTTGCCAGTGAATTTGGACTGCCTGTGACATTTATTGATATTCATAATCCAGCATAGAACAGTCGAGCTGTCTCGGTTTTACAGCATCGGTTTTAAAGGAAGCACACTGCGGTAGAAGGACTGAACAAGCCAATAGCAACGATTAGCATAAATTCATAATGAGTAAAATCTGACTTGGCTCTTATTTAAAGCCCTGTAGTCTATATTGGACTAGCACGTATAAAACGGTCAAACAATTCACCGTTCGTATCTCTATTGTTAAGTTTTATCGATTTTTTCTTAACTATACTTGAATAATACAAAAGGTAACCTCATATTGATAGTTGTAAGAATGAATGTTTTGTCATGAAACTTCCCATTATTATAGCTTCCGGTTATGTCTCCAAAATACTGTTGGTAGATGCTTGAACCTTTATCGTGCTAAATAAACGATAGATTTTTAGCGTCTGCTATCTTAATACTGTGTCTGCACGCTATATATTGCAGACACAGTGTTGTGTATTTTAGAGTCGCCGTGATGATCTTGTGTCGCTCAATTGGTAAATAAATTTGTTATCTATCAATTGCGATTATGATACTCGACTTCATTGCTGGACAAAGAATGTTGATACTGAGTTTTTTATTATTAGTGATACAAAATATTGCTTTTTATCAATGTTAGCACAGTGACAGTATCTGATTATATCTGCCTAAGTGGCGGGTATGATACCAGTGCTTGACGCTCTGTTTTTGTCTCAATAACTTACTCATGACCTTACCTATGTTTGATATATAGGTGTTTTTTTACTTGCTGTATTGAGTCATCGATGAGGGAATCATCCGATCCATATCCTTCATTTTGTCGTATGTGTATTTTTTAGGATACCGTCCTAAAGAATGCTTTGCGCTGTTACTTTTTGACAGTCACATACTTCGCTCATGACCCGCTAGTAGATTAAACATACCACTAACTCTTAGAAAGAGTACCCTAGTGGCCCTATTATTAAACAAGATAAAATGGCACTTATCCTATCAAGAAGTGTCGGTTTATCTGAAATGCAATACCACTATATGTCCTATAATTGGCATATATTCGTATGCGTTTTGCGGTAAGAAGGATGGCTAAAATCAGGAGACATCCATGCAGCGTATTACTTATCGTGTAAAAGTATCTGCGCAAGGGGCCAAACGCCGTATTTCTTATTTACTGCGTCCATCTAAACGCCTACTGAACACCAAAAGTAACATCGTTTCATCCGTTACCCCTATTGCGCCTGCTCGTTTTTCCAGAACCAAGAAGCTGGCACAAATATCTAGTATTGCCCTACTCTCTTTACCTGCTGAGAGTCTGACGACCGTGAATACTTCAATACCAGCCTATGACAACGTCATGCTGGAGAATACTTTGACCATCGCTGCGGTGCCTGGCGATAGCACTTACTTTGCGACTGATGGTTTCCAGCATGGATTTGGCTTTGATTTGGTGCGTACTTATGCCGACGAGCTCGGTGTCGATATCAATCTAAAAGCCTATGCCAGTGAAGAAGCGGCACTAAAAGCACTGAGATCAGGCAATGCTGATATGGCGTTGACCACTGCCAGTACCAAACTAAAAAGCCAGCTGAATTTATCTTCCGTCAACGTCAGCTGCGGCTATGATGCCAGCTTGACCAAAAATGGCCTGCATCCAAAGGTTAGCTGGACGTTTAGCTCATCAAATGACCCCCTATCAAAAAAAGCCAGTTACTTCTTATGTGATAGCATTAAATTGCAGAACACACAAAAGCTGGCCGCGTTCTACAATCAGAACTTGCTAAAAGATGCTTACAGTCAGGACCACTTCCAAAAAACACTGACAGAAAAACTGCCAGACTATCAGTCATCATTTGAAGAGCAAGCACGCAATTATAATCATGATTGGGAGCTGTTGGTTGCTATGGGCTATCAAGAATCTCATCTTGATGCAGATGCGGTTTCGCCAACAGGTGTGCGTGGCCTCATGATGCTGACAAACAATACCGCCAAAGCCATGGGCGTCTCAGATCGTGTCGATCCGTATCAAAGCATCGGCGGCGGTGCACGTTATCTAGAGCAGATGAAAGCAGATTTTGCTGATGTACCCAAAACTGATCGTATTTGGTTTGCGCTCGCTGGTTATAATATGGGCCCAAATGCGGTCAAAAGCATCCAGCGTAAATTACGCGCTCAAGGTATCGATGATAAAAGCTGGACAAATATCTATGCCTATCTCGCTGATAACAGAGCGTCTAATAGTCGTTATGGACAAGCGATGCATTATGTGAGTAATATCAGAAGCTATCTTGAGACGATTAAAACCCAGACTGTCTAATCTACAGCTATTATTAGATTTTTGAGAACTGAGTTTTTAAACACAAAAAAGCTGCTCTTAATAAGAGCAGCTTTTTTGTGTGGTACGATTTTATTAAAACATGTGTTAAAACCATGTATTAAAACATTGGAACGATATCTAGTTAGATATTATTCCAGTAATTCACTTCTTATTAGCGGTTAGGGACAGTCAGACGCTGACCACGTTGCAGCATAGTATTGGCAGCGATATCATTCATGTCAGCCAACTCTTGCGTCGATACGCCATATTTACGTGCGAGACCAATTAAGCTATCACCTGAACCAACCGTATAACTTACCGTTGCTTTTGGTACTTTAAGGGTCTGTCCACGCTGCAATTGCGCATTGGTCGCCAAGTCATTTGTCGCAGCCAAGTCCTCTACAGAGACCCCAAATTGACGAGCCAGCGCAATTAGACCATCGCCAGATTTGACTTTATAGCTCTCAGTATTGCCAAGCTTGGTACCACTACTGGCTGTGCTGCTGGTTTTACTACTGCTAGTAGAGCCACTACTCTGATTACTAGCGGCACTTGTAGCGCTACCGTTGGCAGGAATGGTAATGGTACGACCCAGTATTAGATTGGAATTGGTATTCAAGTTATTTGCTGATGCCAAATCACTTAAACCTATATTGTAACGTTTGGCCACACCAGTGAGCGTATCGCCTGATTGGACTTTATAGCTGACTGCCTTATCATTCAACTGACGATCGACCAGTTCTTTAGAAGCAGGCACTTTGATCGTCTGTCCACGTTGCAAGCGAGCTTTAGCATCAAAGTTACTGTTTACAGCAGCCAATTCGGCGGCGCTAACACCCACACTATTAGCAATACCAATCAGGGTATCGCCTGATTGGACTTTGTAATTGGTGGTTGCCACTGAGCTTGAGCTACTACTAGAGCTAGAGCTGCTGCTTGTGCTATTGCTTGGCGCAGAAAAGTCTGCAGTCGCAGGCACTTTAAGTGTTTGACCCACATATAACGAGCCTGTGGTACTCATGTTATTAAGACTGGCTAATGTATCCGTCGACACACCGAACTGACGGGCAAGCGCGATCAGTCCATCCCCTGCTTTCACTTTATAGTTTTTGGTGGCAGTCGATGATTTTTTTGGCTTAGTAGCAGGTGCGGCAGGGGTCGTCGCTGGCGCAGTCACTTTACCTGGTACTAGCCATAGCTTCTGACCTCTCAGCAAGTCAGCACGACTGCTTAGGTTATTGTAAGTGGCAAGCTGTGTGACCGATAAGCCAAAGCGATTGGCAGTACCGATAAGCGTATCACCACCTTGTACCACATAGCTCTCAGGCTGCGTGGCCGCGGTGTTACTAGCCGTACTTAACGGCTCAATGTTTTTGGCGTTATACAGATACAGGGTGCTGCCTGATAGCAGATTTGCACTGGCATCTATTTGGTTCCATTCTGCAATATCGCGCCAATTCACACCTGCACGACTGGCGATGTTTGATAGCGTGTCACCACGATTGACCGTATAAGTCGTACGCGCGCCCTGTGGTTTTGGTTTACTGACTGAGGTTTTTGCAAAGCTGAGTTTTTTCTCAGCACCACTGGCTTCTAAGATTGACTGCTGTGTCTGCACGGCTGACAAGTTGATATTACCATCTGCATTGATGACATTGGTCTCAGACGTACTGGTACGAATTTGATTGGCAATAAAGTCGCGCTCTTCTTTGCTCAGTGGCGGCTCTTGAACAATGGTGTTGTTCTGAGTAATCTGAGCGGAAGTAGTCGGCAGACTGTTACTACTCTTGAACTCAGCATTGATCTTTTTGGTCTCTGCAGCGCTTAATGGTGGCTCAGTACGCGTCGTCGTATTGCCATATGACGAACTGCTGGTTGATGTGACTGACGGCGAGATATAGCTGGTCGTCTGCTGAGGTACGCTTGCACTGGCCGCATAATCAGCCAATGCACTGCTGTTAGATGGGAGTGACGATGACGTATATGGCTTATTGTTGTAGCTTGGGGTCGTTGTCGCTGGAGTGCTTGTATTACTAGATGCCAATACGTTACCTGTGCCATTGCCTCTTAGTAAGCTCAGTTTGGCATCGGTATTGACGCTGACATCGTTAGGAATGATGACACGCTGCGGGCCTGATGAGTCGATACGGCCTGAGGTGAGAGCAGTATTGAGTCTTTGAAGCTCATCATACTCCACTCCTGTGAGCTGAGACACTTCGGATAAGCTGACGCCGTAATTGACCGGCACACTACGGAAATGCTGACGGTTGGCGATGGCTGGCAAGTACACACCGTACTGTTCTGGCTTGGCCACGATCTCAGCCACTGCCAAGAAACGCGGCACATAGTTCATCGTTTCAGTAGGCAATTGCAACGACCAATAATCTGTCGGCAAGCCACGTGCTGCATTGGCATCGATGGCTTTTTGCACACGTCCAGGACCAGCATTATAAGCGGCTAGCGCCAACTCCCAGCTTCCAAACTGGTTGTGTAATGCCGTCAAAAAATCATAAGCGGCACGTGTTGACTCGATAACGTCACGGCGACCATCATAAGTACTGCTTTGGTTCAGACCATAGATACGACCCGTACTTGGAATAAACTGCCACAAGCCTGCGGCGGCTGCACTACTCGTGCCACTTGGATCGTACGAACTCTCAATCACTGGCAACAACGCCAGCTCCGTTGGAATATTACGGCGCTCTGCCTCTCGTACCGTATGGTATATATAACGACTAGCACGCGCAGTCAGACGATTCAAATAGTCCTGTCTGCTGGTGAACCAGCTCTTTTGACCTTCAATACGCTGATTATAGACTGGCTGCCCGCCATTCATACGATAGCCAGCACGTAAACGATTCCATAAGTCACCGTACTGCTGGATGGCGAGCTGGTTGCCCTCCACCATTGCCATATCACTGGCTTCTAGCAAATCTGCCAATTCGTCCAAACTTTCTGCATCCAAATACGCAGTAGAATAATCCGTGCTAGTGGCTGGCGCAGCGGAAGGTTTGGTAACGACAGCTGAGCTAGTCTTCGCACCAGTATTTTTTACCGTTGACGTATTACTACACGCACTAATGAGCAAAGTTGAGACCGCAAGCGTCAATGGCAACGCAATAAATGAACGAGAGTGTGATAGCACAGTAGACATGATATGGAAAGTTTCCTAACGACGAAAGTTGATAAGATAAAACTGACAGCTAGTATAGTATGCAATGTGAAACAAAAACTAGCTTAACCTAAAAGATAATGCCAATAAATCAGAGAGACAAGGATATAAGTATCAACATATTGATAAAAGCTCTGACTATCAATCAGCAAAATTGAGCCACGCTAACATCAGTATTAGCCACCTTAAGATAATTAAATCGTGTCAATGTACTAACTGATGATAAGCCGTCGCTAATTTATAGCCACTTGTGACACAGCTCGTAATAGAACCGCATTACCCGTAGACAAGGTGAGCGTTACTCGAGAGGTCGTCACAAATGAGACTTGCTGACCGTTTTTGACCCAGCTCTCATTTGTCGTGACACTGGCCTTTGCCTGTGAACCCGTAATAACAATATTGTCCACAGAGATATCATAGCGATAGTTAGACGTATCATTCCAGCTGTTTTGAAGCAACTTTAAGTAAGCGTCTTTATCTAAGCTAGTAGACTTGCCCTTTCGAGACAACGAAATAAGTGCATCATCGGATACCAAGCGCGAGACTTGATTGACATTTTGGCTATTCGCTGATGACTTCATCGCAGCTGCATAATTTTGCACCAGAGCTTCGGTCATGTCGGCCGCTTGTGCACTGATACTAACGGTGCTGGCCACTGCCATTATGGCAGTGATGCTGGCGCCTTTTATCAATAGAGCTAATAACCCATTTTCCCATAATCGTTTCATAATGATCCTTAGCGATGCTATTTTCGTCACTGTCATATATAAACAGTGAACGACTTTATATCATTGTGTGACTTGTCGCGTTAAGTTTAGAGCCTGTCCTGATTTAATAATAAGAATAAAAACCAGAGCACACCCTAACTGTTTATCAAAATAAAGGTATTCATATAATAGGCTGAGCCTATCATTCAATTCTCACAGCCATGTGACACCCTGTGTGATTATTGCGAACATCAACACGACAGAATCCAATCCAGTTTATGCTCGATTAATCACTATATCATTGATTGAAGAGTAGCATATGTTCACTACAGTCAGTATTAACCATCGATAAGTTTGATGCCACTTTAGCTTTTATCGCCTTACTTGAATCGTTCTGTCTTAGTGTCAGCGTCTTCGGGCAGCTCATCATCACTGAGCTTCATACCCAAACGCTCAACTCTTCTGTCCATCATTTGCCTTGCCAGTGCTTGCATGTCTTCGACGCGATCTATCTCATCGACAATTTCTAGACCTAATAACGTTTCGAACACATCTTCTAAAGTGACTAAGCCTTTGACTTCGCCATACTCCCCTACAGTCACTGCAATATGAATGCGGTTTTTTAGCATAAGCTCCAACAAGTCAAACAGTTTCATTTTGGAGAATACAAAGGTAATGTCCCGTTTGAACTGTGTCAAAGGCTTGTGCATGGCATGGTTGACTTTGGCCAGCAGCATATCGGTCTTTAGAACAAACCCCGTAATGTTGTCCAAATCGCCATCATAGATTGGCAATCGAGAAAACGTCAGTTTTGGACGATCAACCAATAACTCAGCAACAGTTTTGTTTTCTTCGAACGCCAATATCACTGAACGCGGCGTCATGATGTCTTCGACTTTTATGGCACCAAATGCCAATAAATTACGAATGATGCGTGACTCTAATGGATCAATTTGCCCTGACTCTTCACCGATACTCGCCAATGCTGCAAACTCGCGACGACTAAAGGCCTGTGGCTCTTTGCCGCGTACTAACAACTTGGTTAACTTTTCTGATACCCAAATCAATGGATATAGTAGTAAAATAATACCTCGCACAAAATAGGCAACCATGCCACCTAGTTGGCGCCAGTATATGGTTCCGAGCGTTTTTGGCATGATTTCTGATAAAAACAAAATAGCCAGCGTCATAATCGCAGAAAAAAGTCCAAACCATGCACTACCAAATACAATTGTCGCCTGTGCACCAGCACCGATAGACCCTAGTGTATGCGCCACCGTATTCAACGTTAAAATCGCGGCTAACGACTGATCGATATTATCGACCTTCAATCGTTTAAGCATACTCGCTTTTTTGGGATTGGTTTCTTGGATATCAGCAATATAAGACGGTGTCATGCTAAGTAATGCAGCTTCTGCCAACGAACAAATAAATGAGATACCAATGGCTATCAATACAAAAAAGATAAGCAGTAAGATGCTACTTGCACTTGGATCAGCCAACGCTTCAGCGGCAAAAGCTGGATATGGCAATAGCAGCATCACCATCAGCGCTGACAATCCAGCCATTGGCTTAGCATAATTAAGACGCTCTAAATAGCGCGGTGTCGGAGGAGGTTTAGCAGACGCGTCGTTACTATGAGCGCGCGGACGACGTAAACGAGGTACAAACATAAAAGAGGTGGACAAGTTAGGTAACCTAAAAAGATAAGAGGGAAATAGTATAATAATCAAACCTTAATGATAGCAATACCATATATAGTATTTATTCGCTGTCATTAATAGTTATTCAAAGCCAATTTATTAGTACCGCAAAGCGATACCAAGCCTTTGCAGACTGCTTACTAAGTATAGGCAATTATTGCCATTTGATAGTAGCATTGATGATGCCTTTTCACAATAAGTCCCTGTTTTTAAGTCTTTATCTTTTAGTGTGCCTTATTTTTACAAACCCGTTCCGCCGTATTAAAATGTATATGACAGTTGGTTATGGCGCTGATAGGGTATTCGTATAACGTAATCTGAGACTGACAGCACGTATTTTTCACTCTACCATCCATTTTATAATGATGGTCACTCGCTAAAATAGACTGATGCCGACCGTTAGCTGATAGATAGTCTTGCCCAATAGCACATCACTCTATCAAGAAAAACACGCTCGGCCTATGATTAACAGTTACCAAGTCTGGGATTTTTTGTTACTATGCGTCTAATTTTACTATTATCCATGACTTACTGAGAGATATTATGTTCTTATTCATTCAAGCAGCTCATGCTGCCGAAACTGCTGGTGCTGCCTCATTATTCGGTCAGATTTTACTGCCTGTTGCCTTTTTTGCGATTTTTTACTTTTTGGTCATTCGCCCGCAATCTAAGCGTACCAAAGAACATCGTGCGATGGTCAACGCTTTGAAAGTTGGCAGCGAGATTATTTTTGCTGGTGGCTTGATGGGTCGTATTAAAGACATCGAAGGCGACTATGCAGTTGTGAGCCTAAACAACAATACTGATGTAAAAGTACAGCGTGCGTCTGTTATCTCAGTGTTGCCTGCTGGCACGATCGAAAGCGTATAATTATTACTGGTTTTTGATAGGTAATGATTTGATGGTCGTATCACTAAAGGGTGTCACGATTAAAAAATGACCGTATATTGCTTACGGTCATTTTTCGCTATTAAAGCAATGACGTCGAGCTACCACACTATTGAATATGCTATTTTTGTTAGGTGTGTTGATAATATTTTTGGTGACTCTATAAAGAGACATCTGTATTATTTGCTTTACTGCTCTACCTACTATCATCGCGGATGATCGCAATGGTGCATGATAACGACTGCTAAACTGGCACTCGACCGTTGCTATCGCTAACTTCCCATCTGCTAACTTGTGGCCTATTCGCCAGTCGTTTATCAACTTAAAGAAGTGATTATGCAATATCCCGCTTGGAAATACTTACTGATTGCCGCCGTGCTCATCATTGCCGGTCTATATGCTGCCCCTAACCTCTATCCTGACGAACCTGCCGTACAGATTACCAGTGCGGCAGCAGGTACGCAGTTGTCTGAAAGCATCCTGACCCAATCTCAGGATTTGCTCAAAGAGGCAGGTCTAGACAATCATGATGGGACATTTGAGGGCAACAGTGCCCTAGTACGTCTTGACAATCCAGTCGATCAGCTAAAAGCGCAAGAAGTGCTACGTAAAAATTTGGGTGAGGACTATGTGGTCGCACTCAACTTAGCACAGACCACCCCGCAATGGCTACGTGATATCGGTGCAAGACCGATGAAGCTGGGTCTCGATTTGCGCGGCGGTGTCCGTTTTGTACTCGAAGTCGATATGGACAAAGCGCTTGAACAGCGTTTGACCAGTGCCAGTCGTGATATGCGACGTGAGCTACGCGCTGAACGAGTAGCAATCAAAGGTATCAAGACCGAAAATCAAGGTGTGGTATTGCATTTTGCAGATACTGATACTCGTAACCGTGCACAAAATATTTTGCAAGGTACGATGAGTGCTACCTTTAATTTGCAATCGTCTATCGATGATCAAGGTCCTGCTCTGGTTTTAGCGTATAACGATGCTACCATTGATGAAATAAACAGCTACGCGGTCAATCAGAACTTGACTACCCTACGCAATCGTATTGCAGAACTGGGTGTCACTGAAGCACTCGTACAGTCGCAAGGCGCTAGCCGTATCGTGGTCGAGCTGCCTGGTGTACAAGATACTGCTGAAGCCAAACGTGTCCTTGGGCGTACTGCAAATCTTGAGTTTCGTATGGTGGCAGAAGACGCCGATAGCTATACAGGCGGCATACCTCCTGCAGGTACTGAAGCCTTCCCATTTGAAACGCTTGATGGTGCACCAGTATTGCTAGAGCGCCAAGCAATCGTCACAGGTGATAAAGTCACCAATGCACAGACCGGCGTTGATGAGAGCGGCATGCCAGAGGTCAGCATTACGCTAGACAGTGCTGGTGGTAAGCTCATGCAAAACGCCACTCGTACTGCGGTTGGCAAACAGATGGCTGTACTGTTCATCGAAAACAAGCAAAGAATCACCTATGAAGAAGATGCAGCCACTGGCGAGACAACCGAAGTGCGTACGCCCTATGCTGAGACAAAAGTGATCAACCGCGCTAACATTCAAGCGGTACTAGGCTCATCATTCCGTATTACGGGTCTAGATAGCAGTGCTGAAGCGGCTGAGCTTGCTCTGCTGTTACGTTCAGGCGCGCTTGCTGCACCGATGTATTTTGTAGAAGAGCGTACCATTGGCCCATCACTAGGCCAAGAAAACATCGATAAAGGCCTATTCTCTACACAGGTCGGGTATCTTTTAGTCTTTGCGTTTATGATTATCTTCTATCGCCTGTTTGGTGTCATTGCCAACATCGCTTTAGCGGTTAACGTGATCATCATCATCTCTATTATGTCGATTTTGGGTTCATCACTTACTTTGCCAGGTATTGCTGGTATTGTATTGACCATCGGTATGGCAGTTGATGCCAACGTCCTAATCTTTGAGCGAATACGCGAAGAGATTGCAAATGGTGTACGACCGAAGTCCGCCATCGTGGCAGGTTTTGATCGAGCATTTAGTAGTATTTTCGATGCCAACATCACAACTCTATTGGTCGCATTTATCTTATTTGCGATTGGTACAGGTCCGATTAAAGGCTTTGCGATTACGCTAGCTATTGGTATTGTCAGCTCATTGTTCACCGCTATTTTGGTGACACGTGCACTGATACAAATTGCTTATGGTAAGCGTAAATCCATCAAACGTCTGAGCATCGGTTAGGAGAACACTATGGCAATCGATAAAAATAAGCCTTTAGAACAGCAAAACACCCCAGATCGAAATGGCTCAGGTGGCTCAAACAGTGACACGGCAAGTACAAGCACGCGTCGCCGCAATAAACCACGCCGTGATGGTAAAGGTAGCAATACCAAGACCAATAACCCAACGACCGCAAAACCTACTAAAAGCAGCAGTCGTCGTGGTGGTAAAGACCAAGCTAACAAAGACAGCCAAGCATTATCGACTGCGGTGAATCCTGAGATATTGTCAAGTGATGCTACCGATGATGCTGCAGCCATTGCTGAGGGCGGTATCAAAGCCCTTGGCGATAAGCGTATCATTCCGTTTATGAAGATAGAAAAGCCGATGGCATTACTATCTTTATTTATGGTCATTGCTAGTATCATTGCGATCGCCGTCAACGGCTTGAACTTAGGTCTTGATTTTACGGGTGGTGTGTCTGCAGATGTGCGCTATGAGCAGCCTGTCGAACAAGTAGCAGTGGTACAAGCACTTGCTGACAATGGATTCGATGATGCAGTCGTACAGTATTTAGGAACGCGAGAAGAGCTGTTGGTACGTTTGCCACCGCAATCAGACAATGTTGATGGCCTCAGCACTAGCCTGACTCAGGCACTTGCCTTGCCAAGTAACACTGCTGCGATCAGTAACGTCAACATCATCGGTAGTCAGGTTGGTAACGAAGTTTACCTAAACTCTGTCATGTCGTTGGTATTGGCATTGGTCTGTATGCTTGGCTATGTTGCCTTGCGTTTCCAGTTCAAATTGTCCCTTGGCGCCGTATTGTCGCTCTTTCATGATGCTATCGTGACCATTGGTATCTTTGCTTTATTTGGCTTTCCTTTCGACTTAACCGTCTTAGCTGCTATTTTGGCACTGGTTGGTTATTCTATTAATGATACGATTGTTGTTTATGACCGTATCCGCGAAAACTTCCGTCGTGTTCGTGGTATTACACCAGAACAGACGATTGATTTGTCGTTGACCGAAACCCTACGCCGTACCATTATGACCATCTCAACCGTATTATTGGTTGTGTTGGCTATGCTATTCTTAGGCGGTGATGGACTGTACTGGTTCTCAGTGGCACTATTTATTGGCTTAATTGCGGGTACTTACTCATCGACTTATATCGCAAGCTCGATTCCATTACGTATGGGTCTGTCGCGCGATGACTTTATTGTCAAAGTAAAACCAGAGTTTGAAGAAGAAATCGTTACCTTTAATGACCCAAAAATGTTTGAGCAAGATAACATCTAACGGGTTAGATAATGCACTGATATAGCGCATTACGATGCTTAGAATATTTATTTAGCAAGTATAATTGATTCAGTTTAAAAGAGGTACGAGGCAACCGAACGCAGATGTATATGTGATACTTCAAATGAGGTTAACGCGGTAACTCTTTTATAGCGGATTGACTATAGTAATGATGTTTGAATAAAGGCACCTGACTCATGCATAGTGAGTCTAGGTGCTTTTGTCTTTATAGCTATTTTGTCTCATATGTTCGATGGGTTGCAGCTCGGCTTTACCTACACTCAAAAAACAGACTATCCTCTTTATCGCCTACGTATCAACGAGCCCCCAATGTCAGCTAACACGTCAACGTCTAATGCAATGCCGCCGATTAATACAAGCTATAAGCGTATTGTTGCGATTGCGCTGCCTGTATTATTGGCCAATTTGGCCATGCCATTACAAAGCGTCATTGATACAGCGATTGTGGGCAATATGAATGAGACGGCCAAACTGGCTGGCATGGGTTTGGCCATACAATTGCTGTCATTATTACTGGTTAGCTTTAACTTCTTGCAGTATGCCTCATCTGGACTGGCCGCACAGGCATTAGGACAGCTAGCTGGTAATGCTGACGGTACATCAGCAGTGTCAGCGCCCACGCCTTTATTGTCTATTTTACAACGCGCCTTATTATTGGCATTTGCCATTGGGACAGTGCTACTACTAGCAAAGCCGTGGTTGATTGACATTGGCCTACAAGCATTGTCAGCCAATCCCGACAGTGGCACCGCTGCAAAGACTTATTTGGATGTGCGCTTTTGGGGCGTGATCGCTGAGCTAATGAACTTTGCGTTTATTGGCTGGTTTGCCGGACAAGGCAAGACGCGTTACATGCTCTATCAACAGGGCTTTATCGCTGTACTCAATATCGTGTTGACCCTATTTTTTGTCTTCGGTCTGCAAATGGATTTGGTGGGTGTGGCACTGGGTACAACCCTTGCCTTTTGGGCAGGTGTACTACTGGCACTATGGCTAAGCCGTCAGCATTTAGGCATATCTTGGACAGCATTGTTCAAAGCCGATCGACAGTATTTCACGAAAGATAAAATGCTTAGGCTATTCTCTTTAAATAAAGACATCTTTGTTCGTACGCTCATATTGACTGTGAGCTTTGCTTGGATTACTCGACTTGCGGCACAAAGTGGCGATGTTATATTGGCCGCCAATGCGATTTTACTGCAAGTATTAAGCATCTCTGCCTTTGCCCTTGATGGTGTTGCTGTGTCTGCGGAAACTTTAAGTGGTCAGGCAGCAGGACGACGTGATTGGCCGCGTTTTCGTACGATTGTCAGGCGTACTGGCGTCGTCAGTTACGGCCTTGCCATCATGTTGAGCCTCATCTGGTGGCTTGCAATGCCAACTTATCTAGCATTTATGACCAATATCGAACCAGTCTTTACTCTCGCCTATGAATATCATCTTTATGCAGTGCTGTTACCTATTGTCGGCGTTGGCGCGTATTGGCTCGATGGTGTGTTTTTTGGTCTGACGGCTGGCAGCGTGATTAGAAATGCGGCGCTGATACTGGCTGCCATCTTCTTCCCGCTGAGCTGGCTGCTGTATCAGCAATGGGATATGACGGGTATTTGGCTCAGTGTCTGGTGTCTATTGCTATTAAGGCTCATCATTTTGGGCGGGTTTTTATATCGCGGTCATCGATCAGGTAGCTATCAAAGACTATAACCAAAAGCATCATTTTTTGTCATTATTAGAGCGTGTCCTCATTAAACCCATATCTTTATAAAATATCGCAAAAACATAGGATGTCCTGTGACAACTCATTCAAATGAAATAGGCACTCAGCAAGCATTTAGCTATCGCTGGGCTGAGGGCTTTAAAAAAAGCCTACCCGTAGCGATGGGCTATTTACCTGCTGGTATTGCCTTTGGTGTACTGGCTCAAGTCGCCGGCATCCCTATATGGGCCACGATTATGCTTAGTATCGTGTTATATGCTGGCGCGGCGCAATATGCTTGTCTGCCGATGCTAAGCGCAGGCTTACCGATTGGCAATATCGCAACCAATATTGCCGCGATTAATTTGCGTCACGTATTTTATGGTATGCCGCTGTTGCAATACTTACCAAAAAACAAACTGGCCAAAACGTATTGTCTGTTTGCCCTGACTGATGAGACATTCTCGGTAATGACCAGCTTGCCTAATGAGTCACGACGAGCACTGATACTCCCTATCAGCTTGTTTAATCAAAGCTGGTGGGTCATTGCGAGCACGGTTGGCGTAATAATCGGTAGTACGCTCAGTGACTTAGTACCAAATTTAGATTTTGCATTGGTCTGTTTGTTTGCGATATTGGCTTATGAGCAGTTTCAAAGTATCAAACGCTATTTCCCAATTGGCATCGCTATCATTGGCTTAGTCGTCGCCTCTTTATTTACCAGCGATTGGTTACTCTTAGTCGCGATTACCATCTGCATGCTGATGATATTGGCACGTGGGTTTTGGATAGAGCGGTATAAGGCAGGAGCAAATCATGAGTAGCAGTTATCTTATTTTCGCCACTTTTGCGATGGCCGCTGTCACTTTTATCACGCGTGCCTTGCCTTCCTTGATACCTAGAAAAGTGCTAGACACGCCGTGGCTACACCGATTGAATGAGAGCTTACCGTTATCGGTTATGGTATTGCTCATTTTTACGAGCCTAACCTACTCCGGTGTATCGACAGATATTTCCCTAAATAATGCAGAGCTACATTTATTAATGGCACAAGTTGGGGCGCTTTGCTTGGTACTATTGGTATACCATGTCAGCCGTCAGCTCTTGGTCAGTATGATTGTGGGTATTGCTGCCATCAATGGGCTGTTTTGGTTATTTAGCCAGCTGTTGGGTTAAAAATATTTTGGACTGATACTATTTTTTAGCGGTAGTTAAAGCACAAAAAAGCTGGATTCTATCAAGAATCCAGCTTTTTTTATTTAAGACCTAGCTAAAAATAATGGCTTTAGTTCAGCTTAAAGCTCTTCAACACCCATCATATCAACTGGGGTATCAGCTACTATTTGTACGCCTTTTTTACCTGTCTTAGCCGTGTCGTTACGCTGCTCTTGCAAGTGATCAAGGTACGCTTCATTGATCTGTCCGGTGATATAACAGCCATTGAATACCGCACAATCAAAACCTTCAACTTTGCTGTGCTTGGTGTCTTTTACCGCATCGATCAAATCATCCAAGTCTTGGAAAATCAAACGATCAGCACCAATAATCTCACGCACTTCTTCGACACTGTTGCCTGACGCAATCAGCTCAGTACGTACAGGCATATCAATGCCATATACGTTCGGGAACTTGACAGGTGGCGATGCACTCGCAAAGAATACTTTGTTTGCGCCAGCATCACGCGCCATCTGAATGATTTCATGACACGTCGTGCCACGGACGATTGAGTCATCAACCAACAGTACATTTTTGCCTTTGAACTCTAGTGGAACGGCGCTGAGCTTTTGGCGAACCGACTTTTTGCGCTGCTGCTGACCTGGCATAATGAACGTACGACCGATGTAGCGGTTTTTCATAAACCCTTCACGGTACTTGACGTTCATTTTGAGCGCAAGCTCCATCGCTGAGGTACGTGAGGTATCTGGAATCGGAATAACCACATCGATATCATGATCCTCACCCCATTCAGCAAGAATTTTATCTGCCAATTTTTCACCCATGCGGAGGCGTGATTTATAGACTGAGATGTTGTCCATGATGGAGTCTGGACGGGCAAAATACACATACTCAAAGATACAAGGCGTATATTCTTTTTGCTCGACGCATTGATGCGTGTGCAACTTATGGTTGAGATCAATGAAAATAGCTTCACCTGGTCTGACATCACGAACAATAGTGAAGCCTGACCCCGTTAATGCCACTGACTCTGATGCCACCATATACTCAGTGCCCCCATTCGGTGCCATACGCTTACCAAAGATAAGCGGACGGATACCGTTTGGATCACGGAATGCTAGCAGGCCATGGCCAGTAATCAAAGCAACTACGCCATAAGCGCCTTCACAGCGTTTATATACAGCTTTGACCGCTTCAAAGATATCATCAGCCGTTGGATGCGTTTTGCCAAGATTCTGCATCTCGTGCGCTAATACATTCAATAGTACTTCAGAATCTGAATCTGTATTAAGATGGCGACGATCTTCGATATACAACGATTTGGCCAAGCTCTCAGCATTGGTCAAGTTACCATTATGCGCAAGGGTAATGCCATAAGGTGAGTTGACATAAAATGGTTGAGCTTCAGCGCTGCTTGAAGTACCCGCTGTTGGATAACGAACGTGACCGATACCAAATTTGCCAACCAGTTTCATCATATGACGATTCATAAACACGTCACGCACCATGCCATTTTCTTTACGTAGATAGAGTCGTCCATCTTGCAAAGTGACAATACCCGCTGCATCTTGCCCGCGATGCTGTAGCATCGTCAAACCGTCATAAAGTATCTGATTGACTGGCTCGTGAGCTGCAACTCCAATGACTCCACACATAATAGCTATATCCTATTTTGACTCATACATTAGTACGACAATAACGGCAAACTTAACGGCAGTATATTGCTACAACCACTCGCCATCGCCCGCCGCTAACCTGATGATTTTGTAAAAAATTTAACGAGAATTTTTGGTAATCTGTTTTGGATAATTAATGACACACGCAAATATTTAGAAGTGTTAAAAGAATGAAAAATAGGGAGAACTACGATTGATTGACTTGATTCCAAGCCATACCCAATACATCTGATACCAAAGCCTTGCCCATCGGTGCATAAGGAAGCAGCTCAGGTGCTAGTACTGAGGTCTGCCATTGCGGCATCTGTACTAATAATGGCGCACTAACACTCAGTACAACTAAGACCATCAATACGTTTTTGGCAGCACCCAGTACGCCGCCTGCCATTTTATCTAAGACACCCAAACGTAGCGTCTTGAGTACCCCTGAGAACACAAAAGCCACTAGGTGCATGATAGCCAATATGGCAATCACCACCAATAAGAACGCCATGGCCATTTGTAATACAGGGTTTTGTACGATACCAGTCAGTTGCGGTGATACCACGCCTGCGAGCCGAGTCGCTGCAATGAGGGCTATAAACCACCCTACCAAGCCTATCGCTGTTTTAATCAATCCGACCTGAAAGCCGCGCCACAAGCCAATCAAGACCACAATAGCAATCACAATATCTAAACCACTCATATGCTATGACCCATCATTTTATTCATATGGCTAGCTCTCCATGGCATCATAATAGCCACCGATTGCTTGGATACAAGACTGCACCAGCCCAGGGCCTCTATATATGAGTCCTGTATAGAGCTGTACCATGTCCGCGCCTGCTTCGATTTTTTTGACGGCTTTGGCACCGCTATCGATACCGCCCACACCTATCAAAGCGACTTTACCCTCTAGCTGATCAGAGAACTGTTGTAAAATTTGGGTACTAATATGGCTCACTGGTCGACCTGATAGACCGCCCATCTGATCGCCATCACGTAAATCTTCAACGCCGACACGGCTCAAGGTTGTATTGGTCGCAATCAAACCATCAATCTCAAAATCTATCAGCTGCTGTGAGATATAGTCCACCTGTAATGGCTCTAAATCAGGAGCAACTTTAAGCACCAGTGGCACATAAAAGCCATATTCAGTGGCCAGTTGACTGTGACGGTTTTTGATGGTATCCATCAAACGAGTTAGGGCCTCGCCGCTTTGCAAATCACGTAAATTCTTAGTATTCGGCGATGAGATATTGACCGTGATATATGAGGCATGCGGATAGGCGCGCTCTAAACAATAGACGTAATCATCGGCAGCTTGCTCTACTGGCGTATCGGCGTTTTTACCAATATTGATACCAATATTGCCTTTATACTTGCAGCGTTTGACATTGTCTATCAGGTAATCGATACCTTCATTGTTAAAGCCCATACGATTAATAATCGCATCTGCTTGCTTGAGTCTGAACAGTCTTGGCTTGTCATTACCTACTTGCGGTCTTGGTGTCACTGTCCCTACTTCGATAAAACCAAATCCCAACTCTGCGAGTGCATCGATATAGTCACCGTTTTTGTCCAGCCCTGCCGCCAAACCAACGGGATTAGCAAACTGCAATCCCATACAATCCGTCGGTTGCATCGACTGACCATATGCCAAGCCTAGCACACGCGCTTTATGCGCTTTATCCAATAAAGACAGCGTCATCTCATGGGCGTGCTCGGGATCCAGATTAAACAAAAAAGGACGAAGTAAGGCATAAGACATAGTAATGACAGACCCTGCTCGAAAAAAAGTGAATGAATAATGCGAATGAAATCAGGCGCAGCGATTATATCAGCTTAACAGAAATAAGAGCAAAGTTTCATGCGGTAAATTTCTATATTCACGCTGTAGTGAATACAGATTAATCGCTATCAGGGCACAGGACGACCATCGGTCAACGCAATCCAGCCGCGAATGATACGATATAAATGCCAGATAAAGGTAAAGGTCATAATAAGTAAACCCACCCCTGCCAACAATACCGAACCGATAGCAATATTACCACTATCAGCCAGCATACTGACGCCAAAGCCACCAAATGCAAAGGTAATGATAATAATGCCAACGATGAACCAAACAATACTGTACCAAAAAGTCTTAATCTGCCAATCAAAGTGCGTGGCCAGCCAGGTTCCATCAGCATCGTGACGTTTGGCATAGTTCATGACAATCGGCACAATCCACAGTAGACCTGCCGTAAAGTAACTGATCACATATAGAAAATAAGTGATGTGATTATAAGTAGTCAAAGAACGCTGCGTATCGTTTCTCAGTCTGTCACTCATTATAGGGTTTTTTCCTTACAGGTCGTATTTGTGCTCATTAATCGCTATAGGTAGAGGCAGTTTAGTGATGTGACTGCTGATCGGATTGGCTATCGAGCGATTGTTTATAATTTATATGTGTTTGGCTAATACACATTTAATGGTGCTAGATGAGTGGCTTTTCAATGATACCAAGGATAAAGCCCTAGGGCATGTCATCAATTAGCACATGAATACATTTAGTGGCCTTAGAATGGCTAAATTTTGCTAAACATCGTCAGTAATTTTGTCAATATGTTCATATTAACGGCAATTTCTTCCTTGTTTATCTACAACTTTTCTCATTTTAAGCCTCACAATCTAATTGATGACACGCCCTAGTTCGAAATCAAATACAAAATGCAATGGTATAAAAATGACTGAGAGTTAAGCATCTGTCTGACGCATTCTATAAAGCGACTGTCGCCTGTACCTGAATCGATTTGTTGGTTGTATCCTGCTGCATAGACAATTGCGTGAACTGCCAACCTTGCTGTTCAAGTTTGCCAAGTGCCGTACTGACCACTGCTTGGCTCGGATGCGTAAAGCTCAATTGTACTGAATCACCAGCTGCAACCACTTGAGCATTTGCAATGCCAGAACCATTCAACAACGCGTTAATACGACTAGCAGGTGGCATATCAGCCTCTCCATCAACTGTAGTAGCCGCACTCGATGCTTTATTATCGATATTACCTGCTTGAGCACGTAACCAAAAATAATCTGCTACTTGCTCCTGATAGCCGCGTTTACTGTCATTGGCTGCTTGATGAACACTATAACCACCATAGCCACCGATAAATAACAGTAAAAATACTGACAATACAGCCAATGCCAACTGATCACGTGCAGGCAGCCGATGCCAACGCGTCGCCAATCCATTTTGATAACTGCTCACACGCTCTGAAAATGCATGTGTTTTAGTACTGGTTGTAGAGACAGCTGCACTGCGTTTGGGTCGGCGCTGTAATCGTTTCATGTTTTGACCTTTATTACCAATACCTTGATGAATTATGACGCATTGCTTGTTACGACATTGTTTTCTACCACATTGACAGTAACTTGACCGCTAAATTGACCTTGCTCATTGCTATTGACTTGCTCTAGCTTGGCGCTCAATCCTTGCTCGACAAGCGCACTTGCAAACTTATCCAAACTATCACGATCTGGTGCAATTAACGTAAAGCTGAGGGCTGAGGGCTGCATGACTAAGGCCTGCGCACGCAATGAAGATTGCTTAATCAGCGGTGATATCCGTGATAGTACTGCCATATGTGCAGCCGCAGCTTGGCTATCGCTACGCAATTTTGGTTGCAGCTGTACTTGGAGTTTGGTGCGTGTGCTCAGCGGCTCGTCGGCAAACCAAGATTGATACTGCGCTGCAATTTCGGTCTTAGTCGCAGCACTCGCTGCGTTATATTGATACCACTGCACGCCATCGGTTGCCATCTGTAGCACTAAGGCAGATAGCGCCACCACCATCGCAACCCGTAGATACGGTGACAACTGCGAATCCGTTGACTTGATAAAGAAGTTAAGCGCATGACGTTCAGGATTGTCGACTGGCTTGGGCGTCGTGGCCAATGTCGTGAGTAAAAGCTGATGATCTGCAACAAGTGCGGCTGTTTGTGCCACAAAACTCATTGGCATTGATGGGTTTAAAGGATCCTCTGCAGCCTCAATAGCTGGCAATACCATCACTTCACTCAAATAAGAAAACCGCTCAAATATCAATGGCAAATAACTAACGGCCATACCCTGACGCCATGATTGGCGCAGTAGTATCGTATGCTCATCTTGATAAAGGGTTACTTGCTGACCTGCCCCCTCTTCTGGCGGCGACAGCAACAAAAAATCTGGAAGCAGCGCAGCGATATGTAAGCCAACCAGCTCGGCACTTTGCTGCCATGCCTCAATGTCACTTTGCGCCAGTGCATACAGTTGCGTATCATCCGCATGATTCAATTGACGAATAGACAGCTGCTCAACAGGCGTCAATGACGACTCTTCAAACAAATACTGCTTACCAGTATTACCCAATTGTTTGAGTTGGGCAATATTGAGCTCAGTATCCACTTGCAGTGCGTGGCTTGAAGGAAAGTATAAACAAAGCGTTTTTTGGCCATTGGATTTATAGTTACCATAGATGGTTTGCAGCTGTTGCCACCCATCAACCGTTTGCCATTGCTGTATATCTTCGTGCCAGACAGCTAGTGGACTATGCTGCGCTCTTAACCAAACATGTAACACTAAGCGTGTCCTCAATTATTGCGGCGGTTATACAATACTTTCTATCGCTCACATCTAAGCAGTAAATCTATCAACCAGTCTAGGGCGTGTCCTCAATTCAATCGATAGTCATCTAAATGGGTTAAAAATGGCTAAATCTTGCCAAACAGCGTCAAATAGCTGACTAATATCTCGATATTATCTGCGCTATTTTCCTTGTCTGACTGCAATTTATCTCATTTTTATCACCATTTTTGAAATGAGGACACGCCCTAATAAGGCTGATCAGGCACAAAACGATCAATTTCAGTTGCCATGCCAGTCATCACAAAATCCATCTCAAACACTCTCGCTTCTGCCAACGAGAATGACTCAGGATACTCACCTGTGAGCAGTCCGGCGATATAAGCCACGATAGACATATGACAGACCACGACCAGACACTCAGCTTCAATATTGCCAATATCTATCAGCGCTTGACGGGCATCATCAGAGGGTGTGATATTGTCTTGTATCGATGAAGGCACGCCTGGTACAAGCGATTGCAGCACAGCTAGAGTTTGCTGCGCCCGAGTGTAAGGGCTGACCACAAAATAATCTGGACGATAATGAGTGGTGAGATACGCTGCCGTTTGCGCGGCTTGCTGCTGACCAAAACTTGTCAACTGACGCGCACTATCTGGGCGCGTCTCATCTTCTGCTTGACCATGACGTACTAATATAATTTTCATAACCTTCCTTGGCACACTGAGTTATACGGTCTCTTAATACTACCTCTTAGTAATATATTTTACTTATCAGCATCACTTTTATTCTTGGCACCGCTATTAGAGGTTTTCATGTGAGCCGTCAGTGCCGCATTGCTATGATCGTGCGCCATCACAAACTCAACATCACTACGGAAACCGGCTTCCATCAGATGTAATGCAACGCCCAGTGCGGCCTTGTCTTCATAAATCACAGCATAAAGCGCATGGGTGATCGGCATATAGATACCAGCTTTGGTGGCTTTTTCGTGTACTTGCTGAATGGTATTGACCCCTTCAGCAGTTTGGCCAAGCTTTTTGACCGCTGCATCAATACTCATACCGCGACCGAGCATGTTGCCGATACGATAGTTGCGGCTCAACTCTGAGCTGCAAGTGGCATATAAATCTCCTACGCCAGATAGGCCTAAGAAAGTGAGCGGGTTGGCTCCCTCTTCAACGCCGAAACGACTCATTTCTGCCAATGCACGCGTCAGTATCATCGCTTTGGTATTTTCGCCTACTTCATAAGCTGCTGCCATACCCATAGCAATTGCATAGATATTTTTGAGAGCGCCACCAAGCTCGACACCTTTGACATCGTCGCTCGCAAATACTCTAAAGAAGGCACTGTGCAGTGCTGCTTGCACCGCGTGACGCAGAGGCTCAGATTCACTAGCAATCACGGTCGCAGATGGCATATTTTTCATGATTTCAATGGCTAAATTCGGCCCTGACATGACACCGAAATTCACTTCTGGCAACACTTCTTTGATAATATCACTCATCATCGCAAAGGTGTCTTTTTCCATGCCTTTGGTTAATGAGACAATAGACTGCCCACTGATAAAAGGGGCAATACTTTTTAGGGTCTCTCGAAATGCCAGACCCGGTACAGCAATGAAGATGATGTCTTTGTCTTTGACTGATGCGGCCAAATCGTGGCTGTATTTCAAGCGATCATCCAGCTTGTAGCCAGGCAAATACTTCTTATTGGTTTGGGTTTTTGCCATCGCCTTAACGGTACGCTTGTTTCGTACCCACAGCGTAGTATCACAGCCATTACGAGCAGCCAAGTTTGCCATTGCCGTACCGAAGCTACCGCCGCCCAAAAATACTAGACGCAGCTTAGTAGGGTTGCTATGAATCTCTGCCATGCCTTTTGCCACTGCTGACTCTACTGCACTAGGGTTCAGTTTTTTGCGGCCGATACCTGATTTTGTTGCCCGCTCAAGGATACCTGCCAGCATACCATTTTGTTTTTCAGATGTGTTTTTGACCACTTCCTTGTTATCGCTGTCATTGTCTTTTTTACTATTGTTAGGACTTGTCATGTTCTTTTATCCATGTTGACTGACGTATTATCAATAAAACCCATCGTAACTGATATTTAGTGCTAGTAACCGATATTTGGTGCTAAATGCTGTCTTCAGCCTACTCGTATAGGCAAAATTGTTTTGAAAGCTTTTGACCAAAAGACTGGGCTTGGTCAAATCATGACTCGAAGCGTACCAATGGCTCGATATCTATAGGTTTGCGTTTGGATTCATCTTTTGGACTGGTGCCAGTATAAACAAAAGCGGTCACATAATCATCTGGACCCACGTTGAAATACTCTTTTACTGCAGGCTCATTACATAGCAGTCCAGTACGCCATACGGTACTGAATCCTTGAGCCTTCAAAGCCAAGATTAAATTTTGCACTGCAGCGCCCGCACTTAGCATTTGCTCAAAAGACGGCACTTTTTTGTGCACCTGCATTTGAGTCACGACCGTTATGATCAGAGGCGCTCGTAACGGCATATTTTGGGTTTTCTGTATGGTTTTCTCAGACAACTCTTCTCCATCCCTTACTGCTTGCTCCTGAGCTGCTTTGAGCAATGCTTGACCTAACTCATGACGTGCCGCGCCTTGCGTCACAATAAAACGCCATGGGGTCAGTTTTTTATGATCTGGCGCGGTCGTCGCACATTCAATAGCAGATTCAATTTGTGCACGTGTGGGCGCAGGCATATCCAGATTACCCATACTGCGTCTTGAATTAATCCAGCCAATCAGCTCATCACTGGTAGAGGATATATCATTTGCTGCTACGTTTTTAACTGACAGTTTTTTGTCATCTATTTCTTGGTTGTTTTCGTCTATGACCGTCATTTTCTATCCTCATTTATCGTTATCTCTTACTATTTTTTGCTAATAACTCTTAACATTGTCAGCTACGCTGCATCTTCAACGCGGTGATCAGATCGCAGATAGTCCTCTGATTGCATCTCAAGCAAACGTGAGCGAGTACGCTCAATCTCAAAGGCCAATTTTTCTCCTTGATACAAGTCCAAAATCGACTGCTCTGCTCGCACGAGCAGTTTGACACGGCGATCATAAAACTCATCAACCAGATAAATAAAACGGCGCGTTGGATCACGTAGGTCATCATCTAGCGCTGGTACTGAATCCACCAACACCGTACTGAACTGCTTGGCAAGTTCGATAAAATCAGCAGCTGAGCGCGGTGCCATACATAGATGACGGAAATCACAAAACAAAATATCTTCGGTACGAGCGTTAATTTTGACCTCACGGCCGTTGATAGTAATGGGCTCTTTACTAATTTTTTGGTTATTTGATAGGCTAGCAAAACGGTTGGCCAACCAATGGTAGTTGGCTTTAGTCAGGGGCGATTCATATAACTCTGCTTGCTGCAAGACACGCAGACGATAATCAATACCAGAGTCAATATTCATCACGGCAGTGTGACTTTCAACTTCCGCAATAGCTGGCATAAAACGGTCACGATGCAGGCCGTCTTTGTACAGCCCAGATGGCTCAATGTTTGATGTGGCGACCAAAGTGATACCGCGCTCAAACAACATGGTAAACAGATCACCCAGTATCATGGCATCAGAAACGTTAGAGACAAAAAACTCATCAAAGCAGATAATAACCGCTTCTTTATAGATGATATCAGCCACTTTTTCAAGCGGATTACTTTCGCCTTGTAGCTTGTTTAGCTCTTTATGAACTCGCTGCATAAAGTGATGAAAGTGCAGACGCATTTTACGCTCAATGGTCAATGAGTCGTAAAACATATCCATCATCCACGTTTTGCCGCGCCCTACGCCGCCCCACATATATAAACCCATTGGTGCAACCGGTTTAGATTTTAAAAAGCCAAAAAAGCCTTTCTTTTGCGGTGCGCTATTAATGAGCTGATGATATATCTCATCAAGACAGCTCATGGCCTGAAATTGCTGCTCATCTCGAGTAAACTCATCGGTACTGACGGCTTTCTCGTAACGTTGCAATGGAGATAAACTCATAATACGACTCATCGTTGGATTAAATAAATGTCAAAATAGTGGAACTATTTAGCACGGTGCTGGTGCTACCAAGCAAGCCATACTAAACCATATCAAAACGAAAAATATAAAGCTGAGCTAGGTAACAAACAAATTAGCTGTCTTGTCCAAAGCTATGCTTTTCCAATAAACCTTTCAGCTCTGATAGACGGCCATGAAAAAAGTGACCCGCGCCATCCACAACGCTTACCTCAATACCTAAGCGATCAGCAAATGCTTGCATATTGTCAGGTTCGATCACCTCATCCGCATTACCATAAATCTCAAAGGTTTTATCAACGGGCAAGCTGATATCACTGCTGTCATTTTTTTCAACTGACGGTGCGATAAGGGCGATTTTTGATATCTCAAAATCGCTCACGCCCCATATATGTGAGGCCTCCAGAACTTGCTCAGCCACGCGTGCCGTGACATAACCACCAAAAGAAAAACCACCCAGCCAGAGCTTGCGGGCATTGGTTTGCTCGGCGATCCATTGTAGCACGGTCATTGCGTCGACCACTTCACCTTCGGCATAGTCATGCTCGCCTGTCGACTGGCCAACGCCGCGAAAGTTGAAGCGTACCACATGCATGCCATTATCACGGGCAAAACGATACATGGTCGTAACGACTTTATTATTCATCGTACCGTCGAATAGCGGATTTGGATGGCAAAGCAGCGCTACTGTATCTGTATTTGGGTCGTTAGGATTGTCTTGTTGCCATAGTGCGTCGACCTCGAGCACACCAGCAGGAGCAGGAATCAATTGCATAAAGTTACTTATTAATAAAAATGGAAGTTAGTAAAAAACGAATGGCTCAATTATCCTAGATATGAGGCATATTTCAAGTGGTTTGCTGTGTACGGGTGCATTTTAGACTCATACTGTCTATCGATAGACGTGCGATGTTACTTGTTTTGGAATGTATCATGCACAAATGTGTCATGCATAATAGCATTCACTGGCAATGCCACTGTAATACAGCACACAATAACCGTCTAGACACTTAATACGTAGATAGGCTATCTTCATGAGACTTGCTTATCACTGCTATCGTTTTGCGTGAGAAATAGGTTCTGTTTATAAACTTTAGGAATTACTTATGAATATTTTCAATAAAACTGCCGGTTTGACCACCACGTTAGCGGCTGTACTCGTATTGAGTGCCTGCCAGAGCACACCTTCATCACCAGTGATTCAACGTGCCAACTCTATCTATGAGACAACAGGCATCGCCAAGACTAAAGTTAAAGCGCAGCAAAATGCGATAGATAGCGCGCAAAAAACTTGTCGCAGTAAGCAAGTGATCATCGTCGATGACAATGTAAAATATAATGGCATCTTAAATGAGAGTACTGGCCGTATGGTTGGTCAAGTAGGTGCTGTCGTTGGCTCGATATTTGGCACGGGAACACCAGACTTATCACGCGATGACGATTATGAATATACCATTAACTTTCGCTGCCAATAGGCCAATAAATAGCGAACTGCCTTTCTTTATACGATAGCTGTCTGTAGGCGAAACCAAGCTTAAGATCCAACCGCCAATATCAAATGACATACAATATCCACTAAGCAAGTAGCCAACAAACTGCGATATAGATAATATATCAATCAAAGCTTGTTGGCATCGCTTTTTGTGTGCTCTCTTTTACGTTAAACTACTTCTATTGTATTTAACATGTCCTCATCAGCCTTTACGTCTTACTTATCTTTGGTCTTTTATCATGCGCAAACCCAATCTTTCAAACACCAAACAAGCCAAAGTATTAACGCCTGCCAAAGATTTGGCGACTTTAGAGGCCGAACTCGCTGAGCAAGAAAACAATCTTGAAGTGAATTTAGAAGATACTGTCCTGCGCCTGAGTGACTATCTATCAGCGGTTGAGATGGTCATTAAACAAACCTTTGATCATAGAGTATGGGTCAAAGCAGAAATCCGCAATCTATCGAGTAAAGGTGGTCACTACTATTTTGAGTTGGCCGAAAAAGACGATGATGGCAAAGTGGTCGCCAGCTGCCGTGGTAATCTATGGCGCTTTAAAGCTGCCCGTGTATTGGCCAAGTTTGAGCGGGCAACGGGTATGCCACTTGAGCGTGACTTGACCGTACTACTCAAAGTATCGGCAGGATTTCATGCTCAGTATGGTTTTTCAATCACCATTGAAGACATCGACCCTAGCTATACACTAGGCGACTTGGCACGGCAATATGCAGAAATGGTCGACCGCTTAACAGGTGAAGGGCTATTGCATCTCAATCAACAGCTTCCCGCGCCATTTGATATCGAGCATGTGCTGGTCATCGCTCCCGAAAAGGCAGCCGGATTGGGAGACTTTCAAGCAGATGCGGATCGCTTAGCCAGTACAGGTGCTTGTCACTTCCATTATCATAACGCTACGTTTCAAGGCAATCATGCGCCAAGCGAAATCCGCCAAGCCATCGTCAGTGCTCAGCAGCAGTTTTATGAGACCTATCAGCACCTGCCGGATCTATTGGTAATTATTCGCGGCGGCGGTGCGGTTGGGGACTTGGCTTATCTTAATGATTATGAACTGGCGGCGTTGGTTGCTGAGCAGCCTATTCCTGTCTGGGTGGGCATCGGCCATGAGCGTGATAAAGTGATTTTAGACGAAGTGGCGCATACCAGTTTTGATACACCATCAAAAGTCATCGCTGCCATTAGTAGCCACTTAGCACAGCTCATTACTCAGACGCTGCAATACCAAGCGCAAATCAAGCAAGCTGCACAGCGTCAACTAAATACTGCTGAGCAACAAACTGCACGCCAGTTAAGCCAAATACAATCGCAAACTATCGGGCAATTGACTGCCCTACAAAAAGACAGTGATTATGCATGGCGTAGTATTCAGCAAAGTGCCCAGCGACAAGTCAAACAAGTAGTCAGACTAACAGCTGAGCACTATCAGCAAACGCAAACCTTGGCTCAGCAGCAATTAACGGTAGCCTCGACTGCTAGCAAAAACCACCAAACAACCATCATGCATAGCGCGCAGCAGCAAATCATACAAGCGCAGCGTGATAGCGAACATCTACGTGACATTGTGCTATTACATCGCCCTTCCCGCGTGCTCAAACAAGGCTATACCATGCTAACGGATGTCAAAAACAAACAGACACTCACCAGTAGCACACAACTCTCTCCCGAGCAAACCGTCAATATCATTTTAAAAGATGGCAATGCAACAGCACAGATTGTTGATGTCAATATGGATAATAAAGCGACGGAAACCTCAGACATTCCAACTTAACCACATAATAATATCTAACGATTACTGATTTACTTACCTTTAAAAATTAGGAAATTCTATGACAACCACAACTCGCAGACGCAAAAAAGCCGCCCCAAAGACCTTTAAGGCGGCTTACGATATTTTAAAAACCAATGCCGCTGAACTACAGCAGCAAGACGAGCCTGATATTGACAATCTCATGACCACGGTCGAAGAGTCTATTGCCGCTTATCGAGTTTGCGAGACCCGTATCAACGCCGTACAACAAGCATTAGACGCCGCCTTTGCCGAAGAAAAATCTACTAGCAGTATTGATAGTTAAATAAAAACCTGCCACTAGATAGCAGCTGATTAGTCAAACCAAGCGCATCAAGCTCATTTGGGCTCTGCCTTTCGTTTACTCAGGCTCATCAACCTCAAACACTTGACGAAGATAGGCAAGATACGTGTCGTTATTGATCATGGTCTTACCGGGGCTATCAGACAGCTTAGCCACTGGCTGACCATTGCACTCCACCAATTTCAGCACAATATTAATCGGCGTGATGCCCATATCGTTGGTGAGATTGGTGCCAATACCGAAACTGGTTCGAATGCGATCCTTAAAGTATTGGTGCAGCTCCCACGCTTTTCCTAGATTTAGCCCATCACTAAAGGTCAGAATCTTGGTCTTTGGGTCTATCTTGAGCTTTTCATAATGGGCAATCGCCTTATCACCCCAGATGTAAGGGTCACCGCTGTCATGACGCAGCCCATCAAACAGCTTGGCAAAATATAAATCAAAATCACGTAAGAAAGCATCCATCCCAACCACATCTGTCAGCGCGATGCCCAAGTCGCCACGGTACTCGTGCACCCATGACTCCAGCGCGGCCTTTTGTGAGTCACGCAAACGCACATCCAATGCCTGAAAAGCCTGCATAAACTCATGCGCCATCGTGCCTATCGGTGTCATTCCAAGCTGCTTAGCCAAATAGACGTTGGATGTGCCACTCACAATTTTTGGTTCGGCTTTATATAATGTCTCGACCACATGGGCCTGCCAGCGTCTGCTAAATCGTCTACGCGTACCAAAATCTGCCACGATAAATGGCGGTTTGTCTTGGCCATTTTTTTTCTGCTCGCCAGCATATTGATGCAGCAACGCCACTTTTTCATCAAGGCGATGCTGACCCTCAGCAATCACGCTCTCACTGGAGAGTGCATTAAAATAAAGCTCGTTAACGATGGCCAGTACAAATACTTCAAAGAACATCGCCTGAATCATCGGTCCTTCGATATCGATAGATAAGCGGCCTTTGTCATCCGTACTGACCGTGATAAAACGGCGCTTTAGCTTAAACAGCTCCAGATAATCGACAAAATCTGAGCGAATAAAACGTAAACTGCGCAGGTATTCTAGCTCATCTGGCAAAAATCGTAGCTCGCACAGGCTGTCTATTTGCTGCTCTAAATCCTGCTGAATATCCGCCAGTGGGTATGAGGTGTCTTTATTATTACGGCAGCGAAAACGATAGACGCCATGTGTTTGCGGGAACTGGTGTAGCATGGCTTGTAGCATGGTAAATTTGTACAAATCATTATCAAGCAATGAGGTAATAATAGGTGCATAAGTAGCGGTCATGCTATGGCCTTAAAAAGTGCAAAAGTAAAAATAGATGTCACCTGATAGACCAAGCGACGTTATATATGGATAACAAATAAGACAAAGCCAAAAATGATGAAGTATCGATAAGCCGTCAAGTATAACGAAGTTTGTGGTTTATTTCAGAGTTCGCGCATGATTGACACAAAATAGCATCTCAATAAGAACAGCAAATAGTCTGTACCTAGTAAGGCTTAACCTCTTTCATTAGAACATGCTCTACTCATCGATTTTTCACTATAGTTGATTCAGTTCAAAAGAGAGTCAAGGCAACCGAGCGCAGATGTATATGTGATACTTCAAGTGAGGTTAACGCTGTCACTCTTTTATAGAGGATTGACTATAATAAGCAATGCCAATTATGACTTTATGCTCATAAACTGCTCGACATAACGGTCTGCAGGGTGATGACGCAACTCATGTGCCGTACCTGTTTGGATCAAACGACCACCATTTAGAATACTAATGCGCTGACCTACTTTGACTGCCTCATCAATATCATGAGTAATAAAGACAATGGTTTTGTTTAGGCGATCTTGCAGCGCTAACAGTTGCTCTTGTAGTTGGGCGCGAATGAGCGGATCAAGGGCGGAGAATGCTTCATCCATCAACAATATCGGGTTGTCTGTTGCTAGTGCACGCGCCAGTCCAACACGTTGCTGCATACCACCAGACAGCTCATCCGGATAGCTACCCTCTACATTTGATAGCCCCACCTCATTCAGCCAATGTCTTGCCGTTTCATGACGTTCGCTAACACTCATTTTACACACACGTAGACCATAAGCAACGTTTTGTATGACGGTCATGTGCGGCACCAGACCAAAATGCTGAAAGACCATACTGATCGATTGCTGACGATACTGCTGCAACTGTTTGTCATTCAGCGCTAAAATATTAATAGCATTGGTGGCAGTAGCCATTGCTGGTGTATCAGTGGCTATGTGGGAAGAATCAGTCGCGTCGATGTCTGTCTTATTACCAGATTTGTTGCCAGCTTTAACGTTAGTATTGCTCGCCGTATCTACCCATATCTCTCCACTGGTTGGATCAATCAAGCGATTAATATGGCGTACTAGCGTAGATTTTCCAGAGCCTGACAGCCCCATTATACAATGTACTTCACCCGCCTCGATGTCCAGATTGATGTCATAAAGACCCACCGAATAACCCGTTTTTGCTTTCACCTCGATGCTATCCATACCGTCAGCCAATAGTGCCAATGCAGACTGCGCTTGCGTACGAGTGGCATTATAAATCTTACTGATATTTTTTAGCTGGATATGGCTCATTATGACTCTCACTGTTTAGGTGGATTTTATTATTATAGCTTTGCATGGTCACCGCTAAACAAACCTTACCCAATCGGACGTTTGCCTGCTTGAATGGTTTTTTGGCGGGCACGCTTGCCTTGACCAAACGCTTGGGTGATACGGTCGATAATAATGGCAACGATAACGATGGCTGTACCCGCTTGTAGACCTTGACCGATATTGAGCGTTTGGATGGATTGCAACACATCTTCACCCAGACCAGGGGCACCAATCATCGAGGCCAGTACGACCATAGAGAGCGACATCATTACCGCTTGATTAACACCCGCCATGATACTGGGCAATGCCTGTGGTAACTTAATCCAGATAAGCAGCTGCATATGAGTGCTACCAAATGAGCGACCCGCCTCTACCATCTCATGATTGACTTGCGTGATACCCAACATCGTGAGGCGAATCAGTGGCGGCAAGGCATAAATAATTGTGGCAAATAGCGCAGGCACTTTGCCAATGCCAAACAGCATGAGCACGGGTATCAGATATACAAAGCTTGGCATGGTCTGCATGACATCCAGTACAGGCGTCACCACTTTGCGCAGCAGCTGGCTGCTTGACATCGCAATACCGATAGGAATACCCATCACGATGGTGACCAGCACCGAGACGATGAGCAATGCCAACGTATCAATCAATGCACCCCATAAGCCAAATGCTCCAATCAAAAACAATCCTGCACCGCATGCCAGCGCAAACCAAATCTTGCGGACACCAAACCAACCAAGCACAGTCACAAATGCAATAATCAGCCAAGGCGGGATAGCGGTTAACAACCGCTCAATAGGTAGCAATAGATATGTGAGTGCCATGGTACTGATAGTACGGAATACACCCCCATAGTTTTGGACGACGCTTGCTAAAGCGTTATTGAGAGGAGTCTCAAGTGACCATAAAGGAAAGCTTGATGCGAGGCCGAGTTGATTATCATTGGCAGAGTTATTATTAAAAGCCGTATTGTCGATAGCATCGCCTGTTAAGCTGATACCTAACTTCGCCGCAAGATTGGTAGCAGCCTCATCGGTCAACCATCCTTGCCAAACATTCGGGTTCTCACGCAAAAACACCAATGCTTGCTCGTCACCGCTACGTTTGCTTTCGCTCATCTCTAAGATAGCGCCATTGAGCTCATCAGAAGTAAACTGTATTTTTTTGAAGACATTCGCCAGCTCAGGATTAGACTCAATAAATGGCGTAGAGACTGCAATACCTAAAGGCGATACAGGGAATCCAGAGACACAATCCATAGTACCCTCTGCTAGTAACAAATCCTGCCAACAGGCGTCGTTATGAGCTGGAAAACCCAATGGCGCAAAATCATACTTTGCCATCAGACCTGTAGGCTGCCAGTAGTAAAATAATAGTGGCTTATGCTGCTCAAAAGCCGATGAAATCTCGGCATCAAGCGCAGCCCCTGTGCCCGGGTGAACGTTATTAAAAACGCGCTCTAAACCTGTGGTTTTGAGCAATCGTGTATTGAATATCTCGCACGTCCAACCAGTTGGACAGTTCATAAAACGTGATTTATTTGGATCTTCAGGGTCTTTAAACAGCTCAGCATATTTTGGCAAATCTTGATAGCGGCGCAGACCTGGGTTTTCCTCTAGCACATAACGCGGGACATACCACCCTTGGGTCGCCCCGCCTTTTAGCGTATCTCCAATGACGGCCACTTTGTTTTGTTCAATCGCTTGCTCCATGATAGGAGAACGCCCAATCCACTGCTCACCAATCACCTGAATGTCATTTTGTGACAGCGCAGTATCCAATGCAGGCCCTGCTCCAGGTACTTCCTCAATCGTACAGCCATAGCCATCTTCTACGATATATTTGAGCACACCTGAGATAAATTGGCCACTCTCCCATGTCAGTGCCCCAAATTTGATGGGCGAGTCACAAGCCGCTGATGCCGATACAGGCAGCAGCAACGCACTCATGCACAGTAAACTTAAAGCAATCCATTGGCGCATGCGCTGTCCTATTTTTTGTTTTATATCGCATAAAAGGCTGGTTCACAAAGTAAGTTTCAATATAGATCCTACGATGTCATATCCATCGATGACATCCCTAGCTTATTCAAAGATTACTTACTGTTGTGTAGACTTACTACAAAGTGTAGCGATTTATCAGAGTCATGACAAATGCTTATTTGTCAGTTATGAGAGTAGATAACAGCTCTGTCGTAAGAATAAAAACCTGACCCTAATGATGCTTTATTTTGACATAGCATCCGATACGCGATGTCGTAGACAAAAAAATAGCACTTATATGCATAAGTGCTATCGATCACGCTATTGCTGACACTAACTCAATGACTAGTCCTAGAACTGTTGCAAGTCATATGCGTATAAACTGCTCACTCTAAATCCGATATCGTTCAATGGCTATTTTAAAAACAGCGCCATGGCTTTTTTAAACAGTCCACCATAAGGGGGTAATAAGAGGTTCAGTCCGTTTAGTTTAGACTGAACAAACACTGGCTTCATATGGCTTAAACGCTCAAATCCATCCTTACCATGGTAAACACCCGTACCTGATTCACCGACACCGCCAAACGGTAAATCATGCTGAGCCACATGTATCAAAACCTCATTGATACATAGACCACCAGAGACAGTGTTATTACGCACTTTTTCGATACCACCATAGTTATCACCGAAAATGTATAAGGCTAATGGTCGTGGACGTGCATTCACAAACGCAATCGCCTCATCAAGTGTCTCATAATGCATAAGCGGCAAAATCGGGGCAAAAATCTCGTTTTGCATCACATCGCTATCAGGAGCAGGCTCACATACAATCACTGGCGGCATCAGACGTGTCTCTATATCTGATTCAACCGCTGTGAGGGCATGTACTTCCTCAGCTGATAATGCATCTAGGTAGCCTTTGACCCGTTTGAACTGCTCACCATTGATGATGCGTGAGTAGTCAGGGTTGCTTTCAATATTAGGATAGTGCTTTGTCATCCACTCTGTTGCTAAGTGAATAAACTGCTCGTGATATTGGCGCGGAATTAATACATAGTCAGGGGCAATACAGGTTTGACCAGCATTTAATGTCTTGCCCATCATCACACGATTGACCACAGACTCTAGATTGGCGTCGTCTAATACGATCACTGGTGACTTACCACCCAATTCTAGCGTCACGGGTGTTAGGTTCGGTGCAGCAGCGGCCATGACTTTCTTACCTACTGCAGTAGAGCCTGTATATAATAGGTGGTCAAACGGCAACTCACTAAAGGCGGCCGCAATATCAACCTCACCCAATACCACACAGATCATATCTGGCGAAAAATAACGCGCTATCGCATCAGCGAATGTCTGAGCAAATTGCGGCGCGGCTTCACTCATTTTTACCATGATGCGATTGCCTGCGGTGAGCGCATCAATCATGGGTCCAATCGCCAAAAACAGTGGATAGTTCCAAGGAACCATGATACCAACCACCCCTAGTGGCTGTGGCTGAATTTCATTATGGGCTGGCATATATAGGGCAGAAATAGGCGCACGATGCGGCTTCATCCATTTTTTACCGTGTTTTTTGGCGTGACTGATGCCTGTAAAACTAGGAAACAGCTCAGCAAACTGAGTCTCTGACTGGCTACGATAGCCAAAATCTGCGCTGATCGCTGTGGCAAAACTCTCTTGGTTATCGCTGAGCATGATCTCTAGGTTATCGAGCTGGTTTTCACGAGTTTGCCAATCGTTTATCGGCTGCGTACGGCTCAGTGCTTGCAAGCGCGAGAACTGCGCTTTCATCTCATCAATCGTCGTGGCGGTACTTAGGGCTTCGGGCAAACGTGCAAGGCTTGTACCGGTTAACGCCTGATCATGGATATGTTGATTGCTGTCTGTCATTTGTTCTTCCTTGTCGTATTTATTGGCATCAATTGGGTATATTAGGGTGCGCGGTTTGTTGGCATATCCTGACCCTAGAATAGGAGCTTATTTTAAAAAGTCGCGTCCTACTCAGATTCCATTCATCATACTTTAATGTAGCGCATCACCCACTCAATGAACAGCATCTTTGGTCGACTGCTGCGTCTGTGCTTGTGGAGGCCTAACCTGTTATATCAGGTCATTATATATTAGGGCGTGTTATAGGATATGTACTATCCACTATATGGCTTTGGTCAACGAATCGAACGATGCTTTAGGCCATAACTTGAGCAATAGTTTTGAGTGATAGGTGTCAAAACTGCTACACTGCCTATCAGTAGTATTTATCTTTATCTCTATACTCAATAACAATAAGACAGACACCCTTATGCAAAATGCCACACAGCCGCTTAACGATATGCTGATCAGTAAATCCCTATCAGCAGCTGACTATAACCCGACTCACGATGCAATGCTTGAGCGTACGCTTGAGCGTATTGTTTTAAAAAAAGAGCAAGGTGTCCGCACACCTGATGAATTGTGGATTGTTGATCACAATGACGTTTACACACTTGGGCAAGCGGGCAAAGAAGAGCACATATTACAGCGCACTAATACCCCTATTATCAAGACTGATCGCGGTGGTCAAGTCACATGGCACGGACACGGGCAACTGGTGCTTTACTGGTTGTTTGATTTGAATAGTCTCAAATGGAGCGTACGCAATCTAGTCTCTCATGCCGAACAAGCCATCGAGGATGTCATTAACGAGTGCTTATATAGCATGCCTCTATCTGACAGTGCTCGTTTCAGTGCCCATGCTCGTCGTGATGCGCCAGGGGTTTACTTGTATTCAGATATCCCTGAATCAGATAGCAGTACCGACACGCAAACCAACGACATACCTGTTGATGATAAAATCATGCTAGGCAAGATGGCCTCTCTAGGCTTTAAGATTAAGCATGGCTTTAGTTATCATGGTATTGCAATCAATCTAAATTGTGATTTGGCCGCTTTTAACGCCATCAATCCTTGCGGTTATGCAGGGATGCAAATGCTGCGTCTGTCTGACTTTGTATCGATGCAAAAAGCGCCAAGTGCACAAAACACTCAACAGATAAGCAACGCTTTGAGCTATGAGCAAGTGACTCAGAAGCTGGTTGATAATATTGCCAAACGTCACGCTGGACTGATTGAGTTACGAGCAATCGCGCCCCAATAAATGCTCTGAGTCCATTTTTGCATAATCTCTTGCGCGCTTAGACTAAGCATTATGAGAAAATTTGCATCAAACTTGCTATAATCGCATGCAGTACAAATCGGGTGCTGCAATCCTTTTGCTAGTCTCCCAGCTCAACACTTTGACTATCATTGACTATTCAAACACTTAAAACAAAAGAAAATTGGAGTATTTTATGGCAGATTTTAATAAAATTCTAGACGCAGGCGACGTAGATGGCGGCATCATCAACGTAGTCGTAGAAATTCCAGCTGGTAGCAGCCACAAAATCGAATGGAATCGCGAGCTAGCCGTATTTGAGCTTGATCGTATTGATCCACAGATTTTTGCTAAGCCTTGCAACTATGGCTTTATCCCGCAAACCCTTGACGAAGATGGCGATGAGTTAGATGTATTGTTGCTAACTGAGCAGCCTTTACCGACTGGTATCTTCTTAAAAGCCAAAGTAATCGGCGTTATGAAGTTTGTCGATGATGGCGAAGTAGATGACAAAATCGTTGTCGTACCTGCTGACGACCGTGACACTGGTAATGCTTACAACAGCCTAGCCGATCTACCAAAACAGCTAATCAACCAGTTAGAATACCACTTCAGCCATTACAAAGATCTGAAAAAGCCAGGTAGCACAGTGGTTGAGTCTTGGGATGATGTTGCAGAAGCCAAAGAAGTAATCAAAAAATCTATCCAACGTTGGAAAGATCTATAATTTATCAAAGATTGGCAGAAATACTGATAAGATAGATATTAAAATACCGCAGTCATGATTATGATTGCGGTATTTTTTTGCTTGAATTTTTCTGATATAAAATGGTTATAATGAATAACCATACTATCTAGCACTAGGCTAATTATCTACTCACACCTTTATGCTGTCATAAGGACAATCATGTTTAACTCTGACCCCAGCTCAAAAATAGTCAATGCAAAGCTGCCAAAAGCGGTCATGATGATGATCGAAAAAAACAACTTGGTCATGGCGATCAAAACATTGGCTGAAGATGAAAACATCAGCATGGATGATGCCAAAGATAGGATCGATGCTTATGAGACGGCGCTAAAAGTAAAACAACAGCAGAAGCTTACGACTATCGCCAATAAACAGGGGATTCCTAACGAAGCCATCAGTTTCGATAGAGCGCCTACGGCAGAGCCGCCACAGCCACTGGTTAAGAACCGTGTCAAAACCACCGAGCAGAGCCAAGGATTTAAGCGCTTACAAGCCGGGGTTGACAGTCAGCTCAACGACTTGGGTTATAAAAAGCCGCTGCTCCCTTTTTGGCTCAAACGATTGCTCGTCATCGCTGTCGTAATGATAGGGTTATTTTTCATACTACGTAGTGTGTTTGGCTAAATGACTGAGGTGAAATCGATATATCTACTGCAAAATCTCACTCACATTATTATTAGCTGTCGAGTGTGACCATTTAGATACTAGAAATCCTAACAGAGTCTGTTATGAGTGGTTCCATTATAGTGGTCTGTTTTAAGTGGTCTATTAATAGTTTAAGAGGTCTGCTTGACTGGTTCCCTTGGGGTATACCTATTTTCAATCATTTCTCTTACAATTTTTTTACTCACCTGAATAATTTTCAAGCATTTGTATTAATTCTTGAAAATCAGGATGATCACCTCGAAAGCCTTTAATTGCTTCAAGTAAGTAATCTTTTCCATTATAGTAGTTAACATCCCCACCATTTTTTAACATCAGTTCTAGTACATCTAACCTATCAGGCATCAGCAAAGTCATTCTCAGAGGTATAAGGTTATCTCTATTAGGAATGTTTGGATTTGCTCCTGCTTCTAATAAGGCAATCGCCGCTTCTGCATTTTCCCCTCGCATAGCATAATGAAGTGGTGTCATGCCATAAATGTCTTGAGCATCAATAGGCACTCCTTTTTCAATAAAGAATTCAATAGTTCTTTTCGGTGGTTCATCTGGATTAAATCCCATTGAGAGCTGATGTAACCAGTTCCATTTATCAGTTGGAGCTGTTTCAAAGTAGTCCATATTATTACTTTCAAATAATTCAACAGCTTCTTTTAATTGACCTTGTTTAAAAAGCCTAAAAATTCTCATTCTTAGTTTTCTATGTTCGTCCATAATTACTCCTATTGACTTCTGTTTTTATCAAGAAACATTGGCATTTCTTCTATTAGATCATCAGGTATATTCTTACCTTGCATCTCATCAGCATGACTAATATTAAGCTATGCTATCAATTCCTTAGTCATTGAAGTTATTTCTAGCACTAGAAGTTAGATGCCTGTATAGCGCACCGAACACAATTTTTTGAATATTCACTCTAGGAGTTATATCTGACTATGATGATGTCCATAAAACTCTATTTTTGAGTGCAGTTCACTGGAGGAGGTATCACTCTAGAATCTAAAAACTTGACTACTTTATCGGGCAATAGAAACTTATAATACTCATTAAAAAAGTGTGGCATGTTCGTATAATGGGAATACCTTTCAAATACAGTATCCCATCCATTTTGACCTATTTTACTTTTAATGTAGTCCTTTCTATCTAAAATAGGGGTTTTATAGCCAATGATTTGTAAGGGTAAGTCATAGTCTATCAGCGCAAACACTTTCTTTTCATTATCAAATATAAGAAACGGTGTATTTAAGTGTGGTGATGAAAAATTCCAAATTATTTCCTCGTTTGTGTGAAAGCACTCACCAAAACAACCAAAACTGGCATCGGTTGATGCTATAAAGATAGCACACTTCAAGTTATCATTGATTAATTGAGCTATTATAGTTTCAGGTACTAAACCTTCCTCTATTTCTTCTCCTAGCTCATAGGGAATACAAAAGTAATGGTAGCTATGAGTTAGCCTAGGCTTCATAGCATCGATCCCCACTATCCCTTTAGACCCTGTAATTAATAGATCATTAAATGGGTGAGTATTTGCTTCATCTACGGTTAATAACCGTCCACCAACTTCGCTTAGATATTTTCTTTCTTGCACCCAAAACTTGCTGAAATACTCTTGGTCGCTATCTTTTAAATAAAATGTCATTGCAGCTGTCCTGGTTGTCACAATTATCAAGGGTAATTTGATGTGCCCACGAAAAGCTCACTGCATGTACACCATGAAGTACACCGTGACTATTTCATCGAGTTAAAACGTTGATATCATTAGCCGACAGCCTATTGTTCAAGTCCTCACTAGGGTACCAAAATACCTAGTAATCATATCTGCTTTATCTATATATCTACTTTTCTATCATCGTTGGTGGTTGTGTTTTGATGATTTTTAATTGGTTAGTCACTGCTTCTACTGCTATTGGACAAATGCGTTGCCATTCTTCTTGCCAATTAATTTGATTGTCACCCTTGTACTCTATGCGAGTTAATGTAGCAAATAAGATACCGTTCCAGATAAATGCGCCTGCTTCATCTGGTTCTGTTTTTGACTTCTCACAGACTTCATCATAATTAGACGTTATCGCTATTCCACTTTGATAAGCTAAATTATTGACTGAATACATATCGAAATACACACCACTGCGAGCATCAGGCGGTGCCAAATAGTATTCTCTAGCTTCGATGTCGTATTCGATATAGCTGTGCTTCCATTTATATTCAACAGCAAATGCATTGGCCCCAACTTTTAGATGATTCGCTGGTCCTTTGATGACTTGATTTCCAAGTTTGACATAATGATACTGTTTTCCATTCAGCCAATTATTTTCTCGTTGTTCGTTAGGGAGCCACTTATCTTCAATCATCGCGCGGCAACGTTCCCATTTAGCATTAAATTCAACTTCCTCGCTTCGCTCTGTTAAAGGTAGATGATCAGTTGGCATAGGGCGTGTCGTATTGAGCATCTCTTGACATGCCGCAATGCGCCGCGCCTGACGCTCCTCTGGTGTACCAGTGTCAGCACAGCCAGTAAGCTTATATAAGAGTAGAGATAAAAATAGAGAAAAAAGTACCCAGAGAGTAAGTTTGATTTTAGTTTTGATAGTCCTATTCCTTTACCGATACTAATTAGCACTTATTAAGCACAGGCTTGATAAGTCTTTATCATCTTTTACTTCATATCATTGGTAGACTATGCGCAAATAACACTAAAACCTCAATTATTCTCATAACGGACTTTATGACAAATAAGGACTAGCCATATGTTGAATATAAACGATGTTATTAGAGTATCAAAAGATATTCAAGAGAATATCAGAGCGGGTGATGTGGGAACTGTAGTACATATTTTTGATGTGACTCCTCCCGTATATGAAATTGAATTCACTGACAATGAAGGTCGTACACTCGCGACTGTACCCTTGAAAAAAGAAGATATGAGCCTTTATTGGGTTGCCAGTACTGAAACATATGTCGAATAGTTAGTGGTGAATTGCCCAATCGTTGAGTACATTCAGATATAAGCTGATTCAACCTCAGAGGCTATTATTAAACATACTAAGGTGTGTCCTAATTTTGAAAATAGGATAAAAATGAGATAAATGTCCGCCAAACAAGCAAAGTATTACAGATAATATCGAGATATTAACAAGCTACTTGACACAGTTTGGCGATGACTTAGACATTTTTAGCCCATTTAACAGTTGTTGTTCGAACTGCAGCACGCCCTAGCCGAAACGCTGTTGCAAGTAAGCATTGATATCATTAGATTCATACATCCATTGGACGTCGTCGTTTTTTTGAATACGTAGACAAGGCACTTTTATCCGCCCACCGTTCGCAGCAAGCTCATTACGAAACTGCTCATTGTTTTTTGCATCTCGAAGCTCAACAGGCACATTCAACTTATGAATTTGACGACGTACTTTGACGCAAAAAGGACAAGATTGAAATTGATATAAAGATAGATCTTCACCAGCCTTATTAACAAGAGCTTGTTCTTCTTCAGTACGTTTCATGGCATTACCTTGTGTCATGACACTGATACCCGCAATAATTCTTCCTAGACCTTCTCGTAGCAACTTAATTAACATTCTTACCTCTTCAAATTATCTTTTGTGGATTCTTTAACACTCAGAGAATGAGTGCTTAGTGTATATTTGTATGGTGTTCAAATTTTCGATATGCAAAGCTTAATCTCATTGAGCATGAGAGTCGAGACGATTAGGCCATGGTAAACTCATTCTACTACAGTTGATTCAGTTTAAAAGAGATACAAAGCAACCGAGTGCAGATGTATACGTGATACTTCAAGCAAGGTTAACGCTGTCACTCTTTTATAGAGGATTGACTATATACTCTCAGTCGCCTTGGTTAGCATCGTAAATGAGGCATCTATTTTAAGGTACTAAAAATACAATCCTAAAGCATCTAAAAATCTGATAGTTCTGGTCATCAGATAGCTAAAAAGCATCGCTATTCTACCCATTCATATAAGTATTAATACCTTGAGAGATATTAAAAAAGGATGCCGTAGCATCCTTTTTTATGACTCAAAGCACATGAAACCGGAAATTTAGTGATGCTCACCCGGAAGGATTCTGGCAAAGGCACGCTGAGCAAGGTTTGGCTTCTTATCGGTAGTCAGTCCAGCGCGGGTGCTTGGGAAAATACGATAGCCAATTGATTGGATACCGACGTTAAATGCTGGCACCAGTGAATACGTGGCCGATGCAAATTTACCCATATTACTGGCGATACTATTTGGCTTATCGACGATGGCTCTTGCGACCATCAACGCCGCTTCATCAGGCATTAACGCAGGCATGTAGCGGTATAGCTTGGTTGGGGCAATCATAGGCGTACGAACCAATGGCATAAAGATATTGGTAATCGTCACATTGTCCCCTTTTACTTCGGCAGCTAAGCAGCGACTAAAAGCATCCAATGCTGATTTTGAGGCGACATAAGCGGCAAAGCGTGGACTGTTCGCCAATACACCAATCGAGGATATGTTGACAATTTGACCCGTCTGACGCTCAATCATCGTCGGCAAAAACCCAAGAACGATTTTAACAGCGCCAAAGTAATTGATATCCATCGTACGCTCAAAATCATGAAAACGATCGACCGATTCATGAACTGAACGACGAATCGAGCGACCAGCGTTATTGACTAAGACATCAACATGGCCAAAGTCCGCCAAAATTTGCTCACTGACTTTCTCAATATCATCCATATTGGTCAAGTCACAAGGGTAATAACTGGCTTTGCCACCAAGTATCTCAATACTTTCTGTTACTGTTTTTAGCTTATCCTCAGTACGTGCCAATAAGATAACCTGTGCACCGCACTCACTTAATAAAAAAGCCGTACGTTCTCCAATACCACTTGAAGCCCCTGTAATAATAATATTCTTACCTTTTACTGCTTTAGTTATTGCTTTTTTCGAGGGATTTGCCATAAAAGTTCCTTTTTTTTGTCCTATACCAATGAATATTCATTTATAGCATAGCAAAAAAATATCACACAAAGTGAACAAAACACCAGTAACTGACAGTTAATTTGAGGGTTTTAGGGGTTTGCAGCCGTATCTAATCATATAATAATGGTGATGCTACTTATGATGCTTTTTCTGGCTAATACCGAGGAGAATATACTTTGATAGAAACGTTGACCCATTATGTCGATTTAATTGCCAAGATAATCGAAGTCATTGGCGTGCTGATTATGTTTTTTGGACTGTTTTTTGCTTTTTATAGGGCATTTCGGCTATCGGGTGGCCTCAATCATAATACGTACGTAGAAATCAGGCAGACCATTGGCAAGTCTATTCTATTAGGACTAGAGGTGCTAATCGCTGCTGATATTGTGGCTACTGTCGTGACAGAGCCGTCGCTACGCAGCGTATTAGTATTAGGTATTATCGTGCTTATTCGAACCTTTTTGAGCTTGTCACTACAGGTTGAGTTAGAAGGCCGGTTCCCTTGGCAAAACAAAAAAACTGCCTCGGAAGCAAATCCAGACACAGCAATGGTAGAAAAAACCTAGCAGTGCTCGAATAGTTTTTATGCAGCATTCATACGCATAAATGCATCGAATGAGCCTTCAGCTTATATTACTCATGCGCCTGCAAAAAAGTCTCGACGACTCGGAACTGTCCTGCGGTGCTCTCTTCTCCATACATCGCTTGCCTAAAGGCATTGGAGTTGGGAATACCTGTCGTATACCAAGCAATATGCTTGCGGGCGATGCGGCAGCCTGAGTACTCACCATAAAAGCCATATAACTCTTGCAAATGCGCCAGCACGATCTCTTTGATCTCGCTTACACTAGGCGCCTCTAGAGTCTCACCAGTACGCAAAAAGTTCTCAATATCGCGAAATATCCAAGGCTGACCTTGGGCTGCTCGTCCAATCATCACTGCATCGCATCCCGTCAACTCATAAACGCGCTGCGCTTTTTGCGCGCTATCGATATCACCATTGGCAATGACAGGAATACTGATGCTTTCTTTGACTTCGCGTATGAGCTCGTAACGCGCCTCGCCAGTATACATATCCTCACGCGTACGCCCGTGAATGGCAATCGCGGCAATGCCTGCTTGCTCCGCCCGCTTGGCCACTCGCAAGATATTTTCACGGCCATTTTCATAACCTAAACGTGTTTTTAGGGTGACTGGGGCACTGACCGCATTGACAGTTGCATCAAGCAAACGTGCGACCAAATCTTCGTCTTGTAGCAATGCAGAGCCTGCCAGCTTACGGCAGACTTTTTTGGCAGGGCAGCCCATATTGATGTCAATAATCTGCGCGCCATTATCAATTTGATAACGAGCCGCTTGAGCCAGTTTATCCGGTTCAGCCCCTGCTATCTGCGCAGAGATAGGCGCAATTTCATTATCAAAGTTGGCACGATACAGGGATTTTTTGCGCGTATACAGCGCTGTATCAGCGATAATCATCTCGCTGACCGCATGACCTGCGCCAAATGATTTGCATAGTCGGCGAAAAGGATTGTCTGTCACGCCAGCCATTGGTGCGACCATCAGACGGTTTTCAATCGTCAGACCACCGATATTCAATGGCTGCAATAATGGATGATCAGACACTGGCGAATGCGCAGGTAAAACAGAAGAATCAATAGACATAAAAAAACGGCTTGATTTGTAAGAAAAACAAGCCGTTATTCTAAGGAATCCTGAGTTTATTGCAAGTTATTAACGTGAACAGCTTGCATGATGACTCTTAACGCATTCACTCTATTATTTATCGAGCACACTGCCCTGCTCTAACGTGATGTCTTCATCATGCTCTTGCATACGCCACGGTAAACTATCAGGCGACACATTGAGGAAATGTAAGTACTTTTCAAATTGATCGATGATGTCATTAATGACGGCCTCTGTCTCATAGCCATACAAGTCATACGTTTGACCACCACGGCGTAGATACACCTCAGCACGGTGATGGTGCTCTTGTGGCAAGGTATCTGCGCTGTCTTCTGTATAGTAATCGGGCGCATCATGCTCAGATAAGCGCACCTCATACCAAAACTCGACATCATCGCCACGTTGCAACTCAAGCACTGCACGGTTATTGACCGCGTCGTAGTTGACCTCAGTCGTCCAGCCTGTCTCTGCAAATTTAGACGACACTTCCATCATCGACGGCATAATCACGTCTTTGATATAACTAAGCACCTTGCCACGCGTCGGTTTAACGGTCATATAATCGATACGCTCACGCCATGCAGACGGTTTGAGTAGATGTGGCGGAAGTTTGTTGTTTTGACCGAGGCTCTGATTACGATGCCCTTCGATACGCAGCGCACGCCACATACCAAACATTGAAATAAGAATGATAACTGCAAACGGTAGCGCACTAACGATGGCTGCCGTTTGGAGCGCCGTCAAGCCGCCTGCAATCAATAGTACAGCGGCAACAGCACCTTCGGTCACTACCCAAAAGCTGCGCTGCCACCACGGCGTATCACTGCGACCACCAGCCGCTAGCGAATCAATCACTAATGAGCCAGAATCCGACGATGTCACAAAAAAGGTAATAATCAATAAAATGGTCAATGACGACACAAATTCAGTAAATGGTAGGTTCTCTAACAGTTTAAACAAGGCAATCGCTTGGTTGTCCTGTACATCACCGATTAGCGAGGTATAACCATCAACCATAATCATATGTAACGCGGTATCACCAAACACGGCAAACCAAAAGAACGTAAAGAAAGTCGGTACGAGCATCACACCCAGTACAAACTCACGGATGGTACGGCCACGGCTAATCTTAGCAATAAATAGACCTACAAAAGGTGCCCATGCAATCGTCCATGCAAAAATAAACAATGTCCAGCTACCGATCCAATCACTGTTCTCATACGCTTGTAAACTAAAGGTACGCTCGACAATATTACCCAAATAACTGCCCGTATTTTCCATGAAGGCGTTCAGAATAAAGATGGTCGGGCCCACAATAAACACAAACAACATCAGCGCTGTCGCCAATACCATATTTAAGATAGACAAGCGTTTTACGCCTTTATCCATCCCTGCCAACACTGATACCAGTGCCGCTGCTGTCACCAATGCAATTGCAATCACCTGTACAGTCGTATTCACTGGGATAATATCTGGTAGCAGATAATTGAGTCCCGCATTGATTTGCGATACCGACAAACCTAGACTGGTGGCAATACCGAACATCGTACCTAATATGGCAAACACATCGACCGTATGCCCAATAGGGCCATAAATCCTGTCACCGATAATCGGATATAGCGTCGAACGTATGGATAATGGCAGACCATGACGAAACGCAAAATAGGCTAGTGACAAACCCACCACACCGTAAATCGCCCAAATATGAAAACCCCAGTGGAAATACGCAATTTGCATCGCCTCTTTTGCTGCCGCAATGGTTTGGGGCTGGGAGAGTGGCGGACTGGCAAAATGCATGACTGGTTCTGCTACCCCAAAGAACAGTAGCGCAATCCCGTAACCTGCCGAAAAGAGCATGGCAAACCATTCAAGGAACTTATACTCCGCCTCCGCATGATCAGGGCCCAGCTTAATACTCCCATAGGACGAAAATGCCAGTACAATGATGAACATCAAAAACAATGCTACTGCTAGCATATAAAACCAACCGAACGTCTCGGTCGTGAAGGCAAGCACATCACTGAATAGCGCACCAGCTGCTTCAGGATTGATCGCAGTACCGATGACCAACAACAGCATAATGACCGCTGCAGGTACAAAGACTGGCAATAAAATAGTAGAACGAGGTAACTTGCTCATGAAAAATGGTTTCCTCAGAAGTGAGCTCTGCCTTTTTTAGAATGATTTATTAGTAAAGACAAAGCTGGAATGTAAGATGGTTAGTAAATAAGCATCATATCTATCACACTCCTTTCAAAAACCCTAGGCAAGCGTTCAACTTGTAACATGACTTTAACGATTGTTACATGACTATTACCAAGAAAACGGAAAAGGCAGCTTGTTAGCTGCCCTCTTATCTTATATGTGCTATTAAGTTAACAATTTATGATCAAAATCTATAAATTGCTATAGATGTCAAAACCATAAAGCATTGTACTGGCATCATGCAGCATCAATCACTACTGCCAACTGCTTAGCCAAATTGGCCAACTGCTCTTGGTCAGCCATCACAGCGGCATGACGTCCTAGCTCATGGATACTGCTAGGAATCAAATGTATATGATAGTGAAACACAGTCTGCCCTGCCTGCGCGCCATTCAATTGCATTTGAATAATTCCTTCGCGCGCAAACACTTGGCGCTGGGCTTGCATAATTTTCTTAGATGTCATCAAAACAGCAGCAGCATATTCAGGCTCAAGATCTGCCAAGTCAGCCGTCTTTTGTTTAGGTATGACCAATACATGGCCTTCTGCTTGCGGCATGATATCCATAAAGGCAAGCGTATGCTCGTCTTCATAGACTTTGTGATAAGGAATGTCACCATCTAGCATTTTGGCAAAAATATTATTATCGTCATAAGCAATCTGTTGATTAATGTCAGTCATTATTTTTCCTTTGATTTTTGATTATTAGGTATTAAGTAGCTTTTTTAATGGTTTAGACAGCTTGTAATATAGTGGATGAAATGTAACGTTAGTACAAGTCACTATCACCATTATCGTTGAGAAAATCAAGCTGCATACTCACTATCGCAGCTCACCAATTTATTAGCGGGCCACACCCTTAAAATGTTATATTAACCCTCTATTTTAATAACATGATGTTTATGGACTCGCCTACCTTGACGACTCAATCAGATGACAGTTACGCCCATTCCACAGTCAATGACACGCCATCAATCTCTGTATCTGATGACACAGCGCCCGTGAGCGATGCGGAGCAAACCAATGCGAATGATAATGTGCAAACCCTTGCACCCAATACCATTATTTTGGCAGATGCCTTAACTGATAAAACAATCGCTTGGCGGATTCATAACTGTAAAATCAGTAAAAAAACCATTACGCAAGACTTGCCGCTACTGTTTTTATATCACTACGACAGTCTAGATGAGGCCATTAAACAAACGCATCCACTGACACCTGCGCTATTAGCACAGTTCAATACCCCCATGACAGCACAAGCCGCTGCCAAGCTCATAGGAATTGATGCTGCACTACTCGCTAGCCCTTGGCATGTAAAAATTATTGGCTCATTGGTCGTCTTTAGTGAGGCTCTGCAGCTAGCAGTACGTCTACATTGGACCAACACAGGCAAAGAGACACAGCAGATTTATACCAAAGATGAGGCAGATGCACTGACAAACGCCTTAAAAGAGTGGCAGTTTTTTGGTCGTGTAGATATCCTCTATAAAAATAACAAACTGCCTTTGGTCAGTATTGATGAGCAGCGCACCAGTGCTAAGTCAATCCTACCGCTTGACGCGAGTAGTGACTATCAGCTGTTACCTGCAGCACATGCGTTAATCGTTATCGCCAAACTAGAAGCCGATAAAACCACTCTGCCTTGGTTTGAAAATGCCATATTAGAGCGTTTAGAGTAGCACTTTGCCGCTCTATTCTTTATCATGGTTGGCAGCCGATTTTGGGCCACTCATAGCCAATGGTATGGTAGCCATTTAGTATTATTCACTAGTCCTCACGCATCATAAAAAGCACACTATCAATATCACAGCTGAGGCTAAACATTTTAACAAACCTCGCCTATTTGTAAGGAATATCACATGGATTATCGCTCAAAAACCTCTACTGGTGGTCGTAATATGGCAGGCGCTCGCGCATTATGGCGTGCAACTGGCATGACTGATGGCGACTTTGGCAAGCCGATTATTGCCATTGCCAACTCATTTACCCAGTTCGTACCCGGCCATGTGCATCTAAAAGACTTGGGCCAACTGGTCGCTCGCGAGATTGAAAAATCGGGCGGCGTGGCAAAAGAGTTCAACACTATTGCGGTCGATGACGGTATTGCCATGGGTCATAGCGGTATGTTGTACTCGCTACCTAGCCGCGACCTCATTGCTGACTCTGTGGAATATATGGTCAATGCTCACTGCGCAGATGCGCTAGTGTGTATCTCTAACTGCGATAAAATCACGCCAGGTATGTTGATGGCCGCCATGCGCCTTAACATTCCAGTGGTGTTTATTTCAGGTGGCCCAATGGAAGCCGGCAAAATCTTAGCCAGTACCGTTGGCAAAAGCCATAATACCGATGGCAGTGACAGTAGCGCGATTCGTAAGCTTGATCTTGTCGATGCGATGATGGATGCTGCTGACGATAGCATTAGTGATGAAGATGTGGCCGCTATCGAAGCCTCAGCTTGCCCAACTTGCGGTTCATGCTCTGGTATGTTTACTGCCAACTCGATGAACTGCTTAACCGAAGCCTTAGGCTTAGCACTACCGGGTAATGGCTCGCTACTGGCCACTCACTCACTGCGTCGCGAGCTATTCTTAGAAGCGGGTCGCACCATAGTATCATTGGCCAAACGCCGTTATGAGCAAGATGACGATTCAGTATTACCGCGCTCAATCGCGAGCAAAGCGGCTTTTGAAAATGCGATGACCTTAGATATCGCCATGGGCGGCTCGACCAACACGATTTTACATCTATTAGCTGCAGCGAACGAAGCGGAAATTGACTTTAAAATGCATGACATTGACCGCCTAAGCCGCGGTGTACCTTGCCTTGCAAAAGTTGCGCCTGCCTCACAGAAATACCATATGGAAGATGTGCATCGTGCTGGTGGCGTGTTTGCACTATTGGCTGAGCTTGATCGTGCCGGCCTCTTGAGCACTGACGTACCGACCATCCATAGTCCAACGATGAAAGCCGCGATTGATAAATGGGATATCATGAACGCTGATAACCTTGAGGCGCGCGCGCGCTTCCTTGCAGCACCGGGTGGCGTACGTACCACTGAGGCGTTTTCGCAATCAAAAGAATGGTCAAACCTCGATGTCAACCGTGAGTCAGGCTGTATTCGCAGTGCCCAACATGCCTATTCAGCAGATGGTGGTTTAGCCGTATTGTATGGCAATATCGCTGAGCGTGGCTGCGTGGTAAAAACCGCAGGTGTGGATGACAGCATCTTGGTCTTTACTGGTCGCGCGCGCCTATTTGAGTCACAAGATGACGCTGTTGCTGCGGTATTGGCTGATGATATCGTGGCTGGTGATGTGGTCATCATCCGCTATGAAGGTCCTAAAGGTGGGCCTGGTATGCAAGAAATGCTTTACCCAACGACGTATCTCAAGTCTAAAGGCTTGGGTAAAGAATGCGCCCTACTCACCGATGGTCGTTTCTCTGGTGGTACGTCAGGCCTATCAATCGGTCACGCCAGCCCAGAAGCAGCTGAAGGCGGTGCCATTGGTCTGGTTGAAGAAGGCGATACCATCCATATCGACATTCCGAACCGCACTATCAACATGCAAGTCAGCGATGCTGATTTGGCGGCGCGCCGCGAAGCGATGGAAGCACGTGGACGTGATGCGTGGAAACCAGTCAGCCGTGAGCGTTATGTCACCCCTGCTCTACGTGCCTATGCTGCTATGACCACCAGTGCCGATACGGGTGCGATACGTGATGTGAGCCAAGTAGAACGCTAAAACGTGCGCACTGTATTTTAAGGTAGATGAGCTATCTTCAAACACATAAATCCGAACAACTATGAAAAGCCTGCATATCTTATGCAGGTTTTTTTTCACCAAAAAACAACGCAGTAGACGTTTTGATAACGATTTTTTGCGATAATTGATTTTTTTTGGCGTCATGATAAGGGCTAAAGCTAAACACCCTCTCAACCATACAAAAACGTGTATCAGCCCTATGATTGAAAACTACAACTTATTCTTATTGATTTGCGGTATTGCCTTTTTATTAGGGGCACTGTTTCCTATCGTCTTTAAGCGCACCTCAATCTCACTACCTATGCTGCAAGTCAGCTTTGGTTTGATGATGGGTTACTGGTGGACATCGTTATCTTTTTTAGACCCCTTAAGTAATGGCTTAATAATCGAAAAGCTGACTGAGATTGTCGTGTTGGTCTCACTCGTTGGGGCTGGTATAAAAATCGACACTGAGTTGTCTTGGAAACTATGGCGACCCACGGTTAGGCTACTGCTCATTACCATGCCGATTGGTATCTTTGCGATGGCGGTTTTAGGCTATTATGCGTTTGGTTTGAGCTTGGGCGCTGCTATCTTACTGGGCGCGGTCTTAGCACCTACCGATCCCGTCTTAGCATCTAGCATTCAAGTGGGCCCTCCTAATACAGGAGGCGAAGACACACCGCGCTTTACTCTCACATCAGAAGCAGGATTGAATGATGGTCTGGCTTTTCCATTCGTTTACTTAGCGATTAAAATTGCCGAGGCGTTTAGTGAGGGTAAAGTCTTTACCTATGAGATGCTCTGGTCATGGTTTACTCATGATGTCCTGTGGAAAATTGGCGCAGGGGTGGTGGTTGGTATTGTGGTTGGAAAGGTACTGGCCAAGCTGGTGTTTTCTAAATACACTCGTGATACCACCATCTCACAAGGCTACGTGGTTATCGCCTTAACCCTCTTGGCTTATGGGGTAGCGGAGTATGTACACAGTTATGGGTTCATCGCTGTTTTTGTCGCGGCTTTTGCGTTTCGACGCTCAGAATGTGAGCATACTTATCATGAAAAACTACATGACTTTGCCGAGCAATCTGAAGGCTTGCTAATGTCATTGGTATTGGTGATTTTTGGTATGTTCATCGGTCAAGGCTTGCAGTCTGATATTGAACTGACATGGCGTGTCTATATCGTGAGCTTTACGTTCTTGCTACTCATCCGTCCTATTGGTGGGTTTATTGCGTTATCAGGACTTAACCTTCCTCGCACCGAAAAATACGCCATCTCAGCACTGGGTATTCGCGGTATTGGGACGTTGTATTATTTATCTTACGCGCTAAATCAAGGGTTCTTCGGTGATGAAGATGCACTTAAACTATGGATTGTCTGCTCAATTGTGATTTTAACCTCAATCTTCATTCATGGCTTAAGTGCCACTAAGTTACTTAAAATGACACCAAATAAGCCGCATTAATGAAGAATTCAGCTTATTTATTGTAAATCAGCTCTATATTATAAAGTGAGGCTTTTTATACAATCTCACTCAAACTACATCATCCACCAACGCTAAGACTGCTTCTGTCAGCGCAAACTGACGAACGTCGTTGAGCATGGTGGTGTCAAAGTTATGAATAAAGGCAAAGGACAATTGACGCTCAGGGTCACACCACGCGACCGAACCATTATATCCCATATGGCCAAACCCTGATGAGATGGCACTTTCATTCTTTATGCTTTCGTTCTCAGCGCTTTCATTATGAACGCTGTCGATCATAGGGTTCTGATTGTTATTCTGATTGTCACATACGCTAAATAATTTATGGTAACCCAATCGCCATTGCATCTGTGACGGCATGACAGCATCCAAACCCGTCACTTTCGATGTCAATAGCTGCTCAAAGATTGCTTGATTAATCAGCGTTTGACCACGCCATTTACCGCCATTTGCCAGCATGGCATATATATTAGCCAAAGCTTGCGCTGATGCCACCCCGTTGGCCGCTGGAATGACCGCTTGTAATGTGTCGTCGCTATAATAATCAATTGGTGACGTGCCTGCGGGTATGAGTGCCGCTTTATAGTTTCTCAGATTTAACGTACTCGTATCAAGATAAAGACGATTGATAGCAGCGGTGTCTAACACTGGCTTTGAATCACTAGCATTTTCTCTATCGACACCATCATTAGTACTATCAGCGTTCTCGACATTGGCATCATTTTGATCATCTAGCATCTTTTGTTGCCAGCTTGCATAGCTAGGGAGGCTGGCATAGGTATGCAGCGTAGCTTTTGAATCCGCTTTTAACGTAGGTTTGTGACGTCTTTTACTAGGCTGTGAGGTAGGCTCATCTGCGCCTTCAAAGTTTTTGGTCAGCTGTGCCACTTGATCTACCTTGCTCTTTGGCACGCCAAAATAACAACTGTCTGCAATGCCCAAAGGCTCTGTCAAATAATGACGCAATGCTTCAGCAAGTGATAGTTCAGTGGCCGCTTCTATAACGCCGCCTAGTACCCAGCCGTAAACCAATGCGCTGTAAGCACTAGCATACGAGGCTGCGTTTTCTGGCGGTGTGACGGGCATCGCGGCAATTTTATCTAGCATCACATCCCAGTTCAGCAATGTTTCGCTGTCCGCATCAATGCTCTGAATAGAGTATAAATTGGCTTGATGAGACATCATATGGCGTAAGGTAATTTCCTCCTTGCCCTGTGCTGCAAATGCTGGCCAGTAATGAGCAATAGGCACATCATAGTCAAGCAATGCTTGAGAGGCTAGCACGTGTACCAGCGTGGCCAACACCCCTTTACCGGTTGAGAAATTAATCGCCAATGTATCAGGCTGCCACGACATAGTAGGACGTGCCATGCCTGTGCTCGCTTGTGCAATACATGCTCCTGCCTGATATACGACCACCGCACCCCCTGCCGGTGCATCATCCAGTTGTAAGTCAGTCAGCAGTTGCTGCAAACGTGATTGTAAAATGCTATCCGTAGCAGTATTTACGTGTTTTTCACTGTGTCCCGTCATTATTATCTTTCTCCTATTTTGAATTATTCTAATTTTAAGATCTGTCTGATTTGCTTGGATTATGTATTAATAGAGGTAAATGCTTAACCAATAAAAAAGGCCACCCATCGGTCGCCTTTTCCTTACTCAATCATGACGATATCTTATCATGATGCTAATATTTAGCTTAGTATTAACCTTTCATACAACGCAAATATTTAACGTGGTACGAGCAAACGATTATGAACTTCTTGTTCAAGTTTGGTCAGACCATGGCTGCGACCGCGCTCCATAGCCGTATCCATCTTGCGTCCACGCAGCCATCCTGCTCGTAGCGCAATGGCAGCCCCTACTCGATTTCCAGACCCGCAGTGCATAGCGATCTTTTTGCTGTGGTGCTGACGCAAAATATTATCAAATGCCAATATTTTGAGCTGCTTTAGTTCTGCAGCGCCATTGATAGGTAAATGCTCATAGTGCATACCTGCACACAATACCGCTGCTGACTCATCAAAGCCCAGCTCATCATCAGGCTGTAAATTGATAACAATCTCAACCCCAGCCTGCGCCAATGCCGACACTTTTTCATCATCTAGCGCACCGCATACAATGGTATTGGCATCAGGACGGAAATACGGCTCGAGAATCACAGCCAAATCAACACCATTGTCAGTATTAGTGTCAGTGTCAACATCACTAGCATTGCTGACATTGCCTTCTTTACTGCTTGAGGTATCATTGGCAGCTAGGGTATTCGTCGCGACTGATTGATCTGTGTTTGTTTCATGGTCTGGTAAGGTCATAGTGCTTTGTGCAGTCATAATGATAAATATATTCGTTAGGAATGGTCATTGAATAAAAAGATAGCGGTTACTTGCTATCTGTCTCTAATTTCATAACACCAGCCAAATGCGGTTTGTTATTCTTTGAGCTGTATAGCCCAAATTCACAAGTGTCGTCTGCATTGGCAAGCTGTGCGACTGGCTCAGCAATCAGCTCTACTTCAGCTGGCAAAAAGATAGGCAATTTAAATGAGACATCAACAGTATAAGCATCAGGTAAATCACCCATTAGGGCAAGACACTTGGCTTTTGACCACATACCATGGGCAATCGCTTTAGGGAAACCGAAAGCACGTGCTGATAATGGGTGCAAATGAATCAAGTTAAAATCCCCTGACACAAAAGCATAACGGCGACCGATGTCTTCTGGTACTTCAAATATACTGTGTACCCCTGCTTCGTCAACTTCTGGTTTGACCACAGCTGGGCGCGGTGCACTTTTTTTGTCTTTGCTACTGGCAGGCTTTTTGCTACGTGACAGATATGTCGATGTGCCTTCCCAGATGACCTCGTCTTCTGATTTGACGATGGTAATAAAGTCAAATTGCTGACCTTGAGCGTGATCGCGCAGATTATCGAACGTGACCGACAATGCTACTGTTTCACGCTCTCCGATCGGACGGTACTGCGTCACGCTGTTGTCAACGTGTACCAAACCCAACATCGCAAACGGGAATGGCTCTTTGACCATCATATTCATCTGTAGCGTCTGTGACAATACTGAAAAATAAGTCGCTGGTACTTTACCGTCATCAGCGAACCCACAAATTTTACGATAATCGTCTAAATTGTCTTGATCGATATGCAAATCATCCACGTAATAAGTGGCTTGTGGTAACTCGTCTCTGCTGACCTTGCCACTGTTTCCGATAGGCAGCAAGCTTTTGACGATATTGGCATAAGTGGTGTGCGCTTTTGGCAACGCATCATAATGTTTGTCTGACATAAATAGATCCTAAGTGTGGCTTGAACAAGTTTTTTAACGTATATAGAGACATTCTACAGTCATTGACTAAAGCCTACTATTAAATCATCCAATAAGCATCAAATTTCATCAACCTCATGAGTATATCTATCAGCAAAAAACCGTTTGGCTATTGATTCTTGTATTTTTATCATAAAAAAGCCACCCATGGGCAGCTTTGTTACTCTTCATTAGCAATTATCTGGTAAGCATACCTTAAATGATATTATGCACCAAGCAAGCTTTGACCACAAACACGTACTGTGTTGCCGTTTAGGCCGCCAGAGGCAGGTGATGCAAACCATGCGATGGTTTCAGCCACATCGACTGGTAAGCCGCCTTGGCTCATTGAGTTCATACGGCGGCCCGCTTCACGGATAGCAAACGGAATGGCTTCTGTCATTTGCGTTTCGATAAATCCTGGAGCAACTGCGTTGATGGTCATGCCTTTTGCATTATCTTCTAACTGCTTCGCAGTCGCATTAACCAAACCGATCACGCCTGCTTTAGACGTGGCATAGTTGGTTTGACCCATGTTGCCTGCAATACCTGAGATAGACGATACGCATACGATACGTGCGCTGTCTTTTAGCACGTCGTTATCAAGCATATAGCGGTTCAATCTGGCAATACTGCCCAAATTGATGTCGATAACCATGTCCCACTTTTTCTCATCCATGTTTGCCAAAGTTTTGTCACGCGTCACGCCAGCATTATGAATCACAGCATCAAGGCCACCACGTTTTTCAGCTGCTTCTGCAACCTCTTTACCAGCATCAGCACTGGTGATATCAACGGTCAATACAGAACCACTGATTTCACTAGCCACCTTTTGTAGGTCTGCTTGCTGCTGCGGGACATCAAGGCAAATCACATGCGCCCCTTCACGCGCCAATACGCGAGCGATGGCTTCACCAATACCGCGGCTAGCACCGGTTACTAGCATGGTTTTGCCGCCCAAAGGCTGATTCCAATCTACGTCAACTGAATCGCCTTTGCTGACGCGAATGACCTGTCCTGAAACATAAGCTGAGCGTGCTGAGGTAAAAAAGCGCAATGTTGAATCTAGGTTTTGCTCAGCACCAGTCTCAACATAGACTAGCTGTGCGGTCACACCGCGCTTGAACTCTTTGCCAACTGACTTTACAAACCCTTCAAGCGAACGCTGAGCCATTGCCGTTTCGATATCAGTGATGCTCTCAGGCGTACGACCAACAATAATCACACGGCCAGACTTCTCTACGCGGCGTGCAACCGTATGAAAGAATTCATACACTTCTTTTAGTTGTTCGGCATTGATGATATTGCTAGCATCAAACAATAAGACTTTGAACTTGTCATCACCGCCTGTGTTGGCTTTTGCTTCAACGCCTGCATCCGCTAGGGCATCAGTCATATCATCGCCGCTGTTCACATATACTTCAGCATGGACATCTGACAAGATGCGCGCAATAGACTGGCTCACGCTGGCGTCATCACCATTAGCACGGCCAACCAACACGCTACCACGTACCAGACGCTCACCGCTTTCAAAACGATCAAGCGTGGTCGGCATTGGTAAACCTAGATTTTTAGCTACTTTTTTGCCAAGAGAAGACTGAACAAAATCACCATAACGGTCTGACATAATATAATCCTTATAATTAATGGTTAAAATAATAAATAGAAAATGCGATGGGCGTATTATATAGGCTCATCGTTATTATCATTATTGATATTTAGTAAATCGCTCTAAAACTTGCCTAACTATACACTGACCTCATAAACAAGTCCAAAAACAGACAATGTCTACAACAATCTGTAAACAACTCAGTATACAAGACGGCCACTTTTTCTCACGTTAAGGGACACTATAACATGTTAAAATCCGACCAATAAGTTATGGCATGTCCTATAATTGATAACAATATATTATCAAACATAGCATTGTGCAATGCTAATATTTCTTACTAGTCAGTCTATCAAAGCGATGAATAATGGTTATGAATTTATTATTGACCTGATACAAGCGTCACATCGTTTGCTAAAGATATACATTAACTGAATAAAAACACCTTATGATAAGCATCTATGTCACATAATAAATGCTAATATTTATTGATTAAGACAAGTTGCCTATCTTTTAACTTTTTTTTCTACATATACTTTTTAAGGATAATACTATGAGTAATAAAAACAATCATCCAGACAGTCCTGTTGTTGAAAGCACTGTTGTTAAAGCGACTAGTACCAAAGCGGACAATACCAAAAAAGAAACCGCTACTAAAGAAAATAGTGTTAAAGAAACTGCTAGCAAAAAAGTAGCTGATGATAAAGTAGATGCGCCTGCTGCCAAAAAGCCTACCGCTAAAAAAGCCAGCCAAGCAAAGCCTGCATCAGGCCTAAACCGTGTGGCCATCATCGGTGGTAACCGTATCCCATTTGCACGCTCAAACGGTCCTTATGCCGACGTCAGCAACACAGACATGCTAACGGCTGCTTTAGATGGTTTGGTTGAGCGTTACAACCTACAAGGCGAGACACTAGGTGAAGTGGTATCTGGCGCTGTCATGAAACTGAGCCGCGATATCAACCTAACTCGTGAAGCAACATTAAACACAGCATTGAACCCGCACACGCCAACTTATGACATCTCACAAGCTTGTGGTACTGGCTTACAAGCGACTTTTGCCTCTGCAAACAAAATTGCACTTGGTCTGATTGATTCAGCCATCACTGGCGGCGTAGACACGACCTCTGATGCGCCTATCGCAGTTGGCGATGGCCTACGTAAAGTACTTATCAAACTGGGTGCCGCAAAAGACAACAAACAACGCCTAAAAGCATTGATGGGTCTAAACCCAAAAGACTTGATTGATTCACCGCAAAATGGCGAGCCACGCACTGGTTTGTCAATGGGTGAGCACCAAGCGATCACGACGCTTGAATGGAACATCAGCCGCGAAGCCCAAGATGAGCTTGCATTCAATAGTCATCAAAATCTAGCACGCGCTTATGACGAAGGTTTCTTTGACGACTTGATCACGCCGTACAAAGGTCTGACTCGCGACAACAACTTGCGTCCAGACACCACTTTAGAAAAACTGGCGAAGCTAAAACCAGTATTTGGCAAAAGAAACGCCAATCCAACGATGACTGCTGCCAACTCTACACCGCTAACTGACGGTGCTTCTTGTGTGCTATTGGGTACGGATGAGTGGGCAAAAGAGCATGGTCTAGAACCGCTTGCCTATATCGTGCATCAAGAAACGGCTGCGGTTGATTTCATTGGTAAATCTGGCACAACGGAAGGCCTGCTAATGGCACCAGCGTATGCCGTACCGCGTATGCTTGAACGTGCTGGTCTGACGCTGCAAGATTTTGATTTTTATGAGATTCATGAAGCCTTTGCTTCACAAGTATTGTCAACACTTGCCTCATGGGAAGATGAGAAATTCTGTGAAGAGCGTCTAGGATTAGAGGCACCACTAGGATCTATCGATCGTAGCAAACTGAACGTTAATGGTTCATCATTGGCTGCAGGTCATCCGTTTGCTGCTACTGGTGGTCGTATCTTAGCCACTGCTGCCAAACTACTCGATCAAAAAGGTTCAGGTCGTGCACTCATCTCTATCTGCGCAGCAGGTGGTCAAGGTGTGACTTGTATTCTAGAAAAATAATCTGGATTGTATGTAGTCTAAAAAGAGAGATACCCTGACTTATTATTTTAATCAGCATCTGTCTGTAAAAATGCCCTTTAATTAACTTAAAGGGCATTTTTTATTGCCCGTATTTTGTTATTATAAAAGTGAACGAGGGAGCACCATCTTACAAAATCCAATATGCCAAACAAAGGTAATATTTATGGGTAAGACAAAATATTTATTAGAAAAGCTGAGGGAAGTCATTTTTGGTTCTGAGAAATTTGTGATGACAGAACCGCGTACAACGGCTGACTTTGAATCTTTAGCGACTAAAGAGCATGTGGATCAATATAATCGAGAACAATCGATTCTTTTGGAGCGTATCGAAAAAGAAGTTCTGGATGATGAGTTACGTCGAAAAATGCACCAAGATTTAATCGATACCTATGATGAAGAGCTTGAGAATGAAATAGATGACTGTGCACGTGATTTTCGTTTTGATGGACGGGAGATGAGCGAACAAGAAAAACTAGACAGACGAACATATTTCCACGAATTGGTTCGACTACAACGAGAGCTCATAAAGCTACAAGATTGGGTCGTTGATCGCGGTGAGCGCATTGTCGTTATCTTTGAGGGGCGTGATTCTGCTGGTAAGGGTGGCGCCATTAAACGCATCACTCAGCGTTTGAACCCCAGAGTGTGCCGTGTTGCCGCATTACCCGCTCCCACGGAACGTGAGCAGACGCAGTGGTATTTTCAGCGTTATGTCGCTCACTTGCCAGCAGCTGGCGAGATTGTATTGTTTGACCGCAGTTGGTATAACCGCGGCGGTGTTGAGCATGTGATGGGCTTCTGTACAGACGCACAGTATGAAGAGTTTTTTCAATCGGTACCAGAGTTTGAGCGCATGCTCGTACGCTCTGGCATTCGCCTCGTAAAATACTGGTTTTCTATCACTGATGATGAGCAACATGCACGATTTATGAGCCGAATATATGATCCGCTTAAGCAGTGGAAACTCTCGCCAATGGACTTACAGTCACGCCGGCGCTGGGAAGATTACACCAAAGCCAAAGAAACCATGTTTGAGCGCACTCATATTCCTGAAGCACCCTGGTGGGTCGTTGAAGGCAATAATAAAAAACGTGCTAGGCTGAACTGTATAGCCCATTTGCTCGAACAAATCCCTTATAAAGAAGTGCCTCGTGACGAGGTTGAACTGCCCAATCGAAAGCGCGATGATGAATATTACCGTGAACCTATCCCAAACGATATGTATGTGCCGCCGCGTTATTAGAACGCTTTCACATTCCGCCAGTTTGTTGATATAGTCAAAGAAATCTAAAACAGCTACAAGGCAGCCGACCGCAGATTGTACATAATATAGTACCTCTAGGAAGGGTAACACCGTAGCGGTTTAGTAGTTCACTGACTATACTTCTACTAAAAAGCAGCCTTATATCAAGTATAAGGCTGCTTTTTTATGGCGATATTTATTTTGATTATAACAGTGGGTAAAAATATCGATAGTCATACAGACTACATCGTATAAGTCGATTGTAAGCTATCAATTTTACCTGCCAGTAGCCGCTCAACCTCGTTCTTTATTCTGAGTCCCGCAACGTCAGTGCCGATTTGGACGGCAAAACCTGCTGGTCGACCGCCCTGCGCTTTAGAGTTGATCCAAACCACCTTGCCATTCATAGGCAAGCGTTCACTTGAGTTAGGAAGTGTGATTGCAATGAATACCTCATTGCCAAGTTTTTGCGGTTGGTCGGAAGGCACAAACAGAGCGCCATTGGTCACAAAAGACAAATAGCTGGCATACAGCATCTCGATATTTTCAATATGACAGGTCAAAATCCCGCCACGTCCTGGCATTGCCATAGTCAGCTTCCTTGATTAAGTGGGTCTACTATATTTTATGAGTTATTGAGTTTATCAGGCATTAATACCATGTAAATCAAAGCATTTAAGAGTGGCTAGGCATGATTTATTTCTGGCATACTGCTCTACAAATAAGCCAACTCTTGCATTAGCTTATCATAGGCAAATTTTTCTTGCACATTTTGTTGTAGGGCAATTTTGGTCTGCTGTAAGCTAGTGGCAAACGTCTCAAGAGCACTGTCTATAGGTTGATAAGAAGCCAAAATTTCAGACAGACTCATGTCTTTTTGTAGTTCATCTAGCCCAAGACAAACGCGGCGTATATCCAATAGCATCAGCTCAGACAATTGAATAAATGCCTTGATATCTAACTGGTTTTGCCAATAGTCACTAGCTGCAATGCTGCTGCGCTTGCCACTACGTAATGCTTGCCACGTGGTCAGCCAGAGTGCACGTTTGCTGTACCATGGTGTCTGCGCTAAAGCGATTGCCGCTAACGGCGCACCATTGCTCAGCTGTATAAGCTGATGGATCGCCGAATCGCCCACTGCTTCACGATTGATCGTTGACCCAAGCGCATGCGTCACATAATCAGCGGCGATAGATGACTCAATAGTCTGTAATGCCAACTGCTGTACCCGGCTTTTAATGGTTGGTAATAGCTGAGCTGGGCTATCACTAATCAGAAACAAATGTACTTGCGACTGCGGCTCTTCTAATGTTTTGAGTAGGGCATTGGCCGCGGCAATGGTCATTTGTTCTGCATGATCTAACACACAGATGCGCATGCCTTGCCCGCCTTGATAAATAAAAGGCTGTAAAGCGCGAATATCATCTACCTTTGTCTTTAGAGCCGTATTACTGGTTGTTTTGGCAGCCTTCTTGTCTTTTGTGGTACTGCTTGGTTTTTCTTTAGTAGTGCTGTCTTCTGCACGCATGGGCATGCTGATGAGAGGTAATACCTGCAAGCTTGGATGCGTGCCTGATTTGAGCCATTGGCAGCTTTCACATATACCGCAAGCACCAGATAGATGCGCATGACGCTCGCGGCACAGTAGCCACGCGACCAATCTCCATACAAAAGCGCGCTTACCCATACCTTGCATACCAGCCGCTAGTAACGCATGGGGTATCGACTGCTGCGATGCCAACACTCGCTTTGTCATCTGTGACCATAATCCCTGCTGCCAAGGCAAAAGCGGGGCAAAATATACACTATCAGAAATCTCTGGTGCGTGGGTACTTCCTGTCAGATCATTCATAGTGAGGGCTCTATCAGATGGGATTGGTTAAGACACAGCTCAAAACGATATACTAGATAGCTATCAAATTTGACTAAAGCGAAGCCATATCGCCCATTAGCTAAGATCAAAGTCAGCCAAACTCATCGCATTTAAGCGATCCAAATCTTCTTGTGTGTCGACACCTGCAGGCAATTGGCAGGCCGCAACGGCAATAGCAATATGCTCAGCGTTTTCTAAAACACGCAGCTGCTCTAGACTTTCCATGATTTCTAGTGACGTTTGTGGCCAATGCACAAACTGCTCCAACAGACTGACTCTATACGCGTATAACCCTAGATGACGATAGGCATTTTTTGGGGCTGATGTTTGCAGCTCGTTTGCCAATGCAACATCACGGTCACAAGGAATCGGCGCTCGGCTAAAATACAGCGCACGCTGCCGATTATTGGCCTGCTGACTAACTACTTTTACCACGGAAGGTCGCACGAATGTCTCATAGTCCTCGATAGGCTCACACAGCGTCGCCATCACACTGTCTTCGTCAGCCACCAACAGTGCCTGCACCTGTTCTAATAATAAAGGCGGTACGAGTGGTTCATCCCCTTGCATATTGACAACGATATCATTACTCGCCCAGTCTTTGATGGCGGCAACTTCTGCCAAGCGATCTGTACCTGAAGCGTGCTCGCTACTGGTCATCACCACATCAAACCCCGCCTCTGTACATACTTTAGCAATACGTTCGTCATCGGTTGCGATACACAAGTCATCAGCGAAATCTGCAGCCTGTGCTTTTTCAGCCACCCACAGTATCATCGGCTTACCATGTATCTGTAGCAAGGGTTTGCCAGGTAATCGTGTGCTTTTAAAGCGCGCAGGAATGACAATATGAGTTTTGGCAGGTGTGGTCGCTAATGACATGATTAATCCTTATAGTAATTTTTATATAACTCAAGTATTAGGGCGCGTCCTCATTTTGAAAATGGAGATAAAAATGAGATAAATAAGTGCAAATTTAACAGTTGTTTTTCGAATTGATGACATGCCTTAGCCGTCGACATCAATTCCTACCGTCTTTAGCTGATGATACAAATCATCATAACAGCGATCAGACAATACGGCTGTGACCGGCAATACCCACAGTCTACTGACCAGCTCTTTATATTCATCACTCAGTGCCTGCTTGCTTGTATACGCTACTAACAATGCTCTTATTTTCACGGCATCTTTGCTAGTGATAACGATCGGATAATCGCGATACTGCAACAGCTCGGTCAAGCTAAAATCATAATGGTCAGGGTAAGCATGCCCGATGACTTCAAAACCCAATGAACCTAAGGTATCGAAGAACCGCTGCGGATAACCAATACCGCTGACAGCGTGTACCTGACTACCCAGCTCAGGCCTGTCAATATTATTCACTTTGGCATTAGTTTTGTTTGCACCAGTTGATTCAGGTTGCCACAGGTGCTGTAATTTGTCAGGCATTAAATGCATAGTCAAACAATTGGCTAGAGGCAAACTGCCTTTATTATCGTTTGCGCCTGTCTCTAACTTTTCATGGTAGATGACATTTGCACCTTTTAGCCGCGACATCGGCTCACGTAAAAACCCAGTGGGCAGTAGTTGCTCATTGCCAAAACCTCGTGCGGCGTCGACGACAATCCATTCGATATCACGTTGTAAGGCATAGTGCTGCAAACCGTCATCTGCAATAATTAATTGTAAATCTGGATAGGTATTTAATAAAGTAGTCACTGCTTGCTGGCGATTGGGACAGACTGCCATCGCTACACCAGTCATGTTGACGATTAAACAGGGCTCATCGCCTACCACACTGGGCGAGCTATCTAAAGTGACCAATGCTGGCATCTGACTGGTATCACCACCATAACCGCGACTGATAATCCCGACTTTGACGCCTTTGTCTTGTAAATAATCAACCAATGCAATGATCAGTGGCGTTTTTCCACTACCGCCTACACTGATATTACCAATAACCATGATAGGAATAGGCGCACGATAACTTGATAACAGCCCAATTTTATAAGCTTGACGACGGAGCATCGTGATGAGTCCGTACAACCAGCTAATGGGTAGCAATAGCCACAACCAAAGGGCTTTACGTTGCCATGCACCTGTCACTGTCGTTTCAATGCTCATGTTTATTGACCACTTATTCTATAAATTCAGTGCCGCTTTATCATAAAATGTATTCAGTGCTGCTTTATCATAAGATGTATATTGAAACAGAATCACATGACGCTATTCAAAATCACGGTCATACATCTGTGCATAATGACCTTGCAACTGCATCAATTCTGTATGCGTGCCTAGCTCGACAATCTGCCCTGCATCCAACACAGCGATACGATCAGCAGACTCGATAGTGGTCAGTCGATGGGCAATCACTAGCGTCGTGCGGTTTTTCATCACATTGTCTAGCGCTTGCTGAATATAATGCTCTGACTCGTTGTCTAGCGCACTGGTTGCTTCATCTAAAATAAGAATAGGCGCATCTTTTAGTAGTGCACGAGCGATAGACAAGCGCTGACGCTGCCCACCTGATAGCTGCAAACCTTCGGCACCGATTTCACTTTGGTAGCCATTCGGCATTTTCATAATAAAATCATGAGCGAAAGCATCTTTTGCAGCACGCTCAACGTCGGACTGACTCTTATTGGCTAAGCTACCATAAGCGATGTTGTTAAATACCGTCGTATTAAACAGAACCACTTGCTGATTGACCATTGCAATTTGAGCACGCAGGCTCTCAAGCTTTATATCTTCAATAGGCATACCATCCAGTGTGATTTGTCCTGAAGTTGTGGTGAGCGTACGTGTTAACAAGTTTACCAAGGAGGATTTACCTGCCCCGCTACGCCCTACCAATGCAACGGTCTCTCCTGCACGGATATCTAACGTAAAGTCGCGCAGTGCCACTGTCGAATCTGGATAGATCAAATTGACATTATCAAGCTTCATCTCACCGGTTAAGGCTGAGCTGAGCACACCTGTATCTTGTTCTTCTGGCTCATCAAGAAGCGCAAAAATTGACTCGCCAGCCGCGATGCCTTTTTGCAACTTTTGGTTCACGTCTGTCAGCGAACGGACAGGCTTACTCAGAAGACCAGCCGCCGCAATATAGGAGATAAACTCACCGGCTGAAATATTATTAATCACCGATGGACGCAGTGCGAGCCACACCACAACTGACATCGCTATTGCCATCAACAGCTGTACTGCTGGCGTATTGATACTATTGGTAACGACGACCTTCATACCTTGGCGTAGATTCTTTTTTGATGTCTTATCAAAACGTTCGGCTTCGTATGCTTGTCCGCCATAGTTTTTGACCACCTGATAGCCGCCGATGACTTCATTGGTAATATGACTGACATCACCCATCGTCTCTTGAATGCCCTTAGACAATTTTAGGTAACGCTTAGATGCAATGCGAATAAGCCATAGTATTGGTGGTAGTACCAGAAATAAAATTAAGGTCAAACGCCAATTGCTGTAGAGCAAAAACCCAAGCAGAGCCACTACTGTCAAGCCATCACGCAATACCGTCTTCATAGATTCTGTACTGGCTGCTGTGACCTGTTCCACGTCAAATATCAGCTTTGATGAAATAGTACCTGCTGGGTTGGCCAAATAAAATGAGCTTGGTAAACGCAGCAATTTGTTAAAAACCTCTACTCGCAATTCATACACCAAGTTACGCGAGACCAAAGCAGAATAATAGTTACCCAAAAAACTACCCAAACCACGTACGAAGAACAATGCGATAATCAGTAATGGAAACAGGTTCTGCTTGCTTTGATCGCCTTGATTGATAGCGTCAGTAATATACTGCAAAAGCTTGGCAATCCATATCTCTGTTCCAGCATTGATCGCAAAACCTAACACAGTCAGTGCCAATGCCCACCAATACGGCTTTAAATACCTTAGTAGACGAAGTAGGGTCTGACGTTTAGGCGTCGTTGATGGCTCCGCTGACAGTTTATTAGCGGATGCTTTTGAGTCGGATTGATATATTTGGCTCATAAAAGCCTCGATTTGGGTATTATGATATGAATAAACTGTGCTAAAAGCACAGCTTCATAGGATTATTAGTAGTACTAAAGTGGCTATATAAATTAGCTATATAAAACAGTGATATAAAGCAACTATATACTATTGCGGTAATGGTTGACCAAGTGGTACAACCGTACTGATATTAAGGTTCAAAAACCCTAGCTTTCCTGCGACGTCCATCACCCGCACCACAGATTGATGAGTGGCATTAGCATCAGCAGCAATCACAAAGAGCATATCACGATTACTACCTGCCTCTTGCTGTAGCATGCTGATCAATTCAGCCTCATTGCTACTGGCAAGGGTGATGCCATTCACTGAGTAACTGCCATCCTCTTGTACCGCGACTTCAATGCTGTTGTTTTGTTCGGTCAGCGCGACACCTTCAGCGTCAGGAAGAATAATATTTAAGCGACTAAAGTGGTTAAATGAAGTCGCTAATAGCAGAAATACAATCAAAAATAATAAGCAGTCAATCATCGGCGTTAGATTAATTTCAAGTGGCTCAACCGTCGGTTTTCTAAAGCGCATATCCGTCTCTTCAATTTAACTGCCAATCATAGGATTGAGCATGCTTGTCTATAAAAAACCTCACTCACTATAGTGCTGCGATGCTGGTTTTGTCTGAGCTTAACCCTTCAAATGACTGATCATCAGCCATACTGTCATCGACTGGCAAATAATTAGCGGGCATCGCCACATGAGCATAATCAAGCAACTGATAATCGTATAGCTCTTGCACCATCAGCCCTGCTTGGGTCTCAAACTGAGCATTGATATCTATAATACGGCGCTGAAAATATCGATAAGCCACCAGTGCAGGAATCGCAACAACCATACCAGCAGCAGTTGTGATAAGCGCTTGTGAGACACCAGCGGCTAACATCGTTGGGTCTTGCATGGCCCCATCAGTAATCGCTAAAAATGAGGAGATGATGCCTAGTACTGTCCCTAGCAAACCGAGCAATGGCGAAATCGCGCCAATCGTACCCAGCATATTGATGTTTTTTTCTAGATGATGTATTTGCACACTAGCACGGTTTTGCATATGCATGGTCATAGACTCTAGACCATACTGGCGATACAGCAAGCCGGTCGCTAGAATATCACCAAGCGCCGTTTTTTCTCGAACATTCATCAATTGCGTGCGGCCAATATCGCCATTTTCGCGCAGGCGAGTAATGAGCTGCTCACGTAATCTGCTGGGAACGATTTTGTTGAACTGTAGGGTATGGCTCCGCTCGATAATGATCACCAGTGCAAGTATTGAGCACACAACAATAGGTGTCATCAGCCAGCCACCCGCTTTTACCAACTCCCACATATTCAGTTTCTTCCATGTTGTTGAAAAAATCGTTGCTATCGTCGTTATCGTTGCTATGCAGGCAAGTCAGTATATGAACAGAAAATGCTAACTCGACCCTATCTTAAGACTGTCCTTCTATGTGCTTGATTAAAGCGGCTAGCTGATCCTGACTTTCAAAGAAAATCTCAACACTGCCCTGCCCATCTTTTTTATGTTTAAGCTTAACTTGTGAACCCAACATATCGGTCAGTCTTTGGGTTAGACGTTCAGCGTCACGAGACTGTGCTTGTTCGATACGATTGGCTTTGGGCGCAGGCTGCAGTATTGATTTGACCAGTTTTTCAGCCTCTCGCACCGTCATGCCGCCATCGATGATTTTTTGGGCAATAATAGGCTGCTGCTCAGAAGATAGCGCAAGCAGCGTGCGTGCATGACCCATATCTAATGCACTGCTGGCCAAATGATCCTTTACCGTATCATGCAATTGGTTTAGGCGTAATAGGTTCGATACTGTCGTACGCGCCTTACCAACAACTTCAGCAATCATCGCATGACTCATGCCAAATTCTGTATGAAAACGTTGTAATGCCGCCGCCTGTTCGATCACTGATAAATCTTCACGCTGAATGTTTTCAATCAATGCTAGAGCGATCGCTAGCTCATCTGACAAGGCACGCTCAATGGCTGGGATAACAGATTTTCCTGCCATTTTTGCCGCGCGCCAGCGACGCTCCCCTGCAATAATCTCATGGGTAACAAATGCCTCGCTTTTGTCCTCGTTTGCCAGTAGCGGACGAATAACAATAGGCTGCATCACCCCATGCTGCTTAATAGAAGACGCCAACTCTGCAAGGGCGGTCTCGCTCATATCACGGCGTGGCTGGTATTTACCTGCCTGTAGACGAGTAACATCAATTTGTACCAAGCTGATTTGATCTTCAGTGCTGGCATCAACGCCACTAACACGATTTTTGTTAGCGCCAGTTTTATGCATGCTGCTCTTACTCGTCGCACGCGGCGCACGAGTTTTTCGCTGACTGACGTCATTATCAGCAGCAATTGAACGAACCGTTGATTTATCATTGTCTGACGTGCGATCTGTTGTCGCTGATTGGCTAGCGTTTGGCATATCGGTATCTGGCGCAGCAGTAAGCAAAGCATTGTCGCGCGCTGCCATGTCATCTTGCAATGCAGAGGCGGTAATTTGCTTTTCTTTTTTGATTGACCCAAGCAAGGCATCTAAACCTCGATTAGCCGCCAACCCTCTTTTCTTCGCCATGATTGCCTATCCTCTAACACTAAAATAAAAGCCAATTGATTACTGATACGGCTTACTGAATATGCTGTTAAATACTTTTTTATCGAATTCTTTTTATCAAAAAATTATCAAAACTAACTGCTTTGTTTCATCACTTCAGCAGCCAGCTTTTGATAAGCGCGTGCGCCTTTTGACCATCTCTCGTACGCGATAACTGGCAGCCCATGTGCGGGCGCTTCGGCTAAGCGGATATTTCTTGGAATATGCGTCTTATACATGATTTCCCCAAAATGGGCTTCTAACTCAGCAGAGACATCTCGAGCAAGCGTATTACGTGCATCAAATAAGGTTCTGACGACACCGCGAATATACAGCTTGGGGTTAAGCTCTGTTAAACGCTCAATCGTCTGTGACAAATCTGCCAAGCCTTCAAGTGCATAGTACTCACACTGCATAGGGATAATCACACTATCAGTGGCGACCAAGGCATTAATCGTCAGCAAGTTTAAGCTTGGCGCACAATCTATAATCACATAATCATAGGCGGGTTTTTGCTGGGCAACTTGATCATTAACCAATGCTGTCATCGCCGTTTTAAACAGCTCATGGCTGTCGGTCTTGCTCATCAAGGTGATATCCATGCCAGCCAAGTCGCGATTGGCACCAATGACATCAAACCCAGCTGGACTGGTCACGATAGCCTCAGACAATGATACACCGTCGAGTAGCACATCTGCTATCGTCAGCGCTAGCTCGTTTTTGTCGACACCAGTACCACTGGTCGCATTGCCTTGTGGGTCTAGGTCAATCAGCAGTACGTGCTTGCGCTTAGCAGCCAAACTGGCGGTCAGATTTACCGCTGTTGTGGTTTTACCCACGCCGCCTTTCTGATTCGCAATTGCGATGATTTCCATACACTCACTCGATTTCATTGGGGTCTATTACTGATTCTTTTCTTACGATCAACTCAGCTGCGATAAATGTTAATGCTGTTAGATACTATGTCATTTAGCCCGAGACGTAAACTGTGTTTCACAAAAAACTGTCCATGTTTCATGACTACTCAATCACTTAAAAGCATTGATAGCTTAGGCAATTCGACTGGACATTTCAATTAAATGACGGCTGTCATGTAGGCGCGGCACGATCAGCTTGATGGTTTTGATATGCCAATCACCCTCTAACGCTTGCAGTTCTTCCTCGCTTGGCGCTTTACCTTTCATCGCACATAAGTACCCGCCATCCGCCAGTCTTGGCTGTGCCACTTCCACGAAGTCTATCAGACTGGCAAAGGCTCTAGATGTCACCACAGCATAGCTAGCCTCATGGGCTTCGATACGCGAAGCAATGGGCTGCATATTACTCAAACCAAGCTCACTACTGATCTGCTTGATAAAACGGATTTTCTTTTGGTTACTATCAAGTGCCGTGCACTGGCGATCAGGCTGACAAATCGCAATAATTACCGCAGGCAATCCTGCACCTGTGCCGATATCCAGCAGCGAGCCTGATGGTAAATGCGTTATAATAGACAAACAATCAATCACATGCTTGATCAGGGCTTCTTCTGGATCTGTAATTGCGGTCAGATTATACGCTTTATTCCACAACAAAAGCTGGTCTAAGTACAACAATAACGTGCGCTGCTGCATCTGGGTTAACGGTAGGCCCAGCTCATTGACGGCTTGTGCCAAGATATTGGCCAGCTTTGGCAATTGTGACCCAAGCTTTACAAAGCCGGTTGGATCAATGCGGATAGTACCTGTGTTAGCAGAAGATGTGGTTTTAGCGGAAGCTGACATACAACAAGTTATCCAGTTTTGACATGTGAACCGACTATTTTATCATGCAGTCTGCTCATTGAATAGTTGCAGATTGCGCCAATGTGCGACATCTTATACTATCTGCGCCTATCATGAGGCGTTATTCTGCTTTGATAGCATCGAATATCCTGATTAACGGGCTTGTTTGTACTGGCCATACTAGTGATTTTTATAGATATAATACAAAATACGCATAATAGTATGGTTAAAACATAAACATATCTTGTAGTATGTCTTGATTGATTCACTATATTATAGACACTTAGAATAAATATGAAACATCAAGCTCGATAGAATACCGACTCCTTTAATACCTTTAAGATGATGCCTTAACGCCTATGACCGAACATTTACACACGCCCCTATCTGATGTATCAAAAGACGCTAACTATGTAGCCTCACCTACTACTGACTCATCAGAGGCTAAGAAAGATGACGCTCAGACGCCGCATCCTATATTCGTTGAGGTTCAGCAAAACTGTGCCATTTCAGCTGAGCAACTAAAGCGCTATAGCGATCCTGATGATCTGCCAACAGATACCCGTACTGCACCTGACTTAGATGTTGGCTTTGGTCAACAGCGTGCGCTTAAAGCCTTGCATACGGCTCTAGATATAAAAGCGAGTGGATACCATGTATTTGCTGCAGGCGAGAACGGTTTGGGTAAACGCACCATCATTAGCCGTTTACTGACCCGCATTGCTGCTGATGAGACGACACCTGATGATTGGGTCTATGTGCATAATTTTACGGATCCACGCACTCCATTGGCGTTGCGCCTGTCTGCCGGTCAAGCATCCCTACTGCAACAGCAAGTCAACCACTTGTGGCAACACGCCAAAAAACGCCTAAGCCAACGCTTTCGAAGTGATCAATATCAAAGCAAAATTGAAGCCATTAAAAACAACACGCATCAAAAAGAAAGTCAGGCTTATGATGTTCTCAACGCTGAGGGTAAACAATACGATTTGGCCTTGACGTTCCGCCCTTTTGATAACAAAGCTGTGTTCGTTCATCCTAGCAAGCTTGCGGTAGAGAGTGATGTTAATGATTATAAAGCTTCTACTGATAGCCATGGGCGTACCTCAACGGCAGAAGATCGCCATGAGACTGATACTCTAGATCTGAATAATGATGCCAATATTGATAGTGATAGTGGCTTTAGTGATAGTAGCTTTGGTGATAGCAACTATGGCAACAGTGACTATGAAGCAGAACTGAGTAACTTTGCACAAAAAAACCATATGCAAAAACGGCTCAGTCAATTAACGATTGCACTTGAGCAGTTAGAAGATGAGGCCAATGAGGCCATAGAGGCATTACATCGTAGTATTGCCCAGCGCGCGCTAGAGCCACTATTTACGCCTATTTATGAGCAATTCACCGCGCATCCACTAGTCATCGAGTATCTTAAAACGGTATTTTCTGACATGGTTACCCATGTCGAGCGTATCGTCAATGGTGATGATGAAGAGTTTGTGACTGCAGCCCTTGCCACCACACCCAGTCGCTATGCGGTCAATATTATTGTGAGTCACACGCCAGACAGTGGCGCGCCTGTGGTGTTCGAAGACTTACCAACCCATCTCAACTTGCTGGGGCATGTCGAGCAGATCACGCAACTGGGTACGGTGACAACCGATGTCAGCATGATTCGAGCAGGGGCGCTGCACCGTGCCAATGGTGGTTATTTACTGTTAGAGGCCAGCCACTTGCTTGAGCACCCTTATGCATGGCAAGGATTAAAGCGTGCGCTGCAATCTCGCAAAATAAAACTCTCTAGCCTTGAGCAGATGCTGACGTTGACTGGCAGTTTGTCGTTATCGCCTGCCCCGATTGAGCTAGACATCAAAGTTATTTTGTTGGGTGAAGCGGATCTTTACTATGAGCTGTTAGAGCTTGAGCCTGAGTTTGATGCAGTGTTCAAAGTCCGCGCTGACTTTCATGACGACGTGTCACGCACTAGCGAGCATGAGTTGGCACTGGTCGCAAAAATGGCAGACATCATCGATTATGCCGACTTGTACCCCTTTGACAGTAGCGCACAAGCCACTTTGCTTGAGCATTTAAGCTTACAAGCTGAAGAGCAAGACCGTTTGAGCCTGCATAGCGATTTACTTATTAAATTGCTACATGAGTCAAACCGCCATGCGCGCTTGGATGATCAAAAGTTGGTGACAGCTGATCACGTTACACAAGCAATCGATGATATGGATGAGCGCTCAGGCTATCTTCGTGACCTGTACTGGGATGAGCTCAAAAATGGTCAGCAGCTTATCCAGACAAAAGGCGTTGCTGTTGGGCAGGTCAATGCTTTAACCGTCGTCAGCTATGCGGACAGTGAGTTTGGCATGCCCGCCCGTCTGACTGCTGTCATTCAACCCAATATCGGCGCTGGTGAGATTTTAGATATTGAGCGCGATGTGGATTTAGGTGGCAGCCTGCATGCTAAAGGTATGCTCATCATGACCAGCTATTTACGTGCGCTCTTTAGCCAACACCACGCGCTGAACTTTAGTGCGTCGCTCGCGTTTGAGCAAAGTTACGCCCAAATCGATGGTGATAGCGCTACCGTCAGCGAAGGCTGTGCGCTACTGTCTGCCTTGGCGAACGTGCCGATTAACCAATCCCTCGCCATTACGGGCTCGATGAATCAATTGGGTGAAGTACAAGCGGTTGGCGGTATCAATGCCAAAATCGCAGGATTCTTTGATGCGTGCCGCGAACAAGCCCTAACGGGTGAGCAAGGCGTGGTCATTCCAATGGCCAATGTTAAGCAGCTGATGCTGCGTGATGACATCATTGAAGAAGTGAAAGCTGGCAACTTTCACATCTATGGCGTCTATACGCTCAGTGAAGCATTGACATTGATGACAGGTCTACCCATCGACACAACGAATAAAAAAGACCGCTATCGCAAAGACACATTATTTGGCAAAGTACTAAGTCGTCTGATGCTCTGGGATGAAAACCAAAATAGTGGTGATGACATCGATGATGGAAAAAAGAATAAGAAATCAAAGAAAAAGCCTAAAGCAAAGCACCAAAAAAAGGCACCTAAGCGCAAAAAAGACACGCTTAAAAAGACAAAAAAAGACCCTGACAAAACTGATGACAAGCAAATTTCTGATGCTGAACAGTACTCTAGTATTGAGAAAAGTATCGATCATCAAGAAAAAAATAGACCTGTTGACATAATAGTAGACGACATCTAGTGACGCAACCTGCTCGCTTATGACATTAAAGCGTTCAACATTTGATAGAATATAAACGCAGACGAACGTCCCTAAACGCGATGCGGCTGTTCTGCGATGATAAACGCTTCTATAGTCGATTCAAGTTAAAAGTAGGACAAGGCCAACCGAGCGTAGAGGTATAGACAGAGAACTGCTAAACGGCTACGGCGTTATTCTCCCTAGATGTACTACTTGTACAATCTTCGGTCGGCTGCCTTGTATCCATTTTAGACTTCTTTGACTATATATTGAATACTTCAAGCGAGGGTAGCGCAGTCATACTTTTATAGTGGAATGACTATCCCGCATAAAAAACTGTTAGAACTGTCAGAATCGACTTGTGACTTTATAAAGGCTATCTCCCAATGACTGTAATCCCTACTGGCGCCGATAATATTCAAACTCAAGCAGAGTCTCATGAGCAAGCGGACACGCCAGTAACGGCGGATAACAGTGCCTCAAAGGACAGCAATGATAATCGCCACGGTGCAGCGACGACTGCTCGGCAGTGGCAAGTACTGTCTCAGCTACAACGCAACCGCTGGGTCGGCACCACGCATATCTATGACCAGCTGATGATGGCAGGTTTTGATATCAGTCTGCGTACTGTACAACGTGACTTGAATGCACTGGCCAAACGCTTTCCTATCGAAAAAAACAATGCCAACCCACAAGGATGGCGTTGGTGTGATGATGCGCCGCTCCAGAGCTTGCCACATATGAACCTATCACAAGCCGTGGCTTTCAATATGGTTGAAGCCAATCTGACGCAACTATTACCGCCTGTTATCTTAGATGAGCTGTTTCCTTGGTTTGACTTAGCGCGGCGACAGCTCAAAAACAGCAAGGTAACTCACTCGTGGATAGACAGAGTGAGTATCGAACCTGCCACGCAGCCGCTTATCGCCCCAGATATAGATTTGGACAGCAAAGACAATATCTATCACGCGCTATTTTATCAATTACAAATCAGTGCCTGCTATACCCGTGGCAATCAATCACAAGCCAGCGAATATACCCTAAACCCCATTGCCATTATCCAGCGCGGGGTAATTATCTATCTGCTAGCCACTCGTACTGATGACCAAGAATCCATCATTCGCACCTTTGCACTGCATCGATTTGACAGCGTTGAGATTCTCGATAGCGCAGCGCAGACACCCAAAGATTTTCAACTAGATACTTATCTAGATGAAGGCAGCATGGGCTTTAGTCACCCGTTATTTGGTACACTGGCTGAACGTGGTAAAAACACAGCCGTTGAGCTACAATTTACCAAGCAAGCAGGCAAAAGCCTCACTGAAAGTAAGCTGAGTGACGATCAAATTGTCCTATCAAATGATGATAATACTCTAACGATAAAAGCGACGATCAATTTGACCTCACAGCTGGTCTGGTGGTTACGCGGTTTTGGTAGTGGTTTATTAGATGCCAAGCCTGCCCTGCTCTATGAAGCCGTATTGGACAAATCGCCAACACTGAACAATGAATAACGATGATAATGCTCAATCTAAGCAGCGCTGATATGATGACAGTCGTTAAGAGCTCAGAACTTAAAAACTAAGAACTAAATAAGCATTAAAAAGGAATATTATGCCGACCACCGCCCCATTACCATTGCTTTCAGACAGTCTCAGAGGGCTGGGCTTGGATGCGGGAACTTTGTTTTTTGCGCTCAATTATGAATTTACTAAAATTGAGCCAAAAGGGTTGTTTAAACGTTTTAAGAAAAACAAAAGCGCAATGGATATTGATTTGGCTTGTGTCTTATATGATGACAATTGCGTCATCAGCGATATCGTTTGGTTCAAGCAATTGCGTGACAAAGCCGAATCAGTCAAGCATCAAGGGGACAGTCTAAATGGCAAAGATCGCGGCGAGCAAGCCATGTATCTTGCGCCGCTTGATCAAGAGCAGATCAGACTGGAGCTTGAAAAAATTCCACTGCACATCACTCACATTGCTTTAATTGCCAACTCCTACCATGGTCATCCATTTTCTAGAGTCATCAAGGGTGAGATTCATCTGAGTGATGATGAAGGCAATCGATGTTTTGAAGTCAATCTAAAGCAACTATCCCGTGATTGTACGACGCTTTGGGTGGCACACCTGCGCCGAGCTGTTGATGACTGGCATTTGACGCTACAGAATTTACCTCTGACAGCTGATGACCTATCAGAGGGCGCCAAAGAAGTGGCTCATGAGCTTGCACGTGCCCTACCTATCCCTCAGGGCATATAGCGCTCATCAATAACAGTATATAAAAAAGATGCGGTTCAGCTTTATGACTGAACCGCATCTTTTTGTTTTTAGCATTCAACCCACAGGTTCTAGACCAGTCAAAAACGTAGTCAATAGACTTAGCAAAAGACCTGCCTACTATAGGCAACTACAGACGACTATACCTGCCATCATAAACCCTCACCGCAATGCGGGCAAAAATTCTTTTGACGTACCTCAACTTCTCTCTCGCGCCGCTCAAGCTCTTGCTCACGCAGCACTTGTAGTACGATATTTTGTGCTTGCTCTTTGTCGAGTCCCAGCTCACGGCGAATCTTATCAATCATCATCTGATTTTGTACCAAATCAAAATCACTATCAATCAGCTGCTCTCGAAAATGCTGTTCAAGCTCCTCACGGCGCTGGGCCAGCTCATTTGCCAACCCTGTTGCCAAAATACCGGCAGGCAGTGCTGCAAGACCCACACCCAATATCGTAATAACGGCACCCAGTATCTTGCCAGCGTTGGTGATCGGTGTAACATCACCATAACCCACGGTCGTTAAAGTCACCACAGCCCACCACATTGCCTTAGGTATCGACTCAAACTCCTCCGGCTGTGCATGGTTTTCAACCAAATAAATACCGCTAGAGGCGGTTACGATCATAATAATCAAGATAAAAATAACCGCTTGAAACGAGCCGCGCTCTTTACTAATCACCACGAGCAGGATACGCATAGAGGCAAAATAACGGGTCAACTTAAGAATACGGAACAAGCGTAAGATACGTAAGAAACGCAAATCGATATTAACAAAAAAGTTTAAAAAAGCAGGGACAATGGCAATCAAATCAATCAGTGCAGATGGGCTTCTGAGCCAGTTCCAACGCTGTTTCCAAGTGGTGTGATCGGGCTTAGCCTCCCCAACACTCCATAAACGCAGTAGATACTCGATCGAGAATATAACGATGGAAAAATTTTCAAACCAAGTAAAATAATTCTGATACGGGTAATACCATTGATCGACTGATTCAGCTATCACAGCAGCCACATTGGTCATGATCAGAAATATCAGAAAATAATCCACGTAACGACTGAACAAGGTGTCATGTTCTTCATTTTGCAAAATATCATAAACAAAATGACGTAAGCGCTGTATAGATTGCAGCAGCATGCTATCCCTATGCGGTGAAATACCGGCGTTATATGAATAAAATAATAAAGCGAACATAACCCTTACTAGGACACGCTCTCAATTCAAACAGTGTCAGCAGATCATTATCAGCTATCACATATTACATAGACACTAAGTAATAGATATTCACTGACAACAGCATGACAGACATAGCAATCAACATGGACAATCTCAAAAACCGCTCATCAGCACGCAGTTGTTGACTGATGTCCTTAGCAGGTATTAAAAACAACCCACATTCATGACAACAAGAATCCACCTGATTCAATATCTTGGTAGCCCGTGCCTGCTCACAGCGTAGAGGAGAGTTACTACAATAACCCAGCATAATGTATTACGCCTTTTTTAGATTGTGAGTAAAAAACCCTAAATGATGCGGATAAAGTACCTCTAAGAATCACTCAGTATTAAAAAACTTTTTAGTCTTAGTCGATGATAGTACGTATCCATATTATTTATTACGCAAGCATTGCTACTTTATGTTCAAAACCTTACCAAAAGCAGTGATTTTTGTATTACAATATCGTCATAATGTTACCATTTTGATTTTTATTATAGCATTATGTATCAGCTTCTAATGTCATCCCTCATTAAAAACTGATTAACCACTCCCTGTCATGTTAAGGAATTAAATAATGAAACTCCAATCCCTAGTTTTAGTTACTGCTGCTGCACTGACTATGACCACCGCATTTGCTGTACCTGCAGGTACTTGGTCTGTTGCTGCTGGCGCTCATATGGTTGAGCCAAAAAGCAATAACGGTACATTGGCAGATGGCACTATTGGGGTCGACGTCGACAGCGATATTCAACCAACCGTTAGCGGCGAATATTTCGTTGCCAACAACATTGGTATTGAATTACTAGCCGCGACGCCATTCCATCATGACATTACTCTAACTGCTGGCGATACCACTATTGATGCCAAAACTCAGCATCTACCACCGACCTTATCTGTACAATACCACTTTGATGGCTATAACATGCCAATGAACGTCAAGCCGTTCGTAGGTGTTGGTGTGAACTATACGACTTTTTTCAAAGAAAAAATCTATAGTGATGCGTTCGAGAACTTAAAGCTTGATGACAGCGTGGGCGTTGCAGGCCATATTGGTCTTGATATCCCATTTGCTCCAACTGAATACTTCCGTATTGATGCTCGTTATATGGACATCAAAACAGACGCAAGTGTTGAGTCTAACGGTAATACTGTTGAGCTTGGCGAAGTCGATATCAGCCCTTGGGTATACGGCGTAGCATTTGTAAAACAGTTCTAAGACAGTAAAAATATTCTGAATAACAAAAGCCAGCTTGATAGCTGGCTTTTTTGTGCGCTTTCGCTGCCTATGATATATAGTCAAAGAAGTCTAAAATGGATACAAGGCAGCCGACCGAAGATTGTACAAGTAGTACATCTAGAGAGGGTAACGCTGTAGCCATTTAGCGGTTCTCTGACTATACACATAAAAAAGACCACCCTTAGGCAGTCTTTTTTATTCAGGGTTTTAGCAACCCATAAACCAATCTAAATCAAGATATGACGTGGGTCAGCCAATAGCGTTGCGATATAACGCGTGAACACAGCTGCGTCCGCGCCATTGATCACACGATGATCATAAGACAATGATAACGGCAACATCAGACGTGGCTCGAAACTTTGCGTTTTGGCATTCCAACGTGGCTGCATGCTAGCCTCAGACACACCCAAGATACCCACTTGTGGCCAGTTAACGAGTGGTGTAAAGGCCGTACCACCCAAGTTACCTTGGCTTGATATCGTAAAGCTCGCGCCTTGTAAATCTTTGGTGCTGAGTTTCTTATCACGCGCTTTTACCGCAAGCTCGCCGATCTCAATAGCGATTTGCTTCAGACCTTTGTCTTGCACGTTTTTGATGACAGGTACAATAAGTCCATCATCAGTCGCCACTGCGATACCCATATTAACGCTCTTACGCAAGATAACTTGAGTATTATCATCGCTTAAGTGGCTGTTAAAACGTGGATGCTGAGTCAAGGCATGAGCAGTTGCTTTGACAACGAACGCTAGAATGGTAAAACCAATACCTTCTGCCTTCATGCCACCTTTTAGCTCGCTACGTAGTTTTTCCGTCTCGGTAATATCCGACAGATCAAACTGTGTGACTTGTGGCAGCAGCGTATTGTAGTTGAGCTGAGGTATCGAGACTTTCTGTAGACGGCTAAGATCCTGTGTATCCGTCTCACCCCAAATCTCAGTGTTGCTCATATCTGGCAGTTTTGGCAGTCCTGAACTGATAGTACTACTACTAACAGGTGCGGCTTTCTGTGTGGTCAGACTCTCTTTGACGTGAGCAAATAAGTCTTCCTTTAAGATACGATCATTCAATGCTGAGCCATTCACTTGAGTGATGTCAACACCCAACTGACGTGCCAGCTTGCGCACGGCTGGACCTGCATAAACATCAACCAACTTTTCATTAACCTGTGCTTCGGTCAACTTGCCAGCTTGCTTACTAACGACCGTATTAGGCGTTGTAGATTTTTCTGCCTGTTTTGGCTCAGCAGTTGTTTTAGCAGCAGCTTTCTCTTCTGATTTGGCTGGTGCTGAATGCTTTGGCTCAGAGCTATCTGATGTAGACTCACCTTCATCAGCAGCATCACTGACAATAATGATAAAGTCCTGACCATTGGCAACCATATCACCTGTTTCGACCAGTATCTTTTCAATCTTACCAGCGACTGGCGCTGGCACTTCTACCGATGCTTTATCAGATTCAATCAATAGGATTGATTGATCCGCAGTCACGATGTCACCAACACTGACCATAATCTCAGAAACTTGCGCCTCATCGACGCCTAGATCAGGTAATGCATGAGTCGTGGCTTTGCCAGCGTTAGACGCAGGCTTTGCACTAGGCTTTGATTCAGTTGCAGCTGGCTCAGCTTTTGCTTCTGACTTAGCAGCAACTTCTGTATCACTCGCTTCTTGATTGTCGTCAGCAGCGCTATTATCACTTTCTACGCTGTCTTCTACACTCTCAAGCTCAATCAGTACCATACCTTCACTGACTTGATCACCGATCGCAACGCTAATTTTGGTCACTTTACCAGCAGCAGAGCTTGGTACTTCTACTGAGGCTTTGTCAGATTCTAACAGAATGATGTTGTCATCTTTTGCGATGACATCACCCACTTCTACCATAATTTCACTAACTTCGGCGCTATCAACACCCAAATCGGGGGCTTTAATGTCCATGGTTTATTTCCTTGTCTTATGGTTATTATTCTTTGACATCGCCGTCATTGAGTAAAGTCGCATCGGCTTGATCTTCAGCACGGCCTTCATTGCTGATCTCTTCATCATCTTCAGCCACGAATTCAGGCACAGGCGTCGGATTGACGTTACCTGGTGCTGGCGCATCTGGAGAATGATCCGAATAAGACTGCTGTTGCCATGCAGGTGGCTGATCGACATCGATACCTAAGCTTGAAATCGCGTCTTTTACCAGACGCATCTCAACTTCACCTTCATCTGCTAGACGCTTGAGCGTGGCAACCACGATATGAGCGGCATCAACATTGAAGAAGCTGCGTAGGTTTTCACGAGTATCAGAACGACCATAGCCGTCAGTTCCTAGCGTGGTGTAAGGACGGTTGTCTGGTAACCAAGCACGAATCTGCTCTGAATAGTTACGCATATAATCTGTCGCAGCGACGACGATACCCTCGTGCGGTGCCAATTGCTCAGTCACCCATGGCACTCTCTCTTCATCCATTGGATGCAAGCGGTTGTAGTCATCACAGGCCATACCGTCACGAGTCAGCTCGTTAAAGCTGGTCACGCTCCAGACGTTAGAGGTGATGTTGAACTCATCTTTTAAGATTTTTGACGCTTTTTGTACTTCACGTAAAATCACACCAGAACCCAATAGCTGTACTTGTGCTGAGCCATTGTCTTCAAGCAAATACATACCGCGCTTGATGCCTTCTTCGCTTCCTTCTGGCATTGCAGGTTGCTCGTAGTTTTCGTTCATTAGCGTTAGGTAATAATAAACACGCTCACCTTCACCATACATGCGGCGTAAACCATCATGCATCACAACCGCTAGCTCATAACCAAAGCAAGGATCATAAGTCACACAGTTAGGAACGACATTGAACAAGATTTGTGAATGACCATCTTGATGCTGTAAGCCTTCGCCGTTAAGCGTGGTACGGCCAGCCGTTGCACCCAACAAGAAACCCTGTGCTTGACAATCACCTGCCGCCCAAGCCAAATCACCAATACGCTGGAAACCAAACATCGAGTAGTAGATATACATCGGAATCATCGGTAGCGCGTTCACAGAGTAACTGGTTGCCAATGCAATCCAAGTACTCATTGCACCTGCTTCGTTGATGCCTTCTTCTAACATGTGACCATCGATGGCTTCTTTATAGCCCATCAATGCTTCACTGTCTTCTGGCGTATATTTTTGACCCACAGCTGAGTAGATACCCAACTGACGGAACATGCCTTCTAGACCGAAAGTACGTGCTTCATCCGGTACGATTGGCACGACACGGTCTTGGATGTCTTTGTTTTTTAGCATGGCTGATAGTAAGCGGACGAATACCATGGTCGTCGATTGCTCTTTACCATTGCTGCCTTTTAATACTCGATCAAACATAGACAGTTCAGGGATATTCAGTGGAATATGTCCACTACGGCGGTTAGGCAGATGACCACCTAGCGCTTCACGGCGACCTTTGAGATACTTCATCTCTGCCGATCCTTCTTCAGGACGGTAGAATGGTAGTGTCTCTAGCTGCTCGTCAGTGAATGGCAAATCAAAACGGTCACGGAAATAGACCAATGCTTCTTGATCCAGTTTTTTCACTTGATGCGATTTGTTGACTGCTTGCGTTTGGGCAGATAAACCATAACCTTTGACGGTTTTGACCAAAATAACGGTTGGCTGACCTTTCGTTTTCATGGCTTCACTAAAGGCTGCATAAACCTTCATAGGATCATGACCACCACGGTTCAAGCGTGAAATCTCTTCATCAGTCAGCGCATCAGCCATCTCTTCTAGCTCTGGGTACTTACCAAAGAACTCTTTGCGAGTAAACTCAGGCGTACGCGCTTCGTACAACTGATACTCGCCATCGACCACTTCTTCCATACGGTGTTTTAGCACACCTGTTTTATCATTGGCCAGTAGACTGTCCCAGTTACCGCCCCAAATGACTTTAATCACACGCCAGCCTGCGCCGCGGAATACTGACTCTAGCTCTTGTATGATTTTACCATTACCACGAACTGGACCATCAAGGCGCTGCAAGTTACAGTTGACTACCCATATTAGGTTATCCAGCTTCTCACGGCCAGCGAGAGAAATAGCCCCTAAGCTTTCTGGCTCATCTGTTTCACCATCGCCCAAGAACGTCCAAATCTTACGACCTTCTTTCTCGAGCAAGCCGCGGTTTTCCATATAGCGATGCACGTGAGCATGATAGATCGACATGATTGGGCCTAAGCCCATCGATACGGTAGGGAACTGCCAATAATCCGGCATTAGGTAAGGATGCGGATAGCTTGATAAGCCTTTACCACCGACTTCACGGCGGAAATTATCAAGCTGATCTTCTGTCAGACGACCTTCTAGATAAGAGCGGGCATAGATACCAGGTGCTGAGTGACCTTGATAATAAATCATGTCCCCACCGAAATGATCGCTAGCAGCGCGGAAGAAATGGTTAAAACCTGTCTCATATAGCGTGGCACTAGACGCGAATGTCGCTAAGTGACCACCCAAATCGTCATCGTTTTTATTCGCACGCATCACCATGGCAAGCGCATTATAGCGAATCAGTGCACGAATCTTACGCTCCATGCCTAGATCGCCTGGGTACATTGGCTCGTCTTCTACTGCGATACTATTGATGTAGGCCGTATCTAGTCTATTGAACGGCAGGCCTTCTTGTACCGCCATGTTGTACAACGCTTTTAGTAAAAACTGCGCGCGGTCTTTATCGGCATGTTTAACCACTGACTCAAAAGCTTCTAACCATTCTTTGGTTTCGGTGCTGTCAGCATCCTTGTAGTAATTCATTATTGTGAATCCTTTTATATCAGTCATGCCTGTCTATCAGGCAGAGCTTTGTTAAATAATATGTGATGAGGTATTGGTTTACTTGCCACGTCCCTGCTATGTCCAAGCATTCCTTTGATTTATGCGATGATATTAATATATAGCTCGATCATACAAACTCGATTGTACAAACCTGATCATACGAAATAGTGCCACTGTGAATCAGCAAGTGCATCAAATCGACACCATTGCCACACAGCCCATAGTGTGTTCCCTATATCTTCCGTCAGTAAATAACTGCAACACTCTATTATAAGCGTTTATGGCGTGATTGTTTATGGCTGTAGAGAAATGGAGAAATAACAAGTATTTTTTAAATAAATAATGATTAGTTTTTTGAAAAATACTCCTTGACGAATACATTGTATTTGTTTATGCGGATTATATTAAGACTATTTTACACTTTGTCATGTAAAAACTACCATTGGTAGTTTTGAAATAGCATTTACATGCTCTGTTAGATATTATAAAAAGTAATTTTTTTGTATAAAAAAAGTTACATATTATACAATCTGGTAAATAATGATATTCAGGACAGCATCATGCAACGTTATCAACGCTCTTTAAAATTAGCAAAATCCTCCTCTCTATTAGATGAGCCTATGCATAAGATTCCAGTATTGATAGTTGCTATGATGTTGCTATCAATCAGTAGTGTCTCTTTTGCTGCAGAAGCTAGTCCCACTTGCCCCGCTGATCATGCAATGTACTATGTAGGGTCCAAAACTTTTAGCCCTGCACCTGCAGCAGCTAATAAAGTGGCATTGAGTTGGACAGGAGGTGCAGGAAACACTAGCACTACTTATAGTTTCAACAATAATCTTGAATTCAAACTGTCTTTTTCTGATACTAATTTTTTAGTTGCTGGTTATCCAGAAGCCAGTAGTTTTACCGGCGTAACTACAAGCGCTATTAATATGCGTCATAGTAGCCAGTACCTTAATATAAACCACAAACTGACTGCTACTATTAACAAGCCCGTATCGAAGTATGGGTTTGTTGTGCAAGATTTAGACTCAAATGAAAATGGGAAATATACTGAGTCCATATCGATTTTTAGTGCTGGTGGTGCTTTTAGTAATATACTTACTGCAAACTACACACTATCAAACGCAAGCAAAACTATTACAGGCAATCAATGGCTAAACTGTAATCCTACTAGCCCGTGTAATTTTAATATTGATTGGGGCTCTCAGTCTTTAAACACACCTTTTGTTATAACTCATGGTAATGCTTATTCTAGTGCATCTACGACATTATCTACTGGCGACCATGTTGTGGGCTACTCAGACTTCTACTTTTGTCTTGCACCACCTAAGTTAACTGTGAAAAAACAATTAGAAGGTACTCGTTTTAACGACAGTGATACTAAACGTGACCAATTCAATATCAAAGTCGCTGGTGGAAAACTCACTCCCGATACTCAAGGCTCTACAGCATCTTTTACAACAACAGGGACAGGTTCAACCATAACTAACGGAAGCACTGTTACCCCATTGGAATTAGCCCCAAGTACCACCTACACTATATCTGAAAATATAATAACTGGTAATGCTAGTAACTATAGCACTAGTTATGCCTGTACTAATGCAACGACTGGCAGTACGACCACTATGCCGTCAGGTACTGCAAGCTCATTTACCTTATCAAGCTTGAATTATGGAGACGAAGTAACCTGTACCATCACTAACACGCCAAAATCTTACAGCTTTTCAGGAACCGTTTTTAATGATAACGGTGGTATTACTGCTGCAGATTCTACCAAACAGAATATTACTAGCACCTTCATTGGAAACAGTGCCTATTTCAATGGCATCTTAGATAGCAATGAATCTGGAATATTCGATAGCGGGTTACAAGTTGCTTTAACCAACTGCAATGGCACCCAAATTGTCACAAGCTCAGCTAATCCTCAAACAGTATCAAGCTTAGGTAAATACAATTTTGTTGTTCAATCAGGTGCATTGCCAACAAGAGTATGCTTAGTAGAAACTGAGCCAACCTCTTGGATTTATGATATAGATACTACTGCTAATATCAGAGAAGTAACACTGACTAATGATATCTACGTATATAACAATTTAGACTTTGGTGAAGTACAAGCTAACAACACTGCATTGGTACTTATTAAATACCAGTATGTGCATGAATGTAATAGTAGTCTCGATTATACATCTGTCACAAACACTTCAGATCCAAGTACAGGCTTTAGTACATCTGCCCCTAATAACACCATAATTCCAGGCAAATGCATTGCTTATAAAATCGAAGCTTATAATCGCGGGCACATTAGTTTGTCAGACATACAAATTTCTGATGTATTACAAAATGTTAAAGTGAAATCTGAGTTTTATCTCCCTAAAGCGTTAGGAGTACCTTCGGACGTATTTAAGACAACCAATCAAACAGCGCCAATCGGACAAAATGGAACTATTGTCTCTGACAAATTTACTTTAAGTAATACATCTTCGAGCACTACAGCTTCAAAAGCAACTTTGTATTTCAATACCAAGTATGGCACTACCTCTGGTACCTAATATTCGTTTGATTACATTTATCTTTTAACCATCTAATTAAAGCCCTGTCTAGTCAGACAGGGCTTTTACCGTTTATATACTTCAAAATGCCAGTTGTCATCTTTGTGATGAATAATTGTATTGATTACGTGACAATAGAAAAAAGGGAGACAGATGCCTTCTAAAAATGAAAATTATATTAGATTGCATATCCTTCCATTACTATTTACGACGTTTGCTTTTTACTGACGGTCATGTTCTAAGAAAGGATTTTATATGAAACGTTTTAATCTCTTACACGGTATTTTATTAGCAACTGCTGCTTCTATTTCTTTATTGAACGTCGCACATGCTGATGATGCTCTAAAAATGGAACTGACTGCCAATCAAGTCATCAAAAATGCGGATGGCAAGACAGCATATTCACCAGTACGTACAGCGCCAGCTGGTACTGTCATTCAATACAAAGCAACTTATACCAACACCGTTAATAATGATATTAATGATCTGATGGTGACACTACCTATCCCTGCAAACATGACATTCACAGGTGAGGCAACCCCTGCTAGCGCACAAGCCAGTATCGATGGCAAAAACTATGCTGATATGCCTTTGATGAAAAAGTTAGATGGCAAGATGGTTAAAGTACCCTACTCTGAATACCGTACGCTACGTTGGAATATCAAGTTACTACCAGCGAAAAAATCAGCTGCCGTTGCTCTTAACACTGTCGTCAACAAATAACCCTTAACTTTGCCAATTTAACTCTTTGGAGATCTACCGCATGAAACCAAATTCTTTTAAATATTCAGTACTAGCTGTTGGTGTTGTGGCGGCAATGGGTATCACTACTGCCAATGCTGCTACGACATCAGGAGCTACGAGTAGTGGTGCAGCCCCGATCAATAACGTCGCGACCGCAAGCTATAGTGTTGGTACTGTTGCTCAGCCAACCGTTACTTCTAATACTGTGACTGTCAATGTCAGTGAGACAGCTAACTTCTCATTAGTCGCCATTAATGGCGCGAGTGCTACCGATGACAAAAACGAAGATATCACGACTACACCAGGCAATGGTGCTACGTTTAACCATACATTAACCAATGAAGGTAACGTTTCTGATACTTATACGATTAATACTACCGGTAATAACGATACTACTATCACTACTGCCACTCCAAACTATGCGCTAGGCACTGCAGGTACAAACGGCATTACCTATACTATCGTAAAAGCTGATGGTACTGCAGCAGTAGCTAGTGATTTATCTAGTGGACAAGCTGTAAGTGGTACCCTTAGCAATGGCGGTACTATTAAATTACCACCAGGCTTCAAAGCTAATCTTAGCTATACAGTAACGACACCTAATACTCATTTAGGTGGCGACATTTCCGTTGGTACATTGACAGCGACTAGTACTTTTATTACCGCTGCGACTGCAAGTGGCAAAGTCCCTACATTGGTTAATGAAAACCAAAACATCGTTAGATTGCCTACCTTTAAGATCGCAAAAACAGCGACTAGCAATGTAGATCTGTCAGTTACTAATCCGCAGATTGATTACATCATTACCGTGACTAACCTTAACACAGCTTATAGCGCTATCGCAGATAACTTCGTTATCAGAGATGTACTTCCTTTAGGTATGACATTGTCTGGTAATGTGACAGCATCGAGTGCGACTGTTACTAGTACTAATAAAGATGCTGAAGGTAGACAAATTATTGATATCGCGGTACCAAGCTTAGCAGTTGGCGCAAATCAAGTTGTCACGTTTAAAGTCAATGTTGCCAAAGCTAGCTATACTGCTGCTGGCTCTACTGCGACTAACAACGTGGCCGTTTATGATAAGTTTGTCGGTAATGTTGGCGCGTTACCTGTTACTCCAGTGGCTGACACCAATTACGATATTCTAGACAGCACAGTGACTACTAATGATAGAACCAGAGTTCCTACTAGTGCTGATGTCGCTGGCGGAGTTGGTGAAGATACACCGGGCGTTACTAGCTTTAGCAATCGTGCGATTGTATTGAACAATCCAACGACGAGAGAAATTGCACCTACTTCTGACACAGCGGGGCAAGTCACCCATACGACCAATATCATTAACAACGGTCAGGATGCTGAAGGTACTAATACTAATCCATTAACTTTTACTATCGCTGACGGTGGTCTGAATACAGCCGTTGCTCCTACCACCCCTGTTACCATCACTTATACTGCACCAGGTGGCGTATCAGGAACGCCGATTACGCTTACCCCTGTGAGTGGTGTATACACCATCAATAGTACGACGCTACCTAGCGGTATAGCACCAGGTGGCACAGTTGCTATTAATTATAAAGTAACTTCTACAGCTGCTGCTGTTGGTAGCAACGAAACTACTATCGTAACTTTAACACCGGGTGGTAATGGTGCCCCTACTGTTGCACCAGTGACAGATACGACTAATGTGAAAGGGTTAAATTTAGAGAAGTTCCAAGCTCTAGATGCCACTTGTACAGGTACAGTTGCTGCTGCTAGCTTCAGTAAAGACGCGATCAGTGGTGCAGCACCTGATCAATGTATCATTTATCGTATCAATGCGACTAATACCTCTTCTGCTATACAAACCACCACTCCAGCAGCGGCTTCTGGCTTTAATATCACAAGCTTAACGGTTTCGGATTTATTGTCTAACTTCTCAGCTGGTGCAGATTTGGTGACTGGTTCACCTGCTTCTAGTGTTACTGGAACTGGATCTTCTATTACTGCAGCTTCTACCAGCACTACTGCTGTGAGTACGACAGCTTCAACATTAGTACCGCAAGGCGTTGCTACTTTAACCTTTAAAGTTAAGATTAAAAACGCTCGTTAATTTAAAAATCTATAAGTAGTAACAGCTGCTTATAGGCCAATGCTCTAGCTTGCTTTAATCATTTTATGTTAGCCAAGCTAGAGCGTTACTACTCTTTCATGTTTTATTGGATAAGCGACTTATTATGACATCTACTGTAATCAATACGTCTAAAAGCATCACATCATGCACAGCCAAAGTTTCTGCGCTGTCATTTGCAATGTTGCTTATGCAATCAAATACGGCCTTTGCTGCGCCAGATGCACTGGTACAGTTGATCAATAACACAGCTCAAGCCAGCTATAGTGTTGATAACGAAACTGATGTATCTATAAGCACGGCTTCAAACCAAGTGCAGTTAAAAGCCTCGGCCTTACCTGAGTACGGCATTAGCTTGACTCAGCAGCCTCTACGCACTGTCAGACCCAATACAGAGGTCAGCTGGACCAATGTACTGAGCAACACAAGCTACAGTGATCAAACGGTTGAGCTCACGTTTGCGATATCACCAACCATCTCTAACTTAAAAGTCTATCAAGACCTTAATAAAAACGGCCAAATTGATTCAGCAGATAGACAAATCATGCTGGACAACTTGAGTACCCAAATTAAGCTTGGTCAGAGTGAAAGCATTCAGCTTATCGTGCAAGCTTTATCAGATATTAATGGCAGCGATGGTGACACTGCTGATGTAAAAATCGGTGCAGTTGTATTAGAAGATCCATCAGTCGCGGCAGTTGAGGCTATCGACAGACTGGTCATTATTGAGCCGGAAATCAAATTTACCACGCCTCAATTTGATGGAACCAAAGCCACTTCACAAATTGATGAAAACGTTTATATTGACGCAAGCTATGCTCAATGTAACGTGCAAACTGATAAGCCCGATCAGGTATGGATCACGGTTAAGTCTCCGATGACAGGTGACACCTACTCTCTCAAAGGCATCGAAACTGGTAACAACACAGGCAAATATCGTCTGTCTGCACCGACCCAAAACAACGCCAATGCTATCAATGATAAGTTTATTCAGACATTGGTAAACGATACTTTGACGGCCAGTTTGGAGGCTTGTATTGATCCTTCTGTCGGCACGGGTGCTGATCAGCTACCAACGGATAGCGACTTTACCGTCCGTATCGATGATTTAAATACGCAAATCAGTATCATTGATGATAGTGCAAGTTTGGTTGTCACCAAAGAAAGCGATGTCAAAAGTGCGGAACTCGGTGATTATGTCAGCTATACCATCAATGTTACCAACAGCGGCAACTCGACTGCTTACGATGTACAGCTAAAAGATGCTCTACCCCGTGGTTTTGATTACGTCGAGAGCAGTGTGCGTGTTAGCCCAACCACTAACCTTGATATCAATCAAGCACAGACCACTGAGTTTAAGGCAGACGGTAAATATCAGGTACTAAACCTAGGTGATATGGCAATCGGCGAAAGTAAAAAAATTACTTATCGCGTGTTGATTGGTGCTTCATCATTAGGCGGTGATGGTATCAACCGTGCGACTGCTGTTGCTAATAACGACCAAGGTCAAAGTGTCGGCTCAAGAGAAGCACAGTGGAAAATTGATGTAGAGCGCGGCGTGATGAATACGGATGGTATTATCATCGGTAAGGTCTATCACGATATCAATCGCGACGGTATTCAACAAAAAGAAGATGGCGAGCTGGGTGTTGCCGGCGTCCGTATCTACATGGAAAACGGTAACTTTGTGGTGACCGATCCTGAAGGTAAGTATAACTTTTATGGTGTCAGTGCAAAGACACACGTATTGAAAGTTGACCGTACTACTATCCCACATGCCACTGAGATGGTCACCCAAAGCAATCGAAATGCAGGTGATGCCGGTAGCCGTTTTGTTGATTTAAAATATGGTGAATTGCATCGTGCGGATTTTGCTATCGTTGCTGGTATGGCGGATAGCACTGAACGTCTAAATTCTGAGCTTGTGGCTCGCAGCAAATCAGTAGGTGCTAAGAACGATACCCTTGAGCAAGCTATCAAAACTGAGCTGACACTAGAGCCTGACTATAATACTGACACGACTGATAATGTCGATGCCAGTGGCTGTAACATCAATGGTGACTTAGATCTGGGTAATAGTTGCGACTCTGCTATCGTTAATGACATGGTCAATGCCGCAACTAACCATGTCGATATGGCGGTTACAACCGTAGCGCCGCCAGTAGAAAAAGAGCTAGAAGAATATCTAAAAGAAGTGGCTAATAATGATGTCGCTTTTATCAACCTAAATGAAGGCCAACAGCTCAGCTCTTATAAGCAAATGGTACAGGTACAAGCACCACTTGGATCAATATTCACATTATATGCCAATGGCAAAGCGGTATCAGCGCAACAGATCGGCAAAACGGCTGAGCAAGAAAAGCAAAATGTGACCGCTTTTGATTACTATGCCGTTGACTTACAACGTGGTAACAATACATTGCGCGGTGTGGCCACTGATATCAATGGTAAAGTCATCTCTGAACAAACCATCAAGGTCTTGACACCAGATAGCTTGCAAGCGATTGACTATCGTACTCAAACACAGCTAGTAGCTGCCGACGGTGTCAGCGAATACCAAGTCGTCATAAGCCTAAAAGATCGTGATGGTCGTCCATACATCGCCTCGACCCCGATTACTATCGATACCAATATCGGGCGTGTCAATCTGAAAGATGGCAGTAAAGACAAGGTCGGTACCCAAGTTATCGTATCAGGCGGTGAGCTATTGATACCTGTGACCGCCCCTAGCGCACCAGGTAAAGGCGAGCTGGTTATCGATACTGGCAGTAGCAAGCAAATAATCCCTCTACAGTTTACCGCTCAGCTGCGTCCATTAATTGCTGTGGGTATTGTAGAAGGCGCTATCTCGCTAAAAGACTTTGATGGCAGCAGCATCACTGATGCTCAAGGCGCATTTGAGCAAGAGCTCAATGAGATTTCTGGCGATGAAAACTATTCAGCGACTGGTCGTGCTGCAATGTTCCTCAAGGGCAAAGTACGCGGCGACTATCTGCTGACATTAGCATATGACAGTGATAAAAAAGGCGAGCGCCTGTTCCGCGATATCGATCCTGGCGAATACTATCCAGTCTACGGTGACTCATCAGCCAAAGGTTTTGATGCTCAGTCTACCAGCAAGCTGTATGTGCGCTTGGATAAAGGTCGCTCATTCGCCATGTATGGCGATCTAAAGACACAGATTGATAATGATGAAGGCATCAAACTCGGTCAATACAATCGTACCTTAACAGGTTTAAAAGCCCAGTTTGAAGACAGTAATACTCGCGTTACTGCTTTTTTGGCAGAGACCAGTACCAGCCAGCGTGTTAATGAGACTCGTGGTCTTGGCATCTCAGGCCCTTACCCATTGGCTGAAAACTTCGACGCGGTATTAGAAAATTCAGAAACCATCGAAGTCATCACACGTGACGCAAATAACTCTGGACTGATTGTCAGTCGTGAGACACTGACACGTTTTGCTGATTATGAGATTGACCCGATTAGCCGTAGCCTATATTTAAAGAGTCCTATTGCCAGCCAAGACATCGAAGGCAATCCTGTCTATATCCGTGTCACGGTAGAAGTGGATGAAGGTGGTGAAGACTATCTGGTTGGTGGTATCGCAGCCAAGCAGCAGTTAAATGATAAAGTCTCTATTGGCGGTAGCTATGTCAATAGTGATGATCCACTGAATAAAGAAGAGCTTGCTAGCTTGAATAGCGTCATTAAATTCAATGACAAGCTAAAGCTGGTCGCAGAATATGCGATGAACAAAGCTGAAAACCCAAATTTTCAAGCAAGTAACCAAATCAACACCACAGAGTTAAATGACAGCGACGTCGAAGGCAATGCACTTCGTATCGAGCTTGATTTTGACAATAAGAAAAACACGCGCGCCAAAGCTTATTACAATGATGCTGACGAAGGTTTTGTCACTGGTGCCTCACCGCTTACTGCGGGACGCACTGAGTCTGGTGTAGAAGTTACCCATACTTTAAACAGTAAAAAAACAGCGTTAACCTTAGAAGGCGTACGTACAGAAGAACATAGCACCGAAGCAAGCCGTGAAGGCGTACAAGCCAGTATCGAGCATCGCTTTACTGAAAATGTCGTTGGTGAAATTGGTATACGCTATTACAAACAAGACGCTACCGCGGCCTCACGCAACACCCAAGCGGTCACTGATGTTGTAGATGTCACAGACGATACTTTGTTCAACGATGACATCATCAATCAGTCAGCATTAAGCAGTATCAGCAGTGCGGATGAAGACATCGAAGGTACGACGGTTCGTGCTCGTATCACTTCTCGTTTGCCAAAGCTAAATGACTCTTTAGTATTTGCAGAATATGAGCAAGATATCGAAAACAGCTCACGTAACGCCACGTCTGTCGGTGGCGAAACACCACTCGGCAGCTTGGGCCGCTTATATGCCCGTCATGACTTGATCAACAGTTTATCTGGCACTTACGGCCTTGATGACACGGATGAACGTCAGCGTACTGTTTTTGGTTTTGATGCTACTTATATGAAAGACGGTAAAGTATATAGCGAATACCGCATGAATGATGCCATTAGCGCGCGCGAAGCTGAAGCGGCTATTGGTCTAAAGAACAAATGGTATGTCCAAGAAGGTCTGACCTTAAACACCTTGTTCGAACGTGTTGAATCGCTCGAAGGTGAAGAAAACAACACGGCAACCGCAGCAGGTATCGGTGTTGAATATCTTGCAAAAGAAAACTACAAAGCGTCAGGACGTTTCGAGCAACGTTGGGGCGAGACAAGCGACACAGTGCTTGGTAGCGCTGGTATCGCTTATCGTTATACTGATGAGATTACCTTACTTGCCAAAGACATCTATTCACGTGTGGACTATGATGATGGTAACCGTACCATCAACCGTTTTCAGTTAGGCGCGGCTTATCGCGACTATGATAGCAATCAATTGGATATGCTAGCAAAGCTTGAGTATCGTTTAGACGACAACAATACGGGCGATGACACCTATCAAAAAGACACGACTATTTGGTCATGGAATGGCAACTATCATCCAACGCGTCCACTGACATTATCTGGGCGTTATGCTGGTAAATATACAGAATATACAGCAGATGGCATCTCTAGTGATAACACAGCACATGCTGTTTATGGTCGCGGTCTCTACGATATTAGCGAGCGCTGGGATGTTGGCATGCAGGCAGGTACTTATTGGAACGAACAAGCCAATGATATGTCTTATATGCTTGGTGCCGAAGTGGGCTACAGTCCAATGACCAATCTATGGTTGTCTCTTGGCTATAACTTTATGGGCTTTGAAGATGAAGACATCGCTTATGATGACAGCACCCGAGAAGGCGCTTACTTTAGACTGCGCTTCAAGTTTGATGAAGATTTATTCAAACGTGAAGACCCACGCAAAAACAATCGTCTAGCCAGCGCCTCTGCCTTATAATTTGGCGACACTACATAAGCATTGTCATAAGCATTTTATGGCAATGTATTCATGGCTGTATGGTGTTTCGCTCAATCAGCCATGACGTCATTCATAATGATAATAAACATCAATACTTATTACCTTAATATAAGGCTTGCCTCATGTTTACATCCGCCATTAGCGCCATTTCTAATAAGTCGCCAATATATGCTGCACTATCGGCAATAACATTACTCAGTATCGTATCGCCTGTTTCTGCGAAGACAAACGACGCTCAGATTGTCCATAAAACAAGCATCATGGATTATTGTCACAACGACAATCAGGCTAAAGCACCTTCTTATAAACATCAAAGCACACAGCAACGTACTCTCAACTGTATGGTCGAACAGCTACAGCCCTATCAACAAGCAGATAAGACAGCAAAGCAGCGATATCTTGCTTATAAAGCGCAAGCATGGCTCAACTATGCCATTCATCAAGACAGCATGAACAGTCGGTCATCGGCTGGTACTGTGGCGATAGAGAGGGCTGAGTCTATATTGCAGGCGTTAGAGACAGATACAACGCAAGACATTGCCCTGCATCAAGACATTCCCTCTACCTCAGCTTTGATGCGCCCTGATCTGTGGGCTGTTTTGAGTACGCTAAAAGACAGTGGCGGTATAGAGTCAGCACCGCGAGAAATGGCCTTTAGTGAAGTGGCGCTGATTTGGGCGGCAACCAACCAATGCGTGCGTGGTTGGCGCGAATCAGCCATGCACTTTCGCATGGCCGATCGCTGGCTGGAACAAGCACGCGAAACTTACGTCAATACACATGACTCACAAGCCAATATTGATTTTGAAGCATTGAAAGTTAGCTACTATAAAAAATATGCACCTTTAGACCCAAATGATGATGTGTGCCGCGGACAAGATTTAACGCCTAACCGTTAGAACAGCTGTCATCATACTGATAGCGAACGCACATAAATGCTCATTGACTGTTTGTACAACACGCCCTAAACAGCAGACATAAAAAAGCCGACAAATCTGTCGGCTTTTTTATGTCTGCTATCGTAAAAACTAGCGGTTTTTACGCGGTAATTTTTCTGGCAGATAGCAACGTAGATAAGCGATAAACGCCGTGTTTGCTTCTTGAATGTAGTCTTCAGTGATGGTTTCATGACGACGATAAGACAAGGTAAATATCGCATTAACAATGCTATAAGCAATCAACAATGTGTTTTTGATGTCATCGAAGTTTGGCATCTCATAGCGCTCTGATAAACGCTTGTATACCAGATTGATAATTTGATGATCCATATCTTCACCAAAACTGTCACCTTCAAAATCAGGCGTATTAGTGTCATAGATCAGCTTGGCTTTGGTCTTGTCATTATGAAATATCGTGATGCAATGATCAATCAGTGCCGTTAGATACCCTTGCCATCTGTCATAATTACCAATATCGACCGTCTCTACCATTTCTAATATTTCAATCGCATTCAAAAAACGCAGTGCTAAGAATATTGCTTCAATATTAGGAAAGAAGTGATAAGCAGAAGCTCTTGGTATACCCGCCTCTTCACACACAGCTGCTAACGTAATGTCGTTAATCGCTTGTGTTTCACTCAACTTTTTGGCACCAGCCAAAAGCTTTTGACGACGAGCACGACCTTGTTGGCTAGTAAATTTAAACTTATTAGGTACAAGTTTTTTTGCCAATTCAGAATCTACCAACACGTCTTCAATTTTTTCGTCTTTGTTATCACTCATTGTAAGTCTCTTAATGTTGCGCCCTATGTTATAAATACAATCTTCACTGTATGGTGTCTATCCTAAGCCAAAATGTATCGCTTGGATAATGACCACCACTTTTACAGAAGAGGCATAATAAACGCTTGCACACTATCAAGCAAGGGGCATAAATGGGTTAAAAACACAGTATCGGGTCATAATTTCCGTCAACTAACACTCTATCAATAGACCGTTAGTCGTTGATTTTGATTTTCGCTCTTATAATACCATGATCAGTCACTCTATCTGCATAATCCCACTTCAGATGGTCATTAAAATAGTCTACTCTTTCAACTTGACCGAGCGAGAATTTGCTATCAGGCAAAAATTCTTCTGATACAAACAGCTGATCGATAACTTCTGGTATACCTTGATAGATATGGGTATAAGCTACATCTTTCATCCAACCATAACGAGCCTGAATACGAGCTGCATCAAAAAGTGCGACATCACGCAACCCTTTATCGTAGTTGACCTCACCCGTCTCAGTCATTAACTGGGTAGTCACACTGTTTGTGACATCGTTCATATCACCCAATAAGATCAGTGGCTCACGTGTGTGGTGCAACCGCTCCATGATAGACATCCGAATAGAAGCAGCTTCCGCAGCTCGCATACATAAGCTGCGGAGCTTGGCACGAACTCGTATATTTGGATCATCCATATCTTCTAACAAGTGACCGTTTTCATCTCGTAAGAAAAAAGCACGCTTACTTTTCAGATGGGCTGTCACGATGGTGATTGGTTGACCATACGCATCTACACGTACTACTAGCGGCGGACGATTGAAACGTTGATAAGGGCCGATGTCAGGAATATCGATTACCGCTTTGGGCTCAATGCTCTCTAGTATACTGGTCTCTAATCGCTCAAATCGGCTAATAATACCAACGGCTGGTGTATTCTGTGCGCCCTTTCCTTGAGTATATGGACTTGCACTATCATTACTTGCCAATGGAATCACGACATTTTCTGCTTTAAAACCTAATGATATCGCCAAGGCTTCAAGTGCTTCACTGTCCCACACTTCTTGCACTGCAATGATATCTGCATGTGCCTTAGATAACAATTCTGTCATACCGTGCAGCTTATGCTTATAAGCTTTGTCATCATAAGCTGGTGCATTTTCGTAATAGATTCTGTTAGGATTGGCAAAATTCAGCAAATTGGCTGTCGCTATATAAAATTGCTTGCTACTACCAGTACGATTACTCATAGATCACCTATTACCTTTAGTATTATAATACATAATATTCATTTATATGTATACACAGTAAATGTTATAACCCAAAAAACCTCCAAGGTTTTGCCTTGAAGGTTTTGAGATAATGTAAGTATTTTGCACCGAAGCGACCCGCTAAAAGCGTTCACTTGATGACAATAAACAGTTAAGATATACGGTTCCATGCATCACGTGATGCTTGACGTGCTTCATTCCATTCCATGCGTGACTCGCCTTTCACTTCATGCCATGAACGCTCTAAATCTGCTTCATGATCTTCAAAGCGGGCATCTGCTGGATAACGAGCGCGGTTGGCATACCCTACTGCATAGGCTGGATGTAGATCACGCTCAAAGTCATGAGCCTCTGTATAATAATCAGCGTTTGCATGCTCTGCACGCCAATAGGCTTCCTCGTGTGTCGGATCAATCGCTTCAGCTGCGGCATGCCCTGCACTGCCACCAACGATAGCACCAATAGCGCCACCAATTAACGTTCCTAATGGGCCTGCCATCGTACCGATAGCTGCACCTGCTGCTGCACCGCCTACGCCACCTATACCTGTACCAACTGGATGCGAGCCTGGCTCACCGGTGATGATGTCTGCGTTCAGATCTTCTTTTGCCTCTTTTGACATATGTTTTACTGCACTGCGATCGATAGCGTCATGATCTTCTATAATATTGTCTTCTTCATGTCTAATGACTCTATTATCTACCGTATGATCGCTACCAGTTAATCTACGTTCATTATCGTCAATGATTCGCTCTCTATCACCTACTTCAAGATAATCTTCATCAACTACACGATTATTAGGATCTGTAATGCGGCCGTCGTTGTTCATAGTATTATCCTTAATTATTTATTATTTATTATTTATTGAATTATTTTATAACTAAAAATTTATATCGTTGAATCCAAATAGAGTATAAGAATTTATGAGCAGATACAGATAGTCTACTAATGTAAACTCTGTCCATATTGCGATTATTTTGCGTTACAGCCTGTATCTTTATTCGTTACTTGTATAAGGGTGTTATACATTGGGTAACCATTGGTGTACAGCGTTATTTCTCTAGACATAACAGTGAATACATATACTGTTTCTAGATGGGCATCAAAGATCTTGCGATAGCACGTTGCCATTTATCAAGATGCTGCTCACGGACATCGGCCGACATACTTGGCTCAAAAATACGATCTACTTGCCATGAGGACTGCATTGTTGAGTCATCGTACAGTCCCGTTTTTAAACCAGCGAGCAATGCTGCACCCTTAGCAGTGATTTCTGTGTCTTTTGGACGCAGCACAGGAACGTCCAATAAATCCGCTTGAAACTGCATAAGCAAATCATTATTTGCAGCGCCACCATCTACTCTGAGTTCCGTCAAAGGATGAGGGCTGTCCTTTTGCATGGCAATGAGCACATCATATGTCTGATAGGCCACTGCTTCCAACGCGGCACGGGCAATATGGGCTTTAGTAGTGCCGCGGCTCATTCCCGTGATACTAGCACTAATATCAGAGCGCCAATAAGGTGCGCCAAGTCCCGTAAACGCAGGGAGCAGCACCACATCTTCACTACTGTCCACTTGCCGTGCTAAGTCCTCGACCTCACTGCTTTGTTGAATCATGCCTAGATTATCCCGCAGCCATTGGACGATAGCACCTGCCATAAACACACTGCCTTCTAAGGCATAAGTCACTTCTTTTTTGGGTGGTTGCAGCATTCGTTTGCCTGACTGCACGATTTGATCAAACGATAAATTGTCTGGACGCGTTGGCGATGTTTTCCGTTGCCATGCAATGGTGGTTAGCAGCTTATGCTCACTCAGTTTTGGCTGCTGACCGATATTCATGAGCATAAAACAGCCTGTACCGTAGGTGTTTTTGGCCATGCCAGCTTTTAGACAACCCTGTCCAAACAGTGCTGCTTGCTGATCGCCGAGTACGGCCTGAATGGGTATTTGTTTTGCAAACAAGCCTTTTTTGGTTTTACCAAAATCTCCGTCAGACGGTAGTACTTTGGGCAGTATATTCATGGGTATAGCAAAGCGGTCACATAGCGACTCTGACCATGCCAGCTTATGAATGTCAAAAAGCAGCGTACGAGAGGCATTGGTCACATCGATGACGTGTTCCCCGCCCGTGAGCTTATATATCAGCCAGCTATCAATGGTGCCAACTGCTATCTCACCTTTACTGGCACGCACTCTAAGCGTGGGATCATTTTCGAGCAACCACGCAATCTTGCTGGCACTAAAATAGGGATCTAACCGTAACCCTGTGATGCGCTGAACGTCTTGTGCCATATTGGTTTGATGATCCTCTACGCTCGCGCTGTTACGAGGATGTTCGCTGAAATCTTTACCATTCCCTTCGACGTGTTGATTGGCCATTGTTTTACAATAGCTGGCCGTTCGCCTATCCTGCCAAATAATGGCTGGTGCCAATGGCTTACCGGTGTTCCTATCCCACATCACGATAGATTCGCGCTGATTGGTAATTGCAATACTACTGACATCAGTAGCGAGCAAGCCTGCCTGATTGATCACATCCTGAGCACAGCTGATCTGTGTTTGCCATATCTGCTGCGCGTCTTGCTCCACAAACCCAGCGCTTGGGGTTTGCAGCGTCGTTGGCTGCTGCACCATTTTGATAGGACGCGCATGGTCGTCATATAGTATTGCTCGACTCGATGTGGTTCCTTGGTCCAACGCCAAAATATATCCTGCCATGACACGCATCCTTTACTAAAATTGTTTATTCTATTTGATGACAAACCAGTGATGATTTATTATTTGCTTATGAATAGTGATTGATGGACAAAGTACCGCAATTTTCGATAAAAATATTTGAGTAAAACAGCTTTATCTAATCCCATAAGACATGATAACCAATATCTTAAGGCATGATAAATAGTGACTATCATATTACTTATAAACAAGTATTTATAAAAATGACCGAATCTCTATCATAGCGTGGCTAAAGACACAATAGAAAACGTGAGAATACTAAGCATTGACCCGTCACCATTGTGGCTCTACAGTGTACGCCTTATTATCCATGAACTGCTCTTAGCGCGTAAATGACAATGAAACCTGTCAGTTAGCGATTATGAAATGACCTATAATTATTAAACAGCTTGTAATAGCAAAAATTTCGATATTGTGAGCAGTGACATTGATTGATGTTAAACATTATTTCATCATACCTGATATTCTAATTAACGGCTTATACGACTTATGAAATTCACTTTATCCGTGCTGCCTACTGCTATGATGACCGCTGCGCTTATCAGTGTACCTGTAGCGACTTATGCCAATACTGAGGCAGACCACCCTGGGTTGCAGGATAAAGTGACATCAATGGCTGTCACACAAATCGTGGATGTGGACAATCAAGTCAATAATGACGCAATGGTGCCATCCAATCATCAAGCACCCAATGGCTACGAGACGACCAAAAAACAAACCTTAGACACTCTAATCGACCCTATCACCCATAAAGCCGTCGATAATAGCTATCCATTAGAGGTTTCGAGCTTTTTAAGCTTAGAACAAGCGCAAAAGATTTTAGTCCAAGTCTCACCCAAAATGGCAGCCAATCAAGCAGCCATCGCTGCCAGCGAATATCAAACGGACGCGCTCAGAACCATCGATAACCCGCTCGTATTCGCTCGTGTATCAGCCAGCGCCTACCATTTAGACGAAGATATAGACTTATCTTCTCTTAGAAATGGGGTTGTTAATGGGGTCAATAATACCGTCGACAGTATTACCCCTGCTATTCCAGACTTACCAAATTTTGGTGAGCTGGTCGGTGAGCGGATACCTGATTCTTATAACATCAAACGTTCAGGGTCAACGACAGGTGCCGGTATTGGCGTGGCGTGGCCCATTTATACTGCTGGGCGAGCAGAAGCCTTAACTGGTGCCTCAGATGCACGTACCCAAGAAGCAGTGGCCGATAGCATACTCGATACAAACACGCTTTATAATACGTTAATAGAGCGCTACTTTAAGGCACAATTGGCCATTATTGCCGCTTATCTGCGCGAAGATGCTTATGACACATTACAACAGACTGACCATATGGCAGAGCGTTTGTTTGAAGAAGGTTTTATCTCACGTGTCGATAGATTGGAGGCGCAGTCTGCGCTTGCTGATGCCAAAAGCGAATCGGTCAATGCCAATAATGACGCGCGTCTAGCCATGATTGCGCTACAACGACTGCTACGTACCGACTACCGTATTAAACCGACCACGCCTTTGTTTGTCTCTAGTCGCCCTCTACCAGATGTCAGCTACTTTCAAGACTTGGCACTCAATAATCATCCAGGTCTACAGAAGGTCGCCGCCAAACGCGCTCAAGCACAGCAACTGCACGCGCTATCAGATACGGGTTATAAGCCGACGGTATTGCTATATGGTTATGGTCAGCTTGAAAAAGACCCGAGCTGGGTCGCTGGTATTTCTGCCAGTTGGAAACTGTGGGGCGGGCTCGACAAAACCGCATCATTGGCGTCAAGCAATGCTCAGATACGCCAAGCCGATCTGTCTGAGATAGAAGTCAGTGACAACCTGCTACTGCTGGTAGAAAAAAACTGGCACGATGTCAATAATGCCCAGTCACGTTATCAAGCATTACAAAGCAATGTTGATTTGGCAGCAGAAGTGCTACGCTTGCGCCGCTTAGGACTACAAGAAGGGATAAATACCACGGTCGATGTGGTACAAGCCCAAACGCAATCGCTTAAAGCACGGACTGAACAAGCTCAAGCAGCTAATAGTTACGTACAGTCATTGGCCGCCCTGATGCAAAGCTGCGGGACGCCGCTCGCTTTTAATGCGTACCTCAATGCCGCTGACATTCAACTGCCAACTTTATACACTGAACAATGATTTAATATAAACATCATTACTCTTATCTACCCTATTGTGAATACCTGTTTTATGAAAAAACTGACCCCTAAGCTAATGCCTAAAGTGATCCCTAAATTAATAGGCAGTTGGCTAAAGACTTTGCTAGAGACATGGCGTATCGCAAACAATTCTAACGTTTGGGCACATTGCGCAAGCGTCGGTTTTTTTGGTTTTTTATCCATTTTTCCAGTGATGGCAGTGTTTGTGCTGATTTATGGTCTCGCGTTTTCACCCGCTGAAATGCAAGAACAGATTGCTATTTTGCAGCCATTCATACCTGATACTGTCTATGACGTTCTCAATTCACGCCTAACTGACTTGGTCTCTAGTACCGCATCTGCGCTTACTTTTAGTCTGATTTTATCGACTTTCCTTGCTCTTTATGCGGGCTCAAAAGGTATCAAATCGTTGATTATCCTTATCAATCTTGCTTTTCATATCACTCAAGAGCGCAGCTTTATACAAGGTACTATTCGAGCAGTGAGTTTGACCTTTGGGGCAGTGGTAGTATTGATTATAGCGGTCTCCTCTATCGCCATCATTCCTCTGGGGGCAGCCTACTTTCCCTTCCCCCAAATAGCCAAGAGCATTGCGCTGTGGAGCAGATGGCCCATATTGGCTGCTATCATATTTTTCAGCTTTTTGAGCCTCTATCGCCTAGCGCCAAACCGTGACGGCGTGGCACTAAAACAACTGGCACCAGGTGCTGCTCTGGCGACTGTTTTTTGGATTGTCTTGTCCATACTATTTTCGTTTTATGTACAGAACTTTAATAATTATAGTGCTGAGTTTGGTGCGCTTTCAGCAGCGGTTGTCATTATGCTGTGGCTATACTATTCAGCATTTATCGTCGCTTTTGGGGCGATTTTGAATTCTGAAGCCCTAGAAAACACTAAACCTTATGCTGTTCGAGTGTACTAGGGCGTGTCTTCAATTCAAAAATGGTTATAAAAATGAGATAAATTGCCGTCAAACAAGGAAAATAGCGCAGATAATATCGGGATATTAACCAGCTATTTGACGATGTTTGGCAAGATTTAGCCATTTTTAGCTCATTGAGATGACTATCGAGTGAATTGAAGACACGCCCTACCTAGTCACCAACCCCTTATTCTCAACTTTGCTGCTTTAGGAATATCACTGTCATGACTGAATTTCCACATGAATCAGAAGACTCAAAAAAACCTGCTGATTCAACCGAGTCAGTGTCCTCTCGGGAAGGTCAGGCTTCAGTCGATCCTGTAGAGGACGTGTCTGCTGCTGAACCAGAGCAACCTACGCCTACTTATAATCGCGGCGATTCTAAAGCTGATAAGTCTGCCCGTATAAAAAAGGCGTTACTTGCCCTGTTTATATTGATGGTCCTTGGTGCAATTGCGTATGGCCTGTATAAAAGCAGTCAGCACAACGAGCCAGAAGTCATTACGCTTCAAGGGCAGATGCAAATGCAGCAAACATCAATCGCAGCAAAAGTGCCCGGACGTATTGCTCAGATCATGGTGACAGAAGGTGATACCGTAACGGCAGGTCAACAATTGATTGAGATGGACTCGCCTGAAATCAACGCTAAGATCAATCAAGCACAGGCTGGCAAGCAAATAGCGCAAAGTCAATTGGACAAAGCAGAAAACGGGGCTCGCCCGCAGGAAATCGCGCAAGCGAAAGCCGCTTGGCAAGCCAATAAGGCCGCATCCGACTTGGCAGAAAACACTTATCAACGCGTCAATCGCCTGTATGAAGAAGGCTTGATGGCTCGGCAAAAGCGTGATGAAGCTTATGCCCAATACTTGGCTACGCAAGATCAAACAGAAGCGGCACGCTTACAGTATGATTTGGCATTGGAAGGCGCACGCAGTGAAGACAAGTCAGCTGCCACCGCACAAGTGGCGCAAGTGGATGCCCAGCTAGATGAAGCAATGGCTGCTAAAAAAGAGGCCAATCTGAAAAGCCCTATCGCTGGTGTTGTTGATAATGTCATTGTCAGCGCTGGAGAAGTCATCGGTCAAGGGGTGCCGCTTTTAACGTTAGTAGATACCAATGACCAATGGGTGGTGCTCAACGTCACTGAGTCTTATCTGAATCAGTTCGCGATTGGTCAAACGTTTACGGGCACAATCCCTGCATTATCGTCAGCAGACAAGCCTTATAGCAAACCGTTCACTGTCTATGCAACCTCAACCTTATCTGACTTTGCTACTTGGCGCCCAACCAATAACGACGATGGTTTTGATGTACGTACGTTTGAGGTAAAAGCTCGACCGACCACGCCTGATGCCCGTATTCGCTCAGGAATGAGTGTGGTGGTACGCATCAATGCCACGCCTATCAATCAAAACCAAGAGTAAGCCATGCATTTAGGTCAATTGGGTCAAGCTTTTGTACGCAGTGCAGCCTACGAGCGGCGCTTTCTGACCAAAAATCATTGGGACTTTAGCATGGTGGTATGGATACCACTGGCAACGGTGCTTCTGGTTTGGTGGATATTTTCACAGACTCAGATTACTGATCTGCCTATTGGGGTCATTGATCAGGACAACAGCACGGTGGCCAATACGGCTGTACGCTATCTCGAAGCCAGCCCTACGCTGACAGTTAGACAGCTTTACTATTCGCAAGCGGAAGCAGAGGCGGCCATCTTGCAACGTGATATTTATGCAGTTGTGATTATTCCTGAGGATTTTTCGCGTAATATTTTATCCAATAGGCCTGCCCCCTTAATATTGCAAGTAAACGCGCAATACGGTACGCACTCTGGCATTATTCAAGCGGGTGTCCAAGCGGTCGCCAGCACAATATCGGCAGGGGTTGAGATAAAACGATTGGTCAAGCAAGGGGTTGCCCCATCACAAGCCATGACTGCTTACGCACCCATCAGTATTCAACGTATCAGTCTATTCAATGCGGCCACCAATTATCAGCAGTTTCTAGCATCCACCGTGATACCTGCCCTGCTACATATATTGGCAATGGTCGTGGGAGCGACCACCATCGGTCGCGAGCTACGTGATAAGAATATTGGTCGCTGGTATCGGTTTATCGATACAGCCACTCCTGACTTGACCTCGTCTAGGACAACATCAGTGCTGAAAACCAAGCAAGGTGGCGGAGACCTTACTGCCTTATCAGCACGCTCCGCAGCGCCTGATTCTGTCAGCATCTCGGTGCTACTATTTGGTTTATTGGGAAAATACTGTTGGCCCATATTGGCTTACAGCTTGTGGTCAGCGTTGATATTATGGCTTGCAAACCCGAATCAAACCACGAGCGTTACGTCGCTCATCGCAGTCTATATCGGCCTGTTATGTCTAATAACCTTGTCGTTCTGGCTGGGTGCTATTTTTACTCTGAACTCTTTTTCATTGCGTATGGGTCTATCGACCACCGGTTTTATTTCAGCGCCTTCTTATGCCTTTGCTGGCGTGACTTTTCCTTATATTGCGATCAGTGACAGCGCACAATACTGGTCAAACGCCCTGCCACTAACGCATTACCTTAAGCTTCACATTGCACAGTTGCAGATGCAAGCGCCTATTGCCGTATCCTTACCCATCGTCTATGGACTAGGGTTTGCCACCATAACGGCTCTACTGCTTGCCACATTATTGACCAAACGCGCATTGACACATCCTGAACGCTGGGGGGCACGCTAATGTCTGAACCATCAAACACTCAGCATCGAACAACCAAGTCGGCCATTCCGCCAGCATCACAATCGTTTTGGACAAGCTTTATCCAAACGTTTAAAGATGTCTTTGGGGACAAAGGCGTACTCTTGATGTTGATTATCGCCCCTATTATTTACGGTTTTTTTTACCCTTGGCCTTACTCGAGTGAAATAGTTAACCATGTGCCAGTTGGCATCATTGACCAAGACAGCAGTAACCTATCACGCACTATCATTCGGTATGCAAGCGCCAGTCCCTATCTAGATACTAAGCAGCTGATTAACGAGCAAGCAGCCAAAGAAGCCATATGGTCCGATCAAATCGCAGGCTATATGGTTATCCCGGCGGGCTTAGAGCAGCAAGTACTGTCAGGAGAACAGGCGCATGTCAGCGTGCTTGGCAACGGCGGCTACTTTATTTTGAACAAGAACCTACAATTGGGATTCTCTAAAGCAGTTGGCACCGTTTCGGCAGGCATTAAAGTCAAGAAAAGTATCGCTAAGGGGACTTATGCATCCACTGCAGCACAGAACACTCAGTCTGTGCCATTACGGATTATGCCGCTATATAATCAAACCGAAGGTTATGGCGCCTATGTGGTGCCAGCGGTCTCGGTTATTATTTTACAACAGACGCTTTTGATGGCAACAGCCATGCTGATTGGCACATGGTATGAGCAGCGCCGTCATGCTGCGAGTATACGTGGTTGGCTCGGACGTATCGGAGCGCTGAGCTCGTTGAGCTTTATCGTTGGTTGCTTTTATTATGGCTGGGCATTTGAGCTACACCATTATCCACGCGGGCAAAATATGCTCGGTACACTGCTGTTTTTAGCACTCTTTTGTCCGACGGTGGCCACCCTTGGCTGTGTGCTTGGGCTATGGTTCAGGCAGCGTGAGCGCAGCATGCAGATCTTAATATTTGTCTCACTGCCGATATTTTTCTTGAGTGGCTACCCGTGGCCAGCTGAGCAATTGCCTCAAGTGCTGCAAGTGGTCCGCTGGATCTTTCCAACCACGCCTGCGATCAACACCTCGGTACAGCTCAATCAAATGGGCGCCAGTATTTCTCAAGTCGCCATTGGGTTTTATGCACTCGCTGGTTTATGGCTATTTTACTTTATTCTCCTATTGTTTTTACGCGAGCGGATACCGCAAAAAAGAGCAGTTCACAGCGCTCAAAAAAAATCCGCTTAGTAACCTCACAAAAAAGCACCTGCTAATAATAGCAGGCGCTTTTTTATTGATATGGTCGTATCAGTCTAAACATTCAATCATCTTTACGGTTTAAAACACTCGGTTCAAACCGTTCAATGCCGCCACACGATAGGCTTCTGCCATCGTTGGATAGTTAAAGGTCGTATTGACGAAATACTCAAGCGTGTTGTTACACTTCATGACCGCCTGTCCAATATGGATAATCTCTGAGGCGTGATTACCATAGCAGTGAATCCCTAGAATCTCTAGCGTCTCACGATGGAATAGGATTTTGAGTACGCCCGTACGCTCACCAATGATTTGTGCGCGTGCCAGATGCTTAAAGAATGCTTGCCCGACTTCATAAGGGACTTTTTCGTCCGTCAGCTCTTGCTCGGTTTTGCCGATACATGAGATTTCAGGAATCGTATAGATACCAGTTGGTACGCTAGATACGGGTTCAGCATCGCTATCGCCAACCATAAAGGCAGCTGCACAGCGTCCTTGGTCATAAGCCGCTGATGCTAATGATGGCCAACCGATCACATCCCCTGCTGCATAGATGTTATCGACGTCCGTACGATAAGTGTCATCAACTTTTAGCTGACCACGGCTGTTCGCCTTTAGGCCAATAGCTTCTAGGTTTAGACCTTCGGTATTACCTGAGCGTCCGTTTGACCACAGAATTGCATCTGATTTGATTTTTTTACCACTTTTGAGATGCAGAATGACACAGTCATCATGGGTTTCAAGATGATCGATCTCTTCATTACTGCGAATAAGCACACCAAATTGTCTAAAATCGTGTGCAATCGCATCACTAATCTCACTATCAAGATAGTTGAGCAGCTGATCTTGGTTGTTAATTAAATCAACCTTATAACCAAGACCCGTAAAGATAGAAGCATACTCACAGCCAATCACGCCAGCACCATAAATGATGATTTTTTTAACGATATAATCCATTTGTAGAATTTTATCAGAATCAAAAACGCGTGGATGGTTAAAGTCTAAAATGTCAGGACGATACGGACGACTACCCACCGTTACGATGGCTTTGTTAAAGGTGATGGTCTCAAACACATTGTCATCGGTTTCAATACGCAGGGTGTGTTTATCGACAAAGCTGCCCCAACCTTGGATCACTTCAATACGGTTACGCTCATAAAACCCCGTGTGCGTATTGACTTGACGACGTATCACTTGACGCGCATTGGCAAGCACTCTATTGAGCGGCACTTGTTTATATTCCATCGCTTTGGTGAACATTGGATCACGGCGAAAGTTAATCAAGTTAAAGACCGACTGGCGCAGTGCTTTACTAGGAATGGTTCCTACGTGAGTCGAGTTGCCGCCCACCTGATCACGCGGATCAACGACGACGACTCGCTTGCCAGACTTGGTGAGTTTCATAGCAGCCGCTTCACCAGCAGGCCCTGCTCCCAATATCACTACATCATACTCATACTTATGATCATCGCTTTTTAGACGACGAGAGTCTTTGGCAAAACCAGATTTGATATCAATACGGGTATCATCGAGCGGATTGATAAGGTCAGGATGGTGCATGACATCATCGGTGACTTGCTCATGAGTTTGTTCAATTCTTTGTTTTTTATCTTTGCCTTCGGTATGCTCAGGGTTGGGCGTGCGGCCGTTTTCTTTATTGGATACTTCGGTATGAACGTCTTTACCCGTATCATTGGTCGCGTCGCTTGCACTTTTACTTACCATGATGCCCTCTTTGTATTTATTAGATAGATATTGAGACAAATAAATGAATCTATGTAGATATGAATCAGACTCACTATACTAAATCGTGCCCACCATACGTTGTGACAGTATGTTTTGCAATGTCCAATGGCCAGTAGCGCTTTGCTGTCCTTCATCGATTTGTGGGCGGGCGCTGATCACATATTCTGTACCAAGGCTGGGGGCAAAGTCATCAATCCAGTCATAAGGGATTTGGAACACGCTGCCATCTCTCGATTTGGCAAGCAGGCACTGCATCGGTAATGCGGATTCGCACGCTACACGGTTTGGCATGATGGTCAACGTCTGCGCCTCTCCCAACACCACACTTGGTATATAACGCGGCTCAGGTACTGGATCCTTTGCAAATGGTGACGTTTGACAAGCACTCAATAAAGCGGTCGCACTCAACAAGCCTGCCAATAATAACGGTGCCTTGCTAGATTGATAAAATGAAATCATAAGATTCTCTGCATAATGATGTTGTGTTAAGTAGCATGTCTTCGTTACTGTTTTTATTGATACTCAATTAACCAATACGGCGCTTGAGACCGGTTTTCTGTAAGATACGTGTGGCGATCTCTTCAACAGACATCTCAGACACATCCAAGCTTGGAATACCGTGCGTAATATAGATGCCCTGTATCGCGCGCTGCTCTTGTTGGCATTGCTGATAGCTAGAGTAACGGCTGCCTGCACGGCGCTCTTGACGGATTTTTACTAAGCGATCGGTATCGATCAGTAAGCCAAACAGTTTGTCTTTGTGCTCACGCAAGGCTTTTGGTAGCTGGTTGTCATACAGATCATCTTCGGTCAAAGGATAGTTGGCCGCTCGAATACCGAACTGTAATGCTAAATATAGTGATGTTGGCGTTTTGCCAGAGCGTGATACCCCAACCAAAATAATATCTGCAGCATTATAATGACGCGTACGCGCACCATCATCATTGTCCAAAGCGAAATGAACCGCATCGATACGCTCTTTATAGGTCTCAGAATCGACATTGTCGTGGGCATGGCCTGAATGTCCATCTGGCTCTACACCTGTCTCTTCTGCGACGCGGCCAATCAAACCTTCATACATATCCAAATTACAGCTTTGTGCCGCATTAATTTTTTCACGGATATCAGGGTTAACAATCGTATCAAATACTAAGGGCAAAAATCCGTCCCTTTGATAGGCCATATTGATTTGCTCAACGGCGTCTTCTGCACGCTCAATACTGTCTACATAAGGCAATACGCGTGTCTCAAAGGGTATTGAAGCAAACTGACTCAAAATGGCACGGCCAAGTGTCTCAGCCGTAATGGCTGTCCCATCTGAGATAAAAAAGGCTGTTCTAACCGTTTGAGAGCTGTCCAAATTCAGTGCATGACGATTTTGGATAGTGGACTTGACTTGTTCAGACGGATTGCTTGAGTACATAACGTTGACACCTCGGTTGAAAACTCAATAATAATCTTCATTTCACTGGAATATTTCTGACTGAGTATTAATCTGTCTTATTTTAGGGTTGGCATATTCGGAATTAGCACGCTTTCACATACTACAGGTATAGTCATTTATACTGCCTAGCCATGCGCTACATTATACGCATATTAGCACCCTAATAGAAATCAATGTTACCCGTGTACACGTGAGAACCAACACAGATTTTAGTTTCGTTACCTTATTTTATTTGTTCTTTACCAAATGATTGACTGACTATATAAGCTAAATAACGATAAGACAGAAAGACAGATAAAAGTGTCAATACTAGTCCCAATGCTGATGGTGTACCAAAAATGCTCTACCAGTTTTACGACTATTTATTGCTTAACATTATGGTCTAATAAACAGCTAAATTCTGCATCAATACCTAGTCAGTTGCTTATCTAATTATTACTATTACTGGTATTTTGCTCATACTCAGACAACCAAATGTTAAGACAGCTGCTATAAATTATGTAGCGAATCCCGTAATTTGTATATTTTTAACAAGTTTTTTGGTCAAACCCCTCGAAATTCTCTAAATATGGCGGTATAATCCACCGTTATAATCCTTACTAAATAACCTTATTTTCTGGAGTTATCATGGCAGCGCAATCTACAGCACTTGTAATCAATCTTGATCAGCTAGGAAAAGACGACATTGAGATGGTCGGCGGTAAGAACGCCTCATTAGGTGAAATGATCAGCCATTTGTCTGATTTGGGTGTTAGTGTTCCAGGCGGCTTTGCCACCACTTCAAATGCATTTAACCGTTTTTTGAACGAAACTGGCTTGCTTGACAAGATCAACAGCGAACTAAAAACGCTAGATGTTGACGATGTCAAAAAACTTGCAGAAACAGGTAAAAAGATTCGTACTTGGATTATTGAGCAAGAGCTGCCAAAAGATCTTGAGCAAGAAGTGCGTCAGTCATTTGAAGTCATGAGTGGCGGCGAAGACATCGCTGTTGCCGTACGTTCTTCTGCGACTGCCGAAGATTTGCCAGATGCCTCGTTTGCTGGTCAGCAAGAGACATTCCTAAACATTCGCGGTATTGATAACGTTCTGATTGCGATTAAAGAAGTATTTGCGTCACTATATAATGACCGTGCTATCTCTTATCGTGTCCATAAAGGGTTTGAGCACGAAGGCGTTGCATTGTCTGCTGCCGTACAGCGTATGGTACGTTCAGAAACTGGCGCAGCTGGTGTGATGTTCACACTTGATACCGAAAGTGGTTTTGATCAAGTGGTATTTATCACATCAAGCTACGGCCTAGGCGAAATGGTCGTACAGGGTGCGGTTAACCCAGATGAATTCTATATCTCAAAACAATTGCTAGCCAACGGTAAACCGTCAGTTATCCGCCGTAACCTAGGCAGCAAGCATAAGAAAATGGTTTATGGCGATGAAGGCAGCACTGCCAAATCAGTCAAAACTGTCGATGTTGAAAAACAAGATCGTATGCAGTTCTCGTTATCTACTGAAGAGCTAACCTCACTTGCTAAGCAAGCCGTAACGATCGAAAAGCATTATGGCCAAGCGATGGATATCGAATGGGCTAAAGACGGTGATACTAACGAAATCTTTATCGTTCAAGCACGTCCAGAAACGGTTAAGAGTCGCCAAGACAGCAATGTCATGGAGCGTTATATCATCGACACCACCAACGCAAAAGTATTGTGTGAAGGTCGTTCAATCGGTCAACGTATCGGTTCAGGCAAAGTACGTATCGTTAGCAATCTAAACGAGATGGACAAAGTACAAGAAGGCGACGTACTCGTATCAGATATGACTGATCCGGATTGGGAACCAGTCATGAAGCGTGCTTCTGCTATCATCACTAACCGTGGTGGCCGTACCTGTCACGCAGCTATCATCGCGCGTGAGCTAGGCGTACCAGCCATCGTTGGTTGTGGTAATGCAACAGAGCTATTGGTTGATGGTCAAGACGTGACCGCTTCTTGTGCAGAAGGTGATACTGGTTTCATTTATGAGAGCCAAATCGACTTTGAAGTACAGACCAACTCTGTTGAGTCTATGCCAGATCTTGCATTCAAAGTCATGATGAACGTCGGTAACCCAGATCGTGCATTCTCATTCACGCAAATGCCAAACGAAGGTATTGGTCTTGCGCGTCTAGAATTCATCATCAACCGTATGATTGGTGTGCATCCAAAAGCCTTGCTAAACATGAACAGCTTGCCACGTGAAATTGCACAAGCTATCCAAGAGCGTATCGCTGGTTATGCCTCACCTGTTGACTTCTATGTTGATAAATTGGTTGAAGGTATCTCAACCCTAGCCGTTGCCTTTATGGATCAGCCAGTCATCGTTCGTATGTCAGATTTTAAATCTAACGAATACGCAAACTTGTTAGGTGGTAAGTTATACGAGCCATCAGAAGAAAACCCAATGCTTGGTTTCCGCGGTGCAAGTCGTTATGTGTCTGACAACTTCCGTGATTGCTTTGAGCTTGAGTGTAAAGCACTGAAGCGCGTACGTGACGAGATGGGATTGACCAACGTCGAGATTATGATTCCTTTCGTACGTACCGTTGGTGAAGCAGCACAGGTCATCGAGCTACTTGAGAAAAATGGTCTGAAACGTGGTGAAAACGGTCTGCGCATCATCATGATGTGTGAACTACCAACCAATGCCCTATTGGCAGAAGAATTCCTAGAATACTTCGATGGTTTCTCAATCGGCTCTAACGATTTGACTCAGTTGACGCTTGGTCTAGATCGTGATTCAGGTATCGTCTCTCACCTATTTGATGAGCGTGATCCTGCGGTTAAGAAGCTGTTATCTATGGCTATCGATGCTTGCCGTAAGCAAAACAAATATGTCGGTATCTGTGGTCAAGGTCCATCAGACCATCCAGATCTAGCGTTCTGGCTCATGGAACAAGGTATCAGCTCAGTTTCATTAAACCCTGATTCTGTACTAGATACTTGGTTCTTCTTAGCTGGTGAAGAAGCAAAGTAAACCATTAGATTGAGTTCTAACGGTCATTCACACAGTCACTAAAGATACCACTATTAGGGTCTATTTGATTTTTTCAAATAGACCCTAATATAATGTATCAAGACATGACTAACTATGCAGGCAATTATGCAGATTTTCCTTGCTCGAAATAACGTACAAGCTGGCCCATATGATTTGGCTCAGCTCAATATCATGCTGGCATCTGGTGAAGTGTTTCTGGATGATTTGATGTGGCATGATGGTTTGGGTCAGTGGCAACGCGTCGGTGACTTAACCAATAATCAAACGGTTTATAGACCGACCAGTGCTAACACGCCTGAAGTAAATGACTCTATCATTAATAATGTGACCGTCTTCCCTGAAGATACAAACAAAGCAAAAGATGATAAGTCTGTATCGTTAGATAGACTGTATGGCAAGCCTGAACGTCCTAAAAACGTGAAAGCCGATATGACGACCAATCGTCATCAAACGCCGCATAACAATGTATCGTTGAGCAAAACTACTGCCAAGAAAATTGCTGCAGACAAAGTCGTCGGCAATGTGGTACTTGCGCCTATCATGTCACGCATATTGGCAACCGCGCTTAATGGTCTATTGTACATATTGGCCATACTGCCATTAGTAATGGCATTGACCAAAATGGATGTGGATTATAGTAAATTCCAAAACATTCAAGATATGGACGCCGCTTACCAGTACTCAATGACACTCATGGAAAGCCTTCCTAGTAGCACATTGATGATGTCACAGGTAATGGTTTTTGGTCTATTTGCACTGCAGCTGGTATTTATCACCATGCGTGGTCAATCACTAGGTAAAGTCATCACTGGTATTCGGGTCGTCGATCAAACCACGCACCGTCTGCCTTCGTTTATTAAGCTGATTGGCACGCGTACGCTACTGTTATTTATTATCTATAACCTGCTATTTTCATTTACCAGCTTTTTAGGTTTTGTGATTATTGCCATTCACTATTACATGGCATCGAAAAGTCCTGAAAACATTGGCTGGCATGACAAACTTGCCAAAACCCTAGTGGTAAAAGCAGACAGCAGTCAACTGGTAAAAAAATCAAAGTCTGAATAACTGTAGTGTCGGTTATCAATCATATAGCTCGTTATACTTATAAAAAAGCTGCGTACTATCGCGGCTTTTTTATTGAGCAAAGCCTATGTATTTTCTTTTTATATTTTATTGACAGTACCGTAGAGATTAACCTTTGTGTTAATTGTTAAGTACTGTTATAATACGGCGCTTTATAAACTAAGCTTATTCCTCATTATTTTTGATAGGATTTGGGCTTACCTTATAAATCTCCTTGCTATTAACATAGGGTTAATAGCTACTAATCCGTAAGGAGTCATAATGCGACATTACGAACTGGTGTTACTTGTACACCCAGACCAAAGCGACCAAGTGGTCGGCATGGTTGAGCGCTATATCAAGTTAGTTCAAGACAATAACGGTGTTATCCATCGTTTAGAAGATTGGGGCCGCCGTCAATTGGCATATCCAATCAACAAGATTCACAAAGCTCATTACGTTCTTTTCAACATTGAAACTGACGGTGAAACTTTAGCTGAACTTGAAGAATTATTCCGTTATAACGACGCGATCATTCGTAGTCTAGTTATGCGCCGTGACGACGCTGTCACTGAAGAGTCGCAGTTAGCCAAGAATGCCGATGAAAAACGCGCACGCAAAGCAACTACTCGTCGTCCAGACAGTCGTGAAAACGATAATGACGACAACGACAACAGTGAAGACTAATTAAAGGAGAATACTCATGGCACGTTTCTATCGCCGTCGCAAATTCTGCCGTTTCACTGCTGAAGGCATCACTCACATCGATTATAAAGATGTTGAATTGCTAAAACAGTATATCAGTGATAATGGTAAAATCGTACCAAGCCGCATTACCGGTACATCTACTAAATATCAGCGTCAACTAGCTACTGCTATCAAGCAAGCTCGTTATTTATCGCTACTTCCATACACTGATAACCATCAGGGTTAACCGTTAATTAACTAGGAATGACTCATGCAAATTATTTTGTTACAGCGTATCGTCAACCTTGGTAAACTCGGTGAAACCGTCGATGTGAAACCAGGTTACGGACGTAACTTTCTTATCCCTTTGGGTAAAGCACTACCTGCTACTAAAGCTAACATTGAAAAGTTCGAAGCACGTCGTGCTGAACTTGAAGCTGAAGAAGCGAAAGAAGTAGCTATTGCTCAAGAACGTGCTGATGCATTGACTGACGTTAATGTCATCATGCGCGCTAAATCAGGTGACGAAGGCAAGCTATTCGGCTCTATCGGTACTCGCGATATCGCTGAAGCATTGACTAACTCAGGTCTAGAAGTAGACCGTGCTGAAATCAAGCTTCCTGAAGGCACTTTACGTCAAGTTGGCGAATACAATGTTGATATTCAGCTACACCATGACGTTACTGCTAGCATCTTAGTGACTATTCTTTCTGAAGATAGCAACGAAGATTTAGCTGACGAAGAAGAAGCTGGCGAAGACTATTCTGAAGAATAATCTTCTCGATAGTTAGGTTCAGTTCTAAAAAAACCAGTGACTCAATGTCGCTGGTTTTTTTATGCGTGCTGTTTTTGGTTTAGAGTTATATATAAGCTATTCATATTATTAACGCATACAGCTCTATCACGCTAAATTAGGATTTTATATATCACCAAACAGCTTAGGATTATCAAAAAACCTATTGCTTGGATAGCGATGTTGTCCAAGCAATATTGTAGTAACTAAATGCAACAACTCACTTAAAAATGCTATACCAGACAACAAGATACTGCCTATATAATCATCTTTATTCTCATTAGCAGGATTGATAATCTACTGCTATTTTATGGACTGCTAGGGCGCAAGAATATGAAAGAAAATAATGATATCCATACTGATGATAGGCTCATCTGTACCCAAGGTAATGAATACTATGCCGAAGGCGAAGTTTATACGGTTGGTAGAATCGTCAACGACAAATACTTTCAACTGCTGACCAGTGGCAATGATGACCATTGGTACGCCACATTAGATGATCATGGCATCTATGTTAGTTTTGGTACTTTGATAGCCGGAGATAATAAAGCATTTTTTGATAAGATTGCTTAAAAATAGACCTCACTAAAAATACTATCTTGATAACAATAATAATTTAGATATTAGTACTCATAGCTCGGTTAAAACTGGTCATTATAAATGACCAGTTTTTTTTGGTTTAAGAATGATAGAAGTAACGATACAGCATATAGAACGGTCTCACAAAGAACCTCAGATACGCTTGGAAAATGGCCGATAACAGCGTCTCTTCCTTAAATTTATTTCCTAGTCGCGTCTATTTACTATAAAATATGCCCCTTTAAAATTTCGTATCGTTATTGATGCCTGTTCGCATGAATAATTCATTAAGATATAAACCATATTGAGACAGTGATGATTGTATTTTGGCTTGTGCTGACCATTCTTTTTATTATTTTCGCTACTGCAAAATTAAAGTGGCATCCTTTTTTAGTGTTGATTTTATCTGCTTTCTTGGTTGCACTCTTTTACCAAGTACCGCTCAATACTGTCGCTAAGACCATCTCTGATGGCTTTGGTGGTATCTTAGGTTATATCGGTCTAGTGATTGTATTCGGTACTATTATCGGCTTAATACTTGAGAAAACTGGTGCAGCCATTGTCATGGCAGAAACCGTTATCAAAGTGTTGGGGCCGCGCTTCCCTACTCTGACCATGTCTATCGTCGGTGCAGTCGTGTCAGTACCTGTATTCTGTGACTCAGGCTACATCATCTTAAACTCTTTAAAAGAGACCTTAGCTGAACGTTTAAAAGTATCTAGTGTGGCGATGAGCATTGCCTTAGCCACTGGCTTGTACGCAACACATACTTTCGTACCACCGACACCAGGTCCGATTGCAGCGGCAGGTAATCTAGGATTAGAATCCAATCTAGGTTTGGTCATTATGGTCGGTGTGGTCGTGACAGCCGTTGCTGTATTGGCGGGCTGGTGGTGGTCTAATCGTTTTCTGAATGTGACGCCTGATAATATAGATGCGCTGGATGCACCAGCAGCAACATTACCTGAAAACATGAAAATGCGTGACGACTATAGCAATATGCCGTCAGCAACGATGGCGTTTTTACCTATTATCGTTCCTATCGTATTGATCTGCTTATCGTCTGTTGCTAACTTCCCAAGCGCGCCGTTTGGTAGTGGTATGGTAACCGATATCTTGGTATTTATTGGTAATCCGTTAACGGCCTTGCTCATCGGTTTGTTCTTGTCATTTTTACTGATCAATACCGAGCAAAAAACACAGCAGATCAGTGACAGCATCTCACAAGGTTTGGTCGTTGCCGCTCCTATCTTATTGATTACTGGTGCTGGTGGTGCATTTGGTGCCATGCTAAAAGTGACACCAATCGGTGACTATTTAGGTACGACATTGTCTGCATTAGGACTTGGTATCTTTATGCCATTCATCGTCTCTGCTGCACTAAAGACGGCGCAAGGCTCAACCACCGTAGCGCTAGTCACTACCTCTGCAATGGTTGCACCGTTATTGGATCAAATTGGTCTAGACAGTGAGCTAGGTCGTGTATTTTGTGTGATGGCCATTGGTGCCGGTGCTATGACTATCTCACATGCCAATGACAGCTTCTTTTGGATTGTCAGTCAGTTTAGCCGCATGAGTGTGTCACAGGCATACAAAGCCCACTCGATGGCAACTGGTATTCAAGGCGTGACCAGTATTGTGTTTATCTGGCTGTTGACCTTAGTATTCATTTAACAGTGTTCATTTAACACATTCGCTGAAATATCCAGAAAGACGTTCAAAAATACCCAGAGAGACATTCATGAAGATTTTAATCGCCCCCGACTCGTTCAAAGAAAGCTTAGAAGCACTGGATGTTTGCCGCGCCATTCAATCTGGTTTTAGTCAGGTATTTCCTGATGCTGACTATACGCTATTGCCAATGGCCGATGGCGGTGAAGGCACCTCTGCGGTATTGTCTTATGTATTGGGCGGTCGTTGGAAAGACGTTAGAGTACATGATCCTTTAATGCGACCGATCACGGCTAAATATTTGCTATTACCGGATAATACTGCCGTTATCGAGATTGCTCAAGCTTGCGGATTACATTTGTTAAAGGCGACAGAACGCAATCCTGTTACTACCAGTAGTTATGGTGTCGGTGAATTGATTGCGGATGCTTTAGATGAAGGCGCCAAGCGTATTATCATCGGTCTGGGTGGTAGTGGAACCAATGACGCAGGTCTTGGCATGCTCATGTCACTGGGTATGACATTTCATGATGTCAATGACAGCTTGCTCACTCATGGTGGTGGCGCACTTGCCCAGCTGCATAGGATTGATAATCGTCATCTTAATGCAAGGATTCTCGATACGGTGTTTGAAGTCGCTTGTGATGTGACCAACCCATTATGCGGACTATTGGGCGCGAGTGCCGTGTTCGGGCCGCAAAAAGGCGCTTATCCAGAGCAAGTCAACGAACTGGATAAGGCACTGAGTCACTTTGCGGCTGTGTGCGACCAGCAAGGCTATGATGAGTGTCAAAATATCGAAGGCGCAGGAGCCGCTGGTGGTCTTGGCTATGCGATGATGACGTTTTTTAACGCGCAGTTAAAATCAGGGTTTAACACCGTCGCCGAAGTGGCTCATTTGTCAGAGCATATCGCTGAGGCTGATCTGGTCATCACAGGCGAAGGCAAACTAGACGTACAGACTGCCATGGGTAAAGTGGCAGGCGGTATCAGTCATATCGCTAAAGCCAATAATACGCCTGTCATCGCCATCTGCGGCAGTGTAGACGGTTTAAAACCTGCGCAAACCAGCCAGTTCGATGTCATTATGCCAAGTATTCAAAAGATAGATACTCTCGATAATGTGCTGAGTCAGGCTTATGACAATATCGAAACGACAGCAGCCAATATTGCGGCGGCCATCAAATTAGGTCAATCAATGGCATAATGCAGATTTATAATTTATAGTCAGCGCATGTATCCATCAATACTATATTGACCTTGCTCTATTTCTATAACCATTTTTTTACTTCATTAATGACAGTATGTATTCTATTAGAGAGTGCCCGCTGTCGTCTTATGGCAAGATATAGCGTCTCGCTAACGGCAACGGGCAGATAGTGACTGTGAATAAGCTCAGGCTTTGGATAAGCAGCCACTGCGTGTGCAGGTAGCACGGTGAAGCCTATTCCTCTACTGACGGGCTCTAAAATCAGACCTATCTGATTGGAAAAGCCTTTTTTCTCAAAGTCATTGATATGCTGGAATTGCTCGTAATTGGCGGTCAGTAGCATACCTGCATGATGTGCACCATCTGGATGATCAATAAATCCAAGCTCCATGAGCTGCTCCCAACTTGGCTCTACTGTAGCCGCAGGTGTCACTAGTATCAGTGATTCTTGCGCCACGGGTTTGTAGCTAACTGTCTCATCCCCTGAGATATCCGTCATAAAACCAATATCAATCTCATGATTTGCCAGTGCTCGTTCGATATCAGTATTGGGTGCAAAGCGATAATCAATCACTAGATTAGGATGCTGCTGCTGTAGTGTCAACAGCTGCGGATACAGCTTAAGCCCCACGCTACCCGGTGACATCAGTCGCACCAATCCTTCATAAGGTGGATCCTCACCGATACGCTGTTCTAAATTTGATAAGCGCTGCAATATCTCGCCTGCTTCTTTATAAAGCTGCTCACCTGCATTGGTCAATGAGAACTGCTTTCCTTGTCGAATCAGCAAGTCAATCTCTAGTTGCTCCTCTAACTTACTTATGTGCTGGCTCACACCGGACTGCGTCATATATAGGCGTTCAGCCGTACGAGTAAAGTGCCCAACTTCAGCAAGCGTACAGAAAGTTCGTAGCCATGTAATATTTATCATTACGTTTCATACTTATTTATATAATATTTGATAATTTTACATAATGGCAGTGCATTTGTATACTGGCCTCACGTTAAACAAGAGTACAGCAAACAGGAGCACAAGCCATGAACAACGTTTATCCAAGAAGCTTTTCGCACATCGGTCTTTCAGTCCCTGACCTAGATGCAGCCGTGAAATTCTATACTGAAGTAATGGGTTGGTATACCATCATGGAACCTACTGAGATTGTCGAAGATGACAGCCCTATTGGCGAGATGTGTACTGAAGTATTCGGTTCAGGTTGGGGAAGCTTCCGTATCGCTCACCTCTCGACTGGCGACCGTATCGGTGTTGAGATTTTTGAATTTAAGAATCAAGAGAACCCTGAAAACAATTTTGAATACTGGAAAACTGGTATCTTTCACTTCTGCGTTCAAGATCCAAATGTTGAAGAGTTGGCTGAGCGTATGGTTGCAGCAGGCGGTAAAAAACGTATGGAAAAACCACGCTACTACTACCCTGGTGAAAAGCCATATCGCATGATTTATATGGAAGACCCGTTCGGTAACATCGTTGAAATATATAGCCACAGCTATGAGCTTATCTATAGCGAAGGCGCATACTAATCTCAAGATAAATACAGCTTAGTATGGTCTTAGCTTAAATCTGACTGACAAACCAATAGCGTACTCATCACCTGAGTGCGCTATTTTTGTTTTTGAGCACTCTATATTAATAAACTATTGTATAGACTATAAGCCATGCTACTATTTAGATAGCTGTATATATCACTTACCAAACCCAACTACCCATTATCAAGGATGATAAATGACACAATCTGACATTACTCTAGATATAGATGATCTTCTTGTTATTAGAGAAGACAATAAAGAGAGTGGCGTGGTCACACTCACACTGAATCGCCCAAAACAATTTAATGCATTATCCGTTGAAGTACTGTCTGCCATGCAAACAGAGCTAGACCACATCGCTCAAGACGCTACAGTCAGAGTTGTGGTTATTCAAGCGACAGGCAAGGCATTCTGCGCTGGTCATAATCTAAAGCAAATGCACGCGCACTCAGATGAAGCATTTCATCGTGCCCTATTCCAGCAATGTAGTCATATGATGCTAACCATTAATCAAATGCCGCAAGTCGTCATTGCAAAAGTGCAAGGCATTGCCACCGCTGCAGGGTGTCAGCTAGTCGCAGCTTGTGATTTGGCAATAGCCGCTGATGATGCAAAGTTTGCCACCTCTGGGATAAACGTTGGACTTTTCTGCTCCACACCTGCTGTTGCAGTCAGCCGTAACTTACCTCGTAAGCAAGCGTTTGAGATGCTGATTACTGGTGAGTTTATCGACGCGCATACTGCCTTAAAATATGGCTTGATCAATCGAGTAGCGCCAGCAGAACAATTAGAGCAAGTCTTGCAGTCCTTAGTAACGGCGATCACTGCCAAGTCTTCGGTAGCGGTAAGAACTGGTAAAGACATGTTTTATAAGCAACTGAATATGAGCCTCGAAGATGCTTATGACTATGCCAGTGACGTGATGACCTGCAATATGATGGCGAACGATGTGAGCGAAGGTATTGATGCTTTTATTGAGAAGCGCCAAGCCGTGTGGAAAGGATACTAACTCTCATATAAAAAGGCCATGATATCGCTATCATAGCCTTTTTATTTAACACAGGTGCTACGAACAAATTATTATTCAGCAGCGATGGCAATCATCTCAACCAATAGCTCAGGGCGTGCCAATGCTGATTCGCCACAAGCACGTGCTGGTGGTTGAATGCCTTCAAAAAATTTGTCATAGACTTCATTCATAGCAGCAAAATCTGCCATATCTTTGATCCAAACCGTTACTGATAGTAGTTTTGATTTGTCACTACCCACTTCTTCTAGCAAGGTTTGGATTTTTTCTAAGCAAGTCAAGGTTTGTGCTTTGATATCGTCTTCTGCATTACCTACCTGACCACATAAATAGATAGTCTGGTTATGAATTACGGTTTTGCTCATACGTTGAGTGCTGTGTAGCTTCTTTATCATATTATATACCTTCAGTTTATTAATTTAAGTCTGTGCTAAATCTAGCAGATATGCGCTTATTTTGAAAAACGCTGAGCACTAAATGGTGCAAGGTTTACTAATGATGGCTTTTCATGAATCATTTCTTCAACCAGACGCCCTGTCATAGGCCCTAAGGTGAAACCCTGATGGCTATGACCAAATGCGAACCATAGTTTGTCATGCTTATCCGCAGGACCAATAACTGGCTTCATATCAGGCATACAAGGACGTGATCCTGCCCAAGCTTCAGATTCTACTGCGTCTTCTAATGGTAAGATTTTGCGAGCCAGCTTCAGAACGGTTTTTAATTGACCAAAGTTCTTTGGCGCATCCATGGTGGTCATCTCAGCACCAGTCGTAATACGGATACCTTGCTGCATTGGACCCATCACAAAGCCTTTGTCCATGTCGAACATACTGTGATTGATGGTGTTTTTTTCCGTCACTTTGAAATGCTGATGATAACCACGCATTGGGAACAATGGCAGGTTATAGCCTAGCGGTCTGATCAAGTCGTTCGACCATGGACCCGCTGCAATGACCAACTTATCACTATAGTAAGTGTCATTATCAGTGATGATTTTCCAGCCTTCGCCGTCTTGTGCGATTTCTTTTACATCGCTCTCTTTGATCGTGCCACCCATCTCTTGGAAATTTTTTGCATACGCTTTGACTAGCGAGCTTGGGTTCGATACTTGCCAAGAGTTTTTCCAATGAATCGCACCAACGAAACCTTCGAAATTGGCACTAGGCTCCATGGCTTTTAGTGCTTCAAGATTTAATACGTTGTGCTCAACACCTTGGTTGCGTGCATCAATGGCTGCTACTTGCGCTTCTTTAAACGTCTCTTCAGAACGATGCAGCTGTAACCAGCCGTCACGCGTGATTAGCTCGTCAGCACCAGATGCTTCAATCATCGTTTGATGTTCACTGGTGCAATGCTCAATCAGTGTCTGCCACTCTGATTCGATTTGCTTGACAGTCGCAGGTACAGAGTATTTCCAGTACTGTAGCAGCGCTTGATGGTAACGCAGAATCGCTGGGATGCGATAGCGAATATCAGTACCTTGGTTCGGTAATACTCTGATCATCTCAGTCAATTGACGAGGAAAAGGATGGGTATGAATGGCTTCGCGCTGAATCAATCCAGCATTACCATATGAGGTCTCTGACCCTGGCAGCTTCTTGTCTAGCATCAATACTTGTGAATTGTTTTTTTGTAAATGCCACGCAACTGACGTGCCAACCATACCTGCACCGATAACGATCACTTCATAGCGCATAACCTATCCTTTTCTTAGGGTGTTAATACAGAGTATCAAATACGAGGGTCTAACGGAATAAGGTGGTAATAGTAACGCATTGAGCTAAATATGAAACCCCAATCTTATAAATATTTTTGCTATTAAATACTTTTGGTTATCCCTTTAGTAGTAACGTATTTTCAAAAGGAATAGCTAAAGCATTTAGCAGTAACTTGGCAGCAAAAATGAGGAAAACAGGCTGAAATCCTGCACGAGTTTCTCTTCTTGATTTCTCTTCTTATAGTAACGTACTAATTACAACGCTAAGTAATGTCGTAGAAAACCTGACTCAGCCATGTCATCGATGAACAAAGAAAATTACCACCATACTGGATCATCATTCTCCTCTCTCACCTGTTTAGAAGCTTTGACGGTGACCTCATTCGCAGACAGCTCCGCGATAAAGCGTGATGGTTTGTCAAAATACCCTGAATAACTGGCGAAGTAATCAGGTGCCGTTAGGTAAAGTCTAGTCTTTGCTCGACTACAAGCAACATAGAATAATTTACGCTCTTCTTCTAACTCCTCAAAGTCATCCAACGAGCGATGATGCGGCGTGATACCATCGACCAATGAATTAATAAACACCACTGGCCACTCTAGCCCTTTAGCACTATGAATGGTCGAAATAGTGACTTTATCACTGTCATTATTATCTGGTTTACTGGTTGTTGCTACCGAGTCATTGGGTGGGTCGAGTGCCAAATTTTCTAAGAAGTTATCAAGGCTGCTGTGTTCTGTTGCCAAGTTTTTGAGCACACGGAAATCCTCGTTACGCTCTCGCCAATTCTCTTCAATCGTTTTTAAGACAGGAATATAGAAATCTAAAATATGCTCAATGACCGTCTCGACTGATTCAGCCTGATTTGCCTTAGTCAGCGTATTGTATAAAGGCTCAAGCTGTGCACTTTTTTTAGCAAACTTCGCCGTGAGTAGTGGCTCAAAGGAGTTGTTATCGGCATTAATCGCTTGGGTCAAACGCGTCGCGGTGACTGTCCCAACGCCTTGGAACAAGGTTAAAATACGATGCCATGCAATCGTATCATTGGGGTTATAAAGAATTTTAATAAAGGCCAAAACGTCTTTGATATGTCGCCTTTCGACGAACTTAATACCACCTACTACGATGAATGGAATATGACGCTCCATAAACTCTAGCTGGACATAGTTAGACTGAAACGATGTGCGGCACAGTACCGCAAAATCATTGTAATCATGATCTGACTTTAGCTCGATGATTTTATCGGCGATATATTTGGCTTCTTTTGTCTCATTGGTTAGGCGGCTAAATATTGGCTTATGCCCACTTATCGATGCGCCAGAGTACAGCTGCTTTTGATAGCCTAGCGTGATTTGCTCAGACAAGGCGTTGATATAATCTAAAACAGCGGGCGTACTACGATAGTTTTGTTCGAGCTTAATCAGCTTAGCATCGGGATAGGTCTCACCAAATAACAGAATGTTTTCGTAATTGGCACCGCGGAAAGCATAAATACTTTGATTGTCATCACCGACCACCATCAGCGATACCGACTCAGGCTCACAAATCAAATCTATCAGCTGCTTTTGCGGAATATTGGTGTCTTGATATTCATCAACCATGATATAGCGATATTGGTTTTGTAGCATTTGGCGAAAGGTATCATTGGTTTTTAAGTGGCGCACGACCTGACTAATAATATCATCAAAATCGTAGAGATGATTGGCACGCTTATACTCATGAAAATCGACTGCCAATTGTTCGATAATAGGAATATGCACAGCGATATCAGGATAACTGCTTTCGATTAAATCGCGGATATGAATACGTCTATTCCGAGAGCTAGAAATAATATTTTGCAATGTTTTCTTACGTGGAAAGGCCTGGCTTTTGGTTTGCGCAGGATACTTTTTTTCTTTATGAATTAAGTCGATGGCATCTTCACTATCGCCCGTGTCTAAAATCGTAAATCGCGGATTGATACCGAGCAGCCCTGAATACTGGCGCAATAGCATATTGCAGAATGAGTGAAAAGTACCACTGGTGATGCTATTTAATGCTTTATCAGTTGGCAGCTTGTCTTCAGCCAACTCATCATTAGACAAGCTGCTTGCCAGCAAGAACTTAGCTCTATCTTTTATTTCATTGGCGGCTTTACGCGTAAAGGTCAGTAGCAAGATGCTTTTGGGCTTAACTCCGTTCTCTAACAAATAACTGGTGCGATACGTTAGCGTTTTAGTCTTACCTGAGCCTGCACCAGCAATCACTAGCACCTTGCCTTCGATAGTTGTGGCAGCTAATAATTGGTCAGGATTTAACTCGCGGGCATAGTCTACTTTCAATCCTAATTCACCACTCAACTTTTGATTTAGTAACTCAATATTGGCATCGTCATTAGCATCGATTAAATTTGCCTCTAGCTTTTTAATCGCCTTTTCCAGACGTGCCAGCTTGGGCTTAATCTCCATGAAATTCTGCGGATAATTATAGTGGCGCGTGTCAAAGATAGTGGTAGTCATTATAGGATTTTGCCTTTCATTTTATTTTAGCGGCCTTTATCAATACGGCGCATTTATCATTTATACCTGACTGTTTATAGCTTTAGAATAAGTATGATTTGCTAAACCTAGCAGAATATATGTGCTGAATTTTCGTGAAATTTAAGCCGTTATCTATACGTGACAGTTTACCATATTAAAAAATAGGGTTTATTAGCTCACATAAACTATGTGTCACTCGTATTGATTAACCTTGTTCATTTTCAAGCCTCAAATATAGCCTGCTTTTATCATCAACCTGCTTATCATTATCAGGTAAAAACCTGAGCATATACCGTAACAACCTCACCCCTATTCCGGTAAATTTGCTACAATGTGCCCAATTTTGATTTATCATTTAACCAAACTTTATACCAACTGATTTTATTAATACATTGAGAGAATGTTATGGGTTTTAATTGCGGCATCGTCGGCCTACCAAACGTGGGTAAATCCACCTTGTTTAATGCGTTGACCAAAGCGGGTATCGCCGCTGAAAACTTTCCATTTTGTACCAAAGATCCCAACACCGGTATCGTACCAGTACCAGACCCACGCCTAAAGAAATTGGCTGACATCGTCAATCCTGAACGCGTACTACCAACGACCATGGAGTTTGTTGATATCGCAGGTCTAGTCGCAGGCGCATCAAAAGGCGAAGGCATGGGCAACCAATTTCTAGCCAACATCCGTGAGACTGATGCGATTGCTCATGTCGTGCGCTGTTTTGATGATGACAACGTCGTCCACGTCGATGGCCGCGTCAGCCCAATTGATGACATCGAAACCATCAATACTGAGCTCGCATTGGCAGATTTAGAGGCCGTTGAGCGCGCTATACTCAACTTGACCAAAAAGGCCAAAGGCGGTGACAAAGACGCTGGTGCTATGCTTGATATCTTCAAAAAAATTGAGCCCTTATTAGCAGATGGTCAGGCAGCACGTGCCGCCAATCTTGATTCAGATGAGAAAAAACTCATCAGAAGCTATGGTTTAATCACGCTAAAGCCAACCATGTATATCGCTAACGTCTCTGAGGATGGCTTTGAAAACAATCCTTACCTTGATGCCGTTCGCAACTACGCCACTGGTGAAGACTCTATCGTCATCGCGCTATGCAACCAGATTGAATCTGAAATCGCTCAGCTTGATGAAGACGACAAAAAAGACTTCCTAGCTGAGATGGATATGGAAGAGGCCGGTCTTGATCAAGTCATTCGCGGTGGTTATGACTTACTGGATATGCAGACCTACTTTACCGCTGGTGTAAAAGAAGTGCGTGCTTGGACCGTCGCTGTTGGTGCAACTGCCCCGCAAGCTGCTGGCGTGATTCATACTGATTTTGAGCGCGGTTTCATTCGTGCCGAAGTCATCGCTTATGATGATTTCATCGAACACAACGGTGAAAAAGGCGCAGGCGCTGCTGGTAAATCGCGTCTAGAAGGCAAAACATACATCGTGCAAGATGGTGATGTGATGCATTTCCGCTTTAACGTGTAACGTTAAGCGGTAGATAATATTTAAAACTAATAAAGCCGATGTTGGAGAATCTCTAGCATCGGCTTTATTTTGTAAATTAATTGTTATATTATAACATATCTTTATTTTTGCTTATTTGAGGACGTATATTATGGCTGCTTATTTCTCTTTTTCTAAACTTGCAAGTGCTGCACTAATAGGAAGCGTAGTGACAGGCTCACTATTGGGCTGTCAACCTAGTACTGACACTGAGGTAGTAACCGCCGTAGAGGATCACGAAGGTCACGAAGGCCATGATGAGCACGAAGGTCACGAAGAACATGAGGGTCATGACCATGCCAGTGCAGGTGCGCCATTTTCTTGTGAGCCTACTGCTACTATTGATGTTTCTTACCATAATGACAGCACACCACAGACAGCGACCCTACTCATCGACGGTCTAGAGTACGACTTAACAGCTGCTGTTGATAGTGACGCTGATAAGGCCATCTATATGAGTGATATCGGCCTAGATGATACTCATGGCATCATCTGGCAAGTAAATGGTGACAAAGCAACCTTGCTCAATAAAACATTGGACAGCAATGTGGCTATCGAAAAGGAAGACGTCCTTTTTAACTGCCAGAAATCTTAATGTAGTTCTCTGACTATATATCTGTACCAAGGGCGCTATTTTGCTATGCTAGAGACTCCCTTGGTTTCGGATATTTAATATGCTAAGTACACCAACCTCTTTGCCGTCTCCTACCACACAATGGTCTCATCTGCTCAACTCGCAGCGTCTTGGCGCTGCCAAAAAATTTAATGCCAATACTAGCACTCGTTCTCATTTTCATAAAGACTACGACAGACTGGTATTTTCGCACTCCTTCAGACAACTCAATCAAAAAACTCAAGTCCATCCGTTGACCAATCAGCTCGGCATTCATACTCGCCTAACACATTCGCTTGAGGTCTCATGTATTGGACGCTCTTTAGCCATGATGGCAGCAGAGAAGCTCCATGATAAATTAGGCAATGGCCTACCAGCAGGTATCTCACCAGCGGATGTCGGCGTTATTGTACAAGCTGCCTGCCTCGCTCATGATATTGGCAACCCGCCTTTTGGTCATGCAGGAGAATACGCCATTCGGGACTGGTTCAGGTTGCCTGAGCCGCAGAAGATTTTGCAAACTTTGAGCCACCATGAGCAGCTAGACCTACTGGCATACGAAGGTAATGCGCAAGGGTTTAGATTGCTCGTCAATAACGAGCATCATCCAGATAAAGGTGGCATGCGCCTCACTTGTGCGACCTTAGGTGCCTTTATGAAATACCCTTGGTTAGCGACACATAGTAACGATATCTCTCAAAGCACAAATCTAGGCGGCATCGCGACCAACGTGCAAAAATTCGGCTGTTTTTATAGTGAGGCGGCTCAGCTAGAAGAGCTGGCAGCGTGCTTAAATTTGCCGCGCTCTGAGCAACACGATGGCTTTGCCAGACATCCACTGGCGTATCTGCTAGAAGCAGCCGATGATATTTGCTATGCGCTCATAGATTTAGAGGATGGCATTAATCTAAACATGCTCACTTATCAGGAGGTCGCCACGATATTTTATGAGCTGATTGGTGAGCGTCCTCATAGTATTAGCCTGCCAATACACATGTCCGTTAGGCAGAGTCTTGCTTCACTACGGGCACGTGCCATGATGCGTTTGGTCAACACAGTGACCGATGCTTTTGTGGTCAATAATAAAGAGCTGCTAGCAGGCACGTTGCAGGGCAGTCTATTTGACCATTGTGATATCAGCGTACAAAGTGGCATCAAACAAGCCAAACAGCTGGCACGCGAAAAGATATTTAATCATCCAAGTAAAGTCCGAATGGAGCTGATGGCTAATCAATGCTTGCATCGTCTATTAGATGCTTTCATGCCACTGGCTTGGGCAGGTACGCAAACGATAGCCACCGCATCGATGTCTTTTGAACAGCAGCGTCTGCTCAGCTTGCTACAGCCACATCTGAATGAGCATCGCCGCGATTTATCGGATAATATCTATCACAATATTTTAAATATCTTAGATTTTATCACTGGTATGAATGACCATGAAGCCTATCGATTGGCGCAGGAATTGCAAGGTCACTGGGGCACAATGGTTTAAAAAAACAGTGTAAGTTTGAGAAATTAACACAAGTTGCGTATTTCAGTCGTATTTATGCGTCGAAATGAGTATGATAAACACCTATCGGACAATTTTGAAATATTATGAGCAGTCGCGAACAGAAAAAGCTTCAAACTCGGCACGCCTTTTTTAATGCCGTGCTTGATTTATGTATGACAGGACAATCCTTTAGCTCCATTAGCCTCAGGCAAGTCACGCGCGAGGTTGGCGTAGTGCCGACTGCGTTTTATCGACATTTCGATGACATGGAATCGCTTGGTCGCGCGCTGGTCATTGAGGAATTGGGCGGTACGCTAGCGGCTTTGAGCGATAGTCTACAAATTGGACGCAAGCGTAGCTTTGATCGCCAAATCGCCAAAAGCATTCAATTGTTTTTACATATGGTCAGCGACCAGCCTTATTACTGGCAGTTTTTGGTCAGTGAACGCTATGGTGGCTCAGAAGCGGTGCGAAAAGCCATCAACGAATTGGTTAAGAAGCACGCTCAGAGTTTGGCTGACGATCTGGCATTACAACCAGCCTTTACGCATATCAATGCCTATGATCGTCGTCTATTGGCCGAGGCTGGCGTCAACATGTTCTTTTCTTGGATTATTGATTGGTTGGAGCTGACTTATACAGAAGACCATGATGATGAGATCGATTTGGAAGAGATCGAAGAGAACAAACAGCTGATGCTACACAACTGTACACGCCAAGCACAGATGTTGTTCTATGGTGCTTATAACTGGAAATCTACCGAAGAAACACGCCTGAGAGACTGATATCGTTAAACCCCTATAAATCCGCTATATCAATTATTTGAGCTTAACTATAGACCGCTGACAATAATTGATTAAAAACTGGGTCGAAATGCCCATAGTCGCTGTGTGACTATCTTCACCTCTTTCTTCACCTCTTCAGACACTTTGCCGTCAATAGCACTACTATTGACGGCATTATTATTGGTACTGCTGTTATTGTTACTATTACCACTGTTGCTGCCAGTATTATTAGCCCGACCATTATCAGCCGCCATTTTACTAATCAATATAGTGGCAAACCGCTGTCTGGTCTGACCGGTATTATTGACATTATCAGACGCGGTGACCAATGCCAAAAAGGCTGAGCTATCAACTGCTAATAATGGTGCAAGCGCTGTACGCTGCGCTTCATCCAAACCACTCAAACTTGGTAGCTGCCATAACTCATCGATAGCCGTCAGTGCTTGGGTTTCACGCATATCAACCAACCCTTGCATCTGCTGACTAGTAGCACCGTCAACCAATGCTGCTAGCAATACAGGACTGGCCGTATTCACATTGATAGGCACGTAGTAAGGCACCGCTGTAACGTAAGGCCGCAAGGCCGCTAATACCTCAGCACTCACCCCTCGAACTTCCTGCAGTTGATCAACACTAACAAAGGGCTGATTTGGTAGCTTTTGCTGTGCTGTACCATTTGACTGCTGCGCATACACCGCACTCTCATCACCGCCATCTTGATAGACATCACTGTCTGTATCTTGATAGTCCAATACAGCAACTGCGATATCTACCTCTAGATTTAATTGTGTCAGCAGTCGCTGAAATATAGCCAAAGCAACAGGATCAGCGGCACCATTTTGATATAAATTATTAAGATTAAAACGACCAGACTCATCGCGCAATTCAATACTGATGCTATGGTTTGCCAATGCATAAGGAGGTATCGGCTGCGCCCAAATATCTTGCTCGCTATCAGTATCATTGAGCTTGCTATCAGCACGAATCATCGTGATTGCTAACTGCTGACCTGCATTGATGTCTTGTAGCAATTGGTTTTGATCAAACAATAGGCCACTGCGTCTGATGGCGACCTTTTGACTGGCAAGCATCGATCCTGCCACCACAGTAATACTCACGACCAATAATAAGATAGTGAGCAGTGCGACGCCGCGCTGAGAGTGACCTGTCATCGACATATACGGCTTTTATTATTAGATACCTGAGGCATGTTAAATCCGACTCTCCTCTTAGATATTGTCTTATTGGTTAGCATTTTCCACACTGCCATTGCTTGTGTCGCTGTTGTTATTGGCGTCATTACTATTACCACTATTATTGCCCTCCTTGGTATCCGTGCTATTTGGGCGACCATTCATATTTGGAGGACGCTGTGATATCGGTTGCGGTGCAAGCGCCCATTGCCAAGTGAGCGGCATATCTTGGTAGGTAAAGCTGACTGCGACACCCTTCGGTAGCATAACCTCATCTGGCGCGGTGCTCGCGCCGTTTACCATCTGTCCCAATGCAATATTTGCACTGCTACTATTGACACTATCATTAGTGGGAAACTCAGCACTCGGCTCTGGCATATAAGCTTGCCAACGCCCAGCTGTCATGCCGTTCAATAACACACTGTCCAAACTGACACTATCGCCCTCAAGGCCAGTATATTGGCGACGAATCAGACGTTCATCAATGAATATATATTCGATGCGTTGGACGCTGGTACTGCTTTGGTAGCGTGGATCAGGATCGGCAAAACGTACAAAGCTGACGTGCTCACCATCTAAGCTCATAAATGGCTCAGGTGCTATCTCCTTTGCTTGGGTATTGCCATTAGTGCTGTCACTAGCATTTGTATTGTTATTTGTCGCACTGATGTTCTGAGAACTAGATGCCTGATAAGGTATCACTTGTGCCATGTCTTGCTGTAATTGTAAATAGGCATACTGTAGGACAGCCAAATGGTCAGCGTGAACCTGTGCGCGCTCACGTGCGCGATTGACGCCATCAAATACTTGCCAGCCTGCAACGGCTAGCATGGCGAATATCGCCATAGAAACCATCAGCTCAAGTAGTGTAAATCCTCGCTGAGATCTCATAGGCCAGACCCCAATTGTCCAGCACTGCCCTGAGCCCGCCCACTCAAGTCTAAGCTACCCATATCTTGCTCAGCATTACTTAGCATCACACTAATATCGGTGACGGAATTGCCTGTCTGGCCATCTATGATAGGCGCCACGGCGATATTGACTTCTTTTAATGCGGGTGTAATCGCATCACCAACCGTCATAGTTACTTGCCAATCACGACCTTGAGCGTTGAGCTTTTGAGTACGATTGGCTGTCAGCCAGGTATCTTGAATGCGCAGGTCGGCTGCTGCATTTTGTGCGACAAAGTGTGCAAGTGTACGGGTGCGCAAGATATCAACCGAGCGTAGATAAGCGCTACTGGCACGGCTAGCAGCGACTGCCACCACTGCCAAAATAGCTAGAGCGACCATTACCTCAATCAAGGTAAAGCCACTCTCACGCTTAGATTTCAGAGACATAGGCTTATTCGTCAGCTTAGCATTTTTAGAAAACTTATCCACTATAATCCCTGTCCCATCATCATACTACCATCAGGCATTATCGTAATGACGTCCCCTACCAGTCGCGAGTTATGAAGCACCTCAATAGTCACAGGCGTTGCTTGGCCTGTGCCAAACCACAATATCTGCGGTACGGTTTGATTGCTGAACCAAGGTTGTAGCGTCTGTCCTGTGCTTGATTGATTGCTAGCATCCAAACTCTGAACTCTGATACTGACGCCATCAGGCAGTTCAGGCAAGCTCACCTCTGGCTCAACCTCCCAGCTCGGTGTTGGCTTCGGCTCTCCAGTAGAGCCTGATATACCGCTCAAATCTGCAGACAGCTCCATTGAGTTTTTGGGTTGACTGTCCGTACTACCTGATGCGATATCAGCAATTTGATAAGCAATATAAGGATTTGATAGGGTGACAATAACAGGCGACACTTGACCCTGTTTATTTGCTTGCAAACTCAAGCCCATCGGCTGCATACGTTCAGCGGATAGCAAACGCACATAATTCAACGAGTCGGTCAGATGCTCATAAAATGCGCGGTTTTTTCGGGACTCACTGCTTCCGACAGACAAACTCATCATACCTGCAAAGATAGACAAGATCACCACAACCACCACGAGCTCGACCAAGGTAAAACCTGATTGCGACTGTGTGTGGTTTGGTAGCCTAGACGAGCGACTGCGAGTGTTATTTGGTATGAAAGATAAGTCACCATCATGGCATGGTGATAGGGTGCTTAAGGTATCAATACGTGAGAACTGATTGATTAAGGGTACAGAGCGATTGATCACTGAGCTGGACTGATTTTTGACAGTGACCGGCATATTGCACCTATAAGCCTAAGTGAGGCGGTGGTATATAAAATGATTAACTGAGAGTGGCTACAACAGTCATGATACTAATAGACATGAAACTAATAGGCATGTGCCGATTGTGGACAAGTAGCATTTAACGTACTGCCACAATAGATATGACAGCACGGACACTTAAAAATTTTATTGTATTATCTGCCATGTGATAAGCATATTAATAATTGGTATTGCGATGCTCTTCTGATTCTGTATCGATCTGCTCGACCAACTCCTGCATATCCTCATCCATCACTTCATCATCAGCAGCAGGGTAATGACTTGGCAACTCAAGCATCTGTTGGACGAACGCATAACGCAAGGTATCACGGCGACCCAGATAACGCTGATAAAAACTTGAATTCAACAGCCCTGCACCGCCCTGACCCATCGCCCAGATAGACGATAAATAATCGCGCGTGCTCAAACTACTGTGCTCATCTTTTAGATAGGCACTGATGATATCAATCAAACGCTTCATACGCTGACGGCGGATATCATACAGCTCGCCAAACAGACGGTTCAGTCCAGTGACCGATGCCGCCAAACGCTCTTCGATTTGATTGAGCAGCATGGCTTTTTGCGGATTAAACAATTGTTGAAAAATCATACGAGCAACGCCTGCCGATGGGCAGTCATCAATACGGTTGATATCAAACAATTGCTCTTCATAACGAATGATAATACGCAGGTATAGCTCATCTTTACTGGAGAAATGCTTGTATAGTGTGCCTTTAGCCAAATCAAGCTGGTCTGCCAAACTGTCTAAAGTAATATCACCATCACCTGACTCAAGTAGCAATTGCTCTGCCATCGCTAAAATGTTCTCTTCTCGTGCCTTAAACTGATGCTGACGACTCATAATCTCTCCTAAAACATGACAAGATTAAGCATACGACCATCGTTTATGTCAGTATATTGGCAATAAGAGTATGATTTTATACAAAGACTGCTCAAGGACCACAATAGGAAATATGCTTATGTTTTCTAAATAATCATATGGTTGCATTCAGTATTATGCATACTAAAAAGAATGAAACCATGAGATTATCAGTTAAATGACTGGTTGGTCATAGCATAACCATTTTAATGATACTGTGCCAGTAAATTCTCAAAGTTTTTTGCGGTGAGTGCACCGACCTCTTGGCTGCTGCACCCATACATGTCTGCGATACAACTTGCCACGTAAGGTACATAGGCTGGCTCATTGGGTCGACCGCGCTTCGGTACAGGTGCTAGATAAGGGCTATCGGTTTCGATAAGCAGTCGGTCTCTAGGCATGTTTTTTGCGGCATCTTTGATTTGTTGTGCACTTTTAAAACTGACGATTCCCGAAAATGAGATATAAAAGCCCAAATCTAAAGCATGCTTCGCCGTTTCCCAGTCTTCTGTAAAGCAGTGAATGATGCCATGCTCAGCACCTTCACTTTTTAAGATATCGATTGTGTCTTCTTTGGCATCGCGCATGTGAATGACGAGTGGTTTTTTTAAGTGTTGACTGGCATGAATATGACGGGCAAGACTGTCCTGCTGCTCTTTTTTGTTTTCTGTTGACCAGTAATAATCAAGCCCCGTCTCGCCTATCGCCCATACATAATCAGCCTTGGCAGTCTCTATCAGACGCTCTACTGTCGCTGACTGCAAGACACTCATGTCCTCACAAGGATGAATGCCCACGCTCATGCCTAAATTTAAGGTGTCATCACTATAAGTGCTAACAATATTGACGATATCATCATATTCGGCAAAATCACACATGATGGCCATGGCACGGGTGACATTAGCAGCTTTCATCGCGTCAATTGCACCGGACAGCTGACCATCATATTTGGTTAAATCTAAACGATTAAGATGGCAATGAGTATCTGTAAACATAAATAATCTCGTTATTGGAACATTATCTGTAAAAAATTAAGAGTCGCTAGGCTGTGTTGATTGCTCTAAAGGGTGCTGTTTTCAAGGACGGTTTGACGGTACACTACTAGGACTGCTTTACTAACAAATACCTTGAGCATTTTACTGATTCCCATAAGCCCTCTATTATGAACCATAAAAAAATCCTTAGCCTGCCACCGATTATAAAAGCTATCTTGCCCAAGCAACTGTATAAACAACAGTTTTTATTACAAGATAAAGGCCATAGCAACTGTATTGATATTGCTAAAGAGGCACAGATTATCGGCAATTCAACCATTACTATTCGTAAAGGTCATGACAATCAAATTACCATCGGTGAGCATGGTAAATTCAACAAGCTAAAAATTGACATCAATGGCAGCCACAATCATATCACTATCGGAGAACGGGTCAAATTCTCTGGGCAACTATTAATCGTTGGTAATTATCTGCACATTCATATCGGTGAACGCACTACCGCGATTGACTGCTATATTTTGGCACGTGACAAAAGCGTGAGCATTGGTAAAGCTTGCATGATATCTCGTGGTATCGAAATTCGCGCCACTGACGTGCATAAAGTATACGATATAGCATCCGATGTACGAATAAACAAAGCACATTCAGACGTTATTTTGGGAGATCATATTTGGATTGCCGCCAATGTGACCATTTCCAAAAACGTCTCTATTGCTAGTGGCTGTATCATCGCCGCTGGCTCATTTGTCAATAAACCAGTCACAACGCCGAACTGCATGATTGCAGGCACGCCAGCAAAAATTATTCGCCAAAACGTACGCTGGGAGCGTTAAGCAAATATGAAATTGGCAACTGCGTTTTCTCGCTTTATCTTTTAGTGTAAAGGCACCACGCGCATCACCTCTTCGATTGTCGTTAGCCCTTCGCTAATACGCTTTGCACCTGATAGACGTAGTGGCTGTACCCCTTCGCGATACGCTTGCTGCTTGAGCACATCTAAATTTGCATCTGCTGCCACGAGTTTTTTTAGCTCATTGGATAACGGCATGATCTCGTAGAGACCGATGCGACCCTGATAGCCCGTATGTCGACAGTGCTCACAGCCCTGCGCCGTATAAATCTGCGCGGGTACTGGCGCACGCCAAGGTTGTACCAGCTCTTGCCACTGAATGGCTATCTCGCTGTCTGGTATCACGTCCATGGCTTTTTTGCAATGCGGACATAGCGTACGTAGCAAACGCTGGGCCATCACACCTAGTATGGTCGCTGACGTCAAAAACGGCTGAATACCCAAATCGTGCAAACGAGTGAGTGAGCTTGGGGCATCGTTGGTATGCAATGTCGAGAGTACCAGATGCCCTGTCAGTGAGGCTTGTACCGCCATGTTCGCCGTTTCTGCATCTCGAATTTCTCCGACCATAATGATATCTGGATCTTGACGCATCAACGAGCGAATACCATCAGCGAAGTGCAAATCGACGCCTGGATTGACCTGCATTTGGTTGAAAGCAGGCTCGATCATTTCAATCGGATCTTCAATCGTACAAACATTCACCTGCTCGGTTGCCAGCTGCTTGAGCGTGCTGTATAACGTCGTGGTTTTACCTGATCCTGTAGGCCCTGTGACTAAGATAATGCCGTTGGGATGTGCGGTCATCTCATGCCACGTTTCAAGCTGCTTACCCGATAGACCGAGCTGAGCAAACGAGCGCACCAACACTTCAGGATCGAAGACGCGCATGACCAATTTTTCACCAAAAGCGGTGGGCATGGTAGAGAGACGCAGCTCAGTCTCTAATCCCTTTGGCGTTCGCGTCTTTAGGCGGCCGTCCTGTGGTCTGCGTTTTTCTGCGACATTTAACCGTCCCAAAATTTTGATACGTGCGGTCACTGCTACTATGATAGCAAGCGGCATCTCATACACGGTATGTAGTACGCCATCGATACGAAAACGCACCTTACCCGTCTCGCGGCGAGGCTCTAAATGAATATCACTGGCACGCTGCTCAAACGCATATTGCAACAGCCAATCAACGACCCTCACGATGTGCTGATCGTTCGCATCTGGGTTGGTATTGTCGCCCAGTTGTAGCAACGCCTCGACATTGGTAACATCAGCTGCTGCACGCTTATGTACGCTGTTTGCCCCTGCTATCGCTTGCGTGACTTGATAAAACTCTTGACGATAGCGGTTGATTTGCTCAGGATTAATGTAGACCGTACGGTAAGTTTTTGATTTAATCAACTTTTCGATACTTGAGTGCCAATCCGTATAAAAAGGCTGATCTGTCCCGATAATGACTTCAGCTAAGCCAACTTCGATTGGCAAGATGTGCTGTGAACGCGCATATTCAAATGACATGAGCTGAGTCACTGCAGGAACATCAATCTTTAATGGATCAATCCGAACGAGTGGCATGTCTGCTTTGGCCGCGAGCCATTGATTTAGCCATGCCAGCGTCAGTTTATTATCACCGTTGCCATCACTAGCATGACCATTAGGCAAGCCGAACTCACTAATCGTCAGCAGTGGATGCTGTGCTTGATTACGGCGGCTAGTAATCACTAAGTTATAGCCGCGCTGATCAATTACCTTGTCCGCCAGTAATTCGTCTAAGCACCAGCGCAAATCAATCACAAGCGAATATTTTTGGGCAGACATACATCTCTTCTTCTATTAAGTGAAAACCTATGGTTATTGCAAACTTATCATCAAGGATAGTATCACTTATACTGCCACTACAGCCGTTATCTGTAGTTGCCCTGAGTCTATCAATTGAAAGCTCACGTCAATCGATTTATAACGCATCACAAAAGACTTGTCGAGCTCAGTACGGCGATAGGCAGGCCTTGGGTCTTGCGCGATGAGTGCTTGAATGATTGCCATGTCAGAGATAAGCAATTGACTCTGTACTTTATAGATACTCGATACAATCGTCGCGTTTTTTAACGCTTGGCTAGCATCTCGATTATTTATGGCATCGCAATTATTGACGTTATCGCAGTTATTGCTATCAATCTCACCAGTCTGACTTGCATTTACTACTGTCATAAACTGCTCATAAGCTAGTGCAGTCATCGTCACCTCTAGCAGCGCTGGCGCAGTTGGCGCAAAGCCACTTTCTCCGTGCATAATCGCATCACTGTAGGCCACATAAGGCTTTATATCGATAATAGGTGTGCCATCTATCATATCGGCGCCCTTGATGATCAATAATACGCGGCCTTCTACTATTTCAATCCGATCAAGCGTCACCACAGACAACCCCAATCCTGATGGCCGATACATACTGCGACTGGCGAATACCCCTATCTTTTGATTGCCACCTAACCTTGGTGGCCGCACTTGTGCGCGAAAGCTGCTATCTGTCTGATTCGTGTCTTTTTTTCGATAGTTATGATGAAATTGCCAACTGACCCATATATCACTGAAAGTCTCTAGTCCTTCGAAGGCTGCAGGTGTATCGTAAGGCGGTAACATCTCAATCACGCTAGTTAATGCCACCAAATTTGGCTGGCGCGGTGCCCCGAACTTTTGTGATAACGGCGCACGATGATAGCCTATGATTGGTGCACAATGATCGCCATCTGATGCTGCTGTGCCATCAAAAATATCGCCCGACATAAAACCTCTCCAAAAATCTGCCGATAAGGACAAACTGCTTTTACCGGACAACTTTGTCAAATGATACAAAATTACTCACTAACGATATTCCATTTTATCATGCTCAAGACGCACTGCTGGACGGTTTTTTGTTTTAAAGTTTGGTATTATGAGCGAGAAATTTGATATCAGCCCCTTATGTTGGTGGCTTATTCTGACTGTTTATTACTATTTATAGACACTGTGAGTGTCGCTACTGCATCAATATACTGTCGAAGATAGTATGGTATGCATGCTAAATAGACGAATAAACCAACGCATAATTGGGCATATCTCTCACGCATATTGCAAAAGATAACTGATTTTACAAATATTAAAATACCGATGGGTCTATTGCTCGTCGTTGAAAATTCTTATTTAATACGCATTTATATTCAACCATACTGATAACAACCTATTAACGAGGACTTTATGTCAAAACTTCGCACCGAAACGGTCACAGAGGTTCATCACTGGAATGACTCTCTATTTAGTATCAAAACCACTCGTGACGATGGCCTACGCTTTCGTAATGGCGAATTTGCGATGATTGGACTCGTCGTCGATGGCAAACCTCTATTGCGTGCTTACTCGATTGCCAGTCCGAACTATGAAGACCAGTTAGAGTTCTTTTCTATTAAGGTTCAAGACGGTCCATTGACCTCACGCTTGCAGCATATCAAAGTGGGTGACGAGTTATTGGTCAGCAAAAAACCGACCGGTACTTTGGTACTAGACGATCTACTACCAGGTAAACACCTATACATGCTCTCGACAGGTACAGGACTTGCGCCTTTCTTGTCATTGGCACGCGATCCTGAAGTATATGAGCGCTTTGATAAAATCATCCTAGTTCATGGCGTACGTCATGCCCATGATTTGGCCTATCGCGACATGTTCGAAAATGAGTTGCCTAACGATGAAATCTTTGGTGAATGGTATCGCGAAAAATTCATCTACTACCCAACCGTTACACGTGAAGAATTCAAAAACCAAGGCCGTGTCACCGACTTGATGAAATCAGGTAAGCTGTTTGAAGATATCGGTCTACCGCCAATCAATAAAGAAGATGACCGTGTCATGATTTGTGGCAGCATGCCATTTAATGCTGAAGTATCAGCCATTCTAGATGATTTCGGATTGACGGTATCTCCACGTATGGGCGTTCAAGCTGATTATGCTGTCGAACGTGCTTTTGTGGGATAGATAAGCATAAAAAAGGATTATTTTCGATTTTATAGAAAATAATCCTTGACGCTAAAATATATGCTGATATAATACCCAGCCTATACAGAGTTAACCCTGTAGCCCAATTCGATAATATTTATTTAATAAACATTATCTTGTAACATGCCAGTGTGATGGAATTGGTAGACATGACGGATTCAAAATCCGTTGCCTAATAAGCGTGTCGGTTCGAGTCCGACCACTGGTACCAATATTTAGTACAAACAAGCCTCCTATTCGGAGGTTTTTTTGTGCCTATTTATTATTGCTTATGATGGCAGTGTGTTCTATGCCACTCATATTACTATTACATATATGTCTATACTGCTACTTCACATTGCATGACAGCACTTATCTTTATTGGTACAGCGTACTTCCAAGGCATACCGCCCGTACAATAAAAGTACCCATCATGAAATGAGACAATATAAGCGGTAAAGTCATTACCACAAAGCTCTGTCATGGCACGCTCATCACTCTCATCACAAACTGCACACCATATTTCTTGAGCATCATGTTCGAGCATTGCTCGGGTCAAGTCACTTCCTTCTAACTTACTCATCATCAGCTCCTTAATTATCCTTTGTTCTCTATAAATGACGTCCTTAGAGAAACAATATACCCGTCTCTGACTTATCATTTTGGTATGAGCTATCAGTATTATCCTTTTAGCTGATAGAGCATGACAAAAGTCAGCGTTCACTCTTCATAGCAATTTGTTACTATCGATAATTTATTGTAAAGTAATAGCATCATGACTGTAACAATCAATTTATTTTTTATGACAAGTGGTAAGACTTTTAAGACAAACGGTATAGAAAAGTAATGCGTCTTATTGTATATCTACATAAAAACATATACAGAACAGTAATTTACCTTTTATTCCCCCCGATCAGTATATATAAGCCTCCTTATTCCTAGATAACTAATTTTACACTATATTTATTTTTTGATATATAAAAATATTCTTACACTATTGTTAGTTAACAGTGATGTATACAAAAATGTATTTTAGAGTCTAATAATCGATACCAAAGCATGGTCGTTATATGGGGTAAAATGATAGCTATGATGACCTCTATACATGCCAGCCCTCGCAAGATTATTCACATAGACATGGATGCTTTTTATGCCAGTGTGGAACAGCGTGACTTCCCTGAATTACGTGGCAAGCCCTTAGTAGTCGGTGGCGATCCAAATGGCCGCGGTGTCGTTGCAGCAGCCAGTTATGAGGTGCGGGCGTTTGGTGTACGTTCTGCAATGTCATGTTATGAGGCGCGTAAGCGATGCCCAGATGTGATATTTGTCAGGCCTCGTTTTGAGGTATATCGGTCTGTGAGTGACGACATAAGACGTATTATGTATAGCTTGACGCCTCATGTTGAACCATTATCGTTGGATGAAGCCTATCTCGATGTCACAGGCTTATTGGTGCACAAAGGCTCAGCGACATTAATGGCAAACTGGTTAAGAGCGCAAATCTTAGAGCAAACAGGACTGACAGCATCTGCTGGGGTCTCATTCAATAAAATGCTAGCCAAAATTGCCTCTGATATTAACAAGCCCAATGGCACTGCCATTATTACTCCAAAAGAGGCTGAGGCTTTTATCAGTACACTACCTATTGAACGCTTTCATGGTATCGGTAAAGCAACGGCAAAGCGCTTGTATGCAATGGGTGTGAGTAATGGCGCAGATCTTCGAGGTGTGCCAGCTAAGACACTGGTTCAGGAATTTGGCAAACGCGGTCAGTTCTATCATGATATCGCTCATGGCCGCGATGAGCGTCCTGTCAAATCTGAACGTACTCATAAATCCGTTGGTTCAGAGACCACGTTTACGGACAATTTGAGCAATGACGATGAATTGCGTGTACAGATCTATGAACAAAATAGCGATGCCTTTAATCAGATGCACAAGAAACAGCTTATCGCTCATACTATTACCCTGAAAATTAAATACTCTGACTTCACTCAAATCACACGTTCGCATACGCTCTCAACATCCTTTGACACTGCTGAATCTGCACATTACTGGTTAGACAAGCTATTTTCGAGCGTTCCGCGTCATCTACCTATTCGTCTGGTCGGTGTGACTTTTTCTTCCTTAACACCTGCCAGCCAGTTGTTACCTCAGCTTACTTTATTTGAGTAAATATTAGACCAGTCCTCATTTTTTACTTTTATCTTTAATTGACCGTATTAGAGTGTGTTGCATCCTTAACCATGATATCGATAGAGATTAATTACTTTTATGCTTAGGCTATTCATCTGCTTTAATCATATTTTATGTATGATAATCCTGAAGTAAAAGACCCTCCTATATAGCCATTTCTGCTACAATCATGCCAAAATTCTTATCTACCGAAAGACTGATTATGACTGACTCTACTACCCTACTTGATACCGATAAAAACCCTGATGTCTTAGATTACCTAAGCGTGGAAGATTATGATTATGAGCTACCAGATATCTTAATTGCGCGTTATCCATTGGCGCAGCGTTCTGCCTCAAAGCTTCTCTATTTACCTGCTCATACACAAACAGAGGCAGCACAGGCACAAGACCGCTTGTTTTCTGAGTTGCCAGATTTATTGAGTAAGGGTGACTTAATTGTGTTCAACGACACTAAGGTGATGAAAGCGCGCTTATTTGGGCAAAAGGATACTGGTGGTAAACTTGAGGTGCTGATTGAACGCTTGGTGAGTATGTCTGATTTAGAGAGTCTCACATTGCATTTAGAAGATAATAATGGCAAGTCAATCAGCCAAGAGCATATTGCCCTGTGTCATGTAAAGGCGAGTAAAGCACTTAAGCTCGGTCAACGCTTGCAACTGGCGGATGGCAATATGAATGCTGCAATGATTGGACGTCAAGATAACTTGTTTATTTTGGCATTTGATGCGCCTATTCTGCCACATTTAGAGCTATATGGTGAACTGCCTATTCCGCCCTATTTTGAACGTCATGCTGATGATACTGACAATACACGTTATCAAACAGTGTTCCATGACCCTGCCAAACTTGCCAGCGTGGCTGCGCCTACCGCAAGTTTACACTTTGATGATTCAGTGCTCAGCAAACTTGCTGAAAAAGGCATTAATACAGCGTTTGTGACGCTGCATGTTGGCGCAGGCACCTTTGCACCAGTAAAAACAGATAACTTACTCAACCATACCATGCATAGTGAATATGCGCACTTGCCACAAACTACTGCTGATATGATTAATCAAACCCATGCAAATGGCCATCAAGTCATTGCTATTGGGACGACAGTAACGCGAGTCCTTGAAACGGCCTATCAAAAGACGGCAATCGATGGACAAGTACTGTCTAGTTGGTCGGGCGATACCGATATATTTATTTATCCAGGGTTTAAATTCGGTGTGATAGACAGACTGCTAACCAACTTTCATTTGCCAAAATCAACCCTACTTATGCTCGTGTCGGCGTTCTCCGGCAAAGCCGCTATTGAGCATGCCTATCAACATGCTATTGAACAACAATATCGCTTCTTTAGTTATGGTGATGCGATGCTACTCGATAAAAAAACACAGTAAACAATAAATAGACACTTTTTCATTAGTCACAACAGTTCTGAAATAAACTGGTAAACTAACTGGTATTTTGTTATAAAAGCATAGACAACTTATACTCTAAAGGACTGCTCATGTCTTGTCATCTTTCTCGTCGCTTGACTACTATACATCGCGCGGTATCGATGGCATTGCTATGTTCTGTGAGCTATGTATCTCTCATATCAAGTGTACAGGCTGCAACCATTGGTAAAACAGTGGTTACCTCAGCACAGCACGAGCCTTTAGTCGCCAGTATTAGCATTAGTAATATCAGAGCTGCTGATTTTTCTGCCAGTCTGGCCAATCCTATCATCTATCAACAGATGGGCTTGACGCCGACTGACTCTATATCGGTGCGCTTTCAACCGACTTCAGCCACTAGTGGTGAGGTATTCATCACCACTTCACAGCCAGTATTTAAGCCTTTTGCTGATGTAGTCTTAGCGATCAATGACAACGGCCAGCGCAACATGGTGCCAAAAACATTGCTGATGCCACTGAGTAATAGCCTACCTATTAATACGGCCAAGAATATCGTCACTGGTGCCAAAAAACCAAACCTGCCAAGCGTTTCTCCCAGTATGGCAAAACCCTTGATGCTACGAAAAGGCGCGCCGCCGCCACTGGGGTCCATGTCGGCTATGTCATCCACGCTAACACAACCGAAAACCTCACTAATGACAGCGCCAACAACTGATCTAGACATGTCTAGATTACCAGTATCTCGTATCCAAGCACCATTACTAACCACTACCACACAGAGTAGTGGCCGTACCTATACGCCCTCTCGCCCAAATCAAACGCCTTTAAACGCTAGTGCTGCTGTTAATAACTTGGGTACTACTGATGACAAACGCATTTCTGCGCTGAGTTTAAGCAATCAGCCTTTAAATGGCAAAAATAGTGATAAGTCTACCGTCACGAATAGCAGTAGTAACGAGGTCAATGCGAGCGAAAATGCAAAGACAGCTGATCCGTTACTGACAAATAAGTCACTTGATACATTAAGTATTCAGGTCACACGCCAAATACAACCAAGTAGTAAAATAAACGATACGCTAAATGCTGCAACCTTGGTCACAGAAAACGCTGCGCCAACGCCAAACAACAATGTGAAAAATGTACCAACAGACAGTGGCGATACTAGCACCACATCTCATACCGTCGCACTTAATAATCGCGTGACGCCTTCTGATAGCAGTGTGATACCTAATACCACTCATCAGTATCAAGTACAAAATAACGACAGCTTATGGATGATTGCGCAGCAGATTGCACAAGAAAACAATCTAAATGTTCAAACGGTGATGAAACAAATCCAATCACAGAATCCTGATGCCTTTATCAATAAAGATGCCGATCAATTAAAAGCCAATGCCAAGCTCAGCCTACCCAGTTACGATGTCATACCCTCACAGCGAAACCTAGAAGCGGCCATTAATGCTCAAAGACAATATCGCCGCAGAGTGAATACCTCTACTGCAATGACGCCTGTGCCAAAATCATCCAAGCCGACTTCTGAGATAGCTACTGCAGCCAAACGCTCCGAAAAGCCTGTAACCACCAAAACACGAACGCTACCCAAAGCACAGTTTTCTGTACTCGCTCCTGGACGCGATGGGAATGCTGATGGTACACAGGCAAAAGCCGCAGCTGACAATGGTAACGGCATCAGTACTGATATATTGGCCACACTCAAAGCATCAAGACAAAGCACTGCCTCACAAGCACAGCAGTTGACGAAGACTAGCAGTGCACTCAGTGACTATACAAGAAAGATTCAATTACAAAATCAAAAACTGGCTGAGCTACAAGCTCGTCTTAAAAAATTACGCAATCAATAACCGCCTACTGAATCAATACGATAGGCTGTGATCACAGGTGTGGAGTAACTCATGGACAATATGCTATATATCATCGCTGGGCTAGTACTTATATTGTTAGGGGCCGTTTTGGTATTGCGCAAAAATAAAGCGCAAAAATCTGCTATAAGGCCGTCTACAAGTTCAGCAAGAAATGCTTTTACTGCGACGGCAAAAACGGATTATGGCACACCAACGCAAAGCACTGAAACCAATAGGTTCGATCATATTATGATTGCGCAGCGCTTCATGGATCAGCAGCGCTATGATAAAGCAATGGAAACGGTCAATCGCGGTCTAAGTGAGAAACCCAATGACGGGCCACTGTCTCTCAAGCTACTCAGTATATACGCGACGATGGATCAACCAGAGAACTTCAATACCCTTTATGATCGCATCAAAATGCAGCAGGATGCACACACCATTACCCTCGCTGAGGAGCTAAAGGTTTCATATGTTGGAGAGTCAACAGCTCCAGTAGCCACACAGTCTATGTCTACAGTAACAGCGGATACTAACGATAGTTTTGGCGGTTTAGATTTCGACTTACCTACCAGCCAAGCCAATACGACAAATGTGATAGCTGATGCTCCAGTCATTGAGAGTGATTCTGCGATTACTCTTGACGACACCACCAATCCTTTGGCATTTTCAGATGAATTTGAAAATACTAATTCTACTGCTGAAAATGTAGACGATAGCTTTGATTTAACACTTAGCGATTTAGAAAATGGGTTTGATACGCCAGCCGCTACTAGCGAGACGCCTGTCGCGCCGATATCAACGGCAGATGACAACGCCCTCGACACAGTGACTAACGATAGCTCTAACGCTAACGAAGATGGTGATTTCAGTGACTTTGAATTCGATTTTGATTCACCTATTGAAGAGACGACGCCTACCACTTCAAACTCAGAGATACAAGACCACGAAGCCTCATTAGAAAATGAAGACTTTATCTTAGATTTCGATGATTTAGCAGCTGATACGGATAAAGGTACTGCCGTCGCGTCTGATGCCGTTAACGATATAGACGAAACCTCCATTGCTCATCTCCAAAACGGCGAGGATGATTTTGCACTATCTTTGGACAGTCTCGATACCTCAGATGATTTTGAGACTGCATTCAATAGTGAGTCTTTTGTCATCGAAGCAGATGACGATATGAGCGCCTTTACTCTTGAGAATACTCCTCTTGAAAATGACACGGCTGCAGCGTCGACTGCGGCAATCGATAGTTTCGCTGATTTTAACTTTGAAGAACAGTTTTTAAATGATGATGTTGAGGTCAATCGATTAGACACGTCTAGTGCCGAATCGAACACGCCGTTAAGGTTCGATGACAACACGTTGATAGACGATGATGGCTTTGATACTGACGATAGTACGGCTCTATCATCAACTGCTGATGCGCCTGTTGAAGACAACACGTATGCTGATGGTGTTGAATCAGCAGCAGATTTTTCATCGCGTTTCGCAGCAGACTTTGACTTCGTTAAATCACTTGATAGTAATCAAGTGACTCTAGAGTTGGCTGATCAGTACCTACAATTGGGCGAGTACGATAGCGCCAAACGTTTGCTGAATGAAGTGATTACTCAAGGCAATAGTGAGCAAAAGAGCAAAGCTAAAATGCTACTTGGACGCACTGCATAATCGCTTTGCTATGCATGGTCGTTTTACAATGCGTAATCGATTCAATGCTCTGCCAATTCAAGTCAGCATATTAATTCAACATAAACCTCTAGATACTTATCAGCAATTATTCTATACGCTTAGAATAATTGCTGATTTTTTGCATTTGGCACTAATACTGTCTATTATTGATCCCTCTTATCATCGTTCTAAAACTGTTTAACGCATTGCAAGACCATTTAAAGCCGCCTCTCATTCAAACTTATTTACTGTGTTGATACTATGCCTTCTTCAGCTCTGACTAAAACATTCTCTGACCCTATCCAACTGATTTATGCGGGTGGCACCTTTGGTAGCTACGGGCGTCCTCTAGCGCCACTATCAGCAGAGGTGTTTTTACCTACCTTAAAAGAGCTGCTTATCGCTCAAGATACAGCAGCAACTCTGCCAAAAATATCATGGTTAGAGAACACGCTGATTAAAGACAGTAGCCAGTTGACCCCGCATGACTTCGTGCATTTTTATCAATTATTGCTCAATGCCTATTCGCAAGGTGACAGACGTTTTTTGCTCATCACTGGTACGGATACATTGAGCTATCTAGGGGCATTTTTGGCAGAGGCGTTTGCAGGTAGCGATATCTGTGTGGTTTTGACTGCCAGTATGCGCCCCCTATTAGATAGTGACATGCTGCATTCTTATAATATCGATGCCCATAGTGATGCGTGGAGCAACTTAAGTGACTCATTGAAACTGGCCGCTGCAGGCGAATCGGGTGTCAAGATTAGTTTTGGCGGTGAATCATGGCCTGCCCAAACTGTACAAAAAATTCACAGTCACGACCTGATGGCCTTTACAGGTCATTCTCGGGCAGCATATCCTGCCAACAGCTATATCAAACATTTACCTGACACTCGCAGACAACATTGGCTTGATGATCAGCAAGAGACCCTCGCTACTGTCAAAATGCGTGCTGAACATGCCAGTATTCACGCTCTATATTGTCTGCCTAATGATGTCTCAGTGATAAATAATCAGCTACTGGCTCTCTTATTAGAGCCACCATGCGGCATTATCCTATTGGGATTTGGTGCTGGCAATGTCCCTTATTCAGAGGCACTAGCAGAAACATTAGAGCTGATTCATAAAAAAGGACATATCGTTATATGCGCCAGTCAGTGTCCATTTGGCGGGGTTAGTGATAGCTATGCGGCAGGCAGTTGGCAGTATGACCATCATGTGATTGCAGGTGGTCGCTTAACCATATCTGCTATTTATGCACGGTTATTATGGCTCCTGTTACGTTACGATAGTCCTGCCAGACGCAAACAGCGTTGGATCAACACCGTCAGTAAAACCGGCACAACCATCAAAAAACGCTAAGTCACTCTTAACTATCTCTATTTTTATAAGCTCAAAAACACCATGTCTGAAACTGTCTCTATCGAATCTAAATCTTTACCGACGTATACCTTAGCAATTGCCATTGAGTTTTTGGGTACCCATTATCACGGCTGGCAGCGTCAACGCGAAGTGCTTGGCGTCCAAGAAGCTTTGGAGAAGGCTATTGGAAAAGTGGCCAATGAACCTGTTGAGGTCATCGCAGCAGGCCGTACTGATGCGAGTGTGCATGCCAGCAATATGATTGCTCACTTCACCACGCACGCCTATCGTCCTGCTAATAACTGGTTACGCGGGGTCAATAGCCTCTTACCCGATGACATTGCTTTGCGCTGGATTCAACCGATGCCCGATGATTTCCATGCGCGCTTTGGGGCGATTGCTCGCCGTTATCGTTATGTCACGCTCAATCAACCGCAGCGGCCTGCGATACTCAATCATCAGGTGACCCATATTTACGAGCCTCTTGACCTAGCAGCCATGCAGCAAGCAGCTGCCGATATCGTTGGCACGCATGATTTTAGTAGCTACCGCGCTGCTGCCTGTCAGTCCAATCAGCCAGTGCGTACTATCAGCCATGCTAAGCTTTTTGAACATGGTCAGTTTATTGTGTTTGATATTCAAGCAGATGGTTTTTTGCACCACATGGTACGTAACCTAATGGGCACGCTATACGCGATTGGTAAGCATGAGTTAGAACCAGCAGATTTTTTAACTATCCTTAATAAAAAAGACAGGACAATTGCACCGCCTACCGCTTCAGGAGATGGCTTATACTTTATTAATGCCTATTATCCTGAGCGTCTCCAGCGTCTGTTGCCGGATGCACCATTAACACCTATTTGGTTGAACTTACCTGACTAAATTCATGTAAATTAGCATACATATCACTTACATGCTGTCAAGTGAAAACCGGGTTTCGTATTGCTTTAATCCATTAACTTACGTATAATATCGGCTTATTTTTAATTGATTGATATAAATTATGGCAAAAGACGATATTATCGAATTTGAAGGCGAAGTCATTGACACCCTTCCTAACACTTTGTTCAAAGTTCGTTTAGAAAACGGACACGAAATCATTGCGCACATCTCTGGTAAGATGCGTAAGCATTATATTCGTATCTTGACAGGTGATAAAGTTAAGGTCGAGATGACCCCTTATGATCTATCTAAAGGTCGTATCACTTACCGTGGTAAAAACTAAATCATAGTTAAATCAGAATCATTGCTAACTAAGATGGTTATCAACGTATTTGTAAAAATACAGCCAATAACCGAATAGCTACTTTATCGCTGATAGCTGATATAGACGCTTGGGTGGTTTAACTGATAATAATAATGACATTGCTAACCTACTCATTATTGCCTATCAATGTTTTAGTTATTTAGTATTCGCTGTTTGTTTTACAAAAAAATACCGCTAAATATCAGCGGTATTTTTTTGTCTGCCAATCATGATAGCCAGTCGTTGACCGTTATGATTTAGCTAAACTCTACAGTTGCACCATTTTGTATAACCCCTAACAGACTGAGTGCATCCCAATTGGTCAGACGAATACAACCTGCCGATGCTTGACGGCTTATACGTGCAGGATCTGGTGAACCATGAATGCCATATGTGGGTTTACTGAGTCCAATCCATACCGATCCCACTGGGTTGTTGGGTCCTGGTGGAATGATTAACTTGCTACCATCTTCAGCAGTATAGGTATAGTTAGGTTCATGCACTTTCACTTTTACCGTATGCGTACCTGTTGGCGACGGCGTCGCTGTACTTCCCACCGTCGTTGGATAGCTGGCTATCAGATTATTTTTTTCATCGTAAGCATAAAGCGTTTCTGTAGTTTTATCAGCAACAACGCGGCTGACAGGCTTGGTATTAGGGTTGCCCGGATTATAGACAGTAATCGTCTCATCAACAGTAAACTGAGCATTAGGGTTGAGCGATTTTAGATATTTTTCACTGATGTGAAATTTTTCGGCGAGCGCTTCTGTTAGGCTTTCGTAGTACATCCCTTCCAGCTTGGCCTTTGCTGCTGTCTCAGTAGGTATGGTGGTGGTTTTGACATTGATATCGGCCTCATTTAGCTGATAGCTGATCAAAACTGGCTGCGTCATAAGCTTTTCATTTTTGGTGAGCGCCTGCCATGTTTCGTCGTTTAAGGTCTCAGTCACTGCTAGATCATTTGCTTGTTGAAACGCTTGCATGGCTTTACGGGTATTTTCCCCCCAATAGCCATCGACAGCGCCCACACCATTATGATGCCAATTCAATAACGCTTGCAGCTTTGTACCCGTATTGCGATCTATACTGGCACCCTCTGTCCAGTTTGCTTCATTGACCTTTTTGGCTGTCGTCGATAAATCCTCAGTCGTATATTTTATGGTAGGCAAAAACCTGTTACGTGACACAGTAGTTTTAGTATCGCCTGTGAGTTTTTGGCTCATGCCAGAGCCACTGGTTACTGGACTGACCTCCTCATTGACAGAACTTGCCTCACTATCACTACTTACATCACTATCACTGCCATTATCCATACTCATGCTATCAGTCGTCGCTGCGATACTTTGACCCATAAACACTGCTGTAGATAGACCGATGACAGCCATTGCTTTACTTATTTTCGTTAATTGGTACATGAAACACTCCTCAGTTTTTAATTATTAAGTGATTGGTACAGTTTTTATTATGTAGTTTTAGTTTTTCAATCATGCTTCAATATGCTATTAATCCTTTGCCATTCATTCGGTTATTTATCATTCGCTTGATATTGTCGAAATAACAGGGCTCACTCCATCTTTGTGATAGTCCCTATCAATAAACGACATCTCCAACGATTAACAAATAGCTCATTCGTAAATAACAGATATTGCCATATTCCCTTGTGATCATATAACAGCTTTATGTTAAATAGGCTCTAGTTGTGCAGTCTCTCTGTTAATGCCATGCTGATTGGTAAGTTTTATTACAATATTAACCAAAAATACCCATAAATCGCTAAGCAATTTATGGGTATTTAATGTGTGAAATAATTCTATCAAGCACGCTATATTAGCGTAATCATGGCCATCTAGACTTGATTAAGCAGTCAATCGAAGCTTATACCAACTTAGCCAATACTGCTTGACCCATCTCTTTACAGCCTACTGTTTTCAGACCTTCTTCACTAGTATCCAAGATATCAAGCGTACGTAAGCCATCATCAAGTACATCGCTGACTGCTTGCTCGATCGCCTGTGCAGCGGCTTCTTGCTTAAAGGTATAACGCAGCATCATGGCAACAGATAAAATGGTAGCTAATGGATTGGCTTTATCTTGACCTGCTATATCAGGTGCTGAGCCATGACATGGCTCATACATACCTTTGCCATCCTTATCTAGGCTAGCAGATGGCAGCATACCAATAGAACCTGTCAGCATCGCGGCTTCATCGGACAAGATATCACCGAACATATTGCCCGTTACCATGACATCGAACTGCTTGGGGTCTTTGATCAATTGCATGCAGGCATTGTCCGCATACATGTGTGACAATGCCACATCGGTATACTCTGCTTGCTGCATCTGGGTCATCGTCTGTTTCCACAGTTCAGTAACTTCCAGGACATTGGCTTTGTCTACCGAGCATACCTTTGGCGCAGTGCCTGCAGCCTCAGCACGCGTTTTTGCCAACTCAAAAGCCACTTTACCAATGCGCTGAATCTCGCTGGTGCTATACACCATCGTGTTATAGCCTTGCAGCTCACCATTCTCTAATGTGCGGATGCCACGTGGTTCGCCAAAATAAATACCACCAGTCAGCTCACGAACGATAAGCAAATCTAAACCTGAGATAATCTCAGGCTTGATACTTGAGGCGTTTGCGAGCTGCGGATAGAGCTTGGCCACACGCAAGTTAGCAAATAGACCTAGCTCACCGCGAATCTTAAGTAGGCCACGTTCAGGACGTTTGCTACGCTCAATAGCGTCCCATTTAGGTCCACCAACAGCACCTAGTAATACGGCATCTGCAGCACGTGCACGTGCTAGTGTTTCATCAGGCAAAGGCTCGCCCGTCGCATCGATAGCCACGCCGCCAATCAATCCCGACTCAAGTGTCAAACCTAGTGCAAACTTCTCATTGACTGCATGCAGCACATCAATGGCTTGGGTCATAATCTCAGGGCCGATACCATCGCCTGCTAATGTTAAAATCGTCGCCATACTAATCCTTTTGGATATATTTTTATTGGTGAATTAATTTTCTTATTACGCTGTGGTTTTCTTAGCTTTAGGGGCTGATGATACTGCTTTAATCATACCCGTCTCCACAAACTCTCCTTGACGTTCTGCATCCATCTGCTTACAGAATCGGCGCTGTACAGTGTTGTCCTGCAATAGCTCAATACACAAGGGCGCAGGCGATGCCGTCTCCAGCAAGCTGCCTGAATTTTGGCTAGATTTTTTTTGATAAGCACGCAACTGATAAGTGCCCGCTTCCACAAAATCATGAATCATCGCAAAACGCTCAACATAGCCCATATTATTTTCTGGATAAAAATTAACATGTACTTCACGCTTTGCAGGCAGCACCCTTGCATAATAGTTGGTCAGCCCTGCCATACCAGATGCAGCCAGTGGCACTATTTTTATGGCACTTTTATTGGTGAGCGGCGTCATGTCCATGCTGAGTTGGGCTTTTGATGGATATTTGACACTTTTATCACGTGGCAAAGTCGCCACCATTTGAGCATGAATTGGCTCATGCTTATCAGGTGCAATAATCAGCGTTTTGTCTATTTGCATGATTTCACAGTGATAGGTACCCAGACAGGCAATATTCACCTCGCCAGCAATCGGTTGTATTTTACCTACCACTGCCGCTGCGTTTTCTGCTTCATCTATTTTTTGGTAACCCGTCAGTAACTGACAGCCTGACAATAATAAACTTGCAGCGACAATTGTGCTTGTCGATAGAGCATAACGGTGTTTATTCATAAGGGCAGCTACTCATAAGAAAAAGAAGAATATAATAAGATTATTCTTTATTTTAGCCAGTTCCCCGCCATAACTCAACGCTGCTTTACGACTGTTCAGCAGTTTAATGAGCAGTCGCTTATCGCGTGGTTATTTATGCACGCACATCGTTGAATATCCACGGTGTTTTTTGCATCATATTAAGCTCATAGTCTTTGATAGCATCGCTCTGCTGTAGGGTTAAGCCAATATCATCAAGGCCATTTAATAAGCAATGCTTGCGAAAAGCATCCACTTCAAAAGGATACTCTTCGCCAGTTGTTGTGATGACTACTTGACGCTCAAGATCAGCCGTTAGCCCATAGCCTTCATTAGCAAGCGTGGCTTTCATCAATGTGTCAACAATCGCCTCATCCAAGACAATCGGTAGCATGCCGTTTTTGAAGCAGTTATTATAAAAAATATCTGCAAAGCTTGGGGCGATAACGGTACGAAAACCGTATTCAGACAATGCCCAAGGCGCATGTTCACGGCTAGAACCACAACCAAAGTTTCTACGTGCTAGTAATATGGTCGCGCCTTGATAACGCGGCTTATTCAAGACAAAGTCAGGATTAATCACTCGCGTGCTGTTGTCTTGACCAGGATACCCTTCATCCAGATAACGCCAGTCGTCAAACAAGTTCACGCCGAACCCTGTGCGCTTGATCGATTTTAAAAACTGTTTTGCAATAATTTGATCGGTATCGACGTTGGCGCGGTCAAGGGGGCAAACGATACCAGTTTGGGTGTTATAAGCTTGCATAAAATTTCCTATCAATTATGTTCTTTATGATGGTTTATCATCCAAATGAGTCATAGCTAACACCTCGATATTGCTCATCAGCTACTGACAGGTAGCAGAGAACGGCTATCTAGTATCAGCTATCCATCATTGTTTTTAAAACGTGCGCACATCGACGAAATGCCCTGCCAGCGCAGCAGCAGCAGCCATTGCCGGACTTACCAAATGCGTACGACCACCATTACCCTGACGACCTTCAAAATTACGGTTAGAGGTTGAGGCGCAATGCTCTTGTGGCTCAAGCTTGTCAGCATTCATGGCTAGACACATTGAACAACCTGGCTCACGCCATTCAAAACCTGCGTCAGTGAACAAAGTGTTCAGACCTTCTGCCTCTGCTTGTAGCTTTACTTGACCAGAGCCTGCGACCACGATCGCTTCTTTGATATTGGTGGCAACCTTACGCCCTTTAATAACGGCTGCCGCATCACGTAAGTCTTCGATACGCGAGTTAGTGCACGACCCAATAAAGATACGATCAAGCTGAATATCAGTGATCTTTTGACCTGCCTCTAAACCCATATAAGTATAAGCGCGTAACCAGCCTTCTTCTTGAGCATCGTCAATGGCTTGATCAGGTGTCGGTACGGACTGCGTGATATCAACGACCATCTCAGGGGATGTGCCCCAAGACACTTGCGGTGCTATCTGGCTGCCATCAATCTCAACCACAGTATCAAATACCGCGTCATCATCTGAATACAGCGTACGCCAGTATTCTTCCGCTTGTGCCCACTGTGATTCTGTTGGTGCATAAGGGCGACCTTTTACATAGTCGATCGTTGTGCTATCGACAGCCACCATACCCACACGAGCGCCCGCTTCAATCGCCATGTTGCAGACGGTCATGCGACCTTCCATACTCATGTCTTCAAACACTTGTCCTGCAAACTCAATGGCATGACCTGTGCCACCTGCCGTACCGATCTTGGCGATAATGGCCAGTACCACGTCTTTTGATGTCACGCCGGCGCCTAGCTGACCGGTGACACGGATTTGCATATTTTTTGATTTCTTTTGAATCAAACACTGGGTTGCCAATACATGCTCGACTTCTGAGGTGCCGATACCATGTGCTAGGCAACCAAGCGCACCATGGGTCGCCGTATGTGAATCACCACATACTACCGTCATGCCAGGTAATACCAAGCCTTGCTCAGGGCCAACGACATGCAAGATGCCTTGGCGTGCGTCATTGATCGTAAATTCAGCGATATCAAATTTGGTGCAGTTCTCATCCAAAGTGACAACTTGTAGACGTGATACCTTGTCCTTGATACCAGGCACACCCTCTAGGCGCTCTTTGGTAACCGTTGGCACATTATGATCAGGGCTTGCGATATTGGCAGATAGGCGCCACGGTGCTCTATTGGCCAGCTCCAATCCTTCAAATGCTTGCGGGCTCGTCACTTCATGCAACAGATGGCGGTCGATGTAAATCAGGCTTGAACCATCGTCACGCTTGGTGACTTCGTGAGCGTTCCAAAGTTTGTCATATAACGTTTGACCAGCCATGTTGCTATCCTTTATTAGTTGCTAATTGCGTTGTTCTCAGCTTGCTTATATAGCTTTATGTGCTTCTATATTTTTCAGCTAGCGATTTTTAAATGAGATATTTTTAATACTTATTACTGTGTATTTTACAGCCATGCCACTCTTAGCGCTTGTTTTATGCGGTATATCATCAAATACCTATAATAAATATGTCACAATACGTCTTGATGTCTTGTGATTATAGCAGGCTAATCCTATAATAATAATTGATGATTTTTAGCCAGACGCAAACTTTTATTTCTAATACATTGTGATTGGGTCAGCCAACTTTTATTTATAGCTCATAAAGCAGCTAAGGACATTCGTTTGAATACCACAAACTTAACCACATTCGTCACCGTCATGCACACCGGCAGTATCTCAGGGGCGGCAGAAAAACTGTTTATCACCCAGCCTGCTGTCAGTAAACGCATCAAAAACCTTGAAGATGAATTCAATATTACGCTGTTTGATACCGTTGGACGCGGCATTGTACCAACCCAAGCGGCGAGCGAGATGCTACCACATGCCAAGCGCTGGTTAGAAGACTATGAGAATTTTAAGATAAATCTGCAGCATTCTCAGCATATAGTGTCAGGTAAGTTGGTCATTGGCACAAGCCATCATATTGGTTTGCATCATCTAGCACCTGTACTCAAACACTTCATTCAAGCCTATCCTGCTGTGCAGTTAGAAGTACATTTTGTTGATTCAGAAAAAGCGCACAAAGCCGTATTGGATGGTGATTTGTCACTGGCATTTGTGACGTTGCCACCTGTCTATGATAAGCGTTTAACGTATCACACCCTATGGTCAGATCCGCTCTATTTTATGACAGGCACCTTATCCGCACTTGCTAGCAAATCCAATGTGACATTGGAGCAATTGGCACGCTATCCCGCTATTTTACCGTCTGCCAATACTTTTACCAGTCAAATTACTTTGGCAGAATTTGCCAAGCACAACCTCAAACCCTATGCCACGATGAGCACCAACCCACTTGAATCGATTCGTATGCTAGTGTCTGTCGGTCTTGGTTGGTCGGTACTACCTCAAACGATGGTCAGTCAAGATTTAGAACGTATTGACATGGCAGACAATATCGAGCTTCAGCGTTATCTTGGGGTGGTCATCAATCCAAAACTGACTCAGTCTAGCAGTGTGACTGCTCTGCTCGATTTGCTCTCACCTATCGAGTAAAAGTCGCCTGCGATAATATATAAATTGAACCTGTTCGCATTTGTATCTATCATGCGTTATAATACGCTTGACGTTGTTTTTATAACAAAAATTTACTACAAGGACACTGGTAGTCATATATTGAATCTTTTCAGTAAGATATGATGGTTAACAGTAAGTTTTATAGTCTTATATGATTGGTTACATAGGTTGCTAATACTCATATATAAATAGTAGATGCGAGCAATAAAAACAGAAAAGCGAAATGCGCGTTTTCCATTGTTCTCTATCTCTATATGAGTGCTAGCCATAGAATAGCACCGATTATATATCACTAAAAGCACGTACTGAAAGAAGCCATTATGTCTTAATTAATGGCTTTTTTTGTCTTTGATTTTTGTTTCAGACCTTGTCTTGTAAATATAAAATTTGATAGTTAAAAATAATTACAGCCAACAATGTTGGTTAAGGACAATTTTTATGAACGGAGTTTCAGGTGGTGTGCTTATATCGTTAGGCGCTTATTTCTTAGTCATGCTGGGTATCGGTGTTTATGCTTATTTTAAGCAGTCCAATGATACTGAGGGCTATATGCTGGGTGGTCGTAATTTAGGACCAGCAGTTACTGCATTGTCAGCAGGTGCGTCAGATATGTCAGGTTGGCTATTACTTGGTCTACCTGGTTATATGTTTGCCGATGGTGTCGTCAGTATTTGGATTGCGCTTGGTCTAACGCTGGGTGCGTTATTAAACTATATCATCGTGGCACCGCGTCTTCGTGTTTATACCGAAGTGGCTGATAATGCCATCACCCTACCCGATTATTTCGCCAACCGCTTTGAAGACAAGTCGCACATGCTACGTGTCATCTCAGCAGTGGTTATCATTCTATTCTTTACCGTTTATACTGCTGCCAGTCTGGTGGGTGGTGGTAAACTGTTTGAAAGCTCGCTTAACTTATCTTATGGCACAGGCCTTTGGGTCACTGCAGGCGTAGTCGTTGCATACACTCTATTTGGCGGATTCTTAGCCGTATCGATGACCGATTTCGTACAGGGTGTAATCATGCTGTTTGCGATGGTAATCGTGCCTGTCGTCGCCTTTACCGATCTTGGTGGTATTTCAGCCACTACGGAAGCCGTTAGAAATATTGATCCGAGTTTGCTAGATATCACTAGTGGTATGACTGTTATTGGTATTATTTCGCTAATGGCATGGGGTTTGGGCTATTTTGGTCAGCCACATATTATCGTTCGCTTTATGGCGATCCGTTCAGTTAAAGACGTACCTACTGCACGTAATATCGGTATGAGCTGGATGGTTGTCAGTCTTATTGGTTCGTTGATGACTGGTTTTGCTGGTCGTGCCTATGTACAAAAAACAGCAATGACACTAGATGACCCTGAAACCATCTTTTTGGTATTCACTCAATTCTTGTTCCACCCACTCGTATCAGGTTTCTTGTTGGCAGCCATTTTAGCAGCCATCATGAGTACGATTTCTTCACAGCTACTCGTTGTATCAAGCTCACTGACTAAAGATGTCTATAAGCTATTCTTTGATAAAGATGCGCCAGAAGCTCGTCAGGTATTGGTTGGCCGTATTTCTGTAGTAGCGGTTGCTCTCGTATCTATCATGCTTGCTTCTAATCCAGAAAGCTCAGTATTGAACTTGGTTTCTAATGCTTGGGCAGGTTTTGGTGCTGCATTTGGTCCATTGGTTATCTTCAGTCTGACATGGCGCGGTATGAACCGTAACGGCGCTGTCGCTGGTATGGTCATTGGTGCATTGACAGTCATCCTATGGATCTATGGTCCTTTCCAAATGAATGGTATGGCATTAAATAGCTGGTTATATGCTATTGTACCGGGCTTTGTACTCAGTACTATTGCAATCTTCGCCGTTAGTATCATGACTGGTGGTCCAAAACCTTCAGTATCTGCTAAGTACAAAGAAATGGAATTAAATCTAAACAAATAAGTTTAGGTAATACTATAATTGTAACGCTATAGAAAACCTCGCCAATAATGGCGAGGTTTTTTTATGGCTTATTGCTTATTGCTTATTGCTTATTGCAGTGATAGCAAACTATCACCAACCATCAATGCTCCATCACTCACTCTATGGTCAATCCTCTATAAAAGCGTTACCGCGTAAACCTCGCTTGAAGTATTACGTACACATCTGCACTCGGTTTCCCTGTATCCAAATACTCTTAAACTGACTATATATCCTAATACACCAAAAAATGAATGGGTACAGTATTAATGTCACTCTCAGTGGCTGTAGAACGATATGATAATAGTGATGTTTAAAGCGCTCTATCAGCTGATTATGTTAGCCTTTGAGACATGTCATTATTCAAATTACGAGGCTTTAAAGGAGGGAAGTGACCGCTAAACTGGTAGGGACTCGTCGCAGATATGCGCGTATTGATAAAGCTTCTGACAAAGTTTGGCGCAGCTTTGGCCGCTTTTAAGCCGTCTAAAACGTGATACTTAGACTGCAGAAACGCCCTAGTACTTGATTAACGTTTTTCAAGGTATACACTCAATCGTAATTGACGTGCTTTGTGCCAATCTGAGGTCGCTAGACGTAAAGCCACTGTATTAATGAACTCGTGCGACTGGTATCAATGGTAACTGCTTGTGAGCCAGCTCAGAGACTAAGAAAAATTCATTCTACGCTCATGATGTTGGCCTTGACAGACCTCGATGATGCAACAATGTCATAGCCATAAAAAAGCGACCTATGATAGGTCGCTCTTTGTTAGGTTGCTATTATAAAGTCAAATTATCTCGCTTGATAAGATAGCTTCACACCAGCGATAAAGCCGTCATTGTCTTCAAAATCAGCAACGATTTTGTCTGTTGGTAGCGCACCTTGAGCATCACCGAACCACAAGTATTTGCCGCCGGCAGATACTGCCCAGTTCTCAGTCACGTTGTATTTAGCACCTAGACCGACACTATAATAGCCTTCGACTGGACCTAGTGAGGTCGTTGGATTACCAGCGCCACTGTCCCAACCAACCGTACCACTAATAGCAAGTGCTGGTGCCACACGTTTCGCTAAGCCTAGCTCCACCTGCCATTGGTCATCATCATACTCGACCAAATTTAGTCCGTCATCTGCGTATAAAGGATTAAGTTTACTAGTAGCATTATACAGTGGCGGCGTGATAACAAAATCACTCCATGGTACCCAGCGTACTTTTGCCGTAGCTAGCGTCGTTGGATTAATACCAGTTTGGAAATCAAAGTTGACTGATTTAGGCGTACTAATTTCGTACTTGCTGTTTCTATTCGCTGCTGCCGCTGCTTGCTCTGGCGTAGCCCCTGCTGCTGCAGCTCTAATAGCTACTAGCGGATAATATTCAGAGATTTGTGTGTCATGATCAATCTCAGAACGATAAGTCAACGCTGCTTTTAACGCAATCTCAGGCTTGTAATAGGCAAGACCTGCGATATAACCATAATCCATATCAGGGTTACTGGTTGAGGTATAACCGGTAGCAGGACCATACGCTAGGCCACGTAATTTGGTTTCGGCCTGAATACGCTGCGCGACTGGCCCACCATAAATCTGGAAGTTTTTGTTGGCGCCGAACTTCATACCAAGAATACCCGTTAGGCTTTGGCTACGAACCTCTACATTGGTTTCTTCACCTGCGGTACTGGCTTCGGCTTGCGCTACTGCTACTGCCCCACGCAACCCATCTAATTGAGCTTGCTGTGCTGTGGTTAACACACCAGCTGTTTCTCCTGCAGCCAGTGCACCAATTCCAGCCTGTGCTGCTGCTAGGCTCGGAGCGGCGCCGTTAGTAATAGAAGAAATGGAAGCGTCAAGATCTCCTTCCGATACAAAGTTGCTTTGAGTGTATCCAGCAGCAGCGCCAAAAGGCTCGTCGTATAAGATACCAACACTAAAAGTATCGTTAATATCTGCTTTTACGCCATAACGGAAAAAGTCATAAGATTCAGCGATATCACCAGTAGAGTCTCCTTTAACATAGGTATTACTAGAAGGGTTACCGTTAGCGCTATCGTAGCCACTTACATCGGCATCGATATACGTATAGACAGCTTCTGCGTAGGTACCGTCTTGGAAGAAAGCAGTGACATCTTGGCCTGAGCGATCCAGACCAGCAGCGCTAGCCACGCTAGCAACAGAAAGAGTAGCGATCGCTACTGCAAGGGTTTTCAAATGAAAAGTAGTGCGCATTGTGTATCTCCAACGGTCCTTGTTGTATTATTACTTCAATATCCAATAGTTAGCGTTACTCTGCTTAACATTTGAATTATCAAAGTCGTGTCCTAAGTTGAATACTAATGCCTTTTTGACACTAAAACAACAATTAAAGTGCTTTATTTCCCAAATATGACTGAACAGTACAAATAAGATATTAGACGTTCATTAATAGTAATATTTGAAATATCATGTGTTATATCTTAACAAACAAATGTAATCTTTGGACAAAATGGCACGCTAACTCACACACACTTAAATATCATTTTGCAAACATCAGATCACAAAAAAGCGACCCATAAAGGATCGCTTTTTTCGTTATTAAATAACAAACATCATATAGCTAATTATAGTTTACTGAGCTTGGTAAGAAACCTTTACACCAACAACATAACCATCATTGCTTTCGAAGTCACTAACAATCGTTTTCGTTGGGATTTGACCTTCAGCATCACCGAACCATAGGTACTTACCACCTGCTGAGATCGCCCAGTTTTCAGTAACATTGTATTTGGCACCAAGACCTGCACTGTAATAGCCTTCGATAGGACCTAAAGAGGTAACTGGATTGCCTGCGCCACTATCCCAACCAACGTTACCACTGACCGCTAACGCAGGCGTCAGACGTTTCGCAAGACCTAGTTCAACTACCCATTGGTCATCGTCGTAGCTGACCAATGACAATCCTTTATCATCAAGAGTGGCTCGCTTACTCACTTCGTTATAGAGCGGCGGTACAATTGAGAAATCACTCCATGGTACCCAGCGTACTTTTGCAGTCGCTAGCGTGGTTGGGTTGATACCTGTTTGGAAGTCAAAGTTAACTGACTCAGGTGTGGTGATATCTATTGTGCCGCCTTGAGTTGCATCTCCGCCTAAAGCAGCAACCACTGGATAGTTTTCGTCGATATTCATGCTGTGATCAATTTCTGAACGATATGTCAACGCAGCTTTTAAAGCAATTTCAGGTTTGCTATAAGAGATACCCGCTAGATAACCATAATCTTGATCTGTGCTAAGATGAGCGGTATAACCAGTCGCAGCACCATAAGCACTACCGCGTAGCTTAATATCAGCTTTTACACGCTGAACAACAGGACCACCATAGACTTGGAACTCTTTATTTGTACCAAACTTGGCGCCCAAAATACCCGTTAAGCTCTCTGTACGAACCTCAACATTGGTGCTTTCGTCATTAGAAAGACGTTCATCTGCAAAGCCTTCTAACCGCTCAAGTTGATTCAACTGCGCTTGACCTGCAGCTAACTGCGTCTCACCAGCAGCAATACCCGCTAAACCAGCTTCGATCTGCGGACGAAGCACTGATTCAAGCGCTGGGTTTTGGCTAACAGCTGCTTGAGCTTGTCCAACCTGTGCTCTCGCTGCATCTAAACGGTTTTCAGCAGCACTTAGTTGGGTTTGAGTTCCTTCAACCAAAGCTTTCAACCCTTGAATATCAGTAACACCTGTGCCAGTTAAACTTGAAGCAATAATATTATTGACTGCATCAGTTGGCGCACCTACAAAATTGTTGGTGCCAGTATAGTCAGCTGCTGCACCAAACGGTTCATCATATAAGATACCAATACTAAAAGTATCATTAACGTCTGCTTTTACGCCATAGCGAAAGAAGTCATATGATTCTGCAATGTCGCCTATCTTATTATCTGAAGTGTCTTTACCTGTGACGTCAGCATCAATATAAGTGTAGACCGCTTCAGCGTAAGTGCCGTCTTGTAAAAATGCGGTGACATCTTGGCCTGAACGATCAAGACCGGCAGCGTTAGCCATGCTAGCAACAGAAAGCGCTGCAACAGCAACTGTAAGAGTTTTTAAGTGAAAGGTGGCCCGCATTGTATATCTCCAAACATCCGCATTGTTTTACTGCTCGACACTATTTTTAGTAATGAGCAGCATCCTAGGTGGGAGATATTAAAGATTTTTTAACATGAAAACAACTATAAAAATACATTATATCTGCCTTATGACTAGACAGTATCTTTATGTTTAAATATGAATATATTACTGCGTATTAGCCAGTCTATAATGAATAGATTTTTCTATTTTTTAATAATGTGGTGGTCTGTCTGCCATGACATCAAATGGCGCGATGCCACTGTCTGTGTCTTGATTTTCAACTTGCTTGTATATCAGCTGTAGTTGACGCTGTAGTGTTTGCAGATCTCTATCCTGACGTGCAATCACCTCATCAAGACGCTCTACTGTCATCTCAAGATGCGAGAAGTTGGTTTGTAAGTCAATAAGCTGTGCTTGCAAATCAACTTGGCTCGTAGAAGTCTCATTTATATCGCTGAATTGGTTCATATTCTTCTCTTAATTATAATAGGTAGACAATAAGCATACGCGCTCATGAGAGCGATGAAAGTCGAATGGTCAGTGCGAAACAATCGCTAAAAAATTGTGATAATAATTAGACAATGGTCACAAATGATAAAAGCAATAAATAGTACTGATAAAACCATTTACTCGCACTACAGTCTCGTGGTGGCATGTTATACTGCTGGCAATTTTGCAACAACCCTTACCTCACTATTATATAAGCTTAAGATACTCTATGGCACTGATACATTTAAAAGATATCCACCTAGCCTTTGGCGTGGCCCCTGTTCTTGATGGCATTGATTTTGCGATTGAAGCTGGCGAACGCGTTTGTCTGATTGGCCGTAATGGCGAAGGCAAATCAACCTTGTTTAAACTGATTAACGGCACCTTACAGCCTGATAGCGGCGAAGTCATTATTAATAGTAGCGTAAGTGTTGCGATGCTGGAGCAAGACGTTCCTGAGACAAGTGGACGTATCCTAGACATCGTCATGGGTGGTAGCCGCCGCACCGCTGATCTGCTAATCAATTACAACGCTCAAACCGATTTATGCGCCAATGGCGACATGGATGCTTGCGAGCGTATGGCTGATTTGCAGCATGATATCGATGCCGTACATGGTTGGGACTTAGAGCGCGAAGCCACCCGTCTGATCAAAACCATGGGGCTTAATCCAGACGATGATTTGTCTTCACTATCTGGTGGTCGTAAGCGCCGTGTGCTACTAGCACGCTCATTGGTTACCAAGCCTGATGTACTGCTGCTCGATGAACCAACCAACCATTTGGACGTTGATAGTATTGAGTGGTTAGAGCGCTTCTTATTAGATTGGCAAGGTCTGACCCTACTATTCGTCACCCATGATAGAGCATTCGTAAATAAGCTCTCGACGCGCATCATTGAGCTGGATCGTGGTCAATTGACCAGCTATGACGTGACTCAAGGCGAAGGCGGCTATGCACGCTATCAAGAGCTCAAAGAGCTACAGTTACTGGCTGAAGAGAAAAACAACGCCAACTTTGATAAAAAACTGGCTCAAGAAGAAGTTTGGATTCGCCAAGGTATCAAAGCCCGTCGTACCCGTAACGAAGGCCGTGTGCGTGAGCTAAAAGCACTGCGTGAAGAGCGTAGTGACCGCCGTGAGCAAGTCGGTAATGTCAATATCACCATGGGTCAAGGCGAGAAAAGCGGTAAGCTTGTCTGTAAAGTCAAAAACTTACATCTTGAGTATGATGGCAACGTATTGGTCGATAACTTTACGACCACTATCATGCGCGGCGATAAAATCGGTATTGTCGGACCCAACGGTGCGGGTAAAACCACTCTTATTAAAGCCCTACTCGATATGTCTGATGACGAAGTCACCAAGTCTGGTAACGTCGAATTAGGGACTAACCTAAAAATCGCTTTCTTTGATCAGCTACGTGATCAGTTAGACCTTGAAGCGAGCGTGGCGCAAAACGTCTCAGAAGGCTCAGACTTTGTAGAAGTGGGTGGTCGTAAGACACACATCATGAGCTACTTGCAAGATTTCTTATTTGCCCCAGAGCGCGCGCGTACCCCAGTCAAAGCATTATCAGGTGGTGAGCGTAACCGCGTCCTACTTGCCAAGCAGCTACTAAAGCCTGCCAACATCCTCGTACTCGATGAGCCTACCAACGACTTGGATATGGCGACACTTGAGCTATTAGAAGAATCAGTCGCAAGCTTTGGTGGTACGATTTTGCTCATCAGTCATGATCGCTCATTTATGGACAATGTCGTCACCTCAACATGGGTGTTCGGCGAAGATGAAGATGGCAAAGGCACTGTTAGCGAATACGTTGGCGGTTATCAAGAGTATCTGGTACAAAAAACCCGTGAAGAAGCTGCACACGCTGCTAGAGCACCAGCCAATAATGCAGCAAGTAAGGTAGCCAGTAAACCAACTGCAGCAAAGCCTAGCAAAGCTGCCAAAAAGCTTAACTTCAATGAGCAGCGCGAACTGGACAATTTGCCAAAAGAAATCGCTGCACTAGAAGCAGAACAAGCTCAACTACAAGAGAAACTGGCTGATGGCTCATGGTTCACGACTGACATCACTGCAGCCACTGCCGCAAGCGAACGTCTGCTAACGATTGAAGATGAAATGATGACTAAGCTTGAACGTTGGAGCGTTTTAGAAGGCTAACATTATATTCGCGATTCGCGAGCTAAGTTTATTGAGAGTGGCATACGCATTTTTTAGTATGCATCTCAGTAAGCAAGTACCTGATAGCCAGATAAAAACGCCATTGCTTATTATGAAAATATCACCACTTTATTGTATAAAGTGGTGATATTTGTTTTACAGCTGCTTACATAGTGATTAGATAGTGAAAGTTAGTGAACATTACCTTAATTTCAAGTATCATTCGCTATTGCTAAAAACCCTTATTAATTTTAAGGTCATCACGCTTACAATCCTTGTTAAAACAAAACTGCCGTTAAACACTGATAATCTAGCTCTTTTGGCTTGATTGCCCTATTCAACCTTATAATATGTCCTATCAAGGTTGCTTTATTTTTAACGCAATAATTTATTTTATCACCGAAATAGCTTAGAATAGCAACAATTAGCAAAATTAGGCACAGCCAAAGTGGCTTGATATTGTATATTTTCTAAGCCACAAACCCAGTGTGGGATAATCCCATTTCATTCACCTGGAGGAAGTATTAATGAGCCAAGCCGAAGGCGTTAATGTACAACGCCGTAGAGTTCTTATTGCCTCAACTGCCGCAATCGGGGCAGCTGGTGTAGCTGCCGTGGCGACACCTTTTGTCCGTTCTTGGTACCCAAGCGCTAAAGCTGAGGCTGCAGGGGCTGCAGTAACCCAAGATATTGGTTCTATCGAAGATGGACAAATGATTGTTGTCAAATACCGTGGCAAACCTATTTATGTCGTCAAACGCACAGAAGACATGGTTGCAGGACTTGAGTCAGTCAAACCTTTACTGTCTGATCCTGAGTCAGATGCATCTCTACAGCCTGAATATTGCAAAAATCCTACCCGCTCTTTAGATCCTACCGTATTGGTAGTTGAAGGCGTTTGTACGCATTTGGGCTGTGCACCAAACTACCGTCCTGATGTGGGCGCGGTTGATTTGGGTGGTAACGACTGGTACGGCGGATTTTTCTGCCCGTGTCATGGGTCAAAATATGACCTAGCAGGTCGCGTTTATAGCGGCGTCCCTGCACCACTTAACTTACCCGTCCCAGACTATGGTATGGATGGTACCATCTTGACCGTTGGGGAGGCTTAATATGAGTATTGGCAAAAAGTTAATGCACTGGGTGGACGCGCGTTTTCCAGCGACTGAAACCTATGAATACCATATGTCAAAGTACTATGCACCAAAAAACTTTAACTTTTGGTACTTCTTTGGTGTGCTGTCAATGATTGTATTGGTCAACCAATTGGTGACTGGTATATGGCTGACAATGATGTATAACCCAAGCGCTGAAGGGGCCTTTGCCTCTGTTGAATACATCATGCGTGATGTAAAAGGCGGCTGGCTCATCCGATATATGCACTCGACTGGCGCATCAGCGTTTTTCGTTGTGGTATACCTGCACATGTTTAGAGCTCTGCTTTACGGTTCATACCAAAAACCGCGTGAGCTTATTTGGCTCATCGGTATGGGTATCTACCTAGCGCTGATGGCAGAAGGTTTCTTCGGATACCTCCTACCTTGGGGCAACATGTCGTTTTGGGGTGCTCAGGTTATCTTGAACTTACCTGCAGCATTACCAGTCATTGGTGATGGTCTGGCTGAATGGGTACGTGGTGATTATATTATCTCAGGTATCACGCTAAACCGCTTCTTTGCTCTGCATGTGGTTGCTATTCCACTCGTACTTGTGGGCTTAGTATTCATGCATATCGTGGCACTGCATCATGTGGGTTCGAACAACCCTGATGGTATCGATATCAAGAAGCTAAAAGACAAAAATGGCGTGCCATTAGATGGTATCGAATTCCATCCGTACTACACTGTGCATGACATGGTTGGTATCGTTGTATTCTTTATCTGTTTCTTTGCAGTGGTATTCTTCTTCCCAGAAGGGGGCGGTTTCTTCCTTGAGCCACCAAACTTTGAGACAGCGAACTCACTGAAAACACCAGCGCATATTGCACCAGTATGGTACTACACACCGTTCTACGCCATCTTACGTGCGGTTCCTGATAAGCTTGGTGGTGTTGTCGCGATGGGTGCTGCTATTGCTGTATTGTTCTTGATCCCATGGCTTGATAGATCGCCTGTACGTTCTATACGTTATAAAGGCATCTTGTCTAAGATTGCATTGACTGTGTTTGCTATCAGTTTTGTCGTACTAGGTTACTTGGGTGCAACGCCAACGACGCCGACAGCAACTATCATGGCACGTGTGTTCACGATTCTATATTTCTTGTTCTTCTTACTAATGCCGTTCTACACTGCCATTGAGAAGTGTAAACAGCCACCAGAACGCGTTACCGGAGGTCACTGATGAGCACGCTAATTAAATCCCTAGCAGGTCTAGGCTTAGGCGCAGCATTGACCTTGACGGCTGGTACGGCATTTGCAGCTGGCGGTCATGGATGTGGTACATTTACCAATGCTGAAGGTGTTGAAGAGCATTTGGCTTGTAGCACTGCCCCTATTGATTTTACCAATAAGGGCTCGCTACAAAACGGCGCAAAGACTTTTATGAACTACTGTGCTGGGTGTCACTCAGCCAAGTACGTTCGTCACTCGCGTATCGCCAAAGATTTAGAGATACCGCCTGAGTTGGTTGAAAAGTATCTGATGGTTACTACCGATCAAATCGGTGACCACATTACTGCTGAGATTGACCCTGATATCCAAGCTTCTTGGTTTGGTGCAGCGCCGCCTGATTTATCACTTGAGACACGTCTGCGCGGCGATGACTGGGTATATACTTATCTGTTGTCGTTCTACGAAGATCCAAGCCGCCCTTGGGGTGCTAATAACTTAGTACTGGCCAATGCAGCAATGCCTCATGTATTGCATAATATGCAAGAAGAGTTGAGCCAAGAAGAGTTTGAATCTGAGGTTGGTGACTTGGTTAACTTTATGGCGTGGATGGGTGAACCTGCTCGTCACGATCGTCAAGTGATTGGTTTCTTTGTCATTCTGTTCTTATTGGTATTACTCATCCCAGTTTACTTATTGAACAAAGAATTCTGGAAAGATGTTAAGTAAGTAATGGTTAGCAGATAGTTTTAGAAATAAAAAAGGCACTACTTCAGTAGTGCCTTTTTTTATGTGCTGATACTGGCTATATTTATTAAATAAGTTGGAAATAAGTCGCTCAGCGCTAATGTTTACGTACGTTGCCTTGATAATCATGGCAACTTTGTTTACGATGGCAGTCTTCACTCTTAACATTAGGTTTTCATGATTGACGCAAACGATATTCCAAGTAGTCAGCTGATTTTGTACGCTGATGACGGTTACGACAGTCATGTGGTACGCCTATTACTTGAAGAAAAAAAACTTGATTATTATTTGTCACGTTTGCACTCTGAGCGTCCTGAAGATCTGACTGAGCTAAACCCCTATCATACTTTGCCAGTATTACAGCAGCGTGAGATTGCGCTTTATGAGATTAACGTCATTTTTGAGTATCTCGAAGAGCGCTACCATACCAATAAATTGCTCCCTGAGACACCGCAGGAACGTGCACAGTTTCGTCAATTGGCATGGCGCATTCAGCGGGACTGGCTGGTCCTCGGTAAGCGTCTACTCATGCATCCAGACAGCTTTAACAAAGCACAGGCTGCGTTGGCCAAAAAACAGCTGAGTGACTCATTGATTACTTTGTCTCCGCTGTTCGCTCACAAGCCTTATTTTATGGCGGATGAATTTGGTTGGTGTGATGTGCTATTAGCACCACTATTGTGGCGATTAGACGAGATGGATATCGAGCTACCACGTGCGATTAGTCGTCCGTTGTTTGAATACCAGACGAGAGTATTTGAGCGCAAGAGCTTTCAAAAAAGCGTGCGTTAATTAGACAAATACAAAAAGCTGTCTTAGAATAAATACCAATCCTAAAATAAGTATAAATAAGACAAAAGTCCATTTGCATTTATTACGTAATAAATGGCTAAATAAAAGAACTCTCAATCATTAAAAATCATGAGTATAGGAAGTCATTCGATGAGCGAAACCACCTCTATTACCCCGACCCGTCCATACATGGTGCGCGCACTCTATGAATGGATAGAAGACAATGCCCTAACGCCATATTTGATGGTGGATGCGACTGCTGACAACGTGCAGATACCGACTGAACACGTACAAGATGGGCGTATCATACTCAATATCGCCAGTCGTGCGACCGGTAACATGATTATGGGGAATGAGTATATCAACTTCAGTGCGCGCTTTGGTGGTGTCTCACAAGAGATTTGGGTGCCCATTACGGCTGTTTTAGGCATCTATGCCAAAGAAAACCAACAAGGCATGTTTTTTGATCCTAATGAGTATAAAAACTACGAGCCAGCAGATGATTCAGCGCCTATGTCTAACAAGTCTACTGCGCCAGCGCCTAAACCAAAGCGTGATAACAAAGCGGGTCTCAAGGTATTAAAATAACCAAATCTATAAAGCCATCAGCTATAAAAAAAGGCCCGTCATTATTTAATATGACAGGCCTTTTTATACATTACTCAATGCTTATATCTTTAATATCATTACGTCCGCGGTAGTGTGACACCGCGCTGACCTTGGTATTTACCACCACGATCTTTATAGCTGGTCTCGCAGACATCATCAGCATCGCTTTGGAAAAACAGCATTTGCGCGACCCCTTCACCTGCATAGATACGTGCTGGCAAATTGGTGGTATTACTAAACTCTAGCGTGACGTGCCCTTCCCATTCAGGCTCAAGCGGCGTCACGTTGACGATGATACCGCAGCGCGCGTAAGTTGATTTGCCAAGGCAGATGGTCAATACATCACGTGGAATACGGAAATATTCCATCGTACGAGCGAGTGCGAATGAGTTTGGTGGAATGATACACTCATCACCAACGATATCGATAAAGCTTTTTTCATCGAAGTTTTTAGGATCAACCACGACTGAATGTACATTGGTAAAAACTTTAAACTCAGGTGCACAGCGCACGTCATAACCATAGCTTGAGGTGCCATAGCTCACCAAACGCTCGCCTGCATCATTGAAACGTACTTGACCGGCTTCAAATGGCTCAATCATGCCATGCTCTTCAGCCATTTTACGAATCCAGCGGTCAGACTTAATAGACATTTTTGTTCCTTAGCAAATATTTAATAGCGACGATTATACGGAAGTGATGGCAAAATTTATAGCGTGATGGCTGTTTTATCCTACTTGCTTTTTTATCCCACATTGACTTCAGGATATTCAAACCACCATCACCTTATATCATTTTTATTCTTTACAGCTATTGTTATCAATACTCGCTAAAAAATCCGCTTGTCATCAATAGGTTTGGCAAATTTGTTGATATTGGCTTCGATATTTTTTGCAATGCTCACATAGTAGCTCGCAAACTCATCATCAGCCAAGACACTCGGTATGCCTTTATCTACTTGTGCACGAATACCACTCGCAAGTGGCAACTGACCCAGTAATGGCACCTGATACTGCTCAGCGATAAACTCACCGCCGCCAGACCCAAAGATCGCTTCGGTGTGGTTACAGTTGCTACAGGTATGTAGCGCCATGTTTTCAACCACACCCAGCACCGGAATGTTGGTTTTGTTAAACATCTCAATGCCTTTTTGCGCATCGAGTAAGGCAACATGCTGCGGAGTCGTGACAATGACAGCACCCGTGACTGGAATACGCTGCGCCAATGTCAGCTGTATATCACCCGTACCGGGTGGCATATCAATTACTAGATAGTCTAGCTGCGGCCAGTTGGTTTGATTGTATAACTGCATCAATGCCCCGGTCGCTTTAGGTCCACGCCATGCAACAGGTGTATTGTCCCCATCAAGCAAGCTACCGATAGAGAGCATTGCCATACCATGCGCATCAACTGGCACGAACTGCTCGTTCTCTAACTGCGGTTTTACGTCAGCAACGCCTAACATGGTTGGCATACTAGGGCCGTAAATGTCAGCATCAAGCACACCAACACGATTACCAAGCTTTTGCAATGCCAACGCGATATTGACTGTCGTTGTCGATTTACCAACACCGCCTTTGCCTGATGCTACCACGATGATATGACGAATACGAGGATGCGCTGCTAATGAGGCTTGTGTTGGTGCTGCTTTAGTGATTGTTGGCTCAGCATCGGTATTGTTAGCACTGCTATCAACGTTCGATGATGGTTTAGATTGAGACACCATCGCGTCAGTCGTTTTTGGCATTGCCTTTGGTAAGCTTGAACCTGAGCCTTTTTCTGGCGCAGGCAGACGCACATTCATATGAATCGTGGTAATGCCATGCGGATGTAGCAACTGTCCCAGCTCTTGCTGAATGGCTTCAGGATTACTATCTTTCGGCAGACGCAAGTCTAACGTGAGTGCATCGCCTTTACGCTCAAGGCCGGTGACCATGGTGGCAATACTGACCGAGTTTATCTCGTAACCCAGCAATACCTTATCGACAGCGCTGTCTCGTTCCGCTTGCAACTGCGGCGTTTCTTCTGTGGGCTTTTTTTTCATAAAATTAAACATAGCGACTATTGTTGCCTATACAAGTGGATAGGTGTGGCAAACTGCTTAAGGCATATCGCAGCATATCTAACACATGCTGGTGGTGAGCCGATAGAGCCGTTTAGCCAAACCTTTTATCGTGATAGTGTAGCTGAATTACAAGCATAAAAAAACCACAACGCCAGTATGACCGTCCTTGTGGTTTTTAGCATTTACATATATCGCTTAATTCATAAACCAACCATGGCTGGCCACGATAGACTGTCCTGTAAATACGTTGGTTGGAAAAGCGGCTAAAAATAGTGCCAATTGGGCAATGTCTTCTACCGTCGTAAATTCTTTATCTACTGTGTTCACTAGCATGATATCGTTAATAACTGACTCTTCACTGATGCCCTTTTCAGCCGCTTGCTCGGGGATTTGTTTTTCGACCAAAGGTGTTTTAACAAAGCCTGGACAAATCACATGCGAACGTACTTTATGTGCTGCACCTTCTTTAGCGAGTACACGGCACAGTCCTAGTAGACCATGCTTCGCGGTCACATAAGGGGCTTTATATAGTGAAGCCTCATGCGAATGAGCAGAGCCCATATAAATGACCGTGCCACCTTTATCGCCTTTATACATATGCTTAATCGCGGCTTTAGTGGTCAAAAATGCACCATCCAAGTGAATGTTGAGCATTTTTTTCCAATCGCTAAAAGCCATTTTATCGATAGGATCGATGATCTGAATACCAGCATTCGAAACCAAAATATCAATGCCACCAAAAGTATCAACTAGCTGCTGTATACCGTCATTTACCGCATCTTCTGACGTAACATCCATGGCAATCGCCAGAGCACGCCCACCAGCAGCTTCAATCGCATCAACGGTTTTCTGTGCTGCTTCAAGATTGATATCGGCAATACCAACCGCTGCCCCTGCTTTTGCATAAGTCTCAGCGATGTCACGTCCGATACCACTTGCAGAGCCAGTGACCAATGCTACTTTGCCTGTCAAATCTTGTTGTAATTGGGTCGCCATACATATTCCTTATCATGGTCTAAAATATTATTAGTTTTTATAAAAATAGAACTGAATGAATACGCCACTATAATCATAGTGGCGTATTTATCTGCGGGATAAAGCTCATTGATTTTAAGACAATCACATTACTGGATAATGTTGACGGGCGTTTTTTCTTGTAACTCGTCAAAGCTCACACCATCTGCCAGCTCAACCAATTTTAGACCATTATCAGTAACGTCTAATACGGCAAGCTCAGTAATGATACGATCGACCACGCCTTTGCCCGTCAGTGGTAATTCGCAATTGGCCAGAATTTTTGGTTCGCCGTGTTTATTGACTTGTTCCATTAGGACAATCACGCGCTGTACGCCTGCGACCAAATCCATCGCCCCGCCCATACCTTTGACCATCTTTTTAGGAATCATCCAGTTGGCTAAATCACCATTTTCTGATACTTCCATCGCGCCCAATATTGCCAAATTAACATGACCGCCACGAATCATCGCAAAAGACTCTGAGCTGCTAAAATAGCTGGAGCCTGGCGCTGCTGTGACCGTTTGCTTGCCAGCATTAATCAAGTCAGCATCGACTTTATCTACTGTTGGAAACTCGCCAATCCCTAGTAAGCCGTTCTCTGATTGTAACCACACATCCACGCCTTCAGGAATATAGTTGGCGACTAACGTTGGCAGGCCAATGCCTAAGTTTACGTAATAGCCGTCTTGTAATTCCTGTGCGGCGCGTTGCGCCATTTGCTCTCTTGTCCATGCCATGCTGATTTCCTTATTTTTTACGATATTCTATTTTTACTTATCTAAACGATGAGCTATCTAAACTGTCATGAATATAAAAACTGATTATTAGTTTCAAACACAATTAAGCTTTAGTCGTGGTTTTTTCGATACGTTTTTCAGGGCTATTATTCAATACAATACGCTGAACAAAAATACCCGGTAGATGCACTTCATCTGGATCAAAGGTGCCTGTCTCAACGATTTCTTCGACTTCGACGATGGTGATTTTACCCGCCATTGCACAGTCTGGATTAAAATTGCGAGCAGTCTTGTTAAAGATTAGATTGCCCGCTTTATCTGCTTTTTGCGCTTTGATTAAGGCGACATCAGCACGTAGTGTATGCTCCAACACATAAGTACGCCCATCAAAATCACGAGTCTCTTTGCCTTCAGCAACCAACGTACCTACGCCCGTTGCGGTATAAAATGCAGGAATACCAGCACCGCCTGAGCGCAGTTTTTCAGCCAATGTCCCTTGCGGCGTCAACTCAACTTCTAACTCGCCTGCCAAGTACTGGCGCTCAAACTCTTTATTTTCACCCACGTATGATGAAATCATTTTTTTGATCTGGCGAGTCTGCAGTAACAGGCCAAGACCGAAGTCATCCACGCCCGCGTTATTACTGATACAGGTCAAGCCTTTAACCTTGCTATCGCGTAATGCTCCAATTAGCGCCTCTGGAATGCCGCATAGACCAAAGCCACCGATCGCGAGCGTTTGCCCATCACTAACGACGCCTTTTAGCGCTTCTTCGGCACTGTTATATACTTTTGACTGACTCATGCTTGTCTCCTATGACTGTTATTTATATTTTTAATCCGTGCATAACCTAATGCTGAATTAAGTATTTCAATTATCCATTTGCTTGTTGCTTTTAATGAAACCTAACAACGAAAACTCATCATGCTTATTTTTCTTTTGAGCGTTATAACGCCATATAGTCGATTCAATTTAAAAATAGTACAAGGCAACCGAGTGTAGATGTATATTAAATACTTCAAGCGAGGTTAGCCCAGTAATACTTTTATAGTGGAATGACTATACCAATAGCCAAAATACGCTCATGATAATGGCACCAGATACTGCTAGTACGATCAGGCAATAACCCATGATGGCTCGCGCATCCAAACCTGCGATACCTAGTAATGGCAAGGCCCAAAATGGCTGAATCATGTTGGTCCACGCATCACCCCATGCAATCGCCATGGCAGTAACGGCTGGATTGACGCCCAGTTCAATACCAGCTGGAATCATAACAGGGCCCTGTACGGCAAACTGCCCACCACCTGACGGCACAAAGACATTGACCAGACCAGCACTCAAAAATGCAAAAATCGGAAAACTGTCGGCAGAAGCTGAATTGACAAAAAACTCCGTAACCTGCGTACTGATAGATATACCATCAGCGTTTGCACCTGTCATGATGCCCATGATACCGCCATAGAATGGGAACAATAACACAATACCTGTGATGCCACCGATACCTGAGTGTACGGCGCGATAATAACGCTCTAACGTGCCATGCGATAGCAAACCTATGAATAAGAATAGCCCGATGACAATATTTAGCCCCAAGTTAAACCCATTGGTGCCAAACTCGCTAATATAGTACATCAGTGCCAATGCTAGCAAGATCACAGCGATAATACGGCTGTCATCTAGTTTTTGTGCAGGCGTATCTCTTTGAGGTGCGACGTATACCTCTTCTTTGATGAGCTTAGGATCAATGACGGTAGGATTTTTTGGATGCATAAAGCGATTGACGAGGGGCAAAATGACAATAAGCAGACCCACTAGCAGTAAGTTATAACCTGCAAATACCGTCTGTGACAGAGGCACCGCTTCCGTCATGGTATTGCCTGATAACGTCAACAGTGTCTCACCGCCCGAGCTGAGCGTCAGTGGTATCGAACCTGAAAAACCGCCATGCCAAATCACGAAACCTGAGTAAGCAGCAGCGACCAATAGCGGATAGTCGACGTTGGCCACTTTTTTTGCCAGTGCCTTTGCAAAGATAGCCCCGATGATCAGACCGAAACCCCAGTTTATCCATGAACCAACCAATCCCACCAAGGTCGATACGATAATGGCGGTCGTAGGAGAGTGAACACGACTAGCCAGATTGTCCAATAAGCGTTGAATGAATGGCGCACTGGCAAAGGCATAGCCTGTCACTAAAACCAATGCCATTTGCATAGCAAAGCTATGCAGTGACCACAGTCCATTGCCCCAATGCCCTGCCATCGCAATCATATCTTGGCCAGTAATTGCCAGTCCTACAGCAAATGCAATGAGGGTCAAAACGATCGAAAACACGAATGGGGATGGTAGATAGCGGTTGACTAACTGTACGCTCGCATTAGTGATGGCACTAAACATATTCACATTCCTTGTAAATTTGATGTTTGGTTTTAAGAGTTATTGTTAGAGCTTTATTCGATGTTTATCAGACTTGAGAGCGACGACTGCGTACTCCATCTGATAAATGGCAAGCATTATATTTTACATTATTATCCATAACAATACATTTTATCTCGCTATATCATGCATGAAACAGTTGTGCTAACTTAACATATTATTTTCGTAGCGACTAGAAAATAACAAGCAGCGCATGCGAGTCAACACCCTGCACCCTATAGGTCGACAGAATATCGATAGCCAACAGTATATTAGTCTGGAATTATGTTTAGTAAAACAGACAAAATAGGCTTATTCTGATTAATTTAATTGACCTATATTGATAAGCACGGCATACTCGCTGCCTTAATTTTTTGCCAAGGAGGGCCGTCATGTTTAGTACGCTTGCTATTGTCATTACCCTATTATTACTGATGTTCTTCGCTTATCGCGGTTACTCTGTGTTGATCTTAGCACCGATTATGGCGACATTAGCAGTCTTATTATCAGGTGATTTCTTAAGTACCATTCCCGCCTATACCGATGTCTTTATGGGCGCGTTAAGTGGATTCTTACTCAAATTCTTTCCAATATTCTTGCTAGGCGCCCTATTTGGACGCTTAATGGCAGACTCTGGCGCAGCAACCGCCATTGCCAATACGGTCGTCGAAAAGCTTGGCGCAAGTAAAGCCATACTTGCTGTGATTTTGGTCTGTGCTATTTTGACTTATGGCGGCGTATCGTTGTTCGTTGTGGCTTTTGCTATCTATCCAATCGCCAAAGACTTGTTTAGAGCCGCAGATATCCCAAAACGTTTGATTCCAGCAGCGATTGCTCTAGGGTCATTTACGTTTACGATGACTGCCCTACCAGGTACGCCAGCCATTCAGAATGCTATTCCAATTCCTTACTACAACACCAACGTATTTGCCGCCCCTATTTTGGGTATTATCGGTGGTACGATTATGTTTATTTGTGGTTGGATGTGGTTACAATCACGCGCCAGAAAAGCCAATGCAGCGGGCGAAGGCTATGGTCAGCATGATGAAGAGGATGTGGGCGGGCTTGGTGCAGACACACAGGAAGCTGAAGCATTAAATACGCATCACACCTCGTTTACCATTGCAATGATTCCACTCGTATTGGTCATTGGCTTGAACGCTTTGTTGACCTATGTGGTTTTCCCATCGATAGATTTTAGTAGTCTACAGGCGCAGTTTCCTGACTTAAATATCGCAGGCTCACTCGGATTATGGTCAATCATCATCTCATTGGTCGTGGCTTGTGTGGTGTTGATTCTGCTACGTATCGGACATTGGAATAATCTACAAAAAACCATTAACCGTGGTACTTACGACTCTATGTTGCCGATTTTTAATACCGCATCAGAAGTGGGCTACGGTGCGGTTATCGCGTCACTCGCAGGCTTCCTTATCATTCGTGACAGTATCCTAAACTTAACCCCTGACAACCCTTTGATATCAGAAGCAGTCGCAATGACTACGCTGGCTGGTATCACAGGCTCATCCTCTGGTGGTTTGAGTATTGCGCTGTCGACATTGGGTGAGGACTATCTCAGAATGGCAGTCAATGCTGGTATCGACCCTGAGCTGATGCATCGCGTGGCCGTCATGGCAGCGGGTGGTCTTGATACGCTACCGCACAGTGGTGCTGTCATCACCCTACTCGCTATTTGCGGATTAACACACAAGCAGTCTTATTTGAACTTGGCCATGGTGACAATGGTTATTCCATTGGTCGCTGTGACAGTGGTCATTATTTTGGGTACGATGTTTGGCTCGTTCTAACGCACACACAATATCCAAGCATTACTTTTAATATTAAAATAAAAACCCCACTCAGTAACTGGCTGAGTGGGGTTTTTACTGGCGCATTTTTATGGTGAATCCCTGACCTAGGGCGTGTCATCAATCAGATTGTGAGACTTAAAATGAGAAAAATTGTAGATAAACAAGGAAGAAATTGCCGTTAATATGAACATATTGACAAAATTACTGACGATGTTTAGCAAAATTTAGCCATTTTAAGGCCCCTAAATGCGTTAATGTGCTAATTGATGACACGCCCTAAGTAGAGCTGGCTAAAAAGTGCGTGGTCAACGCCTGTGCTGACAGAGTTAATTACCAAGCAATGGCACAAATTTGGCTGAATTACGGTATCATAGACACCATTTTTAATTTTCATAATGTTTAGACTTTATAATAGTGCATCTGCCAACAACAGCTGATGGCGTAAAGCCTGTTATAACCAACCCGTTCATATAAAAATATAGGTGATGAAAGTGCGTGAGATTTTAGTAACCAGTGCCTTGCCCTACGCCAACGGCTACATTCATTTGGGGCATCTTGTAGAGTATATTCAGACAGACATTTGGGTACGTGCGATGAAAGCGCAAGGCCATCAGGTCACTTATGTCTGCGCCGATGATGCTCATGGCACCGCCATCATGCTAAAGGCACAAGATAACGGTATCACACCAGAAGAGCAAATCGCCACAGTGAAAGCCTCACATGAAGCCGACTTTGCCAAATTCTTGATTAATTTTGATAACTATCATTCTACCCATTCAGAAGAAAACAAAGAATTTTCTGAGCTGATTTATCGTCGTTTAAGCAGTGCAGGTCATATTAGTACCAAAGATGTTGAGCAGTTATTTGATCCTGAAAAGCAGTTATTTTTAGCCGATCGATTTGTCAAAGGCACTTGCCCTGAATGTGGATCAGCCGACCAATACGGCGACAACTGCGAAGTGTGTGGCACCACATACAATGCCACCGAACTTAAAAATCCACAATCTACGTTGTCTGGTGCAACGCCTATACTCAAAACCTCCAAGCATTATTTCTTTAATTTGCCAGAGTTTGAGCAGTTCTTAAAAGACTGGACACGCAGCGACAACCGTTTGCAAACGTCGGTCGCCAATAAATTGCAAGAGTGGTTTGAAGCAGGTTTGGCGACTTGGGACATCTCACGTGATGCGCCCTATTTTGGTTTCCAAATTCCAGATACCCCAAGCGATGAGCCAGACAAGTATTTTTATGTGTGGCTAGATGCGCCAGTCGGCTACATGGCAAGCTTTAAAAACCTGTGTGATAAGCGTGCAGGGACTGATAACGCGCTTGATTTTGACCGTTATTGGATGCAAGAAAACGAGCACAAAACTGAGGTTTATCACTTCATTGGCAAAGACATCGTTTACTTCCATGCGCTGTTTTGGCCAGCGATGCTAGCTGGTAGCGAATTACGTACGCCGACTGGCGTCTTTGCCCATGGTTTCTTGATGGTCAATGGCGAAAAAATGAGTAAGTCACGCGGCACTTTTATTAAGGCCGAGACGTATGCTGAGCATCTGCATCCTGAATACCTGCGTTATTATTTCGCCAGCAAACTGTCTGACAAAGTCGAAGATATTAATCTAGATTTAGAAGACTTTATGCAAAAGGTCAACTCTGACTTGGTTGGTAAAGTCGTCAATATCGCCAGTCGTAGTGCTGGGTTCTTGGTTAAGAAGTACGACGGTATGCTGTCAGAGATTTGCGTCGAGTCAGAGCTCTTAGAAGACATCACCAAAACGGGCGATGAGATTGCTGCTGCCTATGAGAATCGTGAATTCTCACGTGCTATGCGTTTAATCATGCAGTGTGCGGATAAAGCCAATGAATATATCGATGCCAAGAAGCCATGGTCACTCGCGAAATTAGAGGGCACTGAACAAGAAGTTCAAGACGTCTGCTCAGTCGCGATTAACATCTTCCGTCAGTTGATGGTGTATCTAGCACCTGTATTGCCTGAGCTGACCAATAATGCCAAAGCATTCTTAAACATTGACAGCTTAGACTTCGCTAGCCGTAACCAGTGGTTACTTGGTCATAAAATTAATAAGTTCAAACCACTGATGCAACGTATCGAAGAAAAAGATATTGAAGCGATGGTAGAAGATTCTAAAGCATCATTAACTCAAGCAGACGCTCCTGCTGCGACTGATAATAGTAAGCCTACCGCAAAAGACAAAGCATCTGCAACAGATGCTAGTACTGATGCTGAACAAGCTGACTATATTGGTATCGAAGACTTTGCCAAAGTTGAGATGAAAGTGGCTCACGTTGTTGCCTGCAACCATGTAGAAGGTGCTGATAAGCTATTACAGTTTACTTTAGATGTAGGTGAAGACAAGCCGCGCAATGTGTTTAGCGGTATTCGCAAGTTCTATGAGCCTGAGCAATTGGTCAATAAGAAAGTCATTTGTGTGACCAACCTTGCCCCGCGTAAGATGAAATTTGGCGTATCAGAAGGCATGGTACTATCAACTGGCGATCCGAAGACAGGATTAACGGTCGTTACCTTGCCAGATGCTTGTGTCGTTGGTGACGTGCTAGCTTAACGGTTATTTTTAGTAGTAAAAAATAAAAAAGATGCCCTAGCGGCATCTTTTTTATGGTTGATTTATACAACAGTTAAAAATCGAATCTTATATTTATCTGGTTAAAACATCGATGATCTGCAACGTATCATTAATCACTATCACAATGTTATTTTCTGGCGTGCGAATACGAACGTAACGGTCATCGTAACGGTCTAAAACGACAGAACGATCATAATCTCTTCTATCAATCTTACCGACTACTCTATAACCATACTTATCAAGATCACGCTTAAACGAGGCATTAGGGCTAGCATTGCGATAAGCGTTGATATTAGGGTGGGCATTGCCACTATGCTTATAATCTTTACTAATATGAGCGGAGTTACCCTTGGCATTTCCATGCCCGTTACCATGGTTGTCTTTTGCCATAGCAGGCAAGCAAACTAATGAAGTAGCCGTGATACCAGCAATGGTTAATAACTTAAGATTAGCAGTATTCATAATATTATCCTTAAAATATTCATTCGAAAAAATCAGATAAACAGTAGAGTGTGTTGTACATTCACTATGTCATCATAATGATGATATGACTTTCAGACTCATTATGATTCTCGTATAAAAATTAGCTTACGTGAATTATGAAGGCAGTCCGTAATAGATGCGTTGCTAGCTTGTAAGATTTTTGATGGCGATTTTACTGAATAAGATAGCCAACCTACTCCTTATTAACACCTGTGACGAACACGACTGAATTTTTTATTGCGATAAGTTACATTGCTGTCATAATATAGCCATAATGATCAAGGAATCGATCGCCTCGAAGTTAGCCTACTATCGCAGATTTGACATCACAGAACTGACATTACAGGACTGATATTGCTGTCATTCGGCTGACCTGCACTCTCTAACCTATGAGCCAGACTAATAATGACCATTGCTTCTACTATACGCCTAAGCTTATGCAGCATTGCCATCAGTACGCTTGGCCTAATCGGCTGCTCAAGCGCTGACGATAAGGCAACCACTGATAACACGGCAACAACCGATAAACCAGCCAAAACGCTGGCCATCACACAGATTGTTGAGCATCCCTCACTAGATGACATGCGCCGCGGCATCATTGATGAGTTGGCAGACAATGGTTATATTGAAGGCCAAAATCTGACCATTAATTTCCAAAGCGCACAAGGCAATACTGCAACAGCTGGTCAGATTGCCAAGCAGTTTGCTGGAGACAATCCAGATGCTATCGTGGCCATATCTACCCCATCAGCACAATCCGTTGTGGCGTCGACCACGAGTGTGCCGATTGTATATACAGCGGTTTCAGACCCACTCGCAGCCAAGCTCATCAATGCAGATGGCACCCCGTTTCAAGCTAACTTGACGGGATTGTCGAGCCAGTTACCTTTAGAGCCGCAAATTGACTTATTACAACAAATCAAACCAAATGCCAAAACCATCGGTTATGTGTATAGCCCTGGTGAAGCCAACTCAGTAGCTCTGCGTGACAGGCTAAAAGAGATGTTGCCAACGCGTGGCTTGTCTATTTTAGACATACCTGCCAATCGCCCAACCGATATCGGTATGGCAACGCGCAGTCTACAAGGGCGCGCTGATATCATCTATACCTCAATGGACAATAACGTGGCCTCTGCGTTTGAAGCCATGACACAAGCGGCAAATGAGCTAAAAATGCCGATTGTGGCCTCTGATGAGTTTAGTGTACAACGCGGGGCGACGGCTGCTTTAGGCGTTAATGACTATGACTTTGGTCGCAAGACTGGCAAAATGGTTTATAGAATTTTAAATGGCGAGGCTGTCAGCACCATCAAGCCTGAGATCATGAATGACTTAACGTTATATGTCAGCCCGAAACATGCCAAAGCACAAGGCGTTAGCCTATCAGCAGAGATGATGAAAAACGCTGTTGATGTGGATACCAAAGCAAAAACCGATAACAAGTAACCCGCAATAAGAGCAACAACCAGCAGTAAACGCTTAATAAGCACATTAACTATTTATGTATGGACACATTATTATTTTTAGGAGTAACACCCATGTTGTATCAGAATCGTTTTGCTAAAGCCTTACTATGGGGCGGTGTTTGTACCGCTATTTTGACCGGTTGTAGCCAGTCAGCAGAAGACACCACGGCCAATGATGGCGCGGCCACTGCCGATGCGGCAACCGCTATGAAAACCGTTGCCATTACGGCCATCGTTGAGCATCCAGCCCTTGATGACGTGCGTAAAGGGGTGATTGAAGAGCTTGCTGAAGCAGGTTTTACAGAAGGTGAAAACTTAACCGTTAACTTCCAAAGTGCACAGGGTAACACCGCAACCGCTGGTCAGATTGCCAAGCAATTTGTTGCAGACAACTCAGACGTTATCGTTGCCATTGGTACGCCATCAGCACAATCGGTTGCGGCAGCTACCAGCACTATTCCTTTGGTATTCTCTGCGGTGACTGACCCAGTAGAAGCCAAACTGGTCTCTAAGCTTGATGGTTCTGGCACCAATGTGACTGGCGGTTCTGATGCGCTCCCTTATGAGCCACAAATTGAATTGATGCGCCAAATCATTCCAAGTTTGAAAAATGTGGGCTATGTTTATAGCCCAGGTGAAGTGAACTCGACTATCATCCTAAAAAATCTAAAAGAAAAACTGACCCCAATGGGCATCACGGTACACGAAGCACCTGCTCAGCGCAGTACGGATATTGCTATGGCAGCACGTAGTCTAGCTGGCAAGGTCGATATGATTTACACGTCAACCGATAATAACGTGGTATCTGCTTACGAGTCGCTATTCCAAGTCGCCAAAGAAAGCAAAATCCCACTGGTTGCCTCAGACACCAGCTCTGTTGCACGTGGTGCTATTGCTGCGTTGGGCGTTGACTATTATGCACTTGGCCGCGAAACCGGTAAAATTGTGGTGCGTATTTTGAACGGTGAAAAAGCGGGTGATATCCCTGTTTATACCCCTCAAGCACTTGATTTGTACGTCAGTCCAAAAAATGCCAAATTAGAAGGCATCACATTGCCACAAGCGGTTATCGATAAAGCAAAAGAAGTGGTAGAATAGCGCCCTCTGAATATAAGCATCATGTCAAACGATTATATTAATGGTTTAATCCTAGATTGTTGCTGATATTTACTGCTATTATTTCAGTATAAAAATGACCCAGCTACTGGTATATGAGCTGGGTTATTTTTAATGTGATATAAGCATTAAAACCGAATTTCGAACCAAGGTATTTTATGCTCATTCCTCATAGGAAGATGTTTTGGTTTACCCTAACCGCAGATTGCTTAATCTGTTAAATTCACCGCTTAGCCGTTTGGGTTATATAGGCCTATAGATAGCATGGGTAAAACCTTTGCTACTGTGTGCTTATGATAATAATCGCTAAACGCTTGATGATAACCGACTAATATCTTATGTCCTTAATTGCTTTTTTTGGTGCACTCGAGAGTGGCTTGATTTACGGCCTAGTAGCACTTGGCGTGCTCATCTCATTCCGAACGCTCGACTTTCCAGACTTGACCGCAGATGGCAGTTTTCCGCTGGGCGGCGCTGTCGCTGGTATCTCTATTGTGGCAGGGGTTAACCCTTGGCTAGCCTGTGCCTTTGGTATGCTTGCAGGTGCGGTTGCCGGCATTGTAACTGCATGGTTGCATGTCAAACTTGGCATTTTGCAGCTATTGGCCAGTATTTTGGTCATGGTGGCATTGTATTCTGTCAACCTGCGTATTATGGGCGCGCCAAACTTACCGCTACTGGGTGAAACCACGGTATTTAGTAGCTTGGTGACCGACAGCAACGGCTATTGGATGCGCTGCTTAATCATTGGGGTCGTCATTATTGCTGCGAAACTATTGCTAGACTGGTTTTATAATACTGAAACCGGCCTTTCCATGCGCGCAACTGGTTCCAACTTACGTATGGCGCAGGCACAAGGCATCAATACCTCATGGATGACCATCATCGGTATGGCCGTCTCTAATGGTTTGATTGCGCTCGCAGGGGCGCTGTTTGTCCAGACCCAAGGCGGTGCAGACATCTCTATCGGTATCGGTACGATCGTCATTGGTCTAGCAGCTGTCATCATTGGTGAGACCATCATCCCTGCCAAGCGTATTTGGCTGATTACTTTTGCCGTTATTATTGGTGCAGTATTGTATAAATTGTTTATTCAAGTGGCACTATCAAGCGACACACTGCGCAGCATTGGCTTTGGCCCGCAGGATTTGAACTTGATTACCGCACTTCTTGTGGTATTGGCCTTGGTATTGCCAAAAGCGAAAACCAAGTTTTTATCTCGTAAGGTGCGCGCCTAACGACAACTACAGCAGGTATTCATACACCTTGCGACGCTTGATAAGACAATAAGGAATAACGATTATGATGCAAGCCACTGATTTACGGCTGACCTTTAACCCAGGCACGCCAATCGAAAACCCTGCGCTGCGTGGTATTAACCTTGATATTGCGGATGGTGAATTTGTCACCGTGATTGGTACCAATGGCGCGGGGAAATCGACTTTTTTAAATGCAGTAAGTGGTACGACACGTGTTGATAGCGGTTCAATTCTGCTCAATGGCATTGATGTCACCAAAAAAACAGCCCACCAGCGTGCACACTGGGTAGCTCGTGTCTTTCAGGATCCGATGGCTGGGACTTGTGAAGCGCTGACCATCGAAGAAAACATGGCATTGGCCTACAAGCGCGGCGGTAAACGTGGTTTAAGCTTTGCCCTAAATCCGAATAACCGCGACTTGTTCCGAGAAAAACTATCAGTGCTCAAGCTTGGGCTAGAGAATCGCTTAACAGACCGTATGGGGCTGCTATCTGGTGGCCAACGTCAAGCGGTCAGTCTACTTATGGCATCGCTACAGCCATCTAAGATTTTATTGCTTGATGAGCACACAGCCGCCCTTGATCCAAAGACAGCGGCGTTTGTCTTAGAATTGACTGATAAGATTGTCACGGACAATAAGTTGACCACGATGATGGTCACACATTCCATGCAACAAGCATTGGCACATGGTACACGCACCGTGATGCTACACCAAGGTCAAGTAGTACTTGATGTGTCAGGCGACAAACGTCAAGGCATGACTGTGCATGACTTGCTCGATATGTTTGAGCAAACACGTGGCGAAAAAGTTGAAGATGATAGCCTGATTTTAAGCTAGCCTATCAAATATGACATTCCCCCCAAACCTCCAAGAGAATTGATTTTTCTTGGGGGTTTTTTGTTATCTATAGTTAATGCTCATAGGAACTTTCCATTGTCCATTATATAGTTGTCGTCTATCAAAGCTTCGCTGTTTTCACTTATATATGAGGTCTGTCATGCGCAAAATTCCTATTTACTCCCACCCTGCCGCTGGTTGGCCTGCGCTAATCTCCTCTACTCAGAAGCTTATGGACTATAAGACATTTTTGCGAGGTAGTATCAGCGTATTTAAAAGCAATCAACCTCAAGGCGGATTTGACTGCCCAGGCTGCGCATGGCCTGACCATAAATCGCACAAAGCCATCGATGTCTGTGAAAATGGTATCAAGGTCATTGCTAGTGAGACTATGACGCATAAGGCAGATGCCCAGTTTTTTGCACGTCATACTGTCACTGAGCTACAAGGATGGTCTGGTTACGAGCTTGAGCATAGTGGCCGCCTATCAGAACCGATGGTTTATGATGCCGCGCAAGATCGCTACGTCCCTATTGCTTGGGAAAATGCTTATCGCATCATCGCTGAGCAATTGGGGCAGCTTGATTCACCCCATGAAGCGTTATTTTATACCTCAGGCCGTGTCACCAATGAGCCTGCGTTTTTATTTCAGCTATTTGTTCGCTGCTTTGGAACCAATAATCTGCCTGATTGCTCTAATATGTGTCACGAGCCGACCTCTGTGATGCTAGGCAGACAGCTAGGCATTGGCAAAGCAACGGTCAAGCTAGAAGATTTTGAGCAAGCCAAATTGATATTAATGTTTGGACAAAACCCAGCGACCAACCATCCACGGATGCTGGAAATGCTTGCACATTCTCACGAGCAAGGCTGCCGAATCATCTCAATCAATCCGATGCGTGAGCAAGGCCTAAGCAAATTTAGAAATCCACAAAAACCAACTCACATGGCAGCCGGTCAAAGTGATGACATGGTCGATGAGGTCATTCAGATTCAAATCGGTGGGGATGCTGCATTGTTAACAGGCATTGCCAAATGGCTGATCGAAAACGATAAAATCAATCATGACTTTATTACCACTCACACGTCAGGTTTTGAGCCTTTAAAAAAGTGGCTAACAGCGCAAAACTGGACAGATATCACGCTTGGATGCGGCATATCTCAAGCGGAGATTATCAATCTTGCTGAGTTGGTATCTGATAGCCCAGCGACGATTTGTACATGGGGCATGGGCATTACTCAGCATGTGCAGGGTGATGACAACGTCGCGATGATTACCAACTTGCTATTACTGATGGGCATGATTGGTATCGATGGTGCCGGTGCCTCTCCCGTACGTGGGCATTCCAACGTACAGGGTGATCGCACCATGGGTATACATGAACGCCCTAGCAAGAGCTTACTAGACAGTCTTGAGCGTGTGTTTGAGCATCCTATGCCGCAAGAGCATGGTTATGACGTTGTCACTGGTGCTAAGGCTCTTATCGCAGGTAAGCTAAAAGTCTTTATGGGCATGGGTGGTAACTATGCCGTAGCGGCACCAGATACCAGTGCCATTGAGCAAGCCTTAACCACCACTCAGCTGAATATATTTGTCGGTACCAAGCTCAATGAAACCATGCTATACCCAGGGGCAAATAATTTGATCCTGCCCTGCTTGGGTCGTACTGAGCGTATTGTCACGACAAAGGGTGATCAGTTTGCGACTATCGAAGATTCTATGTGTCAGATCGTACCTACTCAGGGCACGCTCAAACCCGTTAGCGATACTCTGAAATCTGAAGCGCAAATCGTGGCAGATATCGCGACTCATGTACTCGGTGCTGACTTATCTATTCCTTGGCTTGCGATGAGTGAAGATTTTGATATTATTCGAGACTATATTGCTCAAGCGATTAATGGATTTGAAGACTTTAATCAGCGCATCCGCACCACTGAGCGTGGCTTTCATTTATATCATGCGGCGCGTCATCGTGTATGGAATACTGAAAGTGGCAAAGCCCAGTTTGAAGTACCACAATATCCGATTACTTTTGTCGCTGCACAAATGGCAGCCGCAAACGATATCGATGATAGTGAAGATACAGCGCAAAAGGTTTGGCAATTGACCAGTGTCCGTAGCCATGATCAATTCAACACTATGATCTTCGGGTTTAAAGACCGCTATCGTCAAACCGATCGCCGTGACGTGCTATTCATGCATCCAGATGAGATAAGCCGTTTGGGCTGGCAAAAAGGGGATCGTGTCATGGTCTCTCGCCAGCGCGCTGATGACAGCCTAGAGCAACCACGAATATTAGGGCCATTGGTATTGACTGAGATGGACATTGCCTCCAACGCGGTTGCTGCTTACTATCCAGAATGCAATGACCTTTTTGATTTGGATACGCATGCGCCAGATTCTCATATACCAGCGTACAAATCGACCACCATCGTTTTGGAGCGCGTAGAAGCAAGCACCGCTGAACCTGCCTGATCCTACCTAAGCCCGACTGCGGATAGCCAATGAACATATCATTTTCATTGGCTACTCCTCTAAATGACCATAAGCACGCTCATAATTTTAGGCCATAATAAACCGTGATAACCATTGAAGATAACGCTGAGCAAAGTGAGGCTTTTATCGACCCTACTGTGATAGATAGTTCAACTGGTGCTAAGATAGTAGCAACTGAGCTGCCTAACGGTGATAGGTTGTCAGAGACACCCCTTGCTCGTGGTCATTTGGCACAAAAGCATCATTACCCGTCAATTAGTAGTGATCCTAATCATGACTCTCATCTTCAAATTGAATCTCAGACCACCAGCTTAGCAGTCGAAGCTGCGGTCTCTATCATTATTAATGGCATTCATTATGCTGTGTTGATGGCCAGTCCACATCAGCTAGAGTATTTAGCGGTCGGGTTTTTATTTAGCGAAGGATTAATTCAATACAGTCACGAGCTACTCGACTGGGAAGTGACTCATCTTGCAGATATCGCTAGCTACCAGAAGTTTGCTCAAGATTCGAATGATGAAAGACTTGACTCAGTATCAATTGAGCAAAGCTTAGAACAATTTCAAGATTACGATATATATGTCGTGGAGTTGGTATTAAGCCAACGCTGCCATCAACGTATCCAAGCACAAAAACGGCAGCTCGCAGGGCGTACAGGCTGCGGTATGTGCGGTATTACCGGTCTATCTCAGGCACTGCCCGATCTAAGCCCCTACTCACAAGACCATATACAGCACGGCCCCAACCAGCCGACACGCATTGATAGCGCTAATACGACCGTACCAAGCCTTGACTATCTGCTGACACTACGCCAGCAGGTAGATGCCGCGCAGCATACGCATCAGCTAACGGGCGCTGTGCATGCCGCAGCGACGATGCATAATCAGCAGCTGTACTCATTTGAGGACGTTGGCCGCCATAATGCGCTTGATAAACTCATTGGCTGGCAACTACGCGAAAAAATAGACGTTAGCTGTGTGCTGATGACCTCACGCCTCTCTATTGAACTGGTTCAAAAGTCCATTCGAAGTCGAATTCCTTGGCTAATTGGTATGTCGGCACCTACCAGCACAGCAGTACGTGTGGCTGAGCGTTATGGCCTTGGGTTGGCTGGATTCTTACGTGACAACCGAGTGACTTACTATACAAATCATAATGATATCTAAAAAATCACATCTACTTATTCATTGAGAGCACCCGTCTATCGCTCATCATCTATATTTTCTAATGAAAACTTCAGCTAACTATCTATAGTTATAATTTAGCTAATAGCGATATATCATTCGATATTGACCGTGGTAAAACCCTACCTTTCAGCCTCTTATCAAATATCTCTAAATATATACTTATATGTCATCCTCAGTCATTATCTGATAAATACCGGATAAGGTTTGAGGTTGCCGACATAATAGGTTACCCTTATGGCGCAGATATGTTACATATGCTTAACAAATATGTAATTTTATTTATTAATGCCGCTTAGTAATACATCAATCGCAATAGATGAGTAGAGACTTATCATCTATTGCTTATTACAGCTAATAAGACTGTCTAAATCGAGTTCGGGTCATTCCATCATGGCTTAGTGCTTATTCGTAATTCCGCTATAGACACTCATTACATGAGGTTTCTTTAGCACACAGCTACCTTTGTGTATGCCTATTAACAGCGTGATGGTTTACCCATTAACTGACGCCTATTGAGAGTAGTCCCTGTCGTTTTGATTTGACACTATGTGAGTCATCAAACAGCGGCATGACATTTAGCGCTTGCTTACCACTACCGTTGGTGTTTTCACTATTTATATTAGCCACATACGTTCGGTATGAGGCTAATTTAGACCGTGCTGTATTCCTAATGGTTTGGTATCTTTCATTTTTACTGAACTTTATTCATCAACCAACAATTGCGAGGTCTGAGTTTGAAAACTGAGTCATTGTTCCAATTTTCATCATTAACGATTATTTTATTATTATTAGCATTTTATGGCGGCACCTATTTACTGTCCTTATTAATCAAAAAAGACAAAGAGACGACTTCTGGATTTATGGTCGCAGGTCACGGTGTTGGCTTTGGTATGGGTGCAGCCAGCATGACTGCCACGTGGATTTGGGCAGCCTCGTTTTACGCTGCTGCTACCTCTGGCTACAAGTACGGCGTATCAGGGCCAATACATTATGGCTTTTGGGGTGCATTGATGATTTTGTTCATTTACCCTTTCGGTATGCGCTTTCGTGAATTAGCACCAGACGGTCATACACTAGGTGAACTGATTCATGCCCGCCACGGTTCATCAAGCCAATTAATCTTAGCCATATCCAATATTATGGGCAGTTTAATTAGCTTGATGGTCAACTTTACCGCTGCTGGAGCATTGGTGTCAGTTCTGTCTCCACTATCGTTCCAGACAGGGGTAATGATCGCAGGTATCGGTGTACTGAGTTATACATTGACCTCAGGGTTTCGAGCGTCCGTTTTTACCGATTTCGCCCAGTTGGTCGCTTTAATGGCCATTGGTATTGTTATTATTCCCGCTGTGTTATTTGCCATGGGTGGCCCTGAAGTCATGGTCAGCGGACTATCAAACCTGACATTAGAGCAGCAGAACTTCTTCTCCTCTGAGGCATTCTTTCAACAAGGTGCGCCCTATTTTGTCGCGGTATTAGCATATGCTATCGGTAACCAAACCATCACTCAGCGATTATTCGCGATCGATAAAACCAAGATTAAAGCGACGTTTATCACTGCCACAGTCGGCTACGCTGGTATCGTTATTGGTCTTGGGATGATTGGACTAATGGCTGTGACGATTGGCGTCGAGCCACTCGATGGCAATATGAATAACCTCATTCCTCAAATGGTCAGTACTTATTTGCATCCTGTCTTTATCGCCTTATTCTTTATTTTAGTGATTGGGTCATTATCCTCAACCGCTGACTCAGATTTATCAGCGCTATCAACCATTATGATGGCGGATGTCTACGGTAAAAATATCGCCAAAAAAGGCCATGTTAAACCTAAAACGATGATGCTGATTGGTCGCGGCACGATGATTGTTGCGACAGCAGCTGGACTAATTTTTGCGAGCTTTAAGCTCGATATTCTCGTCATGCTGGTTTTCGTCGGTGCGCTATGGGGTGCTATTGTCTTCCCTGTTATCGCCAGTGTGTTTTGGAATCGCGTCACCAATACTGCCTTTACCTCAGCAGTTATCGTTGGGCTGCTCTTATTTTGCGTTGCCCGCTTCGAATTGCTCCCAATCACTGGCATCACTGCCCTATTCTTTGAAATACTGGCAAGCGTCGGTGCAGCAGTCGTTATTGGGCTAATGGTCTTTGGTTTCTTAGGTCGTAAGATTGGCATGGTAGCCGCAGCTATCACGCTAGTGTTGATGCTTATCTTCGCTACTGGCTTCTTACGTCAATATATGGTCCTGCTAGCTTCTCTAACGGCTTACGGTGCTAGTACCGTCGTCTGTGTGATTATCAGCCTGATGGGAGACGAGTACTTTGACTTCGACTTAATTAAGCAACGTGTGGGCAATTATGATGAAAAAGCGGAAGTACCATCGCCGCCTAAATCTTAAACCGAAGTCGTTTTATCCGAGTAGTGATTGGTCAGTAGTATCTGGCTAGTTGCTACTTATTCAGAAATACTATAAGGAGATATCATGGACAACGTTTTTATTTATGGCTTATATATTTTGATTTGGCCAGCAATCACCCTTGGGGTACTCGTATTAATTTGTACAGCTACTTATCGCGATGTTAAAAATGCCAAACGTGACAATAGAGATATTGTTTAGCGCATTATATTTCAAACAATCATCATTCAGCTTTAGCTTGCTAATGACCTGATGAAGTCTATTAACAGCATAAATATCCCTAAATTGGCGCTAAATATAGATAAGATAATAAATAACCTGTCTTTAACGAAAAAAGGACTTGTAATTTACTATATTTTTGCTAATATAGGCCACCTTGATTGGCTGGATGGCAGAGTGGTCATGCAGCGGACTGCAACTCCGTTAACGCCGGTTCGATTCCGACTCCAGCCTCCAATTATTTATTAACTTTACGTTAATTTTGGCTTGCATTATTATCCCAACCGATTATAATAGCGACCACTTATCTAGTAACTAGATGGTCTATCAGCTAGCTTACATTTTAGATAAAACAAGTTTTGCCCGGGTGGTGAAATTGGTAGACACAAGGGATTTAAAATCCCTCGCTAGTAATAGCGTGCCGGTTCAAGTCCGGCTCCGGGTACCATTACATAGTCCTATACTATCTTATAGAACAGCTAAAGCCCCTGATATCAGGGGCTTTGTTGTATCTGGCGTTCTATAAATCATTCTGAACTTACCGAGTAGTAGAAGCAGTTAAGCGCTCTACGGCATTACCGATCCATATTATTAAGCGTGTCCTCGCTAGCTTTCCTCTAAATTTCCTTCAAAACATCTTAATGATTTGCTACAACCAAACTTACCCATCGCATTAACAGTAAATGCTCAATTGTGCTCATCAAACTGACTTATAATCGGAAATAACGCCCTATTATTAATCCATAATAGAAGCAACTATGTGGACAAGGAAAGTACATGCAGTGCACGAATTTTATTAAATCGATAAGAACTGCATAAGCATACCCCGATGGTAATACAAGGAGATGACGTATGCCACAGCTTCAATCAAACCATCAATACAGTCACGATAACTGCTTCAACCACCCTAGCCGCGTCATTTTACTAGGCTTATTAATGAGTGCTATAGGAAGTACGCAAGCTGCGACTCCTATAAAGCCCAGCAATCCACAATCTAGCAAATTAATTACCGACGTTACTACCTATGTAGAACGTGATTGGCGCTCAGACGATGGACAGTTCTTTTTGACGTTATATTCAGGAGTATGGAATCCGCATGGTACATTATTTTTTCTAAAGAAAAGAGGCGGGCTCTCGGTTGAGGGGTTTCAAAAAGGCTTAAACATTACCGTAGCGTCATTTGATCCAGAAATTGGTTTAGAAGCGCCGCCAGAATATGCTGTCACGGGCGCACTGAATCTACGCAGCAATACCTTAATAGGATCAGTGACACATTATCCAGAGGGTGCCGCTACCGTCTGGAAGACGACGTTTACCCCAGCAATTCCTATTAAAGAAAAAACATACCCACAATATACTTTTAAATACTATGGTTTTGAAGACCCAAATCAGTATCGGGCTACTATTACCCGCGTCGAGGTTATTAATAAAGATACTAAGGCTATTGTGCAGACATTAAAGGGTTTTGAAGCACAGTCATATAGCGTCACATATGCAGACATGAACTATGATGGCTATTTTGATATCGTGCTAGATGTCGGAGACGATGTCATGGATGAAAAATATATCTACTGGCTCTATGATTCTCATAGCAAAAAGTTTGTGCGCAATAAGACTTTGGAGGCGATATCAGGTTATCCCAATCGCTATCCGCATAAGAAGCAGCTTTACTTAAATAAAGACGCATTACTTGAGCGAGTCAATGGTCAGTGGAAAAAAATGCCCTGCTGTTATGCTGATTAAGTAACTGATAGTGATAACCAAATAAGCTGGCTAACTTAAATATAATTTTATTGAATAATTCCAGCAAATCGTCGTACGTATAAATACACAAAGCCTCTGATATCAGAGGCTTTGTTGTTTTCATTGTTTATATTGCGCGATTCTATTCTAATCGATAGGGCTGATGAATAGTGATCTCTCAATACCAATTCACTGATGACACGTCTTATGAATTTATCCCGTCAAAATATACTACGATATAGCCAACAGCACATCACCATGATCATCACGTAAGTCCTTTTTGACCATTTTTCCAGCACCGTTAAGCAAAATACTCTCTACAAAAACAACTTTATCTGGTATCTGCCAGCTGGCTATTTTATCTTGATAAAAGCTCAGTACTTGCGCCTCATCGATTTCTGAATCTTCTTCTTTTACGACGATCAAGACTGGACGTTCGCCCCACTTTTTATGCTTTGCAGCGATGGCCGCCGCGATTTTGATTTCCGGATGCGCGACTGCGATATTCTCAAGCTCCACCGAAGATATCCACTCACCACCAGATTTGATTAAGTCTTTTGAGCGATCACGGATATTCATATAACCATCTGCATCGATAGTGGCAATATCACCCGTGTCGAACCAGCCGTCTTCAGTGATGGCATCAGGGTTCTCGGTGTAATAGTCATTGATAATCCAGTGCCCTCTAATCTGCAAACGACCTTGAGACAGACCATCTTCTTTTACGCGCTGCAATGGCTCATCAGTGTCTATCAGACGTAGCTGAACGCCATAAGGCGGACGACCCTGAGACTTACGTAAATCATTAATCTCGTCTTTACTCAGTGATTTATGCTTGGCTTTTATTTGATTCATCGTCCCAAGCGGACTGGTTTCCGTCATGCCCCAACCATGTATCGCATCGCAGTTGAAATCTTCTCTAAATGTTTTGATGACTGATGGCGGACACGCTGCGCCACCAACGATAGTGCGCGTCATACTCTCAAGCTTGCTGCCTTTAGATTTCGCAGCGGTCAATAGACTTTGCCAAATCGTTGGAACGCCTAGCGCGACTGTCACCTGATAATCATCAATGAGAGAGACCAGACTGTCACCGTCTAGATTGGGGCCAGGTAATATCAGAGAGCAACCTGTTAATGCAGCAGCATAAGGCGTGCCCCATGCATTGACATGAAACATAGGTACTACCGGTAGTAAAACGTCTTGCGCAGAGAGTGCTGAGACGTCAGGCATACATAGTGACATTGCATGAAGTACAGAGGAGCGATGAGTGTATAAAATACCTTTAGGATTGCCTGTTGTGCCTGAGGTATAGCATAAGGAGCTGGCTGTCGCCTCATCAAGTTGAGGCCACTCAAAATCAGGAGAATGCTCTGCTAGCAACTCGTCAAAGAACAGTACATTCGGTAACTGCTCTACGACCTTCTCATTTCTAGCGCTCAAGCAAATAAAATGTTCGACGCCTTTGATATATTCTTTAATTGCCATAATCAGCGGCAAAAAAGTCACATCAAAGAACAATACGCGGTCGTCAGCATCATTGATAATATAGCTGAGCTGCTCAGGGAATAAGCGAGGATTGATAGTATGACAGACCATACCACTACCCGAAATCGCATACCATGCTTCTAAATGGCGACGGTTATTCCAAGCCAATGTAGCGATTCGTTCTGAGGACTTTAATCCAAGTGTAGCCAGTGCATTGGCCAAACGTTTTGAATTATTTGACACACTAAGCCAGTCAGTATGCGTTATCTGTCCGTCGACTTCTTTCGATACAACCGCTGTATCACCATGATAGCGTGCAGCATGTTCGATTAGACCACTGATCAGCAATGGCTGATACATCATTTTTCCTAACATAGTACATTCCCTGTAGTTGTTTGAACGTCAGCTTACTCTTATTGGTATATCATCTGATACTCCGAATAGGCCACAATTAAGAATAATCAGAATTATTGGTTAAAACAAGCAAATACTATGACCTCAATTGATGAAAAAATAATGTTTGCTCTCCTAGACTTCAGCTCTGAACGATAGCTCATGGTCATTTTAGATAGAAACACATAAAATTTAGACAAAAAAATCCGACCACATTAAGTGATCGGATTTTTAATATTTGGTGGAGATGGCGGGAGTTGAACCCGCGTCCGCCAGCATTACGCTCATGAATCTACATGTTTAGTTTCTGTCTTTAATTTTAGTCTGCACCGATCCGACAGTCAGGATGGATTAGCCGATTCTCTACTTTTGAACCCAAGCGATTGAGACAATCCCTTGTGGCGAGCCTACATGCGGACGCTTCAACTTAGTTGACCAACTGTAGGTGATCAGCAACTTAGTAAGCAGGGTTTAAGCTGCTAGAGCGTAATTTTCGTCGTTTGCGACTATAACAATATATGTTGGATTAACGAGAGGACATATACTCTCGACATGCATCATTGAGTTTCATTACCAGCGTCGAAGCCAGAACATCCCCAATAAGGTCGACCATTATATAGTAGGTAGTGGGCAGGTTTCAACCTTTATAAATCCTGTATTACATTACGTTACAGCTCAGTTATTTAAGCCAAAACGTTATTTAACCATTTGCCAATGTTCTGAATCTGCGGCATACATACTTGATGCGCCATCGGATAAGTATGATATGCCACGTTATAGCCTTTATCAGACAATAATTGTTGTGCTTGCTCGCCTAAAATAACAGGAACTACTGGGTCATGAGTACCATGTTCAATCAAAATTGGCATGTCCTTATTAGCAGCACTATAGTCGATGTTATCGTTCGTCGCTAAATAGGTAGAGAGCGTCATCAAACCTGCTAAGCGCTTAGGATAACCAAGCGCTACGTGATAAGCCACTGCCCCGCCCTGCGAAAACCCTGCAATAACGATATGCTCAGGAGATACACCGCGCTCAACCTCACGGCTGATCAAATCATTGATTTGCTGGGCAGACTCTTCAATCTGAGCGACATCGATTTTACGTTCTAGACTCATCTCTAAAATATCGTACCATGCTGGCATAACCATGCCACCGTTTACCGTCACTGCACGCTTTGGCGCATGTGGGAAAACAAAGCGTACAGCCATATCATCAGCCAAGCCCAGCTGTGGTACTACAGGCTCAAAATCATGGCCACTGGCACCTAAGCCGTGAAGCCAAATGACAGCACGGTTGATGGTTTTTTGGCTAGGGTTATGCTCAACGATAACAGCGTCTAAATAGTCAGTCATGACTGATCCTTAATATATTTTTGATAGCTTATTTTGATAGCTTAGTTTTGATGATGGAGATTGAAATACTTTTGTAACAATTGTTTGCCTGTCATTATCTTTTAAAGATTATCAGGTAACGTAAAGGACGGGTCAATGACCGCAATATTGTACTTATTATTTTTCACTTTTTGTAGGGACAGTTTACATGACAATGTTAGATAATTCAGTGGCGACGCTCAATCAACTCAAAAAAACGCCATTTAAAACCGTTAAGACGGTCAGTATAGCCATAGCACTAGGGGCCACTTGCACCCTATCAATGGCCGCAGACGATATACGCAATACCACATTGACTCAGACATCCAATCAAACCATTAAGCCATCCCTAAAACAACTAACAAAAAACATGCCTGCCAAGCCTCAAGCCTATACCTATGGTGTGCGGCCCTTTTACTTGGTCAATGACATGGACGCAGGACTATTAAAAGACGAGCTGATGGCTTGTAGTGCGCAAACGCCTAGCAAAACCAACTTTTCTATCGCGCATCGCGGCGCGCCTTTGCAATTGCCAGAGCACACTTATGACAGCTATGTTGCCTCAGCGCAAATGGGTGCAGGCATCTTAGAGTGCGATGTGGCCTTTACCAATGACGGCGAGCTGGTCTGCCGCCATGCGCAAGACGACCTGCATACCACTACTAATATTCTGGCTACCCCGCTAGCCAAACAGTGCACCGTGCCGCCAATGATAGACGCCAACGGTGTGCTAACCAATGCTGACAGCATTGAATGCCGTACCTCAGACATTAGCACAAATGAGTTCAAGACCCTCACAGGCAAAATGGATGCCGCGGATAAAACAGCTACCACTCTCAATGATTATATGAATGCAACGGCTGCATGGCGAACTGATTTATATTCACAAAATGGTCAAGTGCTCACATTAAAAGAACATATTAAGCTTGCTCAAAGCCTCGGTATGAAGCACACGCCAGAGCTAAAAGCACCAGCCGTTACCATGCCATTCAACGGCTATAGCCTAGATGCTTATCGTCAACAGCTGATTGACACTTATAAAAATGCAGGTGTGGCTGCCAGTGACGTGTTTGCGCAGTCATTTAATATTGAAGATGTGGATTACTGGATTAAAAATGAGCCTGCTTTTGGTGCCAATGCTATCTATTTAATTGACGATAGCAATGAGACCGCAACTGGCAAAACCTTTGATAAAAATAATCCTAGCACGTGGAAGCACTCACTAGCCAACATAAAAGCGCGTGGCATTAAAACCATTGCCCCACCACCGTGGATACTGGTAACCACTGACACGGCGGGTAAAATGATACCATCCGCTTATGCCAAACAAGCCAAAGCACTTAATTTAGATATTATTACTTGGTCAATTGAGCGTTCAGGGCCGTTAGCAGCAGGTGGCGACTGGTATTATACTGACTTAGGCAAAGCCATTAATAATGATGGCGACATGATGAGTTATATCGATGTGCTGGCACAAGACGTTGGGGTCAAAGGTATTTTTTCAGATTGGCCCGCCACCGTTACATATTACGCCAACTGTAAAGGTTTGAGCTAGGCCGTATTGAATAGTTATAAATAACGTTTACTAATAACCAAAAGGTCAACTGAGTCGCCACTTGGTTGACCTTTTTTGTACTGCAAACTTAATCACGTTCCTGTTTTTCCATCAATTTTTCATGGGTTTTGACCAGCATTCACAAAATGCCTTGGGACTTTTATGCTAGGATAATCCCAACAACTTTGGAGTCTTTCCATGACTCCAAATACAAACTGTATTCAGCAGAGTGGGCACTGACAGTATCTATGCGATTATTATCTATTAACCGTCACGTCAAGCAGCCATTTTTTACACATTTTTCTAAAATAAGTATACCGTCATGACTCATATTTTACTGGTAGAAGATGATCCCGCCATTGCTATGTCGCTCAAGGTCACTTGCAAGCGTGAAGGTTGGCAGATTACTTGGCTAGACAATGCCAGTAGTGTGCTACCGATGCTGCGTAGTGACGCGGCACAGACACTATCGGCCATTATCTTGGACGTCGGCTTGCCCGATGGTGACGGTCTCAGCTTATGCCAACAAATACGTCATACACCTGATATCAAAGCGCTAAAAGACATTCCCATTGTATTTTTGACCGCTCGTAGTGATGAGGTCGATCGTATTTTGGGCTTGGAGATGGGTGGCGATGATTACTGTGCCAAACCCTTTAGCCCGCGAGAGTTGGTCGCCCGCCTAAAAGCCATTTGGCGACGTGAGCAATTGCTGTCTCAACAGTCATCCGCTCCTACTAACTCAGTAGATAATGATAACCCGTCTAATAATATGACTAGGCAAGCATTAACGTTTGAATGTCAGTCTGGCATTTGGCATTACCAACCGCTCAATTATTCGTTAATGTGGCAAGAGCAAAAGCTAGAGCTGAGCAATACCGAGCGCAAAATCTTATTGACCTTATTACAAGCACCCAATCAAGTATTCAGTCGTGAGCAACTGCTGAACGCTGTGAGCGACTATCCTGATCATCGATTGGCAAGAACGATAGACAGCCATATTAAATCAATTCGTAAGCAGTTGGCGGTGATTGATGAGCATATTGAAGTGATTCATACACATCGCGGTCTGGGCTATGCCTTATGTCCTGCCTAGTCAGCTATTTTTGGCATACGCCTTTTTATAGGATTGTGCCTTATCAGCACTCATACGCTCTATTATGGTTTTATACCTATGAATCATAAAACCAACGCCAACAGCAGTGCTGGTAATGACACTCAGCATAGCAATTGGTACGCCAAGCTACATCCTATTGGCACGACACAGCAGACACCCAAACGCAAAAAACTGCTGAACTTGAGTATATTTTTCAGGATTTGGCTGGCAGTCGCATTGGTATTGATTATTTGCGGTGTGGTGGTGTTTACTCAGTTATTTGGCTACGTCAAGCCGACTGCGCAGCAAGTCATCGAGGACACCTTATTAGATACCAGTAAACTGTTGGCCGCTAGCTTGCAAATACCGCTCTCTACTGGGCAGATATATGATGAGGCTTATCAAGCGCAACTTGATGCCGCATTTATTGGCGTGCCAGCGATGGACGAATCAATAGGAGATGTCAATCAAACCAAAAGCTATAGTAGCTTTCGGATATATGTGACAGACAGCAAAGGCGTAGTCATTTATGACTCCTTACCTAAATCTGAGAGCAGTGAGGGTCGATACTATGGGCGCTGGAATGATGTCTATCTGACACTAAAAGGCCAATATGGTGCTAGAAGCACGCTGCGAGACTATCAGCAGCGTGATGGCTCAGTCATGTATGTGGCACAGCCAATAAAAGACAATGCTGGTGACATCATTGGTGTGGTCAGTGTGGGCAAGCCTGTCGCTAGCGTGCTGCCCTACTTAGATGACACGCGCAATCGTATGCTCATCACCGCGCTACTGATCAGTATTGCCGCCCTAATACTGGCAGGACTGGTTGCGTGGTGGCTTAAGCAAAGCATTACGTTGGTGACCCAATATACCAGCGCACTGGCTGAGGACACCAAAAAGCCCTACTTCTATCTAGGTCATGAGCTCAATAGCCTGACAGACACGATTGAAACCATGAAGCATCGATTGGAAAATCGAGCTTATGTCACCGATTATGTTCATACCTTAACCCATGAGCTAAAAAGCCCGCTTACCGCGATACGTGCCAGCAGTGAGTTATTAGAGGATGATGGGTTAGATGGTCATATATTAGATCATGACGATCGGCAGATGCTTATCGAGACTGTGGGTGAGCAAAGCATCAAAATGCAGCAGCTTATCGACCGCCTGCTATTACTTGCCAAAGTCGAACAACCAACCTTCAAGCTTAATCGGCAGCTAACGTCTTTACTGCCATTACTACAGAGCCTTATCAAGGACAATTCTGCCAAACAGCAGCAGCAAAATCTCAAGCCTATCAATATCTATATTAATGATAAAAAAATGACTGACACTGTGAACTTACCAGCAGATGTCTTAGCGTCTACCAGTGTCTTTGCGGATCAATTTTGGTTGATACAGGTATTACAAAATGTATTAGACAATGCCATTCATTTCGCTGCTAGCACTATCTATATAGCTTTGCACAGTACCGCACAGACAGTCACCATTGACATATTTAATGACGGTAAGCTATTGCCAGACTATGCCATTGATAAAGCGTTTGAGCGTTATTTTAGCTTGTCTCACCAAAGCCAGACTGCGTATCACGCCACTGAACCTGCAAGCCCTAGTCATGCAAATAACACACCAAAAAAAGGCACTGGCCTCGGTTTGACACTGGTCAAACAAGTGATCGAACATCATGGTGGTTCTGTCACTATTGCTAATATTGATGCCAGTCATCTGTCTAATAATGAAGACCTGAATTCTGGCGTCATGGTTAGTATCACCCTGCCGTTGGCCTAAGAATAAAAAATAGCGATAGTTCATCAATTTTCCATCATGGCTGCACATACTTTCTATGTGACTGTTTTACGATAGTGTTATTCACCGTCGTAACACACATCAGGAGCAGCTATTTTATGTCACATTTATTGACCGAAAACCCTGTCATCAAAAATCTAATGGGACATAACCGTCAGCACTGCCTTCAGGTATTATCAAATCAAAGTATCGACAGTACCGATTTTGGGCATTGGCTCGCCATTCCCAGTCAACGTTTATTATTGGTTTTTCGCCATCAGCAGTGTGTGGCTATAGATCGATATCAATGGGTGGCTTGATATGAGCAGCTCAATCTATCAATACCAATCTAGCAACATTAGGTATCAGTGATTCACATTTTTCAATCAAAAATTTCAGTCAAAAAAAGCCCTTGATCGCGTCTAATCATCAAAGATTAAACATGATAAAGGGCTGAATACTTCCTAAGCTGCGTACCGTACAGCGCAGGTTAGGTAATAGACTCTACCGGCGGCTTCACATCCGCATTTTGGCCACGATGACGCAAGTAATGGTCAAGTAATACAATTGCTAGCATCGCTTCTGCAATGGGTGTCGCACGGACACCAACACAAGGATCATGACGACCTTTGGTCAGCATGTCGACGGCTTCCCCTTGCGTATTGATACTCTTGCCAGCGGTGGTAATACTAGACGTTGGTTTGAGCGCAATACTGACACGGATGTCTTGCCCAGATGAGATACCGCCCAGCACACCGCCCGCATGATTAGCCGCAAAGCCATTTGGCGTCAGCTCATCGCGAGCACTATGCCCAAACTGCCCAGCTACGGCCATACCATCACCGATCTCAACACCTTTGACCGCATTGATACTCATCATCGCATGAGCGATATCAGCGTCCAAACGATCAAATACAGGCTCGCCAAGTCCGACTGGCACACCACTAGCAATCACTTCAAGACGAGCACCGCAGCTCGTACCTTCACGGCGCAAGTTATCGATTAATGACTCAAAACGACCAACGGCTTCTTTGTCTGCACAAAAAAACGGATTGCTGTTTACAAAATCCCAATCGATCTGGCTTGGGTCCAGTACATTGCTATACTCATTGCCGATTTGGGTCACATGACCACGGATTTGCACGCCCAGTCGCTCTTGCAAGTACTTCTTCGCAATAGCACCAGCCGCTACTCGCATGGCAGTCTCACGTGCTGACGAACGTCCGCCGCCACGATAATCACGAAAGCCATACTTCATGCTATACGTATAATCAGCATGACCCGGACGAAAAGTGTCTTTGATATCACTATAATCTTTTGATTTTTGATTGGTATTGCGAATCAACAAACCAATCGATGTACCCGTCGTCTTACCTTCGAACACACCAGATATAATCTCGACTTCATCAGACTCGCGGCGCTGGGTTGAGTACTTAGAAGACCCAGGCTTGCGGCGATCCAAATCTACCTGCAAATCTTCTGCAGACAATACCAAACCCGGTGGAACGCCATCGACGATGGCCATAAGACCTGCGCCATGCGACTCACCGCAAGTGGTGACCGTAAAAACCTGCCCTATACTATTGCCTGCCATAACTGTCCTTAAACAAGTAAACGCTACTGATGACTACTTAATCATTGGTGACTGTCGATATTCATGCTTGGCTATTGAATGCTGTCTAATAGCTGAACATAAGCGGCAAATAGCGAACGATGTGACACTAACTCATCATAAGTAATCGCAAACACACCATGTCCGCCATGGGCAAACTTCAACCAATCAAATTGAATATCAGGATATGCTTGATTTAATGCCCATTCGCTGTCGCCCACTTCACAGACGAGCAAGCCTTCTGGGCTCAGATAATCTGGCGCTGCAAACAAGATACGATGTACCAAATCAAGACCGTCTTGACCAGCAGCTAGTGCATGCTCAGGCTCATATAAAAACTCAGGTGGCAAATCTGCCATGATGGCCGCATCGACGTATGGCGGATTGGTCACGATAAGCTCATACTGGTTTTCAGCCGGTATCTTGGCAAACAGATCTGATTCAATCACATTGACCTGATGACCAAGATCATGATGATCGACATTGACCATTGCCACCTCTAGTGCACCTTTATCGATATCGACCGCATCGACCAATGCATCAACAAAACGAGTCGCCAGTGCAATGGCGATACAGCCAGAGCCCGTACACATATCTAAAATACGCTCAGGCTGTGACAACTGCTTGATATCTAGACCGTGGTTATAAAACACGGCTGACTGCTCATTAGGGCTAGTACCCAGAGGCTTTGCCAACTCAGTCACATCAAAGTACGGGTGGAACTGCTGACGAATCAGCTCTGCAATGGGTGAGCGAGGAATCAATACACGCTCATCGACATAAAATGGCAAATCACAGAAATACGATAAGTTAATCAAATAGCTCAGTGGCTTACGTTCAGCGATGCGCTCTTCAAGTAAGCTCAGTATTGACAGCTTTTCTGTGTTTGTTAAACGGCAATCCAAAATCTGCTCATTGGCTGACCAATCAAGCGATAGAGAATGCAAAACAATGGCAGCGGCTTCTGCAAACTCGTCCGTGGTGCCTTGTGCCACGACCACATCGTAATTACGCAGCTGCGTAACTGAAAAACGAATGAAGTCACGAATACTCACCAGCTGCTCGCGCGCCTCTTCTAACTCTGCAGATAAGTTGGCAAACTGATCGTCTTCGCCTAGGAGCCCTGTCTCTAAATCATACGTCATCTCACTTTCTAAGCCCTCAGACTCATTGTCATCGAAGTATTGATTTTGAAACTCTTCTGCACTCATTGTTTGGTCTTCTGACATATCACACCTTGTTGATTTCATGCTAGCGGATTACATGCTGATGGGTTAAATTACTTTTTGCAAAAATCGATTGATTTAGTAAAAATCTAATCATACATTATAGACGTAAACACTAAGTTGCGCCAATCACTGTCGTTTTTACTTGAATAAAAGTAAGGAACTCATGAGCGATTTGCGTAAGAATCGAGCACAATGCCATACATATCGCTGTCAAAATATTACCCAACTGTAGCGAATACGTCAGCAGTTGACGTTTGATGAGTCTTAAATACAAAAACATGTGTCAAAAGTTTGCGAACCTATTAAATTATGCGCATAATAGCCGCATTAGTAGCAACCACAAGTGATCCAACATGATGAAAATAAAGCCTATTATTACTGCTATATCTATCGCTGCTGTTAGCGTTAGCGCCATTGCCGCCACTGCTGATACGACTCGCACATTGCCAGTACGTACAGTTGATTCGCTTGCCAAAAAAGTTAGCCTGAACTTACAAGAAAATCGCAGCAGCTCATTAGACAGCCGCGGCGCGACTGACAGTATGACTCAGCTAATCGATTCAAAAGAGGCACCAGCGGCAGATAATATGAGTGCCGCAGAATTGACACGTAAGGATGAGCAAGCTGACCGTAATGATGATGAAAGTGAAGGTCAAGCGGTTGCTGCCCCAAGCGACCTCTCATCTATCAACTCATCTGACCCACTTGCTTTTGAATTACCTGAAAACGAAAAACGTCAAGATTTTAGTGATGATCCTACCATCAAAAACATCGAAGACAAAGATGGTAAAAGACACACCACACTTAACTTATCAAACTATGCCAAGCAAGTGAATAGTGCTGTTTGGTCACCCAGCATGAAAGTCAATTCTGCAATGACTATCAAGATGCAGGCATTACTTGATTGGAACCATGCGTCTCCTGGCCCTATCGATGGTGGTTGGGGTATGAACAGTAAAAAAGCCCTTGTCAACTTCCAAACCATGAAAGGCTTGCCAGCAACGGGTAAAATGGATCAAAAAACATGGAGTGCCTTGATCAAAAACATTCCTGCTAATAAGCCCGTATTGGTTACTTATACGCTGACTAAAGCAGATCTTGATACCAACTTTGCGACCACCCCTTCTGGTTCAGAAGCCAAATCGAAAATGAAAGGTTTGTATTATCAAGACATCAAAGAGATGCTCGGCGAACGTTTCCACATGGACGTACGCTACTTAGACAAACTCAACAAGAATAAAGAGTACAAAGTCGGTGAAACGATCACCGTATTGAACAACCGCGGTGAGCTTAACCAGCGTATCAACCGTATCGTCGCTAATAAAGCAGACCAAACATTGTATGCGTACAACGGTGACAAGCTGGTTGCTACCTACCCAACGACTGTCGGTAGTGCTGCTACACCGTCACCAAAAGGTACTTTCAAAATCATCAATAAAGTGAAAATGCCTTGGTATAAGTCAACGGTTGGCGAAGGGGCTCAAAAGAAAGTCCATATGATCGCACCAGGACCAAATAACCCAGTAGGTGTTGTTTGGATGGGACTGTCAAAACCTTCTTATGGTTTACATGGCTCACCAGTACCTGAAGGTATCAGCCGCCAAGGCTCAGCAGGTTGTGTCCGTTTGACTAACTGGGATGTATTAGAGGTTTACGCCAACGTTGAAAACGGCGCGGTTGTCGAACTTCAATAACGCTGATTCACGGCTCTAATTCGTAATGACAAAAAAGACCTCAATATTGAGGTCTTTTTTTTGCTGATAAGTCATGTAAATTTACATCGATCAGCAGCCCTAATATTTGAATGTTCAACACGCCCTAATGTCTATTTACATCGATCATGCTATCTGACTTTATGTTTTATAGCCTTCTTCATTTCCAGTAATACTGCCAATTTTTTTGGTAAAGATCAGCCCTGCAGGTATCGATGCCAAAATACCCAGTCCTACTGCTATTTGAATATGAAATATCTCATCAAACCCTGTAACTAATGCACCAATCATAAAAAGCCCAGTCGTAACGGTTACTGCCATTGAGTAGATAACAGAAAATAAAGGCCAGTTCATAAGTTATTCCTTATATTTATTGTGGATATAACATATTTAGCCTTAATTCCACAAAAAAAGTAAGTATTTAACGTGAACCCTTGTACCAGTTATAACGGAAGACTTTATACCAAAAACCATGCTACTATTAAGGTTTTATGCTTAGTCAAAAAAACGCTCGTTTTTTTCGCTTGTTTCCTCACAATGCTTTCCTCTTATTCTTAAAAATATTCTATATTTTTATTTATTTATCATTACAATAATGACTTTCTTTATCTATTAAGAATGCTATCTGTTATGACCTCATCTGAAAAACCAAATAAGACTGACTCAATATCTGAGAACGAATCGTCAAGCACTATGGCGCACTTACGTCCGAAAGATACCTTAGATGGCTCAATAGCAGATGATTCAATAGCGGACAATACTGAGAAATCAGATACTCATCAAGACGGAGATGAAGCGACCGCAGATGCCAAGGCTCCTGAAGCCGAGATAAAGATGGAGTCAATCAGTGAGGAGGTGGTCGTCGTGACACTAGAGTCATCTGAACCAGAGCCTGAAATACAATCCGTCGACAAGCAATCAGAGGCGGTCTCAGAATTAGAGCAAGGGTCAGACTTTTTTCAGACAGATGCTGATGCTTCAGAGGCAGCAGAGCACACCTCACAAGAGGATACTAATGCTGAGGTAACTGTAGAAGCTGAAAGTGAGCCCGTAACCGATAGTCAAAATGCTGCTATGCAATCAACAGCTAAGAAGATAGCAGGTAAGCCTAAAACTAACATTAAATCTAATAACAATCATCAGAATAAATCTAACGTCTCACAGGATAGTGGCCAAGATACCGATACTGAATCGGACAAAGCACCAGAAAGTGATGAAGAAGAGGGCCAAAAAGAAAAAGAGGACAAGCTTGAATCTTATAAGCAATTTGTCGCCGAACAATTTAGCAATCAAAAGGTAGATTATCCAGAGGTAAGGGTTAGGATTGAGGCGAATGCGCTGCCTAGCAAGATGTATTTCATCATGAATATACTATCTGCCATCATTGCCAGCTATGGACTAGTGACCAATTCAGCAGCAGTCGTCATTGGCGCCATGCTGGTTGCCATGATGTTAGGCCCCATTACTGGCGTAGCGCTGGCTATCATTGACCACCGGATGCCGCTATTACGGAAGTCGCTGATTACTGTCATTGCTGGTGTCTCACTAGTGGTGTTGGTCGGTTTTATTGTTGGTTGGCTACATAAGGATCAACCGCTAACAGCAGAGATATTATCACGCACCCAGCCCACCTCTATGGATTTGATGATTGCCTTAGCTGGTGGTACAGCTGGTGCTTATGCGATGGTATCCCCGCATCTATCAGTGGCTGTCGTCGGTGTTGCTGTTGCGACTGCTTTGGTGCCACCACTTGCCGCCAGTGGTATTTTATTTGCCAATGGCGAGATGCAGCTTGGGTTGGGCGCGCTCTTATTGGCAGTGACCAACATCATTGCCATTCAATTTACCAATGCCCTAGTGCTTTGGCTGCTAGGGTTTCGACGTTTGGTCGATGACGACTATAAATCAAATACCTATCTGACTTTTTTGCAGCGTAACGCCGTGACTTTATTACTATTGGGCGCGCTAGGTGCTTACTTAACCATTAATTTACAAACCAATGCCAAGCAACAAGTATTTGAGAGTAGCGTCAAAGAAACGATCAATAGCTACTTTATTGGTCGAGGCAATGTGTTGACCAATACCCAGTTCGACACGCTCGATGACAATCAAGTGGTGCGGGCGGTCATTCGCGGTGAAACCTTACCCACCTCAGAAGATGTCCGCAAAATAGAAACCATTATTACTCAAGATATGGCTGACAACTTCCCTGATTATTTGCCCATCAAGCTACAACTGCGTTACTTACCCGTACAAGTAATTGAATCCAATCCGTTGGTAACAGACAAGCTTGATAAGACTGATGCGGCAATCTTAACCAATTAGCCTCTATAATTTGTGACATGAGCGATGGCTGCATTTGAAGAATAACTCAGCAGATGTAACTCTTGTACCAAGAGCTTGGGCGTTTGTGCTAAAATCGCTTGCAAAATTATTTTATGTCATCTACTCAATTCTATCCGTCAGTAAGGAGCCGCTGTGAGCCAGCCATTTCGCTCAGCCGATATTCGTCAAGCCTTTATCGATTTTTTCATAAGCAAGCAGCACACCCAAGTTTCATCGTCTAGCTTGATTCCACACAATGACCCGACATTGCTATTTACCAATGCCGGTATGAATCAGTTCAAAGAAACGTTTTTGGGTATGGAGCCACGTGACTATACCCGTGCTGTGACGTCACAGAAGTGCGTCCGTGCTGGCGGCAAACACAATGACTTAGATAACGTCGGCTATACCGCCCGTCATCATACGTTTTTCGAGATGCTGGGTAATTTTTCGTTTGGTGATTATTTCAAACAATCAGGTATTGAATATATTTGGGAATTTTTGACCTCAGATGAGTGGCTAGCGATTGATAAAGACCGCTTGTATGTCACCATTTATGAAACCGATGACGAAGCCTTTGAGATTTGGAATAAAAACATCGGTATTCCAAGCGAGCGCATCATTCGCATTGGCGATAACAAAGGCGCGCCGTATGCGTCAGATAACTTTTGGACGATGGGTGACACTGGTCCTTGCGGTCCTTGTACCGAAGTTTTTTATGACCACGGCGCCGACATCGAAGGCGGCTTACCAGGTACTCCTGAAGAAGATGGCGATCGCTTTATTGAGATTTGGAACTGTGTATTCATGCAGTTCAATCGTCAAAAAGACGGCACGCTATTGCCGCTACCTGCCCCAAGTGTCGATACTGGGATGGGTCTTGAGCGCATCAGTGCCATCATGCAAGGCGTGCATGGCAACTATGAGATCGACTTGTTCACTCATCTAATGGATGCCGCGGCTGAGATTTTAGAGATAAATAATGAGCAACAATCCTCACTAAAAGTGATTGCCGATCACATCCGTGCCGTGTCATTTTTGATTGCTGATGGCGTCACGCCAAGCAATGAAGGACGTGGCTATGTGCTACGCCGCGTCATTCGCCGTGCCGTACGTCATGGTAACAAGCTGGGTGCTGATAGTGACTTCTTTTATAAAATGGTGGCGCCGCTCGTCGCTGAAATGGGCAGCGCCTATCCTGATCTAAAAGACAAGCAAAGCGTTATCGAAAATGCCATTCAAAAAGAAGAAACACAGTTTGCCAAGACACTAGCGCAAGGTTTGCGACTATTAGCCACTGAACTTGAAGGCTTGCAAGATGGTGATACGCTCTCTGGTGAAGCGGCATTTAAACTGTACGATACTTATGGTTTCCCGCTTGATTTGACCGCTGATATCACTCGTGAGCGCGGTATTGTGATTGATGAAGCTGAGTTCGATGAGCATATGCAAGCGCAACGTGAGCGTGCGCGTGATGCGGGCAAATTCGACGTTGATTACAGCAGTGTGATCCAAGTAGAAACACCAACGACCTTTATCGGTTATGAGCAACTTGAAGAAGAAGGCGTGACGGTTGAGGCGCTTTATCAAGACGGCAATCCAGCAGAGAGCTTGTGTGAAGGCATGGAGGGTGTCGTGGTAATCGATCGCACGCCTTTTTATGCTGAAGGTGGTGGTCAAGTCGGTGAGCTGGGCGAGATTCGTACTGCATCTGGCGTCTTTGAAGTACAAGACACCAAAAAATCTGGTCAGGCTATTATCCATTATGGTGTTGTCACTATGGGTGAGATTACGACCAAGCAAACGGCAGATGCCCAAGTGCTCTCAAGCATCCGTGCAGCCAGTGCCAAAAACCACTCGGCCACTCACCTATTACACGCAGCGCTCAGAGAAGTATTGGGCGACGCGGTCACGCAAAAAGGCTCACTGGTCTCAAGCGAAGTATTGCGTTTTGATTTCTCTTATGACAAGCCCGTTAGTACTGCTGAAATCAGCCGTATCGAACGTCTCGTCAACGAACAAATCCAAGCCAACACCCCTGCTCGTATCGAGCACATGTCGATTGATGAAGCCATGAACCAAGGCGCGATGGCGCTGTTTGGTGAAAAGTACGGCACTGACGTTCGCGTGCTTACGATGGGTACAGATAGCATCGTAGACGGTCAACGCAAGCCTTTCTCTATCGAGCTATGCGGCGGTTTGCATGTACAGCGCACTGGCGATATCGGTGTACTAAAAATCACTAGCGAATCAGGTATCGCCGCTGGTATTCGCCGTATTGAAGCCGTCACTGGTATGAATGCGGTCAAAAACATTCAGCAAAGCGAGCAACAATTGAGTGAGCTTGCCGGTCAGCTTAAGGTCAAACGTCCTGAAGTTGCTCAGCGTGTCCGTACCATGGCAGATAAGCAACGCGATCTAGAAAAACAACTAGAGCGCTTGCAACAAAAAATAGCCAGTGCCCAAGCCGCCAACTTACTTGATGACGTGCAGACTATCGCAGGTACGCCTGTACTTATCAGCATGTTAAGCGGTGTCGATGGTAAATCAATCCGTACGCTGATGGACGATATCAAATCGAAACTTCCAGATAGCGTGATTGTATTGGTGGGTGATAAAGACGATCAGTTAGCCCTAGCAGCCAGTGTGGCGAAATCTATCACAGCCAAAGTAAAAGCGGGTGATATCATTCGTCACTTGGCAGGTGAGCTAGGTGGTAAAGGTGGCGGTAAGCCTGACTATGCGCAAGGCGGCGCACCAAAAGCGGCCAATACTAGCGCAGTTGTGAGCGCCCTACCTGCTTGGATTGAAACCCAACTTAGCCAGTCCTGAAAAAGCCATGGACACGGAGTATTACTCTAGTCTACTGCACAAAGGACACGCGATTGGTTATAAGCACTATAACCAATCGCCATATATCTAAGTGACGCTAAGGCTTAAAGTTACGATGTAGATATGGTATAAAGGTCAACGTTTGGACATATTACTCATTCACTACATTTAAAACAGCGACTGTTAGATGAATGAAAAACATAGGGCGTAACTCTTATAATCTGGCTTTATCTATACTAGCATTGACGAGTATCACATTGACCCTCATCAATGATAATGAAAGGTCATTAATGAATAATAGGTAGATTTTTATGGCGTTAATAGTACAGAAATATGGCGGCACCTCGATGGGCAGTATCGACCGCATCAAAAACGTCGCCAAACGAGTCAAACGCTGGCATGACAATGGCCATCAAATCGTCGTTGTGGTCTCTGCCATGAGCGGCGAAACCAACCGTTTGATTGATCTTGCCCGCCAAATTAGCACACAGCCTGACCCGCGTGAATACGATCAAATGGTCTCAACGGGTGAGCAAGTGTCTATCTCGCTCCTCGCTATGGCGATCAAAGAGCTTGGTATTGGCGCGCGTTCAATGACTGGTCGTCAAGTCGCGATCAAAACAGACAATGCCCATAATAAAGCCCGTATCGAAAGCATCGATGATAAAAACATACGTGAGCAGTTAGATGCTGGCAATATCGTCATCGTCGCAGGTTTTCAAGGTATTGATGAAGACGGCAACGCGACCACGTTAGGGCGCGGCGGTTCGGATACCACAGGCGTTGCCATTGCAGCAGCTTTGGGTGCTGATGAGTGTCAGATCTATACCGATGTCGATGGTGTTTATACCACTGACCCTCGTGTCACCTCAAAAGCCAAAAAGCTTGAAAAGATTACGTTTGAAGAAATGCTTGAGATGGCAAGTCTGGGTTCTAAGATTCTACAGATTCGCTCAGTAGAATTCGCTGGTAAGTATGGCGTGCCACTGCGTGTCCTCTCAAGCTTTGATGAAAACACCGACGGCAGCTTTGACCAAGAGTTTCAAGACAACGTGGGCACCCTAATTACGATAGACGAAGGAGACAATATGGAACAGGCAATCATCTCAGGCATCGCATTCAATCGAGACGAAGCAAAAATCTTAGTACGCGGTGTACCTGATCATCCTGGTATTGCCTCTGCCATCCTAAGCCCCATTGGCCGCGCCAATATCGAAATCGATATGATCGTACAAAATCTTTCGGACAATGGCACCACTGACTTTACCTTCACAGTCAACCGCTCTGACTTAGACAAGACACTAAAAGTACTGAATGAAGAAGTCAAAAATGAGATTGGTGCCAAAGAGATCTCAGGCAACAGTGAAGTGGTCAAAGTTTCATTGGTCGGCGTTGGTATGCGTTCACACGCAGGGGTTGCTAGCCTCATGTTCCAGACATTGGCTGAAAATAACATCAATATCCAAATGATATCGACCAGCGAAATCAAAGTGTCTGTCTTAATTCAAGACCAACACTTAGAAAAAGCCGTTAAGTCATTGCACACCGCATTTGGCCTCGATCGTGAAGACGGTGAAAGTAAAATCGCTGGGCTATAATACACAATATTATTAAAAGACATTTTTAGCCGTGACGGTAATTTGCAAAGCGACTATTAATAACTTTGAATAGTAAATAAAAAATAGGATCTTTTTAGATCCTATTTTGTTTTTTGTAAGAACTGGTCCAAGTAATTCTCTAATAGTTTTGTGAAAAACCGTGACAGTATCTGTTATGCCCCCTATAATGGGGCTTTCATTTGGGCTAAATGAATCTACCTATCATTGCCGTTATTGATACGACATCGCCTATGATGATTATCAAACATTATAGTCATTGATGTATGAGATGTTGAATAAGACGGTAATGTCCTGCAATTGAGAAGTGAGCTGATGAGTAATAATTTGTTGATGCGACATAAGGAGTGTGACGCATGTTAATTTTGACACGCCGTGTGGGCGAAACGCTAATGATTGGCGATGAAGTAAGTGTGACTGTGTTAGGTGTTAAAGGCAATCAAGTACGTATCGGTGTGAATGCACCTAAAGATATTGCTGTACATCGTGAAGAAATTTATCAACGTATTCAGCATGAGCGTTCTGTACAGTCGCAAATGCAGCATCTTGAGCAAGGCAACTTTTCGCCTTCTTTCGATGACGAAGATTACTTTAATCGCTAGTTAATAGTAACGAATGCGTCAATGCGTCAATACGTAATTATCAATCACAACTGAACATACATAAGCATTGTATTGTTTTTAATCTGCTCTGAGGTCATTTATTTATGAGTATCCGCCAATCAGATGTATCGGCATTACTTAATGGTTTGAACAAAAAAGCCATTGGATTCAATGATGTTATCAGCTTTATCGATGATTTTTATCGCTATGCGCCTGCGCCTTTTGTCAACGGCATGGTACACAATGCCGCTGGTGAAAACGAAGGCAGCGCAAAGGTTTTTGGTTTTGCTAAGCATCATGGCCTGAACCAATTGGACACGCTAAAACTGTTTGGTGAGCACTATGCCAAGGTTCAAGCAACCCCAAAGGGTACTGATCATGCCAATATTCGCAATTTCTTACATTGGGGCTGGCAAGGTTTTTTGATGCAAAAAAATCCGCTAACCGTTCGCCCTAGTGTTGATACGACTGCACTTTGATCAATTGTGAATTTAAAAAATTATCTATACGGTAAAGCCTCTAGTTACATATAAAAAAGCCACGCTGATTAGCGTGGCTTTTTTATATGTAACTTATTTAAGAACGGCTTATTCTAGAGTGGCTTATTTGTCGCGAAACTTCACCGGTTGCACAGCCCCTTTAGGATTGGGCATATTGGGATAATAATGCTCGTGCTCGACATCACATTCAGCCCCAACGACAGAGCCATCGTCTTTCACTGGCTTATGAATGTAACCCGTACGTTCAGCAGGCGCTAGATGCTCATGCTCCCATACCATCACCGCTTGCATACAGGTTTCGCGCTGTTCAGCAGTAATCTTACGACCATCAGGCCATTTGCCTAGCTCAATTGCCATACGAAACTTATCAACCACTTCAGGCGTCAGACTCTCTAGTATCGTTTGTTTGTCCATCTTACCTACTCTCCACAACTATTTTTTATAACATATTCGATATAACGTTTTTATATAACGGGCACACTTATTCGTCGTCCATCATATCATCATCGATATCAAGACTGAATTCTTCGGCATGTACGTTCCAGTGCAACTTTGTGCGACAGGCCTCATAAAAATCAAACCCGGGCGGATGCAATAAAGTGAGCTTGTCAGGATGCTTACGAATATATAGCCGCTGCTCTTGTTCAAGCGGTACGCTTGGTTTGCCATCGGCGCTGACCATTGGCTGCGTGCGATTGTCTTCGTGAATGCGAATACAGACCTCGCTATTACCACTGACCACAATCGGACGGCTAGACAAGGTATGCGGATGCATAGGCACCAAACAAATAGCATCCATACTGGGATGAATAATAGGACCACCGCCAGACAAGGCATAAGCGGTAGAGCCAGTCGGTGTGGCAGCTATCAAGCCATCGCTGTGTTGTCTATAAACATCATGTCCATCAATTTTCATCTGAAAATCGATCATGTGTACAGATTTTCCAGCATGCAATACGATGTCATTGAGCGCCATGTCCTCATGAATGATATTGCGCCCTTCTCGTATCTCCATCGTGAGCAAAAATCGATGATCCAGCTGATAGTTGCCCATCAATACTTGACGCAGCTTAAAAGCCGCTTCGTTAGGTTTGACATCTGCCAAAAACCCTAAGCGGCCACGGTTGACACCCAATACGGGTACACGGTAGCGCGCCAATGCTTCAGCGGCATGTAATATCGACCCATCGCCGCCCACCACGATGACCAAATCACAAATCTCTCCAATCAAAGCGCGCTTAACGATTTTGACTCTTTCGATCTCGTTAAGGTTTAGCGTTGGCAGATGAGCGGTCTGTACGTCCATTATCAATGTGAGACTCATATCATTGATGGTTTGGGCAATCTGCACCAAGCTTTTGGTGACGCTGCGTTTACCAGCGCGGCCCATTAGGCCAATACGCCTAAAAGCAGGGTTTTTGATAGCGTGGAATAGCTCTGATTCATCTAAGTGTGGCAATCTTGCTGACTGCGCTGAGTTTTCCATAAAACGACTCGGTATAACGGTGAAGTACAGAGCAATGATAGCGATAAATGCGCGCTTAGACTAGCATGTTTGTGAATTATCGTTGTTAACTGTCGTAACCGCCCCCATCTTAGAGTAATCAACCCCTTACTTTAGACAGGATTATCTTCTTACTTTGAGATTTTTGTACGTTCGTGAATAATCCGTATTAGGGCGCTGCAAAACCCTGCTAGTAGTCACGTAAACACAGTTGACAATAATGGCAGTTTTGCTAAAGTAACTGACATTCTATTTTTATATTTTATTATTAAGGACTTATGTATGGCCAACCCTATTGTCAGTCGCGCAGAGCTTGCGATCGGCGGTACTCCAATGACGGTCAAAGGTGTGATTCAAAAGACCAGTCTGTTACTTGGCTTATCTGCTATTACTGGTGTGGGCTTTTTCTTTTATGCGCTTATGGCTGGTTTATCGCAAGGTTTCATTACGATGGCAGCTTTTGGTAGTATGATTGCTGCCTTTGTGCTTGCCTTGTTTATCACCTTTAAGCCACAAAAAGCGAAGACATTGGCCGTGCCTTATGCATTGCTAGAAGGTATCTTTTTGGGCGGTATCTCACTGTTCTTCATGAGAATGTACCCAACCGTACCAGTAACAGCGATGTGTGCGACCTTTGTGACTGCCGCAGTCATGCTAGGTTTATATCGCTCAGGTCTGGTTAAAGTCACTGAAAAGTTCCGCTCTATTGTAACCTCAGCAGTTATTGCGATTATGCTAGTTTACGTAGCACAGTGGGTACTTTCGCTAGCGTTTGGTTCGAGCTTACCATTCTTATTTGAAGGCGGTGCTATTGCTATCGGTTTTAGCCTATTTGTGATTGTTATCGCCTCTTTCACGCTGCTATTAGATTTTGATAATATCGATCGCGGTGTAGCGATGGGCATCTCAGAAGACTACGAATGGCTGTTCAGCATCGGTATTCTTGCCACCCTAGTGTGGATGTATATTGAATTTATGCGTCTCTTGAGCTATCTACAAGACTAATTTTACAGCTCAAAAATAACTGCATAAAAAACCGCCTTAGCTATTTATAGTTAAAGGCGTTTTTTTATGCACGATGCTCAGTCATACTCGCTCATACTTAGAATTTACTGATGTCGTAAATTTAATTGCTAAGCACGTTTTAGACGCAGTGCATTTAACACGACAAACAGCGAGCTGAGTGACATACCTATCGCAGCAAGCCATGGCGGGACATACCCCAATGCAGCGGGTATCAGGACAATACTGTTGTAAGCGAGCGCCCAGCGGAAGTTTTGCTTAATGATACGCTCAGTTTTATCAGAGATACGTTTGGCAGCAGTGATGGCTTCTATTTGACCATTTAAAATTATGCTATCACTCGACACTTGTGCCAAATCTGCGGCGCCTGCAATCGAGGTAGAAACGTCTGCCGCTGCCAATACTGGTGCATCATTGATGCCATCGCCAACCATCAGTACAACTGCACCATTGGCTTGTAATTGCTGAATATGGTTGACCTTATCAGTTGGAGATAGACCATTATAGGCCGACTGTATGCCTAGACGCTCAGCCATCACCAGTGCTTGCGGGCTAGGATCGCCTGTCAGCATCACAGACTCGATACCTAACCCCTTCAGCGTATCTAGCATAGACTGGGCACTATCACGCACCTTGTCATTAAAATAAAAGCATGCCAGCGCTTGCCACTCATTTGCATCAGCAGCTTTATGAGAGAGGACCACCGCAGAGCTCGCTCGCTGTGCTACCAAGTCGATGGTCAAATCATTATTTGTATTGATACTATCATCAGCACTGTTATTGGTTTTATCTAGCGCAAAGTCTTTGTGGCCGATACGGTATCTGGCACCATCAATCATTGCCTCTACGCCGCCTGCTGGATAATGCTGTAATGCTTGGGTTTGAGGTAAATGCAATTGATAAGCAGCGGTCAATAGCGCATGTGCAATCGGATGACGGCTCCCTACTTCTAAAGCTGCAGCGATGGCTAATAGCGTATCTTTTTGGGCAGTCTGTGTCTTTAACACTGAACCATCAGACTTGTTATCGCTTACCTGCTCTACCAATTCAATATTTAATAAATTTGGCTTACCATAAGTCAGCGTGCCTGTCTTATCAAAGGCGACATGAGTGATTTCGGCTAATGTCTGCAGCGTATGCCCACGAGTGGTCAAAAACCCATAGCTTGCCAAACGATTGGTCGAGACCGTCAAGGCAATCGGCGTGGCCAATGAGAGTGCACAAGGACAAGTGGCGACCAATACTGCAACGGTGGCCCAAATGGCTTGGCTTGGATCAACGATATACCAGCCGACAAATACCAAGACGGACAACACTAGAATACGTGCGACAAACCAGCGTGCCAGCTTATCCGCTTGCTGCGCCAGTTTGGGTTTTTCGCTCATAGCACGGTTCATTAGCCTATCAATCAAACCGATTTGACTGTCTTTTGGTAATGCGGTGACTAGCATCTCAAACGGTTGGCTGTCGTTTTGTGCACCGCCGACGACATAATCCCCTTGAGACTTAATGATTAAATCACCTTCGCCTGTGAGCAGACTTTGTGACACTGTCGCAGTCGGACTCAGCAAAATCCCATCACTGATAATCTCTGAGCCTGCCTCAACCAAAATAATGTCGCCCACTTGCAAGCTATGCGCGGTCACCATTTGCTTTGAGCCTACCTCATCCTCTCGCTGTGATGGCGCAGTCCGGTGGTTGCGTGACAGCTGCCAGTCCTTAGCAATACGTACGGTAAGCTGATGGACAGGGGCACCCATCTGCTTCATAAAGTCAGGCATTGTTTCTACCATGACACTCGGTGCACCTTGCGCGTTATCAAGTGCTAGATGACTGCTCTGTGTGATGGTATTGTCATTTATCGTAGCAGTATCACCTATCATAGTGTCACTTTTAGCACTCTCACCTTGCTGAGACTCATAGTCTTTGAGCTGCTGTAAAATAAGCGCTGCCGCGGCTTTGTCTTCAGCGATTTTCTGAACCAAGACTGGCTCGACCACAACCAAATCATTGGCCATAGTGGCAGCTTTTAGACGGGCATTATGCTCGATATAACGCCCTGCCAACAAAAAGAAAATAAACATACTGACGGAGTCGTAGTATGTCTCCCCTTGCCCAGTGATAGTGGCATAGAGACTGGCAAAGAACGTAATGATCAAAGCCAGACTGACCGGCACATCCATATTGACTTGACGCGCCCGAATCGCTGACCATGCTGAGGTAAAGAAAGGAATACCAGCATAGAAAAAAACTGGCGTACTAACAAATAAAGAGACCCAACGCAAAAAGTCCCGCTGGAATATCAGCATGTCGCTGTATTCACCAAAATAAAGCGCGACGGCATACATCATCGCCTGCATCGAACCCAGTGCCGCAATACCAAGGCGTAGCAGCATCTGATTATTATGACGTGCCAGCATGGCTTCGTGAGTGTCCTGCCTGTAAGGCTTGGCCTCATAACCGATTTCATTGATGACCGCTAGAATGCGACTGATCGGCAATTTGTCTTCATTCCAAATGACTCGCATGCGCTGATTGGTCAAATTCACCTGACATTTACGAATACCTTCTAGCTCATCGAGACGCGACTCAATCAGCCAAGTACAAGCCGCACAGCGTAAGTTATTGACTGACAGCTCCGCCACCGACATCCCATCTTGCGCATAAACGAATTGCGATTTTATCTCGTCATGATCATAGACCTCAAGACGCGTCAGCTGAGTTGGCAGGCTTGCCGTGCGGTTAATCTCCGAACGATCAAGATAATACTGCTCCAGACCCGCCTCGACAATGCTTTGGGCCGCCAATTGACAGCCCATACAACACATCTCACGCGACTTGCCCAATATCTGAGCATGAAACGGTGGCTGAGGTACGGGATCACCGCAATGAAAACAGTGATCGGCAAGAGGGAGCACTAAGCCATCGATGATAGAATTGTCTTCATAAGGATGATTGGCAACAGCTGATACGGATGAGGGAATACTAGACATAATCGCGCTTACTTCCTTTAACAGGCTTGCTCAAAATGCATTTATTTATTCAAAATAGCCACTTTTAACAGCCTTGGCACCACTAGATGCACAAAGTTAGTAGCAGGAGACTAATAGCAGAGGGCTAATAATAATGAATAATCAGCAACGGCGGATTCATACAAAATACATCATGCGAGCAATCATAAATTGCTATCTTAGATGGTGCTTATCTACCCGATTGAAAGTGATTAATAATTCATGTGCTTTAAGATAATTATCGGTATTTTAATCGTGATTATACTATAAGCAATTGCTGTGAGCAGTATCATCGCTCACAGTCTGCGACCAATTAATGCTTGCATTAACGATGATAGATTGAAAAATTTGTCAATTTGCGTCATTATGAGGCAGTTTTTTATCCAAAAATGGTGCGACATCCGTGCAAAAATCCGATTCTAAGTTACCAAATACCAAAATATCACCGCCCTCTAGGTCTGCTATAAACACGCTACCCTCACAGCAGCGCGGCTTGGTGTTTAGTAGCCTTCTATTGATTGTTATCATCGCAGGTATGGTGCTGTTGGCACTATATTTGGTGAAGCTTGATCGTACTATTACTCATAAGTTTGAGGGTAAGCGTTGGGACATCCCTGCCAAAGTATACTCTCAACCGCTTGAGCTGTATCAAGGGGCTAATGTCGATCGAGACACCATGAAGACGTGGCTTGAGCTGCTCAATTACCAAAGCAATAAATCGTACGATCGTACAGGTACATATCATAGATCGGGCAATACGTATTTTATCCATACGCGCGGCTTCACTTATAGCTCAAGCGACAAAGACGCTGAGCAAGTGATTAAGATGACCATTGCTGGCAATAAAGTCGAATCTATTCAAAGTACCTTGCCTGCCAAAAGTGGCATTATTCGCCTAGAGCCGGTCAATATCGGTGGTATCTACCCAGACAGTAACGAAGATCGCATGGTGGTGTCGTTAGATGACGTGCCTCAGCCATTAATTGACGCCCTCATTGCTACCGAAGACCGAGATTTTTATGAGCACAAAGGCATATCAGTACGTGGTATTGCACGTGCTGTGATCAATAACTTTACTGGTGGTGCCAGACAAGGTGGCTCGACTATCACCCAGCAGTTGATCAAAAACTTTTATCTCAATTCAGACCGTACGCTAAAACGCAAAGCCAATGAAGCACTCATGGCGGTATTACTAGAGCTGCATTATAGTAAAGATGAAATCCTACAAACGTATTTGAACGAGATTTATTTGGGTCAAAATGGCAACCGCTCTATCAATGGGTTTGGGCTGGCCTCACAGTTCTATTTTGACAAACCACTCAACGAGCTGCGCTTAGACCAGCAAGCCATGTTGGTTGGTATGGCAAAAGGCCCTAGTATTTATAACCCTCGTCGTAACCCTAATGATTCAAAAGCACGTCGCGATGTGGTATTGAACAATATGCTGGGTGTGGGCTCACTGAGCCAAGCAGACTATGACAAAGCCCTAAAACAACCGCTTGGTATCGTGGATAAGCCTGCTGAAGGCAAGAGCCAATTCCCTGACTTTTTGGATATTGTCAAACGTGAGCTGAATGACGTCTATTACTCTGACGATCTCAAAAACGAAGGTCTGATCATTATCAGTACCTTAGACCCTATCGCTCAGTTGGCCGCCGATAAAGCCGTGGATCAAAAGCTTGGCGAGCTGCGCCGTAGTGGTAGCAAAACCAAAGATTTGCAAGGCGCGTTAGTCAGTGCCAACCCAGAGACTGGCGAGCTGGTTTCAGTGGTGGGTAGTGGCAGTGAATTTACCGGATTTAACCGAGCTGTCGACGCAAAACGCCAAGTAGGCTCTCTATTGAAGCCTATTATTTATATGACTGCGCTTGAGAGTGGCCGTTATAATTTGGCCAGTTCAGTAGATGATTCGCCCATCACAGTCAATCTAAAAGACGGCACCGATTGGAACCCAAAAAACTACGACAACCGAGATCATGGCTATGTGCCCTTTACCTCGGCACTGGCACAATCTTATAACCAAGCGGCAGTGCGCTTGGGCATGGAGTTTGGTGTCGATACGTTTGCCAAACAGCTACAGCGCATGGGTGTCAAAGAAAAAATCCCACCTTATCCATCAGCACTATTAGGCTCAGTCAATCTTAGCCCAATGGACATGCTTGGTGTGTATCAGGTCTTTGCAACTGGTGGTTTCCGTACGCCTATCCACAGTATTCGCACCGTGATTGATGATCGCGGCCGTATTTTGCAGCGTACCGGCCTTAACACTCAGCGCAGCATTCCGCCTGAGACCAATTTTTTGACAAACTATGCACTACAGCAAGTGGTCTCAAATGGTACGGCCAAACGTGCTCAGTCGCTTGGTAGCAATCTAAACCTCGCGGGTAAAACAGGTACCACCAATGACTACCGCGATGCGTGGTTTGCAGGCTACAGTGGCAACTATGTCAGCGTCGTTTGGGTTGGCCGTGACGACAACAAGCCCATTGGTTTGAGCGGTGGTACTGGGGCATTGCCAGTGTGGGTTGATTATATGAAACGCCTCAAACTGACCCCTGTAGCCCTGCCAGAGCCTGAAGGTATTGAGTGGTTGTGGTTAGAAAACAACTCAGGTAAGTTGTCTAACGAACGCTGTGCCAACGCACGTTACTTGCCAGTGATGTCAGCACACCTACCAGAAGAAGCCAGTGACTGTGCGATGAGCTTATATCAACAAGACCGTGCCCGTGAACAAACCCAATTCCAAAACCAACAAGGTGCGATCAATCAGCAACGTCGCCGTGAAGGCTTAGAGATTCCAAATGGTGAAGCGGTTGATGCTGATGGCTCAGAAGACGGCAATGGGCAAAATGATGGTGAAGGTCAAGACCGTGCTGATACTTGGTATGACCGTGCTGTTGAGTGGTTTTAATATGATACGTAATATTTAGCTTTTAACGTTTAAAAAGGGTCTGAACATGGTCTCATCTTCACAGCACAAGGTTTCAATGAAACAGACAATGACTCGGTGGCAGCAAAAACTCATGTCAGCCAATACAGCACTGGCAGGTAGCGCGCTCATTGGCATGCTGAGCCTAAGTGCGTGTCAGACAGTACCCAGTTCATCGGCGCCGATGAAAACAATGCCTGTTCAGCCAGCAGTATCATCACAGACGCCAGTGACCACAACCACCGTGACTCAAGCACCAATGGTCAGATCTGATGATGAGAACGAATACCCAGTCGAGCCCTATATTCCACCCGAATCATCTGAGCCATCGAATCCGCTGACTCAAGAGACGCCTGTTTATACGCCGCCTACGCCTGTATTCACACAACCGGAGGAGATTGTCGTTGCACCTTCTCGCAATGACTATATAATCTCCGAGTCCTCTGTGCCGTCACACAGCGATTTACTAGAGCACGCCCGCAGAAACTCACAGCAAAGAACGCAACAAGCGGCCAGTAACAACAGTAATTTGCCAGCGTTTCGCAATTTGATGCAATTGGGTGTCAGTCAGCTAAAATCAGGTCAATTGACCAATGCTGAGAACAGCTTTACGCGTGCACAGCGCTTGGCACCGAAATCGTCTGCGGTGTATTTTTATTTGGCACAAGTGGCATTGAAAAAAAACCAACCTCGTAAAGCAGAAGCAATGGCTAGGCGTGGTCTTAGTGTCTCTCAGGATGCCAATCGCAGACGAGCGCTCTGGCAAATCATATTGCAATCAGGACAAGCTCAGGGCAATTCACGAGTGGTCAGTGAGGCAAAAAAAGCCCTGCGTTAATGCTTACTGGCTTCTAATTTACTAAGGCGTTTATGTGTGAGCGATGGTCACAAGAATAGTATCCATTAGCTTGTTACATACGACGCCATCATGATTTATTCAAAACATACATTTATTTTCGTTTAAGGTTATTTTTATGGCATGGCAACAACTGCATTTACAATGTGAAAAATCAAACGTCGACTTGGCTGAAGCGCTATTACTAGAAGCAGGTGCATTATCAATTGCCTTGGACGATGCAGGCGATCAGCCCTTGTTTGAACCACTACCAGGTGAGTCACCGCTATGGGATGAGGTCATACTAACAGGATTGTTTGATGCAACCACCGATGCGGGCTCTCAACAAGCTATTGAGCAACTCAGTCACGAAATCGCCGCCCAAGTGCAAGCGACTCGTACTTGGCTAACTGCCGTTGATGATAAGGACTGGGAGCGCGAATGGATGAGCAACTACCATCCTATTCAATGTGCTAATGATTTATGGATTGTGCCAGAATGGCTCACACCGCCCAATCCAGAGGCAACCAATATCATCATGGATCCAGGCCTAGCATTTGGCACCGGATATCATGCGACGACTCGCTTATGTCTTGACTGGCTAACCGAGCAAGACTTGGCAGATAAAGTGGTTATTGACTATGGCTGTGGTTCAGGCGTCTTAGGCATTGCCGCTTTATTGCTGGGTGCACGCCACGTCTATGCAGTAGATATCGACCCACAAGCCGTGCTTGCAACCAATCAAAACGCCGTACGTAACCAAGTTGGTAATCGTCTGCAAGCATTTTTGCCAGAAGAGTTCACTGATTATTGCTCACAAAACGAGGTCATACCGGTAGAGGTTATTGTCGCCAATATTTTGGCAAAACCACTCATCGGATTGGCACCGTATTTTTCTACGCTAATCGCGCCAAAGGGTCGCATCGTATTAGCAGGATTAATCGAATCACAAACTGAACAAGTCACTGAGGCATATCAGCCCTATTTTGCACTCGATCCAAAGCATGCTTTTACTGCGCAAGAAGACCAACACTGGCAGCGTTTGTCTGGTACATTTACTAGCTAGCAACATTTCATTACATCTGTTACGATAGGTGGCAGTCAAATGTTATGTATTTGACGCCACTCTATCGTCGCCCATGATGACATCGAAATCAAAAAGTACGATTTGTATTATAGGGAGCTATTGGTGAGTGGCTATGCGGTATTGATAACCATACTTTTTTGGATTCGCGCTTATGACCACGCCAATAAAAACTCAGTGCCCTCATTGTCAAGCTTACTCTAAAGTCCAACAAACTCAGCTCAATACAGTCAATGCCACGGTCAGCTGTGATCAATGTCACCAAAGTTTTTTGGTTAATAAGCATTTGGTGGTTAGTCATGATGTGGCTAGCACCTCACCTCCTAAAGTAAAGATAGCGCCAACCGCATCGAACAATAAACAAACTATAAATAAGCAAGCGGTACAATCGCCTAAGAGTCAGCAGCAGAGTCAAAACCTATCAAACGATGCTAAACCGTCAGTGACTAAACAGCAAGCATCCAAATCTTCAATTCCTGACGGTTTAATCCATGATGATATGGACATCGACGAGTCCTTAGACGGCATGGACGCTTGGTTGACAAAAGTGAGCCATAGCGAACCTATAGCCGCAGTTACGGATAAGCCTACAATATCCAAGCACACTAACCAGAATATTAGTGTAGCTGCACCTTCCTCATTACCCAAGACGTCAGCAGCATCCTCACCACCTTCAAAAAAATCTATCAGCTCCTCCGAGGCCAATAGTATTCATGCCAATGTCGATAGTACCTCAGATCATTCATGGTTAGAAAAACTTCTCGAAGAGCAAAGTAAACGCGAAGAGATGCCCGCTGATGATACCGATTTATCGCAAATTTTGTTAGATATGGGTGTGCCGATCAGAACAGATGAGAGCTCACTTGAAGAACGTTTGAAAAAATCGCAGTCACATTTTGCTTCAACACCAACGACACATTCCATTGCATCTATTTTATGGGTGCTTGGCTGCTTGGTGTTGGCACTGCTGCTTGCAGCGCAGTATGTCATGTTCAATTTAGACACGTTAATTAAAAACCCCAACCATGCTCAGCGCTTGCAAGCAATATGCTCTATCGCTGCTTGCCGGTTACCAAGTGCAGATCTATCAGCACTCACAGTCAGCAATACCACTCATCGATCCAGTCAAATAAAAACAACGGGCGCCTTTAGTGACATCGGCGCAACTTTGAATAACCAAAGCGCTCAGGCGCAACTGTATCCGAATGTAAAAGTCAGCGTCTATGGTGATAACGCTCTCATTGGCGTGTTTATCGCAGCGCCTAGTGACTACCTATTGGGCAAACAAAGCCAACTGCCTGCTGCTGATCAACGCCGATTGCTATTTACAGTACCCATTGCCAATACCCAAATTCGTCAGGTGACTATGACGCCACTTTATTAAGTGGTACTTCATAGAATAGCTTTGATTCTGTAGGCTACTTATAATCGATGTCAGTTTGAGCAATTGTTCTATTTAGATTGCGAGTAATCTGTCAGCGCTAGACGATATTAATTTGATATACTGTTATTCTGACCTTTAATAGTTTGACTCTTTTTTCATCTTAAGGATAGTATCTTATGGCACCTCACGCACAGCATAATGCCAATCATTTTGCTAAAAGCTCTGAGCACCTTGCCGATTATAATAAAGAAGATTACCACTCCCCTACTCATGATTTTGAGTTATCTCTAGATAGCCACACCGGTCACATGCAGCAGCCGCTACGTGTCCATGTCGAGCGCGTTGTCCGTCAGTACTTTGCGATGCTAGGCGATGAGATACCGACCGACCTATATGAGCTTATCTTAAAACAGGTCGAAGAGCCTCTATTATCGGTTGTGCTAGAAAAAACACGTGGCAACCAAACAAAATGTGCGCAAATTTTAGGTCTTAATCGCGGCACATTACGTAAAAAACTCAAAACCTACCATTTGATGTAACCCTGCTATATGAGCTCAGCCATTATCACTGCCAATCATCATGCTTGGCCATTCGCTGTTCACGGCGTCATTTGTCGTGATGCAGTCTACCGTTATTGTCATCATCACCTTGCCAGACGTTTACGTCAGGCTTTTTTTATGGAAGATTTTTTATGAGTACAACCCCACTTGCCCTATTATCAGTCTCTGATAAATCCGATATCATTGAATTTGCTCAAGGCCTTATTAAAGCAGGTTTCGGCTTGCTCTCTACTGGCGGTACTTATCGATTGCTCACAAAAAACAACGTCGCTGTGACAGAAGTATCAGACTATACAGGCTTTCCTGAAATGATGGATGGCCGTGTCAAAACACTGCATCCTAAAATCCATGGTGGCATTTTGGGTCGCCGCGGTACTGATGATGCTGTGATGAGCGAGCATGCCATTGAGCGCATTGACTTAGTTGTCGTGAATTTATATCCGTTTGCTGAGACCATTGCACGCGCTGATGTCACCATGAACGATGCCATCGAAAATATCGATATTGGTGGCCCAACCATGGTACGCTCAGCCGCAAAGAACCACGCTCACGTAGGTATCGTGACCGATCCAGCAGATTATAATCGCGTCCTTGAAGCCTTAAATGGTGGCACTGAATTGACGACTACTCTACGCTATGACTTAGCCGTTAAAGCCTTTGAACATACCGCACAGTATGACGGCATGATTGCAAATTTCTTGGGCAGCCGTGTCAATGAGACACAAACGCCTGAGAACTTCCCTCGCACATTCAACGTGCAAATGGTGAAAGCACAAGACCTACGCTATGGCGAAAACCCACACCAAAACGCCGCTTTTTATACTGAAAACCAGTCATCAAAGAGCCAGCAAGCTTCTATTGCTACAGCCAAGCAATTACAAGGTAAGGCCTTATCTTATAATAATATCGCTGATACCGACGCCGCTCTTGAGTGCGTAAAAGCCTTTAGTACGCCCGCTTGCGTCATCGTCAAACATGCCAACCCTTGCGGTGTGGCAGTGGATAACGACCAAGTCGCGGCTTATCGTACGGCGTTTAGCACAGATCCTGAATCTTCTTTTGGCGGTATCATTGCATTCAACCGTCCATTGACACTAGACGCTGCAAAAGCCATTATCGACAATCAGTTTGTCGAGGTGATCATCGCTCCTAGTATCGAAGACGGTGTACTTGAGGCAACGGCATCTAAGAAAAACGTACGCGTGTTGGTGTGCGGTGAATTGCCAGCGCCAGATCAACGTGATATCCAACTTGACTATAAACGTGTCAACGGTGGCCTGCTTGTGCAAGAGCAAGATCTTGGTCTGATGACCGCAGCCGATCTTACCGTCGTGACTGACGTACAACCTACTGAGGCGCAAATCGCCGATCTATTGTTTAGCTGGAACGTGGCAAAATACGTCAAATCAAACGCCATCGTTTATGCCAAAGGTCAGCGCACTATTGGGGTTGGCGCAGGTCAAATGAGCCGTGTCAATTCAGCACGTATTGCGGCTATCAAAGCTGAACATGCAGGACTTGCCACTGAAGGTGCGGTAATGGCATCAGATGCCTTCTTCCCTTTCCGTGATGGCATCGATAACGCAGCCGAAGTAGGTATCTCTGCGATCATTCAGCCAGGCGGCTCTATGCGTGATGACGAGACGATTGCAGCCGCTAATGAGCATGGTATTGCGATGGTATTCACGGGTATGCGCCACTTCCGTCATTAGATGGTTATGTGACTTAGCAGATTGATATGAATGGTAGTCGCTATATTTGACTGTCATTCATGTTTAGCCTTTGTGATAATTTTTTACAACGGTCTATGATAAAAGCAGCACCCATTAAAAAAGCCACTGTCTCAATTGCGACAGTGGCTTTTTTATGTTCAACGTTTAGGGCTGCTTAAATGATAAGTACTTAGCGTCCTTGTGCGTTTGCCATGTTAGATTCATTAATCTCAACCGGATACACCAAACGCAGATAGTCTAAGTAGTCTTGTAGCTGATCTTGACCTAAGTTATCACGAATGATGCTCGCTGTTTGTGCACGTTGCATATCAGAGAGTGGCGACTGTTGCTCCGTTTTGATGCGATCACCTACCAGTAGGGTTACGCCCATCTCGGTTTCACTAGCGATAGCTGACACGCCATTGGTAGCCGCTTGTTGGCTAAATGCCAACCCACGCTCTTTGTTTGTCAATCTGGTGGTTTGACGATTAATCTCACCCAATGCTTGAAAGCTGACAGATTGCTTAGCAATATCAGCTGGCGTTTTGATACCAGCAGCAATTGCTTTGGCTTCTTTTAATGCCAGCGCAGATGCTTTTTGTTGACGCAATATTTGAGTGATTCTTGGCGTTGCATTTGCCAACGTCAGTGTCTTGGTAGGACGATAGTTGGTCGGTTGTACCCATACATTGCCATTACCCACTTCTATACCTGACGTCACTGCCTGATCTTGAATCGTAAATTCATCAAAGGCTTGTTTGACCACGGCTGGTTGCGACAGTACTGACTTGTTATTTTCTTTGCGATAATCTTTGAGACGTTTTAGTGTCACACCTTCTTGCTGAGCGATGTCTTCGATACTGAAACCATCTGCTGCCAAATCATTAATCGACGTTACTTTATCAGCATAGATTTCCTGACGCTTATATTCTTTGGCTTTGGCCGTTAAGTCATCACGCATGCTGTCCAGACTTGGTGTCTTTTTGCCATTGTCTTCAGTGACGGTAAATATCTGGTAGCCAAAACTGGTTTTGATAGGTGCAGTAACGTCACCAACGCTCAAGCCTTCTAGCGCTTTTTGAACCGTATCTGCGTCATTGCCAAACACTGAAGGGTTGAAGCGTCCGATATCGCCACCTGTGTCTCCTGATGGATCATCTGACTCAGCTTTGGCCAGTGCAGCAAAGGCCTCGCCTTTGTTTAGACGCGCTTTTACCTTATCGGCTCTGGCTTTAGCATCAGTACCCGTCAATAAAATTTGGCTAACTTTGCGCTCATCGGTGGCCGCTATGCTTTGCTTGTAGGCCTCATACTGCTGCTGTAAATCTTCAGCAGTGATATCATCTACTTTGATGGTTTGCGGACTGAGTTGGATATAAGCCAGATCGACCATTGCCGCACTTTTGAGTGTGTCTTTATTGGCATCATAGTACCCTTGAATATCACTTTTGCTCAGCTTAACTTGGCTTTGATAATCCTGCCAATTGAAACGGTGTATCCACACGTTGCGCGACTCAAGTTGTAGATCAATCAGCTGACTGACTGCTTGCATTGGATATACAGCCGTGCCAACAATACTGGCATTTAGCTGATCGAGACTCAACTGATTGCGAAACTCTGCAAACAACTGGTCTTTGCTCATGCCGCGCTGACGCAAAAAGTTGGCAAATTGATCATTAGAAAAATTGCCTTCTGCATCTTGGAATATCTCTTCTTGACGCAGCAGACGATTGATCGTGTCATCAGAGACTGTCATACCAAGCTTACCTGCTTGCTGCTCGAGCAAAGTCCGATCAACCAACCCTTTCAATACTTGCTCGTGCAATACATCTTCGTTCAGTAGACTGGCATCCTCAACCTGCTCCAATACTTCAGTGCGACGATTATTTACGGCAGTCTGATACTCGGACAGTCCTACGCTTGCATCACCTACTTGAGCGATCTGGTTGGGGTCAACGCCACCACCAAAATAACTTTCGACACCCAATAAGGCAAGTGGCGATAGGCATAAAATCAATAAAATGCGACCTGGCCAGCTTTTTAAGAAATCGCGCAATTTATCCATAGTTATCTCTGCTTTATTAACCTATATTGATGAAAAACCATTGTAATACTGTTTGGGCATGTTCAATACGGCCCATTAATATCAGTGCTGTCTAAGCTGGCAATGGTAAGAGTAAAGACGTGTGCGTTATATAAGACGACACAGGACTTGATAAAAAGGCTCGATCAAAAAACCTTGCCCAAACAACGCATCTATCGCGCGCCCTATGATACGTGATTTTTGATGCAGACTCAAAATATTCACATCATATGATACAAACTATAGCGACAAAAAAAGCACCTAATAGTTAGGTGCTCTCTTGGCGCTTGGCTTAAAACAACAGCCAAAGCAGCCTTAAATCATATTACGACTAAAAAAGGCTTAGTTCAAACGCTCTTTTAGGTTTTTACCCGCTTTAAAGCTTGGTACTTTGCTTGCTGGGATGCTTAGTTCTTCACCAGTCTTAGGGTTACGGCCAGTACGTGCTTTGCGATCTTTTACGCTAAAAGTACCAAAGCCAACTAATGAGATGCTATCGCCAGCTTCTAGCGCTTCGCCAACACTTTCCATAACAGCATTCAGAGCTTCACCAGCTTGAGTCTTATTTAGACCACTTTTGTCTGCGATGCTATCAATTAATTCTGACTTATTCATAAAATTTCCTTCAAGTTTAAGGGGGTAATAAACGCTCACGCCAAATATTGTAACGCTCACGCGGTACTTACGCAATAAAAAATACTGCACTGGCGTATCAACAGGTCTCGCATTGTTATCGTCTTTATATCAAGGCAGCATAAGGAGTGCAAGCGATTTTACATATTTTTGTGCCATGTACTACGTATTTGACACCTAATGTTACGCAAAACATCTGCAACGCCCGTACAATCTTGCAATCTTCACGCCCAAGCTATTTTACAATAGGCTCACCATTATGGCGTGAAACGCAAATCTGGCGCATATAGCCTACGATTGTAGCCCAAATAGCCAACATTATTATTGTTTGAATGACGCAGTTCAATCTAAGCAGTTTTAGTGTAATTAAATTTTGGCTTTTGAAACGCTTATTTGTCTATATTTTATATTGCGAGTCACAAATAGCAGTGTCTTTATTGAGGACTAAATTGTACTGTAATAATGTAGCTGCTGACAGAAACTAGCGTTACTTTTTATTATAAAGACGTTACTATAAGCAAAATATCACTGCAAATTTTGCATAAGTGCCATCCCACATGGCTTTGATACACTCAATTTGCTAAATAAAAAACGGATTATTTACATGAAGCGTTCTACGTTGTCTCACTCTTTTCTTAATATCATTTTAGTGTTTATCGAGTCAGCGCTGACACTACTGTTACGTTTGGACCCTGAATTGCGTAAGGCCGCTTATCCACTTGCCAAGCAAGGCACCGTGGTCGCACTTCGCTTATATCTACCTCATGTAGAGGTATTTGCGACGTTTAGTACCAAAGGCGTATTGCTCGATGCACAGTTGCCTATTGGCCGTAGTGAGCCGGACGTGGTCATCAATGCCTATAGTCTTCAAGTCATCAATGCCATCACCACTCATGACAGCGAAACGACCGAAAAACTACAAATGCGCGGTGAAACGGTTCAAGTACAATTGGTTAAGCAGTTCATTATGCAGCTGGGTCTTGGCAGTCTGATTCAAGGTATCATCAAAAAGATAAAAGGTGGCAAATCAAAGCCCAAGCCGACTGATGCTGAAATGGCAGAAAAGAAAGAACACTATAAAGTACGCATCAAAGAGCAGCAAACCCAAATCAACACTTTGACCATCAAAAATCGTGAACTTGAAACCACGGTAAAGGAACTACAAAGTAAGCAAAAAACATTAATGATTGTTACCATAGCCGCTTTAGTCGTTATGGTTGGTGCCCTCATCGCACTGGTGATGAATTGATTTCAATGGTACATCGTAGTTTAAAACAATAGCTTGATAAAAAAGCGGCTGATATCTATTACAGGATATCAGCCGCTTTTTGCTTCTTTACCACCTCAATACTTAATCAACTCAATAATTAGTCTATTCAACATAGTACGCAGACAAACTTACAATCTTCTGCTTTTTAACACATTCAAAAGCTCTAAGCACAATCTCTATAATCACCACCACTAAACGGTTCTATGACCGCCTCTAAATACCATTGTTTTTATCAATCATCGCGATAAGCTGGATTAACCATTCATCCACACTTTAATCTTGACTAAATTACTCGGGATTAAGTATAATTGACTTAATCGTTACACACATCGAGTTCATCATCTGCTGTTTACTAGCGATAAAACATGACTTAACCAGCATGTCGCTTATTAGTATTTTAATAGCATTTTTGGTTAAAGTTACTGTTGAATAAATCGTTGTTAAACAAAATGACATAAAAGTTTGGAGATAACACATGCGTTTGACTACTCGGGGCAGATACGCCGTTACTGCATTGCTAGACTTAGCGTTACAGACTAGCCAACAAGAAAGCGCAGTATCTTTATCTGATATCGCCAAGCGGCAATCAATCTCCATCTCATACCTTGAGCAGCTGTTCTCAAAACTTCGCAAGCGTGGCCTTGTCACCAGTATTCGCGGCGCAGCTGGCGGTTATCATTTAGCCAAACCATTGAATGAGATTGATGTGATGAGCATCATATCTGCCGTTGATGAATCCGTCAATGCAATGCAGTGTGAAGGACGCGGTGACTGCCAAGGTGGTACCATGTGTCTAACCCATGATCTATGGTGTGCACTATCAAATCATATTGAACAGTACTTGAAAAATATCACATTAGCGCAATTATTAGATATGGAAAACGTGCAGTCAGTTTCAGAACGTCAGCACAACTCTACAAAAGATTTCTCCATAAAAGACATTAACACTATTACTCTATCGAACAGCGAGGCAAACCCAGCATGAGCCAACATAACAACCTTATATACTTAGATTATGCCGCCACTACTCCAGTAGCTAAATCAGTAGCTGCTAAAATGAGCGAGTATCTGACGGTAGATGGCGTCTTTGGCAACCCAGCCTCGCGCTCACACGGTTACGGCTGGCAAGCAGAAGAAGCAGTAGAAACTGCTCGTGCCCAAGTGGCGGAAGTGATCAATGCTGATCCACGCGAAATCGTCTTTACCTCTGGTGCAACCGAATCTGATAACCTTGCTATTAAAGGTGCCGCCCATTTTTATCAGTCTCGCGGTAAGCACATCATCACCAGTAAGATTGAACACAAAGCAGTATTAGATACTTGCCGTGAGCTTGAGCAAGAAGGTTTTGAAATTACTTATCTTGAGCCGCAACCAAGCACCGGTCTTATTTTGCCAGAGCAAGTTAAAGAAGCCCTACGTGAAGATACTATCTTAGTATCACTCATGATGGTGAACAATGAGCTTGGTACGCTTACCGATGTTACTGCGATTGGTGAAATCACTCGCGAAGCTGGTGTGGTCTTCCATGTGGATGGCGCGCAATCAGTAGGCAAAGTATTGATCGACCTTGCAGAGATGAAAATCGACTTGATGAGCTTCTCAGGTCACAAAGCCTACGGTCCTAAAGGTATCGGTGCTTTGTTTGTTAGCCGCAAGCCACGTATTCGTCTAAAAGCTGAGCAACATGGCGGTGGTCATGAGCGTGGCATGCGTTCAGGAACTTTGCCAACGCATCAAATCGTCGGCCTTGGTGCTGCATTTGCTCTAGCCAATGACAGCTATAAAGAAGATAATGCCCATGCAGCAAAACTACGTCAAAAGCTGTGGGATGGTCTACAAGATATTGAAGAGATTTACCTAAACGGCGACTTAGAGCATAGCGTTCCTAACATTGTGAACATAAGCTTTAACTTCGTTGAAGGTGAATCACTCATGATGTCACTAAAAGACTTAGCTGTCTCATCAGGCTCAGCCTGTACGTCAGCGACGCTTGAACCATCATATGTATTACGTGCTATTGGCCGTCCAGATGAGCTAGCACACAGCTCAATCCGTTTTAGCTTTGGTCGTTATACGACTGAAGCAGATATCGACACCGTTATCAAGCAGATGCATGAGGCAGTTGATAAATTACGTGCCCTATCGCCACTTTGGGATATGTATCAAGAAGGTGTTGATTTAGATTCAGTTGAATGGGCTGAGCACTAATATTAAGAAGACAGGGTACAAACCCTGTCGAACAAGACATTAATCAGACAATGTAAACTAACGTTTGACCCCAATTATCGATGAGTAGTTAGACACTTAAAGTTAATAAAGGACTACTCATCATCTAACCAGGAGAAAACCCCATGGCCTATAGCGACCAAGTTATTGATCATTACGAAAACCCACGCAACGTTGGCAATCTTGATAAGAATGCCAAAAATGTCGGTACCGGTATGGTCGGTGCCCCAGCATGTGGCGATGTGATGCGTCTACAGATCCAAGTTGATGATAACGGTATCATCGAAGATGCACGTTTTAAAACGTATGGCTGTGGTTCAGCAATTGCTTCAAGCTCACTCGTTACTGAGTGGCTAAAAGGCAAGAGTCTAGACCAAGCTGGCGAAATCAAGAACAGTCACATTGCTGAAGAATTGGCATTGCCACCAGTAAAAGTGCATTGCTCTGTACTTGCAGAAGATGCTATTAAAGCCGCTATTAGCGACTATAAAGGTAAGCATGGCGTAGCAGCAGCAACTGAAGAAGCTGTTATCTAAGGCTAAACCTACTAGCCTATGCACTGTGTGGTCTTAGCAGCGCTATAGTAGCAACACGTTAAACAGCTACTGATGCTAAAAAGGTGACAATGACACTTATGTAATTGTCACCTTTTATTTTCTAAGAGCCGCTAGCATATTATCTTGGCAATCTCGTAATTTCAGTTGCCAGTCTATACAGATTTTTTTATTGATACTTATAATTAATAGTCAATGGGAGTTGGCATGATTGAAATGACAGAACGCGCCGCTCAGCATGTTCGAGACTTTTTGGACAATCGCGGCAAAGGCGAAGGCATTCGAGTCGGTATCCGCACAGCGGGTTGCTCAGGTCTAGCTTATGTTTTAGAGTTTGTAGATACACCTGACGAAAACGACACACGTTATGAAAGCCGAGACGTTAGCATCTTTATCGATCCTAAAAGCTTGGTATATTTAGATGGTTTGTTGATGGATTATGAAAAAGAAGGTCTCAACGAAGGCTTTAAGTTCAGTAACCCTAACCAGAAAGGCGAATGTGGTTGTGGTGAGTCCTTTACCGTTTAATGATTCACTGAATCTATGCATTTAATTGTATAATTAAAAACCATCGTTACTAACTGTGAATACTCGAACGGCGATGCTTCATGATCAGAACCATCGTAATCATGATATGTCTGGCCATCGGATAAGGTGGTAGATAAATCCTGAACCAGATCAGCATTTTAAAAATCAATAAAAAAGCAAGGCGTAAGATATGACAGACACTCTTTCAAAAACGCAGTTCGATAACTTTTTTGCCTTATTTGAGCAGCCTGTACAATTTGAAATCAATCAAGACAGTCTCGATCAGCATCTACGTCTATTGCAAAAACTCTATCATCCTGACAACGTCGCAAAAAACCAAGCCGATACCGCACAAGCAAAGCAGCAGTCAGAGCAAACCTCCGCACTCATTAATCAAGCATACCAGACGTTGAGTGCGCCTGATAGCCGTGCAGGTTACCTATTAGATATGGCGAACCAAGCGCAAAACATAGAGCACTCTATCGCTGATTTAGATTTTTTAGAAGATGCGATGGAAATGCGAATGGATTTAGATGACGCCATTGAAGGAAAAAATCTGTCAGCCTTGCAACAGTTACATCCTCAAATCACAGAACGACTAGCCAAACAATCTGAGCGGTTTAGTAGCGCTTATATCACTCAAGATTGGCAAACAGCCATCGATGCGACGCAAAAGCTAAAGTTTTTGGTCAAATTGAATGCTGACGTTACAGCGGGTCTCGATGATGTTGCCACAGCGGATCAATCAGATGACGATGATTTGTATATGTAATCTTTGATTGCCAACACCCTTGACTGGCAAATCCTCCTATATTTGGAGTGAAAATACCGTCTTGACGCTGTCATAGTACCCATACTGTATTTGCTCCGTTTCTCTTATTTACTTTATCTCTGAGTTGTCTTATGTCTTTAATGCAAATTGCCGAACCCAATCAAAGCGCCCAACCTCACCAACATCGATTTGGTCTCGGTATCGACCTTGGCACGACGCGCTCGTTGGTCGCTGTCGTACGTTCGGGTAAGGCGCAAGTTTTAGAGGCCAGTGCTGCAACAGATACCCTATTGCCTTCTGTGGTCTATTATCCAGCGACTGGTAATCCTTTAGTCGGTTATGATGCATTGGCTCACTTAGCGGATGATCCAAAAAATACGATCGTCTCGGCCAAACGTTTTATGGGTCGTAGCCAAGCTGATATCAAATTCTCACATCCTTATGAGTTGTCTGGCAGTGAAGATGCTATGCCAGCGTTTGTGACTGCTCAAGGTGAAGTCTCTCCTGTTGAGGTGTCTGCCCGTATATTAGCGGCGCTTGAGCAACGTGCAGCGAGTGCATTACCTGAAGACAGTATCGAGGGTGCAGTCATTACTGTACCGGCTTATTTTGATGAAGCGCAGCGCCAAGCAACGAAAGACGCAGCGCAAGCGGCGGGCATCAATGTACTTCGTTTATTAAACGAACCTACTGCAGCGGCAGTCGCTTATGGACTTGACCAGCATCACGAGCATAGTGATAAAGAAAGCTATTATCTAATCTATGATTTGGGTGGTGGCACGTTTGACGTCTCTATCTTAAAATTGAACGATGGAGTCTTTGAAGTCTTGGCAACTGGTGGCAATAGCGCCCTAGGTGGCGATGATATCGATCGTCTTATTACCAATTGGTTCATCAAACAACTTAATATTGACCCAAAAGACGTCAGTCGCCACGATAAGTCGATACTGGCGCAACAAGCCAAAGCTTACAAGCAAGCATTGACGGATGCCGAACAAGTCGATATCGACATCACCGTTAACGACCAGTCTTATCAAGGTATATTACGCCGTGAAGACATCATGACGATCGTCGAGCCAGTCAGTCGCCGCACCTTAAGCGTGTGCGAACAAGTACTGCGTGATGCCAAGCTATCTGCTGCAGATTTGGATGAAGTTATTTTGGTTGGTGGCTCGACACGTATGCCTGCGATACAGCAAGTTGTGACTGAGTTTTTTTCCAAGCAGCCGCTTTGTCGCCTCAATCCAGATGAAGTCGTTGCCTTGGGTGCGGCCCAGACAGCGCACCAATTGGTCAATGGTGATAGCAACAACAATTTGCTCTTATTGGATGTGACGCCACTATCACTTGGTCTTGAGACTATGGGTGGCCTAGTCGAAGTGCTCATACCGCGCAACACGCCTATCCCTGTCAAAAAACGTCAGGTGTTTACAACTTATCAAGACGGTCAGACAGGCATGGTCATTCATGTGGTTCAGGGTGAACGTGAAACTGTCGATAACTGCCGCTCGCTTGGACGTTTTGAATTGTATGGCATTCCTTCTATGAAGGCTGGGTTTGCTCGTATCGAAGTCACTTTCAGTATTGATGCCAACGGCCAGCTGACAGTTAGTGCGCAGGAAACGACCACCAAGACAGAAAGCAAAATCGAGATTGTGCCTTCTTATGGGCTATCAGATGAGCAAAAAGAGCAACTGTTAATAGCAGGCTTTAAATACGCAGAAGAAGACAAAAACGCGCGCTCACTGATCGAAACCAAAGTGGAAGCGGAGCGTGAAGTACTGGCGCTACAATCTGCATTGAACGAATTTGCCACATTATTGTCTGCTGAAGAACAAAGTACTTTGGCTGAGCACATTCAAGCATTATCGACTGCCCTTGGCACTGACGACCTAACCGTGATCGAAGCTCAACAGGCACAGCTTAAACCACATAGCGACGCCTTTGCGGCTCGTATTATGAATCAAAGCGTTAAAGCCAGCATGGCAGGCACAAGCGCCCAAGATTGGTAGCAAATACGCTCCAAATGACATCTTAGTTATCGTACTAAGTTGACGTTTTTTTATATTAAATTGATTAGCATTGGACAGATAATTTATGCCAAAGGTTACCGTACTACCTCATCACGAAATTTGCCCTGAGGGTGCAGAAGTTGAGCTAAAAGCTGGCGAAAACTTGTGTAAAGCATTATTAGAAAAAGGCATCAAAATCGAGCATGCATGTGAGATGTCAAAAGCATGTACCACTTGTCACGTGGTGGTACGCAAAGGCTTTAATAGTCTAGATGAAATGGATGACATCGAAGCAGATTTGCTTGATCGCGCTTGGGGGTTAGAACCTGACTCACGCCTGTCTTGTCAGGTGATGCTCGATGACGAAGATTTGATTATTGAAGTGCCTAAATACACACTCAATCATGCAAAAGAAAATCACTAAATACGCTTAGCATGCTTCACTTGTGTACAAAAAAACGACCCGTTATTAAATATTAATAACGGGTCGTTTTTTGTATCATCATTCGAGCTGTCAGTCATGACAACCACGGCCATACTTGCTATTATTATCCGCTGAACGGTTATCTCTGGTCAGTCTTATGACGTTTGCTTTCTGCTGCGATGCTTGCAGCCACTTTTTCTTCCTCTTTCTCAACCCGTTCAAGCGCGACATTTAGGCGTGACCTGATATCTTGATAATCCTCATCTTTCATATCTTTGAAATTTAGATGTAGGTTAAATCCAGGTAATGTATGATCTACCCATTTAGAGAGATAGCCTCCATGGCTATCAGGGTCTAACACTTGCCATGCGTTGACCTTATCATCAAAGCCCTTCAACTCAAGTGCTGCAATGTACTGACATTCATAGTTATGACACACATAATCATAAGTGCTTTCATTGATCAATATCTCATCTTTGCCGCCGCATGATTGGAGCCTAGAAGCCAAATTAGCCTCTTTACCAATCAGTGTATAACTAAGTCGATTGTTGCTACCAAAATTACCCACATGGCAGTAGCCAGTGGTAATACCGATACGTATATACAAACCCTCAAAGCCCATTAATCGCCACTTTTGACGCAGTGTGCGCATTTCGCGGCGCATGTCTATAGCCATTGCCACGCAATCTAGTGCATCTTGACGCGAACCGCGGCTATCAGGTTCGCCAAAGAAACACACCATGCCATCACCAATGAATTTATCCAGAACCGCGCCATGTTTGTCAGCAATCATAGTCATACAGTGCATATAAGTGTTTAAGATATCCGCCAAGTTATCCGCACTCAGGCTGTCAGATAGTTCCGTAAAACCCACAATATCCGAGAACATAATGGTCAGCTTTGCACGCTTATTAGAGACAGTAACTGGCATATCCGCTCTGACAATAGGCTCCCAAACCTGGGGTGGTACAAAGCGAGTCAGTTTATTGATGACTGAAACCATCGTACTCAAACGTCCGCCTGCCTGATAGGCACTTTCTTTATAGTCAGTGTGCTTTTTATGAGTTCGGCGAAATTGACAGAGAATAACCGCCATGCTTGCCAGCAATATAACAGGTGGCAACCAGCTGTCATTGCAGTCCATACCACCAGCATCCAAAATATTACTGACATAATAGAAGACAATAGTGGTCACTAAAGCGACCGTAAATAGTCGTAAATGGTTTTCAGGCTTGTTTAGGATGATTCGCATAGCAATTAAAGACGCTAGACTGAGCGATATAACCATGCAGAACTGTATCGCACCAATCACTACTGCCAGTAAAATAATGACAATATTGGACGTCCAAAAACTGGTTTTGCGTCGATAGTTATAAATAAAAATCATTAAACTGGGTAGAATAATGATAATCGATAATGCCATCGATGTCGGACGAAACCCATAATGAAACGTGAGTAATATAACGGTGAGTATTAAAACGAAGACTTCTGGATAGTCGAATTGGCAGATACCATTACCCTTTGACAACATTTTTAGCTTTAATGTCTCTGGTAAGGGCATAGGGAAGATTCACTTAAACTAGATAGACTATCGCTGAGACGATAGTACTTGAGAGTAACATAGCTACATGATTTTCGCTTATGACAAATCATTATAAGATATATCTAATAATATATTATACTTTTTAAAACAGATGAAACCTAGACCATTGGTGCTCAAAAAAACGCCCTTTGTCCAATGTTATGGCTTAATAACTCACTATGAGCTTTATCTAAAGTAAAACCCAATAAAAAAACCAGATACCCTATAGTATCTGGCTTCTCTTATCTGTTCTGTACGCAACAGCTACATGTAAGTATCGGCTTACGAAAATTGGCCATCTCTCATATTATGAGACCAAAACCTAAAAGCCTCGTTTTTACTGTCTGACTACATTTGCCAATCAAAAGGCATTTGATGATGACCACGTAGCGCCATCATTAGCGTCTGCTGCATCTGTGCTAGCACCTCTTTAGTATAAGGGATAGCAGGAACACCCCACACTGGGTTAGGCCATTGCATATCATTCTGATAGCGGACAATATGATGAAAATGAAGCTGGGGCACTTGATTACCAAGGGCTGCTACATTCATTTTATCTGCTTGAAAAGTTTTGGCCAGCTGACTCGATAGCCAGCTTGACTCACGTAAAAACTGCGTTTGATCGGCTTCAGATAACTCATACAGCTCTTTGATACCTGAAACACGCGGCACTAATATTAACCAAGGAAATTGGCAGTCATTGATTAAACGACAAGTAGACAGTGGGAAGTCCCCTACTAAAAAACTATCAGCAGCAAGTTTATGATGAAGTTGGAACATAATGACGGTTCTCTTGTTGTTTAATGCAAATAAAAGCACATAAAATATAAAAGGGTAAAACGCAGTTTGGCTATTTTATCAGTTATCTGGTTGATAAAATAGCGCCATGACGGATTGTATGACAACTTACCTCACTGGCATGACACACGTCACTTATCTCATGCCCTTCTTTACTCGACACTCAGCGTTTAATGGATTAAGCGGACTCTGTCACCCTATGCTCGCTAAAATAGCGCAGTAGCTCTTGGATAACGGTCACTCGCTTTTGCGGCGTTGCCAGTTTATCAGCATTTTGATAACGAATACCAGATGCGCCATTCATACGATAATGCTGCCCATTCGACTGTATCAGCTTAATAATAGCTAAGGCGTCGACCGGTGTATCTGGTGCAAACTCCAGCGTCATACTACTGCCATTGGCATCAATTTTATTGATCTTTAATGGCTCTGCCTGCAAGCGAAGTCCGTGAATGGCAAAGAGCTGTTTGGTTTGATCTGGCAGTGTACCAAAACGGTCTATCATTTCCGTACGAATGTCAGTCAACGCTTCTTTGTCATCTGTATTACTAATGCGCTTATAAAACAATAAACGCTGATGTACGTCATGTAGATACTCTTCTGGTATGAGTGCAGAGCTGTGTAGATTGATTTCACTGGTCAGCGATAGCGGTGTGTTTAAATCAGGCTCTTTGCCCGCTTTGATAGCTTTAGTCGCACGCTCAAGCATATCCATGTACAAGCTAAAGCCAATGGCCTGCATATTACCACTTTGCTGCTTACCTAATATCTCGCCTGCACCGCGAATCTCTAAATCCTCACTTGCCAGCATAAACCCTGCACCCAACGTATTGGCACGTTCAATCGCATGTAACCGGCGCTTGGCATCTCCTTTAAGCCCTTTGATAGAAGGCACTAACAGATAGCAGTAGGCCTGATGATGGCTACGTCCGACTCGGCCACGTAGCTGATGCAACTGCGCCAGACCGAACTTATCCGCGCGCTCAATAATGATAGTATTGGCATTGGGCACATCAATCCCTGTTTCGATGATAGTAGAACAGATGAGCACGTTGAATTTTTTATGATAAAGCTGCTGCATGACTTGTTCGAGTTGGCGCTCTTGCATTTGCCCGTGTGCCACGCCTACTCGCGCCTCAGGTACAAGCTCACGGATGGTCTCTGCCATACGCTCGATACTCGCAACATCATTGTGCAATAGATAGACCTGCCCGCCGCGCAATAGCTCGCGCAAGATCGCCTCTTTCATCAGAGCTTCTGTTTTTTGCATCACAAAAGTTTTAATAGCAAGACGTCGGGCAGGTGGCGTGGCGATGATTGACATATCACGCATGCCTGAGAGCGCCATATTCAGCGTTCTAGGGATTGGGGTTGCCGTCATAGACATGCTATCCACATCCGTTTGAATGGCTTTGATACGCTCCTTATGACGCACGCCGAAGCGATGCTCTTCATCGACGATCATCAATCCTAAATTCGAGAATTTCACATCGGGTTGTAGCAGTTTGTGGGTGCCAATTACGATATCTACTTTACCAGCAGCCAAATCAGCCAAGACTGTTTCCTGGTGTTTTTTGCCACCAAAGCGCGACAGACTTTCGATACGTACTGGCCAATCAGCAAAACGATCACGGAAGTTGTCTTCGTGCTGACCTGCAAGCAGCGTCGTCGGCACCAATACAGCGACCTGATAGCCAGCACTAACCGCAATAAAAGCCGCTCGCATGGCCACTTCAGTCTTACCAAAGCCGACATCGCCGCAGATGAGACGATCCATAGGTTGATTTTGTCTCATGTCCTCCATCACTGCATAGATGGCATGGGCCTGATCGGGGGTTTCTTCAAAGGCAAACTGACTAGAAAACAGCTCATATTGTGAGGAATCTATTTTAAAATGAATGCCTACTTTGGCCTCACGTCTTGCTTGCATATTTAGCAGTTCTGCTGCCACATCATGAATTTGCTCGAGCGCTTTTTGTTTGGCTCTGTCCCATTTACCGCTACCAATTTTGTGTAGTGGTGCTAACGCTGGGTCACCGCCACTATAGCGACTGATCATCTGTAGATTGGCCACTGGTACATAGATACTGGCATCGTCAGAATACTTCAAGTGAATAAACTCTTGCTCACCATCACCGACATCCAGCGTAATCAGACCATTATAGCGACCAATGCCATGCTCAATATGGACGACCGGACTACCATCTGTTATCTCGGTGACACTTTTGACCAAAAACTCTTCTGACACACCGCTTTGACGGCGACGGCGCGTTTGCAGCACTTGACGCCCAAACAGCTGTGTCTCACTGATCAATACCAAACGCTCAGGCACATAAACGCCGCGCTCGATAGGTGCTACCGTCAGACCTACTTTAGGTAAATGATTGGTATGAGTAGTGCTTGTTTTATCTGCTAATAGAAACGCCTCAAAGCTGTCATAAGCGGTAATATCAATCTTACCTTTAAACAGCTCAATAAGAATCTCTCGGCGTCCTGCCGTTTCAGCAACAATCAATACAGGCGTGGCCGTTTGCGCTTGTATCTCTAGAAACTCTAACAATTCAGTTAGCGGTTCAGATTTTTGATGATTCACTGCCAATTGCGGTGGTTCTTGTGCACTCAGTGCGACCGAACCCTTCTGCTTATCTATCGCAAGCTCATCACGCGCACTCAGTATCACTCGTGGATACTGGTTTAGCTGTTCATTCAGTGCATTGGACAGTAGATATAACAGCTCAGGGGCCACAATGGGTTTGTCTATGTCATGGCGACGCTCTTCGTAACGACGCTGGATCTGTGACCAATATTCAGCCTGCTTTTCATTGATCAATTCATCAGTGATAAATAGCGCATCACTAGGCAAGTAGGAAAATAAACTACTCTCGGACTCCCAGTCTTTTAGATTAAAAAATAACGGCTGATAGTATTCAAGCCCGCTACTGGCGATGCCTGCCATCACATCTTTGTGTAATTCAAATTTACGGCTACTGGCATTCGGAAACATCGCAGCAAAATTCATGCGGAACATTTCGCGCCCTTCATCGAGCGGAAACTCCTTAGCGGGTAGTATTTGAAATTGTTCAATCGGTTTTGAGATATCGGGCAGTTTATGCAGTAGCGATAGTGACTCTTTTGCCATACTGGTGTCGTTACCAGACATCAGTGCTTTGAGATCATCGTTGGTTAAGGTACGCTGCGTTTGTGGATGAAAAAAACGAATCGTCTCGATCTCATCATCGAACAGATCCAAGCGCAGCGGAAATGGCTGACCCATGGCAAAAATATCAATGATGCTACCACGTACGGCAAACTCGCCTGGTTCAAAAACATTATCAACCGCACGGTAGCCTGCCTTAGCCAGCAGTCCACGCTGAGTACTGATATCGAACAGATCACCCACACTCAGATCAAAATGCTGCCCAATCAGCCAGCTTGGCGGCGCCACGCGGTGCATCAGCGCTTGTATTGAGATGAGCAGGACACCTGAGCTTGGCATATCTGTCAGCAGATTAATACGCTCACTGACGATGTCCTGATGTGGAGACAGCTCATCATAGGTCAATGTCTCCCAGTCAGGGAACACATAAGCATCGACCCCGCAAAACGCCAACTCTGTCTCTATCTGATTGAGCTGGTTTTGGTCACGTGCCACAACCACCTTTAGTCGATCGGCAATATCCCATCTAGATGCCTGAACCAAGCTTGCCAGCCACAAGCTACTGACCGCACCGTGCACAGGTGCCAGCCAACGCCGCTCGGCGTTTTTGATAGGAAACAGTTGCTGATTAATAGGGTCAAAGGCGTCAGTTAAAGCAGTGATAGGCATAGAGAGTCGGATCAAAGTTAAAAGTCAGAAAGCTATTATACGAATATTTCAGCAATTACCAAAACTTATGCCGTAACGGTTTGTCACCTGCAAGCTTATTTATTATGAAAGAGGCAACACGCTCTAAATGAAACCATCAAGCGCTGACCGTGATAGCCGCATAAAAAAGCCTCAGCTTATAAGCTGAGGCTTCTTATTCGTACCCATAAAACCAAGTTTAGATGAGCGGGCTGACACTCGCGATAATACCGTTATTGTCTGCGTAAACAAACATACCAGAGTTTAAGGTTAGGTCACCAAAACTGATTTCGATACCTGTTTGCCCTTCATCACGTCGATTTGACTTACGCGGGATACAGCCTAGCGCCATGACGCCGATACCCATCTGTGCTAAGTCATCAACATCACGAACACAACCATAGATAACCACGCCCGCCCAACCATTATCGATTGCTGATTCTGCAATCATGTCGCCTAGCAATGCACAGCGCATAGAGCCGCCACCATCCACAACCAACACTTTACCATTGCCGTCTTTATCTTTACCATCACTATTCAGCAATGCCTTAACACGGCTATTGTCCTCGAAACATTTGACCGTCACAATTTCACCGAAAAATTTATTTTTTGCACCAAACTGACGAAACGACTTGCCTTCAATATTTGGCAAACATACCTGCGACTCAGGATTGGCATCTAACAAATCACACGTCACAAAAGTGTTTCTATCCATCTTTATTGATTCTGGCATTGGTTTTACTCCTTGTTGTTGGTGATTTGGTTAGCTACGCTGCTTATTAGTAAAAGTCGCCTGTTGATAAGAAACCCATGCTAATGAAAAATCGTGAGACGTCATTCTTTATTTTTTGACGCGAGTCATCGCTAGCATCTGCTTATTTTCAATGACATTGGTATGTATGGCTTGGGGTTCAGTACGATATTTGCTCCGATGATAAATCTCATGGGCACTCATCGCCATGGCACTAGCCACGCGCTTTGCAGAAATGGGATGCAACGACAGCGACTCTGAGACCAAAGGCGATATCAGCTTAAATGCTTTTTGGCCGAGGCTTTCAAGCGGGCGACCCTTATGCTTACCTAACAACAATGAGGGTCTAAAAACCACCAGCTTTCCAAAACCTAATGACATAATGGACTGCTCAGTCTCAGCCTTGACCCGATTGTACAAAAAGCGACTGTCGATGTCAGCATTCATAGAAGAGAGCAAGAAAAAGTTCTCTACGCCTTTATCGCGGCAGAGCTTGGCAAAGTTCACATTGTAATCATGGTCTATTTTTCGAAAAGTCTCATCGCTACCTGCTTGTTTTTTGGTGGTGCCAAGACAGCTAAAAGCATCTGTCGTTCGATCCGCGCCCACACTTGCAAACACTTCGGAGAGATTATCAAAGTCATTGACCTGATAAAAACGCATGCTGGCATTGATATAGCGTGGCGGACGCCGAGCGATCACAATCAATGTATCATAGAGCTCACTCAGCTGTTTTACCAAGTGCTGCCCCACCAGTCCTGTTGCGCCAATCACAATTGCTTTTCGCTGCATACCCTATCCATTTATATGACGTTAGATGATCTATATTGATGAAAAAATACCTATATCAAGGTCTATCGCTACCGTATCATACCTAAATTCGTAGGTAACCTACCGGATTATGTGAGATTTATTGTAAGAGATTTTATCAGCTAACCACTCTCATGAGTGTGAGAATGGTTTATAAACTTGCCTAGACTGTATTTTTATTCTAAAAAACCATTTCTTTGGGCATTAATCATCAAATATATTGTCCTTAGCTCAATAATTTGCTAAGATAACCGGCTTTACACGTCAACGCTGTTTAATTATTCCAAACAGTTATGGCGCTTGCGATGATCTATTCGTATTAGATATTTTAATATCAGACATCGACATCATGTTTGACGAGAGGCTGCTCGTCACCGATGATTGTTAAACCCATTATTGCAATCAACATTCATACTTTTATCTGTCTTTATCAAGGAGATACGCGTGGCTAATACTGCACAAGCTCGTAAACGCGCCCGTCAAAACACCAAACGTCGTCAGAACTCTGCGTCACAACGCTCTATGGTTCGTACTTACTTAAAACGTGTTGATGCGGCTATCGCAGCTAAAGATTATGACGCGGCTACCGAAGCTTACAAAAAAGCGGTACCAGTTATTGATCGTATGGCTGACAAAGGTATTATTCATAAGAATAAAGCTGCTCGTCGTAAGAGCCGCCTAAACAAAACAATCAAAGGCCTACAAGCTTAAGATTTGTACTGTTTAGACCGCATCTCGCTTTGACAGCGTGATGACTAAAACCTTGCTACCGGTTCTAATACTGGGGCAAGGTTTTTTTATGCTATATTATTGGTATATAAATAACTGGAAGATGCTCAGTGGAATCGATGAATAAGCGCGCAATCGTGATCGGTGGTTCGTTAGCTGGGCTTTTTTCGGGCACGCTACTACGCTCTATTGGCTGGCAAGTAGATATTTACGAGCGCTCTACTCATGATTTAGACAGTAGAGGTGGCGGTATTGTTTTACAACCTGATGTGGTAATGGCGCTAAAAAGAGCAGGTATTGCGACAGATAAGTTAGGCGTCGATGCCCTTGAACGCTATTACCTGCAAAAAAATGGCCAAATTGAAAGAATGGCCATGCGTCAGACGCTTACCTCTTGGAACATCCTTTATCGCTCGATGCGAAGACACTTTCCAGGTGAGCATTATCATCAAGGAAAAGTATTGGCGCAGGTAGAATCAAAAGGTGCCAAAGTCACCACTACTTTCACCGATGGTGCTTGTGAAACTGCAGACTTGTTGATTGGCGCTGATGGACCAAATTCAACCGTGCGTCAGCAGCTTCTCCCTACGTATCAGCCTCAATATGCGGGTTACGTAGCCTACAGAGGTTTGATAGAAGAAGCCGAGTTAGCACCAGAAGAGGCTGAGATATTTACTGAACGGTTCGTGTTTTATGACTTTCCAAACTCGCATATTTTGGCCTACGTCATTCCCGGCGAAAATGAATCGCTGGTTTCAGGAAAACGCCGATTCAACTGGGTTTGGTACGTGAATTACGATGAAAAGACGGAACTTGCTCATCTACTTACGGATAAAAAAGGCAAACATAGAACACACTCTGTTCCACCAGGCATGATGTCCCCTGCTGTAGAACAAGCCATGCGAGACTATGCAGAACGCGTCCTCGCTGAGCCCTTTAAAAAATTAGTCGCCGCAACTAAAGAGCCTTTTGTACAGTCTATTTTGGACTTGGCAGTGCCTCAGATGGTTTTCGATAGCATAGCCCTGATAGGAGATGCCGCTTTCATTCCTCGGCCTCATACAGCAGCGGGGACAGCAAAAGCGGCAGCAAATGCTATGTCACTGGTACAAGCACTCGTTGACCATAGCCATAATGTTCCTAATGCCTTACAAGCATGGGAGAGCCATCAGTTATCATACGGCATGCAGTTATGGCAACAGGGTCGCAGCGCAGGTGATCGCTCTCAGTTTTCTTATGGCAAAAACCGAACAGAAGGCTAGAGGACAGAATCATTTTACGTTGTTGAAAAAAGCGTGTCAGACGCAGGCATAGTAACCATAAAACGCTCTAGAAATCAGTCCCATTTCACTTTTGGCGGCAGCAGCAACTTGCTTGGATGATGGCCTGCTGCTTGGTAGTCCTCTAAGAGAGAGCTAATGGGACGAGTATAGACCTTACCACGCCAAATGAAATGTGCACTGCTCTGCGCGAATGGCTTATCATCAAACCACAAGAAAACGCCCTCCATCATCTTTGGCCAATCGTTCCAGTCAATTTCAACCACATCAAACATCACCGCCAAAAATGCAGAGAGTAAGGTATCGTGACTAACCGCGAGCATTAAATGACCTGACTGCGGCTGATTTTGATAAAAGAGCGATAAAATATCGAGGCCACCTTGATAGGCATTTTTGGTGCCTTCAAGATTGCCTTGCAAAAAACGATTGATAAAGTTCAATACGCCAATCTCTTTAAACACTGGATTGGCAATTTCAGGCTCGGTGACGAGGCTACCAGGCTCAACCAGTAGTGATTGATGTGTAATGTCTCGTCGTAGCCCTGCCCCTTCCTGCATCAGATAGGCCGTATCAAGACAGCGTCCAATTGGGCTTGAAATGCTATCGACATCGAGCGAGTATGGGAGATGACCTGCCAACCAACGACCCCAAGACTTTGCCAGTATTCGACCTTTGGGGGTCAGTGGTAACTGATAACTGGCAAAACCGTTGCCATCAGAGCGCTCACGTAAAGAGTGTCTTGTAAATAAAATCAGACGTTTATTTTCTGGCAATAGACTGACAGATGGAATCATACTATCTGGCAGGTGTGAGGGCGCAGGCGCGCTTGGCGTGTGACGGGCAAGCTTGTCAGTGGCGCTTTGGGGCGGGATGTTGCTAAGATATTTACTCATGCTGCAAGCCTAGCAGATTTTTTGTCAGGAATGAATACCATACAAATCCAGTTGCAATATATATATTGTGAATACCATCTCTGATTTGCAAGACCATTTCTTACCATACAGATTGAAGCAAATTTGATTATTCAATCGTGGTATTAGCAGTGCGTATTTGTGATTTTAAGTGTGAAAGAGAAATATACCTCAACCTTTCGCAGATAAACCTCTTTATATACACCAAAGCATGTACTAGCCAATATCTACGACTCTATCCCACGCAAACTCCAATGCTGTACTACTCACCTCATTGGGATATGCCCGAGGATTAACAATGACCCGAGTATGACCAATACGGTAATCAAATGCCTCATGTGTATGTCCATGCACCCATAGCGTAGGCGCCCAGTCCTCATGCATCCATTTAGACAAATCACTGACGAAAGCGGCATTACTGGGTAGATTGGCGTACTTTTCAGACACAGAGAGTGCACTGATACTATGATGGCTCATTACTATGGTCTTTTTGCCCAACTCTTTGGCTGTTATCAATGCTTGCTGTAGCCACTTACGATGCGTTGCATGGATCTGCATAGAAACCTCGGGTGAAAATAGCTCGTTACCGGCATAGATTTGTTTATAATCACGCATAAACTGTCGAGCAGCAGCCATCGTGTCTTCATTGGCATGATATTGATAATCTGTCCAAAGCGTACAGCCCAAAATGCGAACGTCACCGATATCAATATGCTGACACTGTAATACGCGAACGCCTTGATTAGACGCAGTGTTATAGTTGTCCCATGTTTTCAACTTTTGATCAAAGTTCAATACATCTTCATCAAAGTATTCATGATTGCCTGCAACCGTAATCACTGGCACTTGCAAGCGCGCTGCTTGCTCTTGTAGCCATGGCATACCTTTATCACTATTTGCTGTATCACCCGCTACAAGGACCACATCTGCATCCGTTTTAGGAATATGTCCTATCGGATGTGATTGACGAGCATAACTGTCAATATGTAAGTCACTCAAAATCTGTAATTTCATATTATCCTATACCATCCGATCATGTCACTACTGAAATTCGCATAACAACCAATATCTGCACTGCTTTTGTGAGGCACGCTAAGCCCACTTAATACATACAAATATAAGTTAATAGCAGCAACCGCGTAAATTTAAATAGTGTAGCACCTTTTTATCTACTGCCAAAAAGTAAAAAAGACAGCCATGTAAGCTGTCTTTTTTACTGTCTATGCGTCGAGCCTATAACTCATTGTATACTTTGAAGTATCCTCTGAAGCTTGGCAGCAGGGTCTGAGGCTTGAGTAATTGAACGTCCGATGACTAGATAGTCGGAGCCATCCGTTAGCGCCTGACTTGGTGTACAGATTCGCTTCTGATCATCAGCACTATCGTCTGCCAATCTAATGCCAGGCGTCACCAGTTTAAAATCTTGACCACAAAGGGCTTTGAGTGCCTTTGCTTCCTGAGCCGAACATACCACGCCATCCAAACCCGCTTGTTTGGTCAACTGCGCTAATCGACTGACTTGTGTATCCAGACTATCAGTGACCCCTGTCTGCATCAATGCCTGAGTGTCCATCGAGGTCAACACCGTGACTGCAATCAATAATGTATCAAAATCATTATCTAGCAAACGCTGCTTTGCTAAAGACATCGCCTCTAAACCAGCACTTGCATGGACATTCACCATCCACACACCAAGCTCAGCCGCCGCTAATACTGCTTGTGCGGTAGTATTGGGAATGTCATGAAATTTCAAGTCCAAAAACACATCAAATTTACGCTGATGTAGCGCTTTTACAATATCGGGGCCACAGCGCGTAAAAAGCTCTTTACCCACTTTTAATCGGCATGCTTTTGGGTCTAATTGGTCAGCCAGTGCTAAAGAGGCGTCCAAAGTCATGTTATCTAAAGCCACGATGACTGGAGAATTTGTTATATTATTCATGATTTTGCCATATTTATATCAGAGTGAACGAAGTGGCATATTTTCAAGCGTGGATAAGCGTGGTGACATCACGACGTCTGGTTACTAATCTCGCTTACGCTTAGACAGCGTACCACCTTCATTTAAGTGAGTCTCTGTGCTGTCTTGCACATTAGTAGCAGTCGCACCATAGACAGCATCTTCTACCGTCGATGCACTTGCCTGACGATCGATGACTGCATTAGCCTGAGTAAGCTGCTCTTGCAGATTCGTATTTGCTTTTTGCAAACGCGAGATTTCCCATTTATTCTGCAATACTCGAAAGATAAGTAGCGCCATTAGAATACCAATCACGATACCGAGTATCAGACATAAGATGAGCAGCAGCCCCAAATTCATCGTAGGTGCTTGTGAAAATATGAGATTAACTCCAACCTCGGTATTGTTTGCCAATACCAAGCCAAGCGAATAAGCAAAGCTCAGAAATAGCAGTACAAATAGTAAAAAGCGCATGAGACGGTTACCTTAGTTTGGAGTCATAATATTAGGATCATCACTTACAATGATATTAGCCATCAATGATATTAAATATTGGCAACGGTATCATTGACTGCTTCACGTAACGCTTTGCCTGGCTTAAAATGTGGAATAGCTTTGGCAGGTACTGGTACGCTTTCACCTGTCTTAGGATTACGACCCAGACGAGCACGGCGATGATGTAGGCAAAAACTGCCAAATCCACGAACCTCAACTCTGCCATCATTGGCTAAAGTATGAGTCATCAAATTCAATATTTCACGCACTGCATCATCGACAACCGTATCGGCCATACTGTCACAGTTCGCACTTAAATTACTAATAAATTCGGATTTGTTGATCGTTTGCTGCATTATTACACTTGCCTTGTAGATTGATGGATAAACTGATGATGAATCAGAGCCCTATTTTAACAGCCAATTACCGATGGCTATTTTCAACACTATGCATTTATTGGCATTACACTAAAACTGCCAATATACCGTGACTCACATCTTGTTACTCAATGTTGCAAATGATAGCGGATATTGGGGTAAATAGGAATAAGAGTTTGCCAATTTTGGCAAAAACATCCCTGATTAATACCGTTATCAAAATTTAATGATAAAAAAAAGCGACCGAAGTCGCTTTTTTTATTACTTTTATATCAATAACTTAATGCTTACTGCATTTGTTCTTTGATCAAGTCACCAATAGTTTTTGGTTGAGCTTCAGAACCGGCAGCGGCAGTAGTACTAGTGCTACTTAGTTCTTTGATTGCTTGACGCTCTTCAGCTTCGTCTTTCGATTTGATAGACAAGTTGATGCTGCGTGTTTTACGATCAACGCTGATGATTTTAGCTTCAACGTCATCACCAACAGTCAGATGCTTAGTTGCATCTTCAACGCGGTCACGTTGGATCTCAGAGGCACGTAAGTATGCTTCAACTTCGTCAGCAAGCTCAATAGTAGCGCCTTTAGCATCTACTTCTTTTACTTTACCAGTAACGATAGCACCACGGTCATTGTTGACTAGGTATTCGTTGAATGGATCAGAGCTTAACTGCTTCACGCCTAGGCTGATACGGTTAGCTTCTGCATCTACAGACAATACCATTGCTTCAACGGTGTCGCCTTTGTTGTAGTTACGGATAGCATCTTCGCCAGTTTCGTTCCAAGAGATGTCAGATAGATGAACAAGACCATCAATACCACCGTCTAGACCGATAAAGATACCGAAGTCAGTGATTGATTTGATCGTACCAGTGATTTTATCACCGCGCTCATGTTTCTTATCAAACTCATCCCATGGGTTAGCAAGAGTTTGTTTGATACCTAGGCTGATACGACGACGTTCTTCATCGATATCAAGAATCATCACTTCAACTTCATCGCCCACTTGAACTACTTTAGATGGGTGGATGTTTTTGTTGGTATGATCCATCTCTGACACGTGTACTAGACCTTCGATGCCTTCAGAGATCTCAGCAAAACAACCATAATCAGTCAAGTTGGTTACGCGAGCTTTAACAACGCTACCCACTGGGTATGTGCCGCCAACGTTATCCCAAGGATCAGTACCAAGTTGTTTCAGACCTAGGCTAACGCGATTGCGCTCACGGTCAAACTTCAATACTTTAACTTTAAGATCTTGACCAACTTCAACTACTTCAGATGGGTGCTTGATACGGCGCCATGCCATGTCAGTGATATGCAATAGACCATCAATACCACCTAGGTCAACGAATGCGCCGTAATCAGTAAGGTTCTTAACGATACCTTCGATCTCGATGCCTTCTTCAAGCTTATTCAATAACTCTTCGCGCTCAGCTGAATTTTCAGCTTCCATAACTGCACGACGGCTAACAACAACGTTGTTACGTTTTTGATCAAGTTTGATGACTTTGAATTCTAGCTCTTTGCCTTCAAGATGCGTCGTATCACGGATAGGACGTACATCTACCAATGAACCTGGTAAGAACGCGCGTACTGAACCGATATCTACAGTGAAACCGCCTTTAACTTTGCTTGAAATGATACCTTTTACGATTTCATCATTGTCAGCAATTTTCTCAAGGAAGTTCCAAGTTTCAACACGCTTAGCTTTTTCACGTGACAGCAAGGTTTGACCCATGCCGTTATCAACTGCTTCAACCACGACATCAACGCTATCGCCAACTTCAACTTCAAGTTCGCCTTCTTCGCTTAAAAACTCTTCACGAGCGACAATACCTTCAGATTTCAGACCAGTATCAACAGTGATCCAGTCGTTATCGATGGCCACAACAGTACCAGTGATAACCGAGCCACGCTCGATATCAAGACCTGTTTCTTCGATGCTCGCTTCAAATAGTTCAGCAAATGATTCCATTATGTCTACCTTTGTATAGCCGTATCCTGTCCAGCACAGTACGGATCAAATTTATGATTGTATAAAACGAGAATACTGGTTTTATATCCCATACAATCATATATAAAAACGTTTGTTGTCAATAAGCACATAACTTATCAAACTCACTAACAACAACTGTCTTAACTCAAGCGCTATTTACACTCTGTGAAATACCAAATATTAACTGTACTAGTTTATACTAAAATCAAAGCTTATGTTCAAGTTTTTAGTACTTAATAGGTTGTTTTTATTCGTTATTAAAAAATATACCTTTATCCTGACAATGTTGACTGATTTGCTTATAAACATCATCAGCATCTAGCCTAGAGCTATCAAGCCAAAGAGCATCTACTGCCGGTTTTGATGGTGCGGTGCTACGGTTCTCATCACGATCATCACGGGCTTTAATTGTTGTCAAAATCGCATCAAAATCTGCGGTTTGGCCAGCTTGCATCAACTGGGCCACACGGCGCTCTGCACGTGCTTTAGCACTAGCGGTCAAAAATACTTTCACATCCGCGTCTGGAAACACAACCGTTCCCATATCACGACCATCAGCGACCAATCCTGAAAAGGTCGCCATATCTTGTTGCAGATGTAGCAACGCTTGACGAACTTTCGGGAATACCGCTACCTGTGATGCATAGCCACCAACCGTCTCGTTACGTACCTGTTCACCAACTGTTTGACCATTTACAATAATGTCCACGCGTCCTGACTCATTGTTCGGTACAAAAGCTATTTTTAGGCTTTTTGTCAGGTCCAACACGGCCATCTCATCAATAACTTGACTCGCATCCGCTGTGATCAGTCCCGCTTCGAATGCTTTAAGTCCTACGATACGATATAACGCACCCGAGTCTAGCAATTGATAACCTAAAGCTTGTGCTAAGCGCCAAGTTACCGTGCCTTTGCCTGCGCCACTGGGTCCATCGATACAAATAACAGGATAGCGAACTGACGGCTTTTGGCTATCATCATTATCAATTATTGAACTGTCGGATACAGGGACTGTCATAATACTCGCTCAATAGTAGGTGGTGCTTATATACTGGTTATTTCATAGCCATGCAGCAATATTTACTGCTATTTCAAGTGCTTAATCACACGCTAAAACACTAGGTATCAAACAGGGCAATATTATAGCAAAGAATCCTCGCTATCACTAGCACCAAGACTGATATCTTGTCGATTAGTGTTGTAACCAATAGCAGTTTGTTTGTTCTTTTTTGCAGCGCGTCTACGCTCACGAAAAAAGGCCTTTAGCATTTGACCGCTATGCTCGCTACACAGCCCTTTCTGAACTTGGATACTGTGATTATAAAAAGGCTGTATGGACAAATCCAGTTGACTGCCAACCATACCTGCTCGTGGTTCACTAGCGGCGTATACAAGCCTATCCACGCGAGCATGTATCAGCGCGCCAATACACATTGTGCAAGGCTCTAGCGTGACATACAACGTTGTCTCTAATGGTAATCGGTAGTTCTTAAGACGATTGCAGGCGTCTCTTAATGCCACTATCTCTGCATGTGACGTGGCATCATGGCGCCCAATCGGCTCGTTGAAACCTTGTCCAATGATTTGCTCATCATGTACCAATATAGCACCTACTGGTACCTCTCCACGCTCAGCACCTTGTTTGGCAAGCTTCAGTGCGATTTTCATCCATATCATGTCTTGTTGCGACCAAAACATGTGATTTTTGAATTGAAAATAAGCTGCCTGATTATGCTGTGCCTCATCATATGCTAACGACATATTTGCTAAAAAATAGGGTTTTAACTTGTTATTCATCGTATGGATATGGCTCATGGTATTTAGCATTTACTGTGGCAATTGCCAGTCAATTGGTGCTTGACCATACTGGACCAAATAATCATTGGTTTTAGAGAAGGGCTTAGAACCAAAAAATCCACCGCGATTGGCGGCGAGTGGTGAAGGATGGACAGCAGTCAGTATCAGATGCTTGTCGGTATCGATATATTTGCCCTTTTTTTGGGCTTTACTGCCCCACAGTATAAATACAGTATGCTCTGTTTGTTCATTGACCGCATCAATCACTGCATCGGTAAACTGCTCCCACCCTTGATTTTGATGACTGTTTGGCTCACCCTCTTTCACTGTCAAATAACTGTTCAGTAATAGAACCCCTTGCTGTGCCCAATAGGTCAAATCGCCATGTGCCGACGGTTTAATGCCGATATCATCTGCCATTTCTTTTAACACATTATTAAGTGAGGGCGGCTTCGGAATGGCTTTTGGCACAGAAAATGATAGTCCCATTGCCTGTCCTGGGCGATGATAAGGATCTTGTCCTAAAATGACAACTTTGACCTGTGGTAGAGGCGTCAGATTAAGCGCATTGAACATCAACGGGGCTGGCGGATAGATACTATCATCTGATTGATACGCCTCTTTTAAAAATGCACGCAAGCTGTCCATGTTGTCTGAGGTTAACTCATCTGCCAATGCTGTCTTCCAGTCTTCGGGCAAGCGAACATTGTCTAAGATGGCCTGCTTTTGCTCTGCGGTTTTGGTCAGCTGTTCGTCAAACAGTTCCATGGTGCATCCTTTTTATGTTTGTTATGGAATAGATATATTGGCTTTTTTTAAGCATTTATACTAACAAAAAACGCTATGAGCTTTGTTGATGAATTATAGCAATAAAAAAACGGCTACCGTAATAATACCGTAGCCGTCTTATTGCATTGACATTAAATAACTTAGCTAGCTACTGACTCAGAGTCTGAGCGTGGCTCATGTGTTTCAACGACAGTCAAGATAATACGGCTGTCAGAAGATCCCTTATCAGAAGACTTACCAAGCTTCACTGTATCACTGTCCTGCGCCTCATCTGCTTTAGGTTCTAGTGTCAGACGGACTACCCCACCATTGACCAAATCACCAAACAGAATCATGCTGGCTAATGGCTTTTTGATTTCATCTTGAATCAAACGCTGCATTGGACGAGCGCCCATCAGACGGTCATAGCCTTTATCAGCGAGATAATCACGAACATCATCATCAATCTCTAGCGTCACTTGCTTGTCATCTAGCTGCACTTGTAGTTCAACCAAGAACTTATCGACCACCGATACTACCACTGAGCTGTCTAGTGGGTTGAACTGGATGATAGCATCTAGACGATTGCGGAACTCTGGCGTAAACACACGCTTGAGTGACTCTGTGTTATCACGGCTATGATCTTGCTGAGTGAAGCCCATTGACGAGCGGCTGATACTATCTGCGCCGACGTTGGTTGTCATGATAACGATGACTTGCTTAAAGATAGCAACACGGCCATTGTTATCAGTCAAGGTACCATGATCCATAACTTGTAATAACAAGTTAAAGACATCAGGGTGCGCTTTTTCAATCTCATCAAGCAATAACACGCAATGCGGATGTTGATTGATCTTTTCCGTCAGTAGTCCACCTTGGTCATAACCAACATAGCCTGGAGGTGCACCAATCAGACGTGAGGCGGTATGGGCTTCCATGTACTCTGACATATCAAAGCGTACCAACTCCACACCTAATAGATTGGCCAATTGACGTGATACTTCTGTTTTACCCACGCCTGTCGGACCTGCAAACATAAATGAACCAATCGGCTTATCTGGTGATTTTAGACCAGCACGAGACAATTTGATGGCATCCGCAAGCGTTGCAATTGCTTCGTCTTGACCAAACACCAAGTGTTTAAGATCACGATCTAGGTGCTGAAGAATGCTCTTGTCATCACTAGACACTGATTTGGGCGGAATGCGTGCCAGTTTAGCAATAATAGCTTCGATATCAGCCACATCAATTTTCATTGGTGGTCTTTGTGCTTTAGATACCTTGATACCATCTGCTGACTTTTTGCCGTCACTTGCCTTTGCCGTTGCGGCTTCATTCTGTATTTCATTATCTGTATCGCTACCAATACCTTCGAGATCGGCATCAATCTGTGCATCAAAATCATGCTCTATATCTGCAATAAAGCTTTCTTCAGCATCGATATCATCTACATCAGCGACGACGCCCAAACGCTTATAAGCGCCTGCTTCATCAATCACGTCAATGGCTTTGTCCGGTAAAAAACGCTCGTGGATATGCTTCGCTGACAACTGCACTGCAGTAATGAGCGCTTGATCCGTGTATTCAACGTTATGAAACTCTTCATAGCGAGGCTTCAGACCACGTAAGATATCAATGGTATCGTCTACGCTTGGTTCTTTCACATCGATTTTTTGGAAACGGCGTGACAACGCATGATCTTTTTCAAATACCTGACGATATTCAGTAAAAGTCGTTGAACCGATACAACGTAGCTCACCGTTGGCAAGTGCAGGCTTAATTAAGTTAGACACATCCATATTGCTGCTCATGGATGAACCTGCGCCAATAATCATATGGATCTCATCGATAAATAAGATTGCATTCGGCTTATTCTTCAGTGCATCAAGGAGGGACTTCATACGTTTTTCAAAGTCACCGCGATATTTGGTTCCAGCAATAAGCGCACCAATATCAAGGCTATAAATCACACAACCATTCAGAGGTTTCGGTGCTTTATCATTGATGATCAGCCATGCTAGACCTTCAGCGATAGAGGTTTTACCCACACCTGGCTCACCTACTAGCAATGGGTTGTTTTTACGGCGGCGACACAGTACTTGAGCGGCACGTTCAATTTCAGAAGCGCGACCAATTAACGGATCAGTTTTACCTTCAGCAGCGCGCTGATTTAGGTTGGTCGCAAATTCAACCAAAGGGTCTTTGCTGGTTTTTTCAGACGCACTACGACGCTCGCCAGTACTAGAAGCACGTGACTCAGAAGGCTCATCTTTGTCCTGACCATGCGATAGATATTGAGTCAGTTCAAGACGGCTAATGCCTTGCTTTTTAAGCAAGTAAACAGCATAAGTATCATGCTCTGAAAACATCGATACCAAGATATCAGAGCCTTCGACCAGACGACCACCGCCAATCGATTGCACATGAAAAATAGCACGCTGTAAGATACGATCAAAACTTTGCGTTGGCTGCGGTGACTGCTCGGTATCTGCATCGACCGTTGGCGTGTGCTTATTGATATACACTTCAAGCTCGGTACGCAACGCCGAGACGTTGGCGTTACAGGCAGTCAATGTATTAGCAGCATGGGTATTTTCTAGTAGCGCCAATAATAGATGTTCAACAGTGAGATACTCATGCGATTTTTGGCGCGCAAGCGTCATTGCTAAACGTAGAGAAACTTCAAGATGACGACTTAACATAACAACTTCCTACGGTTATATCTATCTTTATAATTGATAGTTTTATGAATGAGTTAGTAAGTAAATCAGGGCGATAGATGCATTGTTCAAGGGCTATATTTGTATTATTGGAAATCGAATAGACTCAGAAACCACGGATACATCGTATGAACCATAGAATTTTCAACCACTACCGCTGTTTATCTGACGGTTGGCAATGATGGCAACAATACTGGTTCGCTTTTCTTTATATCAACACGATATTTGGATAGAGTCAATCTATTAACGCAGACTAAAGTGTATCAAAGCATGCTAACAGCAGACAAAAGGAGCTGGGACGCAGATTATCCACGTTTAAGAAGACGAATAGCCAAAAAGAGAAGGATAACAATAGAATGCATAAGAAGAAAAAAGGTTAGAGCAATTTGATGAGAACTTTTACGGTCAATTTGACGATGATTTGAATAGTATTAAAGCAGAAAATAACAAGCTCACGATAAAAGTGAGCTATTGATAAGCACTATAGAATTATGCAAAAACCAACTAATTCCACAGAAACTGGGTTTATAAAAGACTAATGCATAACAGTGGCCGTTATTCGCCTTGATGCGGCTCAATCTGAGTTAATAGCGGATAACCTTCACGGTGCGCCAAGCTGTTTACTTTTTTGGCTTTGGTTTCAGCGATATCTTTTGGATAAATACCAGCGATACCCTTACTGTTGTTATGAATCGTCAGCATAATTTCGACTGCAGAGTCTGTACTATGACGAAACTCTGATTGCAATACGTAGACCACAAATTCCATCGGAGTATAGTTGTCGTTGTACATCACTACCGCATACATGGGTGGTTTGGCTATTTCTGGTTCTGCAACCAGCACGTCAGCTTGTGGTGACGTCTCACCATCAGTGTCACTATCTTGTGCACGGTGAACAGGCGTACTTGGCAGGTGCCAATCAGCAATCATTGGCATGCTATGTAATATCATTTTTTTTGTCATAATCGGAATACAATCGTGAGATGAGTTTAAGAAAAAAGATTTATTGAGACAGAGTCGCCATATCGCTTAGAGCACAGGGATTGAAATCAGTAGTACTCATTGAGGCGATGTTAAAAAGCGTACTGACTATGAATGATTGATACCTTAGATACAACATGTCCACCCTGCACGAATACTCTTAAGCAAGGCAGTCAGTAAAGGCAAGACTCAGCAGTTACTCTGAAATAGGGCTTTGGTCAACATCTGGTAAATCTAATAGCGAGGGCAACATATTATCGACACGGCTCCCAAGCTTCCAATCATATATTTGCTCTATTTTCTGAGCACCAGATTGAAGCGTTAATTTGGCTTGTAACGGCCTAAATCCTGATGGCATCACAAAACGACCACGTATGCGAACGATACCTTCAATTGTATAGCTGGTAGGATCTAATGGTACTTCTACCAAATCATCATTGTTCAATAACGTCAACGTGGGTCTTAAGCGCTTGGCTTGACCATCACCGCTGAGCATACCGATATCAAAACCATACTCAAAAGCGTTTTCAGGTAATGGCTCAATCTTGGCACCCAATATTTGCAAAGGCATACCGCCTTTTTCGCTAATAAAATCGGCGTAGAATTCATTAAGTTGTGCAACTTGCTTGTTTTCTACTGTCATGGCTTGCTGATTCTCACGCAACTCTTTCAAGTTTGCCAAACTGATAGCCAGCTCTTGTTTAGAGGTCGCTGCTTGATTGGTCGCTATTTTGTTACTAAGCCGTAAATCTTCAAGCGATTTCGTGGCTTCATTGCCGTTGATAATCGCTTGCTTGGCTTCTGTTTGCATTGAGTGCAAGCCGCGCTGATAGCCAAGTTTGTGACCGAACATTAATCCGACCACAGCTGTCACAAGCACTGCCAATACAAATAACGCCAATACCAGTGTCGATGCACCGCGCTGAGTCATATTTTTAGCATTTACAAAGTAATCATCATCTCTCAGGAGACACTGCTTACTCTGCAAATCATCAATAGCAAAATCTGGACACGATGGACGTGTTGGCTGTGGGCAAAAGCGTAGTACAAGCTTAAAACGCATTTAGACAGTATCTCTTAAGAGTAAGGGCAAGTCATTATAGCGGAATTTATAATCAATACCTAGTAGCATAAATATGAATGACTTAGCCGCAAAAAATCTCGTACTAAGGTACGATAGGCGCAAAATTCAGTCCCATTGATTCATCAAATCCAAACATAACATTCATGTTTTGGACGGCTTGTCCTGCAGCACCTTTGACCAAGTTATCCTGTACCACAATCACCGTCAGCTCAGCACGGTCATTGTCCTGATGCACAGCGATACGTAAACGATTGCTGGCGCGAACGCTACGTGTGTCAGGATAAATACCTTTTGGCATGACATCAACAAATGGCTCTGAGACATAAGATGCTTCAAATGCTTGCTGCCAATCAATCATAGCACCTGCATCCGTGAGCTCCAGGTGAATAGAGCTGAGCATGCCACGTATCATCGGCACTAGGTGCGGTAAAAAACGAATACGATGGGCAAATTGGCTGTCTAACAACTGTGCAACGCCTTGCTCAATCTCAGGCAAGTGACGATGACCCTCGACGCTATAGGCTTTGAAATTATCTGTTGATTCAGCATAGTTGAGCGCAAGCGAGGCTTGGCGACCCGCTCCAGACACACCAGACTTCGCGTCAATAACAATACGAGATTCAATCAAACGTTCTGCTTGCTTGTTTTGAACATCGATAATGGGCTTCAAACCCAAAATCGCAGTGGTTGGATAGCAACCAGGATTACCCACTACTAATGCATTTGCCAGTTTGTCGCGATTAATCTCTGGCAATCCATAAACCGCTGTCTTTAATAGCTCAGGACACACATGTGACTGTTTGTACCATTTCTCAAAATCAGTCAATGACTGCAAGCGAAAATCAGCCGCCAGATCGATGACCTTAACGCCAGCTTGAGTCAGTGCTTCCGCTTGCTGCATCGCCACGCCGTGTGGGGTCGCAAAAAATACTACGTCACACTTTTGTAGCGTCGCGAGTGTGTCATCACCTAAGTCACTGAAGACAATGTCTGAGATGCCGCGTAAGCTTGGAAAAATCTCATCAGCACGAGTGCCCGCTTCGCTACGTGAGGTTAGTAAATCAATAGAAACGTTTGGATGCGCAGATAACAAGCGAATAAGCTCAATACCTGTATAGCCTGTACCACCAACAATCGCCGCTGAAATCATAAGAGACTCTCTTTTTCTTAAAAATACTAAATATACGCTGACAGATAGTAAATCAATTATTAAATTTTATAGTCATGTACCGCATCGACAAACACTTTGGCATTGTCAGGATTGACCCACTGAGTAATCCCATGACCTAAGTTAGCAATGTAACCCGTTTTATCACCATTCGCATAGGCTCTATCAAGCATGGCATTGACTTCAGTACGAATCGTCGCAGGTGAGCCATATAGCGTTGCTGGATCCAAGTTACCTTGGATGGCTTTGCTACTTTGTAGTTTTTTATGTTGCTTGGTCAGTTGACGCTGACTGTCAGTCAATACCTGACGTGCACGGTCAATCGGCATCGTCCAGTCTAGGCCTAATACATCGGCTTCGCTATCAGCCTGGATGTCTAACCATAATCCACCCCCTTTGGTAAATAACACCACAGGTACCTCGGGATGGCGCTGCTTAAGCTCAGCAACAATGCGCTTATTATACTTGTGTGAAAAGTCGATAAATTGACGATGGCCAAGCGCCCCGCCCCAACTATCAAATATCTGTACAATCTGAGCACCAGCAACGATTTGTGCATCTAAATAATCAATGACAGACGTTGCCAATTTATCCAATAATTGATGTAAAAAATCAGGATTACTGTATAAAAAACCTTTGGTATAACGATAGTCTTTTGAGCTGCCGCCTTCGATCATATACGTCGCTAGCGTCCATGGACTACCAGAGAAACCAAACAACGGTACTTGCCCATTCAAAGCTTTACGAATACTGGTCACCGCACGCATGACATAATCAAGAGAGTCTGTCGGATCAAGCTTTGGTATTCTATCAAGATCCGCTTGCGTACGAATAGGATGCTTAAATTTAGGACCTTCACCAGCCTCGAAATATAAGCCCAATCCCATAGCATCAGGAATGGTCAAAATATCACTGAACAAAATAGCCGCATCCAAATTATAACGGCGAAGTGGCTGCAGAGTGACTTCAGTGGCACGGTCGGTGTCTTTGCATAGGCTCATAAAGTCGCCTGCTTCAGCACGAGTTGCCTTATATTCTGGTAAATAGCGACCTGCTTGACGCATCATCCAAACTGGGGTGGTATCGATAGGCTCGAAGCGTAGCGCACGTAGCAATCTGTCGTTTTTTAAAGGCGCAAACTGCTGCTGGGCCGAGTCACTGTTGTCTAAAGCACTCATGTACAAATCTCCGAAACACACAGTATTTATCATTCTTTAAGAATACTGTGCTAAATAAATTAAATAAAAATTGATTAATACCTATGATACAGGGTCAGCATCTATGCTGATTAAAGGGTATTGCTCTCATTTATAATAGCCACATCATAAACTGATACTTGGGTATGAACGTAAAAAACCATGTCTGACCTATCTGTCTGTCACCAATAAGTAAGGCTTGTCTAAAACCATAAACAAGCCCTACTCACTAATACAAACGATGCGTCATCACTTTACTATACGGTTAATGCCAAGTTATCACGATGTACCATGACCACACGCTCTTCACTACTACCAAAAATCTTGTCAAACTGTTCCGTACGCTCACGAGCCACACGGCGTGCATCATGCGATGAAAAATTCACCTGTCCGACTGCGAGACGTTCGCCGGTATCCTGATGGATAATCTCAACCACATCGCCTTCATCAAAACCACCATGGACTTCGACAACACCGACCGGTAGTAGACTTCTATTTAGTTCAGTCAATGCCTTGGCAGCACCTGCATCTACAACCAAGCTACCTGACATGCGTAAATGCGCAGCAAGCCATTGCTTACGGGCGATAATTTTGTCTTCATCGTTAGTCGTCAATAGCGTACCAACCGCTTCACCTGATACTACACGAGTAATGACATCTTCAATTGCACCGCTCACAATAACAGTTGGACAGCCACCCATTGCAGCAAGGCGACCAGCACGGATTTTGGTCAACATACCACCGCGTCCTAGCTTGCCGCCATCTCCAGCTATATCAAACAAATAATCAGCCATCGCACGCTCTTGACGAATCATTTTTGCATTAGGATTGTCACGTGGATTATCTGTGAACACACCATCTTGATCGGTAAGAATAATGTACAAATCAGCATTGACCATCGCAGCAGCCATTGCCCCTAATGTATCATTATCACCGAACTTGATTTCATCAATGGTAATGGTGTCATTTTCATTGATAACAGGTAGCACGCGCCATTCTAATAATTGCGTCAGAGCACCTGTCGTATTGAGATAACGGCTACGATTAGACAAATCATCATGAGTCAGTAGTAGCTGTGAGCTTTGGATACCATGTTGGATCAATGCTGACCACCATGTTTCAATCAAACCCATTTGACCAATAGAAGCACAGGCCTGCAGTGCTGCTAGTTTCTTAGGGCGCTCCTCAAGGTTCATACGTACCACACCTTCAGCAACAGCACCTGATGATACTAGTAGTACTTCGACGCCTTGCTTGTGCAGCTTAGCAATCTGCTTGGCCCACTCGTATATGGCAGTTCGATCCAGTCCTCGACCGTTATTGGTTAACAACGATGAGCCAATCTTGACAATAACGCGCTGAATATCAAAGTTGCGATTTTGCTTAACAAATCTTGCTTCTTCGATCGTGTTTTCTATGCCATCTGCCATATAAACTCCTTTTTATCTTATGAATTGATTAGGGGATTGATTTAAAAAATTCAGGTATATCAGTTCAAGCTTGTTCACTTACTACGGAACGTAAACCACTTCGACACCATCTTCATCATCGAAGTCGTCATCATCGTCATTTAAGTCTAGTCCTTCACGTGCTGCTTTACGAGCTGCACGATAGGCTTCACGCTGAGCTTCAGTATTCAGGCGAACTTCTACTTCTAAGCGCTCAAAACGTGTTCTTTGTGCTTCAGCGAAGATAGGATCTTCTAGTTCACGCTCACGCTCTAGTTCAATCTCATTCATCAGATGATATTTAACCGCATCAGTCCCTTCGCCCATTAGGGTTGACGTGCGAAATACATCTCCTGTCCAACCAAGCTCAGCGACAATATGGGTACAGAGCTCATCTAACTCTTCTTCAGGCACCTGATCGATTTTGTTTAATACCAAAATCTGAGGCAAGTTGGATAATTCAGGCGAAAAACGTTCAAGTTCATTTAAGATAACACGAGCGTTGGCTACTGGATCGCTGCCATCAACTGGCTTTACATCAACCACATGTAACAAACGACGAGTACGCGCTACATGCTTTAAGAAACGGATACCAAGTCCAGCACCTTCTGAAGCACCTTCGATCAAACCCGGAATATCTGCCATCACAAATGAGCGATGACGACCGATATCGACTACGCCTAGATTCGGAACTAGTGTGGTAAATGGATAGTCAGCAACTTTTGGTCTAGCAGCAGAAACTTGACGAATAAAGGTAGATTTACCAGCATTAGGCAAACCAATCAAGCCAACATCAGCCACTACTTTTAGCTCAAATTTAAGAACTTTTAACTCACCTTCAAAACCTGACGTCGCTTTACGCGGTGCTTGGTTGGTAGAACTCTTGAAATGAGTATTACCCAAACCACCATCACCACCTTTGGCAATCAGTAACGTCTGACCAAGTTCAATCAAATCACCCAAAACTTCATCTGTTTCGGTATCAACTACCGTGGTACCGATAGGCACTGGTAAGAACAAATCATCAGAACCCTTGCCTGAACAGTTTCTACTGTGACCGTTCTCAGCTCTCATAGCGTCATGACGACGGGTATAACGATAATCAACTAAGGTGTTAGTGTTATCTTCTGCAATAACATAAACATCTCCGCCTTTACCACCATCACCACCATCAGGGCCACCACGTGGGACATATTTTTCTCGGCGAAAACTGGCGATTCCGTTACCACCGTCACCTGCTTTTACCGTTACGACGGCTTCATCAATAAATCGCATTTTACTTTCCTTAATTCACAATCCAGTTTATATACTGGTTACAACCAACGGTTATATTATGGGGTTTTACTGTGTTGTCACAAAAAATATTGTGACAAAATAAGCGCTAAAAGCACGCTACTTGTATTTGATATTCAATATGAAAATAACACCCGATAATCAATCGGACTATCGGGTGTTTAAGTATGACAGCTAACGCAATATCAAGCTATCCAAACCAGACGCTATTATGGCAAATTTTGCAGTATGCCCGCACCAATTTACACAATATCAGACATCTGGTTTGTTATGCTTAACGTTCTATGCAGGAATCTGAGCGTAGCTGATTCCGGCCATCTGTGTCGCTAGACGCAATACCTGAGTACTATAACCTACTTCGTTGTCATACCAAACATACACAATAGCTTGATTACCAGTCAGAATAGTCGCTTGCGCATCGATGATGCCAACATGAGTCGTGCCAACGAAATCTGTTGATACGGCTTCTGTAGAATCTGTATAAGCAATCTGCGACTGCCAAGTGCTGCTGTTAGCAATTTTACGCAAAAATTCATTCAACGCTTCAGCACTTTCTGGTGCCGTTTTAAGCGTTAAGTTCAAAATTGCTAAGCTGACATTTGGTGTTGGTACACGAATGGCGTTGCCCGTTAGCTTACCACTTAATTCTGGTAATGCTTTACCAACTGCTTTTGCCGCGCCTGTGCTCGTGATAACCATGTTCATCACAGCACTACGACCACGGCGGTCTGCTTTATGATAGTTATCAACCAAGTTTTGATCATTGGTAAATGAGTGAATAGTCTCTACGTGACCGTTTTCGATACCGTACTCATCATTCAATACATTTAACGTTGGTGTAATAGCATTGGTCGTACAGCTGGCAGCACTAACGATAGTGTCATCACCAACCGTGTCATTGTTCACACCATATACAACGTTTTTGATATCGCCACCAGCAGGGGCAGTCAGTAGTACTTTTTTCACGCCAGTAGACTGTAAATGCTTGCCAAGGCCTGCTTCGTCTTTCCAGATGCCCGTGTTATCGATAACGAGAGCATCGTTGATACCATAAGCGGTGTAGTCGATTTCACTAGGATCTTTCGCATAGATAACTTGTACAAAACGACCATTAATAATCATACCGTTATTGTCATCATCGATACTGATGCCACCCAAGAATCTACCATGAATCGAATCACGCTCAAGCAATGAGATACGTTTGGCCAAGTCACCAGCAGCTGCTGGGCGTACGACGATAGCTTTTAACTGCATACCTTTTGCACTTGATGCTTGCGCCAGTAATAAACGGGTCAAGATACGACCAATACGGCCGAAACCATATAATACTACATCTGTCGCGCCATTTACGGCACCTGCATTATTAACAGATTTTAGCGCAGCTTGTACGTCAGTGTCATTAGCAATCAATTGACCAACATCGATACGAGTCGCTTGGATATCTTTGTTTTCTGCGATGACTTTTACCATCGCTAACGTATCAGCGATATCGATAGACTTAGCGCCATGTTCACGCAACGCAACTTTTTGATGCAAAGCGAGTATTTGACCAACTGAGGTGGAGTCTAGCGTTTCGCCGAACAAGGTCACTTGTACGTCTTGCGCATTATAGAGCTTATTCAACAACCCCATTAGCTCAATCGCTTGTTGCTCTTGATTGTTATAGTTGCTTAAGTGGTCTTGATGTAATTGGCGTAAGGTATCAGCGTTGCTCACGAGAAACATCCTTATGGTCAGTAATGTATGATCAATAAAATATGAAGAAATATGAAATAGATAGGTTGTGTATGCTCTAAATGGTGACTCTAATATGATAATCAACCACTATCAATACGGATTATTGACACTAGAGTATTTGAATCGCATAGATTTTAGCCTAAAATGCCTCATTTTGCCAGTAGTAACCGATTAGCTAGTGTGCATAATAGGTTTCATTCTCATATACAGACTCATATATAAATAGAGATAAAAATAAAGGCAGCCATATATGCTGCCCTATTAGGTTTCTTGAGTAAGAGTTACTATGAATTTTTATTAATTGAAGTAATCTGATAATAACCAGCGCTCAATCAGGTATACAAACTCATTCTGCAATTAGAATTCAACTTTTCATATTCATATTCATATTAACTATGGCGTTAGATTTACCGTCTGATTGGTTTGCGGTGTGAGCTTAAATTCTTTTAAATCATAACCTTGTTGTTGTGCAATCTGACGATATTTAGAGTAGGTCTCTTGACTGATATTAGGCGAACGAGCCAATAGCCATAAATAATCTTTGTCAGGTGTGCCGACCAATGCCGTTTTATAATCAGCATCACGTGCTAGTACCCAATAATCGGCACGGCCAACTGGTAACCAACGAATCCACGAGGGCAAAAAAGTTACTTTTAGCTTGCTACCCGTCTCATCCGCCGGCTTTGCTAGACCTTCAGCAACAATCTCCGAGCCATCTTCGGCCATACACTTGTTAGTGACACTTATACCTTTACCATCAGCTTTTTGGACATAATTGGCCGTAACATCACCTGCGCATTTACGTTGAAAATACATCGGTAAGCGCCCTATCTCGTACCACGTTCCGGCATACTTTTTGAGGTCGACGCTATCGACTGTCGTTGGGGTATTTGCAGACTTATGAATGATGGCGCTTGGTTCGATAGACAGCGTCTCTGTTGTCGTCTTATCCATCGTTGCATTGGTAGCAGCCATAGACGCTGCATTGACTGAAGGCGTAGCAGCATAAGCTGAAAACGCAGCCAATGGTATAATAATCGCTAAGGCAATACCTGTATGTTTGATCAGTCCATTCATAAATATGCGCTCCGGTATGTCTTTGTTTGATACGTTTTTACTGCCCAATCTACCCAGCAAGGTATCGCTGTTATTGAGGTTATCTGTCGTAACTTGATTGCTCTTAGCTTTATTTTTGCCCTTAGCTCTGTTGCTTGTGTCATTGCTAATATTGTTCTTTTTGTCGTCAAAACGCGCTGCCATCAATGGCTCATCTTTATCTAGCTTTGGTGACTCTTCATAACTATTGGCTCTATGAGTATCAATCATGCTGGATTTTTTTTGATCACAGCTCTTTTTGTCACTACTGCTCTTGTTACTTCTATATCCAAGATAGCAGTCTTGCTTTGCGCTTTGTTTTGCTAAATGCTGGAGGCTATCATGACTCAAGTGATCGCGATGGTAGCTGGCGTCATTACTAGCATGACTGATAGGGTCATGTTGTTGCATGCCAACGTTGTGCTCGTCATAGCCACGTTCGTTGTAGCTAGACGACTGTTTTAGCTGCTGAGACTGAGAACCAGCTGCCTGTGAACCAGACCAAGCTGATTTAGGTAACTTATCGGCTTTCATAGGAGTACCACTATTTATGATGACTGTTTAGGTGCTTTCTATCTCGCTGATCTATTTCTATGTTTTAACGGCATCGCTGTTGCTTGAGACCCTTAACACAAACCGCTTTTACAAAAATTTGTTATTGTTATTGTTTTAACAAATTTTTGGTCAAATGTATGTTTATCAAATAGAAATAGAATCAATGCGCTATAGATATGCAATACATACTAAAGCCAACGGCGTCATTAAAATAGGAGTCCAATGTAGGGAAACGCAACGGTTTGTAAGTAACGATGGGTTTATGCTTTGCTATGAACACATCACAATCATATGGTTACTTACTGGATAAACATCTTAAAATTCCGTTGCATCTACTTACGAATTTTCATCAATACGCACACTCATATGAGCGACATTAGCATCCATATAAATGTGCCCAATATAGGGTTCAGATTTCGCGGTTAATATTTTACTCTTGGTTGGTGGCGCTAACTGATGGCTATAATGGATCGCTATCGTACAAATTCACGAATACCTGCAACACTGACGCCGCCATTCTCTAATGCTTGATCCAGCATCAATGGTGTCACACCGCCCAAACCAATGACTGGCATATCAGCCAGCTGTGCCAACGTAGACCATGTCTCCCAGCCAAGTGGCGTTGTATCAGGATGAGTTTGGGTGGCAAGGACAGGAGACAAAAAAGCCCCTATCACTGGAGGCAGTTGCTGCTGTAATCTAGCATCAGCGAGCTTATTAGCAGCTGTAATGCTAGCAATATCATGACAGCTAACAATCAATGGCTGGTTGCTTGATAAATAGCCGCTTGATGAGTAACCATCTAGCACATTCTCAGTATCCGATGATGCCTCAAACCCTAATCCACCAAGAATGTTATCAGCCCATTTCAGTAGCTCGGTATGTGTCAGGTGCATGGCACGGACTTGATGTTCTGTGTCTATATCATAGGCGACTGGCTCGATATGTTTGGTCAGAGACTCTCTATGGTCACGATGCGATAAAATCACTTGAATGTCTGGTCGTGCTGCCATGAGCTGCTTGGCCATATGCGCTGAGCCAGATTGCTTCAAACGGATATAAACCCAAGCCGCCATTGGCAGTTTTTCTTGATGATATTGTAGCCACGCTGTCGCTGGATCTGGACAGTCATTAAAGTGTGATACTGGATAGGTAATTGCTATGCTTTCTGGCAGTTGTAGCCACGCTAAAATGGTTTTATTGGCCGCGGGCAAGTGATACTCCCCTGCTAATAACCCAGCCTTGTCTACCCATGTCAGAGCCTGTCCTTCTAGGCCGTATTGACGATGTTTGTGTTGCTCATACTGCTGGATGGTTAGCTCCACCTTGTATACCTGCAAGCTGACTTTTTTATCGCCATAATCGTGATGCAGGCGGCCGAGCTTAACAATGACACTGTCACCAATAGCAATGCCAGCTTCTTCAGCTACCTCTCGAATCAACGCCTGTGTGGCTGACTCACCGGTCTCTATCTTGCCACCGACAAACTCATAGCGATTGCCTTGGTGCTGAGCGGCATCCCGAAATCCGAGTAAGTACTGATTTTTATAGTGAATAACAGCGACTGCGACATTAACGATGGTTTTTGTAGTGTCTGGTGTTGGGTTATTTTTTTGATGTGGCATAGCAATATTCTCTATTTTTATAGACAGGTCGAAACAGTTAAGTTGAAATGGCTGAGTTGAAATAGTTAAGTTAAAACGATATCGATGTATGACACGTATGGTACAGAGCGGTATTTGCATACATAAAACGCAAGTAATTTTATAAATGACACCCGTTCACAAATACGTTTATTAAGACAGATGAAGCATGAAATTGGTGCTTTATGACAGCAGGCTTAGATAAGTTTACACAATAACTGCATTTTATTTTATCAATTAGCTTGCAAATTATACGAATCTAAATGATAATTATTATCGTTAAAGCCAATTACTCTATGGCCAGTATGAGCCACTATTTTATCAAAAGGAATTTACCATGAGCATGGTCATCTCTCGTTATTTGAATTGCCGCGAAAACCGTCTCCCTACATTACAGTCACAGCATCTGTTTGCTTTGACCAAAGAAGTGCGTATCGAACATGAAGGTGAAGAATATCGTCTGCGCTTAACTCGTAATAACCGCCTAATTCTAACCAAATAGAATGAACATCACTCGATGTCTACTGATAAAAAAACGCCTTAGATACTAAGGCGTTTTTTTATTGGTTAAAAATTACTATGGTCATCATTAGTTGAGATAGCTGTTAGCTATCGACAGTCATTTATAGTCAAAGAAACCTAAAACAGCTACAAGGCAGCCAACTACAGATTGTACAAGTAGTACATCTAGGGAGACTAACACCGTAGCAGTTTAGTCGTTCTCTGACTATAGCGTGACGTTTAGAACTGCCAACTATAAACCACATCAACTGCGTTTTCTGCCGCTGAACTGGCTTCAACGTAAATGCGGCGTGTGAGCTGATAACGAACAGAAAGACTGTTCTGAGCATTAAATACACCCACGCCATAGCGGATATATAAGTCAGGCGTCACGTAACCGGTGACATTGACATTGGTGTCCTCGCTACTGCCTGAGGCATCAACCGTAAGACTCTGCAACCCAAAAGCTTGACCAATTTGATTGGTTAAAGTGCGTGTGCCACTAAGGCCAAAACTCAATCCAGCGGCGGCTAAGTTATTGGTCACCTGCGACTTGAACCCTTGCTCACTGATTTGGGTGGCGCTCTTATTGTCGATACGACCGGTGACCAATGCATTCATCGCTTGCTGCTGGGTCAATCCGGCATTATTAAAGACAACGATATTGGGACTTTCAGTAGAGCCTTTGACTCGTAAGCCAACGGTTTTACCACTGATGGTTTTGGCAGCTTCAATACTGAGGCTAGGCTTCATCACATCGCCATTGAAACGCACTTGCCCGTAGTTTAGCTCCAAACTCTGGCCAAAGGCATTGATATTGGTACGACGTGAGACCTGAACGACCCCCTTGGCTCGCATAATACCTGTGCCATTTTGGGTGATGTTAATAGCGCCTGCCAAAGGAATAACCGCACCAAAGCCTCGAAAATTAATATCATCACCCAAGTCGACACCAATATCTGCATTGATCGACCAAGGCTTGGAGATAGCCAATACTTCATCGATATTACCAATCAAACGACGATCTAGCACCACCGCATCTTCAGTCTGAGTGATGATATCTTCACTGGCCTCTGGCGGACGAATCGTCGCCGTTGGGACACTAATGGCACCTTTGATATCCACATAGCGGTCGCCTGGTCGAACGATGATGTCGATATCAGGGTCAATCTCAGCCACCAGTAGCGGCGGCTGCGTAATCAACAAGCGCTCACCAACGATACTCAGCTTGGCCTGTAGCTTCTGCTGCCAATTAACCGTACCGTCTAGGGTGCCCTTTCCTCCACCACTATTAAAGGTACCAGCGATGGTCGCCTGTGTGCCACGAATTTTGGCTTCTGTATTCACATTGGTCAGATTCACGGGCAGATCCAGCATCGCGATACGGCCATTAGAGAGTTTGACATCACCATAAAACTGCGGTTTTTCTAGTGTGCCGCCTAGTCCACCTGCCATTGTCACGTTACCTTTTAGGACACGCATACCAGGGAAGAACGGCTTAAATATCGCCAGATCAAGCTCATTGAGCACCAGCGCGCCAGAGATGGGCTTGGGTGTGCTATAAGGATCAACGATAGCCTCGGCATAGCCGCGAGCACCTCGACCAGTATTAATATCTGTACGCAGCTTGATGCCTTCAGGCACAGACAAAGCAATGAGTGAGACACGCTTATAAGACAACGTCACAGGAGTACTATCACCATCTTGCAGCAGACCGATTTTGCCATTGTCTGAATACAGCGTGGTGTTGATGGTTGGCGGACGACCACGTTTCCAACCGACAATCGCTTTACCATTGATCTTGGCATTCCAGTCTATATCTTTTGGCAAAAATACCGAAAATAATGACGTATCTAGGTTCTGTAGCGCAATATTGACTTCTCCGCTGTCTGGCGATGCAAACAAATTTTCACGCAAACATAACTTACCTGTGTGGTCAGTCGCTTGCCAACAATGGGCAGCAAGCTGTACTTTTAGATCACTGTTTTTACCATTTTGGTCATGCGGTAGGTTCACAATCAATTGTGCTGGCTGTAACTGATTTAAGGTCGCATACTTTGATTTGATACGGCCTTTGCCGATTACACCTGACCAGCTCAGCTTGTCTCGATCAAAGCCGCCTTTGATTCTCGCACCCACATCCAATCGCTTGTTGGCAACATTCAGATCAATGACATGAGCTTTTTCGGTGCCATTGAGTGACAGTTTGATGTTATCAAAACTTTGTCCAGCAGCATCTAAGCCCTCAGCCGTAATGATAAGCTGACTTGGACTGTTGGCTAAATTGACCAGCTTGCCACGCACCCGGCCTTGACGCAGTACAAAACCTGGCAAGGCAAGGCGTTCTCCGACCAAATCAATATAAATGGTGGGTAATGCCTGACCTGCTGGCTGTGACAACGTCGCACCGCCAGTGACTTTTCCAGCCAGCTGACTTGATAGCTGGTCTAAGCTAGTGATGTTGATTTTGGTTTGTAGTTGCTTGGCATTGCCATTAGCAGTGACGTAATTATCACCCCAACGCAGTACCAAGTTATTGGCATTTAAGCTATCTATTAAAGCATTGACTTGCTTGTACTGTGCTTGGGCATCTTGTGTTTGTAGTCGTTTAAGATAGCTTGCCAAATCTTTTGGTAAACGCATCTTCGCTGATAGGCTGCCTTTCGCACTAAGCGGTTGACCTTTTAGCATGCCACTTAAGTTTACTTGCTTAATATTGATAATTTGCTGCGTGTCACCCCAACTACCATCAGTATCGATTGTACCAGTAATACGACTTGGCGTATCCTTTAAGAAATACCCAATGTTAAAGCGATCCATCACCGCATTGACATCCCAAGCAATACCTTTTCGGACATCGACAGTACCACTAGCATTGATGCTGCCCGCAGCGCCTACGTGACGGAATCGCTTGATTCGAATCAACTGGCTATCGCCACTGGCCTCGATGGATAACTTGCCTGCTGGCAATTGCTCAGCATCCAATACACCGTCAAAATTAATCGCGAAACGCTGTAATTTACCGGTGGCATTTGCGCTATTTTTGGGCGCATTTTGCCACTCACCACTGGTTTTTAGATCCCCTGTAATGATGGCTGGATTGTTAGGCAAGAAGTAACCCACATTGAACTGATCAAAGCGGCCATCAATCGTCCAACCAATGTTTTTACGTAAATCTATGACACCATTGGCTTTGACTGCACCCGCTTCACCATTGTAATTGAGTTTCCGAACACGAATCAGTTTTGGTGTGCCCGCAGCATCGATAGAGAGACGGCCCGCTGGTACGTCTGCCGTATCGACCTGACCATCAAAACGTACATCGAAGACAGACAGCTCACCGCCGACGATATCGACGCTCGCATCACCACTACCTTTGATACCGATGGTACGACTGTTTTGCGTGGCATCAAGCTGTGCTTGCATATCGGTATTGTTTAGTGTTATGACATGGCGCTGACCACTGACACCACTTTTTGTGATATTCAGCAATCGACCACGCGCACTGATACGTCCGGTCAGGCGCTCAAGCGGCAAGTCGCTGCGGTACTCTTTGGGTAGTAACCCTTTGGTACTGGCATCGATTTGCCAGGTCAGTGGACGCTTTTTATTGGCCAGTTGAATCTGCCCAGTCCCTGATAGGTCGCCGACGATGCCATTATAGTTGAGACGATTGATATCAATGATGTCTCCTGCTTTACGCAAGCGTACATCATAGTTACCTTTGGGAGCAGCATTGAGCTCTTTGATAACCGCATTGGCATCGACTGAGAGGCGTGAACCGCGAAGAATGACGTCTGCTTGACCGCTAGGACTGTCAATATTGCCAATATTGGGCACATCACGGCGTATGAGATTTTCCCATTTAGCATCGATATACAAAGGGGCTACTTGTGTGGACTTGGCTGATGTTTTACCAAAGATCATATTGGCATTGACATGCTCACCATCACGCTGACGCAAGTCAGCATCAATTTGTGTGTTGCCCGTGCTGTTTTTCTGTAGATAACGTAAGGACACTCTGCCATCAAGGGTTTTTGGGGCGTAGGCTTTAAAGTCCGCATATTCATCAGGAATGGCACGGCGAATATCAAAATTGCGACCAGACGCACGTATGGTCGCCTCAAAACCCTCTTTCCAGTCCAAGATACCCTGCAACGCCAAACGACCCGCTGGCACGTCTGCTTCTAAGCGATCAATACGTAGCTGACTGTTGGCAATAACCGCACGGCCTTGATAGTGGCCAGAGGGAATGTCTTTGGCCGTCAGGTCAGTATTGATACGAAGTCGTATATCAGATATGACACCCGATGCTGTCGCGATACCACTCTGTAGACGGATGTCTTGACCCTCTGCATAGGGGATAAGAATATCGTCCCATTGGAGTTTTGCATCAAACGGCGATCCTGCATCCAATCCTTGCACCACGAAATCACCGCGAACATCGTTATCGTTATAACGGCTACGCACTTTACCCACAGTACGTTTTAGCGTCCCTGTTGCCGTGATATTCAATGGGTCGATATAGGCTTTTTCGAGGGCGCTGACTTCTGCAATCGCACTCAAATCTAATGGATAGTCGCCCTGCAGGTCAATCTCACCTTGTAGGGCACTGACTTTGACAATATCAGCATACTGTAAATCACCGCGACCGACCGTGACGGTGCTACCCACCCATGTCAGATCACGCGCTTTGATGTTATTGATGATGATGGGATCTTTGGTGACTTGTTTATAAATGACTTTTTTGATAGTGGCTTGATCAAAACGCAGATTGACTGGCAGTTTTAGGGTCTTATAATCAAACGGCTCACCCGTAGGAGGCTTCTTATTGATGATTTCAATGGTTTGTATCGTGGCGTCACTAAGATGCACCTCTTTTGCAAATACCGCGCGCCAGCCTATTTTGACATAAGCTTTGTCTACCAATATCTCAAGGTCTTCTGTGGCCTCGATATCGATATCTGTCACCCAGATACCATCGCGCAAGTTGCCTTGTCCATACTGAAAATCGATACCTGTCTCGGCACTGACTTTTTCTAAAATAAACTTTGTACCTGCATCGGTGCCTGCGGCATAGAAAAATATCGCAAACATGATCGCAAGGATAACGAGCATCAGCCCCAATAGTTTGAGCAAAAACGAGAGCGGATAAAACCGCCTGACCGCACGCGCATCGCGCTGTGCTGGATCTTCATCTGGTGCAGGATTAGGCGGGGTATTTTTTGTCAGCATGACACTCAACTACGTTAAAGAATGATGACCAGCAATCGGTACGATGGATAATATATAAAGCGGTTTAAGGGCTAGACTATAGTCATTCCACTATAAAATTATTACTGCGTTAACCTCGCTTGAAGTATTTAATATACATCTACACTCGGTTGCCTTGTATTATTTTTAAATTGAATCGACTATATAATACTATGACAAAACTAGGCCGCTATACCATTATAAAGGGGAACCAATAAAGAAGTGTAGTCGCACAGGAATACTCTCCTCTGTCACACCAGCGGCCACATCAACACGTACCATACCTACTGGAGATGCCCAGCGGATACCGACACCGACACCGACTTTTGTCTCTGTTTCAAAGTCTTTGTCATACGCATTACCAACATCAGTAAAGAACGCGCCGCGGAATCCAGGTTTAAATTCGTAATTGTACTCTGCGCTACCGACCGCTAGTATCTGACCACCTGTCAAATAACCTTTGTCCAATGGCGATAAGCTCTCATAGTCATAACCACGGATACTTTGATCACCGCCTGCAAAAAAGCGCAGTTTATAAGGCACATCATAAAAATCATCTGCCCAGATATAGCCTGTATTAACACTACCAAGCACTTGGTGCTTTTTATCTTCACCAAAGCTATAGATACCGCTGACACCAGCTCGTACAATCGCCAAATCTGTATCACTTAACGCGGCGTCGCTGCCTGCTTCAATCGAATAATACTGACGGATACCTTGCGTTGGATTGGTCGCATTATCAACTTCAGTTTTATTCATGCCATAACCAAACAACAGCGCTCTTTGTTTTGGACTTGATGAGGTGAAGCGGATTGGCAAGTCATCAAGTGCTGCCCCATCAACGCCCGTTTCAAGCTCATCTAAACGATAGCGCACAGAGTAGCTTCGGTTCCAGCCATTATCACGGCGGATATTGCGTGCCAAGGCAGCTTTGAGCGTTTTGGTCGATAGATCAAAGTTGCCTTCACCTTGATCAATGACTTCTTCTTCATAGGTGAGGCGCGCATCTAACTTATCATTCAGCGGATGGTTCCATGGCCTGCTCGCATAGACTGCGACGTTTTTACTAATTCTTGATACCTCAGTCTCCGCGCCTGCTTGATAGCCCTGACGGTTAAGGAGGTTATAGTCTATTTTTGCTGTCGCTCGAACGCCTGTATCGGTACCATAACCCAGTCCAACTTGCGCATCGCGCGGCTTGTTGGCAGCGACAAACACATAGAGCGGTATTTTTTTACTCTCTGCTACTTCTTGCGGAGTTTTACGCCCTGCTAAGGTTGGCGGTACAAAGTTCTCATCAGCGAGTATACTGACTTCATCAGGGAATATTTTTTGTGCGACATTGGTAATTGAATCACTGATTTTACCCAAGATACTGTCTGTTTCTTGTTGCTTCTCATCAAGTACGCGGTCATTTGGCAAACGGCTGAGACGATCTGCTTTTTGCTGGATGGCCTTTAGCTTATCGAGGGTGGCTTCATCCGCTTCAAACTCGATAGCCGCTATGTCAGCAGGATTGACCGTCTCGCCGCTACTGCTACCTGATGTACTGTCACCCGCTGCACCAATGTCGCTGTTGTCATTACTGGTGTTTTCTGCACTGGCCTGACCGTCTTTAAATGCTGTTAGCACATCGTTATCGTTATTATTAATAGCTTCTGAACCATCACCGCTATCCACATCATCATCTAACGTGTTACTGCTATTATTTGGTGCGTTATCGAATGCCAAAGTACTGGTTCTACTGCTATCATCTGGTGGTAGTATCGATTCGACATTGACGGTATTAAAATAGCGCGTCGCTGATAAATCATTACTAAATTTGGTCACATCAGGACGATAAAAAGGCTGTCCTGGCGTAAAGCCATATAACTGCTGCAACAATGACAACTCAACTGGCAACTTGTCAGGATCTTGGGTTAAGGTATTGGTTTTTGCGTCATAAGTAAAAAACACAACATCGTCAAATGCGTAGCGATCCCCAGTGTTATAGACCAAAGACACATCGGCTTTGTTATCGGGCAAGATGATATCAACCGATTTGTTTAACCAGTATTGATCAAAATACCCATAGGTATTGCTCAGCGCTTCGAGCGCAGCCTTGCTGCTTTTATAGACACGGTGATTGAAGACATCACCTTCTTGCGGCGGCAACTCTTCTTGGAGCGCGATAAACTCTTCTTGCTCACTACCTTCACCGCGAATCTCGACAATGCGGCTATCCACGAGTACCGGCTCACCCAAATCTTCGATGATGACCTCGATCGTATCTCGATTGGGCTGACGCAGCCGTAAGTTAACCTCGTAATAACCAACTGCTTTAGCAGCATCCATCGCAGTCTGTCGTAAGCGTGGCAGAGCTGCTGTAAAATCAACGAGTGATTGTACGGTCGTTTCATCGAGTGCTGCTTTGATATTTTTCATTGGCTGCACATCAGTATCTGCTTCAACGAGCTTTACCTTATCACTCGTAGCGTCAAGACTCGTTGAGCGAGTACCCATTAAACCACTGTCGGCACTGTTTTCAATGTCATTGTCTTCAATGTCACTGTTTTTATCGGCTGCTTGCTGTAGATAAATAGTGGTTTCTACATTTGGCAGCGCTATGACACCATCGCCAAAAAAACGATTATAGAGACGTTTTACGATATTGCCTCTGTTACGCGCGCGTGGCTTTTTCTGTTCAGTGGCATTAATACTTTGATCGACTGCTTGAGTGTCGGTTTGATAATCCGGTAAGTAGTCATCAGGATTGATAATATTAGCTGTGGTACCCACTTCACTGCCTGTATTGTCACTAGCCGCTACATCATCACTAACCGTCATGACTTCATCGTTATTGATAGCGTTTTCTACAGTGATACTGTCTGTACTACTGGTACCGTTTTCTTGATTGGCACGCCCATTACTTACAGAGTCAGTCACCGTGATTGGGCGCGACAGCGTGGTAGCAGCAGCCTGTTTTATAGTTGAGTCACTCTGACCCAAGGTCTCAAGATTACTCGGCGTGGGTACACTGGTCGCATCTAAATCGATGTCTAGCCCGATCGGCGGTGACGTGTCCGTAAGCATCGCAACAGGTACATCAAAGTCACTGTCGTTGTTACTGCTATTGTTTTGACTGTTCAGGCCGTTAATGTCTTGCGAATTTTCTAGATCCAGCGCAGCCAGCTCACGATCAATCTGTTCAGGCGTCATCATCTGATAGCCCTGTTGCTGTACGACAGCCGCCTGCAGCGCCACGTCTTCGTCGAACGTGTCTATATCTTGAGCGCTACTGCTATTTTGAGTGCTGCTACTTTTTAAACTGTTGGGTTGGGTGCTACTATTTTGAGAAGAGACACTATTCGCGTTAGGCTTTTTGATACTGAGGGTTTGTTCTCTATAATCGTCTAATACCGATTGCTCGATGATACCTTGCTCGACCGCTTTTTTTAGACGCAGTGCATCTAAAGCAGCATCGAGTTGGCTGTCACTTTCTGTATCATCTGCTGGTTGATTATTTTCTGGTAGATTGTCATCTGCTGACAGTGTGGTTGCTTCATCGTCAGCTACTTGATTAGCTTTGGACTGATTGGCGTCATTACTGTAGTTGCTATAATTTGTGGTATCTGCCAATGCCGCAGGGGCAATGCCTATCAGGCTGGTGGCAAGCGCTGTAAAAAGTGCTGAACGCGAAAAATGCACACGCGGCGCAGTATTGTGAGCACAGTGAACACCGCTATCGTTTTGCATAATAACTGTATGATGCGGTGTCAGTGTTGCATGAGGTGCTCGACTTAAAGGCTGCTGGGTCATATTTACGTCCTATCATCTCACGCGGCGCAGCTGTGTCAGCGATAAACCATCGCTCAGTCTGACCGGTGAATAAACTTATAGCAGTTGGCTGCAATTAATGGTTTACTACCTTGCTCTTAATTTTGACCGCTCAGATTGCCATCTTGTGCTGTGCGCTATCACCGTACGATGTGTCATGATACAAATGATAGCGACCTTAGCAAATAGTAATGCACAAAGGTATGGGCACCACACCTTATAAAGCAATCATGCAAAATTTACAAATCATAACTTAGATAATTATGAAATCATAGCGCCCGTCACATGTATTTTTTATGAAGCCTTGCTATTATACGGCTTAATATCGATAAAACCTACGCTATATTTCGATAAGTTTTTGATAATATTAACGATTATGACTATATAAATAACTATAGTTAGCACTGCTCTTTACTCTATCAGCCGCGATTTATCTGTAGGAATATCCATGTCCAGTCAGTTCCAGTTATTTAAGCACCGCCGTTTTAGTGCCATGTTTTTTACCCAATTTTTGGGCGCATTTAACGACAATATTTTTAAGCAAGCTCTCATTCTGGTACTGACTTATACCGCAGCTAGCCAGCTGGGAATGGAAGTCAGTATTTTAAACAATCTAGCAGCGATGTTATTCATACTGCCATATTTCCTATTCTCGGCGTTGGCAGGGCAAATTGCTGATAAGTACGAAAAATCAAAGCTTACCCAGTTTATTAAGCTGCTTGAATTGGTCATTATGGCCATTGCCGCGATTGGCTTTGTGTTTGAGTGGTATGCGTTATTGTTTGTGGCGTTGTTTTTGATGGGTACGCATTCGACCTTTTTTGGCCCGATTAAATACGCGTATCTACCGCAGGCCATGAATAAAGACGAATTGGTCGGTGCTAATGGTCTGTTTCAGATGGGCACCTCCCTAGCTATTCTCGTTGGTATGATTGTCGCAGGTGTCCTCACCCAACTGTCTCAATCACTGTATTGGATCAGTGCCACGGTCTTGGTCGTCGCAGTCTTTGGTTATCTGGCCGCACGTTACATCCCTAACATGCCAGCGATGCAGCCGACATTGAAGATTAACTGGAATATCATTACGACCAGTTTGTCTACGGTACGCTACTTATACTCACTGCCTTTTTTGTTTTTTGTCGTGCTGGGTAATAGCTGGTTTTGGTTTTATGGGGCAACTTTTTTGACCCAAGTGCCAGAATTTAGTAAGGTGATTTTGAACGGTGATGAGTCGGTGGTTATTTTCCTATTGACCTTGTTTTCTGTCGGCGTCTCAATCGGCTCGCTGCTATGCAAATCCTTTACCAAAAACCAAGTCAGTTTACGTTTGTTGCCCTTTGGTATTGCTGGTTTGAGTATCTTTGCTGTTGATTTGTACTTTTCACTTTCCGCACTCGATATAAATGTGAATAATGGAACCTTATTGGGTATCAGTGATTTGTTTGGTATCAGTGGCAGCTTACGCGTCTTTATTGATTTGTTCTTTTTGGGATTCAGCGGTGGTTTGTATATCGTTCCTTTATATGCGTCGATGCAAGCATATGCACCCAAAAGTCATCGTGCACGCGTAGTTGGTGCCAACAATATCTTTAATGCGATATTTATGGTCACCTCAGCGATTTTTGCGATTGTGATTTTAAATACCTTAGGCCTGAGCCTACCACAGCTATTTATGGTGACAGGACTGCTCAATATTGCTTTTGGTGCTTTTTTGTATATCAAGCTCAATAAGCACATTAAACACGCGGTGATTCAGACCGAAGATGAGCACGCTGTATAGTTAAAATTGCCTCACTGAAATTTGTATTATTAAAAAGTTAAATATATAGCGACCAGAGCCATTTAACCCAGAACAACTCTCCTAAAGATATGGATTGATTGGCTTTGGTTGCTAAGATTTAAAGCTGTAGCACTATATACCTAACGTTATCGATAATGCTCAACGCCATCAGGAGTGAACCATGGCCCTGCGCCCTTTATCTAAAATCGACCAATTATTACTTGGCGTCGACAAGGCCTTACGAGCTGTCGTGCCGCATTCAAACCTTAGCACTCGTCCACTACCTGTCAGTAGTGATGAAATTCCTGAGCTGACTATCACAGAGGCAAGACATGTCTCAGGTCTCATGCGTATCAACCATACTGGCGAAGTATGCGCACAAGGTCTGTACCATGGGCAAGCATTCGCTGCCAAAGATAGCGGTGTCAAACAGGCCATGCAACACTCTGCTGAAGAAGAAGTCGATCACCTTGTGTGGTGTGAGACTCGCTTGAGTGAGCTTGGTAGCCATGCCAGTATTTTTACCCCGCTTTGGTACGGCATGTCGTTCGGGCTAGGTGCTGTCGCAGGCGCAATCTCTAATGAGTTCAGCTTAGGGTTTGTCGCAGAAACAGAGGCACAGGTCAGCGAACATCTGCAAGAGCATATCGGACAACTGCCCGCGCATGATACACGCTCAAAAGAAATACTGGCACAGATGGATATCGAGGAGTTGCATCATCGTGAGCTGGCCTTGGCCAGTGGCGGCGCAGCATTATCACCATCGATACGCCATACCATGCGCTGGATGGCCAATCGTATGAAAGCCACTGCATATCATTTGTAATAGTGGATATGGTATCTTTCATCAATAGTGTGACTGATGTCATTAGATATGATGCGCATTGATGATTAACAGTCCTACCACAGATAGCCTAACGCTCAATTTGCTAGGGTATTTGTAATGGTCTTATTTTAGCGTAAAGACATATCCAAAGAATCTACCAATCAATGCATAAATAACCGTCAAATAAATCAAATAAGGTAACATTTTTTATGAAAGCGACTCTCTCTAACAGCCAGTCACCAAAGATTGCCACACTCACTGCACTGGCTGCTGCCTGCGCGATGATGCTATCTGCGCCAGTCAATGCAGCAACTGATACCGCAGCGACGTCTATGGCCGTACCAAGTGCGATGGACTCAAGTAAACGTGTGATCCGATTGGCTCGTCCTAACGCGACCACTAGCCCAGCTCAGCCAAGCACATCAGCACCTGCACCTGCACCTGCACCTGCACCTGCGAGTAACGCCCAATCAACAGCTAACATGCAGTTCAATAATGCACCGCAAAACAATGCTGTTGTCAGTGCTGCACAGCCACAGATGACTCCACCAGCATCGCAAATGATGATGCCAAATGATGCGCCTGTGATGAGCGGTACCACTCGCGTTTATGAGCCAGGTCCAATGACAGCCCCAGGTATCGACTTACGTAGTGGTCAGCTGCCTAATATACCAACGCCGCAAGTACAACTCTCAGACATGAGTTTTGTTACTACCGTATTGGTTCCTCAGCAAAAAGGCCTTGGCACAAACAAGCTTGATGTCAGCTTGCTCGATGATTTCATCGCAGATGTATCGCCTAATGCTCGTCATTATCCACCAAACTTTCCTAACCGGACGCAGCGTCATTACACGCGTGAAAAAATCAAAGTATTGGCTGATTGGATTGAGCCGTATGCTAAGTCACCAGAAGCCTCTTACGAGGTGTTGCTACGTGCAGCTAAGCTCAATGGTATGGGCCGTAATCTTGACTTAGGGTCAGACTATACCGTGCGCGGGGGTCAATATGTTGACCGCGCTATCAAGCTGCAACCGAGTAGCGCCGAAGCGAACTTTTTGTATGGCATGATGCTGTCAGAGGGTGGCGGATTCAAAGAAGGACAGAAATATCTAGATCGCGCTGTGTCTTTGGGCTACACCGAAGCGGAACAAAGCTTGGCACAGTCAGATCTATTGAGTGATCGTAGAGCCAATGCATTAGAGCGTCTACGTCGCCTTGAAGGGCAAAATCCTGATAACAAAGTCATTCCTGAGCAGATTAAGATGATTGAAGATGGTAAATTCTACATTTGGGATATCGCTGCGCCTAATATCAACGTAAAACCAGGTGCCTAATCCGTTTTTCGGATACTAATGGTTTATAAGTAATGTCATTGTCAGATACCAAGCGCGTTTGTTTTATTGATAAAGCAAACGCGCTTTTTTGTGCCTACCGATATAGTCAGAGAACTATAGGGTGTTCGCAAAGATATTTAGTCTTTGTTATTTTTCTCAAATACAAATGCGCTTTGAAAACCTAAGTATGCTTAGCATCAATAACGCTAATTTGACCACATTATCTGGTACATAGATCTTCGTTATAGCACCTGAAATAAAATCCTCTAATAGCAAAAGTTGCGCTACACTCATTCATATCGCTATTACGCTCATTATTCGCACTCATGACCACGGTTTATTGGACTGACCTATGATTTTTGCTAGCCTTGGCAAACAGGTAGTAACACACGCTACCAAAACCCCTTTGCCCATCACCGCAGTTCTCTTATTAGTAGCGACAACGCTACTACCTGCTTGTAGCGTCGTCTCAGTGGAAAAACAAGCCACTGCCAAAACCATCACTGCACAGCGTGGCAATATTGTCACTGACGACAAACTGAGTAGCGATACCGCATCCGCTCTACTATCAGCAGGTCTTAATGAGCAAGCCTGTCTGCAGCAATTTGACTTATGTTTGACTCAGCTGACCGACAGTATTTTAAACAAGCATTATCGTCCGGCATTAGCGATTTTTGCAGAGTTACACTATGCAAAAGCCCGTCAACTGGCTGACTCACAGAGCTGCCGCAGTGCCCTCGATCGCCCACCACTTGACCCTTACTATGCCAATGCGCCTTTAAGCGATGAAGACGCCAAAGCCCAGCAAGAAGACACCAATCTGTGTCTAACCGCTTATCAAGCGCGGTTGTTTGATGCCGTCAAATCGAGTTATACCTACTTATTTTATGACAGCTTAGATCATGATTTTGAGGGCGCAGCACAGAGTGATAGCCGCACACCTAGTCAGACTCGTATTCCAACTGATAGCGATATCCAAACCCAAGATATCTATAATGCCGCCAGTAATGATGTGATTACGCAGCTCTATCGATCGACTGAGAATTCAGATAATTTGCTTGGCAATACAAAAATAGAGCATCTGCCCATTGCATCTACTGACCGTGATAGCAATCATCAAGCCTCTATTGCCAATCGAGCACCACTAAAAGGTAAAGCGATTGATCAAGTCAAAGTCATGAAGGTACACATAGATGACTATAACCTTGATATCTATCTGCCTAATGAAAACAACTATCTACAAAATGCGAATAAACAATCCTCGGCACTCGCAGATTTAGTCTCAACTTACGAGTTGCGCCTCTCTGGACTGAACTCTATTAGCAAGCGTCCAGGCTTAGGCATCAGCTTGGTTGCCTCATTAGATGACCGTTACACCACCACTATTCGTCAGCTGTTGGTTTCTACGCTGTCAGACAGATTGGCAAGTGAAGATGAGCGCACCAATAGCAATGCTGATGGCAAGGATAATGACAGCGAGACCAGCTCGCGCATTTACCCAACTGGGCATCTATTGCTGACTGGGCTAATAAAACCAAGTGGTGACAGCGTGCTAGACGTGCTGAACAGTCGTCAATTGGACATTCATTTGTACAATCCCTACCAGACCGAAACCGTCAATATTCTCAATGATGACTACCCGCTGGCGGCCAATTTTTCTGCCGGTTATGGTTTATGGCTAGCAGAGAACCAGTTAGACAGCGTGGGTTATCTCAATCTCATCACGCGCCAGCCAGAAGAGCGCCTGCCCAAGCTATTTATGCTCGAACCTTATGACCCTGACAAGCGCGTCTTGATTATGCTGCATGGTCTGGCATCTAGTCCTGCCACTTGGGTCAATCTGACCAACGATATCTTGAATGATGACAAACTGCGGGACAACTATCAGGTGTGGCAGATATTTTATCCAACCAATTTGCCTATCTTAGAAAACCGCTATCAGATTCAACGCCTAATCAATAGCACGTATGACAAGACAGACCCAGAGGGGCAAAATCGTGCCAGTCGCAATAGCGTCATTGTCAGTCACAGTATGGGCGCTATCATCGCTCGCATGATGCTCTCCGATGACAATTTGGTCAACGGCCTAGATAAGCTCAATGACCAAGACACACTTTCTAATAATGAAAAACAGAAAATCCGTGATGCGCTAAAAGCGTCCTTTGGCGAAGAAGAGCTAAAGAAACGGTTTGAGCTACAAATCTTACCGCAAGTAGACACGGCAGTGTTTTTGTCAGCACCTTTTCGCGGTACTGATTACGCAGATCGCTGGTTCACCCGTGCGCTGCGCCGGATTGTTTATTTGCCAGTGGGATTGGTAAAAACGTTTACGGATAATTTGGCGACCATCGCAACACAAGGCGATTTGGCGGAAAATCCATTGGGTGCGCTTTATTTACAGAACGGTGCCAGCCAGCTTAGTGACAAATCCTCTTTTATAGCGTTAACCAAAGACATTGCCATTAATGATCGTATTACTTATCACTCCATTATTGCCAATAATGATGCTGACATTACCAAAGGACTGGCACAAGCGCAGCCAGAGGGCGCCAAGATTGACCTATCACAAGCAGCCACAGAAAAAGAGAGCATCGACGACAGTACTGCTATTACTGATACTTCAAGCGATGAATCCAAACTGCCGCCTGAACCCTTAGTCGCGGCTGTCACCGTCGACGAGGATATCAGTCAAGCACTGACCGAGCGTCTGTCAGATGGTATTGTTCCTTATACCAGTGCGCATCTAGACGGCGCCGCTTCTGAGACGATTATCAATGGTGGACATAGTATTCAAACCAATCCGCAAACTATTTTGACGTTGCGAAGAATCCTTCATAAGCAGCTACAAGAATGATGTAGATTTTTGTTATTTATGAGGGTTTTTGAGATACAACTAGCCCTCTTTCAACACAGATTTTCACTTTTAAATAATGCAGCCCTTGGTACATAATGCTTTGTTTTTAATAATGTTAATTTTATTTTTCAACATTGATAGTGCTTTTTTTCGATGACTGCTAGGTATGCAACTGACCTTTTAGGTTGCTTGCGTGTATATCTAGGTAAGCGCATAATATATCTATAGCACATGACTGTAATATATGAATTTATAGGGACATAAATTATTCAATTCAGCTAAACAGTGAGCCGCAAACTTAGCCGCAATTTATGTCCAACGTTGCTAAGCCCACGTCACTGAGCCATTGCCCGTAATGCTTGCCCCTTTGATCGATGGACAGTTACGGACAGTTACTTGAGCGTTGTACGGATGGCAGCGCTATTCAGCTAACAGATGAGAGTAACCGTTTATGTTCGCTACATTTATGATTGACCAGCTCGATGCGCTGACACTAGCTCGCATCCAATTCGCTTTTGTTATCTCGTTTCATATTGTCTTTCCTGCATTCTCTATCGGTCTTGCCAGCTGGCTTGCTGTACTCGAGTTTCGTTGGTTAAGAACTGGCAAACCTATCTACGCTGAGGTCTATAAGCACTGGGTAAAAATATTTGCCGTGGTCTTTGGTCTAGGTGTAGTGTCAGGTGTGGTAATGTCTTACCAGTTTGGTACCAACTGGGCCGTCTTCTCTGACAAAGCCGGTAACGTTTTAGGTCCACTACTTGCCTATGAAGTATTGACCGCGTTTTTCTTAGAAGCCTCCTTCTTAGGTATTATGCTATTTGGCTGGGGCCGTGTGAGCAAACGCATGCATTTTGCCGCCACTGCCATTGTTGCTATCGGTACACTGATTTCAGGCTTTTGGATTTTGGCTGCTAACAGCTTTATGCAAACCCCTCAAGGTTTTATGATGGGTGCAGACGGCCTGCTTTATCCGACCAACTGGCTTGAAATTATCTTCAACCCCTCATTCCCTTATCGTTACGCACATATGATGACGGCGGCCTTTTTGACCACTGCCTTTGTCATTGGCGGTATCGGTGCCTACTATATCCAATCCAAAAAACACGTCGAGCACCGTGAGCACGGTCGTGTGATGCTAGGTATGGCAATGATTATGGCCATCTTTGTGGCACCAGCACAGGTGCTGATTGGTGATGAGCATGGTCTGAATACGCTTGAGCATCAGCCAGCCAAAGTGGCTGCGATGGAAGGTATTTGGGAGGATGAGCGCGGTGCCGCATTACGTCTCTTTGCGATTCCTGACCAAGAAAATCAAACCAATAAATATGAAGTAAAAATCCCTTATGTGACTGGTTTGATTCTCACCCATTCATTAGATGGTGAAGTGAAGGGTCTCAAAAACTGGGCGCCAGAAGATCAACCACATGTCATTATTGTATTTTGGGCATTTCGTATCATGGTTGGTATTGGCATGTTGATGGTGCTAGTCGGTTTATTTAGCGTCTATAAATATTTCAGAAAACAACAATTTAATCCTGACAGTGTTTGGTTCCACCGTGCATGGATGATGATGACGCCGCTTGGGTTTATTGCATTGTTAGCAGGGTGGTTTGTGACCGAAACGGGTCGTCAGCCATGGACGGTCTATGGCGTTATACGTACCGCTGAGAGTATGTCACCAGTCGCTGCGCAGCAAGTCGCTACCACGTTGATTGGATTCATCGTGCTGTACATCTTTGTCTTTGGTGCAGGTAGCTTTTATATCTTGCGCTTGATTGCTCAAGGTCCAAAGCCTTACACAGATCCTGCTGAGGATAATTTCTATGAGCACTCAGTAACAGAGAGTCAAGGTCGTGCGTTAAGTGGTGATATCAACCATGAAAAAAGTACAAAAGAGGGCCTAGATGCTCCAGCAAATGACGTCGACGATGGAGGATTACGCTAATGTTTAACTTCGGTGATGTATTAGATTTACCTCTTATCTGGGGCGGATTGATTGCTTTGGCGGTCTTTGTCTATGTACTGCTTGACGGGTTTGACTTGGGCTGCGGGATTTTATTTCCGTTTGCCGGCTCAGACAAAAACCGTAGCCGTATCATGAATTCTATTGCCCCTTTTTGGGATGGTAATGAGACGTGGCTCGTATTAGGCGGCGGCGGGCTATTTGCAGCGTTTCCTGTTGCTTATGGCATCATTATGACCGGTCTCTATTTGCCTGTGACGGCGATGCTATTTGGTCTTATTCTACGCGGCGTGGCATTTGAGTTTCGGTTTAAATCCTCGACACGTCGCCATGTGTGGGACACTTGCTTTTTTGTCGGCTCAGTGGTCGCGACCTTCTCTCAAGGCATTATGCTTGGGGCATTGGTGCAAGGATTAGAGGCGAGCAATCGCTTGTACACGGGCGGGCCATTTGACTGGTTAACGCCTTTCTCTATCGTTTGCGGCTTTGCAATGATTATCGGCTACGCATTACTGGGCTCGACGTGGCTTATCATAAAAACAGAGCACACCCTACAAGTATGGGCTCGCCGCGTATCTGGCTGGATGCTGACTGCCTTAGTCATTGCGATGATTGTAGTGACGACGTTCATGTATTTTTCTGATATCGATGCGCTTGAAGGATGGTTTGGTTTTCCAGAGCTACTCTACCTTGCCCCTATGCCTATCATCGTCATGCTGTTGTTCTTTATCATGCGTAAAGACTTGAAGACTGAGCGTGAATATCGTCCATTTTTATTGACAGTGGTGTTATTTTTGATGGGATATATTGGCGTTTGTTTTGCCATGTTCCCTTATATTGTCCCGTATCAAATGACGATTTATGAGGCCGCTGCAGCGGATACGTCTCTATCCTTTATGTTGATTGGCGCTGTTATTATGCTGCCGATTATCTTAAGTTATACCGCCTTTGCCTACTATACGTTTAAAGGTAAATCTGATCATAATCCGATGTACTAATGCAAACGGCGGTACCTCGCAGATCAGCTAGAAACTGTGGTTATCATTATTCACTTGTGGTGACCACATCTCAGAAGCTAATCAGGAGATCTATATGAAAAAACTCAGTAAAAAACAGTCCCAATGGGCGTGGTTTTTTGGCTTGTATTTAACTGGATTTTTGGTGGTATTTACGATTGCACAGTTAATCAAACTGGCCATGGGTGTTTAAGTGTTGGCCTAATAATCAACAACAATGTTTAATAATTACATTTGATAGCAATAAAAAAGCAGCGCCGATTGATTGGCGCTGCTTTTTTATTGCGGCTTTTTTATGACTGCGGTTTTACGAAGGGTTCTTTGTTTTAGCGCGGTCGACCTTGATGATTATCGATACTGTTTTGTTCAATAAATTCGTTTACTTGGGCTAAGCGCTCAAGGGTACCCACATCTATCCAATTGTCGGTAATGACTTCAGCGGTAACCTGAAACTTAAGCATGGCTTGTTTGAGCAGTGGTGCCAACGCGGCAGGCTGACCTGATACTAGCCCTTCTACCAATTTCGGCGACATGACACTGATACCAGCAAAGGTATGCTTGTCTGCATCACCAACAGGCTGCTCACTAGCAAGACCGTTATTGATAGCAAAATCACCACCATCATTGTGTTCTGGGTTGTCAATCAGTAATAGATGCGCACGCTGATCAGCACCTAATTCGTAGTCTCGCAACTGAGCAAGATCATAGGTCGTCCAAACATCAGAGTTGACAAGAATAAATGGCTCGTCTCGTAACTTACCTGATTGTAATGCCTGAAAAATACCGCCCGCTGTTTCAAGCGGTTCATCATCTTCTACAGACCAATGCAGTGTGACTCCATATTGAGAGCCATCACCCAGCGTGTCTATGAGCTGGTCTGCCAGCCATGACACATTGATGGTAATATCGGTAATACCTGCCGCTTGTAGCGCTTTGATGTGCCAAACAATGAGTGGCTGTCCGCCAACTTCAACCAACGGCTTAGGGGTCTCAAGTGTCAGTGGACGCAGGCGGGTACCCTTGCCAGCAGCCAAAATCATGGCTTGTGTAATGTTAGGCGTAGACATAGTATTCGACATATGCGCTCCTTGTTGTATTGTCTAAATGTTCAGTTTTTCTGATACAGCTTATAGCGAGGCAATCTCAAATTTATCTTGATACGCAGGTAGAACTGTGTTTTGCAGCCACTGATTAAACGGTAGTACTGCCTGTTTTATCTCATGACTACCCTGTTCGGCCAGCCAGTTTAACTCGGTAATCAAATCACGCATCACTTTAGGGATGTCAGCCAAATAGCGGTCTTTGCCATCTCGCTCAGATAGTCGAATAAATATGCCTAGCACCTTGAGGTGGCGCTGTACGCCCATCACGTTCATATCGTTTTCGAGCTGGGCTACTGTGTCAGTGGTGGCGATGGCTCTTTGCTGTTGCAACTGCCAAAAGTCATCAACCCATCCAGATATTTGACTCTCCGACCAGTCAACATACGCATCGCGTACTAATGAGACCAAATCATACGTATAAGACCCGATCACAGCGTCCTGAAAGTCAATCACACCCAAGCGGGAGATATCTGCTTGGTCTTGCATCAAGTTGCGACTGTGATAATCGCGATGAACAATGACCTGTGGCTGTTGTAAAATATCAGTCATTAACGCTGACTTCAGATTACCCCACACTGCTGTCTCTGGCTCTACGCCAACATAAGGCATGAACCACTCGCTAAATAGATTCATCTCGCGATCTAATAACTCAGCATCATAATCTGGTAGCTGGTGCTGAGACTTTGCGGTCTCAACTGGCACCGTTTGTAGATCAGCCAATGTCTGCATAGCCAATTGATAATGGTCGTTAATCTGAGCAGGTGCCGCATCCGTGAGCAAATGAGCGAACTCTACTGTGCCAAAATCCTGTAGCACCAAAAACCCTTTATCCAAGTCTTGTGCGACAAAGCTCGGCACATTGATGGCAGGTGACATCAGCTCTGCAACATTAATAAACTGGCGCATGGCATCCTGCTCATCGGCAGAATCCATCACAATATAACGCACATCTGCTGTTTCCTGATTGTCTGAAAACTGAATGCGATGATATCGACGGGCACTTGCATCACCAGGTAGACTGTCTAAGACAAAAGGTTTGTCTGCAAATACTTGCTGCAGCCAATATTTTAATTGCTGATTACGCTCATGATTGTTATCAATCATGTCAGTTTCTAAAGAGATTTTATCAGTCATAATGGGCATCGCCAGTTAAATATAAATCATAAATAATTAAAGTAGTGATAAGTCAGGCAAATACTTGCTAAAATAGTGACATCTTACGCTGTCATAGCAACGGTGACAGTCATATTAAGAGGTGATTCAAGCGCTAGCGCTAAACCAAAACTTTGTACTCAGCAAAAAACAGTTCAGCTATATTACAAATTTTGGTAAATAGTGTAGCTGATTTGGTTTTTTTTGACTATGATTAGTCGTCATTATATGTAAAACGCCCATATTCTTGAGATAGCATGGCTCAGTGAGCAATGGTTGCTTTCTCATTCTCAGCGATACACGGTCAGACACTCTTTGTCGATATTATTATTATTAGATAATACAGCGACTCATTTATTAACGTAATCTGCAGTAACACAGTTTGTCGTAATACAATGCTCAGTAACGCAATCCAATAGGCTCTGCAATCATAGGTGTGCCCTTGTTATATTCTCCGCTTTACCAAAGCATTCGCTTGATTTTATTCGGTGCACTAGGCTTATCCAGTCTAGCTGTGAGTGCTGCCATCAGCGATGCTGACACGCAAAATACCGAGCCATTGATTACTGATAGTACCAACAGCTATTCTGATGTCTCAGCTGACGCCAGTATCGATCAAGATAGCTTTTTAATAGACGATACTGCCTCAGATGACAATCTAGGCAATGACGATACGTTAGAGATAACTCGTATCAATAATGATGCAGATGCGCTAGCTGCTACCAATAGAGTAGAGCCTGCTGCACAGCTCAACGATCAAACGAGCGGCAATCAAATAACCAGTACTCAAGCAAACAATGATATCCGTATGGATGACGTTGTCATGCCTACTGCTGTAGAGACCACTAAGCGTACGCGCAAAAATGGTAAGCTTGATTTTAATGATGAGAGTATTCAAGCCAGCCTAATGCGCTTGGCAGAATTTTATGAGTTGACGCCGGACACTGATGCCTCAACATTAAATAACATCGACAACACTGCGGTGACTGATTCATCAGTATCTCATTCATTGACCCCCACTGCGACGACCACGCCACAGGTAGGTCGGAACTTGCAGCTATTGCCGCACTCAGTCGACAGTGCACAGCGCTGTGAAGGTCAATGGGTCTACCCAACCAGCAACCCTAACTATCAGCGGGCAGTGAACGAAACAGGTGGCGCAAACGGACAGCCTGCGCCTAATGTCAGCGATGTCCCTAACAATCAAGCGCCTTTATTTGCAGAGTCAGATTATAGTTACTACAACAATATTAACTATGCTGAGCTATCGGGCAATGTCATTGTCAATCAAGGCAAACAGCATATCGAAGCAGAAAAAGTCATGCTTGATTTGAGCAATGGCATTGCGGCGGCACAAGGCAATGTCATGTTTACTGACAAAGCCATCGGACAAACCGCTCAGCGTAGCAACGCCCAAAACCAGCGTAATGCCAAAGGCAATGCGTCAAGAAGCCTGAACGATAAAGCCTCACAAGGTGGCTTGATTGGGGTTGCAGACAGCCTAAATTACAATACCGAAACGGGGCAATCTACCGCAAACGATGTTGCTTTTGCTAGCGTTGATTTGCAAGCACACGGCTATGCCAAACACTTGAACAAGCCTAGCGACAGTGAGTATGAGCTGGATCAAGTCATGTTTAGTACGTGTCCACCAACCAACCGTAAATGGCAGTTCGAAGCTAAGAGTATCGATTTAAATACAGATACCGGTCGTGGTGAAGCCTATAACACGACTTTTCGAGTGGCCGACGTACCCGTTTTTTATCTTCCCTATTTTAACTTTCCGATAGACAGTCGTCGCAGTAGCGGATTTTTATTGCCGAGTGCCAGTGTCAGTAGCGAAAGCGGTCTTGAGGTAGATGTTCCTTACTATTTCAATCTAGCGCCTAACTATGATGCGACGCTCAACACGCATATTTATACTGACCGTAACCCTATGGTCTCAGGTGAATTCCGCTATCTGACAGAGAACTACGGCGAAGGTATTTTTAACGGCTCGTATCTGCCAAATGATAAAGAATATAACGACGAAGATCGTAAGAGCCTTTTTTATGATCACTCTTGGTCATCAAAAAGCATTCCTCGGTTAAGCGGTGATGCCGAATACAACTATGTATCAGATGCCGACTACGTGAATGATTTTGACACTCTAGGTCTATCTGACAGCACCATAAACTTGCCACGCCGCGCTCGAGTTAATTATTACAATGACTATGTCGATGGCGAACTAAAGGTAGAAACATTTCAGACGCTAGACGCTTTTACTGATAATGGTGAAGCACTAGAAGACAAAGACAAACCGTACTCACGACTGCCGCAGCTCAAACTTGATTACCGACTACCGTGGGCAAAGAATTTTGATATTACGGGTGTACATGACTCTGCCTATTTCAAAAAATCTATCGACGATGGCTCTGAAAACGAAAAAAGTGGCGCGCGCATTTATAATAAACTAAGTGCTGTCTATCCGATGCAGACCTCTTGGGGTTATGTTAAGCCCAAATTAAGCTTGCAGCATCTTTATACCTCTTATGACGAGGACAGCTTAGCAGACAATGATCTGAGTGAAGAAGATGGTAATCAGTCTGTATTTGTCCCGCAAGCCAGTATCGATGCCGGTCTGAATTTCTATCAAGCAGGGTCGCCTTTTGGGGCATTTGACGATACCATGGGTGGCTATCGCCTGCTGAGTCCACGAGTAAAATATACTTACTCACCTTATAAGAACCAAAACGACATCCCTAACTTTAATACTCGTATTGCTTCTATCAACTATGAACAGCTGTTTTCAGACAGTTGGTTCTTAGGCCATGATCGTTTGCAGGATTTGCATGCTATCACGCCTGGTGTCAACTATCGTTACATCGATGCAACGGGTGTGACACGTTTTGATGGTAGCATTGCTGAGCAGTTCTATATGGATGATGGACGTGTAACATTGGATGATGATCAGCCTGTCTTTACCTCTTCTTCTTCTGGAATGGTATGGGATACTAGCACTCAACCTTATAATAATTTTTGGATTGATGTCAGTGGCGCGCTGACCAACAGCTATGATTTGAATTATGTGACAACTGAGCTGCGCTATCAGCCATCAGACAACAGCTTGTTCAATGTGGGCTTTGTTAAACGCCAGCGCGATGAAAACACAGATCAGTTGCCGCTATCTGCCTTTACTGCGTCTGCTGTCTTCCCCATCAATAACAGCTGGCGAATATTGGCCCAAGGTCAATATGATTACAATCGTAACAAGATGCTTGATTCACTGTTCGGTGTCGATTATGAAGACTGCTGCTTTGGTTTTGCCGTGTATGGTCGCCGTTACTATAATGACCTAAATGTCAAAGACGAGCCCACACAAGCCATCATGGCAGAAATCAGATTGAATGGTCTGGGTAGCGGTAGTAGTCGCTTGACCAGATTACTTTCTGACAAGATTTTAGGGTTTGAACCTGTACAAACAGCTTGGAAAGACTAAGCTTGAAAAGACTAAGACAGCATTACTTATAACGGTATTTGTAATACATTATTTCTATCCCTATTATGTATGATGGGCAACGCTGCCAAATATTTTACTATTTAAGCGTATTGGATCGAGTTGATTGACTACTATCCGATACAATGATATTGATGAGGAACTTCATGAGATTTTTTTCTTTAGGTCAGATCAGCCAAGCAGTATTGCTATCTATGAGTGCCAGTCTTGCACTGACACTAAGCGCTCACGCGGCCACGGTAAAGCCTGCCGTCGCTAAAGCATCGGCCACTACTGAACAAAGCTCTGTCAACCGTTTGACACCTGCCAACAGTACCGATGGTATCATTGCTTTGGTCAACGACAACGCTATTTTAAAGAGCGAATTAATCGATGCAGTGGCACAAACCCAAGCTCGCGCCCAAGCCGCAGGAGAGCCGATTGCAAACTCAGCACAACTGCAAACTGAGGTGCTAAATGCACTTATTTTGCGTGAGCTACAGCTGTCGCTGGTCAAACGTAACGGCTTATCACCTGACGATGCTGACATCAATCAGCGACTTGGTCAGATTGCTAAAGCTGAAGGCCTCAGTAGTATCTCAGCATTGCAGCAACGTCTAGATGCCACTCAGCCTGGCAGTTATGCTGGTCTACGTGCTAAGCTAATTGAAGATACTGCTATTCAGGAATTACAACAGCGTCAAATCACACGTCGAGTACGTATCAGTGAGCAAGACATTGATGCCTTTTTGGCCTCGCCTGAAGCAAAACGCTTAAACCAAAGCGAATATCAAACAGTCCATGTGCGCGTTCCTTATATAGACGACTATAGCCGCCTATCAGAAGCTCAGCGTGAAGAAGCACTAAAAGTCGCACAAGCATTGCGTACTCGTTTGCTTGAACCCAATGTCGATGTTGCCGCAGCCGTTACAGCGAGCCAAGGCAGCTATCCTATCCCGCTACAAGGCGGCGATATGGGCTTTCACAAAGCCGCTTCTCTACCAACAGAGCTATCAACTCAAATCACCAAACTGGATGTGGGCACGGTCAGCGAACCTATATTGACGCCAGAAGGTATCGACATCATCAAGCTTGCAGACAAAAAAGCCAGCGATAAAATGCTGATACCGCAGTGGCATACTCGTCATATCTTGGTCAAAGTAGATGAACTACAGACGGATGCACTGGCTGAGCAAAAAATCAATGATTTATATGAGCAACTGCGTAATGGTGCTGAGTTTTCTGCTCTAGCATCGACCTATTCAGATGATCCAGGGTCAGCGGGTCGCGGTGGGGATCTTGATTGGGTAAGCCAAGAAGATATGGTCGGCCCATTTGAAACCGTGATGAAAAACACAACGGTTGGCGATTATTCTGCACCCTTCAAAACCCAGTTTGGCTGGCATATTTTGAAAGTAGACGAGACACGTCAACAAGATGTTAGCGAGCAGTACCGTCGCAATATGGCGCGTCAAGCGTTGTATCAACGTCTAGCGCCGCAAGCCAAAGAAGACTGGTTACAAGAGTTACGTGCCGGTGCATACGTACAAGTAGTTGGCTAAGAACCAATGAGTCGCTGAAATAATAAAAGGGTATATGCAAATGCATGTACCCTTTTTTGCGAAGTATATAACGCGGTAAATATATATAACACTAGCATGCCTAAACCAGCTATTTATAAGTTAAAACTTACGCACAAAGAAAAGCTCCGAACCTAGGGCGATTGGTTCGGAGCTTTTACACTTCACGTTATTATTATTATCTTTCTTCCTTGTCGACTCATCCTAAGTCGCGAACAGTAATATAAGACAGTGGGCTGACCTGCGCTTTATTAGTACCATCTCAACACTGTATCCTTACGTATCCTTGTGTTGATGGTTGCTATTATAGGTCAATCAATTTGGTAGGAATAGAAGCTAAAAACCTTATTTAGCGTAAGCATATGCTTACGTGACAGTGGCAAGTTTTACGCTTTTCCAATGCACGAGCCATACCCTATCTTAAACAAAACGGCGTTGCTCTTGCCGATGCTCTTCTGAAACCTTTTTACCTTCTTTTTTACCCTCATGTATTTTGTGATCTGTCTCTTTTATATCATTGGCTTCTGCAGTAGGGGCATTACCCTCTTGTTGGCTGGCCTCTTCTGGCTCATACTGCAAAGTTGTCATCACAGGAAAATGATCGGAACCTATCGATGGCATACGCTTGATATCTACTACCGTAAAACAAGCACTATGGAAAATATGATCCAATGCCCAGCGTAGAAATGGGTATTTGACATGAAAGGTATTGATAAAGTGTCGACCAATACGAGGATCTAGCAATCCAGAAATGCGCTGAAAACGGCGAGTGGTTTTTGACCATGCCACATCATTTAAGTCACCTGCCAATATCGCCGTTTGATCGTTTTCTTTTATGTGCTTACCAACCATCAGTAGCTCAGCATCGCGAGTGGTTGATTTATCTGCTTCCGTTGGACTTGGCGGCATAGGATGCAAGCAATACAACCAAATCACTCGACCACTTTGCAGACGCATTTGCGTATGAATGGAGGGTATGTCATCTATGATCAAATACTTAATGTCAGGCTCTATCAGCTCAAGCTTAGAATAGAGATGCATGCCATACAGATTATCAAGCGGCACTTTTACCGTATAAGGATAGTCAGACTCGATTTGATGTAAAGCTTTCTCCCACTTTTTATCAGTTTCTAAAGTAATCAAAATATCAGGCTGTTTTTGCTCAACCAACGCCACCAGTTTTTGTGTGTCATCATTAGGGGTAAGGACGTTTGATACCATGATTTTTATATGATGTGCTTGCTTGTCCGATTTGTCCTTTGCTTTTTGAACTTCTTTTTTCCATAATTTGGTATAAGGCAGTATCATTCTCAATTGAAACGCCAAAGTAATACTAAGCACAATAAACAGCGCCCACTGCCCGGTCTGCCACTCTGACCAAAACCCTAGCATACCAATCCACGCAACGATGCCAAGCACCATGATCTGAATACGTGGAAACTCAACGCCACGTACCCACCAGTTATCAAGTGGTATCCAGCCCCAAATCGTGACAAATGCGATGAATCCTGCCAACCACTGTATACCGTAATAGAAGAGTGAGAGATCCATAGTAGTTACTAACCGTTTGTTAAAGTGATAATAATGCCAATGACGACAGACATCATGAGCTAAAAGACAAACAACAGCGGAGCAAAAAATGATACTCAGTCTCGTGCTGTCATCTATATATTTTGTCTAAGATTGGCTATTGATTATAGATAGTGAAGGTTACTGTAGCATTTCATAGAATTTTCGCCTACTGGTGAATAACGATACTATGGCAATGACAATAAATAATTACAATGCTAGCGCTATCCCAATTAACAGTAATAACTTAAAGTTATAGTGAACATAGTTAATTGTGCATGAAAAACGACCAAATAATGGCCAAAACGTCTTGCTTTTTTAGGCCATTCACGGCATTGTTACTGGTTGACGATGCAACAAATAACTGTAAATAGGATTGGATTTCATGAGTAATTTAACAGTAGGCTTGGTAGGCTGGCGCGGTATGGTCGGGTCAGTATTGATACAACGTATGCAAGAAGAAAACGACTTCAACGGCATCACACCTGTATTTTTTTCAACCAGTAATGCTGGCGGCAATGCGCCCACATTCGAGGGTATTGAAACCAGTCAACTAAAGGATGCTCATGATATTGAAGCACTTGCTGCTTGTGATGTGATTATCACCTGCCAAGGTGGTGATTACACCTCAAAAGTGCATCAGCCTCTACGTGATGGTGGTTGGAGTGGTTATTGGATTGACGCTGCAAGCACACTACGTATGAAAGATGATAGCATCATCATTCTTGACCCTGTCAATCGTACTGTCATCGATAGTGCCTTAGTCAGTGGTAAAAAAGACTTCATTGGTGGTAACTGTACCGTATCGTTGATGCTAATGGCCATCGGTGAATTGTTTAATAGAGGCTGGGTGGAATGGGTCAGCGCCATGACATACCAAGCCGCTAGCGGCTCTGGTGCCAACAACATGCGCGAGCTTATCAGCGGCATGGGCATATTGCATGATGCGGTCAAAGACGAGTTGGCTGACCCTGCTAGCGCGATTCTTGAGATCGACAAAAAAATCGCTCAGACTCAGCGTTCAGCAGACTTTCCTACTCAGTACTTTGGTGTGCCACTAGCAGGTAGTTTGATTCCTTATATTGATGTTCAACTAGAGAATAAACAGTCAAAAGAAGAATGGAAAGGTGGTGTTGAGACCAACAAAATCCTTGGTAATTCTGAAGCTGATAAGATTGCCATCGACGGTATGTGTGTCCGCGTTGGTGCCATGCGCTGTCATGCACAAGGCTTAACCATTAAGCTCAAAAAAGACATTCCGTTAGAAGAAATCGAAGCGGCGCTGAAAAATAGCGGCAACGAGTGGTTGGATTTGGTTGAAGATGACAAAGAAGCCACCATGAACCGCTTAACGCCAGTGGCCGTTACTGGTACTTTGACTGTTGCGTTAGGTCGCCTGCGTAAGCTCAATATGGGTCCTGAGTATCTAGGTGCATTTACTGTCGGTGATCAACTCCTATGGGGCGCAGCTGAACCATTACGCCGTATGCTAAATATCATCCGCGAGCAAAAAAACTAGACAAGCTACCCAAAACCTTGAATACAAAAAAGACAGCGATTGCTGTCTTTTTTTATGGGGCTAATTTTTATAAACCTATGAATCGTTGAAGCAGATAAATAACATACTTATTAAAAATGATATCCTTGAGCTGCGGCTACTATTTTGACTCGTAGGCAATCATTACCTCATTGCGGCGCAAAAATGGTAGCGTCCAAGGTGGGTTATAACGTGCTAATTCAGGCTCGCCTGTAGGCGTCAGATTCTGGTCTTGCATCCATGTCTGCAACGCTTCGGTTTTTTCCGCTACTTTGTCCTCTCCTGCGAGCCAAGAGAATTTAATCACACCATAAGTCTGTGCAGGCACTTCAATAATCTCAACATTTGGATTATTGGGCTTTGGTAACGTTTGCATCGTATATTGACTTGGCATAGTGAATTGCACGCGCCACTTCCCATCCTCCTGCTGCATGCTTACTGGTGCTGTCATCGCAATTTTTTGTGATTCATCACTGGCCTCAGACTGCATCGTGACAGGCGCTGTCATGCTAATTTTACTACTGCCGCCCGTTGGTGCTGTATTATTACCAAAGATATAATCCGCTAACACTTTGAACCCTTCTCGACTGGCGGCGTCTTGATCACCACTCACCCACGTTTGCGCCACGAGCTGATCGTCATAACGACGCAGCTCAAAGTCGCCTGTTTGCGTCAATAAAGTGTACTCTGGCTCTTCTGGCTCAGCAGCCATCGCCCCTTTTGATATCAACAGTAATCCGCCCATTAATAATAAATAACCTGTCTTTTTCATATTATTTCCCTAATTTCTTAAAATACGTCTGCTTCTTAAAATAATTCTGATGACTCTGATTGCCTCACCCGTATAAGTGGTACTTTATCAATGACGCCACTTGCTGTCTGTGTCTTTTGGGGTGCTATCTGTATTTTTTGGTTATGACAAAGCGGTATTGAACAAAGTGTGTATCGAGCGTATATCGATGACATCCAATATCTATAGCTAAAGAACGCTAAAATGGGTACAAGGCAGCCGACTGAAGATGGTACAAGTAGTACATTTAGGGAGGGCAACGCCGTAGCAGTTCAGTGATTCTCTGACTATATGTCCAAAAAAACCGCTAACAATGCTATAATTATCGCCATTTTCATAGCGTAAATAGCGATAATCATATGCAATTTGTCTTACATAAAACAGCCATCGGCGAAACGCGTGCGCGCCGTGGTACAGTTCATCTCAATCATGGCGATGTGCAAACTCCTGCTTTTATGCCTGTTGGTACTTATGGTACGGTCAAGGGTATGCTGCCACGTGATATCGAGGCCATCGGTGCGGATATTATTTTGGGCAATACCTTTCATCTATGGTTACGTCCAGGTACCGAGGTGATTGATAAGTTTGGCGGCTTGCATAAGTTCATGCATTGGGACAAGCCTATCCTGACTGATTCAGGTGGTTTCCAAGTATTCAGTCTGGGTGCCATGCGTAAAATCACCGAAGAAGGTGTCGACTTCAAATCTCCTATCGACGGTGCTAAGGTATTTCTGTCTCCAGAAAAATCGATGCAAATTCAGTACAGCTTAAACTCAGACATCGTCATGCAGTTTGATGAGTGTACGCCTTATCCTGCCACTCATGACGAAGCCAAAAAGTCTTTAGAGCTATCATTACGTTGGGGACAGCGCTGCGTAGATGAGCACAACAGACTGGGTAGCACCAATGCCTTATTTGGTATCGTACAAGGCAGCATGTATCCTGATTTGCGTCAGCAATCACTCGAAGGTCTGCTAAATATTGGCTTTGATGGTTATGCTATTGGTGGTCTGTCTGTTGGTGAGCCAAAAGATGAGATGATGGATGTCCTAGATTACCTTCCTGATGATATGCCGGCAGATAAGCCACGCTATTTGATGGGCGTTGGTAAGCCTGAGGATTTGGTTGAAGGTGTACGTCGCGGTGTCGATATGTTTGATTGCGTCATGCCCACTCGTAACGCGCGTAACGGCCACTACTTTGTCACAGGCGATACAGACAACGCTGGCGTGGTTCGTATCCGTAATAGCCAGTATCGTAACGATGAAGGCTCACTAGATCCTGAGTGTGATTGCTATACTTGCCAGAACTTCAGCCGAGCTTACCTCTATCATCTTAATAAATGCAAAGAGATGCTAGGTGCTCAGTTGGCGACTATTCATAACTTGCGTTACTACCAGCGTTTGATGCAGGGCATGAGAGATGCCATTGAACAAGACACATTTGATGAGTTTGTCGTCGAGTTCTATACTAAGCGTGGTCAAACGGTACCTGAGCTGAACTTGCGCTAACTATGGCTGTATGTATATTTTTTAAGATATAAAATCAAAAATGCCAGTCAGGAAAACCTGACTGGCATTTTTTTATTCACACGTTCATTAGCTATTAGAGACTAATAAATATGATCATCTGGCAATTCACTCATAGGAATGTCAGGATGCTTTCTTAGATGCAAAATTGCGGCAATCAAACCACCCCAGATAAGCAGCATCGAAATAATCATAAAAATAATGGCTGAAGTACTCATAATAAGTTCCTATTAAAATTTCAATCTGATTAGCGAGCATCATCAAGTAAGCGTGATTTGTCATCCTCATCATCGTATCGACCTTTGATACGAGTCATAATAAATGCACCCAATCCAAAGAATACCACAACGCCCCAACCAAAGAATAATAGGATAGAGGTTGAATATCCCTCATAAGGCTCTCGAACCAAATCGATCAGCTTTAGACCCAAAGCAATCGTAAGGACAGTCGGTGTAATAACCGTTAGCATGAATACCCAAGCACCGCCAAGTTTGACACTAGAAATGCGGTTGATATGATCAAGTAGGCCTGGGATTTTTTGGCGGTTAAACCAAGTGACACTGACAATTGACAGCAGACCACCAGCGACGATACCGATATTGTTGGCGAAATGATCGATCACATCGACCAATACCAGCGAGCTGCCGGTAGAGAAGGCAACAATAGATATAGCAGCACAAACACCACCAATTACCGTAACGGCTTTCTTGCGTGACCAGTCAAATTTATCTTGGAAGGCAGAAATAGGCACTTCAAGAATACTAATCAAAGAGCTGATACCTGCAACCACTAACGATCCGAAGAATAAGAAACCAACGAAATCACCACTGGCACCCATCGTAGAGATGATTTTTGGGAATACAAAGAACGCCAATCCAACACCACCACTGGCCACTTCTGCGACATCTTGGCCTGTCGATACTGCCATAAAACCAATGGCAGCAAAGATACCGATACCTGCGATAAGCTCAAAAGAAGAGTTGGCAAAACCGACAACCAAGCCTGCACCTGTGAGGTTTGTGTTCTTTTTAAGGTAAGAGGCATAGGTAACCATGATACCAAAACCTACTGACAGTGAGAAAAACACATGGCCATAAGCGGCAAGCCAAACGTTAGGATCTTTCATTTTTTCCCAATTTGGCTCAAAGAATGCGTTCAAACCAACGGCAGCGCCTGGTAAGCTCAGCGCTTTGAATACCATGATACCGAACAGTACAATAAGTAATGGTATACAGATTTTGTTGGCAAGCTCAACACCCTTACGGATACCGCCAAACATAATCAACATCGCCAATGCCCAAACAAGGATAAGACCTATAAACATCTGCGGTACAAATACCGCGTTTAGATCCCCTGTGTGTTTGATAAAGTCACTGACAAAGAAGGTTGTCGTATCCTCTCCCCATTTCTGGCCAAAAGAGAACACCATATAACTGCCTGCCCAAACGATGACGGCAGCATAGTAAATGGCAATGACAAAGGAGACGAGAGTCTGCCACCATCCGATAAACTGAGCAGACTTCACCATCTTTTTATAAGCGCGCGGCGGCGCTGAACGATATTTATGCCCAATAATATAATCTAAAAACAGTAGTGGAATACCTGCCGTGAATAAAGCGATCAGGTATGGCACCATAAATGCACCACCACCATTATCATAAGCCACATATGGAAAACGCCATATATTACCCAATCCTACAGCTGAACCGACAGCGGCGATAATAAACCCCGTCCTACTAGACCAATTTTCCCTTTGCTCTGCCATGCGACGCTCCTAAAATTCAATAGTAATTCCCTTTAAGCTATCAAACTCATTGAAAGTCTAAGACAGATACTTAAAGAGACTACAGATTAGCGGTTGGTTAAAATAAGTTACTAGAGTCTAACAATATATAATTGTGAAGTTTCTGCTAAGCGACTAAAAAAGTCAAGTGCTCATAAACATAAAAGGCCATAACAATTGGTTATGGCCTTTAGCAATATCATCTCTCATTGGTAAAAGTCTGGTACATTAAAAGTGTGAAATGCAATACCTTGGCTTACCTTTTATAGTACCTAAATAGGTGTTTAGCGCACTACGCCGCGGCGACTCTTCTGTAAGGAGTCAATGAGCAACTGAATCTTTGGCTCTTTTGGCAGCATCTCATTACTCAGAACCTCAAGCGCTTTTACGGTCGTCAAGCCCGATCTGAAAATTGTGCGGTAGGCTTCGCGTAAAAAATTGATGGTCTCTTTTGACCAGCCTTTACGGCGCATGCCTTCAATATTGAGTCCATGCGCTTTTGCCGGATTGCCAGATACCATCGTAAATGCAGCAACGTCTTTTAGAATTAAACTGGCACCGCCAATCAAACTATAGTCATCTACTGTACAAAACTGATGAATACCTGAGTTACCACCGATAATCGTATGATCACCAATGGTCACATGCCCTGCCACACCGACATTATTGGCCAGTACATTGTGATCGCCAATCACGCAGTCATGTGCCACATGCGTATTGACCATCAGTAAGTTGTGACTGCCAATTTTGGTTAGCTCGCCATCTTGAGCAGTGCCACGATGTAAGCTGCATGCTTCACGAATCGTATTATGATCGCCAATCTCAAGCCAAGTACGCTCACCCGCATACTTTAGATCCTGAGGATCTTCACCAATGCTGGCAAATTGATAAATTTGATTGTGCTCACCGATACGAGTCAGCTTAGTCACGACCACATGACGATGTAACACCGTATGTGCACCAATTGACACCTCGTCACCAACGATACAATAAGGACCAATAATAGCAGTCTCATCAATCTGCGCAGATGGGGAGATGAGTGCTGTGGGATGAATCTGACTCATAGTGTGGACCCTTGTATCATTTAATACGAGTAAATAGTAAGCAAAACACAACCCATCTAGCCTAACCATGAGGCTAATAATAAGCTGCGTTGTCAAATATAACTGCTAATTCTAGTTGTAGTAGTCGATCTAATATAAGTTTGCATGCACTTTGGCTTACTAAAAAATTAAGCCTCTTTCGCGTCTTTGACCTTTTGCTGCTCTTGACGTGCAATCATAACTTGAGCACTAGCGGCCAGCTCGTCCTCGACATGCACAGTACAATCAAACTTATAAATACCATGTCTCTGCATCACTGTTTTGGCACGAATAATCAGCTGATCACCCGGAATCACACGACGCTTGAAGCGAACTTTATCAACCCCTGCAAAAAGATACAAATAGCCATCTTCTGCGGTTAATCCAGCACTAATAAACCCAAGCACACCTGATACTTGTGCCATGGCTTCTACCATCAATACGCCTGGCATGATTGGCTCGTCAGGAAAATGACCGTTGAAGAATTCCTCATTAATCGTCACGTTTTTGATACCAGTAATGCACTCACCAGGGGTGCAACACACAATTCTATCCACCAGCATAAAAGGATAGCGATGCGGCAGATAGTGCTTAATAGTGTGGTAAGTTAATGGCAGCGTCAGACCTTGCTCAGCCAAGCTTTTAATGTCTTCGTCAGTTGGGGTATCTATGTTATTGCTGTTCATAAGGATGCTTCCTTGCTGTATCTTAAGTTTTTTATTGGGTTATATGGCAATCAGTTATTGCCAAGCTGGCGAAAGCGTACAGCCGCACGTCGCCAATTGGCAGTGGGCATTGCAGCAGTGCCAGAGGAATATGATCCAGCGGTTTTTATGGATTTGGTGGCCATGGTCATACCAGACAAAGTCACATCATCGGTGATATTGATGTGTCCTGTAATACCGACTGCACCGCCGATGATACAGCGTTTGCCAATAGTAGTACTACCTGCAATACCCGTTTGAGCAGCGATAGCAGTACCATCACCGATACGTACGTTATGTGCCACTTGTACCAGATTATCAATAATAACATGGTTGCCGATGACCGTATCGTCAATAGCGCCACGATCAACGCAGCTCTGACTACCGATTCGAACATGATCACCGATGATCACACGGCCTAACTGAGCAATACGCTCCCAGCCTGTGGTGCTAGGATCTTTAGTAGGTGCAAACCCAAATCCTTCAGAACCGATACTGACGCCCGCATGCAGCCTCACATGACTGCCAATACTGCAGTCGTGCCCGATAACCACTTGCGACTTAATCACACAATCCGTACCAATACTGGTATTAGCCTCGATGACCACGTGAGCTGCGAGTGAACTACGAGCGCCCACTTGCACATTGTCACCAATTACGCAAAAAGGCCCAATACTGACCTGCTCACCAATGACTGCGCTATCAGCAATCACAGCGCTTGGGTGAATGCCTTCAGACCGTGACTCACGGGCAAACAACTGACTGGCAGCAGCATATGCCAAATAAGGGCTGGCAACGACTAAAGCGATTGAATTAACAGGTACTTGGTCACGATATTGTTGCGTGACTAATACAGCACCTGCCTGACTACTGGCCAAACTAGTGATGTAGTGCGGGTCTGCCAAAAAGCTGAGTTGCTTTTGATCAGCAGTCGTCAGGCTACCGACGCTAGTGAATGGTTGACACAATTGCTCAGCATATATTTCAGCCTTGTTTACAACAGGCTGACGCTGCTCAATTCGAGTGATAAGCTGCTCAATCGTTATCATAATTATTATTAATAAAGTAGGGTTATAAATGAAACGGTCGTCAAAATAACCATGTGTTTTGACGACCTACTAGACGTGATGATCTTTTGTTTGAGCCCGTAAATGAACCGAATCAAACAGCGTGAATCAAGGATGACTTCTTAGAATGTATTACCAATCTGGAATTGGACTTTTTCAGTCTCATCACCTTCTTTATCCCCGAAAGGTACGGCATAGCTAAGTGATATCGGCCCAATTGGCGTATACCAAGTGATACCCGCACCCGCACTATAGCGGAAGTCATTGTCTTGAGTCAGTAATGGCACATCTGAGTCGTTGAAAGTTCGATCTTCTTTGTCAGAGGTATCAAATACCTGACCACCTTCAGCAAACAATACAGGACGTACTTGATCTGCCCAATCACCTTTAAATGGCATTGGCAAAATCAGTTCAGCACCGAACGTTGCTAGGGCGTTACCACCGACCTCTTCTGCGGTAAAGGTTTGATTATCTGGATCAGTGACCGCGTCATAATAGACTTGTGATTTAGGCCCTAGGGTAGATGACTCGTAACCACGTACTGAGCCGTAGCCTCCAGCATAAAAGTTTTCGTAGAACGGCAAGTCGTTACCATAGCCAAGCTTGGTATAACCACGAGCGACGGTACCTTTATACAATGGGTAGTATACGTTACCACTATAGACGAGTTTTTGGTAATTGGCATCACCTAGACCGATGGTCGCGTCAACTGCGTGACTCATCCCTTTGGTCGGGAACACTGGACGGTCTAACGTGCTGTAGTCCCAGCCAAGTAACAAGTTATAGGTTTGGTAGTCGTTCTTAAATGTCGAAACGCCATCAGTATCATCGTCAAATGTTTGTGTGCCACCATCATCTAGAATCTCTTGAACATTAGAGATTCCCAAGTATCGACCGCCACGCACTTTGGTATTATCAACATTGATACCCGCACTCACACGCTTGGTTTCATCAACAGGATAACTGTAATTAAGCGTCGCACCATATGAGTCAGTCACATAATTACTGACGTTATCATCATCATATTTGGTTTTGCGATAGTATCCGCTCAGACCTTGCGAGACACCGTTTTCTGTAAAGTACGGATCGGTATAGCCCAAACTATAAGAATCACGCGTTTCTGAACGTGATAACGCCGCTTTGACACGGTTACCGGTACCCATAAAGTTATTCTGAGTCAGATCCAACTGAAAGGTCACACCGCCACTCTGTGAATAACCCGCTGCAATGGTCGAGCTGCCAGATGGCTGCTCTTCTACTGTATAGCTCACATCAACTTGATCTGGCTGGTTAGGAACTGGCTTCACATCGACATTGACGGCTTTAAAGAAGCCTGTACGCATTAAGCGCGTGCGTGACAATTGGATTTTTTCACTTGAGGCAAGTGATCCTTCTAACTGACGCATCTCACGGCGTAATACTTCGTCTTGAGTTTTAATATTGCCCGTAAAGTTAATACGGCGAACATAGATGGGACGCGCCGGATCAATATAGTAATCAATATCGACCATTTTGGTCTCGTCATTGATACGAGGTACTGGTCTTACTTGGGCTAAGTAATAACCCTCATTACCATAGCGACTTTTGAGCGCTGCTGTCGTGGCATCTAGTTTGGCTTGTGAATATTTTTCATTAGGGTCAAACGTTACCAGCTCTTTTAGCTCATTGGTATCAAACGTTGGTTTACCCAAGAAGTTTACATCACCAAACTGATATTGCTCACCTTCAGTCAGACTGACTTCGACAAACACACTACTTTTATCTTCACTGATATTTAGTACCGCATTATCGACTGAAAAGCGCACATAGCCATCGTTTTGATATAGGGCTTTTAGGTTTTCTAGACTGGCAGCCAGCTTTTCTTGAGCGTAACGATCAGACTTTGATAGCAGGCGTGTCCAAGACGATTCTTTTACGGCAAAGACGTCTTTAATCTCTTCATCACTAAAGTGCTTGTTACCAATGATATTGATATCGACCACTTTAGAAGGCTTGCCTTCGATAAAGCGTACGTCCAGCTTGACACGGTTGCCATCAAGCACGGTTTGGTCTACTTCAATATTACTGTTGTAATACCCTTGACTGATATACTGCTGCTGCAATTCGTTGGCCACGCCTTGTAGCGTAGACTGCTTTAGTACATCGCCAGCAGAAAGACCCGCATTTTTCAGTCCCTGCTCAAGTCCCTCTTTTGGAATGAGCTTATTGCCCTCAAAAGTGACCTCAGTAATGGTCGGACGTTCAACCACATCAAACCTTAGCTGACCGCCTTCGACACGGCTTTGAATATCGGCAAAATTCTCAGTAGCATATAGCGCCTTAATACTGGCGGCTAAGCGACTGTCATTTACCGTATCTCCTACCGTAATAGGTAAGACCGGATAGAGGCTATCAGGGGTTAGGCGTTGTAGGCCGTTGAAACCGATGTCAGTTACTACAAATTCTGCAGCATGAACTGGCATACTCATCATCGCTACAACTAACGGCAACCCAGCCGCGCTCATAAATAAAGGCGTACGCATAAACACTATCCGTCAATAAAAAATTGCTTAAGTTAAGGTAAAAAGTATATGTTGTCTAGCCCGTTTCGCACAAAGTCGTAACCAATGTGTGGGTGACTCAGAACACTTTATATAAAATGCATCACAAAATAAACTAAAAATTACGATTAGTACAGAGACCGCGACACAAAGTATTGCGTGTATCATAACAACAATTGAGGCCCAGCAGTCGTAAAACCATTAGTATATCGTGCTTTATCAAAGATACTATCGATAAATCGACTAAAACAGCCGGCTGATGTCATTACCAATTGCTAACACCATGAAACCTGCCAGTAAGACTAGCCCGATGTTAAGACCCACCATCTGTACCCCGTCAGAGAGTGGCTTACCTCGTATTAACTCAATCAAGTGATAAACGATATGACCACCGTCCAGTACTGGAATGGGTAACAGGTTTAGTACCGCCAGACTCAAACTGATTAAAGCCGCCGTAGACAAGACCATCTGCCAACTGATATCAAAGCTCTGTTTGGCCACTTTGGCAATAGTAATAGGACCTGACAAATTATCCAAACCAATCATACCTGACAGCATTTTTCCCATCGAGCTGACCGTCATAACGGCTAGCTGTTCCGTCTTTTCAAATGACTTAACCAGTGACTCACCAGGGCCATAAGCTACCGTGGTTTTATAGGCATCAGGAATGACGATCTCTGACTGCTCAACCATCGCACCGATTTGCCCATAATCATTGCCCAGATTGTCTTTTTTACCTTGAGGCATGATCGCTAACTGCACAACTTTGTCATCACGCAATACGGTAAAATTCAGCAACGTCTCAGGGTTATCACGAATGATACGTGTGGCACTGATCCAGTCTTTGATGGCTTCATCATTGATGGCCGTGATACGATCACCAACCTGTAGACCTTGGCGGCTAGCAGCACCATCAGGTGTTAAGTCGCCGACAATCGGGGCAATATCAGGTTGCCACGGCAGCATCCCAAAACTGCTCAAGGCATCTTTGCCCTGTGCATCGCCCTGCATAAAGTCGGTTATAGGTGCTTGATAGGTTTTGGTCGATGGCTTGCTTTGAGCATCCGACTGCAGCGTGATACTGACATTATCCGTTTCACCCATACGCCCAGCGAGGCGATAGTTGATCCCTTCCCACGTCTGAACGTCATGCCCGTCGATAGCGACGATTTTATCACCAGCCGGCAGTTGTGCGATTGCCGCAGGTGTGCCTGGTAATACACTGCCAATTTTGGTTGCTAATTGTTCAGATGGGGTCATAAACAACACCCAAAACAAAGCGATAGCAATGATAAAATTCATGATAGGGCCAGCAGCGGTAATCGCAATTTTTTTTAGCGGATGCTGATGATTAAAGGCCAGATGCTTCTCATCTTTGGCAACCTCGCCTTCGCGCTCATCGAGCATCTTGACATAGCCGCCAAGCGGTAGCGCGGAGATGCGATAATCAATACCACTCTTTTTGCTCGTCCAGCCAAATAGTTTTGGGCCAAAACCGATAGAATACGTCAGCACCTTGACACCGCAAAGCCTCGCTACGATGTAATGACCCCATTCATGTAAGGCAATGAGTGGCCCTAAGACAAATATGGCCGCAAGAATCGTTAATAAAAACGTCATGATTGTTTCTCAGTATTGTCTCTTAGCATCTTTATTAATAGCTGTATTTAAGCATGCTGAACATCGTCTTTTGACTATAGTCAAGTCTATATAAATCCGTTACATCGTCATCCTCGCTAAGCATACTAATGTATAACTTGCACTCGGTTTCCTTGTATCGAAATTATATTGAACTGACTATAGTCGTTTTTCAAATAAAGACTCGTATTATGATTTGGCTATCATTGCACTAACTTCATCACTAACTTGTCAGTAAGATGACGCGCAATCTGATCAATGGCTAATATGTCTTCTATATCAGCCGCCGCGCTTAGTGGTGGCAGCTGTATATCAGTTAAGGCTTGCTCATTGATATTTGCAATGTCAGTTAAGCGAACTTGTCCATTTAAAAATGCGGCCACTGCGACCTCATTGGCTGCATTTAAGACAATAGTCGCCTGCGTCCCTGCTTGCATGGCTTGACGAGCCAAACGCAGACAGGCAAATTTTTGTAGATCAGGTTCGATAAACTCCAAACCACTGAGCGCATATAAGTCTAGCGGCTGCGAGCCACTGTCGATACGGTTTGGGTAGGCAAGCGCATGTGCAATGGGTGTTTTCATATCTGGGCTGCCAAGCTGCGCTAAAAAGCTGCCATCGCTGTATTCTACCATTGAGTGAATGATACTTTGCGGATGAATGACCACATTTATTTTGTCTTCGGGCAAATCAAATAAATGACAGGCTTCGATCAGCTCAAGCCCCTTATTCATCATCGTCGCCGAGTCGACGGATATCTTTTGACCCATTGACCAGTTGGGATGTTTGACCGCCTCTGCCACACTTGCCTGTTGCATTTGAGCAAAAGACTGTTGTAAAAATGGACCACCTGACGCCGTCAACCACAGCTTTCGTACACCATGTTCTGACTGGTGGATTTGGGTGTTGTCTTGCTGAATAGCGGATGGCAGACATTGAAAAATAGCATTGTGCTCTGAATCGAGTGGCAGCAAGGTAGCATGATGCGTTTTGACCGCATCAATCATGACCTTCCCTGCCATCACCAAGGCTTCTTTATTGGCGAGCAGAATACGCTTGCCTGCACGTGCAGCCGCTAAAGTAGAAGGCAAGCCTGCTGCGCCTACGATAGCCGCAACCACCGTATCGGTTTGAGAGTCGGTCGCAATCTCTATCAGCCCTTGCTCGCCGCCTACCACGTCGATATCAAGACCTGCGCTACTGAGACGCTTAGCAAAATCATCGACCGCTGCTGTCGGCACGCTTACGCGCTTGGGCAAAAACTGCTGACAAAGCGCAAATAATTTGTCCAAACGGTGATGGCCTGATAAAGCATATACTTCATACTGGTGCGACTGTGCCGCTAAGATAGCTAACGTGCTATCACCAATCGAGCCTGTCGCGCCTAGTACGGCGATGCGTTGCGTCATAACCAGTGGTGCCTATGATACTTATAAATAAAAGAAGAAAATAAATACGGTGTGATAAACATCAAAAAATTTAGTGAGTAGCGATACAGATTGAGAGGCAACTTATGAAATAGCAAGCGACCGCTACCCTATCGCGCTATACCACGATTAGGCCAAACTGTTGTATCGCCCAAAAACCCAGTGCAAAGATCGGTGTTGCTGATAATAGCGAATCAATACGATCCAGTATGCCGCCATGACCTGGCAAAATCGTGCCAGAGTCTTTTACATCAGCGCGGCGTTTGAGCATCGACTCAAACAGATCACCCAGTACAGAAGCCAAAATCGTTATCGCTGATAATGTGACAAATGCAATGAGTGGCACACCTGTCAATTGCAGCTTAAAGACACTAATCGCAATCACGACTAGTAGACCTGTGACAAGACCACCTGCCAATCCTTCCATGCTCTTATTGGGTGAGACATTGGGTGCCATCTTTCGGCGACCAAGCTTACGACCGACAAAATAAGCACCACTGTCTGCACACCAGACCAATAAGAAGACATAGAGTAGCCACCATGCCGATAGCTGCCACAGGTAAAACATCGCGGTGATTGACGCGGTCAAGATAACCACACCCATCAGAGCCAGCTGCTTACCATACCATCTCGTCTGTGTCGGGAAGACCCTGACCCAAGACAGCGCCATCAGCCATATAACGAGTGAAGCCACCCACCAAAACAGCCAAGTCACCTTAAACATCAGCGATATGAGGGTTATCACTAAAACCATTAGCACGAACACTACAGGCTGACGCCATTTGGGCATTAATTTGGCCCACTCGTGCGCGGCGATAATCACGCCAACGGCCAATAGAGGTGCAAATAAAATAGGGGTTTGGCTCGCAAACATTGCAATACCAACGATAATAACGAGAACAATAGCCGTCTTAATTCGTTGCCACATACTTATCGAGCCTTATAATAATGAATAACATAGGGTCAAAAATGCAGTATAACAGCCAATCAACCATGGCTTACTGATAGCGATTGACACCAATTAAAACGGTTTATCACATCACAAGCAAGCAGTATTCATCACCGCCTGCATATAAATGATATCGTCTTGAAGACGAATATTTTACTATTGCTGTTGTTCGATGACTATCTGCTCACTGGTTTTGCCAAAGCGGCGTTGACGCTGGGCAAACTCTGTCACCATCGTCGCCAGCTCTTCTGCTGCAAAGTTTGGCCATAGTGTCGGAGTAAAAAAGAGTTCAGCGTAAGCCGACTGCCACAATAAAAAATTGGACAACCGATACTCACCGCCAGTCCGTATCAGCATATCTACCGCTGGCGTGTCTGCCAGTTGCACGTGCTCACCTAGCATCTCTTTGTTGATATCTTCGGCGTTTAGCGTCCCCGCTTGCACTTGCTGCGCTAACCGCTTGGCAGCATGCGCAATATCCCACTGTCCGCCATAACTGATCGCAATCACCATGGTCATGGCCTCAAACGCTGCGGTTTTTTCTTCAGCATCTGCCATCAAAACTTGCAAGTCATGACTGAGTTGACTGCGGTCGCCAATAAAACGCAGGCGAATGCGATACTCGTTCATCCGAGGCATTTGATCATGGATGGTTGAGGCCAATAGCTGCATGAGTAACGCCACCTCACTGGGTGGACGTTGCCAGTTTTCACTAGAAAAAGCAAATACGGTCAGCACCTCTATACCTGTATCAACACAGTACTCAACGATGGGATCTAACGCGTCTTTGCCAGCCACATGCCCTTGGCCTTTACCCAAGTCATTGGCTTTACCATAGCGGTTGTTACCATCCATAATGATGGCGATATGACGAGGAATAATAGCAGGAGCCAAAGCGGCTGAGGTAGACATAGGCGAGAGTGCTTATTGTTAAGGTAGAATAATAATAACGTGCATAGCAGCGATTAAAAAGTGCGATATGGGCAATTCACAAACTTACCATAATTAAAATCTGAAAATCGATATGTTATGGCAGGTAAAATATAGTGCATATAATAGTAAAAAGCCAATAGCAATGAAGTATTGGCTGTCTACTATTAAGGGTGACGCTTAACCAGTTATTGTGATAAACCACAATAGCCCGTCTTAAACGGCCATCAAATCAGTTTCTTTTTTGCTCAAGCGGCTATCGATGGTTTCGATATATTTGTCAGTGATTTTTTGGATATCATCACTCGCGCGGCGCTCGTCATCTTCTGATATCTCTTTCTCTTTTGCCAAGTCTTTGATGTCGTTCATCATGTCGCGGCGAATATTACGGATAGAGACTCGGCTGCTCTCTGCTTCACTGCGCGCAAGTTTTTGCATATCGCGGCGTGTTTCTTCTGTCAATGCTGGCATTGGTACACGAATCACATCAGCGGTCATTGGGTTTAGACCCAAATCTGCTTCGCGAATCGCTTTATCAATGGCTTGTACCATCGTACGGTCAAATGGCTGAACCAATAATGTGCGTGAGTCTTCAACGTTGACACTGGCTACTTGGTTAAGTGCCGTATCAGAACCGTAGTAGTTGACCATCACACCTGACAGCATACCTGGGTGGGCACGACCTGTACGAACTTTGCTAAAAGTGCTTTCAAGCGCTTCCAACGTTTTTTGCATGCGTGATTCGCCGTCTTGCTTAATCTCTTTGATCATTGTGTGTCCTTATTTATCGCTATCGATAAATTCTTTATTGTTAACTATGTAAGGTTTTAATTGTCTAAGCAACTGGCTATTGACCAATGATTGCTCTTTATTTATCTGTGTGCTGTCTGATTAATGAAAAACACGGGTGCCTTCATTTTCGCCCATGATGACATTCAATAGGGCATTGGGTTTGGTCATATCAAACACTTGTAGCGGTACGTTATGCTCACGGCATAACGCAATAGCCGTCAAATCCATCACGCCAAGTTTTTGCTCTAACACTTCATCAAAGGTCAGGCCGTCATACTTGACCGCGTCAGAATGCAGACTTGGGTCTTTGTCATAAACGCCATCTACTTTGGTCGCTTTTAGGATCAAGCCAGCTTCAATCTCAATACCACGCAAACAAGCAGCGGTATCCGTAGTAAAGAATGGATTGCCCGTGCCTGCGACAAAGATACAAACCTCACCGTTTTTGAGATAACGAATCGCATTACGACTGCTATAGCTCTCAGTCACTTCACCGATTGGCAAGGCTGACATCAGGCGTGTTTTGATATTGCGGCGCTCAAGCGCATCACGCATGGCCAAACCGTTCATCACAGTCGCAAGCATACCCATTTGGTCACCAGTCACACGGCCGACCAAACCTTCTTTTTGTAATTGGGCACCGCGATATAAGTTACCACCGCCGACCACGATACCCACTTGGACACCCAATCCACGTAAATGAGCGATAGACAAGCTCATTTTGTCGAGCACTTCGGTATCAATACCCATGTCTTTGCTACCAGCCAAGGCTTCGCCTGAGAGTTTTAGCAAGATACGAGCGTAACGCGGGTTTTTGTCAGACATGAGGTCACCTTTTATCATTGAATTATAAAGAACATTATCGGTAAAATACAAATCGAGTTTGCCCACAACGCCGCCTATATAGGCATACGTATTAAAAAGGCTAAATTGCGCTAATTGTAGCAAAAACTGCCCGCCATTGGGCAATTTTTGCGTGTCTGTCACACAGGTATTCTACCTCTGATAACTACCGAACAAATCATATTCGCTAGCATCATCAATCGTCACAGTCAAAAACTGACCCACTTTGACCTGATCGGTAATGTCATCGACATAGACATGGCCATCGATTTCAGGCGCATCCGCATAGCTACGGCAAATGGCGATACCTTCTTCTCTATCAATCTCATCGACCAATACCATGAGGGTTTTGCCGACTTTTTCTTGCAGTTTTTGTGCGGAGATGTCTTGCTGAAGCGTCATCAAGCGCTCGTAGCGAGATTGCTTAACGTCTTCAGGTACATGGTCGGGCAAGGCATTGGCAACAGCGCCTTCAACTTCTGAATAGGTAAAGGCACCCACGCGATCAAGACGAGCCTCTGTCAACCAATCAAGCAAGCACTGAAAATCTTCTTCGGTCTCACCAGGGAAGCCGACCACAAAGGTCGAACGAATCACGATATCAGGGCAGATAGCACGCCATGCTTTGATACGCTCTAAAGTGTTTTCACTGTGCGCAGGGCGTTTCATCGCTTTTAAGATACGATGGCTGGCATGCTGAAACGGAATGTCTAAATAAGGCAAGAGTTTCTTCTCACCCATCAGCTCAACGACTTTGTCTACGTGTGGATATGGATAGACATAGTGCAGACGTACCCAAATACCCAGACCGTTCAAGGCTTGGCATAAGTCATAAAATTTTGACTTGAGCGGCATCCCATTCCAAAAACTGGTTTTATATTTCAGATCCAGCCCGTAAGCTGAGGTATCTTGCGAGATGATGAGCAGCTCTTTCACGCCAGCGTTTTTGAGTGCCAACGCTTCATTCATCACATTATCAATTGGACGCGAGTCTAAATCACCACGTAAGCTTGGAATAATGCAGAACGTGCAACGATGATTACAGCCTTCTGATATTTTTAGATAGGCATAATGACTTGGCGTAAGCTTAATACCCGCCTCATTGATCAAATCTATCTTTGGGTCGTAATTGGCATCTTTACTACGATTTGGTTTGGGCACATGCTGCGCGACGGCCGTAATGACTTCGTCATAGGCATGCGCGCCAGTCACTGCGAGTACTGCCGGATGCATTGCACGGATTTTGTCCGCTTCTTTGCCCAAACAACCTGTGACAATCACTTTACCATTTTTGCTGATGGCCTCGCCGATGGCATCGAGCGACTCTTGTACTGCTGACTCGATAAAGCCGCACGTATTGACCACGACCAAATCGGCACCTTCATAATCACTGGCGACTTGATAACCATCGCGGCTCAGCTCAGTGATGATACGCTCACTATCCACCAGTGCTTTTGGGCAACCCAATGACACAAAACCAATCTTTGGCGCCGCACTGACTGGCATAGTGGCAGTCGCATTGGCGGTCGTAACATCACTACTTTGTGCGATACTACGATTTTGATTGTGGTTGGCTTTATGGTGATAAGGTTGGCTGGTATCTGTCTGGCTCTGCTCTTGTACTACGCTAGGCGCGGCAGGATTAAAGATAGTGACGGTTTCTGTCGCAGCGTTTTGTGTGGCTGATAGAGCGGCTGTCGTTGTCGTGTTCACTGACTCGGTAGAAGTTTTGGACATGGCTGACCTTGCTAGAGATAAATTGGCTGAGCGCATTGTACGTTTTTTTTGCAAAAATCACCAGTTTTGCCGCTCTATAGTCTTGATTTATGGTTAAATATTATATTAAGCATCCTCACTTTTTTGGGCACTATCCATGACGGCTGATTTTATTACCACCAAAACAACCCCTGATTTAGCATTTATCTCACAGCATTTATTTACCGCTATCTTGTGGGTGAATGATGAGCTATCGATCACCCGCTTAAACGCCCAAGCTGAGCAACTGCTGGCCATTAGTAGCGGCCGACTGATTAACCAGTCTATTTTGACCTTATTGGCACCTGATGAATTGGTACCAAAAGCCAGTACCTTACTTGAGACTGAGCATGCGCCGCTTGAGGAGCGACCCTATTCGCTGACAGAACGGTTTGCACAAGCGCAAAACTACCAGCAGCCTTTTATTGATCACGATCACATCATTGCAACGCCATTAAATAGTAATTTGTCGCTATCGGTCGACTATAGCGTGACACCAGTTGTGTATGAGCAGCAGCCCTATTTCATCATTGAGATGTGGGGCAAAGATCGTCAAAGCCGTATATCAGATGAGCAGCGTCAACAGCAGCAGTATACTGTTGCTCGCCATATGCTACGCTCAGTGGCACACGAAATAAAAAACCCACTGGCTGGTATTCGCGGGGCGGCGCAGTTATTGCAGCGGCAATTTATCAAATTCAGTGATGCTTCTACTATCAATCAATACCCTACCACCATCAGCACGATATCAACTCCTAGCGCTGACACCAGTGATGGCTTGCAAAAGATGAATCAAAAGCTGCGTAACTATACCGATATCATCATCTCAGAGACGGATCGCTTGACGCATCTTATCGGACAACTGCTGGGCTCCAATCAATTGCCAAACTGGCAGACGCTAAACGTCCATGAGCCGCTAGAGCATGTGTTGACACTGGTCATGAATCAATATCCGCAAGTAGTGCTACAGCGAGATTATGATTTGTCGTTGCCAGAGCTATCCGCTGACAAAGACCAGCTGATTCAAGTTTTTTTAAACTTAATCAATAACGCCTGTGAGTCCATGACTGAGTTTGAGCAAACGCTGCAACAGAACAAAATCTCTAATTCTAAAGAATCACAAACAGCTGCAGTGCAAACCGACAGAGACTCTGATTACCAGCCAACCCTACACATTCAGACGCGCGTTGCTTTTCAGCATACAATTGTAGGACAGCAGCACAAGCAAGTGATGCAAATCACCATCACGGATAATGGTTCAGGGATTGATCCGGCGCTCATTGGACAGATATTTTTTCCGATGGTGACCAGCCGTGCTGCAGGCACGGGTCTTGGGTTGTCTATCGTCCAAGATATCATCAGCCATCATCATGGTATGATCGATGTCAGCTCGACAGGATCATCACAGGATAAGCAGACTCGATTTACGTTATATCTGCCTTTTAATCAACCTTTAGCCGAAACATAAACGACATCTGTGCATAAAGCTGCTAAATTATAAGACAACTCATCCCAAACTTATCATAAATAATTGCTCATTAGGCCCGATACATGACTCAATACAGCGACAACCAAACACCTAAAAGCAATGCTCAGCCCGCAATGGTAACTGTAAATAACATGCCAAGTGACCAACCTGCAACGTTATGGTTGATCGATGACGATTCCGCATTACGTATGGTATTGGCTGATACCTTTGAGGATGCCGGACTGACCGTTATCAGCTTTACCCAAGCACAAGCGGCGTGGACCCGTCTCAATGATGTCTTAAAGCAGCCAGAATTAGTTGCCCAGCTACCAGATGTGATATTGACCGATATTCGCATGCCAATGATGGATGGTTTGTCCTTTAGTGATTGGGTACATCAGCACTTCCCTGACATGCCCATCGTCATCATGACAGCGCATTCGGATCTCACCTCTGCGATTAATAGCTATCAAACTGGTGCATTTGAGTACTTGCCCAAGCCGTTTGATTTGGACGATGCGGTCGCAACGATTTATAAAGCGATCAACTATCAGCCGAACATCGAGTCATCAAATATTGACAGCAGCCATTATTCAAGTGGGACAAATATCCAAGAAAGTGCCAACGTGCCTGCCGACATTCAGGCAATGCCTCATAAAACCACACAAGCAAAACCTAAGACGACACTTGATAACTCTCTTGCTAGAAATCCTACTAACAGCCCTGCTAAGAACCTCAAAAGCAACACCGGAACGCCCACCGATGCCAAAAGCAATAAAAACCCTAGTGGCATCATCGGTCAATCACCTGCCATGCAAACGGTGTTTCGCGCCATTGGTAGACTGGCACAATCGCCTATTTCGGTGCTAATTACGGGAGAGTCTGGTACAGGTAAAGAGCTGGTTGCCAGCGCCTTGCACCAGCATTCTCCCCGTAAACAGCAACCCTTTATCGCCCTTAATATGGCAGCGATACCCCACGATCTGATTGAGTCTGAGCTATTTGGTCACGAAAAAGGCGCGTTCACTGGTGCAACCACCACTCGCCAGGGCCGCTTTGAACAGGCTGACGGCGGCACGTTATTTTTAGATGAGATTGGCGATATGCCATTTAGCACGCAGACGCGACTGCTTCGGGTACTGGCCAATGGGGAGTTTTATCGCGTCGGTGGTCAGCAGCCCATTAAAGTAGACGTCCGCATCATTGCGGCCACCCATCAAAACCTAGAAGAATTGGTGAAGCAGAATCGTTTCCGTGAGGATTTATTTTATCGTCTTAACGTCATACGTCTGCCACTACCACCGCTACGCACACGCCCTGAAGACATTCCTGCATTGGCCACCTATTTCATGCAATGTGCGGCTGAGCAGATGAACACGACGCCCAAGTACTTACATCCTGCTGCGTTACAACTGATGCAAACGTTTGGCTGGCGCGGTAATGTCCGTCAACTAGAAAACGTCTGCTTGTGGCTGACGGTCATGGCGACTGGTGATACCGTCATGGCCACCGATTTACCACCTGAACTGCTTGAGAATGTTCCGTCCGATGCAGCATGGCATCAACCAGACCACAGCTTGTCATCTCAAGCCTCGACGCAAAGTCCCCAATGGCCAAACAGTGATAGTATAAATCCTGATAATATAAACACCGATGCTAAGACGATTCAGCTTGCTATTGGTCAAAATTGGCAACAAGCATTGGCTGATTGGGCACAGCAGTCTTTAGACAGCGGCAAAACAGACATTTTACAGACAGCAATGCCTGAATTTGAACGCGTCTTATTAACGGCAGCACTGAATCATAGCGGCGGCAAAAAGATAGAAGCCGCCAGCTTACTTGGCTGGGGACGTAATACGCTCACCCGTAAGTTGCAGCAGTTAGACCTATCTTCCCAAACGATACTATCTAAAGAGCAAATAGAGTAGCAATTCTCTAAATTAAATATTTATTAATATCAATTACTTAAAATAAAAATCGAAAATAAACGTAAATTAATTAAAAATAATTGCAAATAGGGGTTGCCAAACTATTCAAACTCTATATAATAGCCAACCACTGAGACGCACTACCGAATCAGTTAACTGTCTATATTGTGTTTGAGTTTAAACGCTAATAATGATAGAGTAACGGAAAATGGGGCTGTGGCGGAATTGGTAGACGCACCAGATTTAGGTTCTGGCGCCGCAAGGTGTGAGAGTTCGAGTCTCTCCAGCCCCACCATTTTCGGATAGTACATCTTAGACCAAATATCAAATCCTGCTTTTAGCAGGTTTTTTTACGTCTAAAATTTGGCATTAAAACTATAAAATAACTCGCCAGATGTATTAATCTGCTTTTATGACCTTTCTAAGTCCTTCAACACCTCATCCATACTCTGATAGCGCCTCTCTACCCGCTGCATCAATGCTTTCATACACTTGCTATAGGCATAACTAGGGGATGTTCTAATGAACAGATGGATTTTTCTCATTGTCATTGAATAAGGCACTACGTTGTTTTTTACGCAGGGTTTCACGTTCAATGATATTTTTTGCATCGACTTTTTCTAAAGGTAATTCTGTTTCGCGAGAAAGATCGCCATCGGCTATTAAGGATAAATAGCGAGAACAGCAAACTCTCAAAAAAGAGGTGAAATTGCCAATATCATGATCAGCATCGAGAGATTCAAGGTATAGCTTAGTAATCAGCTGATTAACCGCCATATGATCCCGAAATGACAACTCTTCTAATATATCCCAAAAAAACACTTCTAAACGAATTGAGGTGACAACGCCCTGAATTCGAAGTGATTTGGTTTTAGAGCGCCACAAGCTGTCATCAGCCCTGATGAAAAGTTGGCACATATAATATCCTCTCTCGATACTAGGGTCTTTTTGATATTAAAATGTTCAACAGACCCTAATTAAAGCTTATAGTAAGGCAACAAACTGCTTCAGCATAGCTGGGTGGGCAGGCCATGCAGGCGCCGTTACCAGTTGGCCATCTGTAATAGCGCCATCCATAGGTAACTTGACATACTCAGCGCCAGCCATTTCTATTTCTGGCTGACACGCAGGATAAGCAGATACTTTTTTACCCTTTAATACGCCAGCAGCCGTTAGCATTTGTGGACCATGGCAAACCGATGCAATCGGTTTATCAGTATTTGCGAAATGCTGAATCATTGCAATGACCTTAGCATTCAAACGCAAGTATTCTGGCGCACGTCCACCTGGTAAATACAACGCATCATAATCTGCGACATTAATATCGTCAAAAGACGCATTAAGGACAAAGTTATGACCGCGTTTTTCGGTATAAGTTTGGTCACCTTCAAAGTCGTGTATTGAGGTAGCGATGCTATCACCTGCCACTTTATCTGGGCAGACCGCATCAACCTCATGCCCCATCGCTAGTAGCGCTTGGAACGGCACCATGTTTTCATAGTCTTCAACAAAATCACCGGTAATGATAAGTACTTTAGCCATGATATTCTCACTGTATTGTAATAAAATATTGTAATGAAATACGGAAACCCAAATTAGCTTATAGCGACTTCGCTTAAAATGAGTCTGAATATCCATTCAAACATAAAAAACAACGACTGGGTAACATGTGAATACTACAAACAATCACTTTTTGACAATCAAATAATAAACTTAGCGATTGTTTAATAATGTTAAATCTATCAGTACCTCTTCCATATTCCGATACCGTCTCTCTACCCGCTTCGCCAATGCCTTATCGACCATACATTGATAACGACTATATTCTGATGACAACTTTGGAATAGGTTGCTGGCAATGCTGAATCGCCCATGCTTTTAATTTGTCATTGCTGTTGGCGCTGACCTGAAATGGTCGCCTGCCCGCCAATATTTCATACATCGTTATCCCAAATGCGTAGATATCACTTTGCACCGTTGTACCCTGACCTTGCCAGCGCTCAGATGCGAGATATGCGGGTGTACCAGCATGGCTTGCCTCTTTTAGCTCATTAAGCCTCTCAGCCAAGGCAAAATCAGTCAATAATAAATTAGGCATTGTGCTGCTAGTATCCGCACTATCTAGCAAGGCATCATCGAAAGAAGAATCTAGCAAAATATTGCTAGGTTTAATATCATTATGTAGCCAGCCAGCCTGATGCAAATTGGCTATTAAACAGGCAGACTGCATGATGAAATGATGTTTTTGTGACGCTGTCAATGACGGATGTTTTGAAGCAGTCAGCTGACTCACTAAGCTACCATTAGGGTAATAAGGTATGACTAATATTACCAGCTTGCAAGGCTGTTCTAGTATCTGAACGTTTACGCAATGATGCGCCAATAGTAGCGGTGCGATTGCATTATTTTTGATTCTTGATAAAGCATTTACAGCAGCTAAAACCTCTGCTTCGTGAGTTAAATCGGGAGAGATAGGGTAAGCGTCAGCACTCAACTGCCATTTAATTATGACTTGACCAAACTGTGGATGTCGGGCACGTGTTAGACCTTGGAAGTAAGTATTGTCGATGTTTTGCGTTTTAATATCTTGTGTTTTGACAACCTGCGCATGCTCATCTTGTGTTTGTTCTGTGCTTTGCTGAGCAATCCGCTGGTGTACTATCTCACTAAAGTGTTGTGCGACTAATTCTTGCGTAATAATGGGCAATAATTGCTGAGATTGTCTCTGCAACGCTTGTATAGTAAATAAATTACTGGCACTATTTCCCATGGTATTGTTTCTCATAATATAGTGAGATCACTGCCTTCCCGTTCGTATCATTTCCAAAAATAATAATAGCGCGAATAATTTTGACTAGGGCGTGTTATCAATTAGACTGTGAGACTTAAAATGAGAAAAATTGTAGATAAACAAGGAAGAATTTGCCGTTAATATGAACATATTGACAAAATTTCTGACAATGTTTAGCAAAATTTAGCCATTTTAAGGCCACTAAATGTATTAATGTGCTAATTGATGACACACCCTAATACTACGCTCAGTAGGCGCCAAAAGTTTAGCCACGTTAATGATATTTTTGGGTATGGTATTAAAGACAACCTTAAATACTCGAGCCACTATGTCACAACCAATAATCCCAACCACGCCATCTAATCAGCCTACTTATGCCCTACCCGCACCGTTGTTAGACTTACTCAGTCAGTACTTAAAAGAGCAGGTTACACCGACTATTGAAATCGATCCGAACCAACTTGCTTATCGCTGGGTTGGTGGACGCACTGGCAATTTAGAGCCTTTATCAGTCAACTTGTTTTTGAGCTTAGATGACTTGCATGGTATCGATACGCAAAAGTCTAAACTGGTACAAAACACCCGTCAGTTTATTAAAGGTTATCCTGCCAATCACGTCTTAATGTCAGGGACACGCGGTGCCGGTAAATCATCATTGATTCGCGCCTTGCTTCAAGCCCATCATAGTGAAGGCTTGCGTATTATTGAGGTTGCTCGCGATGATCTGCAAATATTAGATAAGATTCGCGCTGCCATTAATGCCCTACCAGCAGATTCTAATTGCCGCTACATCGTATACTGTGATGATCTCGCGTTTGATGGTCAGGATGAAAGCTATCGTACACTAAAGAGCGTGCTTGATGGCTCGCTAGACTCTGAGCAAGACAAACTACTGGTCTATGCCACCAGTAATCGCCGTCGCCTGCTACCGCAAATGATGAAAGACAATATTGATATTTACAATGGACAGACGGATGAAGTCAATCCTTATGAGGCCATTGATGAGACCGTGTCATTGTCAGATAGATTCGGTTTATCACTCACTTTCCATCCTATGGATCAGCAGACTTATCTGCATATCGTTCAGCATTACCTAAATTTAGAGCAGCAGAAAATCTCAGCTGATATGGATAGTGATGCTAAGAATACTTTGGAAAGTCAGACCATGCCTGACAAGATCAAAAAGGATGCGCTACGTTGGGCCTCTGAACGTGGTGGTCGCTCAGGACGAGTTGCTTACCAGTTCAGTCGATACTGGAGTGGTATAACGCAATTGGAAATTGCAGACGGTAAGCGCTAAGCCATATCTAACGCTAAATTATATCTAAGCTCAGCCATATCTAATCACTGCGTGCAGAGCCGATATACTGCACGCGGTTTTTCTTTTGACAGCCCTCTTGACTGCTCTCTTGATTACCTACCGAGTTAACTGCGCCATCGACCATATATTGGTCAAAATCTGCCGCTAACCATAGATTACCTTTGTAAACGCTCTCAGCATCTAAACGAATGTATGCCATATTTGGCGTCTTGCTATTAGGATTATCAAAACCCTGATAACGGGCGCTAAAGTGCGTCACAATTAAATTACTCATACCGCGCTTCTCTGCAAAGTCACCTACCAATTGCGCACTGCTATGCATCGGATCAAACTCTGGATTTTTGGCTTGAATCTTAGTCAGTACCTCATGTGTATACGTTGCTTCATGCACCAATAAATCCGTATCAACCAGTGCAGCCATTAGACACGCTGGCGTATCGTTATCACCAGCCACCACTACTCGCGTTCGTGATAGGTCATCATTGACATAATCATCTGCACAAAGCGTGCACCCATCCTCAGTAATAACGTCTTCCCCTTGCTGCAATTTACCCCACAGTGCGCTTGCAGGGATGCCTTTCGCTAGCAGTTTATCCGTATCAAGCGTGCGATGATGGATGGTCTGCGTGATACCAAATGCATGAGAAGCAACCCGATGTGAGAGTGGTGTTATATCGATATCAAGCTGATGCTGGTCGCTCAAGCGAATATTAACCTTATTGGTGTTACCTTGCTCAGATAACACCTCTTCAATTGCTACAAAATTTAGAGCAAAGGGTAAATACAATTCCGTGGTTAAGGTAATGGCTTCGAGCAGTGTAGCAATTGCTTTTGGGGCAATGAGTGTCAATGGCTCACGGCGTCCTGACATGGCTGCACTCGCCAATAACCCTGGCAGGCCATAGCAGTGATCGCCATGCACATGGGTGATGCAGATAGCGACCAGTTGATGCAAAGAGAGCTTGGTATGTAACAGTTGCTGCTGCGTACCTTCACCGCAATCTATCAGTAGCCATGGGCGCGACTTTTTGTTCTGATTATTGTGATTGGCAGCTCGTGATTGACCATTTGGTTGAGCGCCATGCGTGTTTAGACATTCAATGGCTAATGCGGTGACATTGCGCTGTTTGGTGGGCACGCCTGCTGATGTGCCTAAAAAGGTTAATTTAAGCATAGATTAAACCTTGTATAGTCCATTCAATATACAAATAATGTAGTGAGTGTTAAGTTAGCTCAGTCGCAGGTCATAAGACAACGTGTCTACTTTATTTGGAATCACTCAGCGTCAGCAATATTTATGAGCATCAGTAGCTACGACAACTGGCATATCATGGTTCTTTGACCGTCTACCATCTGCCCACCATTCGCCGTACACTCATTGACCATATTGGACTCATAAGACTTCCAACCACCATAAAAACTGGCCACACATAGTATAACCACGAGTAATTTTTTTGACCAAGACTTGATAGACACCTGCTGGCTATCGATTTTTTGTCTGTCATCTATGCTATGGACGGCGATGCGATTTGCATCATTGTCTGTCTCTGATGTTTCATTATGCGATTTTTTTAAGTCTGTCATTGTTCTATCCTAAAAAAGGCTTTGTTTATGGATAAACAAAGCCTTTGGTTTATATGGCTGCTTGAGCATTGGTCAGTAATTATACCAGTATTGGCTAAAAATTTAGACGGCCACCCTTTTTTTCTGCAAGTTTAAAGGCATCTCGCTCTTCACAGCGTTTGAGCCAGTTTAGGATATTGGCATACTTATTCTTGTCTAACCCTGCACCAGCATTGGCCCCAATCACGGCAAGATGCATCTGAATATCCGCGGCACTGAACTCACTGCCTGCAAACCAATGGTTTTTATTCAAATGCGCCTCCATCATGCCCAGCATTTTTTCTAAACCACTGCCGATCATATTTTTCTCGACTTGGCCTTGGATTTTTTTGCTAATGGGTCTAATGAGCATCGGTGATTGGGATACGACTTTGGTAAACACCAGACGCATGACCAATAGTGGCATCAACGAGGCTTCTGCAAAATGTAGCCAAAAAGTATAGGCTTCCCATGCCGATTCATTACTATCATCAGGTTTGAACTGCTTTTCTTTATCATAGTGCTTAATCAAATACTCGATGATAAAACCTGATTCAATCAGTACGCGATCATCCACTTCTAGCATCGGAGCATGACCAATCGGATGCACTTTTTTTAGGCTATCAGGCGCACGATATGCTTTGTTGCGCTCATAACAGGTCAGTTTATAATCGGCGTTCAATTCTTCTAACAGCCAGATGATACGAAACGAGCGTGAGTTTGCTAAATGATGAAGATGTAACATAAACCGTCCTAGTCATATATTATTTTAAATCAGCTCTAATTTTTTAGAGACAGTCTCTTAGAAAGGATGCCTCGCCTCCAATAAAGCGTGATAGCACTGCCCTCGATAATAGCCTAATTTATATCCCTTTGACACAGCAAGTTTGTAGAACCCTACCGAAAACAATACCTGCTGAGTCATCTCCATCAACCACTAGGACGCTAACCTCATCAGCATTATTCTAGATGCAACGCTTCAATTTTACGCGTCATTTTGTCTATCTTTTGCTGATATTTTTTGATTTGACGAAACCGGTGCGCAATCAGTACGCCCTTGATACGGCGATTTTTAAGACGACGACGCGGTGGGAAACTCCCGACTTGTGGCTCATTGTAACCATGTAAGCGATCTTCACGTTTGCGCGCCATATAGCCCAGTGCACTATCTGCAATCATAATCAGCAGCGCGACAAAAATCATGCCATACATCAGCATAGAACCACCATCATGTAGGCTGCGATCTAAAATTGCGATCGAAAATACAAACAAGAATATCGGTTCAAGGTAGCACAATGTCCCAAACAATGAGACTGGCAATTTCTGGCTCGCTATCATTGTCAACGACATGGCAGCGGTACTAATAATGCCTAACAATGGCAACAGATACCACAGCTTATGGTTGGTTATCGCGACTTCAAAGCCACCATTCATATACAGCGCAACCAATACGACTGGCAATAACAACACAAGGTCCGATATAAGACCTGTGATGGGTGGTACGGCTAGATAGCGACGCAATAAATAATACGGCGGGTAACCCAAGCAGACAAACAACGTCGCCCAAGAAATAGCACCATATTGAAAGATATCATAAGCGATACCAAAGCCTGCGCATCCGATGGCTGCCCATTGGAGTAGGCTCATGTCTTCATTATAGAAGAACCGACCAACCACAATCATAATCATCGGATATAAGAAGTAGCCTAACGTCACCTCAAGCCCCAAGCCATTGACGGGCGCCCACATGAAGATCCAAATTTGCGCACCTAAAATCGGTGTGGGTAATATAAATAAAAACCACTCTTTTGCGTTCTTCAGTGTTTTTAGATAGTCAAAAATATGCTGCCACTGCTTTAGGACAGTGACCAGCAGCACTAGACTAAAAAACATCGTCAGCACGCGCCACGAAGCGACTTGTGTCCCTGACAATGGTTGTAGCAGTAAACCAAATAGAAACAACAATGAGTATAAAAAATTGGCAGCCACCGCAGTGATCGTGCCTTGCGAGGTTTGGTTAGTAGTCAGCATCACAACAGCCTTTAAAGATTGGGGCACATCCTTGGCAATTTTTAAAAAAAACAAAAGCCTCAGACGAGAACGTCTGAGGCTTTTGCAAATAAGGTCGTCGCGCAATCTAAGATAAACGCTTTGAATGTATCGTACTTACATCATGGCGGGCATTATGTCAAAGTCAAAACAGATAAGCAATGCCAGTGTTCATCTATTGACTTAACTTCTGCCATGAGTCCATTTAATGCACGTAAGTGCTTATTTTATATCAAGTTGTGCGATTTTTTGTTTTATCTTTACCAGCTTTTTTTGATAGCGGCGTTTCTTGCGAAAACGATGGGCTGTTAGCGCACCATCGATACGCTGATTGATAAAGTGACGACGTGGCGGAAAGCCGCCAATCTGAAGTTCTCTATAGCCATGCAAGCGGTCGTTACGCTGACGAATGAGATAGCCTTTCACACTATCAGCCAACATGACCAGCAGCGCAAACGTGATCATGCCATACATAAAGAGCGAGCCGCCTTCTTCATGGCTCTGGCTCAGCACCGTGATAGAAAGCACAAATAACAACATTGGCTCTATGTAGCTTAGCGCACCAAACAGTGAAACAGGTAGCTTGCTACTGGCAATCATCGTCAACGACATCGCAAGCGCACTAAAGGCACCCAGCAATGGCAATAAATACCAAAATTTTATGTCCTCAGCGGCCACACTAAAACCATCAGTCACATAAAGCAGGATAAGCACCACTGGCGTCAATAGTGTCAAATCAAACAACAAGCCAGTAATTGGCGGGACAGAAAGCGTGCGACGAAGCAGATAATACGGTGGATAACCCAAGCACACAAACATCGTCACCCAAGAGACCGAGCCATACTGAATGATATCGTAACCGATGCCAAGTGCTGCAAATATCGCGGCGACCCACTGTAATACACTCATATACTCATGATAAAAAAACCGACCAAGTACGATCATCACGAGCGGCAGCAAAAAATAGCCCAACGTCACATCCAGCCCAAACCCATTAACGGGCGCCCACATAAATAGCCAAATCTGTCCGCCCAAAATCGGCGCTGGCAATATAAATATTAGCCATTCCTTGACTGTCTTTAGCGTCTTTATATAATCAAACACATGTTGCCACTGCTTGGTCAAACTGACCAATATCACCAAACTGAGTAGCATCATCAATACGCGCCATGATGCCACTTGTGTACCCGTCAAAGGCAACATAAATAGCCCAAACAAAAACATCATCGCGAATAAAAAGCTCGATGATACCGAAGCGATGGTTCCTTGAAAAGTTTGATTGGTCGTGAGCATAGCAACAGCCTTAAAAAATTAAATCCTATGTGTAATGTATGAGCGATGACAGTTATTGACGATAAAAACTATTAACGATAAAGTTAAATAACGATAAAAGTTGGGAAAATTTTGAATCAAAAAATAAAAGCCTCCGACGACAACGTCAGAGGCTTTTTCTAGAACAATCATATAAGAAATCAGACCAAAAAGCTAACGGCTGAGACAGTTATTCGCCATCTCATTCATTGTCATTGGCAATATCGATAGCCTCATCAACGTCAGTGGTCGCCGTATTGCCAGTCGCCGCATCAATATCTATCTGCTCTTGACCTTCTACATCAAATGTACCGTCTTCTCTCATGGCATCGATAAGCTCATCGTCACCTTCTTGATGCTCAACACGTGCCATAGCGACCAGCTTTTCATCTTTTGACAAACGAATCAAGGTAACACCCTGAGTATTACGACCAGAACTGGCCACATGTTCAACTGGTGTGCGTACCAGTGTGCCCTTGTCAGAGATTAAGATGATGTCATCTTCAGGGTCAACTTTGGTGGCACGAACGAGTGCGCCGTTACGCTCACTCGTTTTGATAGCGATAACACCGCCACCACCGCGATTTTGGGTGTTGAACTCATTAATGAGTGTACGTTTACCAAAGCCATTTTCACAAGCAATCAGAATCTCGCGGACATCATCTTCGATAACGACTAATGATTTGATAAATTCGTCAGTAGCCAGACGCATACCACGGACGCCTTTAGCAGTACGGCCCATCGCACGCGCATCGTTTTCATCAAAACGAATGGCTTTACCACTTGAGGCAAATAGCATCACTTCTTGGCTACCACTGGTGATACGAGCGCTGACCAATTTATCGCCGTCTTCTAGACCAACTGCAATGAGACCGTTCGAGCGGATGTTGGCAAACTGCTTTAGCTCTACGCGTTTCACCGTCCCATTGGCCGTTGCAAAGAAAACAAAAGGCGGCTCTGCTTGGTTGCTGCCTTCTAATGAGTCATCATCACTATCTATTAATATGTCTGCGTCTGACATCTCACCTGTGACCGATGTATCCTCTACAATTTTCGGAATCGGTAATATCGTCGTAACGGTTTCATCACCATTTAAGCCAATCAGGTTAACGAGTGGACGACCACGTGCACCGCGACTGGCAATCGGCACTTCAAAACCACGTAAGCTAAAGACGCGCCCACTATCTGTGAAGCACAATACAGTAGAATGCGTTGAAGTCACGACTAAATGATCAATCACATCATCTTCTTTCATCGCCGTGGCAGACTTACCTTTACCGCCACGTTTTTGCGCGACATAATCGTCAATTGGCTGAGTCTTAGCATAACCAGTACGCGACACTGTCATCACGACCGTTTGCTCAGGGATCAGGTCTTCACGGCTAAAGTCAGTACGTGAGTCAATAATGTCCGTACGGCGCTCGTCACCAAAGTTATCACGAATCTCAATCATCTCATTAGAGATAATGGTCATTAACTTATCAAAGTCGCCAAGGATAGATTCTAAATGCGCAATCTCACGCAATAGGTCTTGGTATTCTTCAGTTAATTTGTCTTGCTCAAGACCAGTCAGACGATGCAACTGCATATCCAAAATCGCATTGACCTGTTCAAGAGACAAGCGATAACGCTCTTCGCCTTCGATTAGACCAAACGGTGCTTTAGGATCTTCGCCTTCGATATAGTCAGGACGCACTGACTGACTGCCAGCAGCGGTAAGCATCGCAACGACGCTACCTGAGCCCCACGTATTATTTAGCAAGCTTTCACGTGCTAAGCCACGGTTTGCAGACGCTTTAATGGTCGCAATAATTTCGTCGATATTAGCCAGTGCAACGGTTAAGCCTTCGAGCAGGTGACCACGAACACGCGCTTTGTTCAATTCATAAATCGTACGACGTGTCACCACTTCTTGACGATGACGGACAAATGCAGCAATGAGCTGACGCAAGGTCAATATCTTTGGCTGACCGTTATCGAGCGCGACCATATTGATACTAAAGCTAGACTCAAGCGGCGTCTGCAAGAACAAGTTATTAACAATAACTTCAGCAGTTTCACCACGGCGCAAGTCAATGGCGATACGCATACCATCTTTATCAGACTCATCACGAATCTCGCTAATGCCTTCAATTTTTTTATCACGTACGAGTTCTGCGATACGTTCAATCAACTTAGCTTTATTGGCTTGATACGGCACTTCGGTGAATACAATACGCTCGCGATCACGGTTGACGCCAGCATTGCTCATCGGCTCGATATGGTAACGACCACGGATGTGCAAGCGACCTTTACCTGTACGATAAGCATCTAAAATACCCGCGCGGCCATAGATAATACCGCCTGTTGGGAAATCAGGACCTGAAATATGTGACATCAGCTCTTCAGCTGAAACTTGTGGGTTTTCGGCATAGGCCAAACACGCATTGATCACTTCGGTCAAGTTATGCGGCGCCATGTTGGTCGCCATACCGACAGCAATACCCGTTGCACCATTCACCAACAGGTTAGGAATACGCGCTGGCATGACGCTTGGCATGCGCTCAGAGCCATCATAGTTATCTTCCCAATCGACCGTGTCTTTGTCCAAATCAGCAAGCATTTGGTGAGTCAGCTTGGTCATACGTACTTCGGTATAACGCATGGCTGCCGGAGGATCATCATCGATCGAGCCAAAGTTACCTTGACCATCAACCATCGGATAACGCAAGCTGAAATCCTGCGCCATACGGACGATCGCATCATATACTGCGCTGTCACCATGCGGATGGTACTTACCGATGACATCACCGACCACACGTGCTGACTTCTTGTATGGCTTATTGTAGTCATTAGATAGCACATGCATGGCATACATCACGCGGCGATGGACAGGTTTGAACCCATCACGCACATCAGGCAGTGCACGCGAGACAATCACGCTCATCGCATAGTCTAAATAGGACTGCTTCAGTTCATCTACGATGCCAATAGGACTGACCGACTCGCTCATATACACTCCTTCATTCATATCCCTGTTATTCATTTTGCAGGCTTTATAGATAGATTATTGTCCCCCATAAACATTGATAAAAATCAATTTGTATGGCGAACAAAGCAGCACGATAAAGCGTGAAAAATACTGGGAAAATGATGATATTTTTGATAGTAAATAAAAGAAACTATTTTAGCACAAATTTGCTGATTTAGGGGGCTTTGACTGCCATTAAAATCAAGCAATACAGCTTCTTAGTTGTCATATTTGGCACAATAAATTCATGCCAAAAAACACTAATGACACGTTTGTTTTGATTGACTGATTTTGCCATTTTTGCAGACAAACTTACCATCTGCTGAACAATGTGATACGCCGCCCATTTTTCCTGAACAAGGTGTATTACGTGCTTGCGCTTGACCCGCAAATGACAGAGACAAAATAACGGTTAGTAGTACTGTGCTGATTGATTTCATATCATATCCTTTGACATATAACAGCGTAAAAACTCAAAAAACAGCATCCAATGAGTGCCATTTTTTGAGAGGGTGTGTAAATAAATGACTGACTTTTTTCATGATTATATTATGATTTAAATCACGTCGATGATGCTATTTTTTTGGTGACACTAGACAAAAAATTTCTAACCGCTACACTAACTTATCTTTTACATCACTTAAATAACGACTTAACAGGCTACTCTTATTATGGATATCATTCTTGCGATTGTTTGGATTCTAGCAATGGTGCTATATAGCTTTTCCAGCGATTATGTGACTAGCTTTCCTAACCATAACAATCGTGCTGTCCCTTATGTCCGTTGGAGCGCACTGTTAGTCGCTATGGCTCTATCAGCATACTTGGCAAAAGCCTACCAAGAAAACCTACAAGGCAATGGTATGTGGGTCTTTGTTATCGTCGTATTTGTCGTTATTGTTTTAGCGAAAATTATTTTCAAATGGGTCATTAACAGACGTTTGAAACGCTAGATAATACTAAATATTTTTTTATAGTCAAAGCAATCTAAAACAGCGACAAGGCAGCCGACCGCAGATTGTACATATAGTACCTCTAGTGAGGATAATACCGTAGCGGTTTGGTAGTTCGCTGACTATACTCTAACCCTCTTAATTATTGATCTGAATACCTTATGCCAATTAAACCTCAAGACAGCCAACCTGACTCAAACCACTCCATACCAGCAGAAGTTGAACAAGCAGAAGTATTATCAGCAGACACACGTACTGACCGCAGCTTTGATGCCATTGCGGATCATTTCGAAAAGAAAGTGTATGGTGGTTTAAAAGGCGACATCCGATTGGCAGTACTGCGTCGTGATATTTTTGAATATTGTACGCAAATGAGCAAAGACCTTGGTCGGCCTTTGCGTATCTTAGATGTGGGTGCAGGATTGGCTCAGATTTCGGTTGAACTGGCCACTTTCGGTCATACGCTGATTATCAATGATATCTCTGAGAATATGCTAGAAAAAGCAAAAGCCAGTGCGGAAAAGAGTGATCAAGTATTAGATATCACATGGCACGTTTGCCCGTATCAAGATCTTGCAGTAAAGCTAACAGATAATGTAAACGGCGATGAGAAAGGTAAGTTCGATTTGATACTCTGTCATGCGCTACTAGAGTGGTTGGCTGAGCCTGCGGCTGTCATGGACTTTTTCGATCAGCATCTTACTGATAATGGCGCGCTATCGTTGTGCTTTTATAATCCTGCGAGTTTCGATTATCGTAACCTGATAATGGGCAATTTTAACTTACTAGATAATGTTGGCTACAAAGCTGATAACCAAAAAAGCCTAACGCCTAATTATCCTGTCGCTAAAGAAGAAGTCGAGTCTTGGCTCATTGCCCATCAATACCGAACCCTACGCACCAGCGGTCTACGCGTCTTTCATGATTATACACCACTCAAGCGCGGTGGTAATAACGACCCAGAAGCTGTGATCAGAATGGAGCTACGCTACTCGCAATTAGAGCCGTACAAATGGCTTGGTCGCTATTTGCATATATTAGCCACCCGCTCAGCATACGAGTAGAACAGCCTGCTAGGCTTATAGACTAAGATTAAGCGCCATTAGCTATGTTCGTCTATTCTTTCAGATCTGTCGTATTCTGACCACGTGGTGGCATTGATGTCTTTTTCGTCGAAGACCACCACGTGCTCTAGCAGCGGCAAGATACCAATATGCGAGCCAATCTCATGATTGTGATGGCTGGCAACCAACGATAAGACGGTCTGCCCGTCATCTAACTGCAACCGATATAAGTAGTTGGCGCCCCGAAACACACGTCCAACGACCAACGCTGTTTGTGTGCTGTCATCGTCATGAATGATATCATCAGGACGCACCAGTACTTTGATTGGTGTGCCGTTTGGATAATCGTATTCGCAGTACTTTGGTTCGCCTGACTCGCCATAAACTTCCATACGCCGATAAATATTGCCCAGCGCCGTCTCGACATGACCTTCTTTGATGGTGCCGTCTATCATAGCGCCTTCACCGACAAACTCCGCGACAAACGGACTGACAGGCTCGTGATACAGCTCGCTTGGTGTTGCCCACTGGACTAACCTTCCCTGATCCATCACTCCCACTTTATCTGCTAATGCAAACGCTTCATTTTGATCATGAGTGACCAAAATCGCAGTGGTATTCGTACGCTTGAGAATATCGCGCACGCTCATGGCCAACGACTCACGCAGCACCACATCTAAATTAGAAAATGGCTCATCGAGCAACAATAGCTCGGGCTTTGGTGCCAATGCTCTTGCCAACGCCACGCGCTGCTGCTGACCACCAGATAACTCATTTGGACGTTTGTCAGCATGCTCAGTCAGCTCGACAAGGCTCAACATCTCAGCCACACGGGCTTTTTTGTCAGCAGATGACCATTTGTTTAGGCCAAAGGCGATGTTTTTTGCCACGCTCAAATGACCGAACAGCGCATAATCTTGGAACACCATCCCCATACCGCGTTTGGCAGGTGCTACGGTAAATGAGCTGTTTTTTGTCTGTTCAGTGAGGCGCTGATTGTTTAGGTATATGCTGCCGCCACGACTCTGTTCTAGCCCTGCAATGGCACGTAATGCAGTGGTCTTTCCGCAGCCACTATAGCCCAAGAAGCAGCCAATTTCTCCTTGCTCCAGCATCAACGATAGACCATTGACGACGATAGTATCGTCATAGCCTACGACTAGATTCTGTACACTAAAATATGGATGGGTAGCGATAGGTTTCTCAGTCTGTTTGTGAGTGTGTTTCTTATTATCTTGATTGCTGCTTTGATTACTGTCTTGATATGAGGCATCGGTTTGATTCAAGGCATTTTTGGATGGGCTTTGCGGTCTCTTAACTGGCGACTTTGTCACAGGATTGAGAGGCATTTGTGATTCTATCGACTTGGCATCTGATGGAGGGTTTATTAAATCAGTATACATAGACGGTACCCGTTCGCTATTGATGAATACACCATACATAAAACAGTGCAAAATACAGTAAGGAAAAAAGAGACAGACGCGCTAGTGCTAGACAAACAAGCTAGATACGCAAAGGCTTTGCTTAGACATACTTCTCACTTTGACGCAGCAATATCCACACAGGGAGCAGACCAACCAATACGATCAGAAGACTTGGCAATGCTGCTCGCCCCCACATGCCTTCACTGGTCATCTCAAATACTCGAACTGCGAGCGTGTCCCAGCCTTGACGTCTGGTCATTAAGGTAATCGGCATCTCTTTCATGACTTCAACAAAACCCATGAGCAATGCCGTTAAAACTCCAGGACTGAGCACAGGCAGCATCACATGACGCCAGCGCTGATAAGGGCTGTCACTAAGCAGCTTTGCCGCGGCCTCCTGATTGACTGTTAGTCGCTGTAGCTGACGATCCACTGGTTGAAAGCTGACGGTCATAAAACGTGTCGATAAGGCAAGTAACATGACGACGACACTGCCTGATAGTATCTGATGTGAGGTAAGACCGAACGCAATCATTTGATTGTCGATCCATGCAATAGGAATAAAGATGCCTACAGCCAATACTGTCCCCGGCACGACATAACCTAAGTTGGCCAAAGTGGTCATCAGCTTGGTCGATTTATCAGGGTACTGCCGCTTAATCCACGCAATAATAATCGCCAAAAAGGCAATAAACAGCGTGGTCATACCAGCAATCATCAGGCTATTGGTCACAAAATCAATATAACGGGCATCAAAATCTTGCCTGAAATTCAACGCTGTCCAATAAATCAGTTGTAAAAACGGTATCAAAAAAGCAATCGCAAAGATGAACGTACACAGTAGTGTCATGGCAATCTTTGCAGGTTTACTGACCTCAAAACGTTGGTTGCTGCCTTGGGTGATTGAGCTGCCACGCTTGGCTTGCCAATACTGCTCAAATAATACCACAATGAAAACCACACCAATCAACAATGCGGCAAGCTGTGCGGCTGTGGTTAAGCTAAAAAAGCCAAACCATGCCTTGTAGATAGCAGTAGTAAAAGTGTCAACATTGAAGACTGACACTGCGCCAAAGTCTGCAAGTGTCTCCATGCTGGCCAATAACAATCCGCCGATAATCCACGGCAGTGCTTGTGGTAATGCCAATCGAAAAAACACACGGTGGCGGCTTAAACCCAGCATCTGTCCTGCTTCAATCGCCCGCCTGCCTTGTGATAAGAACGCTTGACGCGCCAGCAGATAAACATAAGGATAAAAGGCCAACGACAATACTAGCCCTGCGCCCCATACATTGCGTACGGAGGGAATCGCAGTATTGATGCCAAGATCACGTAACCCTGTCTGTAACGGCCCACTGAAATCAACAATGCCGACCGTGACAAATGCCAGCACATAAGCCGGTATCGCAAGCGGCAGCATCAGCGCCCACGAAAAAAACCGCTGCCCAGGAAACCGGTACATACTGGTTACCCAAGCAAGTCCGGTGCCAACCGTGCCTGCAATAACGGTCACCATAAACAATAGTATCGCCGTATTTTTGAGCACTTGTGGCAGTACATACTCTGCCATGTGCGTCCAGATATCAGCGACAGGCTGTGTCCACGATAGCAGCACGATCAAAATTGGCACCAGCATAAACAACGAAATCAGCCCTAAGACTGATTTTGAAAAGATACGTTTACGCACGGCATGGTCTTGACTGACTATCTGATGCTTATTATTACGGGTAGTCTCAATAGCAGCATCGACTGTATCGCTTTGATGTACAGACGCGTCTGGCGTTATGCTCATAAATTATTACCGTGTCATACGTATAGCAACCTTAAGTCATACCAACCTCAAAAACACGATGAGCCATATCAAACTTAGCCAGTCAACTTATCAACTTACTGTTCCAGTATCTAAGCTAATATCTAGACTAGTATCTAAGCTCACCTCTCAATTACTATCGTTTTTGAGATTGGTACTATTGGTAGTGACGCCTATTTATAACCTGCTTTGTCCATCAATTGAATCGCTTGGGTTTGCAATTCGCCAAACTTCTGCACACTGATGTCATCTTTGTTAAATGGGCCCCACGATCTGAGCATCTCTGACTCATCAATACCTTCTTTCACTGGAAACTCTTTGTCTGAGCTGGCATAAAGACCTTGCGCTTCATCAGATGACAACCATTCAATCAGTTTCAATGTACCATCTGGATTGTCTGACCCTGCGACCACACCAGCGCCCGAAATATTTACGTGCGTGCCAGTCGTGCCTTGGTTTGCCCAAAATATACTGACTGGGAAGTCTGGTTTTTCATCAAGCAAGCGACCATAGTAATAGCTGTTAGCAATACCGACTTCACATTGACCAGCAGCAATTGCCTCTAGCATCGCTACGTCATCACTGAACACGTCAGTGGCCAGATTATCGACCCAACCACGAACGATCTCTCCGGTTTTTTCTTCGCCCAAATGTTCCATCATACTGGCCACAAGTGACTGGTTGTAGACCTTTTTAGACGTACGTAGGCATAACTTACCTTTCCACTTTGGATCGGCCAAATCTGCGTACGTAGATAACTGGTCGGCACTGACTTTGCTTGGGTCATAAAAGATAGTACGGGCGCGCAATGACAAGCCTGTCCACTGACCTTTTGGATCGCGGTATTTTGCAGGCACGTTGGCCTCTAATATGGTAGAAGACACAGGCTGCAATAGACCCTGCTCTGCTGCTTGCCATAAGTTACCAGCATCAACGGTCAACAGCATATCGGCTGGCGTGTTCTGGCCTTCAGCTTTTAGACGTGCCATCAATGGACCGGTTTGGTCTGTGACCAGCTCAATCTTGACACCAGTCTGTTCGGTATAACGATCAAGTAATGGCTTAATCAACTGCTCGTTACGTGATGAATAAATCGTTATGGTTTGACCATCTGCGCTAGTAGCACCATCATCAATAGCAGCTTGTTCAGTGCCAGCCGCTGTGGTGTCTGTCTCTGCGCTTTCTTCTGTGGTAGATGAATTGCTACAACCCGCCAAACCCAACATCATGCCAAATACGGCAACAGGTAAGATAAGCTTAGTAGACGTTAGCGTCGCGCTCATAGCGTTCAATGACATGGTTTTCCCCATAATGGTGCTATAAAAAAAAGGTAAGATAGATGGTGACACAAAACAGCTCCCAAAACACCAATGATCAGCGCTAGTAAGACCGTAACATATCAAAGCCACATACTAATGGAAATGAGATTAATTATCAATCCATTTATTTAACCCACAAATCGACGCATCATTTTGATTAATCAACGCTTTCTTTGGGCTGAGCCTTTGCCATTACTCAATAAGATTTGCTTTGGATACTTCAGTCTATAGTAGCCACTGTCCCAAGATAGCATTGACCGCCGCTTCTGTGCGTAATATGCGAGGCCCTATGTGTACGGCATCACAGTGCTGTGCGGCTAGCAGCGCTATCTCATAATCAATCCACCCGCCTTCAGCACCAATACAGACCAAGCTGGGCAGTCCTAGTGAAGGCTGTTGTCGTAAAAACTGCGAAAACGATTGTGCACCATAAGGATGCGCGGCGATAGCGCTACCCTTTATCCAGCTTGCCAGCTTGTCCTCTACAAAGGGTTTAAAGCGTTTTTCTAACGTGATAGTAGGCGCAATGGTATCAATCCCTTGTTGCAGTCCCTCTAACACAAACTCATCAAGACGCTCGAGCATAGGGCTTTGCCAATAGCTTTTTTGAGTTCGATAGCTGTTAACCAAAATAATATCCCGCACACCAAGCGCAGTCATATCCATGATTAAGCGCCGCAGCACCTTAGGGCGCGGCAGTGCTAGAACAACTGTCAAATCCAGTTTGGCTGGTGGGCACATGTCTAGCTTTACATTAATCAGCTGAATACATTCAGCCGTCATGCTATCGATGACAGCCGTACCCAGATTACCACCCAATTGCCCAATCTTAAGTGTGTCACCAACCGCGGCGTTCAGCACTGTCTGCACATGACTGATCTGCGTCAGCGCCGTGATATGGGCAACGCCTGATGAGACATTTTCAACTGGTAATAAGATACAGTTCATAATTGCTCTTGGCTTAGGTGCCGTTCTTGGCTCAGATGTTGCTCTTGGCTTGGCTTCTGAGTCAAACGCTGCTCAATCGCATCTTCGATCATCGTAAACTGCCGAACCAATACGGCTTGCTGCTGCATGGTCATTTGCGTGCCCGCCTGCCCTGCTTGAATCGATAAGGGCAAGTCACTCAGCCAGTTATGCAATTGCTGATAGAGACGTGCATGGTCATCAGCTGAGCGTTTGCGAGAGGATTTTTTATGAGGCATAGCGTTAGGCTGCTCGGTTGACTGCTGGTGATTGCTATTGTCTGCCGTAATTGGACGATACAAGTCATTGTTTGGCTGATACAGTGCGCCGACCTCAGACAATGTATCCACCACGTTTTGACAAGACTGGGTATATATCCCCATGACAACAGGTGTCGCGACACTCGCAGGCTCAACAGGGTTATGACCACCGACATCGACCAATGAGCCACCTACGAATGCCACATTTGCCAGAGCGTACCACGTCATCATCTCGCCCATACTGTCCGCCAGATAAACTTGTGTATCCGCACTGATAACGCCTGTATCACTACGCCTTGCCATCTTTAATCCTGTCTTTTCGATCAGCGTTGCAACTGCTTCAAAACGCTCAGGATGTCGCGGCACGATAATCAATAATGCTTCTGCTAGCGCCGGACTAGACAATATCTGTTGTTGCCATGCCAGTGCTATCGCCTCCTCTCCATCATGGGTGCTTGCCGCTACCCATACTGGTCGAGATGCTGTACCAAACTCCTCTGCCAGCTTGGATTTTTGCAGTGCTAGAGGCATTTTCTTATCTGCCGTTTCTTCATCAGATTTGGGGGTATTAATCACCCATTTGAGCGAACCTGCCACACGGATTTGTGCGCTATGAGCACCCAGTTGCCTGAAGCGTTTGGCCGAGTCACTGTCTTGAGCAATTATCAACGTCAAGTTTTTCATCATGCTGGCACTCACCGCACCAATCTTCTGATAACTTTGAAAAGAAGACAGCGATAATCGCCCATTGACGAGTATGCTTGGAATACGGTGCTCGGACAATTTGGTCAGAATATTTGCCCATAGCTCCGTTTCTACAAACAAAGCGGCGATAGGCTGTACATGGGACAAGAACGTCTCAATCACTGCGGGACTATCAACTGGCACGTAACTGTGACTCATCTGTCCTGTAGCAATCTCAACGGCGAAACGACTGGCACCACGGGCAAAACCGGTCTGCGTGGTATTGGTCAGCCATATCTGATAACCATGCGCCAATAACATGTCTAGCAAAGGCGCGACTGTATTGGTCTCACCCAAAGAGACGGCATGACACCAAACAACGCCTTTATAACTGCTGCCATGCATCACTGGTCGCGGTGGATATTGCTTACCAAAACGCTGATCGATTTCTTGCTGATAGTTATCGCGCTTATGAGATCGACGCCATACTTGCAGGCGATATAGTGGCTTTATTATGCTGATTAAGCCCTGATAATACAGCGGGGTATCGTGCACGGTTTGACCAGTCTCTAACGATGGGTCGGTCAATTTTGAAGAAACATCAGATGGTACATGAGATGATGGCATGAAGCAGCCCAATTTAGTAATGGATCAAGCAATAAGAGAGTAAGTATAAAAACGCGCCAATTTTACCTGAATTTAACGCGTAACCATAATATTTTAAAAGTTAATGGATCAAAATAACCGAACTCAGGTATGTCATTAATTTAGTAGCCCCAGTTAAATCAAATCAGTTGGATTAGATTAGTTACATCGCATCAGTTGAGTTGCCTTATTTAAAATCGACAGTCATCTAGATGCATTAAATAAAACATGCCCTAAAAACAGTCAGACAATAATTATGATCAATAATGCGACCACAATCACCGCAGCAAATAACCATAGATAACGCTTGGTACTGTGCTGCTCTTGTTTTCGTGTCATCATTAGAGCTTCTGCTTGTTGCCATTGCTGCACCAGACTCGCCGCGGCTATGTGACCATTGTCTGCCGCCTGCTCTAACCAATGTTTGCCATTGTCAGTATCTTGCACCACCCCTATCCCTTGATAGTACATCTTACTGAGGAGTCGCTGCGCACGACTGTCATTTTTGCTCGCTGCTTGCTTAACCAACGCTGTCCCTGCCTCTGTCGCATCCTTTTTATCCGTGACCAATCCTTCATTAAGCAGTTCATAAATCGCAAGGCGCAGCATAGCCGCGGTATTCCCAGCTTCGACAGATGACTGTAATTGTTGTAGTGCTTGGGTTTTTGCCACTATATGTTTATCTGAAAATACAATCTGGTCACGTGGCTTGTCTTGCTTATCAATATGCTGCTCAAACTGATCTAGCACCTTACAGGCTTGCTGATAGTTATCCTGACCAGCAGTTTGTGGCACCTCAATCTCATCCAGCTCTATGAGTAGTTGAGCAAACATGTCTAGTATGGGTGATGGCTTCGTTGGTAGTGGCTCTATTGGCGACGACTTTATATTTATAGGAGGCTGAGTGTCAGTGACGGCGCGTTCTGGTTTTGGCTCTGGTTCAGACAACTCAGGCTGAATGAGGGGTTTTGTGTCCATAGCCGTTTGGCTGGCCAGTACCTCATAGGCGTTAGCGGCAATCGAGCGGATTTCTACAGCAATGTGTTCTTGAAACTCATTGCTGTCATGATTGCTCAGCGTCTGTTGTGTGGGCTGATGCGTATGAGTCGATTGGCTGATGCTTATATGCGTATTCAGGTGTACATCTACATTATTATCTTCAGCAGTATTTTGTGCAGCTACATTGACAGCTGTACCATTAGATTGGCTTAATAGGTTTGGCAGTCTTTCAATCACTGCTTGGTATAGGCCGCTCGCTACCTGATTGCCTTGTACCGAGTCAAACTGACGATCGATATGCCCAAATAGGCGCAGACCGATGGGCTCTAACACGAAAAACAATGATTTTACCACGGTATCATCCTGATTATCACCATAGGACACTGCCATGTGCTGATAAAAATCATCGTTAATCAATGATAGATTAGGATAGCGTTTACGTAGCTCAAACTGACCGTACCACTGCGGCTGATTCTGCCATTGAGACGCCAACACACGGCCCGCATAAATACCCAAAAATACCATAAAGTTACGATAATACTCATCACCCAGCAGTGTCGCCTCGTCCCATAGCGCTCCTCTGATCAGATCACGGCGTACCTGAGACAACAAGGTATCTACACGCTGCAAACTCTCAAGCGACTCGTCCAACACACAAGCACGTAGCTCTTTTTCATACGCGATACCACCTGCGATGGCGCGCCCAGCTAAAAAATCTTGCCAGTAGCCTACTGCAATATAATCAAGGGGTGTTAGGGGCGATGCAGACATAAATGGGCCTGTCCTTTTTGCAAATGAGTTGATCATAAAAGCGATGCGTCCATCACGATAATAGAGCACTGCTGACCGATTACCTTAACTCAAAATCTCAGGCGCTACAATAAAGGACTGAACAATCGCACGACATTATCGAACAACCGTTTTGACCCTGGGCGCTGCTGCCACTCCTCCAAACTCAAAATATGGCAGTTTTGTAAGTAGATGTCTTGGCAATAGGCCACTTGAGCGACCATCTCTGGCGTATAAATGGCCAAGCTGACCTCCATATTTAAATAAAAGCTACGCATATCGATGTTGACCGTGCCAAACAAACAATAATCATCATCAATGACCACGGTTTTGGCATGCAACAAACCACCTTTAAACAAAGCAATGGTCACGCCAGCATCTAACAGCTCTTGATAATAGGCCTGTGAGGCGTGCTGTACCAAAAATGAATCCACCTTTTCGGGCACAATCAACGTCACCTCCACCCCACGCTTAGCCGCTATCATTAGCGCCCCCGATAGCGATTCATCAGGGACAAAATAAGGCGTGGTAATACGAATTCGCTTATTAGCACGATGAATCACCGTCACCAACGTGTTGTAAATGACATGAGCGGTCAGCTGCGGCGCCGAAGGAATCAGCTGCGCGAGAACCTTATCCACGACTGGCATGGTCGGTATCACAATCGAGGTCGCGCCGATATCTGGCTGATCGTGATGCTCCATATCATCGCTCAGCACTTTTACTCGGCTGTTCAAATCGTTAATAGTGGGGCTCATCACATACAGTTTACGGGTGTAATTGTTGACGCGTAGATTCAGCTCAGCTAAATTATCATTATTTTCAGCACCGATATCGGTAACTATCACTTTAGCCATCGCGGTGTTGATACTAATAGGATGCTGACTGGTCGTTCTTATCGCCACATCAATCCATTGACCGACATTTTTATTTTGTTTAAAAAACCTCGGATCGACCAGATTAAAACTACCGATATAGCCAATATGTTCATCAATGACCACCATTTTGCGATGATTGCGCAAATCAGAACGTTTAAACAAGGTTTTAAACAACCCTACTGGCAACGACTGATGAACAAGCACGCCTGCCTTTTCTAAGGTACGGTATGCCTTACTATTGATGAAACTGAGACTGCCCACGCTATCGGCTAATATGTGACACTCGACCCCGCGCTGCGCCGCCACAGCCAGTGCCTCTATCACCTCCCATACCTGACCTTTGGGATAGACGATATAAAACTCCATCAACACAATACGCTGTGCTGCATGAATATCATCAATCAAATGCTGAAAAATCGAAGCAGGCGTTGTCAATAGCTGCATATCATGATTGGGAAATACGCCAAACCCTGTCCAGCGTGTGCCTATTTGACTAACACCCCGATAATGAGTGGCCAATAGTTCTTGCCCTTTATCAAACACCAAATGCTCACGCCGTGCCATGTCGTTCATCATCGTGCTTACTTGATCCACGCGTTCGCGGTAGCGGCGCCCAATCATAGGCTCGCCCAGCAGTATATAAGCAACAAATCCAAACACAGGAACGGTATAAAGCACCGCAATCCAAGCTATCGACACGCCAATATTACGCTGCACCGAAACAATTCGTAGCGTCATTACTATCATCAGTACAATATGCAGTCCCAAACCCAGGCCAGCGAAGTCTCCCCACGACCAGTTGGTAAAGGTCTCTCTAATAGCAAAAGTATTTATATTGGCCTCCATCAGCCCTATCAACGAACAAAGTATGCATAGTATAGTAGCTTTTCGCTATCAAACAACAGATAACAATAATTAGCAGATTATTGGCAACGCCTTGTCACTATTGACTTAACAGCTGAATATTGACGATATCAAAAAGGAATTTTTAATTATTTTAGAAAAAACTCAAAATAGTGTTTGACAGCCATCTGTAAATCTATATAATACACACCCACAGCAAGGGGACTTAAACAGCTTCTTACTGAATAAAATACTTAACTAAAGGGTGACAGCTTTAGAGACAGTAAAAAATAAATTATATATAATTTATTTCAGGGTGATTAGCTCAGTTGGTAGAGCGTCTGCCTTACACGCAGAATGTCGGCGGTTCGAATCCGTCATCACCCACCACTCTTTTAGCCAAGTGGGCCTTTTATATATAAAGGTAAAATGCTAAAGCGACTAGCAGCGGTAGTTCAGTTGGTTAGAATACCGGCCTGTCACGCCGGGGGTCGCGGGTTCGAGTCCCGTCCGCTGCGCCATATTTAAAACTTAGTTTTAATACAAAAGTTTCAACCTCAAGTATTATTTTACTTGAGGTTTTTTTGTGCCTATATATTTTGTCTAGTAGTTATCTGCATACATCATCTTTATATATAGACTTTACAATACACCTCAAAGAGACACTTCGAAAAGAGATTTCAACGCATACTATGGACGCTGGTTCAGTCGGCTCACACTGGCAATCAACGCTACCATGATCACCCCTATAATAACCAAGATCCCAGACATCATGTGTGCGGCTTCGTAGTTGAGCGCTTCTACTTGCTCATATATCGCAATCGATACCACCTTAGTCTCACCAGAGATGCTCCCCCCTATCATCAGCACGACACCGAACTCACCAATCGTATGGGCAAAGCTCACCAAAGCACCAAGGATGATACCTACCCGCGCTTGTGGCAAGGCCACGCTCATAAAACGTCTGATACGACTGGGTTCTAATAGCTGAGACACTTCTACGACGCTTTGCGGAATACGCAAAAACTGAGCATATACAGGCTGTATATAAAAAGGCAGTGAGTAAATGATAGAGCCCACCACCAGACCTTCAAAAGTAAAAATCAGCGGGCTAATATTATGCTCGCTTAGCCAACGACCGATACCCATACTAGGGCTAAGCAGCAATAAGAGATAAAAACCTATCACGGTAGGTGGTAATACTAAGGGCATAGCAATGATGCCCATAAGTACGATTTTGAGCCGTCCGATGGATCGTCTACGACTTGGCTTAGCCAGCCAATAGGCTATAGGCGTAGCAAATAATAATAAGCATAAGGTAGTGACACTAGCAAGCTTAATACTGACCCAAAGTGGGCTGAGCATATCTGACATGAGCGATGGGTCTATCATATAATGTCACGGCTCGTTCTATGGGTATAAGAGGCAATCTAGCGAATTACTCAATGGACAGATAGCCTGCTTGTAAGAAATGCTGTTGCCCTGCTGTTGAGCGTAGATAGTCAGTAAAAGCTAGCGCTGAGGGGTTATCATTCAAAACGATACCATCTTGTAAGATAGCTGGATAAGACTCTGGTGGCAAGGTAATAAACTGCTCAGACTTAGCCTTTATCGCGATGAGCTGAGACTGCGCCACAAATCCATAATCCACGCTACCAGTATGCGCATATTGAAAGGCTTGACCGATATTTTCTGACTGTATCAAGCGCTTTTCGGCATTTAATTTATCGTATATCTTTTGTGACTGCAGATAGGCTTTTGCAGACGCGCCATAAGGAGCAAGCTCAGGATTGGCGATGGTGATTTTAGCGGTTGCACCATTCGTAAAGATATCAGCCAGTGATTCTATATTGAGCTCACTCAATGATTTAGTCACACTATATAGCGCCAACTGACCTTGTGCATACGTAAACGGAGGGTATGTTATCTCGTTTGAATGACTACCCTCTTTCTCTTTTGCAAGCTTGGCAGGAAATTCTTGGTTGGCTGATAAAAATACATCGTAAGGCGCGCCAGCTTGGATTTGAGCATACAGCTTACCAGATGAGGCATATGTGACATCGATATCTTGAGTAGAGACACTATTATTGGCTTGATAACTGTCAATAATACTAGGCAGTACATCAGATAAATTGGCAGCAGCAGCGATACGTAGCGTATACTCAGATGAGTTGGCAGCAGACCCTGTATTAATGCTGCTATCCTGCGTACAAGCGCTCAATAGTACTAGCAAACCAGTAGATGCTAATAACGCTAACTTACCCATTATTGCTCAGCCACTTAGATGAATCATCCTCGTAATACTCTTGTTTCCATACCGGAATATCTGCCTTTACCGTGTCTAGTATCCAGCGGCAGGCATCAAAAGCGGGGTAACGATGCGCAGAAACCACGCCCACCCAGATGGCAACATCGCCCACTTCTAGAGCACCAATACGATGTATCGCAATGGCGTGCGTAATCTCAAAACGTTTTTTGGCTTCTTCTATGATCGCGCGTCCCTGATTGATCGCCAAATCCTCATAACCATAATAGGTCAAACGATCAACGCTAGTGGCATTATTATGATTGCGAACTCTCCCTTCAAAGCATACAAATGCACCGCAGCTGTCGTCATCAAGCATCTTTTTGAGTCGGTCTTCATCAATCGCTACATCTAATAAAGCAAAACCATCACGCTCAGCGACTGCATATACCTCATCAACACTACGCTTGATCGTCATCGAATGGCTATGAACATTATCTGTCATGTATTTTCTCTGTTTATTCTACTGTCTGTTAAATAGTTATGAACGCCTATACACCTATCTATCCATTTATTTAGCCACCAGCGACTGGCATGATAAACACTACACTGTCGCCATCAGAAATAGGGTCTGTCCACTTAGCGAAATAATCATTCACCGCCACTCGCAGCTCTGATTGTGGACGACTGAAGCGATGTGTTTGACTCAACTGTGTATATAAATCAATAAGCGACATTGATGAGTCAATGCTCACCCTTTCCTCATGACAGCCCGCTTCATCAGCTAGACTGGCGAAGTACAGAATATTAATAGTCATCAAGGATTCACTGTTTTTTTCTACGTCAACATTATCCATAACATCAGTAGTACTCATAAAACCTTCCATTTATTGCAAGCTGTCGAGCTTCATATTTATTATGTGGCTAAGTGTTCAAACAAAATCTGATGATGCTATTTATGCTGATAATCGGATTTACCACCTGTCTTTTTGACCAAATGAACACCATCAATAACAATATCATGTGACAGTGCTTTGGTCATGTCATAAATGGTCAAACAAGCCACACTGACTGCGGTTAGCGCTTCCATCTCAACCCCTGTTTTGTGGGTGACTTTGACAGTCGCGCTCACATTAATACTATGGCTGGCATCGTCATACTTAAAGCTCAAGCCGATTTTATCTAATGGTAATGGATGACAAAGTGGAATGAGGTCATACGTACGCTTGGCCGCCATGATACCTGCGATATGGGCCGTCTGGGTGATACTGCCCTTTTTGGTCATGCCATCAGCGGCTTTAATTTGGGTATAAATCTCGCTTGGAAAACGCACTTGCCCGACAGCGTGAGCCTCGCGTGTCGTGGCGGTCTTGCCACTGACATCAACCATAGTGATATCACCGTCACTGTCTAAATGAGACAAGGTCGACTGGTTGTTTTCTTGGCTACTGATATTCATTTATGATTTCTCTCGATAGACTTTTTATAAATTATTTAAAGCCGTACATGCCTGTGCAAAATCTTCAGGCGTATTAAAATTGGTCAAGTGCTGCCAGCTCTTTGCAAAGGGTACAGATTGCGCCATAGGCTTGATAAACTGCATCACTCGGCGCTGTCCACTATCAATATAGGCTTTTAAGTCAGGCTCAATGCCCAATTGATAAAGTCCTAATAGTGGGTATAAGTGACTGTCATCTGTTAAGCAAATGACATTTTTATCAGCGGCTTGAACACTCGCCCGTTGCAATTCGTGCCACAAGTCAGTCGCTGGTATCAAACTATCGCAGCTAATGACCATTAGCCATGATGACTTGTTCTTATCTATGGTCGCTGAACCATTTGCCTTAATCAATGTTTGCATGGCAGACTCAATAGCGGCCAATGCACCAGCCGTATCAATCGACTCATCACTCTCGTTAGAAGTATAATCAGGGATATGAGAAACAGCCGAATGCGGTCGGTTCTGCATTAAATCTGCATCAATGACAAAACCGCGCCCATTGTCTGCAATCATAATAGGCAGATTGGGACCAGCCACAGTTAGCTCAAGTGCATGACGGACATGATAGTCGAGCAGGCGCTCCCCTGTCGGCAGAATGAGCTCCGCTTTAGGCGTACCCATACGTTTAGAGGCACCACCCGCTAAAATAACGATGCCTGCCAAGCCATCTACATGATTTGAGGTAGTCATCATTGATAATATCAGTCGTGACTTGGGTTCTGTGCCAAAAAATGCGGCACAAAATTGCACGGACGCGTACGGTTGTCAAACTGGTCTTTTAAGATGTTTTCCCAACCAGTACGGCACGCACCTGATGAGCCAGGTAAGCAGAATATACCCGTGCCATTTGCCATGCCAGCCACTGCCCGCGACTGCACGGTAGACATGCCGATTTCACCTTTTGAGATGAGACGGAACATTTCACCAAAGCCATCAATAGATTTATCGAACAGTACATTTACTGCTTCTGGCATACTGTCTCTAATAAAAAACCCTGTGCCGCCTGTTGTTATCACGGCATGGACTTTCGGATCCGCAATCCAGCCACTAATCACGGCTCTAATATGATAGATATCGTCAGTGATAAGTTGACGGTCTGCCAGATGGTGACCTGCTGCTTCTATACTATCGGCTAAATACTGCCCTGAGGTGTCTTGTGCTAGCGTACGACTGTCCGAGACGGTCAAGATAGCAATATTAAGTGGGATAAATTGTGCAGCAGGTTTACTCATAAAAAGTCCTTTATACATATAATTTTATAGTATGTTTAAAAATGTCGTTGGCACTTTAGCTCTTCAATGTCGTGTGTCATGCTTAATGGTTAACACCTTAACCACCAATGATTGATAGATTGTGCATGATGCCACTGTTAGAGTCGTGCAGATGATGGTGCTCAGGCTTGATCGGCATAAAGTCATGTAAAGTATTTACCAGTCCTTGCACATTGTTTTGCTGCAGATGCGGACGAATATCATAATTGCCTTGATCGAACAGACATAAATGCACTTTACCCTGACTGCTGACTCGCAAGCGGTTACAGGTATCACAGAAATGCGCGGCATAAGGCGCGATCATACCGATACGGCCTACATGTTCAGGATGACTGTACTCTACCGCTGGGCCATCGCTACTCCCACGCTCATGTGGTTGCCAGCCGTGATCCAATAGATAGTCAGTGATGATATCAGACTGCGCATGCTGGGCAAAAAACAGATCGCTATTGTCACTGGTTTGCATAAACTCGATAAAACGATACGTGACTTTTCTGTCTTTTACATAATCGATGGCATCCATGAGGTTTTCAAAGGCCGTCTCTGCCATCAAAACACCGTTTATTTTGAGTTTAATATCTGTCGTTTCTAATAGCGTATCCATATCGATGAGCAGCTGCGGCAAACTATTAAAGCCCGTCATCTTATGAAAGGTCGCGGCATCAAAGCTATCCATACTGATATTAAGCTGATCCAATCCTGCGGCTTGCCAACTGGCTAAATGCTTGCCGAGCTTATAACCATTACTAGTCATCGCCACTGTCTCGATGCCATCAGTTTGTTTAATCGTTTTTATAATCTCAACAACATCGCGGCGGATAGAAGGCTCACCACCAGTAATCCTGACTTTTTTAGTCCCTACTTGGGCAAAGCCGCGTATCAATGTGGCAATCTCAGGCACACTCAATTCGTCATCAGGGCGTTTACCTTGATAGCCATTTGGTAAACAGTATTCACAGCTAAAATTACAAAAATCAGTGATAGATAGACGCAAATAAGTCAGACGACGTGAAAATCCATCCGTCAGGGGTTCATAGTTTTCCAGTGGCGAGTACTGTTGAGCACTGCCTATGTTGCCGTTATTATCACTCATATTTTACTACCGTCAGTATTGCTTACTATCTATAAGCATTACTTTATTATTTGCGTTTAACATACCATTTTAGAAGTCATTATCGGTTGTTTGATACTCACCTTATAGTAAGTTAACACATGGAGAATTAATTATATAACCAAGAAAAAGGCTGTACCGTAACCGTACTATTTGCAGAGACATTGCCGCTGTCCTTATCCAATACGATAAAACAATTGGCACGGCTAAGCTGCTTTATTCTATGAGATTGCTGACTGGTGAAGCTCTCGACTTCATAACTACCTACTTCATTCTGTGACAACACACCACGCTGGAAGTCTTTACGACCTGCTGACTTTCTGATGTCATTGGTGAGCGTGGCTTGGATACTCAGCTGCATAGGCTGCTCTAACGGGTCCGCGCCTGACATCTGCCACAATGCTGGTATCACAAACTGTAGCGCGCCAACGACTGTGGATAATGGATTACCCGGTAGACCAAAGTACAGCACTGGCTTATCGAGATTTTTGTTCAATTCACCAAACACAAAAGGCTTGCCTGGCTTCATCGCTACTTTATAGTGATTGATTTGACCTAACTGCTCAATCACAGTGGTCAAAAAGTCATAATCACCAACAGATACGCCCGCTGTGGAGATAATGACATCGCAGTCTTGCATGGCATCATGGACAGCAGCAGTCGTCTGCTCTAAGTTATCAGGAACAATGCCATAATCACGAATAACAATAGGTAAGTCTGATAAGAGGCTTTTGAGCGTTGGGGTATTGGAGTTATATATTTGCGCTAAGCTGGTCAGCTCATTGCCAATCGCCACAAGCTCATCGCCAGTTGCTAGAACGCCTACCGTCAGCGGCTCAAATATATGGATTTGGCTAATACCTAGATTTGCCAGTAAGCTAATATCGGCAGGGTTAATACGCTTGCCTATCTTTAGAACGGCTTCGCCAGACTCAATTTCTTCGCCCTGTTTACGGATATGTTTATCAACCTGAGCCGCTTGCGATAGCGTTATAGCATAAGGCCGCGACTTGTCTACAGTGGCCTTGATATCTGAAAAATTGGTGTTTTCTTGCATGATAACCGTATTACAACCGTCTGGCACTACCGCACCGGTAAAAATACGGACACCTTGCCCTGCTACCAGTTCACCTGTATAAGCGCAGCCAGCTTGAGACTCTCCAATAATGTCGATAGCGCTGTCTATTGATAGCTCGCTACCTTTAGCAATCGCATAGCCATCCATCGCAGATAGATTCTGCCTGGGCACATCAAATGTCGAGGTGATGTTTTGCGCCAAGATATGGTTGCGACTGCCTAATAAATCACAAGTGAGTAGCGCTCTGTTTTGTAGTGGAAAGTCGGTATCGTTATAGTTATTTATACGCTGCTTTATCGCCGCTTGCAGTTCTTCCATGGTAATCATATCGCACACTCTTTGGGTCATTCTATTTATTTATTATTTGAAAACTGTTATTCGAAAACTATCATCTAAAAACTGCTGTTAAAAAACGTGGTTTAAAAAATCCATTTTCTAGGGCGTGTCCTCATTTTAAAAATGATGATAAAAATGAGATAAATTGCAGTCAAACAAGAAAAATAGCGCAGATAATATCGAGATATTAGTCAGCTATTCGACGCCGTTTGGCAAGATTTAGCCATTTTTAACCCATTTAGATAACTATCGATTGAATTGAGGACACGCCCTAGAGTCTAGCACTCACAGTCGTAATTTTCTTGTACGAACCTTGTCCTGATAAGTTTTAACAAAAGTGCAGTAGATTCAGCTTGAGTGCTCCCTACTCATCGTCTCGATAGATAACAGCAAAACCACCCATAGACTGAGGCAAAAAAAGCACCTTGGCAAGGTGCTTTTTGTAGAACAAAGTAACGTAATCATGAAACATCAGCGGTCAAAAATAGCGGCGCTTACATCACGTATTAACAGCAACAGCTTCTCTCACCATGAGGCCAATGAAGAGGCACTGCTTTGAGTGATAAAGCCATCTGGCGTCTGATTATTGTCTCCCTGCCAGCGTTGAAATGCCATGCGAGTATTGGTACCGACGATGCCATCAGCGCCTTTGGTATCATAACCCATACTGGTCAAACGACGTTGCAAAGTGGCGACTTGGGTGGTCGATAATGGACGCTCATAACGAGGCCATGACTTTCTGAGGCCACTTTGTCCATCAATGGTCTTGCCCAGCAGACTCACCCCTAATGCATAGCTCGATGAATTGTTATAAACCTTGATGACATCAAAGTTTGGACTGAGCAGTAGTACCGGACCGTCTTTACCAGCTGGCAGCCATAGCTCCATTTGCGTATTAGCATCTAGGTACACATCGTCTATGGTATCAACGCCCATCGCGGCCCATCTAGCCGCTGGCTGCTTACTACCGACTGTCGAATAGTCAAACGAGGCAGGTACGGTTGCCTCATAAAAAGGCGCAAGACCACGAACCCACCCTGAGTTACTCAGGTAGTTGGCTGTAGAGGCGAGTGCATCACCTGTTGCCCAAGGGTTACGATGTCCATTACCATCACCATCAACGCCTTGTTTGAGCCATGTCTCAGGGATAAACTGTGTCTCTCCCATACCGCCTGCCCAAGAGCCCTCAAGCTGTGACCATGAGACATCACCGCGTTGTAGCAGGGTTGCAAGTGCCAATAACTGAGCTTCAGCGAATTCTTGCCGACGACCATCATAGGCGAGACTGGCAAGCGAACTTGGCAGATCACTATTGCCCGTTACCGCACCATATGATGACTCCATGCCCCAAATAGCTGCAATGGTTTCTGCATCGACGCCATATTGCGATTCTAGCTGAGACAAAAATGCACGCTGCTCTGCAAACTTACGCTTACCTGTGCTCACTCTCCCACTCGATACAGCAGAATCAACATATTCCCATGGCATCTTAGAAAACTCAGGCTGCCCTGAATCTAGCGAGATAACCTGCTGATTCAGATAGGCTGAATCAAGCAATCGGCGAATGATTTGAGCATCATAACCTGATGAGATCGCACGCATAGAAAAGTCGGACTTCCAATCAGAAAAACTGTTATAGCTTGGCTTGGGTGCTGGTTGCGGCTTTACAACCGGCGCTGGCGTTGGTTTGACCTGAATGGTTTGGGTCTGAGTAATCTCGACGCTGCCTTGACGGACAGGCTTAGTCTGCATCGCCTGCTGGCTTGTACACCCAACCATGACTAATGCTGGCATAAAGGTGAGGTATTGTTTTTTAAATTTCATAAAAAGTCTCAAACATGAGTAAATAAAATGGCTCAAGGTCGCCAAGCCATCAGCGACCCTACCTCAACATTAACGCCCAAGTACGGCACGTGGGTCAATCGGATTGCCATTTAAGCGAACTTGAAACTCTAGGCCTACTTGATTGGTCTGGCCGCTGCTGCCCATATTGGCAATACGCTGGCCACGCTGTACCGCGTCGCCCTCTTTGACCAGTAGCTGACTGTTATGCGCGTAAGCCGTGATGTAGTTATCACTGTGGCGAATCATGATTAAATTGCCGTATTCTGTGAGGCCATTGCCTGAATAAAGCACCGTTCCTGATTGGCTGGCCAGTACTGGGTCACCCATGTTCCCAGCAAACCATATGCCCATATTGCCAGCAGCGGCATCGAAGTTACGAGTCACTTGGTTGCTACTAGGATACTCATAACCTGAGGTGGCATTGGCCGTCACTTCATATACTGGCGGTGGCGTCTGTGTCACAGGCGGTGTATAAGTCGTTTGCGACTGTGCTGGTGCACTGTAGCTGTTGTTATTCGAGGCTGGTGCAGCGTTGCCCTGCCACAGTTTGAGCCATTGACCACTATAGATCGTATACTTGCTGTCTAGGCCATTCATCGCACCGATTTGGCGATAGTTAAGACGATAACGTGCCGCAATCTGACTGACCGTATCGCCGCGCTGAACACGGTGGTAGTTAGGAACGCCTTGCGCGTTGGTGATGATTTTAGGACCTGCTTGGTTGGCCGATTGATAAGTTGGTTTGGTTGCACAGCCAACCACTGTCAACGTCGCCACTGCCATAGTGCCGATCAACGCCGCTTTTGCAAAACGTGATCCAGTCATGATGTTTTTCATACAAGGTTCCTATTCTTTGTGTCGCTTATCTATTGTGGTATTACTAAGATGTTTCTTCCATTCAATCAATGCTCATTTAAAAGCTTTTTGACATATTCAATGCGCGATATCCTCATGATGCTTTACAGTCTGGTCGAGCTGATTGATAAATCATACAGTAAAAACCGTATTTTTCATTGGCATCGTTCATATTTTTGTTGATTGTCTCATGCTGAGCCTACCACTCTAGCTCTGAGAGCTTGGCCAGTGCGCCGGCTGGGGTATGATGCAGTCGCACTGGGGAGAGACTGATATAGCCCAAAGCCACTGCCTGATCATCCGTCATCTCTTGCGCTGATGACAAACATTCATGTTCGAGCATTCCTTTATTTGCTACAGACACTTCATGTGCTCCAGACTCGTTAGCTAGCTTGTATAGTGGAGCGTCACTTTTGCCTTTACGCAGAGACAGCCAGTACGCATCGCGTCCGCGAGGGTCAATCATATGACGGACAGGCTGTGCGATCTGCTTATGCCCCAATGAGGTGATTTTTTGACCCTTAATATCACTGCTACTGTTTACATCAGGAATATTAACGTTTAATACATGATAGGGCAAATTTTTGAGAATATTCAATATTGGCGTATTGCTCAATAGTTTAATGATCTCATTTGCCGCTATTTGATAATCACTCGCTGACTCCTGCCCACCGCTTTTGACACCGCCACCAACTAACGAGGTGGCAATGGCAGGTATGCCAAAGAGCTGTGCGGTCAATGCCGCACCAAAAGTACCCGAAAACATCACATCCTGACCCAAATTAGCCCCTGAGTTGATACCAGTAATCACACAATCAAAGTGCGTGTCACGGTACAGCTCATGCAGCGCCAAATGCACACAATCTGCTGGCGAGCCATTCACCGCTATAAAACCAGAAGGCAATCGATGGGTGTGCAAGGGCCTGGCGACACTTAACGCACTGGCATAGCCACTTTGCTCATCATTTGGGGCCACGACCACAACCTCTCCGATGGCAGATAGCGCCTGCGACAATGCCATCAACCCTGGTGCATACACACCATCGTCATTGCTAATTAAGAATTTCATGTTGGCTCAATATGTTATATCAGATGAACATTTTGTTGTTATGGTGCTGATGCTAGGGCATCAGATTACAATAAGCAACCGCGAAGCACAATACAAACCGATGTGCTTATATTGGCGTAACTTCCTTGGTATATGCTACTGATATGTTTCTAAAAAATACCCTTGGCTCACAAGATATCTACACATAAATCAATATTTTATGTGACTTTTGTTTTTTTACCCATTAACATATGACCATCAAATAATGATAAGCGAGTGTCATCCTGAATGAAGAATCAATCGATATTATCTATAGCTTCTGTGATAGCAAATACTGCCTCAAAAATTGGGATTGCAGGACTGATAACGTCTGTTGCCATGTTGGCTCAAGCATCTCATGCTGCAAATAATCCTGCGACCACTATTCCGCTGGATATGTCTGGTATCAATATTACCAAACATGAAATTGCCGTCATGCAGGTACTATCAGAGATATGCCCACCGATGCTTAATGGTAAGCAAAAACAGCGGTTTTATAAGTCGTACACGGTACAATTGCATGAGTTAATGCCTTCTTTGGAAGACCCTAAAGCGGCTATTCAATACCTGTCTACACAGCAAGACTACCGCCAGATACTACAAGGTATTCGTAGCTGGACCATGGGCTTTTCAAAGCAAGACAATAAGGCACTGTGTGAAGACTTGGCGAACGCTGATTACTAATAACCTTTTCTGAATAGTAATAAGTTCTGAGTGACCTCTAAATTTTTGGTTTCGCTCCTTAAAATTTTTTAGCTCTATTTTTTACTACTATCTCTAACTTGTGCTCTATTTTCTTGGTTGATTGTTTGGTCAACGCCATGACTGTAGTCGCAAGAGTATGATCCATAAGCGCATTTGTCGGAATCTTTAGCCGGATACAGGTTATCCAAATCAATGATAATAAACAAACAATCGTATTGGCTAGAGCGGTTGAATAAGTGTCAATCATAATAATGAGAGGCGCTCGTTATTTTGATAGATGTAAGAGAAAAGCTTGCTGTAATTCTGTTGGTCATTGACGAACATTACAGCAGGCTTTTTTGTGTGTATAGTATTCGTTCTTATCAGAGCCCATATATTTAGATGAGAGCAAACACTTGATAGATCGTCACTTTTCTTTTTTATCCTGCCTTATTTTTGCATTTATCGATTCCCCATCGGTTGGCATTTTGCTAAGATAAGGCGTTAATTTTATGTCTATCGTACCGCCCTTCTTATTTTCATTTCGATATCACCTGATAGGTGGTGTTTGAGACATGCTGATTGAAATAATGCATGAAAATTGGTACTGAGTATGAGCGATAGATACATTTGGCTCCATGATGCGGTGTAATGATATATGACAGTAAAGCGTGTAAAAAATCAGCTAGTACAGCTGGTAGTTGGTGTAAGTATCTCGATGAGTGCAGTGATGGCAAACGCAGCCATACAGCCACCTGAGATGGATAATACCGCCTATGTATTGATGGACTATAATACTGGTGAGATTTTGGCACAGAAAAACGCCAACGAGTCGCTACCGCCAGCGTCTCTAACCAAAATGATGACCAGTTATATCATTGAGCAGCGCCTAGCATCAGGTGATCTCAAAGAAGATGAGCAAGTACTGATGAGTGCCAACGCTTGGTGCCGTGGCAGTAGCAGCCAGTCTTGTATGTATGTGCCAGTCAATAAAACTGCCAGCGTGATTGACATGTTACGCGGTATTATCATTCAATCAGGTAATGACGCGTCAAAAGCGATGGCTGAGCATATCGCTGGTAGCGAAGCCTCATTTGCTATCTTGATGAATGAACAAGCAGAAAAGATTGGCATGGAGAACTCTCATTTTGTCAATGCGACTGGTATGCCTGATGAAGGTCATTTGGCTTCTGCTTTGGATTTGGCCAAACTGGCACGCTCTATTATCAAAAATAGCGGCGACTACTACAGTATCTATTCAGAAAAAGAGTTTACCTATAACGGTATTACTCAAGGCAACCGTAACGCCCTGCTCATTACTGATCCAACCGTCGATGGCCTAAAAACTGGCCATACCGATGCGGCAGGTTATTGTTTGGTCGCCTCTAGTAATCGCGAAGGTATGCGCCTAATTTCTGTGATCATGGGTACCAAGAGTCAGCAAGCACGCGCTGATCAATCACGTGAATTATTGAACTGGGGCTTTGGCCACTTCACTACCGTTACCAAAGCACCTGCTGGACAATTCGTTAGCAAAATCCCAGTATGGTTCGGGGAAGCGGATGAGGTTGAGCTGGCTATTGGTGACAATTTACAGATTCTAACCAGCAAAACGCAAAAGAATAAAATCACCACTGTGGTTGATATTCCTGAAAGCTTAGAAGCACCCATCAAAAAAGGCCAAGAAATTGGCAAAATGATGGCCGTTATCGACGGTAAAGCAGTTGCCTCTGTTCCTATCGTGGCAACTAGCGACGTTGAAGAGTCTGGCTTTATGAGCCGTACTTGGCAACGCGTCGTACGCTGGGCAAAAAACCTGTTCTAAAAGGTCGTTTATCTGTTCATGATGCTTGTCATAAAGCCAAAAAGACGCCTCATTTGAGGCGTCTTTTTTATTGATAATCAAGCATTAAAAAGCGGCTAAGATAAGAGTCCCTATAAAGATATCTAACGCGTACAGACGATACAAGAACGCCTCATTTAATGAGATTTTTTGGACTAGATATTATGTCCATACCAGCCAGCGCTTGAGTAAATCACCTAAGGCTTTGCCTTTATAAGCAGCGCTATGGCAGTAATCAATACCAGCCGCTTTTAAGCCGTATTCAAAGCTGTCCATATAACGCACTCGATGCTGCGGATACCAATATATCAATAAGGCACGTTTATCACTTTCGGTACGTTCATATTCACGAATACGCTTGGCTAATAATTCCGCTTTATCTGGAAAAACATCCTCAGCGAACATCACCATCTCAATTTTGCTATTACTCATCTCATCGATGACCCGTTGAGGTTTCTGATGACAGATAACAGTAGCCCCCAAAGATTCTAACTCGCTTGCCAGCGATCCTATTTCTTGATGATAAAAACAAATAATGTTCAAACCTGCCAGTAGACGCTGCTGCCTCGACTGCTGTTGGTTGGGCATGGCGATGGTCAACGTAAACTGAGTGCCTACGCCCAACATACTCTCGACCTCAATACTAGCGCCCATAAGCTGGGTCATTTGCTTGACGATAGGCAGCCCAACACCCGACCCTTCATACTGCCGAGTTTGTGATGAATCTACCTGAAAGAACGGATTGAAGATGTCATCTATATGCTCACTATCAATACCAATGCCCGTATCTTTGACACTGATCTGCCAACGATTGCTCTTACTAAAATGGGTCAGTTGCGAGGTAATCGTGACCTCCCCCGCTGGCGTAAACTTAATGGCATTACTGAGTAATAGAGACAAGACTTGTTCGATTTTTCCTGAATCGCCATACAGACTGTAGTCTATATGATGGATATTACTGACCAAACGCAGTCCTTTTTGATTAGCAATGGGTTCAAATATCGCCAAAAGATCTGCAATCAGTTGTAGCGGGTTGAACTCGTTTGTATGCAGTCTTATTTGACCTTTTTGGATTTGGTTCAGTTGGATAATCTGATCCAGTGATAGCACCAGTTTGTCACTGCCATTGCTGATGATTTCAACCGCGTCTTTTTGCTCGTTGCTTAAGGTGTCATCATCTAGCAACTGCAAACCACCTACAATTGCATTTAATGACGTTTTTAATTCATGAGATATCATGCTTTGAAAGTTGTGCAGCTGTACATCAAGCGACACATCCTTATTGTGCAATTGCTGCTCAAAGGCAGCAAGGGCTTCATAGCCTTGTTTGGTGTCTTGTAGTCGATTGAATAGCACTACCAACGCTTGTTTTATTTGTACCATTTCTTGAAAGTTAAAACGCTGCGGAATAACGGGTAATTGTTCCAATTCTGGATTTTTTGTCACCGTATTACAGACAGCGACCAATGCTTCGATGTCTCTGATAGGCCAGTTAAGTTTTCTGAAGATATATAGCGCAAAGAGCACTGTCAAAGTAACGGTTATCAGCCATAACCATAGGATGCTACGAAACCAATGCATCCGTAAGATATTTACATCCATCGTAATGTTGATATAACCAATCAATGTACTGTTTTCAGTGGCGTCAGTGATTGATGCAGTCTTTTCGGCGCTCTCACTCTTGTGTTCTAATAAAGCCGTCTCTAGTCGTTGATGAGAGCCTGAACGTTTAGAATCTGCGTTGCCGATATACTTACTGACCACTGGGTAGTTAAAGCTGACAGTGTCAGCAAACAATGCATTTTTCCAGTCATCGAGTAAGGGACTGACCTCATTGATAGGCTGAGTGGTTGAATAAAAAACGATACTTTGAATCGTTGGCTCATTCTCTAACAAAATATTTACTTGTTCAGCCACCACATTTGCACCATCGACAGTCGAGGCACTGGTTGTCAGTAGCGCCGCTAATTGCTGGATATGTCGATGCTTATCTTGATAGTGATGTACCAAGCCATAAACAAAAGACAATAAGATACCTGCCAACACAGCCACAACTAAAGCTTGTACGACAGAGCGCCAAATAAGCACGGGCATGGTTTGAGACGAACGGCTGTTCATATCACTCTACTGGTTTGAGGTAATTTTCACTTATAGTACAGGTATTTTGAAGGCGTGATAAGAAAAACATTTAGGCGTTTTGCGACTGATTTTTGATTTCAGTGACAGCATAAGAATTGCAGAGTTACTTAACCCTATTTTGGGTATGTTTTACCGTACTCAATAGCACGGTAAAACAGATTATCCATCAGTCAATTGTACAATTAACGAGGCTTTTTGTCTTTGGTCGTGAATTTTTGCGTACGGTTACGTTCACGCTGACGCAGTTGCTGTGCCTTCGCTTTGGTTGGTGTATCGCTCTTGTTGGCATATGGATTGTCATTCTGCTTGAGAATCACGTTAAGCGGTGTGCCTTCAAGCTTAAACACTTGGCGGAATTGGTTTTCTAGATAACGCTGATAGCTCTTAGGAAGCGAGCTGGTTTGGTTACCATGAATCACGATCACTGGTGGGTTGTGACCACCAATATGGGCGTAACGCAGTTTGATACGGCGACCAGCCACTGTTGGCGGTGGATTCGCTGTGACAGCATCTTGCAATATCTGAGTCAGACGATTGGTCGATACTTCAAACATTGAAGACTTATAAGCACGCAAGATAGAGGGGTATAAATTACCCACGCCTGTGCCGTGTAGTGCAGAGATTAGATGTATTTTTACATAAGGGATAAAGTTAAAACGGCGATCCATTTCAATCTTAATATAGTCTCTTTGATCTTGAGTGAGACCATCCCATTTATTAATGGCAACGACTAGAGCACGGCCGGCATCTAGGGCATAACCAATCATGTGCAAATCTTGATCGACAATTCCTTCATGAGCATCGATAACAATAACGGTCACATTAGAGTCTTCAATCGCCTGCAAGGTTTTGATAACGGAGAACTTTTCTACTTTTTCGTCAATCTTACCGCGGCGACGTACACCAGCGGTATCAATCAACACGTAGTCTTTGCCTTCACGTTTATAAGGAATATAAATACTGTCACGTGTCGTACCAGGCATATCGAATACTACGACTCGATCTTCACCTAACAGACGGTTGACGAGCGTCGATTTACCCACGTTTGGACGACCGATAATGGCAAGTTTCAAGCCTGCTGGCTCTACCACGTTCAGCTGCTCAGGCATGTCAGCGGTCAACACTTCAAGCAGATTACCCACACCGCGACCATGGCTGGCAGCCATAGGATACGGTTCGCCCAATCCTAATGCATAGAATTCTGCAGGTGCAGAGTCATGGACGCCATCGACTTTGTTGGCAACCACATAAACAGGCTTACCTAAGGTATGCAAGAATTTGCCAATCTCAGCATCTGCACCGATCATACCAGCACGAGCGTCAACCACAAATACAATGATATCTGCTTCATGAATGGCGGTATGTGATTGCTCAGACATATAGTCATCAATATTACCCTGGCCATCATCGGCTTCACCAATACCACCAGTATCTACCACAATAAAAGATTTATCTTCATAGGTAGCATCACCGTATTGACGGTCACGAGTCAATCCTGAAAGATCAGCAACCAATGCCTGCCGACTTTTTGTGAACTGATTAAATAGGGTAGATTTACCGACGTTTGGACGACCAATTAAGGCGACGACAGGCTTGATACTCATGGGTTACTCTCAGTGAAAGGCATAATGACGGACAATACAGCAATTCTTATACCAGTTGTTCAACAATAGTATGAATGCACTATATTTGGCCGAAAATTAAAAAATGATGAAACAATAGCCAGCTATTGTAAAATTAAAAAACCGGCTGAATTTAGTATATATATGGATAACGCCTATGGCGTATCGGTCGCATAGAGTACGCGAAAGCCTGTCGTTAAACAAGCAGTTTACACAAGGCACTAAACGCTGACTAAGCAGCGTTTGTGTCACAAAAAGCAATAAGGAGTATAAGCACTTAATAATTTTATCAAAATGACCCATCAGTGGTCATATTTTTGATTGTATTTATTTAAGGTGTTATATTTATTTAAGGTCTTGCTCGTTTATTAGCGCGTCAGTTGCCAGATAGCGACTTGCCCTGATGTGCTCTGAGTCATCAAACGGCTACCCTGTACTTGCAAGCTGGTCAACGCCCCTTTTGTCTCGACACGGCTAACGATGTTACCAGTAGCAGGGTCAAATAAGTGTATCACACCATCTAGATCGCCAACGGCAATGTAGTTGCCAATCATAACAGGGTTGGTGAGATCACGATAAGCCAGTGCATCACTTTCCCATAAGGTCTCGCCGCTAGTACGATCATAAGCAATGACTTTACCCTCTAAGCTCGTAGCAATCACTTGCTTTGGATTCACTGCCAAGGCATTTAGGCTTGCCAATTCATTAACGAACATCACTTGACGCGATGCCAAATCAATTCCTAGCAACTGGCCGCTGTAACTGATTGCAAATAGCTGGTTCTTGTCAACGATAGGCATACCATCCACATCGCTCATGCGCTCAACTTCACTGCTACCAGTACCAATACCGACACGTCTTGACCACTGCGGCAGCCCATTATCAATGGTAATCGCATGCAATCGGCCATCAGCCGTTGCCAATAACGCCGTTTGGTTGTCTAGTAAAGTAGGTGCAGCACTACCGCGCACACTGATGGCAGGGAGTTGGGTCGCAAACTGCCATACCGACTGCCCTGTTTGCAGTGATAGACCATGTAAGAAACCATCATTTGCAGACAGTACCACACGGTTATTGGCGATCAGTGCAGGTGTTAATACAGAACCTGATAACTGGTGCTGCCAGCGTTTTGCACCAGTGGCACTATCAAATGCCAGTATTTTACCACTGCGAGTACTGACCACCGCCGTTTGACTGAGTGCATCCACAGCGACACCGCCAGTGATTTGCTCGTCAACATTGATAGACCATACACGCTCGCCTGTGGCATTAAACCCTGTTAGCTCGCCGCCACGCGATGCTGTCACGATTTGACCATTGGCATAACCCACTTGCAAGTTCAATGGGTCTTTTTTACTGGCTTTTTTATTGCCAACATCGGTGCTAAAAACTGGCTGTAACACGCTGATTGGCTGAGCGATTTGTACCAATTTGACCGGATCGTTAACCACTGGCTTGATACCACGGGTACATCCAATGACTGCCGTACTCATGACAGCCAGTACCGCAACATGCATAGCAGTGGTTTTAATGGTTTTCATATTGAGCATGTTGTTAGAGCGAATAGATTGAGTCATTATATGTTCTCACTACAAATAAATTATTATTAATTGGTGAATGGGCCGATAGCAAATCAGTCATCATTGGGTCATAGGCAAAAAACGTTAAATGATTACCAATGCTCAATACTATTCTACTGACTTACTGAGCGCCTTCGTTAGTAGTGCTTTCTGAGCTGTCTACCACTAGTGGCTGTTCAATAGCAGCGGACTCTTGAATAAGGGCGGTTTGCTCAGCAATGGGTTCAGGAGACAGACCCAAACTTTCCATCTTCAATGCCAGTACTGCACGCGTTTCTTGACGGCTGCTTAGTAGCTTCCACGCATTGTTATAAGATTTGATGGCTGAGTCTTTATTTTCTTGTACTAAGTAAATATCACCTAATAGCTCTTGTTGACTGGCTTCAAATGAGCTTGGCATATCATTGTTGGCTTCTGCTAATGCTGCATCGGCATCGCCCGCAGCTAAAAGCGTTTTGGCATAACGTAGACGAGTAATCGCCTCCAATCCTGCATCACCCAAATCGATGGCCAATGCTTGCTTAAATGTCTCAGCAGCGGCTGTAAAATCATCACTGTCTACTTGCTGACGTGCTTTTATCATCAGTGCTTGCCAAGCATAGATTGACTCACCATGCGTGCTGACCAAAGCGTCGATATCTTTGTCCAACTGGCCACGGCTTTGCTTTAAAGACGCCTGTGCTTCTGCTTCTAAATCTGGGTTTTGTGAAGCCAAATTGACCTCTTCATTCAATCGCTGAATGTCTGCATACTGATCGGCGGCAACCGTATCTACTCTTGCATGATTGTTTTGCCAATAAGTCCAACCAAAATAGGCGGCCAGTGCCACCAAAATAGCAGTAATAATATAACTGCCATACTGTTTTAACGCTTGCATGGAGTTGTCTGCATTCGGCGAATTAGGGGTCAAAGCCATATGTGTTTACCTGATAAATTTACATTGAGGTGCGGATGCGAAAGCCTAAACCGATTACTGACCTAAAAAGTTGTCTTTATTAGACAGCCAATCTTGTGCAACCGTTTTTTGCTCACCTGTTTGCATGTCTTTAATGCTGATCGTATTATCATCAATCTCTTGCTGAGCGATGATGATGGTCAATGCAGCACCGGATTTATCCGCTTTTTTCATTTGTGCTTTTAAGCTGGTGGCGCTCGCCATTTTTACTCGCACATCTGGGCGACTGTAGCGTAAGTTTTGCGCGTAACCCACGCCTGCACTGTACACTTCTGGATGAGCAACAACAAACACATCACAAGCAGATACATCAGCAATCGGTGCCACCACTTCCATCAATAGTAATAAACGCTCAAGACCCATCGCAAATCCAACAGCAGGCTCAGATTTTACAGGCTTTTTGTCTGACTGATCGTCATTTTTGCCGATAGACTTCAATTGTCCGATCAAGCCGTCATAGCGACCACCAGCACAAACGGTCGCTTGGCTACCAAGTTTATCAGTCACCCACTCAAAAACCGTTTTATTATAATAGTCTAGACCACGTACCAAATGCGGATTGATCTCAAAAGTAATACCAAGTGCTGTTAGATAAGACTGCACCTGCTCAAAATGCGCCACACTCTCTTCGCCCAAAAATTCAGCCAGTTTTGGCGCGTCAGCCAATAGGGCCTGAGTGCTTGCTTCTTTACTGTCTAAGATACGTAGCGGATTGGTGGTCAGGCGACGTTGACTGTCTTCATCTAGCTGGTCTTTTTTATCTGTCAAATACTCAACTAAGGCTTCGCGATAGGCATGGCGCTCATCCAGCTCACCCAAGCTATTTAGTTGCAGATGCATCTCATCGCTCAAGCCTAGCTCTTGCCACATTAGATGCGTCATCGCAATCAGCTCAGCATCAGCGTCTGGTAGCGCACTACCAAAGCTCTCCACACCCAACTGATGAAACTGACGATAACGGCCTTTTTGTGGACGCTCGTAACGAAACATGGGACCGATGTACCAGAGTTTTGGCGTATCGCCACGTAGCAAATTATGCTCGATGACCGCACGTACTGCCCCTGCCGTCCCTTCAGGACGTAATGCCAATGGCGTTGGTGGATCTGATTTGTCAGTAAAGCTATACATCTCTTTTTCGACGATGTCAGTGGCACCGCCAATCGCTCGTGCAAACAAATCCGTCTGTTCAACGATAGGCAAACGAATATGCTCATAACCGTATCTGCCCAGCACATCAGCCAATATTGCTTCTAGATGCAGCCATTTTGCTGATTGGTTAGGCAAAATATCATTGAACCCTTTAATAGCTTTGATCATGGTACGGTTATGTCCTTAAAATTTAACAAATATTTTTATCTTTATTGTCTATATATGAGTGAGCGTCTGGCTTATCTAACGCGAATGATCTCATTCTCTCGCTTTTTAGCCAAGTCTTCTGCGTGGGCACGTACCATGCTTTCTATTTCGTCGACCAAATTATCGGTATCGATTAGGTGGCTTTTTTGGCCCATACGGTATACCAATGAACGCGGAGCCGCGCCAACGATACCGATATCGGCCTCTTTTGCCTCTCCTGGGCCATTTACCTTGCAACCAATCACAGACAGATTCATCGGTTCACGAATGTCTTCTAAACGTGACTCTAAAGCTGTCATAACTCTGATGACGTCAAACTCTTGACGTGAGCAGCTTGGGCAAGCAATGAAGTTTACGCCATTAGAGCGAATATTCAGCGATTTTAAAATATCAAAACCAATCTTAATCTCTTCTTCAGGCTCTGCTGCCAGTGAGATACGAATGGTATCGCCAATACCATCGAGCAAAAGACCACCAAGGGCAATCGCAGATTTGACCGCACCAGTGCGGTATACACCCGCTTCGGTCACACCCAAATGTAATGGGTTGTCAATTTGCGCAGAGATCAAACGATACGCATCCAATGTCAAAAATACATTACTGGCTTTAACAGATACTTTGTACTGATCAAAATTGAGACGTTCTAAAATGTCAATGTGACGCATCGCTGATTCAAGCATTGCCTCGCCGGTCGGCTCGGTATACTTACGCTGAATGTCTTTTTCTAGAGAGCCTGCGTTGACGCCAATACGAATAGGAATGTTATGGTACTTGGCACAGGCGACGACTTCACGTACTTTGGCATCGCTACCGATATTACCAGGGTTGATGCGCAGACAGTCGGCACCCGCTTCGGCAACGGCCAATGCAATCTTATGATCGAAATGCACGTCGGCGATTAAAGGTACGCTGACTAGCTTTCGAATCTCACCGAAGGCTTTGACCGTATCCATCGTCGGTGTAGAAACCCGCATCAGATCAGCACCAGCTTCAACGCAGCGCTCAATCTGAGCTACCGTCGCTGCCACGTCGCAAGTATCTGTGTTAGTCATACTTTGGACGCTGATTGGCGCATCACCACCAACCGCGACATCACCGACATAGATTTTTTTGGTCAAACGACGATTAATAGGCGATGGCATTGACATACATGAATCCTTCAAACAGAAATAAAAAAACACAGGGTAATGCACGAAAATCAGCGTATCAACAGTGTATAAATAGCGTCGCTATACTAAAAACCACATAGGTTAGCGACTGAAAATTGCCATTAAGGCTGGCAACTCACGTCAGGCTAACATTATGGGGTTAACTCAAAAGTTGCTTGCTTATCTGTAGCATAAGTCTCTAGAGCGACTGCTTGCTGATTGAGCATCAAACTGACATTGTCGATATTGTCAATTTGCACATTGAACGGCGGCGTCCCTGATAAATCATAATCACCGGCGGTCTGAGTACCACTTATCAAGCTGTTACCAGACGCATCAGTGATACTAACCACTGCATCAGCTGTCAGCTTCATATTCAAAAACGCAGTACCAGCATCTCCTAGGTTCAATGCAGAGCCAGAGGCACCAACGCCACTGGTATCGTTATCGATGGCCGCCCCTTGGGCTTGCTCGATAGCGGATATGTCTTCAACCGTAGACACTGGCTCCGCGTTGTTCTCTTGACTGGCATTACTTACCATACGGAATAAAAATACGGCCAAGATGATAAGCCCGACAACCCCTAAAATCAGTAGCGGGTTGAAACGAATGCGATTGTGCGTGTCACGCTGCAAGGTACCCATCGGACGCAGTGGCGTATTGGTGTTATTAATCGATTTAGCCTTGAGCTCTTTGGGGTAAGCGGTATCAAAACTGCTAGCGATTTTTGCAGAATCAAGACCCAAGTATTTGGCATAGTTAATCGCAAAACCGCGAGCAAAGGCAGCTTGCGGCAACTCAGTAAAGTTTTCGGTCTCTAAGGCTTCTAAATGACGCTTGAGGATAAACAGCTCGGCTGCTACCTCCTCTAAGCTCACTTTCTTATGTTTACGGGCTTGCTGCAACACGGCACCAAATGATCCCTGAGCGTTAGATTGAGTATTCGATGATGGGGTGGTCATTTCCATGGTGCCTCTGGATTATTCAGCCAAGTCTTAAGTTGTTTCGCTTCATCACTGAGTGGATAAGCGGATAAAAGGTTGTGTGCCAATTGCTGGCGTGTTGTTATGTTGTTTTGTGCTGCAGCAAGCTTGATACCTTGTAACAGTAAACGCGGGCTTATACCCTGCCCTTGCACCAGCATCAACGTCTCATCATATAGACGTTGGGCTTGCGGCACACGCTGCTGCTCTAGCAACAAATCGACCAATTCGATATGGGCGATAATGCTACTGCGATTGCCATCGAGTGCCCGCAAAAATGCTTTGGCAGCGGCGCTATTATCCTTTAACTGAAGATAAGTACGCCCTAGATTCTCTAACGCACCGATGCGGCCTTCATAGCCTAGCGACGCCCCTGCAATCTCGAACTGCTCTGCCGCCTCACGATAGCGTTTTGTTTGTGATAAATAAACACCATAATTATTGTGTACTTGCACAAACTCTTTATCGAGCGCGATGGCTTTTTTAAAGTACTCATCGGCTTTTGCAAGATTGATGCGGCTGCCTTCTTGTTGCAGCAAAACACCCATCATATCATAGGCTGGCGCGTAACGGCTATCGGCAGCAAAGGCTTTTTCGAGCTGACGCTGCGCCGTATCAAGCTCATTTTTGCGGATATATTGAGCCGCAAGTGACGTACGCACACGAGCAATCTCTTGCTGATCCAAGTTGCGATCATCACTGGGCCGAGTCGATGTCTGATAAGGCGTGCTGCTAGTCAAATCATTAGACGGTGTGGTTTGACAGCCGCTTAGCAGCAGTCCAGCAATTACTGCCACTAGGATAACCGGCTTTGACATCACGGCTCGGTCAGTCGATGCATCTGCTCGCTTGTGACGATTAAAAAATGTTTTTTGATATTTGAACTGACAAGAATTTTTAGAAGTCATCATAGCCGCCATCATAAAACTGTGATTCAATGCGTTCGATCCTCGAGGCATCAGTTTAATAGATTTAACCCCTATAAGTACAATTTAGTTGTGACTAATTGCGCCCTTATTCCACCTTGACCGTTATTGCTACATTTTCATTACCGTTGCGACAGATAAAAGAGAGTTAAAAATCCATACCAAATCAGATATTAAGGCTATCTTCTGAAGAATCCCCTAAACGTTTTCACGGTCTTTGATACTTTGCTGCCATGCGGCTGAGCGTCTAGTACGATCCGCCACTTGCCCAACCAATTGACCACAGGCCGCATCAATATCATCACCGCGGGTTTGACGAATGGTACAAACAAAACCTGCTTCGCTCAATATGTTGCTAAACGCATGAATACGATTGTTGCTTGATTTGTCATAGTTTGCATGTGGGAACGGATTGAACGGAATAAGATTAATCTTACTTGGTAACCCTTCCAATAACGCAACCAACTGGTGAGCATGCTCATTGCTGTCATTGACGCCATCAAGCATCACATACTCAATCGTGACATGTTTTTTGTGACGTGGATTGACGTCAAACACATAGTTTTTTGCCGCAGCGATCAACTCTTCTAACGGATACTTCTTGTTAATTGGCACCAACTCATTGCGCAGCTCATCGTTGGGTGCATGTAATGAAATAGCCAATGCCACATCGATATCTTGCGCGAGCTGATACATCTTAGGTACGACGCCTGAAGTCGATAAAGTGACGCGACGCTTTGACAACCCATAAGCATGATCGCTGAGCATCAGCTCCATTGAGCCAACCACTGGTTTATAATTCAATAGCGGTTCGCCCATACCCATCATCACAACGTTGGTGACGTTGTTTTCCCATAGGCTATGATCGACGTTTTCTAAGCTGTCATTCTCGTCAGTCATATAAGAAGCATTAGCCACCCACAACTGACCGATAATCTCAGCAGCGGTTAAGTCACGCTCAAACCCTTGCTTGCCAGTACTACAAAAGCTACAGTCCAATGCGCAGCCCACTTGCGAAGACACACACAAGGTTTTGCGACCATTTAACTTGCTGTCATCTGCAGGAATAAGAACGGTCTCAACCAATGAGCCACCAGTGACTTCAAACACCCACTTACGTGTACCATCATCGCTATATTGACGATGAATCACTTTTGGCGGCACCACACAAGCATTGAGCGACAATTTATCACGCAGCGACTTGCTCAAATTGGTCATTTGCTCAAAGTCTGTCACGCCTTGCTGATATATCCATCTCACCACCTGCGTGGCACGGAACGGTTTTTCACCGATACTTTTGAAGTAGTCAGCCAATTGCGCTTGCGTCATGCCAAGTAGATTGGTCTTTGCGTGCGCTTCGTCTACCAGCTTAATGCTATCAGTAAGTTTGGCAGGTACGTGTTGAGTAGGAGCTTGAACAGTGGACATAATAGGTAACCTTTTTGCATGAGCGTAAATGAGCAATGCAATTATTGATATGAGCTTTGCCGTACATAGGTATGGCATGAATGCATGAGCAATCCTTTGTGAGCGTATATTTTTGGACAACTGGTTTTACCAAATGGCTGGCAAAAATCCAGTAAAATAATGCTGACAAAGGATTGCTAACGCTGACTAATATAAGATAATGAGGCAAATCTTGACCGATTTCAATTCAGCTTGCTCTATTATAGTCGAAGTTGGAGATATAGTCGAAGCTGCACATGAGCAATTAATTAAAACGGCCTATACCCATAAGATATAAGCCGTCTTGCAAAACCAATTATCAACAATCAATATACTAAATGCTAGCTGACATTAATAATCGCTGCTATTAACGCGTGCGTGCACATACTTCATCATCGCTGAAGAAGTAGCTGATTTCACGTGCTGCTGACTCTGCAGAATCTGAACCATGTACTGCGTTTTCATCGATGCTGCTAGCGAAGTCTGCACGGATAGTGCCTTCAGCAGCGTCTTTAGGGTTAGTAGCACCCATGATTTCGCGATGCTGAGCGATAGCGTTTTCGCCTTCTAGTACTGATACTAGTACTGGACCTGACATCATGAACGATTTTAGATCATTGTAAAATGGACGCTCAGCGTGCTCAGCGTAGAAACCGCCTGCTTTTTCATCATCAAGTTGCATCATTTTAGCTGCAACGATTTTTAGACCCGCTTGCTCAAAACGGCTGTAGATAGCACCGATGTGGTTGCCAGCAACTGCGTCAGGTTTGATGATAGATAAAGTACGTTCGTTAGCCATGAAAAGCTCCTAATAAATGATAAATTCGGTAAAAAATGAAAGAGTTAATGCTTTGTTTTATCTTTAGCCGCAATGTTGACTTGGGCAGATTTAACTAACTTATTGTTAGTCAAATCTAAAACCTGAGCGCCAACATAGGATTGCTGCCTATTATAATGATTAAGACTATAAATGATAGCGCTAATTTATGACCATACCTTGCATAAAAGTAAATTTATTATGTATTAATGGTTGATAATGCTATGAATTCTGACAAAAGCGAAAACCCCAGTGCTCAGCACTGGGGTTTTATCGATCAATATAGCTATTAATAGTGAAACAAATACAAAGATGTTACTGCAATTATGCGTCGTATGGGTCACGCAATACGATAGTCTCTTCGCGATCAGGACCAGTTGAGATAATATCAACTGGGCAACCAATCAATGCTTCGATACGTTTGATGTATTTTTTAGCGTTCTCTGGTAAATCGTCATAGTTGGTTACACCAACGGTTGACTCACTCCAGCCTTGCATGGTTTCGTACTTAGGCGTGACTGACTCATAGAATTCAGCATCATGTGCGCCTGCACACTCAGTCTCAGGTAGGTTATAGCCCACACCGATTAGCAACTCTTCAAGACCGTCTAATACGTCAAGCTTAGTCAAGCAGATACCTGACATCGAGTTCAGTACTACTGCACGGCGTAATGCTTCAGCATCGAACCAACCACAGCGACGCGCACGACCAGTCGTCGCACCAAACTCATGACCAACTTTGGCCAAATGAGCGCCAACATCATCGAACAATTCTGTTGGGAATGGGCCGCTACCAACACGCGTGGTGTAAGCTTTAGTGATACCCAATACGTAATCTAAATACAATGGACCGATGCCTGTACCAGTAGATACGCCACCAGCAGTTACACTTGAGCTGGTCACAAACGGATAAGTACCATGATCGATATCAAGTAACGTACCTTGCGCACCTTCGAACATTAGGTTTTCGCCAGCGAGACGCAATTGATTTAGATCTTCGGTTACATCAGTAACCATGCCTTTAATCTCTTCTTTCCACTCTTTACAAAGCTTCAAAGTCTCATCAAAATCAATCGCGTCAACTTTATAATACTGAGTCAGTTGGAAGTTATGATATTCGATTAAGTTACGTAGTTTCTCTTCTAAGTCTTCACGGAACAAGTCCGCAAGCTTAATGGCACGGCGTGCAACTTTGTCTTCGTACGCAGGACCGATACCACGACCTGTCGTACCGATTTTGCCGCTGCCACGTTTGGCTTCACGTGCTTGGTCAAGCGCTACGTGGTATGGCATGATTAGTGGGCAATTAGGAGAGATGCGCAGACGCTCACGTACAGGTACGTTATTGTCTTCTAGCTCTTTCATCTCTTTTAACAATGCGTCAGGGGCTAGCACGACGCCGTTACCGATGAAACAAGTAACGCCTTCACGCAAAATACCTGATGGAATCAGATGCAAGACAGTGGTTTTGCCATCGACAACCAATGTGTGACCAGCGTTATGGCCGCCTTGAAAGCGTGCGACTGCTGAGGCTTTTTCGGTTAGCAAATCAACGATTTTACCTTTACCTTCATCGCCCCATTGGCTACCCAAAACTACGACATTCTTACCCATGATCAATCCTTACCTTTATGTATTGAGGTGTGTGCAATAACCATTAAAAACCAACCTAACTCTGTCGAAGATACCTGTACTTATGCATCTAACGACTCATTTAGCGTTTTAACAGCTTATAGTGAATAACTGATACTTAGTGATTGTGCTTAATAAATTGGTCATTAAACCGTTTGCAGATGCCATTGACTATCCGTCATGATCAATCGATGCGTCACGTCATTTGGACGGTCTTCTGCATCCAATGGCATGGTGACGCGATAACCCTGCTGACGTAAACTCTCAACTTGGCCCAACAAGGTTTGCATTTGATCGTTATTTGCCTGACTGCTGGCGGCAAAATCAACCAGTACAACCGTCGGTGCGTCTAGCTGAGTATGCGCTAGCAGACGACTGACATCCATACTAAAGCCGGTGGCCTCACGCAGCGTCTGTGTCTGGCGTTGCATACCATCGAAGCGGCCACCACGTACGAGTGGCTGCGTTTCGCTATTGATATAACCATTGAATACGATGCCCGTGTGATAATGATAACCTGATAGCTCAGTCACATCGATACTGACAGGGCACTGCCACTGCTCTTGTAGATGTGATTTTAGGCGTTGTAGCTCATCCACAGCCGTTGCGATCTGGCTGTCTTTTTGCGCGTTGTCTGACAGTTTTGCCAACAGATTAGCGATATCATGACCGAAACGTGCTAGCACATAAAAGTCATCGCCCATCGGTAGCGTGCGACACACACTTTTGAGCTCTGGCAGGTTTTTATTGGCATATAAGTACATCAGTTGCTCAGTATCACTGTCTGACAATTCAGCCAACTCAGCCAAGCGTTTAAATATCGCCACGTGACCCAAATCTATATGCAGCGTCGCACTCATATTGAGCTTATTGACCATCGTAAACAGCACATCTATCAGCTCGATATCTGCGGCAAGTGACGCACAACCAAATATCTCAGCGCCTAACTGTAATGGAGTACGTGAGCCGAACAGACCAGATGGCAAGGTATGAATCACATCGCCAACGTAGCAATAACGCGCAATACCGGTACCGCCGTGATGCGCATCTATACGCAAAATTTGCGGGGTAATGTCAGCGCGTACACCCATTAGACGGCCAGTCAGCTGATCAATAATCTTAAAGGTTTGACGCTTAAGATCTTCTGATGCATCGCTTAGCAAAGATTCGGTGAATTCAATCATCGGCGGACAAACCAGCTGATAACCATGCGTAATAAGCTGCTCGATTAACTGATGTCTAAGCACTTCTTGCTTATGGGCATCTTCAAACAACACATCAACCACACCGTCTGGCAGCAGCCAACTATTGGCCACATCGCTGGCAAAGGTACTTAAGAATGGCTTGTGATTGGAGACAGCACTGTTTTCAGCAGACTGAGTCACTGTTTCGTTGGTAGCATTTGGCTGGGCAGGTTTTGCAGAATCAGAACTAACAGACACAATAAATCCTTGTTTGGCGTATCGCTTACCAAAAACGCGGTACTGATGCGGTACTTAAAAGGTGATTTGCCGAGTATTGACGTTGTGTTTTTATATTTAACGCGCAACATCATTGACCCAATTATTTATAAACAAACCAGGTAACCGCAAAAGGGTGAATAATAAGTATAATTTAGAATGATAAGACGAGTATCTTTATGCGCTAAAAAACGGCGACAAATAATCAAGGCACTTTATGCTTTAGTTTAGCATAGCACTCAAGGTTCGCCTAGTGACAATTAGCCACAATCACTATCTAATTACTGTCCAACTGCAGGCTAGGGTCGTAGCGGACACAGCCGTTATCGCTGATGTATTTGGCTTAATATTGGGCGCATAGCCAAGAGGTTTATTTTTTGTTAACCATTAGATAATGAGCATGATTACGGCAGCATCATCGGTATAGACTCATGATACACTAACACATATTTTTATCTCGGAAGCCTTATGTCATCTGATTACCACCCAAACCCTGCCATCAACCAAACCAATGTCTTAGGCACGGCGCTTGCCAGCTGCTGCTTCGATCCTATTACCGGCTATTATCGTAATGGGTTTTGTCATACAGGCAACCATGATGTCGGTCAGCATACCGTCTGTGCCAAGATGACCAGCGAGTTTTTAAACTTCTCTGCCAGTCGTGGCAATGACCTTATAACACCCCTACCTGAATACAACTTTGCGGGTCTCAAACCTGGTGACTACTGGTGTATCTGTGCACTGCGCTGGGTTGAGGCGTTAGATTTTGATATTGCCCCGCAAATTAAGCTAGAAGCTTGTCATGAGAGCCTACTGGCATTGGTAGATATCGAGACGCTAAAAAGCTATGCACTCTAAAACCGACTTACTGTGGGTAAAGTGAGCACACGCTAAAACAGTAGCCATGCTCACGGTAAACTTCGATTATTGACGTTTTTGATTATATGACAGGAGGGTGTATGGAAAACGATAATAATCAATTGATTAAGAAGACAGCTCGCATTGCACCTGATTCCAATATGGATCATATATATGCCCATATGAACGACCAGCATCTTTATCTAGACAGCGATGACAGTTATATTTATGGTGATGTCGCTGCGACGAGTGAGGATACCATTGAGACCATGACGGTCTATGATCCCGACTCTGAGCGCTACGAGGATATTGACCTATCGAGCGCAGATGAAGTCGTCAACTGCTACGCTTACTCACGTAAGACGGGTGAAAACCTTTATAAAGTGGCACTCAATGATGTCAGTCGTGCGCTGAATAATAGTGGTCAATTTATCTGGCTCGGTCTTTATGACCCCAGTCTAGAAACCATGGTGAAGGTCAAAGAAGCCTTTGATCTACATGAGCTGGCGATTGAGGATGCATTTGCAGATCATCAACGTGCCAAAGTTGAGAACTACGACAATGATATGGTCTTTGTGGTGCTGCGTACAGCCAAGTTAGAGGACAACGTCATTCGCTACGGCACGACGGCGATATTCATGGGCAAAAACTACCTGATTACCATCCGTAATGGGCCATCAAATTCTTATGCACCTGTGCGTGAACATTGTCATCGTCGCCCCGAAAAGCTTCGCATGGGCCCTATCTTTGTGCTACATGCCATACTCGATTTTATCGTCGATAACTATATGCCGATCACCGACCGACTGGGTCGATACTTGCGTGAGCAAGAACGCTATGTATTTACCTACGAGTTCGATAAGGGTACCTTAAAAAACCTCTACGAGCTCAAGTCACAGCTGGTACATATGCGTGCTATTATCCTGCCTGTCCAAGACATTTGTAGCTTTTTTATCAATCATAAAAAAAGCGAGATTGTCTCTGGATTTTCTCAAGCCGCTAAGCCCTACTTCCGCGATGTTAATGACCATCTTTTGCACTCGCTAGATGCCATCAATGGTCTCAATGAGATGCTGAGCGTGGTTATGAACACCTATATGGCCATGGTCAATATGGGACAGAATGAGGTCGTGCGTAAGCTGGCAGCATGGGCAGGTATCTTAGCCGTACCGACGGCCATTGCTGGCATCTATGGCATGAACTTTGATTTTATGCCTGAGCTACATTGGAAGTATGCCTACCTTGTCATCATGGTTGTTATCATCGCACTATGTAGTTACTTGTACTATAACTTTAAGCGCCTAAAGTGGCTGTAATGTAAAATATCAGATATAAAAAGGGCTACCACTGGTAGCCCTTTTTTGTTCTGATCATTATATATCACTCACGGCGATGCTTGGTATGACTATCAGGCGCTTGCGCATTATCGGGCAACAATGCATTCACGATTAGGTTTGCATGCTGCTTATCGAGATTGTCCTCTGGGCGGCCAAAGGTTTTGGCTGTCCATGTCAGTATCACGATAGCGCCGCTTAGCAGCATAATCGCCACAGAAATCGTCGCTAGCAGCCACAAATGAAAATAGTCTGAAACGGCTTGCACATCGACCACCAAATGCCGTGACAACGCCGTTATCGCAATGAATATCAAAAACTGTACGGGCAGACGGTGGGTTTTAAAATAAATACCTATCATGGCTAGTAGCTCAAGATAAATAAACAACATCAAGATATCTTTTAAGTCCGCTGAGCCTTTTTGAACGATCTCAATAAACTCCTTGCCTGCCGTCCACACCACCACCACACTGATTAAAAATAAGATAACGTAATGGCAAATGTCGACAAACTCTCTACCAATACTCTGTAGCCGCTCATGAATACCCACGTTTTTTTTAGCCATGTTTAGGTCCTATCAACTGAAATGTGGTTGATTTAGCCTGAGTTATTACTGCATCAGGCCCCTCATATATCGGCAATCAGTATTCCTATCACTATTTTTTTAATCGAACTACAAACCCGCTGATTTTTCAGCCGCATCGACCGTCTGGCGGATAAGCGTATTGATGGTCATTGGGCCCACACCGCCCGGCACTGGCGTATAAGCACTAGCGATATTCTCTACGCCTTGTAGCTCGATATCACCCACGCCGCCATCATCGGTAGGATGGAACCCTGCATCGATGACAACTGCGCCTGCTTTGATCCACTCTGCTTTAATCAATTCAGGCACGCCTACTGCACCAACCACGATATCAGCACGCTTAATATGCGATGCCAAATCCTGAGTTCTAGAATGACAAATGGTCACGGTACAGTTGGCATTTAATAGCATCATCGCCATTGGTTTACCCAAGATTGCACTACGACCTACGACCACTGCTTCTTTGCCTGAGAGCTCAATATTGTGATGCTCTAGCAAATGCATGATGCCCTGCGGTGTACACGAGCCATAGGCTGACTGCTGCATGCCCATACGACCAAAACCAAGACAAGTCACGCCATCTACGTCTTTTGCCAAATCGATCTGCTCAAAACATGCACGCTCATCGATATGTGCAGGGACAGGATGCTGTAGCAAAATGCCATGTACGTCTGGATTGTTATTCAGCTCTTCTATCTTTGCCATGAGCTGTTCAGTGGTGGTCTCGGTTGGCATCTCAACCCGTATAGAGTCCATACCAACACGCTTACAGGCATTGCCTTTCATACGCACATAAGTCGCAGAAGCGGGATCTGCACCAACCAATATGGTCGCCAAGCTCGGCGTGCGTCCTGTCTTATCCTTGATAGCATCTACGCGCGTGCGTAGTTGTTGTTCTATTTGTTTGGCAAGTGATTTGCCGTCTAAAATGGTGGCAGACTCTTGGGTAGTAGACGCAATAGACATAGAAACTCCAATAGAGGGTATGACAAAAAAATAAAGACAGCGCCGCAATTGCTTGCATGCCTGTCTTATCCTTAATCAAGGTATGATTGATAGTGATATTGTACCTGCCTGCGTCCAAAAATCCTAGCATGGCATTAGGTTAGATACTCATAAATTTCTATAAAGACTCTATTAAGCAGTGTCGCATTATGATTAATAAAATGCTAATAATCTTTAATTAACAACTCAATAAACCATAAAACTGATATCAGACTGACGTTTCTGTACGGAATATCAATGCGTATCAGCAACGCTTCATTTAGCTATTGAGCCAAACACACTATCAATAGCCTCTACTGTCTGCGCAATCTCAGCAGTGGTGAGCGTGGGGTGCACCAAAAACATTAAGCTGGTCTCACCCAACTGTTTTGCAACTGGTAATCTAGTCTCTGGACGTAACCCTGTATCATCAAACGCTTTTTCTAAGTACACCTCTGATGCCGTACCAGAAAAACACGGTACACCTAACGCATTAATCTCTTGGATGAGTCTATCACGTGACCAATCCTCAGGCAGGTTGTCTGCATTCACATATACATACAGCTTATAGTACGCATGTTTAGAGTCTGAAAAATGCGGTGTGTCTTCTAACGTAGGCACGACCAAATAACCCTTCTCTGCCCACTTGGCACAGGCCTCTAATATCGTGTGGGCGTTAGCAGTACGTTTGGCTGTCCAATCACTCATTCGCTCAAGTTGAATACGTCCTATGACAGACTGCATCTCAGTCATGCGCCAGTTGGTGCCAAAGCTCTCATGTAACCAGCGATAGCCGGGCGCATGCTCTGTCTCATACACGGCTGCATAGCTCTTGCCATGGTCTTTGTACGCCCACATCTTGCGCCATAGCTGCTCGTCATTGGTGGTGACCATACCGCCCTCACCGCCTGTGGTCATAATCTTATCTTGGCAAAAGCTCCATGCGCCAATATGACCAATACTGCCCACGCTACAGCCTTTGTAATGTGCCCCATGTGCCTGCGCACAGTCTTCTATCACATATAAGTCATGCGCATCAGCCAAGGCCATAATGCTGTCCATATCACATGGCCAGCCTGCCAAATGCACACATATAATAGCACGGGTGTTTTTCGTCAGTACGGCACTGATAGAGTCAGCGGTGATGTTGCCTGTGGCTTCATCGACATCAGCAAATACAGGTTTTGCTTCACCGTTCACCACACAAGAGATACTGGCGATAAAGGTGCGCGGTGTGACAATCACTTCATCGCCGGCTTTAATATCGAGCGCTTGCAATGCCAAATCTAACGCTAGCGTGCCATTACCCACAGCGATGGCGTAGTTGCTGTCTGCCCAATTAGCAAACTCTGTCTCAAATTCACGACTCTCGGTCCCTGTCCAATAATTAACTTTGTTGGATAACAATACTTGGCTAACGGCATCGGCCTCTTGCTGAGTAAAACTTGGCCATGGAGAAAAAGGAGTGTTTAGCATATATTCCTCATCAAAGCGTATTATGATCAACGCTATTACCTGTGAATTTACTCATGGTCGCTTCCCCATCAGCACTAATACCATCTTTGACGATGACTTTTTTCACCGTCTTACATAAAATTTTGATATCTAGCCACAATGACTGGTTATCCACATACCAAGTATCAAGTGCAAACCGCTCATCCCATCCAATAGCATTACGGCCATTCACTTGTGCGTAGCCAGTAATGCCTGGACGGACACTATGCCGATAAGTTTGCTCAGCACTATATAATGGTAAATATTCCATCAGTAGCGGTCTTGGGCCTACCAGACTCATATCTCCCTTAATCACATTCCATAGCTCAGGCAGCTCATCTAGGCTAGTATTACGCAGTGCCTTACCAAAGGATGTCAGACGTTCACTGTCCTCTAATAGATTGCCATTTATATCTACACTATCCTTCATTGAGCGAAATTTTATCATCTCAAACGGTTGACCATATAAACCAGGACGTCTCTGACGAAATAAGACTGGCGACCCCAGATTCTTATTCACTTGATAAGCGGTCACAGCATATACAGGAGACAACACGACCAGAGCGGCAGTCGCACCTACGATATCGAATAGTCGTTTTATCATTTATAAACCCAACATATTTAGTAATCGTTTATTGACTTTATCGGCATCAAATTTTTCTTGCGCTATTTTATAACTTTCAATACCCATCTTCTCGATTTGTTCAGGATGCTCTATAAAATAAATCATCTTTTCAGCCAAGGCTTGTGGATTCCATTTCTCGACTAAAAAACCGTTAACACTATCAACGACTGTCTCACGACAGCCAGGTACGTCAGTGGTTATAACAGCCCTTCCAATGGCCATCGCTTCTTGAGTGCTACGTGGCACACCTTCACGATAAGACGGCAATACAAATACATGGTGACTGGCAATCCAATCTTTTACATTATCAACTTGACCGGGGTAATTGACGACTTTTGATGCAATCAGCTCATCTAGCTCTGACCTTTGCAATGCACCCAAGTTAGATACATCTATTTCCCCTAAGATAGTGAAATAGGCCTCAGGATATGTTTTCTTTACTATTTTTATCGCTGAAATAAAGTCATGAATACCTTTCTCTTTTAATAAGCGTCCAATAAATAAAAATTTAATAGGCTTTTGAATATTCACTACAGGCTGATACTCGTAATGACTCAAACTCAAACCAATGCCGCCTAGAACCTCTACCTGCTTTGCTCGTATATTGTACTTCTTCAACAAATCATTAGGATCATCAGCATTTAAAAATATGAGCGTGTCTATCTGAGGCAGAACCACTTTATATAGCAGAACCTGAATCGCTTTGATAACTTTCACTTTTTTGCTCAGGCCTTCGGGTTGGTCTGTAAAACAATACCCTAACCCCTCAAGCATACCTACCACTTGCGGAACTTTTGCCATTTTTGCTGCTAACGTTCCAAAGATGACTGGTTTAGAAAAGTAAGAGAACACAATATCTGGCGCCATACTTTTAATCACTTTAGATAAGTGATACGTAATTTTGATATCAGACAAAGGGTTCAAACCCCCTCGACTCAAACGATAGGTCACTGGTATAGCACCTAACATTTCTATCTTCTTTAACTCTGCTTGAGTATATTCAGACGTAAATGCATAGACAGTATGCTGCTGTTTAACCAACGCTTTGATGAGATCCGCACGAAAACCATAGAGACTATAAGCAATGGTGCCTAAAATAATTATTTTCATCTATTAATTCCCTCTCGTTTATTAGAGGATAGCTTTCTCAAAGAACTACTTTTAAGTCTTAAAACATAGAAGAAACTGATATATATAGCCAAATAATTATATATTCTCAAACGAACTGCTGTCCCTAAGTTATCATTTCCAATCAGCCAAACACTGCCATAAAGTACAAAGAACACAATGAGAAAGCGTACAAAGCTGTCTGCGAATTTTATATTTTTTAACACATATACAAGCATAAAAAAGAATGGAATGGTTTCAAGTATGAACAGTACAAGTGCTAATGGGTTGGTAATATACAAACCTAACATCTGTCCCAAAAAGCTGATGATAAAATTAGGTATAAATAATAGAGGGTTAGAGAAGCTTAGACCTAGAGTTGAACCACCTCCTGACGCCTCAAACCCAGATCTATATTCAGTGAGTAAGTCTAAAACACCTACATAGTTGGCTATAAATAGAAGTGAAAAGTATAAAAAACCCAAATAGACAACTCTACTTTTTGTAAACCTTATTTTAAAAAACAGAAGACTGAGTAAATAAGCGTAACCCAAATAAATTCTAATCTCTATCAAGAAAAAACCAATTGCAACAGACAATAAAAAATAGAAAGTAGAAATCAATAGGCTATTACTTTTCAGAAACCCCTTTACTGTCAGACAGCCTGCTAAAAAGCAAAACGCCATAAATACATCACGAAAAATATCTGTCGAAAAAAAGAATATGGTTGGATGAATCAAACAAACCAGCAAGGAGTACAAATAATACTTCTGATTTTTGTTAAACGTCAGACCTGAAAGCCTAACCACCATCATCGGAATAGCTATCAGGCTTAAGAAAAACAAAAGGTAAGTAGTCACGTCACGCGAATATAAACCAATATCATTCAACCATCTTAATAATATTGGCCAAATATTTACTGCCGTATCTGTAAGGCCTTCAGCATAAGAGTTGTAATAATTGGCATCACTACCACCTCCTAAGTTTATGACTAAAATGCCATATTCCATTAAAACAAAAGCAATGATCTTAAAAAAAAATACAGTCGTAACTAATAAAAAAATAGTGGGATTAGAAAATCGTTCGAAGAAGTGCTGATTATTTCTCATCATATACCTTCATCCATTCGTCTGAAACAATCTCTATATCAAACTTATTTTTAGCATGTTGCCGTCCCAGTATGTTCTTTTTTTCAATGAGCAAAGTGTCTGCGATAGACTTTGCCAAAGCTTTAGGTTGTCTAATAGGTACAATGCTGCCATAACCATCTAATATCTCATGTGCACCGCTAACATCAGTGGAAACAACGTTAGCTTGGCAAGCGAGCGCTTCAATCAATACGGTTGGTAGACCTTCATAATCAGAGGATAAAACGAAAACATCACAAGCGCACATCAATGTCGATATGTCATGCCTTCGTCCTAATAAGATAACGTTTTTATCTAACTCTAACGCTACAATCAGCCTTTCAATTTCTGACCTTAGCTCACCATCACCTGCAATGAGTAGTACAAAAGGAGTAGAGCTGAAGGCTTTTAAAGACTTGATGGCCATTAGCAAATTAGAGTAGTTTTTTGCTTCATTGAAACTACCGACTGCTAAAATGAGCTTGCTACTTTCATCTAACTCCAACTCATCTTGTATCTCAATTTTTGCCTGCAAACGATAACTGAAGTCATCAAAATTCACGCCATTGTATATGGTTTGCATGCTGCCTTTAGGTACTGCATGTTTTGATTCGAAAGCTGCAACTGCCGTATTACTCACATTGGTACTTATATCCGCTAAAGGGTTGGTCAGTCGATAGGCTAGCATACGTAGCGCGCCGCCTTCGTTGCTACTATGCGCTGTCGATATCAATTTATTTATGGGTGTCACTAGTTTGACCAAGCGCGTTAAAATGTTTGCATGTACCATATGCGAGTGCACAACATCAGGCTGATAACCTTTAATGCTTTTTAATAGCAATACATACGCTATAGGTAGCGACATTGTATTGGTTAAGGCAATTTTGATTAACTCAATATCTTTACATATCGGTCTGGTGAGTGCCTGACCTACAAAATAGATGATTTTGACTTGATGTCCTCGTTTGACCATCTCATCTGCTAAGTCGCAAACAACTCGTTCAGCGCCTCCTTGCCCTAGACCAGTGATGATATATAGTATTTTCATTGTTAGCCTATGACAGATTAATTAATAAAACTCATTGCAATGAATTTTTTATAAAATTTATTTTAACTCTCAATCAGTTTAATCCACTGTTTTATTATTTTTTCTGGTTGATAAAAACCAGATTTCTCTTTAGCTTTTGACCCAATTAGCTTCCGACCTTGCTTGTCTTTCATGGACTCAATTAAGGACAAGGATAACTGTTCTATATCATTCTTAGGTACCAATATAGATCCTGTACCTTCTAACACTTCTGCAGGTCCTGTATCACAATCAAAACTGACTATCGGCAAACCAAAAGCTAACGCTTCAATTAACACCATACCAAAACCTTCAAAGCGAGAACTTAAGCAAAAAATTTCAGCGTCTTTATAATACTGACTAATATCAGAGGTGCGGCCTACCAATTCAACACTATCTGCCAAGTGGTTTTCTGCAATAAACTCTGTGAGTTTTTGTCTCTCCTCTCCCTCTCCTACTATAACCAACTTCCAGTCTGGCAGCGCTTTATTAACCTGTATCCAAGCCTCAAGTAACATATCAAACCCTTTAATATGGGTTAAGCTACCTACCGATAATACTATTTTCGTATTTTTTTCCTTATCGAAATACTGAGGTGGAAATGGGCAGTAATTAGCGATGGCTATGATTTGTGATTTATGCTGTGTGCCATTTAGCCAATGCTGTTTGTCTTTTTCAGTTAACGTGACAACGGAATCACAGTATCGGGCCGCCAATTGACGAGCAAATCTTCTTTGGGGCTTATCTATATTATTACTAAAGCCGAAATGTTCCCAACATATATGCTTTACTGGCAGCCCCAGCACAGCGAGCAAAGTAAACTGAATGCATAAAGTGTCCACTACAATTAATGTATCAATGCGTTCTTTTTTTAGTAACTTTCTTAATTTATAAATAGTATTTGGAATACGGCATAACTTACATTTTGGAAAGCTCATTAAAGACAACAATTTAACTTCTTTATTAATAGAAAAAAAAGGCATATCGCCATCAGCTATGCTCGCTAGCAATACCTCATATCCGACCTCAGACAATCCATTAGCTAGCATAGAGCCTACTCGCTCTGTGCCTCCCGAGTTATTGACGCTACTTGTTAATATTAAAATTTTCAAATGATGCGTCCTTTATTTTTATAGAAAAAAGACTCGGTGGTATATAAAAATCCAATATAACTAAAATCACATCAACACTACTAAATATATTTATTAAAGATATAATCAATTTTTTAAAATTAATTAAAAACTATAACGTCACTACCAATATATATCAAATTTAAAATATTAGCATAACTTAATTTCACCTTTCCAATAATTCAATCCACTGATTTATTATATTCTCTGGCTGATAATTTTCGCACTTCTCTTTAGCTTTTAAACTGATTGATTCTCGAGCTGGCTCATCCTTCATCAAATCAATTAAAGATGAAGCAAGCTGGCTTATATTGCTTCTAGGCACTAGGATAGAACCTGTATCTTCTAATATCTCTGCAGGTCCTGTATCACAGTCAAAACTCACAACAGGCAAACCAAACGCCAATGTTTCAAGCAAAACCATAGGAAAACCTTCAAAGCGAGAGCTCAAGCAAAATATATCGGCTTTTTCATAATACTTGCTCACATCAGAAGTACGTCCCACTAAATCAACACTATCTACCAAGTTATGATCGTTGATAAAACTTGTTAGCTTTTTCCTATCTTCGCCTTCACCAACAATGACCAGCTTCCAATTCGGCATAGTGCTATTTACTTGAACCCAAGCTTCGAGCAATAAATCAAATCCTTTTACTTTTGTGAGCTCGCCAACAGTCAAGACCGTATTGCTGCCATTTATTTTGCTATCGGTTTGAGGTGGAAAAGGACAAGGATTAGCTATCGCTATTATTTGCGATTTATGCGATGTACCTCTTAACCAGTACTGCTTATCTCTCTCTGTCAACGTAACCACGGCATCACAGTATCGCGCTGCTAATTGACGTCCCACTCTTCTACTATATCGCCCTAAATCATTATTAAAGTTAAAATGTTCCCAGCAGATATGCTCTATATCTAGCCCAAACAATGCAGGTACTGTAAATAGGCATGAGTTACTATCAACAACAATAACCCTATCGATTTGGTGTTCTTTGATAAATTTACGTATCTTCCAAATCGTGGGTAGAAAATTCTTTTTAAAAGATATTTTCTGAGGATATAACGAGTAAATTTGAATATTTTTATTTAAAGTGAAAAAAGGCTCGTTACCATCTACCAGGCTCAATATTGAAACATCATAATTTTTTTCAACCAATTCATTGGCTACCACACTAGTCACTCTTTCTGTGCCGCCAGAATTATTAAGATTACCTGCAATAAAGCATATTTTTTTCATGCTATACATCCTGATAAGTTACATCACTTTCGTTATTAGACGAAAAGTATTTGAAAGCATTACGGATTAGTTTACGAGTAGGTTTAAATATCTTATGCAGAATTATTCGGATCAATCTTAGAAAAGGTAAGGATATATAGTTAGGTACTAGAGTTAAGAATAAAACTGTAATACTTCGGTAATTAAAGACCTGCTCATAATCATTTTCTCGCATTGAGCTCTCAACTACTTTTACTTTAATCAATGCAGATGCTAAAAATGCATCATCGATATAAAGGAGATTATAAAAGTTAAAATCTATAAGGCGCCTTGACAGTACATTTTTCAATTCATCTCGTCTGTAACGCTTTACAAGTGCGATTATCTCTAGTTCCAGCGTAAAAGCATCTAATAACTTTCGACCATTTTCGCTACTCAGTGCACTAATAGACTTACTATGCTTTCGATATAAATACATTTTTTTTGGTAAATAATATCTATTTTTTATCTCAAGACCTAAATGCCAATGAAAAGGGCCATCCTCATAATAAAACCCTATTGGGAAACGGATATTCGAATGTTTTAACACACTGAATCGAATGAAATTTGCCCAACAATAATGGTCTAGATTGAAATACTCATTTCCTTGTTTATAGCTTATTAGTTCTAAATCAGATGGAGAGCAAGGCTGCTTTACAGTTTCAGGAGTGTCACTAAATTGTGCATGGCCATACGTGATTAAATCTGCTTTGGTTGTTGTCGCACAATCGACACAGGTCTTTACTAAGCTTAAATCTATGATGTCGTCAGAATCGACAAACATTATGTATACACCGGTAGCCAAATCAATCCCCTTATTACGGGTAGCTGACAGGCCTAGATTTTTGACGTTTTTAATGAATTTGATGCGCCTGTCTTTTAGATAAGGTTGTAACACCTGTATAGAATGGTCAGTTGAGCAATCCTCTACTACGATTATTTCAAGGTTCTGATACGTTTGCATTTTAATAGAGTTCAAACACTCATCAAGATACAGCGCAACGTTGTAGACAGGTACAATGATACTGACTAATGGGCTCTCAAATGCGGTCATGATTAGCACCTCACGCATAAATTGTCTAAAAGTTAAAAATCTATGATCCCTGTCTGTTACTGCTAAAAACTTTGTGAAGCGATACGAATTTTCTCATACACTTATAATGCATTCATTATGAGAACTCAGCCATTTTTTTAAACATGGGATTGTTATCTATAAGCTGTTGGTACGTCCCTTGCTCCACTATTCTGCCTTGCTTCATAAGATAGATGACATCGCAGTTTTTTACTGTTTTCAATCGGTGAGCTATCATTACGATGGTTTTTTGTCCACTGAGTTCTTCAATAGCATCCATTATGACTTTTTCAGTAATACCGTCTAAGGCACTTGTTGCTTCATCAAACACCAACACATCAGCTTGATTGTATAGTGCTCTGGCTATACCAATACGCTGTCGCTGACCTCCTGATAGTTGAACCCCTCGTTCCCCAACTTTCGTGTCTAAACCTTCAGTCAAGCTCTCAACCAGCGACTCAAGGTGAGCAAGCTTCACCGCTTGTTTGACTTTTGCTAAATCAATATCATCATGGCATATGCCAAAAGCGACGTTTTCAGTGATACTGCCTTCACTCAAAAATATACTTTGCGGTACGAATCCTATGTATTGCTGCCAAGCTTTTCTATTTTGTTTATCGATAATGATATTATCAAGCATCAATGCTCCTGTATTCGGTGAAATAAGACCGAGTAGCAAATCGATGGCTGTAGACTTGCCTGATCCCGACTCACCGACAAAACCCACTGTAGAGTTGACAGGTATATTGATATTGATATTGTCTAGTGCTGGCAATATTTTATTAGGGTATGTAAAGCTGACTCTATTCAGTCGTATATTCTTAATTTTTGATAGATCAATTGATCGATTGTCTAATATATCTGAAGTATCACTTTGCTCATCTTCTATGACTAATGAAGCCAGTAAGTCTTCTTTTATAGAATCAAAAGCCGCGGTATTACCTCTAATCGTAGCAACACTATGATATATCTGTTGCAAAGCCGGTAATAACTTAAACCCTGCAAGGGCATAGACGGTCAATACAGGTAAAACTTGACTTAAATTGCCGTCACGCGTCGTCAATAAAACTAAGACCAGACCAATCATTGCACCAAAAGCCAATAGCTCCATCAAATAGCGAGGCGCTTGACTCAATGCCGTATTCACGCCTTGAGCGCGAGCAAATAACTTTCCACTCGTCTCAAACTGATGAACAAAATCATGTCTACGATTGTAAAGTAGTACATCCTTGATACCCCCGAAACCTTCATTCATCAATCTAAACCGATCTGTTGAGGTAGTAGAGACATATTCTCCGTAGAGGGCAATACGTTTGCGGATTACTCTATATATGATGACGTAGCCGCTAGCAAATAATACAACCCCTACGGTTGCTATCAGTGGGTTATAAATAAAGATGCTAATCGAGATAAATACGGCTAATACCAAGCGAGCATTCATTTGTATAAATGGCAAAATAATAAAGTTTGTCACTCTTAATGCTTCAGTTGCAATTTGCTTGGTTAATTGAGCACTACTTCCACTAGCATGAAAAAGCCAATCTTTTCGTAAATAATAATGATACAAACGATCGCTAATCTCTGTACCAACAGAATAAGCAAATAAAGACAAACGCCATGTGGTAATCATTGATAGGACAGAAGCCAAACCTAGCATCAATAGTACAAACAGACCCGTTATAAACAAGAAATCTGTGTGCGTACTAACACCACTGGCTACATATATACTATTAAGAAACGCGTTGGTTTCAAGCAGCTGCATGTCAGCAACTAAAGCCATAAAAGGACCTATAGAAGCAATTCCTAACAGCTCCATAAACGCCATGAAAACCATCATGATCTGCAAAGACAAATAGCGTCGACGCTGATCTATGGTTAACAAGGCAAATAATTCTTTGGCTAGTCGCAGCATACTTTATAACCACTCTATTGGTTTACTTACGTCAATTTTTCTTAAAATGTTAACTAACCACACCCATGGGTTCTACATCCGCCTTTTCAATTTCGGTATCATTTCCTTCCTGATACCCCTCTACAAAAAACCTAAACTGTGTTTTTAGCCATGCCACATCTTGGTTTTTGGCTCTTTCTACAAACTCAAACAGTATTTTTTCGATATCAGCCAAAGGAAAACTGTGCTCCATCGCTTGCATGATTAACGGATGAAAGGTAGCTTCGATATTGTCTTCTCCAATGATCAGCTCTTCATAGAGCTTTTCACCCGGTCTCAGTCCAGTAAAGATAATTTCAATATCACCATTCGGATTACTGTTATCTTTTAGCTCACAACCTGTCAGACGAATCATGCGCTTGGCCAGATCAATAATTTTGACCGGTGCACCCATATCTAGTACAAATACCTCACCACCAAATGCCATTGCACCTGCTTGGATCACAAGGCTTGCCGCTTCTGGTATCGTCATAAAATAGCGGGTAATCTCTGGATGAGTAATGGTAATAGGACCACCCTGCTCAATTTGTTTGGTAAAAAGTGGCACAACAGACCCTGATGACCCCAAAACATTGCCAAAACGCACCATGCTAAAGCAAGTATGGCTATTGCTCTGACTCAGACCCTGACAGACCAGTTCGGCCAAGCGTTTGGATGCACCCATGACATTGGTAGGCCTTACGGCTTTGTCAGTAGAAATCAAGACAAACGTTTCAACATGTGCTTGTATCGCCGCACGAGCGCAGTGATAAGTGCCTTTGGTATTGTTAATTGCCCCTTCAAACGGATTAGACTCGACAATAGGTACATGCTTGTATGCCGCCGCGTGATAAATAGTTTTTATATGGTTATTTTTGAATATATAAGCCAATTTTTTTTCGTTGCTCACGCTTCCAATGATACTGATGATGTCAATGTCTTGGTATTCCATATGCTCTATTTTTTGATTTCTAAGCTCTTGGTCTATGGTATACAGCGCATATTCAGACTGCTCATACAGTACCAAACAGGCTGGTTTATTTTTCATGATCTGTCGACACAGCTCACTACCAATAGAACCACCTGCTCCTGTCACCAGGACGCTTTTACCTGTGATATTTTTTTGTAGTAGCTCTTCTACCGGCTCCACGGCGTCTCGTTCTAGGACATCTAATATATCTACTGGCCGTATATGGCTCACGGTTACTTGCTCATCAGCCAGCTCTCGTAGGCTTGGTAAGTCTTTTATCTTGATAGAGATACCTGACAGACTGTCCATGATTTGTTTTTTGCGCGCACGGCCCATAGAGGGCATTGCCAAAATCACTTGTGAGACATTGAGCTGGGCAATCAATAGCGGTAGCGCATGATCAGCATATATTTTTTTGCCATGCAAGTAAGCACCTGTCAGCTGATGATTGTCATCGATATATGCCACTACATTGTATTTATGCGTGTATTTCAAACTCTCTGTTAACTCTCTACCCGCTTCCCCCGCACCATAAATAATCACGTTTTCACAGCATTTGTCTGAATTAGCGGTTTCATCCAATCTCTGTGAACGTGTCAATAGTGCCCTTATCATCAATCTGCTGTTCCATAACCAAATAAAAAATATGAATAGAAATATGATGGGTGCAGAGCGTGGCATCGATGGTAACGGATTCAGATAAATAATGAATTGGTAAACGATAATGAGTAATAGAAATAGCTGTAGTACACGTCCCATAGCTGCATCAAAAAACCCTCTAGAAGCCCCTCTATAAAACCCAATCAAGTAAAGGCTTATGACAGGAATGAAAGCGTACAGAATTAACAACGTAGGGCTAATATGATGAGCAATATAACCTTGACGTAATATCAATGCTAAAAATAAGCAAGATACCGACAACATAAAATCAATGCCAAATAAAATGGCACATTTGACAAATCGTGGTAGCGATAATAAATACAGAGCCGTACGCTTCATCCATCGATCGAAATCGTGAGATGTTTGATAAGCATTGTCAGACTCTGTCTTTATCAACATAAGACTCACCTATTTAAGTTATATTGCTTATGGAAGATACCGTCGCCACTCTATTACTGGTTATGCCCATAAGCATAATGGTAATGATAGCTATACTTATTTATAATGCTTTGCTGTACGTCATTGAGAATAATGCCATCTACTTTTACATTGGCTTTGCCCATCTGTTTGATGGCATAGACCAGTTGTCCTTCTACTGAATGATTGAATTTAGTCACTAGGAGTACCTTATCTGCATGTTGTCCCAATACCATGGCATCTGAAGCCGCTAGTATTGGTGGTGCATCAATGACAATATAGTCATACTGCTTTTTCAATGTTGCCATCAGATGAGTAAAGTTTTCTCCTGTCAGTAATGAGGTGGGGTTATGTGACTGCCGTCCTCGCGATATAAAATCAATATGCTTCATACCAGTCGATTGGATAAAGCTTTCGAGATTCAATTTAGAGATATCACTATCAACCTGATGTTCACTCACTGGAATAAGGCTACTTTCATCCTGTAGTAAATAATCGGCCAGACCTTCATCCTGGCTCATACCAAACATCTTATGCAACTCTCCTAAACGCATGTCTCCATCAATGACCAAAATCTTTTTGTTGAGCTGAGAAAACACCTCTGCTAGATTGGCCGTGATAAAAGATTTGCCAACACCCGGGCTCTCTCCAGTGATCAGTATGACTTTGGCAGACTGCCCAACTACGGCCCCTGTCGGCATCCCAAAGATAAGATTTGTTCTTAAACTCTTAATTGCTTCGTAACTTAAACCGTTGTGATCCACATGGGCAAGCATGCGATCGGTGATTTTTTTGTTTTTACCAAGCTTAGATATTGAGGGTGAACGTGGAATCGTCGCAATGACAGGTATCCCTGTTTTGGACTCCAAATGTTCTGGATCTTTTACCACATTTCGAATAAGATTTTTGAGTAGAACCAATATCACCCCAAGCATCGTACCTATGAGCATGGTCAATATAATGATCTGAAATTTATTCGGTGCGATGGCATCAAAGGTGCTGGTTGGTCTATCCAAAATGCGTGCATAACCAATTTGACCAGCTTCAACGATTTTCATTTGCTCATAATTTTTGAGCATGGTCAGATAGATCTCTCTGTTCAGGGCAGTATCTTCCGATAACTTCAAAAATTCTCGCTGAATCTCAGGCAAACCAACAACAGTATTGTCTATTGTTTGTGTCCGATTATTTAGAACTTTGAGCTGCTCATTTATCTGAATGACCATTGGATGTTCTTCGGTATAGTAGGTGGTCAGATCTGCTTTTTTTAGTTTAAGGTCATTGAGTTGCTCACCAATTCGAGACTTTTCATTCAATAGCAGTTCTGCCTCTTTGCCCACATCGATGGTGCCGTATTTTTTGCGGAAATTATTAAATAATGTTTCAGAGGTCGCAAGCTTTTCTTTTAATGCGGGAATTTGCGTTTCCATAAAAGCAAGGGTTTTGGTGGTCTCTTCAGAGCCACGGGATTGGTTTTGATCCACGTAAGACTGGACTATCTGATCGAGTATGGTGGTGACTTGCTGCTGGTTCGTACCTATCATAGACAATTGGATAATACTGGTTTGCTCCCCTCGTTCATCAACAGACAATGCGCTATTGATAGCATCTGTTGTGGTCTTTAAGGTTTGCTTGGTAATATTGATAGGATAGCCATCACTCGGCAGTTCAGTCACAGTGATATTAATTTGACCGTCCAATCCTTTAAACTGATTCGGCTGACCCAGTTGACCTTTAAACTCATCAAAGCCATTGCTCAAGACAAATCCTGTTGCAGATTTTTCTAGCGTAAAGGCTTGATTCAGATATTCGGGTGATACATCAAATTGATCAATCTGTACTACACCATTGCTAGTATTAAGTGATACACCCTCAGGTGTATTTATCTGAGTATCGATGCGATTGTTCTTTATTCTATCGATGTATCCAATATTAGAATCAGTCAGCCGAATACGTAAGTGCAATAAATCAACCACAGGCTCTAGGATCATGCGAGAGCGTATGAGCTCGGCTTCGGTCTCCGTTTTACTCGTTTCCTCTTTAACCAAACCCGAGATATTCTCGCCAAGCGCTTCTACGCCCTGCGTATTTTCTTCAATCTGTATCAGTGCATCTGCTTTAAAGGTCGGGTTGACGTAACGGATATACAAAAATCCTATCAAAAATCCTAGTGCTGCCATAAGCACGATGATTTTCCAACCACGCAACAAAACCAAAACCATAGCCATTAAGTCGATGTTGTCATTGTCTTTTTCGCCCGTAGGCATTGATAGGTCTTTTGAATCCATATTATTCATAACCATATACTCATTATTCAATGTTGATCGATTAATAGCATTCGCTTAGCGTCCAATTTTTGACTGACGGTGCGTCACTAATTTTGTCATTCCATTGTTCAAGGCTATCGACAATGTCTTGTTTGCTGCCCGCAAATATTGCCGCATCCAACTGATAAGGATCGATGATATCTTTATCTAACCAGTGACCGATTCGAAATGTTTTGCCTCGGCAGTACGGCCATCGACTCTCTATCCACTTAGTTTGCTCAATTGACATCGTTAAAATTAAACCGGCATTTTTAACCAACACATCACTAATTTGCTTTGTCACATGTGAGCTTATGTCTATATTGTGAGTGGCCATTAATTCAATCGCCACCTTATCTGCAGAGTGTCCTATTAGTGCTGATAACCCAGCAGAGTCAATGTACTTTTCTAAATAACGCTCTGTCAATAGCGCAGCTGCCATTGGGCTACGGCAGATATTGCCGATGCAAACAACCAAGATATTATCAAATGCGCCCATCATTCATGCCTTTTATAGTTGATGCCTTTTATAGTTGACGCCTACAGTCCCGAGATTACGTTGATTGCAGAGGTTGAAGGCAGTATCGCGCTAATAATACGATTCCAGCGTGCCAAACCTGTTGGGTCGACGTAGAGGATGTCATTGGCTTGCATATCAAAGCGGCTGGCCAATGCCAAACTTGTGAGGCTCTGCATATCGACATAATAAATATTGGTATATTGGTACTGCGGGTTATCCCGAACGATGTATACCTTGGCCGCATTGGCTGTATTGGAATTCAATCCATTTGATTCGCCTAGCACATGCGCTAAGCTCAGTCCTTGCTCAGGAATCGCGACTGGCTCAATCTTGCCAAACTCCCCAAGTACATAGACTTTATTACGGCTTTGGCTATTAACATGGATAGCATCGCCATCTCGTAGATATATCTGATTGGCGGATAGGCCCATTTTCTGCAAAGACTGAATACCTAATTGATAGCTACTGCCTTGACGATTGAGCACAATATTATTTGAATCTCCAGACTCACTCGTCCCACCAGCCATAGAGATAGCCCCATATACTGAGATCGGCACATCTGCAATAGCAAACTCTCCGGACTGCTTCACTGCCCCATCTACAAAAAACTTGCTGCCACGATAATTGATAATTTTGACCTGAGGGTCTGAGAATTTAAGATAACGCTGAAGCTTACTTTGTAGCGCCGCGGTAAATTGTGGCACGCTCATCCCACTGGCTTGAATACGTCCTATCAGTGGGAACTGTACAAATCCCTGTTGATCAACGGTTAGGCTAGTAGTAGAAGCATTGATATCTGGATAGTTGGTGAGGATAATATTGAGTATGTCCCCTTTTGCGATGCCATAGCTGACTCGCCCAGAGGTTTTTATTAGGTTATAAAGGTCTTGAGTCGGAGTAGCTACCACTGTACGTGGTAAAGTTGCCAGACTTAAAGGCTGAATATGAAACTGTAAGCCATTCTCCGCTGTAAAAGTGCCAGATTCAGGTAAAGCTCCTGACTGAAGTCCTGAAGTTATCGTGCAACCTGTAAGCAATCCCATAATAAACAAGCAAGTTAAGCTCATTATTAAAAGACGTCTGTGTACAAAAATGAAATATTTATAAACCATAACAGTTACTCATATTTATATTTGTGAATCAAAGCAGCACACTATGTTGCACTAAATACATTCATAAAAATGAATCTATACATCAAATATACACCCAAACTATGAGCAACGCAATATTTATAAATTCATATATAACAGATCGTGAATTGTATACACAGATACCTTGTATCCTTTTATTTTCAATGGTTTTAATATCAGATAAAAAATAATTTATCATAAAAAATCGATCATATACTGCGCTATTTAAGTATTCAAATCATTGTGTGGAGGTTGACCAATACCCTGTAAATGAAATTTCTTCAATAGATATTTGTTTACAAAAACTGACCTTGATTAGACAATTTATTGTAATTATTCGTTAAAAATAAATGTGCTAGAAAACAACTTATTAATACGCTTTTTACCTACTGCAATTCACTAAACTAGACTTCTATCTATTATTATTCATCTTGCTATAAATACTCATGATTATAAGCTATTGGTTTACGTGCTAAAGTCGTCAAAATAGCGTAGAATAGTCAATCCAATTTTTTTACATTGAGAAATGTAAACCCACCGACTCAAGGTTATGATTATGAAAGACGAAAAATTACAGAAAGCCCTCGCCCGCATGGGACTGGGTTCACGCCGTCAGATGGAAGAAGTCATCAAAGCGGGTCGCGTTACCGTGAATAACGGACCTGCGACCATTGGTGACCGCGTCGAACAAGGCGATGAGATTCGCGTTGATGGCCGTCAGATTAAATACACCTCTGAAAATGAGAAGCGTCGCCGTGTTATCGCTTACTACAAGCCTGAAGGCGAAGTCTGCTCTGCTAAAGATCCAGAAGGCCGTCCAACCGTTTTTGAGCGTTTACCGAAGCTGACTCATGACCGCTGGGTGATGGTTGGTCGCTTGGATATTAATTCAACGGGTCTGTTACTGTTTACCAATGATGGTGAAATGGCGCATCGCTTAATGCATCCCTCTGGTGAAGTCACTCGTGAATATGCGGTACGTGTATTGGGTGAAGTGACACCTGAGATTGCCCGTGCATTAACGGCTGGTGTCATGCTAGAAGACGGTCTTGCAAAGTTTGAAGATATCAAAGACGGTGGCGGTGAAGGCGTCAATAAATGGTATCACGTCCAGCTGAAAGAAGGCCGTAACCGTGAAGTACGCCGCTTATTTGAGTCACAAGGCCTGAAAGTTAGCCGTCTACTACGCACGCGCTACGGTACGATTGCCCTACCAAAAGAGTTACGTACTGGTCGTTTCTTAGAACTCGACAGAAAAGACATCAATACTTTGACTGATCTTGTGAGCTTGCGTCCTCGTTATGGTACGGGTCTGCATGGCGCAGCGAAAGAGAAGCAAGAACGTATCAGAAGCAAGCCGCTTAAAGCGCGTCGTGCTACTGACAGTCGTAGCGATAGCCGCAGTGGTAGCGACAATCGCAACAGCAGCGCAAAACCTAAGAGCAGTGCTAGCCCTGCCAGTCGTGGTACACGTAACACTCGTGACCGCAACGATAAACGCTAGTTAAGTTGGTTTAACATTATTCTAAATCTTTGATAGGTTTAGCGTAAACATAAAAAAGCTGCCAGTGATGAATAATCATTGGCAGCTTTTTTTATGTCATTTATAGCAAGTCGTTGTAATTCTGACGATGTAGACTTAGCTATCGTGACTATTGATATAGCTTTTCATTACTCGCAATTCCTGCAACTGCTGCGTATCCATTTGCGCCAGCAACTTATCTAAACGCTGCTCAATATTGTTTAAAACGCTCTGTAATAACTCATTAGCTTCCGCTTTATTGTCATTGCCTACACTGTCAGTACTCACATTGTCGCCACTCCTTTTGTGAATATTTCTATTCACATTTACTAGATGGTGATGACTGGCTAACATTTCTGGCAACCGAGTATGCAGCATCTTGTTTAGTACAAATTGTTGTTCTGTTATGGCAGGCGTATTATGCTGAGCTTGTAGCGCTGTTTGATACGCTTGATAATGATTCACTTTTTCATCGATACGTTTTAATTGCCGCAGTTGCTGCTCTGGCAGATTTTGCAGATGTTTCTTATGCAAATTTAGTTGCTGCCACTTTACAGTAGAGAATGATAATGGTGCATTATCATTCTGATAGACGAGCACACCTGGCGTAATACCAACAGCTTTATGGAAAGCTTGCCAGCCTTTCTTACCCAGATAAAAGGTAGTAACTGTCGTTACAATGCCAATGCCTATTAAGATGCTCATATATGCTTACTCTTCATTTTGTCCTTTAATCACAAAACTCTGCATCTATAGTTTAATATCCTCAGCACTCACATTTGTACCAGTTGGACTTTCAATCGCCTGAATATTTACATCACTGCTCACATCACTATTGGCACTACTGACATTGTGATCAAGCTTTTGAAGCTCTGTATTACCAGTAGGATTATCAAAGCGGGATTGTAGATATCGATTGGTTACTAGCAACTTTTGACCATCCTGATGATAGGAGGCATTCAGCAACTCATCGAACTGAGTATTAATCGTGCTTAGTACATCTAATAGCGCCTCTTTACCCGTGACGTTAGAGTGCTTGATTTTGGTCGTATCAGCGAGCGCACCATCCCCCACATCTAAGTCATGCAAGCGGCGATAGTCTGCAACGGCGAGTGGTACATGCCTGTCCATTAAGTTTTGAATCATAATATAAGTTTCGGTAATGGTATCTTTATCATCAATTTTGCCATCATTATTGGTATCGCCATAAATAACACGCAGCTTCTCGCCTTTTTCATTGATTTGGTCTAGCGCTGTTTTGACCTCCACTGGTAGGCTCTTTTCAGGGATATAACCCAATTGCGGCATCGCTTTGTATTCGAGCATTTTTGGCGCTGTGACTTTCTTGATGCCACGATAGCCCAGATATAACCCAGCGGCTGGTAGCACCCCATATAGTATAAACATCACGAGCATCGCAGTCACTTGGGTCATCAGGTTGTCCTTATTACTTGGTAGAATGGTTTGGCAAATTCTTTATTATTTTGGTTCATACTTTAAGCAAAGCGATTTGAACGTAGCCAATTATATTGATTGGTCATGCTTTTATTAAACAAAAAAATAAGGCTTTATTAAAGCCCTATATTGTTGTGCATTGTGTTTATAGATGATCATTCTCTTTTAAAAAGAGCGCTAGCTTTGCGTACGGCTTTTGACATAACGGTGTGTGGAGGCCAGACGATTCATCACCGTTTGATGCAGCTCATCTAGCAACTCATCAAGCTCATAATCTATCTCAAGAAACAAATCGGTCAACATATCTCCTGCCGTCATCTTACCTTGGACCATATTGTTTTTGGTACGATGGGGGCTGAAGCGCTGTAGTTGTTCATAATGATGTAGTGCTTCTGGAATACTCTCAGACACCAGCTTGTCGATGACGAACTGACGCTCATTATGTTGCTGCTGTTGCTGTTCGTTGAGCTCGCTGCTCCATTCACGGTAGCGCTTCAGCTTACCATTGATTCGGTCTAATATCGCAACAGCCTCAATGGGCATGGCATTTAGGGTGGCTTCGTCGACCACATCAACAAGCTCAGTCATAATCGGACAGCATCCATGTTTGAGATACCATAAAGTATCGGGGTCAAAAGGAGGTCTATTGGTCGGGCGCATTTGGGCACGATTGGACAAATAGCGATCGGTCAAAGGCGTGGGCGTTCGAATATCACTCACTTGTGCCAAGGCATCACAAATACGATTGGCACGCTCGGGCGGCGTCAGCACAGAAGGCTTATGGTTAGCTTTTTTGCCCTCATTAGAGACACTAGCACTATTACTATCATTAGCGACCGACTCTATCTCTTGACTGGCACCCATTTCCCGAGCGTTCTTAGCCGCTTGTGTTGGCAGGTCATCGGGCGCTTGGCCAAATGACTGTAGCATTCTTGTCAAACTCATGACCATGACTTGCTCTGCTCCTCGCCTATTCACTTTTATTGCTATTGCACTTACTCACTTGATGGCTTATCTTAACAGCTTTTTTTGGCACTGCCAGTAAGCAAAGTGTCAATATTCCTACTCTTCAAAATGATAAGCACTTTACTATGAACACAACCGATTATATCTCCGGCTTTTTGCTTGGGCTATCGCTTATCTTAGCAATTGGATCACAAAACGCCTTTGTGCTAAAACAAGGCATCAAACGTGAACATATCTTTTTTATCTGCTTATTCTGTGCTGTTAGCGATGCATTATTAATCTCAGCAGGCGTGGCGGGCTTTGGCGCGGTGACAGCTCGTTATCCACATGCAGTAGATATCGCGAGATTGGCAGGCGCACTATTTTTGCTGGTTTATGGTCTGCAAAGTTTGTATGCCAGTATCAAACGATCACATGCATTGACCGTCGATGGTCAGGCCGTTACTAGCTTAAAAAAAGCACTATTGCTATGTTTTGGCTTTACATGGCTCAACCCGCACGTCTATCTAGATACATTGGTACTCGTTGGCATGGTTTCAACAGGTGCTAGTAGCAAACTGGCATTTGGTGTGGGTGCCGTCAGTGCGTCATTCTGTTTCTTTTTTGCCTTGGGTTATGGCGCACGCTTGCTTAGACCTCTATTTGCGAAGCCAAAAGCATGGAACATACTTGATGGGTTAGTGGGTATATTAATGCTGTACTTGGCGTGGCACTTATATCATAGTTAATATAGTCAATCCTCTATAAATTAGATACGGTGTCAGTCTCGCTTAGTCTACGACTTGTATTACTTTTACTCGCCTTTCTTGTATCCAAATTATATTGAACGACTATAGTAGCTGAATGTACCGCGCAAAAAAAAGCCAAATATGTTTAGACATATTTGGCTTTTTACTTTTTATATCAGGTGCTTGTGATAGCAATCAATTTTTTATGGCTTAACAGATAAAACCGTTATACCAAAGCAGGGAACAGCGTGCGTAGGCCATTAACGATAATTTCGATAGATACGGCAGCTAATAGCATACCCATGATTCGACTCATAATATTCAGGCCAGTATCACCCAATAAACGGCTGATACGACCTGCAGCCATCAATGCCAAATAACAAAATAGACTGATGAATAAGCCAGCAATCAAGATAGCAGATACCTGCAAAACGCCTGAGACTTGTGATGAATAAATGATAACCGTAGAGATGCCGCCAGGTCCAATCATCATTGGTATCGCAAGTGGTACAACGGCAGCAGCCATCGAAACTGGTGCATCCTTCACATGATCAACATCGAAATTTTCTTGATCAGGCTTTACGGGGTTACCGTCACCATTCATCATATTCAATGCAATCAGAAACACCAATATACCGCCCGCCAATTGAAACGACCCAATAGAAATACCAAGGGTTTTTAGGAGCGTCTCACCTGCAAGCGTAAAAAAGCTGATGGTGATAAAAATGGTCAGACAAGCAACGCGCGCGACTTTACGTCGATTGTTCATCGAATAGCCGCGAGTCAAGTCCAAAAATAACGTCAATGCACTAAATGGGTTGATCAATACCATAAAGGCTAAGATTATCTTGATAATTTCAGTGTTCACTGAGCGCTCGCTTGTTTATTGATACCACTTGTGCAAAAAGATAAGGCCATCGTGCGAGTGCAACGATGACCCAATAGACAGTTAAAAACGGCATTGTAGCTTACATTGTAACATAGGCATATAAGCTAATAAAATCATTAACTTTGGCTAGTTACTCTCTTACATCATCTTGGCGAAAAATCTGTCTATATAGAACCCTATTATTGGTAAATAGATTGCTCACTCGCAAAATTACGACTCACAAAATCAATAACCACTTCTATTATGAAAGGCCTACCAATCAGAATGCATTAAGCGTTTAGTAACACTTATTTTACGCACTAAAATCCAGACCAATATCCAAGGCAGTAGTGCTGTGCGTCAAATACCCCATCGCGATAAAGTCAACCCCTGTACTTGCAGCTGCCTGTACCGTTTCAGGCGTAATACCACCTGATGCTTCGGTCTTTGCCCGACCTTTGCACATAGCAACCGCTTGCGATAGGGTTTCTGGCGACATATTGTCTAGCAGTACCAAGTTCACGCCCGCATCTAATGCTTGCTCTAATTGCTCTAAAGTATCTACTTCGACTTCAATCGGAATCAGATGCCCAGCAAAATCTTGGGCTTGTTGAATAGCGGTCTTTATATCACCGGCAATGGCAATATGATTGTCTTTAATTAAAATCGCATCATCCAACCCTAAGCGATGATTGCGGCCACCGCCGCAGCGTACAGCGTATTTTTGCACAATACGCAAGCCTGGGATGGTCTTACGCGTACAAGTAATTTGCGCAGGATATTGCGCCACGCTATCGACAATTTGACGTGTCGCTGTCGCAATACCACTGAGATGCGTCATGAAATTCAATGCTGTACGCTCTGCTGTCAACAAGTGACGCGCATTACCACGAACGGTGGCCAATACTGTACCAGCGACGACTGTTTCCCCATCCTGTACTTGCACTACAAACTCAATTTGCGCATCGACCAAAGCAAAAGACAAACGCGCCAAATCCATACCGCATATCACGCCTGCTTGCCTCGCCTTAATCTGTAGCTGCGCTTGCATATCAGCTGGGATAGTGGCTTGTGAAGTTACATCACCGCGTCTGCCCAAATCTTCAGTTAGCGCATTTTCAACCAAGGGTTTAAGTAATACTTCATCCAATGCTGGCTCTTTTTCAATTGTCATCTTTGACCCTCATATAGGCATGATATGGATAGAAACTTCTGAATATTTAAACTCAAAATGAGCATAAATATAGCGTAAAGTTGGCTACCCCGCAAGGAAAGGTGACAAATTTTTTATTTAACCAGTAGATTTAGATGTGAAATTGACCAAATTTTATTAACTATTTACGTTTAGGAAGCTTACTATCCATCAATAGGCTTTGTAGCTCGATATCATGGCGAAAGCAATATAGCTTGGCGGGTCGACCGCGCTGGGCATTACTACTCTCTCCCGTCTCCATCACTAGATTTTGCGAATCAAGCAAGCGGCGAAAATTCTGTTTGTGTAAACGTATGCCTGATAATGCCTCAACACTCTGCTGCAACTGCGATAAAGTAAAAACGTCCGGCATCAAACCAAAGATAAGCGGTCGATATTCAATCTTAGCACGCAGCCTTGAAATAGCAGTGGCAATCACGCGGCGATGATCATAATACATCGGTATGCCTATACGCTGTGACCAGTCATCTGGCAAGACAACCGCTTGATAATTGGGCGGATAATTAGGTGCTTCAGGTATCAATCCTGCTTCATAAAGCATTTCATAGCGTAGCAGTACATGCTCTGCAATCCACTCTCTGCTGTCATGAGCGTTGTCACTCGCCGATTCAGTATCTGTGAACTCGCCACCTGCCAAAAATGACTCACTCAATCCCCAGCATAATCCAATACGCTGACGTCGACGCTGTCGAATAATCGAGTCTTTGGCAGTATCAGCCCATTCTAAGAGCACAGGCACGATGAAGTCCATAATGATGCTAGGCATACCATCTAGGTGGTTTTCCCAAGGGAAGTAATCGTACCAATCTCGCCATAGCGCTTTGCTTTGGAGCTCTTGCGTTTGTGTCTCTTGTACCAAACCCAGATAGCTAACATACACCAGCGCATGACCGTCGATATTACGTCTATTGGTATCGACAAAGGTATACAACTGCTCCAAATATCCAAGCGGCTGCTGCGTTTGCTCCTCTACCCATTGACGTACGCCTGCCTGCAGCGAGCGATGTAGCGGCATAAGTGGTCCATTTGGCAATAGCTTGCCTTGGTCAACGGTCAGGACACGAGCGATATGATCTGTGATAGCCACCAACACTGCGACCACCTCTGTCGTGCCGCTACCTTGCTGGTGCGCATGTGAATAAGACAACGTCATGGCTTTGGGTATTATCCTCTTTCTCTTTGAAATGTCATGAAAAAGCCATCAGTCTTGATAGCTAACGTACGCCCTAGTATAGCGTGAATCTACAACTATCATAGCCTGTCGTTGTAAGCATACAACATCAAAATCGATGGATAAATAACAAATTAGATGAATAAATAAAACTGACGAAATTAATATCGCTTGGTTTTATCTCTCATTAGAAAGGCTAAAACTAGATACGCTAAATCGACAAGTATACAAAAAACACTTGTATTTATGCTCAAAATGAGCATAATTAATATAACTAATCAATTTCTTATCGCTAATTATCTTGTTTTTAGCACACACATTTATCGTTATCGCACCAACAGAGGCTGCCATTATGAAAACTTATCCTTACGACGCACCCATCATGAGCACGGACAATCGCATCGCTACTCAGATGAACATCGAATATGCCAAAGCTAAGATGCCAGCAGATTTGCCTCGTGCTGAACGCCTTGTGGTCGAAGAAAACATTAAAAAATTATTGAAAGATAACAATGCTGTATTAGTCGCACACTATTACGTTGATCCTTTTATCCAAGACTTAGCATTGGCGACAGGTGGCTGTGTCGGTGACTCACTTGAGATGGCACGTTTTGGACAAGCCCATAGCGCCCAAACCTTGGTGGTCGCTGGTGTGCGCTTTATGGGCGAGTCGGCCAAAATCTTGAGCATGGAAAAAACCGTACTCATGCCAGATTTGGAAGCGGAATGTTCGCTGGATCTGGGCTGCCCTGCTGATGAATTTTCTGCATTCTGCGATGCCCATCCTGAGCGTACGGTTGTCGTCTATGCCAATACTAGCGCAGCAGTGAAAGCAAGAGCTGATTGGGTGGTGACATCGTCTGTCGGTATCGAAATCGTCCGTCATCTACATGCGCAAGGTGAGCCGATCATTTGGGGCCCTGACCGTCATTTGGGTAAATATATTGCTGCTGAGACTGGCGCAGATATGCTGCTGTGGCAAGGCTCTTGCCTGGTGCACAACGAATTTAAAGCCACTGAACTGATGCAATTAAAAGAAGAGCACCCCAATGCTAAAGTGTTGGTACATCCAGAATCACCTGATAGCGTGGTTGCCCTTGCTGATGTGGTCGGTTCAACCAGTAAACTACTCCAGTCCACTTATGAGATGGATGCTGATACCTTTATCGTCGCCACTGATTTGGGTATCTTGCATGAGATGCAAAAACGCTCACCAAATAAAAGGTTTTTGGCCGCACCAACTGCTGGTGAGAGCGCAAGTTGCAAGAGCTGCGCGTTCTGCCCTTGGATGGCGATGAATGGTCTAAAAGGGATTGAGCAGTGCCTAACTCATAGTAGCGGTGAAGTACTGATGACACCTGAACTGGCAGCAGCAGCTAGAAAACCTTTGCAACGTATGCTTGATTTTGCCGAAGCACAAAAGCAACGAGTCGCTGCCAGTGGCGATATCGTAAAAGACCGTGCGCTGTTCGCTAACGTTGGGGCAGCCTAGCATGAGTCAGTCGCCATCAGCTTATGAGACCAGTACTATTTCCTATGAAAATAACAGGAGTAGCAGTGATATGAGCAATATTGTAAAGACTGACGTTCTTATTATTGGGGCTGGTCTGGCAGGCTTGAGTACCGCGCTATCCTTACCAAAGTCGCTGAACATTACTATTTTAAGCAAAGCCGCGCTCGATGTCTGTTCGAGCCACTATGCGCAGGGCGGTATTGCCGCCAGTTTAGATAAAACTGACAGCGTAACCGACCATGTGTCTGATACGCTCATCGCTGGTGCAGGTTTGTGTGATGCGGCGAACACTGCTGATATATTGAGTGCAGGGCAACAGGCGGTTCAGTGGCTATGTGAGCAAGGCGTTCCCTTCACTCAAATGGCACACAGCCCTAATGATACTCAGCCACACGCTCTACCAGTAGCAGCCACTGCCCTAAGCACTAGTGAGCTACATTTAACCAAAGAAGGTGGACATGGCTGTCGCCGTGTGGCGCATGCAGATGATGCGACTGGGCGACATGTGATGGAAGCCTTAACGGTAAAAGTGCAGGCCGCTGCTAACATTACCATCTTGCCTTATCATGAAGCCTTATCGTTATTAACACGCCCTAATATCGGTGCTATTGGTGAGTCAGATATAAATAACTCTGACAATACTGACCATAAAAAATGCTACGGTGCCACTGTTTTCGATCATGACAACCAACGTCAGTTTACGGTTTATAGTCGGGCCGTCGTACTCGCGAGTGGCGGCTTAGGGCAATTGTTTAAACGTGCCAGCGCGCCTAATGTGTGCGTGGGTGATGGTGTGATGATGGCATGGCAAGCCGGCTGCCGTCTGGCAAACTTGGAGTTTGTGCAATTTCACCCGACAGGTCTAGCCTTAGATGACAGCAGTTTTTTAATCTCTGAAGCACTTCGCGGTGAGGGTGGACGGCTGTATTGCCCGCAGACAGGCAAGCGCTTTATGCTAGAGGTTGATGCGCGCGCAGAGTTGGCACCGCGAGATATCGTCGCACGTGCGATAGCAGAGCAAATTTCAAAAAATGGCATGGGCTATGTACATCTTGATGTCAGCCACTTGTCAGCAGACTTTTTGCAGCAGCATTTCCCGCAAATTTATCAAACCTTATTGCCACTAGGTATCGATATTACCACCGACCCTATCCCCGTTGCCCCGACAGCGCATTATAGTTGTGGCGGCGTGGTCGCCTCTACCGATGGCTTGACCGATGTACAAGGGCTATACGCAGCAGGTGAAGTGGCATATACAGGTCTGCACGGCGCCAATCGTTTGGCAAGTAACTCTTTATTAGAATGTGTGGTGGTTGGCCGTAATATTGCTAGCCACTTGCCACATTATTTAGACAAAATAGTTAAACTGGATAACGCACCCTATGATGCGTTTGAGCAGCCAACCACTGACCTGTGGTCATCGCCAGTATTAATAGATACGCAACCTATTGTCCTGCCGTTGACGATAGCATCAACGCATCTGCATGACACAGCAAATAGGGCGCTTCATTCAGACACTGATATCACCGCAATCATCAACGCTTTAAAATCACTCATGACCGCCAATATGGGCATCACACGTAGTGCCCAACAATTAGAGCAAGCCCTGACCCAAATTCAGCAGTGGCAAGCGCAGCTTGCAGATATGGAGCGGTATCCACTTGATATGAGTGATGACAATATTTCTGATGAAAACGAACTTGGCAATATTCAATTGGTAAACTATCCATTGGCTAATACTACATTAGACCAAAATCAATTAGCGCAACATCAATTGTCAAAACAATTGCAACTGGCAACATTGATCGTTCAATCTGCTTATCAGCGCCTTGAGAGTCGTGGCGGCCATTATCGACTCGACTACCCCAATTTAGACGAAGTAGCGTTGACCAGCATCATTGCGCCGCCCAAACGCTATCCGCTTGCGTCCATCAGTCATACTATGAGTACCAAAACAGACTCTATACCTGTCATGGATAATGTCTGACACTAGGGTTAAAGTAGCATTTAAGCTATTATTATAAGGAGGCTTTACACGCCATCTATTGATTGAGTGCTAAAACATGTCTACTGATACGCTGTTTGTTATCGGACTTATGATGGTAGTAAGTTTGGTTTGGGGCATACTGGTTATCCCTCGTCTACGTACTCGCTTGCCTAAGATTTATCTGATTGCACGCTCTTGGTGGTTTATGCTGGTTGCGCTATGTCTTTGCTACAGTATCGCTAAGCTAGAGAACCCTAGTCAGTACGATCAGTCTTATCCTTATCAGTGGCTACTCATTGCCTTTTTTATTTTAATCGGGCTACGCGGCGGCTACGAGCTCAAACGCTTATGGTGCTTAAATGGCAAGGCATGGCTCATCCGTAAGCTCCAAGCGCGTGGATTACAACCAATCACCAGCACTCATGAGAAACATTCAGCAGCTATTTCAGTACCTATCTCAACCCCTATCAGTGCATCTGCACATTTAAATGCATTAGATATCGTCTTTAGCACTGCCTTTATTTTACTGATTATTAGCCTTATCGCCTTGCAGCAATTAACGTGGCAACGTGAGCAGTACGGCGTGTTACTGTTTGTACTATTCGCTAGCCAGTTCAACGATATTGCCCAATATTTATGCGGACGATTACTGGGTCATAAATGGTTTAAACGAGGTTTAGCACCAACCATCAGCCCAAATAAAAGCATTGAAGGCGCGGTCTTTGGTAGTTTACTTGCAGCTATATTGGCTTCTTCGTTAGGATTATGGCTCACACCTTTTAGCTGGTTAGTTTGTTTGCTAGCAGCCTACAGTTTAGCCGTGAGTGGTATCGCGGGGGATTTATTAGAGTCTGCGTTCAAACGCCAACATGGGGTAAAAGACACCGGTACGATGCTGGCTGGACATGGCGGCGTATTAGATCGGGTAGATAGTTTACTGATTGGAGTACCAGTATTCACCCTACTCTATTGGCAATTTGGATGAGCGGCCCATTTTTGATTAAGACAATGCTTGGTTAAGAAGGCTTATCCAGCTTACTGCGTAATATCCAATTGAGTAATGGCTTGGGTAAGTGGTTTAGCGTCCGAGTGATATAGCGCATAGATCGTGGAAATATCGCTAGTTCTACGTCATTATCAATCGCCTGCATAACCTCTACCACAGCCATCTGCACACTCATGATAAATGGTTTGTGACTGGCATCACCATCATTCAAATCATGCAATGCTTGGGTGTCAATATATCCTGAGGCAATGCACGTCACTTGAATATCATAAGGGTCAAGCGCCAATCGATAAGCGCTAGCAGTCGCAATCATCGCACGCTTACTTTTCGCATAAAGGCTGGCATACGGATAATCCATCGTGCCAGCGATAGAGGCGATACAGATGAGGCTTGGTCTACAGTCTTTGGCAAAGTCCAGTGACTGATGTTGCTGCTTTAACTGCTCACTTGCCCATCTAAAAACCTGCTCAAATGCCTGCAAGTTAATCGCTAACATTTTATCACTGTCAGCTTGGTTCAGATGTTGGACACGCTCATTTAAATAACTACCCGCACTATAAATCAGCCTGTCAAAGCGAACACTGGACAATGTCTGTAGTAGATTTTTTATTTGCGTGTCATCAGTCAAATCACAAGCATAAGTCTTAAGAGTCGGATATTGGCTGTTGATGCTTTCTATCTTTGCAACGTTACTACCAACAACGCTCACCTGCCAGCCAAGCTGGTGATGATGAACAGCCAGTGCCAAACCAATCCCGCTTGTACCACCGACGATAATAATATGCGGCGTATGGTTTTCGGCGGTATCTTCTGCGTGAGTCTTCATAAACTATGCTGCTGTATATAGTCGGCCGTGCGCTGGTAACCATATTGCCATTGCGCCTGCATTTGCTGCACAAAACCATCATAATCAGCGTGTATCAGCTCGACGGTCATTTGCTTTAGATTAAAACGCTTTTGCACATTTTGACCTGCTAACTGCTGTTCATTATCGGCAAACGGTAACCAATGTAGCTGATGGTTGTTGCTAGCAGTATTAGTGTGCGACGTTACTTCCATCGGTTGATAACCGTGTACGGCTGACAATCGCTCATTAGGATCAAAACCAAAAACCCGCTGAATCGCGGGAGCAGCTAGCCATGAGTCATAACCTGCCTTAGTCTCCGCAAATACGCTATCACCCAACTGACAGGCTAGCTCAATCGGTGTGAGATTAATGACCCCACCTAAGCACCAGCCAAGCTCTGCAATATGCGTGGGCGGCAGATAGTACATGTCTGCCATAGAGGCACGAACCACTGGTGCAAAATCCCATTGAGTCCGTATCTCTATCGCCTGATGTATCCGCTCACTGGCAAAGGCGTGCGCAGGTGATCTCATTTCCCCGTCAGTCAGACTTGATACAAAATGCTCAAAGCGTGGCGGTGCAAATAACAATTCTTGTAGCTTTAATTGTTCATTATATAAACCATCAATAGGCGCTTGATAAAGGCGACTGGCAATGATGGCTATCTCAGGGGTGCTAGCATTAGGCTGGCTACTGCCATTTTCGCTAGATGCAAAGCTAGATAGCTCATCGAGCCATTGCTCCTCATTATCGATACGAAACATCGCCAACTGCTGTAACTCGTCTAATAGTCGCTCGTAGCTGTCTGCTTGCTGCTGACTTTGTCCATTATCTCGCTGCTTTGATAACCGCCAACGTTTGACTGCATGAGTCATATAACGTATTTTTACACGCCTATTGGCTTCATCTGGCGAGACATGTCTGATTGCAGCAATGACACGATACAACTCGCGGCTGCACATCAGCGCTTGCAAGTCCTTAGGGTCAGGAGCTAGGTTGACCAGATAAGCGGATAAGCTCCCGCCGCAAGTACCAATGATCATATCTGGCGTCAAATCATGCGCAACTAATGCCGCATAGCTACCTAAATAATAGCCAAAACGCGAGCCACCTCCGGAAAAAAGTTGGACACGCTCATAAGGCTTGATGGATTTATTATTCATTTATTACTTATCATCGATTGATGCCGTTTTAATCGCCAATGACACGGTAAAGATACCAAAGCGATCGATACGCATGGCAACCTTTTTAAAGCCGGCGCGCTCAACCAATTGATCCATCTCCGCTTGCGAGCGACAACGCATCACCCAACTACTGCCACGATGGTTGTTCAACGTCTTACTGATAAACTCTTGCTCAGGGTGCCACGGTTGGTTGGTGTAAATCAAATAGCCGCCCGCTTTTAAACTGTCATAAATACCTGCCAATGCTGCCGTTGGTAACGCATTATCAGAAAACAATTCAAACACGCCTGAGCTGATGGCTACATCAAATTTTATGTTATCAGAATCAGGATAACTTGCTACGTCAAAAGCATCTTTTTGACATGTAGTGACTCGATCAGCAATCGCTAACTGCTCTGCTTTTGCTTGCAATGCTTGGATATTATGCATCTCATAATCTCGTAGCTCTGCATGCAAATCGGTAAACTCTGTCAACAGGTTAAAGGCATAAAAGCCATGACCACTAGCGATATCTAATAGTTTTGGTTGGTATGGCTTAGCGCTACTTTGGTTTTTGTCTTCGATATCTGCAAGTGCTATACGTGCCAGCTCTAATATATGGGCGCGGCGTATACGAATGCCTTGCCAGCCAATATTACTCAAATAAAATTTATCGATTGCTTGCCCAAATTTATTTTGTCCACTAGGCTGATTATAATAAACATGATCAAGCGAGTGACCCGAGTCAAATCCATGTTCAAGCCCTGTCGCAATCGCATCGCTAACATGCCCGAACTTTTGCATCGCAAAACGGGTAATCGCGAAGCTTGGATTAAACGGCTTAATCGCTAAGCGGTCTACCTTGTCTTTACTGGCACTATTCAAATGCGCGGTACTCAAATCAGGGGCTTGGACTTGTATGTTAAATACTTGCTCAGCGAAATCAATACAGTCAGCAAAGACGTCTGCTTTATTGGTCTCATGAAATATTGCATGGTAGCTGTCTGGGTATAGCTGCCAGCGTTTGGTAGGTGTATTAATCGCTTCATAAAACGTGCGTTCAGCCTGCTTATCGACCACATAATCTTTGCCCGCGCATAAGACAAACGTCGGTACAGTGATAGCCCCTGCATCGTCGAGCAAGCGCTGACCCGTCGCATGGGTATCGATGAGTAAGTCAGTTGAAATACTGTTCGATATCAATGGATCAGCATTGTAAGCTTGCTGCGCTTCTTTATCATGAGTCAATACTTGCGCTTTAACATAGCTACTAACACGCGACATCAGACCCAGCGTCCGTGCTACCTTTAATGACGGTATCGCAAAAGGCATATACAAGCGAATGCTTAGCGCAGGTGTGCCCAATATCATCCCGCGAATACTGGGCGCATAATCATGCACCCATGCTGCTGCCAGTACCGCACCGATACTACTGGCGACAATCAACGTATCTTCGATAGCAATACCTGTCTGCCCAATAACCAACTGCACAAAACCGTCTAAATCGCGTTCTAGCTCGGTAACACTCTCGGCATGGTCTTTGATACCACCCGAGCGCCCATTGCCACGTGCATCCCAAGCAAAGACTTGATAGCCAGCTTTTGCAAACTGCTCTCCTAACTCGGCTAATCGACCCGAATGCTCATGTCCACGATGTAACAGAATAACTTGGCGTAACGGCTGATTGGCTTTTTGCACGTCCTCTAAAGGCATCGTGAGCCAGTAGCGATAATAAATAGCAGTGCCGTCATAAGCGTTGTAGCAACTTTCACAATTTATAACTTTGGCTGAAGACTGCTCAGAACTAACGCTAGCCTGTTCTTTTAATTTTTGACTATCAACGGTGGTGGTTGGCATTTCTTTGAACTCCAATGGGCGCGCGTTATCAGTAAGATTATTTGGTAAAACAGTATTGAGAGATAGCGAGTTGTTTATTGACTCACACGTTACTACTCGAAGTGCTGGTGGCTGATGCATCAAGTATAGACTTGCCATATAACGTAAGCGATTTAAACACGTTTTTAATAGCAGTGCTTCGGTCAACATGAATAACGGTGTGATACTGAGATGAGCGCGCGATAACGGTATCTTGCTCCCCATAGAAGCACCAAGAACGCCTAGTATTAAAGCGCGGTCACTTTTGCCTAAAGGTCCTTGGTTTGCCCTAGTCCCTAGTATCGTATTGCTGGCAATACCAAGTAGTTCGGTACTCATACTTAACGCGACAATACTGCTGATATGCCGCCGAGTGGTTGGCAACTTACTCGTGTCAGTTTGTCGTTCAGAATTGATTTGCAAATCACGCTTAGCGATATGGGGAGCCAAGCTGACAATGAGCGCCGTATCAGCAACAATATCGCCCGCCTCATTTAGTACTGCGCCCAGCGTCGATGCTCGACCATGCTCGCGCGCCATCATGCCGTCGATAGCATTCAGTGCCATCCGTACAAATAACGATGAAGGCAATAGAAGCCATAACGCTTGCTGCTCAGTCGCAGGCTTAGCAATCACATAAGCGGTGCCCACACTCAATAATACTGCAGATACCGTCACTTGATTGGCAGTGATGTTTTGGGCAACCAACGCATTACTCAGCGGTCGCAGCTGATCTTGAAATTTAGGTTTGAGCTGATATAGCGACATAGTATTGCCCAACTGCCCGAATACCTTAATGTATCAATAAACCGCTATAAGGTAAATATTTATGCCTACCGACTCTCAATAAGCGGCAATCCTTTTGTAAATCAGTCTCGGTCTTAGGTGATTTTTCAGTCATAAGTTGGCATGGTCATCCACATTTTGAACCCGCACACCAGCATTTGTGCAGTAATATGCTACAATCTTCAGCTTCTTAAAAATGCCTTGTTTAAAACGCTGCGAGTCCTTCACCATGCAAAGCTTGATTACCCTTGTTCTAGTCCTAATGCCAATGTTTATTGGCTTTGCCATTCCTTCTAATCCGACTATGACCAAGCTTGCGGATAAAGGCCTATCGTATTTGGTCTACATTATCTTGGCACTAATTGGGATTGAGCTATCACAAGTAGAAGGGCTGGGTAACCAGTTGGGCGAAATTGCTCTGTATGTCACTGTCTTATCGATCTTAACAATTGGTACGGGCTTATTTGCACTCATGGCGTTCGATCATCTGCACCCTTGGCATGCCAAAAAACCAAGCGTCAAATCCAAAGAGCATCGTGTCAGTATTCGTGGCAGTCTTGCGCAGGTCGTTTGTGTGGTAATTGGAATGGTGATTGGCTACTTCTTACCTGCCAATTATATGCCACCAGAGAACACCATGACTGCTCTGCTGATGATACTCATATTGCTGGTCGGTATTGGGCTAAAGGGTTCGGGCATTACGCTCAAAGAAGTAATGCTGAATAAACGCGGCGTACAAATGAGTGTTATTTTTACGCTGGCGGTATTGGTGGGTGGGCTCATTTTTGCGTTGCTATTTACCGATGTCTCATGGACCAAAGGCTTGGCGCTGTCATCAGGGTTTGGTTGGTACTCGCTATCAGCGATTGTGATGACAGACGCTTATGGCGCGGTTTGGGGCAGTGTGGCGCTGTTTAATGACTTGGTACGTGAGTTCTTTGCGCTATTGTTTATACCCGTTTTTATGCGCAAATCTCCTTCTGCAGCGGTAGGACTTGGCGGTGCGACCAGCTTAGACTTTACGTTGCCGGTTATTCAACAGTCAGGTGGCCTAAAGGTCGTACCATTGGCGATTAGCTTTGGCTTTTTGATTAATATCGTCTCACCCGTGCTGATGGTGTTCTTTTCGGCGTTGGGTTAATGTAAATTTCGATAATTAATTATTATCTGCACTGCTATTCAAACAACTTACAGCGCTTTGCGTACTCACCATACATTCGTGAATAGGATATATATTTGAGGTCATTTAAGTTACTAACTTCAGAGCTGCCCCTTAAGGTTACACGGCTTTGCTTCGATTGAATATTTTTGAGATTAAGTGCTTTAAAGTTACGGTCTATAGACTCTGTATCTATAGCTAAAATTTTATTTGAGCAGTCATAAGTATGAATACGCTCGGCAGCAATCCCATGGTCTAATACCAACATATTTTTGACGATAAGCGCTCGATTACGAGGTAAGGACTCAAATCCGAAGGTTGCTAAAACATCCTCATTCATTTCACTTGATGCAACATGACCAAAAATAAACACTGTTGCTTCTGGATACTCACTGAGTTTTTCTTCAATTTTTTTAAACTCAACATCGTAACTATCAGCTAACTGGCTGCTCATAAGTGGAAAGAACCCATTAAATTCCATTTCAAGTGCATCACCTCCCTCGATTACTACTGTACACCCTTTCACATCGACTACCGTATGTTTTAACGTTTCAGGACATTCATCTATAGCATCAAGTACACCATCACCATCTGAATCCGGAATATCTGGTACTAACGTAATAGGCGGCTCTCCAACACTTTGATTGAACGCCATGCTTTTTAATGGTGTCTGACAACCTGTCAGTGCCAATACGCCTAGCATACTCGTCATCATTATCGATAATTTAATACTCATGGTCTACTCATCCTTAAGTCAAAACCCTAAACCCCACTCGCCTGCTTCGCAAACAATCTCATGAGCGGCTTCATTTTGCCAACACGATACATGCCTTCATTACGTATCTGCTGTACGGGACGCAACTGTGCAAGCGACCCTGCGAATAGCCAGTTAAGGGCAGAAAAGCTGTGCATCATCAGGCTATTATGCGGACGACGCAGACGCTCGTAACTACGCAACGTTTGATTACTACCCCAAATCGTCCCACCACTGCGAGCAAAGTCATGTGCTAGTTGCTCGCTCAATACTTGTACATCGAGCATACCCAGATTCAACCCTTGACCTGCCAGCGGATGCACACCATGTGCTGCATCACCGATTAATACCAAGTTATCAGCGACGTAGTTTTTCGCCTGTTGCGCGGTTAGCGGAAAACTAGCAATGGACTCAATTTGACTGATAGCGCCCAACTCATAATGACAGGCAGCAGCCAGTTTATCAGCGATAACGCGTCCATCTTCCTCTATCAATGCCAATGCTTGATTGCGCGGTAACGTCCATACAATCGATTGCCAATGCTGTGGATTGGCTTTATCGTCATCAGTGATATCTGCTAACGGCAACAACGCCAGCGTACCCGTGGGTAGCATTGCCTGACGCGCCGTCGCCTGATGTGGTTTTTCGGTATGAATCGCACAGCAAATCGCGGTTTGATTATAATCGAGCGTGTCTAGTCCAATCGCTGCTTGCTGACGTACAAATGAGCCTCGACCATCAGCACCGACCAGTAGTGCTGCATCAATAGTGGTATGATTGTCTAAAGTCACACGGTAGCCTTGCTGCGCACCTAGCCAATCCATGTTTGTGACTTTTTGCCCCGTGATAATGGTCAGATAATCACTGACATCATCCTCACACAAGCGCTGCCATAATGCATGTTCAATGACGGTTGGCTCAACCATGCTACCAAGCATTTGCGGCATGACAGAATTAGACTGATCATCACTACTCTCACCAAATAACAGCTCGCCCCTACCATTCAGTTGCCATACTTGCATTTGCGAGTAATCAGCCTTACGCTCAGAGCTCGCAATCTTTTGCCAAGCACCCACGTCTTTAAGCAGATTAATACTGGCCAAACTCAGTGCATAGACTCGAGCATCACGTTTACTCAGCACGCCTTGCCAAGCTAATTCATCTCGTGCGGGACGAGCATCAATCAACGTCACAGGCATTTTTGCTTGTGCCAGTTTTAGCGCAAGCGTTGCACCAACGATACCGCTACCAATAATCAGCGTATGGTTGTTTTTCATAAGATGTCTCTCAATACTGGTCAATATTAGAATACTTGTTATCAATCTTATTTCGAGCAAGATTAACGCTGTCACTTTTTTATAGAGGATTGACTATAGCGCTATGACTTTAAGCCCATTGCATAAGTCGCAACCAGTGGCTTAATGTTTGGCAGTTTATCAAAGGCGACTAATGCCACATTACGAGCCAGCTTTATGATTGGATTAGGATGGGTAAAGCCATGTACCACAGCATCACAGAAACGAATGACACGTTTTTGATCGCTTAGACGCGCTTTTTCATAGCGTTTGAGTAGCGTTGGATCACCAATGTCTGCATCTTTGAGCACTTGCGCACTCATCATCTGCGCTAATACATGGGCGTCACGCATACAGAGATTGAATCCTTGCCCTGCTACGGGATGCAAGGTATGAGCCGCATTGCCCATGACCACGCAACGACCGTCTACTTGCTTGTCTGCTAGCACACGTGTCAATGGATAAGCACCGCGGCGACCAGCCGTGATAAACGTGCCAGCACGTTGACCAAAGGCTTGCTGCAACGTCTGTAAAAAATGTGCGTCATCTTCTAGATAGCATTTTTCTTCACCCGTCGGGCACACCCACACGACCGAGCGTCTATAGCCATTCTGATATTCATCATTGCCGTCACCATTTGGGTCTGTCAGTGGTAGTACTGCAAGTGGACCTGCTGGGCTAAAACGCTCAATCGCGACATGCTCATGTGCTTTGTCAGTTTCTACCACACCGACGATAGCCGTTTGCTGATAGTCATAAGTGGTCGTGCCGATATCTAATAGCTGACGTACGGTAGAATCACGACCATCACAAGCGACCAAAACACTACCCTGTAATTGCTGCTCATGTCCCTCTTCACCGTAATAGCTAAAGCTCAGCGTGACACCATCCGCTTTTTGTGTCACTGCGCTGACATTGGCATTATCAATCAACGTAATCAATGGCGCCTGTTGCGCGGCTAATAAAAGCTTGCGTCCGAGCCATGCATTTTCTATTACTTGACCAAACGACTCTACTTTTTCTTCTGCTTTATTAAGCTGCGCACGGCCAAAGCTGCCTTGTTCGCTAACTTGTACTGAGTCGATACGGCAGGCATGGCTTTGCAACTCATCCCATAGGCCAATCTCTTGATAAATCTGTACGGTGCGGCGTGACAGAGCGGTGTTGCGACTGTCCAAATAATGGCTACGACCGCTATCATCGTTTGGACTGATGGTTGGGTAGCTCATCTTTTCTATTAACGTGCTCGCAATACCCTGATTCGCTAGCAGCAGTGCAAAGGATAAACCGACATGCCCGCCACCGGCGATGAGTACTTGCTGCTCCGTGATTGCCTTACTATTATCAGCTATGTTTTCAACCACATTGTTTTCAACCACATTTTCAGCGTTGCCTTTAGCATTCGATAAAGTTACATCATCAGTTTGTGTCATTATTATTCCTACTTTATTATATGGGGCGTGATTTCTATAATGAATGAATGGCCTATTAATTGCCGCTAGCAACCACTTAAACTTTATGGCCCTGCTCATTTTATTCGTGTTTTAAATTTAATTATAAGCGCTATGATATCACTCATAGATTACCACAAATCACCTATCGCTCCGTGCTCTTAACAGTAGACAAAGCGTGTACTAAAAATTCGTGATATCTTGTATTACTGAAGACCAATTTAATATCAGATTGACACGCAAAAGCTATTAGGGCGTGTTGAACATTCACAAATAGGCACTGCTGATCGCTAAAACGGTTCCAGACAAGGCGTAAAACGACGGTAATGCTCATGCCTTAACTAGATTTACAACGCAGTATGGGGCAGTGTTAGCATCAGCTCGAAGAGATAGGACTATTTTTTGCCATTTCATGGTTAAAAATAGACGGTTAGAATGACTAAACTTACTCTTCTTAACGTCGAACTGTCTAAAAAATAGTCTCTATCAGTGCCATGGTTGAATGTTCAACACGCCCTAATCTTAGAAAAGCATTGCATAAAGCATGATCGTTGCAATCACCATACAAAAACAGCGTCACGTATATGATGTATGGCTTGAAATTTACAAACTATCTACCATAATAAAGGCAAGACCATTACTTATCATCACTCTTAAAACAAACAACAAAACCAACAGCATTGCTACCGTCATTTCCATCTCTACCATTTAAAGCCAAGACAATAACGACCTACTACTTTATCTCTTAAGTCCAAAGCTTAATAAAACAACATCACTTTGGGCACACAATAAAAGGATAATCGCTTGACTGATTCCATGAGCCGCCGTATAAAGTTTGAATCATTGACGCCAGCACAGCTTAAAATTGTGCTAGGTGAATACAATAATCACATGAAATATATCCAAAAACGCCTCGATATCAAAATCATGCAACGTCAAGGTGACTTTTGCCTGAGCGGTGATGTAACTGGTGTTGAGCGTGGTGAACGTATTATTTACAAGATGGTGGATGAAGCTCAAAATAAAAAAGACATCAGTGCAGAAGAGCTGCATCTCATTATCCAATCGAGTATCTCTCGTGATGAAGACATGGCCGCCGATGCGCAACAGGCAGAGGAAACTGCCAAAGAAGAAGACTTCGATATTGCTAGTGAATTTACGCCCGTTAGCTTGCGCACGCGTAAAGGTCGTATCATTCCTCGCGGTGGCAATCAGCAGACCTATGTCCAAAATGTACTGAACTCTGACGTCTCATTCGGTATTGGCCCTGCTGGTACGGGTAAAACCTATCTAGCCGTTGCTTGCGCCGTGGATATGCTCGAGCGTAACGAGATTGAGCGGATTTTACTCGTGCGTCCGGCGGTAGAAGCTGGTGAAAAACTGGGATTTTTACCGGGTGATTTGACGCAAAAAATCGATCCCTACTTGCGTCCCTTATACGATGCGCTATACGAGATGATCGGCGTTGAAAAAGTTGGCAAGCTGATTGAAAAACAAGTCATCGAAATCGCACCTCTTGCCTATATGCGCGGTCGTACATTAAACAACTCGTTTGTCATCTTGGATGAAGCGCAAAACACCACGCCTGAGCAGATGAAAATGTTTTTGACCCGTTTGGGTTTTGGCTCGCGAGCCGTTATTACTGGTGACGTGACCCAAGTTGATTTGCCGCGTGGGCACAAATCTGGCTTGGCACAAGCAATGGAAATCTTAAGCGGTATTGAAGAGATTCATATCACCAAGTTTGACTCAAAAGATGTGGTACGCCATCAACTGGTACAAAAAATTGTCGAAGCCTATGATGTGTTTGATGAAGAGCAAATCATATTAGAAGAAAAGCGTAAGTTTGAGCGCATCAAAGAGCAAGAGCGTAGACAAGCTATCGCTAATGCTGCTGCAAAGCTATAAAATGGCAGGTTTGATATTTGCCACCTTAGAAAGGCAAGTATAGAAACGCAAAACCGGATTACTGACTAGTAGTCCGGTTTTTTGCTGCTAGACTGATAGTTAACGTAGTAGATTAGAGTTGGTAAGTTAGCCTTGAGCAGTTTTAGCAAATTAAACAAACGACATGATAATAAAGTAAGGAGAGAACAACATGAGCCAGTATAACGACGATGACAGTTTTAACCAAAATAAGGCAACTGATATCACTAGTAATGATGAAAGCTTTGAGATATTAGACATCAGTGCAACGAGTAGTATTGATGACACCCTACTCGATACTTTTTATCATCGTGACACGCTACTACCTGTGATGATGGCAACTTTATATTACATAGATGAGCAAATTAATAGTGGTTTAGTACTGCCTTATTTTGCAGATATTGATGTTGAATTATGGCAAGAAAAAGCCAAATCACTCGATATATATATCACTGATGAGACTGAAGGTCGTGAGTTGAATTTGGAAGCACGAGGCAAGGATTATGCGACCAATATTCTGTCTTATCCTAGTGACTTGCCAGCCGCTATCATCGGGCTGATGCCGACCTTAGCGCTTGGTGAGCTGATTATTTGTCATGATGTGATCGTGCGTGAAGCCGCAGAACAAGAGAAAACAGTCGCACAGCACATTAGCCATCTATTAACACATGGTGTGCTGCACTTACTTGGATTTGATCACGAGCTTGGACAAGCTGAACAAGATGAGATGGAGCAGTTTGAAATTGAGGTTTTGGCAGGCCTAAACCTACCAAATCCTTATTTATAGTGAATGCGATTCAAACATCTTTATCTTTAAAGGTTTTGATCTTTTTCTAAAGATGGCAATGGCGATTCGTTTTTGTTGCCCATCAACATCTCTAACCCTTTAACATGAACACTGCGCTGCGGGAATGGAATGTCAATTTTATTATCATCAAGCGCATATTTAAACTGCTCCAGCAAATCACATTGCATACTCCACCAGTCCGCATTGGTGGTCCAAACGTTTAAGGTCAAATCAACTGAATTGTCCCCTAAGTTGGTCACACGGACGATAGGTGCAGGATCGGTAAATGCCATCGGATTGTCGGTGGCCAACTTTATCATGATGTCTTTTGCGGTCTTAATATCGGCATCATAACCAATACCGATAGTGATATCCACGCGGCGATTGGGTAACGACGAATAGTTGATGGTCGCGGTTGTGGTGATGTCACCATTAGGGATAATAATATCGTGATTGTTTGTCGTGGTCAGATGGGTATTGATCAAGTTAATTTCCGTCACCGTACCGGTATGACCGAGTATTTGTACATAATCACCGCGTACAAACGGGCGAAACGTCACAATCATGATGCCAGCGGCAAAGTTAGACAGTTGATCTTTAAGCGACAGACCGATAGCAACCGCAGCACCGCCTAATATAGCGACGACCGACGTGGTCTGCACACCCACTTTACTCAGTGCAGCCAACGCCACCACTACCAATAATATGCCATATAGTAGACGACCCAAAAAGCTAGCAACCGTGTCATCTAAATGACTACGTAACATAATTTTTTGAGCCACTGCGACGGCTTTTTTCGCAAGCCAGCGCCCGACGACGAATATCAGTATTGCCAATGCAACTTTGATGACCAATTCTATGCTATTGCTGGTTAGGGTGGCAATATCTACTGTAAAACCTAAAAATTCCATACTGACTCTTTACTTATAGCGGTGTGTGATGAGTTTGGGTAGCTTTATATTTGGATAGCTGTATATCGAAAAATAGTATGACGTATTCATCGACATACTATGTTTATTTATCGTGCAGCCAACTTTCTAAAACCTTAATAAGTGACATTAACTTTGTCACTATATCGATAAGTTCGTATCAGTCGCAGCTCGACGATGTCTTTCATATCTTTGGTGAATTGACCAAAAGGCGCCGCTTGCCTAACAGATTGCTTGGCCGCTTCATCCAATATCGTGGAGTTTGAGCTTTCAAGCAAACGGATGGCTTTGATAGCGCCATCGCTACTGATGATAACCATCAGACGCACTTCACCTGTGATGCCTTGCGCACGCGCTTGCGCGGGATAATGCAAATTACCAACGCGCTCAACATGCTCACGGAAAGTATCGATATAGTCTGCGGCGGCGCCGCGCGTGGTCGAGTTGCTGTCTACTGTCACCACTTTGGACTTAGTCGCATAGAGTTGCTGGCGCTGAGATAGCTGTGCTTCTAACGTCGCGACTTGCTTACGTATTCGCTCTTCTTGAGCGATCACATCATCTTGTGCTTGTTTGCTATCATTGTCAGACTCGATGCTAGCCTGACGCCAGCTTAAGGTCGTGCGCAGATAGCTCTCTTGATAACGCTGCTGCCGAACTTGACGTTGCAGATCAATCACGTCCTGTGTTTCGCTCATCTGCGCAGCAGCCAATGCACTCAGCTGATTGTTTTCTTGTCTTAGCTGCTCTTGCACCCTGCCACCGCCTTGTTGTGAGGCATTGGCAATAAACTGAGCATCTTCATTGGGCTTCATATTGTCTGTGAGGGCTTTTGCCACATCCTGCATCATTGCAGCAGGGTCTTTTCCAACAGAGAAACCAATGCCAAAGATAATCAGCGCATGAATAGCAACTGCGATGACAATTGCAACAGGCAAGCTGATATCACGCTTAGGATCTTGCGCTGAAAAATGATAACTTTGTGAGTCTTTAATATAGGCCAAAGCAGGTCTCAGCTTATGAGTATGAGCGTACCAGTATGTACAGTGCCGTGTGAATGAGCGCTGAATACAGTATGCTAGATAGTGAGCATCGCCATTCTAAAGACAGTGCTATGCTTGATATATACTGGCGCTATCATAACATGACAGAGAATGATGTCACTAGCACCACCATTCTGACGAGTACAATCATAAGCATACGGATATCTATTAGCAAACGTAAAATAATAGTGAATACTAGGGCGTGTCATCAATTAGCACATTAATACATTTAGTGGCCTTAAAATGGCTAAATTTTGCTAAACATCGTCAGTAATTTTGTCAATATGTTCATATTAACGGCAATTTCTTCCTTGTTTATCTACAAATTCTCTCATTTTAAGCCTCACAATCTAATTGATGACACGCCCTAGCTTAAATTCGCTTAACCATTATAGATTTATATAAACTGCCTATATGCTAAATGAATTGTCATAAAACGCATGTGTCCATTTTGAAGCCACTGTATTTGTTATATACTGTTTTAGCGCAGCCATCTCAGTGCTTTGTATCGTTACGTTTGCATCAGCATAATGATAGCCATTATCTAACCGTTACTTTCTTTATTAGTGATGGTTTATGGCCTTTGATCCGTAACTCATTGCAGCATCTCTTGAATGGCAAGCCCAGTAATTATAAGGATAATAAGTTTGAGTGACTTTGATAACGTGAGAGATTCAGACAATTTCGATGAGTTCTTTGAAAATATTGGCTATCGTTTTGATGAGTCATTCAGCAGTGGTTGGGAACGTCTCGCCCAATCCGTTAAAGACATCTATAATAAAACCACAGATAAGTTTGAAGACGAGCTGGCACTGCCAGTCGCACAAACCTATGTCAATGATGCGCTACAAAACTTTGTCACGGACAATGTAAAGGCGATTTTAGAGCTGCGCGTTGAGCTACATGATGATTGGTTTCGCTTATACTGCACGGTCAATGCAGGCGGTATTTATGCGGAGATTGCCAGTAATTTTAGCTTGATTCACGTGCAACTCGATCGCAATGTACAGCGTTTTGTGTTTGGTCAGCAGACCTATACCGATATCTTAAACTTGCGCTGCGAATCTTTTATCAAACGCCAAGGGGTAAAGCTTGCGATTTGGTTTTATCACAGCGTCCTAAAAAAAGACCCTTTGGGCTTCCTTTTATCTTACGTCAATATCGCGCGCGCAAAAGACGAAGTGATTTATATCGATATCAATCGCTGGCTAAAAAACAATAAAAAAATCATGGGTGCCCTATATAAAGTACAGGTCAACTATGGCGAGCTAGAAGAAGAACAGATGGTGCTAAAGGCTCAAATTAATTACCGTGATCTACTCGCCTCAAGCAATAGCGAGGATATCATCGGTGATGATGATGAGCCTGAGCTGATGCAAGGCCCAGTAAAACCTATAGATGATGCGACCGAACCAAGCCAAGAGTAACAGACTAAAATAAACTGTTCTCCATAAAAAAACGCTGTATCTTAAAGGATAATAACCTTTAAGAGACAGCATTTTCTATTTTCTATTAAAGCAGATAACCACTAGCTTAAATAAAAGAGATATAGGTGAATTCAAATAATTTCGATGCAAGGAAATCAAGCGCAGATAGTACAAGTAGTACATCAAGCGAAGTTGACGATGTAGCGGATTTATTTGGGGTTGGCTATCATTACCAGTAGTTCTCTACGGCAATATTACCTTCACCGCGTCGATTCATCACCAGTCTTAGTGACTTTAGTGCTTCTTTGGTGTCATCCACCATATCTGGGTTGCCACATAGCATGACGTGAGTAGTATCAATATCCAACGCGATACCCGCCTGCTTCTCTAACGTGCCTTCTAGTAGTAGCTTCGGCAGACGTTCTGACAATGCCCCGTCAACAGGCTCACGAGTAACGATTGGGATAAAAATGAGCTTGGCTGGATTATCAACCAGCGTGCCAAAGTCTTCTTGCAAGCTTTTAATCTTATCCACGTAAGCCAGCTCTTGTGTCGAGCGTGCGCTATAAGCCAATACGATATGCTCGTAGTCTTCCCACGTCTTTAAATCTTGTAGCATCGATAAAAATGGTGCAAGACCAGTGCCTGTCGCAAGCAACCACAAATCCTTCGGCAGTGGTTTTTGATAACGCGCTAAGGTCAAAAATCCAAATGGCATGGTATTGAGTAGCAACTCATCGCCCACTTGTAGATGTTGCAACTGTGAGGTAAATGCACCATCAGGAATCACGATAGAGAAAAACTCTATCACCTCATCAAAGGGCGAAGACACAATCGAATACGCGCGAAAGATGTCTTCATTCAATGCGGTATCAGAGGTATCATTACTGGCTTCAATTTGCTGGTAATATTTTAATTGACTCGGATTGACGCCCAAGCGAACAAACTGCCCTGCTGTAAACTTAAAGCTATCAGGACGACTCACGGTAAAACTAAATAATGTGGGCGTCCAAGTGGTTTTGCTGAGTACCGTCACCGTTTGAATATTGTCACTCATAATCGTTTATCACTTATACTTTATTGAACTGTGTTTTTATAAGCTACCTTTGATAGGTAAAGAATAAATAACCATCAAAAGGTAGGCACAAAAAAAGATGCGCCAAGCTTATCATAAAGCTGGCGCATCTTGGTTTTTTAACCGTAACAGCAGATAAGCAGCAAAGGCTTATCAAATGCTATGTGTGGGCGATACTACCAAATACGCGCCATGCTTGCCCACTCAATCATACTGTTTGGCAAGATACCAAAGAATAGAATAATCGCAGTTACCGCAATCACCATGATACCACCAGTACGCAAACCCCATTGACCAGACACATCAAACTCGATGAACTGCTTAGGACGTTTGAATAGCGTGAGTAAAACGCGCAAGTAGTAGAATAGACCAATCGCACTGCCTAAGATAATCATTGCAGCCAAGAACCAGTTGGTGCCTTGTACCGCCGCCAATATCGCAAACAGCTTAGTAATAAAGCCTGCCGTCAATGGAATGCCAGCCAGTGATAACATCATGATTGTCATCACCGCGGTCAGGACTGGACGACGCCAGAACAGACCTTGATAATGAGTCAGCTCATCCGCTTCGCCAGACAAACGATATGGGCTCGACATCAAGGTTACGACACCAAAAGCACCGATAGAGGTAAAGGCATAGACTGCCATATACATGCTAGAGATGCTGTCAGCTGCCGCGCCAATGCTAACGATAACGATCATCACATAACCCATATGGGCAATGGATGAGTAACCGAGTAGACGTTTGAGACTGGTTTGACGAACCGCTAATAAGTTACCTACCAAGATAGATAAAGTCGCCATAACCATCAATAGCATTTGTACAGATGGCAATGCGAGTAGAGAGGTATCAATTAAGAATCGAACCGCCAATGCCATCATAGCAACTTTGGATACTGAAGCTAAGAAGGTAGCGATAGGCGCTGGTGCACCCTCGTACACATCTGGCGTCCACATATGGAATGGGGCAGCAGACAGCTTAAAGGCGATACCAAACATCATCATCGCCGCGCCCAATATCAATAGTGGCGATTCAAAGATGTTGCCCAGTACCATACTGATTGGCTTGAATGCTAGCGAGCCAACTTCTGCATAGATGAAGGCCATCCCCATCAGTAACGTCGCTGATGCGGTCGCTGATAGCACCAAATACTTTAGTCCAGACTCTAGCGATTGGTTGCGCTTGTAAGTGTAAGCAAGCAAACCATATAGCGGTACTGACAGCATCTCTAGGCTCATAAAGAAGGATGCCATGTGCTGCGCGCTTACCATTAGTAGTGCACCGATGGTTGATAGCAGCATGAGCAAATACAGCTCTTCTTTATTATCTTTCAAATTGGCCAGATACGCATAAGACAGCGTACAACACGCCAAGGCACAGATAAAGATAACCACCATATTAAACTGAGCAAAGTTATCAATAACAAATAACTGCTCAGCATTTGGCGCGATAGCTCCACTATCAATGATCCCGACCATTTGCCCAATTAGAGTAAATAGGCCGATGTTTAAGCCTGCCACCGTAATCGTACCAGTGACCATGTGCGAGCGTTTAAGGGTAATCGCAATCATGACCGTCAGCACTGTAATCACTACAGCGATGATCGGCGCGTAAGGCAACAATCCTATCAAATCATTCATCGTAATATCATTCATGACTTAACGTGCCTCCATTGCATCAAGCAGGTGCGACGCATCTACTTGTGTCACTTGACTGTATATATATGCGTTATTGATCCACTGCATCGCATGACTTGAGGTATCAAGGAACGGCTGTGGATACAGTCCGAGCCATACTAGACCGGCGGCCAACATCAGTAACAATGACAGCTCACGCTTGCCTAAATCTTTTAATTTGCGTGCAGGTAAGCCATGTGACTTAGTCTCTCGCTCTGCCAATGCGGCGATATTGTTTTCACCAAAGAGTGCACGGTGAATCAAAATGAGCGAGTAAAGACCTGCTAGTACCAAACTGAATGTCGCAAAAACCACAAACACTGGGTACTGAGCAAATGAGCCAAATAAAATCATGAACTCGCCAATGAAGTTACCCGTACCTGGAATACCCAGCAATGCCGCGCAGAAGAACATCAATATCGGTGCATAATAGCGGAACTGTCCCCACATACCACCCATCAAGGTCAAATCACGTGTGTGCAAGCGCTCATATAACTGACCAGCCATAATGAATAGTGCAGCTGAACTCAAACCATGAGCCAGCATCTGAATCATCAGACCTTGTAAGCTGAGCAATGTCCCAGCATAGATTGCTAGTACCACAAAACCCATATGCGAGATACTGGTATAGGCCAGCAAACGCTTCATATCAGTCTGCATAAAGGCAAGCCATGCACCATAGAAGATACCAATCGTACCTAAGGTAATCGCTATCGGCGCAAACTCTTGTGACGCTGCTGGAAATAATGGCAGCACAAAACGAATCAAGCCATAGGCAGCCGTCTTAATGAGCACCCCTGCCAAATCCACTGAACCTGCCGTTGGTGCTTGTGCATGCGCGTCTGGCAACCAACCATGGAACGGGATGATTGGCAACTTAACCGCAAAGCCAATAAAGAAGCACAGCATGATAGGATATTCCCAGCCGCCAAGTGACGTACCGAGCAAATCATTATAGTTAAAGCTAACCACGCCTTTTTGGGCATAGCTGATAATGACCAATACCAAAATACCGATGAGCATGATAAGCCCAGAGGCTTGGGTATAAATAAAGAACTTGGTGGCTGCATACTCTTTGGTTTTGCCGACGACATCATGACCCCAAATGGCAATCAAGAAGTAGATAGGAACCAGCATCATCTCCCAAAAGAAGAAGAATAAGAACAGATCAATTGATAAGAAAACACCAATGACGCCGCCCAAACTCCATAGCAAGTTCAGATGGAAGAAACCAACACGGCGCTGAATCTCATTCCACGAACAGGCAACCGCTGCCACGCCGAGTAGGCCAGTCAACGCCACCATCATCAGTGACAAACCATCTAGTGCCAAGTGAAAGCTAATACCAAAGCTCGGTATCCATGGCACACTGAACTCAGCGACCCAAGGAACGTTTGCGCTTGGCGCAATGACTTGCTTACTCATTCCGCTAAAGTCACCGTAATGCCACAGTACCAATGACAATACAAAGGTCAACGTCATACCGATCAAGGCAATCCAGCGCGGCAGACGTTTGTTAAATCGTTCTACCAGCCAGCATAGCAATCCTGCAATAAAGGGAATTGCGATTAATGCTGGTAGCATCCACGTTTGTTGTAACTCAATCATCTTTTATACCACCGTCATCATTACCAGCACCAGCAATACAGCCATACCCAAGCCAAAGCTTGTGGCATAACCTCGAAGAGACCCTGTTTGCGTCGCAGACAATACTTTATTACCTACTGAGGCCAGCTTAGGTAACAGCAACCACGTTTTATCGATAGGGTCGGCTTTAAGTAAGCGGCCGATGAACAAAAAGGGTTTTACGAAAATTACATCGTATAGCGCATCGAAGCCTAGGCCATGATAGCACCAGTGATACAGCGCCCCACCAACACGTGAGCGCTTAAAGCTAGTGAGCATTCTGCCTTTATTGACGACATATAATAATGCTGCCAATATCAAACCTGCTGCCATGGCACCCATCGCGATATACTCTGCTGTATGCTTAGCATGCGCTTGACCCGCTACTTCTAGTAGATGACCGACACTCTCTGGTAATACCCCATCTAATGGTGGCGTAATCCAAGCACCAACGGCGGTAGATAGTACTAGCAATACCGTCAAAGGCAACCAGTACGATACCCCTGATAGCTTATGAGCATGGGTTTTTTCTTCACCAAAGAAGATGATCCAAATCATACGGAATGTATAAATCGCGGTTAAGAAAGCGCCGAACACACCCATATAGAACAATACTAGATGACCTGTGGCATAAGTTTCCCAAAGAATCGCTTCTTTAGAATAAAAACCAACGGTAACCCAAGGTATGGCTGCAAGTGCACCACCGCCGACGACATAGCACCAAAATACCAATGGTATCTTTTTACGCAGGCCGCCCATCTTAAAGATATCTTGCTCATGGTGTACCGAAAGGATGACGGCACCTGATGATAAGAACAGCAGCGCTTTAAAGAAAGCATGTGTCATCAGATGGAAGATAGCCCCTTGCCATGCACCAACGCCCAGTGCTAAGAACATATAGCCGATCTGACTCATGGTCGAATAAGCAAGAATACGTTTGATATCTGTTTGCGCAAGCGCACAGAAACCTGCAACGATAAGCGTCAATGCACCCACGCCGCCGACCCAATACAATAAGATGCCAGGCGTCAGCTCAAACAATGGATGTAGACGGGCGATTAAGTAAACACCTGCTGTTACCATCGTTGCGGCGTGAATCAATGCCGATACTGGTGTTGGACCTGCCATCGCATCAGCCAGCCACGTATGTAGTGGCAGCTGCGCTGATTTACCCATCGCGCCGCCAACGAGCATCATCGTCGTCAGCATCATCGTTGGATTATTGATATCAAACACTTCTGGGGCGCGCGTAATAATCTCTTGGATATTAAGCGTACCGAATTCACGGAATAATAAAAACAAACCAAAGGCTAAGAACACATCACCCACGCGAGTAACCGTAAAGGCTTTCATCGCCGCGCGTCCATTGGCTCTGTCATGGTAATAATAACCAATCAGTAGGTATGAGCAGATGCCCACGCCTTCCCAACCAAGATATAGCAGAAATAAATCATCTGCTAGTACCAGCAATAACATACTGGCCACGAACAAATTCATATAGCTAAAGAAACGGGCAAAGCCAGTGTCACCTTTCATATACCAAGAGGCAAACAGATGAATCAAAAAGCCAATCCCAGTGATAACACCAGTCATAGTCAATGCAAGACCATCAAAGCTCAAGCCAAAATGCGGGGCAAAATCGCCCACTTGGAACCATGTCCACAGTGGAACTTCTACGATCGTTCCTGCTGGATTGGTGGTCAAAAAGGTATAGCTCACGAATAGCGTACATAATGCTGATAGCAGCATGCTACCAACGCCCACAATCGCTGCCACCTGCTCTGTTAGCTTGTCGCGCATAAAGGCTAAAATCAAAAAGCCAACGAGCGGGAATATAAAGGTTAATGGTAATAAACTCATGACATCATCCTTTCATCTCATTGGCGCTATCGACATCTAGATGCCCACGCTGATGATAAAACCGCAATAATATTGCCAAACCAATGGCGGCCTCTGCTGCTGCTAACGTCAAAATAAAGATAAACATAATCTGTCCATCTGGATCGACCCAGCGACTACCTGCCACCACAAATGCTAGTGCTGCCGCGTTCATCATGATCTCAAGGCTCATTAGCATAAATAGGAAGTTACGACGTACCATGACGCCGCACAGTCCGATAGCAAATAAAATACCTGCCAAAATCAGTCCGTGGCTCATGGGTATCATACCCAGTACATTCTGCGCACCGACAGCGGGCTGCATTAAGCCTGCTACCTCGTGGGCAAACGGCACGTTTGACACGTCTTGTGCCACGCTTGCTGCTAGTACCATTAGTCTGACTCCTTGCGCGTGACTTTGTTCGCACCGATATTCATACTGACATAATCAAGCGGGTCAACATCTTTATACTCGTAAGGCTGAGCCATTTCTACGGCATCATGCTGTGTATGAGTGCCATTATTTTCATGCTGTTTAACACTACCCACACTTGGTTTAAATGCTTGACTGGCATGAGTCTCAACTTCATCATCTATAGACTCTTTGCCCAGATGATAAGCAGCGACTAGAGCCGCTAGTAATAATAATGCCGCCACTTCTATCAGCATGACATATTTAGTAAACAACACCGTACCGACTGTTTTGGCAGATATCGCCGTACCACCAATCATTACCGCTTCATCATGATTGAGACCAATCATCGCGTATAGCACAACGGCAATGATAATCGTCAACCCTGCTGGAATCGCCCAAGTGCCCGCATCGAGCCAGCGCTCTTCGCGCTCATCATTACTCATGCCCAAATTCAGCATCATAATAACGAAGACAAATAGCACCATAATGGCGCCCGCGTAAACAACGATTTCTAGCGCACCAGCAAATGGCGCACCAAGCACAAAGAATATGCCAGCGATTGCTAGTAATGACACAATCATCGATAAAATAGCATGTACCGGATTGGCCTGAGTCACCACGCGCAGACTGGCAAATACTGCCACTGCTGCGAGCGAATAAAACCCAGCCAGTTCAGGATGGTTCAAAATATTCATCATGGTAGCAAGCTCCTTAGATCAATCGGTGCAGACTCATTTTGTGCTGCGCCTTTTGGTTTGTCCGCTACCGCCATACCTGTCACACGATAATAGTTATAATCAGGATATTTACCTGGTCCTGAAATAAGCAAATGCTCTTTTTCATAAACCAAATCTTGGCGCTTATATTCACCCAGCTCAAAGTCAGGTGTCATTTGAATGGCTGTCGTTGGACACGCCTCTTCACACAATCCGCAAAAAATACAGCGCGAAAAGTTAATTCTAAAAAACTCTGGATACCAGCGACCGTCTTCACGCTCAGCTTTTTGTAGTGAGATACACCCTACCGGACAGGCCACCGCACACAAGTTACAGGCAACACAGCGCTCGTCTCCATCAGGGTCACGCGTTAGGACAATACGTCCACGAAAACGCGGCGGTACAGGTACCGGCTCTTCAGGATAAAGGATGGTATCACGCGGTCTAAGCGCATGACTATTGACCATCCACATGCTGCGAACAATGGTAAATATACCAATGACGGTCTTTTTTATGGTAGTAAACATGGGATTATTATCCTTATCAGCTTTACCCTAGTTCATCAGTGATGGCTAGTGATGACTATAACGTTGGGGAAAATATCAAAATGACCGCAGCAGTAATCAACAGGTTAATCAAGGTTACGGGCAGACATACTTTCCAGCCAAAATTCATCACCTGATCATAACGCGGACGCATGAGTGAGCCTCGAGCCAAAACAAACATGGTCATAAAGAACAGCGTTTTAATCATGAACCAAAAAGCTGGTGGAATAAATGGAATATCTAAATTAAAAGGTGCCAGCCAACCGCCAAAAAACAAGCAAGTCATCAATGCAGAAATCAAGACAACGTTGACATATTCTCCGATAAAGAACATACCAAACTTCATGCCAGAATATTCGACATGATACCCTTCGGCCAGCTCTTGCTCTGCTTCTGGTTGATCAAATGGATGTCTGTGCGTAACAGCAACACCGGCAACCACAAAAGTCAAAAAGCCAAAAAACTGCGGGATGATATACCAGCCGTCAACTTGCGATTCAACAATGGCACGTAAGTTAAATGAGCCTGTCAGTGCGACCACACCCATCAAAGATAAGCCCAAAAACACTTCATAACTGATGGTTTGTGCCGCTGAACGTAGGCCGCCCAATAACGAGAACTTGTTGGCAGACGCCCAACCACCGAACATCACTGCATAGACAGCAATACCTGCCATAGCAAAGAAGAACAGAATACCGATATCCCAGTCAGCCACGCCAAGCGTTGGCGAGATAGGAATGATGGCAAATGAAGCCAATGCAGTAAACATCGCGACCGCAGGTGCCAACGTAAACATAAACTTATCGGTAAAGTTTGGTGTCCAATCTTCTTTAAAGAAGATTTTGAGCATATCAGCGACCAGCTGCAGTGAGCCAAATGGACCCACACGGTTTGGACCATAACGATCTTGCCATAAGGCCAACATACGGCGCTCATAGATAATCATCATCGCCGCAACCAATACCACGACTAAGAAGATAACCAGTGATTGCCCAACCAGAAATAAGATAGACCACGCATCAAAGCTCAGGCTACCAGTCAAAAAGCTTGGCACATCAGGGATAATACGGGTAACTTGCATATTACACCTCCTGTGTGGTGATCGGCGCTGTGTTCATTTGCGCAGTATCGTTATCGTTAATCATGTCATTATTGTTCATCATATCGTTGGCCATGCTGCCCATCATCGTCACTGGTGCATCGACTTTACGTACCGACGCTGGCATTGATGGGTGAATGATACTCACCTGCCCAACTGGGTAACCGATACAACCTTCCGCTAAGTAACCAACAATCTGTACTGGCAAGGTGATTTGTTGCTTATCAATCTCAATCGCCAAGTAATCACCAGCAGCGATATTCCAGTCTTTGGCATCATCCATACCGATACGCCATGCGGCAACAGGTAGTTGCTCAGCGACGATTGGACTACGTGATGCCATCATTGAACTGGCGTAGATGTTATAGATAGGCACTAGCTTCGCTTGGCCTTGCTCCATATCAGTCGTCGTCGCAGACATCGCTTCTGGCGCCACATATTGACGTGTTTCCAAACGTGCTAGCTGATCGAACAAACGTACACCTGGATCGCCATTTTTCAGATGGCCACCAACTTTGTCTTGGTATTTGTTCCACGCTTGCGGTGAGTTCCAACCTGCCGCATTGGCAAAAGGAATCATCGAGCTTGGCGTTTCTTTACCGCTATAACCTTCCATTGAGAAAGTTAAACCGGTGTCTAAATCTTTTGGTTGCATCGGCTCATGGACGGATATCGGGGCACGCATAGCGGTACGACCTGAATAACGACGCGGCTGACGAGCAATTTTAAGACCAGTCATACGGTAAGCAGCATCAGGTGCAGCGCCTTTAATCCCAGCAAGCTTAGGATGGGTTGCGATCAATGCATTGATGACATCATCTAGCTGCGTCCAATCGACATCACGACCCTCGATGCTGCTATGCACTGCATGTAACCAGCGCCAGCCTTCTTTAATACTACTCATCGGATGGTAGTATTCGTTGTCATAGACTTGGAAGAAGCGCTGCGCACGGCCTTCAGCCGATATCAACGTGCCGTCTGCTTCTGCAAAACTAGCCGCTGGCAATACAATATCGACATCTTTATGCCAATCAAGTAGCTGATGATCCAGTGCAATGACCGTTTTATCAGATAATAGCTGCGTCAATTTATTGGCATCAATGGCATCAGTCAGCTGATTTTCAGCGACGATAACCACATCGAAATCAGTTGCTAATAACTCTTCAACTGACTGACCGCCAAGCATGCAAACACCCATGCTATTAGCATCGGTAACCGTTAAGTAGATACCTGCTTGTGCATGATAACGGTTGTTTACTTCTTTTAATTCGAGCGGTTCGGCAGGGGCGCGTTCTACATCATCTTGCGCTTCTGTATTCACGCCCGTTTCAGGTTTGTTTGGCTTAGCAGATAAGTCTTGATCTTCTTCAGGCTGATCATTAGCAGACTGCGCTTGAGCTTCTACTTTGGCGTTATGCGTTTCAACTTGCTGCTGTTCAGTCGCTTTGATAGCCGAGCGTTTTTGCGTCAATGCTTGCGTAATCTGCGCTGCTGCTTCTATCAATGCGGTAGACGATAAGCTGCTACCCGAGATAACCAGTGGCTTGTCTGCTTGAATCAAGTCATAAGCGATTTGCTTCGCTAATGCTTGCATACCGTCAGTATTAGCATCAGCGTCAACATTTTGTTCAGCCGCTTGTGGATCTGCTATTTCTGCTAAATCATTAGCGAAGTTAGCAATCTCGTCAGCGACTTTGAAACCAAGTTTAGTGATGTCTTCAGGTGTCGCCACCACACTCACTTTACTGATGTCTTCTAACTTAGTTTGCGTTACATCAATGACATAGACTGGGCTTAGCGCATCTTGAGCAATACGTTTAACTGGTTCTGCAAGCCACGGCTGCGTTTGCAATGCCGCTGCCATTTTCAGGCCTTCGTTTTTTGCGGCTTGACGTACTGACAGCGCAACACGTGATGAGGTCTGTGTGATGTCTTCACCCAACACCAATACTGCATCATAGCTTTCGATATCGGTCATGCTAGGGTTATAAATGCCATCAGTACTTAATACTTCGATGCATTTATTGACCAGTGCTTGCTGCTGATGGTTCAAACCTGTTGAGAAGCTATCAAAGCCAACGAGGTTTTTTAGCGCAAAATTGGTCTCTAGACTGGCGCGCGGTGAGCCAATACCGATGACTTTTTTATCTTTGATACGTTTGATGGTTTCATCAAGTGCGTAGTCAATATTGATTTTGACATGCTTATCATTGATACGTTCAAGCGCTTGCGTTGGACGATCTTCACGATTGACATAGCCGTAACCAAAGCGACCACGGTCACATAAGAAATAGCGGTTTACTTCACCGTTATAGCGGTTTTCGATACGGCGCAATTCACCATAACGCTCACCTGGTGAGATATTACAGCCAGCCGAACAGCCATGACAGATGCTTGGTGCATACTGCATGTCCCATTTACGGTTATAACGCTCAGAATGCGTTTTATCGGTAAAGACACCGGTTGGGCATACTTCCGTTAAGTTGCCTGAGAATTCGCTTTCAAACTGACCATCTTTATCACGACCAAAGTAAACGCGGTTGTTTGAGCCATAAACGCCCAAATCTTCGCCGCCTGCGTAGTCTTTATAAAAACGTACACAGCGATAGCAAGCGATACAGCGGTTCATCTCATGCGCGATGAATGGACCAAGCTCTTGGTTGTGATGCGTGCGTTTGGTGAAGCGATAGCGACGACGGCTATGACCTGACATATAGGTCATGTCTTGCAGATGGCAATGTCCACCCTCTTCACAGGTTGGACAATCATGCGGATGGTTGGTCATGAGTAACTCAACCATCGACTTGCGAAATGCTTTGGCTTCATCATCAGTGACCGAGATGTACATGTCATCGCCAGGGGCGACCATACATGACATCACGAGACGACCGCGACCTGCTTCCATATCTTCTTTGTTTTGAAATTGCTTGACCGCGCACTGACGGCACGAGCCTACTGAGCCAAGGGCTGGATGATAACAAAAATACGGCACATCAATGCCGAGGGATAGACAAGCTTGTAGCAAGTTATCCGCGCTATCTACTTCGACAGTGGTTCCATCAATATGTATGACTGCCATGCCGCTCTCCTTATTTCACTACTGGCTGTTGATTGGCTGCAGCATCAATGATATCTACACCAACCGCCTGAGTGATTTTTTGATCAAACTCTGGACGGAAATATTTAATCGCACTCATTAGTGGCTCCATCGCACCTGGGGCATGCGCACAGAATGTTTTACCAATCCATAAGTCACGCGTGAGGCCCTCTAGTTTTTCTACATCGCCCACTTGCCCTTCGCCATCATTGATAGCAGTAAGCAGTTTGACGCCCCAAGGTAGACCATCACGGCATGGTGTACACCAACCGCATGACTCACGCTGGAAGAAAATTTCGAGATTACGAACGAGTGGCACCATATCTTGTGCTTCATCCACCACCATAATTAGCCCAGTACCCATACGGCTACCTGCTTTTTGAATGGTGTCAAAATCCACCACCACATCTAAATGCTCAGTGGTTAAAAAGTCAGTAGAAGCACCACCTGGTAGCCAAGCTTTGAGGGTTTTGCCTGCTTGCATACCACCCGCTAAATCTTCAATGATTTCGCGTGCCGTATAACCAAATGGTAACTCCCACAGACCTGGGTCATTGACCAAGCCTGAACAACCAAACAATTTCGTACCTGGTGTCTGGCTCTTACCTTTGATAGTAGATAACGACTGATACCATTCGACGCCATGGTTTAAGATGGCTGGCATATTGCATAAAGTCTCAACATTGTTGACAACCGTTGGACGACCCCATGCACCAGAAATTTGCGGGAAAGGCGGTTTGGTACGTGGGTTAGCACGGCGACCTTCCAAGCAGTTAATTAACGCTGTTTCTTCACCGCAGATATAGCGTCCAGCGCCAGTATGCACATGCAGATTAAAGCTAAAATCTGAGCCTAAAATATTCTTGCCCATTAGATTGTTAGCCAAGCATTCTTCGATAGCAGCGACCAAACGTTCAGCGGCCAAGATGTACTCACCGCGGATAAAGATATAACCGTCAGTTGCGCCAATCGCATGCGCGGTAATCAACATACCTTCAATCAGCTGAAACGGTAGGCGTTCCATCAATAGACGATCTTTAAAGGTACCCGGTTCCATCTCATCAGCATTACAAATGAGATAACGCGGCAAACCATCTGGCGGTGACATAAATGTCCACTTCAAACCAGCATTAAAACCTGCACCGCCGCGACCTCTGACGTTGGCAGCTTTGATCATATTCCCGACTTCTTTAGGCGATTGACTTAAAGCTTGCTTTAAACCAGTGAAACCTTTCAAAGATTCGTAGGTGGCCAAATCAAGCACCGCATCATGATGTGCTAGACGCCATGTTAACGGCTTGGTTTCGCTAGTCGCTGTGCCTTTATCACCGTAAATTGGAATGCGCTGCTCATTAAGCTGGCTTGGCGCTTTGCCTTGGCTACGTTGAGCAATCTGCTCTGAAAGCGTTAGTCTCATGCGTATAGCTCCAATAATTGCGTTACTTCTTCGGGTTGGACAGGGCCATACGTGTCTTCGTCAATCAACACAGCAGGACCCTTGTCACAGTTACCTAAGCAGCAAATTGGCAATAGCGTAAAGCGACCATCAGCCGTCGTCTGACCATATTCAATACCAAGCTGCGATCTAATTTCAGCCGATAACGCCTCATAACCTGTCAAGAAACAAGCCACTGAATCACAAATAAGGATGACGTGGCGACCAACAGGCTGACGATAAATACGGTTAAAGAACGTCGCAACGCCGTCCATATCTGACATTGGAATGTCTAGAATATTGGCAATAGCATTGACTTGTGCATCATCGACCCAACCGTTGCGTTTCTGCACAATTTTTAGCGCATCTAACGAGGCAGCACGCGCCTGTGGATAATGGTGCATAAACTCATGAATAGCCGCAATTTCCTCGCTAGTGAGGATGCTTGCCACATCTACTTTTGGCATTTTGTCGGAAACAATTTTCATAGTTTTCTATCCGTCCTCACTCATCACGCTTTATCAGCTAATAGCGACAGTCTTACGAGTGTCGCTACATGGCAAGATATCAGCATTTTGGTGTGCCATTTGGCAATGATATATTGATAAACGTATTTCTTTAATAACGATAATTTTCTGATCAAAGCATTAGACTAAAGTACTAGCGATCACAATCGGCCATAACAATATCAATCGATGCCAGATACATAATGGCATCAGAGACGAGCGAACCATTAATCACCGATGGCATCTGCTGCAAATGCGCAAATGTCGGCGTACGGATACGGGTACGATAGCTCATCGTCGCCTTATCTGAGGTGATGTAATAGCTGTTCAAACCTTTGGTCGCTTCTACAATCGTCGTACACTCACCCGCTGGCATCACAGGACCCCAAGATACTGAGATAAAGTGATTAATCAACGTCTCAATATCGTTCAGGGTACGGTCTTTCGGCGGTGGTACCGCTAGTGGATGATCTGCTTTATAAGGGCCTTGTGGCATGTTATCCATACACTGGCGAATAATACGTAACGACTGACGCATCTCTTCGACTTTTACCATACAACGGTCATAAGCATCACCGTTGTAACCGACTGGCACTTCAAAGTCGTAATTTTCATAGCCCATGTATGGACGTGCTTTACGCAGATCAAAGTCAACGCCTGTCGCGCGCAGACCTGCACCAGTGACGCCCCAAGCCAATGCTTGCTTGGCATTATATTGAGCAACACCTTGAGTACGGCCTTTGAGCACACTGTTTTGCAATGCCGCTTTGACATACTCGTCCAAGCGTTTTGGCATCCAATCTAGGAACTCACGCACCAGACGCTGCCAGCCACGTGGCAGGTCAGCAGCCGTACCGCCGATACGGAACCAAGCGGGATGCATACGATAGCCAGTCACGGCTTCGATGACGTCATAGGCTTTTTGGCGATCGGTAAACATATAGAATACAGGGGTCATACCGCCCGCATCCTGAATGAACGTACCGACGAACAGCAAGTTATTGGTAATACGGAAAAACTCACTCATCATCACGCGGATGGTCTCAGCGCGTGGTGGAATGGTGATTCCAGCCAGCTTTTCGACCGACATGATGTACGGCAGCTCATTCATCACACCACCGAGATAATCGATACGGTCGGTATAAGGAATAAATGAGTGCCAGGTTTGACGCTCAGCCATCTTTTCTGCACCGCGATGGTGATAGCCGATGTCAGGGATACAGTCGACGACTTCTTCGCCATCAAGCTGTAGTACTAAACGGAACGCACCGTGAGCAGAGGGATGGTTGGGACCGATGTTCAAGAACATAAAGTCTTCATCACGACCTGAACGCTTCATGCCCCATTCTTCTGGGACAAAACGCAGGTTCTCCTGCTCGTACTGCTGCTTAGCGGTGTTCAAGAAATACGGGGTAAATTCCGTCGCGCGCGCATGATATTCTTTACGCAGTGGATGACCTTCCCAATATTTTGGTAATAGGATACGGGTCAAATGCGGATGTCCCGTAAAGACAATACCGAACATGTCCCATACTTCACGCTCATACCAGTTGGCATTTGGCCAAATATTGGTGGCGCTCGGTACATTGACGTCGTCTTCGCTCAGCGCGACCTTGATACGTACGTCACTATTACGCTCAAGAGACATAAGGTGATAAAACACCGTAAAGTCACTGTCAGGCAAACCTGCGCGATGCTGGCGCAAACGCTCATCTATCGCTGACAAGTCAAATAGCATGACGTATGGCTGGGGCAATTTACGCAGGAATAAGAGAACATCGAGTAAATCCGCACGCGCAACCCACACTGTTGGAATCTCATCAACAGTATGCTGCACGACGAACTTACCGGCATACTTCTGCTCCAGCTCTTTGATAACGGCTGGGACAGGCTTAATCTTAGGATCTATGTTTTCGACTACCGTGACCATGAATGATGTATTCCTTCATTAATCATAACTGAACTATGTTAGTCATAACCGAACTATGTCAACCATAACTAAGCTATGTTAATCATAACCGAACTATGATGAGGGCATAAAATATTGAGGTTGTTGCTATCGCTATAAATCTAAACACACGAATCTAAATACTGTCTGGGCTACGTAAGTTTTTAACAGCGATACGATCTGCTTGCTTACGGTCACGCTCAGGCGTCATTTGTGGCTGATAGATACCTTGCTCATTGACATGGATACCTAATGGACGACGCTCTTTGGTGATAGATTCTTGCAATAACATCAAGCCTTGAATCAACGCTTCTGGACGCGGTGGACAACCCGGCACATAGACATCGACTGGAATAATTTTATCTACGCCTTGTACCACAGAGTAGATATCATACATACCGCCAGAGTTGGCACAGGCACCCATAGAGATGACCCATTTTGGCTCTAGCATTTGCTCATAAAGGCGTTGAATAACAGGCGCCATTTTGACAAAACAAGTACCGGCGACGATCATGACATCTGCTTGACGAGGCGAGGCACGGATAACCTCAGCACCAAAGCGTGACAAATCATGAACGGCGGTTAAGGTAGTAGCATATTCAACGTAGCAGCAAGAAGTACCAAAGTTAAATGGCCAGAGTGAGTGCTTGCGCCCCCAGTTTGCTGTCGAGTGAACGAGGTCTTCGAGACGACCCATAAAGACGTTTTTATTGACTTCGTCTTCGATAGGGTCATTGACCGTTTGACTGGTCTGTGCAGGATAGGTATCTGCATCAGGGTTGGCTTTTGTTAATGTGTATTTCATAACATACAACCTTCATATTAGGCTTGGCGTGGCAATCATCTTGCTCGCGCTGTCACCATAACTTTTATGATAAATAAGTGGCTAGTCATCAGCGATCATTGATACGAATAGACTGACGTCTTTATATCTTACTACTGGTCTTTAAAACTCTATGGGCTAAGCATCAATTGGTATTAACGCTCAGTTTTGTCTTGCTTAGCAGACGTCGCAAAATCCACAGACGTCACATTACCTGTGGTATTGATATGATCGATGTTTTGTAGATGACGGCGATTGGTTTCGATATTGTTTGAGACATTGATTTGACCAGATGACTGTGCTGGCACTTTACCCGTAGGGTCAACCATGAGCTCGTGAGCACCATCGAATTTGGTGATATCTGCTAAGTTAAAACCAGCAGGTGCGGCATATAGACGTGCTTTTTTGCGTAGCTTGTCAGCAGGTGCCCAGTTCATCGCACCCAAGCTCAGCTCATAAATCAAACCGATAATCAGAATAACGATAAAGGTGCCAGCAGCGGCAAAACCAAGCCAGCCAGCCTCACGCACAGAGACGGCATAAGCATAAAGATATAGCGCTTCTAAATCGAAGATAACAAAGAAAATCGCGACCAAATAAAATTTGGCAGACAAACGAATACGGGCGTTGCCAGATCCGACAACACCCGCTTCAAATATCTCTTCTTTTTGTGAGCCTTGAGAGCGACCGCCAAGTAAGCGCGGCACGACCAGCATAAAGACAACTAGCCCAATGGCGGCTAAAATAAAAGCAATGGCTGACCAATTAAAAGCAGACATGATAATACGTGCTCCTCACCCAATCGAGTGTTAAGCGCAGCGCAAGCACTGACCTACTAAGGGCGTGTTGCAACAGGCTTAACGCAGACGAAAACACAAAGCAACTGTTCCCCAGTCACTGTGTTTAAGTAACTGTCATTGAGTCACATGTTAGGTATTTTGCTGGTAACAACCAATTATCAAGTGTATTGACGACGATGTCAGACGTGACCAACTGTAGAGATTCCGGTATGCGCGCGGATAAAGGCTGGTCGCCCAACGCATCTTCTAACAACGTAAGATCAACGTATTAAATCAATATCATATCTGACTGCTTACTTAATTGATTTAATAGCTCATTACACGTGGTCAATAGAGACAAGACAACTGGCATAAATTATTTACGTACTATACGCATATCAGTGCCTAAAAGCTAGTTTTTAACTGTATTGAACGGTCACTTTCTGTGCAAAAAAGAGGTGTTTTTTTTACTATGAATTATGATATAGACTTTACCTTATATTAACCCCAAATCTGTACTTTTGGCTACGAGCAAACACTGCCACGACGTTTAGCAAAAACCAAGTGCTAAAATATCCCTTTTTCAGCACCCAAGTCCTCCCCTAAAGTGACCATTTTTGCTTTATAATGACCCACCAGATTTTTATGATATCTCATCATTAAACCTTACTATTCTTATAATAAAGATTATTAACATATCGCGACGATACAAGTTTTGATAATGTGCGCCTTTTGAATGTGCGCCTTTTGATAGTGCGCACCGCATTCATCTACTTATGCTATATCAGCGCCACCCTCTTTTTTGCTTTTGTCTTACAGGTCACGTTATGAGTCAACTCAATCCCAAACAAACCGAGGCCATGCTCTACGTATCAGGTCCCCTACTTGTGCTCGCAGGTGCAGGCTCCGGTAAGACGTCCGTAATTACCCGAAAGATTGCTTACCTGATCGAAGAATGCGATATGCCCGCTGAGCGCATCACAGCGGTGACCTTTACCAATAAAGCGGCACGTGAGATGAAAGCGCGGGTTAGCAAACTGCTCCCTAGCGAAAAAATGCGTGGTCTGACCGTATCGACCTTTCACCAGTTTGGGCTACAGTTTTTGCGCTATGAGCTGATTCATACACCTCTCAAGGGCAATTTTTCCATCATGGATAGCGACGACAGTAAGCGTCTACTGATGGAGCTGATGATGCGTGATAATTTAAGCGGCGCGGAAAGCCGTGAATTGGTTGGCAAAGCGATCAAATTCATCTCTGACTGGAAAAACGATTTGATAGAGCCTGACAAGGCGATGGAAACGTTGGATGATCCAGAAGACATGATTTTTGCTACATTATATGCCCTGTATGAGCGTAACTTGCGCGCGTATAATGCCGTCGATTTTGATGACTTGATTGTATTGCCGACTAAGATACTGCGCGAAAACAGAGAGCTGCGTGACAAATGGCAAAACCGTATTCGTTATCTGCTCGTTGATGAATATCAAGACACCAATACCGCCCAGTACGAAATGATTAAAAACTTGGTCGGGCCACAAGGGCGATTTACGGTCGTGGGCGATGACGATCAGTCTATCTATGCGTGGCGCGGTGCCAAACCTGAAAACATGGCGCTGCTCAAAGAAGATTTTCCAAAATTAAAAATCGTCATGCTTGAGCAAAACTACCGCTCAACCACTCGTATTTTGACCTCAGCTAATGCCGTCATCACCAATAACGAGCATTTATTTGAAAAGAAACTGTGGTCAGATAAAGGCCAAGGCGAAAAAATACGCATTATTAATTGCCGTAATGATGATGACGAGTCCGAACGTGTCGCTAAAGAGATCATCACGCACAAGCTACGCTTTGGCAATGAGTGGGAACAATATGCCGTCCTTTATCGCAGTAACTTTCAGGCGCGGATGTTAGAAGCCCAGCTGCGTCAGCTGCAAATTCCTTACAAGCTGTCTGGCGGTCAGTCGTTTTTTGCGCGTAGTGAAATCAAAGACATCATGGGCTATCTGCGTCTGATTTTAAACCCTGAAGATGACAGCGCGTTTTTGCGTATTATCAATACACCCAAGCGCGGTATGGGCCCAGCAACGCTTGAAAAGCTTGGGTTATTTGCACAAGAGCACAGCATATCGCTGTTGGCCTCTTGCACCCATGCTGGCCTGACTCATGTATTACCGTCAAAGGCTTATGGTACGATAAAAGAGTTTGGCGAGTTCATTGAGCACTATACGCGTGAGCTAGATCAGCACCCTGATCCTGTACCAATCGTGCGCCAAATGATTGATGAGACAGGGTATATTGATTTTGTGCGCAGTGATGCCAAAACTCCGCAGCAAGAAAAAAACCGTATTGATAATATCGATATGCTCTATACCAGTATTCAATCGCTCATTAATCGCGCTGAAGAAGACGAAGATCGCACGATTGATACCATCATTCGTAAGCTGGTTTTGCTTGATATGCTTGAGCAACAGCAAGAAGAAGAGAATACCAATAAAGTCAACCTGATGACCTTGCATGCGGCAAAAGGCTTGGAGTTTGATTTTGTTTATATCATGGGGTTAGAGGAAGAGATGTTGCCACATCGCAACTCTATTATGAGTGAGACAGTCGAAGAAGAGCGGCGTCTGATGTACGTAGGTATCACCCGTGCACGTCGTGAGCTGACATTGACGCTCGCGACCCAGCGCCGTGCAGGTGGTCAAATGCGTGTAACCTCAGAGTCAAGATTTTTGGATGAATTGCCTGAGGAGCATATCGACTGGCCTGCTAAGGCCAAAAAGAAAAAAGCGACCAAAGATCCTGAAGCCGTCGCTGATGAATATCTGGCCAATATTCGGGCGCTGCTAGGTAAGCGCTAACGATATAGCAGTGATGGCGACAAAATTGATGGCTGCAAAGAAGCATTTGCTGAGTTGGCAATAACTCAGCAACTCCTGCATCACTGTTGTTTATAATTTATAAGAAACTTGGAATTTTTATGTCTACCTCCACGCCCAATCAGGAACGACCATCTGTGCTACCAGGAGAGTATAATCCGGCTGAATATAATGCCGAGTATAAACTGCTGTACTTGCAGGGTTTGGTTGCTGATAAAGCCTATGAGGCCATTACTGAGTTTTTAGAAAAACAGTCAGAATATGAGATTGCCAACCTATTAGAGTCTTTCCCGACTCAAAACCGCTTATTGATTTGGGAACAAGTACCAGAGAACCTCAAGGGTGAGGTGCTGGCTGAGCTAGATGTCGATACCCGCCAGCCATTGATGGAGAATATCTCCTCTCAAGAGATTTCTTTATTTACCCAAGACCTCGATGCGCAAGACATCTCTGAGATTTTGGATACCGTGACTGAGAGCGTCCGTACCTCTGTCATGGCAACGCTAGACGAAGAGACCCGCGTTCAGGTTAATAAGCTCGATACTTATGAAGATTGGGAAGTGGGCAGCTATATGGATCCCGATATCATCCAAATAAGGGATGACATCCATCTGGCTGAGGTACAAAACTGGCTACGAGCAAATGAGGATTTACTCGATGACGAGAGCCAAGAGCTGCTAGTCGTCGATCAAAGCCAGCAACTACTTGGTCTATTGAGTCTGGTAGATTTGATTAAACATAAGCAAAGCACCTTAGTGTCAGAGCTGATTGACACCGCCATCACGATCAATGATCGCTTAGACATCCAAGATGCGGCGGCGATTTTTCGTTCAGAAGACATTCGCTTTGCCCCTGTTATCAATAGCCATGGCGAGCTGGTCGGTCAGCTAAATGGCGAGGACATCATGGAAATTATCCAAGACGATGTCGACAGCACCATGAAAAACTTAGCTGGTGTCAGTCAAGATGAAGAACTGTTTGCGCCTATCTTAACCAGTGCCAAAAGCCGTAGTGTTTGGTTGGGTATCAATTTATGTACCGCGCTGTTGGCCGCAGCAGTGATTGGGCAGTTTGAAGAAGTACTAGCACAAGTCGTGGCACTAGCGATATTGATGCCAGTAGTCGCTAGTATGGGCGGTATTGCCGGATCTCAGACACTGACAGTTGTTATCCGTGGGATGGCGATGGGTCAAATCGGTGGTTCTAACCGTGTCTGGCTGTTAAATAAAGAGCTGTGGGTAGGTGCAATCAACGGTATCATTTGGGCGATAATTATGGCGTTTATTGCTCAGTTATGGTTTCATGACATTAAGATTAGTGCGGTCATTGGCTTTGCCATTGCCATCAACATGACAGCAGCTAATGTCTCTGGTATCAGCATACCGCTGATGCTAAAGCGCATGAATATCGACCCTGCCCTATCTGCTTCGGTTATCTTAACGACCGTGACTGACATTGTGGGCTTTATGTCGTTTTTGGGCTTAGCAAGTGTATTGATACTATAATCAAATACTGAATTTTAAATATCTTCGTTTATAAAACCATCAAATCGTTAAGTGAGTGTGTTATGCAAGCTGTACAAGTGAAAGTTATCAACCCAAAAATTATCGAAGATAAAGCGTTTTCTTTACCGACTCGTGCCACCGACGGCAGTGCGGGTATCGACTTGCGCGCTTGCATCGATGAGCCATTAACCATTAAAGCGGGTGAAACGCACTTAATCGGCACAGGTCTCGCCGTTTATATCCAAGATCCTAATTATGCAGGTATGATTTTGCCGCGCTCAGGTCTCGGTCATAAGCACGGTATCGTCTTAGGTAATTTGGTCGGGCTGATTGATGCTGATTATCAAGGTGAGCTGATGGTTAGTATTTGGAATCGCAGTAACGACGACTTTGTCCTTAATCCAGCAGAGCGTATGGCACAATATATCGTTGTACCTGTTGCCCGCCCTGAGTTTGAAGTTGTTGCAGAATTCAGTGATGAAAGCGCACGCGGTGCGGGCGGATTTGGACATTCAGGTCGCCAGTAGCCAGTAAACAAGCCCTATTGATTGACTCTTTTTATGGTTGTTACTCGTCACGATAATAATTACGATAGTGGCAGTCACGACAATAACAATAATAACCATCACAATAATAGCTGTGATTACAGTAACCACGATAATAAGGAGAGTAAGCGATGCCACCTTTTGCTGCACAGCAAACCTTATTTCGTGCTTATGATATTCGTGGCTATTATCAGCATTTCACAGACGAGTTTATACAAGCATTGGGCCATGCTTTTGGTCGGCTTTATCACTCCCAAAGCAACGGAGAAGCGCCAGTCTTTAATACTGACATCAATGCCCATACGAATAACGATAAAGAGAACCCGCAGACCGTCGTCATCGGTTATGATGTGCGCTGTGGTAGTGAGGCGATTGCACGGGCACTTGCTGCCATATTGATTGAATATAATGTACGCGTGATACAGCTGGGGCTTGTTACCACACCAATGGTGGCATTTTGGGCAGCACGCTATCATGGTCATGGCATCACGGTCACTGCTAGCCACTCAGCTAAAGACACGCTGGGTATTAAGTGGTTGGTCAGCAATATATCACCGAGCAGCGCTGCGATACAGGCGCTCTATCAACAACTGACGATGAACCATGAGTATCACTTTTATCAAAAAATCCAAGCTAAAAACCGAGTTTTTGATTCAGAAATGGTAGAGAATAATAACGACACTGAACCATCAAATTATCTACTTGATGAACTATCTACCGAGCAAGTCAAAAGTGTCTATATCGACGCTATCGAACACGTCTTTAACCAGCTTTCTCAGGACCACTGCTCAACCACTAGTTATCATCCAAAAAACGCTCGCAAGCTTGATCTGATCGTGGTTATTGACTGCCTGAACGGTGCGACTGGCAGTGTTGCTCAGCGTTTATTTGACCGTTTCTGCAAGCAGGTCATCATGCTAAATAGCACGCCAGATGGATGTTTTCCTCTTGGCAATCCTGACCCAACCGAACCGAATCGCCTAAAAGAGTTACAGCGAGCCGTCATAGCTCATCATGCAGATATCGGCCTCGCCTTCGATGGTGATGGTGATCGTTTGATGGTTGTTGATAACAACGGCAAGGTGGTCATGCCTGATCATCTGCTGTATCTATTGGCACGCATCGCTATTACGGAACGCCCTGAGTCTTTGACCGACTCATTATCAGCGTCTGAGGTTCTTTTCGATATTAAATGCGCCCATCATTTGCCCAGACTCCTATCCGATCTTGGTGCGACTCCTGTCATTAGTAAGACGGGTAGCAGCTTTATGCGCCAACAGATACGGCATCCTGATAGTCAGATTGTCTTTGCTGGCGAGTTATCAGGGCATTTTATCTTCAATGACCACCGCTTTATTCCTTATGATGATGCGATGTATGCTGCACTACGATTATTGCATTGGTTTGCTTTGTCTGGTGATGACATTGGTAACCTTAACAGCAGAAAATCTCTGTCAGACATTATCCAAAGCTTGCCAGCCATGGTCAGTACCGCTGATCATTATTTACCAATGCCGCCATCCGCGACTACTGACTGCGCTATCATGGAGCAATTGACTAAGTTTTGCCGTTATTTACAGCAATTGATACCCGTACCGGCGCGTCACCATTCGCTGGATAATGCCAGTCACTCATCAACCGTTATTCAACTGCCAACCATGCCGTGCCCATCGTCAGTCTGCACTTGCGCTTCAGTAAAATCTAGCACCACACTGGCGCAAGCGAAGCACCTACTGCCTATAGGGACGTCTCTTAGCTGTATCGACGGGGTTCGCTTGGATTTCCCCCATGGCTTTGGCGTGCTGCGCCAATCAAACACCAGTAATAGCCTAACCGCTCGCTTTGCTGGTGATAGCATCGACGACCTAAAAGATATTCAAGCCATATTTGCCACGTTATGTCGTCCGTTTAACACAGCACTGGCAGAGCAGATTCTTGCCATGGTTGCTGAGTAGTCGGCACGTATGGATAGTATGCTTGTAAAAAAATGAAGATATACCAAGCGCAATAAGCAGCACTGTACCAATTTATCAATGTTTGACTAGCTACCAAAAACAACCCATTTAAAACCGCCCTTTAGGAGTTTGTAATGACGCTTAATTTAGATGATGCCAAAAACACCGCCGAAGTACTCACCACGGCACTGCCCTATATTCAGCGTTTTGTTGATAAATTGATCGTCGTAAAATACGGTGGCAATGCGATGACTGACCCTGAGCTTGAAAGCTCGTTCGCTCGCGATATTGTGTTGCTAAAAACCGTCGGTATACATCCAGTGGTCGTACATGGTGGCGGTCCGCAAGTGGACAACCTCTTAAAAGAGCTTGGCCGTCAGTCAGATCGTATCGATGGGATGCGCGTCACAGACAAAAGCACCATGGATATCGTAGAAATGGTTTTGGGCGGCAGCGTCAATAAATCCATTGTGAGCTTGATCAACAAACACGGTGGACGTGCCATTGGTCTGACGGGTAAAGACGCCAACTTAATCTTAGCCAAAAAGTTAATGATGGAAAAAATCGGCGAAGATGGTATCGCTGTTCCTATCGATTTAGGATTTGTCGGCGATGTCGTCAGCGTCAATAAAGACGTGATCAACATGTTGATTGCTTCGGATTTTATCCCCGTCATCGCACCTCTTGGCGTTGATGCCGACGGCAATAGCTATAACATCAATGCCGATCTGGTCGCAGGTAAAGTGGCTGAGTTTTTGCAAGCAGAAAAACTTATGCTGCTCACCAATATCAAAGGCGTACTGGGCCGTGATGGCGAAGTCGTGACTGGACTCACGCCAAAGAAAGTCGATAGCCTAATCGAAGACGGTACAATCTCAGGCGGCATGATTCCCAAGATCCAATGCGCGCTTGATGCGGTGCGTAGCGGCGTCAAAAGTGCTGTCATTGTAGATGGTCGCGTGCCTCATGCTACTTTGCTTGAGATTTTCACCAATGAAGGGGTTGGTACGCTCATCAGTCGTGATTTGGACTCATCATTGAGCCAATAGAACACGGTCGTAACTGACATAAAAAGCCCGATCTTGGATACCAAGCTCGGGCTTTTTATGATGCATGAATGCTTTAATAATCATTAGTAAGCAAAGCGCTTAATAAGCACAGAACTCAACCGAGCTATGGCTACTGTTGCCATATACTTGCATGTAATGATTGCCTTTATTTTCGGTAAAATAAGAGGTTTCATTATCATAGCGATCAGCATCTAAGCGCCCCTTAGGCCCTGAAACGTATGCGACACTTATTTGGTCATCGCCCACATTACGAATCACTAAGTTTTGCTCAGGTAGCAACCATAAGCGGAACAACTTACCATCTTTGATGTTACCGGTAAAACTGCCGCAATAGCTGTCTTTGGCAAAAGTAATCTTAGTAGATGAGTCAGCAGCTTGGACACTTGTCACCATCAAAGAGGCTGTTGCAAGCGTGGCTATTAATAACAACTTTTTCATAGTCTTATCCTTAACCGTTATAAACAAGCAAACTTAATTCCATTCATAAAATCATAGTTTATAACGTGTCAAAGTGATAGCTTTTTTATGAAAAATTTGTATCAAATTCGGCTTCATTGAAACCGCAAAGTAGCACTGGCTGACCTTGGGTTTTATCATCGGATTGACCCTCAACCATTGGACGTTTGATCATACTAGTATTCTCTATTAGCAAGTCAATCACAGCATCCACATTGGTATCTGCCGCTTGTTTTTGGCTATCGTCTAGCTTACGCCATGTGGTACCACGCTTATTGAGCACTTTATCAATTCCTAGCTCACTCACCCAGCGCTGGATACTCTCTCTGTCGATGCCTTGTTTTTTATAATCATGAAAGTCATAGCTGACGTTTAGCGCATCAAGCTTAGTAAATGCTTTTTTCATGGTGCTACAAGATTTGATACCATAGATAGTGATGGTCATAGAAACTCCTCATGAATGTTCATTGATCTGTTTATTATACCCAAGGATGATGAGATGTAGACAACCCATCCCACTAAAGTCACTTTTAATCCGTAAACCTCATGAGCAAATACATCATATCGTCGCAATTTTTGCCAAATTACGCTATGCTATGGCATTGTCAAATCCCCCCTATTTTTATTAGTATCAACCAATTTTGAGCCGACTATGAGCAATGCCGTGACAGCAGACCAAACAGAAAAAAACTATTACAATCCACAAGCGATAGAAGCCGCGCAACAAGCCAAATGGGCAGATGACAAGCGCTTTGAAGTGGGCAATGAGCCAAGCGATAAACCAAGTCGTTATATGCTGTCTATGTTTCCGTATCCAAGCGGCAAGCTGCATATGGGTCACGTGCGCAACTATACAATCTCTGATGTACTAAGCCGTTACTATCGCCTTAAAGGTTTCGAGGTCATGCAGCCAATGGGCTGGGATGGTTTTGGTTTGCCAGCAGAAAACGCGGCGATTGCCAATCAAACTCCGCCTGCGGCATGGACATTTGCCAATATTGACAACATGCGTGCGCAGCTCAAACTGCTCGGCCTGTCTATTGACTGGTCGCGTGAGTTTGCCACTTGTAGCCCTGAGTATTATCAGTGGGAGCAGTGGTTATTTTTACAGCTGTACAAAAAAGGCTTGGTCTACAAAAAACTCTCTACCGTCAACTGGGATCCGATTGACAACACCGTGTTGGCCAACGAGCAAGTCATCGATGGCAAAGGCTGGCGTAGTGGCGCTGCGGTTGAGAAGCGCGATATTCCGATGTACTACTTCAACATCACCGATTATGCGGACGAATTGCTTGATGACTTGGACCAGTTAGAAGGTCATTGGCCGTCTGAAGTGTTGACCATGCAGCGCAATTGGATCGGTCGTAGTGCGGGCATGGAAGTGCATTTCCCTTATGAGCTGTCTGGCGAAACCAACACATTAGATGTGTTCACAACCCGTCCTGATACCTTGATGGGCGTGACTTATGTTGCGGTTGCAGCAGAGCATCCACTCGCACAGTATGCCTCAGAGAATGATGAAGCGATTGCTGAGTTTTGTGCCCTATGCAAAAAAGGCTCAGTGGCTGAAGCGGATATGGCCAAAGCTGAAAAAATCGGCATGGACACTGGCCTAACCGTGACGCATCCACTGACTGGCAAAGAAGTGCCAGTGTGGGTTGCCAACTATGTGCTCATGAGCTACGGCTCAGGTGCGGTCATGGCAGTGCCGGCACATGATGAGCGTGATTATGAGTTTGCTAATAAATACAACCTACCGATTAAGCAAGTCATCGCTGTGCCTGAAGGCTATTTTGATAATGAAGAAGCAGATGCTAAGGCCAACAATACCGTCGCCAACCTTGCCTATACCGAGCGCAACACCTTGGTCAATTCAGGTGAATTCGATGGTCTAGACTTTGATCAAGCGTTTGAAGCGATGCTGGCTACACTTGAGCCAAAAGAATTGGCCAAGAAGAAAATCCAATATCGTCTACGTGATTGGGGTGTTTCTCGCCAGCGCTATTGGGGCTGCCCTATCCCAATGATCAACTGTGAGCATTGCGGTACAGTGCCTGTTGAAGAACAAGACCTACCAGTCATCTTGCCAACGGATGTTGTGCCAGATGGTCGTGGTAATCCACTCAAAAACATCCCTGAGTTTGTCAATACCACTTGCCCTAAGTGTGGCAACCCTGCTGAGCGTGAGACCGATACCTTTGACACTTTCGTTGAGTCAAGCTGGTATTACGCCCGCTTTGCTAGCCCAAATGATGCGCAAAACATGGTCAATAAGTCTGCTGCCAATAAATGGCTGCCTGTTGACCAATATGTGGGCGGTGTAGAGCACGCTGTGATGCACTTATTATATGCGCGCTTCTTCCACAAGCTGATGCGTGACGAATCACTTGTATCAGGGGATGAGCCGTTTGCCAACTTGATGACCCAAGGCATGGTACTCGCAGGTACCTTCTATCGCGTCAACGCGGATGGTAGTACAACGTATTACTTCGCTGAAGATATCGATATTGATTTCGATGAGCGTGGCCAACCAATCAAAGCCCTCCTAAAATCTGATGGACAGCCCGTGACAATCGGCAAAATCGAAAAAATGTCTAAATCAAAAAACAATGGCGTCGATCCACAGATTACTATTGATAAGTATGGTGCTGACACCGTTCGTCTGTATACGCTGTTTACCGCGCCTGCCGATCAAACGCTTGAGTGGTCAGATGATGCGCTAAAAGGCCCATATAACTTTGTGAAAAAAGTATGGCGTATTGCAAACGACCATATGCAAGCATTGGCGGCAGCCGATATCAGCAGTGATACGCTCAACCGTGCCACCTTAAACACAGAAGGATTGAGTACCGCTGCCAAAAACTTACGCCGTAAGACTCATGAAACGATTGCCAAGATTGACAGCGATTTAGGCGACCGTTTGGCACTGAATACGCCTGTGTCTAGTTTGATGGAACTTGCTAACGAGCTAACGGGCTTTAACGCCAGTAGTGAGCAAGAGCTACAAGTCAAACATGAGGCGCTCATCAACTTATTAATCATGCTATCAGTCTATGCCCCGCACGTCGGCGAGCATCTGCTTGAGCAGCTAGGGCTTGATACCTTAACCCTAAACTACCCAGCCGTTGATGACCGTGCACTCGTACAAGACACCATCACGATGGTGGTGCAGGTCAATGGTAAAATGCGTGGTAAAATGGACGTCGCACCGAACAGCGATCCTGAGCAGTTAAAAGAACAAGCTCGCACGATGGAAAGTGTGGCAAAATTCATCACGGGCGAAATCAAAAAAGAAATCATTGTGCCCAACAAGCTCGTCAATATCGTGGTTGCAGGCTAAGGTTAAGCTAAGACTTTTAGGCTTAGGCAACTAAGCCTTTTTATCATATGAGGATAGCGTTATGTCGTACAAGCATCGAGCTGGGCCATCAGATCAAGCAACCCCTAACGCACCAAGTATGGCTGCGCGAAAGTCTGGGGCAAAAAAACTCGCGGCCGTGTTGCTAGCAGGATTGCCAATGTTTGCGGTAGTAGGTGCAGCAGCGACGCTGAGCGGTTGCGGCTTTCATCTACGCGGTTATGACGCGCCTATGTTACTTGATGTCAATAGAACCGCTGTCATCATCGAGGATAACCGCACCTCATTTCCTCTGAAACTGCCATTGTCGAAGCGTCTTGAAACCTTGGGCGTTGATGTCATTGACAATATGACCTCAGATGATGTGACCCGCAATAATCAGCAAATCGGTCCTGATACCATTGCAGCAATTGATATCAGCAATATGCGTTTTAAACGTTATGAGCTGGTTGGGGTATTGACAGAGATTCGTCTGGTACTATCCGCAGATGTCAGCTATCAAGTCATGGAAAATGGCAAACTGGTCACTCTGACCAATCCCATCCAAGTGGATCGTAGTTACCAGTATAATGAAGCATCGGTCAGCACTGACGATCAGCAAGGCGATCAAACGCGTGACTGGCTCTATGACACGCTAGCCCGCCGTATCACTGACCAATATGTGGCGCTTTCTCTGCCTAAAGTGCCCTCTAGAACTGCCAAGATACCGGTACAAACAGGTAAAGGATCCGCATCAACAGCGGTTGTATTACCAACGCCTTGACCCTTTGCATTCTAGACATTTACTATTTATTACCATCAATCTGCGCGTCATTACCTTATGCAAGATACTTTTATAAAAGCCTACCCAAAGCTACTTCAACCCTCAGTTGGAGTAGCAGGGCTATGGCTCGCGCATGGTGATGAGCCACTGCTCAGTCAATGGCTGATGGATGCGCTGCGACCGCACTGGCGCGCGCAAAATTACGCCATCAAACGCATAGAGCTGATTTCCGTCAAGAGCTGGCAAGAAGTATTGTCAGAGCTTGGCAGTCAGTCTCTATTTGATGATGCCAGCGCTTTAATCGTGACGGGCAATCATAAACCTGACAAAGCGGTTATCGCTGAGTTGGAGCGTTTTGCCATTGAGGCGCAAGCTGGTACGCACAGTCACAGTCTATTGTGGCTCACGCCTAAGCAGGATAAACGCAGCCAGAGCAGTAAGTGGTTTGCCCCTTTTGCACAATATGGCAACGTCATCGATTGCAATCTTTACAATGAGCAGCAGCGACAGCAGTTATTACAGATACAGGCACAGCAGTTTGGCTTACGACTGTCTCAAGAAGCGTGGCAGCTCCTGATGTCACATACGGAGCACCATTTATTAAGTGCTTATCAAACGCTTTGGCGACTGTCCTACCTGTTTGCACCGCAGTTATTTGAAAGTGATGATGCCAAGCCGACTAGCGGCGATACACAGCCTACAAGCACCGTGGCGCTAGATATCGCAGATCTGCAAGCAGCACTGGTCAGTGACGCGCAATTTAGCGTGTTTGACTTATCTGATGCAATGCTCGCAGGCAATAGTGCGCAAGTCGCCAAAATCATTTTTCAGCTAAAGTCGACCGATGAACCCACCACTCTAGTGCTATGGGCCATCAGCAAAGACATGCGTCAAATTATACAATTGATGGATGGACAAGACCCGCAAGCATTAGGCATTTGGCGTAGCAAGCAAGGTCTCTACCAACAAGCGTGCCGTCGTCAATCAAAACAACAAACGAGCGAATGGCCTGCCCTGCTTTACCGCTGTGACCAAGCCATCAAAGGGCTAATCCGTCAGCCAGCATGGGAGCTATTACTACAAGCCGCATTGGAATTAGCAGGTAAGCGTTTATTTGCGATGCGCTAAAATTAGTCTGTCACCACCTTCTATTGTTTCGCTTATCAACCAGTTATTCATCTCTTCTCTTACTGACTTATAGGTTTAAACACTATAAGTCCAGATTCTACTACCCTATCTTGTTCTCCTATAATTTTCGCTTTTAAGCGTTTATTTTCTGTACCTACCTCTATGCTTGGCTACCTTAACCTTTCGTAAACTAATTAACATTCCCTTTTGTATATGAAGTCTCTACTATATCTACACTTGATTTAATTGTGATTGGATTGTTGTCATGCGCAAAATAAGCAAAAAGTCTGCTATCAAATGGGGTGTCATTACCTTAATTATCGTAGCATTAGGGGCTTTGGCCTATACTTTTTTAAAGCCAGAAGAAACCACACCCAACTATCTAACTGCAACCGTTGAGGTCGGTGATATTGAAAACAATGTCATGGCATCTGGTAAAGTGAAAGCGTTAAATACCGTCGATGTAGGGGCACAGGTATCTGGTGAAGTAAAACGCCTGTACGTTGAAGTCGGCGATGAAGTAAAGCAAGGCGATTTGATTGCGCAGATTGATCAAGTGACTCAGAAGAACAGCCTGAGTAATGAACAAGCCACCCTTGAGCAAAGCGAAGCGGCGCTACAAAGTGCCCAAGCGGAATCGTTGAGCAAACAAGCCAGCCTAAAAAGTGCCTATGCCGATCTTGCCAGCCGTCAGTCTGAACTCAAACAAGCCCAGTCTGATTTTGCGCGTTTGCAGAATTTAGTCGCGATCGACGCTATCTCACAGCAAGAATATGACACCCAAGCGACCAGCGTCGAGACAGCAAAAGCAGCCGTTGCTAATGCAGCTGCAGCTATTGATACTGCAAAAGCCGCGATTGCGACTACTGAAGCCAATATCAACAGTCAGCAAGCAGCATTACGCAAATCACGAACCAATGTGAGTACCGCTGAAGAAGATCTGAGCTATACCACGATTCGCGCTCCGATATCAGGTACTGTCGTTTCTATTACGACTGAGCAAGGTACTACCGTGAATGCCAACCAAACGGCGCCCACATTGGTGACGCTAGCGGATTTATCGACCGTGCGTATCAACGCGCAAATCTCAGAAGCTGATGTCATTAACGTCAATGCTGGTATGCCCGCTTATTTCAATATCATTGGTAATCCAGATAAGCAATATGATGCGACGTTGACTGCTATCGAACCTGCGCCAGAGCAGATCAGTAGCACCAGCTCGACAGACGCTGCAATCTATTATGTCGGCTACGTAGAAGTGCCGAACCCTGACCGTTTGTTCCGCATTGATATGACCGCGCAGATTTATATCATCGTTAACGAAGCCAAAAACGCTCTGTTAGTACCGTCAACAGTGATACAAGAAAAGCGCGCTAAAGGTAAAGAAAAAGGCAAAGCAGCCACGGGCAAGTTTGTACGTGTATTAAAAGAGGATGGAACCGTAGAAGAGCGTACTGTAGAAGTCGGTATCGATAACCGAGTAAACGCGCAAATCTTAAGTGGTTTGAAAGAAGGTGAAGAAGTAATCATCAGTGAAGAAAGCGGTAAGAAATCAGGTAGCGGCCGTATCCCTGGTGGACCTCGAATGTAACTTGTTCTTTGACTATGTTGAATAAAAAAGGGCTTGTTAAATATCGTAGCCCTTTCATAACAACACTATAACGCTTATTAGCCTTTATTAAAGATACTGCTATGACTATATCTCAATCTCCTAAACCGTCGACTGAAGATAGCTCTGAAAGTAGCACGGCTCAAAACTTAGGGTCACAGACTTCTGCTAATCCTTCAAACAACTTAGATAACTCAGATAACTTGGCAAAAACCAATACTTCTAACCATCCTGCATCAGGCCAGCCCATTATGGAGCTGTCTGGCATTATCAGAGAGTTCCCTGCTGGTGAGCAAACCATTCGAGTGTTACATGATATCAATCTGACGATTCACCAAGGTGAGATGGTTGCCATCATTGGACAGTCAGGCTCTGGTAAGTCCACCTTGATGAATATCTTAGGCTGCTTAGATCAAGCCACTGCTGGCGATTATAAAATTTATGGTCAGTCCGCTCGTAAGCTTGACGCCGATCAGTTGGCAGAGCTACGCCGTGAGCATTTTGGTTTTATTTTTCAGCGCTACCATTTGCTTGGTGATATCAGTGCCAAAGATAATGTCGCCGTTCCTGCCGTGTATGCGGGTATGGATACCGAGGCACGCACCAATCGTGCTGAGAAGCTATTAACGGATTTGGGCCTTGGTAATAAGGTCAATAACCGCCCCAACCAGCTCTCAGGTGGACAGCAGCAGCGTGTTTCTGTTGCTCGTGCACTGATGAATGGTGGTGATGTGATTTTGGCAGATGAGCCAACGGGTGCCCTAGACAGTAAGTCTGGCGAAGACGTCATGGCGATTTTGCATGACCTCAGTGCACAAGGTCATACCATCATCATGGTTACTCATGATCCAAAGCTAGCAGCGCAAGCGGAGCGTGTGATTGAGCTAAAAGATGGCTATGTCATCGCTGACTATCAAACTGAGCATTACAAGCACACAGACAAAAAGCCAGAGTCTATCCTTGGTGAGCATCGTAAAAGTGCCTTTGGTAGCTTTATAGATCGATTGCTTGAAGCCTTTAAGATGTCTTTGCTTGCTATGCGTGCGCATAAGATGCGTACCCTACTGACTATGCTCGGTATCATCATTGGTATCGCCGCTGTGGTTTCTATCGTTGGCCTTGGTCAAGGCTCTCAGCAGCAAATCCTCGCCAATATCAGCTCGTTAGGTACCAATACTATCACCGTCAATGATGGCTACCCTAGAGGCGACCCTAGACGCCGTTACAACGATGACAACCTGACGCCAGAAGACGCAGAAGCGGTCGGCAATCAGCCATATATTATCAGCGTCAGCCCTCAGGTAAATGCCAACTCTAGCGTGCGCTATCGTAGTATACAAGAGGATGCTACCGTCAACGGCGTTGGTGAAGACTACCTAACCGTCACTGGTGAGACATTGGCATTAGGCCAAGGGTTTGATGCAAAAAGCGTCACATTACGTAGTCAAGATATCATCATCGATGACAATGCCAAGCAGACCTTTTTTGCAGATATTGATAACCCCATTGGTGAAGTAATATTGGTTGGCAGCGTGCCCGGACGCGTGATTGGAGTACTCGAAGAGAGCGACGGCGGCTTTGGTCCCAGTGTGACGACGCCCACCATCTATATGCCTTATACAACGGTAATGTCGCGTGTCACGGGTAGTACCAATATAGACCGCTTTGTGGCGTTATTAGATGACAGTATCTCCTCTAGCGCCGCAGAGACTGCCATTTCTGACTTGATAGAGAGTCGCCATGGCAAAGATGACTTTGAGCTGCGTAATTCAGACTCTATTCGTCAAACCATCGAGTCGACAACAGGTACGATGACATTGCTTATCTCATCGGTCGCAGTTATTTCATTGATCGTCGGCGGTATTGGGGTCATGAACATCATGCTCGTCTCTGTCACCGAGCGCACCAACGAGATTGGCGTGCGTATGGCAGTAGGTGCACGTCAAAGCGATATCATGCAGCAGTTCCTCATCGAGGCTGTTCTAGTCTGTATATTAGGGGGACTGATTGGCATTGGGCTGGCCTTTGCCATTGGTGAATTAATCAATAGTGTGGGCGGTGATAATTTCAAAGTTATCTATTCATCGACTTCCATCATTGCCGCTTTTGTGTGCTCGACACTTATAGGCGTGGTATTTGGGTTCTTGCCTGCCCGAAATGCCGCCAAATTAGATCCTGTTGAAGCATTGTCTAGGGACTAAAAGCTGTGACTAGTACTTTAAATCAGTGTTTATTGCCATCAAACATCCACCAATAAGCCAAATCAGATAAAAAAAGGCATTTTTTTGCATTAATTGCATTTTTTTGGCGCTTCGGGGTTGTATTTGGCTCATTTATATATATAATGTGCTCTCACGTTTAGAGATACAAATTAACTAAACGGGAAAGCAAGCGTCATGCTTAAATTATTGAGTATCGTTTGCAAATATTAGGGCTGTTAGCTCAGTTGGTAGAGCAGTTGACTTTTAATCAATTGGTCCCGCGTTCGAGTCGCGGACAGCCCACCATATTTAGTTTAATCTTTATTAATCGTTCTGCCCTATCCGGTAGTAGACTAATAAAGATAAGTTTAAAAGACATCGTTAAGATGTTTAGTTTTAGAAAGTTCTTTAGTTAGAATTTTCTCTTGCAGAGTTAAAAAGCATCGCTTTTTTATATACTCTTCAGGGCTGTTAGCTCAGTTGGTAGAGCAGTTGACTTTTAATCAATTGGTCCCGCGTTCGAGTCGCGGACAGCCCACCATATTTAGAAAGCCCAGTTACTATCTTAGTAACTGGGCTTTTTTTCGTCTGGGCTTTTTAAACGTTGTTTTTTAGCTATTAGTTTCTTAGCTTTTATATACCTCTATTTATTATGCCTACGTTTAAACAGTCGAAAGTTATCTCTCTTGCGCCATAGTAGTTTATGTCTGATCGTATCTTTGATGGTACGTGGGTGCTTGGGTGCATGAGCAATAAACGCATCAAACTCCGCCTCGCTCATCGCCAGCTCTCGACCATGTGCCATCATCACCATTGACGGTTGCAATGCCCTGATTTTTTTTAGCGATTTAACATAGTCTTTAGGATAGTAGACAGGAAATGGTGCTACGAACTTGTGACGCAATTTAATGATTAAATCAGCGGTGTATACTTCGCGACTGGGCAGATGAAACAAAGACAAATCACGATCCGTATGACCTGGCGTCTCTAGTACTTGCCATTCATCAAAGTGTGGCACAAGCTCACCATCTGTGACGGTGATATCTGGTTTCAGGCTTGGCGAGTAATATAGGTTTTTAAATGGCCTACCTTGACGTCTGGCCACATAGTATCCTAGATGTATATCTACGAAGTGCATCGTGTGCCCGCCAATACCGCTATACCATTGCTTTTTTCTATCTGCTGAGACGATCAGACAGCCAGTCTTTTCTCGAAACTTATTCGCACCGCCTGCATGGTCTGGATGCATATGTGTGACCACCACTACTTTTAGGTCGGTGACGGGTCGTTTTAACATTGTCTTAATATAGTCGAGCACCATCGGTACATCAGCACGGCAGCAGCCATCTAACAGCATTATTTTATCTGGATATACTGCCAGATAACTACTCTGGATATATCCTTCTAAACGTACAATTTCACATAGACTCATTGGTGTTCCCTACCTCATTCGTCGTTATTATTGTGAGGCTTTTGTTCAGTTTTATAGCCAATCTTTAGTATAGCGCCCGTCACCACAAATAAAACGACTTTGAGTGAACGCCTGTGACTATATATAGAAGCCATGCGGCTTACAGAGACGATGCAGCTAATAACGATTAATAAATAACAATTAGGACCTGTATACGTGGCTTTTATCCATGATAATTCTTACTTTATTAGCAAAAAGCAAAAACCCAGCACTTAGGCTGGGTTTTTATATGGAAAATATTTCTCATATACTTAAGGTGTAGTCCAAGTCACGTAATACTATAACCACCTTGTGCGTTCAAATTCAAACCATGGTGTACAATTCCTCCACCTCAGTTTCTGATACTGAATACCATCGTCTGTTGTTAATTCGACAATTCTTTTAATATCTGACTCATTACAATCCTGACCGAAAACTATACCTCTTAAAGAATTTTGATATTCGAAATAGAGCTCCTCATTGCATTCAAAAATAGCAAATCTAAATTCATTTTCATTTTCCCAATCTTTAGCTTTTTCAAAAAATAAACGCTTATTAAACTTGAGCAAATGATCGTAACAGTAATTTCTTTCACCTCTTTCTTCTAAGTGGTCAACATTAATCATATATGCTTGTTCCAACTGTATGTCAGCTAGCAAGCGATCGTAATAATCCACATGATCATAGGTATATGTTTTATCATAAAACTTATCATGAAAAATTTCGGTAAAACTTTCCGAGTCAAAAATCAGACAGATTCCCGTATGACTTTCTGCATATTGTGCCCACATGCGAGGTTTACAGAAACCTCTTTTATGCGTGTCCTCTAAGTGACTGCCTGTAAGCTCTTGGTCTTTAGAAAAACAAAGTAACCTTGTTGATTGTTTAAAATATGGGTTCAGCCGTTTTGACAAATATTCTGGAGTGTATTTCGTTAAATCTCTTCCTTCATTCGTACCAGGAGTTAGAAGCCAATCTTTTGTTTCTTTTGGATCATTCGTTTCATTAAATGTAGAAAACCTCAAATTCTTATTTTTTAGAATAAAATTAATTGCAGTTTCAGATTTAGTGTAATGATATATGTATTCACTACGATTCTTTTGAGAAGTAAACAATACCTGCAATCCCCTTCTATTTATGTTGGTATATCGAACTACAATATTAGCATCGATACCTTACAACAACAATATATCTGCATCTAAAAACCTTAAGCAATAATATAACTTTCTAAAAAAGTTATGATCGTCTGTAGAGGCGCCGAATCTGGGATATAAATTATTATAAATAGACATAAACAGTCATACTCTCTCCAAAGACATTTTATCCAAATGAAAAAACCAGCCATATTGCTATGACTGATTTATTGGATTAAACATATAATTAATTCTGAATTAAGCCTATTTATGCAAGATCACGAACCTTTGGCTCACGTTCCCATAGACGAGACTTAGCATTGCTGATAAAGGCATCTAGCTCAGCCAATGGCGTTACAAATTCATCTTTTTCAACTGGGAGTTTACTTAGGATAAATTCATCAGTCGCGCCGCAATATGCGATGGCTTTGCAATGGTTGTACGCATCGTTGAACCAATCTAGTGCTGAGCTGTCTTTTGCCAGCTTTTTAGCTTGGTCAGGCATGATGATACTAACGACAGCATCAAACATCACTGACGGACCACCAGCGAGGCGCTCATCAGCTTGTATGCGTGTACCGTCATCCAATACGACTTCTTTATTAGGTGCTACTATCTTGACACTAGCACCTTGCGCTTTAGCGGCATCTTCGAACTTTTTAACTTCACTACTATTAGAGCCTTCTGCAACCAAGATACCGATCATACGGCCTTTTAATATATCAGGCGTTAGACCAATCGTTTGTACCGCTTTAGAGGTTCCCAAATCTTGAACAGGTGCAGCCGCATCCGCTGGCTCTGGTAGCTCCATACCCAGTGCCGTTGCTACGCGATTGGCCAAGTCTTCATCGATATGAATCAAATGGCTAAGCATACGCGTACGTACATGAGCTGTATCTACTTTACCTAGCTCAAACGCATAAGCGGTTGCAATATGTGCTTGCTCGGTTGCTGTCTGGCTACGATAGAACATACGTGGCTGGCTATAATGATCTGCAAAGCTCTCGTCACGTACTCGGCCTTTTACGCCATCATCTAGTTGCTCATGGAATGAGTTGAAACCACGTTTAGCGCTTTCACGAGGACGAGTTGGATCTAAACTTTGCGGCTCATAGAGTACACGCGTCTTAGGTACTTGCATTTGCATATGACCATCTTGCTGATTGTTAGCAAACGGACATTTTGGCGCGTTGATAGGAATCTGGGCAAAATTTGGCGAGCCTAAACGTGATAGCTGAGTATCCAAGTAACTGAATAGACGACCTTGTAATAATGGGTCATTACTAAAATCAACACCGGGCGGAAGATGCGATGGGCAGAATGCTACCTGCTCCGTCTCTGCAAAGAAATTATCTGGATAGCGGTTCAATACCATCTTACCGACGACTTTTACTGGCACCAATTCTTCTGGAATCAGTTTGGTCGCATCGAGATGGTCAAACGGGAATTCGTTGGCTTCTTCTTCGGTAAATAACTGTACACCAAACTCCCACTCAGGATAGTCACCGTTGTTGATTGACTCAAATAAGTCACGACGATGATAATCAGGATCAGCGCCTGAGATTTTCACTGCCTCATCCCATGTGGTTGACTGTACGCCTAGTACTGGCTTCCAATGGAAACGTACAAAGGTGCTCTTCCCTTCTTTGTTGATTAAGCGATAGCTATGAATACCAAAGCCTTCCATCATACGTAGGCTACGTGGTAGACCACGATCACTCATCAGCCAAATTAAGTTATGCATAGTTTCGGGACTTAGTGAGACAAAATCCCAAAAGGTATCATGAGCAGAGGCCGCTTGTGGGAAACCACGATCTGGTTCTGGTTTTACAGCGTGAATCAAATCTGGAAACTTCATTGCGTCTTGGATAAAGAAGATTGGCATGTTATTACCAACGATATCCCAGTTACCTTCTTCTGTATAGATTTTCACGGCAAAACCACGGACATCACGTGGCGTATCTTTTGAACCTTTGTTACCCGCTACCGTTGAGAAACGCGTAAACAATGGTGTCTGCTTACCTGTTTCGGTCAATACTTTGGCAGTCGTATATTCTTCTAGTGACTCTGTCAGCTCAAAATAACCATGCGCCGCACTACCGCGAGCATGGACGATACGCTCAGGGATACGCTCATGATCGAAATGATTGATTTTTTCACGCAGTACAAAGTCCTCTAACAACGTAGGGCCACGTGAGCCTACTTTTAGAGAGTTTTGATTATCAGCGATAGCCACGCCTTGCTGCGTCGTTAATACTTTGGTGTCGTCACCTGCACGCTGATGGGTTTCACCCCCATTGCCGCGCTCAGTATTCATGTTTTTGGCTGGGTCGGTATGATCGATATTATTATTCATAAAACATCCTAGCTAATGAGTAAAATGGACTATTCTGGGACCATTAAAAATATGCTTACACAGGTTTAGTATCCTTTGAGATAATCCTGACTTCATCTGTCATTTATTTGTCTGTGTTTTCAGCATTGCCGAGCGTTAAATTGATACCGCACTAAAATCCGTAAAGGAATAATAGGCTTAGGACTTATATTACCCAAAAAATAAGTCAGATATAGTTGCGTATATAGTAAACCTTGTTGATATTTGGTTAAGGTTTGCCTTCGCAATACATCCCAAATCTAACGCCTTCTGAGAGCATAAACATTAACAATCCAATCTTGTAATGTAGTTATTCTTTAAGGTATGCTTTTGTGACGTACTAAATATCATCGATAGATAAAATTGGCATGGTTTTTAGCCAACTATTTATCTCTTTTTATACAACCATAAGGCTATCGACTATGTTACCAACTTCCAATTTTCTGTCCAAAAAACCTTACCGCTCATTACTAGTGGGCGCGTCAATGGGTCTAATGGCATTAACGTTCAGTCAAACGGCTGCTGCTATCACGACCAAAAACGTGACTTATACGGTCGATGATAAAGCGTATGAAGGCTATTACGCCAAGGCGGACAAAGCTAATGCACCTTTTATTTTATTGATTCATGATTGGGATGGTCTAACTGACTATGAGCGCAAACGTGCTGACATGTTAGCGGCTGAAGGCTACAACGTATTGGCGGCCGATATGTTTGGACAAGGCATTCGCCCTACTTCTATCGAAGAAAACAAACGCCTAACTGGGGAGCTATATGATGATCGTAATAAAATGCGTCGCATATTGGCAGGTGCATTAACGGCAGGACAACTACAAGGCAATGATGTGCGTAAAGGCACGACTATGGGATATTGTTTCGGCGGTACGGTCGCGTTAGAGCTAGCACGTTCAGGCTTTGAGCAAAAAGCCTTTGTACCCTTCCACGGTGCATTCGACATTCCAACCGGTCAAAGCTATGACAAAACTACAGGAGAAATCCTAGTATTCCATGGCTCTGCTGACCAATCTGTCTCGCTAGAGAGCTTTGCGACTTTGGGTAAGACATTAGAAGCGGCCAAGGTACCTCACGAGATGGTTACTTATAGTGGCGCGCCACATGCCTTTAGCGTATTTGGCAGCGATAGATATGATGCCCGCGCCGATGAGCGCTCTTGGAAACGCTACTTAGATTTTTTAGCAGAAGAATATAAATAACCTAACAGCACAAGTCGAATCAGTAATAATATAAATAAGCCCAAACAAAAAGACACCTCAATTAAGATCTAATAATGATCCATTAAGGTGTCTTTTCATTTATTTAGTTTTTGCTGACGCTTTAAAAAATTAGCGTTTACGAAATACCAATAGCTGATTATTAGAGGGCATTGCATACGTTTTTAAAAGTTGTAGATGATGAGCATTTGCCAAACTGACGATGTCTTCTTTATCACGAATGCCACTATCAGGATTACCTGCTATCAACATCGCATCAAATCGCTGATTACCTTCACTGGTATATTTGCCATCTTCGTTAAATGGGCCATAGACAATCAACTTACCGTCAACAGGTAGCGCATCACTAGCCAATGCAAATAACCGCTCAACCAAAGCCCAGCTAATGATATGCAAAGTATTGGCTGTAAATATTACATCATAAGGTTTGTCTACATAACTGCTATTTAAATGACCACTATCTAAATGACTACTAACAGGTACTGAGTCATGCGCCAAATCAAACGCTAATGGCGAATATAGATTGGGTGCAGGATACGCATGATGCCAGGCCATTATATGACGGTGATTACTAATCACATCGCTAGTTTGCCATTTTAAATGTGACAAATGAGGCGCAAAGTAAACGCTATGCTGACCTGTTCCAGAGCCAATCTCTAATACATGATTACAGCCTTGTAGCTCCGTTTGAAGTACTTCTAGAATAGGCTGTTTATTATTTTCACACGCTTGAGAAAACGGCAAAGCAGCGATGTCCATTTCACTATTCAGATTATCACTATTTAGATCAGCGTCATGCATGACTACTCTCTCCAGACCGTCTATTATCGTCTTAGCATTAATGTCGATAGATTCATAAGCATTGTCAAATCCTACTTTATCCATTGTTCAATATTGCGCCACTAATAAATACCTGTCTCTACCCCAGCAGCCAAGGTCATAGCAAGCTCTTCTACTTGCTCAGCAAAGCCCTCTTGCCAATCACCTTGTAGTATCAGCGCCTCTTGAATCCATGACCAGCGCAATCCCGTGGTAATGGTTTTGAGCGCACGCTTAGTACCCGTACCATCATGCCCTGCTCGAATATATACCGCAAATGGCATACCCTGCTTCTTTTCTAGCACAGGGTAATAGCAACGATCAAAAAAGTCCTTGGTCAGCCCTGCCATATACGCCAGATTTTCAGTCGTCCCTAGCAGTAACGCATCAGCAGCCAATACATCTTCAGGCTGTGTGTCCTGCGGTGATTTCAAAATGACAGTGATATCTATATCAGGATGATTGGCACCGTCATAAGCTGCCTGCGCCAATTTCTGAGTATTGGGCGATGGCGCATGAGCGACGATGAGTAAGGTCTTATTAGTCATATCAGGCGTCTGTGCCATTGTTAAATACTAAGTTTTGAGTAATAGCAGGATCTAAGCTATTGCCTACTGGACACGTCAACGCAGTTTTATAAAATCGTTTTAACGTACTCTCATCCAATGCCTTCGAAAAATTGACCACGACATGTATTTCACTTACCCGCCTTGGTTTGGCAGCCATAACTTTGGTAACTTCTGCGGTAGTACCTGAGATATCGATGTCCATCGCTTCGGCTTTGATACCGATAATCGTTAAGATGCAACTGCCCAAACTGGTCGCTAGCAAATCAGTAGGAGAAAACGCTTCGCCCTTGCCGTGATTGTCCGTAGGGGCATCGGTAATGATTTGATTATTTGACTGCAAATGGACGGCTTGAGTGCGTAAATTGCCTTGGTAGGTTACTTTTGAGGTGGTCATGGGTTTCTGCCTTAATTTATTAGACTGCCTGAGTAAGAGATAAGGATGCTTTGATAATTATTTAATAAATGCTAAGATAACGACTATTTTTGCAAACATTAGTTCTGTAAAGGAAGTTGTAACATGCATGTGTATGAGCTCTCAGAATACCAAGTTTATCAATTAAAATCGATAGACCCAGCATTAAGTAGCGATTGGAAAACTATCCTTATCAGTATTTTGCCGCAGCTTGATATACCCAGTCGTAAAAGTGTATATAAAAAAATATTATCAAAAAGGAACATTAGCGCGAATTTTACTTATATCGTTCCAGATAATTTGAGAAGTTTATTATCTAAAACCGCGATTCGTCATCGAGAGCTAAAAGCAATTGCTATACAGATGCTGAATTTTATTGAGTCTAAGCCAGATTCATATGATGCTATCGAACTTGCTGATAAAGTAGAGGCCATGATTGATTATCTTAATCGTATCGATATAGGCGATCATCTTTTAGATCAAAGAAGCCGTAAAAGTATAAAAAATGCATTTTTATACGATTTGGCATTTTGGATTGATAATGTCAACCTTATAGTACAACCTGGTATAAGGCACTTAAATGCTGATATCGTAAAAGTATACTTTAAAGAAGTGTTTATTAAGCAAAAGATCCAAGGGCGAGACTTTCGCGCTTGGGATTCTACTGATATAGACTTTCAAGAACAAAACAACTTACCCAATATTATAAAAAAAGAGGCAAAGCGTAAAAAGTTCTTTGTCATCGAGAGTGAGCGCTACTGGTTCTTAATAGGCATTGCCGATAAATCAAGACAAAATCCTTATTCTATTAAACGTTTTTTACATGAAGATGGCGGTAGTAATGATCTCTTTGTATATCTGACACACGTTGTCATTAGAAAAGAGCTTATAAGTGAAGAACGTTACAGACGACATATTAAATACTGTATAAGTCGACTATATACTTTGGATGCTGGAGTATCGGACACAATTATTAAATTTATAGCGGAAGCACAACACCTATGTAAAACACAAATAATACCCTTACTAAAAAAAGAATTGAAAAAAGACGGCGAAGATACAGAATATCATATCAGCAAACGTATGAACGATTATGAGCAACAAATTACAATTTCGATTTTGAATAAACTACCCAATATAATAAAAAATGCAATTACTGATAGTGATGATCGATATTATTTATTTTATTACTTAGCTAAAATTTTTAATAAACTTATAGATAATCTCCAAAATTTTCAATTACGACCTATCGCTACATACTCTTATAATGTAGAAATTATGATTGCAAGACTGATTAGCTTCAGATACTTTCTAGATACGATCTGCGATTCGTTAGAAGATAAAAATTTTGAGGTTAAAAAATTCACTAATGCCTCTAAAGAAATAATTATAATTATTAAAAAAGCTTTCGATAGTACTGAACAGAACCTGATAAAGTTAAATGAATTACAAGAAAGATTAAAAATTTATTTCGAAACTAAGGAAAATGGTAATATTTGGCAAAGAATAAAGGTTGGTTTTCCACCAAATTATACTTTGGAAGATGTAGAACACTCAAAGAATGAAGCGAAAAATGAGTTTTTTCTGTCCATAGTAAATTTAGCTAAAAAACATAGTGATAATGTTGTTTATGTAGAATTTGACTGCAATGAAATAATAAATGAACACTATCGTCACTATGCCATTGCCAATGAAAAGATGGCAATAGCACGATTGCCAAAGGTATTACGACTACCTGAAGATAAGAAAATATTTAATATACAGAAGACTAATGAAGCCATTCATCACAACGTATTTACATTCGATAATAAATTTATATCGTAATTTATAGTACACAATATTTTCGTGTAAAGAGTTTTATTTAGACTATTATAAAAAAGCTACCAACTTAATTGTTGGAAGCTTTTTATCAACTTATCAACAGCCTACTAGAAGACAAAAGAAAAGCCCCCTCCGCGTTAGCGAAGGGGGCTTTTACTTTAGAATAGAGAGCTGACGATGACCTACTCTCACATGGGCGAACCCACACTACCATTGGCGCAACGATGTTTCACTTCTGAG